>NZ_CH724167.1:0-1292 GCF_000153045.1 Synechococcus sp. WH 5701
TGCCTGGGACAGCACCAACACCTGAGCATCAGCTGGATCTGCCAGTAACATGAAGCTCCAGATCGGCTAACTCGCGTTCAAAAAATGAACGGCGTAGACGCGTGGTGATCCGTTCACCCAGCGACTGAGCGAAGTGCTCAAAATTCCCTTTGTCGCTGGAGAGCCCGCAATTCAAGGCCAGCCAAATCATTAATTTGGCCCAGCTGTCCACGGTCCATAGCGGTTGGAAGCTGAGACGGTGCTGACGAATCAGTTCGACCAGTGCGAAATCGACAAGGGTTCCTTGCAGCTGATCAGAATCCGGAAGGCTCATACCGAACATCTGCTGGGGACATCTTCCCCCTCGAAGGTCAAACTGGGTGTGCGAACGATTGGCTCAGACCATGGCCCTGGACCTCAACGATCCCGAACTCGAGTTCTCGGATCTGGTGTACGCCTACCAGAGTTGGGTGATGGCCGTCATCAATGACGAAAAGCTCGAGGGTGAAGACAAGCTGCTCACCGACGACATCACGGAGGATGCGCTCAATTCCATGCGCTTCTTACCCGGCGAAGTCACCAGTGCGATCGAAACATCTCTCGCGCGCGTCTACGACGTTGATCCCGATGAGCTAGCCGAACTGCTCTTCCCGGAAGACTGACCACCTATGGGATGGACGGTTGACGACATTCCCTCCCAGGAGGGCCGCATTGCCGTAGTGACCGGAGCCAACATCGGCCTCGGCCTTGAAACCACCCGCGCCCTTGCCGCAAAAGGTGCGACGGTTGTCATGGCTTGTCGAAGCAGAAGCCGAGGGGAAGCGGCCCGTCGTCAATTGCTTGACGAAGGCCTGACTGGCCTCGATCTGTTGGAGATCGATCTCGCTGACCTTCGCTCCATTGAGCGGGCCATTGCCGTTCTCAGTGATCAATACGGCCATCTGGATCTGCTGCTCAACAACGCCGGCGTGATGGCACCACCACGCCAATTAAGTCCCCAAGGCCATGAGCTGCAATTTGCCGTCAACCATTTGGGCCATATGGCTCTAACGCAGGGCTTATTGCCACTGATGGCATCTCAAACAGACCCACGGGTCGTGACCGTGACCTCCGGCGCCCAATACTTCGGGACCATCCGCTGGGACGACTTGAGCTGGGCCCAGGGCTACGACCGCTACGGCGCCTATGGCCAAAGCAAGTTGGCCAACGTGATGTTTGCTCTTGAGCTGCACAACCGTCTTCAAAGCGAGAACAGCTCGGTGAAATCCCTCGCGGCGCACCCCGGTATTGCACGCACCAATCTGCAACCAGCA
>NZ_CH724167.1:35216-36351 GCF_000153045.1 Synechococcus sp. WH 5701
CTGAAAGACCAGGATCCCTGAGTAGGTGAGCCGAGGCCCGTATTTATCGAGCAGCATGCCGATGAGCACGCGAGCCGGGATGGTGAGGGCCACGTTGCAAATAGCCACGGTGCGGATCTGACCCAGCGTGAGTCCGAGATCCGCTTTAACGGTGGTAGCAAGAGGGGCCAGGTTGAACCAGACCACGAAGGTCAGGAAAAAGGCGAACCAGGTGAGGTGGAGGGTTCGATACCTTCCCTGGAACGACCAAAGGTCGCGAAGCATTGCTTGAGTGGTGTTATGCCACGGGCTTCAGAAAAAAGGTGCCCGAGGGTGACGAAACGGTCTAAAAAACATCCGCTTATGGATCTAGTTAACCAATTATGGATGACATTTTTGGTTTGAATGGCTACTTAAAATTTCATTTTTGTATCTTGCATTACATCTATTTTTCTGATGAGATTGATCAGTTATCCTGCTTAGCTTTGATTTAGTAGTTGTTGCGACACTCTTGGGTGCTGTCTTGGTCGGAGATTTGTTTTAGAAGGATGAATTGTTTGGTTAAGTCGCTTCGTGTTTGCCTTCTGAGTGGTGGTGAGAGCCGTCGGATGGGGCGGGACAAAGCATTGCTGCCGCATCAGAAGGGTGGTGTTTGGCTCACGGCAATGATTGATCAGTTGATGCCATTGGGTCTGCCGGTTGTTGTGGTCAGCCGCCATCAGGTTCACGCGGATGTCTTGGCGCATCAATCTGATCTGAAATTTGTGTTGGAGCCACCTCCCTGGAATGGACCATTGCAGGCTCTCAACTTTGTTTTGTCATCCGGATCAGATGGTGCTTGGCTTGTGCTTCCCGTGGATATGCCTCGGCTCACGACCGTCGTCTTTCAACAATTGATTGACGCTTGGCGACGGCACCCCAACAAGGTGGCTGTGGCCCATGACGGTGAGCGCCTTCAGCCGCTTTTGGCCATCATTCCTTCGGGATCTCCCTTCCGAACATCTTTGTCAGAGCAGCTTTCTAGTGGTTGTTATCGCTGGTTGGACTGGTTGGACCGGGTGCCCTATGAGTCAGTGGTGCTGCCTTCACGTTGTTTGCTGAATGCCAATCAGCCGAAGGATCTGTTGGCGTTGTCGGAATGACTGATACGACATCG
>NZ_CH724166.1:0-1153 GCF_000153045.1 Synechococcus sp. WH 5701
CGACGGGATTTTTGATTGGTCACGGAGAAGTTCTGCCCCGTGCTGACAACAGGGTGACCTTGCAGGGACAAGTGGATCGTTGGGATGTAGCTGTTCCCCATATCAACTGCCAATGGAGCGTCAATGAATTGGCGATGGTGGATCACATGCGCGGTCGGATTCAGGCTTGCATTTCTGCCGCCGGGGGGGAACCCTTGCCAATCAAAGACCTGTTTCACCTGCCTTTGGTCGAGCCCTTTTTGAAAGGCGCTGTGGCCTTAAGCGAAGGTGCAGCTCCGCCTGGCTACTACATCCACGAAGTGGGAGGGGCTCCATTCGGTTGTGATGAACGCACCAGTGTTCTCAATGCCAGCAACCAATTGTGGAGAACACCAAATGTGCTGGTTGTGGATGGCGCTTGTTGGCCAACCTCCGCTTGGCAGTCTCCAACGCTCACGATGATGGCGATCAGTCGTCGCGCTTGCCTCCTCGCCCTTGAGGCTCGGACTGCATAAACAAATCGTCGAGATAGCGCTCGCTTACGGCCCGATTGTCGCTGCCGTTTTGGAAGAGAAAGTGGGCTAGTGCCGAACTCATCACTCGGTATTGATCCCAGGTGGGGTGGTCTCCAATGAAATCTTTCATGCCGCGGTAGAGCACTTCGGGGATTTCTGCTTCCAGACTCACGTAGGAATGCGAAGGCGATGAAACACTCATGGTGAGCGGAGGCGTGCTTGTGGAAACAACAGCGTCTGTTGCTCCCAACCCATGACATTTCTCCAAATGATTTCGATCCATTGAGCCTCGCTCTGACTCGTTGACGTCCATAAGAAAGCCATACAAACCCCGTATTCGTCAAAACAACTGATTTTTGAAAAAGCCGTGGATGAGACTTGGCAAGAAACTAGTATTTGCAATCGATTTAAGGCTTTCGGTTGGGACGCTTAACCAAGGCTTTATCCAACCGAAGTCCAATCGAAGTGCCCGTCAAGACAGTTTTTGTTTTTGGTTCTCTCTTCACAGGCTTCAGGAATGATGGGCATCTCAACGAACTGCTTGTGGAAATTGGGACCGATGTTGTGGAAAAAAAAGGGAAGACGTCCCTGCTTTTTTATTGATTAATAAATCTGATATTCGGAAAATCTCACTAGTTCTTACTGAGACTGGTCGCGCT
>NZ_CH724166.1:34548-36357 GCF_000153045.1 Synechococcus sp. WH 5701
TTGTTTATTACATTGATAATCGTGACTACACCCTTGCGATGGACATTCAACAATCGATCAACTTGAGCATCATGCGCAAGTTTGAAGAACAAGGGATTGAATTTGCGTTCCCAAGTCAGACGCTTTATCTCGAGGGCAATGGGATTTCCGCGGGTGCAGCGCCCTCTTGAGGACGCTGCTTCTGATCGCTAGATCGACGTCCAAACCACACACTGCCGATCACCAACAACACCGCAACACCCACAGCGGCAGTCGGCAACAAACGTCTGGAGGTGGATCGCCCTAAGCGGCCATCGGAATGCTGGTCATCACCCGAAGCGAGGTCATTGGCTCTTGATTCTTGAAATTGAAGTTGACGGCATCGGCTGCACAGAGTGCTGTTGATGCCACTGCTTTTCAACTTGAAGCCAAAACGTCCAGGGATCTCAACGGGAGTCCCACAGCTTCTGCAGGTGAGGGTGAACACGGTCTTGGCCAGGAACGCCGAAACCGGTTTACCACCCTCCGAAGATCTAGGGGTGACACAACACAACCAAAAGGTTGGGTGTCTGGCAGGATTCCACTAGCCCTGCTGGTGATCGTGCCGCGTTATCAAGCCCGCGTTCTGGTCCACCTGCGCCCCTCTGTGCTGGATCCTGCTGGAGAAGCGGCAAAAGGTGCCGCAATCCGTCTGGGCGTGGATGGGATTAGCAAACTGCGCATCGGGAAAGCTGTTGAGTTGGACATTGACGCCCCGAATGAAGAAGAGGCCCGTCGACGGCTTGAACTTCTGAGCGATCGACTTCTCGCCAACCCAGTCATCGAGGACTGGTCCCTGGAGCTCCAGGATTCATGACGATCGGGGTTGTTGTTTTTCCTGGTTCCAACTGCGACCGGGATGTGCAATGGGCAACCGAGGGATGCCTCAACCTGCCCACACGTCGGTTGTGGCACGAAGAAACCGATCTCAGCGGGTTGGATGCTGTTGTGCTTCCAGGAGGCTTTAGTTACGGCGATTACTTGCGTTGTGGAGCTATCGCCCGATTTGCACCGGTGCTCCAGTCCTTGATGGACTTCGCGTCGAAAGGCGGGCGAGTTCTAGGCATCTGCAACGGCTTCCAAGTGCTAACGGAATTGGGATTGCTCCCTGGAGCCCTCACCCGCAATCAAAACTTGCACTTCATTTGTGAGGACGCACCACTCCATGTTTCAAGCAGCCGCACTGGCTGGCTGAAGGCCTATGGCAACGCTGCTTCGCTCGTGCTGCCCATTGCCCATGGAGAAGGTCGTTACCAGTGCAGCAACGACACCTTGAAACAACTTCAAGATGAGGACTGCATTGCGCTTCGATACGGCGCAAACCCCAATGGTTCAGTGGACGACATTGCTGGAATCACCAATGCGTCGGGCAATGTTCTTGGGCTAATGCCTCATCCTGAGCGCGCCTGTGATCCAGCCACCGGTGGCACCGACGGTCGCAGCATGCTGAACGCGCTGCTGAACTGATGATCCAGCGCCGTTCGCTGCTGATCTCAGGAGCGACTGCTGCGCTTGGCGCTCTGCTGGAAGGACACGCCAACATCCCAGCCAAAGCATCGACACCTCGCCTGCCACCACTCCGCCAGGGATCCCGCTTACGCGCCGTCAATCCGGGCACATGGATCGAGCCAGAGACAACATTTGATGCCCTGATCGACCGTTGCGCCGCCCAGGGTTGGACCCTGGAGATTCCGCCTTCAGTGACGGAGCAATGGCGATATTTTTCCGGCCGAGACCATGAACGAGCTGGCGAGCTGGCGAGGGCTTGGGCAGATCCCAGCATTGATGCCG
>NZ_CH724165.1:0-1241 GCF_000153045.1 Synechococcus sp. WH 5701
AGGCTGTGCTGCCACAAGGATCGATTCAAGAGATTCCTGTTTGGACGCACCATCAATTAATGAAGCATCCGAATGCCTTGAGAATCATTGGCAAAGCGGTGAACCAGTCCTGATCAACCCTTGGCCTTAGGCGTTCACCAGGCCGGAATGTCGGATTAATGCTTCGGTGCTTGCAGGGCGCCCGCGGAAGGCTTCGAAGACCTCAGACGGCGAGCGGCTTCCGCCAAGGCTGAGAACAGTGTCTCGGAAGAGAGCCCCAGTGGATTGAACTTTCTGTTCATTGTCGAGACCAGCATCCTCAAAGGCAGCGAATGCATCGGCGCTTAAGACCTCAGCCCATTTGTAGGAGTAATACCCAGCTGAGTACCCACCAGCAAAAATGTGGCCAAAGGCGCAGAGAAATTGATCTTCAGGGATGGGTTCCATCACCGTGGTGGTGGTTGCAACGTCCCGGCGTAATGCATCAGGAGTGATGCCAAGTTCAGGCGTCCAGCGGCTATGAAGGCGAAGATCGCTTAGGGCGAAATGCACTTGGCGAAGCGTTGCCAGACCAGCGTTGAATGTGCGGCTTTTGCGCAGTTTTTGGAACTCGTCCTCAGGTAAAGGTTCGTTGGTTTGCCAATGGCGTGCCATCCCCATCAAGGTGGCACGATCAAGGCACCAATTCTCCATGAATTGGCTTGGCAGCTCAACGGCATCCCATTCCACGTTGCTAATGCCGGCGGCTTCCGGTTCATCAACCGTGGTGAGCATGTGCTGCAAACCATGGCCAAATTCATGGAAGAGCGTTTCCACTTCTTCGAAGCTCATCAAGCTCGGGGTGTCTTCGACGGGAGGGGTTTGATTGCAAATCAGGTAGGCCACAGGCAGCACATGGGTGCCGTCGGGGTTTGTTCTCCGTCCAAGGCATTCATCCATCCAGGCCCCACCGCGTTTGCTGGCCGGTCGGCTGTAGGGATCGAGATAAAACGAGGCAAGTGGGGTGCCGTCTTGCCGTTGCACGCGGAAATAACGAACGTCTTGATGCCAGATCGGAGCCTCCCCATCGGCGGCTTCGATCACCACATTAAAAAGCCTGTTGCAGAGCCCAAAGAGGCCATCAAGAACCTGCGGCAACGGGAACCATGGACGAAGTGCCTCTTGATCCAAATCAAACCGCTCTTGGCGTAATTTTTCGCTCCAGTACGGGAGATCCCAAGGGGCGAGTTCTTTTGCTTTACGGCCGCACCGTGGCGTCGCGC
>NZ_CH724165.1:35196-36391 GCF_000153045.1 Synechococcus sp. WH 5701
CCACGATCGAAGTTCTCCTTGGCATCGCTCTGTTGTTTGGCGGGGGTGAACTTTTTGTTCAGGGATCCATCGCCCTCGCTGTGATTTTCGGGATTCCTCAGCTGGTGATTGGTCTCACCGTGGTGTCACTTGGCACCAGTGCACCCGAGCTGTTTGTCAGCCTCAATTCCGTGCTTCAGGGTTCCGATGCACTTGCCCTAAGCAACGTGGTGGGCAGCAATATCTTCAACGTGATGGTGGTGCTGGGAAGCAGTGCGTTGGTGCTGCCCCTGCGCGTTGAAAGCCGACTGGTGCGCCGAGATGTGCCTTTAATGATTGCCGTTTCAGCCGCGGTATGGGGGATGGCTTCGGCTGGACGCGTGACCTGGCAGGCCGGCCTTGCCCTCCTCCTCGGCTTGATCATCAACACCATCTGGGAGATCCGAACCGCACGGGAACAGCCGGATGACAGCGAAAGTGCAGAACCTGAGATCGAAGAGAACGCCGCAGAAGGCGGATGGCACTTAGCTGTTCTCAGGCTGATTGGTGGCATCGCCGTCCTCACGGTTGGATCCAAAGTGCTCGTGAGTGGAGCCACCAGCGCTGCAACGCTGCTCGGCGTCAGTGAAGCCGTCATCGGATTGACGATCGTGTCGGCTGGCACCTCGATGCCGGAACTGATTACGTCGCTCGTTGCAGCCCTACGCGGCCGGACCGATTTGGCCATCGGCAACGTTGTTGGCAGCTGCCTGCTCAACCTGATGCTCGTACTGGGAGGCACCGCATTAGTCACTGGAAGCCAGGGATTAAACGTCTCCCCCGACCTCATCCATGACGACTTGCCAGTGATGCTCCTCACCAGCCTTGCTTGTCTACCGATCTTCTGGACTCGCGGACGCATCAGTCGATTGGAAGGGGGATTATTGCTGAGTCTTTATGTCCTCTACATCGTTGACAATGTTCTTCCAAGAACAATCCTCGCTAGTTGGTCTGATGAATTCAGATTGGTCATGCTTTGTTTGGTTTTACCGGTCGTAATGGTCACGATCATCACGCAAGCCGTGGTGTATTGGCGGACAAGCCATTGAGCTCTATTTGCGTTAAACAAATATTTTGCCGCACAACATGAGACATCAAAAAGTATTTTTGACAATTCATTAATACAAAAAATTGATGCTCGCTGAAGTCCTTTAATCGGCGAAGTCACATCGTCACA
>NZ_CH724164.1:0-1494 GCF_000153045.1 Synechococcus sp. WH 5701
ACGCGCCGCTCTGATCGCTTTAGTGAAGAGCGGAGTCTGCGGAGTGGTCAAGAAAAACCCCATGCCGAGATGGCTTATCTGGGGGGATAGGGCTATCTGGTGCCGTTTATTGGATATTTATGAAATCGTTTCTAGTTCTTAGAGCCTTTCTTGTGGTTGTCCTAAAGAGCGTGAAAGTGCTTTCTGCAGTCATCAAGAGTGATCACACACTCAACACCTTGGTCTCGATTCACCACGCGGTAGGTCTGGCCGGTGGCCATGCATTTCGTCCGGGCATCCACGAAAGCTTTAAATTCCGTTTTGCGTTGGATTTCAGGCTGCCAGTGAGTGCCTGATTTTCTCTCGATTGTGAACATGGCGGGACCTAACCCTTGCACCATGGCTCTGATGGCGACCAGTTGTTCAGAAACTTCGGAAAAAACTCGGGATCACTCCTGTAAGTACGTGGAGGATGTGAGTTTGCCCATCTCTGAGCGCTTGCTAGGGAGTCGCTTCTGCCTGCTCAGGTTCACAAGAACCTTGGCAGGCAGAAGGGTGATGCTCAGCTGCAGCGCACGTACTGCAGGCCGCGGTAAGTCAGTACAACCGACTGCTCAGTTTTTGCTGCCTGTTGGCGCGTCTTGTAGATGTGACGTCGATAGGTGAGCTGAACGCTTGTGGGCTGTTCAGTGACGTGAGGCTGTTGATACTGATGGCCTCTGTACAGAAGGGAAGTCATGGTGATTGTTCAAGCAAGCTCCCAGGTCCCCGTTCCATGGCCTGAGGTGTGATGCGCTTTGCGTATCAGCAAAGTGAACGTTGTGTAGCTGTTGCTACAGCAAAATTTTCCCTAACAACAAATAGCAATGGAGTTCAGACTGATACATCTTTAGGATTTCTTATGAAACTAGGTTGCTTTCTCGTTCATGATTTGCAGTTTTCGCTGGATTCTTAGCTGACGACCCTTCTCAAAAGGGCTGGTGATTAGGTCGTGAATGTTGTTCTTGGGTTTGGAATGGATTGGAGCGTATTGCTTAAAGCGTGGCTGTTGGCACTAAAAAACTTTATTGACTCGGTCAAAGTAGTGGGAAATAAATTGGGAATTCCCATTGCTACATGTTTGAGTTGATTTCGTACGAACGATTTAGGGATACGCCTGCAGTGCGGTTTTTTGATGTCACGATAGGGTCGTCAAATGCCCGTGATCTTGTTATTCATAGTGGGCCTGCCATTAGTCCTCCAAATGATCTGAAAACAGGAGACTGGCAATTTTATTTACATCCCCACCAGGAAGATAATCTCCTCGCTGCAAGTGGAGGGCGTACGTTTTATCTCGTTAATCTTTCTTGGGATCAGCCTTTTCATATTGTTCGTTTAGCGGCTGGAGGCGACATCCTCCGTATCCCTCCTGGAACGTTTCATCGATCCATCTCTGATTTGGATGGATCAGTTGTGCTGAATCAAGCGGTTCGTGACCAGGGAGCATCGTTGACCCGTGAATTCCGTGTTTACAAC
>NZ_CH724164.1:35118-36489 GCF_000153045.1 Synechococcus sp. WH 5701
AAGACAACGGCGTGACATCAAGAAGAAGAATGTCTTTCACCTCTCCAGCAAGAACGCCCCGTGAATCGCAGCACCAACAGCCACCACCTCGTCAGGGTTGACCGTTTGGTTCGGATCTTTGCTCGTGGTGCGCTTGACCAGATCAAGAACGGCTGGGATACGGGTGGAACCACCCACCATCACGATCTCGTCGAGTTCACCCGAAGACAGCTTGGCGTCTTTCAAAGCTTGCTCCACGGGAACCCGGCAGCGGTCGATCAGATTGGACGCCAATTCCTCAAATTTGGCCCTCGTCAATGTGAGATCGAGGTGCTTAGGTCCCTCAGGAGTTGCCGTGATGAACGGCAAATTGATTTCACTCTGGGTGGCATTGGAGAGCTCGATCTTGGCTTTTTCAGCAGCCTCTGTAAGCCGCTGCAAAGCTTGCTTGTCCTGACGTAAATCAATGCCTTCGTTCGATTTGAACGTTGCAGCCAGGTGATCAACGATCACTTTGTCGAAATCATCACCACCGAGGTGGGTGTCACCGGAGGTGGACAGAACTTCGAAAACGCCATCGCCAACCTCCAAAACGGAGACATCAAATGTGCCGCCACCAAGGTCAAAAACCAGAATTCGTTCGTTGCTCTTTTTATCGAGGCCATAGGCCAATGCCGCCGCAGTGGGCTCGTTGATGATGCGGAGCACCTCAAGGCCAGCGATCTTTCCAGCGTCCTTCGTCGCCTGGCGCTGAGAATCGTTGAAGTACGCAGGAACCGTGATCACTGCTTGGGTGACGGTCTCTCCTAGGTACTTACCGGCATCTTCTGCCAACTTTCTCAACACCTGAGCAGACACCTCTTCCGGCGCGAACTGCTTGTCCAACACAGGACATTTCACTTTCACGTTAGAGCCGGATTTTTCGACTCCATAACTCACTTCCTTTTGTTCCTCACTCACCTCATCAACCCGACGACCGATGAAGCGCTTCACCGAATAAAACGTGTTATCCGGATTCATCACCGCCTGTCGTTTGGCGATCTGGCCAACCAATTGGTCTTGGTTCTTGGTGTAAGCAACAACGGAGGGCGTTGTGCGGAAGCCCTCGGCGTTAGCGATAACGGTGGGCTTGCCACCCTCCATCACAGAAACGCAGCTGTTCGTGGTGCCAAGGTCAATGCCGACAACTTTGCCCATCGGTGCCCTTCCCTAAAAAGTGATCTGAATGGCGTCATCCTCATCAGGAGACCCCTTGAGAGGCGAGGTGGGGTTCCCGAACAGGCAGGCTGGAGAAGCGATCCGGCGACCCGATGATCAACGGTGATACAGGCCTGGTGGGACTGCTTGGCAACCCTGTGCGGCATTCCCTATCGCCGGCCATGCACAACGCTG
>NZ_CH724163.1:0-1840 GCF_000153045.1 Synechococcus sp. WH 5701
CTTCTGCTGAGAACCCACACCTCTCCGGTGCAGATTCGCCACCTGGAGCAGAACCCCCCACCGGTTCGCATCGTCGCGCCTGGGAGGGTCTATCGCCGTGATGCCGTGGATGCCACCCATTCACCGGTGTTCCATCAAGTGGAGGTGTTGGCGATCGATGAAGGCTTGGATTTCAGCCACCTAAGGGGAACTGTGATGGCCTTTTTGAAAGCCTTTTTTGGCGATCTTCCAGTGCGTTTTCGGGCGAGTTACTTTCCGTTCACGGAGCCTTCGGCTGAGGTGGACGTGCAGTGGCGAGGTCGTTGGCTTGAGGTGATGGGTTGCGGCATGGTCGATCCTGCCGTTTTGGAAGGGTTAGGGCTAGATCCAGAGCGGTACAGCGGTTTTGCCGCTGGTTTGGGGGTTGAGCGCTTCTGCATGGTGCGGCACGGCATTGATGACATTCGCCGGCTATACACAAGCGATCTGCGCTTCCTCGAGCAGTTTTGACGCAATTCGATTCCCCTGAATCCTGCTCGATCCGTCCCTTTTAATTTCTGTTGACTTAATCAGAATTTGCTGAGCATTCATTAGTAGATGTCGGCACGATTTTTGATTGGAAGCGCACTCGCTTCTTTGCTCGCTGCTACCTGTAGCGGCGTTCGTGCTGAAGAGCCCTTTGCGGCTTCTGAATCGAATTTTGATCTCAGCCCACTGACGTTCAACGCTCTGCTGGCTCAGGCCCAAGACGATTCGGACGTTGCACAACCTGACCCCAGCGTTGCTGCAGCTGAGTTGGCCGGCCCCAGCCAAGAAGCCTTGGCGAAGGCTGCTCAAAATCCAATTGCGAGCATGATCAGTATTCCCATTCAGTGGAATGCAACTCCCGGAACTCAATGGGCTCCGAACGCATTAGATCCAGACGCGAAATCGAATCGCACGCTCAATGTGGTGAACATCCAGCCGGTATATCCGTTCAAGTTGAGCGACGACTGGACCATGGTGACGCGAACCATTATTCCGTTTCTGGGTTTGCCTTTTGGTGAAGTTGGGGAGATTGGAATGTCTCCATTGGGAGAACCTTATGTTGCGGAGTGGGACCAATACCAAAAGGGTGGGATTGGCGATATCAATCCAACCGCGTTCTTTGTTCCAACGTTAAAAGGTAATTTCACCTTCGGACTTGGACCAACTGTGAGTGCGCCAACTGGAGAAAAGCCACTGGGTTCTGGTAAGTGGTCTGCTGGTCCTGCAGCGGTTGGTGTCTACACCAAAGGACCGTGGGTTGTTGGTGGCTTGATTAATAATCTCTGGTCGTTTGCTGGAGATGATGATCGCGCTGATGTGAATAAAATGTTGATTCAACCGTTCGTTAATTACAACCTTCCGAAGGGCTGGTATCTTTCATTCTCGCCAATCATTACGGCGGATTGGGAGAATGACGACCAAGGCTGGACCGTCCCTGTTGGTGGAGGAATTGGGCGTGTTTTCAAGTTAGGAAAGCAACCCATCAATGCTTCCCTGCACGCCTATTACAATGCAATCAAGCCTGAAATTGGTGGAGAAGAGATTATGGGTGATTGGACCATTCGTACACAAATTCAATTCTTGATTCCTACTGTTGCTAAAAAATAGCAAGGTTGGTCTTGAAGGTGAATGAATTGAATTGTTTTTCACCTTCTGTTTTTTAATTTTATCCAAGTATTACCTTCAATCATGTTTTTTCAAAAGAAAGCTATCACTGGCGCTCTTGCTCTTGGCCTAGGTGTTTTAACCGTTGCTTGTGGCCAGCCCAAAAGTGCTTCAGATCAACCTTCGTCGACTGCCAATGCTGAGCAGGCTGCTGCTTCAGTCGACACAG
>NZ_CH724163.1:34854-36531 GCF_000153045.1 Synechococcus sp. WH 5701
TCTCGATAAAGCCTTCACCTGGCAAGACCATCCCAATCTTCTCGGCACCTATGAGGAAGCCTTAAAGGCCAATCTGGTGGAGCACCAATCCCGATCGACAGAGCTGGTGTTGATCCGCGGCGAACGGGCTCTGCAGCAAGCGTTCATGCAGGGGTTGAGGGCCGTTCGTAGCCACATTGATAGTGGTGGCCCTGGAGCGGCATCGAGTTGGGACGCGCTTGAGCTGCTCCAACGTCGTTGGCAGGATCGGGTTGAGCTTCAACTTGTTGCCCTTGCACCTCTTCCCTTTTGGACGAGTGCTGAGGCGGAATCCATGGCCAGGCGACTCGCGAAGTGCCGGGGGCTTCTGGGCGGGGTGCTGGATCCATCAATGGTGGGGCCAGCGGTCGATCAGTCGTTGAAGGCCCTACTTGAGCTGGCTGATCGCCATGGCCTTGCCGTGGATTTGCATATTGATGAAGCCGACCATGCACCGGCACAAGGGGTGAAACAGCTCCTACGGGCCTTGACGATCACTCCGGTGGAGGTGCCGATCACTTGCAGTCATGCCAGCAGCCTTGCGCTGTTGCCCCAGGCAGCGTTGCAACGACTTGGCGAGCGCATGATCAGGGCCAATCTGCAGGTGGTTGCCCTACCCCTGACGAATGCTTGGTTGCTGGAACGACGATCCGACATCACTCCGCTGCAGCGGCCTCAAGCTCCCATCCGACAACTCCAACGATCTGGCGTCCGCGTTGCCGTTGCCGGCGACAACGTCGCTGATCCCTGGTTCCCTGCTGGTGATTTCGATCCTCTGTCGTTGATGGCTGCTGCCATTCCACTCACCCAGCTTTTGCCTTGGCAGCGTCTTGGTTTGGCGCCCTTCACGACGGCGGCGGCCGGAGTTCTTGGCCTGTCTTGGGATGGGGTGCTGCGTCGGGGTGCCCCTGCCGATCTGGTGGCGGTGAAGGGAACGAGTTGGTCGGATGTCTTGCGCGGGTCGTCGTCTCGGCGTGTTCTCGTTCAGGGGCAATGGTTGTCGTCGACATTCCCGACCAAGTAACGGTTAGACCCATTGGAGTGAACCGTCTGCAGCCATGACTCGCGCCGATGCGCTTCTCGCTCTAAGACAGGATTTAGCCCATATTTCCGACCTGGATCTTCAGGACGAACCTGGCCAGTTGCTGCGTTGTTCCCGCGATGCATACGACTACTCGCCTGTGCTGACTCCCAAGCTTGCGGGGGCCCGTGCGCAGTTGGTGTCTCGCCCTCAGTCGGTGGCCGCCGTCGAACAGTTAGCAGCAGCGTGTGCCAAACATGGCGTCCCACTCACGGTGCGGGGTGCTGGCACCGGGAATTATGGGCAATGCGTCCCCCTCGAGGGCGGGATGGTGATGCTCACCACTGGTTTGCAGCGCATTCGCAAGTTTGATCCCGTCACGGGTGTCGTCACGGTGGAGCCGGGTTGCCAGATGAGTCATTTGGATCAGGAGCTACGCCGTCATCAGCGTGAGTTGCGCTTGCTTCCCAGTACTTGGCGCAGCGCAACGGTGGGTGGTTTTGTTGCGGGGGGATCGGGGGGGATTGGTTCGATTCGCTGGGGATTTCTGCGCGATCCAGGCCACTTGTTGGGTCTTGAGGTCGTGCCGATGACGACCGATGCCCATTGCCATCAATTGGATGAAATTGAGGCGGAAC
>NZ_CH724162.1:0-1243 GCF_000153045.1 Synechococcus sp. WH 5701
ACTAGAAGTAGCGTCCAATGATGTCTTGCTAGATTGCTTTTTAGGAGGGCTCGGAGAGTCATTCTCCAAGCCAGGAATTAATAACAATCCATCATCTGAACCGTCTTTCTGCTCAGGTGGATCAGTGACATTAAGGGGTTTTCGATTAGCCCTTCTACTTCTTTCACTTCACTCACCACCTTCTCCTTCAGTTCCTCTTCTCCAATTGATGGCCACTCCTCTTCCTCTTTAACTTCACTCAACACCTCCTCCTCCTTCAATTCCTCTACACCGATTGATGGCCACTCCTCTTCCTCTTTAACTCCACTCATCACCTCCTCATTCAACTCGTCTACACCGATTGATGGCCACTCCTCTTCCTCTTTAACCTCACTCACCACCTCCTCCTTCAATTGGAGAGGAGAGACCACCTCATCCGTAATGTCAATAACCTCTGTTAATTGAATCTCATCAGCAGTGTCTTGAGCAGGTGAAACAGGAGATGGCAAGTCAATTGGTTGTTGATTAACAGCTTCCAAGGATTTCGCAGGCAAAAACGGCAAGCTAGATGCCGAACTACTAGGAGCCTTAGCAACAATCAACTGATCTATACCAACAGCTGAAAGTTTATTATCAACATTATTTACACTTTTAGATGCATCAAGTGGACACGACAAAAGCTGCTCACGAGATAGCAAACCCAAGCCAAGACCTACCAGACGACCTAAACCAGCTTGAACCAATACATCGTCAAGTGAAAAGCCCGACACACCGAGTGACAAGAGAGGGCGATGCAGCTGGACAGGGAGCCCCAAGCTTTCTTGTAATAAATTCGCTAGTAATGGATGCGCACTGTTGATTCCAGCAAGCTGCAAACAACGAATCTCACAACCTGGGCATAGTTCATAAAAGCGTTGTAGAGACCTCTTAAAATCAGCTACTAAAACTCTTAAGTCCAGCTCAGAAAGTGGCAAATAGCGTTCATCATTCACGACGAACGACTCAGCAGAAAGACCTGAATCGAGTGCCGTTACGACCTGATCCTCATCAAGCTCAGGATCTGGAAAATCCCGTATGGCAGACAATCGTTCAAAAGCCAAAAGGCCTGAACATGTCACCAATAACAAGTCACTACTATTCGGAAGTAGCTCCAATACCAAATCGACCTGATGAGAGGGCAAGACCGTGAAATCCAGTGCCATGGCACGCAACTGGCTTGAGTTCCCCAACTCAAGTAGCTGCAGCTCAAAGTCTGCAATTTGTA
>NZ_CH724162.1:34657-36711 GCF_000153045.1 Synechococcus sp. WH 5701
TCAGGTTGCTGAAACTCAGATCAGCAGACATCTGTTGCGTCGTTGGGCCGAGGTACTGCTCAAATGTATGGGCCCTCCTCCTGGTTGACACGGGTCCTGCCCATGCAAGAGCCGCAGGCTGTCGCAACCCGTTACGCCCAACGACGGGCGTTATGGAAGGCCGCGATCAAGTGGCCGATGTATTCGGTTGCGGTGATGCCGGTCCTTTTGGCCGCTGGATGGCAGCTTGGTTTTAAGGGAATTCTGCGTTGGGACCAGCTCTTCGGTTTTTTGCTCGCCGCCATTCTTTTATTGCTTTGGGAGAACCTGAGCAACGATTTATTTGATGCCGATACGGGAGTGGATGCGGTTGGTAAGCCCCATTCGGTTGTGAATCTCACCGGCCGTCGGGATCGCATTGCTTGGCTGTCAACTGCATCCCTACTGCTCGGTTTGAGCTTGATGGGATGGCTGGCCTGGCGAAGCCATCCCGCCGTGTTGCTGCTGGTGTTGCTCAGTTGTGGCTTGGGCTACGTCTACCAAGGTCCGCCATTTCGTTTGGGCTACCAGGGGCTGGGGGAACCGCTCTGTTGGTTGGCGTTCGGTCCGGTGGCGTCGTCTGCAGCTCTGTTGGTGCTCGCTCCAGCTGGAGTGGGGGACGTGCCTTGGACATCTGCATTGGTGTTGGGAGCTGGGCCGGCCTTGGCCACCTCGTTGGTGCTGTTTTGTTCCCACTTCCATCAGGTGGAGGAAGACGCAGCCCATGGCAAGCGCTCACCGGTGGTGCGCCTGGGGACCGCACGGGCGGCTGCGCTGATCCCTTGGTTTGTGGGCCTCACCCTCACCTTGGAGTGGTTGCCAGTGGCCTTGGGCCATTGGCCGCCTACGGCTCTGCTGAGTGGTTTGGGCTTGCCGGCTGGATGGGCTTTGATTCGTTTAATGCGGCGACATCACAATCAGCCGCAGCGCACCTGCACCAGCAAATTCTTGGCCTTGCGCTTTCAGGCTTGGAATGGATTAGGGCTTGCCCTCGGCTTAGCCCTTGCACCGTTGTGGCCGTTGGGATGACGATCCAGCTTCAGGTGCGTCCCTTTAGCTTTTCGCTCTTGCAACCGTTGAGGACCGCTACTGGTGTGTTGTTCGAGCGGCGCGGGTGGTTGCTGCGGTTATGCGATGGCGATACCGGTGCCGTGGGTTGGGGGGAAGTGGCGCCGTTGCGAACGGAGCAGTGGTTGCGCTGCCAAACCCTGTTGGAGGAACTGCCTGGAGAGGTGAGCCGTGGTCAGCTTGAGGCCTTGATTGCTCAAGCATCAGGGGCGCTTGGCTTTGGCTTAGCTGCAGCATTAGCCGAGTTGGATGGACTCGTGGGGGACTTGTCGTCCGAGCCTTGGCAGGAAGCGCCTCCCCCGGCTCAGCTCCTGCCAGCGGGCGAGCAGATGCTGATGGCATTGGATCAAGTTCTCATCGACTGCCCGCCATCCCACGCGCTCACCTTTAAGTGGAAGGTGGCCACCGAGGCATCGGAACGCGAACAGCGTTGGCTGGAGCAGCTTCTCGTGCGTCTTCCCCATAACGCCAGGCTGCGGTTGGACGCCAATGGCGGGTGGGATCGCTTGACCGCAGGAGTTTGGCTAGAGCGGTTGCGGCAGGAGTCGCGGTTTGATTGGCTGGAGCAGCCGTTGGCGGTGACTGACCACGAAGGGCTCGAGCAATTGGCCCAACGCGGATCGGTGGCCCTCGATGAATCACTTGAGCATCGACCCGAGCTCCGAAACAGCTGGATTGGCTGGCAGGTTCGGCGTCCGTCGGTGGATGGGGATCCAAGGCCGTTGTTGCGGCAAATCCAATCTGGAGTTCCCAATCGAATGGTGAGTACCGCCTTCGAAACTGGGATCGCTCGCCGTTGGGTGCACCATCTGGCGGCGTTGCAGTGGGTTGGTCCAACGCCTGCTGCCCCTGGTCTTGCGCCGGGATGGTGTCCTAAAGGACCCTTGTTCTCTGACAATCCAGAGCTGGTCTGGGCAGCTGCAGGGTGATTGATCCCGACCACATCTTGCAGGCCTTAGATGCCGGTC
>NZ_CH724161.1:0-1626 GCF_000153045.1 Synechococcus sp. WH 5701
TCGCTTCGTCATCCATGCCGATAGAGGGGCCGCTCGGCACTAACTCCAAGTGGCTGATGCTTGAGCTCTTTCCAAGGTGGCTTCAAGTTCTAGATCGGCTGCTGCAGCGCGCACCCGATCCTGCTCGCCAACAAACCGAATTTTTAAGGGCAGGCGCTCAATCGCCTGGAGGCATCCCTCAAGAATGGGACCAGGGGCATTGTCGCCTCCCATGCCATCAACAGCGACCCAAAGGCGATCTTCGTCTTTGATGTCGTTTTCATCATTCCCACCCTGCAGGCGGCGAAGAGGATCAAACACCAAGGGCTGAAGAACGCTGCTCGCAACAGTGCCGGCACCAGAAACAACAGTCCCTGCAACGGTTCCTGCTGCAGACGCTGAGCTGGCCGCACCATCAACAATTGTGGTCACGGCGGAGTTCCGCCGGTACCAAATCACAAGACGGCGGATGGCACGCGGTCTTGTGCTCTTGCTCCGGGGCTCAGGGGCCCGGGAGGAATCAGGGTCCTTCGGAAGCAACGGAGTCGATGATGCGCTGGAACAGGTAGCCGGTACCGCGAGCCGTGAGGATTAATTCAGGGTGGGGGGAATCTTTTTCCAGTTGGGAAGGAACCCGGGAGATATGAACTTCACCCCCACGAGTATCAACGTGGCGTTCAGGGGTATAACCCCAGACTTCTTTGAGAATTTCGCCACGGTTAAACGGTTTCCTTGAGCGACTCACCAGGAGTTCCAACAGGCTGAATTCCATGCCCGTGAGCCGGATGCGCTCGTCGTTGCGAAACACCTGGCGTTTGTTGGTGTCGATGCGTAGGTCGGATACCTGAATCACACCGGAGTTGGGTATCCCGGCGATCGCTTCCTTCTCAACCCGGCGAAGAACGCAGCGGATCCTCGCTTCTAGCTCTTTCGGGCTGAATGGTTTCACCACATAGTCGTCAGCCCCGAGCTCAAGGCCGGTGATCCGGTCGGCGACATCGCCGAGGGCTGTCAGCATCACGATCGGAACATCCGATTCCTTGCGGAGTTCCTGGCAAACGCCATAGCCATCAAGCTTTGGCATCATCACGTCGAGCACCACCAGGTCGGGCATGCAGTTGGGAAACAACTCCAGGGCCTCCGTGCCGTCGCAGGCGGTCACGACGTTGTACCCAATCATGGAGAGTCTGGTTTCCAGAATCCTTCTGATCGAGGCCTCGTCATCGACCACGAGAATTGTTTCCTTAGAGGGAGCCGTGGCCGTCATGAAGGCTGTGACGCAGCGTGGGTCACGTAACAAATAAAAGGGCAGACCCCCTTTGGTTCACGTAACAGCAACTTTCTTCACAGTTCGCATTGCCTAAGCCCACCGCCATTTTTGTTTGTCAAGCCTGTGGTGCGAAGGCGCGACAGTTCTTTGGACGTTGTCCTGAGTGCGGGAGTTGGAACTCCCTGGTTGAGCAATCCCAGCCATCCACCGATGGCCGCCGCCGCCGTGCTGCGCCCAATCAGGAGAGTGCTCCTTCCCCCCGACGTTCCACCGCGATGGCGTCGCTGGACGACCAACCTCTGCAGCGTTTGCAGACGGGATCGACTGAGTTTGACCGCGTTTTGGGGAGCGGTTTGGTGCCCGGGTCGCTTGTGCTC
>NZ_CH724161.1:35081-37090 GCF_000153045.1 Synechococcus sp. WH 5701
TCTCATCGAGCGGGCCAGTGCAACAGCCAGCCTTCAGGGCCGTCCCTGGCATGGTCCCTCAGAGTGGCCGACCTGGAGCACCCACTCCGCTGGAGATGGCAGCACGGCTGAGATCGTTGCCAACCTGCTCGAGAACGCTTTCCGCTACAGCCCGCCGGGATGTTCCATCGGTCTCGCCTTACTGCCCGATGGTCTTTGCGTTTGGGATGACGGTCCTCCGATTTCAAGCGAAGAACGAAAGCTGATTTTCCAACGTGGCGAACGGGGCACCACCAGCCGCGATCGCCCTGGTACCGGCCTTGGATTGGCATTAGCTCGAGCCTTGGCTGAGCGCAATGGTGGCCATCTCACTCTGAGCGTTGAGCCATGGCGGGTCCAAACCAACCTGCCGTCAAAGGGCAATGCATTTCAGCTCAGTTGGCCGCAGCCAGCCCTGCCAGCAGCAACAGCGTGATCACCTCGGTCACCACCTCCACGGCGCCATAGCTATCGCCGGTATGGCCGCCAAGACGACGCCCCAAACGCTCTGCAACGCCGACCGCGACTGGAGCGCCAATCAGCAGGAGCAGGGGAGTGACGAAAGGAGCGAAGGCCAAACAAGCAACCACCGTTGGCACCACATCCCACCACGGTTGTCCATAACGCCGATGAAAACCCGCGGTGCCATCCGAGCGGAGATAGTCGAATCGGGCCATCGCCCACAGGGGCGAAACACGCCCCCAAAACCCCGCCAGGATCAAAGCCAAAGGCGCTTGCTCGTGGAGCTGGAGCAAGGCGGCGAGCTGAAGCAACAGCACAACAGCTAAGGCCAACGCACCACTCGCTCCCACCCGGCTGTCTTCCATGGCCTCAAGGCGTCTCGCGGCCCCAGCAGCCAAGCCATCGGCGGTATCCATCAATCCGTCGTGATGCAGACCACCACCAAGCCAAATACCGCCTGCGATCACGACTGGTGCCAAGGCAACATCACTCCAACCCAGTCCACTCAAGCCCCACCACAGCAGGGCCTGCAGCACTCCGATCCACAGCCCAATCCATGGAGCAAAGCGGGCTATGCGTTCAAAGCGGGGCCTCGGCCAAGGCCAGGCCGGCAACACCGAATAAAAAATCCAGGCCCCCGCCAAATCCGACAACCAAGGGAAAACAATCCTGACGATCCCAGCCTTCATGCGATAAATCCGTTGTTTTGCCATGACGTGCAGCGGCAAGCTTGGATCGGCTGAACCTTAGGTTCAGCAAAAGCGGGATAACCGCCGTGTTCAACTTCGAGATCAGCGCCCATTGCCCCCACACGAAGGGCCGCTGTGGATGCTTTCACACCCCGCATGGCCCGGTACAAACCCCGCGGTTCATGCCTGTGGGCACCCTGGCCACAGTGAAAGGGATCAGCACAGAGCAACTGGCCCGCACGGGGGCCCAGATGGTGCTGTCAAACACTTATCACCTACATCTCCAACCAGGCGAACAGGTCGTCGCAGAGGCTGGAGGCCTACACCGGTTTATGGGGTGGGATGGGCCCATGCTCACCGACTCAGGCGGATTCCAAGTGTTCAGCCTCGGGAAACTAAACAAGATTGATGAACGGGGGGTGGTGTTTCGCAACCCGCGGGATGGGCGCACCATCGACATGACGCCAGAGCACGCCACCAACATCCAAATGTCCCTTGGCGCTGATGTGGCGATGGCCTTTGACCAATGTCCGCCCTATCCAGCCACAGAAAACGATGTGAAAGATGCCTGTCGACGCACCCATGCCTGGCTTGAACGCTGCGTGAATGCCCATACCCGAACCGACCAAGCCCTATTCGGCATCGTTCAAGGAGGTTGCTTTCCCCACCTCCGTCGCGAAAGTGCCCGAGCCGTGGCCGCCTTCGACCTCCCTGGCATCGCGATCGGCGGCGTCAGCGTGGGCGAACCAACGGACGACATGCATCGAATTGTGCGCGACATCGGTCCACTTTTGCCGCAGGATCGGCCCCGATACCTCATGGGGATTGGCACGTTGCGTG
>NZ_CH724160.1:0-311041 GCF_000153045.1 Synechococcus sp. WH 5701
TGCCTAGTTTCACACAGGGTATTCAGAGTTCGTATCGATTTGGTACCGCTCTCGCAGCCCGCACCGAAACGGTGGCTTTACCCCCCTGCTATAGCACTAGACGCTACGCCTCAACGTATTTCGGGGAGAACCAGCTAGCTCCGGGTTCGATTGGCATTTCACCCCTAACCACAGCTCATCCGCTGATTTTTCAACATCAGTCGGTTCGGACCTCCACTTGGTATCACCCAAGCTTCATCCTGGCCATGGTTAGATCACCCGGGTTCGGGTCTATAAACACTGACGATCGCCCTATTCAGACTCGCTTTCGCTATGGCTCCACCATTCCCGGTTTAACCTGCCAGTGCCTATAAGTCGCCGGCTCATTCTTCAACAGGCACACGGTCACCCGATCAGTCGGGCTCCCATTGCTTGTAAGCTCACGGTTTCATGTTCTATTTCACTCCCCTCCCGGGGTTCTTTTCACCTTTCCCTCGCGGTACTGTTGCGCTATCGGTCACACAGGAGTACTTAGCCTTACGAGGTGGTCCTCGCAGATTCATACGGAATTTCACGTGCTCCGTACTACTCGGGATACAGCTAGGCCAGATTCGTTTTCGCGTACGGGGCTTTCACCCTCTATGGCGCGCCTTTCAAACGCTTCCACTAACGTCACTGGTCCACGTTGCTGTCCCACAACCCCGATGGTCGGAACCATCGGTTTAGGCTCTTCCCCGTTCGCTCGCCGCTACTTAGGGAGTCGTTTTTACTTTCCTTTCCTCCAGCTACTAAGATGTTTCAGTTCGCTGGGTTGGCTCGTGCCAGCCTATGGATTCAGCTGGCCGTTCTAGGGGTTGCCCCATTCGGAAATTCCCGGATCAAAGCGTGTTTCCAGCTCCCCGAGACTTATCGCAGGTAACTACGTCCTTCATCGCCTCTGTGTGCCAAGGTATCCACCGTGAGCCCTTTGTAGCTTGACCAATTTATCTCCACATCACCTTACTGCGGTTGTACGCAGATTCTCCTGCTTTCATCCTCAACGCCTGATCAACTGAATTTCTTCAATTGATCTCGCATTGACTCTAAAAACAAGATCAAACCCGATTCTTTCGGCAAGAACCAGGAGCAATGTGGAGTCTCGGCTCCTACTCTAGAATCGCTCCAAAAACAAACGTTGATCCCAGGAGCCAAAGCCACCAGAATCATCGACTGCTGATGAAGCATCCATGAGATGCTTTATTTACAGACTTACCTATGCAGTTGTCAAGGTTCTACTGAACACCGCAACCATCAGCCTTTCAGCTGATCTTGCTGGAGTCCAGCGTCTTTTCAATCAAGGCCTATGGCAGTACTTGACTCGCATCAAGATACTGATCAAACCTTAAAATGAAAGGAAGCTAGAGTCCTTTTCTCAGTACAATCATCTAAAATCACCACCACAAGCTCTCTCCCTCTGCTTTCGCGATCCGGGCGGGTTGGTCAGTGGAGGTTAGCGGACTCGAACCGCTGACATCCTGCTTGCAAAGCAGGCGCTCTACCAACTGAGCTAAACCCCCAAACACGAATGGGCCATCCTGGACTTGAACCAGGGACCTCACCCTTATCAGGGGTGCGCTCTAACCACCTGAGCTAATGGCCCAGGGATACCCTTGCGGGGTGACCTAGACAAAGTTTAGGAACTGAAAAGACATCCACGACAGCTCAGAGGTCTCTCCATCGCTGGATTCACATCTGGCTTCGTCTCTGTCGGTTGAGGTACCGATTAACCATCGAGATGACAGGATCATGGCCTAGCAATAAATGAGCCAGACATCACGATCAGTTATTGTCTCCCTGTTAGGAGGTGATCCAGCCGCACCTTCCGGTACGGCTACCTTGTTACGACTTCACCCCAGTCATCAGCCCCACCTTCGGCGTCCTCCTCCCTTGCGGGTTGGAGTAACGACTTCGGGCATGGCCAACTTCCATGGTGTGACGGGCGGTGTGTACAAGGCCCGGGAACGTATTCACCGCAGTATGCTGACCTGCGATTACTAGCGATTCCTCCTTCACGTAGGCGAGTTGCAGCCTACGATCTGAACTGAGCCACGGTTTATGGGATTTGCTAGCTCTCGCGAGTTTGCTGCCCTTTGTCCGTAGCATTGTAGTACGTGTGTAGCCCAGGATGTAAGGGGCATGATGACTTGACGTCATCCACACCTTCCTCCGGTTTATCACCGGCGGTCTCTCTAGAGTGCCCAACTGAATGCTGGCAACTAAAGACGTGGGTTGCGCTCGTTGCGGGACTTAACCCAACATCTCACGACACGAGCTGACGACAGCCATGCACCACCTGTCACTGCGTTCCCGAAGGCACTCCCAAGTTTCCAAGGGATTCGCAGGATGTCAAACCCTGGTAAGGTTCTTCGCGTTGCATCGAATTAAACCACATACTCCACCGCTTGTGCGGGCCCCCGTCAATTCCTTTGAGTTTCACACTTGCGTGCGTACTCCCCAGGCGGAACACTTAACGCGTTGGCTACGACACCGGAAGGGTTAATTCTCCCGACACCTAGTGTTCATCGTTTACGGCCAGGACTACAGGGGTATCTAATCCCTTTCGCTCCCCTGGCTTTCGTCCATGAGCGTCAGTTATGGCCCAGCAGAGCGCCTTCGCCACTGGTGTTCTTCCCGATATCTACGCATTTCACCGCTACACCGGGAATTCCCTCTGCCCCTACCACACTCTAGCCTTGTAGTTTCCATTGCTGAAATGGAGTTGAGCTCCACGCTTTAACAACAGACTTTCAAGGCCGCCTGCGGACGCTTTACGCCCAATAATTCCGGATAACGCTTGCCACTCCCGTATTACCGCGGCTGCTGGCACGGAATTAGCCGTGGCTTATTCCTCAAGTACCGTCATGTCTTCTTCCTTGAGAAAAGAGGTTTACAGCCCAGAGGCCTTCGTCCCTCACGCGGCGTTGCTCCGTCAGGCTTGCGCCCATTGCGGAAAATTCCCCACTGCTGCCTCCCGTAGGAGTCTGGGCCGTGTCTCAGTCCCAGTGTGGCTGATCATCCTCTCAGACCAGCTACTGATCGATGCCTTGGTGAGCCATTACCTCACCAACTAGCTAATCAGACGCGGGCTCATCCCCAGGCGAAATTCGTTTCACCTCTCGGCATATGGGGTATTAGCGGCCGTTTCCGGCCGTTATCCCCCTCCTGAGGGCAGATTCCCACGCGTTACTCACCCGTCCGCCACTAGCCCGAAGGCTCGTTCGACTTGCATGTGTTAAGCACGCCGCCAGCGTTCATCCTGAGCCAGGATCAAACTCTCCGTTGTAGTCATCATTCCTATAAACTCTAATTCACATAACCTTGGCTTTCGCTAAAATCATGCCAACTATCATCGCAAATGATGTCGCCGTTACCCAATAACCTGACTTGCGTCAATCATTAGTTAAGGCCTCCTTCTAGCCAGAAGGGTTCGAGAGTGCATCACACAACATGCCAACCTCAATCACAACAACCTTCACAGATAACCTTTCGCGCTCATTCCTCATCAGAGTCTCCCCTGACAATCGAGTCTCGATCACTCATCCATGCGGTCGCCGCAACGTCTTTCAGCTGCTCGTGCAACGACTTTCCAAATCACTCAGATCCGGTCGCACCGTCTCTCACCTGAACATTCATTGAAAAAATTACCCGTGAAAGTAACCTTCTCAAAATTCAGGCAAAATCCTGATGCTTTTTTCTTTTGACGGGACCTCACACCTTTGCTGCTATCTCGTCAGACTCCTAAGCTCGGCTCAAGCCATGCCTCCCTTGCAGGAGCTCATTGCTCATCACCTCGCTTTGGCTTCTGACACAGCAAAAGCGTCAGTTCCTAAACTTTTTAGTTGTCCAGGTGCGCCTCCCTCAGCCTCTCGGCCTCCGGTGGCTCGCGGTGGTCTCCCAACCGCTTTTGAAACTTACAACACCGTCGGCCGGCTCTCGCCTCCTCCTGGTTGTAAGCCCTGCAGCGCTCGCCTTCCGGCTCACGCGCAGTCCAAAAACATACCACAGCATCCCCCCGGGGATCCCCTCAACCCCGAAGGAGGGCCTCAGCCCAGGGCATGAAGCGGTCGAGGGCCTCAGGGCTGCTGGCGGCCAGCACCGGGAAATCAGTGCTGCCATGGTCATCGCCTGGGTTCAGCTGCTCGGGGCTGCGCACCAGCCAGCGCAGGGGGCACTGCAATTCACTCAGCACCAGCCAGGCCGCGGC
This sequence comes from Synechococcus sp. WH 5701, assembly GCF_000153045.1. Classification (GTDB taxonomy): domain Bacteria; phylum Cyanobacteriota; class Cyanobacteriia; order PCC-6307; family Cyanobiaceae; genus Regnicoccus_A; species Regnicoccus_A antarcticus. The sequence goes on from NZ_CH724160.1 coordinate 4,223, forward strand.
CAGATCCCAGATCTTGGGAGTGGCCTCCAGCGCCATCACCGTCTGGCCCATGGCCACGCTCACCAGGTTGAGGCTGGCCACTCCGAGCAACCGGATCTTGCCGGGGAAGCGCCGATCAGGCAGCTTCTGCAACACCCCGATCGAGCGACTGCAGAGCGAGGCACAACCGGCCGCCTGGGCCTCGTTGCCTGGAGGTTTCAAGGGTTTGCCATTGCGCCAGGCGCCCACCCCACGCACCGCGATGATCCGCTGGCGCAGGGGCGGAACATCCAGCACCGCCAGCACGGGGACACCGTCCTCGAAGCGGGCCAGAGAAATCGCCCAGTAGGGGATTCCGGCGGCGAAGTTGGTGGTGCCATCAAGGGGATCCACCACCCAGTAGGCGGAGGAAGAGGGCACGAGCTTGCTGCCCTCCTCGCTGAGGACCCCCTCGCCGGGATAAAGCCGATCCAACCCCTGCACCAGGGTTTCATCGCTCCAGCGGTCACAGGCGGTGATCAGGCTGCCGTCGGCCTTGGCTTCCGAGGCCATGTGGCCGAAATCCTTGCGTTGCCGCTCGGCCACGGCATCGATCAGATCCGTGAGCCTGAGAGCCTCGGCTGGAATGGCGGTGAAGGTGGCGGTCATCCGAGTTCGGTGGTCAGGACCTGGGTCAGCTGCCTGGAGGTGTCGTCGCGAAAGCGGTGGACATTGACGGCGACCAGCACCCGCAGCGCCGCCAGGGCGATCAGCGCGGCCGTCCCCAGCACCAGGGCATAGGGAAGAAAGGGACCCTGGCCCGGGATGATGGCACGACCAAGATCCAACAATCCGCCGCCCAGCAATTTGGCCGTGGCGCGGGAGAAGGCCTGCGCCAGGCCCCACACACCCACGAAGGTGCCAGCGGCTTCCGGCAAGGTGAGATCGAGCATCAGACACAGGGTGCTGTTGGTGCCGATGCCGGAGGCCAGCCCGAAGAGCAGCAGCACCGCCTGAAGCAGGGTGACCTCACCCACCAGACCGCAGAGGATCAGCAGCAGCATCGAGGCCAGGATCAGCTGACAACCAAGCCTGGCCGTGGCGTACTTCCCCAGCCTGGGCACGATCCACCAACCCGCCAGCACCAGGCCAAGCAAGGTGCCGACCCCCCAGAAAGCATTCAGCGAGGCGGTGGCGGCAATCGGCATGGCGAAAACGTCGGCGCCATAGCTCTCCAGGATCGGATCCTGGATGAACAGGGCCAGAGTGAAGAGCACAAGGAATAGGAAGAAGACCGCCACCTGCCGGCTGGAGGTGATCAGACGCCAGGCCTGAGAAACAGTGATCGCATCGTCGCGGGCTGGGCTTTCAGATCCGCCGACAGTTCTGGTGGTTGCCGGCACGGCGGGCTCGACGCCCCAGGTGGCCAGCAGGGTGAGACCCATCACCGCCAGAGCAGCCCGCACCATGAACCGGGAGAGCACAGCCTCCAGCACCAGCGGGTCGGTGACCCCATCGAGCCCCTTGAGGCTGCTGGAGATCACCACCGCCCCCACCACGATCCCCACCGTGAGCATGCACCAGATGATCCCCACCGCCCGGGGCCTCTCCCGCTCCTGGGTGCGGTCGATCACCAGGGCCAGGTAGGGGGTGGTGGCCATCGAAACCGCCAGCCCATAGGCGGCGAAGAGCGCACACATCAGCACCGTGCCCAGGGTGATGGCGGCACCATCCCCCAGCTCCCGGGCGGTGGCGAGCCGGAAGATCACCGGCACCACCAGCACCGCCAGCCCGCAGAAGAACGCGGCGCCCAGCCAGATGTAGGGGGTGCGGTGGCGACCAACCAGGGGCCGGGCATCGGAGAGCTGACCGAAGAGAATCCTCGAGGGGGCCACAAATTGCTCGAAGGCCAGGGCTCCACCCACCAGCAGACCGGGAAAGCCCAGTTCACTGATCATCACCCGGTTGAGCATGCCGGCGAAGATCACCGCCAGAAAACCGAGGCTCCCCTGGAAAAGCCCCAACCGCACGGTGCTGGCGATCGAGAGGCTGGGCGGCGAGCTGGAGAGGGACATGGTGGAGCTCAAGATTCAGGCAACGAAGCCTTCCGTGTCCCTTGGTGATCTCCCACCGGGCGCTGTCTAGGGGGAGAGAGGACTGCGCCCGTCTGGCGCACGCACCTCAGACTGACAGGCCGGCAACAACGGTTGGGGCTCGATCGGAATCTGGGTGGTGGGATCGCTGGCCGGCTTGCTCGAGGGGAGGGAGGGCGGCTGACAGAAGGCGACCTGATCCAGCCCCGTGCGGCGCCTCAGTTCCGCCAGACGGCGGTTGTAGTCGGTGACGGCGCGGGCATAGCTCACCTCCGCCTGGGTGAGGTCCCGCTGGCTGTCGACCACCTCCCGCTGGGTGGTGACGCCGGCCTGAAAGCGCAACCGGGCCAGGCGCAGCGCTTCGCGCGAGGAGATCACCGCCCGGGAGGTGGTGGTGATGTCGCGGTTGTTCTGGAGCAGCTGATAGAAACTGGTTTCCACCTCCAGCCGGATCTGGTCACGGCGGTCGGCGAAGTTGAAGCGCTGCTCCTCGGCTGCCTGCTTCTGCTGGCGGAACTGGGCAGCGGCCCGGCCTCCGTCGAACAGATTCCAGCGCAGGTTCAAGCCAACAGAATTGTCCGCCCCATAGGTGTAGCTGCCCATGTTGATCGGCTGAGTGTTCGGAACCCCCGTCTGGCCGTAGCTGCGGTCCCAGCCGAAGTTATTGACGATGCTCAGGAAGGGCTGAACGGCGCCGATCGCCGCATTGGCATTGCTGTTGGCGATGGAGATCTGCAGGATGACCTGATCGAGCTCCTCACGGAAGGCATAGGCCGCCACGATGCTTTCCTGCAGCGAAGGCATCCAGCTGCCCACCACCCGTGCCGGTTCCTTGGCCGTCGGGGTGACGTTCTGAGGCAGATCCAGCAGGGAGGCCAGGCTGCGACGCGCCACCGACTGCTCGGCCAGGGAGTTGGTGAGCAGCTGCTGATCGCGGGCCAGCTGAGTTTCGGCCTGGAGCACCTCAAGCTTGGTGGACACCCCAGCCTGAAAGCGCGCCCGGGCATCCTTGAGGCTCACCAGCGACGCCCGCACCGATTCCTGACCGATGCGCACCCCCTCATCAGTGAGCTGGAGCGTGAAATAGGTCTGGGCCGCCTGCAGGCGCAGGTCGCGAAGGGCGATCAGATATTGGTTCTGGGCCTGCTCGAACTGGTCACGGGCTGCTGAGATCTGGGGAACCCGCTGGGGGTTGATCAGGTCCCAGTTGATGCCGATGTTCATCGTGGCCCCGAGGGTCTGCCCCTTGGTGCGCGACTCAGGGGTGGCAAAAGGACCGGTGGCGTTGGCGTCGTAGCGAAATCGGTAGCTGTTGGTGAGGGCCGGAAAAGCGCTCCCGGTGGAGAGATTGATGTTGGGATACCAGGCGGAGATCTGAGCGCGCAGGTTGGATTTGGCCTGATCCACCTGCGAGGCCACCGCCTTGAGGTTGGGGTTGTTGGTCTCAGCCAGGGTCTCCACCTCCCGTAGGCCCAGGGGCCGCAGTTGCTGGATCTTGACCTGGGCCGGCCTGGTGGGCAGCGCCAGGGAGGGCGGCGAGGCGAGCGGCTGGAGATCAGGCTCGAGCTGGGTGGCCGCCGGTGCCAGAACGGTGGGATCCGATTTGGGCCGGTTTCCTTTGACCTCCGGAGCCAGGGGAATTGGCACGGGGGCCGCTGAGGGGACCGGGGCAGACTCCGCGGTGGCTGCCGCTGGGGCTGTGTCCTGGGCCAGGCTCAGCCCCTGAAGGCCAGGGACAAGCGCCATCCCCGCGAGGGCTGCCGAGGCAAGGAAGGAGCGACGCACACCAGAACCCGTGGTTACGGCTGAGCTTAAAGAGCCGGGGCCTGACTGCCGAGACATGCGGCCACGAAATCATCCGCCCCCTGCACCAGACGGATCGGCGCTGACAACCGTTGCTGGAGATCCTCGAGGCTGAGGTCGTCGAGGAAGACGGGCTCCCCCTGACGCAACATCACCGAGGGGAGCAACAGCTCATCGCCCAGCTCCTGGCCCGCCAGGCCCGCCAGCAGATCGGAGCCCGTGAGCAGGCCGGTGACCACCTGCTCCTGCCCCCAGTAGGGACTGGGCAATCCATGGAGCCGCAGCGACAGCCCTTCAACGCCATTGAGGCGGTCGACCACGGGCTCCAGCGCCTCGGCCACCAATCCCCCGACGACCCAGCTCAGGTTCCGGGGCTGGGGCAGGCGGCGGGGCAGGCGGCTGGTGGCCTGATCGAGTGCCTCGAGGAAAGCGCGGATGCTGCCGACTCCATTCTCCTGCTGGGGCAGATCCTCATAGCTGGCGCGCTCCGGTAGGGGAAGGCCCGCCATGAGATACCACTCGTCTGAGAGCCAGGCGAAGCGGCTGCCAAGGGCCGCAAGGAAGCGGGTCTGGAGGGGCTCCACCTGCTCGATCACCCGCCGGGCGCAGGCACGGTCGACCGGCACCAGACCATCCCCCGGAGGACGGAAGCGAGTCAGGCCCACGGGCACCACGGCGGCGGAGAGCACGGCCGGCCAGTCGCCGGCCCCGAAACGGGCCAGATCCAGCAACGTGCGTTCCAGGGCAAGTCCATCGTTCACCCCCGGACAGACCACCACCTGGGCATGGATCTGCAGCCGCCGCTCGGCGAACCAGCCCAGCTGGTCCAGCAACAGACCGGCCCTTGGGTTCACCAGCAGCCGGCTTCGCAACTCTGGGTCAGTGGCATGCACGGAGACGAACAGGGGCGAGAGCCGTTGCAGCTCGATCCGCTGCCAGTCCGCGGCGGTGAGGTTGGTGAGGGTGAGGTAGGAGCCGTAAAGAAAGCTCAGGCGGTAGTCGTCATCTTTCACATAAAGGCTCTGGCGCCGGCCGAGGGGCTGCTGATCGATGAAGCAGAAGGCGCAGTGGTTGTTGCACTGGCGCAGGCCATCGAAGAGGGCCTCGGTGAAGACGAGGCCGAGGCCGTCGTCTGGATCCTTCTCCAGCTCGACCTGATGGCGGGTGCCCTCGGGGTCCTCCACCTCCAGACTCAGCTCCTCCTCCCCCACCAGCACCTGGAGATCGATCAGGTCCCGGGGCCGCACACCGTTGACACTGATCAGCCGGTCTCCCGGCTGGAAACCGAGTTCCTCCCCGATCGATCCGGTCTCCACCGTCGCCACGACGGCTGGCTGGGGCTGGCGGGCTGAATCCACAGGGGCCAGGGGCAGACCTGTGGAGGGTTCGTTCCACACGGGAGGGACTCGATTCAGAGAGTTTCAGTGTGGGCGGCTGGGGCTTCAGCTGGCGGCTGGCCCCATCCGCCAGACCCAGAGCAGCAGCAGCAGGCCGAAGGCCAGCCGGTAGATCACGAAGATCCAGGTGCTGTGAGTCTGCAGGAAGCGCAGCAGCCAGGCGATCGCCAGCCAGGACACCACGGCGGCCGAGGCAATGCCGATGAGCAGGGGGATCGGGCCCAGGCTGGCGCCGTTGGCGAAGGCCGACTTCAGCTCCACCAGTCCGGCCAGGGTGATCGCCGGGATCCCGAGCAGGAAGGAAAAACGGGCCGCCGCTGCCCGCTGCCAGCCATCGAAGAGCGAAGCGGTGAGGGTGCTGCCGGAGCGCGACACTCCTGGGATCACAGCCAGGGCCTGGGCGATGCCCACGAGCAGGCCGTCGATGGGGCGCACCTGGGGCAGATCCCGCTGGCGGCGACCGACCCGCTCGGCCAGGGCCAGCAGCAGGGCCATCACGATCGAGACCAGGGCGATCGAGGTGATGCCGCGCAGCGGTGAACTCTCATAGGCGGGCCAGAGGGTCTTGATGGCCAGGCCCGCCAGCACGATCGGCAGGGTGCCGATGGCCATGGCCGCACCCAGCCGAGCTGAGGGATCCCCCCACTGCCCATGACGGAAGGCACGGCTGACGCCCGCCAGCACTTCCGCCAGGTCGTGGCGGAAGTAAACGAGTACTGCCGCGATGCTGCCCAGCTGGATCACGGCCGTGACGGCGACCCCCGGATCGCCCCAGCCGAGCAGCACCGGCACCACCTTGAGATGAGCAGTGCTGCTGATCGGTAGGAATTCAGTGAGGCCCTGCACGATGCCGAGCACCAGGGCATGCCAGCAGGCTTCGAGAAAGCCTGGAGCCGGGGCTGAAAGGGCAGAGCCCATGCGCGGAGTGGCACGGCGGAGCCAGTGACCTTATGTCCGCGCGGAGCGCAGCCCCACCTCCGGCGTCCCTTAAGGTTGCATACCTTTCTTCACAGAACCAGGTGATCGGGGCCGCCACCACTCCTCCCACGTCCGCCCTGGTCCCCGAGACCCTCGTCCTTCCCTGGCCCCAGTCCAGCGCGGCACGCCAGCCACCCCTGGCAGGGTCTCGATCTCCTGCAGCGGCGTTGCCGGTGATGGCCGCCGCACTGGTGGTGGTGCCGGTGTTTCTTCAGGCCCCCTGGGTCCGTCTGCACCCCAGCAGCGCCACGCTGTTCACGGCTGTGATTCTGACCATCGGGCTGCTGCTGGAGTTGCGGGGCCCTGAGCGCTGGCGTGGTTTCGGGCCGCTGCTGGTCGGCTTCAGCGGCAGCTGGCTGGCCGGTTGTCTCTTCTGGGGTTGGTGCCGACTGCATCCGCTCTGGCATCTGCCGATCGAAGCCTTCGCGCTGCCACTGGCCCTGGCCGGCCTGAGCGGACGCTGGCGCAGCGCAGGCCTCTTCTATCTGGCTTCACTCCTGGGCACCGCCTGCACCGATGGGGCCATGGCCCTCACGGGGGTCATGCCGCTCTGGCCGCAGGTGTTGAGCGCCCCGGTCCTTGAGGCCCCCGCCCTGCTGCATCGGGCCGCCCTTCAGGTGCTGCAGCCGGCGCCGCTTGCGCTGATTCTGGCGATGGCGGTGGCTCTGACGCTGCTGGCGCACCGCTGCCGTCGCTCGGGTCCCGGCGGGCGGCTGGCCGCGGCCACCCTGGTCACCACCCTGGTGGTGGACGGTCTGTTCCTGATCGCCGCCCTGCTCAGCCCCCAGCTCAGTGGACTCGTCTGAAGGCGAGCGGAGCGGGGCTGCGGGGTGGGAATTGAAGAACTGCAAAAGCCTTGGCGCTGTGGGGATTGATCCGCCAACTGGCCTGTAGCGTTGCCCTGACCCTGCTCGGAAACCTTCCGAGTCAAGGCTTGCATCCAACGGCGATCCTCACCGATCCACACCACGGAGAACTTCGATGAAACGGCTGGTTGCCTGGATGATGAGCGGCGTGCTGCTGGCTGGCCTGCTGGTGTCGCTGCTCCTGCCTCCGGCGGTCCAGGCTGAGGAGCTCCGCAATGTGGCCGATGAGAAGATCGCGGCCCGTCAGGGCAAGGTGGATCTCAACAACTCCCCCGTGCGCAGCTTCCAGCAGTTCCCCGGCATGTATCCGACCCTGGCCGGCAAGATCGTGATCGGCGGTCCCTACGACGAGATCGACGACGTGCTCGCCCTGGATCTGACGGATCGGCAAAAGGAACTGTTCGAGAAGTACAAGGACAGTTTCACGGTGACCCCCCCTTCGATCGCCCTGAACGAGGGCGACGATCGCATCAACGCGGGCGTCTACCGCTGAACCCCTAAAGTCGCGACCCTCCGAAAGCCGTCGGTCTCCGGCGGCTTTTTTCGTGGCCCCATGCCCTCGACGCCCCGCCTTCGACCACCCCTGGCCCCGAGCTGGGATGTGGTGGTGGTGGGGGGCGGTGCCGCCGGGCTGATGGCCTGCCTGGAGTTGCCCGCCGACCTGAGGGTGCTCCTGCTCAGCAAGGAGCGCGGACCCCGGACCGCCAGTCGTTGGGCCCAGGGCGGCATCGCGGCGGTCACCCGGGCTGAGGACAGTCTTGAGAGCCACCGCGACGACACCCTGCGAGCAGGGGCAGGACTGTGCGATCCCGGTGCCGTCGATCTGCTGGTGCAGCAGGCTCCAGCCTGCGTTGAACGGTTGTTGGGGCTGGGCATGGCCTTTGACCGCGACGGCAGTGGTCTGAGCACCACCCTCGAGGCCGCCCACAGCCACCGGCGGGTGCTCCACGCCCAGGACCGCACAGGAGGCGCCCTGGTGGATGCCCTGGAGAGGGAGGTGCTGCGCCGCCCTGGGCTGGTGCAGCGCAAGGGGCTGATGGCGCTTCAGATCTGGGTCGAGCAGGGCCGCTGCCTCGGACTGCAGGTGCTGGAGAACGATCAGGTGCGTTGGCTGGGGGCCAGTGCGGTGGTGCTGGCCAGCGGCGGCGGCGGCCACCTGTTCGAGAAGACCACCAATCCCTCCCAGTCCACCGGTGATGGAGTGGCGATGGCCTGGCGGGCCGGGGCCGCCATCCGCGATCTGGAGTTCGTCCAGTTCCATCCCACCGCCCTGATGCTGCCAGGGGCTCCCCACTTCCTGATCTCCGAGGCCGTGCGGGGTGAAGGGGCCCGCCTGATCGACAGCCACGGCCACAGTCCAGTGACCGACCTCGCCAGCGGCGATCTGGCTCCCCGCGATCAGGTGAGCCGTGCCCTGGTGCGAACCATGCAGGCCCAGGGCGTCGACCACCTCTGGCTCGACCTGCGGCCGGTGGGACAGGAGCGGTTGAACCGTCAATTCCCAACAATCCTGCGCCGCTGCCGGGAGCTGGGCCTGGAGCCCACGGCGGCGCCGATCCCCGTGGCTCCGGCCGCCCACTACTGGATGGGTGGTGTGAGCACAGACCTGAGCGCCGCCACCAATCTTCCTGGCCTCTACGCCGTGGGTGAAGTGGCCTGCAGCGGCGTGCATGGCGCCAATCGCCTGGCCAGCAATTCACTGATGGAATGCCTGGTTTTTGCCGGGCAGCTGCGGCAATTGTCTCTGCCGGAGCAGCAGCCCTTGCCCCGCACATGGGGATCAGCATCACCTGCTGCTGGGAGCGGCTGCCCCCCGCAGCTCGCCCAGGCCCTGCCCCTCGAGAGCGAGTTGCTCGCCCAGAGCGAACGGCTGCGCCGCCTCTGCTGGCGGGTGGCGGGGGTCGAGCGCCAGGAGCGGGAGCTGCGGGAGGCCCTGGGGCTGATCCGCCTCCAGCGGCTGGAGCTGGACAATCATCCCTGGATTCAGGCCCTGGCACGGCTCGAGCCCGGCGATCAGCTCGCCCTCGGCCCGGGCGGCGGCGGCATGCTGCGCCCGCTCAACGATCTGCGCCAGCTGCTCACCCTGGCGGATCTGCTGGTGGAGGCTGCCCTGTTCCGCCGCGAGAGCCGTGGCGGCCACTACCGCACCGACTGCCCGGCGCCACAGCCCTTCTGGCAACGCCACTCCCGGCAACAACGCGGTGAGGCGATCCACACGACTCCGTTGCTGGAAGGGAACTCGGGCTGAGGGCTGGTCCGTCTCAGGTCACAGCTCAGAGCCTGCCCTTGAAACCACTCAATTCAGCCAGCCTGGCGAGGGGCTTGACGCCGGAATCCAGCTTGCCGTTGATCTCCCAGGTGGGGAATCCCTCCAGGTTCTTGCTGTCGCAGAGCGCTTTCTGATTGTTGACACCATCGGCGGCGCATTCGATCACCTTGAGCTTGGCGGTGGCCTCCTTGCCGAACAGCTCCTTCTGCTCATGGCAGTGGGGGCACCAGTAGGCGCTGTACATCACCGCACCGGATCCGCTGAGATGCTCCGCCAGGGCCAGGGTGGCCGGGGTGCTGACACTGACCACGGGCGGTGGCGTGCCACGGGTGCCCAAGGCGGCGGGCCGATCGACTGAGGCGGCCCAGCCCAGCCCCACCAGCCCCACCAGAAGGGCCACCAGCACCCCGCGGAACACCAGCTGGCCGCGGTCGTCCCACTGGCCGCCGATGAGGCTGAGGACGAACAGGCTCAGACTGAGCACAGCCGAGAGCACACAGAAGAAACAGAAGGCCTTGATCTTGAACACCAGCAGCCCCATCAGGAGCAGGCTGAACACGGCCATGCCGCCGCTGAAGAGGAACAGTCCCCACCAGCTGCGCTCGGCGATGGCCGAGCGGGCCTCGCCCGTCAGAACCAGTGGCAGCACCGCCAGCACCAGCACTGTGGTGTAAGCGAGAAAACCAAAGAGCGAGAGCGGCTGACCGAACAGGCTGCCCCAGACACTGTTGAGCACCTTGTCGCAGCCTTCGGCTCCGCCGGGGCAGCTGAGCGGGCCGATCAGCCCCCAGCGCTTGAGAGTGATCGCGCCGGTATCGATCGCACCGATCGTGGCCAGAACAGCCATCACCACGCGAACCCAGCGCAGTCCGGGGTCGGATCGTCGACGGTTGCTCAAGCGACTGCTCAAACGGGTGGAGGTCACGGCAGGGGCTGAGGCTGGGCCGATTGTGGCAGCATCCGCTTCAGTGCACAGACCCGCTCAGGGTCCACCGGCGCCGAGATCAGGCCGTCGCGCTTCAGCGCCGTGCCGGCGATCACGCCGTCGCAGGCATCCGAAAGCCGCCTCAGCGTCTGCGGAGTGGCCCCGCTGCCGATCAGCACAGGGGCCCCGGCTGCTGCGGCCCTGGCCTGCTCCAGATCGCCAGGATCGGTGGGTCTGCCGGTGCCCGTGCCCGAGACGATCACCCCATCGGCACCGCCGCGCTCGAGCACATCACTCACCGCCTCCACCATCGACAGCGGCGCCAGAGGGGCACCGTGCTTGACCAGCACATCGGCCAGGATCCGCACGGATTCAGCCCCCAGCAGGCGGCGCCGGCGCAGCAGCTCGGCGGCCACCCCCTCGATCAACCCCTGATCGGTGACCGTGGCACCGCTGAGCACATTCACCCGCAGAAAGCGAGCGCCACTGGCCTGGGCGATGGCCAGGGCCGCCAGGGCGTCGTTGCGCAGCACATTGATGCCCACAGGCCGCTCCGTGGCCCTCACCACCGCCAGGGCCAGCCGGGTCATGGCGGCCACCGTTTCCGGAGGCACCGATCCCCGCCAGAAGGGCACATCGCCGAAGTTCTCCACGATCAGGCCATCGGCGCCACCGCTGAGATAGGCCTCGGCATCGGCGAGGGCGGTGGCCTCCAGGCTCCCCAGATCACCCGCCCAGCCCGGGGAGCCCGGCAGGGGGCCGAGGTGAATCACCCCGATCAGCGGACAGGGCTGGGGGAACAGCTCACGCCAACGGGATCCAGGGCAGGGCATGGCGTTGGCCGCAGAAGGAGAATGAACCAGGCCGAGGCACCCGGATATCCCATAGGGTGATGGATTGGCCCTGGGAGTTCTACCCACGGCCAAGGTTTTCGGCCTCCGCACCCATGTCTCCCGCCAGCGCAGCTTTCCCCGCAGGATCGGTCCGGCCCGGGGAGTCCGGGGCCAGCCGTCCCACGGTGGCCTTCGCCCACCTGGGCTGCGAGAAGAACCGGGTCGACACCGAGCACATGCTCGGCCTGCTCGCCCAGGCTGGCTACGGCATCAGCGCTGATGAGCGCGACGCGTCGGTGGTGGTGGTGAACACCTGCAGCTTCATCCAGGACGCCCGTCAGGAATCAGTCCGCACCCTGGTGGAGCTGGCCGAGCAGGGCAAGGAACTGATCATTGCCGGCTGCCTCGCCCAGCACTTCCGAGAGGAGCTGCTGGAATCGCTGCCGGAGGCACGCGCGATCGTGGGCACCGGTGACTACCAGCACATTGTGGACGTGCTGGAGCGGGTGGAGGCGGGGGAACGGGTGAACCGGGTGAGCGACGTGCCCACCTTCGTGGGAGATGAGCACCTGCCCCGCTACCGGACCACCTCCGAGGCGGTGGCCTTCCTCAAGGTGGCCGAGGGCTGCGACTACCGCTGCGCCTTCTGCATCATCCCCAGGCTCCGGGGCGACCAACGCTCCCGCACGATCGAATCGATCGTGGCCGAAGCCCATCAGCTCGCCGACCAGGGGGTGCAGGAACTGATCCTGATCAGCCAGATCACCACCAACTACGGCCTCGACCTCTACGGCAAACCCCAGCTCGCGGAGCTGCTGAGGGCCCTGGGGGAGGTGGAGATCCCATGGATCCGGGTTCACTACGCCTATCCCACGGGCCTCACGCCGGAGGTGCTGAGCGCCTACCGGGAGGTGCCGAATGTGCTCCCTTATCTCGACTTGCCGCTGCAGCACAGCCATCCCGAGGTGCTGCGAGCCATGAATCGCCCCTGGCAGACCGGCTTGACCACCGAGCTGCTCGGCCGGATCCGCGAGCAACTGCCCGATGCGGTGCTGCGCACCACGTTCATCGTCGGCTTCCCCGGTGAAACCGAGGAGCAGTTCGAGCACCTGCTCCGTTTCGTTGAGGAGCAACGCTTCGACCATGTGGGGGTGTTCACCTTCTCCCCGGAAGACGGCACCGCGGCGGTGGATCTGCCCGATCCGGTTCCGGCTGAGGTGGCGATCGAGCGCCGCAACCGCCTGATGGCGGCTCAGCAGCCGATCGCGGCCGAACGCAATGCCAGTTGGGTGGGCCGGATCGTTGATGTGCTGATCGAGCAGGAGAATCCCAGCAACGGCGAGATGATCGGCCGCTGTGCCCGCTTCGCTCCCGATGTGGACGGGGAAGTGCGGGTGAGCCCAGGCCCCGGCGGCCTCTGCGCCGCCCCAGGAACCATGGTGCCTGTGCGCCTCACGGCCTCGACCCCTTACGACCTTCAGGGCGAGGTGGTGGGTGCCAGGGCCATGGTGGAGGAGGCACTGGCAGGACGCGAGGGCCGCGGTTGAGGCACTGGATCCGCCGCAACCAGCGCACCACCTTTCTGATCGCCTCGGGGCTGAGCACCGCCGGCTCCTTCGCCGGGCTTACCGCCAAGGGCTGGATCCTGATGGACCAGACCAGCAATCCGCTGCTGCTGGCCCTGCACTTCGGGGCCCTGGCGATGCCGAGCCTGCTGGCCAGCGGCAGCGCCGGGGTTCTCACCGACCGGGTCGGCTGCGAACGGGTGCTGATCCGCTCCCAGTGGGGTCTGGTAGCCGGTGCCGCGCTGGGGGCCGTGGCCATCCCCTGGCTCACGGGGGCCGCCCAGGTGACCCTGCTGCTGCTCAGCACCCTCGTGGTGGGCCTGGCCAGCTCCTTCGAGCTCACGGCCCGCAACAAGTACTGCGCCCTGCTGGTGGATGAGCCGGCCCAACTGGCCCCCTACCTCACCTCCTTCTCGGTGGTGTTCAACGTCGGCAAGCTGGTGGGGCCGCCCATCGGTGGGTTGCTGCTCGCCCTGACAGGACCCGCCACGGCGCTGACCATCGATGCGGCCTCCTACCTGCTGCCGATCGCCACGGTGCTGTGGCTGCTGCAGCCCGACCTCAGCGCCGAGCGGCGTAGCGGCATTGGCACCGATTCAAGCCTGGCCAGTGCCTGGCGGGGATGCGGCGCCAGCCTTCGCCACGTGGTCGTGTTCACCGGCCTGGCCTGCCTGGCGATCTTCTTCCACCCCGGCCTGGCCCCGTTGATCGCCGCCCAGGTGCTCGGGCCATCTCCCCAGGCCCTGGGCTGGTTCACCAGCGTGCTGGCGGCCGGCAGTATCAGCGGGGGGCTGCTGCTGCAACGACGCAGTCAGTGGTTGAGCCAGCGTCCTTCGCTACTTCTGGGCAGTTGTGTGCTGATCACCAGCCTTGCCCAACTGGGCATGGCCTTGACGGCGCCCACGCCCTTCCGGCTGGGAATGACCTTCCTGATCGGAGCGGGGACCGCTGGTCTGCTGGCGGGCAGCAACCTGATCCTGCAGGTGGGAGCTCCGCTTGTACTGCGCGGACGGATGGCAGGCCTTGGCCAGATTGCCTTCCTCGGCGGCGGCGGTTTCAGTGGCCTGATCGCCGCCGGACTGTGCCTGAGGGTGGGCCTGCCGGCCACCTTCGCCCTGATGGGCAGTGTGGGGCTGGCGCTGGGGCTGATGGAGCTCACCAGCCGCTGGGGACTGCGCCTGAATCCAGTGGACTCAGATCAGCTTGATGCCGCGTAAGACCGTGGAAAGCAGAAAGGCTGTCACCAGTCCAGCGGCCACCAGAGCGAGGTAGAGAACTGCCGCCATGGCCAGCACGGAAAGAGAACCTGATCATTAGAGCAGAGCAACCCTGCTGCCGTGGGTTGCCCTTAGGCTGACGCCCAACCACCGCGGGGGCAGGCGAAGGCCTGCCAGTCCCGTGTCCCGTCCTACGAACCGGATCAGCATGCGCGCTCTGCTCGTCTACCCGGAGTTCCCCAAGACTTTCTGGAGCTACGAGAAAATCCTCGAGCTCGTGAACCGCAAGGTTCTGCTCCCTCCGCTTGGGATGGTCACCGTGGCGGCCCTGCTGCCCCAGCAGTGGGAGTTCAAGCTGGTTGACCGCAATGTGCGCGAGGTGACCGAGGCCGAGTGGAACTGGGCGGAGCTGGTGATCATCTCCGGCATGATCGTGCAGAAGGCCGACATGGCCGCACAGATCGCCAAGGCCAAGCAGCGGGGCCTGCCGGTGGCCGTCGGCGGCCCGTTCGCGAGTTCCACACCTGATGCCCCAGAGATCGCTCTGGCCGACTTCAAGGTGCTCGATGAGGGTGAGATCACCCTGCCGATGTTCATCGAGGCCCTGGAGCGTGGAGAGCAGCAGGGACGCTTCAGCTCAGAGGGAGTGAAGCCCGACGTGACCGGTACACCCATTCCGCGCTTCGATCTGCTCGAGCTCGACGCCTACGACTCGATGTCGGTGCAGTTCTCCCGGGGCTGCCCCTTCCAGTGCGAGTTCTGCGACATCATCGTTCTGTATGGCCGCAAGCCCCGCACCAAGACCCCCGAGCAACTGATCGCCGAGTTGCAATACCTCTACGACCTGGGCTGGCGGCGCTCGATCTTCCTGGTGGACGACAACTTCATCGGCAACAAGCGCAACGCCAAGTTGCTGCTGCCTGCACTCAAGCAATGGCAGATTGATCACGGCTACCCCTTCAGCTTCGCCACCGAAGCGTCGGTGGATCTGGCCTCCGACGAAGAGATGATGCTGATGATGGCCGAGAGTCGCTTCGACAGCGTTTTCCTCGGCATCGAAACCCCCGATGAGGCGAGCCTGGAGACAGCCCGCAAGCTGCAGAACACCCGCAGCTCCCTGGAGGAGTCCGTGGATCGGATCACCTCCTACGGCATCCGCGTGATGGCCGGCTTCATCATCGGCTTCGACGGTGAAAAATCCGGGGCCGGCAACCGCATCGTCGAGTTCGTGACCCGCACAGGCATTCCCGCGGCCATGATGGGCATGCTGCAGGCCCTGCCTAACACAGGCCTCTGGCATCGGCTCGAGAAGGAAGGCCGCCTGATCCAGGACAAGGCCGACGCCAAGGGGGTCAACCAGACCAACCTGCTCAACTTCGTGCCCACCCGTCCGATCCGCGACATCGCCAACGAATACGTGGAGGCCTTCTGCAACCTCTATGAGCCGAACGCCTACATGGATCGGGTCTTCAGCTATTACCACAAGGTGGGCAAGCCCCGTTGGAAGCCCTTCCTCAAGCCCGAGCATTCCGGCTTCAAGCTCCCCAGCTGGACCGACGTGCGCGCCCTGCTGATCGTGATCTGGCGCCAGGGCCTGATCCGCGACACCCGCGGCCGGTTCTGGCGGTACCTGCTGGCCATGGCGCGCACGAATCCAGATCAGCTGGAGCAGTTCCTGGTGGTGCTCGCCCACAACGAGCACTTCATGGAGTACCGCAGCATCGTCACCGAGGAGATCGAGGTGCAGCTGCAATCGCTGCCGCCGGAACCCCCTCCCGCCACCGCCGAGGTGAGGGAACTGCAGCCGGCCTGAGGCCCCGATCTTCAGGGGCTTCAGTCCTGGATGTAGGAGTCGCCCGAGCGCAGGGCAGCTTCGGCTTTTTGAAGCTCACGACCCAGGTAGAGCGCGTGATCCAGCCGGCTGATCGGGGCCGGGCCGGCTCCTTCAGTGAGCTGAATGCCCAGCTCCTTGGCCGTGCGGCCTCGAAACACAGTCAATGGCAGGCGGGGGGCACCTCCACGGCAGCTGAGCACTTCACCGGTGTCAGGGTCGGTGGCCAGGCCTCTGGCATTGATGCCGTTGCCGTAGAGCTCGGCCACCAACTCTCCCCGCTCGCGATCAAGGCTGATCAGCACGTACCCGGCGGGGTCGAGATCGATGGAGCGCTGCGACAGGCGTTCATCGAGGGCACGCAGCTCCTGCAGGGGTGAAGTGGCCGACGTTGGAGAAGTCGTGGTGGGGGCTCGCTGGTCCATGACCTGATCGTAAACAGCGGCCTCAGCAAGCGCCCAGGGGCAGCTCGCGGCGGCTGAAGGGCAGCTCGGCATTTTCCGCCTCGATCTCCTCGAGCATCTGGGCATTGGCCGCGGGCAGCCAGCGGCGCAAGAGCCGATCGAAGCCTGGATCCTGCCAGCGGTGCAAGCTGGCCCTGGGCTCGGCCAGAAAACCCCGGCGCCGCTTGTGGCTGCCGCCAGCCCCTGGATCAAAGCCACGGATGCCCTGTCCGATCGCCCACTCAATCGGGGCGTAGTAGCAGACCTCGAAATGCAGGTTCTCGACCTCCCGATCACTGCCCCAGTAGCGGCCCCAGAGGGACTCGCCGTGACGCACGCAGAGGGACATCGCCACCGGCTCGTGAGGGTCGCCCCCATGGGCACTGAAGAGCACCAGATGCTCCCGCAGCTCCAGGGCATCCACGTGGAAGAACTCCTCACTGAGGTATTTGCTACCCCAGGCCCCCCAGCGGCTGCAATGTTGCGCGTAAAAATGATGCATTCGTTCCAGCATGGCGGCGGAAATCTCGGAACCCGCCAGGGGTGTCACCTTCAGACCAGCCGCTGCGATCGAGCGCCGCTCCCGGCGGATGTTGCGCCGCTGGTTGGCATTGAAGCCAGCGAGATAATCCTCGAAACTGCTGAACCCGTCGTTGGTCCAGAGGCTCTGCTGATTCAGCCAGGTGGCACAGCCGGCGGCCTCGGCCGAGGGCTGCCACTCGGGATCAACGTAGAGAAAGTTGCAGCTGAAGATCTTCTGCTCGCGGCAGAAGCGATCGATCAGCTCCAGCATCAAAGCCGTGATTTCCACCCCGTCTTCACCGGGATCGATGTGAAAGCGATAACCCTGGACCGGGCTGAGCGGGCTCATGCCCACCAGCTTCGGGTAGTAGCGCTGGCCCAGCTGGCCGGCGAGCTGGGCGAAGGATTGATCGAAGACGAATTCTCCGTAACTGTGGCCCTTGAGGTAGAGCGGCGCCACGGCGATCAGCCGCTCCTGCCGCCACAGGCTCAGGTGGCAGGGCTGCCAGCCCTGGCGGGGCACGATGCTGCCAGAGCGCTCCAGGGCATGCAGCCAGGGCCAGCCGTAGAACGGGAGACCCGCAGGCCCCGTGAGCTCCTGCCAGGCTTTCCGTGGAATCTCCGTCATGGCCCGGTGCCAGCGGGCCTGCAGCTCAGCCATGGCGGAGGAACACGTGGGCGCAACAGCGAGGGGCAAAACTAACGGCATGGCGCAACCACTGCACCGGCTGTCGTCCCAGATGACGGCACTCCTGACGCTGTCCACGGCGATGGCCTCCGGGCTGGGCTGCCCCCCGCCTGCCTCGGCCAGTCTGCTGGGCCCGGTGCTGCGCCTGATGCGGCCCCAGTTGGAGAGAAAGCTCAGCGACGTGTGCGTGAGCGCTGCCGCCGGAGGCCAGGCCAGCCTGGAGCGCAGTCTGAGGGAACCCTGCCGCCGCCTCGCGGCACCGGCCAGTGCCTGCCTGATCGCGGAGGCCGAGAGCAGCGGGCGCAGCTTCGGGGTGATCACCGAACTGGCCCGGGGCCGTCTGGGCGACGACAGTGAGGTGGTGGTGAAACGCTGCGTCGCCAAGCTGCTGGGGCTGCCCGCTGACAGTCTCAAGGAGGTATCGCTCGAAGACCTTCAACGCCGCTTCAAGCTGCCCGTCACGCCCCGGTAGGTGCCCCACAAGGTGCCCCACAGCGATAGCGCAGCAGCATCTCGCCGCCCCCCAGGGGCCTGTGCTCGATCAACTCCCAGCTCTGGCCGGTGAGGTCAGGCGCCAGGGCGCTCACCCAGCCGTGCCGTCCCCCCAACAGCAGCGGACAGAGGCTCAGCTGCAGCTCCTGCACCAGGCCTTCCACCAGCAGGGCCGTGGCCAGCTCAGCACCACCGAGGAGCACCAGCCGGCGCAGCCCTCGCGACCCCAGCTCCTCCAGGCAGGACGGCCAGTCGCCAAGGTCCAGATGGGCATCAAAGGCGGGCTGGGCTGGCCCGGGCGAGAGCAGCCAGCGCTCCAGGGGCTGGGAGAAGAACGGCAGGCCCGGCTCCAGCCCGCGGCCTCGGCTTACCACGACGGTGATGGGTTGGGGGGAGCGGCCCTCGAGGCGGCGCTGCGCCAGCAGCTCGGGGCGATGGATCAGGCAGGTGCTGCGGTGCACCCGGACCGTGGCCGCTCCCACCAGGCAGCCGTCGGCCCAGGCCAGGGCCTCCTCCAGCACGGTGCGGTCGCCGACACCTCCGAGCTGGGCAGCACCCCCATGGGCTGGTGCGAGGCGGCCATCAAGGCTGATGGCCAGCACCAGCCGCAGCTGGGGAAGGCTCAAGCGCCGGCGAGGGCCTCCAGCACAGCGGGGCGGGTCTCGAGGAGGGGCGTTTCGGCGAACACCTCGGCGGCGTTGTTGGGGCTCTCCTGCAGACGCACCTTGTGCAGGGCGGCGCCGGTGGCGGCGATCGGGGCGCTGAGCAGATCAGCGATGTGCAGGGCGATGTTCTCAGCGGTGGGCACACAGGTGGCGAAATGGGCCACGTCCTTGTTGAGGAAGGTGTGATCGAAGGGCTCCACCACCAGCTCGTTCACCAGGCCCTGCAGCTCGCCGAGGTCACAGACCATGCCGCTGCGGGGATCAATCGCCCCGCGCACCGTGACATCGAGCAGGTAGTTGTGGCCGTGGCCGTGGGGGCGGGCGCACTTGCCGTAGATCGCTTCGTTCTCGCCCTGGGAAAGCTCCTCGCGGGCCAGGCGGTGGGCGGCGGAAAAGTGGGTGCGGATCGAAAGGAAGGCTTCCATGGGGTTGCCGATGACATCGGCCCAGAGGGTGGGTTGCTCGTAAAGGCGGAGACCGACGAGCGGCAGGTGCGGAGCCAGGCGGGTCCAGATCGCCTGGGTCAGGGCCTCGGTGGTGGGCAGCCGGCCCTCGGGCCGGCTGAGATCGAACTCCGGCCAGCAGTCGTTGAGAAAACGGAAATCGAGGGGATCGGTGACCTCTCTGCGAATCGCGTGCTTCACATCGGAGAGGTTGAGCACCATGCCATCGCCGTCGAGCGGGCCGGCCATCGCCACGATCAGCTCGTAGTTGTGACCATGACCCGGGGCGAGGCTGCAACGGCCGAAGCGGCTGGCGTTCTCCGCATCGCTCAGCTCCGGCAGCCTGTAGAGGTGGCTGGCGCTGAACAGGGCCCGGCGGGTGATCACGCAGCCACGGCCGCGGCCGTGGCGAAGCGGGCCGGCGGAAACGCCAGCGCTGGGGGTGGCTGGCATCGCCATGGTCCCGGTGGCCATCGACTCAGTGGCGTCCTGCTCGGCCATCCTAGGGATTCCGCCCCTGGCAACGCCGGATCCACCCCCTCGCCGCCCAGCCCCCATGGCCATTGAATCGCCCTCCCCCGCCAGCGTCACCCCAGGGTTGCCGGGGAGCCTGGAGGGCCTGAACATCTATCTGGTGGGGATGATGGGGGCCGGCAAGAGCAGTGTGGGACGCCCGCTGGCACAAGCCCTCGGCTATCGCTTCATCGATGCCGACAGCGTTCTGGAGCAGCACGCTGGCTGCTCGATCCCCGAGCTGTTCGAGCAGCGGGGGGAGGCGGGCTTCCGCGAACTGGAGTCGGCCGTGCTCAACCGGATCGCCTGCTGGCATTCCCTGGTGGTGGCCACCGGCGGTGGCGTGGTCAGCCGTCCCTGCAACTGGGGCCAGATGCGGCAGGGGCTGGTGGTGTGGCTGGACGCCGATGAGCTGCTGCTGCTGGAGCGCCTGCGGGCCGATCCGGGCCAGCGGCCCCTGCTGGCCACCGCTGATCCCGAGGCGCGGCTGCGCCAGCTGCTCAGCGAACGCCGCCCCCTCTACAGCCAGGCTGACCTGAGGGTGCCCCAGGACGGACGACCGGCAACAGCCGTCGCCGAACAGGTGCTGGAGTCGATCCCCAAGGTGCTGCGCCAGCGGGTGGCACCACCGCAGGCTCCCGATCAACTGATCGACGAGAACGGCACCAGCTCGGCCAGCCTGAACACCGCAGCCGAGCTGCGCTGATTCAACGGAGGCGTTTGTTCGTCACCGTGCCGGGGGCTCCAGGCGCACCGCATACCACTGGACGGCCATGCCAGGCTCCAGCTCCAGCTCACAGGCCGTTTCCAGCAGCCGCTCGGCCCGCTCAAGGTCGCTGGAGAGTGAGAGCAGGTCGGCGGGGGGGGCCTCCAGTTCAGCGAGCTGCGTGGTGAGCCAGCTGAGGGTTTCGGCCGCTGTGAGGATGCGCTCCCCCCGGGAGGGCTCCAGCACCACGTAATGATCGAGTTCCCGCAGCAGGGGATCGGACATGCTCAGCTCTCGAATCGCCTTCATCCTGGCCGCCCTGCTCACCCTCTGGCCGGGGCAGGCCCTGGCAGCCAACAGCGCCACAGGTCCGCTGGAGCGGCGGCTGGCGGCCTGGCCCGATTGGAGCCTGCCGGCTCCCCTCAGCCGCCCCGGTCACAGCGACCTGCGCTACCCCGACTGGTTCACCGGAGCCTGGTGGGTGTACAGCCTGGAAGAGGGGAACGGTGAGCCGATCCCGCCCTATGCCGTGCGTTTCCTGCGCGATGACCGCGGGGCGTTGGTGGGGGATCGCGCCTTCAACGCCACCCAGGTGGGCGATGCACTGCTGGGGGGTCAGCTGCTTTCGGTGGCCAACGACCCGGCCAACCCCAACCGCCAGCTGGCCCTGCTTCGCGGTGATCTGGAGCTGGAATCCACCGTGATCGGGCGCCGCAGCAAGCCAGGGACGGCTGCCGTGGCCCAGGGGAACGACTTCCTGGCCGATGAGCTGACCCTGCAGGTGCTGCACGGCCCCGGGGGAGCCCGGATCAGCCGCGTGGAGACCCTCAGCCGCTACCGGCTCGTGGCCAGCACTCCGGGCCACGAACTGATCCGGGCGGAGCAGTGGCAGGCCAGCTACCCGTCTCCGGAGGAGGGGCTGGTGGCCCATGCCAGCGGCAGTCATCACCTCTGGCTGCTGCTCAGCCGCAGCCCCTGAGCGCCCTGATCAAAGCGGTGGCTGGGAAACCGGCTCGCTGACGGCGCCTCGGCCGAGGGAGAGGTAGAGGCCATCCCTCCAGGCGAACAGGCTGGTGAGCAGGGGATGGTCGGCCAGGCCGGGCACGCCGCGGCCAGCCAGGGGGGCACCAGCGCTGGCTGGGAAGAGCAGAAGCGACAACTGGGCAGCCACGGCCAGATCGGCCAGGGAGAGCCGATCACCCACGAGAAAGCGGCCCGGCGCCAGCAGCACCGCCAGCTGCTCGAGGTTCGCCTGGAGTTGGCGCCGCTCCGTCTGGCCGATGGTGTCGCCCAGGGGGGTGAGCAGATCGGTGGGCAGAGCCCCCAACAGCGAACGAAGCAGCGCGGGGGTGGCCTCAGGCAGCAGGGCACCGCGCATCACCGAATCCGAACCGGCCGCCTGCAACAGGGCCTGACGCACCCCAGAAGCCAGGGCGGTGTCGGCCCAGTCTTCGAGCAGAAGCACCCGGGCCCGATCGGCCGGATCCTCGGGAATCAGGGGAGGGGTCGGCACCTGGCTCTCCAGATGCTGGGCAATGGCGCTGGAATCGGCGATCACCTCTCCGCCATCCACCAGTACCGGCACCTGCCGCTGACCGGAAAGACGGAACAGCTCCAGCTGCCCCAACCCGGGGGTGACCTCGATGATGCTGTACTCCAGCCCCTTGGCGGCCAGGATCAACCTCACCTTCTCGCAGAAGGAGGAATGGCGGAACTGGTGGAGCTCGAGCATCGGCGGCACGGTCCTCTGGGCGGCAGAGTAGCCCTCATGTTCCACCGGCGTGGGCGGCACCCCGCCACTGCCTCTGCTTTCAACCCCTTGCCATCCACTGCCCCGACTGCGCCATGAAGGACTTCTTCCTCAACGTGACGCGCTACCCGCGCTACCTGGTGGCCTTCAGCCTGGGGGTGTTCAACTCCGTGCTCGAACCCCTGGCGAAACGGCGCAGCAATCCGGTCACCGCGGTGGCCCTTGTGGGGGCCCTGGTGAGCGGAATGATCAGCCTGAGCCTGGTGCTGCGTGCCATGGTGACTCCAGCACCACTGGCATAGGCATGGCACAGGGCCGACGGGTGGAGCGCATGGCCTCCCTGATCCGCCGGGAGATCAGTGAGCTCCTGGTGAACGGCATCAAGGACGAGCGGGTGTCGCTGGGCATGGTCAGCGTGACCCAGGTCGAGGTGGCCGGGGACCTGCAGCACTGCAAGATCTTCGTGAGCATCTTCGGCACTGACGAGGACCGCCAGACGGCCCTGGCTGGCCTGAAATCGGCGGCTCCCTTCGTGAAGGGGGAGCTGGCACGGCGCCTGAATCTGCGTCGCACCCCCGAGGTGCAGTTCCTGCTCGATCGCGGCCTGCAGAAGGGCAGCTCGGTGCTTGGTCTGCTCAGCCAACTGGGGGAGGAGCGCCAAAAACGAGCGCCCCTCACCGCTGAAGCCGGCGATGACGGCGACGACAGCGGGCCATGACGACGGTTTGGCCGCAGGCCCAGGAGCCGCTCCCACCGGCCGCTGAACTGCGCCGGCAAGTGGCCCAGCTGCTGGTGATCCGCGGCAGCGGCCACCTGGGCGACGGCCAGCGGCGGTACCCCCGCTGGGAACTGGAGAACGCCACGCTCAAACGGCTGCTGGCCGAGGGGGTGGGAGGCGTGATCCTGCTGGGGGGCAGTGCCGCGGAACTGCGCCTGCGCTGCGAGCAACTGCGGAGTTGGTCTGAGCAGTCCCTGCTGATCTGCGCCGACGTGGAGGAGGGGGTGGGGCAGCGCTTCGAGGGGGCCAGCTGGCTGGTGCCTCCCCTGGCCGTGGGGCGCCTGCACCGCAGCGATCCGGAAAGAGCCCTCTCCCTGGCCCGTCGCTACGGCCACTGCACGGGCCGCCAGGCCCGGCAGCTGGGACTCAACGGTGTGCTCGCTCCCGTCTGCGATGTCAACAACAACTCCCGCAACCCGGTGATCAACGTGCGTGCCTGGGGAGAGACGGCCGGCACCGCTGCAGCCCTGGCGGTGGCCTTCCTGGAGGGGGCTCAGGCCGAAGGGGTGCTCTGTTGCGCCAAGCACTTCCCCGGCCACGGGGACACGAGCGACGACTCTCATCTGGAGCTGCCCCGGCTGCCGCATGGGCGGGAGCGGCTGGAGGCCATTGAGCTGCCCCCCTTCCGGGCGGCCATCGCCGCCGGCTGCGCGGCGGTGATGACCGCCCACCTGCAGCTGGACGCCCTGGATCCGCTGCGGCCAGCCACCCTCTCGCGCTCCGTGCTCACGGGGCTGCTGCGGCAGGAGCTGGGATTCACTGGACTGGTGATCACCGACGCGCTGGTGATGGAGGCGATCGCCTCCCGCTGGGGGGCGGCGGAGGCCGCCGTGCTGGCCTTCGAGGCCGGTTCGGATCTGATCCTGATGCCTGCCGATGCCGATGCCGCCATCGAAGGCCTGGTGGAGGCCTTCAGCAGCGGGCGCCTGCAGCTGGAGCAGCTGCACCAGAGCCTGCGCCGGCGCGAACAGGCTCTGTCCGAGGCGGGATCCCAGGCTCCGGCGGCTTCTCTGGCACCGCTGGAGGAGCTGAGCGAGCTGGAAACGCCGCAGGATCAGGCCCTGGCGCGGGAGCTGGTGGAGATGAGTCTGGACACCCGCGGCCCCCAGGGCCTGCCGGCGGGGCCAGGGGTCAACCTGGTCCGCCTGGACAACAGCCTGAACTGCGCCTTCCTTCCGACGATGGCCCCGGCCCTGCTGAGGCCTGCCGCAGCCGGCTATCAGTGCTGCCTGCTGGACGCGCGCGGACCCAGCCCCTGGAGCGAAAACGCCGATGCACCCCTCGCTCTGGAGCGCCTGCCGGATGGGCCGCTGTTCCTGCAGTTGTTCGTGCGCGGCAATCCCTTCCGCGGCAGCGCCGGAAGCGATGAACCCTGGCCCGCAGTGATCCGACAACTCCTGCGGGTCGGCCGCTTGGCGGGCCTGACCGTGCTGGGCAGTCCGTATCTGTGGGAGGCCCTTGAGCCCCTGCTTCCCAGCGCAATTCCCGCGGGCTACAGCCCCGCCCAGATGCCCCTGGCCCAGGCCGTCCTGCTCAGCCGCCTCGGCCTGGCCGCCGGCACCATCGCTGAGGGCGGCTTCACTGACTGAGCCGGATCACAGCTCGAACCCTGTCCGCCTGCCCCTAACCTCACGCCCGGATGCGGGCCGCCGCCGTGCTCAGCCTCTCGATGATCGTGCGCAACGAGGCCGAACGCCTCGGCCGCTGCCTGGAATCGGTGGCAGGCTTCGCCGATGAACTGGTGGTGGTGGATACCGGCTCCAGCGACGCCACGGTGGAGGTGGCCGAAAGCCATGGCGCCCGGGTGGAGCACATCCCCTGGCCGGGGGATTTCGCCCCCGCCCGCAACCGGGCTCTGGAGTGGGTCCGGGGCACCTGGGTGCTGGTTCTGGATGCCGACGAGCAACTGCTGGAGGATGCCAAGGAGCCCCTGCGGGCGCTGATGGCGGATCCCGACACGCTGCTGATCAACCTGCTGCGACAGGAGGTGGGCGCGCTGCAATCGCCCTATTCCAGCGTCAGTCGTCTGTTCCGGCGTCACCCGCAGATCCGCTGGAGCCGCCCGTACCACGCGATGGTCGATGACAGCGTGGTCGAGCTGCTGACCAGGGAGCCCCACTGGCGCGTGGTCGATTGTCAGCAGCCGGCGATCCGCCATGAGGGCTACCGGCCGGAGCTGCTCGCCGACGGTCGCAAAGCGCGGCAGCTGCGACGGGCCATGGAGCAGGAGCTGCGGGACCACCCCGGCCATGCCTATGCCAGCGCCAAACTCGGCGGCCTTGAGATCAGCGAGGGGCGCGTGAAGCGCGGCATCACCCTGCTCAAGGCCGGGCTGGCCGGCTGCCCGCCTGGAGCCCACCCCGAGCGCTTTGAACTGCTGCTGCACCTGGCGATGGCCGAGGCCAGCCGTCATCCCGCCCGGGCTGCGGCCCTGTACCGGGAGGCCCTGGATCTGCCGCTCGACCCACGGCTGCAGGTGGCGGCACGGTTGAACCTGGCGGCCCTGCGGCTGCAGGAGGGCGCCACGGCCGAGGCCGCCGAGCTGGCGGAAGCCGTCACGCTCGGGGCCCCCGAGCTCGCTCTGGGCTGGTACAACCTCGGCCTGATCCGCCGCCGTCTCGGCAACATCCGCGGCTCCCTGGAGGCTTACGACACCGCCCTGACCCTGGCCCCCGAGCATGCCGAAACCCACCAGAACCGGGCGGTGGCCCAGCTGCTGTCGGGCGACATCGCCGCCGCCCGCGCCAGTTTTCGCCAGGCCATCGCCCTGCTGCGGCAGCAGGGCCAGACCAGCGCCGCCGAGCAGTTGCAGCGACAGGCCGGGGCGATGGTGAGACTGGACGACTGATGGAGGTGGCCGTGCTCTCAGGTCGGGTGGTGGCGGTGACGCGGGCCGAGCAGCAGCTGGGGGAGGCCCGGGCCTTGTTTGAGCGCGCCGGTGCCCGGGTTCTCGACCTTCCCGCCCTGGTGATCGGCCCTCCCGATGAATGGGGGCCCCTCGATGATGCCCTTGCAGAGCTGGAGGCCTTCCACTGGCTGGTGTTCTCCAGCGTCAACGGGGTGGAGGCGGTGGAGCAGCGGTTGCAGCGGATCGGGCGCAACCTCGGCGATCGCCCCCGCGGCCTCAAGATCGCGGCGGTGGGCCGCAAGACCGCCGCCCGGCTGGAGCAGCTGGGCGCCCCAGCCGATTTCGTGCCCCCCAATTTCGTGGCCGACAGCCTGATCGAGCATTTCCCGGTCTCGGGCTGGGGGCAGCGCCTGCTGCTGCCCAGGGTCCAGAGCGGAGGGCGCACGCTGCTCGCAGAAGCCTTCGCCGAGGCCGGGACACGAGTGGTGGAGGCCGCTGCCTACGAGTCCCGCTGTCCGCCCCATCTGCCCTTGGCCACCGCCGCCGCCCTGCGCGAGGGGCAGGTGGAGGCCATCACCTTCACCAGCGGCAAGACCGTGCGCCACACCGTGCACCTGCTGCTGCAGGACCTGGGGGAGAACTGGCGCGAACGGCTGGAATCCGTCGCCCTTGTGTCGATCGGTCCTCAGACCAGCGCCACCTGCCAGGAGCTGCTGGGACGGGTGGACGCCGAAGCCGACCCCCATGACCTGGAGGGCCTGGTGGCGGCCTGCGGCCGCGCCCTGGGTGGGGGCTGAGAGCCCGAATCCTCGGGCCTTGCGCAGCTGTCAGCATCACGACAACTCGGTGTCGAGGCTTCAGAGCTCGGCGATGACCACCTGGCCCTTGGCTTTGCCTTGACGGCTCACAAGGGTCAGTCGGCCGCGCAGCACATCGATCGAGGCCACCCCCCAGGCTTCAGGCAGAAGGTCGGTGGTGCGGCCACCTGCATCGCCAACGGCCAGGGAACCGCTCTGACCGCCGAACTGAACGAGAGCCATGGGGCGGCCACCGCTGCTGATCACGCCCTGAAAGCGAAAGCCTTCGGGCAAGGTGAGCGGGGGTTGCACCACGATGGCCCGAGGCCCACTGGCGACCCTGGTGACGGCCAGCGGCGCGAAGGGGTCGAGCCGGCCTGGGGGCATCGCCGCCTCCACCTGCTGGACCGTGGGCAGCGGGGTGAAGCCAGCCTGGGCAACCGCGGCTGCCGCCGGGGAGGGTTTGCTCGGTTTGGCTGGGGCTGCTTCAGGTGCCACAGGGACTGGAGTGGGCACCGCGCCGGTGTCGGCAGGGGGTGTTCCTCCACAGCCAGCCAGGCCGGCGAACAGCAACGGCAGAAGGGCGAGGCTCACTCCGCTTCGCGGCTGGGTCATGCCGGCGTGCAGCCGCTCAGGGCTGGCCATGCTCCTGCTCCACAAGGTCCCGGAAGCGATCCAGATTGGCCTGGAGTTCCCGGGTGACGATGCCTCCAAGGATGCTCGGTTCCATCAGGGGTGCAAGGGCTCCAGGCAGCTCGTAGCTCACGGTCAGCCTGACAACCGTCAGCTGGTCGGATTGGGGGTAGAACCGCACGGCCCCCTTGGTGGGCAGGCCCCCCACCGATTCCCAGTGCAACTGCTGGGCTTCGACGCGGTGGGAGATGCGGGCCTTCCAGTGGAAGCGAAACCCCTGGGCGGCCAGGGTCCAGTCGGTGAGATCCGGGTCATCCAGGGTGACCACCGACTCGATCCAGCGCATCCAGCGCGGCATCGCCTCGAGGTCGCTCCAGACCTCCCAGACCCGATCCACCGGCGCATGGATCTCCGTGGTCACACTGTGCTCGAGCCAACGTCCCATGCTGATCAGGCCACGGCGGCAACAGAGGCGAGCCGCACCGGTTGATCCAGGATGGCGGCGGCCGCCAAACGTCCGCTCATGGTGGCCCCTTCCATTGAATCAATGTAATCCTGGCGGGTGTAGCTGCCGGCCAGGAAGAAATTGGCCACCGGCGTGCGCTGCTCCGGACGGAACGGTTCCATGCCAGGGGCCTCGCGATACAGCGACTGAGCCAGTTTGACCACGTTGCTCCAGATCAGCTTGAGGCCGCGGGCCGAGGGGAACAGCTCACGCACCTGGGCGTCCACCAGGGCGGCGATCTCGTCGTTCCGGCGTGGAATCCAGGGGTCACCCGGGGTGAGCACGCACTGCAGCAGGGAACCCTCCCCCTCGCGCCGGTAGTCGGCCGGGCTGGCCAGGGCAAGGTCGGTGAAGCAGCTGAAATCGGCGTCGGCGGTGTACAGCAGGTTGTCCAGTCCACTCGCCGTGCTGAGATCGCGGCGGGCGGCGGCGTGGGCCTCGCCCTCCCCCAGCTCGGTCACCCAGCCGTCGTAGCGCAGCTGCACCGTGGCCACCGGCACCGCCTCCAGCCGGTAAATGTTCTCGAACTGGGCATAGCGGCGCCAGGAGGGCGGCAGCAGACGCTGGATGCCGGGCACGTCACAGGCCGCCAGGTAGGCGTCGGCCTCGACGCTGACCTCGCCATCGGGGGTGCCCAGCCTCAGGCCGGTGACCTGGGGAGCGACCTCTGGCCCCACCCCCTCGTCGAAGCAGACCTCACTGACCCGGTGCCGCAGGTGCAGCCTGGCCCCGCGAGCTTCGATGTAATCGAGGATGGGCTGGTGCAGCCAGCGGTGCGGCGAGCCCTTGAGCAGATTGAGCTTGGAGGCCTCGGTCTTGGAGGCGAACATCATGAAGATCGTGAGCATGCAGCGGGCCGAGATGGCTTCGCAATCGATGAAGCCCAGGGCATAGGCGATCGGATCCCACATCCGCTCCACGCTGCGGGCGCTGCCGCCATGGCCGAGAAACCAGTCGCGAAAGCTCATCCGGTCGAGGGAGCGGATCACTCCCATCGCCCCCTCGTAGTCCACCAGGCCACGCACGATCGGGCTGGTGCCCAGGGCCAGGGCATTGCGCAACTTGTCGATCCAGTCGAGCTGCGGTGTGGTGAAGAAAGCCTTGAGCCCGTTGAAGGGAGCGCCGATCGGGAAGCGGAAGTCGAGTTCGCGCAGGTCTCCGCCCTTGTTGACGAACAGATGGGTGTGCTGCTTGGGCAGGAGGTTGCCGAAGGCTCCCACCTTGCGCATCAGCGCAAACAGATTGGCGTAGTTGAAGAAAAAAACGTGCAGGCCCATTTCGATGTGGTTGCCGCCGTCATCGACCCAGCTGCCCACCTTGCCGCCCACGAACGGGCGGGATTCGTAGAGGTCAACCTGGTGGCCGGCATCACAGAGATCAACCGCGGCGGCCAGACCGGCCAGACCCGCTCCCACGATGGCGACGCGCACCCTTGACTCCTTCACGTGCGGCAACTCTATGGAGCCGTCCCTGGCGGCGGCGGGACACCAGAGTTCGGGAGGCCTCCATAGAGTGATCTCATATCCCGTTCCACCTGTCCCAGTCCTTGCCCATGAGCAGCCCCACCACCGATGCCCCCGCCACGGTCCAGGAGGCCGCCACCACAGCGGTTGTCGCCCCAGCGGTGGCCACCCACACCGGCAAGGACGGCAAGGGCATCCGCATCACCGAACCGGCCATGAAGCAGCTGGCCGCCCTGATGCAGCAGCAGGGCAACGACAAGCTTCTGAGGGTGGGGGTGCGCTCCGGTGGCTGCAGCGGCATGAGCTACACCATGGATTTCATCGACAGCGCCGCGATCCGCGGCGACGATGAGCTGTACGTCTATGAGCCTGACGGGGCTTCTAGCTTCCGGGTGGTGAGCGATCCCAAGAGCCTGCTGTACATCTACGGCATGCAGCTGGATTTCAGCTCGGCCCTGATCGGTGGCGGCTTCAACTTCACCAACCCCAATGCCAGCCAGACCTGCGGCTGCGGCAGCTCCTTCGCGGTCTGAACCTCCCCAGTTCCGGGCCTCCAGCGTGGGAATCTGGGTGTCCCTAAGCAGCCGCAGCCGATGACGGCCACCTCCAAGTCCGCCGAATCCCTCTTCGATCAGGCCATCGGCCGCTATCAGCAGGGGGCCGCTGCCGCTGACGTGATCGACGACTTCCTGACGATCACGGCCCAGGCTCCCCGTCTCTCCGCCGCCTGGACCTGTCTGGCCTGGCTGCAGCTGCTCGAGGACCAACCCGAACCGGCGCTGCGCTCGGCCCGGATGGCGGTCAAGCTCAACCCCCAGGATCCACAGTCGCGGGTGAACCTCTGCCTGGCCATGCTCGAGTCGGGCGCTAAAGGGGTTCGTGAGCACATCGATCTGGTGCTGCGCATCACCGCCGTGTCACCGGAGCTGGCCAAGGAATTGAACGAATCGATCGCCGATGGGCTCAGGCGGCGCCCGGGCTGGGAGTCCCTGGAGAAGGTCAAGGCCTGGCTCCAGGGTTGAGCCAGGGAGACACCCCGATGGGCGATCGCACCCGGCGGGTGCTGTTGCTCAGCAATGGCCATGGAGAAGACCTCAGCGGCAGCCTGATCGGGCAGGAGTTACAGCAGCTGGGGCTGGAGGTCGTGGCCCTGCCGCTGGTCGGTCATGGCGGTGCCTACCGCCAGGCAGGTCTGTCCGTGCTGGGGCGCACCCGGGAATTCAGCACCGGCGGCCTGGGCTACACCAGCCTCGGCGGACGCCTGACTGAACTGGTGCAGGGCCAGGCCACCTACCTGCTGAGACAGCTGGTGCTGTTCTTCAGAGAAGCCCGGCACTGCGCGGCGGTGGTGGTGGTCGGGGATGTCATCCCCGTTCTGGCGGCCTGGTGCAGCCGCCGGCCGGTGGTCACCTACCTGGTGGCCTACTCGAGCCACTACGAAGGCCGCCTGCGCCTGCCCTGGCCCTGCGGGAGCTGCTTGCGCAGCGGCCGCTTCCGGCGGGTGTTCAGCCGCGACGCCTTCACGGCCACGGACCTCAGCCACCAGCTCGGACGCTCTGTGGATTTTCTCGGCAACCCCTTTCTCGACCGGGTCCTGGAGGGGACAGCTCCCCTCGACAGGCCAGGGGCCGGGGCACCCATCCCCCGGCTTGGGCTGCTGCCAGGCAGCCGCCTGCCCGAGGCCCTGCGCAACTTCGAGTTGATGTTGCAGGTTCTCACCCGCTTGCCCGCGGGCCTGCAAACCAGCAGCGGCCTGCACCTGGACACCGCCCTGGTGGGAGCCATCGACGAGGCGACGGTGGCCAGGCTCAGCCGCCCCCTGGGCTGGCGCCTGGAGCCGAAGGGGCGTCTGCATCGAGGAGAGCTGGAGCTGAGGCTGCACTGGGGGGAGTTCCCAGCGGTGGTTCAACAGGCCGACCTGCTGCTGGCGATGACCGGCACGGCCACAGAACAGGCCGTGGGCCTGGGAAAACCCGTGGTTCAGCTGGCGGGGGGCGGCCCCCAGTTCAGCCCCAATTTCGCCGAAGCTCAACGGCGGCTGCTGGGGCCCTCGCTGTTCAGTGCCGAGGGGGAACCGGGCTCGGAACGCAGCCTGGCCGGCACCGCCGAACTGGTGGGCGAGGTGCTGCGCCAGCTGCGGCACACCGATCTGGGGGAGCGCTGCCGGCGCAACGGCCTCGAGCGCATCGGTGGTCCCGGGGGGGCCGCCAGGATGGCCGGGCAGATCCTGCAGGCCCTCGATGCCCCCTCAGCCCCGCTCCAGTGATGCCGTCAGCGCTGAAGCCCTGGCGCCGCGGTTGAAGCGCTGGATCGACACCGTGCTGGTGATCGATGTCTTCCTGGTGATCGCGGGGGCGATCTGGTTCGCCCTGGCGGTGGCCCTGCACAGCCAGCATGTGGAGGCTCCACTGCAGCTGCTGCAGCGGCTCTGGGATCCTCTGTTCACACCGGCGATCGGCCTGCTGATGGCGGCTGCCCTGGTCAGTGGGCTGCTGGGCTGGTGGCAGCGGCAAGGGCTGAGTCGAGATCGGGGTAGCGAAAAGTGAAGCCCTGGGGCTCCAGCCGCTCAGAGACCACCTGCTGGCCTTCCAGCACCACCGCGGCTCCGTCCCCGAGCATCAACTGAAGCACCGGCGCGGGCACCGGCAGCAGGCTGGGACGCTTCAGCACCCGGCCAAGGGCAGCTGCGAAAGGGCCCATGCGCATGGGCTGGGGAGCCACGGCGTTGTACACCCCCTCGTAGGCCGGGGTCTCCAGGGCGGTGGCAATCAGCACGCAGAGGTCGCTGCGTTGAATCCAGCTCATCCACTGGCGGCCGGAGCCGATCGGACCGCCCAGGCCCGCGCGGAACACCGGCAACATCTTGCCGAGGGCTCCCCCATCGGGGCCGAGCACGATGCCGATCCGCAGCTTCACCACCCGGCAGTCGGCGGGAGCCTGATCGGCAGCCGCCTCCCACTCGCGGCAGAGCTGGCCAAGGAGATCAGACGCCGCAGGGCTGGACTCACTGAAGCAGGCGTCCTCGCTGCTGCCGTAATACCCCACGGCGGAGCCGCTCACCAGCACCCGGCCGGGCCGGGGATGGGCCCGGAGCGCCTCCACCAGAGCCCTGGTGCTGTCCAGGCGGCTGTCGATCAGCCTGCGCCGCTGCTCCTCGCTCCAGCGCTTCTCCGCGATCGGCTCCCCGGCCAGATTCACCACCCCCTCCGCCTCGGCCACCGCAGCGAGCAGGGCAGGCTCGTGCCAGGGGGCCGCCTGGGCCGGATCCGCCTGGATTCGCCGCAGGCCCGGGTGCTCCAGCCCCGCCAGGGGCTGACTCTGGCGGCTCACCACCACCAGCTGGTGCCCCCGAGCGAGCAGGAGGGGCACCAGCTCGCGCCCCACGAACCCCGTACATCCCAGCAGCAGCAGTCTCACGGGCCCAGGCAACACACACCATCCCCGAGGCTAAGGGGGGCCCCAGGCCGCCCGGCAGGACCTAGCGTGAACTCAGAGCAGTGACGACTGTCCATGGCCCAGATCCCAACGGATGCCACCGCCCTCAAGGCCACTCCCATCAAGAAAGGCACCCTGGTGAAGGTCAGCAAGAGCGCCTACCTGGGCAGTCTTGAAGCGGCCGCAAGCGATCCCACTCCCCCCGACTATCTGTTCGAAGGCCCCGGCGAAGTGCTGGCCCTCAACGGTGACTACGCCCAGTTGCGCTGGCGCCTGCCGGTGCCGGACGTGTGGCTGAGGCTCGATCAGCTCGAGGCCTGCTGAAGGCCGATCCAGTCATCATCGGATCTCGGCTCGTATTCAGAGATCGAGGCGGCGGCGCTCCTCCTTGAGGCGACTGCGCCGCTGTTTGGCCTCCCGCAGCATCTCTCGGCCATCGTGCAGGTAGCTGTCGACGTAGCCCATGGTGTAGCGCTCCAGCTCCAGCAGGGCGTCCTGCACCTGGCTGAGGCAGTGGTAGAGGCTGAGGCCAAACCCCCGGGCTTCGCTCGGGCAAGGGAGCGAGCGGTAGAGGGCCTCAACCCTGTCCATTCGGCTTTTGCTCTGCTCCAGGTAGGCGCAGAACGCCTCCATCAGGCTGTCGTCGTAGGGATCGGCGGCCAGAGAGCGCAACTGGCTGGGAAAGGGGTTGATCACCTGGGCAAGCAATCGATCGATCGGCCCATAGACCTGCTGCAACCAGCCCAGCAGGGCCCCGTCACGGTCGACGCCGCGATGGGCTGGTGTGGCGACGCTCGAGCCACCCCGCCTGCTCCGGGCTGAGGGTTGCCGGCTGAGGTCATAGGTGCGGCGGCGTTCGCCATCCCCCAGAACCGCCCAGGCGGCATTGATCGCCAGGATTGCGGTGTCGTCCCCCCCGGCATCGGGATGGTGCCGCTTGACCAGGGCTCGGTACGCGGCCTTGATCGCATCCGCCCCCGCCGTGGCTGGCACGCCCAGGACGGCATAGAAATCGCTGCTGGCCAAGGCTGCCTTCAAGGGGGGTGATGGCGGCTGGAGCCATCATGGCAAGGGCACCAGCCATGAAAAAGCCCCCTGACGGGGGCGGTGGTGTGTGAGGGCTTGAACGAACTAGAGCAGCAGGCTCAGAACTTGAAGGTGGTCTGCACGAGACCGCCGAAGTTGCTGAAGCTGTTGTCGTAGCCGGTGAGCTGACCCAGGGGACGGCTCAGGTAGAAGATCGCCGGGGTCACGGCAATGTTGTCGGTGACCTGGAACTTGTACCACCACTCCCAGACGTAGTTGCCATCGGCGGGGGTGGTGTTGCCGGAGTCGTCGCTGCCGCGGGAGAGAGCCGTGGCGAAGACGGGCTGACCGACAGCCATACCGGCAGCGTTGCCCTTGGCGAACAAATCGTTCCACTGCAGGCCGACGAACCAGCTCTGGCTCGTGCTCACGTAGGGGTCGACGTACTCAACCCCATCGGTGTTGTTCCCATTGCTGGAGAGACTGTTGATGCCCCAGCCGAGGCTGATCGAAGGGATCCAGCCACTGGTCTTGGGTTGCCAATAGGCGTTGGCGGCGAAGTTGTTCGACTCACCATCCACCAGGAACCAGCTGTTGCTGGCCACGAAGTTGGTGCCACGACGGAAGTTAGTGGCCTTCTGACCATAACGATAAGCCAACGACACGTTCCACTGGGGAGCCGTGTAGTTCAGCTGAGCCAGGAAGTTGCCGCGGGCACAATCGGTGCCGATGCCGCCTTCGCTGCTCGAGCAGACGTTCTCGTTACCATCAAACGCCTGACCGGAACTGCCTTGCTGAGCCACATAGCTGGCGGAGGCACTGAACCGACCACGGCCCTTCTCCACATTCTGCTTCCAGATCACAGCGCCCAAGGCACCGGTGGCTTTGTTGTAAACGCCGGGGGCGCCCCAGAGCTGGAAGACATCAAGGATCTTGTCACCGTTTCCGCTGCCATACAGCGACGGGGTGACAGCGACCGACTCCGTATTCCTGGCCTTGGGACCAACAATGAAGGTGAAATCGCGACCCACAGGGAAGCGATAGTAAAGACGATCAATTCCGATGGAGTCGGTTCCGCCAATGCCGCCGCTCGCCACATCCAGGGCCGTGAGATTCACGCCATTGCCGCTGAACGCGTTATCGAAGTTACCGGAACGCAGACGGGTATAGAGGAGGTCCTTGCCGGTGAAGCTGGTGAGCAGGTTCAGCCGGAGGTCGTAGTTGAAGGTGGTGGCGCCGTACTGAGCGTTGTACTTTTCAGCAGCATCACGGCTGCCAAAAGTGGGCGACGAACCGAAGACACCGGCACCGGGGCGATCACCGCTGGCATTGACAGCGCCTACAACGAAGGTGGCCTGACCCTGAAGTTTGGTGGTGGTGGAGAACTGGGTCGCCTCCAATTCACCAACCTTGGCTTCAAGGCGATCCACACGGCCGCGCAGGATGGCAAGTTCCTTCTCGAACTCCTTGAGCAGACGACGCAGCTCGTCGGTCACTTCGGTGATCCGATCGAGGCAGGCGTTGAGCAGAGCGGCGGCTTCCCAGCGGCTCAGGGGCTTCTTGCCGCGGAAGGTGCCGTCGGGATAACCGGCGACGCAACCGTAGCGCTCGATCAGGTTCGAGAGTGCCTGATAGGCCCACTCAGTGGGCTGAACATCAGAGAACTGGGTGATGCTGGTCACCTGGTCCTTCCTGTTGCCGGAATACTTGTTGATTTCGGCAAGATTGAGATCACTGGCCGAAGCGGCCAGGGGGGCTGCCAGCCCTAGGGCGACTGGAGCCAGCAGCAGACGCTGGAATAATTTCATTTGATCCTCACACCAATTGAGGGATGGCCCAAAAGGACACTTACAGACTGTATCGAAATGCAGGATTCCACCCCTCGCCCACGAGCACATCAGCAGGTGTCGGCGGTCACATTGGTTTGGTCACCCGACTTCCCCTGCAAGGTGTTTCAAGCCTGTAAGTGTCTCGTTCGGAAAGCCAGCAGCGCGTGAAAGATCACAAAAAAGCCGTGGACGGAGCCACGGCATAAAGAGAACAGCCTGGAGAGGACCAGAACTGATTCAGAAATCAAAAAACCAGCCAGATCGAGGTGTGTGAGGAGTGATCTGGCTGGAGAAGAGATCAGCCGAAGCCGATCAAGCGATCAGGAACGATCAGAACTTGAAGGTGGTCTTGACCAGGCCACCGAAGTTGTCGAAGGTGTCGCTGTTGGCTTTCTGGAACTGGCCCTGAGGAACACTCAGGTAGAAGATCGCAGGGGTGACCGAGATGTTGTCGGTAACCTGGAACTTGTACCACCACTCCCAGGCATAGTTGCCGTCGTTGGGCTTGAGGATGTCTTCATCACCCGACTTGGTCAGGAAGGTGGCCTGACCGACGGCCATACCGGCGGAATTGCCCTTGATGAAGACGTCGGACCACTGCAGACCCACGTACCAGGACTGGCTCTGGGCACCGTCGATCTGATCGAAGGTGTCGGAGCTGTGGGCGTTGAGACCCCAACCGGTGCTGATCGAGGGGAGCCAACCGGAGTTGGAAGGCTGCCAGTAGCCGCTGATGCCAACGGAGTTGACACTGTCGGAGAGGGCATACCCGAGGTTGGCCAGGGGAGTGCCGTTACCGCCGTAGAGGCCAGCCAGACCACCCTGTGGGGTGGTGTAGGTGTAGGCGGCAGCGATACCGAAGTTCTCGTTGTTCCAGGCGATCTGGGCGGTTCCGGTCTGGGCGGAACCATCAGTGCCGATGCCACCCACGTTGGGATTACCCACGTTGCCATTGGCGGCCACGTAGTTGGCGCTGATGCTGAAGCCGCCGCTCTTCCACCAGAGACCACCACCGGAGCCGAGGGTCAGGGGGTAGGCACCGGGAGCGCCGCCGTAGGTGAAGATGTCGAGGACGGTGTCAGCGGGGTACACGCTGGGCCAGAAGGCCAGCATGTCGTCTTGACGGACCTTGCCACCCACCGTTGCAGTGAAGTTCTTGCCCAGGGGGAACTGGTAGAAGAGGCGGTTGACTTCGACGGAATCAGCTCCGCTGCCACCCTCGAAAGCCACCTCGAAGGCGTTCAGGCCCACCAGGTTGTCAGGATTGGCGGCACCCCAGGGGCTGGAGCCGAAGTTGCCGGCCCGCAGGCGGGTGCGCAGCAGGTCCTTGCCGGTGAAGCTGGTGTCGAGGTAGAGGTCGAGGTTGTAGTTGAACGCGGTTGCGCCCTGCTGGGCGGCGGCGGCGGAAGCGAACCTCTCACCGGGGGCCACTTTGCCGCCGTTGAGGATGGATTCACCCAGGGTGGCGCGGGCGTCTCCGCTGAAGCTGTTGGCGCCGATGGTGAAGGTGGCCACACCACGCAGCTTGGTGGTGGTGGAGAACTGGTTCGCTTCCAGCTCACCGACCTTGGCCTCGAGGTTGTCGACGCGGCCGCGCAGGATGGCGAGTTCCTTCTCGAACTCCTTGAGCAGACGGCGCAGCTCGTCGGTCACTTCGGTGATCCGATCGAGGCAGGCGTTGAGCAGAGCGGCGGCTTCCCAGCGGCTCAGCGGCTTCTTGCCACGGAAGGTGCCATCGGGATAGCCAGCGACGCAGCCGTAGCGCTCGATCAGGTTCGAGAGCGCCTGGTAGGCCCACTCGGTGGGCTGCACGTCAGAAAATTGAGTGATGCTGGTGACCTGATCCTCGGAGGCGGCGTACTGGTTGATGCCGTCCAGGTTCATTTCGCCGGCGGTGGCGGCCACGGGGGCCATCAGTCCGAGGGCGACAGGTGCCAGCAGCAATTGCCGGAAGAATTTCATGGGGTCCTCACACAAGTTGGCGCGATGCGCCTGCATGAAGAATCACCCCCAGCCGTCGGGCTGGCCCGGGCAGATGTGACAGAACGCACAACGGCTGGGGTGACGGGGCCTGGTCCAGACTTGCCCCAACCGCCGCCACGGCCCTGAAGACCCGGTCCCAACGCCCATGGCTGTGGTGGCTGGCCCTGGCGGCCCTCTGGCTGGCGGGATGCCTGGCCGACCGGCTCTGGCTGCATCTCGATCAGCGGCTGCCGAGCTGGGACCAGGCCGACTATCTCAACAGTGCAGTGGACCATGGCCGGGCCCTGGGGCTGCTGCCGGGCGGGGGCTGGCGGGGATGGCCGGCGCTGCTGGATCTCTCCCCGAAGGTGCCACCGCTGGCGAGCCTGGTGAATGGCTCGGTGATCGCCTTCGCTGGCGACAGCCCCGATCAGGCCAGCACGGCCCTGGCGCTCTGGCAGGGGTTGCTGCTGGTGAGCGTGGCCTGCTGGGGACGCCAATTGGTATCACCGGGTTTCGGCCTGCTGGCAGGGGTCCTCACCAGCACCACCCCGGCCCTGGTGAGCCTGCGGCTGGATTTCACCCTCGATCTTCCCCTCGCCGCCACCAGCGTGCTGGCCCTCTGGCTGCTGGGGCGCTGGGCGGCTCCTGAGCCCAGGGGGGGGCGCTGGGGGCAAGCCGCGGCCGCGGCGCTGGCGCTAGCGGCGGCTGTGCTGGTGAAGCAGAGCGCTTTGCTGGTGCTCCTCCCCCCGGCCCTGTGGGTGGCGCTCCGGGGTCTGGGGCGCGCACAGCGGCGCTGGCAGGCGCTGGCCGCCCTGGTGATGGTGCTCGCCCTGGTGCTCCCCTGGCTGCAGCACAACTGGATCACCACCATCGGCGGCACCAACCGGGCGGTGCTGGAGTCGGCCGCCCAGGAGGGGGACCCAGCGCCGTTCAGCCTCGCCAGCCTGCTCTGGTATCCCAGGCTCTGGCCCCGGCAGCTCGGGCTGGTCAACAGCCTCCCAGCCGTGGCAGGCGCGCTGCTGGCCCTGCGCGCCGCCTGGCGCCGCCGGGGATTACTGCGGCAGCAGCCAGCCGATCAGGCGAGCCAGGCTCAGGGTGGCTGGGGCTGGAGCTGGTTGGTCGGCTGCAGCGTCAGTGGCTGGCTGTTCACCACCCTCAGCCCCAACAAGGACCCCCGCTACATCACTCCGGTGCTGCCCCTGCTGGTGCTGCTGCTGAGCTGGGGATGGTGGCAGCTGGGACAGGCCCTGCGCAGGCAGGGCTGGGGGCGTGCCAGCTGGGGTGCCCTGGCCGCGGGGCTGGCGGCCAGTGCGGGCAGCACGGTGGCCGCCCAGGCCGGCGAGATCCGCTGGCAGCCCCGCTCACCCCTGCCAGCCGTGATGGACGCCATGCGCCAGCAGGTGGGTGATCAGCCCCGCACCCTGGTGGTGCTCCCCAATGCCGCCGAGCTCAACGAGCACACCGCCACGGTGTTCGGTCGCGCCCGGGGGGGACAGATCGTGGCCCGCCAGCTCGGCCGGCAGCCCAGGGAGCGGCAGCTGGTGCTGGATCAGGCGGAGTGGATCCTGCTCACCACCGGCGAGGCAGGCATGCGGCGGGAAGCCTCACGGGAGCTGGCCAGAGAGATTCGCCAGGACCCCCGCTTCCGGCTGGTGGGCCGCTGGCCCTGGAGCGACGGCGAACCCGTTGAGCTGTGGACCCGCCGCCGGCCTGTAGCCGCCACGGCCCGCTTCGATGGCCGCTTCATCGAGCTGGCCTCTGGCCTGGAGCGAGGTCCTGCCGGTCTGGCGCCGGTGTTCGAGGCCATCGGCCCCCAGCACCAGCTCGATGGCCACTGGGAGTATCAGAGGCGGGTGATCGACTGGGCCGAGCAGCGGCTGCGTTCCGATCCCAGTGATCGTGAAGCCCTCTGGGCGCTGGCGCTGCTTGCCGTGCTGCGCAACCGCCCGCACCAAGCGGATCAGTGGTTCGCCCGCCTGCAGATCCTGGAGCCGGCCAACCCCTGGCCGCCGGCCTACCGCAGCGTGGTGCTGCTGGCCGGCTGGAATCCCTGGCGCGCCCATGCCGTGGCCAGCGCCGCCACCCGTGGCCATCAGGAGCCGGTACTCAACGCCCTCGCCGATGTGAGCGGCGCCCTGCTGGCCGATCCCTTCAGCCTTCAGCGGGCCTTCCGTTCGGTCCCCCAGGCCACCCGCAGGGTGACCGATCAGCTCAAGAAGGAGCAGCGATGAGGGTGAGCCGCCTGCTGCTCGGGCTCTGGGCCGTGGCCCTGGTGCTGGCACTGGCCGGCCTGGGCAATCTGCCCCTGCGCGATTGGGACGAGGGCATCGTGGCGCGTGTGGCCCTGGAGACCAGCCAGGCTCCCTGGCCAGACACCCTGCTGCCGACGTTCTGGGGATCCACCTATCTGAACAAGCCTCCAGGGCTGCACTGGCTGATCGCGGGGGTGATCCAGCTCTGGCGCGACCTCAGCGGCGAGGCCACCGCCCTGCCCCCAGAGTGGGTGATCCGGCTGGCGCCGGCCCTGGTTTCGAGTCTGCTGGTGCCGCTGATCGGCGCCATCCAGCTGCGGCTGCGGCCCAGCCAGCCCCAGGCCGCCGTGGGGGCGGCGGCCATTGCCCTCACCCTGATGCCCCTGGTCCGCCACGGCCGGCTGGCCATGCTCGATGGGGCCCAGCTCACCGCGATGGCCCTGCTCTGGCTGGGCCTGCTGCTGGCTGGGCCCCGGCCTCGGGCGGCCCTCTCGGGGGGGCTGATCGCTGGGGCCGGGGGCAGTGCCCTGCTGCTGCTGAAGGCTCCGGTGGTGGTGCCGGTGCTGGCCACGGGGCTGCTGCTGCGCTGGCTCGATCGTGATCTGGATCGGCGCGCCTGGCTGCGCCTGGGCCTGGGCCTGGGCCTCGGGCTGTCACTCGGCCTGGCCTGGCACGGCTGGCATGGGCTGCAACGGGGCCCGGAGGCCCTGCTGATGTGGGGCGGCCAGGGGCTGCTGCGTTTCACCACCACAGTGGAGGAGCACCACGGCGGTCCGCTCGAGCCGCTGCTGGAGGTGCTGGAGGGGGGGTGGCCCTGGCTTCCCCTCTGGCCGATCGGTCTGGGGCTGGCCTGGCGGGAACGGCGGCAACCGGCGGGGCGCTGGAGCCTGGGCCTGAGCCTGGCCGCCACCCTCACCGTGCTGCCGATGAAGACCCAGCTGCCCTGGTACAGCCTGCTGCTCTGGCCACCCTTCTGCCTGATCTGCGGACCGGTCCTGGCCCGGCTGGTGGAGGCACCCCGCCCCCGGCGCCTGCTGAGGCCGCTGCCCTGGTTCTGGGCCGCTTTGGGGGGGCTGCTGCTGGTGGCGTCCCTGCTGGCGCCATCGACGCTGCGCTGGCTGCCCCTGCCGGCGGGGCTGGGGCTGCTGCTCGGGGGGATCAACCTGAGCCGGCCGGCCCAGGGCCGACGACGGCTGGGGTTGGCACTGCTGCTGCTGGGCTGGAGCACATCGCTGCTGCTGTTTGTGCTGAGCCCGTTCTGGAACTGGGAGCTCAACGAAACCTGGTCGGTGCTGCCCGCCGCTGAGCTGGCCCGAAGCGCCGGGGATGGCGGCTCCTCGGCCGAGCTGCCGATCCACATGCCCGGCAACCAGGGGCAGCGCCCCAGCCTGCGCTGGTATGCCGAGCGGGAGCTCTTCAACCTGCCCGACAGCCCCCGCGACCACTGGCCGAAGCGTTTCAGGGTGCTGCTGCGCCCATCCGACGGCATCGGCAGGCTCGAGGCCGGCAACCCCAGGCGCCTGCGGCTTCAGGATGCCAGCTGTGACCTGGAGGCCCGCGGTGGCGACAGCTGGCAACGCTGGATCTGCACAGGAGGAGACACGGACCCTGCCGCCGAAGCCCCCTGAGGAGTTTCGGGCCGAGAGGGTGGTCCTGGTGGCGGCGGTGCTGTTCGCGCTGACGGGGCTGTTGCTGCAGTGGTGGCGGCTGCAGGTGCTCAGCGCCTCCTACGACCAGGGCATTTTTCTGCAGACGATCTGGAGCGGCCTGCACGGCCATCCCTTCGAGAGCACCCTCTCTTCCCAGCTCTCCACCAACGTCATCCACGCCGGGGAGCCTCCATCCCTGGGCTATCACCGCCTGGGCCAGCACTTCACCCCGGCCCTGCTGCTCTGGGTCCCCCTGGTGGGGCTTCTGGGGATCTGGGCCCTGCCGCTGGTGCAGGTGGGCCTGATGACAGCCGCCGGGCTGGTGCTGCACCGAATCGCCCGGGAGCGGCTGGACGATCCCTGGCTGGCCGCCTTCCTGGCCTGCAGCTTCTTCGGCGCCAATGCGGTGATCGGCCCTACCTGGGGGAACTTCACCGACCTCGCCCAGCTGCCCCTGGCGGTCCTGCTGCTCTGGTACGGGCTGCAGCGCCGCAACGGGTGGCTGGTGGCGGTGGCGGCTGTGGCGGTGCCGATGATCCGGGAAGACACCGGTGTGCTGCTGGTGGGAGTCAGCCTCTGGATCCTGGTGCGTCAGCGCCAGCGCTGGCCCCTGGCCCTGGGGCTGACCGCGCTGGGACTGGGCTGGGTGCTGCTGGTCACCAACGTGCTGATGCCGCTGTTCAGCGACGACAACTCCCGCCGCTTCATGGTGGAGAACTTCGGCCAGTACATCGGTGACGCGGAGCAGGCCAGCAGCCTGGAGGTGCTGCACAAGGCGCTCAGGCAGCCGTTGGTGCTTCTGCGGGAGCTGATCTGGCCGCCAGGAGAGACCCTGCGCTACCTGCTGGCCCAGGGTCTGCCCCTGATGCTGGTGCCGCTGATCAGCCTCGACAGCTGGCTGCTGATGGGCGTGCCGCTGCTGGGTCTGCTGCTGGCGCAGGGATCGAACAACCCCCTCTCGATCAACCTCCGCTACGCGCTGCTGGTGGTGCCGGGGCTGTTCGCCGGGGCGATCGAGTGGTGGAGCCGCCATCCCCAGGCTTTTGCCCAAAGGCGCCTGCGGCGGGTCTGGACCGGCTGCATCGCGCTCTCGCTGCTGTTCACCCTGCTGGCCAACCCCAACCGCAGCCTCTCGTTCCTGATTCCCGACAGCGTCGATCCCTGGGTGTACAGCTCGCCGGCGCGCCAGTGGAGCCACGGAACCAGCGCCCGGGAGCTGCTCGGTCTGATCCCCGAGGGCGCCAGCGTGGCCGCCACGACCCCCCTGATTCCCCACCTTGCCCAGAGATCGGTGCTGATCCGCTTCCCGAACGGGGTGGTCTACCGCGACCGCCAGGGCAGCAGCCGGGCCGCCGACTGGATCGCCATCGACTTCGATTGGTTGCGTCGCTACGCGGTGGCTTTCCCCAGCGATCGTGAAGCCCTGGAGAACAGCCTCGAGGCGCTGAGCTCCCTGCCTGAGCCCTACGGGGTGCGGGCCTTCGCCGATGGGGTGGTGCTGCTGCAACGGAACGCACCCGATGTGCAGCCAGCTCGGCGCCAGCTCCAGGAGCTGATCGGCTCGATCCAGGGTCAGCTCGATCGCAGACCCGACTGATTGAACGGGGCCCCAAGAACGATGCCCCCGCCGCCGGGCTGGTGAGCGCGGCAACGGGGGCGTTCGCCGGGTCCGCTCTGGCGCGGAACCGATTGATCAGGAAACAGGCGCCGAAATCAGCCGGCGTTCTCCGCGATCAGCAGACCCTGGGTCATGGAACTGTGGCTCACGGGCACCTCCTCCTTGGGGGGATAAAGCCAGCCGGCGACGCATTCGAAGCGGGCTCATCGGGCACGGGGCCTGACGGCCTGCTCCACGTCACTGCTGACGGAACGGAACGAATCTAAGGGAGTTGCCGTGCCAGGCGAGAGCCTGTGAGCCGGACAGCACAGGGTGGAGCCGGCACAAAAAAAGGCGCCCCGAAGGGCGCCGTGTGAACGATGACAACCGATCAGAGGGCGTTGCCGCGGGGCAGGACCTCTTCAGGGAAGACGAAGTTTTCATGCGGCTGGTCGGCCGGTGCCATCCAGGCACGCAGACCTTCGTTCAGAAGAATATTCTTCGTGTAGAAGGTCTCGAATTCGGGGTCCTCAGCGGCGCGGATCTCCTGCGACACGAAGTCGTAGGCACGCAGGTTGAGGGCCAGGCCGATGATGCCGATGCTGCTGGTCCACAGACCCATCACCGGCACGAACAGCATGAAGAAGT
Organism: Synechococcus sp. WH 5701; assembly: GCF_000153045.1. Lineage (GTDB taxonomy): Bacteria > Cyanobacteriota > Cyanobacteriia > PCC-6307 > Cyanobiaceae > Regnicoccus_A > Regnicoccus_A antarcticus. The sequence continues at coordinate 47,605 of NZ_CH724160.1, forward strand.
GCAGCCAGCGCTTGTTGGAGAAGGCGATCCCGAAGATCTGGCTCCAGAAGCGGTTGGCGGTGACCATTGAGTAGGTCTCTTCTTCCTGGGTGGGCTCGAACGCCTTGAAGGTATTCGCCTGCTCGGAATCCTCGAACAGGGTGTTCTCCACCGTGGCGCCGTGGATGGCACAGAGCAGAGCACCACCGAGGATGCCGGCCACACCCATCATGTGGAACGGGTTCAGGGTCCAGTTGTGGAAGCCCTGCAGGAAGAGCAGGAAGCGGAAGATGGCGGCCACCCCGAAGGAGGGGGCAAAGAACCAGCTGCTCTGGCCCAGGGGGTACATCAGGAAGACACTGACGAACACCGCGATCGGACCGGAGAAGGCGATGGCGTTGTAGGGACGGATGCCCACCAGACGGGCGATCTCGAACTGACGCAGCATGAAGCCGATCAGCGCGAAGGCGCCGTGCAGGGCGACGAACGGCCAGAGGCCGCCGAGCTGCACCCAGCGCACGAAGTCACCCTGGGCTTCCGGGCCCCAGAGCAGCAGCAGGCTGTGCCCCATGGCATCAGCGGGGGTGCTCACCGCGGCGGTGAGGAAGTTGCAACCCTCCAGGTAGCTGCTGGCAATGCCGTGGGTGTACCAGGAGGTGGCGAAGGTGGTGCCGGTCAGCCAGCCGCCCAGGGCCAGATAGGCCGTTGGGAACAGCAGCAGGCCGGACCAGCCGACAAAAACAAAGCGGTCACGCTTGAGCCAGTCATCGAGGACGTCGAACCATCCCCGTGCGGCAGGCGCGCGCCCTACAGCGATCGTCATGCGGGTACTTCATGAAGCTTTACAAGGATCATCCTACGGAAAACCGGCACACCCCGGGACCCCGCCCCATCGAGCACACCCGTAAATAAGTAATTGCACTCAGGAGGCCCTGGCCGTGATGGGCGGCGGCGTGGCAGGCCGTTCGCCAGAGTGGACACTGGTCTTCAAGCGCACAACGTGTACGTCGTCGAGCTCGCCCTCAAGCTCAGCCCCATGCCCATCTCGGTGCAACGCAAGGAGCTGAGCGACGCCCAGTCGCTCCACAGCGAGATCCGGGCGGCCATGGAAAGCGGCCATCCCCGTGTGCTCGAACTCCACTGCGAGAAATCCGAGGAGAAGCGCGTGAGCCTGCTCAGCGGCGAACTGCTGGCCGTTCAGCTCTATGAGAAATCGGCGGTCGGCGGCGGCAGCAAGCGGCCTGGCTTCAGCGTCGACGGTTGATGGCCCGGGGTAACCCCTCCGGCGATGTCGTCTCGCCCCGATCTCCCGCCCTGGAGGTGGGAGGCCTCTGTTTTGGCTGGCCCAACGGCAGCGCCGCCCTGGATGACTGCGACCTGCGCCTGCCCGGGCCAGGCCTCTGGATGCTCGTAGGCGGCAACGGCAGCGGCAAGAGCACCCTGCTGCGCCTGATCGCCGGCCTGCTCGAGCCCAGCGGAGGCCGGGTGGCCCTCACACTCAAGCCCGCCCTGGTGTTCCAGAACCCTGATCACCAGTTGCTGCTACCCAGTTGCGGCACCGATCTGCAGCTCGGCCTCGTTCAGGGTCTACCGGCCGCAGAGCGGCAGGCGCGGGTGGCCGCGGCCCTCGCCCAGGTGGGACTGGGGGGGTTCGAGGGGCGGCCGATTCACACCCTCAGCGGCGGCCAGAAACAACGGCTGGCAATCGCAGGCGCCCTGGCAGGAGACGCGGGTCTGCTGCTTCTCGATGAGCCCACAGCCCTGCTCGACCCCGAAAGCCAGCGGGAGGTGCTGCAACTGATCGAGCGGCTCTGCCACCGGCCGGAGCAGCCGCTGACGGCCCTGTGGATCACCCATCGGCTTGAAGAGCTCGACCATTGCGATGGTGCCGCCGAGATGGAGCGGGGCCGGATCGGGTCGTGGCGGAAGGGCCCAGACCTGAGGCGGCGCATCGAGAGCCGACTTCCCCCCTTGCCGGGCGGCAGGGCCGACGGGTAGGTTCACCACAGCCCATTCCTCGGTAGCTCAGTGGTAGAGCGGTCGGCTGTTAACCGATTGGTCGCAGGTTCGAATCCTGCCCGGGGAGTTCATCAACAGTGTGTCGCAGCCTGAAAGATTGCTGCGTTGTCACAGCAGGGACGGCGCCGGCAAGATCCGAGCTGGAAGAAAATCTATAGATTCAATTCAAGCTGTCCCGGGATTGCCCCGGCCAGATCCCCTGTCGGAGGGGGCTTGTGCGCCCGGAGCCAGCCTCCGGAGCGGCCCGTTGAAAGGCGCTGACCCCTCGGATCAGGAGAAAATAAGTACAAAATCTTTGGTGTCGGCCATGTTCCCACCGCCGTCACGTGTCCTCCAGCACCTGCCATGAAACCCTGCATCCTGCTGATTGAGGACGACGAGGACATGCGCGAGCTGGTGGCCGGCCATTTCGAGCACGGCGGCTTCGTGGTCGAGACCGCCGACGACGGGATCAAGGGTCAGGCCCTGGCGCTGCAGGCCAGCCCCGATCTGATCCTGCTTGATCTGATGCTGCCGAAGGTCGACGGTCTCACCCTCTGCCAGCGGCTGCGCCGGGATGAGCGCACCGCCGGCATCCCGATCCTGATGATCACGGCGCTGGGCGGCACCAAGGACAAGGTGAGCGGGTTCAACTCCGGCGCCGACGACTACCTCACCAAACCCTTCGATCTCGAGGAGCTGATGGTGCGGGTGAAGGCCCTGCTGCGCCGCAGCGACCGGGCCCCGTTATCCACCAAGCACAGCGAAATCCTCAGCTATGGGCCCCTCACCCTGGTGCCTGAGCGATTTGAGGCGATCTGGTTCGACGAGCCGGTGCGCCTGACCCACCTGGAATTCGAGTTGCTCCACTGCCTGCTGCAGCGCCACGGCCAGACCGTGGCGCCGTCGTTGATCCTCAAGGAGGTCTGGGGCTACGAACCCGACGACGACATCGAAACCATCCGGGTGCACGTGCGCCACCTGCGCACCAAGCTCGAACCCGATCCGCGCAAACCCCGCTTCATCAAAACGGTTTATGGAGCCGGCTACTGCCTGGAACTTCCCACCGGAGCCAAACTCGCCCAGCAGGAGGCCCTGATGCGCAGCCAACGGGAGGAGCAGCTGGCAGCGGCCACCCACGCGCTCGAGAGCGCCTGAGCCCAGCTCAGCCGATCACGCCGCTCAGTTCCAGCAGTGCCACTTCCCAGGCCAGGCGAGGTTGCACAAATCCCCGCAACTGGCCCCGCAACCGCTCCAGCCGCTGCTGGGACTCCAGACGGTGCTCCCGACGCCAGAGGCAGAGCTGCCACCAGTTCAGCAGCCATAACTGCTGATCCAGATCGAGCGCGTCACTCAGGTCGCGGGCCAGCGCCATGGCCTCGAGCGGGTCGGCCGTCAGGCCCCCCAACCGCTCAGCCAGGCCGCTGGGCAACCCTCGCCACTGACGGCGATGCTCCATCAGGGCCCCCGGGGCTCCGGCCGCCAGCTCGATCAGTTCGGGAGGTTCAGCGGCTTCTGAGGAGCCAGATGGGTCAGGCTGCCGCACCATAACCTCGGCCATCGCGACAGGATCGAGCGGGCGGAAGGGAATCTGCTGGCAGCGGGAGCGGATCGTGCTCAGAAGGCGCTCCGGCGCGGCGCTGAGCAGCAGCAACAGCCCAGCCCCAGGCTCCTCCAGGGTCTTGAGCAGCCCGTTGGCCGCCCCTTCCGCCATCAGCTCCACGGCCTCGATCACCACCACCGGGCGTGGGCCGGCCACCGCCCGCCTTGCCAGGAACGGTCCGACGGATCGGATCTGCTCCAGCCGGATCTGCGGCAGGCCCCTTTTGCTCACCCCCTCCGCCATCGCCTGGCTCACCGGCACCAGCCGTCCCTGGTGGGAGTAGGTGGGCTCCAGCCAGAGCAGATCGGGATGATTGCCCTGGCTCAGGCGCCGTCGCACTGCCGGGGCACCCGCGGGTCCGGCCAGAACCCCCTCCAGGAAACGAAGCCCCCCCAGGCGTCGGCCCACCCCCTCGGGTCCGGTGAGCAGGTAGGCGGCCGCCAGGCGCTGCCGCTCCAGGGCGGAGCGCATCAGCGCCACCGCCATGGGCTGGCCGATCAGATCAGCAAAGAGATCAGCCATCGGGATCACCTGGCCAAGCGCGGGGAAAGCGCTCCAGCAGCGCCGCGCGCAGAGCCGACTCCACCTCAGCGGGCGATCCGGCGGCGTCCACTCGGCTCCAGCCCCGCTCCGCAGCCAGCTGCGCAAAGCCGTCCGACACCCGCTCCAGAAACGGCAGGCCAGCCGCCTCGATCCGATCAGCGCCGCGATGGCCGCGGCGATCGGCGGAGATGGCCAGCGGCAGATCAAGCCAGAGGGTGAGATCAGGACTCAGGCCGCCGGTGGCGATCGCCTCGAGCTGGTCGATCAGGTCCAGGGACAGGCCCCGGCCATGGCCCTGGTAGGCAGCCGTGGAGCCGGCGAAGCGGTCGCTGAGCACCCAGTGACCGGCCGCCAGGGCCGGCTCGATCAGGCTCTGGACATGCTGGGCGCGATCGGCGGCATAGAGCAGAAGCTCGGCCCTGGCCACCGGGGCCGCCTCCTCCGGTGGATGCAGCAGCAACTGCCTCAGCCCCTGACCCAGCGGGGTTCCTCCGGGCTCACGGCTGGTCACCAGGCTGGCACCAGCAGGCATCAGGCCGCTGCGGGGAAGCCAGGCAGCCAGTCGCTCCAGCTGACTCGATTTGCCCGAGCCATCGATGCCCTCCAGCACCAGGAAACGGCCTCGCGGGCGCTCAGGCGCGGCCATGGAGCAACAACGCGTTGACGACCACGGTGATCGAGCTGACGGCCATCAACAAGGCGGCCAGCGGGGGCGAGAGCAGCAGGCCGAAGCCGGGCAGCAGGGCCCCAGCGGCGATCGGCAGCACGATCAGGTTGTAGCCGAAGGCCCAGAACAGGTTCTGCTTCACCTTGGCCAGGGTGCGGCGCGCCAGGCGCAGGGCCTCCACCAACGACCCCAGCCGGTCGCCGAGGATCACCAGATCAGCGGTGTCCTGGGCGATCTGGGTGCCGGTGCCCACGGCGATGCCCAGATCAGCGGCCGCCAGGGCCGGGGCGTCGTTGATGCCGTCACCCACCATCGCCACCGTCCCCTGCTGCCGCCAGCGCAGGATGTGTTCCAGCTTCTGCTGGGGGTCGAGCTCCCAGGCCAGGCCAGCGCTGGGCAGCCCCAGGCGGTCTCCCAGCTGCAGCACCGGCTCGCGGCGATCTCCACTGAGCACCCCCAGCCTCAGGCCCATGCCGCCGAGCTCAGCGAGGGCCTGGGCCGCATCGGTACGGGGCTGGTCCTGGACCGCCACCAGCCCGAGCACGGCAGCTGGGGTAGCCACCACCAGCACCGTGGCCCCCTCCGACTCCAGCTGGGCCAGCTGCGGCTCCAGGTCGGAGGGGAGTGCCAGACCATGCTGCTGCAACCAACCAGGACGACCGACCCGGGCCAGACCGTCCTGGCCGAGCACCCGGCCCTCCACACCGGATCCCACCTCGGTGCGGCTGTCGCTCACTTGCGCCAGGGCAAGCCCGCGGCACTGGGCCTCCTGCAGCAGGGCATGGGCCAGGGGGTGACGGGTGTGCTGCTCGAGGCTGGCGGCGAGCTGGACCAACGCGTCCCCCTCCACCCCCGCGGGATCGCCGCCGCCGGCCGGCAGAACAGCCACCACCAGGGGCCGTCCAAGGGTGAGGGTTCCGGTCTTGTCGAAGAGCACGCTGTCGAGGCGGGCCGCCATCTCGATCGCGTCGCCGCCGCGGAAGAGAAGGCCGGAGCGGGCCGCCTGGCCCGATCCCACCGTGATCGCCGTGGGGGTGGCCAGGCCCAGGGCGCAGGGGCAGGCCACCACCAGCACCGCAATCGCGAGCTGCAGAGCGAGAGAGAAGGGAGTGGTGGCCGTGCCCCCCAGCACCCCATGGCCCCCGTGGGCCCCGTGGCCCGACCCCAGCAGCACCTGGGGCCAGAGCTTGGTCCCCCATTGCCACCAGAACACGAACGTGGCCAGGGCCAGCAGCAGCACGGCCACGCTGAAGCGGCCGGCCACCCGGTCGGCCAGGCTCTGGATCGGCGCCTTGCGGGCCTGGGCCTGCTCCACCAGGGCAATGATCCGCGCCAGGGTGGACTCAGAGCCTGTGCGCCGCACCTCCAACGCCAGGGGTGCCTGCAGGTTGAGCATGCCGGCCATCAGCTCGCTGCCTGGCCCGGCTTCCAGGGGCAGGGGCTCGCCCGTGAGGCTGGACACATCCACCGCGGAGTGCCCCTCCACCACCTCACCGTCGACGGGGACGCGATCGCCGGGGAGCAGGCGCACCCGATCGCCGGGGCGAAGGCCGCCGACGCGCACCTCCCGCGGCGGTCCATCGCCGAGGAGCAGCAGGGCGGTGTCGGGCTGCAGTCGCACCAGCTGCTCGAGGGCCTGGCCCGTGCGGTTGCGGGCGCGCTCCTCCAGGAAGCGGCCCAGCAGCACGAAGCCCAGCAGCATCACGGGCTCATTGAAGAAGCAGGGCCAGCCCGACGCCGGTCGCAGATAGGCCACCAGGCTGGCCAGGTAGGCACTGCCCATGCCCAGACCCACCAGGGTGTCCATGCTCGGGGTCAGCTGGCAGGCGTTGCGGGCACCCTGCACCAGGATTCCCCGCCCGGGTCCGAGCAGGGCCACGCTGGCCACCAGGGCGTGAAAGCCCAGGTCGCCCAGCCTTGGCACCCCGGGCAGGGCCATCAGTGCCGGCGGCAGGTGTCCACCCTGGGCCAGGTGACCGAGCACCGACACCAGCATCAGGCTGAGGGCCACGATCAGCTGGCGCCACTCCTGACGCCAGCGAAGCTGCTGATCGCGCTCGGCGCGGCTGGGATCGGGGCCCAGCTGATCACGCCTGTGGGCCTCGAATCCCAGGGCCTGCAGGCAGGCGATCAACGCCGTCGCCGGGTCTTCCGCAGGGGTGCTCCGGGCCGGATCCAGGCCGATCCATGCAGTGCGTGTCACCAGATTGACGCTGGCCTGGCTGACCCCAGGCTGCTCCAGCAGGCGCCGCTCCACCGCCCGCACGCAGCCGCCGCACTTCATGCCGTCCACATCCAGGAGCAAGGGCTCGACGGGGGCGGTGGGAGCTCGGAGGGGGGACGTCAGGGTCACGGGCCATTGCTCAGGCCCCAAGGGTAGGGAGTGTGGCGGAGACTCCCTGGCCTGGCGAGCACCCGTCAGGATGGGAGCACCGATCACGCCAGCCGCGCCGTGCCCCGCAGTCAACGCAACGACAACTTCATCGACAAGAGCTTCACGGTGATGGCCGACCTGATCCTCAAGGTGCTGCCCACCAACCGCCGGGCCAAGGAGGCCTTTGCCTACTACCGCGACGGCATGAGTGCCCAGGGCGATGGCGAATACGCCGAAGCTCTCGAGAACTACGACGAGGCGCTCAAGCTCGAGGACGACCCCCTGGATCGCGCTTTCATCCTCTACAACATGGCGCTGGTGTACACGAGCAACGGCGACCACCAGCGGGCGATCGAGACCTACGAACAGGTGCTGGAGCTCAACAGCCACATGCCCCAGGCCCTCAACAACATGGCGGTGATCCACCACCACCTGGGCTCCCTGGCCGAGGAGCGTGGCGACACCGACGAGTCCGACCGTCGCTTCTCCCAGGCCGCCGAGTACTGGACCAAGGCGATCCGGATGGCACCCAACAACTACATCGAGGCCCAGAACTGGATCAAGACCAGCGGCCGCGGTTCCGTCGATGTGTATTTCTGAGGCCTCAGTCGGCGGCGGGATCCACCCCCAGGGCCGCCACCAGGGCCTCGGCCACCCCTCCCGCCTCCAGCAGCTCCAACCCCAGGGCGGCCGCCACCGGAGCGAGGCCACTGCCGCGGGGCACCACGGCCCGGGTGAACCCCAGGCGGGCCGATTCCTGCAGACGTAACTCCAGCTGCCCCACCGAGCGGATCTGTCCCCCCAGCCCCAGCTCCCCCACCAGCACCGTGCCGGCCGGCAGGGTGAGGTCGCGGTAGCTGGCCACCACCGCGGCGGCCACCCCCAGGTCGGCGGCGGGCTCCTCCACATCGAGGCCCCCAGCCACGGCCAGATAGCAATCAAAGCGGGAGAGGGGCAGGCCCAGGTGCTTCTCCAGCACCGCCAGGATCTGGTGCAAACGGTTGATGCCGATCCCCGTGGCGGTTCGTCGGGGGCTGGCGTAGCTGGTGGTGCTCACCAGAGCCTGAAGGTCCACCAGCAGCGGCCGGGTGCCCTCACAGGCCACGATCGTGGCGGTGCCGGCGCAGGGCCCTTCTCCCCCAAGGAACAGCTCGCTGGGGTTCGTCACCTCCGCCAGGCCCCGGTCGCGCATCTCGAACACCCCCAGTTCGTGGGTGGCACCGAAGCGATTCTTGACGGCCCTCAGCAGGCGGTGGCTGGCGAAGCGGTCGCCCTCGAAGGTGAGCACAGCATCCACCAGATGCTCGAGCACCTTGGGCCCCGCCAGCATCCCCTCCTTGGTCACGTGGCCCACCAGCAACAGGGCTGTGTCCTGGCGCTTGGCCAGCCGCTGCAGGGCTGCGGCGCAATCTCTGACCTGGGAGACCGAGCCCGGGGCGCTGCTCAGCTCGGCGTCGTGGAGGGCCTGGATGCTGTCGATGATCGCCACCGCCGGGCGCAGCGCCTCGAGCTCCTGGAGCACCAGCTCCAGATCGGTTTCGGCCAGCAACTGCAGTCCGGCCTGGTCGCTCGCCCCCTCCGCTCCCTCCTCCGGGCCCAGGCGCCGCCAGCGCAGCTTCACCTGCTGGGCCGATTCCTCGGCACTCACATAGAGCACCGAGCAGGCCTCCGCCAGGGCCCGCGCGCTCTGCAGCAGCAGCGTCGACTTGCCGATGCCGGGATCCCCGCCCACCAGCACCAGCGATCCGGGCACCAGGCCACCCCCGAGGACCCGATCCAGCTCAGGGAAGCCCGTGGCGAGCCGCTGCAGCGGGCGTTCGCCCACGGTCTGGATCGGCTCGGAACGCCGCGCCCGGGGAGCGGCGCCATCCACTGGGGGAGAGGGTGCGGCGCGCCGACGGCGGCCATCAGCAGCGGGGTTGCTCTGCTCCACCAGGCTGTTCCAGCTGCCGCACCCGGGGCAGCGGCCGAAGAACTGACGGGATTGGGCTCCACAGCTCTGGCAGGCGTAGAAAGGAGTGGAACGTCCCAAGGAGGTTTGTGACGAATGGTGGCTTTGGGTGAACTTTCGGGTGCTCGCGCCTTTTCAGTAGTCGGAGATTTTGTAACCGTGCCGGCCACACGATGACGGTTTCCAGTTCAGCCAAGGAGACCATCCTGGTCGTCGACGACGAAGCCAGCATCAGGCGGATCCTGGACACCCGCCTCTCGATGATCGGCTATCAGGTGGTCACGGCCTCCGACGGCGTCGAGGCCCTCGAGGCGTTTCGTCAGTCGAGTCCGGACCTGGTGGTGCTCGACGTGATGATGCCCAAGCTTGATGGCTACGGGGTCTGCCAGGAGCTGCGCAAGGAATCGGATGTGCCGATCGTGATGCTCACCGCCCTGGGCGATGTGGCCGACCGCATCACCGGCCTGGAGCTGGGGGCCGATGACTACGTCGTCAAGCCTTTCAGCCCCAAGGAACTGGAGGCCCGCATCCGCTGCGTCCTGCGCAGGGTGGAGAAGGACCCGGTGGTGGGGATCCCCAACTCCGGAGTCATCCAGGTGGGGGAGCTGCGCATTGACACCAACAAGCGTCAGGTGTACCGGGGGGAGGAGCGCATCCGCCTCACCGGCATGGAATTCAGCTTGCTGGAGCTGCTGGTGAGCCGCTCGGGTGAACCCTTCAGCCGCGGCGAAATCCTCAAGGAGGTCTGGGGCTACACACCCGAGCGCCATGTGGACACCCGGGTGGTGGATGTCCACATCTCCCGGTTGCGCTCCAAGTTGGAGGATGATCCAGCTAATCCCGAGCTGATCCTCACGGCACGCGGCACGGGATACCTGTTCCAGCGCATCGTGGAAGCCGTTGCCTCCGAAGGAACCTGATCTCGACTCTCGCTCCGCAAGGCGTGCCAAGCCCAGCCGGGCCATTCGTCGGCTGGTGATCTGGTACCGCCGCAATGCGGCGGTCACCTCCATTGTTGGCACGGCCACGTCCTCCGCCAGCACGGCAGCGTCGGCAGCGGCCTCCGCAGCAGGGTCGGTGGCCGGCAGCATGGCCTCCACGGCCGGCTCGGTCCTCAACCCGCTGGTGATCGATCCCCTGCGCTGGCTACAGCAGAGTGGCGGTGAGGAACTGGCGGCCATCAACCGCGGCGAGCGCCTCTGGGTGGCCGTCGACGGCATGGGCGGTGACCACGCCCCCGGACCGATCCTGGAGGGTTGCCTCAGGGCGGTGCAGATCCTGCCCGTACGCATCCGCTTCGTGGCCGAAACTGCTGCTGTGGAGGCGGTGGTCCCTCAGCTGGGCCTGGGCGAACTGCTGCGGGAGGCGATCCAGCGGGGCCTGATCGAGCTGGTGCCCAGTGGCCCGTCCGTGGGCATGGACGACGAGGCCACGGTGGTGCGGCGCAAGCGCGACGCCAGCATCAACCTGGCCATGGACCTGGTGAAGCGGGGTGAGGCCACCGCGATCTATTCCGCTGGCAACTCCGGGGCCGTGATGGCCTCGGCCATCTTCCGCCTGGGGCGCCTCAAGGGCATTGACCGGCCGGCCATCGGCGCCCTCTTCCCCACCAAGGATCCGTCCCAGCAGGTGCTGGTGCTCGATGTGGGCGCCAACATGGACTGCAAACCGGGCTACCTGCACCAGTTCGCCCTGCTGGGGAGCATCTACAGCCGCGATGTGCTCGGGGTGGCCCGGCCGAGCGTCGGTCTGCTCAACATCGGCGAGGAGGAGTGCAAGGGGAACGAGCTCACGCTCAAGGCCTTTCCCCTGCTGGCGGCTGAGCGAAGGATCAGTTTCAAGGGCAACTGTGAAGGCCGCGATGTGCTCTCAGGCGCCTTCGATGTGGTCGTCTGCGATGGCTACACCGGCAACGTGCTGCTCAAGTTCCTGGAATCGGTGGGCAGCGTGCTGCTTGATGTGTTGCGGGCGGAATTGCCCCGCGGCCGCCGCGGCAAGGTGGGTTCGGCTTTCCTGCGCAGCAACCTGATCAGGATCAAGAAGCGCCTCGACCATGCCGAGCACGGCGGTGCCCTGCTGCTGGGCGTGAATGGCGTCTGCGTGATCGGCCATGGCAGCAGCAAGGCCCTCTCGGTGGTCAGTGCCCTGCGCATCGCCCACCTGGCCGCCAGCCATGGGGTCATGGACGACCTGCACCGGCTCAGTGCCCAGGAAGACACCGTCACGGCCTGTGGTTGACTGAGCCCAACTGAGGACTGAGACGGTGTCGCTCGGCCGGATGGGCGCAGGCATGGCCCTGGTGGGTAGCGGCAGCGCCCTGCCGCTGGTCAGCGTCAGCAATGAGCAGCTCAGCCGTCGGGTCGACACCAACGACACCTGGATCCGCAGCCGCACCGGCATCGCCGCCCGCCGGATCGCCGGTCCCGGCGAAACCCTCACCAGCCTGGCCACCGCTGCCGCCCAGGCCGCCCTGGAGCAGGCCGGCTGGGACGCGGAGGATCTCGACCTGATCCTGCTGGCCACGTCCAGCCCGGATGATCTGTTCGGCACCGCCCCCCGGGTGCAGGGGGCCATTGGTGCCAGGCGGGCGGCGGCCTTCGATCTCACCGCCGCCTGCAGCGGCTTTCTCTTTGCCCTGATCACCGCCGGCCAGTACATCCGGGGGGGGACGGTGGGGCGGGCCCTGGTGATCGGAGCCGATCAGCTCAGCCGCTGGATCGACTGGGATGACCGCAGCACCTGCGTGCTCTTCGGTGACGGTGCCGCCGCGGTGGCGGTGGAGGCCTGCGAGGAGCCGCGCAACGGCCTGCTGGGCTTCAAGATGCACTCCGATGGTCGCCGGGCCGACTGCCTGTCCCTGCGCCAGCGCGACGATCACGTCCCCCTGCTGGAAGGTCACTTGAGCCAGAAAGGCGGCTTCGAGACCATCCACATGAATGGCCAGGAGGTCTACAAATTCGCCGTGCGGGAGGTACCGGCGGTGCTGCAGGAACTGCTGAACATCACAGGCACGACCGCTGAGCAGCTCGACTGGCTGCTGCTGCACCAGGCCAACCAGCGCATCCTCGATGCGGTCGCTGACCGCTTCGCCATCCCCCATGAGCGGGTGCTCAGCAACCTGGCCCGCTACGGCAACACCTCCGCCGCCACCATCCCGCTGATGCTGGATGAGGCGGTCAGGGATGGCCGGGTGCGCCCGGGTGATCTGATCGCCAGCAGCGGCTTCGGGGCCGGACTCAGCTGGGGTGCGGCCCTGCTGCGCTGGGGTGGCCCCGGCGGCGCTCAGACGCCCGCTGACCCCGGCTGAACCGCACCGCCGTAATCTCCAGCCGGTTCGAGCGCGTGTCGCCATGGGGATTGCCTGGGTGTTTCCCGGTCAGGGCTCACAGAAAGCCGGCATGGCCAGCGGTGTGCTCGAGCTCGCGGGAGCCCGCGAGCGCTTCGCCGCCGCCTCCGAGCTGCTGGGCCGCGACCTGCTGGCGATCTGTGCCGGCGAGGCGAGCGAGGGTCAGGGTCAGCTGAATGATCTGGGCGACACCCGCAACACCCAGCCTGCCCTGTTCGTGCTGGAAAGCCTGCTGGTGGATGGTCTCAAGGCCCAGGGCCGCCAGGCCGATCTGGTGGCCGGCCACAGCCTCGGGGAACTGGTGGCTCTCTACGCCGCGGATGTCTTCGACTTCAGCACCGGCCTGGAGCTGATGCGCCGCCGCAGCGAGCTGATGGCCGCAGCCGGAGGCGGGGCGATGACCGCGGTGATGGGCTTTGAGCGCAGCGAACTGGAGGCGCTGGTGGAGGCCAGCGAGGGCGTGGTGATCGCCAACGACAACAGCGCAGCCCAGGTGGTGATCTCAGGCCTGCCGGAAGCCGTGGCCGCCGTGGCCGACCAGCTCTCCTGCAAACGGGCCATCCCCCTGGCGGTCTCCGGGGCCTTTCACTCCCCATTCATGGCCGATGCGGCCGCTGCCTTCGCCGCCCTGCTGGAGGAGGTGCCCTTTGCCGATGCCAGCATCCCGGTGCTGAGCAACATCGATCCGACCCCCACCAGCCACGGGGCCGAGCTCAAGCAGCGGCTGCAGCGGCAGATGGTGAGCGGGGTGCGCTGGCGCGAAACCATGGATCAGCTGGCGGCCCACGGGATCGACACCGTGGTGGAGATCGGCCCTGGCAACGTGCTCAGTGGTCTGATCAAACGCAGCCTGAGCGGAGTCACCACTGCCCAGATCGGCAGCGCCGCCGACCTGGGCCTGTGAGCGACACCGGGGAGGGCCTCCCGGCCAGCGGGCCGATCACACCCCGCCGCCGCGGCCTGCGCCGCCGCAGAAGCAGGGCTGAGCCCCCAGCCCTGCTCACGCCCAGGCCGAGCCTCACCTACCGCCTGATCAGCTACCTGCTGGTGTTTCCGGTGTTCCGGCTGCTGTTCAGGGGCCGCACCAGCGGCAATGACCGGGTGCCCTTGGATGGGGCCCTGGTGGTGGTCGCGAACCATGGCTCCCATCTCGACCCGCCCCTGCTGGGGCACGCCCTGGGGCGTCCGGTGGCCTTCATGGCCAAGGCCGAACTGTTCCGGGTGCCCCTGCTGGGGCCCATCATCCGGGCCTGCGGGGCCTATCCCGTCTCCCGTGGCGCCAGCGACCGGGAGGCCATCCGCATCGCCACCGACCGCCTGCTCGAGGGCTGGGCCACCGGCGTGTTCATCGACGGCACCCGCCAGCCGGATGGGCGCGTGAATCAGCCGCAGCCAGGGGCCGCCCTGCTGGCGGCCCGGTCGGGGGCTTCCCTGCTGCCCGTGGCGATCATCAACAGCCACCGGGCCCTTGGCACGGGGCAGAGCACCCCAAGACTGGTGCCGATCCACATCCGTATCGGCCAGATCATCCCCCCACCCGCCTCCCGTCGCCGCGTCGACCTGCTGGCCACCACTGCCGCCTGTCAGGAGCAGATCAACGCGCTCCTTGATCAGGGTCTGCTGGCCCCAGCGCGGGCCCCAGCCGCCCTGCCGCCCACGAGCGAAGATCCCGACCGGTGAGCACCCAGGCGGCGGCCCTGAGGCCATCGCCCCAGACCTTGCGGCGCCCCTCCGGCAGGCAGCGGTCTCCGCAGGGCACCGCCACCGGGGTGAGGTGGATTCCCCTGCTGCCGGCCACGATCCGTCCCACCAGCAGGGCGCGGTCCATGTGATCGCTGCTGGTGACCAGCAGCACATGGTGGATGCCCAGACGCTTGAGATCATCCACCACCGTGGTGAAGTTGCCGAGGGTGTCGCGGGCGCGGTAGTCCAGACGAAACTGGCGGCGATCGAGCCCTTCCTGGCTGAACAGCCATTGGGCGTATTCGGGATTGCTGCCACCACTCACCAGCAGGGGCAGCCCGTCACGGTGAGCCAGCCGGCCGGCCAGCTTCTCCCGCTCGATATCGCCACCCAGCACCAGGATCAACTGGGGATGACCGAGGCTGGGCAGCAGCAGTCCGCGGCCCACCACGATCAGAGCGCCGGCCAGCAGCGCCATCACCAGCAGCCGTCGCATCAGGGCTGGGGCACCGGACTGGTGGGATACAGGGGCAGCACGTTGGCCCAGGGAGCCGCCGATCCCGCCACCGCCGCCAGCCCACTCAGGCGCAACAACTGCTCCACGTCGGCCGCCGGATCGACCCGCGCCTCCAGGCGAGCGCCTGGAGGCAGATCGTCCAGCTGTCCGTACAAGCGCGGGGCCTCCCGCTCGGCGATTCCCCCCAGTGCCCACTCGTCCACGGCGTAGCAACCCGCCACGATGCCGCGACGGGGAAGCTCCTGCAACAGCCAGAAGGGCTGATCGCCCACCTCGGCCCGCTGACGCAGGCGGTGGGCGATCAGCAGGAAACTGCTGAATCCATCCAGAGGCAGCGCCAGCTGCTGGGCCAGGGTGCGGGCGAAGACCACGGTCACTCGGGTGCCGGTGAACCCGCCCGGACCAGTGGCCACGGCCAGGCGCCCCAGCTCGCACCACTGATGGGCGGGCAGCAGCTGCTCGACGCAGGCCAGCAGGTCGTTGGAGAGCCGCCGACCCAGGGGATGGCTGTTGATGCGAGGGCTTTGCGCGGCCTGGGCCGAAGCTTGAAGGAAAGGCGCCAGGGGGGCGAGACCCAGCCCCAGAACCTCGCTGGTGCTGTGCAGCGCCAGCAGCCAGGACGGGGTGACAGCGCTCATGCCGGCACCACTTCACCCGGGCGCAGGCGGCTCCAGCGGCCCGGGTCGCGCTGGAAGCTGCCGCAGGCCCTCACGTCCCACTCCACCCCCACCTGATCCCCCTCCAGGCTGATCACCTGCACGTGGATGCGGGGAGACGTGGGGCAGAGATCCGGATCCGCACTGAGGGGCTCCACACCGTGCTGCTTCTCCACCGCGTGATAGGCCTGACAGCGCTCCACCCAGTGGCAGTCGACGCAGATGCACATGCCGCCGGGGCCCTCCAATTCCCCCATTCTGAAGTGGCCCTGCGCCCCTGAGGGGCGCAGGGCTGCCGCCACTGCCGTCCTGCGCCAGGCCCTGGGCATCGAGAGCTGGCCGTTGCCCCCGTACTCCTTCCCCAGCGGCACCGCCCTGGTGGGCGGCGCCGTGCGCGATGGGCTGCTGGGGCGCCTGGGACCTCAGCCCGACCTGGACCTGGTGGTACCCGGGGACGCCATCACCCTGTGCAACAGGCTGAGCCGCCACCACGGCGGCAGCGTCGTGGTTCTCGATGCCGAGCGCTCCATCGCCCGGCTGGTGCTGCGCGGCTGGAGCCTGGACCTGGCCCGCCAGGTGGGGGACGACCTGGAGAGCGATCTCTGGAGGCGAGATTTCAGGCTGAATGCCCTGGCCCTGCCGCTGCTGCCAGGGTCCGAGCTGCTCGATCCCACCGGTGGCCTGGAGGATCTGGTGAGGGGAGAGCTGGTGGCGGTGCGGGAAGTCAACCTGCTCGACGATCCCCTGCGCATGCTGCGCGGGGTGCGCCTGGCCGCGGAGCTGGGCTTCCGCCTGGAGCCGCGCACCCGTGGCTGGATCGAGCGCCACCACGGCCATATCAGCCAGGTGGCTCCGGAGCGGGTGCTGCAGGAACTGGAGAAGCTGGCGCAGGCCCCCGGCGGGGGGACGGGCCTGGAGGAGGCTCTCAGCTGCGGCCTGCTCGATCCCTGGCGCTCGATCGGCCCGGAGCCACTCTGGGGACAAGGTGTTTGGCTGGAGCTGGCGCTGACCCCCGGAGAAGCGGCCCGGGCCCTGCCCCTGGCCCGTCTGGCGCGGGTGCTCGATGCGCCGGCCCTAGAGCGATTGCGCAGCAGCCGTCAGCTGCAGCAGCGTTGCGGGCTGTTGCGCCGCTGGCTGCTGCGGCTGCTGGAGGGCGCCGAGGGTGCCGCCTCCGGCCTGCAGCGCCTGAGCGAAGCGGAGCGGCTGAGACTGCATCAGCAGCTGGAGGCGGATCTTCCGGCCCTGCTGCTGTTTTTTCCAGCCAACCTGGCGAAGGAATGGTTAACGCGCTGGCGTAATCCCCACGATCCGTTGTTTCATCCCCGTCCACCGATCGATGGCGGCAGTCTGCAGGAGCACCTGGGGCTGAGCCCGTCCCGGCGGCTGGGGGAGCTGCTCGCCCATCTCACGCTCGAAGCCGCCTATGGCCGGATTCAGGACCGGCAAGAGGCTCTGCGCCACGCCCGACTCTGGCTGGAGCGAACCCCGGCATGATTTACTGAATGATGAAAAGGCATCCATCCACAGCCTGACACCGCCCGTAAGCATCGGCTGATCGTCTGAGGTTTCGTCAAGGGATTTCCGAGCCACTGGCTCTCCAGACCAACCTGTTCATCGATCAACACTCCGCCATCGGTCAAACATTCCCCTCCCTCCCCTCGTTTCATGAGCGTTCGTCTTTACGTCGGCAACCTGCCGCAGAGCTTCGATGACAAGGAACTGACAGCCCTGTTCACCGCCGTGGGTGAAGGCGTGCGTTTCAAGACCGTTCAGGACCGCGAGACCGGTGCCTGCCGCGGCTTCGGCTTCGCCAACGTCGACGACGAGAAGCTCGCTGATGCGGTGATCGAGCAGCTCAACGGTCGCGACTTCGGTGGCAACAGCCTGCGCATCGAGCGCTCCGAGCGGCGCGACTCCCGCGGCGCTGCCCCCAGCACCGACCGCCGTGGCGGTGGCGCCACCGCCACCGTGGCCCGCAAGGCCGTCAACAAGGTGGTCCACAGCGACGACACCACCGAAGGAGCTCCCGATCCACGCTGGGCCGGCGAACTGGCCAAGCTCAAGTCTCTCCTGGCCAACCAGACTGCCGCCGTCTGAGGCAGACGTCTGAGCCGGGTCCCCCGTTCGCTCCCCTCAGGCCTGGTGCGTGACTGATCCAGCTGTTGATGGTCCTCGCCCGCTCCAGCACTGGTGCTGGCGGGGTCACTCGATCGGCTTCACCAGCCAGGCGCCGGAACCGGGCTCGAACAACACGTCATTGACGGAGTCGGGCCCAGCTGTTGTTGTGTTGATCCACGGCTTCGGGGCTTCCAGTGGCCACTGGCGCCACAACCTTCCCGAACTGGGTCAGCACTTTTCCACCTACGCCATCGACCTGCTGGGATTCGGCTCCAGCGACAAGCCCTGCTCCCGGCTGCGCGGGGAAACCGCCAGAGCAGGGGCCGTTGGCTATGGCTTCGATCTCTGGGCCGAGCAGGTGGCCGACTTCGCCACCTGGATCCTGGCCGCCGAGAGCACAAACCTGCCTGGCCAGGCACCCAGCCTGCAGTTGGTCGGCAACTCGATTGGTGGGGTAGTGGCCCTGCGAGCCAGTGAGCTGCTCATCGATCGCGGCCTGGCACCCCGCCAGGTGATTCTGATCGATTGCGCCCAGCGCACCCTTGATGAGAAACGGGTGGCGCTGCTGCCCTGGCCTCAGCGCGTCAGCCGCCCTCTGGTCAAGCAACTGGTGCGCCAGCGCTGGCTGATCGCCCCCCTCTTCCGAGCCCTGGCGCGGCCCACCTTCATCAGACGGGTGCTGGCCATGGCTTATCCCAGTGGCGCCAACGTCGACGATGCTCTGGTGGAGCTGCTCTTTCGCCCCAGCACCGATCCCGGAGCCCCGGAGAGCTTCCGCGGCTTCGTCAACCTCTTCGACGACCACCTCGCCCCTGAAATCCTCGCGCGCCTGGGCTCCGTGCCGGTGCGCATGATCTGGGGCGAGCAGGATCCCTGGGAAAATCCCGCTGAAGCCAGGCAATGGGCGAAGCAGTTCGCCTGCATTCGTGAGCTGCGGCTGCTGCCGGGACTGGGCCACTGCCCCCACGACGAGGCCCCGCAGCTGGTCAATCCGATCCTGATCGAGTGGCTCAGCGCGACTGGGCAATCACAAAAGAACAGGGAAGATCGAGCAGCTTGAGCGGGCGGGGCACATAGGCCCGGTGGCTGAAGACGTCGTAGTCGAGCTGCTCGATCACCGCAAGGATGCCCCGGTACAGCCGCAGGGAAGCCCACACCGGCCAGCGGGCATCGGCTGAGAGCCAGCGCACTCCCGCTTCGGAGCGGGCAAACCACTGACGGGCCCGGCGCAACTGAAAGTCCATCAGGGCTCGCCAGTTGTCGTTCAGGGTGCCGGCGAGCAGGTCGGCCTCGGAGTAACCGAAACGCTCGAGATCCTCCTGGGGCAGATAGATCCGCCCGCGGGCGCGGTCTTCACCCACATCCCGCAGGATGTTCGTGAGCTGGTTGGCGATGCCCAGGGCCACGGCCGCGCTGGAGGTGTCCGGCCTCTCGCTCCAGGGGGCTGAGGTGTAGGCGGGATCCAGGCCCATCACCTCCTGGGTCATCAGGCCCACCGTGCCTGCCACCCGGTAGCAGTAGAGCTCAAGGTCCTCGAAGCGGGCGTAGCGGTGGCGCTGCAGATCCATCCGCTGGCCCTCGATCATGTCGAGGTAAGGCTGCAGCGGCTGGGGATAGCGCTGCAGGGTGTCGACCATCACCAGGTCGAGGGCGTCATGCACCTCTCCAGCGAAGAGAGAGCGGGTGCGTTCTTCCCAGCGATCGAGCCGCTCGGCCAGGCACTCCACCGGCAGGGCCTGAGCCTGGGGACTGTCCATCAGCTCGTCGGTGCGACGGCACCAGACGTAGATCGCCCAGATCGCCCGCCGCTTCGCCGGCGGCATCAGCAGGGTGCCGAGGTAGAAGGTCTTGGCCCACTGGGCTGTTTCCTGGCGGCAAGACTGGTAGGCCTCCTCCAACGTCGGCAGGGAAGGGCAGGTCACCGTGGTGGAGGCAGCCAGCACCGTCACACCGCCAGGGGGGCCATGGCACGGCTGTGGCTGACGGCCTCAGCGCAGAGCTTGCCGCTCAACACAGCCCCCTCCATCGAAGCGAGGTAGCGCTGCATGGTGTAGTCACCGGCCATGAAGAAATTGGCGATCGGCGTGTCCTGCGTCGGTCGCAGCTGCTGGCAGCCTGGCACCGTCTTGTAAACGGAGAGCGGTGTCTTCACAACCCGTGCCTTGCGCAGCTGAGCCTGGTCCTCGCCGGTGAAGTGATCCGGGAACAACCGCCGAAGCTCGCTGAGGGTGGCCTCCACGATCGCCTCGTCGCTGCGGCCGATCCACTCCTCGGCCGGCGCGAAGACCAGCTCCAGCATCGAGCGCTCCGCATCGGCATACTCCCGGCAGGTGTTGCTCATGTCGGCGTAGACGCTGAGCAGATCGGAGCGGCTGAACAGCAGGTGATCGATCGCGGTGAGCTTGCGGTCGAACCAGAGGTGGATGTTGATCACCGGCACCCCCCGGAGGCCCTCCAGCTTCTCGAAGAAGGGCAGCTGCTTCCAGGGCTCGGGCAGCAGCAGCTTGAGCGGATCCACCGGCAGGGCACTGACGTAGGCGTCAGCCTGCAGCAGGCGGGGCTCCTGCCCTTTCACGCCGGCCAGACGGAACCCGGAAACGCTGCCGTCGTCGGCCAACTCGATCTGGCGCAGGGGGCTGTTGAGATGCACCTCACCGCCCCGCTCACGGATCCACTCCACGATCGGCTCACACAGTCGCTGGGGCGGGTTGCCATCGAGGAAAGCCATCTTCGAGCCGTTCTTCTCCTGAAGGAAGCGGTTCAGGGCCGTGAGGATCACCGTGCTTGAGATCTCATCAGGGTTGATGAAATTCAAGGCCTTGCTCATGGCGATGAAGACTTCATCATTTACCCGCTTGGGAATATTATGCAGTTCAAGCCATTCCGACCAGGAGTACTTGTCGCACTCTTCGACATAATTCTGGCCACGCAGCATCGCCGGTACCAGACCCAGGCCGAACTGGATTTTCTCCGGCCAGCTCAGCATGTCGTTGTTGCCGAGAATCGCCGCCACACCATTGAGGGGTGCGGGGAGGTCGGGGAAGTCGAAGCGGCTGTAGTTACCCGGTGAATCCTTCTGATTGAAGATCATCGCGTGGTCCTTCCACTGCAGACGGTCTTCGATGCCCAGCTCAGCGAAGAGCTGCAGCATGTTGGGGTAGGCCCCGAAGAAAATGTGCAGACCGGTTTCATACCAGTCGCCGTCCTCGTCCTGCCAGGCGGCCACCTTGCCACCGAGCACATCGCGCGCCTCCACGACCACGGGCGTGTGGCCCGCATCGCTGAGGTATTTGGCGCAGGAGAGACCGGCAAGGCCTGCTCCGGCGATGGCGACGCGCATGGGAAAACGAAAAGTCAACGGCAACCTTAAAAGGGCTGCCGCTGGCAGCGGCGTCCCGGGGAGCAGCCCAGAGGCCACAGAGGTTCCTAAAGTCGATGTCCGTGAGGCGTCCTGACTGCCCACGACCCCCCAGCCATGGTCGATGCCAGCCTGCTCAAGTCCACCACCCGCCACGTGCGTGTGTTCACCGCCCGGGTGGAGGACGGCCAGCTGATCGCTGATCCCAGCCAGCTGACCCTGGATCTCGATCCCGACAATGAGTTCCTCTGGGACGCGCCCGTTCTCGGCAAGGTCCAGCAGCGCTTCCGCGAGCTCGTGGCCGCCAGCGCCGGCCACGAGCTCAGCGAATACAACCTGCGCCGGATCGGCTCGGAGCTCGAGGGCTTCATCCGCCAGCTGCTCCAGGCCGGTGAGCTGCGCTACAACCCCGAAGCCCGGGTGCTCAATTACTCGATGGGCCTGCCCCGCACACCGGAGGCCTCTTGACCCGCTCCCGTTACGACCGTGGCTACGTCGGCCGGGGGAGCTACGGCCGCAGCAGCGACACCCGTGCCATGCCGGCCGCTGAGGGGCGCGATCCCTACGAGGCTTATGAACGCGCGCCCCGGGGACGGCGGACGGCTGAGCGCGGCGGTGGCGGCGGCAACGGTGGCCCGAGTGGGAACGGTGGAGCCGGTGGCGGCGGCGGCGGCAGTCCGATTCAGCTGAATGTCGGCACCATCGCCGTGCTTGCGGGTGTGCTGGTGCTCGGCATCGGCATCGGCACGGCTCTCTCGAGCAACACCCCCGGCAACCAGGGCAACATCGCCAGCAGCCAGCAGCTGGATCTGGCGGTGCCCGATCCCGAGTTCTGCAAGCAGTGGGGGGCCAGCGCCTTCGTGATGGATGTGGAGCTCTACACCACCATGAATCCGAGCAGCAGCTTCGTGACCCAGCCCACCCTGCAGCCGGGCTGCGTGATCCGTCGGGAGAACTGGAGCGTGCTGCAGAAGGAGGGCGCGGTGACCTCCGAGCAGATGCGCCAGTGCAAGCAGCGCATGAACACCTTTGCTTACATCGGCTCGATCCGCGACAAGCCCATCGTGCGCTGCGTCTACCAGACCGACATCAGCGGCAACAAGTTCCAGACCAAGGGCATTGCCGACGATGCCGCCGGCATCACCCCCGAAGGGAACCAGTTCTGATCGGGCTACCGCTTCAGGAGGCCGAGGCCGCCTGGGCCACGGCCTCCACCACAGGTGGAGCCGCCGGCCGTACCGATGGCTGGCGCAGGGGGCTGTCAGGGCTGGCGAACACAGGCAGAACTTCGCGGCGGAAGGCCTCGGAGGCCCTCGAGCAGTAGCGGGCCGGATGGGTGATCAGCTTGAGCTGACGGCGCACGAGCAGGTCGGTGACGATCGGGCGGTGCAGGCTGCCCGTGGCCAGCTCGCGCTCGATCGAGACCACCGGCAGGAAGGCGGCACCGAGGCCCGACTGCACGGCGTTCTTGATCGCCTCGAAGGAGTTGAGCTCCATCTCGATCTTGAGGCGCTGCACCTCCAGACCGGAGCGGGCCAACAGCTGATCCACCATCTTGCGGGTGGTCGACTGGGCATCGAGGCAGACGAAGCCGAGGCGGTAGAGGTCGTCCTTGTGCAGCTCGGGCAGGCGCGCCAGGGGGTGCTTCACCGGCAGCACCAGCGCCAGTTCGTCGTTGGCGTAGGGCACCACCTGGAGCAGATCCGCCAGTTCACTGGGCAGCTCGCCACCGATGATCGCCAGATCGATCTGACCGTTGGCCACGCTCCAGCTGGTGCGGCGAGTGCTGTGCACCTGGAGCTGCACCGACACGTCAGGGTATTTCTGGCGGAACAGCCCGATCATGCGGGGCATCAGATACGTGCCCGTGGTCTGGCTGGCCCCCACGATCAGGGAGCCACCGCGCAGGTTGTGGAGATCGTCGAGGGCGCGGCAGGCTTCCTGGCACTGACTGAGGATCCTGTCGCAGTAGCTGAGCAGGAGGTGGCCGGCCTCCGTGAGCTGCGCCTTGCGCCCGCCCCGGTCGAACAGGGAGACATCCAGCTGCTTCTCCAGGTTCTGAATCTGCAGACTCACCGCCGGCTGGGTGACGTAGAGACTGTCGGCAGCTTTCTTGAAGCTGCCCTCGCTGGCGATGGCGCGCAGGATGCGCAGCTGATCGAGGGTGAAGGGCAGATCAGCCATGGGATGGGCTCTTGGCCTGGCTCCGGCTGGAAGGAAGAACTCTAAAGGGGAAACTCGTGAACCCCGGGGCCTGCGATCCCAGGCCGGGATGGAATGACACCTCCGCCAGAATCGTCGCTTCCGCTGCGGCTTCTTGGCCACGTCTCCGCCCTGCTTCCCCTTGCTCACCGCGGATCTCGGTGCCGGCCTTGACGCCGTGCCACCCGAGCACCGATCCAGTCTGGTGATGCTCGCCCTGCTGCTGGGGTTTGCGCTGCTCCACAGCGGCGGTGCGGCCCTGAGGGTCCAGGCGGAGCAGCGCGTCGGGGCCCGACTGTGGCGCCTGCTGTTCGCGGCCGTGAGTATCCCGGCGGCCGTGGTGGTGGTGGGCTACTTCATCGCCCACCGCTACGAGGGCATACGGCTCTGGAACGTCCAGGGCACCCCCGGCCTGATCCCCCTGGTCTGGGTGGGGACGGCCATCAGCTTCTTCTTTCTCTATCCAGCCACCTACAACCTGCTGGAGATCCCGGCGCTGCTGAAGCCGCAGGTGCGCCTCTACGCCAGCGGGATCATCCGCATCAGCCGCCATCCCCAGGCGGTGGGGCAGGTGCTCTGGTGCGCCACCCACCTGCTCTGGATCGGCAGCAGCTTCATGCTGGTCACCTGCGCGGGCCTGATCGGCCACCACCTGTTCGCGGTCTGGCATGGCGACCGGCGGCTGCGGGCCCGCTTCGGAGAGGCATTCGAGGACCTGCGCGCCAGCACGTCGGTGATTCCCTTCCTCGCCGTGCTCGACGGCCGCCAGCAACTGGTCTGGGGGGAATTCCTGCGGCCGGCCCAGCTGGGGATCGTCATCGCCATCGGTCTGTTCTGGTGGAGCCACCGCTTCCTGGGCCTGGCGGCAGAGGCCTTTCTGGGGGGACCGCTGGGTCGGCTGCTGGGCTGAGCGTGCCCGTGCTGCCGGGCCGGGGCCCCTGATCGAGGTCCAACACACAGCTCGGACCCACCCGGGCAGGCTGCTTACACTCCGATAGCCCGCACCCTGAGCTGGATGACGTCGGCTGCCGAACTTGCCTGGTTGATCCCCGTTCTGCCCCTGGCTGGGGCCGCCATCACCGGCCTCGGCCTGATCAGCTTCAATCGAACCGTCAACCGTCTGCGCAAGCCGGTGGCTCTGCTGCTGCTCAGCTGTGTCGGGGCGGCCGCGGTGCTCAGCTTCGCCGTGCTGGCCGAGCAACTGGCGGGGGCTCCAGCCACCGAGGTGCTCTTCGACTGGGCCAGCGCGGGCAGTTTCAATCTGCAGATGGGCTTCCGGGTGGATGCTCTCGGGGCCGTGATGCTCTCACTGGTCACCACCATCGCCCTGCTGGTGATGGTCTATTCCGATGGGTACATGGCCCATGACAAGGGCTATGTGCGCTTTTTCACCTACCTGGCGCTCTTCAGCAGCTCGATGCTGGGCCTGGTGATCAGCCCGAACCTGCTCGAGATCTACGTGTTCTGGGAGCTGGTGGGCATGTGCTCCTACCTCCTGGTGGGCTTCTGGTACGACCGTGACGGCGCTGCCAACGCCGCCCAGAAAGCCTTCGTGGTGAACCGAGTGGGCGACTTCGGCCTTCTGCTGGGCATTCTCGGGCTGTTCTGGGCCACGGGTGCATTCGGCTTCGAGGAGATCGGCGCCCGCCTGGCGGACGCCGTGGCGGGCGGCAGCCTCTCCAACGGCGCGGCCGTGCTGCTCTGCCTGCTCGTGTTCATGGGACCGATGGCCAAGTCGGCCCAGTTCCCCCTGCACGTATGGCTGCCCGACGCCATGGAGGGTCCGACCCCCATCTCGGCCCTGATCCATGCCGCCACGATGGTGGCGGCCGGGGTTTTCCTGGTGGCCCGGCTGCAGCCGGTCTATGCCCCCTTCCCCCAGGTGCAGCTGGTGATCGCCGTGGTGGGCACGATCACCTGCTTCCTGGGGGCCTCGATCGCCCTCACCCAGATGGACCTCAAGAAGGGCCTGGCGTACAGCACCGTGAGCCAGCTGGGTTACATGATGCTGGCCATGGGCTGCGGCGCCCCGGTTGCCGGCATGTTTCATCTGGTCACCCACGCCTTCTTCAAGGCGATGCTGTTCCTGGGCTCCGGTTCAGTGATTCATGCCATGGAGGAAGTGGTGGGCCATGAGCCGGTGCTGGCCCAGGACATGCGCCTGATGGGCGGCCTGCGTCAGTTCATGCCCGTGACGGCGATCACCTTCCTGATCGGCTGTGTAGCCATCAGCGGCATTCCGCCCCTGGCGGGCTTCTGGAGCAAGGACGAGATTCTCGGCCAGGCCTTCAACACCTATCCGATTCTCTGGGTGGTGGGCTTTCTCACCGCCGGCATGACCGCCTTCTACATGTTCCGCCTCTACTTCCTCACCTTCGAGGGGGAGTTCCGCGGCAACGACGCGGCTGTTCAGGCCCAACTGCTCAAGGACGCCGGCAAGGTGGCGCCTGGGGCTGAGTCGGAGGGAGAGGGGGCCGGCCATGGCCACCACGACCACGCCAGCCACCCCCATGAATCCGGCTGGCAGATGGCCCTGCCCCTCGCTGTGCTGGCGGTGCCGTCGGCACTGATCGGCCTGCTCGGAACCCCCTGGCACAGCCGCTTCGCCGGCCTGCTCAATCCCCAGGAAGCGGCCGAGATGGCTGAGCACTTCTCCTGGGCTGAATTCCTGCCACTGGCAGGTGCCTCGGTGGCGATCTCGATCACCGGCATCACGATTGCCGTGCTGGCCTACTCGCTCCACAAGCTCGATCTGGCCACCCTGGTGGCCGCCCGCTTCCCGAGCCTCAACGCCTTCCTGGCCAACAAGTGGTATCTCGACGACCTCAACGACAAGCTGTTCGTGCAGGGCAGTCGCAAGCTGGCCCGTCAGGTGCTGGAAGTGGACGCCAAGGTGGTGGACGGGGTGGTGAACCTCACCGGCCTGCTGACCCTTGGCAGCGGCGAAGGCCTCAAGTATTTCGAAACCGGCCGGGCCCAGTTCTATGCCTTGATCGTGTTCGGTGGCGTGATCGCCCTGGTGGTGCTCTTCAGCAGCTTCTGAACCGGGGCACTGTGTGTGTCATCCCTTATCTGAAGGCGGCCTGAGCGGCAGGTATTTCTACACTCCGCCCAGACCTGATGCCTGCCCCCGTGCCGCTCGATCCTGCCGTTGCCACGGGCGCCCTTGGTGCCTTGAGCGACGCACCCGCCACCGTCTTTCCCTGGCTGAGCGTTTCGATCCTGATGCCGATCGCCGCGGCCCTGCTGATCCCCTTCATCCCGGATCCAGGCGACGGTAAGACGATCCGCTGGTACGCCCTTGGCGTCGCCCTGGTCACCTTCCTGGTCACCGCCGGCGCCTACCTCAACGGCTACGACCCCTCTGTGGCCGGGCTGCAGCTGATTGAGCGGGTGGAGTGGGTGCCCGATCTGGGCCTGGCCTGGTCGGTGGGAGCCGACGGGCTCTCGATGCCCCTGATCCTGCTCACCAGCTTCATCACCGCCCTGGCGGTGCTGGCGGCCTGGCCAGTCACCTTCAAGCCGCGCCTGTTCTATTTCCTGATCCTGGCCATGGACGGCGGCCAGATCGCTGTCTTCGCCGTGCAGGACATGCTCCTGTTCTTCCTCTCCTGGGAGCTGGAGCTGCTGCCGGTTTACCTGCTGCTGGCGATCTGGGGGGCGAAGAAACGGCAGTATGCCGCCACCAAGTTCATCCTCTACACGGCCGGAGGGTCGGTCTTCATTCTTCTGGCAGCCCTCGCGATGGGTTTCCATGGCGGCGGCGCTCCCAACTTCGAATACACCACCCTGGCAGCGAAGGAGTTCGGCACACGCTTCCAGGTGCTGGCCTACGCGGGCCTGCTGATCGCCTTCGGGGTGAAACTGCCGATCGTGCCCCTGCACACCTGGCTTCCCGACGCCCACGGGGAGGCCACGGCGCCGGTGCACATGCTCCTGGCCGGAATCCTGCTGAAGATGGGCGGCTATGCCCTGCTGCGCTTCAACGTTCAGCTGCTGCCCGATGCCCACGCCCAGTTCGCGCCCCTGCTGGTGGTGCTGGGGGTGGTGAACATCATCTACGCCGCGCTCACCTCCTTCGCCCAGCGCAACCTCAAACGCAAGATCGCCTACAGCTCGATCAGCCACATGGGCTTCGTGCTGATCGGCATCGGCAGCTTCAGTGCCCTCGGCACCAGCGGCGCCATGCTCCAGATGGTCAGCCACGGCCTGATCGGCGCCAGCCTCTTCTTCCTGGTGGGCGCCACCTACGACCGCACCCACACCCTGCAGCTCGATGAGATGGGCGGCGTGGGCCAGAAGATGCGCAAGATGTTCGCGCTCTGGACCGTCTGCTCCCTGGCTTCCCTTGCCCTGCCTGGCATGAGTGGCTTCGTGTCGGAGCTGATGGTGTTCGTGGGCTTCGTCACCAGCGAGGCCTACTCACTCAGCTTCCGCATCGTGATGGCGGCTCTGGCGGCGGTGGGGGTGATCCTCACACCGATCTATCTGCTCTCGATGCTGCGGGAGATCTTCTTCGGCAAGGAGAACACCGAGCTGGTCTCCCACACCAAGCTGGTGGATGCCGAACCGCGTGAGATCTACGTGATCTCCTGCCTGCTGGTGCCGATCATCGGCATCGGCCTCTATCCGCGCCTGATGACCGACAGCTACCGGGCCTCGATCGAGGCCTTGGTGCAACGCGAGGAGACCTCCCTGGCGCGGATGATTCCAGCCGGCCGCCAGGGCCTGATTCGTCAGAACCCTCCCCTGGCTCTGCTCAGCCGTGGTGTGGAGGCCCATCAGCCCCTGTTGGTAGCGCCGCTGCTGCCCTGAGCGAGGACTGGCAAGGGGTTACGAAACCCTGCGGATGCTGCTCACCCATCCCCGTGCCCAGGGGGGATGCCTACGCTCCCAGCCTGTTGGACCCTCCTGGACCATCAGCTCTCCAACCTTCAACCTTTCGCCTCACCCCAAGCGTCCCGAACCATGCGTCAGCTGAACTTCCTGCTGATCTTCAGCTTTGGCCTGGCCACGGTGATGTTCACCCTGGAGAACACCACCGCCACCACGGTGCACTTCCTTCCCGGGGTGAGCGCCACGCTCCCCCTTGCCGCGATGATGCTGGTCGTGGGAGGCATCGGTGCCACCGCCGCCTGGGTGTTCGCCGTCTGGACCGGCGTCGTCAAGAAGGTCGAGGAGCTGCAGGAGCAGGGCGAACGGGAGGCCCAGCAGGTGCGGATCCAGGAGCTCGAAGCCGACGTTCAGCGCTACCGGGCCACGGTGGATGCCCAACTGAGTCTGCTGCCGGCCGCTGGCCAGAGTTCGGCCCCGAGCCCTGAACCCCAGCTCGATGAGGCCTGAACCAGGGCCCCGCTGGCCGTAAGCCCCCAGGCGGGGTACGTTTCGGGCAGATGAGATGTGGAAGGTTCTTGGCTGAAGCAGGCGCCAGGCTGGCGATTCGCCTGCTGCAAGATGCCGCCGAACGTGGCGAGATTGACCCCTGGGACGTGGATGTGATTGCCGTGGTCGACGGCTTCCTCGACCAGCTGCGCCAGAGGATCGGTGCACCCCGGCTGGTGAGCAGACCCGGTGAGGGCGGCAGCTTCGAGAACGATCTGGCCGCCACCAGCGAGGCGTTCCTGGCCGCCTCCGTGCTGGTGAGCCTGAAGGCCGAGATCCTCGAGCAGCAGACCCTGCCGCCGGAGCCGGCACTGGAGCTGGACGCCTTCGGCTTCGACGACGAGGACACTGGATCCTTCGAGCTGCTCTCTTTTCAGCTGCCGCGCCGGCCGGAGCGTCACCTGTTGCGGAGGGCCGTGGCACCACCCCCGCTGCAGCGTCCCGTCACCCTGGGGGAACTGATCCGCCAGCTGGAGGACATCGCCGAGCGCCTGGAGCAGGGTGAGGCGAGCGGGCGAACCCGCCAGCGTGGGCGGCGCTACAGCGAGCGGGCGGCGATCGAGCAGGTGGCCGCTCTGGCCCACCGCGAGAAACTACCGGAAACGACCGCCGCCCTCAGCCACTTCCTGATGGAGTGGCAGGCCGCTCGCGACTGGGTGAACTTCGAGGTGCTGGTGGAAGCCTGGGCACAGGCCGCCCCGGCGGATCTGGACCAGGACCGTGTGGGGGTGTTCTGGGCCCTGCTCTTCCTCTGCTCCCAGGGCAGGGTCGACCTTCAGCAGGAGGGCGACCTCTTCGGCCCCCTGTTCCTCAAGGGTTGCTGGGAAGGCATGGGCGCTGGACCGTCAGTGCTTCCACACGGACTGGTGCCAGCTCCCTCTCCGGCTCGGGAAGCGCAGGCCGCCTGAGGGTCTTCACTAGGCTGCCTTGAATCAGATCAGAAGGGGAAAGGTGCCCATGAAGGCCATGATTCTCGCGGCCGGCAAGGGAACTCGGGTGCAGCCCATCACCCACACGATTCCCAAGCCGATGATCCCGATTCTGCAGAAACCCGTGATGGAGTTTCTGCTGGAGCTGCTCCGTCAGCATGGGTTCACCGAAGTCATGGTCAATGTTTCACACCTGGCCGCGGAAATCGAGAACTACTTCAGAGATGGCCAACGCTTCGGCGTGGAGATCGCCTACAGCTTCGAAGGGCGCATCGAAGACGGAGAACTGATCGGTGCCGCCCTCGGTTCCGCCGGCGGCCTCAAGAAGATCCAGACGTTTCAACCCTTCTTCGACGACACCTTCGTGGTGCTCTGCGGCGATGCGCTGATCGACCTCGACCTCACCGAGGCCGTGCGCCTCCACAAGGAGAAAGGGGCCATGGCTTCCCTGGTCACCAAGCGGGTGCCGAAGGATCAGGTGAGCAGCTACGGCGTGGTGGTCACCGACCAGGACAGCCGGGTTCTGAGCTTCCAGGAGAAGCCCTCGGTGGCCGAGGCCGCCAGCGACATGATCAACACCGGCATCTACATCTTCGAGCCGGAAGTTCTCGATCACATCCCAGCCGGCGTTCCCTTCGACATCGGCGCCGACCTCTTCCCCAGGCTGGTGGCCGCCGGGGCCCCCTTCTATGCCCTGCCGATGGACTTCGAATGGGTGGACATCGGCAAGGTGCCCGACTACTGGCAGGCGATCCGCAGCGTGCTGGAAGGCAAAGTGCGCCAGGTGTCGGTGCCTGGTCGGGAGGTGCGGCCAGGGATCTTCACGGGCCTGAACGTCGCCGCCGACTGGGACAAGATCAACGTGACCGGCCCCATTTACGTGGGGGGCATGAGCCGCATCGATCCCGGTGTGACGATCGTGGGGCCGGCGATGATCGGACCGAGCTGCCACATCTGTGAGGGCGCCACCATCGACAACTCGATCATCTTTGATTATTCCCGCATCGGTGCCGGCGTGCGCCTGGTGGAGAAGCTGGTGTTCGGCCGCTATTGCGTCGATCGCAACGGAGACCACTTCGACCTGCAGGAAGCCTCCCTCGACTGGCTGATCACCGACGTGCGCCGCCAGGACGTGGTGCAGCCCTCGCCCCAGCAGAAGGCGATGGCTGATCTGCTCGGCACGGATCTGGCCCTCAGTGCGGGCGAGAACTGACCTCCGTCAGCAGCGATCCCCCTGGCGGCGAGACGCCAGCCTCGGCCAGGATCCAGGGGATGCGCTCCTCCGCCTTCACCGCCATCAGATGAACGCCCTGGGCAATGGCGCGGTACGAGCGCACCTGCTCCGCGGCGATCGCCACACCCTCGGCCGCCGGATCCGCTGACGCCGCCAGCCGATCAATGATCGGCTGGGGAATCGAGGCACCAGGCACCACGCGATTGATGAAGGCCGCGTTCCGCGCCGATTTGAGCAGGAACACCCCCGCCAGCACCGGCAGGCCCAGGGGTTCACTGATCTCGCCGCAGAAGCGGCGCAGCGCTTCGGTATTCATCACCATCTGGGTCTGCAGGAAGCGCGCGCCGGCTGCCTGCTTGCGCGCCACCCGAGCCCGCAGGCCGCTCCAGCTGGGCGACTGGGGGTCGGCTGCGGCCCCTGGGAACAGGGCCGTGGGACCATCCGGCAGCACGCCCTCCACTGGATCGAGGCCAGCGTTGAGGCGGCCCAGCAACTGCAGCAGGCGCACTGCCTCCAGCTCATTGACAGCCCGGGCGCCCGGCTGATCCCCGGCACCCACGGGGTCTCCGGTGAGGCAGAGCACATTGCGGATGCCGAGGGCGTGGGCGCCGAGCAGATCGGCCTGGAGAGCAATCCGGTTGCGGTCGCGGCAGGCCAGCTGCAGCACGGGCTCGATCCCGGCATCGAGCAGCAGGCGGCAGAGGGCAAGGCTGCTCATGCGCATCACGGCCCTGCTGCCGTCGGTGACATTGACGGCATGGACCAGCCCGCGCAGCTTGGCGGCCACCGCAAGGGTGCGACTGGGATCTCCTCCCCGCGGCGGGGTCACCTCAGCCGTGATGGCGAACTGACCGGTCTCCAGGGCCTGGCGCAGAAGCAAGGGACAGGGGATCGCTCAGGGCCCATCATGCGTCAACGGCCGCTGCTTACAGTGGGTGTGTGGAGGCGTGGGGTCTGGATGTCCGATCGAGACAATCTCATCCAGCTGCGCTCCAGTCTTTCGGAACGCGAGCTGGAAATCATCGAGCGGGTAGCGACGGGCCTGACCAATCAGGAAATCGCCTTGGAGCTGATGATCAGCAAGCGAACGGTCGACAACCACGTCAGCAACATCTTCACCAAGACCGGCGCCAAGAACCGGGTGGCTCTGTTGAACTGGGCGATGGATAACGGCAAGATCTGCCGTGATGGTTTCAATTGCTGCAATTTACCCAGCCCTGAAGGCTGAATTCTGGGCTCGATTCAGGTGCTCTGGTACGCCCCGACCGAGACGGCCCTCGGCAGGTGAGGCACCTCGACGGTGGCGGTGAGGGGCTGAAGGCTGTAGCCGTCGGGTCCAAGCCCGAACAGATCGGCGTAGTCGAGGCAATCGTCGGTGTCGCGGCCGGCGAAGCGGAGCACGCCTTGGTGGTCGTAGAGGCCGATCACGGACGGACCTGAGGCAGGGGGAAGTGGGGGATTAAGGAGAAATCCTTAATGAAATCCTAGCTGATGTCGCTGTCGTTACAAAGGCCGTCCGCCAACAAAGCCTGCCGATCCGCCTCGGACCAGCAGCTCCATGGGCGCCGCGCCAGGGCCGCATTGCTGAGCGCCCCAAGCCCGGTGATCTCCCGATGGCACCAGGCCGGCAGCGCCAGCACTTGGTCCTCCCGCTCCAGCTCCACTTCCGCCACCACCAGGGGCGAGTTCTCCCCCTCGAACACGTCAAGCACCCAATCACCGCCAGGCAGGTCAAGCCCGTAGCGCTCCTTGCTGAGGCTGGCCGCGGCCAGGCCCAGCAGCTGACGGGCATCGGCGACCGGGATCGCATACTCGAACTCCGCACGAGTGACGGCGGTGACGGTGGCCTTAAGGGTCAGCCAGGCCCGCTCCCCCTGCGCCGCCTCGGTTCGCCCGTCCTCCAGGCGCACCCGCACAGTGACCCCATCGGCAGAAGCCTGCAGATAGCCCTGGCACAGGTGTTGCCGCCAGAGGATGTGCTCCCTCCACCCCGTTCCTCCCACGAGGAAGCGGCGCTCGATCTCCAGAGCCACCGATCAAAACCACAAGCAGTAGTCCATCCTGCCGTCAGGCCTTCGGCGAGGGTGCTCCGTTCAGTTGGCGGAGGGTTCTGAGGCAGTGAGGTCGCCGGCCCAGTGCAGCTTGTGGCTGAGGGTGCGGTAGTAGGACGGGCTCTGCTGCAGCACCACCATCAGGGCGCAGTGGCTGGAGCGCTGCACCACGCAGCGATCGCCCGGTTCCAGCATCGTGGCATGGGCTCCGTCCTTCCAGAGCTTCACCCGCCGGCTCGGCTCACCAAGGGGCCAGATCGCCAGCTGCGAGCGGGGTGGCACCACCACCGGCCGACTGGAGAGGCTCATCGGGCAGATCGGATTGACCACGATGGCATCGATTCCGGGATGGAGGATCGGGCCTCCGGCCGCCATGGCGTAACCGGTGGAGCCGGTGGAGGTGGCGATGATCAGACCATCGCCGCGGAACTGATCCACCACCTCCCCGTCGATCTCAAGCTCCAGCACGCAGGTGGGCGAGAGCTCATCGAGGAAGGGGCGGAAATAGAAATCATTGAGCGCCCGGTGCAGCCGGGCGGGCCCATCGCTGGCGGGATCCTCCTGCTCATCCCCTTCGGGCACCCCATCGCCGCGATCAACGAAGGCTTCCAGCATCATGCGGCGCTCGAGGGCGAAGCGGTCATCGCGCAGCCGTTGCCAGAGGTTGTCGTCAGAGGAGGTGGTGCTGAGCACCAGTAACTTGCGCTCATGGGTGAGGAATCCGAGGTGCCCACCCACGTTGAAGCTCAGGATCGGCACATCCAGGGGGCCGAGGTGACGGGCCGCGCCGAGGACGGTGCCATCCCCACCCAGCACCACGGTGAGGTCAGGCAGGCAAGGCTCTGTAGCCAGCAAGCCCGGGAAGGGATTGGAGCTGGCTCCGCTGCTGGCCACCGTGACCTGAACCCCCTGGGAACGCAGGTCTTCACAGCAGCGCCTTGCCTGGCGCTGAGCCGCCTGGCTGCCGGAGCGCACGATCAGCCAGACCCGCTGCAGCTGCATGGAATCAGGCCCGAACCCAGAATCGCCAAACCGGAGGGGGAGCGTCGGGGAAGAAGATCACCAGCGCAACAGGTTGAAGCGCTCCATGTCGACGGTTTCGCGGTTGCGGTAGAGGGACAGCAGGATCGCCAGGCCCACGGCCGCTTCGGCGGCGGCCACGGTGATCACGAAAATGGCAAAGACCTGGCCACGGATCTGCTGGCCATCGATGTAACTGGAGAAGGCCATCAGGTTGATGTTGACGGCATTGAGCATCAACTCGATGCTCATCAGAACACGCACGGCGTTGCGGCTGTTGATCAGGCCCCAGACCCCGGTGCAAAAGAGGATGGCAGCAAGCACCAGGTAGGCCTGGAGCGGAATATCAATGGAGGTGGCGGACATGATCAGACTTTTTCCAGCAGGGTGGTATCGCCGGCGCTGTTCTCCAGCAGCAGTGGGGTGCGCTCTTTTTCGATCAGTCCTTGATCGGCGGCTTCACCCGTGATCACATCACTGCTGAACACGTCGCGACGGGCGAGCACGATCGCTCCGATCATCGCCATCAGCAGCAGAACCGAGGCCAGCTCGAAGGGCAGCAGATAATCGCTGAAGAGGTGGATGCCGATCAGCACCGTGGCGTCATCCCCGAGAGGGGTGGGCCCCGGCACAGCCCAGGGGGTGGTGAGATCGACCCGCAGGATCAGCAGGAACAGACCGAGGCAGACGGCCCCGGAGAGCAAGCGGCGCAGGAGCAGGCCGGGGATCTCGGCCATGGCCTCTTTCTTGTTCACGAGCATGATCGCGAACAGGATCAGCACGTTCACGGCGCCCACGTACACCAGGACCTGGGCCGCAGCAACAAAACTGGCATTCAGCAGCAGGTAAAGACCAGCCACGGAGAGGAAAACACCAGCCAGCAGGAAGGCTGAATAGACGATGTTGGGCAGCAGCACAACCCCGAGTGAGCCCAGCACCAGGGTGAGGGAGAGGGCGATGAAGCAGACGAGCTGGGTGACGGACGCGATCGTCATCAGGCGTTCTCCGCGGGCTTGGCGGCTGATGCCGCCATCTCAGCCTGCACCTGCTCCGGCAGCTTTCCGGCCCTTGGCCTGGAGGGATCGACCCCGTGGGGGTCCATCTCTCCCTTGGGAAGGTAGGCCAGCTCACGCAGGGGCACCACGGCCGGATCACTGGTGACGCTGGTGGGAAGGCGACCCAAGGCCACGCTGTCGTAGTTGAGGCTGTGGCGGTCAAAGGCTGCCAACTCGTATTCCTCAGTCATGGAGAGGCAGTTGGTCGGGCAATACTCCACGCAATTGCCGCAGAAAATACAGACCCCGAAGTCGATGGAGTAGTTCTTCAGCTCCTTTTTCTTGGTCTCCTTGTTCATCACCCAATCCACCACCGGCAGGTTGATGGGGCACACCCGCACGCAGACCTCACAGGAGATGCATTTATCGAACTCGTAGTGGATCCTGCCCCGATATCGCTCCGAGGGGATCAGCTTCTCGTAAGGGTATTGAACGGTGATCGGCCTGCGGCGCAGGTGATCAAACGTGACCGACAGGCCTTGGGTGATGTAATTGGCCGCACCGACGGCGTCCTTGGTGTAGTCACCGACCTTTTGCAGGAATCCGAACATGGCGGGGGAGTCGGAGAGGAACGAAGACAGGAGCTGGGAGCTGGAGAGTTGGAGCTGAGGCTGGAACAGAGAATTGGGTCAATGATGACCGGCTGGCCGCTCAACCGCCGAAAAAGGCGGGGAAGGCGAGCTTCAGGCCAGCGGTGACCAGCAGATTGACCAGGGCGATGGGCAGCAAAAACTTCCAGCCCAGATCCAGAAGCTGGTCGATGCGCACCCGTGGGAGCGTCCAGCGCAGCAGGATGGCGATGAACACCAGCAGGTAGGCCTTGAGCACCGTCATGACGATGCCCAGGGAACCGGTGATCACCTGCACCAGAGGGGCATCCACCGACTGGCCGAGGGCGCCGGCCAGCCACTCCACCGGCAGAGGGAACCCCCAGCCGCCGAGATAGAGGACGGCCACCAGCAGGGCCGAGAGCACCAGGTTGATGTAACTGCCCAGGTAGAAGAGGGCGAACTTCATGCCGGCGTACTCGGTCTGGTAGCCAGCCACCAGTTCCTCTTCCGCCTCGGGGAGGTCGAAAGGAAGGCGTTCGCATTCGGCCAGGGCGCAGATCCAGAAGATCAGGAACCCCACGGGCTGACGCCAGATGTTCCAGCTGAGAATGCCGGCACCGCTCTGCTGGTTGACGATGTCGACGGTGCTGAGGGAGTTGCTCATCATCACGACCGCCAGCACCGCCAGAGCCAGGGGGATTTCGTAGCTGATCGACTGGGCCGCGGCCCGCAGCCCTCCCAGCAAGGAGTACTTGTTGTTGCTGGCGTAGCCGCTCATCAGCAGCCCGATCGGCTGGATGCTGCTGAGGGCGATCCAGAGGAACACGCCGATGCCCACATCGCTGATCAGCAGGTTCTGACCGAAGGGCACCACCAGCCAGGAGAGGATGACCGGCACCAGCACCAGCACCGGGCCGAGGGTGAACAGCAGCCCGTCGGCGCGGTGGGGGATGACGTCTTCCTTGAACAGCAGCTTGAGGCCATCGGCCATCGGCTGCAGCACCCCGAGTGCACCGGCGTATTCAGGGCCGATCCGCTGCTGCACAGCGGCGGAAATCTTGCGCTCCAGCCAGACGTTGACCAGCACGCCGATGACGGCGGCCACCAGCACCAGCAGCATCGGCAGGGGCAGCCAGAGCAGATGGGCCGTGCCCTGGCTCAGGCCGAATCCCTCCAGGGTGCTGGTGAAACTGGATTGAAGGTCAAGACCAGGGCCAACCACAGCCAGAGCTGGCCAGCTGGTGGTCAAGAGAACTGGTGCCGGGTCGATCAACACCGTGACAACTCCGCGTCTCGCTGAGGTGTAGGCAACTTAAACGCCTGGCAGGGCATTGCGGGCATCCTGAGGCAACCAACTCCTGCGGCCGTAGCCGGTATAGATCTGGGTGGGGCGGTAGATGCGGTTGGCCCCCAGCTGCTCCTTCCAGTGGGCAAGCCAGCCGGCCACCCTGGCAATCGCGAAGATCGGGGTGAACAGATCCCTGGGGATGCCGAGCTTGCGGTACACGAGCCCGGAATAGAAATCGACGTTGGGGTAGATGCCCTTCGGACCAAGGCGATCGGAGGCCACCTCCTCCACCCGCCGGGCCACGTCGTACATGGCGTCGTGCCCGAAGCGATCGAACAGCTGCTCAGCCAGGCCCTGGAGAATCACGGCCCGGGGGTCCTTGACCTTGTATTCACGGTGCCCGAAGCCCATGATCTTCTGCTTCTCCGCAATGGCCCGGTCCAGCCAGGCTTCCGCCTGGTCCTCGCTGCCGATCTGCTCGAGCATGGCCAGCACGTCTTCGTTGGCACCACCGTGGAGGGGGCCGGCCAGGGTGCCCACCGCCGAGGCCACCACGGCATAGGGATCGGTGAGAGTGCTGGCGGTGACCCGGGCACTGAAGGTGCTGGCGTTGAGGCTGTGCTCGGCGTGCAGGATCAGGCAGGCATCGAAGATCCTGGCCGCCAGCGGATCGGGCTCCCGCTCGGTGAGCATGTAGAGGAAGTTGGCCGAATAGGACAGATCGTCGCGAGGCTGAATCGGATCCTGACCCAGGCGAATCAGCTGGTAGGCAGCCACCATCGTGGGGATCTTGGCGATCAGGCGCACCACCGCCGCCTCGATGTAGGCGGGATCATCCAGGGCCCGGCGGGAATAGAACAGCCCAAGAGAGGCCGCGCTCGACTGCAGCGCGTCCATGGGGTGCCCGTCGGCCGGGAAGCACTTCATCATGTCCCGGATGCGGAAGCTCACCCGCCGGTGCATCTGCACGTTGTGCTCGAAGGCGCGCAGGTGCTCGACGGTGGGCAGCTCACCCCAGATCAGCAGATGGGCGGTTTCCAGGAAGGTGCTGTAGGCCGCCAGTTCCTCCAGGGGATAGCCGCGGTAGGTGAGCAGGCCCTGGAGGCCATCGATATCGCAGATGGCCGACTGGGTCGCCGGCACACCCTCCAGCCCGGGACGGAAGACCGGCGCCGCTTCGGCCGCAACCCGGTTTGCATCCACCACCATCCGCATCGTCCCTGCTTCAGATCCGAAGCTAGGTCGAGGCTTCGCCCCCTGCCGTAGCCCTGCTGACCAGCCCTCAGATGAGGCAGGCGGGGCTGAGCAACAGGCGCAGGCAGGCGCTGCCCGCCAGGGGCTGGTGGGCCATGCTGCCGGGGACAGGCATCTCGAGCAGGGCCACTCCGGCCTTCTTCAGGCGCAGGGCCCCGGGGGGAGCGCCACAGAGGCGGGCAGCGAGGGCGCTGAGGTCGGGCTCATGGCCCACCAGCCCAAGTCGGCCACCCCCGGCCAGGGGACCATCCAGCGCCAGCCACTGCCCCAGCAGAGGCATCGGATCGGCATCGGGGGCGAGTTCGGCCGCGATCGCCAATGCAGCGCAAAGGCCCTGCTCACGGGCGATCTGGGCCGTCTGGAGCGCCCGCACCAGCGGACTGCTCAGCAGCTGATCGCAGTGCAGCTCCAGCTCCTTGAGCCGACGCACCACCGCGGCCGTCCGGCGGCGGCCGCGCTCCGTCAAGGGGCGCTCGCCATCGGGGCGCACACCGGGGCCAGGGTCCTGGCGCTCCTCGGCGAGACCATGGCGCAGCAACAGCAGGGAGACGGAGGCCATGGTCAGCCCAGCTCCAGACGTGCCCGCAGGGCAAGCAGCGAGGACGGGCCCAGAGGCGGCGGTGAATCCTCCAGCAGGGGCGGCTCGATCGCCAGGCTGAAGGCCAGACCCTCCACGCCATCCACCAGGGGATGGCCCACCAGGCCGGTGATCAGTTGCCAGGGATGCCAGGGGGCCAGCAGGTCCTGGGCGGGCTCGGCGGCCAGGGCCGCCTGCAGGGGAGCGCCGCGGGTCCCCAGGGCCTGAAGTTGCTCGATCCGCTCCCGCGGAGGCTGGCGGCCCTGCACCTGATCGTCGAGGGCCGCCAGGCCCTCGCCCCACCAGGAGGTGTCGCCCTGATCGAAGCGGGCACCGGCCAGCGTCGCCTGCAGGCGGTCGGGATCGCCTTTGCCGGGGCGGGCCTCAAGGCGGCTCCAGACCTGCAGGGTCTGGCCAGCTCGGTTCAGGGGAGCTGGGCTGTAGCCCTCATCGATCAGGGCGGGGCGAAGTTGCTCGGTGGCCAGGGCCGAGGCGGCGGTGGCGAGCATCCAGCCTTCCCTGCGGCGCAGGCCCAGCAAGGGGCCATGGTCGGCGGCCGCCACCAGCGACGGCAGCGGCCCATTCAGCTGAGCGAGGGTCTGGCGCAGCAGCGGCCCCACCAGGGACGTCCAGAGGTCAGCGCTGGCCGGGTCGCCCGGCTCCGCCAGCAGGGAGGCCGGATCCTGGAGCAAAGCCAGGCTCGCCACCGGGCCGCGTAATTCGGCGAGCAGGTCGGGAAGCGGATCCAGCTGCAGCGGCGGCAACGCCTGACGCACGGGCAGCAGCGCCTGGAGCTGCAGGCCGTGGCCGCCTGGCACCAGGGCAGCCACCAACTCACCCAGCCCCTCGGCCCCCACCAGGGTGGGGGGCAGATCAAGCCAGTCGCTGAAGGCCTGCGGGCGGGCGGTGAGCAGGGCCACTCCCCGCCCCAGCCGGCCGACGGCGGCCTGAAGCGAGTCCTGCCCCGCCTGGTTGAGTTCCTCGATCTGGGACACGTCGAGGGCCTGCTCCAGCACCCCACGGCCGGAGGCGATCAACACCAGCTGATCGTCGATCAGGGCTGTGGCCAGGGGCTGGCTGGACTCACCCACCAGGGCGCCGCGGCCGCTGATCAGCCCCATGCCCCGGTAGCTGCTGATCTGCAGGGCGGTGCCCGCCAGGCTGCGGGATTGCCAGAAGCGCTGAAGGAAACGGCGGGCGCCCTCTGGTTCGCGGCAGCCCAGGGCCAGCAACCAACCGCTGGGACCGCCGCTCCCCTCAGGAGCGATCACAGCCAGGCTGGTGTCAGGGCCCAGCCAGCCGGCCAGCTCACTGGAATAGTCGAGGCCGGCCGTGGCGAAGGCACCATCGCGCAGGTTCAGCATCAGCTCGGCCGCTCCCCGGCGCTGGGGCGGGGGAGCCACGGCCCTGGCGTAGGCCACCAGGTCGTCGGGTTCCACCAGCAGGTGAAGACTGAGCAGCGCGGTGCGCGGCACGAAGCGGGCCGCCAGGGGCAGGTGCAGCGGCTGC
The DNA here is from genome assembly GCF_000153045.1 of Synechococcus sp. WH 5701. Classification (GTDB taxonomy): domain Bacteria; phylum Cyanobacteriota; class Cyanobacteriia; order PCC-6307; family Cyanobiaceae; genus Regnicoccus_A; species Regnicoccus_A antarcticus. Next base: position 87,450 of record NZ_CH724160.1, read on the forward strand.
TGCTCCAGGCGCAGGGGACTCTGACGGAGCGCCAGCCACCAGAAGCCTCCCCCCAGGGAGAGCAGGAGCAGTGCTGCCGTCAGCACAGCCGCCAGGAAGGGGCGAGCCTTCATGCGCCGCACACAGGGTGCTGTCATCTTCATCCATGACCACGCCCGCTGACAGCCCCAGGGCCCAGTACCGAGCCGATCGCGTCACCATGGATGCCATGACCACCCCGACCCCAAGGGCCATCCGCGCCAGCGCACTCCAGCAACGGCTGCTCAGCGGCGAACCGCTGCTGCTGGTGGACGTGCGCGAACCGGCTGAACTGGAGATGGCCGCGCTGCAAGAGCCGGTGCTGCATCTGCCGCTCAGCCGCTCAGCCGAATGGCTGGAGCGCATCGAGAGCCTGATCGGGCGGGACCAGACGGTGGTGGTGCTCTGCCATGCCGGAATCCGCAGCTGGCAGTTCGCCTGCTGGTTGATGGAGGCCCAGGGCTACGACGACGTGCTCAACCTGCAGGGGGGCATCGACGCCTGGAGCGTGGAGGTGGATCCCTCGGTGCCGCGCTACTGAGGGCTGATCGTCAGGGCTGGATCCCTTCCTGGCCGCAACAGACTGGCTGGAGTGAAGACTTCTTCTTTACCATCAGGCCCAGACATTCCGCCAGCGCGCATGTGAACGCCCTGCCCCACCGCCAACAGCAGGTGCTGCAGGCCACGGTGCATCACTACGTCGACACCATGGAGCCGGTGGGCAGCCGCACCCTGATCCGCCGCTTCGGCTTGCCCGCCAGCGCAGCCACGGTGCGCTCGACCATGGGAGCGCTTGAGCAACGGGGCCTGTTGCTGCAGCCCCACACCTCTGCCGGCCGCATCCCCAGCCAGCAGGGCTACCGCCTGTACGTGGATGCGCTGCTGCCGGCTCCAGGGGCCGGGGCGGTGCAACTGCAGCGGGAACTGCTGGGCCTGAGCCTGCAGTGGGCAGCCCTCGATGATCTGCTGCTGCACCTGGCCCGTCGCCTGGCCGATCTCACTGGTCTGATGAGTCTCATCACCCGTCCGCAGCGGGCCGAGTCACGCCTGCAGGCGATCCGGCTGGTGCCCAACGGCGAGCGGCTGCTGGTGCTGCTGGTGGAGAACGCCCTGGTGGCCAGCAGCCTCAACCTGCGCCTGCCCCCTGGGGCCAGACCGGAGCTGCCAGCCCTGGAGGGGTGGCTGCAGACAGAACTGGACCGCCCCCCCGGGGGCCTGATCCGCTGGGAGAGCCTCCCCTCCCAGCTGCGCACCAGCGGCGGCGTGCTGCGCCAGGCCCTGCGCAGCCACCGTCAGGCCCGAAGCAGCGATGGCGACGGTGCCGTGGTCGTGGGCATGGGCGGGCTGCTGGCCCAGCCCGAATTCAGCCGCAGCGCCGATCTCCGTCCATTGCTGCAGCTGGTGGAGGAGGAGCCTCTGCGCCTGCTGCAACCATCGCGGCAGCAGGACCCGGAGGGGATCTGGATCGGGGCGGAGCATCCCCATCCCGCCCTGCGCCACTGCGCCGTGGTGCGGGCCACCTACCGGAGCGGAGACGGCAGCGAAGGCCAGGTGGCTCTGCTGGGGCCGATGCGCATGGCCTATGCCACAGCGATCTCAGCGGTGCGCTCGGTGGCCACTAGCCTGCAGCGTCTGCTCAGCTGAGGCCCCAACCGAATGACCTATTGCGTGGGGTTCTGGTTGGAAAGTGGCCTGGTGATGGCCTCCGACTCCCGCACCAACGCCGGCGTCGACTACATCTCGTCGTACCGGAAGCTGCACACCTTCGAGCCGGCTCCCGACCGGCTGTTCATGCTCCTGGCCGCCGGCAACCTGGCCACAACCCAGGCTGTGATCAATCACATCAAGCGCGACCTGAACCAGGCCCGGCGCGATGGGCCTGGCCTGGCGGGGCTGCCGTTGGTCGGTCAGGGGAGTTCCGGTGGGGCTTCCAGACAACACGATCTGCTCAGTGCCAGCTATCTGTTCGAGGTGGCCGCCTACATCGGCCGGCTGAGTGTGGAGGTGCAGAACGAGAACCACTCGGCGCTGCACCAGGTGGGCGCCAGCGGCGAGGCCAGTTTCATCCTCGGTGGCCAGATCGCCGGCCAGCCCCATGGCCTGTACCTGATCTACCCCCAGGGCAACGCGATCATGGCCACACCCGAAACACCCTTCCTGCAGATCGGGGAGAGCAAGTACGGCAAGCCCCCGCTCGATTCGGTGGGGCACTGCAGGATGTCGCTGGAAGATGCAGCCCGGCTCTGCCTGGTGTCGCAGGTGATCACCCGCCGCTCCAACCTCACCGTGGGGCCTCCCTTCGAGGTGGCCCTCTACCCCCGCGACAGCCTGGCGGTGGCGCACCATCAGAGGCTGGAGCGGGGCGCCCGCGAAATCGCCGAAATCAACCGGATCTGGATCGAGAGCCAGCGCCAGGCGATGCAGAGCCTCCCCCGCTTTCCCTGGGAGCAGGCCCAGGATCCCGTGGCCTGAGCCTGCGGATCAGCTGGCCAGCTGGTCCCCGAGCCTGTCGGCCACGGTGTTCACGTCCTTGTCGCCGCGGCCGGAGAGGTTGATCACCAGCTCGGTGCCCGGCGCCAGGGTGGGGCAGAGCTGCTCCAGCCAGGCAAAGGCGTGGGCCGTTTCCAGAGCCGGGATGATGCCCTCCAGCAAACTCACCCGCTGCAGCGCATCAAGGGCCTCCTGATCGGTGACGGCGGCGTACTCGGCCCGGCCCAGCTCCTGCAGGTAGCTGTGCTCGGGGCCCACCCCGGGGTAGTCGAGACCGGCACTGATCGAGTGGGCCTCCTGCACCTGCCCCTGCTCGTCCTGCAGCAGCAGGCTCATGGCACCGTGCAGCACCCCGACGCGGCCTTCGGTGATCGTGGCGGCATGGCGGCCCGTGGCCACGCCATCGCCGGCGGCCTCCACACCGATCAGACGGACGGAGGTGTCGGTGACGAAGGGGTGGAAGAGGCCCATGGCGTTGGAGCCACCGCCCACGCAGGCGAGGAGCACATCGGGCAGGCGGCCGAAGGCCTCCTGGCACTGGACCTTGGTTTCCTCGCCGATCACCGCGTGAAAATCACGCACCAGCATCGGGTAGGGGTGGGGTCCGGCCACCGACCCCAGGATGTAGTGGGTGCTCTCCACGTTGGTCACCCAGTCGCGGATGGCCTCGCTGGTGGCGTCCTTGAGGGTGGCGGTGCCGGCCGTGACCGGCTGCACCGTGGCCCCCAGCAGGCGCATGCGGAACACGTTCAGGGCCTGGCGGCGCATGTCCTCGGCGCCCATGTAGATCACGCACTCCAAACCGAAGCGGGCACAGACGGTGGCGGTGGCCACGCCGTGCTGACCGGCGCCGGTTTCGGCGATGATCCGCTGCTTGCCCATGCGCAGGGCCAGCAACGCCTGACCCAGAGCGTTGTTGATCTTGTGGGCACCGGTGTGGTTGAGGTCCTCACGCTTCAGCCAGATGCGGGGGCCACCCTCGGGGCGCTGGTAGTGGGCGGTGAGCCGCTCGGCCTCGTAGAGCGGCGAGGGGCGACCCACATAGGTTTTGAGCAGATGATCGAGCCGGCTGGTGAAGGCGGGATCAGCCCAGGCCTCAGCCGCCGCCTGCTCCAGCTCCGCCAGGGCGGGCATCAGGGTTTCAGGAACGTACTGGCCGCCATAGCGCCCGAATCGCCCGAGAGAATTGGGGCGGGCCCCCTCCTCCAGGGCAGCGGGATCCTGCGGGATCGGGGGGAGGGTGCTCGTCACCGGTGATCGATCGGGGTGCTCCAGCCTAGGAAGCGGGCCGCGGCGGCACCGGCGGCGGTGGCAGGGTCCAGCTGTCGCCTCCAGCGGAGCGGGCCGGCGGCCAGCCCGGGGGCTCGTCGATGGCAAGCCGCGCCGCGGGATCGCGGCAGGGGGGCGCCTCCGCCATCGAAAAACTCAGGGCCTGGGCATCGGGCCCGGGCACCGGGATGCAGGCCGGCGCCGCTGGGCGGGGGTTCAGGTTCAAGCGCAGCATCTCGAAGCGGACAGGCGGCAGATCCATCGGCTCAGGGGTGCGCTGTGATGGAAGGCGTAGCGGCAACGGGCGCCATGGGCAAGGGAGGCTGGCAGGAATTCAGTGCCGCGGCGAGTACCGCCCGGCCAGCGGCTGCGGAAGCGGGAGCGGCGGCCCCGCTTCCGCAGCAACGGGTACGGGTGCAGCGCACGAAGGCGGGCAAGGGCGGTAAAACCGTGACAGCCATCACCGGCCTGGAGATCAGTGACGCCGACGCCCGGGCCCTGCTCAAGCGCCTGAAGGCCACCGCCGGCAGCGGCGGCACCCTCAAGAACGGCGTGATCGAGCTGCAGGGGGATCAAGTGACCACCTGCCTGGAGACGCTCACGGCGGAGGGCTTCCGGCCCAGACAGGCTGGAGGCTGATCAGCCGTTGGAGTACTCCAGGCCACCAGGGGTGGCGGAAAGGTGAGACCATCGCCCCACCGCTCTCCCCATACCCGCGCCGTCGATGACCAGCTCCCCCGCCGACAGCAAAGCCACCAACATCGTCTGGCATGAGGCCTCGGTGGACCGCGACTCCCGCGCCAGCCAGCGGGGCCACCGCAGTGCCATCCTCTGGTTCACGGGGCTCTCGGGCGCTGGCAAAAGCACCCTGGCCAACGCCGTGAACGTGGAGCTGTTCCAGCGGGGACTGGCCACCTACCTGCTCGATGGCGACAACGTGCGCCATGGCCTCTGCAAGGACCTGGGGTTCTCCGATGCCGACCGGGAGGAGAACATCCGTCGCATCGGCGAGGTGGCCAAGCTCTTCCTCGACGCCGGCGTGATCACCCTCACCGCCTTCGTGTCGCCCTTCCGGGCCGACCGCGATCGGGCCCGGGCCCTGGTGGAGCGTGGCGATTTCATCGAGATCCACTGCTCCGCCGACCTGGCGGTCTGCGAGCAGCGTGATCCCAAGGGGCTCTACGCCAAGGCCCGTGCCGGCGTGATCAAGGAGTTCACCGGCATCTCCAGTCCCTATGAAGCTCCGGAGTCCCCTGAACTTCTGGTCGACACCAGCGGCAGGCTGGAGGAGAACGTGGCCCAGGTGATCAGCTACCTGGAGTGTCAGGGGTTGATCGCGGCGGGCTGAACATCCGTGCCATGGCCGCCTGCCTGGGCGGTAATTCTGGCTCAGGCAGGCCAAGGCGACGGGCCACCTCATCGAGGAAGGCCTTGAGGCAACTGGCCACCGGCACCGCCAGCAGCAGGCCTAGCAGGTCCCCGAGGCCCAGCAGGCTGCCGATCCGGGCACCGACCGGAAGGCTGAGCAGGAGCCAGGCCGGCTGCAATCCCACGATCTTGCCCATCAAGCGGGGCTGGATCACCTGGTCGACCACCTGGCCCACGGCGATCGCCACCGCCAGCACCTCCAGGCCGGTGGTGGGATCCTCAAGGGCCAGCAGCAGGCTCACCAGCACGATGGTGAAGGCGCTGGCATAGGGGATCAGGGTGGTGAACCCGATGGCCACGGCGAACAACACGCCATAGGGAATCCCCAGCAGGGTGAAGACCACGATCTGGGCCGCGCTCAGGATCAGCGCCAGGATCACCTGGCCGCCGAAGTAACCGCGGAAGGTGCGGTTCACGGTGCCCAGCACCATCTCCCGCCAGCTGGCCGGCAACCAGCGGGCCAGGCCGCGGCTGATCGACTCGCCGCCCAGCAGCAGGAAGATGGCCAGCACGATCACGATCACGCTGTTGATCGTCAGGGTGAGGGTGGCGCCGAGCAGTCCGAGCAGCTTCTGGCTCAGCTGCGAGGCGTATTGGGTGGAGCGGGTGAGCAGGGCACTGCTGAGGTCACCGAAATCCGCCGGCAGACCATGCTCCACCGCCCAGGCCTGGGCCTGATTGAGCAGGGTTTCCGCCTCCACAAACCAGCCCGGCAAGGCTGTGAGCAGATCCGCCAGCTGCTCCACCAGCAGGGGAATGATCCAGAGGGCCACCAGCACCAGCACCAGCAAGCCAAGACCGAGCACCAGGGCGAGGGCCAGGGGCCGGGGCAGGCCGCGGCCCGTCAGCCAGCGGCTGGGGAGATCGAGCAGAAAGGCGATCAGTGCCGCAGTCAGGAACAGAGCCGGGAAGGGCGCGAGCGGCAACAACAGCTGACGCAGCACCCAGAAATTGAGGACCAGCAGGGGCAGGGCCAGGCCCAGCCGCTGCCAGGCGGTGAACAGGGCCGGGCGGATCATGGTGAGGGAACTGCTGCCGCCGGGTCCTGCTCGGCTGAGGGCAGGGGCTTCACCTGCCGGCGGAACACCTCAAGACCTGAGGCGGGCACCGCCACCTCGATCAGCTGGAGCCGCCCAGGAATCAGCGGCTCGAACCGGCCGCCCGGCACATCACCCGGCTGCACCGAGAGCCCGCGATCGATCAGCAGCACGCGCCGCAGGGGCGGGCGCACCTCAATGCTCTCGTCCCGCTGGTCGAGCACCAGATCTGCTTCGCCATGGTCGTAGGCGGGGAGATGCACCGAAGGCAGGCGGTAGGCACGGCGGTTGGAGCGGCCGGTCACCACCACCAGGGTGGTGGCTGGATCGAAGCGGTTCACCGCACGGATGGCCAGGCCCCAGTCGTGATCGTAGGAGCGCAGATTCTCGAGAAAGCGATCCCCGGGCACCAGCAGAAAGAGGGCACACTGCAGGGCGAGCACCAGCAGCAGGGGCCGGGGCCAGCGCAGCGCCCCGCCACCGTCGGCCCGCTCCGCCAGGCGGGCGGCCAGCAGCAGCAGCACGGCCGGAAGGATGGTGGTGGCGTGGCCCATGCGGGTGAAATGAACCACCAGCAGATAGAACGCCGAGGGGACCACCCAGAGGGCGATGAACCAGCGCCGCCAGAGCCGCTCCTGCCGCGGCAGCGGTCCAGGGGCCTTGGCGGCCGGCCCTGCCCAGCTGGTGCCAAGGGCCAGGCCCAGACCAGCCGGGGCCGTGAGCGCCACCGTGCGGATCAGCAACCAGCCGTTGCCAAGCACCCCGCGGTCGGAGGCCTGCTGGGCATGGTCCCCTTTCCAGGCCATCAACTGCTCCCAGAATGGCCCCAGGCCACCCGCCTCCTCCAGAAAAGCCTGGCCCCACCACACCAGCACCCCGAGGCCAAGGGCCACCGACACCAGCAGCCGCCAGGGCTGCAGGCCCCGGCGCCAGCCCCTGAGGCAGCACAGCAGCACCAGGGGAAACAGAAAAAGCGGGGTGTTCGGCCGGATGCCACCGGCGGTGGCCATCAGCAGTGCCAGGGGGGGCAGGAAGCGCTGATCCCCTTCGGCCACGAACCAGGAGCAGCAGGCGATCGCCATGACCCAGCCCAGCTCGGTGCCGTAGCTGAGGGGTTGGCTGGCGTAAAACCAGAGCAGGGGGCTGCTGAACAGCAGCACCACCATCCACCAGGCGGCCCGCTGCCCGCCCCAGCGCCGGGCCAGGGTCCAGCCGAAGGGCAACGCTGCCGCCGACACCAGGGCGTTCACCAGCTCCAGGGCCGCCACCCCGTTGCCGCCGGTGAGCGGCAGGCTCAGGCGTCCGAGGCTGATCAGCCACCAGAAGCAACCGGGCAGGTGAGGCTGGTGGCGATCCAGGTCGAAGTCGGTGAGCGCCAGCACGAAGTTGCCCGCATCCCAGGCCTGCACCAGCTCCGTGCGGGTGAGCCAGCGGCTGAGAGCACCGGCGCAGAACAGCAGAAGCCACCAGATCCAGGGGGCCGCCGCCGGCCGCTGTGCCGCCCCAGGAGCTGTTGAAGAGCCCGACTCCACCATCCTTCAGCCCTCCATGGCGGCCAGATAGGCCGTGCTGCCAAGCTCACTCAGGCGGGCGTCCTTGGCGCAGACCTGATCATGGAGCCCCAGGCGATGCTGCCTGAGCTGCTCGGCCAGGGCAGGATCGGCCGTGGCCAGGATCTGGACCGCCAGCAGACCGGCATTGGTGCCATTGCCGATGGCCACCGTGGCCACGGGGATTCCGGCCGGCATCTGCACGATCGAATGGAGCGAATCCACCCCCGACAGGGCCCGGCTCAACACCGGCACACCGATCACCGGCAGGGTGGTGAGTGCCGCCACCATTCCCGGCAGATGGGCGGCGCCGCCTGCCCCCGCCACGATCACCTTGAGGCCGCGGCCGGCGGCAGCTTCCGCGAAGTTCACCATCTCCCGCGGGGTGCGATGGGCCGAGAGCACCCGCACCTCCACGTCCACACCGAAGTCCTGGAGCACCTTCACCGCCGGCTGCATGGTCGGCAGATCGGAATCGCTGCCCATCACCACGGCCACCAGGGGCGCCGCCCCTGAGCTGGGCGCCGGCGGGTTGACTCCCTCAACGGCGGCGGCAGCGGAAACGGGTTCGAGGGTCAAGGCAGGGGCGGCAGGGGCCGTGCGGCGAGGATGGCATTCTCCCCGCCCGTTCGCCCCGGAGCCGATGACCGTGCGCTGGATCAGCAACGTCCGTCTGCCCCAGGCTTCGACGTGCAGCCATGGCTCCGAGCGGCGCTGGCGCCTCGGCGTGGATGGCCGGGGGCTGATCGTGCGGGTGCTGCCCCTCGAGCCCGGCAGCTGCGCGGCCGGCGACGACTGGGGCGGCGACTGGATCAGCCCCACGGGGGTGGATCTGCAGATCAACGGAGGCCTGGGACTGGCCTTCCCCGAACTGGAGCCGGCCGACCTGCCGCGGCTGCTGGAGCTGCTGGAACTGCTCTGGGCCGATGGGGTGGAGGCGATCTGTCCCACCCTGGTGACCTGCGCCGTGCCTCCCCTGCGCCAGGCCCTGGCCGTGCTGCAGCAGGCCCGCCTCCAGCACCAGCCCGGACGCTGCCAGCTGCTGGGCGCCCATCTGGAGGGTCCCTTCCTGGCAGCGGCTCGGCGCGGCGCCCACCCGGCGGCTCACCTGGCGGTCCCCAGCCTTGAGGCCCTGCAGGAGCGGATCAACGGCCATGAACAGGAGATCGCCCTGGTGACCCTGGCCCCGGAACTTGAGGGGGCCGAAGCGGTGATCGCCGCCCTGCGGCAGCACGGCATCGTGGTGAGCCTGGGCCACAGCGCAGCCACGGAGGCGGAGGCCGAGCGGGCTTTCGCGGTGGGGGTGGGCATGCTCACCCATGTCTTCAATGCCATGCCCGACCTGCACCGCCGAGCCCCCGGTCCGGTGGCGGCGGCCCTGCTGCGCGGCGATGTGGCCCTCGGGCTGATCGCCGATGGGGTGCATGTGGCCCCCTCGATGGCGGTGCTGCTGCAGCGGCTGGCACCCGAGCAGGTGCTGCTGGTGAGCGACGCGCTCGGACCCTATGGCCTGACGGAAGGGCGCCACCGCTGGGATGAACGGGTGCTGCTGGTGGAAGACGGCAGCTGCCGGCTGGAGGACGGCACCCTGGCGGGCGTGACCCTGCCCCTGCTGGAGGGGGTGACGCGCCTGGCCCGCTGGAGCGGTGAACCTGGCCGGGCAATCGCCGCCGCCACGCTCGTACCGCGGCGGGTGCTGGGGGAGCAGCGGGCGCTGCCCCAGCTCCTGCTTGGACGGCACCTGAGCGAGACCCTGCGCTGGCGGGCGGGGGCGGACGGGGAGCTGCGCTGGCGACGTGGATCCGAAGCGGCTCCTTAAGATCCGCCCACCCATACCAGCGCAGCCATGGCCACCTCTCCAGCGCCCGACGCCGGCGCCAAGCTGGCCGAGAAAGCCGAAGTGCGCGACTACTTCAACAGCACGGGCTTCGAGCGCTGGAAGCGGATCTACAGCGACAGCGACGACGTCAACAAGGTGCAGCGCAACATCCGCCTGGGTCACCAGAAGACGGTGGATCAGGTGCTCGAGTGGCTGCAGGAGGAGGGCGATCTGCCCCAGCGCAGTTTCTGTGATGCCGGCTGCGGCGTGGGCAGCCTCAGCCTGCCGCTGGCCCAGCTCGGGGCAGGCAGCATCGCCGCCAGTGACCTCTCCGAAGCCATGGTGGAGGAGGCCCGTCGTCGTCTGGAGGACAGCGGGCTCCCCGCTGATCGGGTGCAGTTCAGCGCCTCCGACCTGGAAAGCCTCCAGGGCCGCTACGACACGGTGATCTGCCTGGACGTGTTCATCCACTACCCCCAGGCCGCGGCCGAAGAGATGGTGCGCCACCTGGGGGGGCTGGCCGAACGGCGTTTGATCGTCAGTTTTGCCCCCTACACCCCACTGCTGGCCCTGCTCAAATCGATCGGGCAGCTGTTCCCTGGGCCGAGCAAGACCACTCGGGCCTACACCCTGAGGGAGGACGGCATCGTGTCCGCCGCCGCCGAGGCAGGCTTCCAGCCCCGGCGCCGCAGCCTCAACCAGGCTCCGTTCTACTTCTCGCGCCTGATCGAGTTCGAGCGCGGCTGAGTCGCCAACCACGCCCGAGGGGCATCAACCAAGCCTGGCTCAGCTGGCCATGGCCAGTTTCTCCCGTTCCAGCAGACCGACCGTGGCCACCTCGCTGGGGGGAACCAGGACCTTGAAGCGTGAGCGCCACTGGGGCCAGTTCGCCAGGATCTCAGCGGCCTTGCGGCTGCCGGTGAGCTCGAGGTGGGCCTCCAGCAGCGGTTTGATCAGTTGCTCCTGCTCCGGGGTTTCCAAGGGATGGACCGAGACGATCTCGGGGTTGAGCAGGCCTGCCAGAGCGTCCTCCTCGTCGAGAAGGAAGGCCACACCGCCGGTCATGCCCGCAGCCACGTTGCGGCCGGTGCTGCCCAGCACAACAACCACCCCACCGGTCATGTATTCACAGCAGTGGTCGCCGCAGCCTTCGACCACGGTTCGCGCGCCGCTGTTGCGAACGGCGAAGCGTTCACCGGCCCGCCCGAGGGCGAACAGCTCGCCTCCGGTGGCGCCGTAGAGACAGGTGTTGCCCAGGATGACCTGGTTGCCGGGATCACGGGTTGCGGCATAAGGCACAACCGTGATGCGGCCTCCGTTGATGCCCTTGCCGACGTAATCGTTGGCATCTCCCTCGAGGCGCAGGTTCATGCCCTGCAGGTTGAAGGCGCCGAAACTCTGGCCGGCAGCACCCTCGAAGCAGAGATCGAGCAGCCCCTTGAACCCCTTGTTGCCGTGGCGGGCAGCCACCTCGCCAGCCAGGCGGGCCCCGACACTGCGGTCGGTGTTCACGATCGGCAGGCGGCGGACCACCTGCCCGTGCTGCTCGATGGCCGCGAGCACCTCGGGATCAACCAGGAGCTGGTCCTCGAGGATCACTCCATTACCATGGGCCTGACTGTCATGGCGAAGCCAGCTGCGGTCGTCGGAACCGGGCAGCGGGGCCAGCAGGCAGGTGAGATCGAGGGCACTGGTCTTGGCCAGGGCCACCTGCCGGGGGTGCAGCAGCTCCACCCGGCCGATCAGGTCCTCCAGCCGGGCCACGCCGAGCACGCTCAGCAACTGGCGCACTTCCTCAGCCACGTAGAGGAAGAAATTGACCACGTGCTCCGGCAGGCCGGTGAAGCGCTTGCGCAGGGCTTCCTTCTGGGTGGCCACCCCCACCGGGCAATTGTTGGTGTGGCAGACACGGGCCATGATGCAGCCCTCGGCGATCATGGCCACCGAACCGAATCCGTATTCCTCGGCGCCGAGCAGGGCCGCCATCAGCACATCCCAGCCTGTTTTGAGGCCGCCATCGGCGCGCAGCAGCACCCGGTTGCGCAGTCCGTTGGCCAGGAGACTGCGGTGCACCTCGGAGAGGCCCAGTTCCCAGGGGCTGCCGGCGTGCTTGATCGAGCTCAGTGGCGAAGCTCCCGTGCCGCCGTCGTGGCCGGAGATCTGAATCACATCGGCGTTGGCCTTGACCACGCCGGCGGCGATCGTGCCAATGCCGATCTCGGCCACCAGCTTCACCGAGACCTTGGCTGCGGGATGCACCTGGTGCAGATCGTGGATCAGCTGGGCCAGATCCTCGATGGAATAGATGTCGTGGTGGGGCGGCGGGGAGATCAGCGCCACACCGGGTTTGCTGTTGCGCAGCCAGCCGATGTAGGCATCCACCTTGGGACCGGGCAACTGGCCCCCTTCACCGGGCTTGGCCCCCTGGGCCACCTTGATCTCCAGCTGCTGGCCACTGCGCAGATACTCAGGCGTGACACCGAAACGCCCCGAGGCCACCTGCTTGATGGCCGAGCAGGCACTGTCACCGGGCACCAGGCCCCTCAGGGTGGGCAGGGTGGCGGAGCGGCCGTCCGCATCGACGTCGGTGAGAGGGTGGTAGCGGGCCGGATCCTCTCCCCCCTCACCGCTGTTGCTCTTGCCGCCGATGCGGTTCATGGCCACCGCCAGCACCTCGTGGGCCTCACGGGAGAGGGCCCCCAGGCTCATGCCACCGGTGCAGAACCGGCTGCAGATGCTCTCGACGCTCTCCACCTGCTCGATCGGCAGGGGGGTGGGGGCGGGGCGCAGCTCCAGCAGGTCGCGCAGGCCCGTGACCGGGCGGTTCTCCAGCAGGGTGCGGTAGGTGGCGAAATGGTCGTAGCCGGGGCCGGCGGCCACGGCCGCATGCAGGGCCTTGGCCATCTCCGGGCTGTTGAGGTGGAACTCACCGCCGGAGCGGTATTGCACGAAGCCCATGAACTCGAGCTTGGTGCGGTTGAGCTCGGGGAAGGCCTTGGCGTGGAACGCCAGGGTTTCGTTGGCGAGATCACGCAGGCTGAGGCCCGCCACCCGGCTGGTGGTGCCGCGGAAGGCCAGGTCGATCAGATCGGCGCCGATGCCGATCGCCTCGAAGATCTGGGCGCCGTGATAGCTGGCGAGCAGCGAGATGCCGATCTTAGAGAGGATCTTGCGCAGACCGGCCTCCAGGGCCTTGCGCACATTGGCCTGGGCCTTGGCGGCATCGATTGCCGGCAGCTTGCCGCGCTCCATCAGGGAGCGGGTCTTGGGGTGGTCCAGCCAGTGGCGGGTGGTCTCCCAGGTGAGCCAGGGGCAGACAGCGCTGGCACCGAAGCCGATCAGGCAGGCCAGGTGGTGGGTGCTCCAGCACTGGGCCGTGTCGATCACCAGGGAGCAGTGCAGGCGCACCCCAAGCCTGAGCAGATGCTGGTGGACTGCGCCCACGGCCAGCAGCGCCGGGATGAAGGTGGTGGTGGCACTCAGGCCCTCGGCGGCCCGATCGGAGAGCACCAGGATCTGACTGCCGTTTTGCACGGCCTGCTCCGCCGCCTGACAGAGACGCTGCACAGCGGCCTCCAGGCCAGCTGGCCCCTGATCCAGCCCATAGAGGGTGGTGAGGGTGGTGGTGGCCAGGCCCTGGCTGGGCAGGGCCTCCAGGTCGGATTCGTTGAGAACGGGCGTGGCGAGGTGGAGCACTGAGGCGGCCGAGGGGTCTGGCCGCAGGGCCGATCCTCGCCGTCCCAGGTGCATCTCCAGGCTCATCACCAACTCCTCGCGGAGTGGATCGATCGGAGGATTGGTGACCTGGGCGAAGCGCTGCTTGAAGTAGTCGTAGAGAAGGTGAGGTTTGTCGGAGAGCACCGCCAGGGGGATGTCGTCGCCCATGCAGTAGGTGGGTTCCTTGCCCTGGGCGGCCATCTCCTCGATCACCAGATCCAGATCCTCGGCGGTGAAGCCGAAGGCGGTCTGATGGCGGAGGAGGTCGAGGTCGCCAAGCTGATGCTCGGTGCGCCAGGGCTGGGGCTCGAGCGAGCGACGATGTTCCTGCAGCCAGGCGGCGTAGGGATAGCGGGAGGCCACTTCCTCCTTCACCTGCCAGTTCTGCAGCAGGCGGCCCTGCTCGAGGTCCACCGCCAGCATCTGGCCGGGACCGAGGCGGCCCTTCTCGACGATGCGGCTTTCCTCGATCTCCACCACCCCGGTTTCCGAACCCATCACCACCAGGCCATCGCTGGTGATGCAGTAGCGAGCGGGGCGCAGTCCGTTGCGATCAAGGGTGGCGCCCACCGTGCGGCCGTCGCTGAACACCAGCAGGGCCGGGCCGTCCCAGGGCTCCTGCAGGCAGGCGGAATACTCGTAAAAGGCTCGGACATCCGGCCGGGCCTCCAGCTCGGGCTGCTGGCGGAACGCTTCCGGCACCAGGGTGAGCAGGCTGTCGGTGATCGGCCGGCCGCTGCGCACCATCAGCTCGAGCATGGCGTCGAGATTGGCCGAATCACTGAAGGCGGCGTTGACCACGGGCTTGAGGTCGGAGGCTGCCTCTCCCCAGACCGCATCGAGATGGGACTCAGCCGCCTGGGCCCAGTTGATGTTCCCCAGCAGGGTGTTGATCTCGCCGTTGTGACCCAGGGTCCGCATCGGCTGGGCCAGGGGCCAGCGGGGCAGGGTGTTGGTGCTGAAGCGGCGGTGATAAACCGCGAAACTCACCGCAAAGCGCGGATCACGCAGATCGGCATAGAAGGCCGCCAGCACCTCGGAGCGCACCATGCCCTTGTACACAAGGGTGCGGCCGCTGAAAGAGGCGAAGTAAAGGTCGTTGGGATCACCGCCCGGAGCCGCCCGCACCAGATCGACGGCCCGGCGGCGGCAGCGGAACAGCAGGGATTCGAGCGCATCGCCCGGCTCGGGGCCTTCGACCAGCCACTGTTCGATGCGTGGGGCGGTCTGGAGCGCTAGGGGGCCGAGCACGGAGGGCTCAACGGGCACGTCTCGCCAGCCCAGGCTGCGCAGACCCACCAGGGAGGCAGCCTGCTCGCACAACCGCTTGTACTCCTGGCGTTTCGGCTCCGCAACCGGCAGGAAGACCATCCCCAGGCCCCGCCGACCCTCCGCCGCCAGGGCGGATTCGGGCCAGACCTCCTCCAGATAGCTCCAGGGAATGCCGCAGAGCACACCGGCGCCGTCGCCTGAATCGCCATCGCCGCCGCAACCGCCGCGGTGCTCCATACAGCCCAGACCACGCAAGGCCTGCTCCAGCAGCCAGTGACTGGGTTCACCGCTGAGCTGGGCCAGGAAGCCAACCCCGCAGGCATCCTTTTCTCCCGCGACCTCCCTGGGTGCCGGACTGTCGCAATGGGGCCAAACAGAGCGGCGATGAAAAGGCATAGCCCGGCAAAAACCTGTCGGTAGACCGCAGAAGCCTCGAAGCAAGGCGACTTCCGCGCGGGAGAGGATTTTGATCCTAGAGACGTGCGTTCAGCGTTAGCGTTCACCACCAACGCATGCGGGTCCAATTGTGATGCGGTGCCGATCCCTTCCAGCCGGACTGATCAGCCTGGCGATGATGGCCTTGCTGCCGGCCGCCGACGGCGTCCTCTCCCGGGCCCAGGCCGGACCGACCGCTCCCATCTCTGGAACCAGCGGCCAGGATCTGCTGGCCCGCAGCCCTACCCCTCCACGCCAGGAGGGCCGCAGGATCGTCATCAACGGACGGGAGCAGAGCGCCCGCTGGCAATGGCTCCCGGCCGTGGGGGGCAACCCCGCCCAGGTGTGGTTGCCACTTGAGGTGCTGCAGGGGCAGCTGGGGGTAGCCAGCAGCACCCGCGTCGATGGAAGCCTGGATCTGGAGTGGTTCGGGCGGAAACAGCTGGTGCCCACCAGCGAGCAGCGCAGCCTTGACGATGAGGTGGCCGTGGAGGCCAGCCCCTTGCTGCAGGCCGCTGGGGCCCGCATTCAGAGCGACGGAGACCGCCTGCTTCTGGAGATGCCCCTGCCCGGCCTGGTGCGGGTGAGGGCCTCACCCCCAGGACCCGATCGCCAGGTGGTGCTGGATCTCAATGGGGCGGGCGTGGTCCGCCAGGAGTCTGGTCAGATCCTGCTGGGCCTGCGCAGCACCGCCAACCAGCGCTCTCAACTGCAGGCGCTTGGGGTGGCAGTCAGCGCCAGCCGGGAGGGGCTGCTGTTGCGCCCGAGCGGTGGCGGCCGGGTGTTGACCCTCGGGGGGCCCGACCGGGTGGTGTTCGCCATCCCTCCGGGGCCGGCAGCCGGGGGAGCAACGGCGACGGCCCCGGCCGTGCCGCCCCTCGACCCCCGGCTGCAGGCCCTGCTCAATCGCAGCGTCAGCATCAATCGCCAGGTGCTGCCGGTGGGATCGCGGCGGATGCTGATCAGCAGCGTCCGATTCGATCCTCAGCAGAGTCCCCTCGATCTGCGGCTGCTCACCCGCCCCGACGGAATGCAGGGGCTGACTTCTCTCACGGCCCTGGCCCAGCGCGAGCAGGCCCTGGTGGCCATCAACGGCGGCTACTTCAACCGCATCCGGCGGCTGCCGCTGGGGGCCCTCAAGGCCGAGGGGCGCTGGCTCTCCGGACCGATCCTCAACCGCGGCGCCATCGGCTGGCAGCCCGGAGGCCTGCCCAGCTTCGGCCGGCTGGCCCTGCAGGAGCAGCTGATCGATGAGCGGGGGCAGCGCTGGCCGCTTTCGAGCCTGAACAGTGGTTACGTGCAGCGTGGCCTGGCTCGATACACCGCCGACTGGGGGGCCGGCTACCAGGCCCTCAGCGGCAACGAATCGGGGGTGCTGATCCGGGACGGGGTGGTGCTGCAGCGGCTCAACGGCGCCCAACTGCAACGGGGCATTCCCCTGGGTCGCGAGGACACCCTGGTGGTGGGCAGGGCCGGTGTGATGCCCCCCTGGCCCGAGGCCAGCCGGCTGACGCTCTCCAGCCAATCCAGCGACCCGCTCGGCCAGCAGGCCTACGTGATGGGGGGCGGTCCCCTGCTGCTTCTGGGTGGTCGGGTGGTCCTCAACGGCACGGCCGAAGGTTTCAGCAGCGCTTTCCAGGGACAAGGCGCCCCGCGCACCGTGATCGGCAGCGATGGCCGTCAGATCTGGTTTCTGACACTGCAGGGGGTGGATCACGCCGGGCCGACCCTGGGCGAAACGGCCACCCTGCTGCGGCAACTGGGATTGCGCGAGGCCCTCAACCTCGATGGCGGCAGCTCCACCGGACTGTTCGTGGGCAACACCCAGACGGTGCGGGGCCGGGGAGTGGCCGCCTCCATCCATAACGGCCTCGGTCTGGTGCCCCGAAGCGAGCGGGCCCAGGGGGACGAGAGGGCCGGAGGCTGAACTGCACAGGCTCCAGCCCTGGCAAGCTGGAGCCTGCTTCTGCCGCCCACTAGCACCACCGCCCCATGCCCAAGGGTCTGAGCCTGCGCCTGTCTTCTGCGGCGGCGGCCGAACTGGGCCGCCAGGCCGCCGTGGCCGGTACCCCCGGCCTGATGCACCTCGACCTGGTGCAGGGGGGCTGCGAGAACTGGGTGATCCGGATTCGTCCGGGCCATCTCGCCGGGGTTCCCGTGGCCAGGGCCGATGGCATCACCCTGCACTCCCCGTCTGCCCAGGTTCCACTCCTGGCGGGGCTGAGCCTCGATTACCGCGGGGATCTCAGCGGTGGGGGCTTCCTGATCCGCTCCAGTGAGGGAGTGAGCTGCTGTGCCTGCGGAGCCGCCTTCAGCCGCACAGGCCCTGGGGGGACCACGACAAAGTAAGGTGACGGATTGTCGAAACGGTCGGACGTCCGGCCTAATTCTCCGGCCCTCGATGCCCACGATTCAGCAGCTGATCCGCACCGAGCGGCAGCACCTCACCCGCAAGACCAAGTCCCCGGCTCTGCGCGGATGCCCAGAGCGCCGTGGGGTCTGCACCCGCGTGTACACCTCCACTCCGAAGAAGCCGAATTCGGCCCTTCGAAAAGTGGCCCGCGTGCGTCTCACCTCAGGCTTCGAAGTCACGGCCTACATCCCCGGGATCGGCCACAACCTCCAGGAGCACTCCGTGGTGCTGATCCGTGGAGGCCGCGTCAAGGACCTCCCTGGCGTCCGTTACCACATCATCCGCGGCACCCTCGACACTTCTGGTGTGAAGGATCGCCGCCAGAGCCGCTCCAAGTACGGCGCCAAGACCCCCAAGGGCTGACCTTCAAGGCCTGATTTCCGTCATCCCACCTCCCTCGCACCGCCGATCCCCTCAGGTTTATGTCCCGCCGCAACGCTGCTGAGAAGCGCCCAGTCCTTCCTGACCCCCAGTTCAACAGCCGCCTGGCCTCGATGGTCGTGGCGCGCCTGATGAAGCACGGCAAGAAGTCCACCGCTCAGCGGATCCTCTCTGACGCCTTCGGGCTGATCAACGACCGCACCGGCACTGACCCCCTGGAAGTGTTCGAAACGGCCGTGCGCAATGCCACGCCGCTGGTGGAGGTTCGTGCACGCCGGGTGGGCGGCGCCACCTACCAGGTGCCCATGGAGGTGCGGCAGGAACGCGGCACCGCCATGGCCCTGCGCTGGCTGGTCAACTTTTCCAGGGCCCGCAACGGCCGCAGCATGGCCCAGAAGCTGGCCGGTGAACTGATGGACGCCGCCAACGAAGCCGGCAGTGCCGTGCGCAAGCGCGAAGAAACCCACAAGATGGCCGAGGCGAACAAGGCCTTCGCTCACTACCGCTACTGAGCGCCCTTTCCTGGCTGAATGGCGGGCGCCTTCAGTCAGATCAGGTCAACCTTTAAGCTTGCGCCCGCAAAATTCGTCGATCAAACACCGGAGACCTTCCCCGTGGCCCGCGCCTATCCCCTGGACCGCGTCAGAAATATCGGCATTGCAGCCCATATCGACGCGGGCAAGACCACCACAACCGAACGGATCCTGTTCTATTCAGGGGTGGTCCACAAAATGGGCGAGGTGCATGATGGCGCCGCCGTAACCGACTGGATGGAGCAGGAGCGCGAGCGCGGCATCACCATCACGGCAGCGGCCATCTCCACCAGCTGGAAGGATCACCGCATCAACATCATCGACACCCCCGGGCACGTCGATTTCACCATTGAGGTGGAGCGCTCGATGCGGGTGCTTGATGGCGTCGTGGCCGTCTTCTGTGCGGTCGGTGGCGTGCAGCCCCAGTCCGAAACGGTGTGGCGCCAAGCCGATCGCTACAACGTGCCCCGGATCGTGTTCGTCAACAAGATGGACCGCACCGGCGCGAACTTCCTCAAGGTTTACGACCAGATCAAGGACCGCCTCAAGGCCAATGCCGTTCCGCTGCAGCTGCCCATCGGCGCTGAAGGAGAACTCAAGGGCATCATTGACCTAGTGCGGGAGAAGGCGATTCTCTACACCAACGATCTCGGCACCGACATCCTCGAAGGCGAGATCCCCGAGAACATGAAGGAGGAAGCCGCCGAGTGGCGCGGCAAGTTGATGGAATCGGTAGCCGAAACCGACGAAGAGTTGCTGGAGGCCTACCTGGAGAATGGTGAACTCACCCAGGAGCAGCTGATCAAGGGCATTCGCACCGGCGTGGTCAAGCATGGTCTGGTCCCGATGCTCTGCGGTTCGGCCTTCAAGAACAAGGGCGTCCAGTTGGTGCTGGATGCCGTGGTGGATTACCTGCCCGCCCCAATTGACGTGCCGCCGATCACCGGCCTGCTCCCCGACGGCACCGAATCGAACCGTCCCTGCGACGACAGCGCCCCCTTCAGCGCCCTGGCGTTCAAGGTCATGGCCGATCCCTACGGCAAGCTCACCTTCGTGCGCATGTACTCCGGGGTACTGCAGAAGGGCAGCTACGTGCTCAACAGCACCAAGGACAAGAAAGAGCGCATCTCCCGCCTGATTCTGCTCAAAGCCGACGACCGTGAGGAGGTGGACGAGCTGCGTGCCGGTGATCTCGGCGCCGTGCTCGGCCTCAAGGACACCACCACCGGGGACACCCTCTGTGTGGAAAGCGACCCGATCATCCTGGAATCCCTGTTCATCCCTGAACCGGTGATTTCCGTAGCGGTGGAGCCAAAAACCAAGGGAGATATGGAGAAGCTCTCCAAGGCCCTTCAATCGCTCTCGGAAGAGGACCCAACGTTCCGGGTATCCACCGATCCGGAAACCAGTCAAACGGTGATCGCCGGCATGGGCGAGCTGCACCTGGAAATCCTGGTGGACCGGATGCTGCGCGAATTCAAGGTGGAAGCCAACATCGGCGCACCACAGGTGTCCTATCGCGAAACCATCCGCGCCAGAGCCAAGGGTGAAGGTAAGTTCGCCCGACAGACCGGTGGCAAAGGCCAGTACGGGCACGTGGTGATCGAGATGGAACCCGGTGAACCCGGTTCCGGCTTTGAATTCGTCAACAAGATTGTTGGCGGCATCGTGCCCAAGGAGTACATCGGACCAGCCGAGAACGGCATGAAGGAGACCTGTCAGTCCGGCGTGATTGCAGGCTTCCCAATGATCGACATCAAGGTCACCATGGTCGATGGGTCCTACCACGATGTGGACTCCTCCGAAATGGCGTTCAAGATTGCCGGCTCCATGGCCTTCAAAGACGGCGTCAAGAAGTGCAATCCCGTACTTCTTGAGCCGATGATGAAGGTGGAAGTCGAGATCCCCGAGGATTTCCTCGGTTCGGTCATCGGCGACCTGTCCTCCCGTCGCGGACAGGTCGAAGGGCAGTCCATCGACAACGGACAGTCTAAAGTCCAGTCCAAGGTGCCCCTGGCCGAAATGTTCGGCTACGCCACTCAACTCCGATCCATGACCCAGGGTCGGGGTATTTTCTCGATGGAGTTCAGCCATTACGAGGAAGTTCCTCGCAATGTTGCTGAGGCCATCATCGCCAAGAATCAGGGCAATTCCTGATCTCTCAACCCTAACCACACCCCCCGATTCTTTCCTTCAATGGCTCGCGAGAAGTTTCAGAGGAACAAACCTCACGTCAACATCGGCACCATCGGGCACGTCGACCACGGCAAGACCACCCTCACTGCCGCCATCACCAACGTGCTGGCTTCCCTTGGCCAGGCCAAGGCCCAGGCCTACGACGACATCGATGGTGCTCCTGAAGAGAAGGAGCGGGGCATCACGATCAACACGGCCCACGTCGAGTACGAAACAGAAAACCGTCACTACGCCCACGTCGACTGCCCGGGTCACGCGGACTACGTCAAGAACATGATCACCGGTGCCGCCCAGATGGACGGCGCCATCCTGGTGGTGGCCGCCACCGACGGCCCGATGGCCCAGACCAAGGAACACATCCTGCTGGCCAAGCAGGTGGGCGTTCCCGCCCTGGTGGTGTTCCTCAACAAGAAGGACATGGTCGACGACGAGGAAATCCTCGAGCTCGTCGAACTGGAAATGCGTGAGCTGCTCAGCAGCTACGACTTCCCTGGTGATGACATCCCCATCATCGCCGGTTCCGCCCTCAAGGCCCTCGAGCACATCCAGGGCGGCGGCAAGGGCATCCGTGGAGAGAACGAGTGGGTCGACAAGATCCTCGATCTGATGGATGCGGTCGACGAGTCGATCCCCGAGCCTGAGCGTGAGATCGACAAGCCCTTCCTGATGGCTGTCGAAGACGTCTTCTCGATCACCGGTCGTGGCACCGTGGCCACCGGCCGGATCGAGCGTGGCAAGGTGAAAGTGGGCGAAACCGTCCAGATCGTGGGCATCAAGGACACCCGCGAAACCACCGTCACCGGCGTGGAAATGTTCCGCAAGCTGCTCGACGAGGGCATGGCCGGAGACAACGTCGGCCTGCTCCTGCGCGGTGTGCAGAAGGAAGACATCGAGCGCGGCATGGTGCTGGTCAAGCCGAACTCGATCAAGCCCCACACCAAGTTCGAAGGTGAGGTCTACGTCCTCAAGAAAGAAGAAGGCGGTCGCCACACTCCCTTCTTCGCTGGCTACCGGCCCCAGTTCTACATCCGCACCACGGATGTGACCGGTCAGATCACCGCCTTCACCGCCGACGACGGCACCAACGTGGAGATGGTGATGCCCGGTGACCGCATCAAGATGTCTGCCGAGCTGATCTGCCCGGTGGCCATTGAGCAGGGCATGCGCTTCGCCATTCGCGAAGGCGGCCGCACCATCGGTGCCGGCGTGGTCTCCAAGATCGTCGCCTGAAGCTGAAACGGCTGAGCTCAGCCGTTTCCCTTGAGTCAGGGGCTGACTCCATCATTGGATCAGCCCCTCGTCACGCACCTCGACAAGTTGTCCCCAACCGGCTTCGGTTGTCTTCGGCGGGAATGAGCATGGCCCCGGCCGGCCTTATTCCCTGCATTCCTTCACCTCTTCCCCTGTTCTTCGGCCGCGGTCACCACCAAGGCCTGCGTCCCCACGAGTCCTGCCATGTCAGCCGCCATCGCTCAGCAGAAGATCCGCATCCGTCTCAAGGCGTTTGATCGCCGCATGCTGGATCTGTCCTGCGAAAAGATCATCGAAACAGCCGATCACACCGCCGCTACGGCCATCGGTCCGATCCCCCTGCCCACCAAGCGCAAGATTTATTGTGTGTTGCGCTCGCCCCACGTGGACAAGGATTCCCGTGAGCACTTCGAGACCCGCACCCACCGCCGCATCATCGACATCTACAGCCCCACCGCCAAGACGATCGACGCGCTGATGAAGCTCGATCTGCCCAGCGGCGTCGACATCGAAGTGAAGCTCTGAGCCAGCGGCCGCCTCGACGCGACGAATTCCTGGACCCACCCTCCCGGTGGGTCCTTTTTTTCTAGACTGACTTCAGCGTTTAGGCGCCCAAAGCAGCCCCACTGACCAAAGCCCTGACCACCCATTGCCGCCCCGCCGACCTTCCGTGAGTGATCTGGCCGTGAGGGAACTCCCACTCTTCCCCCTGCCGGATGTGGTGCTGTTCCCGCAGGAAGTCTTGCCCCTGCATATCTTTGAGCCCCGTTATCGCATGATGTTGCGAACGGTGCTCGAAACCGACCGTCGTTTCGGCGTGGTGCGCTGGGACCCGAATCAGCAGGAGATGGCCCAGGTGGGCTGTTGCGCTGAAATTCTTCAATGCCAGACCCAGGACGACGATCGCAGCAACATCGTCACCCTGGGCCAGCAGCGATTTCGCGTGCTCGAAGTGGTGCGCGAAGCCCCTTTCCGTGTGGCCATGGTCAGCTGGATCGAGGACGATCCCAGCACCAGTCACGATGTGCTGCAGGATCTGGGCCACCAGGTCACCCAGGCCCTGCGGGATGTGGTGGATCTCACCGGCAAACTGATCGGCAAGCCGACCACCCTTCCAGCTGATCTGCCCGATCTACCGCGTGAGTTGTCCTTCTGGATCGGCTCCCACCTGGGGGGGCCCGTGGCCGACCATCAGCAGGCCTTGCTGGAGCTCACCGACACCTCCGAACGCCTGCGCCAGGAATTCGCGCTGCTTGATCAGACCCGGCGGCAGCTGGCGGCCCGCACGGTCCTGAAGGACACCTTCAAGGACCTGGGGGAACCCAGGCAGGAACCCTCCTGATGCCGCTGCCAACCTGGCTGCCGCCTCTGGCCATCGGCGCCGGAGCCGGTCTGCTCAGTCTTGCCCTGGTGAGGGAATGGCAGCGCCGTGACCGCCGCTTCCAGAGCACGGCCACCGTGGCTGAGGCCTACGACCGCTGGACCGGTGATCGGCTGCTGGAAAACCTCTGGGGTGAGCACGTGCACCTCGGGCACTACGGCAACCCCCCGGTGGCCCGCGATTTCAGGGCCGCCAAGGAAGAGTTCGTGCATGAGCTGGTGCGCTGGTCGGGCCTCGACCATCTACCCCCCGGCACCCGGCTGCTGGATGTGGGTTGCGGCATCGGCGGCAGCGCCCGCACCCTCGCCCGCGACTACGGCTTCGACGTGCTGGGCATCAGCATCAGCCCAGCCCAGGTGGAGCGGGCCCGCCAGCTCACGCCCTCCGGGCTCTCCTGCCGTTTCGCGGTGATGGACGCCCTGGCTCTGGAGCTGGAGGACGGCAGCGTCCAGGCCGTGTGGAGCGTGGAAGCGGGGCCACACATGCCCGACAAGCAGCGCTATGCCGATGAACTGCTGCGGGTCCTGGCCCCGGCAGGGCAGCTGGTGGTGGCCGACTGGAACCGGCGCGATCCCGCCGACGGCGAGCTCAACGGTCTGGAGCGCTGGGTGATGGATCAGCTGCTGCACCAGTGGGCCCATCCGGAATTTGCCTCCATCCCCTCCTTCCGCCGCAACCTGGAAGCCAGCCCCCATCGGCGGGCCGGTGCCGTGGAGACCGCTGACTGGAGTGAGGCCACCCTGCCCTCCTGGATCGACTCCATTCTCGAAGGGGTGCGCCGCCCCGGCGCCATCCTCAGCCTGGGACCAGCAGCCGTGCTGCAGGGGTTGCGGGAAGCGCCCACGATCCTGCTGATGCACTGGGCGTTCAGCACCGGGATGATGCGCTTCGGGGTGTTCCGCTACGGCTCCTCGGACAGGTTGGTGAGCGGGTAGGTCCCGAACAGGGCCAGGTGCTGGCAGTGGCCGCGCAGGGCTTCGATTGCTTCCTCCAGCAGCCGGGGGTCCGCCGGCATCTCCAGATCCACGAAGAAGATGTACTCGCCCATCTCGCGTTTGGAGGGGCGGGATTCGATCCGGCTCATGTTGAGCCCCAGCCGAGCGAAGCAGCTGAGGGCCTCCAGCAGAGCACCGGGGCTGTTGCTGCGCAGCGAGAAGGCCAGGCTGCAGAGCGTGGCCGCTTCCGTCTGGCTCTCCACCTGCCGTTGCAGCATCAGGAAACGGGTGCAGTTGCCGGGCACATCGTTGATGGGGTAGGCCAGCACCTCGAGCCCATGCTCCTTCGCGGCCCGGGGTGAGGCCACCGCCGCGCGGAAGCGGCTGCCGGCCACCAAACGGGCCGCTTCGGCGGTGGAGCTGGTGGGCAGCTGCAGGGCTTCACTGAGGTTTTCGCTCAGCCAGAGGCTGCACTGGGCCAGGGCCTGGGGATGGGAGAGCACTTCACTGACCCGCTCGATCGGCCCGGAACCCAGCAGGGCATGGCGGATCGGCAAGACCAGACCGCGACGGATGCGCAGGTCGGGGTGCTCCCAGAGGCCATCGAGGCAAGCGGTCACCCCTCCTTCGACGGAGTTCTCCACGGGCACCACCGCTGCATCGCAGCGGCCCTCCGCCAAGGCCTTGACCACCGAGCGGATGCCGCTCTGGGCCAGCAACTCCGGCGCGTCGATCCCCTCGAGGGCCGCCAGCTGCCGCGTCGCCTGCTCGCCGTAGGTGCCGGCAGGGCCGAGGAAGGCAACACGCATGGTGAAGGGGTGAAACAGCGGTCGATAAGATCATCCCCCCCCGGCCACCGAGACGAGGCGATGACCCTGGCCTTCAGCGCCAGCCAGCAGCTCAGCCTCGCGATCGACGAGCGGGCCGGGGAGCTGGTGTCCTACCTCGACGACGAGGAGAGAGTGATTCAGGCCCTGCTCGATCCCAGCCAGCTGACCCGCCTCGGACCGGGGCACTACCGCTACGACGTGACGCGGCTGCAGGTGTTCCAACTTCAGGTCAAGCCGGTGGTGCAGCTGCGCGCCCAGCGGCGGCCCGGACGCCTGGAGCTCGAGGCGGTGGAGTGTCACCTGGAGGGGCTTGGCCTGGTGGACGACTTCCAGCTGAATCTGACCTCCTGGCTGGAGGTGGGCGACCAGGGGCTGGAGGGGGAGGCCCAGATGGCCGTGAGCGTGAGCCGGCCACCGATGCTGCGCCTGATTGCACCCCGGGTGCTCGAAGCCACCGGCCGCTCCCTGCTGGGTGGTGTCCTGCTGGGCATCCGCACCCGGGTGAGCCAGCAGCTTCTGAAGGATTTCAGCCGCTGGCGCGAGGACCGCTGAGCACCCTGCCCAGGAAGCTGAGGCGGTGCAGGCGACTTGGGCCAAGACGGATCAGCGCCTCCCGGTGAAGGGCGGTGCCGTAGCCGGCATGACGCTCAAGGCCATAGCCGGGGAAGCCCTCCGCCAGGCGCACGATCAGGGCATCGCGGGCCTGCTTGGCCAGCACGCTGGCGGCGGCGATCGCCAGGCAACGGCGATCGCCATGCACCAGGGTGCGCTGCCGGCCCGGCCACAGCCGCAGGGGGAGGACACCGTCAACCACCACCAGGGCAGGCGCCTGGGGCAGGCGCTGCAGGGCCCTGACCATGGCCTTCTCCGTGGCGGCCCGGATGCCGATGTGGTCGATGTCGGCGGCGGAGGCCTGACCGAGGGCCCAGGCCTCCGCCTGGGCGGTGATCAGCGGCACCAGCCGCTGGCGATGGCGAGGCCGCAGGGCCTTGCTGTCGGTCAGACCAGCGGCCGCCAGGGGTGCCGCCGCCTGGGCCGGCAAGACCACAGCGGCGGCAAAGACCGGGCCGAACAGGCAACCACGGCCCACTTCATCCACACCGGCGAGGACCCGGTGGGTCACTCAGACGCTGGCGGAGGAGCGGCGGCGGCGGCGGCGGGGCTCAGCGCCGGGATCGCTTTCCTCCACCAGCGGCGTGGGGGGAGCCTCGCTGGGGGCTTCCGCCACGGCGACAGCGCCGCCGTCCGAGCGCAGTGGTTGCTGGCGGCTCCTGGGCTGGGAGCGACCCACCCGCCCCGACACGGGCGAAGACACCTGGGATACGGGAATGTGCAGCACCGTGGACTCGATCACGGTGGTCATCGGAGCCTCCTCGGCCTCGCCGAAGGCCTCGGGCAAGGGGGTGATCTCCACCAGCGTCGCCTGACCGTCGTCGTCCGGGCTGTCCTGGCGATAACGGCTGGGGGCCTCGATCTCCCGGCGGGGAGTTGTGACCTCCCCGGTGGAGCGGGGGCTGGAGGAGGCGGCGTCGGCTCCACTGCCACCACGGCCGCCGCGGCGGCGACGGCGGGAGCCGGAGGCCGCCAGCTGCTGACGGGCTGCCTCAAGGACCGAATCGGCGTCTTCACCGGGCCGCACGACGCGCACCACCAGATTCTCCCCAGTGGGGGGAGGATCCAGCAGCAGGGCAGGGCTGAAGCCCATCCAGCCGTAGACGAGTTCCTGGTCGGCGTCCATCGGCACGGCCACCAGATCAGGATCCTGGCGGCGGCTGAGGTTGCCCCCACCAGCGTGATCCGCAGTGCCGCCATCGCCCGGCTCAGGCCCACTGGCAGGGGCAACGTCCTGGGTGTCGGCAACGAAGCTGGTCACAGCGGCAGTTTCTGTGGCTTCGCTGGCGCCACGGCCGCCGCGACCGCCGCGGCCACCCCGGCGGCGGCCCGTTGTGCTGGGTTCGGCGCCGTTGGGGCTGGGCACTTCAGCCCTTGCCGAGGCGGCCGAGCGCACCAGGCCCGTGACGGTGGCCAGGGGCTGGAGGGTGTCCTTGCCCGGAAGCACAGCCACATGGCCGAGGCCACCGCAGCTGGGGCAGGCGCGACCGAACAGTTCGTAGATGTTCTGGCCCTGGCGCTTGCGAGTCAGTTCCACCAGACCCAGCTCGGTGAGCTGAGCGATCTGAGGGCGGGCCGCGTCGTCCTGCACCGATTGGGTGAAATGCTCCAGCAGCATCAACTGATCACGGCGCGACTCCATGTCGATGAAGTCGATGATCACCACCCCACCGATGTTGCGCAGCTTGAGTTGACGAGCAATCTCAGCAGCAGCTTCACAGTTGGTCCAGAGCACCGTTTCACGCGAACTGGCGGAGCGGGTGAAGGAACCGGAGTTCACATCGATCACCGTGAGGGCTTCGGTGGGCTCGATGATCACGTAACCGCCGGAGGGCAGATCCACCCGTGGCTTGAGGGCATCACGAATGGCGGCGTTCACCCTGTAGTGCTCGAGCACATCGGTGCCGTCGCCGTGGTGCTCCACCAGCAGATTGGCCTGATCGGCACCGAGGAAGGCATTCACCCGGGCCACAGCGGCGGGGGTGTCCACCACCACCCGCCAGACCTCGGGGCTGTAGAGGTCGCGCAG
This sequence comes from Synechococcus sp. WH 5701, assembly GCF_000153045.1. GTDB lineage: Bacteria > Cyanobacteriota > Cyanobacteriia > PCC-6307 > Cyanobiaceae > Regnicoccus_A > Regnicoccus_A antarcticus. The sequence goes on from NZ_CH724160.1 coordinate 115,046, forward strand.
GACCCGGTGAATGAAGTCCTCGTCGCGGTTGAGCAGCACCGGAGGGGTGGCCGTCTCAGCGGCCTCCTGAATCCCCTCCCACTGCCTGAGCAGGGTCTCGAGGTCGTCGATCAGCTGATCTTCACTGACACCCTCGGCTTCGGTGCGCACCAGCAGGCCGGCGCCAGGGGGCTTGATCAGCACCCCGAGGGCCCTGAGGCGGTTGCGTTCGTTCTCGCCGCTGATCCGCCGGGAAATGCTCACCCCCTGGCCCTGGGGTTGCAGCACGAGGAAGCGGCCGGGGAGGGTGAGGTTGCCGGTGAGGCGAGGGCCCTTGGTGCCGGTGGGCTCCTTCATCACCTGAACGAGCACCTTCTGGCGGGGCTCAAGCAGTTCGGTGATGCCGGCAGCCCCTTTTCTCAGGCGCAGGGGGCCAAGATCAGTGACATGAATGAAGCCATTCTTCTCACTTTCGCCGATGTTGACGAAAGCGGCATCAATTCCTGGGAGAACATTCTCGACCCGGCCGAGATAGACGTCGCCAATCTGATAGCGACCCTGGGCTACGACCAGTTCATCAACACGTTCGTCGTTGAGCACCGCGGCGATTCGCAGTTGCTCCGCGATGACGATCTGCTGGGGCATGGAGGATAGGGGGTGGCTCTGTGGAGCCCTGCCATGGATGGGAGTGAATCCCTGAAGCACGAACCCGCTGGACAGAGCGCGCCGCAAAGCTGCTCGACTGCTGGACCAGCGGGGAGAAGACGGAGGAGAAAAACCTTTTGAGGAGCATCCTCAGGAGGATCAACCTCCATTCGCGGCGATGCTGCCGGAGAGAGGCCGGCCATAGCGCGGAACAGGTCCTACGGAACAAGGTGCCGTAGGACGTCGTCTGCAGGATGAAAGCTACAGACGGATCTGCCGTCTTCAGGCGACGCTAGCACGGCTCTCCCTGGGTCCCTGGTTCCGCTGGACGAAGCCGCAGCCGGTAGCGGCTCACCCGCCCGAGCTCCACTGGGCACCCCAGCCGCTCCTGCAGCCAGAAGCAGACCTGCTGCGGGCGCAGGCTCCGCCCCTGGGCATCGATGCGGGCCCCGAGCTGGAAGCGGCAGGACTCATCCCCTGCGGCAACGAGGCTGAGCTCCTCGAGCAGAGGGCGGCAGTCCCGTTGGCGTGGCCGCCCCTTCTTGTCGGTGTCGCTCCAGGGAAGTTCAGCCGCTTGGAGCAGGCTCTCCAGGGCAGGTCCCCAGGCTGCGGCGCCCGGGCCCGGGGCGCCGGCCACCAGCTCGACACTCCACTCGGCCCCCTCCAGCTCCTGGGACAGGCTCGGGGCACGGACCGGCACCTCCTCCGCCCCTGCCAGCAGCAGCCCCTCGGGCAGGGTGGCCTGCAGCCGCTCCAGGGCGGAGGAGGGATCAACGCTGCCGCTGAACTCCAGGTCAAACCACTCACCGTGAGCCTCCACTCCCAGGGGCAGTGCCAGGGCGAACTGCAGGCGGGGCAGGGGATGAAAACCGCCGGTGAAGCTCACGGGCAGGCCGCTGCGGCGCAGGGCCCGCTCCATCAGCCGCACCAGATCAAGGTGGCTGAGCAGGGCAAGGGAACCGGTTTTGCTGAAGCCGAAACGCAGCCGCTGCAGCCGTTCACTGGCCGGAGCTCGGCTGGGTTGCTGCACGGGGATCGGCGGCGCCTCCACCACCACGTTGTGGCCGAACTCCGGCCCGCAGACGCCGCAACTGCTGCAGCCGTCGAAGGAGCAATCGGGCACCACCACCGCGGCGAGGGCCTTCTGCAGATCCTCCGCCAGCCAGGCCTTGTCGACACCGGTGTCGATGTGATCCCAGGGGAGGGGCTGGGCGCAGAAGGCCGCCAGGTCTTCTGGCCCGAGGGCTTCGGTGGCGCCCCAGTCGCCCATCTCCAGGGCCCGGTAGCGGCCGCCCAGCCCCGCGGCCTCGATCGCTCCGGTCCAGGCGGCGTGGGTGGCCTCGATCGTCTCGAACCAGGCATCGAGGCCGGCACCGGCGCGCCAGGCGGCCTCGATCACCGGCGCCAGGCGGCGGTCACCGCGCCCCACGAAGTCCTCCATCGCCGAGAGGCGCGGATCGGTGAAATTCGTCTTGAGGCCCCTGAGCGTGCGCAGCTCCCGGCGCAGCAGCTCCTGGCGCCGCCGGAACTCCGATGTGGACACGCTGTGCCACTGGAAGGGGGTGTGGGGCTTGGGGGTGAAGTTGCTGATCGTGAGATTCAGCTCCAGGCGCCCAAGGTCGCGGCACTGCTGCTGCAGCGACCGGCAGGTGTCGGCGATGCCGAGCACGTCGGCATCGGTTTCACCCGGCAGGCCGATCATGAAATAGAGCTTGACCCGGCGGTACCCGCTCTCCATGGCCGTGCGGATGCCCCGCAGCAGCTCGGCGTCGGTGAGGCCCTTGTTGACGATGTCGCGCAGGCGCTGGCTGCCGGCCTCCGGGGCGAAGGTGAGCCCCGCCTTGCGGGTGCCGCCCAGGATGTGGGCGATGTTCTGATCGAAGCGGTCCACCCGCTGGCTGGGCAGGGTGAGGCTCACGTTCTGATCGGCCAGGCGGTTGCGCAGCTCCACCCCCACCGCCGGCAGGGCCAGGTAGTCGGAGCAGCTGAGCGAGAGCAGGGAGAAATCGCTGTAGCCGGTGCGCTCCATCCCCGTTTCCACCGCTTCGATCACCGCCTCGGGCTCCACATCGCGGGCGGGGCGGGTGAGCATGCCGGGCTGGCAGAAGCGGCAGCCGCGGGTGCAGCCGCGGCGGATCTCGATCGTGAGCCGGTCGTGGACGGTTTCGATGTGGGGCACCAGGCCCATGCCGTAGTGGGGCATCGGCGTGGCCACCCGGCGCAGCACCCGCTGCGGCGCCTCGGGCACCAGCGGCACCAGGCTGATGCCATCGGGCCCCGGGCCATAGAGCGAGGGCACATAGACCCCGGGGACCTGGGCCAGGTCCCGCAGCAGGGCGGAGCGGCTGAGGCCGGCCGCCTTGGCTTCCGCCACCACCAGACCGATCTCGGGCAGCAGCTCCTCGCCGTCGCCGAGGGCGATGAAATCGAAGAAGGCGGCGAAGGGCTCCGGGTTGCTGGTGGCGGTGGGGCCACCGGCGAAGATCAGCGGCGGAGCGGCGGGATCATCCAGGGGCAGGTCGCCGCGATCAGCGGCATGGATCGGCACCCGCGCCAGATCCAACATCTCGAGGATGTTGGTGGCCCCCAGCTCGTAGCTGAGGCTGAAGCCGAGGATGTCGAAGGCGGGCAGGGGCCGGCGGCTCTCCACCGCGAACAGGGCCTGCTGCCGCTCGCGCAGGCGTGCGGCCAGATCAGGCGCCGGCAGGTAGGCCCGGTCGCAGAGCTGGCCGGGAACGGCGTTGAGGATCGAATAGAGAATGATGTGGCCGAGGTTGCTGGCGCCCACCTCGTAGAGCTCGGGGTAGGTGAGGGCCCAGCGCACAGCGGCCGCCGGCCAGTCGCGGGGCTCGACGCCCAGCTCGTTGCCGAGGTAGCGGCCGGGCTTGGCGATGGTCGGGTCCACCAGCTGCTCGAAATCGACGGGCGCGTGGTCGACGATCACTACGGCAGGGGAACGGGCGTAGCTCGATCGTATCGAGGGTGGCCGGCGCCATAGGAAGATGCCCGGCAGCACCAGCGCCAGCCGCAGCAGTGGTTCAGATCAACGGCAACTATCTCAAGCTCAAAGCGGGCTACCTCTTCCCGGAGATCGCCCGGCGGGTGAAGGCCTTCAGCGAGGCCAACCCTGAGGCCCCGATCATCCGCCTGGGCATCGGCGATGTGACCGAGCCGCTGCCGGAGGCCTGCCGCGAGGCGATGAAAACGGCCATCGATGCGATGGGAACCCCGGAAGGCTTCCACGGCTACGGCCCCGAGCAGGGCTACCTGTGGCTGCGCGAGGCGATCGCGACGCACGATTTCCAGGCCCGCGGCTGCGCCATCAGCGCTGAGGAGATCTTCGTCTCCGACGGCTCCAAGTGCGACAGCAGCAACATCCTCGACATCCTCGGGCCGGACAACCGCATCGCCGTGACCGACCCGGTGTATCCGGTGTATGTGGACAGCAACGTGATGGCGGGCCGCACCGGCGAGGCCGATGAGAGCGGCCAGTACGGCGGCCTCACCTATCTACCCATCAATGCCGAGAACGGCTTCAGCGCCCAGATCCCCACCGAGCCGGTGGATCTGATCTACCTCTGCTTCCCCAACAACCCCACCGGTGCGGTGGCCAGCAAGGAGCAGCTGAAGGCCTGGGTGGACTACGCCCGCGCCAACGACGCCCTGATCCTGTTCGACGCGGCTTATGAGGCCTTCATCCAGGACCCCGACCTGCCCCACTCGATCTATGAGATCGAAGGGGCGCGGGAGTGCGCGATCGAATTCCGCTCGTTTTCCAAGAACGCAGGCTTCACCGGCACGCGCTGCGCCCTCACGGTGGTGCCCCGAGGCCTGATGGGCACGGCGGCCAACGGGGAGAAGGCGGAACTCTGGGCCCTGTGGAACCGCCGCCAGAGCACCAAGTTCAACGGCGTGAGCTACATCGTGCAGCGCGGCGCCGAGGCGGTGTATTCCCCCGAGGGCCAGGCCCAGGTGAAGACCCTCGTGGCCTTCTACATGGAGAACGCGGCGATCATCCGCCGCGAGCTCACCTCTGCCGGCCTGCAGGTGTATGGCGGTGAGCAGGCCCCCTATGTGTGGCTGCAAACCCCCGAGGGGATGGATTCCTGGGGCTTCTTCGACCACCTCCTGAACAAGGGCCACGTGGTGGGCACCCCCGGCAGCGGCTTCGGCGCCGCCGGCGAGGGCTACTTCCGCCTCTCGGCCTTCAACAGCCTGGCGAATGTGGACGAGGCAATGCGAAGGGTGCGGGCGGCGCTGGCAGACTGATTCACATCCAACGCAGATCCCGCTGCAGCTCCTGGGCCATGCGGGAGCCCGAGGCCATCAGCTGGTCAAATTCAGCCTGGGTCATCACTATGGCGTCGCAGCTGAGCGGCAGCTGATCGAGAGGCCAGTGAAGCAGGCGCTGATTCTGGGGCCCGGCAGCGGTGGCCGTAACTGCCGAACACGCCCACCGCCTGCAGGGAAGGGTGGCAGGCATGCCGCTCGCTCGCCCAGCGGCTCGCCTGTGCCAGCACCCGCTCAGGATCCGACCAGCGCAGCACGGAATGCGTCAACGAGCGCATAGGCATGGCGGCGTGCGTCTTCGCTCTGAAGAAGCCCAAAGTGATCGATGGGGGCACCATCGGGAAGGCTATCGGGGTAGCGGGTGGGGATGTAGAGGGCATCGAGAATGCTCAGCCGATCCTCAAGATCCGGCACCGCCGCGGCCAAGGCAGTGACGGCCTCGGAGGGCAGATCCCGGAAGGAGCGACCCAGGCCATGGCCCCACACCTGCTGCCCCAGGTGAAGATGCAGCGCCTTGAGAGCCTTTTCCACCACCTACTAATGCAGCCAGTCGGCGGAACGGTTCATGATACCATTGTGAACCGCGCCGCCATTCACCCCGCCTCAACTTGCCAGCTGGTGGGCACGGGGGGGGGGGACACCTTCTTGCCATAGTGCTGGGCGATCATGGCCTGGCAGGCCGCACCGCAATCTTCTTCGCTGTGCTGCTCGACGAAAGCGTAACGACGCATCCGCGCTCGGCTTCAGAGTTGGGATGCTAGAGGCTGCCCCAGCCAGACACCGCAACAACCGCGGCAGACTCCCAGCCATGAGCGACACCATCCGTGCCACGGAGACCCCGACCCGCAGCCCCGGCGGTGCCGCGGTGATCGAGAAGGAGGTGCAGCGGGTGCGCAAGCCCTCGCCCCGCTACCGGGTGCTGCTGCACAACGACCCCGTCAACTCGATGGAGTACGTGGTCACCACCCTGCGCCAGGTGGTGCCCTCCCTCAGCGAGCAGGACGCCATCGCCGTGATGCTCGAGGCCCACAACACCGGCGTGGGTCTGGTGATCGTCTGTGATCTGGAGCCGGCCGAGTTCTACAGCGAAACCCTCAAGGCCAAGGGCCTCTCCAGCACCATCGAGCCGGAGAGCTGAGTGCCAAGGCGAGCCTGGCTGGGCTGGATCAGCACCCTGCTCTATCTGCCGCTGCTCTACGGCCTCGGCTGGCTGACGGTGCAACCCTTTGTGGCAGCCGGCCTGCTCAGCGGTTGGCGGCCCGATCAGGTCGCCCTGCTGGGCACGGCTCTGGCCTTCGCCCTGCTGCTGCTCACCCTGCCGCTGCGCCTGAGAACGGTATGGGAGGAGCCCCGGCCCTGGCGGGCTCTTGGGGTGACCGTGGGCTGGGGCGTGGGCCTGCGTTCGCTGCTGCGCGGACTGCTCAAGGCCCTGCTGCTGCTCCTCTTCGTGGCGGGGGTGTTGCTGCTCAGCGGCCAGGCCCGCTGGAGCGGCGGACTCACACCCGCCGAGATCGTCAATGCCGTGTTGCTGATCCTCGGGGTGGGCTTCGCCGAAGAGCTGGTGTTCCGGGGCTGGCTCTGGGGCGAGCTGAACCAGCGCCTGGGCTGGGGGCCCCGGGCCGATCAGCGGGCCCTGATCGCCCAGGCGACGGTGTTCAGCCTCGCCCACACCCGGTTCAACCTCGGCGTGGGGCCGATGGCCGGCTTGCTGGTGGGCCTGCTGCTGCTGGGGCTGGCCCTGGGACTGCAACGGCGGGCCGACGGCGGCTCCCTCTGGGGCGCCGTCGGTCTGCACGGCGGCCTGGTGGGGGGCTGGTTTTCCCTGCTGTCCGGGCCGCTGCAGATCAACCCCACGGTGCCGCTCTGGCTGGCCGGGCCCGGCGGTGCCGATCCCAATCCGATCGGCGGCCTGCTGGGCTGGGCCGGCCTGGCCGGGCTGCTCTGGGTGCGGCGGCGCTTCTGGTGAACCGAGCTGAGAGCGCGCGCTCAGCTCACAATCAGCGCACCGCTGTGGCCAGGGCCTTGCGGCCCTCCACCGGCGCATGCAGCGCCTCCTCCAACGGCGCGATGCCGTAGTCGCGCTCGAGCAGCGCCATCACCGTGCGGCCGAAATCGCCCGGGTTGGTCTCGAAGGCCTCCAGGCAGATCCGGCCGAACACACTGCCCATCGGCTCGGGGTTCCAGAGCAGCTTGCGGGCCGTCCAGGGCATCATGCTCATCGGGTTGTAGCCCGGCTCGATCAACCCCTGGTCGAAGCCGTATTGCTCAAGGTGGGTGTGGGGCTGCAGGCCGATGAAGAAGATGGCGGGCTCCACCTTGTCGGCCCCGAAGATGCGCTCCAGTTCGCGGTGATAGGCCACGGTCTGGCGGATCGTTTCGGGCCGCTCGTCGATCACGTTGAACGAGTAGTTCACCGACACGTGCTCGCGGAAGCCGGCTCGGGCCAGCAGACGGCAGTTCTCGAGCACGGTGCGCAGGTTGTAGCCCATGCGCATCTTGCGCACCAGCTCCTGGCTGCCGGAGGTGATGCCGATCTCGAAGTAGTCCATGCCCGTTTCCACCATCAGCTCGGCCAGCTCGGCGTCGAGGTTGTCGGCGCGGATGTAGGCCGCCCAGCGGATGTCGTCCATGCCGGCCGCCAGGATTGCCCGCAGCAGCTGTTTGGCGTCTTCGATGTAGCGGCGGGCCGGAATGAACTGGGCATCGGTGAACCAGAAGCCGCGCACGCCCCGGTCGTAGAGCTGGCGCATCTCCGCCACCACCTCCTCCACCGGATTCACCCGCACCGCCTTGCCTTCCACCACGGTGTACACGCAGTAGCAGCAGTTGTGGGGACAGCCGCGCTTGGTCTGCACGCCCACGTAGAAGTCGCCGCCATCGAGATACCAGTCGAGCTGGGGCCAGATCGAGGCGATGTAGGTGTAATCACAGGCGGTTTTGATCACCCCCTCGGGCTGCTCATGGATCAGCCCCTGCCGCGGCGGCTCCCCCACCACGTAGCAGCGCTCGGAAGCCAGGGAGCGGCCACTGATCAGCTTCTCCAGCAGCGGCTCCCCCTCCCCCACTGACACCACCGTGCCTGCGGGCAGGCTCTTACCCAGCTGCTCGTAGAACACACTCACCGCCCCGCCGCCGATCACCACCCGCGCCGCCGAATGGAAGCGACGGGCCCGGCGCAGGCCGCGGCGCACCAAGCGCAGATTGCGCCAGAGCTCGCCATAAAAAGCCCCCATCAGGCGCAGGCCGCCGAAGGCACCGCGCAGGCGATGCAACGGATTGGGGGCATAGAACACCTCGAAGGAGTTCTGCAGAGGGTTGCCGCCACGACCGTCCACCGGCGCGTAGATCTGAATGTCGCGCCAGGAGAACACCAGCAGGCTGGGGCGGAAGGCCTCGATCGTGGCCAGCAGCACCCGCTCCACATCCAGCAGGGGCAGGGCGGCTAAATCGAGAATGCGCTGGGGCAAGCCCGGAAAGCGCTTGTGCAGATGATCGGCCAGATACACCGGACCGATCGGGAAGATCGGATTACATGGCAGACGGATCAGCAGCACCCGCTCAGCGCTGGCACCGCAGGCGGGCCGATTCGGTTCCAACTGCTGCTCCGGCCGCGCCATGAGCTCCCTCTGGCCAGGCCGGACGCTAACAAGCGTGACGGAAGGCCAGTGGGCCGCAGTGGTCGGCTTCAAGCGCAGCAGCGGCGGCCAGGTCGCCCCAACCCGGAGCAAACCTTAAGCGCTTCACACATCCCGCAACGTCCTGTTACATTTGAGTGAGGCGAAGGGCTTTCGGGCCCACCGGACGGGTTTCCCGCTCCGAATTTTTGTCCTACCTAACCGACCCCTTCGGGGGCCACTACCCACGCTCTCATGACCACCACCCTTCAGCAGCGCCAAGGCGCGTCTGCCTGGAGCCAGTTCTGCGAGTGGGTCACCTCCACCAACAACCGTCTCTACGTCGGTTGGTTCGGTGTGCTGATGATCCCCACCCTGCTGGCTGCCACGATCTGCTTCATCGTGGCCTTCGTCGCTGCTCCTCCCGTCGACATCGACGGCATCCGTGAGCCTGTCGCCGGCTCCCTGCTTTACGGCAACAACATCATCTCCGGTGCTGTTGTTCCTTCCAGCAACGCCATCGGCCTGCACTTCTACCCGATCTGGGAAGCCGCCAGCCTCGACGAGTGGCTGTACAACGGCGGTCCCTACCAGCTGGTGATCTTCCACTTCCTGATCGGCATTTTCTGCTACATGGGCCGCGAGTGGGAACTCTCCTACCGCCTCGGCATGCGTCCCTGGATCTGCGTGGCCTACAGCGCCCCTGTGGCCGCTGCCTCGGCTGTGTTCCTGATCTATCCCTTCGGTCAGGGTTCCTTCTCCGACGGCATGCCCCTCGGCATCTCCGGCACCTTCAACTTCATGCTGGTGTTCCAGGCTGAGCACAACATCCTGATGCACCCCTTCCACATGCTGGGTGTGGCGGGTGTGTTCGGTGGCTCCCTGTTCTCCGCCATGCACGGTTCGCTGGTGACCTCCTCGCTGGTGCGTGAAACCACCGAGAGCGAGAGCCAGAACTACGGCTACAAGTTCGGCCAGGAAGAGGAGACCTACAACATCGTGGCTGCCCACGGTTACTTCGGTCGCCTGATCTTCCAATACGCCTCGTTCAACAACAGCCGCAGCCTGCACTTCTTCCTGGCTGCCTGGCCCGTGGTCGGCATCTGGTTCACCGCCCTTGGCGTGAGCACGATGGCCTTCAACCTGAACGGCTTCAACTTCAACCAGTCGATCCTCGACGGCCAGGGCCGCGTGATCAACACCTGGGCTGATGTGCTGAACCGCGCTGGTCTGGGCATGGAAGTGATGCACGAGCGCAACGCGCACAACTTCCCGCTGGACCTGGCTTCTGCTGAAGCCACTCCCGTGGCGCTGACCGCCCCCGCGATCGGCTGATGCATCCGGTGGGTCCCATGGGCTCACCACCTGCATCAAGAGCATGAAAAGCCCCTGCTTCGGCAGGGGCTTTTTTGTTGACGATCGAGGGATCGTCAGCCAGCAAAGTCACATCCCAGGCAAGGCGGCGGGCCGGTGCCAGGCTCCTGATCAAGATCCACCGACCCTGCTCCCCACTCGCACTCGACCCCCATGTTCGTCGCGCTGACCCTGTTCACGATCATGTTTGCCCTGGGGCTGGGCCTGCGCAGCGACGCCATCGCCGGGCTGCGCCAGAAGCCCTTTCTGATCGCTCGGGTTCTAGTAGGCTCCTGCCTGCTGGTGCCCTTGCTGGCCCTGCTGCTGCTGATGCTGCCCCTGAGCGCATCGCTTTCGGGTCCGGCCCGGCTGGCGATCGCCCTGATGGCGCTCTGCCCCAGCGCCCCGATGATCCTGCGCAAGGCGGGCAAGAAGGGCGGGGACACCGAGCTGGCAGCCCTGCTGCAGGTGGGGGCTGCGCTGGTGGCCATCGTCTCGATTCCGTTCATGGCGGATGTGTTCCGGGCTGCCTTCGGAGTCCAGAACTGGGACATCGGTCCGAAGGAAGTGGCGCTGCAGGTGGGCCGAACCCAGGTGCTGCCCCTGCTGCTGGGGTTGCTGGTGCGCCGCTGGCTGCCAGGCCTGACCAAGACCGTGGAGGTTCCCTTGAACAAACTGGCCAATGGGCTGCTGCTGGTGCTGATCGGTGGCGTGGTGGTCACCACCGGTCCGCTGCTGATTCCCTTCGTGGGCGCCAACTGGCTGGCGCTCGGCTTCATTGGCGTGCTGGTGCTGCTCTGCCTGGGCGTGGGCTATCTCCTGACTCCCACCAGTGCCAGCCATGAACGCCTCACCGTCTCGCTGGTGACCTCCATGCGCAATCCCGGCCTGGCGCTGCTGTTCGCCAGCACCTATGCCCGTGACTTGCCTGGGGTGAAGATCGCCGTGGTGGCCTATCTGGTGGTCACCGTGCTGCTCTCGATCCCCGTGCTGAAGCTCATCGGCAGGTCCCCTACGCTCGCGTCAGCGTGACGCAGCCATGGGCAGCAGCTTCGGCGACCAGTTTCGGATACAGACCTTCGGTGAGTCCCACGGCGGTAGTGTGGGGGTGATCGTCGACGGCTGCCCGCCGCGGCTGGCCCTTGATCTGGAGGCCATCCAGGCCGAGCTCGACCGCCGCAAACCGGGACAGAGCAGGATCACCACCCCCCGCAAGGAAGACGATCGTGTCGAGATCCTCAGCGGCCTGCTCGATGGGGTCACCCTGGGAACACCGATCGCCATGGTGGTGCGCAACAAGGACCAGCGTCCCGGCGATTACAGCGAGATGGCGGTGGCGTTCCGGCCCTCCCACGCCGATGCCACCTACCAGGCGAAGTACGGCATCCAGGCCCGCAGCGGCGGTGGCCGGGCCTCGGCGCGGGAAACGATCGGCCGGGTGGCGGCCGGTGCCATCGCCAAACAACTGCTCGCCCGCGCCCATGGCACCGAGGTGATCGCCTGGGTGAAGCGGATCCACACGATCGAGGCCACGATCGATCCAGCCGGTGTCAGCCTCGACGACGTGGAGGCGAACATTGTGCGCTGCCCCGATGCCGCCTGCGCGGAGCGGATGATCGAGCGCATCGAGGCCATCGGCCGTGAGGGTGATTCCTGCGGCGGCGTGATCGAGTGCGTGGTGCGCCGGGCGCCGGTGGGGCTGGGCATGCCGGTCTTCGACAAGCTTGAGGCTGACCTGGCCAAGGCGGTGATGTCGCTGCCGGCCACCAAAGGCTTCGAGATCGGCTCCGGCTTCGCCGGCACCCTGCAGCGGGGCAGCGAACACAACGACGCCTTCCTCGCCACCGGCGACGGCAGCCTGCGCACCGCCACCAACAACTCCGGTGGCATCCAGGGGGGCATCAGCAACGGCGAAACCATCGTGCTGCGGGTGGCTTTCAAGCCCACCGCCACGATCCGCAAAGCCCAGCAGACCGTGACCTCCAGCGGCGAGGCCACGGTGCTGGAGGCCAAGGGCCGCCATGACCCCTGCGTGCTGCCCCGGGCCGTGCCGATGGTGGAAGCGATGGTCGCCCTGGTGCTGGCCGACCACCTGCTGCGTCAGCAGGCTCAGTGCAGCCTCTGGTGAGACGGAGCTGAGGTGTAAGCCGCCACCCACTCAGCCAGGCGTGGATCCAGCCGGGGGCAATCTCCCGCCTCGCTGATGGGCTCGAACAGCGTGGAGCCCAGGGCCAGGGCATCCACACCCCCCTGGAGCCAGCCACAGAGGTCAGCCACCTCCAGCCCCCCCGCAGCGATGCAGAAGGGCAAGGGAGCCAGGGCACCTGCGAGCAAGCCCCAGTACCCAGGACCCAGGGCCTTGGCCGGAAAGAGCTTGACCGCCGCGCAGCCCAGCTCCACCGCCTGCTGCACCTCCGTGGGGGAGAAGACCCCGGGCACCAGGGTGATGCCCAGCTGGTGGGCGCAGCTCAGCAAAAAGGGATCCAGAACGGGCGAGAACGCGAAGCTGAAGCCGGCCTGATGGGCAGCTTCAAGACCCTTGATGGTGCGCACCGAAGCGGCACCGAAGCGGATCGCGGGGAAACGCTGTGCCAGCTCAAGGCAGTCGTGGCTCCAGCGGTCCCATGGGCTCCAGGCGATCTCCACATGGCGAATCCCGGCCGCGCTCAACAGCGCGATCCGGGAGACGGCCTCCAGGGGATGGACCGGGCGCAGCACCGCCAGCAGCGGCAGCGCCCGAAGTTCATCCAGCAGCGTCTGGGACTCAGACGTATTCAGCGACCCGCACATCGCTGCGGATCAGGAGCTCCTGAAGCTCCTCGGCGTCGACGGTTTCCTTCTCCACCAGCATCTCGGCCAGTTCATCGAGAACCGAGCGGTTTTCGATCAGCACACGCTTGGCACGGCGGTAGGCCTCAGCCACCAGCAGACCCACTTCCTCGTCGATGGTGGCGGCGGTGTCTTCGGAGAAATCGCGCTCAGCGGCGATGTCGCGGCCGAGGAACATCCCTCCCTGGGCACGGCCGAGAGCCACGGGGCCCAGCTTGTCGCTCATGCCGAAGCGGGTGACCATCTGGCGGGCGACACGGGCCACCTGCTGGAGGTCGTTGGAGGCTCCGGTGGTGACTTCGTCTTCGCCGTAGACGATCTCCTCAGCGACGCGGCCACCGAGGGCCACGGCCATCTGGTTCTGCAGATAGGCGCGGGAATAGAGGCCCGACTCCATCCGCTCTTCACTGGGGGTGAAGAAGGTGAGGCCGCCGGCCTGGCCGCGGGGAATGATGCTGATCTTCTGCACCGGGTCGTAGTCGGGCATCAGGGCACCCACCAGGGCATGGCCCGATTCGTGATACGCCACGAGCCGCTTGCGCTTCTCGCTCATCACGCGGTCCTTCTTCTCAGGACCGGCCATGACGCGCTCGATGGCGTCATTGACCTCATCCATCGAAATTTCGGTGAGCTGACGGCGGGCCGCCAGGATCGCCGCTTCATTGAGCAGGTTGGCCAGATCGGCGCCGGTGAAGCCGGGGGTACGGCGCGCCACCTTGTCGAGATCGACATCTTTGGCGAGGGTCTTGCCGCGGGCGTGGACCCCGAGGATCTGCAGACGGCCGGCGTAGTCAGGACGGTCGACCACCACCTGGCGATCGAAGCGGCCCGGCCGCAGCAGGGCCGAATCCAGCACATCCGGACGGTTGGTGGCCGCCACGATGATGATGCCGGTGTTGCCCTCGAAGCCGTCCATCTCGGTGAGCAGCTGGTTGAGGGTCTGCTCGCGCTCGTCGTTACCGCCTCCAAGGCCTGCACCCCGCTGCCGGCCGACAGCATCGATCTCATCGATGAAGACGATGCAGGGAGCACTCTTCTTGGCCTGCTCGAACAGATCACGCACGCGGCTGGCGCCCACGCCCACGAACATCTCCACGAACTCCGAGCCGGAGATGGAGAAGAAGGGCACACCAGCTTCGCCGGCCACCGCCTTGGCCAGAAGGGTCTTGCCGGTGCCGGGAGGGCCCACCAGCAGCACGCCTTTGGGAATCTTGGCGCCTACGGCCGTGAAACGATCGGGATTCTTGAGGAAGTCGACCACTTCAGTGAGCTCGAGCTTGGCGCCCTCGATGCCGGCCACATCACCAAAGGTGACCTGGGTCTGGGGTTCCATCTGAAGGCGGGCCTTGCTCTTGCCGAAGCTCATGGCGGGGTTGCCGCCGCCCCCCTGGGCGCGTCGCAACAGGAAGAACAGGCCTCCGAGGAGCAACAGCGGGAAGAGCAGACTGCCCACGGCCTGCTGCCAGGCGGCCGGCTCACGGTTGGGCTGAACCGCGATGTCGACGTTGTGCTCGGTGAGCAGCTTGAGCAGGTCCTTGTCGGGGGCGAGGTTGACCACGGCCCGGTTGCCGTCGTTCTCAACGACCTGGGCGGTACCGCGGTCGGGGGAGATCAGCACCCGCGACACCTGATTCTCCTGAACCGCCTCGACGAAATCGCTGTAGCGGAGGCTTCTGGGGGCATTGGCCTGATCAGGGCGTCCCAGGAAAGCGGAGCCCACCGCAATCACCACGATCGCCAGGAGCACATAGAGCCCCGCGTTGCGCCAGCGTTTTTTCAACCTGCGTGCTCCTGAGAGGGGAAGTAACAGAATGTTAACCGTCGCCGGGGACCGTCAGGCGGACCGCAGCACCTCCACCACGCTACGGAAGGCGAACCACTCTGGGATCTCCTCACCGCTGCGCAGCATCTGCCGGAACTGGGTTCCGCTCAATTTCTTTACATGCAGCCCCCTTGCCTGGGCGTGCTCCGCCGTCACGTAGCCCTCTTCTTCGGTGTACACCAGGTTCAGCGACGGCACCGTCTCCATGCCCAGCTCCGGTGCGTTCTCGCGAGCGAAGTCCTGCGCGTCGTAGGGGCCGTAGAAATCCTCACCGCTCAGGGAGCTCTTGCAGCCCGCCATGTCGCGGCCAATGATGAAGTGGGTGCAGCCGTAGTTCTTGCGGATGATCATGTGCTGCAGCGCCTCCCTGGGCCCCGCCATGTGCATGGCATAGGGCAGGTAGGCCCAGCGGATGCGCGGGTTGGCCACCTCCGCCGCCAGCCGCTCGTAGGTCTGGAAGCGCACTTCCCCGGCAATGTCGTCCTCCTGGGTGGGACCGCAGGTGGGATGCACCAGCACCACACCCCCCTCGCTCACGTTCGTGGCGTGCAGCGCACGGGTGAACAGCTCGTAGTGGGCCCGGTGAATCGGGTTGCGGCACTGGAAGGCCACCACGTCTTCCCCATGGGGCAACTCGGCGCGCACCTGGGCCGGGGTGCGGCAGGGGAACACCCGCTGGGGCAGCTCCAGGCCCTGCAACGCTCCACCGAGGTAGTAGCGGCCCCGTTCGGTGGCGATCATGCGCACCGCCGGATGCTCCAGGGATGTGGTGCCGTAGCAACCTTTGGCCTCCTTCACCTTGTCGGGCTCCCAGACGCTCTCCACCGTGAGCACAGCCAGCTCCTGACCCTGGTAAGTGAGCAGCAGACGCTCGCCCACCTTGATCGTTGCGTCAGCGGTGTCGAAGATGATCGGTAGGCCGAACAGGAGCCCCGAGGTGGTGCGGTTCCCCTGCACCACCGCCTCGTAGTCCTCCTGGTGCATGAAGCCCAGCAGCGGCGAGAAGCCCCCCACCATCAGCAGCTCCACATCGCAGGCGTTGCGGTGGCTGCACTCGAGCACCCGATCCACACCCACCTTCACCGCCTCACGCTGCTCCGCCGGCACGATCAGATTCACCAGCGTGCCCCCGTGGGGCGGAATCAAACCGGTGCTGGGGCGTCCAGAGGGAGCGGCGGTGGTCATGGGGGGGAGCCAGCTTCAGGTGGAGCGATTGTTCCAGACCGGGCGTCAAGGACGTGTGACTGGGGTGGCTCCACGGCGGCAGCGCGGATGGTATTGCCACAAAAAAAGGACCCCCGAGGGGATCCTTCTTGGCCAAGCTTCAGCACCATCCAGAAGCGGCTGGCTGGGCTCAGACCTGCTCGAGGCGGCCGTAGAGCTCGCCGGTGACCTTGACATCGACGGCGACCTTGCCGCCCATGTCGGTGTCGGAAGGCTGGACCGCCGAGAACACCCCGGAGAACTCGCCAGTGACGCTGTCGACCTTGGTGATCGAAAGGTTCATGGTGCCGGTGCCCTCGATGTACTGCTTGACGTTTTCCTTGGTGAGGTCCTCGTCGTCACCGGCAGGCACCAGACCGACGGCACTGCTGTAACCGGTGGTGAGGCCACGGCCCTTGGGATCAAGGAAATTGGCGGTGCGGTAGCTGGGCGTCCGGTAGGCACCTTCGAAATCCGTGCTCGGGCTGATGGCGGTGCCTTCGGCTGTGGCGATCAGCTGCTTGCTGGAGAAGGTGAAGGGCACTTCCTCACCACCCGGCATGAGAACGGTGATCGGCTGGAAATCGATCCCGCCAAGCTCCTTGAAGGTGAGCTGGGCGCCGTCGATCGTCAGATCGCCATAGACCTGATCAAGGCTGGAGGTGTAACGGGTGAGAATCTTGCCCGCCACGAACTGAGCCTCCTGGCGCTTGTTGGCCGGCTCACCCTTCACGAACACTTCGCTGGGGTGGAGACAGATTTCACGGAGCTGATAGCTGCCGGAGGGATCCAGGGGGATGGAGCCGCGGGCCGAGTCCGGAAGGGTTGGGCAGTCGTTGGCCTTGCCGGTGTTGACGATGTCGTCGTAGGTGACATTGGCCCGTTCAACGGCTTTGGCACCGCCACCGCACGCTGTGACCAGCGTTAGGCAGAGCGCCAGCACAAGGGCCAGCAGGGGTCGAAAACGCATTGGGAGAAGCCGCACAAGCAGGGTGAAACCTTGGTGATGGGTGCGCCAGCGGCGATCCTACAGATGAAAAACCCGAGTCCCGATAGCATGTTGCGGCTCTCAACAACCCGTAGGGCGGGACGCGACACGCCAGACATGACCAAAGGTTTCAACGCTCCGGCCGAGGCTCAGGATCCCCTGCAGGCAGCGGGCGAGCTGGTGCAGGGTCTCCACCAGCTCGCCGAAGGGCTCGAGGGGCAGCCCGAGGCGCTGCTGAACCTGTTGCGGGAGCTGGAAACCCTGCATCGCTCGATTCAGGACGGGGCCTTCCGTCGCAGCCTGCCGGGGGACCGCCAGCGGCTGTTCGCTCTGCTCAGGGACATGGAGCGCAGCGGCGGTTGGCCCTACATCCCACGCCTGCAGCTGCGCACCTTCATGGATCTGTTGCAGCGCGACGACCAGCCAGGCCTTCACGAGGAGCCTCCGCTGGCGGCGTGAGCGGATCCAGCAGGGCTCCGAGGGCGCTGATGAGCTGATGGGCCACGGCGAACTTGCCCGCTGGCTCGATGCGCAGCTCCCGCTCACCCGGACCGAGCAACCAGCCTTCATTGCTGCACACCCTGAAGCCGGCCTGTGGTTGGTCGATCGGGTTGGCGAAGAGCAGATCGCAGCCCTTGCGCAGCCGCTTGGCCCGGGCCTGGGGAAGCACATCCCCCGAATGGGCCGCGAACCCCAGAATCCGCTGGCCTGCTTGGCGGCGGGCCACCAGCTGAGCCAGCAGGTCCGGCACCTCGCACCAGCCCCCACTCAAGCTGGCAAGCAGATCCTGCTTGCTGAGCTTCTGGAGTTCAGGAGCGGCACGGCCGTGATCCGCCACGGCAGCCGCCATGGCCACCGCATCGGCCGCCGGTTGCAACTGCTCCAGGGCCTCGCCCATCGCCACACCGCTCTCGGCGGGATACGCGCGCAGGCCTTCCAGCAGCAACGGATCGAGGTTGAGGGGGCCGTGCACCAGGTCGACCTCAGCCCCCCGCAACCGGGCTGCCTGGGCCAGCAGCACCCCCATCCGGCCCGTGCTGGGGTTGGTGAGGCAGCGGGCGGGATCCAGCCATTCGCGGGTAGGTCCGGCGCTCACCAGCAGCCGCCTGCCCTGCCAGTCGCGCCGCCAGCCATGCAGACGCAGGGTCTCCAGCCCCAGCAGCAGCTGCTGGGGCTCGGCCATCCGCCCGTCACCCTGGCGGTCACAGGCGAGCAGCCCGGCGGCGGGCCCCAGGGTCAGCACCCGCTCGAAGCCCTGCAGCTCCTGCCAGTTGCGCCGCACCCCGGGGGAGCGCCACATCGCCGTGTTCATGGCGGCGGCCGCCAGCACCGGGGCCTCCGTGGCCAGCAGGGTGCTGGAGAGCAGGGTGTCGCCGGAGCCCTGCACCCAGCGGGCCAGGCTGGTGGCACTCAGGGGGGCCACCAGCACCAGTTCGGCCCATTCGGCCAGCTCCACGTGCAGGGGCCGGGGCGCCCGGTGGCTCCACTGATCCTCCTCGAGATGGCAGGGGGAGCGGCTGAGGCTGGCCAGGGTCACCGGGCTCACCAGCCGGGCGGCACTGGGGGTGAGCACGCAGCGGACCTGGGCACCGCGCTGGACCAAGGCACTCACCAGCGCCGGCAGTTTCACGCAGGCGATGCTGCCGCTGATGGCCACCAGGATCCGGCAGCCGGCCAGGGGCTCACTCCTCATCGAAAGGTTCCTGATCCACCAGATGCACG
The DNA here is from genome assembly GCF_000153045.1 of Synechococcus sp. WH 5701. Classification (GTDB taxonomy): domain Bacteria; phylum Cyanobacteriota; class Cyanobacteriia; order PCC-6307; family Cyanobiaceae; genus Regnicoccus_A; species Regnicoccus_A antarcticus. Next base: position 133,491 of record NZ_CH724160.1, read on the forward strand.
TACGGGCGCGCCAGCTCCGGGCGGTGGATCGCCAGGGCCCGGATCAGGTGCCAGTCCTGCAGGGCTTCAAAGGGGTTGGGGTAGTCGTCGTCATCCAGGCGCTGGGCCAGCTCGGCGATGGCCGCCTCATCGAAGGCAGCCAGCCGCTCAGGCGTGATCGGGGTTGCGGACACGGGGCCAGTGGAGCGAAGCACCTCTCAATTCCAGCGCATCAGCCCCACCCCTGGGCCAGGGCGGCCAGGCAGGAGCGGGGCGAGGGCGAATCGGCGGTGATAAATTCTCCTTCAGGGATACCCCTCAAGGGGAATTAGCTCAGCTGGTAGAGCGCTGCGATCGCACCGCAGAGGTCAGGGGTTCGAGTCCCCTATTCTCCATCAGTTCTCTGCCGCTACCCGATCAAGTCATCCCTGACAGGATTTACTGAAGCGAGTGTCAATCCCAGATCTGCCATTCCATTCAACACCGCGTTGAGATTGGCCGCGCACGATCTCAACGCGACTCCCTCAGCCGAGGGCCAGAAATCAGGCGTCTGGACCGTAACCTCCCCTCAGGACATGCCCGTGACGCGAAGGATGGAGTGGACCCCCGAGGCGGAAGCCAGGATCAAGGAAGTGCCCTTCTTTGTGCGCCCCGCCGTGCGGCGCCGGATCGAAAGCCTGGCGCTTGAGGCCTCCCTGACCAGCATCGACCTCGACTTCTACTGCGCCGCCAAGGCTCGCTTCGGCGAGAAATGAAGGTCTGCTGAGCGCTTGAGCGAGCAGGTCCTGATCCACTCCGGCCCAGCCAGGGAGGGCTCTTTCGCCTGGCTGGAGCCCCTTTGACCGGCCATAAGGTAAAAGGGAGGGCATTACAGGATGCCCCATCCATGTCGCAATCCAAACGCGAGCAGGTGGTGAGCCACCTGCGCTACATCCGCCAGGAACTCCGGGAGATGCACCAAGGGGTCATGGAAGACGGCCTGCTGCCGGAAGCCGGTGAGGTGCGCGGGGTGATGGCCCAGATGGAGGCGCTGCTGGAGCTGCTGGAAGGGAAGGGGTCGCGCAAGAACAAAGACAGCGAAAGCTGAGCTCTGGTCCAGGACTGGCGGGGCGGCCTGAAAGGGTGTAGACCTGCGGCGGCAGGTGGCCGAGCCGGGTGATGGGGATCTCCAGCCAATTCACCTGCCCGTTCTTCCCCCGCTTGACTCCTCGGTGATCCGCCTGCAGCAGACCCGGTTGCATCGTCAGGTGGCTCTGCTGGGGGAGCGCCTGCGCCACTGGGCGGAGAATCCCTGGCGACGGCTCTCGCTGGTGCTGATCACCGGATTTGGGGCCTTCTTCTTCGGCGGCGCGGTGGGGATGCTCACCGGAGCCCTGAACTACCTCGATCCCCTGGCGGCCCTGGTTTGCGTGGTGCCGATCGAACTCTCGATCCGCTGCCGCCGCTGGCTGATGCAGCGCCCCCAGGATCGACTCAGCCTTCAGCTGGTGGACGCGGGACGCATCGGCCTTCTCTACGGACTGCTGCAGGAGGGCTTCAAGCTTCTCTGAGCTCGTCGCCGCGGGCGGCCAGCAGATAGAGCAGAGCCATGCGCATCGGGATGCCGTTTCGCACCTGCTCCGCCACCAGGCAGCGCTGAGTGTCATCCAGCAGATCACCGCTCATCTCCACGCCCCGGTTCACCGGGCCCGGATGCAACACCGGCACTGAGGGGCCGCAGAGCTGCAGGCGGGCCTGGCTGAGGCCGAAGCGGCGGTGGTAACTCTCCAGGCTGGTGAGCAGGTGCTGGTGCATCCGCTCCCGCTGCAACCGCAGGGTCATCACGGCATCGGCACCTGGCAGGGCCCGCTCCAGCTGGCGCTCGATCCGGATCGAGCCGCGGCTTGCCACGGGATCCATGGTCTGGCCTGGCGGCGGGGCCGCCACGAACTCGGCGAAGGCCTCGGGCAGCAGCGTGGGCGGGGCGCAGAGCACCACATGGGCGCCGCAGGCGGTGAGCGCCCAGAGGTTGGAGCGCGCCACCCGCGAATGGAGCACATCGCCCACGATCACGATCGTTCGGCCGTTGAGCGCCGCCGGTGTCGGTTGCTCCGGCGCGAAGTGACGGGCGAGGGTGAACAGATCGAGCAGCCCCTGGCTCGGGTGGCTGTGCAGTCCATCACCCCCGTTCAGCACCGCCACCGGTCGGCCACCGCCCCTTTGCTCCCGGTCGAGGTCACGGGCCAGCGCCGCCGGCACTCCGGCGCAGCGATGACGCACCACCAGCACATCGGCGCCCATGGCCACGTAGGTGAGGGCGGTGTCGAGCAGGCTCTCCCCCTTGCTCAGGGAGCTGGAGGAGGGAGAGAAGCTCTGGACATCGGCCGAGAGGCGACGGGCCGCCAGCTCGAAGCTGCTGCGGGTGCGGGTGCTGGGCTCAAAGAACAGGCTCGTGACCTGCCGGCCCTGCAGGGCGGGCAGCTTGCGGGAGCCGCTCACGGGCATCACCCGGAAGCGCTGAGCCAGCTCAAGCACGGTGGCGAAATCCTCGAGGCTGAAGGCCGCCAGATCAATCAGGTGCCGGTGGGACCAGCCGCTCACGGCGCTGCTCCCGTCTGGGGGGTCGCTGGCAGCAGGGCTGCTGGCTCCAGGGCCAGGGATCGCGCCGGGGTGCGATCTCCCCTCGCCCGGCGGCTGACGCTGCGGCTGGCCTTCAGGTACCAGCGCCAGGGCAGCTCCACCCCCCGGGTGATGCCGATGCGGGTGGTGGTGACCAGCGGGTCCTGACCCTGCAGCTCCTGCTGTTGCCACCAGGCCAGCAGGGCGTGGGGCCGCGGCGCCAGCCACACTCCGCCAGCGGAATCCACCGGCTGGCCGTCGTGGCGGCGATCCAGGCCGAAGCGGCGGGCCAGCAGGGCGGGGCCAGCGGCGGTGCGTTCGGACTCACCCGCCAGGGCCACGGCCCTCAGCAGAACACCGTTGGCCCAGCCCTCACGGTCGGTGACCACATTCACGCAGTGATGGATGCCATGACTGACGTAAACGTAGAAGCGCCCCGGCGGGCCGAACAGCGTTTCGTTGGAGGGAGAGCGGCGCCGGTGGCCATGGCAGGCGGGCTCGCTCTGGCAGTAGGCCTCGGTTTCCACCACCAGGCCCCGGAGGCAGCGCCCATCCTCGAAGCGGCGCAGCAACTGGCAGCCCACCAGGTCCGGACCCACCAGATGGGCGCCCCGCGCGAAGAAGGCTGGCGTCAGGAGATCGAGACCCCCAGCGCCAACGACGGCAGCGGCTGCGGAAGCGGCCAGACTGGGGCTTGTCACCCTTTCATGGGGTTGGCCCCTGCCCGTCTGTCGCGTCTGTTTCGTGTCCAACGCTCTCTCCAGCTTCAATCTCGGCACCGTGCTGCTGGCCGGCAGCGGTCTGTTCTGCCTGGCGACCCTCTACTTCGGCACCCGGGGCGGTTACTACGACAGCGACGACTACGACGGCAACGGCACCGCCCACTGAACTCCAGGCGCCTGATCGCCGCCGGGCTCAGCCCTGGCGGCGCAGCTGCTCCGATTCGGGGCAGTCTTCGGCGGTGCCAAGATCCTCGGCCCTGGCCGTGCGGCTGAAGAAGGCCAGGCGGGTGCTCACCGCTCCGATCGAATCGAGGCGAACGCTCTCTTCCCAGGTGTGCAGTTCGTCATCGTCCTCCTCGTCGTAGCGCAGGGTGACCAGATCGCCAGCGATCTCCACCACCAGAGCCTGCTCGATCCAGCGCTGCTGATCGCGCAGGAACACCCAGACCGGTCGCTTCTCGCTGCAGAACTGATCCAGCTTGCGGTGCAGCATCCTGAGTTCCGGCTCCAGCGGGCCGAGAGCGGATCGGGGCCCGGATGCCGTCAATCCTAGGGATACTTCAGGGGTTCCCTCGTTTCGGCCCCCGCCGCCGAGCTGTCCCCGGTGACGATCTCCTCGCCCCAGACCGCCGCGCCGGCCGGCAGCCCGCTCCCAGGCCCTGCCGCCAGCGTCGAGGCGATCCGGCTGCAGCTGCGCAGCTGGCCCGAGGTGGAGGAGTATCTCCGGGGCTGCAAGGGGGTGATCGTGCCCCTGGGTTCCACCGAGCAGCATGGCCCCACCGGCGCCATCGGCACCGATGCCCTCACCGCCGAAGCGGTGGCCCTGGAAGTGGGGCGACGCACCGGTGTGCTGGTCACGCCCGTCCAGGCCTTCGGCATGGCCGAACACCACCTGGGCTTCGCGGGCACGATCAGTCTCCAGCCCTCAACGCTCCTGGCCGTGATCCATGACGTGGTGCTCTCCCTGGCCCGCCATGGCTTCGAGCGGATCTTCGTGATCAACGGCCATGGCGGCAACATCGCCACCACCCGGGCCGCCTTTGCCGAGGCCTATGCCACTGCCGCCAGCCGGGGGCTGGCGGGGGCTCCCGGGCTGCGCTGCCAACTGGCCAACTGGTTCATGGCCGGGCCGGTGATGCGGGAGGCGCGTGAGCGCTACGGCAAGCGGGAGGGGCACCACGCCACTCCCAGCGAAATCGCCCTCACCCTGCACCTGGAGCCGAGCCTGGTGGCCAAGCAACGGCCCCTGCCGGAGCCGGCTCCCGCCGGGCCGATCCACGGGCCCGAGGATTTCCGCCGGCGCCACCCCGACGGACGCATGGGCTCCGACCCCTTCCTCGCCAGCGCCGACGACGGCCAGCGCTTCCTCGAGCTGGCCGCCGAGGCCCTCAGCCAGGATCTGGAAACCTTTCTGAGCGAGTGAGCCGGAAGCGCCCGGGCTGCTCCAGCTAGGTTCAGCCCAGACAAGCACCACCGCAACGATGGGCAAGATTTCCTCCGACGACGTGCGCAAGGTGGCCAAGCTGGCTCGCCTGGACCTCCCCGAGGCCAAGATCGCCACCTATACCGGCCAGCTGGAGCGGATCCTCGAGTACGTGGCGCACCTGGAGCAGGTGGACACCGAGGGGGTTCCTCCCACCACCAGGGCTGTGGAGGTGGTCAATGTGACCCGCAACGACGATGTGGTGGCGACACCCGTGCGTGAAGAGTTGCTGGAACTCGCCCCCCAGCGTGAGGGCGACTTCTTCCGGGTTCCCCAGATCCTGGCCAGCTGAGCCCCTGGGGCTGATCCCCTCAGCCGGCGGAAGAGCGCGGCACCGGTGAGACGGCCGTGCGGTGCAGCAGCGAGATCAGGTGGCGGCGGGAGCGAGCCGTGGGCATCAGCGCGGCGATTGGACGCAGGCGGCTGCGTCGGCGCTTATGGCTGCGGATGCCCAGGAAGATGTCGTAGAGGAAATTGATGCCGTCGTGGGGAGTTTCGAACAAACCGAGCCGCTGGGGAGATCCCTTGGCATCGAGCAGTGGCTTGGTCGCCCGGTAGGCCGGTTGATACTCAAACCAGGGAATGGACGGCCAGAGGTGATGGATCAGGTGGTAGTTCTGACCCATGATCAACCAATTCATCAGCCGGCTGGGGTAGACCCTGGCGTTGTGCCAGCGGTTGCGCGACTTGAAGGGGCGGTGGGGGAGGTAATCGAAGAACAGCCCCAGCGTGACACCCACCATCAGAGCCGGGGCGAACCAGCAGTTGAAGATGAACGACTCAAAGCCGAATTTGAAGGCGGCCAGAACAATCGAAATGAAGATGGCGCGAGCCAGGCCCCATTCCAGCAACTCCCACTTGCGCCAGAGTCGGTGGCGGAAGAAAAAGACTTCGTGATAGAAAAACCGCGGTGCGATCAGCCAGAGCGGCCCGAACGTCGAGACGATGTGGTCGGGATCGCGCTTCGGATCATTGACATGGGCGTGATGCTGCAGATGGACCCTGGTGAACACCGGGAAGCTGAAGCCCAGCAGCAGCGCAGCCCCATGGCCCATCACCGCGTTCCAGAAGCGGCTGGGGTGGGCCGCGTTGTGACAGGCGTCGTGAATCACCGTGCCCTCCAGGTGCAGGGCCAGGAATCCGAGAGGCAACAGCAGCTGTAACGGCCACTGGGGCACGAACCAGCCCCAGATCGTCAGCGCCGCCAGGCCGTAGCCCCCGAGGAACAGCGCCACGGTGGGGTTCCAGGCCGATGGCGGATCGAGGAATTCCTTCGGCACCGACCGGAGCGTGGTGCCTGAGGGCAAAGCATCGAGGGCAGGTTCGGGCGACAGGGCCAACACTTGGGTCATCGCCGCAGACCACCCCTCGACAAACGGGCTCCCACCTTACGGGCACCAGCCTGGCGGCGGCTAGGCCACCACCCGCCGTTCATGGGCTGGGGCCGGCAGCTTCAGGCTGCTCAACCAAGACAAACCCGCCAGCAGGGCCGAGCACCACAGGCAGGCCTGCATCCCCCCCACCAGGAACACCCCACCTGAGAGGAGCGTTCCGAGCAGGCGCCCGCCGGCGTTGGCCATGTAATAGAAGCCCACGTTGAGGCTCACCGAGTCGGCATCGGTGTAGGCCAGCACCATGTAGCTGTGGATCGAAGAGTTCATCGCAAACACCGCGCCGAAGGCCGCCAACCCCACCACGATCGCCACCCCCGGGCTGGCCACTTCGCGCCAGAGCGCCACCGCGATCAACGCCGGAATGGCCGAGAGCAGGCCACTCCAGAACTGCACCGCCGAGGGGCCAGGCGGGCCGCCGCTGCCCCAGGCGCGCCGCAGGTCGGGTGCCGAGGCCTGAACGATCCCGTAGCCGATCACCCACAGGCCCATGAATCCCCCCACCTCCCAGAACTTCCAGCCCAGGGCGGCCTCGAGGAACACCGGCAGGGCCACCACGAACCACACGTCGCGGGCGCCGAACAGGAAGAAGCGGGCCAGCGAGAGGATGTTGATGCCAGCGCTCTTGGCGAACAGGGTCGAGAAGGCCGGCTTCTGCTTCATCTTGCCGATCTCGCCGGGCAGCACCAGGGTGCCGAGCAAGGCCAGGAACAGCCCAGCGGCCATCGCCGCCACCGCGGTGGCGAAGCCCAGGGTGGTGAGCAGCACGCCGCCGAGAAAGAAGCCCACCCCCTTGAGGGCGTTCTTGGAGCCGGTCAGCAGGGCCACCCAGCGGAACAGGAGCTGTTCCCCCTCGCCGGGGTCTCCCGGAGTTTCGGGCACCACCGTCTTGATGGCGCTCTTGGCGCTCATCTTGTTGAGGTCCTTGGCGATGCCGCTGATCGCCTGGGCCGCCATCACGTAGAGCAGCGAGAACAGCCTTGGCCAGCTGTCTGAGACCGGCACCAGCATCAGCAGGGCCACGATCTGCAGCACCAGACCGGCCCAGAGCGTGAGCCGCAGGCCGAAGCGGGCCCCGAGCCAGCCGCCATAGAGGTTGGTGACGATGCCGAAGGCTTCGTAGAACAGAAACAGGACGGCGATCTCCAGGGTGGTGTAGCCGAGCTGGTGGAAATGGAACACCACCAGCATGCGCAGGGCGCCATCGGTCAGGGTGAAGGCCCAGTAGGAGGCGGTCACGACCGCGTACTGCTGCAGCGCCGTGAGCTGCTTCATGGGATAGCCGCCACATGGCAGGCCAGATCCGCCATCCGGCAGCTGTAGCCCCATTCGTTGTCATACCAGGCGTACACCTTCAGCTGGGTGCCGCCGGTCACCAGGGTGGAGAGTCCATCGACGATGGCGCTGCGGGAGTCGTTGACGTAGTCGATCGACACCAGCGGCCGGGTTTCGTAGCCGAGGATTCCCTGCAACGGCCCATCGGCGGCAACCGCGAAGGCAGCGTTCACCTGCTCGGCGCTCACCTCCTGGTTGAGCTCGAACACCGCATCGGTGAGCGAGCCATGCAGCAGCGGCACCCGCACGGCATGGCCGTTGAGCTTGCCCTGCAGTTCAGGGAAGATCAGGCCGATCGCCCGCGCCGATCCGGTGCTGGTAGGGATCAGCGACTGCAGGCAGGAGCGGGCCCGGCGCAGATCGCTTTTGAAGCCATCCACCACCACCTGGGTGTTGGTCACATCGTGGAGGGTGGTGATCGAGCCGTGGCGGATACCGAAGGCCTCGTGCACCACCTGCACCACCGGTGCCAGGCAGTTGGTGGTGCAGGAGGCGGCGGTGAGCAGCCGGTGACGGCTGGGGTCGTAGCGCTGGTGATTGATGCCGAACACCACGTTCAGCGCCTCCTCGCCGGCGACCACCCCCTTCACTGGGCAGGCCACGATCACCCGCTGCAGGCCCAGATCGCTGAAGTAGGGCTCGAGAGTTTCGGGTGTTTTGAACCTGCCGCTGCATTCGAGCACCAGGTCGACGCCGGCGGCGGCCCAGGGCACGGCGGTGGGATCGGCGTGCTGGCTGTAGCCCACGGGCTGATCCCCAACCAGGAAGCCCGATCCGCCCGCTTGCACGGCCTCGGGCCAGCGGCCATGAACCGAGTCGAACTCGAGCAGGTGAGCAGCGGCTGCGGCATCACCCGCCGGGTCGTTGACATGCACCAGTGCGATCCCGGGGCGACCCCAGAGAGCGCGGAACACCAGGCGACCGATGCGGCCGAAGCCATTGATGCCGATCTTCATCCGGAAGGCACGCGGTGCGCCGACCATAGATCAACTAAACTTGATTCAAGACGTGTCGCCGATCACATGGCCGATCCAGGCGCTGGTGCCAGAGATCTTCTGCAGGCAAGCAGGTCCGCCTCCCCCAGCGCGTGAGCGGCCTCACTCCGGCGATCCAGTGGCTGCGCACCAGCCGACCCGGCCATATCGCCCTGCTGGCCGGACTGGTCGCCGCCTGGCTGGTGCTCTACCGGATCAACGAATCCCTCTGGGAAGTTGTGCTGTTCGGCTGGCTGGGCCTGCTGCCGGAGCAGCGGCTGAGCGAAACCCTGCACTTCTTCTTCTACGACACGATCAAGATCGCCCTGCTGCTCAGCGGCATCATCTTCCTGGTCACCGTGCTGCGCTCTTATCTGAGCGTGGAACGCACCCGGGCCCTGCTGGCTGGGCGCCGCGAGGGGATCGGCAATGTTCTGGCGGGCCTGCTCGGGGTAGTGACTCCGTTCTGCTCCTGCAGTGCGGTGCCGGCCTTCATCGGCTTCCTGGCCGCGGGCATCCCGCTGGGGGTCACGATGAGTTTCCTGATCGCCAGCCCGATGGTGAATGAGGTGGCGATCGGCCTGTTGTTCAGTCTGTTCGGTTGGAGGATCACGCTGATCTACATCAGCTCCGGCCTGCTGATCGCGATCCTGGCGGGATGGCTGCTCGGCCGTCTGCGGCTCGAGCGCTGGGTCGAATCCTTTGTCTACGAGACCAAGCTGCATGGCCAGGCCGTGGATTTCTCGCAAGGTCTGTCCTTTGAGCAGCGGCTGCAGATGGGCGCCGAAGAAGTGCTCTCCATCCTGCGTCAGATCTGGCTCTATCTGCTGGTCGGCATCGGGGTGGGGGCGTTGATTCACGGCTGGGTGCCCACCAACTTCTTCGCCAGCTATGCCGGTCCGAGCAATCCCTTCGGAGTTCTGGTGGCCGTGGGGCTCGGGATACCGCTCTATTCGAATGCGGCGGGTGTGATGCCGATGGTGCAGGCGCTCCACGAGAAGGGACTGCCGATGGGCACCGTTCTCGCCTTCATGATGAGTGTGGTGGCCCTGTCGGTGCCGGAGCTGATCCTGCTGCGCCGGGTGCTCAAGCCACCCTTGCTGGCCGTCTTCTTCTCGGTCACCGGCCTCGGCATCGTGCTGATCGGCTACTTCTTCAATGCCCTCCTGTCCTGATCCTTTTCCCTTCCCACCATGGACATCAAGATTCTCGGCAGTGGCTGCAGGAAATGCATCACCCTGGAAGATCACGCCCGCAAGGGAGCTGCTGAGCTGGGCCTCCAGCCGAGCATCGAAACGATTCACGATCCTGTGGCCATTGCCGGCTATGGGGTGATGCGCACACCGGCGTTGGTGATCGATGAACGGGTCGTCGTGGCGGGACGGGTGCCCGCTGCCGATGAGGTCCGATCCCTGCTCAGTTCAGCATCGGCGCCATGACCTGCCTCTGCTGAATCAGCACGATCGATGAGACCAGAGGCCAAAGGCCACCGAGGGTCTAACGATGGGCTGGTGGTTTGAGCGCAAGGCCGGCCTGACGCCAGGGGGATCGGACAACCCCAGCCGCCCATGAATCAACTAAACATGTTGTGTTGGCCAGGATCGATCCGATGGCTGTTGCCAGTGCGCCCATCCACGCCGACCAGGCCAGGGCCCTGCTCAAAGCCCTCGGCGATCCTGTGCGCCTGCGGGTGATCGAGGCGCTCGGTGGTGGCGAGCGCTGCGTCTGTGATCTGGTCACCGACCTGGGCCTCGCCCAATCGAAGCTGTCCTTCCATCTCAAGGTGCTCAAGCAGGCGGGGCTGCTCGCCGATCGCCAGGAGGGCCGCTGGATCTACTACCGCCTGCGCCCCGAAACCCTGGGCGCCCTGCAGGCCTGGCTCACCGATCTGGGTGCCCACTGCGGCGCTCCCGCAAAACCCTGCTCCTGAGGAAGCTCAGACCCCCTTCGGCAGCACCAGCTCGATGGCGGCTCCGCCGTCGGGATGGTTGCGGGCCTGCACCCGGCCCCCATGGGTGAGGGCGATCTGCTGCACGATCGCCAGGCCCAGGCCACTGCCGGACTGCTGGCTGCGCACCCGCGACGGATCACCCCGGTAGAAGCGCTCGAACAGGTGGATCAGATCCTCCGGGCTGAGGCCAGGGCCGTGGTCGCGCACTTCCAGCTCCCACCAGAGACCGCTGCTGCCCACACTCAGCTCCACCACCCCGCCATCGGGGCTGTAGCGCAAGGCATTCTCGAACAGGTTGAGCAGGGCGCGGTGCAGCCGTGAGGCATCGGCCCAGAGCAGGCTGGCCTGGCGCTGGCCGCTCACCAGCTTCACGCCACGGCTCTCGGCAAGGGGCCTGAGACTGCTCCAGGCTTCATCGGCCAGCTCCCAGAGGTCGAGCACCTCATAGCGGCGCTCATCGAAGGGGAGGCTGTTCTCCAGGCGGGAGAGTTCCAGCAGATCTCCCACCAACTCCTGCAGCCGTTTCAGTTCCCGTTGCAGGCGCTCCACCAGCACACCACTGCTGCCGCCCGCGCCGCCGGCCTCCCGGCCCGCCTCCAGCGCCAGCCGCTCCCCCACCAGCATCAGCGCCGTGAGGGGAGTCTTGAGCTCGTGGGCCACATCACTCACCCAGCGGCTCTGCTGATCAAGCTGGGATTCCAGCGATCGCCGGCTGTTGATCCAGAGCGCCACCCAGCCCTCGCCCCCCGCCAGCAGCACGGCCTCGAGCGGTTCATTGCCCTGCCACCACTCCAGTCGCTGGGGCCTGCCCCGGCGGCCCACCAGCAGGATCGCCTCCTCGAGTTCCGTCTGCTGAATCACGGCGCGCAGGGGCTCCCCCCGCACCATCCGATCGGCAGGGAGTTGAAGCAGGCGCTCCGCCCGGGGGTTGATCGCCTGAATTCGCTGCTGCCCATCGAGCACCAGCCAGCCCTGGGGTGCACCCTCCAGCCAGGCCAGCAACTGCAGCCGCCCCAGTCCACCCAGCACCGGCCGGGTCTTGGATTCGTCGACCGCCGCCAGGCCTCGCCGCCTGTCTCGACCAAGGGCGATGGCCCAGCCAAGCCACACACCCAGGCCAAGGGCCAGCAACAGCGTCATGGCCAGGGCTCAACCGAAGCGGTAGCCGAAGCCCCGCACCGTGAGGATGTGCTCGGGCGCGGAAGGATTGACCTCGAGCTTCTCGCGCAGCCAGCGGATGTGGACATCCACGGTCTTGGTGTCGACCACGTAGTCGGTGCCCCAGACCTGATCGATCAGCTGGTTGCGGCTCCAGACACGGCCAGGGTTCTGCATGAAGAACTCCACCAGCCGGTATTCCTTCGGGGAGAGATTCACCCTCTCGCCCTCCCGGGTGACGCGGAACTCGTCGGGGTAGAGACTCAGGTCTCCATGATGAATGATCTGGCCGACGGGGAAGCGCTCGATCGTCTGCTGACTGCGGCGCAACAGGGCGCGGCAACGGGCCACCAGTTCGCGCAGCCCGAACGGCTTCACCAGATAGTCGTCGGCGCCGAGCTCCAGTCCCAGCACCCGGTCCGTTTCCGTGTCCCGGGCGCTCACCATCAGGATCGGGGTGTGGGGATCACTGCGGCGCAGATGGCGGCAGACATCCAGGCCCCCGACCCCCGGGAGCATCAGATCCAGCAACACCAGGTCGAAGCTGGCTGAACCCTGGCGCTGGGACGCATCGATCTGCTGGATGGCCTGACGGCCATCGGCGGCGCAGGCCACCTCGAAACCTTCCTGTCCCAGCGCCTCTTCCAGGGTGGTGCGGATGCCGTCGTCGTCATCGACGATGAGCAGACGGGGCATGGGAGTATCCGGGCCCTCGGGCTGACTGATCAAAATTAGGTCATCCGGGCCAAGGGGAAAACAACTGACGTCAGCGGCGCCGGGGCAGGTGGCTGATCACCAGGTGACGCTGGGCATCGATCTTGAGCCAGCCCTCATCACGCAGCAGGCCGATCAGCCGCGTGACCGTGACCCGGGTGGTGGAGAGGGCGCTGGCCAGCTCCTGGTGAGTGAGACGCAGATTGAGACGCAAGCCATCCTCGCAGGGCTGGCCGTAGTCCTGGGCCAGCAGTTCCAGGAAGCCACGCACCCGCTCTTCCACCCGGCGCAACCCCAGCAGGGAAAGCAGGGTTTCCGTCTGGCGATGGCGGCTGATCACGGCCTGCATCACCGCCATGGCCAGATGGGGCGCCTGCTCGATCTCCGCACAGGAGAGGCAGAGCAGATCGGAATCGGTGAGGGTGAAGGCCTCATACGCCTGCACATTGGTGAGCGGTTCACCGAAGGGCTCGTTGGGTCCGGCCAGACCGAGCAGCAGCGGATCGCCGTGAATGGTGACGGCTTCGAGTTTCACCATGCCGCGCACCACCAGCCAGATGGTGTTCTTGAGCAGCGGGACGGCACTGCCGGCGCCGATGTGCAGGAGCTGGCGCTGCCGGTAGCTCGTTTCGAGGACATCCCGGATCGCATCGCTGCGGCCGGCATCGCGAAAGGGAGTCGAAACCATGGCCTATCTCCGGTGACACAGCGGAGTGTATGGACAATGACCGACAAGCCAGCAAAGGTTGGATAAGGGGGCGGTTAACCCTTGACTAAGGCATCGCCCCCTTGGCCCCGAGGGGCCGTGAACTCAGGAGCCGATGTTGCCCACGGCTTTCTTGGCCGAATTGAGCACACTGCCGCGCAGAGGGACATAACCGAGGTCATCGGCTTTGCCCTGGGCCTTGGGGCTCAGCAGGAAGGAAATCGCCTGGCGAATGCGCGGGGCCTTGGCACCATTGCCGCTCTTGTACGCCAGCACCCAGGTGAGAGTGGAGATGGGGTAGCTGTCGGCACCGGCTGGGTTGGGATCTTCGCCGGCGAGGCTGGCGTTGAGGCGGATGTTGTTCAGGGCCGCCGCTCCACTCTTCAGGTTGGGCATCACGAACTTGCCCGCCTTGTTCTGCAGGGCTGCCGCCTTGATCGGACCCTTGACGTAGGCCTGGTTGAGGTAGCCGATCGAGCCAGGGGTGTTCTGAACAACACCGGCAACGCCCTCATTGCCCTTGCCGCCCACGCCCACGGGCCACTTGACCGATTTGCCCTCGCCCACCTTGCTCTTCCAGGCCGGGGAGAACGCGGAGAGAGAGTTGGTGAAGGCGAAGGTGGTGCCGGAGCCATCGGAGCGATGCACCACGGTGATCTTGCCTGGTGCGCACTTGAGTTGCTTCCAATCGGTGATCACGCCCAGGAAGATCTCACTGGCCTGCTTCTGGGTGAGTTTGAGGGAACAACCTCGCTTGTTGTAGGCGATGGCGATCGTGCCACCCACCGTGGGTAGTTGAACCACACCGCGCTTCACCTTGGCGGCATCGGCAGCGCTGATCGGCTCATCGGTGGCCCCGAAGTCCACGGTGCCGGCAATGAACTGGCGCACACCGGCACCTGAGCCCACCGATTGATAGTTGACCTGAGGACCGCCGGAGCTGGCGAGATCAGAAAAGGCGCGTTGATAGAAGGGAGCGGGGAAAGTGGCTCCTGCTCCGTTGAGGGTGTTTTGAGCCGTGGCCGCGGCACCAGCACCAAATGCGGTCAGAACACTGAAGACAAAGGCCTTCTTCACGAAGGTCATCACAAACGCCAATGGGGAGCGAGTCCTAGTTAGCAACACGACAACCCCGCGCGTCTTATGGCCTGGTTAAGCTTGCTTCAAGATCTGGATTGACTCTCAGAATCACCTTGCTTTCTGATCCTTTTCCGATCATTCACATCCGTCATCCTCAGGCGGCGCGCCGCCCTCTGGCAGATGCCTGCCAGCCGGGGTGGAGAGTGGATCTGCCCAATCCTCTGCAGGTCATGAGCCAGGACAGCGACGATGTCTTTGACTTCCTTGCCCGAATCGACTCCGACGAGGAGCTGCGCGAAGCGCTGAACCTGGTCGAATCAGCCGAGCAAGTGGCCGAACTGGCCAGGGAGAGGGGCCACAGCTTCTCTGCCGCTGCCTTGCTTGACCTGTTCAGCCGCTGCAACGAAGCTCCACGGGCCCGGGCGGGGCTGATGGATGAAAAGCTGATTCGGGTCCACCTCAAGCGCGATCAGCTGCGCTGAGCCACGGCTGCCATGGCGCTGCACCTGCCTCCTTACCAACCCCTTCCCCCTCCTCCCGAGGAGCCAGACAGCCTGATTGAGGTGGCGGTGGCCGAACTGCGGCCCTGCCAGCTCTGCATCGGGCTAGCCGAGATCCGCCACCGCCAGGCGGATTTCGCCCGAGAATCGCCCAAGGAACGGCGGCGCTACCTGCGGCGCAAGCCGGTCCCCCTGGTGCGCGACGCCAGTGGGGCCCTGTGGATGGTGGACCGACACCACCGCCTGCGTGGCCTGCTGGAGCTCGAGCCCGACACCACCGCCTTCGGCTACGTGATCCTGCAGCTGGCCAGCCATGACCCCAGCGCGGCGCTGGAGGCGTTGGCACAACGCGGCTGGCTCTACCTGCACGACGGCCGCGGCCAGGGCCCCTGGCCTCCCGAGCGGCTGCCCCAGAGCCTGCTGAGCCTTGACGACGACCCCTACCGCAGCCTGGTCTGGAAGCTGAAACAGGAGAAGGTGATCTCGCCGGCGCCGCTGATCCCCTTTCACGAATTCCGCTGGGGGGCCTGGCTGCGCAGCCGCTGCCTGCCGCCCTTCAGCTCCCTCTGCCTGGAGCCGGCCCTGCCGGCAGCCCGGGCTCTGGCCCGCTCCGCTGCGGGCTCACGCCTGGCCGGCTGGAGAGGCTGAGCGTCTGGTGCGCCACTCTGAGCATGGCCCTGATCGGCGCCGAAAGCAGGGTCGAGGCTGGCCAGGTAGCGCTTGCGTTGCCCCGACGCCCAGGGCTCATCGATGCAGACCCCTAGGGGAAGAAGCCGGATCGGCTCAACCTCGGCGCCTGCAGCAGACATTGAAGACGTGTCCATGGCGCGAAAGCTAGGCAGCAGCCGCGTTGGCGACTGTGCGCTGCATGGCCATGGACGGTGCTTGCGAACACGGTCAACCCCTTTCTGGCCATGGACGGCCAGGCCCGCCAGAAAGGTCCAGAATGTCGCGGACGGTTCCAGCGGTTCACACCCTGGAGGCAAGGAGGAAAGTTCGGTGTGATGGGGCCTTGCGGGCCCCATCGAATCCGGCACTGTCCCGCAGCTGTGATGGGGCTCCACTGTGGAGGCGCCCCTCAGTCAGAACGCTCGCCGTCCCAGTTCACCAACCCCCCGGCGCGGACCGTTCCCCCTCGATGAGCAGATTCCCCAGCAGCAGCACCCTGGTCCTCTACACCGGCCTGGCCGCTGTGTCCTTCGCCCTGGCCGCCCAGCCGGCCCAGGCCCATGGCTTCGCCCATGGGGGCATCGGCTCAGGCTTCCTTCATCCCCTCGCAGGCCTCGACCACCTGCTGCTGTTGATCGGCGTTGGCGCCGCCTCCGCCGCCATCTCCTCGACCCTGCTGATCTGGGCCCTGGCAGGCGCCGTCGCCGGTGGAGTGTTTGGAGCGATGGGCGGCAGCCTGCCCTTCGGGGAACTGCTCGCGGCGCTGGCCATCACCGCCGTGGCCGGCTCGATCCTCTGGGCCGAGGGCAAGGGCTCCAGCCCGCGGCTCAGCCTCTGGGGAGGTCTGGTGGCCGCCGCCGTGGCGGTGCACGCCATGCTTCACGGGCTTGAAGCTCCCAGCGATCACACCTCCCTCTCCTGGTGGCTGGGGGCCTTCGTGGGCTCACTGCTGGTGAGCGGCACCACCCTGTTGGTGCTGCGCCGTCTCCCTCGCGCCGTCACCAACCGGCTGGCGCTGGCCGTGGCCCTCGCCGGTGGCCTTGTGGCCTTTGCACCACTCGCCCTGCTACTGCGCTGATTCAGCGATGCCCACCGGGGGACTTGAACCCCCACGACCGAAGCCACTGGTACCTAAAACCAGCGCGTCTACCAATTCCGCCAGGTGGGCGTGAGCTGACTGTATCGAGCGGCTCAGAATGGCCCCATCGCCGCCTCTGCCGCCATGCTCGCCACCCTCGGTGGATCCCTGGCACTCCTTGCCGGTCTGCTGGTGCTGCTGCTGCCCCTGCTGGTGCCTGAGCTCAGCCGTCCCCGGGATTCGGTCTGGGGCGCGCTGGTGCTGGTCCTGGGGCTGGTCCTGGTCACCAGCGCCGAGCGCCTCAGCGGGGCACCGATGCTGGCCGTCCTCTGCGGCGGTCTGCTGATCGGCCGGTTGAGCACGGAGGTGGGCCTGGGCCGCTGGCGCCAGCTCAGCCGCGACGAGCAGGTGCGCCTCACGGGCGTGGAGCGCTGGCGCACCAGCCTGCAGCAGCTGGCCGCCGCCCTGATGGGGCTGATCAGCCTGGGGGGATCAACACTCGGGGGCCTGCTCGCCTGGCTGCAGGAGAGGCGCGACGCCAACGCCAAGGCACAGGCAACCACCAAACGCTGGGTTCGCCCGGAGCCTGAAGAAGAAGCCCCCACACCAGAGGCGCCTGGGGCCCCAGGGGAGTCCGCCCAGCTGGTGGAGGCGATCAGCGAAGCCAGCGATCACGACGTGACCACGGTGGAGTCGTTTGCCGAGATCGAGCAGCTGCTCGAGCAGGCCGGCGCAGCGGCCCTCGACGGGGACCAGGCCGGGGGGGCAGACGGGGAGGCCAGCGGCGGAGAAGAGCCCCATGGGGAGAGTGAACCTGATCCCACCCCCACGGGGGAGGAGGAGGAGGAGCCACCTGGGAGGCCCTGAGGGCTGGGGTCGATAATTCGCCCTTGCTGCCCTACAGGCGCCGTGACAGCCAGCCCGGTTTCCTACAAGGACACTCTCAACCTGCTGCAGACGCCCTTCTCGATGAGGGCGAACGCGAAAACCCGTGAACCGGAGCTGCAGAAGTTCTGGGCTGAGCTGGACCTCTACCAGCGGCTCAGCCGCGGAAATCCAGGTGAGGTGTTCACCCTCCACGACGGCCCCCCCTACGCCAATGGCCCCCTGCATGTGGGCCATGCCCTCAACAAGATCCTCAAGGACATCCTTAACAAGTACGCCCTGCTGCGCGGCCGGCGGGCCCGCTTTGTGCCGGGCTGGGACTGCCACGGACTGCCGATCGAGCTCAAGGTGCTGCAGAGCCTGTCCAGCGCGGAGCGCTCGGCGCTGACCCCGATCGACCTGCGCCGCCGCGCCCACGCCTACGCCCTCGAGCAGGTGGAGGGTCAGAAGGCGGGCTTCAGGCGCTGGGGCATCTGGGCCGACTGGGAGCAGCCCTACCTGACCCTGAACAAGGCCTATGAGGCCGCCCAGATCGGTGTGTTCGGCCGGATGGTGCTCGCCGGCCACATCTACCGGGGACTCAAACCGGTGCACTGGAGCCCCAGCTCCCGCACCGCCCTGGCCGAGGCGGAACTGGAATACCCCGACGGCCACACGTCCCCCAGCGTCTACGTGGCCTTCCCGGTGGTGGCCCTGCCCGGCAGCCTGGGCGCCAGGCTCACCGCCCTCGGCCTCACCCATGCCGAGACAGCCACCACACCGGATCCGGGCGATCTGGCGGTGGCGATCTGGACCACCACCCCCTGGACCCTGCCCGCCAACCTGGCGGTGTCGGTGAATGCCTCGCTGGAGTACGCCCTCTGCCGCGTGGGCGATCACGGGGCCAACGGCTATCGCACCAGCCGCCACCTGATCGTGGCCGCTTCCCTCGTTGAGAGTCTGCGCAGCAGCCTGCAGCTGGAGCTCGAGCCCCTGCTCAGCCTCAGGGGCTCGGAGCTGGAAGGGGTCGAGTACCGCCACCCCCTCTTCGATCGCACCAGCCCGGTGGTGATCGGCGGCGACTACATCACCACCGAAGCGGGCACCGGCCTGGTGCACACAGCCCCGGGCCACGGTGTCGACGACTTCAACACGGGTCGCAAGGCCGGACTGCCGGTGCTCTGCCCGGTCGATGAGGGGGGAACCCTGACGACGGAAGCCGGCCCCTTCGCCGGCCTCAACGTGCTCAAGGACGCCAACCCCGCGATCATCTCTGCCCTCGAGACCGCCGGTGCCCTGCTGCGCCACGAGCCCTACGAGCACCGTTACCCCTACGACTGGCGCACCAAGAAACCGACGATCTTCCGCGCCACCGAGCAATGGTTCGCCTCGGTGGAGGGCTTCCGCGCCCAGGCCCTCGACGCGATCGCCGCCGTGGACTGGCTGCCCGCCAGCGGCCGCAACCGCATCGAGGCGATGGTGCGCGACCGCGGCGACTGGTGCATCAGCCGCCAGCGCACCTGGGGTGTGCCGATCCCCGTCTTCTACCACCGTGAAACCGGCGAGACCCTGCTCAATGCCGACACCCTCGCCCATGTCGAGGCCCTGATCGCCGAGCACGGCTCCGACGTGTGGTGGGAGAAAAACGAAGCCGAGCTGCTGCCGCCCTCCCTCGCCGCCGAGGCGGCCCAGTGGCGCAAGGGCACCGACACCATGGACGTCTGGTTCGATTCCGGCTCGTCCTGGGCGGGAGTCCTGGGCGGTCTCCACGCGGGTGACGCTTCAGGGCAAGCACCAGTGGCCGCTGAGGCCACTCCCCTGCGCTATCCCGCCGATCTCTACCTGGAAGGCTCCGACCAGCACCGGGGCTGGTTCCAGAGCAGCCTGCTCACCTCTGTGGCCGTCAATGGCCACGCCCCCTACAGGCGGGTGCTCACCCATGGCTTCACCCTCGATGAGAAGGGCCGCAAGATGAGCAAATCCCTGGGCAATGTCGTCGATCCGGCCGTGCTGGTGGAGGGCGGCAAGAACGAGAAGCAACAACCCGCTTACGGCGCCGATGTGCTGCGCCTGTGGGTGAGTTCGGTGGATTACTCCGCCGATGTGCCCCTGGGGCCGGGCATCGTCAAGCAGCTGGCCGATGTGACCCGCAAGGTGCGCAACACGGCCCGCTACCTGCTGGGCAACCTGCACGACTTCGACCCAAGGCCGGCGGCAGAAGGGGGTGATGCGGTGGCGA
Source organism: Synechococcus sp. WH 5701 (assembly GCF_000153045.1). Taxonomy (GTDB): domain Bacteria; phylum Cyanobacteriota; class Cyanobacteriia; order PCC-6307; family Cyanobiaceae; genus Regnicoccus_A; species Regnicoccus_A antarcticus. The sequence continues at coordinate 152,932 of NZ_CH724160.1, forward strand.
TCGCCGATCTGCCGCTGCTGGACCGCTGGATGCTGGAGCGCACCGCCAGCCTGATCGAGGCGGTGAGCGCCGATTTCGAGCGTTACGAGTTCTACCGTTTCTTCCAGGCGCTGCAGAACTTCTGCGTGGTGGATCTCTCCAACGTCTACCTCGACATCGCCAAAGACCGGTTGTATGTGAGCGGGGCCAGCGACTTCCGCCGCCGTAGCTGCCAGACGGTGCTGGCCTTGGTCGTGGAGCGTCTGGCCGGCCTGATTGCGCCGGTGCTCTGCCACATGGCCGAAGACATCTGGCAGAACCTGCCCTATCCGGTGGCGGAGCGCTCCGTGTTCGAGCGGGGCTGGCCCACAGCAGCGGCCTCCTGGGGTGAGGCGGCCCTGGTGGAGCCCCTCCGGCCGCTGCTGGAGCTGCGCGGGCAGGTGAACCGCCAGCTGGAGAGCTGCCGCACCAGCGCTGATCTGGGGGCTTCCCTGGAGGCCCGGGTGGAACTGGAACTGGGCAATGGCGACCGCGGCGCAGCCCTTGGCGCCGCGCTGGAGCTGCTGCAGGGCAGCCCCCATCCCTCCGTTGACAACCTGGCCGACTGGCTGATCGTCTCGCAGCTGGAGCGGCGCGACCCCGGCGCCCCGGCTCTGGCTGATCCCCTGGCCGAAGCCAGTGAAGGGGGCATCACCGTGCGCATCGCCCGCGCCGAAGGGCGCAAATGCGAACGCTGCTGGCACATGGAGACCGACATCGGCACCCATGCCTCCCACCCAACCCTCTGCGGCCGCTGTGTGGAGGTGCTGGGCGGGGGTTGATCCGGTACCAGCCTGGAGCAAGGACTGGATCCCGTGGTCAATCCCGATCAGACTGGATGTCCTGATCGGCAGAAGAAGGCTGGTTCAGCATCGGCACTCCTGCAGATGAGGGGAGCTCCTCAGATGAGGTCCGATGGAGAATCAACTGGCAGTTCTGTTCTTCTGAGAGGGCCCACTCCAGCAGATAGGCCGCCAGATTGCTGAGGGATCGTCCCTGTTGGTTGGCGATACGAGCCAATCCGTCATGAACGCTGTCTGGGATGGTGATACTGATGCGTACGGGAGATCTGAAAGCAGAGGAACCCTGGCGTTCATTCCTCATGGCCGCTTCCTCTCCCTGACTCAATCAAAAGAAACGATCGGTCAATGCGCGCGACCAGCAGGGCAGCCCAAATGAGCATCAGTGGAATGGGCCTCCTCACAGTCTCAACCTACCGCTGGCTTGGCTTGGCGGCATGCCAGTGGCCAGGCACAGACCAGGCCGGCGACCCTCACTGCCGCAGATTCGGCGCCAATCTGCGGCAGTTCTGCTGCAATCTTCTCCCATGCCTGGCCGAAACGCAACAGTGCCCAGAATCGGCATACCTGAGCGGAACACCCAGCAGATCAGCCTCGTATCAACGGCAGATCGACAGCATCCCTGCCACTTCCCGGCGACTACGCTAGAGTTGATGGCCAGGAAACGACATGGATAAGTTAATCGTTGAGCTCAGACTTTCTCCAGGCACGGCCGATGTGATTCAGCGTGTGGCTGATGCCCTGGGAACCAGTGTTGAGGACATCCTGATTCATCACCTGGAAACCATCCGTACGGCGGTCAACTACACCCCTTCCAGATACGGCCACGAGATTTGCTCCACACCCATGGAAGTCGTCGTTTCCGAGGGACTCGCGACCTTGGCCTGATCAGATCTCACGGCTTGAATCGCCTGAGTGAGTCCTTCAGCCTTGAGATATCCTCACCGCACTGCAAGCCATGCCGCTGCCTGCATGCTGGATCCCCCCTGAATGACGACAGAGCGACGACGCAGCCAGCTCCGCGAGCTTGATGCCAGGAGCTACGCGTTGTATCGAGTCATCTGTGTCGCTCTCGAGGTTCTACAGCGAGAAATCCTGGCGGGTTCAGCCATCACATCTGATCTCTCCCCCCTGGCCTCAGCCATGCAGGACCGGCGCCTGTTGGTGGAATGGCTGCGAGAGCTGGGATTCCCGCCGGCATCGGCCTACAACGATTGCGGAATCACCAAAGCCGTGGAGGACGTCCTGATGCGGGGATCACTCTGAACAGCTTTCTGGCTGTGTCATGGCGCAGGCCACTCACACCGGCCGCTGATCCAGAGACCGTGAACGGGTGGTCACTTGCTGATCATCACGTCGACTCCAGGCGTACGCCGCCGCACCATGACGCCGGAGTCGTGCTCACCACGATGGAGCTGCAGGTCAATCTCTTCCTCGCCGAGCCGCAGCCCGCTGATCTCAAGCAGATTGATGCCCTTCGGCAACACCGGATTGCGAAACAGCACCTGCACACGGTCTGATCCGGCAGTCCAAGAGATTCCCATCCCGGTGATTGCCTCCAGCAGACCGAACACGGAGCCACTGGCCCAGGCCTGGGGGCTGCAGGCCACCGGGTAGAGCATTGGGTCATCATCGTTTCGACACCGCACAGGGACGGAGAAACGCTGCTCGATCGACTCCACCAACTGGCCGTTGCAACCCGGCCGGATCACTTCGGGGGTGGAGCCGTTGCGCCAAGCAATAACGGGCGTCCCGCAGGCGTTGGCTTTGATCATCACCAACCCGAAAGGCGCGGGCCAGTCGATCGGGAACAGCAGAGCCAGGGCATGGCCCAGCAGCTCCTGCTTGCCGGCAGCGTCGATCTCCCCGATGAACTCCACCAGGGGGTTCTCCCGCAGCAGTGGCTCGATGAAGGTGCGGTGACAGGGCTGATCGACAGGATCGATCTTGGCGGCGACCTTGAGGGGAAGGCCAACGGCGGTGGCGATGGCGATGGGGACGGCTCGAAGCGAAAGAGATCAACGGGAAGACCGTGGTGAATGGTGCCGAGCCAGTGCCCCTCGGGGAAAGGAGCCCGCTGGGCCTCCGAGATCGACACCAGTGGCACCGGATCACCACGCCGCTGGAGCTGGGCCAGATCCTGACCTGTCAGGGGTCCATGCAGGGTATGGAGCTGCTCGATGACATGGTCGAGCTGGAGCCGTTGCAGTGCAACGGGATCCCCGAGAAACCCCGCCTCACGCAAGGCCCGCGGCACAGAGGGGAACAGCTCGGCACTGGTGCGGGAGTCGCCACTGGCGAACAGCAAGCACCACGTCATGCTCCCGATGCAGCAATTCCTCCGTGAGGCAATGAACGACCCGCTCTGTACCTCCATATCGACGAGGAGGAACACTTTCACAGAGAGGCAAGATCTCTGCGATCCGCATTGCCAAGACTCCTGATCATGATTGAGCGCGCAGCTCAAGCCTTTCTTCACATCAGCTTGACGCCCACTCTCTCGGCTTCGCAATTTGAGTCATCATCAGCACCCCAACTCCAGCGCCCCTGGCCATCCGCAGGATGGCCAGGGTCCGGCGCCAACACTCAGCCTTGAGCCTGAGCATGAAGAACCTTCCATGGCGCAAGCCGAAAGGCCAACGCAGGGAAAAGCCTGTAGATCCCAGCGATGATTCTCTGGCCTTCATCAGCTGTGGCCCTCCAGCGCTCCGAGGGTGTCAGGGCACTCACCAGCGGCTGGGATCCAGAAACAGCTCGGCAGCCCCTGGTCCGGCAAGCAACTGCTCATGCCCCGGGTTGAGTGGGCCCTGCAGCAGCTCGGCACTCTCCAGCCTGGCTCCCTCGGGCAGGGCAGGCTGGTCGGGATCGAAATCGGTGGGATGGGTCAGGCTGCTGGAGAAACCGCGAAAGATCAGCAGTTCAAACACCTCGCCTGTCCCTTCGCCCCCTGCGCCCACCAACGCGGGGAGGGTGCCCCGCAGGCGCAGGACCCGGTCGGGCCGTCCGCGGCTGATCGCTTCGAGCTGGGCGAGCAGGCTGACGCTCATCAGAACCCTCCCGCCACGCGCCCTTGCCGGGGCAGGCGCACCAGGATCCACTGCAGCAGACCGACCACATAAGCCACAAGCGCCAGATAGCCGAAGAAGGCGGTGAGGGTGGGGGTGAGGTCGGCACCGAACACGAAGGAGAACACCTGAGCGGCCACAGCGTGCAGGCGCCGCGGGGCCTCCAGCCAGGTCTGGCAGAAGGCGCTGCCGGCCACCCCCAGGCCGCAGCCCATGGCGCCCACGCCAAGTCCTGCCCCCAGCAGGCCAAAGGCCGTGAGGGCCCAGCGCCAGCTGCGCAGCGTGAGCGGCAAGGGGCGCCAGGGGGGCAGATCGGCCAGTTCCTCGTTCAGATCCACCCAGAACCAGAGCGACGCCACCATCAGCAGTTTCGCCACGATCATCAGCGGGTAAGCCAGGGGCCGGGCGTCGACGAACAACAGCACGGCGATCGCCAGCAGACTCGCCACCTTCCAGTAGATGGCCATCAGCCGCAGAAGCGCCCCCTCTCGCCGCCACGCCGCCCAGACCAGCAGCACCAGAGGCAGACCCAGGGTGAAGACCACCGCCAGACGGAAGTCGAGCCACACCAGGGTGCGGTACAGCATGTCGGGCACAGCATGGGTACGGGAAGGCGCCATTATCCGCGCCATGCTTCACCAGTAGGTTCAGGTGATGCCTGCGCCTCACCTGTTCTCCTGGCTCCGCCGCGGTGATGAGCAGGCTTCCTGCCGCACGGCCCTCTCGCGCCAGCCGTCGCTGGAGGACGCCGTCAGCGAGGTGGTGGACCAACTCAACGCCAAGGGCTTTGGCGCCGCGGCCCGGGGGGAGGCGGATCTGGCCCTGGTGTTCAGCTCCACCAGCTATGCCAGCGACCTGCCGCGGCTGCTGCCGCTGCTGCGCTCCCGTCTGCGGTCCCGCCACTGGCTTGGCGCCGCAGGCGGTGGCGTGGTGGGCACCGGGGCCAGCGGCACCGCCCATGAAGTGGAGCAGGAGTCGGCTCTGAGCGTGATGCTGCTGCGCCTGCCTGGGGCCGAATTGCAGCTGTTCGGGCTCGACACCGACCAGCTGCCCGATCTCGATGGCGACAGCCGCGACTGGATTGACTGGGTGGGGGCCGATCCGGAGCTGGCCGACTCCATGCTGCTGCTGGTGGACCCCACCTGCCAGGCCATCAACGACCTGATCAGTGGACTGGATTACGCCTTCCCAGGCCTGGCCAAGGTGGGTGGCATCGCCGGCCCCCACAGCGCCAGCCATGGATCACTGCTGCTTGACGACCGGGTGGTGACCGGTGCCGTGGGCTGCCTGATCGGCGGCAGCTGGACCATCGATCCAGTGGTGGCCCAGGGCTGCCGGCCGATCGGCCCGGTGTTCGAGATCGAGCAGGCGGAGCGCAATGTGGTGCTGCAGCTGAGCCGCGGTGACCAGCAGAACACTCCGGTGAACTGCCTGCAGACGATCCTTCAGACCCTCAACCCCGCAGAACGGGAACTTGTGCGCCACTCCCTCTTCCTGGGGGTGGCGCGCAACAGCTTCAACCTTGCCGGGGGTGGGGGAGACGCCGAGAGCACGGCCTTTCTGGTGAGGAATCTGATCGGGGTGGATCCCCGCAATGGAGCGGTGGCGGTGGCCGAGCGCCTGCGGGTGGGCCAGCAGGTCCAGTTCCAGCTCCGCGATGCCGACGCCTCCCGTCAAGAGCTTCGGCAGTTGCTGCGCAACCAGGCCAAGGCCTCCGAGCCCCCCCTGGCGGGCCTGCTCTTCGCCTGCCTGGGCCGCGGCAAGGGGCTCTACGGCGAAGCCGATGGCGACGTGAGGATCGCCCAGGGGGAGTTTCCAGGCCTGCCCATGGCCGGGGCCTTCTGCAACGGAGAGATCGGCCCGGTGGGGGGCAGCACCTATCTGCATGGCTACACGGCCAGCTGGGGTTTCCTGGTGCCCAAGCCGGACGCCGTGGCGTCAGCGGAACAGCCGCCGGAGGGTTGAGCGGTGGTGCGCCAGCACGTCAACCCCCTCTCGCGGGTGCACCAGCAACCCCTTGTGCTGCCCCCCCTGATCGAGCTGTTCGAGCGGCCCGAGCGGCCGCTCCACCTCGACATCGGCAGTGCCCGTGGCCGCTTTCTGCTGGCCATGGCGCCGCTCCAGCCTGAGCGGAACTTCCTGGGGGTCGAGATCCGCCGGCCGCTGGTGGAGGCCGCCGAGCGCGACCGCCAGGCGCAGGCCAGCGGAAATCTGCGCTTCCTGTTCTGCAACGCCAATGTGAGCCTGCTGAGCTGGCTGCGCGGCCTGCCTGTCGGGAGGCTGCAACGGGTGACGATCCAGTTCCCCGACCCCTGGTTCAAGAGCCGGCACCACAAGCGACGGGTGCTGCAGAGCGATCTGCTTCAGGCCCTGGCCGCAGCCCTGCCTGAAGGGGGGGAGCTGTTTCTGCAGAGCGATGTGACGGCGGTGATCGAGCCAATGGTGGCGCTCACCGAAGCCAGCGGCTGGTTTCTGCGTCCACCGGAGGATGGGCGCCCCTGGCGGGGTGACAACCCACTGCCAGTGGCGACGGAGCGGGAGCGGATCGTGCTCGCCCATGGGCTGCCAGTGTACCGGGTGCTCTACCGCCGCAGGGCCGAGGCCGCCCATAATCCGTCGGCCAGCCCCGCCGGCAACTGATGTCCACCCCCACCATCCACGCCGCCGCCTCACCGGAGCACGAGCGGCGGGTGCCCTGGCTGCTGCGCTGGCAGGGCCTGTTCGCAGCGTCGTCGGCCGGCCCCCTGGCCAGGAATCTGTCCCTGCTGGCCGGGCTGGTGCTCTGCGCTCTGATGGCGGGTCTGCCGCTGGTCACCCGGGCCGGGCTGAGCCTGCTGATCCTCTCCAGTGGACTGCTCTGGTTGATCTGGGCCCTGTGCACCCCCGCCGGCCGCATCGGCCAGATCAACGGCTGGCTGCTGGTGATGCTGGCCGTGGCGGTGCTGTCCACCGGCTTCTCGCCCGTACCCACCGCCGCGGCCAAGGGCCTGCTCAAGCTGCTCAGCTACCTGGGCGTCTATGCCCTGATGCGCCAGCTGCTCGCCACAGCTCCACCCTGGTGGGACCGGATCGTGGCGGCCCTGCTGGGCGGGGAACTGATCACCGCGGTGATCGGCATCCGCCAGCTCTACGGCGACAGCTCCGCCCTGGCCCGCTGGTCGGATCCGAACTCGGTGGCGGAAGGCACGGTGCGCATCTACAGCACGCTCGACAACCCCAATCTGCTGGCGGGCTACCTGCTGCCGATCCTGCCCCTGGCGGCAGTGGCCCTGCTGCGCTGGCGGCGCCCCATGGCTCGCCTCTATGCCCTTTCAGCGCTGCTGATCGGTGCGGTGGCCCTGCTGCTCACCTACAGCCGTGGCGGCTGGCTGGGGATGGTGGCGGCCCTGGGCAGCCTGGCCCTGCTGCTGGCTCTGCGGGCCAGCCGCCACTGGTCGCCGCTGCTGCGCCGGTTGTTTCCCCTGTTGCTGCTGCTGGGGGGTGGCCTGGTGCTGGTGCTGGCCGTGAGTCAGATCGAGCCCCTGCGGGTGAGGGTGCTGAGCCTGGTGGCGGGCCGCGAGGACAGCTCCAACAACTTCCGCATCAACGTCTGGATGGCAGCGCTGCAGATGGTCCAGGACAGGCCCTGGCTGGGCATCGGCCCCGGCAACACGATCTTCAACCTGATCTATCCGCTTTACCAGCAACCGAAGTTCAACGCCCTCAGCGCCTACTCGATCCCCCTGGAGCTGGCCGTGGAGGGGGGCATCCCCGGCCTGCTGGCGGGCCTGGGCCTTTTGCAGTGCAGCCTGCGCCAGGGCCTGGCCCAGCTGCGGCGTGAGCACCCCCAGGCCCTGCCGGCGCTGGGGGCCGTTGCGGCAATCCTGGGCCTCTGCGTCCAGGGCCTCACCGACACGATCTTCTTCCGCCCTGAGGTGCAGCTCACGGGCTGGTTCTGCCTTGCCACCCTGGCCAGCCTGCCGACTGCGGCCTCCGATGGCTGAGCCAGTCTTGCTGGCGGGCTTCGATGCCGGCCAGACGCACACCACCTGCCGGCTGGCCCTGCGCCGCAGCGACGGCAGGCTGCGAGTGCTGGCCGAAGGGGACGGGCCCGGCGTCAGCCATCTGGCGGCCGCCGCTGGAGAGGAGCGCTTCGGCACCGCCCTTTGCATCAGCCTGGAGCGTGCCCGCGCCGCCGCGGCCAGCAGCGGGGAGGCCCATGCCCTGTCCACAGCTCTGCAGGCGGCCGCCGTTGGCGCCAGCGGCATCGAACTGGGCAGCGCGGTGCAGCAGCTCGGCACTGGTCTGGCCGCCGCCGCCCTCGGCCTGCCGCTGCAGCGGGTGCTGGTGAGCGGTGATGAGCGCACCGCCCTGCACGGAGCCTTCGGAGGGGGCCCGGGCATCGTGGTGATCAGCGGCACCGGCTGCATCGCCCTGGGGCGCAACGGCCAGGGGGAGGAGCACCGCTGCGGCGGCTGGGGCTGGCTGCTGGATCGCGGCGGCTCCGCCTGCGACATCGGCCGCGACGCCCTGGCTCTCTCGCTGGAGATGGCCGACGGCCGACGACCCGACAGCGGCTTTCGCGGCCGCCTTTGGGCGGCCCTGGGCGGCGACCCCATCACCCCCCAGCGGATCAAGGCGCTGGTGGTGGAGCCAGGCTTCGGCGCCGCCGGCTTCGCTCGCCTGGCCCCGGAGGTCAATGCCCTGGCGGAAGCGGAGGATCCCCACGCCAACGCGGTGCTCGAGCACTCGGCCAAGGGCCTGGTCGAGCTGGTGGCGGGCGTGGCCCGGACCCTGGGCCTCGAAGACGGCGAGGTCTGCGGCCTGGGCGGGGCCTTGGGCCACCTCGACCGCTTCAGCGCGGCGTATCAGCGCAGGCTGAAGCTGGTCTTACCGAAGGCACGGCTGGTCCCCCCCCGCGGAGATGCCTGCCAGGGAGCTCTGCAGCTGGCCGAACAGCTTCTGAACGTGGAGCCGGAGGCGGCGCTCAGCTCCGGTTCGCTCAGGCCCGGTTGAGGTGAGTCGAGGCCAGGGCCGCCAGGTGCGACGACCAATGATCGACCGCCTCCTGCTCGGCCGCCTCCACCATCACCCGCAGCAACGGTTCGGTGCCGCTGGCGCGCACCAGCACCCGCCCGTTGCCGGCCATGGCCGTCTCGGCCTGCTCGACGGCCTGGCGCAGGGGGTCGCAGCGCTGCCACTGCTGGCGGCTGCTCCGGTCGGGAACAATGACGTTGACCAGGGCCTGGGGGTAGGGCTCGAAACTGGCCTCCATCCAGTCGGCCAGCGACCCCGCGCCGTTGTGGATCAGCGTGGCCACCTGCAGGGCGGTGAGCAGCCCATCGCCGCTCATGCCGTGCTGGGCCGAGAGGATGTGGCCCGACTGCTCCCCACCCAGGCCGGCCCCACTCGCTTCCATGGCGGCGTGCACGTGCTGATCGCCCACATCGGTGCGCTGCAGCAAACCGCCCCTGGCCTGCCAGGCCCGCTCGAAGCCCAGGTTCGACATGACGGTGGCCACCAGCAGCCTGCCGGGAAGGGCGTCGGTCTCCAGCAGGGCGCCACCCCAGAGATAGAGCACCTGGTCGCCATCAACCACCCGGCCCTTGCCGTCCACCGCCATCATCCGATCGGCATCGCCATCGAAGGCAAAGCCCATGTGGGCGCCCGATTGCAGCACCGCCTGGCGCAGGGCCTCCAGGTGGGTGCTCCCGCACGACACATTGATGCGCTGTCCGTCGGGTTCCCCATGCAGCACGGTCAGATCCGCCCCCAGGGACCTGAACACCGCGGCCCCGCAGGCGGTGGCTGAGCCCCAGCACAGATCCAGCACGATGCGGCAACCGTCAAGGCGCCGCCCAGCAACGCTGGCGATCAACGCCTCGCGGTAACCCTCGAGCAGATCCTCCCGCTGATGGGCCGGCCCACAGCCGCGGGGCCCGCTCAGACCCGTGGCCTGGATCGTCACGGCCTCCTCCCCACGCAACCCCGCTTCGATCGCCGACTGCAGGGTTCGATCGATCTTGTCGCCGGCCGGCCCGAACACCTTGATGCCGTTGTCGCCGGGGGGGTTGTGGCTGGCGGAGACCATCAGGCCACCGGCAGCACCGACCCGGCGGATCGTGCCGGGCACGGCGGGAGTGGGGCAAAGCCCAAGGTTCCACACCTCCCGCCCGGCGGCGGTCAGCCCGGCGGTGAGAGCGGCGGCCAGCATCGGGCCGCTGTTGCGGGAGTCCATGCCGATCAGCACGGGGCGCTCCGGCGGCAGCACCCGACCGCACCAATAGCCCATCTGCAGGGCCAGCAGCGGTGTGATCAGGCTGCCTACCTGCCCCCGGATGCCATCGGTGCCGAAACCGGTGCAACCCTCCCCGAGGGGGGCACCGATGGGGGAAGAAGCCAGCTCCAGCATCAGGGGGAAAAGGAAGGGAATCAGGCTAAGCCGATCGGCAGCCAAGACCAAGGCTCCCCCCGCCAAAGCTCCCTTGCTTCAGCCGCTGCGCCAACTTCAGCGCCAGCGTCTCGGCCACCAGGCCCAGCGCAGCAGCTCGACAACCGCCCACAGCAGCAGGCAGCCCACCACCCATCCCGGCAACCAGAGCAGGGGCACCAGCGGCCGGAGAAAATAGATCGCCATCGCCACCCCGAGCACCAGCAGAGCCCGACGGCGCCCTGCCGCGCCCGGGAGGGTGGTCGACCAGCGAGGCCAGGGGATGGGCACAGGCCTGAGCGGGAGAGGCGAACCCCAGAATGCCAAAGCCCCAGCGGCTTGCCCCGCCCTGTCTGTGCCGAACCCGTCCCCTGCGAGCCGCCGCGGGCCGCTGACCCTGGCCCTCACCGTGGCGGGCAGCGCCGCACTCCTGCTGCTGGGGCGCCTGCTGCTGCTGCAACGGCCCCTGCCCACCCCCGACAGCTCAGCCCTCAGCCTGGAGCGAATCCGCCGCTGGGATCCCGATCCCGAGCGGCGCCGCGAGGCCAGCCTGCTGCTGCTGCCCGCCGCCAGTACCGACGACCCCTCCCGCCAGAGCCAGCTGCTGCAGGGGCAGGGCTGGGGACCAGGCCCGCTGGCCCCTGTGGCGCTGAAGCGCGCGGCCCTGGCCCGTGAAGCCCAGGGCCTCTCGGCCACATCCGAGTGGAAGGAGCTGCTGCAACGCTTCCCCCAGGTGCCCCCCAGCGCCGATGCGCTGTATTCCCTCGGCCGTGAGAACCTCTCCCAGCGCATGGAGCTTCTGCGCCGGTTCCCGGCCCACCCCGCCGCCCTGGCCGCCGCCCTGGAGCTGGGGCCCCAGCCCGTCCAGCGCCAGCAGGGGGCCCTGCATCTCGCCCGCTGGGGTCCGCGCTGGCCTGGCGCGGGCGTGCGCCTGCGCCAGATCTGTGCCCGGCCGGCCGTGCCACTGAGCACTGCCCAGCGAGGCACGCTGGCGGTGGGCCTGGCCAGGCTCGGGGATGGCAGCAGGGCCCTGAGCTGCCTGGGATCGGGGCGGGCCGAGCCCAGCCAGGAGCTGGAGATCGGCCGCGCTCTGCTGCGGGGAGGCCCCGCCGAGACCAAAGCCGGAGTGGCGCGCCTGCTGGCCCTGAGCCAGGGCGACAGCCAGCGGCCCGAGGCCCTCGAGGCCGTGCGTGTGCTGGCCCAGACCCCCGCCCCCACAGTCACCCCAGCCCAGTTGCGCCAGCTGCCGGAGCCCCTGCGCCTGAGCGCGCCGGTGCAGGCACGCCTGGTGCGGGATGGCGGTGGCGACTGGCGGCCGCTGCTGCAGCGCTGGCCCGGGGATCCCGCCAGCTGGGACCTGCAGTGGGACCTGGCCCGCTCCGCGCTGCTCAAGGGAAAGGTGGGTGAGGCTCTGGCGCTGCTGCAGGCCCTGCCGCCCGACAGCCTGCCTCCGGTCCTGGCGGTACGCCAACTGTTCTGGCTGGGCATGGCCCAGCAGCAGCTGGGGCAGCAGCCTGCCGCCCGCCGCAGCTGGCAGGCGGTGCTCCAGCGCTGGCCCTGGAGCTACTACGCCTGGCGCAGCCGGGTCCAGCTGGGCGAACGGCCCGAGCTGAGGCTGACCGCCAGCGGCCCCATTGCTCTGCCGGCCGAGCCCTGGCGCCCCCTGGAGAGCGGTCAGCCTCCCCTCGACCAGCTCTGGCGACTGGGGCTCAACCTGGAGGCCTGGGAGCACTGGCGGCAGGAGCGCCCGTCGGCCACCCCCAGCTCCCCCCAGGAGCTGACCCTGGAGGGGCGGCTGCGGCAGGGGGTCGGCGACGACTGGACCGGCCTCGGCCAGCTTGATGAGGCGAGCCTGCGCTGGGCCGGAGGCAACTGCCCAACCACCCTGCCCCTGCAGCGGGCCTTGCTGCCGGTGCGCCACGGTGAGGCCTTCAGTGTCGCCGCGGCCCGCCATGGGCTGGATCCCACCCTGCTGCTGGCTGTGGCCAGGCAGGAATCACGCTTCACCCCCGGAGTGGGATCGGTGGCGGGGGCCATCGGCCTCCTGCAACTGATGCCAGAGACGGCGGCGGAGCTGGCGGGGGGAGCAGTCAGCGGCGATCAGCTGCGTGAGCCCGCCTTCAATGCCGAGCTGGGGGCGAGGTACCTCAGCCAGCTGCTCAGCCTCTGGAAGGGCGATCCCTTCCTGGCGATCGCCAGCTACAACGCTGGTCCGGGCGCGGTGGCCGGCTGGCGCGACGCCAGGCTTGAGAGCGACCCCGAGCTCTGGGTTGAGGCGATTCCCTATCCGGAAACCCGGCTCTACGTGAAGAAGGTGCTCGGTAATCTCTGGGGATACCAGGACAAGCCCAGGCAAGCCTGCTGAAGGGATTTCAGGTCCCTGTCGCGGCTCCCATCAGCCCCCCCAGCTGCAACTCCCGGCCGATCCAGACGCCGAGCATCACATAGCCCGAGAGCGAGAAGGCCGTGAACAGGGGTGACGGCACCACCCGGATCCGGGTGAGATCGAGACGGGCGAGCAACACAGCTGTGGCCAGAATCACCACATCGGCGAGGGCACTGAGGTGCAGCAGGTAGAGGCCACCGACAGTGACCAGCAGCAGGCTGACGATCAGGGTGATCACCCGGCTGGCGGCCATCAGCACCGAGAGCTGACGCAGGAGCAGATCGGGGACCGAGGCCACCACCACCACCAACATCGCCTGCAGACATTCCACCGTCCAGTACAGACCGTGGACCGGATCCAGTTCGGTATTTACCAGGCCCTGGGCTGGAGCGTTCACCACCCAGTGGACACCCAGATAGATGCTCACCAGCAGGAGCAACAGCAGGAACGGCGCCCGCAGGGGCAGCAGAGCCAGGCGCAGGATGCCGCCGATCACACTGCTCATCGGGCCTCCAGCACCAGATCGATGGCGTCCACGGGACAGCTGGGGATGCACTGCTCACAGACCAGGCAGTGCTGGGCCCTGAACTCCAGCCGCCAGGCCGGCGGGCGGCTGCGCAGGGCACCACTGGGGCAGACGCTGGCGCAGATCCCGCAATCGACGCAGCGGCTGCGGTCGATGCGGATCTCACCGGGAGCGCGATCGAGACCCAGGCCCAGATCCTCCAGCCACTGCTCGGCGGCATCGAGCTCGTCGATGTCGCCCGAGAGCTCCACCACCATGGTGCCGCTCTGGTTGGGCGCGATCTGAGCCCGCAGGATCTTGGCGGCGATGTCGAAATCCACGGCGAGCCGGTAGGTGATCGGGTGATGCACCGTTTCGCGCGGGAAGTGAATGGTGAGGCGACGCTTCACCGCAGCCAGGAGAGAAAGCCAATGCTATCGAGCCTTTTCAAACTGGCGTCCTGGCCCCGGATCCCGGCAGCCCCGCCAGAGCTGCCAGAGTGCCCCGGTTCAGGCTCCCTGCGCGCCACGATGATCCTGCCCGACCCCGCAGCTGAAGCCAGCCCCCCCCTGGGGCGGCGCGAGCGGATGGTGCTGGCCGCCATCGCCGCCGCCCTGGCGCTGCTGCTCTTCGGGTTGCGCGGGGGCCTGCAGCCCCAGGCGCCGCTGGAGCAGCTGGCCCGGCGTTCGCCGGAGTTGCCGCTGGCCCTCGCCAGCGGTCGGCCCACGATCGTGGAGTTCTATGCCGACTGGTGCGAAGCCTGCCGCTCGATGGCCCCGGCGATGGCGGCCCTCGAAAGCGAGCACCGCGGCGAGCTCAACGTGGTTCTGCTGAATGTGGACAATCCGCGTTGGAGCCCGGAAATCGATCGCTACGCGGTGAACGGCATCCCCCAGCTGGAGCTCTTCGACCGCGGCGGCCACGCGATCGGGCGCTCCCTTGGGGCCCGCAGCCGCCCCGAACTGGCCTCGATCATGACCGCTCTGATCGAGGAGACCCCCCTGCCCCTGCTGGCTGGCGTCGGCAGCCTCTCCCCCCTGACCGGCGGCGAGGCGCAGGGCACGGGCCAGACCACACCAGCCCAGGCCGGCCCCCGCAGCCACAGCTGATCCACCGCCACCTTTCACCTGCCCTGCTGCCCCATGGACCGTTTCCGGGTCGAGCTGATCGCCGCCACCCCCAACCCCCAGCAGTGCGTCTATGCAGCGATGCATCAGGACTACAGCGAGGGGTTCGTCGCAGCTGACCGCACCGAATGGCCCGATGAACGCACGGCGGGTGAAATCTGCGTGAAGCGCCTGCTCTCCGGTGAGCGCGGTCACTACGGCCCTCTGGAGCATGCCCAGATCGTGCTCAACGTGGGCTGGTTTCCCCACTCCGTGATGCAGCAGGCCCGCACCCACCGGGTGGGCGTGAGTTTCGATGTGCAATCCATGCGCTACACCGGCGATCGCATCTGCAAGGCCGCCGATCGGAGCCTTGATCTCGAGGAGGTGTTCTATCTGCGCCCGATCGGCGATTACAGCGACCGCCAGGGCAAGAAGTACAGCTACGACGGGGTCCAGCGCGCTCTGGATCTGGAGCTTTGCCGCAAGGCTGCCGAGCGCTATCGCGATCTGCTGGCCGCCGGCTTTGCCGAGGAACATGCTCGCGGCATCCTCCCCTTCGATTACCGCCAGCACTTCGTGGTGAGCTTCAGTCTGCGGGCTTTCCTGCATTTTCTCGACTTGCGTGCCAAGCTGGATGCGCAGCTCGAGATCCGCCAGCTCTGTGATCTGATGTGGCCCCATCTGGAGTCGTGGGCTCCAGAGATCGCCGCCTGGTACAGCCGCGCCCGCCTGCACAAAGCGCGCCTGGCCCCCTGACCCAACCTGTGCCTGGAAGCCCCTCAGCAAGCCATGCCATGCCGCCGCTTCACCTGCTGCTGCTTCTGTGGCTGATCGCACCTGCGGCCCGAGGCCAGACGCTGATCGACGCGGCGGGGGCGGCGGCGATCCAGGGAACCCTGCAGGGCGCCTCCGCTCCGGGCTACACCAACCTGCTGCGATCGGTTGAGGGAAGAATCCAGGGCCTTGGCGCCGGCAGCAGCGGCGATTCCTTCGCAGGCCCGTCGACTGACGGGACCGCCTCAGCGGAGGCTCCGGGTTCAGTGGTGAGAAGCGGCCCAGGCGAACCGGGCACCGAAACCCTCTTCGTGGTGAATGGCCGGGTGATTCGCCTCTGCCCGAGCGGGCTGCCCTGCATCGGCCAGGTGCGCCGGGCGATGGGGCTGCCCTGAGTCAGACCTTGGCCAGGGTCACGCGCTCCGGCTGATGCTGATACTTGCCAGCACGATCCTGGTAGGTGGTGTCGCAGGGATCCCCTTCGAAGAACAGCAACTGGGTGATGCCCTCATTGGCGTAGATCCGGCAGTCGGCACCGGAAGAATTGCTGAATTCGAGGGTGAGATGACCCTCCCAGCCGGCCTCCGCCGGGGTGGTGTTCACAATGATGCCCAGCCGGGCATAGGTGCTCTTGCCCAGGCAGATCACGGTGATCGTGGGGGGTACCTTCAGTTTCTCCAGGGCCACGCCGAGACCATAGGAATGGGCCGGCAGGATGAAGAACTCACCATCGTCGTCGTGATGGAGAGGGGCAGGCTCCAGGTTGTCGGGATTGAACCGCTTCGGGTTCATCACCGTGCCAGGCACGTGGCGGAAGATCAGGAATTCCCGCGGCGAGAGGCGCAGGTCGTAGCCGTAGGAGGAGCAGCCGAAGCTCAGCACCGGCCGGGAGGCGGTCTGGGGCTCCAGATGCCGCACCAAGGTGGGCTGAAAGGGCTGAATCATCCCTTCCGCTGCCAGGGCGTTGATCCAGCGGTCGTTCTTCAGCATGGGGCACCTCCCCGCCGCAGCTGGGTGACCTGATCGGCCATGGCCAGCAGCTCCAGGGGGATGGACGGACCCGTGAGGATCACATCCAGGTGGGCCGGCCGTTGCTCCAGGATGCTGATCACCTCCTCAGCGGCGAGAAAACCCAGCTCGATCGCCAGCCCCAGTTCGTCGAGCACCATCAGCTCCACGGCGGCCCCCAGCAACTGGTCGCGACTGAAGGCCCACACCTCCTGCACAGCGGCATGCACGGGTTCGGGTTCCAGGGCGGCAGGCTGGGTGAGACAGGAGGGCACGGCGGGGCGCAACCACTGCAACCGGCCACAGAGCCTGAGGCTGTGCTCGGGCCCCTGGTCGACCCCACCCTTGAGAAACTGGCTGATCAGCACCCGGCTGCCCAGCCCCGCGCTGCGCAGGGCCTGGCTGAACACCCCGCCGAAACTGCCGCGGAACGAGGCGGTGTGGACCTGCAGCAGACCTTCGGGCCTAGCGAGCACCGGCCGGGCGCGGGGCGGCACCGGCCGGGAAGACCCAACGGCGCGAACAGGATGACGCGACTCGGCGGAGGCGTTGCGCAGGCTGGCCGTCATCAACACCCCATGGGAAGCGCGAACCCGAATGTAGCGGGGTCCGGGCCGCCAGCAAGGCTCAGCCACCATCCCTAGCGCGAACATCCGTACTGCACCTGTGGGCGAGGTCCAGCCGGGCCTGTGTGAATGCAATTCATTAGTGTCGGTGACTACAGGGCTCGCCATGGGCGATCCTTAGCGTCCGTCTCACACCTGCTCCGCCGAAACATGGTTGGCGCGATGCGCGGATTCAGTCGCACCGGCGGCCCATCGACACCGGCTCCCATTGGCCTGGCCGCTGCCGCCAACGGAGCGAGCACGCTCCTTGATGTGATGCGCGGCCTGAGTGGCTGCGTGATCGAAACCGTCGAGCGGGGTAAGACAATATTTTTCCCCGGTGATCCGGCTGAGCGGGTCTATCTGCTGCGCCGTGGAGCCGTGCGGCTCTCGCGGGTGTACGAATCGGGTGAGGAGATCACCGTGGCCCTGCTGCGGGAGAACAGCCTGTTCGGGGTGCTCTCCTTGCTCACAGGTCAGCGATCCGACCGCTTCTATCACGCGGTGGCCTTCACCCGGGTCGAGCTGGTGGCGGCCCCAGCGGGCTCGGTGCGGCGAGCCATCGAGCAGGACTCCAGCGTGGGGCTGCTGCTCCTTCAGGGCCTCTCCTCGCGGATCCTGCAGACCGAAACGATGATCGAAACCCTCACCCACCGGGACATGTCGTCAAGGTTGGTGAGTTTTTTGCTGGTGCTCTGCCGTGATTTCGGTGTGCCCGGCAGCGAAGGCATCACGATCGACCTGCGCCTCTCCCACCAGGCGATCGCCGAGGCGATCGGCTCCACCCGGGTGACGATCACTCGCCTGCTGGGCGATCTGCGCCAAGCGGGGCTGGTGCAGATCGATCGCAAGAAGATCACGGTCTTCGATCCGGTCGCTCTGGCCAAGCGCTTCAGCTGAACCGGTTGCAGCCGCGGTTGATACTGGATCTTCACGCACGGCGCTGTGTCCGGCTGGCTGCTGATTCTGGCTCTCCTGGCCCTCGGGGGGGTGTTGGCCACCCTGGGGGATCGGCTGGGCAGCCGGGTGGGCAAGGCCAGGCTCAGTCTGTTCAACCTGCGGCCGCGCAAGACGGCCGTGCTGATCACGGTGCTCACGGGCAGCCTGATCAGCGCCGTCTCCCTTGGGCTGATGCTGGCAGTGAGCGAACGCTTGCGCGTTGGACTGTTCGAACTCGACGCCCTTCAGGCAAGGCTGCTCGAGAGCCGCACCACCTTGCGCCGCAGTGAGCAGAACCTGCGCCTCAGCCGCCAGGAGCAGGCCCGGGTGGAAGCAGCCCTGCAGCGGGCACGCCGCGACCGGGAGCAGACCCGGCGGCAGCTCACCGCCGCCGAGATCCAGGCGCGTCAGTTACGCGGCGAACTCAAGCCCCTGCAGGCTCAGCGAATGCAACTGCTGGCCCAGCGAGACCGCCTCAACAGGGACATCCGCGCCAGGGACCAGGAGATCAGCAAAACCGAAACGGAACTGGCCCGGGTGCGAGGACTGATCACGGCCGGCGAAACCGAACTCAAGGGACTGGAGGAGAAACTGATCGCTCTGCGCCGCGGCGATGTGGTGATCAGCAGCGGACAACCCCTCGCCAGCGCCAAGGTGAGCCCCCGCAACGCAACCGAAGCCAACACAGCGGTCGTGGCGCTGCTGCGTCAGGCCAATCTCAATGCCTTCCAGCGGGTGCTGCCCGCAGAAACCCCCAACCGCCAGATCCTGCTGGTGCCTCGCCAGGACATCGCCACCCTTGAATCCCGCATCTCCCGGGGTGGGCCCTGGGTGGTGAGCATCCGCTCGGCTGCCAACGTGCTCCGCGGCGAGGACCAGGTGCTGGGCTTCCCCGACCTCAGACCTAACCGCCAGGTGCTGCGGCGGGGTGATCTGATGGCCTCCACGGTGCTGGAGGGCAATGAACGCTCCAGCGAGCAGGTGCGCAACCGCCTCAACCTGCTGCTGGCGGCCTCCTTCGCCAAGGCCCAGCGCCAGGGCTCGATCGCCGATGGTGTTCAGTTCGATGTGGCCACCTTCAACAGGCTGGGGCGGGAACTGAGCGAGCGCCCCCCCGGGCAGACCGTGGCCCTCGAGGCCGTGGCGGTCCGCGACGCCGAAACCCCCGACCCGCTGGTGATCGATCTGCGCCTGAGCGAGGCCCCAAGCGAGACACGGCTGGAGCGGCAGGGTCCTGGACGGGGGCAGCCATGACGCACCCAGCCACACCGGATCTGCCGAGCCAGGGCGCCCTGGCCGGGCTCGACCCGGGGCGCAGCAAATGCGGCCTGGTGCGCACCGACCGAGGCCGGCAGCAGCTGCTCGAAGCCCTGGTGATCCCTCCTGAGCAGGCCTGGGGCCGCCTGGAAGGCTGGCTGCTGCAAGGGGAGGTGCAGGCGGTGATCCTCGGCAATGGCACCGGCAGCGCCAGCTGGCGGCGACGGTTGGAGCCACTGGCCCCCGTGCTGCTGGTGGAGGAGCACGGGTCAACCCTGGCCGCGAGGGCGCGCTTCTTTGAGCTCAACCCCACCCGCGGCTGGCGCCGGCTGTTGCCCCAGGGCCTGCGACAGCCACCCCGCGACTGGGATGACGTGGTGGCCCAGCTGCTGCTGGAGCGGCTGCTGGGTCATCCCCTGGCAGCGGCGCCACCGGGGGGCACGCTGAAACGGCCCTAGAACTTGGCCCGCACGGTGAAGGCATAGTCGCCGCCGGGCTCGAGCTGATAATCAACCTGGAGCAGAAAGCGCAGCAGGGCGTCCTGGATCAGAGCGCGACCCAGGGAGGGCTCCACCGTCAGCTCGCCCCGGCCGAACGCCCAGCGGAAGGTCCAGTGGAAGCCGCCGGCGGCCACCTCGCCCTCCAGCAGCTGATGACTGAAGCTCTGATGCAGCACCCGCAACTGGGCGGTGGTGGCGGGCAGGCGGCTCAAGGGATCAGGGCACGGGGCGTCGGGGCGAATCCAGCGTCAGACAGGGGAGGGCTGAAAGCTGTTCAGGCGGGTACCGGCCCGCTCATACCCCCAGCGTCGGATGAAGCTGACACCTTCAAGCACTTCGGTCAGCACCTGCTGCAGCAATGGCAGCTCGTCAGCCTCGAAGCGGCCCAGCACGTGGGAAATCGTACGGGCTTTGCGCAGAGCAGGGTCCAGCGCCGGCGCGCCGATGCCGATGCGCAAGCGGGCGAAATCCTGGCTGCCCAGATGGCTGATCGTGCTGCGCAAGCCGTTATGGCCCCCGGCGCTGCCGGAGCGGCGCAGCCGCAGGCGCCCCAGGGGCAGGTCCATGTCGTCCACCAGCACCAGCATCTGATCGGGACGGAGCCCGAACCAGTCGAGCGTGGCCCTGATCGAGCGGCCACTCTCGTTCATGTAGGTGCTGGGCTTGAGCAGCCGCAAGCGATCGGAGCCTTGGCCGAGATCAGCGATGGTTCCCTGCAGCTTGCCGTTAGCCCGGAAGGAGGCACCGTCCCGCTGGGCGAGCTGATCAAGGGCCATGAAGCCCACGTTGTGGCGGGTCTGGGCGTACTTCTCCCCGGGATTGCCGAGACCGATCAGCAACTGCAGGTCGGCAGAGGGTGCAGCGGTGGAGCTCATCGCGGGTGCCCGCCGAGGGACAGGCAGGCAACGGAATGCGCCAACAACGCTCAGCTGGACGGGGAGGCGTTGGGCGTGGGGGTGGCTTGCGACTCAGTGGAAGGAGCCACGGACTCAACCCCGGGTTGGACTTCAGAAGCACTTGGGTCAGTGCTGCCGGCTTCAGTGCCGCTTGCCTGAGCCGGCGGAGAAGCCGCGGCCAGGGGCTCAGCGGCCATGGCTTCCGAACCCAGGCTGGTGGCGGACACGGTTTCGGTGTCGACAGCCTTGCGGAACTCCTGCTCGAACTCTCTGGAGGCCGATTGAAAGCCCTTGAGGGTGCGGCCGAGGGTACGGCCCAGCTCAGGCAAGCGCTTGGGCCCGAAGACCAACAGGCCAATGGCGGCGATCACCGCCATCTCCGGAAGACCGATCCCGAAGAAGTTCATGAAGGAGGGGTCTCAGTTGATAGAGAAGCGGCGAGGGGGAGATCCCGACGATCAGCCCATGCCGTTCCAGTTGACGGTGATGCCGTCAAGAAGCAGGGAACGGTTGTACAGCTGGAGGATCACCAGCAGGAAAACCAGGAACAACGCCATGAAGACGCCCATGACCGGGGTCGTTCCCCAGCCGGGCACGACCTTGCCGTACTCGGAGTTGAGGGGGCGCAGCAGGTTTCCCAGGCGGGTGCGTTGGGCCATGGCTGTGGTGTCCTCTCTGGCACATGGGATGGGGCCGTTACTGTAAAGGCCAGGCGGCAGCAGACGCAGCCCTCGTCGAGAGTTGTGACGGACCGGTGGCCCCTCGGGACTCAGCCGCCCCCGCCGCTGCCACGCCGCCGCACGCCGGGGTGAGCCCGGCCTGTCCTCCACCAGCACCACCCTTGAGCGAAACCTCTCCAGCCATCTCCGTGGCGATCACCGTTCTGGTGGCGCTCCTCGCCCTCACCGGTTTCGGCGTCTACACCGCCTTCGGGCCACCCTCCAAACAGCTCACGGATCCCTTCGACGACCACGACGACTGATCCGCCAGCTGGCCAGCTGCCAGGGCCCAACGCGCGTGCGGTCTACGGCGTGGGTCCCGGCACTCGCCACTCCGGCAGCCGCAGCAAGCGGACCCCCCAGAGCATCGATCCGCTCCAGCACCTCCCACTCGCCTCCAAGCTCCAGCTGCTGACGGCAGGGGGAGAGGTTCTGCACCGTCAGCCGGGCCGGGCTGCCTCTGCCGTTGCATTCGCCCTGGCCTTCGCCGACGAGGCTGATCAGGCGCAGGTCGGGATGACCCAGCTGCAGTACCGATCCCGGCACCGAGGCCGACGAACCCTTGGCCGGCCGCAGCCAGCACGGCTCGCGGAAGCGCACAGCCGCTGGGGCCACTCCGGCCTGGCGCCAGCCCTGGGCGCAGGGCATCAGGGCCAGGCGCAGGCGCTGGGCTCCGTTGTCGGCTCCGGGATCGGGCCAGGTGGGCCCGCGCAGCAGCGAGACCCCGAGAGCTGCAGTGCTGCCTGAAACCCCTTGGGGCCCATCGAGCAGCACCGCCAGGCCTCCGGTTGAGGACTGGCTCGCCAACCAGCTGATCGCCGGCACCTCCCAACGGCTGGCTTCCCGCGGATTGGCGGCCGCCGCGATCCGCTCAATCACTCCCGCACTGGTGTCGGCAGCCCAGCGCACGGCCGGATGCTGCAGCGGCAGCTCCAGCCGCAGCAGTTCATGGCGCTGGCGCCAGTCGACCCGCAGGTTGAGCTCCAGCCAGGGGCAGCCGGCCCGCAGCTGCAGATCGAGGCGCAGGGCACTGGCGCCGCAGCGGCCACGCCAGACCAGACGGGTGCAGAGCGGACCGACCTCTGCCAGCACCGGGCCCGGCTGCCAGTGGAGGGGCAGGGGGTGCTGGCGGTAATCGGCGGCCAGATCCCAGGCATCCCAGAACTCACCGCGATCGATCCAGCGCCGCCACTGCAGCGGTTCAGCCAGCTGCGGGCTGTGGTCGCCCCCCCAGAGCTGCTCGAGCCCGAGGGGGCCGAGCTGGGCCCAGAGCAGGCCATTGCCCAGCCGCCAGCGCTCCCCGGCGGCGAGGGTCTCCAGCCGCACGGGATTCACGATCGAGGGGTCGTGGCTGGCCAACGGCGGCGCAGCACCAGGACGCTGGCGCTGACGCCGCAGCTGCAGGGCCGCCACGCCGCCCGGGGAGGGCAGCTGCACCCAGTGGCCGCCGGATGGAGCTGGCTGCGAGGGCAGGGCCTGCTCGCGCAGGCTCCAGTGGCCGGCCGGCAGGCGCAGGGTGAGGGGGGCCGCCGGCAGGGGCTGCAGCTGGGCCCACCACCACGGTTCCACCTCGGCGCCCGTCCCCTGGGCAGGGGTCCCACCGGGCTCCAGCCAGGCCCGCAGCGCCCGATCACGGCGGCGGCACGCCCCGCGGCGCGCCGCCCGCCACTGGGGTTCGGCCTGCTCGAACACCTCCGGGATGGAGGTGCCCGGCAGGATGTCGTGGAATTGCTGAAACAGCAGATCCCGCCAGCCCGAAGTCTCCAGGCAATGGCCCGGATCCCCGAGCAGAACGCTGGCGAGATCGGCCTCGCGCAGCAGCCGCTCCAGGGTGCGGTTGTGGCGCTTCTGGTCGGGACGGCTCGTGGCACAGCCCCGGTGCAGCTCCAGGTAGAGCTCATCGCGCCAGACGGGCAGCTGAGCGCTCAGGGGCTCCAGCCGCCGCAGATAGTCGCGCAGGCTGCCATGGCGCTGGGGAGCCGTGGCGTCGTTGTCACGCCAGAGATCCAGCTGCTCCAGCATTTCGCGGGTGGGGCCACCGCCGTGGTCCCCCACCCCCGGCAACCAGAGGGCCTCAGCATCACCCGTGGCCGCCAGCCACTCCAACCGGTAGCGCTCCATCGCCAGTGGGTCGCCATCGGTGCCGATCGGGGCGCTCATCAGGGCCAGCACCTCGGCGCCACAGCGACTGCGCCAGCGAAACAGCCGGTGGGGGAAGGGTGTGGTGGCGTTCCAGGCCAGCTTGTGGGTGCAGAACCAGCGCACCCCGGTGGCCGCGGCCACCGCCGGCAGGCCTGCGGCAAAGCCGAAGCTGTCGGGTAGCCAGGCCAGTTGATGCTCCCACTCGGGGAAGGTCCGGCGGCTGTAGGTCTGCCCCTCCTGAAATTGCCTCAGGAGTGAGGCTGTATCAAGCAGCACGCAGTCGGTTTCCACCCAGGGGCCATTGATCGGCTCCCAACGGCCAGCCCGCATGGCGGCGCGGATTCGCCCGAACAACTCGGGCCGGTGACGCTCCAGCCAGGCGTACAGCGCCGGTGTCGAATGGCCGAAGTGGAGCTCGCTGTGGTGCTCGATCAGATCGAGGGCCGAGCGGAAGGTGCGCTCAGCGGCCTGCCAGGTGTCGGCCACGGGCCAGAGCCAGGCCAGGTCGAGGTGGGCGTGGCCGAGCAGATGGAAACCGCCGGGCTCCCCCGGCGGGCTCTGCCGCAACTGCTCCAGCTCCAGCCGTGTGGCAGCCAGCAGACCATCCGGGTCAGCGGGATCCAGGGGTTCCGCCTCGATCCGGCTGAGCATCAGGGCGCCGTCGTCGTGGAGTGGGCTGCGCAGCTCCAGCTCCAGGCGCAAAGGCTTCCCCTCCCACCAGCACTGCGGCAGGGCCCAGCGGCAGGAGCTGTCGAACAGGTCGCCGCGGTGAACCGTGCGGCCGTCGACCCTGAGTTCGGCGGCCGCAGCCCACCAGCGCAACACCAAGCGGGCCAGGGCCGGAGCCCGGCCGCGCCAGCTGGGGGGACAACTCAGCTCCAGCACCAGACGCCGGGTCTGCCCGCCCCGCGGCCAGGCCATCAGACCACGGGCGTGCCAGTCGGGGCGATGGAGCCTGGCCCAGGGGTCGGCCAGGGCTCCCTGCCAGGAGCCATCAGTGCCACGCCGCTGCCAGGCGGAGAGCAAGTCCAGTCTCGAACGTGATCGAAACGTTTCAATCTCAGGGGGAAGCTGGGGATCCAGGCCCTGCGTCATCGATCCCGGCCATCAGTGACCCATAGGATGATGCCGCTGCCGCAGGGTCGTTCAGGCCCCACCTGGCGCCTGTCACTCCCTGTCACCCGCCGGACGGAACCATGCTCGCCCTCAAGATCTCCGTTTATTCGGTCGTTTTCTTCTTCATCGGCATCTTCGTCTTCGGCTTCCTGGCCAGCGATCCCAGCCGCACGCCCAGCCGCAAGGACCTCGAAGACTGAAGGCCATTCGCTGAGGGTGGGGTCACTGCATCAACCCACCTGAGCCGCACACCCGCGCCAACCTGGGCATGGCAGGATCGGCCGCGGTCCTGGAGATGTGGTGCCCTCAGCAACGCTTATCCGGTGGACCATCGGACTTGTGGGCGCGGCAACCCTGGCAACACCGGCGGTGAGCCGGGCCCAGAGCCTGAGCTCAGATTCCCCACCAGCACTCCTGAGCGGAGCTGAGGTCAGCGGCGCCGACCCGCTCCTCCCGGAAGCCCAGCCAAGCCATCCCGCCGTGGGATCCGGCCCGGCCAGCGCCGAAGCCCCTGTCAGCGACCCCAGCGCCGCCGAGCCCCAGCCCGCGCCGATCGCGATTCCAGCTGAACCGACAGGTGCTGAGCCGCCTGTGCCCGCAGAAGCCAGCGGCACGGCCGCCTCAGAACCTCCGGTCAAGACCCCTCCCAAGGAACTGGAGATCAGCGCTGATCAACAGGGATTTGATCTGGTGATCAACCGCTACGTGGCCAGCGGCAATGCCAAGGCCGTGCTGGCCGGCGGCCGCCTGATGGCGGACCGCCTCGAGTACGACACCACCACCCGAACCCTTTACGCCACGGGCAGCGTGCGCTTCTGGCGTGGCCAGCAGTACCTGCAGGGCAGCATGCTCCGCTACGGCCTGATCGAAGGCGAAGGGGAGATGGAGGACGTCTACGGCGTTCTCGACCTGAAGACCAGCCTGGAGGATCTCGACGTCGAGCAGCCCCCCTCCGTACCGCTCCCCGAGCCCCAGCCGATCGCCTGCCCGACGGTGCTGCCCGAGATTCCCGACTGGCACCCCCACCCCTGGAGCGCCACCCTCTGGGGCGGGCAGATGTTCCACTCCGATTTCGGCCAGACCTTCTTCGGCCAGGGTGTCTTCCGGCCGGAGCGGGTGCTGGGTGCTGGCCTGCAGAAGCGACTGATCAAGGCCGGCCCCTTCGCTCTTGAGCTCGATTTCAATGCTCTCGGGCACTGGGCATCAGCCCAGAAGGGCGGGCGCTACCTCGGACCCTTCACGTCCGCCGAGGTGGCCAACCTCTCCACCTCCGCCCAGACCTTCGGCGAGTTCACCGGCGGAATCGGGCTGCGGGCCTGGCTGCAACCGTGGCTGAGTCTGGGGTTCGTGCAAGGCGTGAGCCTCAACACCAACCTCAGCAACTACGAGAGCACCTACCGGGAGAAGTCGGCCCGTTTCCTCAACTATCTGGGCTTTGAAATCGAGGGATCCTTCTCGCCCCAGTGGTCGATGGTGGGGAGGATTCACCACCGCTCCGGGGCTTTCGGCACCTACAACGGCGTCAGGGAGGGCAGCAACGCTTACCTGCTGGGCCTGCGCTACCGCTTCGGCGGAGATCCGCCGCCCACGGACGATCCTCAGGCCGTCCTGCGCCCGGCCAAGGGCTGCCCCAACCGTGGCGCCGAGCCGCCGGACCGCCCCCGCTCCCTGCCCGAGGCCCTCGAGCAGGTGGCCATGGGCGGTGAGGGACCGGTGCCGGCCCAAGACCCGTCGACCCTGGACAGCGGCGCCGCTGTTGCACCGAGCACCCCTGCCGGGCGCCCAGCGTCGTTCCGGGCCATGCGCGAACAGGAGCGCAAACGCGCCGCCGCCGCTGCCGCCATCGAGCAGCGCATCTCCGGGGTGCAGAAACGGGAAGGGCTGGTGATCGAGCGCCGTCGTCAGACCGGTGGTAACGATGAAGTGGCCGCCGATCAGGACAGCGACTTCGGACCGTCCCGGCCACCCCAGGTGCGGCGGCTGCGCTCGGAGAAGAACCGTCAGGCGGTGCAGGGCACCCTCACCCATCTGCGCTATCAGGCCGCAAGAATCGTGCTCACCCCCAACGGCTGGCGCAGCGACCGCGCCAGTTTCAGCAACGACCCCTTCACCCCGTCCCAGTCGTGGATGGATGCGGATCAGGTGGTGGTCAACCAGGACGCCAACGGCGATCTGCTGATCACCTCCAAGCGCAACCGGCTGATCCTGGAAGACCGTCTCGCGATTCCGGTGACCTCACGCACGCGCATCCGCAAACAGCAGGAGGTGGAGAACCGCTGGGTGCTGGGGGTGGATCGGGAGGACCGCGACGGCTTCTACGTGGGCCGGCGCCTGCGGCCAATCCGGATTGGCGAGAAGGGAACCCTGGAACTGGAGCCCCAGTTCATGCTCGAGCGCGCCTACCAGGGCACCACCGACAGCTATCCGATCCCGGGAGGCGAAGCCACCGGCCCCTCGGTGAGCCAGGACAACACCCTGGGCGATCTGTTCGGCCTGGAGGCCCGGCTGAAGACACCGCTGCTGGGATTCGACACCAGCTTGAACCTCGACATCTCCACCTTCAATCCCGAGAACATCGCCAACGGCACCCGCAGCTGGGGCCAGATGGATCGCAACATCAACCTCCCCCTGGTGGGCTCCACCACGGCCCGTCTCTTCGGGGCCTACCGCTACCGGATCTGGAATGGATCCCTCGGCGAGCAGGACATCTATTCGGCCTACGGCGCCTCCCTGGAGAAGGAAGCGACCCTGCCCAACTGGGGCAAGCTCAGCAACCGCTACTTCTGGCGAGTGGGCCTGGGCAACTACCAGAGCAACGAATTCCTGAGCAGCGGCGAGGAATCGAGGAATCTTGCCCAGCTCTGGCGAGCCAACGCGGTGGGATCACTC
Source organism: Synechococcus sp. WH 5701 (assembly GCF_000153045.1). Taxonomy (GTDB): domain Bacteria; phylum Cyanobacteriota; class Cyanobacteriia; order PCC-6307; family Cyanobiaceae; genus Regnicoccus_A; species Regnicoccus_A antarcticus. The sequence goes on from NZ_CH724160.1 coordinate 180,069, forward strand.
AACAGCTCCCTGGAGCTGTGGCGGGGCCGTGCCCTCCCCTCCACCCCGGATGGGGCTCTGCGCTACTCCCCTGAGCCGATCGTGCCCGGGCTGACCCTGAACACGAATCTTTCGGGGAACGTGGCCTATTTCGGCGACGGAACGTACCAGAACACCCTCTCGATCTCCGGTGGTCCCACCCTCACCCTCGGGCACTTCAACAAGCGCTTCTTCGATTTCACTCAGCTCACCGTCACAGGCGGCTTCACCCTGCGCAACGGCCTCAGCCCCTTCGGTTTTGACGCGGCGGTGGACCTGGGCACGGTGGGCATCGGTCTCACCCAGCAGATCGCCGGTCCGCTGCTGTTCAACGGTGGGATTGGCCTCAACGTGGATCCCTCCTCGACGAACTACGGCGAGGTCACCGGCTCCTACGTGGAGTTGCGCTGGCAGCGCCGTGCCTACGCCTTCAGCGTCTTCTACAGCCCCTATGAGGGTATCGGCGGGGTACGGATCCGCCTCAACGACTTCGGCTTCAAGGGGACGGGGGTGCCGTTCGTTCCCTACCGGCCTGAGCTCAATGGTGCCGGAGAAGCACGCCGGAACCCGTTCTGAGCCTCAGGCCAGGGCGAAGCTGTCCAGATAGGGCAAGCGTGCCGCCGTCCGGCGCAGCTCCTCGTCGTGGGAAAGCAACTGGCCCGTGGCATTCCATTGGCCGCTGAGCAACATCTGCCGGGGGCCGGCCGCCAGCTCCAGGCTCCAGCGCTGCGCCGACTCGGGTGCGCCGGCAGGGGCCTGGCCGCGGATCTCTGCCGTGACCAGATCCAGCTGGAAGCCGGCGGCGGGCTCGGCAAGGGCCTGCTGCTGCAGCGCCAGAATCGTGGTGTGATCGCCGCTGAGGCAGGGGATTCCCAGAGCCAGGCAGTTGCCGAAGAAAATCTCGGCAAAACTCTCGCCCACCACCGCGCGGATGCCCCAGCGCATCAGGGCCTGGGGGGCATGCTCCCTGCTGGAGCCGCAGCCGAAGTTGCGGTTCACCACCAGGATCGTGGCCCCCTGATGCTCGGGGCGATCGAAGGGGTGGGAGCCCTCCAGCTCGAGGCGGTCATCAGCGAAGGCCCCCTCGGCAAGCCCCTCGAAGGTGACGCACTTGAGGAATCGGGCCGGGATGATCCGGTCGGTGTCGATGTCGTCGCCGCTGACGACAACGATGCGGCCTTCAAGACCGGGGATCGGGCCGAAGGGGAAGGGGGAGGTTCTCACGACAGCACTGCAGGGGACACGGCCACGGGCCTGGGATCGGCCGGAGCGGAAGCGAGCGCGGAGGGGCTCTGCAGCAGCTCGCGTACATCGCTCACCTGGCCGGTCACGGCCGCCGCGGCCACCATCGCCGGGCTCATCAGCAGGGTGCGGCCGGAAGCTGAACCCTGCCGGCCCTTGAAATTGCGGTTGCTGGAGCTGGCACTGATCTGGCGGCCCTCAAGCCGATCCGGGTTCATCGCCAGGCACATCGAGCAGCCGGGTTCACGCCATTCGAAGCCCGCCTCCTGGAACAGCCGGTCGAGGCCCTCCGCCCTGGCCAATGCAGCCACCTGCTCAGAGCCGGGCACCACGAAGGCCTTGATCCCTGGAGCCACCTGGCGGCCCCGGGCCACCGCCGCCGCCGAGCGCAGGTCACTGAGGCGGCCATTGGTGCAGCTGCCGATGAAACAGACATCCACCGGCAGCCCCCGAATCGCTGCGCCCGGAGCCAGATCCATGTAGCGGTAGGCCTCTTCGGCGATCGGGCGCTCCTCTGCGGGCATCTGCTCGGGGGTGGGCACCGTTTCATCCACCCCGATCCCCTGACCCGGCGTGATCCCCCAGGTGACTGTGGGGGCGATCGTGGCGGCATCGAAGCGCACTTCGTCGTCGAACACCGCGTCAGGCCCGCTGGCGAGGGTGCTCCACCAGGTCACCGCCCGCTCCCAGGCCGCCCCCTCGGGCGCGAAGGGCCGACCTTTGATGTAGGCGAAGGTGGTGGCATCGGGGTTGACGTAGCCGCAGCGGGCGCCCCCCTCGATCGCCATGTTGCACAGGGTCATGCGCTCCTCCATCGAGAGGGCCTCGATGCAGGATCCCGCGAATTCATAGGCATAACCCACACCGCCCTTCACACCCAGACTGCGGATCACGTGGAGAATCAGGTCCTTGGCGAACACGCCCGGCTGCAGGCTGCCCTCCACCAGGATCCTCCGCACCTTGAGCTTGTTCATCGCCAGGCTCTGGCTGGCGAGCACATCGCGCACCTGGCTGGTGCCGATGCCGAAGGCGATCGCCCCGAAGGCACCGTGGGTGGAGGTGTGCGAATCACCGCAGGCGACCGTCATGCCCGGCTGGCTGAGGCCCAGCTCCGGTGCGATCACATGGACGATGCCCTGGCGGCCGCTGCCAAGGCCATGCAGAGTGATGCCGTGCTGGGCGCAGTTGCGCTCCAGGGTGGAGAGCATCTCCTCAGCGAGAGAATCAGCGAAGGGACGAGCCTGCGAGGTGGTGGGCACGATGTGATCCACTGTGGCCACGGTGCGCTCGGGATGGCGCACACCCAGACCCAGCTCCTTCAAGGCAGCAAAGGCCTGGGGGCTGGTCACCTCATGGATCAGGTGCAGACCGATGAACAGCTGGGTGGACCCTCCAGGCAGTTCCGCCACGCGATGCCTGTCCCAGACCTTGTCGTACAGCGTGCCGGCGCTCACCGTTCCCTCCAAGCCCAAGACAGGCCAGCCTAAGGCGGAGTGGCCTGGCCTTCGGTCTGCGTCTCGGCCAGCAGAAGCAGGCGCAGGCGGTTGAGGGCCTCGCCGGCGCTCACCGTCTGGATCCAGTCGCGGCTGCGGCCACCGCCGAAACGAACCCCCTCACTGGTGCTGCCCCTGGGCCCTGCCAGGGCGATGTGCACCAGCCCCACCGGCTTCCCTGGGCTGCCCCCACCAGGGCCAGCGACGCCAGTGAGCGCCAGGGCCCAGGTGCTGCCGGTGAGCCGACGAGCCCCTTCGGCCATGGCGATCGCCACCGGATCGCTCACGGCCCCGTGGGCCTCGAGCATGGCGGCGGGCACCCCCAGCAGCCCTTGCTTGACGGCGTTGGCATAGGCGATCACACCGCCGAGGAACACATCAGAAGCCCCGGGCACAGCCGTCAGGGCTGCTCCCAGCCCACCGCCGGTGCACGATTCCGCCACTGCCAGCGTCTCCCCCCGTCGCCGCAACAGATCCAGGCAAAGGGAGGCCTGGCTGTCGTTGTCGATCCCGTAGAACCAGGCCCCCAACCGCTGGCGCAGCTCGGCCTCCACCGGGGCAAGGAACTCCTCGGCCTGCGGGAGCGTGGGAGCCTGGGCCGTGATCCGCAACTTCACTTCGCCGGTGCCGGCATAGGGCGCCACGGTGGGATTGGACAGCTCCAGCAGGTCGGCCACCTGCTCCGCCAGGCGCGATTCCCCAGCCCCCCAGAAGCGCAGGATCCGGCTGGCGAAAACCCCCTCGACCAGGCCCTGCCCCCGCAGCCAGGGCGCCGCGGTGGCGGCCCACATCGCCCGCAGTTCGGAGGGCACTCCGGGGAAGGTGAGCAGGGTGAAACCGGGCCTGGGAGTCCAGATCATGCCGGGGGCCGTGCCCAGCGGGTTGGGCAACACGCACGCTCCCGCCGGCAGCAGGGCCTGCTTGCGGTTGCTCGGCGAGGGGGCGCGGCCCAGGGCCGCGAACTTGGCCTGGATATCGCGCCACACCTCAGGCCGCTCCTCGAGCGGAGTGGCGAAGGCGTCGGCCAGGGCCTCGGTGGTGAGGTCATCGGGGGTGGGGCCGAGACCACCGGTGCAGATCAGCACCCGGCAGCGCCTGGAGGCCTCCCGCACCATGGCGATCAGACGCTCCCGGTTGTCCCCCACCACCGACTGGCGGTAATGGCGAAGGCCCAGACCCGCCAGCTGCTCCGCCAGCCAACGGGCATTGCCGTTGAGAATGTTGCCCAGCAGCAGCTCCGTGCCGATGCAGAGAATTTCGGTGCCTCCGCTTTCGCTGCCCATGAGTTCAGAGCCGCGGCTGGGCAAGCTCTCAGGGCTTCGGGTCACGGCCGGCATCACAGTGGACTGAGTTGGAGGAGGCCGCCGCTGCTGAAGCAGCTGTGGTGCTGGGGGAGGAATCGGCCGGCAACAGGCGCTGGCGACGGGAGCCCAGCACCGCCCCGATTAGTACTGCGGTGGCGAGCGCCAGCCAGAGGAAGCGCAGCTCCACATTGGCCGCCACCAGGGCCAGGGCAGCCAGCCACTGGGTGAAGGCGTAGATGATCAGCACCGTGCGGCGATGGCTGAAGCCGGCCCGCAGCAGCCGGTGGTGGAGATGGCGACGGTCGGGATAGAAGGGGGAGTGACCCTCGCTGAGCCGGCCCATGATCACCGCCGACATGTCGGCCAGGGGCAGGGAGAGAATCAGCAGTGGGAAGAGCAGGCTGACGGTGGTGAGCCCCTTGGCCGGGCCGACGATGCTGATCGCCGCCAGGGCAAAGCCCAGAAAATAGGAGCCGCCATCGCCCATGAAGATGCGGGCGGGGTTGAAGTTGTGGCGCAGGAAGCCGAGGCAGGCGCCGGCCAGGGCGGCTGCAAGCAGACCGGCTGCGCTCTGCTGCAGGCTGAAGCTCACCGAGAGCAGCCCCACCGCTGCGATGCCGCCAACGCCGGCGGCAAGGCCGTCGAGGCCATCGATCCAGTTGATGGCGTTGGTGATACCCACCAGCCAGATCACCGTGGCCAGCAGGCTAAGGCTTTCGGGCAGCGAGAAGGCCAGGGACGGCAGACCGAAGAAGCCGAGGGGCAGATCGATCGCTCCGATCCGCACCCCCTCGCTCCAGACCACCACCGCCACGGCGACCTGGCCGGCCAGGCGCGGCAGGGGCGGGAGGGCGAAGAGGTCATCGGCCAGACCGATCACGAAGTAACAGAGCGCTCCGGCCAGGGTGGTCCAGATCAACTGATCCCGGTCCGGGGCCAGGTTGCCGAAGCCACCCAGGGCCCAGGTGAAGGCCAGGGCCAGGGAAAAGCCCGCCACCATGCCAATCCCCCCCAGCCGCACCATCGGGATATCGTGCTGCTTGCGCGAATCGGGAGGGTCGAAGAGGCCGTAGCGCAGCCCTATTGTCCGCACCAGCGGCACGATCAGCGCCGTGAGCAGAGCCGCGATCAGAAAGGTGAGGAGGGCCGCAGGGAGCGGACTGGCGGCCATGCTCACGAGCAACGCGCACTGATCGTGTCAGCAGGACATGGCGACCACCCGCTGCCGACCCAAGGCCAGGGGCTGGGCAACGCTGGCGGCAACGTCGCGGGGGGAGCCATGGAAGAACCTGATCGAGGGCAAAGCTTAGGCAGTGGGGTCAGGCCGGCAGGGGAATGCGGCTCGGCCCGTAGAGCGGATGGCGCTCGCAGAGGGCACGCACGCGCTCACGGCAGCGCAGCTCGATGACGCTGTCATCGGAATGGAGAAGCCGGTCCGCAATCACATCGGCCACCTCGGCGAAGTCGTCGGCATCGAAGCCGCGGGTGGTGAGGGCGGCGGTGCCAAGGCGCAGACCACTGGTGACGAAGGGCGATTCAGGATCGAACGGCACGGTGTTCTTGTTGGCCGTGATGTTCACTTCGCTCACCAGCAGGTCGGCCACCTTGCCGGTGAGGCCGATCGAGCGCAGGTCGAGCAGCACCAGGTGGTTGTCGGTACCACCGGAGACCACGGCGATGCCGCGCTCCTGGATCCGGGCGGCCAGGGCCTGGGCATTGCGGATCACCTGCTGGCTGTAGGTCCGGAAGGAGGGCTGCAGGGCCTCACCGAAGGCCACCGCCTTCGCGGCCACCACATGCTCGAGAGGGCCACCCTGGCTACCGGGGAAGACGGCCTTGTCGAAGCGCTTGCCGAACTCGGCGTCATTGCAGAGGATCAGCCCGCCACGGGGCCCACGCAGGGTCTTGTGGGTGGTGGTGGTGACCACATGGCAATGGGGGATGGGGCTGGGATGGGCCCCTGCCGCCACCAGGCCGGCGATGTGGGCCATGTCAGCCAGCAGGAAGGCATCGACGGAATCAGCAATCGAGCGGAAAGCCTCGAAGTCGATCGTGCGGGGGTAGGCGGAGTAGCCGCAGATGATCAGCCGGGGGCGGTGCTGCTCGGCCAGGGCCCGGATGGCGTCGTAGTCGAGCTGGTTGGTGTGGGGATCGACGCCGTAATGGACGGCCTTGAACCATTTGCCCGACACATTCACCGGCGAGCCATGGGTGAGGTGTCCGCCATGGGAAAGGTCCATGCCCAGGATCGTGTCGCCGGGCTGGAGCAGGGCCAGGAATACGGCGAAGTTGGCCTGGGCACCGCTGTGGGGCTGCACGTTCGCCCAGGCGGCCCCGAACAGCTGGCGGGCCCGGGCAATGGCCAGCTCCTCGATCGCATCAACATGCTCACAGCCGCCGTAGTACCGCTTGTGGGGCAGACCTTCGGCGTACTTGTTGGTGAGTACCGATCCCTGGGCCTCCATCACGGCCCTGGAGGCGAAGTTCTCGCTGGCGATCAGCTCGAGATGAGTCTGCTGACGCTCCAGCTCACGGCCGATCAGGGCGGCGATGGCGGGATCACCGGCCGCCAGGGACTGGTTCAGGGGCGTACCGGTGGAATCCACAATGGTGTCGACGGAGGGGCGTGAGGGTTTCATCGTAAGAAATCATCCCAGCGCTCCTGCCGGCCCCCTGGGAAGCAGCGGGGAATGCCAAACCAAGAAAAAACCGTCCGGTTTCGGACGGTTGAGAAGCGCGCCTGGAGAGATTCGAACTCCCGACCCTCTGATCCGTAGTCAGATGCTCTAATCCGCTGAGCTACAAGCGCCTACCTCTGCATTCTCACCGCACGGGGGGGCCATCCGTCAACTGTCGCCGGGGCACAATCGAGCCAGCCACCACAGGCTCTGCGTCTCCTCTCCCCATGCCGATCCGCTGGTACGGCCCCGCCGACCCCGCCGACCCCACCTACTGCCACTACGAGCGGGTGGTGAACCTCTGCCTCCACGGCGGTCTGTTCGCTGCCGTGAACACGGGTTTGTGGTTCGTTCAGGGGCTGCGCCATCCCTGGGCCCACCTGGGCTGGCTGAGCCTGGCCTGGGGGGCGCTCTGGCTGCTGCACCTCATCATCGTGTTGCGGCTGCGGCCACGAACCCAGACGCTCGACCAAGGTGAAGCCTGAGCGCATAACAGTCCAGTGAGCCTGACGGCAACGGAACTCGAGGAGCTGAGCCTGGCCCTGGCGGACCGCCTGTACATCCAGGTGGCCAGCTGGCATCTCTACCTGGGCGATGCCGGTCTGGCGATGACCCTGGCGATCGAATGCGCTGCCCGGCTCGATCAGGGGCCAGGGGTCTGCGCCCGCCAGGCCCTCGAAGCAGTCCAGGTACCGATCGGCGGAGGCTCCAGCCGTCTGCCCCTGGCCCGCCTGCTCCCCCCGGGGCAGTTGCGCGATCTTGAGGACGTGCTTGAGAACGTGGGGCGCTGAGCCCCCCAGGATGTGGCGCCGCGGCTGAAGAAGCACGACAGTGCCGGCGAGGGCGTTGCGCTGCGAATAAGGTTCAAAACCGTTGCAGGCGTTGGATGCTGGTCATCGAGGTCACCAATGCCCGAGAGGTGGTCCGTCAGCGCATCGGCCCCCTGGGCGGCCGCTTGATCGGCAAGGTCGTCGACGCCGAGGCCCAGGTGGAGAAGGCGCTGATCCAGGAACTGGAGAACGCCTTTCGCGATTTCGGTATCGAAGCGCGGATCTTCTCGGTGGATGGCCCCCAGATGCTCGGCCGCAGCCGCATGGAGATCCCGGTGCAGGTGCGCGAGGAACGCCGGGTGACCCTCAGGAACTCCGACTGAAACGCGCGCGCAGCTGCTGCGCCAGATCACTGGCCTCGGGCACCCCCGCCCAGCTGGCGATCAGGCCGTAGAGCGTCAACCCCAGGCCAGCACTCAAGGCGCACTGCCACAGCTGTCCCAGCAGTCCTCCTGGCCAGGCCACGAAGCTGGAGAGCACCCAGGCGGCCAGGCCCCCGGCCACCGCGGCCAGCAGCAGCCACAGGCTGTCCCGCCCCCAGACGCGCAGGGGCAGCCCCCCAAGACGCCGTTGCAGCGCCAGCAGCAATCCCGTGCAAGTGAGCAGGTTCACCGCCACCGTGGCCAGCACCAGGCCAGGGGCGCCGAAGTTGAGCCCGGGCAGCTGCAGCCCCCAGGGAGTGGGCCCGCCCACCAGAACCCAGTCGAAGATCACGTTGAAGCCGATTCCGGCCAGGGAAAAGCGGAAGGGGGTCGTGCCGTCACCGAGGGCATAGAACACCCGCACCAGCACATCGCGGCCCAGGTAGGCCGGCATGCCCACGCCGTAGGCCATCAGCAGGCTGGCCACCAGCAGCGCCGCTCCCCGGTCGAAAGCCCCCCGCTCATAGACCACGGCCACGATCGGATAGGCCAGGGCCACGAACAGGGCCCCCAGTGGCATCATGCTGGCGGTGGAGAGCATCAGGCCCTGACGGATCCGGCCCACCAGGGCCTGGCGATCCTCCGGGGCCGTGAGCCTGGCGAACACCGGCAACAGGGGCACCAGCAGCGCATTGGAGAGCAGACCGAGCGGCGTCTGCACCAGCAGGTTTGAGTAGCCCAGGCCAGCGGCGGCGCCGACGATGCCGGAGGCGAAGAACAGATCCGTGAAGACATTGATCTGCAGCATCCCCGAGGAGAGCGTGGCTGGACCCATCACCTGCAGCACCTCGCGCACGCCCTGGTGCTTCCAGTCCCAGACCAGCTGGAAGCGATGCAGGCCCTGCTTCGCCAGGGCGGGCAGCTGGATCAGCCACTGCAGCACCGCCCCCAGGGTCGTGGTGGCCGCCAGCACGACTCCCCCCAGCACCGCCGTAGCTGGCAGGGCGATCTCGGCTCCGAGCTGGAACCAGAGCAGACCGATGCCGGCGATCATCGCCACACTCGACAGCAGCGGGCTCACCGAGGGCAGCCAGAACACATCAGCCGCATTGAGGGCCCCGAAACCGAGACCGATCAGGCCGGCGAACAGGGCCATCGGCGCCATCCAGCGCAGCTGCAGCACGGCAATGGCGTGGCGCTCCGGGTCAAGCCCCGGCCCCACCAGGGTGATCAGGGGATCGGCGGCCACCAGCAGCAGCAGGGTCACCCCCAGTAGGCCCACGCCCACGAGGGTGTTGATAGCCGCCAGCACATGGGCGCCCTCGTCGCGGGGGCGGCGGGCCAGCACGCTCACCATGGCGCTGTGAAACGGCCCGTTGATGCCCCCCAGCAGGATCAGCAGGAATCCCGGCAGCACATAGGCGTAGTTGTAGGCGTCATAGGCCGCCCCCACCCCGAATGCAGCGGCGATCACCTGCTGGCGCAGCAGACCGGCCACCTTGCTCAGGGCCGTGGCCACCGCCACGATCAAGGCGATGCGCCGCAGGGATTTCACCATCCAGTCAGGCCGTTGGGCCCCATCCACCGGGGGATTCTCCACCCCGCCGCCCGCAGCGAGGCCAATCGGCCGAGCGGCACCATGGGCACCTGAGCCAGCACCCCCTGGCCAGCCCTTGAATCGATGCCGGATCCGAAGCCCTGCCCAAGCCCCACCGGCACGCCGATTCTGCCGCTGCAGAACCTGGTGGAGGGGGTGCTGCTGCGCCGCTACAAGCGCTTCCTGGCGGATGTGGAGCTGGCCGACGGCCAGCTGGTGACCGCCCATTGCCCCAACACCGGCCCCATGACCGGGGTGCTCCTCCCGGGCGGGCGGGTGCGCCTGCGCCACGACCCCAGGCCCGAGCGCAAGCTGGCCTGGACCTGGGAGCAGGCCCTGGTGCCCGGCAGCGACGGTGAGCCCTGCTGGGTGGGGGTGAACACGGCCCTGCCCAACCGGCTGGTGCGGGCCACGATCGAAGCGGGCTGCCTGGAGCCCTGGCTGGGACCGATCGGCTCGATCCGCGCCGAGGTCGCCTACGGGCAGAACCGCCGCAGCCGGATCGACCTGTTGCTGCAGCCCCCCGCCGAGGCCGCCGATCCGCGGCCGATCTACCTGGAGGTCAAGAACACCACCTGGAGCCGGGGGGAGCTGGCCCTTTTTCCAGACACAGTCACAGAGAGGGGACAGAAACACCTGCAGGAGCTGATGGCCGTTGGACCCGAGGCCCGCGGGCTGCTCGTTCCCTGCCTGAGCCGCGGCGACGTGACGGCCTTCGCCCCGGGGGATTCGGCCGATCCCCGCTACGGGGACCTGTTCCGGGAGGCCTTGGCGGCGGGCGTTGAGGTGCTGCCCCTGCGCTACCGCTTCAGCGCCGAGGCCGTGAGCTGGCTCGGTGTGGCCGAGCTGATCCCCCGGGAACCCCAGACCCTCCCTGCGTGAACGGATCAGAGGTTTTGTAGCGGATGCCACCAGCAATTGGTGCCGCAGCGTGCACTTTTGCCATGTAGGAACGCCCTCGGGCGTGATTCATCCTCTCTCCGCAAAATCCTGTGCGACGTTGCGCTCCATGACAGTTGCTCCTCACGCCCCTGGGCGACGCCGGCCTCGGCGTCTTCAGGAGGCAAGTCTGCTCGAGGCTCCCGAACTGCTGCTGCGCAGCATCCGTGGGTTCTCCAATTCCCGCACGCTCACCTGGCTGGCCTGTGTACCCCTGGCCCTCTTCGGCCTCGGGGTGTTCAACCTCTCCGCCCACGCCGCTGAGCTGCCGGAGCTCACGCCGGCTTTCCTGATCAATAACGTCTGGCTGTTGATCGCCGCCATCCTGGTGATCTTCATGAACGCCGGCTTCGCCATGGTCGAAGCGGGTCTCTGCCGCCAGAAAAACGCCACCAACATCCTCACCAAGAACCTGATCGTCTTCGCCCTCGCGGCGAGCGCCTACTGGCTGATCGGCTTCTCACTGATGTATGGGGAGCCGGTCATCCCTGGCTGGCTCTTTTACGGCAAGGGCGGGCCACTGGGTCTCTTCTTTGATCCCACCGTCACAGCGGAGATGGTCAAGGACGCTTCTTTGGTGCCCTCCGTCGATTTCCTCTTCCAGGTGGCCTTCGCCGGCACGTCCGCCACGATCGTTTCCGGTCTGGTGGCCGAGCGCATCAAGTTCAGCGAGTTCGTGCTCTTCTCGCTGGTGCTTGTGGCCTTCATCTATCCCATTGCCGGCAGCTGGCAGTGGAATGGAGGCTGGCTGAACCAGCTGGGCTTCATCGACTTCGCCGGCTCCACCGTGGTCCACTCGGTGGGGGCCTGGGCCGGCTTGGTCGGAGCCATGCTGCTCGGACCCAGGATCGGCAAATTCGCCGACGGCAAGACCCAGGCCATCCCCGGCCACAACCTGGCCATCGCGACCCTGGGCTGCCTGATCCTCTGGATCGGCTGGTATGGATTCAACCCTGGCTCCCAGCTGGCCATGGACGCGGCCGTTCCCTACATCGCCGTGACGACCACCCTGGGAGCTGCCGGTGGCGGCATCGCCGGCACGCTGGTGTCCCAGCTCACTTCCGGCAAGCCTGACCTCACCATGTCGATCAACGGCATCCTGGCTGGTCTGGTCGGCGTCACCGCCGGTTGCGACGGCTTCTCGATGCCTGCAGCCTGGGTGGTCGGCTTCATCGCCGGTACCCTCGTCGTCTTCTCGGTCGGCTTCATCGACAGCCTCGGCATTGATGATCCGGTGGGTGCCTGGTCCGTCCACGGCACCTGCGGCATCTGGGGCACCCTCGCCGTTGGTCTCTTCAACACGGACAAGGGTCTGCTGACCGGCCATGGCTTCGGCCAGTTCGGCCTTCAGATCCTCGGGGTGATTTCCTACGGGCTCTTTGCCCTGATCTGTTCCTGGATCGCCTGGTCGGTCATCGGAGGCATCTCCGGAGGCATCCGCGTGAGCGAGCAGGAAGAGATCAAAGGCCTCGACATCTCCGAGCACGGGATGGAGGCCTATCCCGACTTCGCCTCCACGGCGAACTGAGCCCCCAGCTCTTCCGATTCCGCCCCCTGGGTCGGTTCTGGCCCCGGTTTCGACCGGGGCTTTTTTTTCGCCCGTCGGTGGGCAGCAGCCCATAGAGTCGGCCCCTGCCTGCCCTGCGGCAACGCCATGGACACCCGCGCCTTCAAACGCTCGCTGCATCACTCCGAGCGCTACAACCGCCGCGGCTTCGGCCTGGGCGAGCAAGTGGCGGTCAACCTTGAGCAGGCTTATCAGAGCGAGCTGATCGCCACGATCCGGGAGAACGGCTATGAACTGCGCCAAGGCCGGCTGACCGTGCGCCTTGCCGAGGCCTTCGGCTTCTGCTGGGGGGTGGAGCGTGCCGTGGCCATGGCTTACGAAACCCGGCGGCACTACCCCAGCGAGAGGATCTGGATCACCAACGAAATCATCCACAACCCCTCGGTGAACGCCCATCTGCGCGACATGAACGTGCTGTTCATCCGCGTTGAGGAAGGGGTCAAGGATTTCTCCGAGGTGGGCGTCGGTGATGTGGTGATCCTGCCGGCCTTCGGTGCCACCGTTCAGGAAATGCAACTGCTGAACGAGCGCGGCTGCCACATCGTCGACACCACCTGCCCCTGGGTCTCGAAGGTGTGGAACACCGTGGAGAAGCACAAGAAACACGCCTTCAGCTCGATCATCCACGGCAAGGTGAAGCACGAGGAAACCCTCGCCACCAGCTCCTTCGCCGGCACCTACCTGGTGGTGCTGGATCTGGCCGAGGCTCAGATGGTCTGCGACTACATCCTCGGGAAGGGCGACCGTGAGGCCTTCATCAGTCACTTCGCCAAGGCCTCCTCTCCCGGCTTCGACCCCGACCGGGACCTGGCGCGCGTCGGTGTGGCCAACCAGACGACGATGCTCAAGAGCGAAACCGAGGAGATCGGCCGCATGTTCGAGCGCACCATGCTGCAACGCTATGGCCCGGCTGAGCTCAACGACCACTTCCTGGCCTTCAACACCATCTGCGACGCCACCCAGGAGCGCCAGGACGCCATGTTCTCCCTGGTGGATGAACCACTTGATCTGATGGTGGTCATCGGCGGCTACAACTCTTCGAACACCACGCACCTGCAGGAGATCGCCATCAGCCGCGGCATCCGCTCCTTTCACATCGACACCCCCGAGCGGATCGGGCCGGGCAACCGCATCGAGCACATGCCCCTGGGGGGCGATCTGGAGGTGCTTGCACCCTTCCTGCCTGAGGGGCCCCTGCGGGTGGGCATCACGTCCGGCGCCTCGACACCCGACCGGGTGGTGGAGGACGTGATCCGCCACCTGATGGAGCTCTGCGGCGACTGAGGGAGAGTGTCTTCAGCCCTCAGCTCCGTTGCTGTCACAAGTGCAGCGGTCTCCACTGCAGGCTGCAGTTACATTGGTTCATCGTCTCCCGCCATCACGGGGTACTCGCTCGGACCTCGAGGAGATCCAACAGTTTTGAGCACCGCCCTGTCCCGCGACACCTCGACGACCGTGGCCCTTGCCCAGGATCCGGAGTCTGCCCAGTGCCCGCCAGTCGAGGCCGTGCCACTGCGCCACAGCGACGACCTTCGGGTTAATCGTTACAGCAGCCGATTCGCCGATGTGATGGAGATGCGGGCGCCATCCCACACCGTGGCCGACTACCTCGACCATCACGACGGCTGGTTCCGGCGTTGCGCGGCGCCGATGACCGTGCAATCGCTCGGGCCCAACGGCTATGCCCTGACCCTGGGGCGCTTCGGCAATTTCGGCTTTGAGGTGGAGCCCACCATCGGACTGGAGCTGCTGCCCCAGAGCGAAGGCGTCTATCGCATCGTCACGGCGGCCTTGAGCTCCCCCGACGCCAGCCTGCAGGAGATCTACGACGTCGAATTCAACGCCGCCCTGCAGCTGGAGGAGGGCTCAGGAGCCGAGCCTGATCCCGCCAGTGAGACCGCAGACGGCGCCCTCACCCAGGTGCGCTGGGAGCTCGACCTGTGCGTGTGGATCCGGTTGCCTGCGGTGATCGGCCTGCTTCCCGACAAGCTGGTGCAATCAAGTGGCGATCACCTGCTGCGGCAGATCGTGAGGCAGATCTCGCGCAAGCTCACCTGGAAGGTCCAGGAAGACTTCCACGCCACCCACGAGCTGCCCTGCCCGCCCCGCCGGCGGGCCCCCTTCTGATCACGCACTTCAAGAAAGGCCTCAGCGGTCGGTCCAGATCTTGTTGACGATCTGCATGCCGGTGACTGCCTGCCAGAGGAAGAGGCTCATCAGGGTCATGTTCAGGCCGACATGGGCCTTACGGGCGATCAGATTGCCCTTGAGCATCAGCGGCGAGAGGGAGGCCGCCACGGCGATCAGGCTAACCATGGCGATGCCCACCAGCAGGTGCGGACCCACGAACAGCTTGCCGTTGTTGATGTAGGTGACGGCCATGCCGCCGAAGCTGCCGAGCACCATCACAGCCAGCACGATCGAGCCGATCTGGAAGTGGCGCTGAGCGAACTTGCCCTTGATCAGCTCCTTGCGCTGCTCCGCATCGGCGGTGCGGGTCTTCTTGGCCTTGATACCCAGGACCAGGGCATAACCGGAAAGGGCCAGCAACACCCACATCAGCAGCGGGTGGAGGAAATTGAGGTTGAAGGCGAGGGCGTCGGGCATGGTCACGGGGTGAGGCCGTTGGCAGCGAAACTACTGCTCTACCCCCTCCCCGCGCCGTTCAGCGCCCGCGGCGCGCCCGTGGAGAGCCCACTCAGTGCAGGAAGTGGCGCCGGCCGGTGCAGACCATTGCCAGATCGAGTTCATCGCAGGCCTGGATCGACTCCCCGTCGCGCACGCTGCCGCCTGGCTGAATCACCGCGGTGATCCCATGCTTCGCTGCCAGCCGCACGGTGTCCGCGAAGGGGAAGAAGCCATCACTGGCGAGCACAGCCCCCTGGCTGCCCGCTCCGGCCGCCTCCAGGGCGAGCCGGGCGGAGCCCACCCGGTTCATCTGACCGGCACCGATCCCCAGGCTGACCCCGCCGCTGGCCACCACGATCGCGTTGGAGCGCACATGGCGCACCAGGCGCCAGGCAAAACGCAGGTCGTCGAGCTCGGCGGGGCTGGGCGGCCGCTGACTGACGACCTGCCAATCGTCTTCGCTGGCGGGCTGATCATCGAGGTCCTGGGCCAGGAGGCCGCCGAGCACAGTGCGCAGTTGCCGCCGCGGCGCCCGCGCCACCGCCGCTGCGGGCAGCTCCAGCAGGCGCAGATTGGCCTTGGCCCCCAGGCGTGCGAGGGCCTCCTCGCTGTACCCAGGCGCCACGACGCATTCCAGGAACAGGCTGGTGAGCCGCTCGGCGCTGGTCCCATCCACCACCGCGTTGAGGGCCACGATGCCGCCAAAGGCCGAAACCGAATCCGCCTCCAGGGCCCGCTGCAGGGCCTCGGCGGCGCTGCTGCCCACGGCCACCCCACAGGGGTTGGTGTGCTTGACCACGACAGCCGCCGGCTGGACCTCGCCGCCGTAGCCGAACTCCCTCACGGTGGCCAGGGCAGCATCGAGGTCGAGCAGGTTGTTGAAGCTGAGTTCCTTGCCCTGCAGCTGCCGGGCCCCGCCCCAGCCAGCCCGGGGCTCGCTGTACCAGCTGGCCTGCTGATGGGGGTTCTCGCCGTAGCGCAGGGTCTGACGCAAGGGCAACTCCAGCCGCAGGGGAAGATCCTGCTGAGCGGCCGCGGGCTCCAACTTCTCCGCCAACCAGGCGCTGATGGCGCTGTCGTAGCTGGCCGTGTGGCGGAACGCCTCCAGGGCGAGCTGGCGGCGCAGGGCAGCATCGACCCGATCGTCGGCCAGGGCCGAGAGGAAGTCGGCGTACTGGCCGGGGTCGGTGAGCACCGCCACATCGGCATGGTTCTTGGCGGCGGCACGCACCATGGCCGGACCACCGATGTCGATCGTTTCTACCGCCTTCTCCCAGGACACGGCCGGGTCAGCCACCGTTTCGCGGAAGGGGTAGAGGTTCACCACCACCACATCGATGGGGGTGATCGCCTGGGCCTCAAGATCAGCTCGGTGGGCCGGATCCTCCCGGCGGGCAAGGATGCCGCCGTGGATGCGCGGATGCAGGGTCTTGACCCGGCCACCGAGGATCTCCGGAGCACCGGTGTGATCGGCCACGCGGGTCACCGGCAGGCCGGCAGCGGCCAGGGTGGCCGCGGTGCCGCCACTGGAGAGCAGGCTGTAGCCATGGCGATGGTGCAGGGCCGTGGCGAGTTCCACCACGCCCTGCTTGTCCGACACACTCAGCAGCGCGGTGGGGGCCATGGACGGTCGAGAAGGCGTGCTGGCCACAACTTACGCAGCAGCTGCACCCCAACGGCCCCAACCGCGCAGCACCATGGCCCCAGCTCCGGCCCTGCCGCCGGCAACGCCACCCGAGTGCGCCAGGACCCAGTGCCATGACCGATGACCTTCTGATCCGCGGACCCGCCGCCGCCGAGCAGCGGCTGGTGCTGCTGCATGGCTGGGGCGCCGATGCCGACGACCTGCTTGATCTGGGCGAGGAGCTCGCCGGCCGCGCCACGGGGGTGATCAGCCTGCGCGCGCCTGAAGCCCACCCCCACGGAGTCGGGCGCCAGTGGTACGACCTGCAGCAGCCGGAGTGGCCTGGCCTGGCGGGAGCACGGCAACAGCTGCGCCAGCGGCTGGAGGCCTTGGCGGACAGCCTGCCCCTTGAGAGGACGATTGTTCTCGGCTTCTCCCAGGGAGCGGCCATGGCCCTGGATGTGGCCGGGGATCTGCCGGTGGCCGGCGTGATCGCCTGCAGCGGCTATCCCCATCCAGGCTGGAGGCCGCAATCCCCCCTGCCGCCGGTCCTGCTCACCCACGGCCGAGCGGATCCTGTGGTGCCCTACGGGGCCAGCGAAGAGCTGCAGCGGCTCTGGCGGAGCGCCGGCGGGGAGAGTGAGCTGCTGGGTTTCCCGGGGGGGCATACCATCGACCCGGCCCTGTTCCCTTCTCTGCGTTCGTTCCTCCAGCAGCACTGGCCCCGGCCACCGGCATGAACAAACCCCCACGGATCAATGGATCCACGGGGGTTGATCGGGTCAGGCGTTCACCGGAGGGAGACCTCAGACGAAGGCGTATTCGTACTCTTCCATCTCTTCCCAGTCGTCGGAGCCAGTGGACTCGAGGCCGGCGAATAGGGTGTCTTCACCGACCTGATCGACGATCAGGCGCAGGGAGGGAAAGAGGAAGTGGTTCTCCTCGGCGTACTGGGCGCTGAACAGACCCTTTTCACCCCAGAAGAAACGATCGGTGGTGTGCTCATTGCGGCGAACGTTGAGCAGTGCGGGCGCCTCAAGGCCGGTTTCGGCGATGTAGCGGCGGGCCGCGATGACCGGCTTGTGCTCTCCGGTCTCGAGGTTATGGGTGGGCACGTGGGCGAGCACGCGCTGACCGGCGAGACGACGGCGACTGATCCGCTTGCGCTTCTTGGACATGAAACAACTCCCGAGGGGGAGATGGAGAGGGATGGGAAGGATGGGGCGGTCTCGCAAGGCGAGACAAACCGGATGAGCGCTCCCTGGGGAAGCGCAGGCACGTCCAGACATCTGGCTACCGGGAGCGGAATTCCTGGTGCGGCTGCTGGCAGCTGCTAAAGGAAACCCCAGACAGGAAGCAACCCGGAGGCATCCCAGGGGATGCCTCCGAACAGTGGAGGGACGGGTCTCTCTCTGCTGTAGCCTCGTTTGCAGGAAAGTGCAACCGATGCGTTCGCCCCTGCACCTGGAGGTCCGCTCGCGGACCGCGAAGTAATGGTCGATACGTAAATCTTAAGGCCAAATCCGAGATTTCAATCACGGGTTCCGGAATTTTTTTTGCAGGCTCCCCAGGCCAGGCCACGATGCAGGTGTCGCCGCGTTTTTTGACCCTGCTCCAGCTGCAGCTTGAGCAGTTCTCCGACCGCAGTGACCTCCGCTCTTTGGTGGTCTATCTGGCCACCCCCCGTGAGGACGGCAAGCTGGCGCTGATGCCGGCGGGCCACTGGCCAGCGCAGCGCATGGCCCTTCCCGCCGTCGATGAAGACCAGAGCCTGCTGCTGCCCAGTGAGCAGCGCCGCTGGCTGCCCCTGCGCCACCAGAGCACCCTGCTGGGCGCCCTGCGGGTGGAGTTGGCCGGCAGCGCCTGGCCGGCCAACCTCCATCCACGGCTGCAGGCGGCAGCTCAGTCACTCACTGAGGCCCTGCTGCTGGATCTGGAGCACCAGCGCCTGGCTGAGCAGCTGGAGCGGCAGCAGCAGCAGTTGCGCCTGCTGGTGCACCAGATGCGCAATCCCCTGGCCGCCCTGCGCACCTTTGCTCAGCTGCTCAAGCGACGCCTCGAGGGTGATCCAGAGAATCGGGCGCTGGTGGAGAACCTGCTGGTGGAAGGGCAGCAGCTCCACCGCTACATCGAAGCGATCGACGGACTCGCGGATCCAGCGGCGATCCAGCCGGGTCCGCAGAGCGCAGGCCCCCTTCTGCTGCCCCCTTCCCTGAGGACAGGCGAGGCCTCACCCTTGCGGGAGCGGGTGCAGCCGCTGCTGCAGCGGGCCGCCGCCACCGCCGCCCTGCAGGGCCGTGCCTGGCAGGGCCCCGGCTCTCTGCCGGACTGGCGCGGCGACAGCGCCGCCGTGGCCGAAATTCTCGCCAACCTGCTCGAGAACGCCTTCCGCTACAGCCCCGAAGGAAGCAGCGTTGGCCTGCACAGCGCCCTGGCCTCTGGCGGGCGCCCCAGGCTCACGGTCTGGGATGGCGGTGTGGCGATCGCCGATCAGGAACGCGAGGCGATCTTCGGACGGGGGATCCGAGGGGAGCGGGGCCAGGACCTGCCTGGCACGGGGCTGGGGCTGGCCCTGGCCAGGGATCTGGCCCGCAACCTGGGCGGCGAACTCAGCCTGCTCTGCCCCCCCAGCCTCGCCGCCAGCGAACTCCCCAGATCTGGCAACGCCTTCCTGCTGGAGCTGCCGCCCAGCGCCTAGCCGGCCCCAGCCACGAGAGCGGCCAGGGCAAGCAGCAGCAGGGTCAGGCTCTCCACCCATTCCACGCAGGCGCCGTAGCTGTCACCGCTGTGCCCCCCCAGACGGCGGCCGAGCCCCAGCGGCAGCAGCCACGCCGGCAGCAGGCCCAGCCAGCCCTGCCAGGGCCAACCCATCGACGCCCCCACCAGGGTGAGCGGCACCAGGACCAGAAGCGCGGGTCTGAGCTCCCGACCGAGGCCGAGCCAGTGGCGCTGATGAAATGCGGCCGTGCCGGCGGGGCGCAGGTAGGGGAAGTGCTGCATCGCCAGCAACGGGGCGATGCGGCCCCACACTGCGGCCCAGACCAGGGCGAGCGCCACCAGGGGGCCGAAGTTCAGCTCCGCCAGGGTGAGAAGCGCGGCCGCCCGCAGCATCAGCACCTGGACCAGAGCGAGCACCCCGCTGGCCCCGACCCGGCTGTCGTCCATCGCCTCCAGGGCACGCTCGCCGGCGGCCAGACCATCGGCCGTGTCCATCGCCCCATCGGCATGGATGCCGCCCGTCAGCCAGAGACCAAGGGCCAGCACCAGGGCCACCCGGGCCCCTGCAGGCAGCCAGGGTTCCGCCAGGCACCAGAGCAGGCCCTGCAGCAGGCCCAGCAGCAGGCCGATCCAGGGGGCGAAGCGGGCAATCCGCTCGAAGCGGGGCTGCAGCCGCGGCCAGGCGGGCAGCACCGTGTAGAAGATCCAGGCCCCGGCGAGGTCGCGCAGCCAGGGGGGGGCTTCCAGCGGCCTCATCGGCCGCCCCCGGGCGCACCATCTAGGTTCAATCCCGAACCGTTCCAATCGCCGTGACCCGCTCCGCCGCAGCGGCCGATCCCTTCCGGTTCGAGACCACGGCCCACTGCCCGAGGACCCAGGCCCGCTGCGGCGTTTTTCACACGCCCCACGGCAGTGTCGAGACTCCCCGCTTCATGCCGGTGGGCACCCTGGGCACCGTGAAAGGGGTGACCCCGGCCCAGCTGGCGGCCACCGGCGCCCAGATGGTGCTCGCCAACACGTATCACCTGCACCTCCAGCCCGGGGAAGCCATCGTGGCGGAAGCCGGCGGGCTGCACCGCTTCATGGGCTGGGATGGTCCCCTGCTCACCGATTCGGGTGGGTTCCAGGTGTTCAGTCTTGGCGCCATCAATGTCATCAACGACGAAGGGGTGGTGTTCCGCTCGCCCCGCGACGGCTCCCGCATCAGCCTCACACCGGAGCGTTCGATGCAGATCCAGATGGCGCTCGGGGCCGATGTGGCCATGGCCTTCGATCAGTGTCCTCCCTACCCCGCCAGCGAAAACGACGTGGCCGAGGCCTGCCGCCGCACCCACGCCTGGCTGGAGCGCTGCGTGGCCACCCATGACCGCAGCGACCAGGCGCTGTTCGGCATCGTTCAAGGGGGGACCTTCCCCCATCTGCGCGAGCAGGCGGCACGGACGGTGAGCGCCATGGGCCTGCCCGGCATCGCCATCGGCGGTGTGAGCGTGGGGGAGCCGGTGGAGTCGATGCACCGGATCGTGCGCCAGGTGGCGCCGCTGCTGCCCCGGGATCGCCCCCGCTACCTGATGGGGGTGGGCAGCCTGCGGGAGATGGCGATCGCGGTGGCCCAGGGCATCGACCTCTTCGACTGCGTGCTGCCCACCCGCCTTGGCCGCCACGGCACCGCCCTGGTGGGGGGCGAGCGCTGGAACCTGCGCAACGCCCGCTTCCGCCACGACCACACCCCGCTTGATTCCAGCTGCGTTTGCCCGGCCTGCACAGGTCACAGCCGGGCCTACCTGCATCACCTGTTCCGCAGCGGCGAACTGCTGGGCCGGATCCTGCTCAGCCTGCACAACCTCACCCAGCTGATTCGCTTCAGCACAGCCATGGCCACGGCCATCCGCGAGGGCTGCTTTGCAGAGGATTTCACTCCCTGGGAGCCCGGCTCTGGGGCCGCTCACACGTGGTAGCGTCCAGCCCATATCACGATTTTGCCGTTCAGGGATGGTTTTCTCCACACTGATCACCGCCACCACCCTGGCCCAGCTTCCCGAGGCCTACCAGGCCTTCGGTCCCTTGGTCGACATCCTGCCGATCATCCCCCTGTTCTTCCTGCTGCTGGCCTTCGTCTGGCAAGCCTCCGTCGGCTTCCGCTGAGCCTCACCCACCCCGCAGCACCGCCCAGGCAAAAGCCGGAAGGGCCAACATCCGCCGCCAACGGCTCGGTTCCTGGATCAACCGGTACAACCATTCGATCTGCAGGGCCCCCATCCAGGTGGGGGCCCTTTTTTTGGCTCCAGCCCAGACATCG
Source organism: Synechococcus sp. WH 5701 (assembly GCF_000153045.1). Lineage (GTDB taxonomy): Bacteria > Cyanobacteriota > Cyanobacteriia > PCC-6307 > Cyanobiaceae > Regnicoccus_A > Regnicoccus_A antarcticus. Next base: position 201,365 of record NZ_CH724160.1, read on the forward strand.
AAGCTGCCGCCCACCCCCATCCAGAGGCCGCCCTGGCCCTGATGCAGCCGCTGGATCCAGGTCTCCTGGCGGGGGACCCCCAGCGCGGCCAGCACCAGATCCGGCTGGCTGGCTTGCAACGTAGCTTCCAGACCCGGCCAGGCCGCCTCGGGCTGATAGCCATGCACCGCGGCGATCAGATCGAGGCCCGGCAGCCGCAGCAGCAGACGTTCCCGCAGGCGCTCCATCACCGATGGGGACGCCCCCACCAGGGCCACCCGCCACCCCCGCTCAGCAGCCTCCCTCAGCAGCCGATCAGCCAGCTCGATGCCCGGGCTGCGCCTCACCCGATGCCCCTGCCGACCCAGGGCCCAGACCACTCCAGCCCCATCCGGGATCACCAGCTCGGCGGCGCGAATCACATCTCCCAGGGAGGGATCCTCGAGCGCCGCCATCGTCATCTCGGCATTGAGGGTGACGATCTGACCACCGCCGCGGCCATGCAGCGCCAGTGCAGCGTCCGCCACATCCGCACAGACATCGACCGGCAGCCCCAGCACCTTCGAGCGCAGGCAGCCGGGAACCTGAGTTTCCGTCACCATCACGGCCAGGTCCCTTCGTACCGCAGGGGAGAATCTAGGGAGAGTAACCATCTGCAGCGCAGATGCCTCGATCAACCTCGCAGCCAGGCCGACCATGACGAGCGAGTGGACCAGCGACGGAGCCCTGGAGCCTCCCCTTCAGGAGCAGCTGGGGCCGCGCCAGCTCAGCGATGAGGACGCCCACGAGCTGCTTAGCCACCTTGACAGCCAGATCGAGAGGGTGGTGCTGGCACGCCAGGATCCCATCACCGGGCTGCTGCCGGCCAGCACCTCCAACACGGTGCACGGCAACTACGGCGATGCATGGGTACGGGATTGCGTCTATTCGATCCAGTGCGTCTGGGGGTTGGCCCAGGCCCACCGCCGCCTGAATGGGCCCTGCACCAGGGCCCATGAGCTGAACCAGCGGGTCCTGCAGCTGATGCGGGGCCTGCTCACCGCCATGCTGCGCCAGGCAGCGAAGGTGGAGCGCTTCAAGCGCAGCCTCGACCGGCTCGATGCCATCCACGCCAAGTTCGACACCGGCACGGGCAACCCCGTGGTGCCAGACGACGGTTGGGGCCATCTGCAGCTCGACGCCACGGCCCTCTATCTGCTGCAGCTGGCCCAGCTGACCCGGGCAGGGCTGGTGGTGGTGCAGAGCAGCCACGAGCGGGATTTCCTGCAGAACCTCGTGTATTACGTGGCCCGGGCCTACAGGATCGCCGACTACGGCATCTGGGAGCGGGGCGACAAAGGCAACCACGGCGAACCGGAACGCAACGCCAGCTCGATCGGCCTGGTCAAAGCGGCCCTGGAGGCCCTGGAGGGCCTCGACCTCTACGGCCCCCATGGCGACGGCAGCTGCTGCCTGCACATCCCCCATCCGGCGATCGTGCGTCTGCGGCGGGCCCTGCAGGCCCTGCTGCCACGGGAGTCGTCCAGCAAGGAAGTGGACAGCGCCTGCCTTTCGGTGATCGGTTACCCCGCCTGGGCGGTGGAAGACCCTGAGCTGGTGGAGCGCACGCGCCGCAAGATCCGCCGTGACCTCGGCGGCGCCTACGGCTACAAGCGCTTTCGCCGTGACGGCCACCAGACCCTGGTGGAGGACCATGAACGGCTCCACTATGAGCCCGAGGAACTGGCTCAGTTCGAGGGGATCGAGTGTGAATGGCCCCTGTTCTTCGCCTATGAGCTGATCACAGCCTGCTGTGAGGAACGTTGGGGGGGAGGCCTGGCACTGGCGGCGGCGCCTGGAGGCGGTGAGTGTGGACGTCGATGGCGTGCCCGAGCTGCCCGAGCTCTACCTGGTGCCGGCCGACGCCATTGACGCGGAGCGGCGCCATCCCGGCAGCCAGGAGCGGATCGCCAATGAGAATGTGCCCCTGCTCTGGGCCCAGAGCCTCACCTGGCTGGGGGACCTGCTGCTCAACGGTCTGCTCAGTCCAGAGGATATCGATCCCAGCCACCGCCGCCTGCCGGCCCCCCTCGGCGCCGAGCGGGTGCTGGTGGCCCTGGTGCCTGAGAACGACGCCATCGCCGCGGCGCTGGAGCAGGCCGGTCTGCCGGTGACCCGCCCCCAGGGTTCGGTGCGGGTGGCCAGCTCCAGGGAACTGGGCCGACGCATGGCCTCGGTGGGAGCGAACGTCAGGCTCGGCCTCAGTGGCTATCCGCCGGTGCGGATGGAAACCATGGCGACGGCCCTGATGTACCGCAGCCCCGCTGGCCGTGGTCAGAACGGCACCGGCGACGAGGTGATGGCCTTCCTGCCCTCCGTGCTGGAGGAGGGCACCTTCTATCTGGCGGACGACCCGGAGCAGCTGGTGGATACGGTGACCAGCGAGCTGCGACTGCTGCAACGGCAGTGGCGCGGCGATGGCCTGCCCCTGCTGCTGATTCCGCTGGCGTCCAGCCCGTTCCAGCGGGATCCCGCCACCCTGATCCGCATGGGTGAAGCCCTGCGCAGTGGCCAGGTTGAGGGCGTGCCGGTGCAACTCGATCGCCTCGAAGCGCTGATCGATCAGGTCTGCTGGGAGGAGCTGCCGCCACCCCAGGAGCAGCCCCTGGCGAGGCGCAGCCAGCCGGCCGCCCCGGTGCTGCGCAACAGCACCAGCCAGCAGCCTCTCACGATCCAGCAGGAGCAGGAACTGGAGGACATCGCCATCCCCGGCCTGGCGGATCTGCTCTGGCGCAGCACCTCCCTGCCCGAGCAGGCGGAGGTGCTGGAGCAGCTGGTGCAGCGGCTGGGGCAGAGCGCGATCCTGCAGGGTCCATCCAGCGCCGGACCGCTGAAGCTGCAGGCGCTGGTGGAGGAGATCTACCGACGGGGCCTGGCCGAAGGTGACTGGAACGTGGTGCGGCGCTGCGCCGGCCTGATGCAACTCGTGCATCCTCAGCTGGAGGATGCCCTCACAGACATCCTGGTGCGCCAGAAGCAGGTGGTGGTGGGCCGCAACTACACCCGCGAGTCGCTGATCAGCCAACCCCAGGGCAGCGCCATGATCGGAGCGATGATCCGCCGTTTCAGTGGAGAGGACGGCCGGGAGTGGATGCTGCAACAGGAGCTGCTGCTGGCCCTCGACGGGCTGGCCCGCTCGGAGCCGGCACTGCTCAGCGGCAGCCTGACGATCCAGCTGGGGCAGCTTTTGCTCCTGCTCACCGGTGAGCTCGCCGCCGAGCTGGATCTCACCGCCGACGACGCCTTCGAAGCCCTCTGCGATCTGCCGCCCCACGCCATCCGGCGACGCCTGCGCACGGTGCTGGAGGATGTGGACCATGCACGGGAGGCTCTGCGCCGCAAGGAACAGCTCCACCTGAGCGGGCGGGTGCGCTGGGAGGTGCCAGATCCCCTCGACGATCTGCCCCTGGGAAGCGGCTGCGGCTGGATGCAGCACCGACAGCGCCTGGGCGCCCTGCAGCGGGTCCCTCGCGACTTCTACGCCGGCATCTGGGATCTGCTCCACCATTGCCGCGGACTGGTAATCGGCGACAAGCTGGAGCGGCGCAACCGGCTCGAGAGCGAACCCCTGCTCTCGGAGAAGACCCCGGGAGAGCGCAACTTCGCGGCCCTGGTGGACCACCTGCTCAGCAAGATCGAAGCGCCTGAGTACCGCCAGCTCTGCACCGAGACCCTGCTCTCGCTGGTGGTGTTCGTGGGTGCCAACCCCCAGGTGCGCTTCGACGACTACCTGGCCCTGGACGTGGTGATCGGCCACGCGGTGCGGGTGGGCTGGCAGCAGACCCACCCGGAGCTGGCCGGGGAGGACTACGCCAAGCGGAAATCAGCCGCCTGGGATCTCTTCTACACCTCTTCACCGGCCCGCTGCCGCCGCTGGCAGATCCTGGCCCTGCGTGACCTCACCGAGAACGAGACTGAAGACGTGGACGAGGAGACGGCCGTTCAGATCGGTGCGTCGAGGGCCATGCAAAGCGAGGGCTGATCCACTGCCAGCTCGATCAGGTTGGCCAGCATCAGGGCCCTGGAGGCCTGCTGGCCATCGACGGCCGGCACCTCGCGGCCGCGCAGGCAGAGCAGGAAGTGCTCCAGCTCAGCATAGAGCGGCTCGATCGAGGTGGTGCTCACTTCCTCGATGAAACCATCGTTGCGATACAGCAACTCGCCGTGGTCGGCGGAGATCCACTCATGGGCGCGCCGGTGGATGTGCAGCCGGCGGTTGAGGAAATCGGTTTCCACCAGGCTGGCGCGGCAATGGGCGCTGAGGCTGCGGATCTTGCGGTGGGCCATCTTGCTGGCCGTGAGGCTGGCCACCACCCCATTGCTGAAACCGAGGGTGGCATTGACGTAATCGATCGGGCCATCGGAACTGCGCCCACCCGCCGCCGCCAGCCGCACCACCTGCGAACCAGCGAGCTCGAGCACCAGGTCGATGTCGTGGATCATCAGATCGAGCACCACCGACACATCGTTGGCGCGATCGGCATGGGGACTGTGGCGCCGTGCCTCCAGCACCACCACTTCCTCGTTCGCCACCACCTTGAGCAGTTCGCGAAAGGCGGGATTGAAGCGCTCGATATGGCCCACCTGAAGCTGTCGTCCCGCCAGTTCCGCAGCCCCGATCAGTTCGCTGGCCTCCTCCTGGCTGGCGGCGATCGGCTTCTCGATCAGCACATGCAGGCCGGCCTGCAGGCAGGCCATGCCCACCCGATGGTGCAGCAGGGTGGGCACGGCGATGCAGACCGCCTCGACCTCAGGCAGCAGATCGTCGAAGTTCTCGAACCAGCGGCAGCCGAACTGCTCGACCGCCAGCTGACCGCGACGCTGATCGGGATCAGCAACACCAACCAGCTCGGCGTCCCGCAGCAAGCTCAGGACCCGAGCGTGGTGCCACCCCATGTTGCCGATGCCGATGACCCCCACCTTGACCGGGGTGATGGGATCGCTGCTCATCGCCGCACCAGCTCACCCGCCAACGTGATCTCCCGCCGCTCCAGTGCAGGCATTATCAACGATCATCCGCTCCGGCGGCTCCATCGATGGTGAGGAGTCGCCTCAGGCGGAGCCGCGCCGGGTGATCTGAACCCGCTCGATGCGGGGACCGTCCATGGAGCTGATCTCGAACTGGTGCCCCTTCCAGCGCAGGCTCTCGCCGGGGGCGGGGATGTGCTGCAGGCGCTCGAGCATGAAGCCGGCCAGGGTGTGGTGGCCGTCGGCCTCCGGCAGGGAGAGGTCGAGCTGGCGGTTGAGCTCGAAGATCTCCAGATCGCCGGCCACCAGCCAGGTGTCGTCCTGAAGCCGCTGCAGATTCTGGCGGATCATGACCAGATCGTCCTCATCGCCGACGATCTCGCTGGTGAGATCAGCCACCGTGACCAGGCCCTCGGTGCCGCCGTGTTCATCCACCACGACCAACAGGGGCTGGCCACTGCGGATCAGCGGCAGCAACACGGCCAGAGACACCGTTTCCTGCACCCGTGCCACCGGATTGATGTAGGGAGCCAGGAGCGTGTCGCCCTGCAGAAGCCCCTGGGCGATCGGTTCGGCCAGGCGGCGCAGGTCGAGCACACCGCGCACATCATCGAGCGACTGACCGATGACGGGGAAACGGGCGTGGGCAGTGGCGTGCACCGCCTCCATCATCTCGGCGAAGGTCACCTCCAGGGGCAGGGTGACCATGCCGGAGCGGGGCACCATCACCTCACGCACCTGGGTGTCGCGCAGTGAGAACACGCCTTCGAGGATGCTGCGTTCATCCGGCAACAGACCGGTGACGCTGTTGGATTCAATCAGGGTTTCCAGCTCGCCGGCGGAGAGGGCGGGCACCAGTTCATCCCAGTTGCGGGGCAGGCCCAGGAGGCGCAGCAGGCCATTGGCGAAACGCTCCACCAGGATCAAAAGAGGCCAGAGGGTGCGGATCACCCACTCCAGCAACGGTGCCAGCTGCAGGGCCGAGCTCTCCGGCCGGTGCATCACCCAGGCCTTGGGAGCCACTCCGCCGATCACCGTGGCCAGCCCGACCAGGGCCAGAAACACCAGCACATCGACCCAGAGGCGCTCGCCCCCCGGATCGAGCCGCACCGCCAGACCGCGGCCTCCCCAGCCGAGGGCCACCATGGCCAGGGCTGCCCCCAGCTGAGTGGCCACCAGCACCCGGCGCAGCCTCTGCTGCAGCCGCTCCACCGAGAGGGCCCCGCCGTGGCCGTCGGCGGCGAGCACCTTGACCCGGCTCGGCCGCAGATGAATCAGGGCGAACTCGCCGGCAGCGAAGAAGGCCAGCAACGCCAGCAGAGCCAGCAGCAGAACGAGCAGGCGCATGGGAAAGAGAGCAGCAAGCAGGTTGAGATTCACTCCACGGTGACGCTCTTGGCCAGATTGCGGGGCTGATCCACATCAAGGCCGCGGTGGGCGGCGATGTGGTAGCTCAGCAACTGCATCGGAATCACCGTCAACAGGGGGCTGAGCAGCTCATCCACCTCCGGCACTGGCAGCAGCACATCGAAGATTTCCGTGTCAGGGCCGCGCGGGGCCACACCGATCAGCCGGGCATCGCGGGCCTTGGCCTCCTGCGCGTTGGAGAGAACCTTGTCGAAGACGGTGCCGGGCACCGCGATCGACACCACAGGCACCCGCGCGTCGAGCAGGGCGATGGGGCCGTGTTTCATCTCGCCGGCCGGGTAGCCCTCGGCGTGGATGTAACTGATCTCCTTGAGCTTCAGGGCCCCTTCGAGGGCGATCGGGAAGTTGATGCCACGGCCCAGGAAGATCACATCCTGGGTGTCGGCGAACTGGTGGGCCAGCTCGGCGCAGAGCAGATCCTGCTCCTCCAGCAGCGCCTGCAGCTGGGCGGGCAGGGCCCGCAGCCCGGCCACCAGCTCGAGCAGCTGGGCCGGGGAGCGGCTGGAGCGGCGCTCGGCGAAGGAGAGGGCCAGGCCGTAGAAGGCGAGGAGCTGACCGAGGAACGTCTTGGTGGCGGCCACACCCACCTCGATGCCGGCGCCGATGTCGAGCAGGTGGGGCACCAGGCGGCCCAGGGAGCTTTCCGGCCGGTTGGTGATGCCCAGCAGCCTGGGGGCGAAGGCCGGATCCGCGATCAGTTCCCTGCGCTTCTGCTCCATCTGCAGCGCCGCCAGGGTGTCGGCGGTCTCGCCCGACTGGGTCACGCCGATGGTGAGGGTGTGGGGCATCAGCGGCGGTGGCGCGTAACGGAATTCGCTGGCGTAGTGCACCGCGGTGGGCAGACCCGCCAGCTGCTCCAGCAGGTAGGCCCCCACCAGGGCCGCATGGCGACTGGTGCCGCAGGCCAGGATCTGGATCCGCTCCACCCCGTCGAAGAGCTGATCCTGGAGCGGCAGGGCCACCAGCGACGGGGTGCCGGGCACTCCCGGCGATTGGGTCGGGAGATGGCGGGCCACCCAGAGCGCTGCCGTCTCCGGCTGCTCGTGGATCTCCTTATGCATGAAGTGGCGAAAGCTGCGCTTGTCCGCCACGTGTTCGGTGCCCTGCAACAGGCTGGGGGCGCGCGTCACCCGCTCTGCCGAAGGCCCGTAGAGCTCGATGCCCAGCGGGGTGAGCAGCGCCGTTTCGCCGTCCTCGAGGGGGAGGATGGTGCGGGTGAAGCCCGCCAGGGCAGGGGTGTCACTGGCGCAGAGGAATTCCCCCTCCCCCAGACCGATCACCAGAGGCGCCTGGCGGCGGGCCACCACCACCGCTTCGGGGGCGTCGGCCCAGACCACCGCCAGGGCATAGGCCCCGTGCAGCTGGGGCAGCACCTGCTGCACCGCCTCGAGCAGCAGCTGGGGTGAAGGCTGGCGGCCCGAGCGCTGAAGCTCCACCAGCGTCCGTGCCACCAGGTGCGGGATCACTTCGGTGTCGGTGTCGGAGCGGAAGTGAACCCCCTCGGCCTGAAGAGCCTCTCTGAGCAGACGGTGGTTCTCGATGATGCCGTTCTGAACCACGGCAAGGCTGCCGCTGCCATCGAGATGGGGGTGGGCATTGCGCTCCTCCGGCTTGCCGTGGGTGGCCCAGCGGGTATGGCCGATGCCGCAGTGGCCCAGGGCCCCGTCGGCCTCATAGCGGGCGGTGAGGTTGACGAGCTTGCCCTCGGCCCGCAGCAGGGTGAGCCGCCCGGATGGGTGGCCGCTGCCGGTCTTCAGCGCCTGGACGGTGGCGATGCCGGCGGAGTCGTAGCCCCGGTACTCGAGCTGGCGCAGCCCCTCCAGCAGCAGGGGGGCCGCCTCACGGGAGCCGATGACCGCAACGATGCCGCACATGGCTGAGGGGCCGGACTTCGGCTGTTTCTAAAGGATCACCGCCCGCGCGACTAGCCCGCTGGCGCTGCGGCGGAAGGCATGGGCGCGGCCTGCAGCCATGAAAAAGCCCGGCGAAGCCGGGCGGATTGGCACAGAGCGGGTACGGGCCTCAGTAGGCCAGGCCCATGCTCCGGCTGGTTTCATCTCCGAGATAGACACGGATGCTGAGGAAGTCGGTGGGGCAAGCGGTTTCACAGCGCTTGCAACCGACGCAGTCTTCGGTGCGAGGCGATGAGGCGATCTGGCCAGCTTTGCAGCCGTCCCAGGGAACCATCTCGAGCACGTCGAGAGGACAGGCACGGACGCACTGGGTGCAGCCGATGCAGGTGTCGTAGATCTTGACTGAATGGGACATGCCCGGCCAAAGAGCGAACGGCGTCCGGTCAAAGTACTCAAACCGGCCGGAACTCCAGCCTCAGGGACCCCAGGCCGTCACCCTTTTTCATACGGGCCAGGGGGCCGTCCAGGGCGACCCGTAGGATGCGGCCTCCGACACACCGGCCATGTCACAGGAAGCGATCTTCGAGAAAGTCCGTTCGATCGTTGCCGAGCAGCTCAGCGTCGATGCCGCTGAAGTGAAGCCAGAGTCGAACTTCCAGAATGATCTGGGCGCCGACTCGCTCGACACGGTGGAACTGGTCATGGCCCTGGAAGAGGCCTTCGACATCGAGATTCCCGACGAGTCGGCCGAAGGCATCACCACCGTCGGTGACGCCGTCAAGTACATCCTGGACAAGCAGGCCTGAGGGTGTCGATGGTGGAGGGTCTCCGCCGTGTCGTGGTCACGGGCCTCGGCGCGGTCACACCGATCGGCAACGACGTCTCCCAGTACTGGGAAGGGTTGCGGCTCGGCTCCAACGGGGTGGCACCGATCACCCTGTTTGATGCTTCACGGCATGCCTGCCGCTTCGCGGCCGAGGTGAAGAACTTCGATCCCAGCGGGATGCTGGATCGCAAGGAGACCAAGCGCTGGGACCGTTTCTGCCAGTTCGGTGTGGTGGCCTCCAAGCAGGCGGTGGACCAGGCGCAGCTCCTGATCGACGAAAGCACGCAGCACCGCATCGGTGTGGCGATCGGCTCCGGTGTGGGCGGGCTGCTGATGATGGAAAGCCAGGCCCATGTGCTCGCCGACCGGGGACCTGACCGGGTCAGTCCGTTCTGCGTGCCGATGATGATTCCCAACATGGCGGCTGGGCTGACCGCGATCGCCCTTGGGGCCAAGGGTCCCAGCACCGCCGTATCCACGGCCTGTGCGGCTGGATCCAACGCCATCGGCGATGCCTTCCGTCTGATCCAGCTCGGCCTGGCCGACGCCATGATCTGCGGCGGAGCCGAATCGGCGATCACGCCCCTGGGGGTGGCTGGCTTCGCCAGTGCCAAGGCTCTCTCCTTCCGCAACGACGACCCCGCGACCGCCAGCCGACCCTTCGACGCCGAACGCAACGGTTTCGTGATCGGTGAGGGCTCAGGAATCCTGGTGCTCGAAAGCCTGGAGAACGCCCGCGCACGGGGGGTAGAGATCCTCGCCGAGGTGGTGGGCTACGGCATGACCTGCGACGCCCACCACATCACTTCCCCGACTCCGGGGGGCCTCGGTGGCGCCGAAGCGATGCGGCTGGCCATGGCCGATGCACGCATTGAGCCCGAGCAGGTCGACTACGTCAATGCCCACGGCACCAGCACCCAGGCAAACGACAGCAACGAGACCTCCGCGATCAAGGCGGCCCTGGGTGAGCACGCTTATCGCATCCCCGTCAGTTCGACCAAGTCGATGACCGGGCACCTGCTCGGCGGCAGCGGCGGCATCGAGGCGGTGGCCGCCGTGCTGGCGATAGGCCACAACCTCGTACCACCTACCATCAATTATCAAAATCCGGATCCGGCCTGTGATCTGGATGTCGTGCCCAATCAGGCGCGGGAACAGAAACTCAACGTCGTGCTCTCGAATTCGTTCGGATTTGGCGGCCACAACGTCTGCCTCGCCTTCCGTCGGATGCGCTGAAGGCCTGGCATTGCCAGCTCTCCGCCGCCCGGAACGCCTCACTCCACTCACTCCTCCCCCCAACCATGGTCGCCGCCCCCACTGTGGACACCCTGTCCGTCGACAACCTCTGCGTCAACAGCATTCGCTTCCTGGCGATCGACGCGATCAACAAGTCCAACTCGGGGCACCCCGGCCTGCCGATGGGCGCGGCACCGATGGCGTATGCCCTGTGGGACAAGCACCTGCACCACAACCCGGCCAACCCCAAGTGGTTCAACCGCGACCGCTTCGTGCTCTCGGCCGGCCATGGCTGCATGCTCCTCTATGCGCTGCTGCACCTGAGCGGCTACGACAGCGTTTCAATCGAGGACATCAAGCAGTTCCGTCAGTGGGGCTCCAAGACCCCCGGCCACCCCGAAACCTTCGAAACCCCCGGGGTTGAAGTCACCACGGGGCCCCTTGGCCAGGGCATCTCCAATGCCGTTGGTCTGGCGATCGCCGAGGCCCATCTGGCCGCGAAATTCAACCGACCGGACGTCTCACTCGTCGATCACCACACCTACGTGATCATGGGCGACGGCTGCCACCAGGAGGGGATCTCCGGTGAGGCTGCGTCCCTGGCCGGGCACCTGGGCCTGGGCAAGCTGATCGCCCTCTACGACGACAACCACATCACGATCGACGGCAACACCAAGGTGTCGTTCACCGAGGATGTGCTCAAACGCTACGAGGCCTACGGCTGGCACGTGCAGCATGTGGCCGATGGCAACACGGACATCGACGCGATCGGGAGGGCGATTGAAGCGGCCAAGGCCGTCACCGACAAGCCCAGCCTGATCAAGGTCACCACCACTATCGGCTACGGCTCACCCAACAAGGCCGACACCGCCGGGGTGCACGGCGCCGCTCTGGGCGCTGAGGAAGCCGACCTCACCCGCAAGTCTCTGGGCTGGAGCTACGGCCCGTTCGAAGTGCCCGAAGAGGCCTACGAACAGTGGCGCAAGGCCCGCGAACGCGGCGCGGCCTTGGAGGCTGAGTGGGACAACATCCTCGCCGCCTACCGCAGCGAGTACCCCGCCGAAGCCGCCGAATTCGAGCGGATGCTGCGCGGTGAACTGCCCCAGGGCTGGGACAGGAATCTGCCCCGCTTCACCCCCGAGGACAAGGGCCTGGCCACCCGCCAGTACTCCTACAACGTGCTCAATGCGATCGGCCCCGACCTGCCTGAGCTGATCGGTGGTTCCGCCGACCTCACCCACTCCAACCTCACCGACATCAAAGGTGAAGGCAGCTTCCAGAAGGGCAGCGAGGCCAACCGCTACCTGCATTTCGGTGTGCGCGAGCATGCCATGGCGGCGATTCTCAACGGTATTGCTTATCACGACAGTGGCCTGATCCCCTACGGTGGCACCTTCCTGGTGTTTGCCGGCTACATGGTGGGCGCCATGCGCCTCTCGGCCCTGAGTGAGCTGGGTGTGATCTACGTGCTCACCCACGATTCGATCGGCCTCGGCGAAGACGGCCCCACCCACCAGCCGGTGGAAACCCTGGCCTCGCTGCGCTCGATCCCCAACTTGCTGGTGATCCGCCCTGGCGATGGCAACGAAACCAGCGGCGCTTACCAGGTGGCAGTGACCAACCGCAAGCGGCCCACGGTGCTGGCCCTCAGCCGCCAGGCGATGGTGAACCAGCCCAACTCAGCGCCTGAGCATGTGGCCAAGGGCGGTTACATCCTTGAAGACAGCAACGGCAGCCCCGACCTGATTCTGATCGGCTCTGGTACGGAACTCGATCTCTGCGTCAAAGCCGCCAAGGAGTTGCGCGGCCAGGGCCACAATGTGCGCGTGGTCTCGATGCCCTGCGTGGAGCTGTTCGAGGAACAGGACGCCAGCTATCGCGAGTCGGTGCTGCCTGGCGCGGTGCGCAAGCGCCTGGTGGTGGAAGCCTCCGGCTCCTTCGGCTGGCACAAGTACGTCGGCCTCGACGGTGACACCGTCTCGATCGACCGTTTCGGCGCCTCCGCCCCAGGGCCCGTGTGCCTGGAGAAGTTCGGCTTCACCGTGGAAAACGTAGTCGCCAAGGCCAAGGCGCTCTGAGCAGCGCGCACTCCACAACCCAGGCCCTTGAGCTGATGGGCACCCGTGAACGTCTCTCGATCGTTCTGCCGACGTACAACGAACGGCAGAACGTCGGGAGGATCCTGGAGGAACTGCTGCCGCTCAAGCAACGCTTCGATCTCGAAGTTCTCTTCGTCGACGATGACTCGGCGGATGGCACGGCCGATCTGGTCAAGCAGCTGGCCCATGGCCAGACCGGTGTGCGCCTGATCCGCCGGGTGGGGCGCGCCGGTCTGGCCAGTGCCATCAAGGAAGGCATTCTCGATGCCACCGGCGATGTGATCGTGGTGATGGACTGCGACGGCCAGCACGAGCCGGCCGCCGTGGAGGCAGCGGTGGAGTCCCTGCTGAGCACGGGAAGCGATCTGGTGGTGGGCAGCCGCTTCCACCCCGAGGCCGCCATTCATGGCCTGAGTGAGAAGCGCACCCGCAACTCCACCTGGGCCAACACCATCGCCCGCTTCAGTTTGCCGGGCTACCGCCGGCTCACCGATTACATGAGCGGCTTTTTTGCGCTCCGGCCCGATGCCGCATTGCGCTTTGTGCGGCGAGTGGATGTGAATGGGTTCAAGTTTCTCTACGAACTTCTCTCGATCAGCCGCGGTTCGCTGCGGGTGAGTGAAATTCCCCTGCGCTTCCAGGCCCGGGTAGCCGGGGATTCCAAGCTGGATCTGGCGATCGTCTGGGATCTGGGGGTCTCGATCCTGCACACCCTTCTGCTGCGCTCCATTCCCCGGCGCGCCATCAGCTTCGCCCTTGTGGGTCTCAGCGGTGTGGCGGTTCAGATGCTGGTGGTGCAGGCACTGATGGGTGGAACGGGGCTAGTCTTCAAACAGGCGCTGCCGATCGCGGTGGTGGTGGCCGCCAGCTCCAACTATCTGATCAACAACGCCCTCACCTTCCGATTCCAGCGCCAACAGGGATCAGCGCTGCTGAAGGGCCTGCTTAAGTTCCTGTTGGTGGCCTCCCTGCCGGTCCTGGCGAATGTGGGCGTGGCCTCCACCTTTTACAACCTGGTGTCCCGCAACACGTTCTTGGCGCAACTGGCCGGCATCTTGGTGGTGTTCGTATGGAACTACGCGGCGTCCTCGCGGTTCGTTTGGAACACTCCGTAGCCGTCCAGCTAAAATCAATAACTCCAGGGCTAACACGTCCCGAAATATACAGACTCCCTATCCTATATTAACATCTCTTTTCCCGCTAATTCCCGTGGAGTCATAATAGACAAGGGCCGGCTCAGCAAATGCATGAATCACCATACTCATTCGCGTCTGATCCATGATTTTTCGAGGAGATCCTCCATGTATCAGATTTTCTTGCTAAATCAAGACATCACCAGCCCTAGGCAAGAAAGTCTGCGGACATAAACAAGCATTATCGGCGAGCAATTTTTTTATTGCCGGGGTAAAGACAGCGCCAAACTTGCTGTAGTCACCATCTTCCGAATCGACTTTTGGAACTCCATGGGATGAACATAAAACCGCTGGGAGAAGATGCGATCCTGGATAATAGAATAGCTCTCCGGAGCCAGGCACAACATCTTCTAGCGCAACCCATACCCCACACATAAGCCCCCTAGGGAATGGAGTCAGGTGAATTGTATCCTGATGGGCATCCTGAGTTGATCCATTGATAAAGGTCAAGCTCTGGCAAGGGAACGCTTGGCAGCCAAACAAATCACTAACTACATCATAGATTAGCTTAGACGAATAGATAGCATTAAGAGAATTCAAAGAAGTATGCAGATTAACAATACGGTTGCTGCTTCCGCGCACAAAACCGTGACTTTCGGTGGCGCAGACTTTATTCAGAGAGTTGCGAGCGGCTTCGATTATACGCTTGCTAAAAAGACCTTCGAGCTTTATGTAGCCATTGCTGTCAAAGTCTGATATCTGCTGAGGGCTTAAAGCACGGGGGTTTAATTTATTCCTATGCCTCAATGGATAGTTGCTGTCTTGCAGTGTATTGGGCAACGGCAAAAAATAAGATGAGTCAAGGCTGTTGACTATAATTGCCAGATCCGGATTAGCTCTAAATTCGCTACGCAGCAATTGCGATACGTCAGAAGAACCGTTGCGAACATCTATCCGGCTGACAGTCGTGGCAACCTTTCCAGAATTCAACTCAGTAATTGATATTGTTAGCTTATATTCGCCGTCGTCTAAAAAATAGCTATTAAAGAAGATCTTGCCATTAAATTCTGAATCTACAACTGAAGCAAATGACTTGACCCCTCCCTTTGCCCCCTCGCTGGTCGCGTCCCTTTGCGTGGCGTAAAAGCTGAAGGGTCGCCACTCGGGGCTCCAGCACGGTGAGCCCCTTCACGCGACACGCTCCTAGCTGCGTATCAACCGTTGATTAAGATAGCTAGCAACATTGACCAGGCAACGACTGAGTTAAGCCGCTACCCATAATGGCGTCGGCTCCAAGAATTGTCAGGTCGCATCACGCTGACTCAATGAGGGACTTCAACTGAGCAAGCCCCTTACCTACAAGAGCTGCATGCTCCTCTCAAAGAGCTGACTCATGAAACCGGACGGATCAAAGAAAGTGATCATGAACTCACCGCTGCTGCCACTGGGAACCACACGCGCCAGAACAGTCCAGCTTGCGTCAGGCACGCTGAAGCCATGTTCTAAGAATTACCAATTCAAGGCTTGGACTGATACGCAGCTTCACCATGCCCGCTGGGGCCTCCCTATCGCACCATACATCATCAGCTCGATTGGCCAACATCACAATGACAATGGCTTACCGTGACTAGCCAAGAACATCATCAAAAATCTGAAAATGCGGTTTACAGTTGCTTTGACAGAGGTGCCCTTAGCTATTGAGCATAAGATCATCTTGCAGCTCTTCACTGAATTGAATCTCGGCCCTGGCCGCAATTAGAGTGCTCACGGATGCTCTCAGAGAGTCTGCGACGAGCTACATTACTTGCCAATGAGCTGGCCGCATGAGCGCGGGCTGATCCATAAGACCGAATGGAATCACGACAGGATCATTAGGTACCAAGATCGGTGCCGCAAGCCGCTTGCTCATTTAGTCACAGGCGGAATTGAAAGGGCCCATGATCAAGAAGATGAGTCGAACGAAAGATCCTTGATCGATCAGAACAATCAGATCTGAATCAGACGGATGGAAATTGTTGGATAGCTGCCCCTCAAGGTGGGAAGCTTTGCCAAGGTTCCCGAGTTCCATCCGGTCACCATCCCCCAGCGTCATCAAGGCAGGGTGGCCATCAGGGGAGATCGGAATCCCTCGCCTTGCTGCAGTCCTGGGTGAGCCCAAGGCCCTCCCCCAACAGCAGAAACGCGCTGAAGAAGACCACGGCAACCACCGCCCAGTCCCACCGGGCTTTGGCCGATGTGTCAGGCCACTGCCCGATCACCTTGACCACCAGCATCCAGATCCCCAGGGAAGCGGGGCTCAGACGGCCGCCGGCTCTGCAGGGTTCTTCTGGATGGCCGGGCGCTCGCCCTGCGGGTCCTGCTGGGCCGCCAGCACCTCCTCCAGACCGGCCAGATCCTCGTCGGTGATCTTGGTCTGCATCGGGCAGTGCTTGGGCCCGCACATCGAGCAGAACTCGGCCTGCTTGTAGATGTCAGCCGGCAGGGTTTCGTCGTGGTACTCGCGGGCTCGTTCGGGATCGAGGGAGAGCTCGAACTGCTTGTTCCAGTCGAAGGCGTAACGGGCGCGGCTGAGTTCGTCGTCGCGGTCGCGGGCGCCGGGTCGGTGGCGGGCGATGTCGGCGGCGTGGGCGGCGATCTTGTAGGCGATCAGGCCCTCACGCACATCCTCGGCGTTGGGCAGGCCCAGGTGCTCCTTCGGGGTCACGTAGCAGAGCATCGCCGTGCCGTGCCAGCCCGCCAGGGCCGCGCCGATGGCGCTGGTGATGTGGTCGTAGCCGGGGGCGATGTCCGTCACCAGGGACCGAGCACGTAGAAGGGCGCCTCGCTGCACTCCTCCATCTGCTTCTTGACGTTGAACTCGATCTGGTCCATCGGCACATGGCCGGGACCCTCCACCATCACCTGGATGTCGTGCTCCCAGGCGCGGCGGGTGAGCTGCCCCAGCGTCTTGAGTTCGGCCAGCTGGGCGGCATCGGAAGCGTCGTGCTGGCAGCCGGGCCGCAGCGAATCGCCCAGGGAGAAGCTGCAGTCGTAGCGCTTGAAGATCTCGATGATGTCATCGAAGCGCGTGAACAGCGGGTTCTGCTTGTGGTGGTAGAGCATCCACTGGGCCAGGATGCCGCCGCCGCGGCTCACGATGCCGGTGAGGCGGCCCTTCACCAGGGGCAGGTGCTCGATTAGCAGGCCAGCGTGGATCGTCTGATAGTCGACGCCCTGCTGGCAGTGCTTCTCGATGATGTGCAGGAAATCATCGGCATCGAGCTTCTCGATCGAGCCGTGCACACTCTCCAGCGCCTGATACACCGGCACCGTGCCGATCGGCACCGTGGAGGCGTTGATGATCGCGGTGCGCACTTCATCGAGGTTGACGCCGCCGGTGGAGAGGTCCATCACCGTGTCGGCGCCGTATTTCACCGCCAGGCGCAGCTTGGCCACCTCTTCATCGAGATCGGACGCATTCGGAGACGCGCCGATGTTGGCGTTCACCTTGCAGCGGCTGGCGATGCCGATCGCCATCGGCTCCAGGTTGGTGTGGTTGATGTTGGCGGGAATGATCATGCGGCCCCGGGCCACTTCCTCCATCACCAGCGATTCGGGCAGGTTCTCCCGCTTGGCCACATAGGCCATCTCCTCGGTGATCAAGCCCTGGCGGGCGTAGTGCATCTGCGACACGTTGGCGTTGCCGCGACGCTTCTCAATCCAGGCGCTACGCATGATCGACTCGAGAAATGGGGCGTTCGGACCGGGGGCCGCTGGGAGGCGAGGGCACAACTCCGGATCCGGGCGCCACCGGGACCAATTGGACCGCGGTTGCATTCGGGACACTTCCCTGCGCCGGCATGACCCGGATCAGGTTCGGAGGGTGTGATCTCAGCCGGGGCCAGAAGCGGTCTTCCGTTGGGAAGTGTGCTCGGGCCGGGCACCCCTAGTGACGCCTAAAACCTAGCAAGCCTGGCCAGAAACGGACTCTCAGCCCTGAAGGCCATTGAGGGCCGCCGCCACCACCCGATGGTCGGAGTCCTGCTGCAGGCCGCTCAGGCGCAGCCGCGCCGTCTCGGCGATCGCCAAGAGTTCCGTACTGGCGCCAGCATCCCGGATGATCCGGCCCAGAATCTCGCTACCGCCCACCCGCACGCTGCCATCGGCATCGGCGATGGCCATCTCGGCCAGCTCCAGCAGCACCTGGGTCTCGATCCCCGGCTGCTCCGCCAGGGCCGAGAGGATGCTGCAGCGCACCAGCCACTGGTCGTCGGCCGCGAACGACTGGCGCAGCAGCGGCCAGGCCCGCTCCACCCCGTAACTGGCCAGGGCGTTGGCGGCCTCGGCGCGCACGTTGGCATCCTCATCACCGCTGAGGGCCGCCGTCAGCGCCTCCCAGCCGGCCTCGTTGCGCTTCACCCCAAGGCCCGCGCAGCTGATCGAGCGGACGATGAACGGCTCTTGCTCCAGGCCCAGCAGCAGCAGCGGCACGGCCTGCTCCACCTCCAGCCGCCGCAGCCCCACCAGGGCTGGCAGGGCGCGGGATGGATCACCAGAGACGATGGCCTGGCGAATCTCTTCGGGGTTCAGGCCAGCCGGGCTGGCGGAGTCTGGATCGGCCATGGCCTGGACTCAGGGTTGGGGTGGCTTCACCCTCCCACGCCGTTCACGCGACCGCTGCCAGGGGCCTGCGCCGGTGTCGCCTGCTGCAGCGCCTCCAGCAGAGTCCGCCGCCGCCGGGCCCGGCGCACGCCACTGCTCACCAGCAGCCCGCTACCGATCAGCAGGGCTGGCACCGCCTCGAGCCGCTGGTTGCCGCGGCGGGAGGCCATGCTCACCAGCGCCAGCAGGATCAGCAGCGGGGCCGAAAGGGCCAGCACCATCCTCAGGGCAGGACGGGAGCGGCTCAAGCCTGGCGCTCCATCCAGAGAAGCAGGCTGAGGGTGAGCACCTGCACGCCCACGGCCAGGGAACCCTCATCGGGATTGAAGGCGCCGTTGTGCAGGGCCGCGCAGCCCTTGGCCCCCGCCACCCCCAGCCGGAACATCGAGCCCGGCGCGGCGCTGAGCAGCTGAGCGAAGTCCTCGGCCCCCAGAGACGGTTGATCCAGGCGCAGCACCTGCTGGTGGCCCAGCAGGGCCTGAGCGGCTTCTTCGACGATGTCGGTGAGGCCGGGGTCGTTGTGCACCGGTGGCGAAATGCAGCGGTAGCTCACGCGGGCCTCGCCGCCGTACCCCCGGCAGATGGCGTGGACGGTGTCCTCGATCCAGCCCGGCAGCTCGGCGTGCACGGTGGTGTCCAGGCAGCGGACTGTGCCCAGCAGGCGCACATGGTCGGCGATCACGTTGAACGCCTTGCCCCCCTCGATCCGCCCGAAGCTCACCACCACCGGGTGCAGGGCATCGAGCCGGCGGCTGATCGCCTCCTGCAGGCCACTCACCACCCGGGCCGCGATCCAGATCGCATCCGTCGACTGGTGGGGCCGGGCCCCATGGCCCCCTTCCCCCAGCACCTCCACCTCCAGTTCGCCGGCGGCGGCGGTGAGGCTGCCGCTGCGCACCCCGATCGTTCCCACCTCCAGGCTGGGGAACACATGCAGCCCGAACAGGGCCTGCACACCCTCCATGGCGCCATCGGCCAGCATCCAGGCCGCCCCCTGGGCCGTTTCCTCCGCCGGTTGGAACAGCAGCCTCACCCGCGCGCTCAGTTGTGCGGCCAGGGGCGCGAGCAGCCGCGCCACACCGAGCCCCACGGCGGTGTGCAGGTCGTGCCCACAGGCATGCATCAACCCCTGCTGGCTGGAGGCGAAGGCCAGGCCGGTCCGTTCCTCCACCGGCAGGGCATCCATGTCGACCCGCACGGCAACCAGCGGCGCCCCCACCGGTCCCAGCTCGCCCACCACACCGGTGCGGCCGACCCCTTCGCGCACCTGCCAACCGAGCAGGCGCAGTTCACCGGCCACCAGGGCCGCCGTCTGGTGTTCGGCGCCGCTCAGCTCGGGGTGGGCATGGACATGCCGGCGCAGACCGATCAGCTCGGGCGTGGCCTGCTCCAGAGCCCTGGCCAGATCCAGCCGCTGCCACAGATCAGCCGCGGTGCCGCTGGAACGGGGTGGGGCGGCAGAACTCATCGCTGGACCAACTGGAGAAAATCTTCGAGAGCCTCAACCGGCCCCGGAGGCCAGCGTCGAATCTCCAGCAACCATTCTGGCTGGCGGTAGCGGGGATCCAGGCCTGAGGCCGCCGCCCAGTTGCTTTCCGCTTCGCCGGCGGCGCCCTGTTGCCAGAGCAGAGCCGTGAGGGCCGCCCGCGCGTCAGCGAAAAGGGGATAGCGGCGCACCAGCTTGCGCAGTTCCCGCTCCGCCTCGGCCGGCTCCCCAAGCTGAAAGGCGGCCAGGGCCGCGCTTGAGCGGGCCATGGCAAAGCCCGGCCGGGCCGCCGCCGCCGCCTCGAAGCAGTCCCTGGCCTGATCCCAATGGCCAAGGGAACCCTGCACATTGCCGAGGTTGTAGAGGGCGGAGGCCTCCTCGGGATTCCGCTCGAGGATCCAGTGGTAATCGGCGGCGGCCCGGTCCCACTGGCCCAGGGCCTCTTCGGCGGTGCCACGGTTGAGGTGGGGATCGGGGTTGATCGGATCGAGCGCCATCGCCCGCTCCTGATCCGCGATCGCCGCCTCGGCCCGCCCCAGGGCCAGTTGCACGTTGCCGTGGTTGCTCCAGGCCGCGGCATCGTTGGGGGCCTGCTCCAGCACCTGGTCCCAGAGGGGCAGGGCATCACCGAAGCGGCCCTCGCGGCTGGCCCCGAGGGCCGCTTCGAACAATTGCGGCAACGGCTGGGAGCGCTGCGGGGTTGCAGGCGGCGCTGGTGCAGCGGGGCTGGCCCAGAGCGGTCCCGGTGCCGGCAGCAACAGCAGAACCAGCCCCAGACCGGCCGCTAGCAGGCCCATTCCCATGGCCCGCAAGCCGGTTCCGCAGCTGAACAGGAGACGCTGACGCCAGTTGTGCATCAGGCGGCCTCCGGCCAGCTCAGATGGCGCCGTGCCGCCTCGGTGGCCACCCGGCCCCGGGGGGTGCGTTGCAGAAAGCCAAGCTGCAGCAGAAACGGCTCCACCACGGTTTCCAGGGTGATCGGGTCTTCGCCGAGACCAGCGGCCAGGGTGTCGAGGCCCACCGGGCCACCGCCGTAGCCGCCGAGCAACAACTCCAGCAGGCGGCGATCGCTGGCATCGAGGCCACGGTCATCCACCCGGTGCAGGCTGAGGGCCTCGGCCACAAGGCCCGGGCCGATGCGCGCCTCCCCCTGAACGCTGGCCACATCGCGCACCCGCCGCAGCAGCCGGTTGGCGATGCGGGGGGTGCCGCGGCAGCGGCGGGCCACCTCCACGGCCGCCTCCGCTTCCAGCACCAGACCGATCAGCCCGGCGGCCCGCTCGACGATCGCTTGCAGATCGTCGACGGTGTAGAACTCCAGCCGCTGGATCAGCCCGAAGCGGTCGCGCAGGGGTGAACTGAGGGCTCCGGCCCGCGTGGTGGCGCCCACCAGGGTGAAGGGGGCCAGCGGCACCGCCCGGGTTCGGGCGGTGGTGCCCTTGCCCACGGTGAGATCGAGGCGGAAGTCCTCCATCGCCGGATAGAGCAGTTCCTCGGCCACGCGGTTGAGCCGGTGGATCTCGTCGATGAACAGCACCTCGTTCGGGCGCAGGTTCACCAGCAGACCGATGATGTCGCGCGGGCGCTCCAGGGCGGGTGCACTGGTGATGCGGCAGCGAACCCCCAGTTCCTCCGCCAGCACCAGGGCCATGGTGGTCTTGCCGAGGCCGGGGGGGCCGTAGAGCAGCACATGATCGAGCGCCTCGGCCCGCTGGCGCGTGGCCTCCACAGCAATGCCCAGCACCTGCTTGAGCTCGCTCTGGCCGATGTAATCACTCAGGCGCCGCGGCCGCAGCCCGTCCTCCCGGTTGGGCAGGGGGGCTTCCTCTTCGGCCGTAAACGGATCCTGACTGGGGCTGGTCTTCTGCTGGCGCGGATCCAGCAGCCGCGGTGGCGGCTGGGCGCCGGATCCGGCTGCAGAGGAGACGATCGCCATGGCCCTGACAGTAGGCAGGCCAGGCCGTGGATAGGGTCAGCTCAGCAGAGGGGAGGTCGATGGCCAAAGGCGCGGGCAAGAAGGCGGCCAGAGCAGCACGGGATGCCTCCAACCGGTTGCTGGCCGACAACCGCTTCGCACGCCATCAATACGAGATCCTCGAAACCCTGGAAACGGGCATCGAGCTGGTGGGCACCGAAGTGAAGTCGATCCGGGCGGGCAAGGCCAATCTGCGCGACGGCTTCGGCCTGATCCGCAACGGCGAACTGCAGCTGCACAACGTGCACATCTCGCCCCACAGCCACGCGGGTGCCTACTTCAACCACGAGCCCCTGCGCACCCGCAAGCTGCTGGCCCACCGCCGCGAGATCGACAAGCTGCGGGTGGCCCTCGACCAGAAAGGTCTCACTCTGGTGCCGCTGAACCTGCACCTCAAGGGCTCCTGGATCAAGCTCACCCTGGGGCTGGCCAAGGGCCGCAAGCTGCACGACAAGCGCCAGGAGGAGCGCCGCAAGGACGCCGACCGGGAGGTGCGCTCCGCCCTGGCCCGCCTCTAGCCATACAGTCCCCAGCAGTTGCGGGGCACTGGGATGTCGGCACTGACGCGCTGTCTGCAGGAAGAGGCGGCCGCCATCGCCGCCGCCGCCGGGCGCCTCGATGCCGAGCAGGTGGATGCGGCCCTGGTGCTGCTCGACCGCTGCGCCGACCAGCGCGCCAAGCTCGTGATCACGGGCGTGGGCAAGAGCGGCATCGTGGCGCGCAAGATCGCCGCCACCTTCTCCTCGATCGGGCTGATGGCCCTCTACCTCAACCCCCTCGACGCCCTGCACGGGGATCTGGGGGTGGTGGCCCCCGAGGACGTGGTGCTGCTGCTCTCCAACAGCGGCGAGACCCAGGAGCTGCTGGAGATCCTGCCCCACCTGCGCCGCCGCGGCACAGGCCGCATCGCCCTGGTGGGCCGGGTGGCCTCCAGCCTGGCCCGGGGCTGTGAGGTGGTGCTGGATGGCTCCGTCGACCGGGAAGTGTGCCCCCTCAACCTCGCGCCCACCGCCAGCACCGCCGTGGCGATGGCGATCGGCGATGCCCTGGCGGCGGTGTGGATGGAGCGGCGCGGCATCTCACCGGCCGATTTCGCCCTGAACCATCCAGCTGGAGCCCTGGGCAAGCAACTCACCCTCACCGTGGGGGATCTGATGGTGCCCACCGCCAAGCTCCATCCCCTCGAGGAGGGCGCCAGCCTCAGCGAGGTGATCGCCGGGCTCACCGGCGATGGGGTGGGAGCCTGCTGGGTGCGCCGGGCCGACAATGACTCCCTGCTGGCCGGGCTGATCACCGACGGCGACCTGCGCCGGGCCCTGGAGCAGCACGCACCCGCCGCGTGGGGTGAGCTGCGGGCCACCGATCTGATGACCATCGACCCGATCACCGTGGCGGCAGATCTGCTGGCGGTGGAGGCACTCGAGCGGATGGAGCGCAACCGGCGCAAGCCGATCGGTGTGCTGCCGGTGCTGGGCGAGGGGGGGCCGATGCTGGGGTTGCTGCGGCTTCACGATCTGGTGCAGGCGGGCCTGACCCCGTCGGCCAGATGAACTCTCAGCCGGCAGCGGCCGCCGCGATGGCGCGGGCCTGCTCCAGCTGCTCGGCGGTGTCCACAGAGAGGAAATCACCATCCACGGGGAAGGTGCCCACCGGGATGCCGGCCTCGATCAGCCGCAGCTGCTCGAGCTTTTCGATCTGCTCCAGCGGAGAGGCGGGCAGGGCGCTCCAGCCCGCCAGCACATCGCCCCGGTAGCCGTAGATCCCCACATGGCCCCAGTAGGGCGCGTGCTGGGGCCAGTCGGCGGGCTCAACGCCGCGCACATGGGGCAGGGCCGAGCGGGAGAAGTAGAGGGCGCGGCCGTCTGCCGCCAGCAGCGTCTTGACCACATTCGGGTTGTGCACCTTCTCCGCCCCCATCCGGTACACCGGTGTGAGCACGGAAGGGGCCGGTGTGGTGCTGGCAAAAGCCTCCGCCATCGCATCGATCACCGCCGGATCGATGAAAGGCTGATCCCCCTGAACGTTGATGATCACCGTGCGGGCGGGATCAACCGGGGCAGCGTCCGGCCCGGCGACTGCCGCCGCAGCTTGGGCCATGAGCGCGTCCACCACCGAAGCGAGGCGGTCGCTGCCGGAGCTGCAGGAGGCCGCCGTCATCAGCACGGGGAAACCCCAGCCGCCTGCCTCCTGGCGCAGCAGATCGCTGTCGGTGCAGAGCACCACCGCTGAGGCCCGCCGCGAGCGCCGGCAGCACTCCAGCACCCGCCGCAGCATCGGCTGCCCGCCGATGTCGGCCATCACCTTGTTAGGCAGGCGAGAAGACTCGAGCCGGGCTGGCACCGCCACCAGGCAACGCCAGGGGGCCGCTGCCTCCTGCTGCAGGTCCGCCTCGTTCACCGCTGCTGCCGGCCGCTGCTGCGGAGCCTATCGCCAGGCCGCGGTGAGCTTCCGGGCCTGATCCACCAGCTCCTCCACCTGCCGCTGGGGCGCCGCGGCCCGCTCGCCCGAGGCCACGGCCCGGTACAGGTCGGCCACCCTCCAGGCTTCGCTGGCGGGGTCATCCCCATGGCGGGGAATCAGATGAACATGCAGGTGCCGGGCCCCTTCCCCGAAAGCGATCACATACACCCGCCCACAGCCGGTGAGCGTGCGCACCAGGGCGCTGCAGCGCTGCAGCATCGGACCGAAGGCCGCGGCCTCGTCCGGCTGGAAGTCGATCGGACCGCCGAGATGGCGGCGAGCATCCAGCAGCAGCCAGCCCGCCAGAGGGGCGGGGCGGGGGTGATGGCGCAACAGCCATGGGCCCTGGCGGAGGATTTCGTCGCGGGCCGCCGCCTCCCCATCGCCGTGGAGGCGACAGATGCCGCAAGGGGCCTCGCCGCTTGGCTGCCCGGAGCCCTCCTGCGAAGCTGCGCTCAGCCGCGGGTCGCTCATCACTGCCGTTCCTCCCGGTTTCGTGCCCGTGGTGCTCAGCGTGGCTTACCACAGCCTCGACGCCCTGCAGCAACTGGGGCGCGATCTGGCCCGCCAGAGCCTGCTCCCGTTCTGCTGGCTGGTGGTCGACAACAGCCCTGAGTCGGCGCCGCTTCGGCCCGGCGACCTCACCGCGGCTGGCGACCTTCAGCTGGAACTGGTGACGGGGCGTGAAGGGGATGGCTTCGGGGCGGGCTGCAACCGGGGCTTCGAGCACCTGGCCCGCCGGGGCTGGGGGGGCTGGATCTGGCTGCTCAATCCCGACACCGCCCTGCCAGCCGGAGATGAACTGGAGCGGCTGAGCCTGGCCCTGGCGCAGCTGCCGCCCCGGGCGCTGCTGGGCACCGCCGTGCGCAGCGAAAGCGGCGAGCTCGAACCCAGCGGTGGCTGGATCGATCCCGGCCTCGACTTCCGCCGCCGCCGGGTGGGTGAGGCCGCCCTGGCCAAGGCCGTCTCTGCCGGCTCCGGGGGCGGAACGGTGCAGCTCGACTGGCTGAGCGGCTGCAGCCTGGTGATCCGGCCCAGCGCCCACATCCCGCCCGCCCGCTTCGATCCCGCCTTCCCCCTCTATTACGAGGACATGGACCTCTGCCTGCGGTTGGCGGCGTCGGGCGCCCCGGTGCTGTGGTGGCCGGTGCTGGCGGTGACCCATCAGCGCGGCGCGGGCAGCCGGACCCCCAGCGAACGGCGCCAGCAGCTGTCGACGCTGAGTTATCTGCGCTTCCTGCGCCGCCACCGGCCCGGCTGGGTGCTCGCCCTGCGCAGCCTGCGGCTGCTGCTCATGACACTGGTGCGGCTGCCGGGGCGGCCGAAACGCGGCTGGGCGACGCTGGTGGCGATGGCAGAAGCCATGGCTCCCTTCCCCCGCGCCGATCCGGCGGTGTCCCCAAGACGATGAGTGCGGCGATGCCCCTGGCCCTGTTCAACGGCAGCTACCTGGGCGGGCGGCCCACCGGCATCGGCGTGGTGGCCCGGGAACTGGTGGCGGCCCTGGATCCGGGCTTGGTGCCACTGCTGGATCCCTGCGGCGGCGATCGCCCCGGCAGCCTGGCCATTCCCGCCAATCTCTCGCCCGAGCACGGCCGCGCCGGCCACCTGCGCCGGCTGCTCTGGACCCAGTGGGAGCTGCCGAAACTGCTGCGCCGCAGCGGGGCGCCGCTGCTGCTTTCGCCCCTGCCGGAAGCCCCCCTGGGGCGGGGGGTGCGCTCGCTGGTGCTCGCTCACGACCTGCTGCCCCTGCGCTATCCGCAGCTCACCCCGCTGCTGGCGTACCACCTGGCCTACGTGCCGCTGGTGCTGCACCAGGCGGTGCGGGTGCTCTGCAACTCCGAAGCCACGGCCCGGGAGGTGCACCAGCGCCTGGGGGTGCCTGCGAAACGGCTGGTGCCGATCCGGCTGGGATTCAGCCCGGGGCTGCTGCGGCCCCTGGGGCTGAAGCGGCAGCCGTTTTTTCTGGTGCTCGGCCGCCACGACCCCCACAAGAATCTGGAGCGGGTGCTGCGGGCCTTCGCGGGGCTGCGCGACCGCGACCACCGCCTGGCCCTGGTGGGCCCCCAGGATCCCCGCTACACCCCCCGGCTAAGGCGCCTGGCCAGCGAGCTGGGCATCGCCGGCCGCTGCGACTGGAGCAACTGGGTAAGCGACCAGGATCGGCTGGACCTGCTCAACCGCTGCCGCGGGTTGGTGATGGCGAGCCTCTGGGAGGGCTTCGGGCTGCCGGCCCTGGAGGGGATGGCCTGCGGCGCCCCCGTGATCGCCGCCGAGGCCGGGGCCCTGCCGGAGGTGGTGGGAGAGGCGGCCCTGCGGGTGGATCCCCGCCAGGTGGGCGCGATCGGGGCGGCGATGGAGGCCCTGATCCAGCAGCCGTCTCTGGCCGCCCAGCTGGGGGAGGCGGGCCTGCTGCAGGCCGCCCGCTTCCGCTGGGCGGACACCGGCCGCGCGGTGGAGGACCTGCTGCGGCAGCTGGCCTGAGCCGAGCCGGATCAGACCAGACTCACCGCCTGATTCCGGCTGGCCAGGCGAGTCACCAAGCCGCGCAGGTGGGGATCGCAGCTGGTCGGCAGGGCCACCAGCAGTGGCGATCCGGCCGGACGCAGGGCCAGAGCCGCCAAGAGGGCCATGCTCTCCCCCACCACGATCAAGCCGGAGCAGCGGGCGATGCGCTGCTCGAGCGCGATCAGGGCTTCACTCCCCTCTGGGGTGGCTGTACACGGCAACCGCCAGGATCGTTTCGAGCGCACCGGGTGGGGCAGCACCAGCCAGGGCCGGGGCAGTCGCTCCGCTGTGGCCATCAGCCGCTCCACCCCGGGGGAATCCACGATCAAGGTGCCCGGCGTTACGCCGACCGGGGGGGCAACGGACAACGGAATGGGACACGGGGCGGCCAGGTAGAGCGGCCCGAGCTCCAGCACATGGAAGCGCTCGCACCAGGGGGCCCGGCCATCACGCTGGTCCGAGAAGAGGGCCAGCGGGGTTCCCAGTGGGAAACGGCCGGGATCGAGGGCCCGGGGCTGGGCGCGGTACTGATCGAGGCCGTCATCGAGCAGGAGCAGGCGGGGACAACGACCCACCAGCCAACGCAGGGCGCGGCCCGCGCCACGCAGGTGGGGCAGACGCACTTCGCCCACGAGCCCGAGAGTGGTGAACAGGGCCAGGGCCACCATCACCGTCGGCTGGATCCGCAGACGCAGGGGCCAGAGCTGCCGGTCGTCGGGCTCCAGGCGTAGGCGGCTGCCTTCGAGCACCAGCACCTGCAGCACGGGCATGGCCCACGTCCGCCGCACCCATGGTTCCGGCGCCGCCCCCCGCCGCAGGCGCCGTGCGGCCTCGAGGTGGATCGCGTTGAAGACGAAAGTGAGCCGGATCACAGCGGCCGCCCGGCCACCCGTTTCATCCCCTGCAGGCGGCCCCGGCCGAGCGAGAGCAGCCAGACCGGCAGCTCCAGCAGCCGCCGGCCCGTGTGCCAATGGAGGCGATGCCACCAGCGCACCGGCCAGACCCCGTGGCGATCTCGGGGCACCAGCTTGATCGGCAGCCGCTCCAGAAAGATGTCGGGGATGGCCAGAAAGCAGCCCCAGAAAGCCATGCGCCGGGCGTGATCGATCTCATCGGCGGTGTCCGCCGGGGGCTTCGGCAGGCTGCCCGGCTCCAGGCGCCAGAGACCAGGCTGGATCTCTTGATAACGGGACCGGCGGCTGGCGGCGCCCCAGGGGCAGTGGGCCGCCACCAGGCGGTTGCCGAGACGGGAGGCCCGCATCGTGGCCAGGCCGAGGCTGTGGCGCAGACTGCCGCGGCCATTCGCCCGCGGCTGGCCCATGCGCTCCTCGTTGGAGTGGGTGATCACCCCGATCGAGGCGAAGGGGATCTCCCCCAGGGACCAACCCTGCTGGAAGGTCAGGCGCCCGCGCAGGTCCTTGTCCTCGAAGCCCCAGCCACGCATGCACTCGTTGAAGCCTCCCACTGCCTCGAAACGCTCGCGGGTCATCAGGAACTGGCCATAGCGACCCTCGGTGCCGCTTCCGACCCAGAGGGGGCCATCCGCCAGCAACTCCTCCGGATCGAAGCCGGCCGTGGGCCAGCAGTCGGCGTCCATGCGGATCAACCAATCTCCCCGGGCCTGGGCGAGGGCGAAGTTGTAGGCGCGGGAGGGGTTCCAGCGCCTCTCACCCTCGACGCGCAGGAGACGAAGGCGCCCATCGGGCGGCAGATCGGAGCGGCGCAGGGGCTCATCGCTGCTCCAATCCACCACCAGGTGCTCCTCGTGGTGGGGCCAGGCAGCCACCGCAGCGGCGGAGCGCAGCAGGTGCTCTTGCCGGTTCATGCAGACGGTGACCAGGCTGAGGGAGGGGATCGCGCCCACGGGCGATGGCACGCTCAATGTACGGACGGGATTCAGCGGCGTTCCCGCCGCTGCCGGGCCCATTGGAGGGCCTCGCGCACCAGGGCCAGGGCGAACACAGGCAGTTGCAGCAGCTGGCGACAGCTGAGCCAGTAGAGGCGATGCCACCAGCGCACCGGCCAGGGTCCGCCCCGCGCCGGGGGCACCAGGGGGTAAGGCATCTGCTCGAGGAACACCTCCGGAATCGCCAGGAAGGTGCCCCAGAAGGTCATGCGCCGGGCGTTCTCCACCTCCTCCTGCAGTGCCGGGGAGGGGCGGGGGAGGCTGCCTGGCTCCAGCCGCCACACCCCCGGGGCCTGCTCCCCATAGCGGGAGGCCCGCGAACGCCGTCCCCAGGGGTGCTGGGCCGCCAGCAACCGGTTGGCCAGGCGTGAGGCCCGCATGGCGGCAAACCCCTGGGAGCGCCGCAGCCCAAATGGGCCAGCGGCCGCGGCCTGCTCGGCCCGCTCCTGATCGGAGTGGGGGATCACCTCCAGCCAGTCGGAGGGGATTCGGGCCGGCTCCACCCCGAGCCGCTGCACCAGCCGCGCCGCCAGGTCCTTGTCGTCGAAGCCGTAGCCCACCAGCACTTCGTTGTAGCCACCCACGGCCGTCAGCAGGGAGCGGGCCATCAGAACCTGACCCTTGCGGCCCTCGGGGCCACTGCCAAGGGCGCAGAGAATTGACTGGTCGCCGTCCTCCAGAGCGGTGTCAGGGGCTTCGAGGGCCACCCTCAGCCCGGCGGCGGCGGGATCGAAGCGCTCACTCGGCCAGCAATCCGCATCAAGCTTCAGCAACAGGGAGCCCCGGGCCTGGGCAATGGCGAAGTTGTAGGCACGGCAGAGGTTCCAGCGCCTCTCCCCCTCGACGCGCAGCAGCCTCAGACGGGGATCGTCGGGCAGGTCCTCGCGGCGCAGGGGCTCGGCGCTGCTCCAGTCCACGATCAGGTGTTCCTGGTGGTGGGGCCAGCGGCTGAGGGCGGCGGCCGAGTGCAGCAGGTGGTGGCGGCGGTTCATGCAGACCGTCACCACGCTCAGCCCCGGCACCGTCGGCTGCGTTGCGCGCGCTGTCAACGGGTCAGTCCCAGAGCTTGAGGGCGTCGTCGCGGGCGGAGAACCATTCCGCCGCCAGCGGACCACCCATGGTGCGCTGCTCCCGGAACCAGGGCCCCCCCAGGGTCCAGTGCAGCAGGGTGGGGCCTCCTTCGGCAACTGCGGCCGTCGGGGCGGCCTGGACGTCCACCAGATGGTTCCAGCGGCCGTCGAGGCCGCCGATCTCGTGGTCGCCGGCCAGCCAGTGGAAGCGGTGCAGCTCCAGGCCGCTGGCGCTGTTCACGTAGTCGGGGGTGAGCGCCTGGCAACGGTCGCAATTGAGCAGCATCAGGGAGCTCCAGTTCTTCTTCGGGTAGGCGCTCTGCACCTCACCAAGGAATTTCACGGTTTCCGCCGGCACATGCTCGTGCTGCACACACATCAGGGCGTAATCATCGCTGCGCTCGGCCCAGAGCTCGGCGATATCGCCGCGGCAGAGCATGTCGCAGTCCATGAAGATGGCCCAGCCTTGATAGCCCATCAGGGCGGGCACCAGGAAGCGGGTGAAGGAGAAGGCCGTGCTCTGCTTGGGATCCCGCTCCCGCCGGTAGAGACCCTGCCGCTCCAGCTGGGGAGTCACCAGGGGTGTGATCGCCAGCGGTGCACTGCTGTGCTGGTACAGGCTGTCGATCAGAACCGTGGTGGCGGCCCGCTCGCGCGGATCGTAGCCGATGAAGATGGGGATCGGGCTGGGATTTTCGATGAAAGAGGAGGACTGTTCCATCGGGGCCGATCCCATCGGACATCACAAGGCAGTCAGAGTAAGGGCCGGGCTTCGATCGGCCTAGGCCAGATCAGCCTTGCGTCGTGAGGATGCTGGCCAGGGGCTTCAAAGGACGTTTCCATCACGGCAGCGGTTTCTGAAGGTCGAGAGCTTTCCGCCAAGAACGTCACGCAGGCGGCTGGAGTCGCCGTACAGCAGGACGCACGGCCCGGAACCATCCTTCGAGCATCCCAGCCGCCCCGAAGGCGGTCCATAGGCGGCGAGGACATCCTTGGCCTCGATGAGGCTGGGTTCCTCCTTGTCGACCCTCAGATACACGAAGCTAAAGTCCACAATCCGCGCCGGCAGAATCGCTTCATTGGCCTGCGAAGGTTCCACAAGGAACGCCTCCCGATTGTGCGCCCAGAGATCGGGTTCACCGTCCTTGTTGATGGGCTGCACTTCAACGCTGCCACGGGAGATCACCGTGAGATGGGCACCCCAGAAGTCGGAGAGGCCCCTGTGATGCCCAAGGGAGGCCAACCGTTCCAGCATGACCCTGTCGCCTGAGTCGTACCGCAGCTGGAAGCGGGCAGCCAGAGCGGAAGAAGACACTTTCAACATGGCGTAGGCGATGGGCAGGGCGCAGAGAATGGCCATGAAGGCACCGAGGGATCGGATTCGCCGCGCCTTGGCCAGCGGAGAGGCCGTCGCCGTTCCGCGCCACTGCCTGGCTGTGGCTGCGGACGCGAGCATCGCGATCATGACAAGCAGCAGGAAGGGCAGGCTGAGGAAGTAGCGCCGCGGTGTATCGGGAAGGAACCAGGTGTAGGCATAGGGACTCAGGGCCGACAGGGCGACGGCCAGAGCCACAGGCCCTTGGGCCGGGTCAGGGGAAGCCACACCCACAACAACTGCCTGCCTGGTTCGGTGGTGGGAGATCACGGCCCGAAGCAGCAGGATCAGGCCCAGGGCCGTGGCGAGGAGTACAACCGGCGAGCCCCGGTACTCCGCCAGCAGATTGCTGGCCGGAAAGACACTCAAACTCAACGTGCACTGCAGGTTGAAGGCGCGAGCAGCAATCACCCCGAGCAGGGCAGCCGCCAGCAGCGACACCTGGATGGTCCTGCCTCGGGTCCGAAGCCAATTCGGGACATGATCGGTGCGATCACCCCCCCCCCCGCTCCACGGGGAAGAGCGGAGCAGAACAAGCGTGAGCGCGATACACACTGGAGCGACGGCCGTGAACAGCATCAGGACATTGGACAGGGTGCCGACCAGAACCAGTGCCACCAGAGCCGACACGGCAATGCGGGATCGCAATGTCGATGCGCTCCTGACGATGACGGCAAGCAAGACCAGAGCCAGCAGGGTGTTGATGACGTTGCCGCCGTGGTGAACGGGGGTCAGGGTCAGTCCGACCGCTTCGCGATAGAGGGGGCTGACCTGAATCAGGACGAACGTTCCGAGCACAGTGAACAGCTGTGTCCTCCAGCGACTGAGGCTGGTGGTCAGGCCGATCAGCGCTCCCTGTACTCCCATCAGCAGGGAGGCCATGACAATGGCGTAGCCGGCCTGAAGACCATCGATGGCTTCCCGACCTGCCATCCCTTGGATCCCTGCCCTGAGGATCAGCAGATCCGGGAAGAAGCTGGGGATCCTGGCCAGCCGAAGCTCCTGGAGGCTGGCCACCCGGCCCTGAGCCAGCAACAGCAGCTGGGTGATCGGCGCCGAGCTGTCCGTGTTGAGAACAACCGCGCTGTCGTTCCAGATCGCCAGGACGATCCCGGCCGCCAGCCAGGCCAGCAGGAACACCAGATCGGCGGCAGCCTGGATGGCGATCGCGGTGGCCTCGGAGCGCGTCACTGGCCTTCGAAGCAAGGACACACTCGGGCAGGCACTCGTCGAGGGCAGTCTTGTCCAAGCCCAGGTCAGGGAGCGGCGGGACTGGGCCCGGTGCGCCTTGAGGCGCCGATACAGTTCCTCTGATGAGCTTCCTCGCCGGCCTCAACGACGCCCAGCGGCGGGCAGTCGATCACCACAACGGCCCCCTGCTGGTGGTGGCCGGGGCTGGCAGCGGCAAGACCAGGGCCCTCACCCACCGCATCGCCCATCTGATCGGCCACCACGGCGTCGATCCCCATCAGCTGCTGGCGGTCACCTTCACCAACAAGGCGGCACGGGAGATGAAGGAGCGGCTGGAGCTGCTGCTGGCCCAGCGGCTGGCCGGCAGCCAGTTCGGCCAGCCCTTCAGCACCCTGCAGCCCCAGCAGCAGCGGCAGCTGCGCAACCGCATCTACCGGGAGGTGACCAAGGAGCTCTGGATCGGCACCTTCCACGCCCTGTTCGCGCGGCTGCTGCGCTTCGACATCGACAAGTACAAGGATCCGGAAGGGCTCACCTGGACCCGCCAGTTCTCCATCTACGACGAATCCGACGCCCAGACCCTGGTCAAGGAGATCGTCACCCAGGAGCTGGGGCTCGACCCCAAGCGCTTCGAGCCCAAGAAGGTGCGCTGGGCGATCAGCAACGCCAAGAACCAGGGCTGGCTGCCGGATGTGATGGAGGCGAAGGCCGAGGGGATGCGTGGCCGCAAGGAGGCCGAGGCCTACCGGCTCTACCGCCGTGCCCTGGCCGCCAACAACGCCCTCGACTTTGACGACCTGCTGTTGCTGCCAGTGCAACTGCTGCAGAGCAACGAGCAGGTGCGCCACTACTGGCACGGCCGCTTCCGCCATGTGCTGGTGGATGAGTACCAGGACACCAACCGCACCCAGTACGACCTGATCAAGCTGCTGGTGACGGGCGGCCGCGACCCCGAGACCTTCAACGACTGGGGCGGGCGCTCGGTGTTCGTCGTGGGCGACGCCGACCAGAGCATCTACAGCTTCCGGGCAGCTGATTTCACGATCCTGATGGGCTTCCAGGACGACTTCGGCGACCGGGCCAGCGACGAGGACACCCGCACGATGGTGAAGCTGGAGGAGAACTACCGCTCCACCGCCACGATCCTGGAGGCGGCCAACGCCCTGATCGCCCACAACAGCGAGCGCATCGACAAGGTGCTGCGCCCCACCCGCGGCGAAGGCGAGCTGATCACCCTCACCCGCTGCGACGACGAGATCGCCGAGGCCGAGGCGGTGGTTCACCGGCTGCGAATGCTCGAGGCGGCCCACCCCGAGCTGAGCTGGGGCGACATGGCAATCCTTTACCGCACCAATGCCCAGAGCCGGGCGATGGAGGAGTCGCTGGTGCGCTGGGGCATCCCCTACATCGTGGTGGGCGGGCTGCGCTTCTACGACCGGCGCGAGATCAAGGACGTGCTCGCCTACCTGCGGCTGCTGGTCAATCCGGCCGACAGCGTCAGCTTGTTGAGAGTGCTGAACGTTCCGCGCCGCGGCATCGGCAAGACCACCGTGCAGCGCCTCAGCGATGCCTCCGCCCAGCTGGGACTGCCGCTGTGGGAGGTGGTGAACGATGCGGAGGCCGTGCGCTCCCTGGCCGGTCGCTCCGCCAAGGGGCTGCTGCAGTTCAGCGAACTGATCAGTGATCTCAGCGGCCGCATCCAGGACGCGCCCCCAGCGGAGCTGGTGCAGCGGGTGATGGAGCAGAGCGGCTACCTGGCCGAACTGATCACCGAAGGCACCGATGAGGCCGAGGAGCGGCGGCGCAACCTGCAGGAACTGGTGAACGCCGCCCTGCAATACCAGGAAGAGAACGAGGAGGGGTCGCTGGAGGGTTTCCTGGCCTCCGCCGCCCTGGCCAGCGACGCCGACAGCAAGGACACCGCCGCCGACCGCGTCACCCTGATGACCCTGCACGCCAGCAAGGGGCTGGAGTTTCCGGTGGTCTGCCTGGTGGGGCTGGAGCAGGGGCTGTTCCCCAGCTACCGCTCCCTGGAGGATCCCTCCGCCCTGGAGGAGGAGCGGCGCCTCTGCTACGTGGGCATCACCCGCGCCAAGGAGCGGCTGTTCCTCTCCCACGCCAGTGAGCGGCGGCTGTGGGGCGGCATGCGCGAGCCGGCGGTGCCGTCGGTGTTCCTGTCGGAGCTGCCGCCTGAGCTGGTGCAGGGCGACATCCCCCAGAGCGGTGGCGCCGCCATCCGGCGGGAGCAGCGGCTGGATCGCCTCACCCGGGTGGACCGCGAGGAGAGCCAGCGGGTGGCCGCCGGCGGCAGCGCTTCGGCCCCCACCAATGCGGTGAGGCGCCGGGCGCCGGCGCGGGCCTGGTCCATCGGCGATCAGTTGCGCCACGCCAGCTTCGGCGACGGCACGATCACCCACCTGTTCGGCAGCGGCGAGAAGATCTCGATCGCGGTGAAGTTCGAGGGCATGGGCCCGAAGATCCTCGATCCGCGCCTGGCCCCGATCGAGCCCCTGTGAGCCCGCCTCCCAGGGTGCTGGTGCTCAGCGGAGGGCTGATCCACCTGGCCAACCAACTGGCGGTAGTGCTGGAGCGGCCGGAGCTGCGCGGCGGTGCCGCGGAGATTTCCGTGCTGCTCACCGGGGCCATCACCTGGGATCCCCTGCGCCTGGCCGAGCAGCACAGGGCGATCGAGCGCTGGCTGGAGCAGCTGCGCCAGCTGGATTCCCAGCGGCTGGCCTCCGTGCAGCTGATCCGGAAGCCGGAAACCCTCGAGCCGGGCACCTTCGACCTGGCCTGCCTCAACAACCAGTGGCAGCAGGTGCAGCGGGACCCCTGCGAGCAGCTGGAGATCCCCACCTGGCTGATCTGCGGCGATGGACTGGGCCTTTACTACCGCTGTGCCCGCGAGCTGAAGGCGATCCCACCCAGCCTGCTCAACCTGCCGATCCGGGAGCCTGGCCGGCGGGTGCACACCGCGCTCGTAGGGGCCCAACCGTGCTGGCACCGTCCCCATGGGCCGATCGACCCGGTGCCGCTCGGCACCCGGGCGCGGCTGTTCGAAGCCCTGGTGGCGAGCTTCAGTGAGGCCTGCAAGCCGTTCGTCGAGGACTGCCTGGCGGCCACCCGGCCGGACCGTGCGCTCTGGCTTTGCTCCCTGCCCAACCTGGCCCATCAGTTCCCGGGGACGCGTCTGCCGCCGGAGCTGCTCGGGGCCTGGATCGACCAGCTGCCGGGCTTCGATCCGTCGCTGGATCGCCTGCTGCTGATCGAGCACCCCAAGGCACCGACCGCCGGAAGCCTCGGGTCCGAACCACCCCCCGGGGTGGTTGCCGTGTTGCGCAGCGCCGTGCCGGTGGAGGTGCTGGTGCGGGCTCTGGAGCGGGCGGCACCCGGACGGCGCCTGGTGGTGGCCGGCCTCACCTCAGCGCTCTATGGCGTCCGCAGCCTGAGCGGCGCCGAGGTGGTCTGGCTCGGCCTTCGGCCCCTCTGGACCCACAACCCCCGCTACCGGCGCCATCCCCTGGAATTCCTGCATCGCCTGGTGCGGGTGCGGCGCATGGCCTGGCTCACCCGACGTCTGGTGACCCCGTGCTGATCCAGCTCGACCCCCCGCTGCGGCGGGCGCTGCTGCTGGTGGTCGAAGCCGCTGCCCCCCTGCGTGTGGCCCTGGTGGGCGGGGCCGTGCGGGATCTGCTCCTGCACAGGGTTCACAGGGATCCCTGGCGGGGTCTGCCCGACCTCGACCTGGTGGTCGAGCAACCCGGGTCCGAACCCGGGACGCCGGCCGCCCACCGCATCGCCCGCCTGCTGGCCGAGCTGCTGGGCCACAACCTGCGCCGATGCCAGCTGCATGAGGAGTTCGGCACCGCCGAACTGGACATCGACGGGGTGCTGCTGGATCTGGCCACCGCCCGGCGGGAGTGGTACGCGGAACCCGGCGCCAATCCCAGCGTCAGTTATGGCTCCCTGGCCGATGACCTGGCCCGCCGCGATCTGAGCATCAACGCCATCGCCCTGCTGCTGGATGCCGAGCAGCTGGAGCAGGCCGAGGCGGCCCACGCCGACGTCCTCGAAAGTCAGCTGCTGGACCCCTTCGGCGGCCGTGAGGATCTGGCGGCCCGGCGCCTGCGCTTCCTACATGGGCACAGCCTTCAGGACGATCCCACCCGGATCGTGCGGGCGGCCCGCTACAGCGCCCGGCTGGGCCTGGAGCTGGCCCCCGAGGCCCTTGCACAGTGGCATCACACCCTGGCGGCCTGGCCCTGGCGCCGGGGTAAGGCCAACCCCAGCGGCAGTCCGGGTGTGCCCCCCTCCCTCGGCAGCCGCCTGCGCAAGGAGCTGGAGCTGCTGCTCGGACGCGAGCCATGGCCGCGGGCCCTGGAGCTGCTGCAGCAGTGGCAGGCCCTGGAGCTGCTGGATTCCGGCCTCCAGCACGACCGGACCTGGCGGCGGCGGCTGCACTGGGCCCAGCGGCTGCTGGCCCTGGCGCAGTTGCCGCCCTGGCCTTCGGAGCAGTGGTTGATGCTGGCGCTGCTGGCCCCCCTGGCGGATCCCCTGGCCCTGGGCGACCAGCTGCAGCTGCCCCATCGCAGCCAGCTGACCCTGCGCGGGCTGGTGCGGCTGCGCCACTGGCTCGCGGAGCCCGGCCTTGAGCCAGGCGTCAGCCCGGCGCAGCTGAGCCTGGCGCTGGAGCGGGGGGGGCTGACGCCCGAGGCGGTGATCCTGGCGCTGGTGAGCGGGCCGCCTGGTGTCTGGCGGCGGGGGCTGCTGCGCTGGTTGCTGCGCTGGCGCTCCCTGGCCTCCCCCACCAGTGCCCGGCAGCTGATGGAGGCGGGATACCCCGCCGGACCAGCCCTGGGGGAAAAGCTGCGCGAGTTGCGCAGTGAGTGTCTCGATCAAGAGCGCTGGTGAAGCCGGGGCCCGCTCACCAGCGCACCTGCCAGGGCCAGCGGTCGGGCACGCAGAGAAAGCCGTCGTTGTGACCGCAATCGAAGCCGGCGGAGGGGAGGATGCGACCCTCGAACCAGTACTGGAACGTGACGTAGAGCGCTGGGATGACACACCAGTGGGCGTCGTAGTGGTTCAGCCAGATCAGGAAGCTGATCAGGAGCAGGAAGGCCACGCTGTCAGCCAGGCGGCTGGTCACCTGCGGCAGCCACTGGTGGGTGACCGAGGCCTGGATCAGCAGATAGCCCACCCCGAAGACCAACAGCAGCCGGGTCTGATCGCAGCGCAGCAACTGCAGGGGCGAGAGGCGCTTCTGGGCGCAGGCCAGCAGGAAGCCCAGGGTCAGGGCACGCTGCAGACGGCCCACGATTTTGCGGATCGAATAATCACTGAAATAGGCATCGGAGGAGTAATCCAGAAGCCGTCGTAAAGCCGTGACCCCCACCAGGGCGATCAGGCCCCCACCAGCAAGCACCAGCAACAGCACCAACCAGCGCCGCCTGCCGGCGAGTGCCCAGAACCTTCGGCAGCGCCCGACCGCCAGGGCCGTCGATTCCGGCAGGCGCATCGCCAGGGGGGTGAGGCTGATCAACAAATTCCAGATGATGGTGCTGTGGGTGAGCGCTGAGAGGATCACCCCCAGTCCCAGCCAGAGACGCCCGGGGCGGAACTGCCGAGCCGCCCAGAGCATCAGCGGCAGCAGCAGCAGCACCGCCAGGGCCTGACGGCTGTGGGCGTTCTGCATGAAGCCCCGCAGCATCGGGCTGCAGCAGATCAGCAGGCTCCACCAGCCGCCCCAGGAGGGCACCCTCCAGGCCCAGGCCATCAGCAGCGGAGCCGCCGCATATCCAGTAGCCACCAGGCCATGGACCGCCGCCATGCGGTATGGCAGCAGCAACAGCAACGGCCGCAGCAGGCGCCAGAGGGGCTCCGGTGGTCCCCGCTCCGGATCAACCGCCATGTAATGGGAAAAGCGGGTGGTGTCGCTGTTGCCCCAGCTGCCCAGGGTGAAGAACACCAGCACCAGCAGCAGCAGCACCCCGGCGGCAGACCACCACAGCCGTGGCCGCTGGCGGGCCCCGGCCAGGTGCATCAGCAACGCGATCACCACCTGAGCCAGGAACAGGGCACCCATCAGCCCTGGGGCCTGGGTGACCTGGTCGATCCGGAAGGGAGCGTCGAGCGGAAAGGCCGCAGGCAGCATCAGCGTGAGGGGAGATCCCAGTAGCGGATCTGCCAGGGCCAGCGATCAGGAATGCAGAGGAAGTTGTCGTCCAGGCCGCAGGTGAGTTGCCGCGAGGGCAGAAGACGCTCCATCAGCCAGTAATCGAGCGTGACAAACAAGGCTGGCAGCACCGCCCAATGGCATTGGTAACGGTTCAACCAGGCCAGATACACCACCAATAGGAATAAGCCCACCACATCGGCCAGGCGACTGGTGATCTGCGGGAACCATACGGCCTGCACCGACCACTGCATCAGGTGATAGAGCAGGCCGAACAGGATCAACTGACGGGTGACACCGCAGCGCAGCAAAGTTCGCCAGCTCAGCCGGCGCCACCAGCAGGTGAGCAGCACCCCCAGCAGCATCGCCGCCTGCAGCCTTCCCACCGCCTGATCAAGGGGGTACTTGTTGAAATAACTCTCCTGCTGGATGTAGCTCCCCAGCTTCTCCAGCGCCGTGGGCAGGGCCAGACCCACCAGCAGCACCAGGCCTGCGCCCAGGGCCAGTAGAGCAACAACGCCAGCGGGCCTGAGCAGCCTTGGCCTGAGCGGCATCTGCGGGCGCAGCAACGCCAGCCTGGGGAGAAGCGCGAGCGCCAGGGAGCCAGCGAAGGCGGTGTGCATCGTGAGGGAGAGCAGGGCGGCGAGGGCGGCCCAGCGCCGCCGCAGCGGTGCCAATCGGCCAGCCCAGAGCAGAAGGGGCACCAACAACAGCGTGGCCAGGGCCTGACGGCTGACACCGTTCTGAAGAAAATTGCGCAGCAGTGGGCTGCAGCAGAGCAACAGGCTCCACCAGCCTGCCCAGGCCAGGGCCCGCCAGTGCCAGGCCAGCAGCAGCGGCGCCAGGGCGTAGCTGGCCACCACCAGCCCGTGCACCGCCGACATTCGGTAAGGCAGCCGCACCACCCAGGGGGCCACCAACACCCAGAAGGCCTCTCCCTTGACGCGGGAGAGATCGAAACTGAAGTAGTAGCTCAACTTGGTGGTGTCGCTGTTGCCCCAGCTGCCCAGGGTGAAGAACAGTCCCACCAGGGCCACCAGGGCCAGGGCCGCCATCCACCAGAAGGCCGCCCGCTGGCGCACGCCTGCCCAGGCCAGGGCCGTCGCCAGGGCCAGCTGGGCAGCGAAGAGGCCAGCCATCAGCAGCGGCGCCGCCGTGACCTGATCGAGGCGGAACGGAGCAACCGACGGAAAGGCCAGCACAGGGGCTCAGGCGGCGGGAGCGGACCGGCGGCGGTCCAGCAACAGATCCCGCAGGGCGGGGACCGGCTGAAGCGCATCGAAGCCCCAGTAGGGATCAAGCAGACGCCGCACGTTGTCCTGGGAGCCAGGTTCAGCCGACGCCAGCGCCTGCCGCAGCAGAGCGCTCAGGCGCTGGCGTTCGGCCCACTCGCCGGCCTCCTCCACGGCCTTGGCTCCGGCCAGGGCCGAGAGGTCCTGCTCAGCTTCCGCCTCGATCCAGTGCAGCCGTGCCCCCAGGGCCACCCCATAGCCGAGGTGGGTACCGAAGGCATTGCTGGCCAGACCATCGCTGAGCTCCAGCAGCGTGCGCATCGCATCGAGGAACCAGGGGTTGGAGCGGTGCCCATTGCAGGCCACGATCCATTCGGGCGGCAGCGGCAGGCGCTCGGGGTCCTTCCAGTGGCGCAGCCAGATCAGCGAGTGATAACCGCCCGCCTCCATCAGCCCGCGGACCTCCGCCACACAGCGGCCCAGGTCCATGCGGCGCTCCACCTGATCCCAGCTGTGGGCCAGCACCACCAGCAGGGTTGGACCCAGCTCGGCGCGCAACTGGCTGATGGCCTCGGCCTTGAGCAGTGGCCGGGCATAGGCGATCCAGGGGCCGATCGGATGGGCTGGCAGCCCGAAGCGCTCGCGCAGCCAGCGGGCTCTGAGGGGTCCCATGCAGAGGTAGCCGCGGGTCCAGGGGCGGGGACTCTCGAAGGTGGCCTCACGGCTCACCTTGAGGCCGTGCTCCAGCAGGTGGGGGAGCGGCGCCCCGATCAACGGCAGGCCCGCATGACGCTTGAGCTGGATGTCGTGGCCGTAATGATGGGAAGAATTCTCCAGCTCGCGCCGGGCCGGGCTGAAGAACGGCTTGGTGGAGGCCGCAGAGCGGAAGGCATGGCGATCCCAGAGGTCGGCGCTCACCTGGGGAGCGAAGGGCCGCTGGCCGAAGGCCTGATGCACGAGCCCCCGGTAGGCAGCCAGGCCTTGCCACTCATCCCGGTCCAGCCGCTCCAGCCGGCCGACCGGACCGAGCCGACCGGCCCTCAGGGCCTGGCGCAGGCCGGCACGCAACCGCTCCCGCAGGCCGGCGAGACGTTCAACCATTGCGGTCACGCCAGCCGACACGGCTCAGCACCCGCCATTCGTCGCGTGCCCGCAGGATCGCCTCGGCCAGGGAGCGCACGGCGCCATTGCCGCCGTCGGCAGCGAGCACCGCATCAGCCCGGCGGCGCAGGGGAGCCACGGCATCGGCCGGGCAGAGCAGCAGGCCAACAGCTGGCCGCACCGCCAGATCGTTGAGGTCGTCACCCACAAAGGCCGTCTGGGAGGCGCTGACGCCCAGGCTGTCCTGAAGCCGCGCCAGGGCCTCAGGCTTGTCCTTGATGCCGGTGAGGCACTGGCTGATGCCCAGGTAGCGGGCCCGCTGCTCGGTGGCCCCGCTCTTGCCGCCACTGAGCAGCGCCACCTCCAGTCCCGCCTGCTGCAGCAGGCGGATCCCGAGACCATCACGCACATCGAAGCGCTTGATCACCTCCCCGGATTCCGTCGTCCAGAGCCCCCCGTCGGTGAGCACCCCATCCACATCCAGCACCAGCAGACGCAGGCCCCTCAGCCGCTCACGCCAACGCCAGGCCAGCAGGGCCGGCTGGCGCAAGGGCCAGGCCAGGGACCCGCTCACAGCACCGTGACGGCCTCCCCCTGCTCCTGCAGGGGGGCGCGGATGGCCAGGAGCTGCTCCAGAAACGGCTCGACCCGGTGGAGGGGCACCATGTTCGGCCCATCGCTGAGGCCCTGGTCGGGGTCGGGATGCACTTCCATGAACAGGCCATCGATGCCCACCGCGGCCGCTGCCCGCGCCAGGGGCGCCACGAATTCGCGCTGGCCACCGCTGCTGCTGCCGCGACCCCCAGGCTGCTGCACCGAATGGGTGGCATCGAAGATCACCGGGCAACCCAGGGCGCGCAGCTGGGGCAGGCTGCGGAAATCGACGACCAGGGTGTTGTAGCCGAAGCTGGAGCCCCGTTCCGTGAGCCAGAGGTTCTCCACCCCGGCCTCGCGCAGCTTGGTCACCACCTGGGCCATGTCCCAGGGAGCGAGAAACTGGCCCTTCTTGACGTTGATGGTCTTGTCGGTGCCGCGCACCGCCTCGGCCGCTGCCAGCAGCAGGTCGGTCTGACGACAGAGGAAGGCGGGAATCTGGAGCACATCCACCACCTCGGCCACCTGGGCCGCCTGCTGGCTTTCGTGGATGTCGGTGAGGACCGGCAGGCCGAAGCGCTGCTTCACCTCCTTGAGCACCTCCAGGCCCCCGCTCACCCCGGGGCCACGAAAGGAGCCACCGGAGCTGCGGTTGGCCTTGTCGAAGCTGGCCTTGAAGATGTAGGTGATGCCCAGCCGCTCGGCGATCGCCTGCATCCGCTCGGCCACCTGGAACACAAGCTCGGGGCTTTCGATCACGCAGGGGCCGGCGATCAGGGTGAAGCTCATGGGGGGAAGGAGGAGGGCGTCAGCTGACCAGCTTGCGTTCCAGAGAGGCCAGATCCCGGAAGGTCTCCGACCGCTGCTGCAGCTCTTCGAAGGTACCGGAGGCCTTGATCCGACCAGCATCGAACTCGTAGATGCGATCACAACGCATCACGGTGCTGAGCCGGTGGGCGATCACCACGGTGGTGCAGCGGCGGCCCACCACCTCCAGAGCCTCGATCACCTCGTTCTCGGTGCGGTTGTCGAGGGCGCTGGTGGCCTCATCCAGCAGCAGGAAGCGGGCGCGGCGGAAGAAGGCTCTCGCCAGGGCCAGACGCTGACGCTGGCCGCCGGAGAGCTGCAGACCGTTCTCCCCCACGGGCGTGTGCAGCCCATAGGGCATCTCACTGACGAATTCCGCCAGCTGGGCGGCATGCAGAGCATCCCAGACCTCGTCAGTGTCGACGGTCATCTCGGACAGACCGAAGGCCACGTTCTCGAGAATGCTGGCATCGAGCAGGTTGATGAACTGCGGCACCTGGGCACAGCAGGCCTGCCAGGCCGGAATGTCCAGATCATTCACAGGGATGCCGTCGAGTTCAAGGCAGCCCGGGTGTGGATGAAGCAGTCCCAGCAGCAGGTGGGCGGTGGTGGTTTTGCCGCTGCCGGTGGAGCCCACCAGGGCGATGCGGGAGCCCACCGGGATCGAGAGGCTCACCCCGCGCAGCACGGGCTCATGACTGCCCGGATAGCTGTACCAGGCGTCGCGCAGACGGATCGTGCGGGTGGGGAAGATGCCCTCGGGGCTGGGCACCCCGGGGGTCAGGAGAGTGGGCCGGTCCTTGGGCAGGTTGAGGTATTCAAGCGTCTTTTCCATCACCGGCAGGCCGCCGCGCAGCTGGGTGAGAGCCGAGAAGAAGTCCTGCAGGGGGGGGGTGAGCCGCAGGGCAACCACCGCGAGGGTGGAGAGGAAGGGAATGATCTGGATGATGCGGTCGCGATCGCCGCTGAGCAGGGCCGGCACGGCGCCCA
Source organism: Synechococcus sp. WH 5701 (assembly GCF_000153045.1). Taxonomy (GTDB): domain Bacteria; phylum Cyanobacteriota; class Cyanobacteriia; order PCC-6307; family Cyanobiaceae; genus Regnicoccus_A; species Regnicoccus_A antarcticus. Next base: position 244,434 of record NZ_CH724160.1, read on the forward strand.
CCGCAAAGATCAGCGTGATCCCGAACGGCTCGATCAGCATCCGCGGCAGCGTGGGCAGCAGCTCGGAGGCCCAGGAATATTGCTTGGCCTTCTCGCCGGTCGACACGAAGGCGTCGCGGAAAAAGCTCTCGGAACCCGTGAGCCGGATGTCGCGGATGGAGCCCAGCGACTCCATCAGGATGTGGGCGCTGCGCGACTCGAGCCGAAGTTTCTGTTTGGAGGCATGGCGCAGATAGGGGGTGATCACCAGCGACAGGGTGAGATAGGCCCCCACCAGCGAACTGATCAGGATCACAGCCAGCCAGCGGCCCACCACCAGCACCCCGAAAGAAAGAAGGAGGATCGAGAAGATGCTGCCCACCATGCGCAGCAGGGGATTGACCACCGAATTGGAGGTCTTCTTGATATGGCTCAGCAGCAGGGTGGAGAGCTTGGCCGTGCTTTTCGAGAGATGGAATTCATAGCTCTGGGCCAAGACCCTGGAGTGAATCAGGTTGCAGAGATCGATCCAGATCTTGGCCGTGAGGCGCTGCTGGAAGAACTGCAGACCCACCTTGGAGAAGGACCCAACCCAGGAGAGGGCAATCAGAAGCAAGATCAGCCAGAGGCTCTGATCAACCGGGTTGCCCCCGAAGACCTTCACGCCGGGGAGGGTGTTGGGGAGCTTGCTGCCCACCAGCGCACCCATCAGCCGGCCCACCAGCGCCACGGTGGCCAGATCGATCAGGCCAGGAATGATCGAGAGGGGTAGCAGCACCTTCAAAGCGCGCATGCGCTCCGGCGGCAGGTAAGCCAGCAGGCTGCGCAGCTGGGACACCGTTCTGCTGCGCATGCGCGGCATCGATCGAAGCGGAGATCCCAGCGACGCTGAACCCATTCCCCTTCGACGGTATGTGACCGAATCCGACCGGGGTCAGCGGGACAGCCAGCCCTGCAAGCGCCCCAACCGCTGCCGCCAGCTCAGACGCCAGGTTGGAAGTGAGCGCAGGGGCGGCTCGCCGGAGCCTGCCGTGCCCCCCGGATTCTGGCCCAACAGACGATCCCAGTGCTGATCGATCAGCTCCAGCGCCTCGGCCCAGCGCCGCAGCAGCTCGGTCTCCCCGCAGGTCTCCAGCAAAGCCGCCAAGCGCTGCGGCTCGGCCCGCCAGGCCTGAGGATCCGCCGCCGCCGCACTGATTCGCTCCAAGTCGGCCCCGAGGGTGCCGCAACCGATCTGATGACCCAGGATTCCAGGATCGAGAAAATCGGCCAGGGCATGGTTGAGGCTGCTGAACACCACACAACGGCAGGCCATCGCCTCCAGCGGCGGCAGGCCGAAGCCCTCGCTCACCCCGCGGCCGCGCCAGTAGTCGGCGGAGTCATAGAGCACGACGCGGCTGCGGTTGAACAGCTCCACCAGGTCGTCCACCCAGCCCCGCTGCACCTCCACGCGCAGACCCCGCCGCCGCAGGGCCGGCACCAGGGCCTCAAGCACGTAGGCACTGGTCTTCCGGGCCTGCACCAGCACGTCGATGTCGCGCTCCAGGCCACGATCGACCCAATGGGGCTCAAGGGCGTTGGGCACCAGGAGCAGCGGGTTGCGGGGCGCCCGATCGCCCCAGTAACCCAGGGTGTTGCCGCTCACCGCCAGCACGGGTACGCCGGGTGGGAGATCGAAGCCGTAACCACTGCTGTGGGCGTGATAAGCCACCGCCCGGCCCTTGAGCTGGCCCAGCAGTTTCGGCACATCGAAACCCCAGCTCACGACCCAGAGGGCCGTGCCCGGCAGCGGCTCGTGGCGCAGCAGATCGCTCAAGTAGGGGCGCTCGGGTTCCCGCTGGCGGTAGGTGACCACCTCGGTAGGCCGCAGCTGCGCCGTCAGGCGGGCCGTCTGCAGTTCCACCTGCAGGCCTCCGCAGCGGAAGCGGCCGGTGGTACCGGGCACCAGAAAGCGGAGGGGTCGCAAAGAAGCCGGCTCGATCGCCAAAGACTCTGGCTCAGGCCATGACCGGCCCGGACCTCAGGCCGCGACGGCTTCGGTGCTGCCGGTGCGCTGGCGACGGGTGAGGAACCCGAAGAGCACCTTGCCGATGGCCGCCACCAGGTTGCCCTCCAGCTCCTGGAACATCACCATGTTGAGGTGGAAGGCATGGTTGGCCTCCGCCACGATGCGATCGGCCATGGCCTGATCGATCGGCAGCTGATCAAGGCTGGTGCGGTAGTTGGCCTTGAATCCCTTCTCATCGGGGATGGCGTCGAACTCATAGAACCTCAGGCCATCGTGATCGCCCAGATTCATCGCCTTCTGGGCGATGTTCTTGAGGATCTGTCCTCCGGAGAGATCACCGATGTAGCGGGTGTAGTGGTGACCAACCAGCAGCTCAGGGGATTCGGCTGCCACCTGATGCAGACGAGCCACGTAGGCCTCGGCGCCGGGGGTGGGGCTCACCTGCTGACGCCAGTCGGAGCCGAAGTAGAAGGCCAGGTCGGCCTCCAGGGCTCCGCGGCGGTTGAGGGCATCGCTGGCGATCGGGCCCACGACGGGGTGGCCCTTGAGCTTGCCGATCTCCTCTTCCATCGCGCTGTACACGAAGTAGAGGTCGGCCACCAGCTTGCGGTAGCTGATCTTGTCGACCACCCCCTTGAGGAAGCAGGTCACGAAGCCGGTGTTCTCGGCCATCGTGTGCGCTTTCTTGGTTCCTTCGCGCAATTGGGACGCCAGATCGACAGCCATCTCAGCCGGGGTGCTGTTTGTACGGAACAGTCAAAGTAGGGCTGATTGTGGACGGGAGTCCCGCATTGGTTGCGAAGGTTTAAGCGGCCTGCTCCTGCTGATCCGGGTCGCGGGCCAGCAGGGTGAACAGCTCACGGCAGACCTGCTGCAGCTTCTCCACCACGTCGGGCCGGGGCAGGTTCGGGCCGCTTGGGCACCAGTCGCCCACCGTGGCCAGCCGCCACTGCTCCCCCTGGAAGGTCATGCCGCTGAGCACCACCCCCAGCAGCCGCGGTGGTCCCTGCTCGGGCGCAGGAGCCGCCGCGAGGCGCAGCTGCATCAGCAGGCTGCGGCATTGCAACCGCGGGCTCCAGCCCGGGAAATGGAAAGCCAGGTCCACCGACTCCTCCTCCTCGAAGTGACGGGTCACCGGGTCGTCACGCCAGGGCGTGAGGTTGGCCCTGGCATCAGGGAAATGACGCCGGAACAGGCCGGCCGCGGAGGCGATGGCCTGGGCCATCTCCGGACTGCGGGCCAGGTCTGCCGCATTCATGGCGTTTCCCCTGAGCAGAAGTGCGGATCGGGCTGAACCTAGGCTCACCCCACCGAACCCATGCTGCAGCGTGCCGACGGCCGCTGCAGGACATGGTCGGCGGATGACCACGGGTTTTCCCGGTTTGTCCTGAATCACGTCGCATGATCTGCCGCCGATGGCGTCCACCCCAGCTCCCGCCTACGACCAGCTGACCCCCCCCAGCAGCGGCACAGCCATCCGCTTCGAGAACGGCCTGCCGGTGGTGCCGAACGACCCGATCATTCCCTTCATCCGCGGCGATGGCACCGGAGTGGACATCTGGCCCGCGACCCAGCGGGTGCTGGATGCGGCGGTGGCCAAGGCCTACGGCGGCGAGCGCCGCATCGAGTGGTTCAAGGTCTACGCCGGCGATGAGGCCTGCGACCTCTACGGCACCTATCAGTACCTGCCCCAGGACACCCTGACCGCCATCGAGCAATACGGCGTGGCGATCAAGGGGCCGCTCACCACCCCGATCGGTGGCGGTATCCGCTCGCTGAACGTGGCCCTGCGCCAGATTTTCGATCTCTATTGCTGCGTGCGCCCCTGCCGCTACTACGCCGGCACCCCCAGCCCCCACAAGCGGCCCCAGGACCTGGACGTGGTGGTGTACAGGGAGAACACCGAAGACATCTACATGGGGATCGAGTGGGAAGCCACTGATCCGGTCTGCGTGGAGCTGATCGCCCATCTCAACGACACAGTGATCCCGGCCAACGGCAAGCTCGGCAAGCGCCGCATCCCCGATGGCTCCGGCATCGGCATCAAGCCGGTGAGCAAGGCCGGCACCCAGCGCCATGTGCGCAAGGCGATCCAGCACGCCCTGGGCCTGGAGGGCAGCAAGCGCCACGTGACCCTGGTTCACAAGGGGAACATCATGAAGTTCACCGAAGGGGCATTCCGCGACTGGGGCTATGAGCTGGCCACAAGCGAATTCCGCGGTCAGTGCATCACGGAACGGGAGAGTTGGATCCTCGGCAACCTGGAGGAGAAGCCGGGCCTGAGCATCGAGGACAACGCCCGGCTGATCGAGCCCGGTTACGACAGCCTCACCCCCGAAAAGAAGGCGGCGGTGGACACCGAGGTGAAGGAGGTGCTGGCCGCCATCGGCGAAAGCCACGGCAATGGTCAGTGGAAATCGATGGTGATGGTCGACGACCGCATCGCCGACAGCATCTTCCAGCAGATTCAGACCCGGCCCCAGGAGTATTCAGTGCTCTGCACCCTCAACCTCAACGGCGACTACATCTCCGATGCAGCCGCTGCCGTGGTGGGCGGCCTGGGCATGGCGCCGGGGGCCAACATCGGCGACAGCGCCGCCATCTTCGAGGCCACGCACGGTACCGCGCCGAAGCATGCGGGCCTCGATCGGATCAATCCAGGTTCGGTGATCCTCTCTGGCGTGATGATGCTGGAGTTCATGGGCTGGCAGGAAGCCGCCGATCTGATCACCCAAGGCATCAGCGCTGCGATCGCCAGCGGCCAGGTCACCTATGACCTGGCCAGACTGATGGAACCTCGGGTGGAGCCGGTCAGTTGCTCCGGCTTCGCCGAGGCAGTGATCGGCCACTTCGATCCCTGAGCACCGGCTCCAGCGCCCCGGCTCCCAGCGATGACCGTCACCCAGCCCGACCATCCATTCCTGCGGACGGCCAGCGCGCTCGCCACCGACCCCTGCATCCACTGCGGCTTCTGCCTGCCGAGTTGTGCCAGCTACCGGGTGCTGGGGTCCGAGATGGATTCACCCCGCGGGCGGATCCACATGCTCAAGGCGATCGATCGCGGTGAACTGAGCCTCGACGCCACCGTGGCGGGCCATTTCGACAGCTGCCTGGGCTGCCTGGCCTGCGTCTCGGCCTGCCCCTCCGGGGTGCGCTACGACGAGCTGATCGCCGCCACCCGGCCGAAGCTGAATGCGCCGGAGCTGCGCAGCCCCTGGCAGCGCAGTTTCCGGGCGCTGCTGTTCCAGCTCCTGCCCTACCCCGCGCGCCTGCGGGCGCTGCTGCAACCCCTGCGCCTCTATGCGGGCACCCCCCTGCAGGACTTCGCCCGCCGCAGCGGTTTTACCCGCCTGCTCGGCCCGCAGCTGGAGGCGATGGAGCGGCTGCTGCCGGCGCTGCAACCCGAGGCCTTCCAGCCCTCGGCACCGGCGCTGATCCCTGCCCAGGGCGCCCGCCGTTACCGGGTAGGGCTGGTCACGGGCTGCGTGCAGCGGCTGTTTGATCCGGCGGTGAACCACGCGGCGATCGAGCTGCTCAGTGCCAACGGCATCGAGGTGGTGATCCCTCCCGATCAGAACTGCTGTGGCGCCATGACCCACCACCAGGGGGAACTGGAGCAGACCCGGGCCCTGGCCAAGGACCTGCTCTGCAGCTTCGAGGCGGTGATCGGTCCGGGGCTGGCGGCGGGCTCCGAACCCCTCGATGCGGTGCTGGTGGCGGCCTCCGGCTGCGGGCACACGCTCAAGCAGCTCGACGAAATCCTGGCGGGAGAGCCGGAGTGGGCCGCCCGGGGCAGCGCCTTCGCCGGCCAGGTGGCTGACATTCAGGAGTTCCTGCACCGGGTGGGTCTGAGCGCGGAGTTTGTTCAGCGGCTTCAGCCCCTGCGCCACGCCGATGGCACCCCCGCCAGCGCTGATCACCCCCTGCGCCTGGCCTACCACGATGCCTGCCACATGCTTCACGGCCAGGGGCTGAGCCAGCAGCCGCGGCAGCTGCTGCGCCAGATCCCCCATGTGCGGATCGTGGAGGCGCTGGAAGCGGGCGTGTGCTGCGGCAGCGCCGGCATCTACAACCTGGTGCAGCCCGAGGAAGCCGCTGAACTGGGCCGGATCAAAGCCGCCGATCTCAGCGGCAGTGGCGCCGATCTGGCGGTGAGCGCCAACATCGGCTGCAGCCTGCAGATCCGCCAGCACATGGAGAGCACGGCCCGCCCGATCCCCGTGGCCCATCCGGTGGAGCTGCTGATGCGCAGCGCCACCGGCAGCTGAGCCCCCTGCTCAGGAGCTGCCCCCCTGCGGCTCCATCAACCGCCAGGCCTGGTGGAGAGTGTCATCAGCACCGAGATTGCCGGGGAAAGTGAGCAGGGGCAGCAGCGGGAAGCGAGCGTGGTCGGCTGGCAGGCGCAGCATCGAGAGGCCCGGCAGCAGTTGCCCCTCCAGCCGCACCGCAGCCAGGGCCAGGCCATCACGCAGGAGCGTCTGGCTGGTGGTGCCGCCCTTGCTGATCAGGTAGCTCAGCTCCGGCGGCAGCCCAGCGGCAAGCCGGGCCATCAGCCCCGCCAGGCTGAACGACAACCGCTGCCGCTCGCTGGCGTTATGGCACGGCCGCTCACCCCGGCTGGTGAACAGCACCGGCGTGCGGCCGGAGGTCCAGGCGCGCTGCAAACGCTCAAGCAGCTCCTCACGCAGCGGCTCAAGGGCCTGATCCACCGGCTCCTGCTGGTCCAGGACGGACGGCGGACCGCCAGGCCCGGAGCCCAGGCGCCGGATCGTGTTCAGCACCCGCTCCACCGGCAGCTCCACCCCGGCGCAGGCGGGTTCGGCCAGCAGCTGCAGGAGCTGCTGATCACTCAAGGGCACATGAGATCCCACCAGCACGGCTCCCGGGGCCGAGCCCCTGCGCAGGCGGGCCAGGGCGGGGGGCGGCAGCGGCTGAGGCGGCAGGGCTGAGAGGGCCTGGAGCAGGCTCGCCGCCGACTGAACCAGCAACCGCCTGAGCGGAAGCACCGCCCGGATCGCCTGCGCCAGAGCCTCGAGCTGCTCGGGCCGCTGCGCGTCCACCACCACGACGGGGTTGCCGCGCAAGGCCAGCAGCCGCTCCACCAGGGCCTGCTGGCCTGTCGGCTCAAGTTCCGCCAGGGTGATGTGTTGCACCTCCTCGGCCCGGCGCTGGCCACCGCTCTTGTGCTCCACCCAGGCGGGCAGGTGGCTGGTGGGATAGCCGAAGCGGGCATCGGCGGCGAAGGCCGAGCGATGCACCGGCTCGCCATGGAGCAGGTGCACCCCCTCCACCGTGGTGCGCCCTCCCTCCAGAAAGGCCGGCACCAGCAAGGTGGCATCGAATGGACCGAGTTCCGCCGCGATCCGATCGATCTCCAGGGGGAAATGGCCGCGCAGGGTGGAATCGCCGCGGCTGACCAGCAGCCAGGAGCCTGGGCCGGCTTCACCAGGGGCCTCAACCAGGGCCGCGCGCAGGGACCGGCAGATGGCGTCCACCCGCTGGGCCGCCTGATCAGGAACCAGCGCCCGGGTGTCGCTGAGCAGAAACAGCAGGGGGGAGGGGTCGAGCAGGGCCTGCTCCAGGGTGGCCGGATCCCAGCGCAGAAGCAGCGGACAGCCATGCACCGACTGGGATCCGGTGGGGTCGTCATCCAGGACGATGATCTTCAAGCCAGCAGACGCGGGGGAGGGCATGGGGGCCATGGCACCATCGTGCCGTGATCACCCCCGAGCCCCACGATCTGGCTGATCTTGTGCGTGACCTGCACGCAGATGGCACGCCCTGGCTCCCCGCCGGCAGTGGCAGCCGTCTGCACTGGGGACCGCCTGTACGCGACACCACCATGGTGGTGAGCACCCGGCGATTGAACCGCATCCTCGATCACGCCATCGGGGATTTCACGGTGACGGTGGAGGCGGGCACCCCGCTGCGGGACCTGCAGCAGGCCCTGCACCGGGAGAACCAGTGGCTGACGATCGACTGGCCCTGGGGCAGCGATGCCGACGGGAATGGCGCGGGCACGGTAGGGGGACTGGTGGCCCGTGGCCTCGCCGGTGGCCTGCGCCAGCGCTATCTGGGTGTGCGCGACCAATTGATCGGCATTGGTCTGCTGCGCGCCGATGGGGTGGCCGCCCGCGCCGGCGGCAAGGTGGTCAAGAACGTGGCCGGCTACGACCTGATGCGGCTGTTCACCGGCAGCTGGGGCTCCCTCGGCCTGATCACGGAGATGACCCTGCGCACCAGCCCCCAACCGCCTGAGCGGCGGGGTCTGCTGCTTCAGGGGGAGCTCAAGCCCCTCGATGAGTTGCGCCGCTGGCTGTTGAGATCCAGCCTCACCCCCGAACTGATCGACTGGTGGAGCCCGGCAGTGGCCGCCCAGGCCGGAGCTGATCCCCAGCACGCCCTGCTGCTGGGGCTGGCCAGCGTCAGTGATGCCGCCCTGCGGGCCCAGTGCCTGGAAATCCGCACCCGGGGCGAACAGCTGGGGCTTCGGGGCCAGCCCCTGGATCCGGAACGGCTGGAAGCCCTGCGGGCCGTGGCGCTCGGCCGCCCGGAGCCAGACGGCTGGCTGCTGCGCCTGGGGACCCTCCCCGCCCAGACGAGTGCACTGCTGGCGGAGCGGGTGCTGCGCGACCTGCCGGTGGTGCTGGGGGCCGGCAGCGGCCTTGGCGACAGCTGGGCGCCGGCGCAGCTGCCCGCCTACCGGGTGGAGGAGCTGCGCCGCTGCTGTGTGTCGCGCGGTGGCGTGCTCACGGTGTTGCAGCAGCCAGCTGGCTGCCATGTTCCCGCCTGGGATGACGTCCCCTCACGGCCGCTGATCGAGACGGTGAAGACCCAGTTCGACCCGAAACAGCAGCTGGCCCGCGGCCGGCTCCCCGGGGTACGCGATCCTCTGCAGCGCTGAAGCAAGCCGAATCGCCTGGAGCCTCGGAGCCCCTTCGGGGCACAGGCTCAGCGCAGGGGCATCAGGCAAGAGTCCGGGATCGAGAGGATCAGCGGGCCGGCGCCTGCGGCCAGGCGCCGCCAGGCGCCCGCCGCCATCTCCACCTGCAGGGCCTCGCCTGCGGCGGGCGCATCCCCCAGGGGGCGCACGTACACCGACACGCTCAGGGCGCTCTCGTTCACGTCCACCACCCGGCAGGGCCAGGCATTGGCCTCCCTGGGCTCGACCGGATCGCGGGAGGCGTGCAACTCCAGGTGATTGGCGCGCAGACCGACATGGGTGGTGCCGCTGTCCCAGGGCCGCTGACGCCGCAGCTCAACGCCCCAGGCAGGCGCCCACAGATCGCCGGAGCTGCGGCGCTCGATGCGGGTGATGTTCTTGCAGCCGGTGAGACGGGCCGCCGCCAGCGACCCCGGCTGCTCGAACACCTGCTGGCGGGGCCCATGGGCGATCAGCCGGCCGTCGTTGATCACCAGCAGGTCGTCGGCCATGCGGTAGGCCTCATCGATGTCGTGGGTGACCAGCAGAAAGGGCACGCCTGTGCGCTGGAGCTGCTCGATCATCTGCTGCTGCAACTGGCGGCGCCGGTAGGCGTCCTGGGAGGAGAGGGGCTCATCGAGCAGCAGCAGCTCCGGCTCGATCACCAGGGCGCGGGCCAGGGCCACCCGCTGCTGCTGGCCGCCCGAGAGCTGGTGGGGGAAGCGACCGGCGAAGGCCGTCAGACCCATGGCCTCCAGCTGGGTTCGCAGCCGCGTCTGGCGGTGGTGGCGCTCCAGCCCGGCCAGCCCGAAGGCCACGTTCTGCTCCACGCTCAGGTGGGGGAAGAGCGCGTGGTGCTGCACCACCATGGCGATGCGCCGCCGTTGCAGGGGGGCGTCGAGGTGTGTTTCGCTCTCGAGGAGCAGCCGGCCATTGAGGCGAATACGGCCCCGGTCCGGACGCTCCAGTCCGGCCAGGCAGCGCAACAGCAGGCTCTTGCCCGCGCCTGAGGCCCCGAGAATCGCGAGGCGCGGGCAGCTGCTGCTGAACCGCAACTGCAACTGGAAGCCGGGCCGGTGGTGCTCCAGGTCCACCTCAAGGAGGAACGGCGCTGGGCGCCTGGCCACGCCAGCAGCCACCGGGGCCGCGGGTTCCTCCCTCGACCAGGGCCGAGGCGACCGTCTGAGCCGCCGGCTCTGGAAGCCCTGCACCAGCAGCAGGCAAAAGCCATTGAGGATCAGCACCAGCACGGTCCAGAACCAGGCCAGGGCCCGATCGCCGCCATCGACCGCCGCGTAGATCGCCAGGGGAAGGGTCTGGGTCCGGCCGGGGATGTTGCCCGCCAGCATCAACGTGGTGCCGAATTCGCCCAGGGCCCGGGCGTAGGCGAGGCTGATCCCGGCCAGCAGGCCCGGCATCACCAGCGGCAGGGTGATGGTTCGCAGCACCCGCCAGGGTCCAGCCCCGAGGCTGAGGGCCACCGCCTCCAGCGAGGGATCCATCTGATCGAAGGCCGCGAGCAGGGTGCGGTAGAGCAGCGGGAAGGCCACCACCGCTGAGCTGAGCACGATGGCCGGCCAGTGGAAGACCAGCTCCACCCCCAAACGGCCCAGCACAGCACCCACAACCCCGTAGGGCCCCAGCAACTGCAGCAGCAGGAAGCCGAGCACCGTGGGAGGCAGCACCAGAGGTGAGAGCAGCAGCAGATCAGCGCCGGCGCGGCGGGAACCCTGCCAGCGGCTCACCTGCCGGGCCGCAAAAAATCCCAGGGGCACCACCAGCAGCACCGCCAGGGCGGAACTGCGCAGGGAGAGCCAGAGGGGCGAGAGATCGGTGAGGCCCGCACTCACGGCTGGGAGGAGGGCCCAGGAACCCTGAAACCATGGCGACGGAACGGTTCGCGGGCAGCTGACTCCGCCAGGGACCGAAGATAGGCCTCGGCCGCGGCGGGGTCGCGGCTGGTCTTGAGCACAGCACCTGCGTAGCGAATCGGATCATGGCTGCCGGCAAGTGCCACGGCGGTGATGCGCAGGCCCTCGACCGCCTGGGCATCGGTGCGGTAAACGAAGCCAGCGTCCACATGGCCCTCGGCCACGGCCTGGGCCACGGCACGAACGGAGCCAAGGGGTACAAGCTTGGGCGCGACCACGGCGCTGAGCCCCATCGAGGCGAGCACCTGGCGGGCGTAATCGCCGGCTGGCACAGAGGGATCACCGATAGCGATCGAGCGCAGCTCAGGCTGCGCCAGGCCTTCAAAGCTGAGGGTTCGCCGCGATGAGCGAGAGGGCACCACCAGCACCAACTCGTTGCTGAACAACTCACGGCGGCTGCCAGGCAGCAGCCGGCCAGCGCTCTCGAGTGCATCCAGCTGACGCTTACCGGCTGAGAGAAACACATCCACAGGCGCCCCCTGCAGGATCTGCTGCTGGAGGGCGCCCGAGGAGGCGAAGTGAAACTGCACAGACGGGCCGGCACGCGGGCTGGGTGGTTCAGCCCCCGCCACCTCCTGGAGTGGATCAGCCAGGCTCACTGCTGCCGCCACCAGCAGGGGCCTCGGGGAGGGCGCCACGCTGCAGGCCGCAGCGAGCCAGCCCAGCCCCCCCAGCATCGCCGCGATCAACCACCTCCCTCGACGTGTCATCGATCAGCTGGGCCGACCAAGCATCACGCCGCTCGCGTCACATGGGGCATCAGAAAGTCGCTCACTTACAGCCGCACCACAGCGCAAATCCCCGGGGCTGATTGCAGGTGAAGGCAATCTGGGTACCCAGGGGAAGCATGTCGGGGAGGGTCTTCTCGCCAAGGCTTAGGCTGCGCTCCAGCGTCGTGTGCCGCGTTTCGAAGACGCGGCGAATGTCGTCCGTGTCCCGGCTTGTCACGGGGGCTCCTTGCTGAGACCAATCATGCGGCGGTCGCCGGGCCAACCGAGGATCGGAAGCGTCTTGGTCAGCTCCCGCATCATGGCCGGCGTCAACCGGTTGAGCACTGGTCGGATGTCCTTGCCCAGGTCGGCGACCGTGGGGAAGGGGGGCTGCCTTTTCACGGCCTACTCCCCATGCAGCTCCTTCTGCACGATCTTGCTCGCCTCGATTGACCCTGCGTAGAAGATCTCCGCCACCTTGGGGTCCAGGCCGTAGTTGTTCGCACCCTTGACCAGTCCGAGCAGACGATAGACCGTTAGGAGTTTGCTCAAAACCCCTGCCACCGTGGAGCGACGGCGCCATGAGGGGAGGCTGGCCTGCCTAACGCTGCCCCTGAGGGGCAGACAAGAAACTATTGCTATCGAAGCAGACTTGATGACGGCCTGTCCACTCAAGGGGCTTGTTCAAAGGTGTCGCTTCTCCTCAGGCAACCTCTCCGAGCCTTCGCTTCGCCATCAACACTCAGGCTACCTCCGCTTCACTTCTCACACTAGCGCTCAACTTCAGGCCCAAGGCCGACACGACCTTGAGGATGGTGTCAAAACTCGGACTGCGCTCTCCAGACAATGCCTTATAGAGACTTTCTCTGGATAACCCTGAATCCCTGGCCACCTTGGTCATACCTTATGCCCGTGCGATGTCACCCAATGCCTTGGCAATGAAAGCCACATCTCCATCCGCCTCCTCAATGCAGGCGTCCAGATAGGCCGCCATCTCCTCCCCGCCGAGTCTGGTCGGATGAGGACTCTCATTCACCGTGAACCGATTACCGGGGATCTCGTCAATTGGCTGGGATCAAACCGTTATCACCAGGTGACCCTCTCAGCATTGGATCGAGGGCAAATACACCCCCAGGGGTTCGGTGTACTCCCCGTAGGACATGTAGGTCAGCTGTTTCAGCGTGCGGTGGCCTGCCTCCAGGGCACGGCGGAACAACTCGGAGCGGTGAAGCGGGCAGAGGAAGACGGCCATGGGGGCCGGGACATGGCGAGCGCTGTGGGCGATCAGGGCGAGCAGGTCGTCGTCCGTTTCGGCGGCGGCGTGGCCGAACAGCGAGGCGATTCTGTAGCCCACCAACCGCCCATCGCGTTCCCGCACGAAGCCGGGGATCCCCCCCGCCAGCAACCCCGCGGCGTCGCCGGCGCGCGAGAAGCCGTAGGCCGCCTCACTCAGGCTATTGACTGCTTCCAGGTCATCGGCGCTGAGTGGGCGGATCGACGGGTCATCGCTGCCTGCGGCAGCGGGCTGCATCGCCGCCGCCGTGCCCCGCCAAGCGAATCCCAGCCGGCTGTAGAGCGCTAGCGACGTGGTGTTGATGGCCTCCTGGAACAGGCGAGTGGCGCGAATGCCCCGCCGCTCCGCTTCGCCCAGAACCCATTGCATCATCTCCCGACCGACGCCCCGTGACTGGACCACCGGATCCACGGTGATCGGCCCCACCCCGGCGACCGGATCAGCATGGAGCAGGAAGTTGGACCCCACGGGACGACCGTCGAGCACGGCCACGACGCCGGTGTAGTCGGGACGTCCGGCCACATGGGAGAGGATCATCTCTGCCGTGCCGATGTCGGCGATGTCCCTGGGGACCGCATGGCGGTCGTGAAGGCTGGCAAAGGCGTCGTGGCAGATGCGCGCCACTTCGGGAAGGTGCTGGGGCTGCAGCGGGATCAGCTCGAGCGCCATGGGCTGGATAGTTACAGATCGCCATTCTGGCCAGCTTTCGCCGGGCGGCTCCGCCGTGGGTCGCGCGAGACACAAAGGCCTCTCACGGCTCAGCGTTCCAGGCTTCAGCGGCGCCCTGAGGATCGGCATCACTCAGCCCATCTCATGGGCCGGGGCGACCTCAAGGGTCGCAAGGCAGGCGCTGGTTGCGTTGATTCCGCTGCGCTCCTCATAGCAGCGTTGGCCAGAGCGAGCAGTCGTTTGAGCCTGCTGTTCTCCTGCTCAAGCTCCTTGAGTCGTTTCGCCACCGTAGCTTTCATGCCGCCATAGACCTGCTGCCAGCGGTGATACGTCGCTGCCGAAGCCTCCAGTGCTCGGCAGACATCAGCAACAGTCTGTCCTTGGTTCAGTAGCTGGTCTGCCGTCCGCAGCTTGCGAATGATCTGCTCGGGGTTGTGGCGTTTGCGTTTCATGGGGCTTCTCCTGGCCAAGTCTGGCCGGTAGGGAAGCTCTCATAAGGAGTGGATCAGGTTTTGGGGTCCACGTCAGCACCGGGCTTAGTGAGGAGAAGGCCGCCTGATCACCTACTTGTTGGTGAAGACGATCGGCAACCTGCTGTGGCTCTCGGCCACCCGGGAGCACCCCCTTCGCTCCGAACTGGTGCGGGAAACCTCCGAACTGGCCATCGCCTATCTGCGCCGGCGCATCGCCGCCGCCTGATCAGGCCCAGAGGCTCTCCAGGGTGTAGGGGCCACCAGGCTTCACCCAGATGGAGCCATCGATGTAGCGCCGTCCGCGATCGAGGGCGGCGATGGCCTCCATGTCCTCAGCGGCCAGGTCGCCCTCGGCGGCGGCGAGGTTCTCGCAGAGGCGCGCGGGGCTCACCGACTTCGGGATCACGGCGGTTCTGCGCTGCAGGGCCCAGCGCAGCAGCACCTGGGCCGGGGTGATGCCCCGGTGCCCGGCGATCGCGTGGATGGTTGGATCCTCCAGCAGCACCGGCTCGCCGGAGGGCCTGATGAACGCTGGCCGGCCGGCCGAACCGAGCGGAGCGTAGCCGGTGAGATGCACCCCGCGGGCCTCGCAGAAGGAGAGCATGTTGCTCTGCTGAAGGTAGGGGTGAAGCTCGATCTGGTTCACGGCCGGCCGGATGCGGGCCTGATCGAGCAGGGCCCCGAGGGTGGCCGCCCCGAAGTTGCTCACCCCGATGTGGCGGCACAGCCCCTGCTCCACGGTGGCTTCCAGTGCCTCCCAGGTGGCGGCGATGGGCAGCTCCTCGAGGGCGATCAGATCCTCGGCCGACTCAGGCATCAGCACCCCCGGCCGGAAGGCCACGGGCCAGTGGATCAGGTAGAGGTCGAGGTAGTCGAGCCGCAGATCGGCCAGGGTCTTCTTCAGGGCCGGCTCCACGGCCTCGGGAGCGTGGGCGTTGTTCCAGAGCTTGGAGGTGATCCAGAGCTGCTCCCTGGTCACCACGCCCTCGTCGATCGCCGCACTGAGCACCGTACCGATCTCGGCCTCGTTGCCGTAGATGGCGGCACAGTCAATGTGACGGTAGCCGAGCCGCAGGGCCGCGTGCACCGCTGCGCCCACCTCCCCCGGCTGGGCGTTCCAGGTCCCCAGGCCCAGCATGGGGAGCGAGGATCCGTCGTTGAAGCGGAGGCACTTCAAGGGCACGTCTTCACGGGAGCCGTCAAAGGCCGTAAGGCCTGAAACGAGCCTAGGCGGAGGCAGCGCCGCGAAGGGGCAGGGGAACCGCGTTCAGTCGACCCTGGCCCGGAACTCCCGCAGGACGAAACGGCGCGCCTGGATAAAACTGTATCCCAGCGTAGTGGAACCACCTGCCGAGATTAAGTGTTTTCGCTTCCGTATGTAGCGCTGTGACCCCGGCGATCTCGGTGTCGATGAGATTGAACAACAGGTTCACGCACGCATCAGGTAGTGCGTGATAGTGAAAGTCATCCGGCAGCTCCGCAAGGGTCCGGAGCTCCCAGAAGCAGTGCACCACCTCAACAAGGCCCTCTGGAGGGGGAGACTCGGTGTACCTTACGGCCGAGCCACGAAACGAAAAGCCGTCAACATCGGGAGAGTACATCGGTGAAGAGATCGAGCGATGAACTTACTGAAGATGGGCGTTAAACGGATCCGCTTGCGAGGCCTAACGCCCCGGTTCAGCGGCGGCGCGTGAGCACCGTCCGCTGCAACCGGCTGTTAGCTGTCTGATAGAGACGATCTACTCGTTATGTAGAAGGACAAATCACTTCACAGGCTCGAAATCGCCCGGTATCCATGTCTTGTCGAAGAATGGCTGAAGCGGGCCGTAGAGGCGAAGCAGCGCATTGTAGCTCTTGCCTGGCATGGTCTGCACCCAGTTACCCTCTTTTCCTGCCGGCGGCATCGGAGCAAACCAAACAGTGTAGGAGCCATCGGCGTTTGCCTTGATGTCGGGACTGTTGCTATCAACGCCAGCGGATTTTTGATCCGTTTCGAGCACTGACCGCGTCTGGTTGTCGTACACCACGAACGACCAGAAATCCTTGGCCGGAATCGGAGCTGGCAACGTGACCGTGTAGGTCTTGCCGCCGTCGAGGTAGTTGCCTTCCGAATCGTGCGCACCGATCGCGTAGGCTGAACCGGTGCCGACCTGAGCCCGCGCCATGGCGGGCGTGATTCCGGTGGCGTAATAGTGGAAGATGATGCGGTCATCCAGCACACGCTCACCATTGTTCATGAACTCTGAACTGCCGCCTGTAAAAGGCGAGTACCACTGGCGCTGACCGGGATAGAAATACAGGCGCTCCTCGCGAGGGCGAAAGGTCAACGACCGCGCCGCTGCATTGCCGATCGCTACACCTTCAGCAAGAATCTTCCTCATACGAGCGTCGGGTTCGAAAGGCTTGCCCTTTTTGATGCCGATCGACGCGAACAGCCCGACTATCTCAGGATCGAAAGCGTCTGCGGGCTCGTACTGCACTACGGCGTTCAACTCGTCGTAGTAGGTAACATCGTTCGCATGGATTGTGTTGATCTTGGCCCCTGAGGCGAACACAACCTTGCCCTTGGGCGGGTTACTGATTTTCGACAAAGGATAAACGCGGAACTTGGTGCGCAGCCCCTCGGTAGCCGCTTCCAGACCGGCCTCCTGCACGATGGCACGCAGGAACATCCAGTTGCGGTAGGTCGGCGTCCTGATGACCCGATAACCGTCGGGAAGCGTGCCCTTGTAGTCCGGACCTACGAAGATGAATTTGCCGCCCTTGCCCTGATTGGGCCCGGTTGCCCCGAGATCCGTGACATGGCGGAAGAATGCGTCATCGACCGCGCCGACCAGCATCCCTGCCGGCACATCGACGATAGCGGGCTCGTCCTTGACGTTGATCTCGGCGAACGCATAGGGCGTCGAGGTATTGAAGGTCAATGCAAGCGTGCGGGCGTCACCGTAGTTTTCCCAGAGGACGAGGTCACCAGGCATGGCACCAGCCTGCTTCATGCCCTCGAGCATGGCGTAGATCGAAGTAGCGGGCATGCCAGTCAGGAATGCTTCGGCGGCGCGCGACGTATCCAGAAAATCAAACGTCTTGCGAACCGTTTCGTCGCTGGGCATGCCATCAAAGAAGTCCAGCGTGCCGAGCAGTTCGGTCTCAACCGCATTCGGCGTCAGCAGGGACCCTGGAACATCAGCCTTGTACTTCGGCTCCTGTGCGGAAACCCCAGAAGACGCAGACAACAAGATCAAGGCACTGGCTGCGGCCCTCAAATGGATTCTAGTAAGTTTCATTAGATTAACCTCGTTTCATGATTGGGAGTTGGTTCATTGGGTTGTCCGAGTCCGGCAGCGTGGCCGCTTGCGGGGAAACTTCGATTGACGGAACGCTTTCGCTACTTCGGGTAAAGGAAGGTGATCTGGAACCGGGCCGCCCATGCCAAGGCTGGCAAGGGCGGCAAGCGTTCCCGAAAAGATCCTTATCCTGGTCATGTCTTTTATTCTTGTTAAGAAGAGCGGCTGGAGAAATCCGGCCCGGCGGTTGGCCGGGCCAGAGCACATCCCGGACCTATTCGACCGGCTCGAAGTCGCCCGGCTTCCAGGTCTTGTCGAACCAGGGCTCAAGCGGGCCGTAGAGGCGGATCAGGGTGTTCCAGCCCTTGTTCGGCATGGTCTGGACCCAGTTGCCTTCCTTGCCTTCCGGCGCCTCCGGTCCGAACCAGATGGTGTAGGAACCGTCGTCGTTCGCCACCAGATCGGGGCTGTTGCTGTCGATGCCTGCAAACTTCTGATCGGTTTCCAGCATTGACCGGGTCTGGTTGTCATAGACCATGAAGGACCAGAAGTTGTTGACGGGGACCGGAGCCGGCAGCGTGATGCTGTAGGTCTTGCCGCCATCGAGATAGTCGCCATTGGCATCGCGTTCGGCGTAGCCGTAGACCGATCCCGTGCCGACGGCAGGCGCTGCCATCGCAGGCGTGATACCAGTGGCGTAGTAGTGGAACAGGACACGGGAGTCCTTCATCCGCTCACCGTTGTCGTAGAACTCAGAACTGCCGCCGATGAAGTTCGTCTTCCACTGACGGTCCGGGTAGTAGAAGCCGCGTTTGTCCCGCTGGGCGAAGATGATGGAACGCGCGGTTGCGTTGCCGACCGCGACCGCGTCGGTCAGGATCGCGCGCATCCGGTCGTCAGGCGCGAAGGGCTGGCCCTTCTTGATGCCGATCGCCGCCAAAGTGCCAACCAGTTCAGCCGGCAAGGCATCGCCCGGTTCCTTCTGGATGACCGCGTTGATTTCCTCGAAGAACTCGAAATTGTTGGCGTGGATCGTGTTGAACTTCAGTTCCGACAGGTTGACGAACTTCGTTTCCGGCGGGTTATCGCGCTGCGCCCAGGGGTAAACACGCATCGTGTCCTTGACGGCTTGCGCGGTCGCTGCGAGATCACCATCCTTCACGAAAGCCCGGGTCAGTTGCCACAACGTGTAGGTGGACGACTTGACGATGAAGTAGCCTTCTTCGGGCAGTTCACCCTCGTAGCCCGGCGGAACGAAGAGGTACTTGCCACCCTTCCCCTTGTCCGGACCGGTGAAGCCCACATCGGTGACGTGCCTGAAGTAGGCGTCGTCAATCGGCCCGAGAAGTCCCGGCGATGCCTCGAGCACGACCGGACCGTTTTCCAGATCAAAGCAGTGTGTGACATAGACGGTTGTCGAGTTGGCCGTCAGGAAAAGCGACCTGGCGTCCATGAGCGTTTCGAAAATGCCAACCGTCTGATCGTTAACCCCGGCGCCTTCCAGCAGGCCGTTGCACATCGCATAGATCGATGCCGCAGGTATGCCGTCGAGAAAGGCTTGGACGCCCCGCATGAAATCCAGGTTGTCATACACGGTCTTGACGGTCGCATCATCCGGTGCGCCATCCTTGAAGCGCAAGGTCCCGAGCCGGGTCTTGACGCTGTCCGGCGTAAGAACCGACCTGGGAACGTCCGCCTTGTACTTAGGCTCCTCCGCTGAAACCGCGACAGACGGGGACATCAATAGCAGGGAACTGGACGCGATACTTAACAGGGTTCTACTGACGTTCATGGTTTTGCTTTCTCCTTGATTGTCGGTGTGCATACTCTGGCATAGGAAAGACAGCTAACGCTTGCTATCACCAGGCCACAGGCTGCTTTGGATGAATCAATGCAGTCCACGGTGGCGGCCCTGGCGAATAGGATTGTCAGCCATCTTACGGAGAAATAAACTGTAATTGTTAATAGCTGTGAGGCTGGCCCATTAAAGGGCACCTCGAAATATTGCCACTACCCAGGCTGCCTTGAGAAGCAAAATGCCCATCCTCTGCACGTGCAGATCCGCCTGATGACTGACATTCATGACTTAAATGCGGGATAATTATCCCGTTGCCGAATGATCAGACAGCCAGCATTGCCTTTGAGTTGCAATGCAGGTATCGAAGAAAGTTGTAAGTCAGATTACGCAGTCCCCACCAAGCTTTCGTTCTGGCCAGTCCAATCCGCCTTGTCAGCTTGCCGCGCATGCAGGTTGTGATTGCACCAAAGACATGCTCAACCCTGGCCCGTACAGTTGATCGGACCTTGTTCCGTTCCTTGGCCTCCTCGCTCAAGGGATGGCAGCGTGAGCCCTTTTCATGAATTCGGCTCTCAAAACCACCCAGGTCCAGGAGATCCTCAAACTGAGCACCTGCATAGCCAGAATCAGCCCAGACAAAGTCATCCCTATTTTCAGGGTCTAGCACCTGCGTAAGCATCTGGCTGTCGTGAATATTAGCTGGGGTAATGGCAAATCTGCGAATGAAGCCGTGAGTGGCATCAATGCAGATGCTGTTCTTGTAGCCGTAGTGGTTGACGCCATTCTTCTTGACCCAGCGAGCGTCAGTGTCCTTCTGGCGCAAGCGGTTTGGCTTGTCCAACCACTTCTCTGGAATGGCTCCATCCTTGATGGTCTTGTTCTCCTCCCTTGAGTTTCGCTGTTTGGGAACTGGGACAAGTGTTGCATCGATGATCTGCCCACCACGGGCCTCCAGCCCATGGGTCCGCAGGTGCTCCTCAAAACGTTCAAAAAGCTCATCGACAACACCCGCCTTGCGGAGCCGCTCGCGGAAGAAGGCAATAGTGGTGGCATCGGGAATGGTGTTCATCACTCCCAGTCCGACAAACTCCTCGAATGAGCGTCTGTCGTTGACCTGAAATTCCAGCTCCTCATCACTGAGGTTGAACAGCTGCTGCAGCACCAGCATCTTGAAGAGGATGATCGGATCAATCCGCTTACGGCCAGCATTGCTCTTGCGTTCATGGCTGTAACCCTGCTCCAGCAGTGGCCTGAAGGCATCCCAGGGAATCGTCTCGGACAGGGTCGCTAACGTGGGCTTCTTCTGCTGAAGCCTGTGGATGCGCTTCTCCTCATCCCAGAATCCACGCTGTCCCATTCAGCTGTGTTGAACTGAACCAATTCTATTGCATATTTCATAGGCTGTCAGGGAGCGACGTAGATTTTTCGAGGTGCCCTAAAGCGCCTTCTTCTTTTGCCTTTTCTCCTCCTAAGTCTTGAACATGGGATTAAACTGCCCATAGGCCGATCTATCAAAAACCACTGCAGAAATGATATCCGAGACTGAAAGGGCCATCTTGAGGTCATCTAGTCGTTCTTCGGCAGCGCTCTCAACTGTTTTGAGCTGTTGCTCTTGATCCTTAATCTTGTTCTTGTCATGGCTCTGCGTCATTGACTCGAGCTTAGTTCGCTCTTCCTCTACGGGATTTGCAATGCTTTCAAGGATTGCTGTATAGTCAGTGGTAATACACATTTCATGAGTTACATGCCGGCGATATCCGCTTAGCGACGGCTGTATATATAGCGAACCACCACCATCGTGCTTGCCAGGGGAATTGCAGCCATGGATAAAACCTATATATATCTTGCCATTACGCAAGGCAATCATGACTGGTTTCTTCTTTAATTGGGCCTTAAAAAAGACAAGGCCAAGGTAATCAGAGAAAGCCGCATAACTTTTTGCGTTCTGTTCTTTCTCGCTCCTGAACCAGACTTTATTTAGAATAAATGGAAGGCATGCCCCAATCAGCAAAGATCCCATTGGTGCCCCAAGCTGGGGAAATGGAATCAAGCAGTGCCATACTGGATAAATTGCTGGAAATCTCCAGTTCAGCAAACGAACAGCTATGTATGATATTCCAAGAAAGAGGGTGCCCCACAAGGCAGACTCTAGAATAAGCCTTTGGCCGTTAGATCTTTTCGAATTGTACTTGGTCTTGTTCCAGGCTGATATAAAAAGAAACCCCCCGACCAATGGCAGCAGGAGAGAGTTAAAAGGCATTTGCCTCTAGCATGTATATGCGTTATTTATTAACATGACTGTGGTTGTCGTAAGTTATGTTTTTCTGCAAATTCGGCCATATTCCTCAGTTCTTTCTTCCCTTCTGGGCTGAGAATTGTTTCAAGAATGCTGACAGTGGACGCCCCTGAGGAGTCGATGATGACATCCGCTTTTTCGTTGTTGAGGAATCTGAAGAACTTCATTTTAATTATTTTTCGATTTATCCTAGTCTAGTTGCGCTGAGTTGTCAAGTCAAAGAATTCTTAGGCTTTTTTGCATGGCTAACGCCCATCATCACCCGCCCGCACAGGACTGCGCCTAAGAAAGATCTCACTGATTCGGGTCGGGTGAATGATGATGTTAGATCGCCAGAAGACGCTTTCTTGCTGACCAGAGAGTGCACCGAGCACGATGAGGGGGTTTTGGCAGTTACTGGTAAAAACATCCCGCAGGGCAATGCTCATTGCTAAACCTTTTTGCTGGCGTAATCCTAGCGAAGGAAAAATCTCATTCTTAGTGATACGTCAAGGTCTTGCATCGACTATTCGGGGCTTGCGCGCGGAGCTCCCGTATCAGAGATGAGTATCGAGCATCACACCAGAGTTATGACGAAGAGCAATTCTCATAAACAGGATAAAACTAGCCGATCTCGATAATTGAGAATCGCTCAGATCGGCTCCCATAACAGAGAATTTGAGGATAGGATGGGTGCCATCAGCATGAGTAGCGCTTGCCGAAAAAATCCTCTGCCTTGGCTCGTAATGATGAAGGCTAATCACTACCTCACGCCTTTTGTAGAACAAGAATGAGCTCTCGTTTCGTGGCAGCACCTGAGCGACGCGAACGCCGAACGTCAGGGATTTCGTCTTCGATGACATGCTTTAGCTGAAGCGCAGGGAACTCAGTGACGAGCTTTGCGAACATCCGCTCCGCAGGATGCGTCGTAACACGCTTGCGAGAGACCTTTTCGCCAATGACTAACACGCAGTGACCACCTGATCGTAAGTACTTCAGCGCGTTGCGGGCGAACGCTGCAGTAATCGCATCTGAGTCAGCCTGCTTTTCTGTCGGCTCCGGTGAGTAGTCGGCCGTGCTTCGATCAAGGAACCACATCCGAAGTCTGTTATCCCGTACATAGTCTAACGCATTCATGTACGGGGGACTAGTCACAATTGCATCAACCTCGCACTCAAGTTTTAGATCAGCCACGCCCACTTGATCAACCTTCATTACTCTATCGGGCTCGATCAAGAAGCTGTCCTTATACGCACGTCGTAGCTTGGCCTCGAGCCTCGGTTGAAGAGCTCGTTCCGCATACATTTCAGGATACTCAACTCGTGGGAACTTACGATCACGAAGGTATGGGACTAGATGGCTACTCGGGTAGGAGAGGAAACCAGGCCGTTGATGGTGCAAAATGCTGAGGAGGCATGCGAGTAAAAACGGATCGTCGTGCTCCAAACATTCATCTGCAAATCTCAGAGTTTGCTGAAGCGTCTCCGGATGAAAGAACTTTCGAACCCAATCCGGGATGGACTCTTCTGCGTAACGTGGTCTCTTCTCCGACGCGGCAAGCCTCAATACGAGTTGCTCGTTAGCGAGATCTAGGGTCGGCGGAGGCTCAAGCTTTGCCTTGGTGAGAGTCACCGCATAAGGATTAGTGTCAAATGCTAGTACGCGTCGTCCAAGGATCACGGCCTCAAGCGGTACCGTACCTGAACCTGAGAAGCAGTCTAAAACTATTTCATTGTGGGCAGTGAACTCTCTTAGCAGTTGTCGAGCGATAATCGGTTTCAGTTTCCCGATATATGGAGCGAGCTGATGCAGTCGAGAATCCGCCGTCGAGGCTGATTCTCGCCACTCAACGGGTGCAAGCTGCGCCTCAGCGGCTAGTATTGAAGCCATTTTTTACCACCCAGCAGTCGCCGCGATGTTCTCGCGCTCCGACTCGACAAGGGGCACGAGTGCGGAAACTGATGAGGCAAGCGCACTATGATTGTCCACAGAATCATAGGTTAGTGCCTTAAGATTCATAGTCTCCTCTAAAACTTCCAAAACCCCTCTGCGAGCGGAGTCCTCGGGCATCACGATGTAATGAGGGCGTGAACCTTCGAACCGGTATGCATGATCTTCCAGCAATAGTTGCATATCAGGATCCCGCATCGAAGCGCCGAGAAAGACGAACGTGTGGGTGACAAAAAGAGCTCGGAGGAGCTGATAGAAGTGTCCGTAGTCGCGTCGTGCCAAGGCATACTGACTACGAGTGAAAATGGTTTGATCTGGAAGGTCGATAGTGCCATGAACCTTTAGGACTACTCGATCTCGCCGTCGAAACACATCGGCGACGTCTTTGTCATAGTAGTTCTTGACGATGACTGTATTAGCTTGCAGCTGATTTGCTCGATTTTCGTACAGCTTATCGAAATTGGTGGTCATTACAAGCTGAGAGTCTATCAGGCTCAGATCGTCGTGTATCTGTGCGGGACGGTATCCGTTTCCCGAGAACTCTTGGATCAACTCAGTTTTGAACACGTGTGGCGACAAGTACTTGCGGCACAGCTCGCAAGCGGTGAGTAGGTCCGCGTCTGTAATGGACTGCTCGATCTCTGCTTTCTGTGCAGCGTCCGCCACCTGTGCGGCCAGATGGTGGAGGAAGTCTGTCCACCCTCGTGGATGCACACCGCTAGCGTTTTCTGCGCTTCTCGACACCCCCGCTCCCAAGAAAACCACCGAACGTCGAGCGGCAATGTCCCTAACGAGGTCCCTCGGCCATTCAATCATGTCGAAACTCCGCGCTACGCCGCAGATTACGCATAAGCGATCCCGCTAGTGCATGAATAAACTCCGTATACTTAACTTGCTGCTGAAACTGCCCCCCCGACAGCCCTTCACGTCTCGTTAGCTTATGAATTGGTGTGTGAGAAGTCTGCGCGAGAGGAACGAGGCTAAACATATGTGGCACGTCGCCGAGTCGCATATCAGCGTCAGTGAGTGGCTGAGCAATAAATGGCCCGAGGCTATTAGATATCTCTTCTGGGATTTGCGCGAGAATTGCCTCGTAAGCACCTGTCGCGCGCTTCTCGTCGCGGATTGTCTTGGTGATGTACTGCTGCACAGTGTATCCGACGAAACGCGCCATAACACCTGACGAGGCACGTACCTGCCCCGCGTACTCTTGGAGTGTGGTCTCATGGCGCGAGGCTACCTGAGCGTAAGCTTGATCATAGTAACTTCGCCACTGATCTATCCAGTTTGCTATATTCTCAATACCAATGAGGCTGAAGATATCGCAGCCCATGGGCGCCATGAAGTAGTCGACACCTATCAAGATTGACCGGTTCAGCGCGCCCAGACTGGGCCCCACGTCATACAAAATGAGATCATACTGTGACTTCAGTTGGCAGAGAAGCTGTGAATTCCAATTCGATACCCTGGCGCCTCCCAAGTCGGCCCCCATGAATTGAGTCCAGTTCGTACTTAGGCGATCCTCAAGCAGTGCGATGTGTGGATGTCCCGGTAGCACCGATATGCCGAAACTATTTGTGTCCGGCCCAGCGATATTGTGAGTTGTTCCTAATGATGCGTCTCCCTTGAGTAGCGGTAGGAGAACTTGCTTGAGGGAGTCCATCTCGGTCAGCCCTGTGCCGCTCTCGTACAGCCGCTCCGTAGTCTCGTCTGGCAGAACCAACTGTGTGGCGTTGCACTGGGGGTCTGCATCGACGAGGAGGATGTTGAGGCCTTCCTTCTCGGCAAGATATGAGGCTACGTTGCAAGCGAGCGTTGTTTTGCCAACGCCGCCCTTGTTGTTAAAGAAGCAAAGGCTGCCTAGCACTGGAATTTCCGCAGGATGAGGATTGAGAAGCCGGCCGTGATGAGGACTTCACTTATAATAGCATTTTTAAGGCTTACTTGATCCCTGTAATGCCATTGATTATAAGTACCGTGCATCATGTTTTCAAAAAGCTTCGTGCGATCCATTGTGTTCTGTTGAATTTTTAGCGCATCCTGACCAAGATGTGAATCTAGGTTTGATTTCGAACTCCGACAACGTACCCGACGATCTAACAGTATTTCGGCGGGTCCGGTATCCGCCCCCTGCTCAGTCCCCTTGGCCGCATAAGAACCCTAAGCGTCCCAAGCCAATGGCTGAAATCCCTTCCAGCATAAGGCCCTTTCTCTCATTGCCCTATCGCTCAAGAGAACTTCGGCGGGTCCGAGAACCAAATGTTTGTTTCGCTACAAAAGGTCTACTGGGCTCATCACCCCACAGGGGCCGCGATTCAGCACATGCGTATAGATCATCGTCGTCTTCACGTCACTGTGTCCAAGCAACTCCTGAATGGTTCGAATGTCATGGCCACGTTCCAGTAGGTGAGTGGCAAACGAATGCCGAAAGGTGTGACAACTGGCCTGCTTGCTGACTCCTGCGCTCAGCACTGCTCGCTTCACGGCCTTCTGGATCAGGGATGGGTCGATGTGGTGCCTACCTTCGGTTCGATTGTTCCGATCATGCCAGCGGTGAGCCTGCGGAAACACCCATTGCCAGGCCCACTCCGAAGCTGCGGTCGGATACTTGCGTCCCAGTGCCAGGGGCAACATCACACGGCCCCACCCGGCCGCCAGATCAGCCCGATGGATCTCCCGGACGGCCAGCAGATAGGCCTGCACGGGCTCCACCACACTGGTTGGAAGCATGGTGACCCGGTCCTTGTCACCCTTGCCGCTGCGAACGGTCAGCTGCCGGGCTTGGCAGTCCACATCCTTGACGCGTAACCGCAGGGCTTCCATCAGCCGCAGACCGCTGCCGTACAACAGCTGCGCCACGAGCTGCTCGACCCCTTCGAGCTGACTCAGCACCGCCTTCACCTCAGCCACTGTGAGCACCACCGGCAACCGCTTGCGCTGCCGGGCGCGAACCACTCCCTCCAGGTTCCCCACATCTCCGCTCAGCACCGTCCGGTAGAGAAACAACAAGGCCGACAGCGCCTGGTTCTGCGTGGAAGCACTCACCTGACCCTCCGTAGCCAGATGAGACAGGAAGGCATTGATCTCCTCTTCGCCCATCTCCCTCGGATGCCGCATGCCGTGAAAGCGCAGGAAGCGTTTCACCCACTGGGCATAGCTGGTGATCGTGCGCCGGGCGTAATGCCTCACCTGCATCTCCTCCCGGAAACGATCCATCAGCCGTGGGCCTGAAGCCTGAGCCATGCGTTCAACGCACATCCACCTTCAGAGTTCCCCGCCCTGTCCCTCCCGCGCCAGCGTGGCCTCCAGCTCCCGGCGCCACTCGCCAAGGGCGAACGCATGCCAGCGGCCATGGCCGGGGAGCAGCCAGCGCACGTCCAGATCCAGGAGCCGCTCCACGGATCGCAGCTGCTCCTCCCAGTTCCACCAGCAGACCCGCCGGGAGGCCACCACACCCGGCGGATCCACCCCCCACCAGAGGTGGTCGCCGCTGAACAGCACCTGATCGGCGAACAGCACCGCCACGCAGCCGGCTGTGTGTCCCGGCACCGGAATCACCAGCAGGTCATCATCGAGCCGCAGCCGCTCCGTGCCCTCGAACCGGTGCTCCGCCTGCGGAGCCGCCTCCGCATCAGCGGCATGGATCCAGCGCTCGGCGCCAAAGCACTCGGCCCAGGCCTGGTGGTCGGCCACGTCGTCGCGGTGGCTGAGCAGGATCCGGCCCACGCCGCCGAGCGCCTCGATCCGGCGGGCCAGAGGAGCGCTCCAGCGCGGGGAATCGATCAGCACGTTGTCGGGGCTGCCATCGGCTCGCCGTCGCGTGATCAGCCAGCTGCTGGCCCCAAAGCTCTTGCGCGACGCCCAGCCGCAGTAGTGCACCTGCCCCTGGGGCACGCTGGTCACCAGGGCCGGGAAGCCATCGGCGGGCGTCTGGGCCAGCAGTTCCCGGGTGGTGCCGATGGCCGCCACCGGACAGGCCTGCAGGGCCAGCAGGGCCGCCCGGGTCTCCTCCTCACCAGCTGGCTGGGCCCGTACGTGAGAGGTACGGCCGGTGGGAGCGAAGTGGGCCGGATCGAACTGCCAACAGGTGCCGCAGTCGATGCAGCTGGCATCCACATAGAAGGGGCCATCCACATTGGCGGCCAGACGCTCGGCGACACGGGCCATGCTCAGCTCCCAGATCCCCTCCAGCCTGGCGAGCACAGGCCAGCAGCGGCCGCAGCACCAGCCGCTCGGCATACTTTCTCCATGACCCTCTCCGGCACCGGCACCGCCTTCGGCGGCAGTCCCATCACCACCCAGCTGGGCCAGCAGGGCCTGGGGCAGCAGCCCTGGTGGGTGGAGCAGTGGATGGAGCTGATCAACTCCTACCGCTACAAGAAACGGCTCGAGCGCGCCTGGTCCTATGTGCGCGAGGGCAACGTGCTCTCGATCCGCTTCGAAGGGCGGCGCGTGCATGCCCGCGTGCAGGGCACCGAGGAGGAGCCCTACAAGGTGAAGCTCTGGCTGGATGTGCTCAGCGACGACGACTGGGGCTACGTGCTCGAAGCCCTCGGCCAGAAGGCCCGCTGGTCAGCCCAGCTGCTGGCCGGAGTCATGCCCCAGGACATTGAGCGCGCCTTTGCCGCCAGCGGCCGCCGCCTGTTTCCCTTCAAGCTGCAGGAGGTGCGCAGCGAGTGCAGCTGCCCCGACAAGGCCAATCCCTGCAAGCACGTCAGCGCCGTCTACTACCTGATGGGCGATCGCTTCAGCGAAGACCCCTTTGTGCTCTTCCAGCTGCGCGGCCGCTCCAGGACCCAATTGCTCTCCGACCTGGCCAAGCGCCGACGGAAACAGCTGGCTGCAGCCGGAGGCGGCAAGCGCCGGGCCGCCGTCCATGTGCCGCACCCGGTGCACCCAGCCGTGATCGACCCGAGCCGCTGGTGGTCGTACGCCTCAGCTCTGGATCCGGATCTGGTGGTGATCACGCCAGCCATGGAGGGGGAGAGCGGGCTCGATGAGGCCGGTGATCTGCCCCTGGCCCACGAACCCCTCTTCCCAGAGGCCAACCGCCACTTCCTCGGCCTGCTGCAGGCCCAGGCCAGCCGGGTGAGCCAACAGGCCCTCGCCCAGGCCATGGGTGGCGCCAGCAGCGATGCCGGTGCCTGAGGCCGGCTCGCTCCCCGGTGAGGCCCCCTGGCTCTGCCCCGCAGCCATGGAGCGGGCCACCTGGCTGCTGACCTCGCACCAGCGGGCCTTCGGCCGGCCCCTGATCGCCTCCGCCAGCCCGGCCCCGCCAACGCCAACACCTGGTGAAGACCGCCGGCGGGCTCAGGAGTTGTTCGCGGCAGCCACTGTGGTGCTCGCCCACGACGGCAACGCAGATCGGCCTGATCACGACCCCCGTCTGATCTACGCCAACAGTTCAGCCCTGGCGCTCTGGCGGCGCCCCTGGGCCGAGATGGTCGGCATGCCCTCCCGGCTCACGGCCGAGCCCATCGAGCGCTCCGGCCGCGACCGTCTGCTGGCCAGCGCCCGGGCCCAGGAGGCGATCAGCGGCTACACCGGCATCCGCATCGACAGCCACGGCCGCCGCTTCGTGATCCATGGCGCCCGCCTCTGGACCCTGCGCGACAGCCACGGCCAAGACCGCGGTCAGGCCGCTGCCTTCTCCAGCTGGTGGTGGCTGCCGCAGGTGCCCCTGTCGGTTCTCCCTCCAGTTCTGGTGTAGAGACCGGCTGAGGCGTGTAGACCGTACTGAGATGGACGGTCTACACGCTCCTGGATCTCATTGGGATCGGCCACATTGGCTGGACGGGTGATCCGGAACCACCCGGATTCTCAATTGTGAAGGACACCACCATGCTGACCCTGCGCCATTCCCCCTTCGATCTACTCGAGCGTCTGGAGCAACAGGTCAATCAGGCCGAGCGTGTACCAGCCGCCGAAGTGCATGAAACCGATCAGTCCTATGTCGTCGTGCTGGAATTGCCCGGTGTCGACAAGGACTCGATCGAGGTGAAGGCCACCGACCGCACCTTGCTGATCAGCGCTGAGCGCCGCTCCCAGACCACCAGCGGCAACGGCGACGCCAAAGAAGGCGGTCCCATCCACAGCGAATTCCGCTATGGCACCTGGAGCCGCAGCTTCCGTTTTGCCGCCGGCCTGCAGCGGGAGGGCATCGAAGCCCGCTACCGCGATGGTCTGCTCACCGTCACGGCCCCCAAGGCCCAGACCCACAGCACCGTTGTGGTGAAAGTGGAGGGCTGATCGCACTGAAGAACTGAGCGAAACGCAAAGGCGTTGATCGAGAGAAGAGGACTCCTGCCCCGGCCCCAGTGCCGGGGCTTTTTTTGCTCACTCCGTGTCGTCGTGGGCGTAACGGCTGTAAAGGAAATCCAGCGCCTGGTTGCGCATGTCGTAGTAGATGGGATCCTCCATGATCTCCTCGCGGTTGCGCGGCCGTGGGAATCTGATGTCCATGATTTCGCCGATCCTGGCGGCGGGACCATTGGTCATCATCACCAGGCGATCAGCCAGGAACAGCGCTTCGTCGATGTCGTGGGTGATCATCAACACGGTGCACTTCTGGGTGTTCCAGATCGTCAGCAGTTCCTCCTGCAGCTCCTCCTTGGTGATGGCATCGAGGGCCCCGAAAGGTTCGTCGAGGATCAGCACCTCCGGACGGATCGCCAGGGCCCGGGCGATCGCCACCCGCTGCTTCATGCCACCGGAGAGCTGCAGGATCTTTTTCTCGGCCGCTTCGGTGAGGCCCACCATGGCGAGGTGCTCGCGGGTGATCTCCTTCTTCTCACGGGCCGGCAGATCCGGCTTCACCGAATCAATCGCCAGGTACACATTCTCATAGGCGGTGAACCAGGGCAGCAGGGCATAGCCCTGGAACACCACCATCCGGTCAGGGCCGGGTTTGGTGATCCGGTTGCCATGCAGCATCACCTGGCCATCGCTGGGGGTGGCGAAGCCCGAGACCATGTTCAGCAGGGTGGATTTGCCGCAACCGGAGTGGCCGATCACGCACATGAACTCCCCTTGGTTCACGGCCAGATCGATGCCATCCAGCACCGGATAGGGACCGCTGGGGGTGGGATACACCTTGCTGACGTTCTCGAAACGCAGGAAGGCCTCGCCTGGCGGCGGTGCCGCCGAGGCCGGAACTCCCATGGGGGCAGGCTGGATCAGGGTCGACATGGAGGATCTCGCTGAGGAAGTCGGAACGGAATGGAAGTGTGAACAGAATTCAGGAAGCAGCAAGCGGGGCCAGGGGCATCAGGGCCCCGTTGCCGTGGTGCTTCAGCCGCGCCGGGGTGGCGCCAGCGGGATCTCGGCGATGCTGAAATCGCGTTTGATCGTCTGGGCGTTGAGATAACCGATCGGATCTTCGGCATTGAAGGGGAGGCCATCGAAGAGCTCGATGCCCTGGCGCTGATAGCTGATTGCATCGAGGCCCAGCTCCCGCGCCGCCGTGCTGAACACCCCCACCTGACAGACGCGCTCGAGGATCTCCACCCAGTTGCGCGGCAGAGGGATCTCACCCCAGCGGGCCATCTGGGTCATCATCCAGAGGTGCTCGGTGCGGCTGGGACGGTTCAGCCCCTCCCCGAAGAACAGGTGGTGCGGCACCGCCCCCTCGCTCTCCGGTCCGCCCCGGTCCACGTCGGCGCTGGCCTCGCTGAAGCGGATCATCTCCGGCTTGATGCCGAGGTAGCGGCGGTCGCTGAGCAGCTCACTGAGCTCGGCCCAGTGGGCCGGATCGGCGCAGTAGCGGCAGGCCTCCAGCAGCGCCTTGGTGAGGGCGATGTTGGTGTTGGGATAGGCGATCGCCCAGTCTTCGCGCAGCCCCAGCACCTTGCCGGGATGGCCGGGCCAGATCGCCAGATCGCCGGCCACCGCGATGCCGTGGCCGTCGCGAATGGCCCGGTCGAGCCAGGGGGCACCCACGCAGTAGCCGTCGATGCTGCCGTCCTTGAGGTCGGCGAGCATCTGGGCCGGGGGCAAGGCCTGGAGGTGCACATCCTTGTCGGGGTCAATGCCGTTGGCCGCCAGCCAGTAGCGCAGCAGCAGGTTGTGCATCGAGGCTTCGTGCACGATCCCCATCGTGTGGGGCTCGCGCTCATGGCTCTTGAGATAGGCGCGGTAGTCCTCCACCGTGTGCACCCCCTGCTCCGCCAGGCGCCGGCCCAGGGTGATGCCATTGCCGTTACGGCTCAGGGTGAGCGGCGTCACGATCGGCAGCGGCGTGCCGCCGTGGCCGCCCGCCGTCATCCAGGTGGGCATCCCCGCCGGCATCAGCGAGGCGTCGAGGGTGCCGTCCACCAGCCCGTCGACGATGCCGCGCCAGCTGGTTTCGCGGATCAGTCTCACCTCATCGAGGCCGTGCTTGGCGAAGAGCCCGTGGGCTTCGGCCACCGCCAGAGGGGCACTGGCGGCCAGGGGCAGGAAACCCAGATCCAAGTTCACCTTCTCAAGGCCATGGCGCGCCACCACGGCATGGGGCCGGGCGCGCCACTGCTTCACCCGCTTCTGGCGGTTGAGGAAGTAGATGATCTCCGAGCGCAGGCTGTAGTAGCTGGGGTGATGCACCACATCCAGGCGGGCCCTTGGCCGGGGGATGTCCACCTCGAGAATGCCGCCGATCCTGGAGCCGGGGCCGTTGGTGAGCATCACGATGCGGTCGGAGAGCAGCACCGCCTCGTCCACGTCGTGGGTCACCATCACCGCGGTGAGCTCATGCTCGTTGCAGATCTGCATCAGCTTCTCCTGCAGATTGCCCCGGGTGAGCGCATCGAGCGCCCCGAAGGGTTCATCGAGCAGCAACAGCTTGGGGCGGATCGCCAGGGCCCGGGCGATCGCCACCCGCTGGCGCATGCCACCGGAGAGCTGCAGCGGCAGCTTGGCCGCCGCCGGACCGAGCCCCACCATGTCGATGTGCTCCTGCACGAGGGCATCGCGCTCACTACTGCCGATCTTGCCCATCACCTCATCCACCGCCAGGGCGATGTTCTCCCGAACCGTGAGCCAGGGCAGCAGCGAGTAGTTCTGGAACACCACCATCTTGTCGGGTCCGGGGCGCTTGATGGCTTCGCCATCCAGCAGCACCGTGCCTTCGCTGGGTAGATCGAGCCCGGCGATCATGTTCAGCAGGGTGCTCTTGCCGCAACCGGAGTGACCGATCAGGGAGATGAATTCCCCCTTGCGGATCTCCAGGTCGATGCCCTTCAGGGCCAGGTAGGTGCCGCCCCCCTGCAATGGAAAGCTTTTCTCGACTGTGCGGACATCAACCAGTGCCGTCATCATTCAGACCTCAATCGGAGCTCGAGTTTGGTAAGCGAAAAGAAGCGCATCACTGGCCCGGAGTGAGGCGGCTCTGCAACCAGGCCATGCCTCGATCCAGCAGCAGACCCACGGCACCGATCCAGATCACAGCCAGGACGATGTCGCTGACATAGTTCTGCTGGTAGGCATCCCAGATGAAGAAGCCGATGCCGACGATGCCGGACATGACGATCTCAGCGGCGATGATCGCCAGCCAGGCCAGACCGATCGAGATGCGCAGACCCGTGAAGATGTAAGGGAGAGCCGAGGGCAGCAGCACCTTGGTGAAGAAACGTCCTTTCGACATCTGCAGCACCAGGGCCACGTTGCGGTAGTCCTGGGGGATCTGACGGACCCCCTCGGCCGTGTTGATCAGGATCGGCCAGACCGCCGTGATGAAGATCACGAAGATCGCCGCCGGCTGATTCTTCTGGAAGATCACCAGGGCGATCGGAACCCAGGCCAGAGGCGCCACCATGCGCAGAAACTGGAAGAGGGGGTCGAAAGCCCTGTTCAATGCTGGGCTGAGTCCCACCGTGATGCCGGCTGCGATGCCCACCAGTGCAGCCAGGAAGTACCCCTGGGCCACGCGTCCCAGGCTGGCCATGGTCTGCCAGAACAGTCCCTTGTCGAGGCCACCCCGGTCGTAGAAGGGATAGAGCAGCAGTTCGCGCGTACGCTCGTCGGTCCAGAGACTCAGAGGTCCTGGCAGACGGGTGAGATTCAGGCTGGCGCTGAGTTGCCAGGCCAGCAGAAATCCGCCGATCCCCAGGAGTGGGTAAAGCCAGGTGCTGCGGTTGAGCATCAGCCAGCGGATCGGATTCATTTTGGATCCAGCGCGTGGCTGGGGAACGGAAACCATGACGCGTTCGTCCTGAAGAGGAGGAGTTGGATGGGACAGGCACGGCCGGGGCCCATGAGGCCTCGGGCCAGGAATGGCCCCCGGTGCCGGTCCGTGCGCCGGGGGCCTTGGAGAGAACTCAGCGCTTGATCTTCAGGCTGTCGAGGTAGGCCTGCGGGTTCTCCGGGTCGTAGACGACACCATCGAAGAACGTTTCCTTGCCACGGCTGGAGCCGGTGGGGATGTCCGCGGCGGGAAGGCCCAGCTCAGTGGCGGCCTGACGCCAGAGGTCTTCCCGGTTCACCTTGTCGACCAGTGCCTTGGCCTGATCGATCGTGTCGAGCTTGCCAGGGTGGAATTTCCAGCGCAGCGACTCCACCAGGAACCAGAGACTCAGGCTCTTGTAGGGATAGGAAATCACGCCTCGATCGCTGGCCCAGTAGAGCGGCCCCAGCTTGGGATCAGTGGAAGGCTTGAGATCGGCACCCAGCTTGTAGTCGGCCTTGAGCGCGGGCACCAGCACCGAGACGGGCGTGTTGAAGTACTGGCGGGAACTGAGCATCTTCGCCAGTGCTTCCTTGTTCTCGGCCTTGTCGGCCCACTGCTGGGCCTCCAGCAGACCCTTGATAAGAGCCACGGCGGCCTTCGGATGCTTATCCACCCAGTCGGCACGGACACCGAGGAATTCCTCGGGGTGCACAGGCCAAATCTCGGCGGTCAGAGCCGCTGTGTAGCCGATGTTGTCGGTGACGATGCGGAAGGGCCAGGGATCACCCGTGCTGAAGGCCTCCATCGTGCCGTTGCGCATCCCCTGCAGGGTCTCCGTGGAGGGGACGGTCAGCAGCTCGATGTCCTTGTCGGGATCAATGCCGCCGGCCCCGAGCCAGTAACGGATCCAGAGGTCCTGGTTGGCATTGGGGTAGGTGTGGGCGGCCCGGAACTTACGGCCTTCGGTCTTGGGGAAGCCGAGGATCGTGGGAGCCGCGGGAGTGAGGTCCACCCGCAGATTGGCCTTCTTCAGGCTGTTCGAAACAGCGATGGCATTGCCCTGGCTGCTCAGCTGAGCCAGCACATACATCGGCACCTTGTTGCCATTGGTGATGATGCCTTCAGTGATCAGATGAGGCATGGGCAGCTGCCACTGGCCGCCGTCGATACCGCCACCGGTTGAGCCGATCACCACGTTGTCGCGAGCGGCGGGCCAGCTGGCCTGCTTGGCCAGCTTCACCTCAAGGCCGTGCTTGGCGAAGAACCCTTTCTCCACGCCAGCCACCAGCGCGGCAGCTTCCAGGATGGGGACATAGCCCAGGGTGATGGTCTTCGTCTCGAGACCCGCATCGGCCACAGGGGCCGTGCCGGAAGCGGGTCCTGAGCCCTTCTCGGGTGGATTACCACAGGCATTCAGCATCAGGGTGCCGGCCAGGGTGGCGCTGAGAACGGAGAGAAACTTACGACGATTGAGCATGGTCAGGAAGGCAGGAGAAAGTGAAGGACGACACGGTGTGTCATCCCAGGCGGGCAGGATTCAGAGTGAAGAAAAGATCAGGCAGGCAATCGGATTAGGACGTAGAGGCAAAAATCCGATTGCTTAATCAAGGGGCCTCAGGGATGGGTCATTGGGTCACCGTTGCGGCGGTCGAGAGACCTTAATGGCAAGTCTTGATCACTGGGCATTTTTGCCTGGCAGAATTTCGTATGCCAGCGATAAGTCCAGGCAATCAATCGCACCAATCCACCGGAATCAAGCACAACAAGGACCGCAGACTTGGCCTCCCCTTTGTTTAGGGTGGTGGTCTCAAGTCCGGATTCCAGCCCGGAGCACCAGCGCCAGAAATGGAGCGTTACCGCGGCCGTGCTGCCGCCCTGGCCACCATGCATGGCAAGGAGAGGGCCTTCGCTCGTCCCTTTCGTGCCCTGCTTGGCCTGGACGTTGCTCTGCCGCCGGAGCTCGACACCGATCAGCTGGGCAGCTTCGACGGACGGGTGCCGCGTGCGGGCAGCGCCGAGCAAGCCTGCCGCCACAAGGCCCTCGTGGGCATGGCTTCCCTCGGCCTGCCGCTGGGCATGGCCAGTGAGGGCAGCTTCGGCCCCCACCCGGCTCTGCCCGTCCTGGCGGCCGGCCTGGAGGTGATGGTGTTCCTGGATCAGGACCACGGGCTGGAGATCTGGGAGCGGCTGATCGCCCGCCGCACCAACTTCGACCACCGCTGTGCCGCCGAGCTGGCGGGACTGGAAGGCTGGCCTCAACGGGTGGGCTTCCCCGACCACGGCCTGATCGTGCGCCCCGAGCAGCCCTGGTCTGGCGCCGACGATCTGCTCTTCAAGGATCTGCAGGATCAGCTCCAGCTGGCTGAGGCGATCGGCGCAGCCGCGGCCGGCTCCATCAACGGCCGGGCCCTGGTGGAGACCGACATGCGCGCCCACCGCAACCCCACCCGCATGGCCTGCCTGCGCACCCTGGCCACCAGACTGGCCAGACGGATCTCCACCCCCTGCCCTGCCTGCGGCGCTCCAGGCTGGGGGCGGGTGGAGGTGGTGCCTGGCCTTCCCTGCGGTTGGTGCACTCAGCCCACCTCCCTGGCGCGCGCCGAGCTCTTCGGCTGCGTCAGCTGCTCCCACACCGAGGAGCTCCCCCGCCCCGATGGATGGGCCAAGGCGGACCCACAGCACTGCCCGCTGTGCAATCCCTGAACATCACCACCGCCGATGCGGGGCCCGCCCCCATCAAGACCACCCGAAACGAAAACTCGGCCAGGCGCAAGCACACAGCCGAGATACCTATCGCCTATCTGATCAGATCAACTCTGATCTGATCAGAACTTGTGATCGCGCAGGGCTTCAACCTGGTAGATATAAGTAATAATCGAGTAGTCCGCGTAATACTTGGCTTCGATCTCATGGACGATCTTGTCGGCCAGCTCGCGGGTGCCAGTGAGCACCTCGATTTTCACATTGGAGAGAGTATGCGAGACGACTGGATCTCCCGTGGAGCGAACATTGCGGCTGCCTTCGCCTCCAGCTGCATTCACGGTGTAACCGGTGGCACCGGCCGCCTTGATGAGCTTGATGAGTTTCTTGGAGAGGATTTCCTCCCCAACGATCACTAGCTTCCAGACCTGTTGACTCATGACTTTAACTTGCGATTGGTTTTGATTTTAAAAGCTTAACCACCGATCATCTGAGCAATCCCAATGAACAGAGGGATGCAGATGGCGATCGCCACCGGAGTGCCGATGGCCGTGGAGGCGCCGATGTAGGCGGAGGGATTCGCCGAGGGAATGCCAGCGCGAAGGGTCGGCGGGCCGGAAATATCCGAGCTCGACGCGGCGATCACCGCCAGCACGACAGCTCCACCGATGCTGAAGCCCGTGATCTTGTGAATGACAAGGCCAAGACCGAAGGCCAGAAAACCATGCAGGATTGGCGCAAAGAAAGCATAGATGGCAAACCACTGGGCAACCTTGCGCAGCTCATTCATGCGCTGGGCGGCCTCCATCCCCATGATGATCATCAGAATCGAGAGGAAGCCGCGGAACAGAGGATTGAAGAAGCTCTCATAGACGGGCTCTGGCTTGGTGAGAATGCCAAGCGCCACACCCAGAAGCAGCGACGTGACGGCCGAGCTCTGCACGCTTTCCTTGATGATCGACCAGATCTCGACTTTCTCGGCAGCCTTGCCGGTCTTCTTGCTGAGGTAGACGCTGGCCACCACGATCGCCGTCACCAGGGCCGGGATGTCCATGAAGGGATAGAGGGCCGCCGTCCAGGCCTCATAGGGGATCTTGGCGGTATCCAGCTGCGGCAGAACAGCGGCCAGAGTGGAGCCACTCACCGCGCCGAACAGACCACCGGTGGCCACGGCGTCAGGCACGTTGATGCCTGGCAGTTTCCCCAGGGTGTAACGACCGATGAACACGATCACGATGCCAAGCGCCACAGCCGCGAGTGCCGGGAGGAAGATCTCGGTGGGGTTGGAATTGCGAATGGCGATGCCACCGGTCAATCCGATCTTCAGCAGCAGGAAGAAAGTGATGAACCTGTAGATGGAATCTGGAATGGCCAGCTGGCTGCCGAATGAGGCAACGACCATGCCTCCGATCAGGAAGCCAAGTGTTGGAGACTGAAGCTGCTTGATGAAAAGTGTGATGAATTCGGACAAGTCAGATCCTCTGTTGTTTTGGTGATTTAGGACACTGAGTTAGATGGAGACATGGGACGAGGAATGCCCCATGTTTTCAACCAGATTGATGGGCCTCAGCCCGCGTCAGCCAGCGGGCCGGCAGGCACCGGAACCGCTGACATCGCCATAGGCAGTAACGAAGCCACATGCCGTGATTTAGATGCCCGGGAGGAGCCCAGGACTGCGAAACGTCGGAGGCAGTCAGCCGTCGTGAGGCTGTCAACCTTGGTGGTCGGGGGGCATGTTAGGTCTCAGGCGGGTGGGCCTGGCCTCACCCTTGATTCTGAACTGTGCCGGGAAAGTTCAGACGAGCCGTCCCTTTGGCGGTGCCTGTTCAGTCAAGGGTCATGGGTTCCTGGCTGAAATGGGAGGGGAGGTGATTGATGGTCATGCCAGGCGCTGGAAACTGGGCAGAGGGCCAAGGCAATTCGCGACTGGACTGGGGCTAGAGGGCCGAATTCCCTGAGAATTCAAGAGCTCTCAGAGGTGTGACATGGCTGGCGAATAAATAAGTTCGGGAGACGTTAATTCGATCCCCGTGGCACTGGGTGCCTTGTTAAGCAAAGAGTTGCAAATCCCACAGATAAGCTTGGATTATCTGACGGCAGAGTGATCGACGCATGGAAGGCAAAGTCGCAACACTTGCCCCTGCCAGCCGCTGCCGGCCTTGTGGTCCCCCGCTGGACCAAGCCGCGCCTATGGCTGCCATCAGAAGCCCGAATCGGCCTGGCCCCGCCCGGGCGTCTCCGGAGACAAGGAAATCCCGAAGGCGTTTCTAGAGTCGACGCCCTCGCAGACGCCGTCGATGACCGTCGCCACCGCTGCACCACCCCGCCTCTCCCTCCAATCCGCAGAGATCGGAGCCGATACCACCACCATCCGCTCCCTCGACTGGGAGCGCAGCCGCTTCGACATCGAGTTCGGTCTGCGCAACGGCACCACCTACAACTCCTTTTTGGTGCGGGGGGAGCGCACCGCCCTGATCGACACCAGTCACCTCAAATTCGCCGACACCTGGCTGCCCCTGCTGGAGGAGCAGATCGATCCGCTGGCCATCGATCACCTGATCGTGTCCCACACCGAGCCCGACCACTCCGGCCTGATCGGCCACCTGCTGGAGCGCAATCCCGAGATCGAGATCGTGGCCTCGAAAGTGGCGATCCAATTTCTCGCCGATCAGGTGCACAGGCCCTTCCGCAGCCGGGCGGTGAAGAGCGGTGAGGAACTCGATCTGGGCGTCAATCCCAGCAGCGGCGTGCAGCACCGTTTCGAGTTTCTGAGCGCCCCCAACCTGCACTGGCCCGACACGATCTTCTCTTTCGATCACGGCACGGGCATCCTCTTCACCTGCGATGCCTTCGGTCTGCATTACTGCGGCGACGACATCTTCGATGTCGATCCCGGCGCCATTGCCCCCGACTTCCGCTTCTATTACGACTGCCTGATGGGCCCCAACGCCCGCAGCGTGCTGCAAGCCCTCAAGCGCATGGATGCCCTGCCGCCGATCCGGATGATCGCCACCGGCCATGGCCCGCTGCTGCGCGATCACCTCGGCCTCTGGACCGGCGACTACCGCGACTGGAGCAGCCAGCGCAGCGCCGGCGAAACCTACGCCGCGGTCTGCTACGTCAGCCAGTACGGCTTCTGTGACCGGCTCAGCCAGGCCATCGCCCGCGGCATCGGCAAGGCCGAGGCCCAGGTGC
Organism: Synechococcus sp. WH 5701; assembly: GCF_000153045.1. Classification (GTDB taxonomy): domain Bacteria; phylum Cyanobacteriota; class Cyanobacteriia; order PCC-6307; family Cyanobiaceae; genus Regnicoccus_A; species Regnicoccus_A antarcticus. The sequence continues at coordinate 283,763 of NZ_CH724160.1, forward strand.
AGCTGGTGGATCTGCGCGCCACCGACGCCCAGGAACTGGCGGCCCTGGTGGGCGAGGCCAGCGCCGTGGTGGTGCCCACATGGCCGGCCAAGGCCGATCCGGAGCTGCAGCAGTCGATCGGCACCCTGCTGGCGGCCCTCAAACCCAAGCAATGGGTGGCGGTCTACGACGCCTACGGCGGCAACGACCAGCCGATCGACAGCGTCGCCGCCCAGCTGCGCAGCGTGGGACAGAAAGAGGCCTTCGAGCCGCTGCGCATTCGCCAGGTGCCCGACGGCAACGACTACCAGCGCTGCGAAGAGGCCGGCACTGACCTGGGCCAGCTGCTCACCCGTGCCCGCACGATCGCCGCGATGAAGTCGCTCGATGGCGACCTCGACAAGGCCCTCGGGCGCCTCAGCGGCGGGCTTTACATCGTCACCGCCCGCCAGGGGGAGCGCAGCAGCGCCATGGTGGCCAGCTGGGTGAGCCAGGCCAGCTTCGATCCGCCGGGCCTCTCGATCGCCGTGGCCAAGGACCGGGCCATCGAGGCCCTGATGCAGGTGGGCGACCGCTTCGTGCTCAACGTCCTGCGCGAGGACAACCACCAGGAGCTGCTGCGGCACTTCCTCAAGCGCTTCCCGCCCGGGGCCGATCGCTTCTCCGGTGTCTCCACCCTTGATGGGGTGTCCGCGGGCGGTCCGGTGCTGGGCGATGCCCTGGCCTTCCTGGGTTGCCGGGTGGTCCAGCGCATGGAGGGCCCCGACCACTGGATCATCTACGCCGAGGTGGAGGAGGGCACCGTGGCCGACAGTGAAGCCACCACCGCCGTGCACCACCGCAAGGTGGGCAACCATTACTGAGCCAAATCTGCAGCCGCTCCTCACCCACTCCATGGCCAACAGCGCCGCCGGCTCCAGCACCTACCGGCCGGAGATCGATGGGCTGAGGGCGCTGGCGGTGGTCGCGGTGATCATCAATCACTTCGATCAGAGGCTCCTGCCCAGCGGCTACCTCGGCGTCGACATCTTTTTTGTCATCTCCGGCTTCTTCATCACCGCGTCGTTGACACGGGCACAGGCACAGCCGCGGCCGAGCGGCTTTCTGCTGGAGTTCTACAGCCGCCGCATCAAGCGCCTGCTGCCGGCCCTGCTGGTCTGCGTCGCCGTGACCAGCCTGTTCATCGCGCTGTTCGATCGCCATTCAGCCGTCTCCCTGACCACCGGGATCACGGCACTGTTCGGCGTGTCCAACATTTATCTGCAGAGCCAGGCGACGGATTACTTCGCCCGATCCACCGAGCTCAACGCCTTTACCCACACCTGGTCGCTGGGGGTGGAGGAGCAGTTCTACCTGCTGTTTCCGGTGGTGATCCTGCTCTGCGGCTCCCTCTTCGCTGGCCGGCGCAGCTCCAGGTCGCTCATCTGGGTCATCGCCACGCTCAGCGGGGCGTCGCTGCTGGCCTTCATCGCCCTGAGCGAGCGGGATCCCTCCGCGGCCTACTTCCTGATGCCGACCCGCTTCTGGGAGCTGGGGGCCGGCGGTCTGCTGGTTCTGCTCCTGGGCTCCAGGAGAGGGACGAGGTTCTTTGAACGGCTGTCGCCCATGCCGGCCCTGGGCCTGCTGCTGCCGGTGGCGCTGCTGCCTCGGGAGTTTCAAGTGGTGGCAACGATCTCTGTTGTGCTGCTCACGGCGCTGCTGATCGCCACGGTGCGACCAGGCAGTCGCCCTCAGCTCTGGCTGGCCACGCCCTGGCTGGTGCGGCTCGGCGTGCTGTCGTATTCGCTCTACCTCTGGCACTGGAGTGTGCTGGCCATCAGCCGCAGAACGATCGGCATTCAGTGGTGGACGATTCCGATCCAGATCGCCCTGATCCTGCTGCTCGCCACACTCACCCTGCGCTACATCGAAACCCCTCTGCGCAAGGCCCGCTGGTCGATCGATCAGCGCATCACCCTCGGCCTCGGCCTGCTCGGCGCCGTGCTCACCGCCCTTCCTCTCTGGGCCCTGAGCAGCCCCTTGAGCGGCAGGGCCTATCTGGGCGATCGCACCCTGGTGGATGGCATCCGCGACGGCGGCCCCCTGCAGGTGAGGGGCACGGAGATCAATCCACCGAATTGTGCCTCCGACAGCAAGGACGCGACCGTGCTGGCCAGTGCCGCCTCCTTTGCGGCCTATGCCGAAAGCTGCACGGGCCTCCCCCCTGCTGCGGCCGCTGGCCAGCCACCGCAGCCGGCGGCCCGTCACATCTTTGTGGTGGGTGACAGCCATGCCATGGCCTTATCGCCCCTGGCCGACCGGCTCTTCGCCACAGGCCTCTATGGGATCACGCTCTTCGGCAGGCCCGGATGCCCATTCCCGGCCACCCGCTTTGGCACCACCAACCCCGACTGCAACCGTTTCCTGCAGCTGTCGCAAACCTATCTTCTCGGCCAAGCCCGGGCCGGGGATGTGGTGGTGGTGGTGGGCTACTGGCTGAGCTATCTGGGAGATCGCTCCAAGCTCAAGGACACCCGCGACAGCTTTGTGGACTCCAGAGGTGTGCCCCTCAACCGTGGTCCGGCCAAGGCCTCCCAGTATCTCGAGGCCCTCGAGGCCTTCGCCGCCAAAGCCTCAGATCGGGGCCTGCAGACCGTGTTGCTCGGTGCCACCCCACGCAATCCCGATTACGACCTCTGCTTTCAGGAATGGTTCAGCCTGCAGGCGGTGAGGAACTGTGAGCGGCAGGTGGTGCGACAACTCGGCCATGCCCGTGCCATGAATGCCGTTCTCAAATCCAGGCTCTCGCCGCGCATCCGCTTTGTCGATCCCATCCCGATCCTCTGTCCGGGCGAGTGCGACAACGCCTCGCTGTCCTCCTTGCTGAGGGACACGGACCATCTCTCCAGCGTGGCCGTCCTTGCCCTGCAGGTCCGCTTCCTCGCCCTGCTCGAACCCTCCCTCGATACCAGCCGTCCCCTCACCCGCCCTCACCCATGACCCGTGACCGCCGCGTCATCCTGCTGCCGATCGAGCCGGGACTGATCTGCCTGCGGGGCCTCAGCCCCAAGCGTCTGCGCTTCGAGGTGGAATACGGCCTGGAGCGGGGCACCACCGCCAATGCGTTTCTGTTCGAGGCCGGCAGCAGCACAGGTGGCGCCCCGATCCCCCCGGTGCTGGTGCATCCGCCGGGGGCCTCGTTTTCGGAGCCGTTCCTGGAGCAGCTCAGTGAGCTGGTGCCCAGCGACGCGGCCCTGAAGGTTGTGGTCGGTCACCTCAACCCCAACCGGGTGACGCTGCTGCGGGAGCTGGCGCTGCGCTGGCCGGCCCTGATGCTGGTGGCCTCCAACGCCGGCGCCCGGCTGCTTGAGGAGCTCTGGAGCCAGCGCAAGCCCACCTCTCCTGCTGTCGCCGATGCGGAGGCCGAGCCCCCGCTGCCGCCGCTGCCGCCGATCGATGTGATCAAACAGGAAGTGAGCCGGGAGCTGGCGAACGGCTACCGGCTCACCCTGATCCCCACCCCCACCCCCCGCTGGCCCAGTGCCCTGGTGGCCTTCGAGGAGCGCACCGGCCTGCTGATGAGCGGCAAGTTCTTCGCCGCCCACCTCTGCAGCGAGAGCTGGGCCGAGGCCAACCGCGACAGCACGGAGGAGGATCGCCGCTACTTCTACGACTGCCTGATGGCGCCGATGGCCCGCCAGGTGGAAACGGTGGTCGACCGCCTCGATGAGCTGCCGATCCGAACGATCGCGCCGGGCCACGGGCCGGCGATCAGCGAAAGCTGGCGCAGTCTGCTGGCCGATTACCGCCGCTGGGGCGAAAGCCAGGAGAAGGCCCAGCTCTCGGTGGCCCTGCTCTATGCCAGCGCCTACGGCAACACCGCCGCCATCGCCGACGCCCTGGCCCAGGGGGTGGCACGCACAGGGGTCCGGGTCGAGAGCCTGAACTGCGAATTCGCGCCCCCCGAGCAGCTCCTGCAGACGATCCGCGGCTGCGACGCGCTGATGATCGGCTCCCCCACCCTCGGGGGCCATGCCCCGACGCCGATCGTCTCGGCCCTGGGCACCCTGCTGGCGGAGGGCGACCGCGAGAAGCCGGTGGGCGTGTTTGGCAGCTTCGGCTGGAGTGGCGAGGCCATCGATTTGCTCGAGAGCAAGCTGCGCGACGGGGGCTTCCGCTTCGCCTTCGAGCCGATCCGGGTGAAGTTCAGCCCCGATGGTGCCACCCTCAAACGGCTGGAGGAAACCGGCACGGCCCTGGGGCGAGAGCTTCAACAGCGCCAGAAGCGCCAGAAGCGGGTGGCCGCCGGTGGCCTGAGCGAAAGCCGCAGCAACCCGGCGGTGCTGGCGCTTGGGCGCGTGGTGGGCTCCCTCTGCGTGCTCACCACGCGCAAGGGGGAGGGAGAGAACGCCCTGGCGGGAGCAATGGTGGCCAGCTGGGTCAGCCAGGCCAGCTTCAGCCCGCCGGGCTTCACGGTGGCGGTGGCCAGGGACCGCGCCGTTGAGGCCCTGCTGCATGTGGGCGATGCGTTCGCCCTCAACGTGCTGGCCGCCGGGCGGGAAAGCGGGCCGATGAAGCAGTTCCTGCAGCCCTTTCCCCCCGGCGCCGACCGCTTCGCGGGGCTGGAGCTGGAGAGCAGCCCAGGGGGCCAGCCTGTGTTGCCGGAGGCCCTGGCCTGGCTGGAGGCCCGGGTGAGCCAGCGGATGGAGTGCGGGGATCACTGGCTGATCTACGCCGAAGTGAGCCACGGCGCCCTGCTGGATCCCTCCGGCACCACGGCGGTGCACAAGCGGCGCAGCGGGGCCAACTACTGATCCCGCTAACTCATACTCAGTCCGACTTAGTGCTAGGGTCTGGGGAGACCGGCCAACCCGCTCCTCTGTGTCCATGGATCTCTCCAACCCCGTCACCAGCGCCAACCTCGAAGCCGCCTTCGGCGGCGAGAGCATGGCCAACCGCAAATACCTCTTCTTCGCCGATGTGGCCAAGAAGCTGGGCAACGCCGAGCTGGCCCGCCTCTTCCGCGACACCGCCAACCAGGAGACCGAGCACGCCTTCGCCCATTTCCGCCTGCTCCATCCCGAGCTGGTGGTGGCTGATCCCGCTTCCCTCAGCGACGAGCAGAAGCAGGCGGTGCTCGCCCGCTGCCTGGAGCTGGCGATCGAAGGCGAAACCTACGAGTACACCACCATGTATCCGGAGTTCGCCGCCGCTGCCCGCTCCGAACGCGATGCCTCGGCCGAAGCCGAATTCAACGAGCAGATCGCCGAATCGGAAGACCATGCCGGAGTCTTCCGCAAGGCCGCCAGCAACTTCGGCTTCCTCACCCCCATCGAGCACCACCATGCCGACCGCTACGGCATCGCCCTGAAGGCCCTCTCCGGTGAGGGCACCGCTGGTGCAGCCAGCGAGCCGCTGCCCGGCCTCTGGATCTGCAAGGCCTGCTCGATGATCTACGACCCCGCCATCGGCGATCCCGACTCCGGCATCGCCGCCGGCACCCCCTTCGAGGCCATCCCCGACGACTGGGAATGCCCGATCTGCGGGGTCCGCAAGGCCAGCTTCGAGCCCTACCGCGAGCCTCAGCTGCTGGCGGCCTGATCCCTGTCCTGACTCGATCGCCGGCTGCCCCCGAGCGCCGCACTCATCTCTGACACCCTCACGTTCCCACGATGGCCGACCTGTTCACTCCCCTGCGGCTCGGCCCCCTGGAGCTGCCCAACCGGGTACTGATGGCGCCCCTCACCCGTTCACGGGCCGAGGTGGGCCATGTGCCCGGCCCGCTGATGGCGGAGTACTACGCCCAGCGGGCTTCGGCTGGGCTGATCATCGCCGAGGCCACGATGGTGATGGAGGGGGAGTCGTCGTTCATCCGTGAGCCGGGCATCCATTCCAAGGCCCAGGTCGACGGCTGGACGCTCACCACCGACGCGGTTCACGCGGCGGGAGGCCGCATCGTGCTGCAGCTCTGGCACGGGGGACGGGCCTGCCACCCGCTCCTCAACGGCGGCCGGCAGCCGGTGGCCCCCAGCCCGATCGCCATCAGCGGCGATGAGATCCACACCCCAGAGGGCAAGAAGCCCTACGTGGTGCCGCGGGAGCTGGCCGACGCTGAGCTGCCCGCCATCGTGGCCGGGTTCCGCCAGGCTGCCCGCAACGCCATCGCTGCCGGTTTCGACGGTGTGGAGGTGCATGGCGCCAACGGCTATCTGCTCGATGAATTCCTGCGCGACGGGAGCAACCGCCGCGCTGGCCCCTATGGCGGTCCGATCGAGAACCGGGCCCGCCTGGTGCTCGAGGTGATCGAGGCGGTGCGCCAGGAAGCGGAGCTGGTGGGACTGCGGATCTCGCCGCTCAACAGCTACAACGCCATGGTCGATTCCGATCCGGTCGGCCTCACCCGCTGGCTGGCGGAGCGGCTCAATAGCTGCGGTCTGGAGTATCTCCATGTGATGCGCGGCGATCTCCTCGGCCAGCAGCATGGGGATGTGCTCACGCCGGTGCGTGAACACTTCAACGGCACCCTGATCGCCAACATGGGGTACGACGGCAGCGAGGCCACAACAGCCATCGCCGCCGGCGCCATCGACGCGGTGGCCTTCGGCACGGCCTTCCTGGCCAACCCCGATCTGCCCGAGCGCCTGCGGTGTGGGGCCCCGCTCAACAGCCCCGACCCCGCCACCTTCTACACCCCGGGCCCCGCGGGGTACACCGACTACCCCGCCCTGCCATGACCACCACCCCACGCACCGAAACCCTGCTGCGCCCGGCGGCCGAGCGCTTCCATGGCCGGCTCGACTGGCTGGAGAGCTGGCACACCTTCAGCTTCGGCCACCACTACGACCCTGCCTGGATGGGCTACGGCCCCCTGCGGGTGATCAACGAGGACACCATCGCCCCGGGCCGTGGTTTCGGGATGCATCCCCACAGCGACATGGAGATCATCACGGTGATGGTGGAGGGGGAGCTCAGCCACCGCGATTCGATGGGCCATGGCGCCGTGCTGAGGGTGGGGGAGGTGCAGCGCATGAGCGCCGGCACCGGGGTGGTCCACAGCGAGATCAATGAATCGGGCAGCCCCTGCCGGCTGCTGCAGATCTGGATCGAGCCCAGCAGCCGCGGCATCAAGCCGGCCTATGAGCAGAAGCCTTCAGCTTCGGCGACGACTGGACCCTGCTGCTTGATCCCCAGCAGACTCAGGGCGCCATGGCGATCCATCGGCCGGTGCGGCTGTGGCGGGCCCAGCCCGGCGAAGGCGTCAGCCTGGAGCTTCCTCTGGCGGCGGGGCGCCAGGCCTGGCTGCAGCTGATCGATGGTGCCGTGGATCTGAGCGGTCCGGATGGGAGCCAGCCCCTGGGGGCCGGTGATGGCCTCGGCTTCCTGGCCGTGGGATCAGGGAAGCTCACCGCCAGGGCTGCCGGCACCGATCTGTTGCTGTTCGAGCTGGCATGAGCGATCCTGCCGCCCGCGATCTGCTGCACTTCTGGTTCGAGGAGTGCCAGCCGGTCCAGTGGTTCCGCAAGGATCCCGACTTCGATCAGCAGGTGCGCGAGCGCTTCGGGGTGCTCTGCGAGCGGGCCCTGGCCGGGGAGCTGCGACCGTGGGCAGACGATCCCGACTCAGCGCTGGCGCTGGTGCTGCTGCTCGACCAGCTGCCGAGACAGCTCTGGCGCGGGACGCCCGAGGCTTTCGCCGGGGATGCCGCGGCCCTGGAGCTGAGCCTGCGGGCCCTCGCCATGGGCTGGATCGAAGCCGAACCCCAGCGCGAGCGGCGCCAGTTCTGGCTGATGCCCCTGATGCACAGCGAGGACCTGGCGATCCAGGAGCAGGGGCTCAAGCTGTTCGAGCGCTTCTGTGATGCCGAAACCACAGCGTTTGCCGGCCGCCACCGGGATGTGATCGCCCGTTTCGGGCGCTTCCCCCACCGCAACGAAGTCCTTGGGCGCAGCTCCAGCACCGAGGAACTGGCGTTTCTGAAGCAACCGGGCTCCCGTTTCTGAAGGCTCCACCGTTCCACCGGCAATTCATGACGAATCATGACCGTTTTTCGGAAAGGCAGCCTGTGATGCTGCGCCTGATCAGCCCTGCCCCTGCAATGGATTCCGACGTTCCATCGCGCGCCTGGTCATGGCGACCCACGATCCCTACGCCCCTGCCCTGCGCGTGGTCCCCGACCTGGAACCCAAGCGCTGGATCGTTCGCTACCGCGGCTTCGTGCTGATGCCCCAGGCCGATCTCACCTGGCTGGTGCGGCCTGAGCGCAGCCCGATGCCGGTGCTGCCTTTCCGCACCCCTGCCAGCTCTCTGGCGGACGTGAAGGCCCTGGTCGACTGGCGCCTCACCCTGGCTGCCTGAGCAGAGCCCCCTGAGGGGCTCAGGCCGCCTGCGGCGGCGTGGGGGTGGGGCCGCCGGCAGCCTGGAACGTCAGCACCACGGTGGCCCAGCGCTCCGGGCGCTCGCTGCGATGGCGCTTGGCCTGACGCACCCCGAAAGGAACCCGCAACACATTGGTGCCCTCTTCGCGGAAGATCTCTCCCCTGTCATGGGAATGGACGAGGGCGGTGGACACGGCCGGCAGGGACGGACCCGGCTTGGACGGCGAACCCGGCTGGCTGGCCGCCTGGGCATCAGCCCTCACCAGGCGACGAATGGCCGCAGGACCGGAAGTGTCGTCGTTGTTGCCGTTCATGGATGGGTCGGCGTGGCCTATGGGCGGATCGAAAGGGACAGCGGAACCGGAACTACCGGCCGCATTTCTCACAGATCATTGAAAAGAAGCAACCCCTGGATTCAAAAGAAAACCTGTGGATTGATCAACTTGGCGGGATCTTAACGCCCATGGCCAGCCAGGGCTGGTGCCGTGGCTACCCCTTCCGGGACCGACCCCAGGGACACCGCCGCCAGCTCCTCCACCGATGGGCAAGTGCAGACCAGATTCCTGTCGCCGTAGGCGTTGTCGATGCGGGCCACCGCCGGCCAGAACTTGGTGGCGTACTGGCCCTCCCCGGCGGGGAAAGCAGCCTGCTGCCGGCTGTAGGGACGGCCCCAGTCATCAGCGGTGACGGCCGCCAGGGTGTGGGGCGCACGCTTGAGCGGGTTGTCGAGGGGGTCCACCTGGCCGGCCTCGATCGCCGCAGCTTCGGCTCGGATCGCGATCAGGGCCTCGCAGAAGCGATCGATCTCCGCGAGCGATTCGCTCTCCGTGGGCTCCACCATCACGGTGCCGGCCACGGGCCAGCTCACGGTGGGGGCATGGAAGCCATAGTCCATCAGGCGCTTGGCCAGATCATCCACCTCCAGGCCGGCGCTGCGCTTGAGCGGACGCAGATCGAGGATGCACTCATGGGCCACCCGCCCGCCCGGTCCGCGGAAGAGCACGGGGTAATGGGGCTCCAGGCGCTCGGCGATCACATTCGCCGCTAACAGGGCCACGGCGCTCGCCCTGCGCAGGCCGGCGCCACCCATCATGCGGATGTACATCCAGCTGATCGGCAAGATGCCGGCGCTGCCCCAGCGAGCAGCCGCCACCGCGCCGATGCCCTGGACCTGACCGGGCAGGAACGGCACCAGATGAGCGGCCACCCCGATGGGCCCCACCCCGGGACCGCCGCCCCCGTGAGGGATGCAGAAGGTCTTGTGCAGGTTGAGGTGGCACACATCGGCGCCGTAGAGGCCCGGCTTGGCCAGGCCCACCTGGGCGTTGAGGTTGGCCCCGTCGAGATACACCTGACCTCGATGGCGATGGATCACGTCGCAGAGTCGGCGGATGCCGGGCTCGAACACCCCGTGGGTGGAGGGGTAGGTGACCATCACCCCCGCCAGGGAGGCGGCGTGGGTCTGGGCCTTGGCCTCCAGATCCTCCAGGTCGATGTTGCCCTTGGCGTCACAGGCCACGGGCACCACCCGCAGACCCGCCATCACCGCGCTGGCCGGGTTGGTGCCATGGGCGCTGGTGGGGATCAGGCAGATGTCGCGGTGACCGTCGCCACGGCTGCGGTGCCAGGCGCGGATCACCAGCAGGCCGGCGTATTCCCCCTGGGAGCCGGCATTGGGCTGCAGCGACACACCGGCGAAACCGGTGATCGCCGCCAGCCAGCTCTCCAGATCAGCGATCAGACGGGCATACCCCCGGGCCTGGGAGGGCGGCGCCATGGGATGCAGGTCGGCGAACTCACTCCAGCTCACCGGAGCCAGCTCGGCGGCGGCGTTGAGCTTCATCGTGCAGCTCCCCAGCGGGATCATCCCGTGCACCAGGGAGAGATCGCGGGAAGCCAGGCGCTGGATGTAACGCAGCAGCTCAGATTCGCTGCGGTAGCGCTGGAAGGCCTCCTGCCGCAACCAGGGGCCCTCGCGCAGGGGCAACCCCGCCAGCAGCTCCTGATCATCAGCCAACTCGGCCAGCAGGGCGGCGGTTGAGGGCACATCGGCGCAAGCGGCGCCCGCGGCGAACAGCGCCAGCAACTGGTCGAGCTCGGCGGCATCGCTGCGCTCATCGAGGCTGAGGGCCACCCCCTCCAGCGGCCCGCCTGGAGCCATGAGCGGCCGGAGGTTGAAGCCGGCCACCTCCGCCCGCTCCAACAGCGGGGCGGCCTCGGCCGTGAGCACGCTGAGGGTGCCGAAAGAGGGGCCGGGCTCGAGCTGGAAGCCGAGGCGGGTGAGCCCCAGGGCCAGGGCAGCGCGCAGGCGCAAAACCTGCCGGGCAATGGCGCTGAGCCCCTCAGGCCCGTGGTGCACGGCATAAAAACCGGCCATCACCGCCAGCAGCACCTGGGCGGTGCAGATGTTGCTGGTGGCCTTGTCGCGGCGGATGTGCTGCTCGCGGGTCTGCAGGGCCAGGCGCAGGGCCGGGCGGCCTTCGGCATCGAGCGAGCGACCCACCAGGCGGCCAGGGATCTGACGCTTGTGGGCCTCGGTGGTGGCGAAGAAGGCGGCGTGGGGTCCACCGAAGCCCAGGGGCACCCCGAAGCGCTGGCTGCTGCCGATGGCGATGTCGGCGCCGAGGGCGCCCACAGGGGCCAACAACACCTGGGCCAGGGGATCGATCGCCACGGTGACCATGGCGCCAACCTGGTGGGCCGCCGCGATCACCGCGCTGGGATCGAGCAGGCGGCCACGGCTGCCAGGCAGTTGCAGCAGCACCCCGAAGACATCGGAGCCGAAGAACTGATCACCAGAAGCGGCCTTGGCCGCGCTGCTGCTGGCTGCAGAAGCCGTGGCTGGATCGAAGGTCTCGATCAGGATCCCCAGGGGCTCGGCCCGGGTGCGCAGCACCTCCAGGGTCTGGGGAAACACCTGCTCATCCACAAGGAAACGGCGGGCCTCGCTCCGGCGGCAGGCGCCTGCACTGAGCGACATCGCCTCGGCCGCCGCGGTGGCCTCATCCAGCAGCGAGGCGTTGGCGATCGGCAGGGCCGTGAGCTCGCTGATCAGGGTCTGGAAATTGAGCAGGGCTTCCAGCCGTCCCTGGGCGATCTCCGCCTGGTAGGGGGTGTAGGCGGTGTACCAAGAGGGGTTCTCCAGCACATGGCGCTGGATCAGGGCCGGGGTGGCGGTGCCGTAGTACCCCAGGCCGATCAGGCTGCGACGCACCTGGTTGAGGGAAGAGATCCGGCGCAGTTCCGCCAAGGCCTCGGCTTCCCCCACGCCCTCGGGCAGATCCTGCTCGGCGGCGCTGGCTGGAATCAGGATGTCAGCGGGAACGACTTCAGCCACGAAGCCCTCCAGATCAGCGCAACCCAGGCGCTCCAGCATCCGGGCCTGCTCAGCGGCGGATGGGCCCAGATGGCGTTGCAGAAAAGGGGAGAATTCCCGGGGGGCGCCGGCCACGGCGCTGTCGCTGCTGCTCTCGACGCTCACGCCACCGGTCCGGCTTAAGGCTGGATCCTAGGGACTTCACCCTGGCAAGCCAGCGCTCACGAGCCCTCCAGCTTGGCTCGGTAGCTGGCGGGCTCCAGCAGGTCGTCGAGCTGGGCGGGATCGCTGGGGCGCAGCAGCAGCAACCACCCCTCCCCATAGGGATCGTTCTGCAGTTCCTCGGGGCTGGAGAGCACCGCCTCGTTGCGCAGCTCCACAGTGCCGCTGATCGGGGCGTACATCTCCTCGACGGCCTTGACCGATTCCACCGTGCCGAAACTGCTGCCGCGCTCCAGATGAGTGCCGGTTTCGGGCAGTTCCACAAAGACGATGTCGCCGAGCTGGTCGACGGCGAAGGCACTCACCCCCACCCGCACCAGCTCCCCCTCCGGGCGCACATATTCATGGCTGTCGGCGTAGCGGCAGTCGTCGGGGACCTGGAGGGCCATCGCGGACCGAAAGACGGTTGGGTCCAGTGTGGCTCCCGGGGGGCCGCCGTGCTCAGGAGCATCCTCCGGGACCGAGGGCCGCCAGAGCCCGCTCCAGCGCCAGGGCCACGTGGCTGCGGTGGGTGCCGCCCTGACTGAAGAGCACGTAGGGCTCGCGCAGGGGGCCGTCAGCCGAGAACTCGCTGGTGCTGCCGTCGATGAAGCTGCCGCCAGCCATCACCAGCTCGCTGGCGTAACCGGGCATCGATGCCGGCACCGGATCGAGATAGCTCCCCACCGGCGAGCACGACTGGAAGGCCCGGCACACCTGGATCAGGGGCTCGGGGGCACCAAAGCGCACCGCCTGGATCAGGTCGCTGCGGTGCTCCCCCACCCTTGGTTGAACGGCGTAGTCCAGGTCACTGAACACCGCGGCGGTGAGTTCGGCACCGATCAGGGCTTCCGACACCATCTGGGGCGCCAGGAACAGCCCCTGGAACAGCAGGCGATAGAGATCGAAACCGGTGCCGCCCTCGCTGCCGATGCCTGGCGCCGTGAGCCGGCAGCAGGCCTGCTCCACCAGCTCGGCGCGGCCGGCCACGTAACCGCCGGTGGGGGCGATGGTGCCGCCGAGATTCTTGATCAGCGAGCCGGCGATCAGGTCGGCTCCCACTGCCGGCGGCTCGAGGGGCTCGACGAATTCGCCATAGCAGTTATCGACGAAGCGGATGCAGCCGGGCTGAAGGGCCTCCACCCGCTCGCAGAGACGGGCGATCGACTCCAGGCTCAGGGAGGGCCGCCAGCTGTAGCCGCAGCTGCGCTGAATCAGCACCATGCGCGTGGGCAACGCCAGGGCCGCAGCCAGGCCGTCCTCATCCACCGCGCCGGCGGCCGTGAGCGGCAGCTCGTCGTAATCAATGCCGAATTCGGCCAGGGAGCCCTGACCACGGCCGCGCAGACCGATCACCTCTTCAAGGGTGTCGTAGGGGCGGCCGGTGAGGGCGAGCAGGCGATCACCAGGGCGCAACACACCGAACAGGGCAGCGGCGATGGCGTGGGTGCCGCTGACGAACTGCAGGCGCACGGCAGCAGCTTCGGCCCCGAGAACCCGCGCGAAGACCCGATCGAGCACCTCCCGGCCCAGATCGCCGTGGCCATAGCCACTGACGGAGGCGAAGTGGTGGGTGCCGAGCCGCTCGGCCGCAAAGGCGTCGAGCACCCGCGCCAGTGCCGGCTGGACGGCAGCGGTGCGTGCCGCGGCCACCGGAGCGATCCGCTCGGCGGCCGCGGCCACCCGATCCCGGGCCCAGCCGGTGTGGGGCCCAGCGCTCGTTGCCGTTGTCGTCATGGCCTGAAACCGGCTCACGGCGCCATGCTGCCTTGGGGCTTCCATCACGCCGCTAGATTTCACCGCGATGCATCGGCTACATATCAGCCGGCATCCCAGGTCAGGGTCTCACCTCAGCCTGATGGGTTCCCTGCAACGGGATCGCCCGCCGCAGGGGAGATGACGGACTCAAGCCTGCGCCACCATCGCGAGAGTTCATTTGGTTGCCGCTTCAGATCCAGCATCCGCCTTGCCCCAGATCGGGTCTGCGGGTCAGGCCTTGCGGGGCCACGCCGCCGAGCATCAGGACGCCGCCGTCCGCGCCTCAGTGAGCGGACGCCGTCAGCCACTTCCCCCCAGCCAACGCAAGTACAAGTTCGGCACCACCAGCTTCATGCTGGCGATCCACGTGGGTGCCGTCTTCGCACTGTTGCCGCGCTTCTGGAGCTGGCAGGCGGTGGTGGTGCTGGCGGCCCTCTACTGGACCACGGTGCTGGGCGTGACCCTGGGGCTGCACCGCCTGCTGGCTCACCGCAGCTTCGTGGCGCCGAAATGGCTCGAGCGCACCCTGGTGCTGATGGGCAGCCTGGCCTGCCAGAGCGGCCCGATCGAGTGGGTGGGGCTGCACCGCCACCATCACAAGTATTCCGACCAGCCCAACGACCACCACGATGCCGGCCGCGGCCTGTGGTGGAGTCACAGCGACTGGATGCTGCACGACATTCCGGCGGTGCGCCAGATGGCTCGCTTCACCGGCGATCTCCAGCGTGATCCCCTCTACCGCTGGCTCGACCGCTGGTTCCTGCTGCTGCAGGTACCCCTGGGTGCCGCTCTCTGGTGGTACGGCGAGCGGGCCGGCGTACCCGGAGGCGGCCTGGGGCTGGTGCTCTGGGGAATCCCCCTGCGGCTGGCGATCGTCTACCACGTCACCTGGCTGGTGAACAGCGCCACCCACGCCTTCGGCTACCGCAACTTCGACAGCCCCGACCTCTCGCGCAACTGCTGGTGGGTGGCGGTCCTCTCCTTCGGCGAGGGCTGGCACAACAACCACCACGCTCACCCCGCCAGCGCCCGCCATGGCCTGCGCTGGTTCGAGTTCGACATCACCTGGCAGCACATCAAGCTGCTGCGCGCCCTGGGGCTGGCCAAACGGATCCGGGTGGCCCATGTGGGTCAGCCGCTGCCCTCGGCCACCAGCTCCTGACGGATCGCTTCGGCCAGATCCTCCCGGCCCGTCTGCTGCTGCAGGCGGGCTTTTTGGCGCAGCACCTCCAGGAAGCGGTCGGCGCTGATCTCCTGCTCTGCGGCCACTCCCAGCCCCACCAGGGTGCGGTGCAGGTCCATCAGCTCGGCATCGAGCTCGACGGCGCTGTAATCGCGCTGGCCACTCATCACCGCCGCGAAGCGATCCCGGCGCTGGGCCTTCGCCGCCGGATAGGCCGCCAGCACCTGGTCACGGCAGAGCCGCCAAGGCCGCCCTGCGCAAAGCAACTCCGCCAGGGCAAAGCTGAGGCCAGCGGCCTCGTCCTCGTCAATGCGCAGATCAAAGGCCCGCGGCGGAGGCACCAGGCCCACAAAGATCTCCAGCAGGTCGCCGGGCCCCAGGGGCACCCCGTCGTCGCTGAGCAGGGGCAGGGCCCCCTGGCCCAGGGCCTCGATCAGGTCAGGGTGGCCGGCCAGGGGAGCGCCGGGGGCACCGGCACCGGCGACCAGCCACTGGTTGATGCGCCCAAGGGCCAGAAACACCTCGGGGCCGGGGGAGGCGAGTTTGCGGTTGCGCAGCATCGAAACCTGGGAATTGTGGATCCGGCCCAGGTCGAGCACTTCGGCCAGGGCCGGCAGCACCCGGTGGGACCAGCCATTGCGCTCATGCCAGGCCCTGATCAGATACGAAAAAGCTTCGCGCCCTGATTCGATATCTGCTTGATATCCCACCTGATCTGGATTCGTACTGCTACTATTCTAAAAGACCGATCAGGAACCAGTCCCCATGACCGCCACCGTTCGGCGACCCTCCCCCCCGTCGGCCCGCTCCCTCTCCCGGGCCGAGGCCCTGCACCGCCCACGACGCGGTGAACCCACTCCCTCGGCGCCCAAGGGGACCCGCTGGGCCACGCTCGGTTTCATGGCCGTGGTCCATGCGCTGGCAGTGGTGGCCCTGCTGCCCCGGTTCTGGAGCGTGCCAGCCGTCGCCAGCATGCTTCTCCTCTACTGGATCACCGGCTGCCTGGGGGTCACCCTCGGCTATCACCGTCTGCTCGCCCACCGGGCCCTGCGGGTGCCCCAGTGGCTGGAGCGGTTCTTCGCCACCTGCGGCGCCCTGAGCTGCCAGCACGGTCCGATCGACTGGGCCGGACTGCACCGCCACCACCACAAGTTCTCCGACACCGAAGCCGACCACCACAACAGCCACAAAGGTTTCTGGTGGAGCCACATGGGCTGGATGTTCGAGGAGATTCCAGCCATGGCCGCGGTGCCCCGCCTCACCGGCGATCTGCAGCGCGACCCCTACTACCGCTGGCTCAACACCAACTTCCTGCTCCTGCAGATCCCTGTGGGCCTGCTCCTGTTCTGGATCGGCACCGCCACCGGTGCCGGCGGCTGGGCGCTGGTGCTCTGGGGCATCCCCCTGCGTCTGGTGGTGCTCTACCACTGCACCTGGCTGGTGAACTCCGCCACCCATTGCTGGGGCAGCGTGTCCCACGAAAGCGGCGACGAGTCGCGCAACAACCCCTGGGTTGCTGCGCTCACCTTCGGTGAGGGCTGGCACAACAACCACCATGCCTTCCCCCATTCGGCCCGTCACGGCTTCGGCGCCCGCCAGTTCGACCTCACCTGGCAGCACATCCGCCTGCTGAAGGCCCTGGGCCTGGCCACCCAGGTGCGCCTGCCCTCCGCCGCCGGCAAGGCCACGCAAGCGGTGATCTAGGATCTCTGATCGCTCCAGGATGCGGACCGTCACAGCGGCGGTCCTTGCCCGATCCCTACTTGTTCCCGCCGTTCTGTTTCCATGGCCAAGCGCGTCTCCGTCGTCCTCAGCGAGGACGTTTACAGCCTCGGCAAACAGGGTGACCTGGTGGAAGTGGCTCCTGGTTACGCCCGTAACTTCCTGCTTCCCCAGAGCAAGGCCGTTGCCGTCACGGCCGCCGTGCTGCGCCAGGTGGAGCACCGCCGCGCCAAGGAGGCCGAGCGGCAGGCGGCCCTGAAGCAGGAGGCCGAAGCCTTCCGCACGGCCCTGACCACGATCGGCCGCTTCACCGTCAAGAAACAGACCGGTGGCGACGACGTGCTTTTCGGCACCGTGACCAACGGCGATGTGGCCGAAGCGATCGAAGCGGCCACCAAGAAGGAACTCGACCGCCGCGACATCTCCGTTCCCGAGATCCATCGCACCGGCACTTACAAGGTGCAGGTGAAACTGCACCCCGAGGTCACCGCTGAAATCAACCTGGAAGTGGTCAGCCACTGAGCAGGCCCCATTCAGATTGGTCAGCGTCTGCGCCGGTCCCATGCGGGCCGGCGTTTTCTTTGGCGGCCACCCAAATCGCCCGTGCTCCCAAGCCCGGACCTAGCCTCAGTCGATGGTGAGTGTTCCCCTGCCAGCCCCTGATGGAGGTCCCGAGTGGGACACCGCTGGAGAGGGGAGCGACCGATCAGCAACGGCCGCCGCCGCTCTGACCCCGGCCTTTCGCCGCCGCGGCCGGGACCAGGATGAGGCCCGCTTCGAGGCCCTGCCCGATCAGGTCCCGCCCCAGAACCTGGAGGCGGAGGAAGCGGTGCTGGGCGGCATCCTGCTCGATCCCGACGCCCTCGGCCGCATTGCCGACGTGCTTCGCCCTGAAGCCTTCTACCTGGGCGCCCACCGCGAGATTTATCGCACCGCCCTGATGCTGCACGGCCAGGGCAAACCCACCGACCTCACGGCCATGGCCGCCTGGCTGGCCGACACCGGCCAGCTGGAGAAGGTTGGCGGCAGCAACCGGCTGGTGGAGCTGGTGGAGCGCACCCTCAGCACCGCCTCGATCGACCAGGTGGCCCGCCTGGTGATGGACAAGTACCTGCGGCGCCAGCTGATCCGCTCGGGCAACGAGGTGATCAAGCTCGGCTTCGATCAGGCCAAGCCGATGGAGCAGGTGCTCGATGAGGCCGAGCAGCAGATCTTCGCGATCAGCCAGGAAAAACCCTCCGTGGGGCTCACCCCCACCGCCGAGATCCTCACCAGCACCTTCAACGAGATCGAGAGCCGCTCCCTCGGTACCTCGGTGGCGGGCATCCCAGTCAACTTCTACGACCTTGACGCCATCACCCAGGGGCTGCAGCGGAGTGACCTGATCATCGTGGCCGGCCGGCCGGCGATGGGGAAGACCTCGATCGTGCTCAACATCGCCAAGAACGTGGCCCAGATTCATCAGCTGCCGGTGTGCGTGTTCTCCCTGGAGATGAGCAAGGAGCAGCTCACCTACCGGCTGCTGTCGATGGAGGTGGGCATCGAGAGCGGCCGGCTGCGCACCGGCCGCCTGCAGCAGGAGGAATGGCCGTTGCTGGGGCAGGGCATCAACACCCTCGGCCAGCTGCCGCTGTTCATCGACGACAAGCCCAATGCCGGTGTGCTGGAGATGCGCTCCCTCTGCCGCCGGCTGATGGCGGAGCAGGGCAAGGAGCTGGGGCTGATCGTGATCGATTACCTGCAGCTGATGGAGGGCTCCACCCCCGACAACCGGGTGCAGGAACTCTCCCGCATCACGCGGGGCCTCAAGGGCATGGCTCGGGAGCTGAACGTACCGGTGATGGCCCTCTCTCAGCTCAGCCGAGGCGTGGAGAGCCGCACCAACAAGCGGCCGATGCTCAGCGACCTGCGCGAATCGGGCTCGATCGAGCAGGACGCCGACCTGGTGCTGATGATCTATCGAGATGAGTACTACAACCCGGAAACGGCCGATCGCGGCATCACCGAAGTAATCGTGACCAAGCACCGCAACGGCCCGGTGGGAACGGTGAAGCTGCTGTTCGAGCCCCAGTTCACCCGCTTCCGCAACCTGGCAGCCCCCTGACCCACACTCGCCCGCACCGGCAGCAACATGGGGGCCAATGCCTTTCCGCCGATCGATGAGCGAGCCCCCCACCAACCCCTCCACTCAGCCGTCTGCCCTGGGCTGGATGCTGGCCCTGCGCTGGCCCATCGCCCTGGTGGCGGCCGTGGGGATCGGAGCGAGCACCCTGGGCAGGATCCTGCAGGAGCCGATCAAGATCGAGCTGGTGATGAAGAGCCCGTTGCCCGTGGCAGCCCAGGTGGATGTGGGTTCGATTCAGACGCCGCTGGTGGTCGAGAAGATTGCAGAACCGATCCGCACCGCTCCCATCAAAACGATTCCGATCATCGCAAAGGTGACCATGGCGGAACCAGTCGGCCTGGCCTCGCCCCTGGCCGTGAACGTACCCGAACTGAGCCGAGGGATCGGCGTCGACGTCAAGGGCCCCGTCGAGGCCAAGGTCAGCGGCGCGTTGAGCGCCCAGGTGGCCGGCGATGTGGGCGCCACGGTGCGCGGGGATGTGGGCGCCACAGTGAAGGGGAAGGTGGAGGTGGAGGCCAAGGTGACCAATCAGCTGGATCACCAGCGCATCCGGATCGGGTTATGACGCGAGGGCCAGGATCCGGTAACGGTGCATTGGAGACCAAAAGCATTCGATTTAGGGCTTGCTGCCCTGGGGGTGATCGGCTCGCCCGGTGGCGGCGGCATCATCACCGTGCGGCCGAGCACCAGCATCGTCAGCAAACAACGACTGGGTCAGTTGGTGGGCATCTCCGGCGCCAACAGTGGCGCCAAGGACCTCTCGCTCAACCGCGTTGTGATCCGCCCCGGCGGCAGCGCGGCGGCCCAGCGGCATCTGGGCTCGGAATCAGCGATCTACCTGTTGCAGGGCACCGTGCGCACACGCTAGAGCGAGCGCCTGGAGCATGCGGTGGTGAACCAAGCCGGTGATTTTCTGTTCATCCCGGCCGGTGTCCCGCACCAACCCACCAACCTCAGCAGCAGCGAAGCGGCCGTAGCGATCGTGGCCCGCAACGACCCGGATGAGCAGGAGCATGTGGAGCTGATCGACGCGGTGAGTTCAGCGGCTGGGAGTTCCCGCACGCCGGCCTGGTATCGACTTGAGAACGGCTCAGGGCGACTCCTCCAACCGCGTCACCCACACCCCCACGCTGAGGGTCGCGCCACTCGGCCCAACAAACGAGCCCGCCACCGGCGGTACGGCCTCGGGATGGCGGGCCACGGCCACGGCCATGTGGTGAGGGCCCGCGAGAGCGCCGATGGTGGGGTCGAAGCCTTTCCAGCCTGCACCGGGCAGGTAGACCTCCGCCCAGGCATGGGTGGACCCGGCGGCGGCGGCCGCCGCCGGGTCGTGGAGGTAGCCGCTCACGAAGCGGGCGGCGAAGCCCAGCTGGCGGGCGGCGCCCATGAACAGGGTGGCGAAATCGCGGCAGGAGCCAGAGCCGCCCGCCAGGGTGTGCTCAGCCGTCTGCACGCCCGGTTCCTCCCGGCGCTGGTAGCGCAGGCTGGCGTGGATGAGATCGCTGATCCGCTCCAGCAGCGCATAGGTCTCGATCCGCTCGCCAGGCTGGTGCAGACCCGCCAGCCAGTCCGTCAGGAGTGCAGAAGACCTGGCCCCGGGCTCCTGGCGGTAGGGAGCCAGCAGCAACTGGTCTTCGTCGCTGTAGCGGAACGGGAAGTGCGCCGCCTTCTCATCCACCAGGAAATCCAGGGGTGCCTGGTGGTACTGCTGGACCACCAACTCGCTCTCGATCAGGAGCTGGGCCGTGGGCTCGCGGAAGCTGGCGATCGCCACCGAGTTGTCCTCCGCGTCCCTGTGCCAGCGCAGCTTGGCCGGCGGTGTGATGCGCAGAGTGGAGGATTCGATCCGCAGCTCATGGCCCTCCCGTGGTCTGAGCCTGAGGGCATGGGCGTCAAGCCGTACGAGCGCCTCAAAGCTGTAGGTGGTGAGGTGCAGGATCCTGTAGCGCTGCATGGCCGTGGCAGTTCAGGGCGGTGAGGGGTCACTAGGCTGGGTCTTGACGCCGCCGATGGGACAACCAGTCCATGCCGATCGCACAGATCGACACCGAAACAGTGATCCGTTCACTCGGTGATCACTCCTTCTTGTTTTACGGACTTGTTTTCTTCGGCATCATTCTGGCCCGCTACTTTCTGCTGGCAGGTGGATCCTGGTGGTGGCTGTATGCCCGCTCCGCCGCAACACATCCCAGATCGACACCACCTGGACCAACGCCACGGCAGATGGCCCACAACGCCGATGGCATCCGCGCCGACATCCGCCTTTCAGTGCTCTCAGCGGCTGTGTTCGCCTTGGCGACCGCCGCTGTGCTCACGCTCCAGAGTCATGGGCTCACCCGCCTTTATGCCAGGCCCGACACCTACGGCTGGTGGTACCTCGCTCTGAGCTACGCCGCCGTGCTGATCCTTCAGGACGGGCTCTATTACGCCACCCATCGCCTCTTCCACCACCGCTGGCTTTACCGCTGGTGCCACCACGGTCACCACCGCACACGCCAGCCCACCCCCTGGACCTCCTTCGCTTTCGATCCCCCTGAAGCTCTGGTGCAGGCGCTGGTGCTGGTCCTGCTGGTGATGCTGGTGCCGCTGCACCTGATCACCCTGTTGGCGGTGCTGAGCACCATGACGGTCTGGGCGATCGTGAATCACCTCGGCCTTGATTATCTCCCCAGCGGCTTCCCCCACCACTGGCTGGGCCGCTGGGTGATCGGCCCAGCCCACCATTCGCTGCACCATCTCCACCCGGGTGTGCACTTCGGGCTCTACTTCACGCTCTGGGACCGGATCGGCGGCACCGAAGACACCAGTTACGCCGCCGCCGTGGAGCCTCCCAGCGATCTGGGCGCCATACATTGACCTGATGGCCCTCAGTGCAGCCCCCAGCGAAACCTTCGAGCTGATCGTGGTCGGCGGCGGCCACGCCGGCTGCGAAGCGGCGCTCACCGCGGCGCGGCTGGGGATTTCAACGGCCCTGTTCAGCCTCAACCTCGATCGCATCGCCTGGCAGCCCTGCAATCCGGCGGTGGGCGGACCGGCCAAGAGCCAGCTGGTGCATGAGGTGGATGCCCTCGGCGGCGTGATCGGGCGCCTCGCCGATGCCACCACCCTGCAGAAGCGGGTGCTCAACGCCAGCCGTGGCCCGGCCGTGTGGGCCCTGCGCGCCCAGACCGACAAGCGCCAGTACGCGCGCCAGATGCTGCAGCTGCTGCAGCACACCCCCAACCTCCACCTGCGCGAAGCGATGGTCACGGGGCTTGAGGTGGACCTGGAGGGCAACGGCCCGAACCAGGTTGGCAACGGAGCCGTGGGCCGGATCACCGGCGTGCGCACCTTCTTCGGCAGTGTCTATGCCGCGCCGGCCGTGATCCTCACCACCGGCACCTTCCTGGGGGGCCAGATCTGGGTGGGCAATCAGTCGATGAGCGCCGGCCGCGCCGGCGAGCAGGCCTCCGAAGGCCTCACAGAAGCGCTGCAGGCCCTCGGTTTCCACACCGACCGCCTCAAGACCGGCACCCCAGCCCGGGTGGATCGCCGCAGCGTGGCCCTCGATCAGCTCGAAGAACAACCCAGCGACGCCGAGGGCCGCTACTTCTCCTTTGATCCCGCCGCCTGGGTGAGCAGTGAGCCGATGGCCTGCCACCTCACCCGCACCACGGCCGCCACCCACCAACTCATCCGCGACAACCTCCACCTCACGCCCATCTACGGGGGCTTCATCGACAGCAAGGGCCCGCGCTACTGCCCCTCGATCGAAGACAAGATCGTGCGCTTCGCCGATAAGCCAAGCCACCAGATCTTCCTGGAGCCGGAGGGCCGCGACACCCCTGAGCTCTACATCCAGGGCTTCTCCACCGGCCTGCCGGAGCGGCTGCAGCTGGAACTGTTGCGCACCCTGCCTGGCCTTGAGCACTGCGTGATGCTGCGTCCCGCCTATGCCGTGGAGTACGACTACCTGCCCGCCACTCAGTGCCTGCCCTCACTGATGACCAAGCGGGTGCGAGGGCTGTTCAGCGCTGGCCAGCTCAACGGCACCACCGGCTACGAGGAGGCCGCTGCCCAGGGCCTGGTGGCCGGACTCAACGCCGCCCGGCTGCTGCGGGGCCAGGAACCGGTGCATTTCCCCCGCGAGGGCAGCTACATCGGCACCCTGATCGATGACCTGGTCACCAAGGATCTGCATGAGCCCTACCGGGTGCTCACCAGCCGCAGTGAATACCGCCTGGTGCTGCGGGGAGACAACGCCGACCGCCGCCTCACCCCCCTGGGCCGGGAGCTGGGGTTGATCGACGACCGCCGCTGGGGGTTGTTCGAGGCCAAGCAGGCCGCCATTGCCGCCGAGAAGCAGCGGCTGGAAACGGTGCGGCTCAAAGTCAGCGACCCGGTGGCGCCGGAGGCTGAGGCCCGCTCGGGCGCGCCGATCAAGGGATCGATCACCCTCGCCGATCTGCTGCGCCGCTCCGGCTTCCACAGCCGTGATCTGGTGGACCTGGGCCTGGCCGATGCCGACCTGCCGGCTGGCGTGCGCGAGGGGGCGGAGATCGATCTCAAGTACAGCGGCTACCTGGCCCGCCAGCAGCAACAGATTGATCAGGTGCGCAAGCAGGACCAGCGGCCGATCCCGGGCGGCATCGACTACAGCGCCATTGCCACCCTCTCCAAAGAGGCCCGCGAGAAACTCGCCGCCGTGCAGCCGCTGAACCTGGGGCAGGCCTCGCGCATCCCCGGGGTGAGCCCGGCCGACACCACCGCCCTGCTGCTGTGGCTGGAACTACGCCGCCGCCGTGAGTGTCAGCAGGAGCGATTGTCGAATCGGGAGACCACCACTACGATCGCGAAAATCCACTCCTAAGCCCATCGGCTATGGGCGGTGATCAGCGCCCCATCTCCTCCTCCCGGGCGTTCTGGGAGCTGAAGGCCGAGCAGGTGATGGACCGCGTCTTTTCCTCCGGTCTGTCGGCCCTGGGTATCCATGCCGGGGAGCGCCCCACCCTCGAGGGCTACAGCCGCGACCCGCTCCAGCCGGAGCCAAGCCTGACCATGGAGTCTGGCGGCGATCCCGCGCCTATCGATGTGGTGGTGCACGACGCGCCGCCGCGCCTACGGCCAACAACCACGGCTGGAAGCCGGTCCGTACCCCGGCCCCATAGCTCCACGGCCGCCGCTTCAGCCGCCGCACGCTCCAGGCAGCAACGGCCACTGCTGGTATTGATGGCGCTCCTATCGGTGCTGGGAGCCGGCAGCACCCTGCTGGTGTGGCGTGGCTGGACCCAGGCGAGCATCGCTCTGCAGCAGGAGCGCACCCTGCAACTGCTGGAGCGGTTGCGCTCGGTGGGCCCCCTGGGGGCTGCCGAGCCCGGAGCCACGGCCTCCGCCACCGTCCAGCCTGCAGGCCAGATGGCCGATGGCGGCGCCAACGGGCTGCCACCGCCGCCGCCGGAGGAAGCCTGGGTGCAGGAACTGGGGCCGCTTGAGAGCAATTCCCGTGCTTCGGCCGCCCCGCCGCTGCGGGTTCCCGTCAGCGGCACGATCACCCGGGGGGCTCCCCCAGCCCCCGCCATGCCGGCGCCTGGAGCGGATGGAGGCTCCCCCGAGCTGGTGGGGGTGGTGCAGGTGCCTGGTCAGAGCGGCTCCGCCATCTTCCAAATGGGCGGCAGCTCCACCAGCGCATCGGTGGGGGAGGCGATCGGCTCCACCGGCTGGCGCCTGCGCTCCGCCAGCGGCAACTCCGTGGTGATCGAACGCAACGGCCAGCAACAACGGGTGAGCATCAGCGGCGGCTTCTGAGCGACAGGCGCCAGGGAAGGCAGGCTCCTGGAAAGTCAGGCTCAGGAATCGTCGTCCCGGTGCTCTGCTGGCCTTCCTTAGCCTGGACCCCCTGAGCTGAGGCTGATGGCCGACTCCCTGCTCACCAGGCCATGGGTGTCCCCCACACCGCTCTGGGAAGCTCCGATCAGTGAGGTGCTCAACGCCCGGGCTGGCGCTCAGCTCAGCGGTGCCTGGAAGCTGTTGCTTCTGGGTGATGGCAGCCCCACCCGCCATCTGCACCTGCTCAGCGGCACACCGATCACGATCGATCTGATCGCCATGGGGCCTGAGCTCGTGCCAGGGGGTTCCACAACCCTGCCTGATGTCGCTCAGGCCCGCCCCCCCGCCGAGGTGACGGAGCTGGTCCCGCCTTTGCTGCGGCGGCAGGTGTGGCTGCGCTGCAACGGCCAGGCTCTGGCCTGGGCCGAGAGCTGGTGGAACCAGGCGGAGGCCGAGATGTATCTGCATGACCGGCAGCAACCCATCTGGCTGAGCCTGACCAGTGAGCGGGCGGAGCTGTTCCGGGAAGTGGACGGCCTGGCCCAGGTGAACGCCGACTGGTTGGAGCGGGGATTCGCCGCCAAGGGTCCCTTCTGGAGCCGCCACTACCGCTTTTTCCGGCAGGGACGGGAACTCACGGTGATCCGGGAAGTGTTCTCACCGGCGCTGGAGCGCTGGCTGGGAGCGAGTCATCACGACGCAGATCTCCATAAAGTTTCATGAAGTCAGCGTGATCTGTGGCGGTTTCCACTTGACAACTTGCGCTTCTGGGGGATCTGAACAGGATGGCGGCATCGGCTCCACCTGTTTGACGATGACCACCACCCTTGGAAGCCCAGGAGGGCACTCTTCCGCGGAATCCACCGCACCCGGTGCCCAGGCCTCCGAAGCCGGCGATCAGTGGATCTCCCTCACCGACCTGGGGCGCTCCCTCGGCCTCTCGGCCGTGAGCTGCGGCCGCCTGCTGATTGAGGCGGGGCTGCGCCAGCTCGATGGCCGCCCCACCGAGCAGGCACTGCATCTGGGCCTGGCCCGGGCGAGTGGCCAGGGCCTGCACAGGGGTCGCGCCACCCTCTGGCAGCAGACCGGCTGCGCCGCCGCCCTTGAGGGCGACTCCCCTCGGCAGACCCATCAACCCACCCTGGTGGAGCAGTGGGCGGAACTGCTCTGGGCCCTGAAGCAGGGCTCCCCCTCGATCATCACCTCAGCCGAGCAGATGGCGGAAGATCTTCCCCATGAGCTGGTGGGAGCCGTGAACCGTCA
Source organism: Synechococcus sp. WH 5701 (assembly GCF_000153045.1). Lineage (GTDB taxonomy): Bacteria > Cyanobacteriota > Cyanobacteriia > PCC-6307 > Cyanobiaceae > Regnicoccus_A > Regnicoccus_A antarcticus. The sequence continues at coordinate 309,469 of NZ_CH724160.1, forward strand.
GCTGCAGGACAAGGGCTGGGACTTCCAGGTGAGTCACCATCCCTCCAGGCCCCAGCAGACCGCCCCGCACCACGGCCAGACAGCCCCTGGCCGCAGCCGGGTGCACCGCGGCCACTGAGCGTCCGGGGCCTGGGAGCCTCAGCCCAGGCGCAGGGCTTCGGCCTGTTTGCGGCTGTTCTCCAGCAGCTCGCTGAGCTGGGCCTCATCGGTGTGGCTGAGGCTGGTGCGCAGCAACTTGGCGTGGGGCGCGAAGCTGCGCAGGCGCTCCACCACCCGATCGGGCGTGGCGTCGCGCACCAGCAGGCAGAGGGCAGCGCTGGCCTTGGGCAGGGTTTCACCGAGCTCCCGCAGGAAGCCGTCGTTGATGCCCAGATCACTGAGCGCCCCGGAAGCCGCCCCCATGCCGGCGCCGACGGCGGCACCGAGCAGGGGGTTGAGGAACAGCAGCCCCACCAGCGACCCCCAGAAACCGCCCCCCAGGGCGCCGGCGGCGGTGAGGTTGATGGCCTGGCGCAGGTGCACCTGGCCATCAGCATCGCGCTCCACCACCACGGCGTCTTCCAAGGAGATCAGATGCTCCTGCTGGATGGAGACCAGCTCCTTGCGTACGGCTTCAGCCTCTTCAACCTTGGGAAAACCCACCACGATCAGGTTGCTCATGGACGCTGGGGAGTGTCGGGAATAAGCTTCAGGCTAGGGCTTCAGTCTCGGCGCGGACGGCGGCTGGAGCGGGGCAGGGGCCGCCCGCCAGGGGGGACTGACCCGGTGGGGTCCGGCTGCAGTGGCGGCTCGAGCGGCGCTTGCCGCGACTGAATGTCTGATTGCGCAGGCTGAACGGAGTCCTGGCCCCTGGACGGAGGCAGCAGGGGGGCCGCCCGGCGGGAGATGGCCTCCAGGGGCCGGCGGGTTCCTGGCGACGGCTCAAAGGCCCTGGCCCTGGCCGCTGGCTGGGGTTTGGGTTGGGGTTGGGGTTGGGGTTGGAATGGACGCTCGCTCTCGGGTTCCCACGGCGCCGCGTCCGGGCGCAGCGGGGGCCTCCTGCGTTCTGGGGTCTCAGCCCGCTCCTGCCAGGGTTCCGGCCAGTCGTCGTCGCCTTCGAGGAACCAGTCGATGCGGTTCTCCACCCAGCGACCCAGACCCTCCAGACCCGGGCGTCCGCCGGCTCGGCGCTCGGCTCCACGGGCCTGGGGACGTGAGCCAGGGCGAGCCCCGGCCACTCCATCCACCAGTTGCCGTCCCGCCGACATCCATTGATCCAGAGACCCGCCGCTGCGGCGACGTCCCCGGCGGGGAGGATCACCCGAACCGTTCATGGCCCTCGCCTGTGCCATCGCAACCGATGTGATCCGACCTTAACGGCCGTTCATCAGCTACCGCCCCAGCGACTGGATCGGTGAGGCCCACGAACAGCCCGTTCTCCAGCACCCCTGGCAGGTTGTTGATCGCCTGCTCCAAGGCCGCTGGATCGGTGATGCCGCCAGCGAACTTGAGATCGAGCACCAGGTTCCCCTGGTCGGTGACCACCGGGCCTGCCTTCTTCACAGCCATGCGCAAGTCAGCGGTGGCGCCCATC
>NZ_CH724160.1:311141-639398 GCF_000153045.1 Synechococcus sp. WH 5701
TCCAGCGTTCTCGCCCCAGACCCAGCAAGGTGATCGAGACACCCCCTCCCTGCAGCACCCACAGAAACAGTTCCACAGGCACCGGCCGGTTGGCGGAACCCTAAGCCGCACGCGCTTCGAACACCAGGGCACAGCTGGCATCCCAGCGGCCGCCATGCAGCCGCTCGCAGCAGAGCCGGCAGGCCAGACCCCGTACCCGCCGGCGGTAGGCCGCGCTGACGCCACAGCAGGGGCAGCGGGCAATCCAGGGGGCCGACACCAGCGGCAGGGGGTAGTGGTGACGCAGGCTCACCTCGAACTCCCCCTGGACGGCGTTGATCCGGGCCATGGCAGCACGGAAATGGGGGCCGTGCACCTCCCGGGCCTGCAGCACACGGTCGATCCAGGCGTGGATCATCTCGTGGCAGAGGGTGCCCAGTGTGGCGTTGGTGGGCAGGGGGGCCAGGACTGGCCGCGAGAGAACGATTTCACAAAGGGCCGAGCCATCACGTCGGCGCCCGCGGCGGTAGAGGCCGGCCGTGCGGCTCATGCGTCCGTCGCTCCAGCGCAAATCCAGGAGGGGCCGGCCGCCCGGTGCCAGGGCGCCGCCGAAGTGTTCCCGGTCGAGGCGATGGAACAAGGGCAGCAGTGGCTCCAGAGGCATGCCGCAGACGGGTGGATCAACCGTTCACCCAGTGTGAAGGGTTCGATCCCGGGGTGGCGGGGCCGTCGGTCAGACTCTGAAACCTGAACGCGCGCATGCAGACGATGGACTGGGGTCTGGCCCAAACGATCGGCACCAAGGCCCTGCTGGCCGGAGCTGGGGCTCTGCTCCTCTACTGGACGTACACCGCCGTGCGCCTGGTGATCAGCGCCCGCGGCATCAACCCGCTGCTCAAGCAGTTCTTCACTCAGGTGGCCTCCGGCCAGATCGACGGCGCCTATCTGCTCACCACCAAGAACTACCGCTCGCACGTGAACCGGCAGCAGTTCATCCGCTTCCTGGCGGGGCTGCAGCTCAACAAGTACCGCAACCTCAAATCGGGCCGGCCGCGGCTGCAGGAGGGCCAGATCATTCTCACCGTGAAGCTCAAATCGGAAGCGAAGGACGAGTTGCCCCTGGATTTCACCTTCGTGAAGGTGGAAGACGCCTGGCGGGTGGAGCGGATCCAGAAACTGGCCGCGGCCTGAGCAACGGTGCGGGCCCTCGCCGAGGAGCTGCGGCGGCTGTTGAACCGCGCCGCCCACGCCTACTACGTGCTCGACTCCCCCGAGATGGAGGACGCGGTCTACGACCGTCTCTACCGGGAGCTGGAGCAGCTGGAGCGGCTGCACCCGGAGCTGATCAGTCCCGACAGCCCCACCCGGCGGGTGGGGGGTTCGCCGGCGGAAGGGTTTCAGGCGGTGCGGCACCGCATCGGTCTGCTCAGCCTCGAGAACGCCTTCTCGATCGAGGAGCTGGAGGCCTGGTACGGCCGCCTGCTCAAGGTGCTCGACCGCAGCGCCCCGCCCGGGGAAGCCCTGCCGGCCCTGCCGATGGTGGGTGAGCTCAAGATCGACGGGAACGCCCTGGCCCTCAGCTATGAGCACGGTCTTCTGGTGCGGGCCGCCACCCGGGGCGACGGGGAATCCGGCGAGGAGATCACCGCCAACGTGCGCACGATCCAGAGCGTGCCGCTGCGCCTGCTGCTGGAGGATCCTCCGGAGTGGGTGGAGGTGCGCGGTGAAGCCCTGATCCCCGATGGCACCTTCGCGGAGATCAACGCGGAGCGCGCCGGGCGGGGCGAGCCCCTGTTCGCCAACCCGCGCAACGCCTGCGCCGGCACCCTGCGTCAGCTCGATCCCCAGGTGGTGGCGGCGCGGCGCCTCGATTTCTTCGCCTACACCCTGCACCTGCCGGACGACTGGCGGCCCGCTCCGGGCAGCGGCGATCCAGGGAGACCGCGCAGCCAGTGGGAGAGCCTGCGCTGGCTGGCGGCCGCCGGCTTCCGGGTCAACCCGAATGCGGCCCTCTGCCCGGATCTGGCCGCCGTGGAGGCCTTCTTCGCTGCCTGGGAGCACAAGCGGCGTGACCTCCCCTATGCCACCGATGGCGTGGTGGTGAAGCTCGACGACCTGCGTCTGCAGGCCGATGCAGGCTTCACCCAGAAGGCACCGCGCTGGGCGATCGCCCTCAAGTACGCCGCCGAGGAGGCCCCCAGCCGGCTGCTGCGCCTGGTGGCCCAGGTGGGCCGCACCGGGGTGGTCACCCCGGTGGCCGAGTTCGAGCCGGTGCCACTGGCCGGCACCAGTGTCAGCCGGGCCACCCTCCACAACGCCGACCGGCTGGCCGAGCTGGACCTGCACGCCGGCGACACGATCGTGGTGCGCAAGGCCGGCGAGATCATCCCCGAAGTGGTGCGGGTGCTGGCCGAACTGCGGCCGCCGGGAGCCGCGCCGCTGCAACTGCCCAGCAGCTGCCCGGAATGCGGCTCGGCGCTGGTGCGCGAGGAGGGTGAAGCGGCCACCCGCTGCGTGAACAGCAGCTGCCCGGCAATCCTGCGCGGCGCCCTGCGCCACTGGGTGAGCAAGGGAGCCATGGATGTGGATGGACTGGGGGCCAAGCTGGTGGAGCAGCTGGTGGACCGGGGCCTGGTGCGCTCGATCGCCGATCTGTACCGCCTCGATGCGGCCCTACTGGCCAGCCTGGAGCGGATGGGGGAGACCTCGGCGGCAAATCTGGTGGAGGCCCTGGAGGCCTCGAAGCAGCAACCCTGGCACCGGCAGCTCTATGGCCTGGGCATCCACCACGTGGGAGCTGTGAACGCCAAGGCACTGGCGCGGGCCTTCCCTTCGGCTGAAACCCTGGGCATGGCCGCGGCGGAGCAGCCGGAGGTGATCACGGCGGTGTTCGGCATCGGCGGGGAGATCGCCGAATCTCTGCGCCAGTGGTTCGCCACAGCGGCCAACGGCGCGCTGCTGGCCGAGCTGCAGGCGCTGGGGATTCCCCTAGCGGCCGCCGAGAGGGAGCAAGGGGTTGAGGGAGAGGGCGGCGGCCCTGGCGGGGCCGGGCACCTGAGCGGCCAGACGTTCGTGCTCACCGGCACCCTGCCCAGCCTCAGTCGCAGCCAGGCCCAGGCCCTGATCGAGGCCGCCGGCGGCAAGGTGAGCGGCTCAGTGAGCAAGAAGACCAGCTACGTGGTGGCCGGCGCCGAAGCCGGAAGCAAGCTGACCAAGGCGGAGGCCCTCGGGGTGGCCGTGCTCGATGAGGAGGGCCTGCGGGCGCTGCTGGAGGAGCTGGAGGGGACCGCCTAGCTGGGGCCACCCGCAGGGATTGGGACAAAACGATCAGGGGGCTGGAAACAGCCGTTGCTTCAGCGCCTCCGCCAGCTGAGGGTTGCTGGCGGCCCACTCCACCAGACCGCGGTCCTGCAGATAGGCCTGCCAGTCGCCGCCATCGCTGGGGGAAGCGGCACTCCCTGCCAACGGCAACGGCTCATCCACCGGTCGGCGGGTTTCGCCCATGGCCAGCCCGCTCACCATCGCCAAGGCGATGCGCACCTGACGGGCCGGCTTCTGGTTTACGAACTCGAACTGGTGCTCGATGGTCCGCCCGTCACGGCCCTGGCCCACCACCAGGAAGCGACGTGGTCCATCCTCCCCGTCGCGCTTGGAGCCTGCCCCGCGCAGCAGCCCACCGAGCAGACCCAGCGGTGCGCTGACGTAAATCGGCACCACAAAAGCCGCCGCCGATTTCATCGTGTTCATGGTGCTGGCGCCGACCACTTCCCCCAGGCCCGGGGGATCTCCCCCCGCTCCAGTGGTGACCCAGCGGCTGATGCTTGCGGCTGGGATGAAGCCAGCCGGCCCGGCGATCCCGCGCTCATCCAAAACAATGGTGCAGGGGCTGCCACTACAGAGGGCCTGAAAAAGGGTGGCCAGCGCCGGCGTGGGGCCGATGGCGGGAGAGGCAGCCACCAGAGGCTGATGAGGCAGTGCCGTCGCCAGAGACAGAGCCGTGCCCAATGCCGCGAAACCACCGGAAGGTCCTGAAGTCACGGGGCGAGCTGGCACGGCCAGGGTTGAGCTGCCTTCATCCTCGCGCAGGCGGCGGCTGGTGCTGCCACCGGTTCCGATCGTCCCGCGGAGTTTCCGATCGCAGCAGTCCTGTGGCCTGGCTTCACTTGGACTGGCGCATGTTGATCGCCAGCCACTGCGGATGGCGGAAATAATAAAGCACCCCTAGCGCCGAGGAGCGCTCGGTGAATGTGATCGCTGCTTTTGATCAGAACTGGATGAATAGCCGCCTTGGCATTGTTTTCAGAGCAGGGAGTCCTGAGCAGCAATAAGGTGAATGAGCGAGCCAGACTCCACGAGGTTCAGGCCCTTGATGATGCCATCAGTGGTGCAGGCCATGCAGGTCAGAGCTGCACCAATTCAGATCAATCTTGAGCCCATCATAAGCTCATCTTTACCAGTCCGTAACATCCCATCGGAGAGATGGTGAGACATTCAGGTGCCCGACACCGCATCCATGGCTGCTCCTTTTCCTTCTCCTTCGCAGGGACCACTGAAGCCCGGGCGTGGCAACGGCAGCGCGGGCAAAGGGAAGCCGATCGCACCTCCGCCCCAGGAGGCACCAGCTGATCCTCTTCTCGGCCGCATCGACCTCACCCCTTACGCCATCGACGCAACACCCGGCGAGGATGGCTTGGTGGCGGAAATCAGTGCATCTCTATACATCGGCAACAAGCTCTACACGATCTCCAGCGGGGGCAGCAATCTCGTCACCCTCACCACCTGGAAAGATCCCTCAAACCCTCAATTCGTCCAGCAACTCGACCTGAGCGGGTTCTTCACTACATCGGTGGCCAGCTTCGGCAACCTGATCGCGATCGCCGCCACACCGGAGAACTACGAGGACCCTGACATCGACACACCGGAGAGCCAGATCCGCTTCTACAAGCTCAATCCTTCGGGAAAGCTCTCCAAAGTGGCTGTGGTGAGCACCGGCTTCCTCACCGATGGCATGCGCTTCAGCGCAGATGGCCGCCAGCTGTTCATTGCCAATGAGGGCCAACCCAACTCTGATTTCAGTGCTGATCCAGTCGGCAGTGTGTCCATCATCAATCTCTCGGGCCAGGGCGGCAACATCAGCTTCGAGGAAGACGAAATCATCTTCCCCGATCTCAATGCCAGCGGCGTGGACCTGTTGGGAAGCGGCATCCGCTTCAGTGGCAAGACCGGCGTCACGAGCAGCTTCGGCCAGGACGCTGAGCCCGAATACGTATCGGCCGCCGGCGGTTACCTGTTCGTGACCCTTCAGGAAAGCAACACGGTGGCCCGGATCGATCTGGCCACCAACCAGGTGGAGGCCTACATCGGCCTCGGCTGGGTGGATTACAGCCAGGTTTCGGTCGATCTGGACGACCGGGATGGTCCGCCAGCAAATGATCTGAGCTATAGCGCCATTTTCGACCCCCTCGAGGGCCAGAAGGTGGTGGGCCTTCGCATGGCCGACGGCATCGCTGCCTGGGAGCAGGGCAGCAACGTTTATTTCATCACTGCCAATGAGGGCGATGCGCGGGAGTACGACGGCTATCTCGATGAGCGACGCAACGGCTCCGGTGGGGCAAGCGCTCTCAATTATGAGTCCGTACCCGACCGCTACAAGCTGATTGTTGAGAATGCTGAGAACGATGCCCTTAGGACACAAGGCCTCGTGCTCAGCGACAAGCTTGCCGATGGGGACCCGAGTAATGATCTTGAGTTTGAACCTGCCCCTGACTCGCCATCAACCCGCACCGGCACGCCGGTGAGCTTCGGCTCCCGCAGCCTCAGCCTGTTCGACGGCCTCACCGGTGAGCTGGTCTGGGACAGCTGGATGGCCGACACCATCGAGGGCAAGGACTACAACACCAGCCTGCAGAACATCGCCCAGTTCGCCGGCATCTATGACGACGGCCGCAGCGACGACAAGGGAGTGGAGCCGGAATCGGTGGTTGTGCTCGAGTATGAGGGCCGCCGCTATGCCGTGGGTTCCATGGAGCGCACCACGGCTGGCGATAAAACGGGTGTCGCCATCGATCCGGTCACCCAGGGCGGCCTACTGGTGGTGTACGACATCACGGACGTCAATGATGTGGACTTCGTCACCTATCAGCAGGTGAGCCGCAGTCCTGAGGGGCTGGAGGTGATCCGTGCCGCCCAGAGCCCCACTGGCCGGCTGCTGCTGGGGGTGAGCGCCGAGTTCGATTCCAACTCGGTGGAATTCCTCGACTTCGGCGCCGTGCTCAACAACGGCAATGGGGCTGCCTATCTGGCCAGCACCTACGCCGATCCAATGGAGTACGCCACCCTCTGAGGGACTGAGTCACTGGCCATCGGGAGGGGGTAGCGCCCGCCGCGCCGCCCGTCCCGCCACCCATACGGAAGCCACGGTGGCCAGCACGCCGACCAGTCGCAGTGCCCAGGTGCCGGCATCGGCCTCACCATGCAGCACCTCACCGAAGCGGGCCACATCCCCCGCCAGCTCCCCGAGGGCGCAGAACAGCACTGTGCCCGGCAGGATCGCGATCAGCCCGATCACGTAGTCGCGCAGGCTCACCTCGCTGAGGCCATAGGCGAGGTTGAGCAGGCTGAAGGGGAAGGCCGGCGAGAGCCTTGTGAGCAAGACCAGCTTCAGGCCCTCCTGGCTAACGGCCCGCTCGATCGCCAGCAGCTTCGGGAAGGACCGAAGGCGGCGGCGGCTCCAGCCGCGCAGCCAGTGGCGTCCCAGCAGGAAGACGACGAGGGCCCCGAGCGATCCACCGGTGAACACGACCACGCTGCCCCAGAGCGTGCCGTAGAGCGCCCCGGCCAGCATCGAGGCCCAGACCCCCGGCAGCAGCAGGGTCACCCAGAGGGCATAGAGCGGAACGAAGGCCACCGCCCCGGCGGGAGAGCGCAGAGCCGGCAAGAGCGGCTCAAGCCAGGGGGAGAGATCCAAACCAAGGGCACCCGAGGAGCCCAACACTGGCAGGACTGGTCAGGACTCCTGGGGGCTGAGCCGGGAGGGCCGGTTCAGCAGCAGCAAAACGATGCCCACCACAACCAAGGCTGGGATGTCACCGAGCATGTTGGCCCGCTCCGACGGATCGACGAGGGCCTGCACAAGCATCACCAATCCATGGACGAGGCTCGACCAGGCCGCAAAAGCGATCAGGCTGCGGTGCTGCGCAGGCTGCCGCGAGGCCAGCAGCAGAAACACACCCAGCACCGCGAAGGTGGCCAGGATCATCTGCTCGTATTCCGCCTGGCGGGGCATCCACATGAAGCCATCGGGCCAGAGCACGGTGAGGGGGTAGAGCCCGAAGGTGTAGGTGAGGCCCACCACGATCAGAGCGATACGCAGGGGAAGGGGGCCGCCCTGCTCCGCGTTGGGTTGAAGCAGGGAGGGGTCATTCGACGGCATGAATCCAACTCCTGATTGGTACAACGACTGGATGGCGACCCTTGCAGGTCCGTTCAGCACAGCAGTGAATCCCCCAGGAGACCAGAGGCCATTCAGATGGAGGTCCCAGCATCTTCGGTCTGAGTGCCGAATTCAGAGGCCCGCGAACCATTCGTAGCCCTGGTCTTCCCAGGTGCCACGGCGTACACCCAGATCTGAAACCACCCGCAGGCGCGTGACCCACTTGCTGAGCTTGTAGCCCAGCTTGATTGGGGTGGCGAGGCGCACGGGGGCCCCATTGGCCACTGGCAGGGGCGCCCCGTTCATGGCCGTGGCCAGGAGGGTCTGGGGGTGCATGGCGGAGGCCCGGTCCCAGCTTTCGAAGTACTGATCGGCCGACTCGATCTCCACATAGCCGCCCAGGGGCGAGATCTCAGCCAGGGTGAGCACATCGGCCAGGCGCACGCCCGACCAGGCCACGATCGCCGCCCAGCCCTCCACACAGACGTGGCGCATGACCACGCCGTACTGCGGCAGGGCCGAGAGGGCCGTCAGATCGAGCTGGAGCGGCCGGCTGACCAGACCCTCCACCCGCAGCCGGTAGCTGGCCGGATCGAGGCGGGGCGTGCCGTTGAAGCTATTGATCAGCAGAGCCGCCGGGTCCACCTGATCGGGCCGGAACTCCGGCACCGGGCCGCGGCCCTGGAGCAGAACTTCGAGGCGCTGATTGAGGGGCTCGCTGGCCTGCCCCACCTGCTCGCTGAGGCCGTTGAGGGCGCAGCCACCGAGCAGCAGGCTCGAGCCGCCCGACACCCCCAGGCCCAGCAGCCGGCGGCGGGAGAACTGGGGCGAGGGATCCGGGGAGCGGGTCATGGCAAGGCTCAGGTGAACATCGAGCGCAGCAATCGCAACCCGCCTATTCGCCACGACAGCAGCACGTGTGCGATCAACAGCAGAGCGATGGCGGGGATCGTGGCGAAGTGGCACACCCGCAGGGTCTGCCAGGCGGTGACACCAAAGGCCTCACCGAACGAGAACAGACCCGAGAGCCACCAGAACTGAGCCGGCTTATACATCGCCAGGCCGGTGATCAGGCTGAAGCCCAGCAGGATCAGCATCAGGGTGTAGACCAGCCGGTGGCTGGCCAGCCGGCGCCTGGGCGCGTGGGCACTGGCCCTGATGGTGCTCAGATCACCGGTCTCCGCCAGCCGCCGGCGCCGCCGAGTGAGCAGCAGGGCCATCCAAAGGCCGAGGTTGAGGGCATAAAGCCCCATGAAGCCGAAGTGCCAGTCGCGTCCGCCGGCCAGCCAGCCGCCGAGGGTGAACAGCTCCGGAACCGTGGCGCCCTCCCGGCCGCCGAAGACCGGATTGGCGTTGTAGATCTGCAGACCACTGCCGGCCATCACCAGCAGCACCAGCAGGTTGAAGGCATGGAAGGCCCGGGTCCACCAGGGGGAATGGCGGATGGGGGCTGGCGGCGGGGCCATGGCCTGGGACATGGGGGAGGGCGGAGTCGTGAACGGGGTACCGGCGAAGCTGGCGGATGGATGGGGGAACCAACGCCAGGATGGCGCCATGGAGAGCAGCGCCGTTCTCAGCCCCTGCCGCCTCTACCGCTATGAGCTCTGGCGGCGCTGGGATGGCAGCCGGGGTGTGGTGATGATCATCGGGCTGAATCCGAGCACGGCCGATGAGGCCCACGACGATCCCACCGTGCGGCGTTGCATCACCTACGCCAGGGACTGGGGCTATGGCGGGCTCTGCCTGACCAACATGTTCGCCCTTCGCGCCACCCATCCCGCGGCCCTGAAAACGGCCACAGATCCCATCGGTTCCGATAACGACCTGCACCTGCGGACCGCGGCCCGGCTGGCCGACCTGCGTGTCGCCGCCTGGGGAGTGAACGGAGCTCACCGGGGGCGCGCCACCGCGGTTCTCTCCTCCCTCTGCAGCCTGCACTGCCTGCGTCTGAGCCGCAATGGCCACCCGATGCATCCGCTCTACCTGCCCCGTGGCCTGCGGCCGGAGCCCTGGCGGGCTTCGTTTTTCCGCTGAGCCCGTTGCTCAGACCAATGTTCGGCTGAGGAAATCAAGGCTATAACGCTTCATCAGTCTCGTCTGACTATCGCTGCCATGGCCTCACGCCGCCCCGGCCTTCTCTCGGATTTCAAGGCCTTCATCAACAAGGGCAATGTGGTGGACCTGGCGGTGGCGGTGGTGATCGGCGGCGCTTTCGGCAAGGTGGTCGACGCGGTGGTGAGCTTGGTAATGACCAGCCTGCTGGAGCCCGCGCTCAAGGCCGCCCAGGTGGAGTCGATTCAGGCCTGGCCCGCCGGGGCGGTGCTCGTGGCCTTGATCAACTTCCTGGTGATCGCCTTCGTGGTGTTCCTGATCGTGCGCGCCATCGAAGCTTCCAAGCGCAAGGAGGAGGCGGTGGCGCCCCCCGACACCCAGGCGCAGCTGGCCTCGGCGGTGACGCGGCTGGCCGAGGCGCTGGATCGCAAGGGGCTTTAGGGGCCGAGGGCCGGGGGAGACAGAGGCCCGTTGTGGGGGGTGCCCCGTGGGTCCCCATTCCATCCCGTGAATGGAGGCCAATTGATGGAAGAGACCCCCCGATCGAACGATCGGAAAGACTTCTAAGCTGGCACCCTTGAGCCGGGGAAACGAGCGCCATCGCCCGCCGTGAGCGATCCACCTCTCCAGGTGCAAACCGAGGCTTCAGGTCTGTTCCCCGCACCGTGGCAGCGCCCCCGGCGGGCCCGGAGGAGCAGCTGGTGGCGAAGCTGCGGCGGATCGAGGCCCTGTTCGCCAGGCCTGCCACTGACGGGGAGCGGGTTGCGGCCGAGCGGGCCCGCGAACGCATCCAGGTCCGCCTGCGGGAACTGGCTGCCGAGGAGCCACCGGTGGAGTTCCGCTTTTCCCTGTCCGACCAGTGGTCGCGACACCTGTTCGTGGCCCTGATGCGGCGCTACGGCATCCAGCCCTATCGGTATCGCGGCCAGCGGCGCACCACAGTGATGGCGCGACTGAGCCGCCCTTTCGTGAACGAGACGCTCTGGCCGGAATTCCTGGAGCTGCAGCAGACCCTATCGGCCTACTTCGATGCGCTCACCGACCGGGTGATCGAGCAGGTTCTGGAAGTGGAGGCCAGCGAAGCGGAGGAGCGGGCCGAGTCAGCGCAGCTGGAGCCGGTGGAGCATCAGGGGACGTTGTTGTAATACGGACCGAAGCCACAGCGGGGCTCACTCCAGATCGGCTCACTGCCCTCCGAGTCCACGCGAACACGTCGAGTCTTTCAAAGACTTACCCAGGCGGAAGCGAATCCAGCAGTCGGCCAGGATTATCAGGATCCCGACTCTTCGCCACAAAACGAGAGAAGCTATGCCATGAACTTTCACGATCGTCAGCCAGGGCCCAACAGGCAAAGGCTGGCTCAACATTCTTTATCTTGACCGGGAAGAAATAGCCATAACCCTGGGCCGCGTCCCTTTGCGTGGTGTAAATGCCGAGGCCCGAATTCCCTGATTATAGGGTAAACAGGGTGGAATGACTGGCTGTCATTCCGGAGGCGCAAGTACGCCTCGTAGATCCACGATGAATCGGGACGATTGACTTGTCAAGTCTTTCGTCAAATCGTGGATGTGTTGAGAGCGGCAGGAGTCTTCTATGCAGCCCAGGGGTTCCAGCACCGGCCCCCAGGCGGCGATCGAGGCCGCTGCGCCCTGAGGGGGCGCTGCAACCTCGACCACCTGGGGCCTGCGTGTGCCCTTCTCAGGTGCTGGAGGTCTGCAGGGCTGGGAGTGCCTCCAGATCCGTGATGGCGGCCATGCTCTCGGCGGAGAACATGCGGCGGCCCTCCAGCTGCCAGTGCTCGTGCTGCTCCAGCAGCACCGCGCCCACCAGGCGGGTGATGGCGGCATCGTTGGGGAAGATGCCGACGACGCGGGTGCGGCGTTTGATCTCCTCATTCACCCGCTCCAGCAGGTTGGTGCTCCAGACCTTGCGCCAGTGCTGCTGCGGGAAGTGGCGGAAGGCCAGCACGTCCTCCCGGGCCTCGTGCATCAGCTCAGCGGCTTTGGGAAAGCGCTCGATCAACGAGGCGGCCAGGTCATCCCAGCGGCTGAGGATCTCGCCGGCGTTCTCCTGGGCGAACACACTGCGCAGGGCAGCGGTGACCATGCCCTGGTGGGCTACTCCTGCGGAGAAGGCTGCGCCTATGGGGACGCGCTGCAACAGGTTTCTGGCGAAATGAACGCGACAGCGCTGCCAGACGCAACCCTGCAGCTGCCTGCGGATCGCCTTGGTGAGCCCCACGTGGGCGTCGGAGATCACCAGTTTGACCCCAGTGAGGCCACGCTCTACTGCTTCGCAGAAGCCTGCGGCTATGAGCGAGGCAAGGAACTCACTCCAGAAGCCCTCAGTCTCACTGTCGCCCACCTTGAGGCCCAGCAACTCCCGGCGGCCATCGACATTGACGCCCATGGCGACGACCACGGCCCGAGAGCAGACCTGCAGAGCCTTGCCGAGCCGGCCCTTGAGGTAAGTGGCATCCAGGTAGACGTAGGCGTAGCCAGACTCCTGCAGCGGCCGGCTCAGGAACGCCTGCACCTGCTGGTCGATCTCCTGGCAGATCCGGCTCACCTGCGACTTGGAGATGCCGCTCTGGGAGCCCAGCGCCCCCACCAGGGCATCGAGCTTTCGGGTGGAAACGCCGCCGATGTAGGCCTCCATGATCACGGCGTAGAGAGCCTGGTCGACCCGCCGGCGGGGCTCAAGGATCGAGGGCAGGAAGCTACCGGCCCGCAACTTGGGGATCAGCAGGTCGATGTCGCCCACCTGGGTGGTGAGGCTGCGAGACCGGTAGCCGTTGCGGTAGCCGAGCCGCTCCTCACTGCGCTCATGGAGGTCGGCACCCAGAACGGCGGCAGCCTCCAGCTCGATCAGCTGCTGCAGACCGTGCCGGGCCAGCTCGGGGATCAACTCCCCGGCTTTGCTGCCATCCAGTAGCGATGCCAGGGCAGAGGCGTCAGAATCTCGCTTGGGCATGGTTCGTCTGGTTGAGGTGGTACTCGAACCAGGGAAACGGGCCTGCCCACACCTCACATCGCCAGCCGTGGAGCCGATCGCCTGAGGAGCGTGGCTCGCAATTGCCTGTAGGTTAAAGGATTCTGTCTCCAATCTGAACAATGACGGCATCAGCACGGTTGCTGGCCATCGCAGTTATCAGCTGCGGAACACTCGCCTGCTTCCCTTATGGAGCCAGTGCGCAGAACATGGAAGACGATCTGATTATGCATTACTGCACCAATGCCGTGAATGCTGAAGTTGCCCTCTCTGGTAAACCAGCTCCAGCTGGTCTGGCCACGTACACATGTCGTTGCGTGGTCAATCAGGTGAACCAACGCGTAAGCATCAGCAATGCCAAGACAATCTGCAAGCAGCAGGCTGCCACCAAGTACGGCCTCTGATCTTTACGGAGGCTGGTCAGATCAGATAGCCTGATTCAGGCACAGGATATCCAGGGTTGTCCTGGGTTAGTCAACCCGGCTCAAGAATGACCATTGATTCAGCGATTCCCACCTGCTTGGAGTGATAATCATCACAAGCGAATGTTCCGAGCCCTTGGCCTCCGCTGTCGTTGCAGTAGTCCTCCATCGCGATTGAATCATTGGTTCCGCACGCTGTCAGGCCCAGAATGAGAACCAAGACCATCGTGGTGATGAAGCTGAACATCGCTGTCATGGGTCCCCTGCGCGAAGTATTCAATGGGTCCGGCGACCTCAAACACCTGGGCCGTAGGCCACTTGGCAGACGGCATTAAGCAGCTGAGCCTGTTGGGCCGTCTGTGGAACCTGTCCGTTCAGAAGGCCCTGCTGACAGTTGGCGGCACCGAGCAGCGGAGTGCCGTTGAACTGATAGCTGAAGCTTGCACCATAGGTTCCCACCGCCTCCACGGAGCCATAGTTCAGCTGGTAGCTGGTCTGGGGTACCACGAACACTGGTGATTGCTGCATGGCAGCGGTATTGACCAGGCTTGTGATGGCCGCGCCGGTGGCCAGGCCTGCCAGCCCCCAGGTCGTGGCGTTTGGCCCCCACCAACTCCAGGTGGCTGGGGCCCATCGATACCAGCCCGCATTCCAGGGTCTTCTGCTCCAGTAGCCCCCATTGGCCCAGCCGGGGTGCCAGCCGTTGTAGGGCCGGTTGTAGAAATTGGTATTGACATCGATGTTGCGGTTGAGATTGCCCCAGGCGGGGCGTGCTCCGGCGCCATAGAGGGGGTGGTAACCGTTGTATCCGCGGCGCCAGTCATCAACGCCCCCGCCGAAGCGGTACCCACCACCTGCAAAACCACCGAATCGGCCCCAGGCCTGGGCTGGAGATACCAGCCCGGGGCTCACCAGTACCAGTAGGGCCAGAGCAAGGGGGGCTTTGAAGGGGGAGTTCACAGGGCTCATCGCAGACGTTGATGATCAGGAACGCCGCGCCAGCCAACTCCAGCGCACCGCCTTGGTTTGGCTTGGTTGTAGCACCGGGGTAACGAGGGCGGCTGTGAAGGAAAAAGAAACGTCTTCGGAATCAATCGCATCGCGAACATTTGATATCCATCACGAGCCAATGGTGACGGTATTGGGATGCTCCTGCGCGTTGACCAAAGGGAATGCCAACCCGGTCATCAGGGTCGTGTGGCCGTGGATGAAGGTGCCGCCAGTCCAGATCAGGAACAGCCATCCGTGCCATGGGCAAAGCTGAGCGCCGTTGGCAAGCTGTTCAAGACTCTGTTGGGTCGTTGAGGGCGCCGTCATCGGATCGGTGGATTGATGTTATCTGTTTTGACGGCTTCCGGGCAAGGCATCCATCGAATCTCTCTCAACATTGAGTCTCCCGCATGGGTTGGTCTGGTCATCTTCAGAGCCTCAGAAGACCGCTGATGGCGAGGTAGATGCTGAACCCGAAGCAGAGAGCCGCATTGATCTGGCGCTGATGCCGCTCACTCCAGCTGCTGAGGGCCACCAGACGGCGCCGCCCGGATGAACCCGCCAGCACCAGGGCCAGCAATGGGCCCAGAGCGGGCAGCAAGGTGATCAGGCTGACCAGCCCCACCATCAACCCCTGGGTGATGGTTGACGCGCCGGATCGGGCCACATCCTGAATCGCCGGCAGGAACAGAACCAGAGAGGTGAGATTGGCGGCCATGAGCCCCAGTCCGAGCAGGAAAGACCCGCGCAGGGGGTGGGCAACGGGCGCGGTGGGGGCGACCTTCTGGGGGGCGGGACGCTGCAGGATCTCGATCCCGATCACCAACAGGACGATCGCCAGCACCAGATGCAGGCAAGCGGAAACCGGGTCGGGGCCTGAGCTTCTGGCCGGGAGGGCTGCTCCTGTGGCCAGACCCAGCACCGCCCAGACGACCACCACCAGGGCCGAGCCGAAGGCAAAGCACCAGCCTCGACGCAGGCCGGAGCCTGGGCTGGTGAGGGTCAGCACCTGTCCCACCAACAGCAGTGGGCTCACGGCTGCCCCCAAGGCCAGGGGCAGCACTTCAAACGCGAGGGGAGGTTGGCGAAGGAGCCATGGTCAGAGGCTTTCGTCCATACTCTCAGGCTCTTGGATACACCCCCCGGCGGAGACTTCATGCCCCTGCGCCTGCTGGCCACGACCCTTCTCATCCTGGGTTTGCTGATTCAGCCGCTTGAGGCGGATGCCGTGCAGGCCCCTCCTTCCTGCCAGGCAGGCATGGAATGGATCCCCGGCGGCACGTTCCGCATGGGGTCGGATGATCACTACCCCGATGAGCTCTCAGCCGATGCGGTGACGGTGGAGGGTTTCTGCATCGACCGCCATGAAGTCACCAATGCCGAGTTCGATGCATTCGTGACGGACACGGGCTATGTCACCGTCGCGGAACGGCCGATCCCCAAGGATCAGTACCCCGACCTGGCTGAGGATCAGCGGGCACCGGGTGCCCTGGTCTTTGCCATGCCCCCTGCAGGAACCAAGGTCACCGAGGTCTCCTACCTGAGCTGGTGGCACTGGACTCCCGGGGCAAACTGGCGGCATCCGCAGGGCCCCGAAAGCGATCTGGAAGGCCTGGCCAACCATCCCGTCGTACAGGTCGCCTTCAGGGATGCCGAGGCCTATGCGGCCTGGGCCGGCAAAGAGCTTCCCACCGAGGCCCAGTGGGAATTCGCCGCCAGGGGCGGCCTCAAGGATCAGATCTTCAGCTGGGGGAAAACCTATTCAGCGAAGAAGGCCAACACCTGGCAAGGGGAGTTCCCCATCCACAACCAGGAGAAGGATGGCTACTTCGGCACAGCCCCGGTTGGGAGCTTTCCGCCCAACGGCTACGGGCTCCAGGACATGACCGGCAACGTCTGGGAATGGACGCAGGACTGGTACCGACCCGGCCACCAGGGCATGGCCGATCATGTCAATCCAGCTGTGACAGAGCAGGAGCTGAGCTTCGATCCCCGCGAGCCTGGCATCGCCAAGCACGTGATCAAGGGTGGTTCCTTCCTCTGTGCGAAGAACTATTGCAGCCGTTACCGCCCGGCGGCCCGGGAGGCCCTCGAACCGGATACAGGCACGTCCCATATCGGCTTTCGACTGGTCACCAGCCCCACTGAGGGGTAGTCGTTGCGACTCAGCTGGGCACGCCTGCTCAATTCGGGCAAAAAAGTCAGCTCCTCGGCCTCCTCCCCGCCATTTCTTGGAACTATGGATTCTTACCTGCGCTCCCGTCAGGGGTCGCGGCCCACTTCAGGTCCCAGGCTCGGCGCATGGCCCCACTCGCACCAACGATCCGTCGGCTGACCAGCCTGCTGCTGGCGCTGTTCTTGAGTGTTGCCCTGGTGGCCTGCGGCGCGAAAGGCCCAGACCTCAACAAGGCCTCCGCGAACCCCACGGCGATGCCCACCGGTCAGCCAGTGGCGCGGCCGATGGGCATGCCCACCGAGAAATTCGCCAACAAGCCCAACATTCTCTTCATCATGGGCGATGACATCGGCTGGATGCAGCCGGGGGTCTACCACCGCGGCCTGATGGTGGGTGAAACCCCCAACATCGACCGGATCGGCAAAGAGGGCGCGATCTTCATGGATTACGTGGCCATGCAGAGCTGCACCTCGGGCCGCAATGCGTTCTTCACGGGCATGTACCCCCTGCGAACCGGCATGATCCCGCCCCAGCTGCCCGGCAGCCCCACTTACCTCAAGCCAGGAACGCCCGCACTGGCTAAGTTCCTTCGCGATCAGGGCTACACCACGGGAGAATTCGGCAAGAATCACCTGGGTGACCACACCGCCTCACTGCCCACGGCCCACGGTTTCGAGGAGTACTGGGGCTACCTGTATCACCTCGATGCCATGCAGCAGGTGAGCTTCCCCGACATCAACAGCTCGCCGACGCAACAGGCGATGCGCCCCCTTGCCAGAACACTCCTGTACCTGGGCTTCCTGCCGTGGCCGGTGCGGTGGATCCCAAGTCCACAACCTGCCTCACCCCGCCCCGCCCGGTGATCTGGTGCACGTCGTCCGACGGCACAGAAAAGAACCAGAGCTGCAAGGACGAGGGACCGCTGACCCTGGAGCGATCCAAGACCGTGGACGAGGAGATCTCAGCCAAGGTGATCGACTTCCTCGACCGCAACGATCCCAAGAAAACCAACAAGCCGTTCTTCGTCTGGTACAACCCGGCCCGGATGCACGTCACCACCGTGCTCTCGGACAAATACATGGATATGGTGTCGACAAAGGGCGGCAAGGATTGGGGAGTCAACGAAGCTGGCATGAAGCAGATGGATGACAACATCGGCTATGTGCTCAAGAAGCTGGATGACATGGGCCAGCTCGACAACACGCTGATCGTCTTCACCACCGACAACGGCGCCGAGAAGATCTCCTTCCCCGACGGCGGTGTTACCCCCTTCAAGGGCCAGAAGGGCGAAGCCTACGAAGGTGGGTATCGGGCCCCGATGGTGGTCCGCTGGCCCGGCCATATCGAGCCGGGCACCGTGAAAGACCAGCTGTTCGCCGCCCTGGACTGGGTGCCGACCCTGGTGGATATCGGCGGGGGAGCCAAGGGAGACGCCCTGAAGAAGCAGATCGAAGCCGGCAACTATCCCGGCATCGTCAAGACCACACTGGATGGCGTCAATCAGCGCGACTATCTCGAAGCCAAGTCTGACAAGTCGGCAAGAGATTATTTCTTCTATTACTCCGGGGCCACACCATCAGCCGTGAGGTACAAGAACTGGAAGATGTACTACACCATGTCTGAGCCAGGAGCCGACGGCTGGATCATGCCCCTGATCCCCTTCCATTGGACACTGGTTCAGAACATCAAGCGCGATCCTTTTGAGCAGGCCGTCGGCGTCGCCCAGGAAACCGCGATGAGCATTGGCGGTGCCTTGGCCGGTCCGGTCACGGCCTACCAATACGACTGGAATATGTTGCCGATCGGCCAGCAGTTGTGGGAAGAACAGTTGATGTCCTACAAGACGTACCCACCGCTTCAATCCCCTGCCACCTACAACCTCGACGCAATCTTGGCGAAAGTCAAGGAAGCCGGCCATCCGAGCGAATAACTGGAGTACCCACACCATGAGCAACATCATGAGCGACTCTGATCACGCCTGGGCCCAGCGCTTGAAGACGTCAAGGTCCATGGGGATCCTGATCATCCTGCTGGGGGTGCTGGCCATTGTTTATCCCCTCTTCGCCACGATCTTCACGTTCAACGTGATCGGCTTCGTGCTGTTGCTGGTGGGGTTCCTGCAGCTGTTCCATGGCGTACAGCTCAGCAAGGGAAAGACTGGCCAGCATCTACTGACCATCCTGATAGGCATCTTCTATCTGATCGTTGGCTTCTGGATCCTGCGCCATCCCGTCTTCTCGATCCTGGATCTCACCTTGGTGATCGGCATTCTCTTCTTCATCCAGGGAGCCATCCAAGTGATCCATGCCTTTGAGGGGAGAGAGGAGCATCGAAAGCTGTTGCTGATCAATGGAATTGCGGGCATTATTCTTGGCATCCTGATCTGGAGCAACTGGCCTTTCGACTCCCTCAGCCTGCTCGGGCTGCTGGTGGGCATCAATCTGATTCTCTCCGGCGTCAGCATTCTGAAGACCTTCAGGGCGGATCAGCAAAGCCCCTCGGCTGGCTCAGAATCCACTTGACGTCTATGACTGATTCGGATCTGCAACGGCTTTAAGGTCGATGAGCTATTCATCGACGATGCCACTGAGGCGCAGAACCATCATTCAGTCGCTGGGCACGCTGCTCTGCGCCACACTGCTGGCCGTTGTCTTTGGCCTGCCAGGAGTTTCTGCCAAGCCGCTGGATCCGCTGCCTTCCTGGAACCCTGGGGCTGCAAAAGACAGCATCCTCACCTTTGTCTCCCAGACCACCGATCCCAGCAGTCCTGAATTCGTTCCTGCAGAGAAGCGCATCGCCACCTTCGACCAGGACGGCACCCTCTGGGTGGAACACCCGATGTACACGCAAGTGATGTACATCCTCGAACGGGTGCCTGAGCTGGTGAAAGCCAAGCCTGAGCTGGCCCGGGAGAAACCCTACGCCACCGTGCTCTCTGGGCTGTCCGGTGACAGAACGAGTCTGGAGAGCCTGACGGTGCCGGATCTTGAGAAACTGGCAGCCGCCACCCTCACCGGAATGCCGCTTGACACCTTCAATCAAGAGGTGAAACGTTGGCTCGCCACGGCGAAACATCCACGCTGGAAACGCCCCTACACCGAGCTCACCTATCAGCCGATGCAGGAGCTGCTCAAGCTGCTGCGCGCGAAGGGCTATCGCACCTACATCGCCACGGGTGGTGGCCAGGATTTTGTGCGTGTCTACGCGGAGGAGGTCTATGGAATCCCCCCTGAACAGGTGATCGGCACGGCCGGCAGCACCCGCTACGGCTACACCAGCACGGGCAAGCCCTTTCTCACCAAGGAACCCAAGCTTCTGCTCGACAACAACAACGCTGGTAAGCCCGAGGGCATCCATCTGATGATCGGTCGCCGGCCCACGGCGGCATTCGGGAATTCCACCGGCGATCGGCAGATGCTCGAATACGCCAAGGCAGGGGGAGAAGCCAACCTGGCGATGATCGTGCTGCACGATGATGCCAGCAGGGAGTATGCCTATGGCCCAGCCCAGGGGCTGCCGGACACCAAGGTGGGCACCTTCACCCAGGAGCTCTACGACGAAGCCAAGCAGCAGGGATGGGTGGTGATCAGCATGAAGAACGACTGGAAACAGATCTTCTCGTTTGCGCGTTAGCCCCAGGTGAATCCGCTCAACGAGTAGCTCTGAAGGCCTTTTGATGCGGTGATGCCTGGCATCAACGCCCATGGGGCGCCCACAGCTGAGGCCAGAATGGTCAGAGACAAACCCGCAGACGATGCGACGTTGTTCAGATGCCTCCCCTGCTGACCATTGACAGCGTCGAGTGCCTGCAGGCCAGGCTGGACGCCCTCGGCCTGTCCCTGAAGATCACTCAGCTCGCCGGGGGTGAGCTGAGCGGAACTTTGCTGCCCCTGCTGCTGGGTCCGCTGCGGCTGCTGCGCATCCGGGTCGACAGGTCGGTTCACTGTGCCGGCCCCAAGCCGCGTGGCAGCCAAATTGTGGCGATGGATCTGGACAGGGATCTGGACGGCGATGTGACCTCGCCAGCCCTGATGCGCAGCCATGGCCAGCCGCTGTTGCCCAGGGCCCTGTTCGGGCTCTCCTGCGCCGGCGAGGTCCATCTGACCACCTTTGGCCCGTGCGACATGGCCCTGCTGCTGATCCATCGGGAGGAGTTCCTCCATCGGGCCGACCGGCTCGGCTGCTCCGTGCTGGAGCAGGTCCTGCCCCGCAACTGGCTCACCCTGGATCCAGGCCGGTTTGCGCGGTTGCGGCGCTACCTGCACCAGCTCTTCTCGACGCTCGAGACCGATCCCACCCTGCAACAGGTGGCTGGTTTCGACGAGCTGGTGAGCAACGATCTGATCCCTTTGATGCTGGAAGCCCTGATCCATGGCGGGCATGCCGGCGACAGCCTGCCCCGGGCCCCTTCGCGGATCGAGCTGGTGAAGGCGGCCCAGCGGTGGATGGAAGCCCATCCCAGACAGCCCATTCACCTGGAGGGCCTCTGCCGAGAGGTGCACACCAGCCGGCGGAGCCTGATTCAGGGATTCCGGGAGCACCTGGGGATGGGTCCGATGACCTATCTGCGGCTTCATCGCCTGCACGGCATCCGCCAGGAACTGCTGGGGGCCGATCCAAGCCAGATGACGATCGGCTCCCGTGCCGCCGCATGGGGCTTTCTCAACCCGGGGCACTTCGCCCGGCAGTACGCCAACCTCTTCGGTGAGCAGCCCTCCGAAACTGTTGGCCGGCTCCGATCTTTACCTGGGTTGCTTCTCGATCGCCCCTCTCCTCCCGAGTAGCCGCGTCCTTCGCCATGATCGGCAGATGCTGGAATACACCAAGGCAGGGGGAGAAGCCAACTTGGCGATGATCGTGCGGCACGATGATGCCAGGCAGCAGGGATCGATCGTGATCAGCATGAAGATCGACTGAAAACAGATCTTCTCGTTTGAGCATTTGGGGCAGAGCCCTGCCAAGCAGGATCAAGAGAAATGAATAGCCAGACCCGCAAGACAACCGCAAAGAGGTGATTGGATTTATCATTGATCTGGATTCCTGGCAATCCATCACCACTCTCTGGAGGCTCTGGCCAATGCCGAACAAGAAGCCAAACATCATTCTGCTTGTGACCGATGACACAGGCTATGGCGATCTTGGGCCATACGGCGGCGGCGAAGGGCGCGGGATGCCAACCCCAAACTTCGATCGACTGGCCGCTGAAGGCATGACCTTCTTCTCCTTTTATGCCCAACCGAGTTGCACTCCGGGTCGGGCAGCCATGGTCACGGGTCGCATCCCCAACCGCAGCGGCATGACCACCGTGGCCTTCCAGGGGCAGGGCGGCGGCCTGCCAGCAGCAGAATGGACCCTGGCCTCCGTGCTGAAACAGGGCGACTACCGCACTTTTTTCACGGGCAAATGGCACCTGGGTGAGGCTGATTACGCGCTGCCCAATGCCCAGGGCTATGACGAGATGAAGTATGTCGGCCTCTATCACCTGAATGCCTATACCTATGCCGATCCCACCTGGTTCCCGGATATGGATCCAGAACTACGCACCATGTTCCAGAAGGTGACCAAAGGGTCGCTGTCTGGTAAGGCAGGTGAGGAGGCCAAGGAAGATTTCAAGATCAATGGTCAGTACGTCGATACACCTGAGCAAGGCGTTGTCGGGATTCCCTTCTTCGATGGCTATGTCGAAAAAGCAGCGACTGACTTTCTTGATGAAGCTGCCAAGGGCGACCAGCCCTTCTTTCTCAGCGTCAACTTCATGAAGGTGCACCAGCCCAACCTGCCGCACCCTGATTTCATCCACCAATCACCTTCGAAGAGTAAGTACGCCGACTCGATCGTCGAGCTGGATGCCAGGGTCGGGGCGATTATGGACAAGGTGCGTGAGCTTGGCCTGGAAGAGGATACGTTGATCTTCTGGACGACGGACAACGGAGCTTGGCAGGATGTCTATCCTGACGCCGGCTACACCCCGTTTCGAGGCACGAAGGGTACCGTCCGCGAGGGAGGCAACCGCGTCCCCGCCATTGCCTGGTGGCCAGGGAAGATCGCAGCAGGCGTCAAGAACCACGATATTGTGGGCGGCCTCGATCTGATGGCCACATTTGCAGCTCTTGCAGGGATATCCCTGCCCACCAAGGATCGCGAGGGGCAACCAACAACTTTTGACAGCTATGACATGTCTCCGGTGCTGCTTGGCACCGGCAAATGTGAGCGCAAATCCTGGTTCTACTTCACCGAGAACGAACTGACACCAGGCGCCGTACGTGTAAACAATTACAAGGCCGTGTTTAACCTACGGGGTGACGATGGTGGAACGACCGGAGGTCTGGCCGTAGACTCCAACCTGGGATGGAAGGGAGCAGAGAGTTACGTCGCGGTGGTGCCGCAATTGTTTGATCTTTGGCAAGATCCACAAGAACGCTACGACATCTTCATGAATAACTACACGGAAAGGACCTGGATGTTGGTCACCATCGGCGAAGCGGTCAAAGAGTTGATGAAAACCTATGTGCAATACCCACCGCGCAAGATGCAGGGCGAGGGGTATGCTGGCCCGATTACACTCACCCAGTACGAACGCTTCCAGCATGTCCGGGAAATGCTCTCGAAGGAAGGCATAAAAATACCATTGCCCACCGGAAACTAATCTGGAGCTGGTGATATCCCGCCATACGACTTAACGGCCACACTAACCCTGAAGCAACGTACCTGCAAGTCTGGCATTCCAGCAGATACGTTGCTTCTTTCATTGATTCATAGTCCAGAGCAGGCTGGAAGCTCTGAAACCTCCAGAACTGATTCACCGTCAGGGCTCAGTCCTGGCGGCCGAGGCCTTCAAGGATCTGCGCATTGAAGCTGGCTTTGCCCGCCATCGTCGTTGAACGGCCGTGAGCAAGGGTCCACCTCAGATCACGACCATTCACGCTTCAGCCCAACCCCTCCAGCCGCCCCCGGGCCAGCGCCGCCTGGGCCTCGGCTTCGGCCAGGTTGGCGCGGCACTCGGCCACCACCTCCGGCGGCGCCTTGCCGGCGAAGTTGGGGTTGGCGAGGCGGCCGGCCAGGCCCTTGATCTCCTTCTCCGCCTTGGCGATGTCCTTCTCCAGGCGGCCGCGCAGGGCCTCGAGGTCGACCAGGCCCTCGATCGGCAGCAGCACCTGGAGCTCACCGCTCACGGCCGCGAGGCAGCGTTCATTCGCCGCCCCCCCCGGCTCGCGCACCTCCACCGAAGCCGCCCGGGTGAGGGCGGTGATGTCGCCGCTGCCCTCGTGCAGCACGGCCGCCAACTCTGGCCGGCTGGTGAGGAACACCACCGGGGCGCTCTGGGAAGGCTTGAGTCCGGCCACCGCCCGCAGGTTGCGCACCACCCGGATCGCCTCGATCAGTTCGGCGAACTGGGCCTCGAGGGCTTGATCCAGCGCGGCCTCGTTCACGGCGGGCCAGGGCTGCAGGGCCAGGAAGGTGCCTTCGGGGGCGCCAGTGAGCCCATGCCAGAGCTCCTCGCTCAGGTGGGGCATCAGCGGATGCAGCAGCACCAGCAGCTCACCGAGCACCTTGGCCAGCACCTGGCGGGCAACCCTCTGGTCGGCCAGGGCTTCGTTGCTGAGGGGCTCGCCTTCAGCGGCAGGGCGGGGATTGAGGCGCCGCTTGAGCAGCTCGATCGTCCAGTCGCAGACCTCGTTCCAGGCGAACTCATAGAGCCCCTTAGCCGCCTCGCCCAGACCGTAGCTGCCGTAGCGCTCGGCTGTTTCGCGGTTCACCCTTGCCAGGCGCGAGAGGATCCAGCGGTCGGCCAGGGTCAGGGCCGCCGGATCGGGGTCTCCCAGGCTGGCGGGGGTTTCACCGCCCAGGTTGAGCAGGGCAAAGCGGGTGGCGTTCCAGAGCTTGTTGGCGAAGTTGCGGGCCGCCTCCACCGTGGCCGAGCTGCCGCTGGCGCGGTCGTAGTCGAGGCGGATGTCCTGGCCGGCGCCGGCCACTTCGCGCACCAGGGCGAAGCGCAGGGCATCGGCGCCGTAGCGCTCGATCAGGGGCAGGGGGTCGATGCCGTTGCCGGCCGACTTGCTCATCTTGCGGTTGTTTTCATCCCGCACCAGGCCGTGGATCATCACGTCGGCGAAGGGCATGCGGCCGGTGAAGGCGCCGGCCAGCATCGTCATCCGCGCCACCCAGAAAAAGATGATGTCGAAGCCGGTCACCAGCACGCTGGTGGGATACCAGGTGGCCAGATCGGCGGCGCTCTCATCGGGCCAGCCCAGGGTGGAGAAGGGCCAGAGGCCGCTGGAGAACCAGGTGTCGAGCACGTCGGGGTCCTGCTCCAGCTGCAGCTCCCGGCCGGCGGCGCGGGACCCCTCACCGAACTGTTGCTCGGCCTTACGGCGCGCCTCGGCGTCATCACGGGCCACCACATAGGGCGTGGCCTCGGTGATCACGCCGCCGGTTTCACTCACCACGAACCAGGCGGGGATGCGGTGGCCCCACCAGAGCTGGCGGCTGATGCACCAGTCGCGGATGTCGGTGAGCCAGTCGCGGTAGACCTTCTCCCAGCGCTGCGGCACGAAGCGTGGCTCGCCCCGATCGAGGGCCTCGCGGCAGCGGGCGGCCAGGGGCTCGGCTCGTGCGAACCACTGGGTGGAGAGCAGCGGCTCCACCGGCACCTTGCCCCGATCCGAAAACGGCACGCTGTGGCGGTGGGGCTCCACCTTCACCAGGAAGCCTTCGGCCTCCATCGCCGCCACCACGGCCTGGCGCGCCTCGAAGCGATCCAGCCCGGCGAAGCGGCCTGCCTGGGCGTTCATGCTGCCGTCCTTGGCCATCACCGTGATCTGCGGCAGGCCGTGGCGGGTGCCGATGGCGAAGTCGTTGGGGTCGTGAGCGGGAGTCACCTTGACGCAGCCCGTGCCGAAGGCCGGATCCACGTGCCCGTCGGCCACGATCGGGATCTGACGGCCCACCAGCGGCAGCGTCAGCGTGCGGCCCACCAGTGCCGCATAACGGGGGTCGTCGGGGTGCACCGCCACGCCGGTGTCGCCCAGCATCGTTTCCGGGCGCGTGGTGGCCACCACCAGATGGTCGGTGCCATCGGCGGCGGCACCGCCGCTGAGCGGATAGCGGAAGTGCCAGAGGTGCCCGTCGAGCTCCTTCATCTCCACCTCCAGATCGCTCACCGCCGATCCCGAGGCCGGGCACCAGTTCACCAGGTACTCACCCCGGTAGATCAGCCCATGCTCGTGCAGCCGCACGAAGGCCTCCACCACGGCTTTGTTGAGGCCGGGATCAAGGGTGAAGCGCTCGCGGCTCCAGTCCACCGAGTAGCCCAGCCGCCGCAGCTGGCCCACGATCGTGCCACCGCTGCCTGCCTTCCAGGCCCAGGCGCGCTCCAGGAAGGCATCACGGCCCAGGTCGTCCTTGCTGCCGCCCTCGGCCTTGATCTGCTTCTCCAGGATCGTCTGCACGGCGATCGAGGCGTGGTCGGTGCCGGGCAGACAGAGCACGTTCTTACCCTGCAGGCGCTGGAAGCGCACGATCGTGTCGATCAGGGCCGTCTCGAAGCCGTGGCCCATGTGCAGGCTGCCGGTCACGTTCGGCGGCGGGATCACGACGCTGAAGGGCTCGCCGAGAGCCTCCGGATCCGGATGAAAAGCACCCGCCGCTTCCCAGGCCGCCTGCCAGCGGGCTTCGGTGCCGGCCGGGTCGTAGGTCTTGGGCAGGGCGCCGTCGGGGCTGGGGGCAGCGGAGGCCTCGGTCACGGCGGGCTGGGGAAGGTCAGCCCATGCTCTCAAAGGGGACGGTGGGCTCAGGCTGCTGCCAGCCGCGCGACATAGGCCTCCAGGGTGCCGGCATTGATCCAGCCGGTGGCGATCGTCTTGGCGTGGCTGGCGGAGACCCGCCCACGGTGGGTGTGGGAGGGGCTGGCCGGGAAGATCAGCAACTTGCCCCGCTCGGCCTCCTCGTGGTGCTCCTGCCAGTGGAACTCGGTGCCGCCATCGGGGAGGGTGTTGAGGTAAAGGATCCAGGCGAGCACGCGCCGGATCGGTTCGGTGGCCTCTTCGCTGGTGGTCCAGTCACAGTGCCAGCTGCGGAATCCCTCGCCTGGCGCGTAGTGCTGCAGGTTGAAGATCGGGTTCACGAACAGAGAACGCTCCGGGCACACCTCCAGCAGCAGCGGGCGCTCGCTCAAGTAGCGCTGCAACCCAGCCGACACGCCGCGCAGGATCACTTCCGCCAGGCCGTGGGCCTCGGGGTCGGAGCGGTCGATCGCGACCAGGCTGATGTCGGTGGAGACCTTGGCGGGTTGGGAGGGATCGTGGCCGAAGGCAACCCCCGGGCGGCGCAGATCCGCCCGCCGCTCGTAGAAACCCAGGGCCGCATCGGCCAGGGCTTCATAGCCAGAATTTCGGTAGGTGCCGATCAGGCGCATCAGGTGCCTCCCAGAGGCGGGCACCGTAGGAACGGGCGCGCCTGACGTTCAGACCGGCGAGGCCAGCCGCGACCAGGGAATGGCCACCGCAGAGTCATGGCGGACCCAGCTACGCGGATCGGTGCTCACCTGCTCTGCCAGGCCCACCTGCTCCAGGGCTTCAGCGAGGCTGGCGGCCGCCAGTCCGCCTTCCCCTGCGGCAGGTTCCAGGGGCAGCGCCAGCACCTGGGCTTCGGCGGGATCCGCCATCAGCTTGAGGTTGATCCCCTCCAGCTCCCGCTCGAAGAACAGCCGCCGCATCCGGGCCGTGGCGTGAGGGCCGATCGCGCCGGCGAACGCCTCGAGGCCCTCGCGGCTGCCGTCAGCGCCGCAGTTGAGCGCCAACCAGATCATCAGCTTGGCCCAGCTCTCGGTGGTCCACAGCGGCGGGAAGCTGGTGCGGTGCTGGCGCACCAGTTCGCCGAGGGCGAAGTCGAACAGGCCGGCCTGCAGCGCTGTGGCCTGGGCTGAGCTGGTGCCGGGTCCGGCAGGGGTCACAGAAAGGGCCTGACGAGGGGAAACTCAGGCTGCCGCAAGCACGGGAGCTGATCAGGAGTTCCGCACAGGAGTGTCCCCTGATGCCCCTGAACCGTCGCAGGTCCGCCCTTGGGGGCAAACTGCATGAGCTTGCACAGGACACGCCCATGGCCCTGGATCTGAACGACCCGGAGCTCGAGTTCTCCGATCTGGTCTACGCCTACCAGAGCTGGGTGATGGCGGTGATCAACGACGAGAAGCTCGGCGGTGAAGAGAAACTGCTCACCGACGACATCACCGAGGACGCGCTCAACTCCATGCGCTTCCTGCCGGGTGAGGTGACCTCGGCGATCGAAACCTCCCTGGCTCGCGTCTACGACGTGGACCCCGACGAGCTGGCCGAGCTGCTCTTCCCCGGCGAAGACTGAGCTCCGGGCCACACTGCCCTGAGCTCCCAGCCCGTTCCCCGGTGGCCACCGACACCTACCTGCTCGGCACCGATCCGATCGAACTTGAACGGCTGCGGCTTCAGCACGAGCTCTGGCTGCCGGAAGCTCGGCGAGCCTGGCACCGGGCGGGGTTGAAGCCTGGGGAGCGGGTGCTGGATCTGGGGGCCGGCCCGGGCTTTGTCGCCCTGGAGCTGGCCCGGGAGGTGGGACCCGAGGGCCGGGTGCTGGGCCTGGAGCTGAGTGCGGCCTACGCCGAAGCCGCCCGCAGGGCGGGGCTGGGGCTGAGCCAGCTGGAGGTGCGTCAACACGACCTGGTGAGCGATGCCTTTCCAGAGGAGTCGTTCGACCTGGTGTGGTGCCGCTGGGTGCTGATGTTCCTCGGCGAACTCGACCCCCTGCTCGATGGACTGGCCGCCCAGCTGCGACCTGGCGCCCGGCTGGTGGTCCACGAATACATCCACTGGAGCAGCTTCGCGTTGCATCCAGGCACCGAGGCGGTGGCGAGCTTCGGTCGTGCCGCCCACGCCAGCTTCCTGGCCGCCGGCGGCGATCCTGACGTGAACCGGCGGCTGCCGTCGCTGCTGAGCCAGCGGGGCTTCCGCATCGATGAGCTGCGGCCACTCACCGTGGTGGGGCGCCTCGGCGACGGGGTGGCGCGCTGGCTGGAGTGTTTCGTGACCATCTACGGGCCGGAGCTGATCCGCCGGGGGCTGTGGAGCCATCAGGAGGCCGAGCGGGCCCGGGCCGAGATGGCGGCGGCGCGGCAGGATCCAGGCACCTTCTGGGTGGGGCCCACGGTGATGGAAACCCGCGCGACACGATGACTTTTGTGAGCTGATCGCCATCCCGATGACCTGGACCACCGCCTCCATCCCCGACCAGAGTGGCCGGATCGCCCTGATCACCGGCGCCAACAGCGGGCTGGGGCTGGAGTCCGCCCGGGCCCTGGCGAGCCATGGGGCCACGGTGGTGCTCGCCTGCCGCTCCCGCCGCCGGGGGGAGGAGGCCCGCGCCGAGCTGCTGCCCGCCGCGGTCGCCGGCCTGGAGGTGCTCGAGCTCGACCTGGCGGATCTGGCCAGCGTGCGCGCCGGGGCCCGCTGGATGCAGGAGCAGTACGGCCGCCTCGATCTGCTGCTCAACAACGCCGGTGTGATGGGCCCGCCGCGGCAGCTCACCCGCGATGGCTTCGAGCTGCAGTTCGGCACCAACCACCTGGGCCATTTCGCCCTCACCACAGCGCTGCTGCCCCTGATGGAGGGACGCGCCGATGCCCGGGTGGTGACGGTGACCTCCGGCGCCCAGTACTTCGGCAAGCTGGCCTTCGATGACCTGCAGTCGGAGCGGCGCTACGACCGCTGGGCGGCCTACAGCCAGAGCAAGCTGGCCAATGTGACCTTCGCCCTTGAGTTGCAGCAACGGCTGGCGGCAGCCGGCAGCACGGTGTCGTCGCTGGCTGCCCACCCCGGGCTGGCGCGCACCAACCTGCAGCCCGCCTCGGTGGCCTCGAGCGGCTCCCGCTTCGAGAGCCTGGCCTACCGATTGATGGATCCCCTCTTCCAGAGCGCCGCCATGGGGGCCCTGCCCCAGCTTTATGCCGCCACGGCCCCCGAAGCTCGGGGCGGAGAGCACTACGGGCCCGATCAGTGGGGGGGCATGCGCGGCGGGCCCACCCAGGTGCGCATCGCCCCAGCGGCCCTCGATCCCCAGATCCGCCAGCGCCTCTGGGAGGTGAGTGAGCAACTGGTGGGCCAGGCCGCGCCAGCCGAGGCCGCATGACCGGCAGGAGCCCCATCGGCCGACGCCGCTGGCCGGGCGGTGGGGCGGCCCGATCCCTGCCGGCCGCCCTGGCCGCCATGCTGCTCTGCGGAGGCTGTCAGGGCTGGGGCGTACCCGACAGCCTCTTTCTGTACGTCGAGACCGATTCCACCAGAACCCCCCAGGTGGAGCTGGGTGACAGCGAACAGCGGGCCCGCAGGCTGATCGACGAATTCCGTCAGGTGAACCCCGGCGTCAGCATCCATGTCCGTCACCTCCCCAGCGATGCCTTCCTGAGCTCCACCGCCTTCCGGTCCTCCAGGGGGCTGGGCCCCGACCTGATGGTCACCCGGGTGGTGACCGCCCTGCGCCTGCATCAGCAGGGATTGAGTGAAGCGGTGACGCTCGATCCCGAACGGCTCGAAGAACTCGAGCCCCGCTTCCTCAACGATTTCCGCCTCGGCCGCCAGCTGCTGGCCGTGCCGCTGCTGGCCCAGCCGGAGGTGGCCTGCTACAACCGCCGGCGCGTGCCCGAGCCACCGCGCGATCTGACGGATCTGATCAACCTGAGTGCCAAGGGTCTGAAGGTCGGTCTGCCCCTGCGGCTTGGCGATCTCTACTGGACCAGCAGCGGCATGGAGGCCAACGGGGCTCTGGAGCGGCTGCTGGAGTCACCCAGCCCGAGAGGCGGCACGCTGGTGATCAGCACGAGCGATCGCCAGGACCTGCTGCGCTGGCTGAACTGGCTCAACAACGCCAACCTCCAGCAGAACGTGGAGTTCTCGGAAGAGGCGGTGGATCTGGTGCATCAGCTGGAGCAGGGCAAGCTCGACTGGATCAGCTGCAACAGCCTCTGGCTGGAACGGCTCGGCAAGAGCATGGGCCCGTCCCTGGGGGTGTCGCAGCTGCCGGGCAGCCCCGGCCAGCCGGCTCGGGGGCTCACCCGGCTGAAGGTCTGGAGTTTCGGGACGCACTCCACACCACGGCAGCGGGAGCTGGCCAAGGAGTTCGTGCTCTTCACCCTCAATCGGCTCAACCAGAAGCGACTGATGCTGTTCGCTCCGGGCAACCTGCCGGTGAACCGTAATGTGCTGATTCCCAGCAAGAGCTCCGCTGTGTTCGCGGCCCTGGCGGACAGCCTCGACCGGGCGCAGCTGATCAGCTTCTCTGACCCCGACCGGATCGAAACCCGCCTGGCCTGGATGGACGACATCCTGGAGCGCGCGATCGTGAATGCGGCCTCGCCCGCCGACGTGATGAAGGACATCCAGGCGGGGCCACCCGCTGCGCCTCCCTCCAGCAAGCCCTGAGCTCCGCCGTCCGCCCGATCGCCGATGCGCCTCTTCCTCTACGAGATCTCCGGTTGGCTGGGCTACCTGGCCCGGCCCCAGGTGATGCTCCAGGTGCTCAGCGGGGCTGTGCTGTATGCCGTCTACGCCATCTGGATCCGTCCCCACCTGCTGGGTCGGGGCCACCGGCTGGAGTTCCTCGGCAGCCTGGGCCTGCTGCTGGGCCTGCGCCTCAACGCCCTGGTGCTGGGCTGGCTGGGGTTCCCCAACGGCCTGGCCCATTACGTGGTCCAGCTGTTCACTCTCTGGATCGTTCTGGCTCTGGTGAAGCTGGTGGCTCGGCGCTGGTTCACCGCCGCGAGCATCGAGCGGTTCTACCGCCAGCTGGTGCGTCCACTGTTTGCGCTGGTGGTGGTTGGATCCCTGATCAACCAGCTGGATTCCCTGATCGATGTGGGCCGGATCCCCCTGATCACCCTGTTCGGCGAGCCGCTCACGGCCAGTGGCATCATCCTGATCCTGACCATCCCCTATTTCCTGGTGGTGGTGTCGGAATATGCGGTGGTGGGACTGGGGGACCTGCTGCAGCGGCTGCTGGGCTTCTCCAGCAGCACCCGGGTGGCGGTGGAGTTGGTCAGCCGTTACCTGGTGATCGCCTTGGGATCGCTGTGGGTGCTCAGGCGCATCGGGCTGAACAGCACGGCGATCGCCGCCGTGGCCGGTGGGTTGTCGGTCGGGCTCGGCTTCGGCATCAAGGAGGTGTTCTCCAACTTCGTGAGCGGCCTCTGGCTGCTGTTCGAGGGTTCCGTGCGCCCTGGCGAGATCCTCTTCATCGATGGGGATCCCTGCGAGGTGCGCAGCCTGGGGCTGCGGGCGGCGGTGCTCTGGCGCGACCGCGACAATGCCGAACTGGTGATCCCCAACCAGGACTTCTTCACCACCACGACCACCACCTACACCGGCAGCGATCGGATGCGCCGCAGCCAGGTGGAGGTGTCGGCCGCCTACCGCCACGACCCCGACACGGTGATCCAACTGCTGGAGGCGGTGGCCCGCTCCTCACCGAGGGTGCTGCTGCAGCCCCCGCCCAAGGCCCTGTTGCTGAGCTACGGCGACTCCAGCATCAACTACGCCGTGCGGTTCTGGATCGAGAATCCGATGAACAACGCCAGCATCAAGAGCGAGGTGAGCAGCGCCATCTGGCACCGCTTCAGCGAGGAGGGGATTGAGATTCCCTTCCCACAGCGGGTCGTTTCTATGCAGCCGGCCAAGCCTGATGAGCACTAGCTGTTTAGTTGTGTAGTCCCACCAGGTTGTTCAGCTGACAAGAGGGTGTGAGGCCCCCAGGGTGGGGGTGTCGCCGACCAGAACGTGAGTCAGATCATCGCGCAGGTGAAGCCCTATGCCGTGGATGTGAACAGTGGGGTGAAGGGACCAGATGGTTACAAGGACCCAGCCAGGCAGCAGGACTTCATGGCGGTAGGACGTCTCCCTGATGCAGTGGTGTGAGATCAACCGAAAGGAGTAACTACCCAGGGGAGAGATCACCATGACAACAACTGGACCAGAGGCAAGAAAGTCCAGCACGGTGCCCCTGCGCTGGGACGAGGTGTGGTTCACGAACTGCCCGATGGTGTCGGCGAACAACATCGATCAGGAGCTGGGCTGGTGCCGCGAGGAATTCAAGAAGATCGGCGTCGAGTACGCCTACTTCCGCCACGCGCCGGAGAACAACTGGTACCCCCACTACATTCACAACCTCGACAACCTGATTCGCTTCGGCGGGCTGAATCCGGCCATCCACGTTCACGCGGACCTTCGCCGCACCGTGTTGCTCGGAGCCACATGGGTCTATGAGGGTGGTGTCATGCAGGTGCGTGCACGCGACGAGATCTTCCGAGTGCAAGACCTGAAGGGCAAAAAATTGGCATTACCAAGAGCCTGAATACCATCAAGAATGACTGGTGGCGCATTCAAGAGCATATGGGGATCCTGAACATCCTCAAGCTACACGGAATGACTATCGACGATGTCGAACTTGTCGAATTTCCTTATGCGGACGACTGGTACGACGATCCCGCAATGCTCGTGCCGCCAATGAACAACCCGTCCGAGCTTTGGCTACGGCGCGACCACAAACACGACTACGCCTTTCGCCCACTGGAGAAAGCCCTGCTCGATGGGACCATGGACGCCATATACAACCAAATGGGACAGCTAGGGCAACTCTCGGAAGCAACAGGCAAGATCAAGGCTATCTACAATCTGGCTAACCACCCGGACTGGACGATGCAAGTGGCCAATACGCCGGCCGTCATCACCTGCACGGACGTGATGGCCAAGGAGCATCCAGAACTGGTGCTGGCCTACATGCGCGCCATGTTGAACGTTGGACTCTGGGCCAACCGGAACAAGCACGCGGCGGGCGAAATCCTTAACCGGCAAACCTTCTACCTTGACGCCGAGCATACCTACGAAGGCATCAAGGACGTCGACATGGTGCCGAGCCTAAGGAACCTCTGATCAAGACGCCTTAATCCGAATAATCTAGTCTCATTCTCATCAATGAGACGATACTGAGCAGATTTAGCCCACTTTTCGCTCAGAGAAGCCCTTGAAAAGACTTCAGGCAGTTCCCACCATTCGTTTTGGCTTGATTTCTGGATGATTATCGGTCTTTAGACACACTATACCCTTGCTTTACGCTGAATCAGGTATCCGTTCCCGTACCATCCAGAGGTTTGCCAGGGCAAAGAGCAACTTCAGCTTGAGGTCGTTCTTGCGGATACCTCTGTAGAAGACCTTCCGGAAGCCGAACTGACATTTGATGATTCGAAAGGGATGTTCCACTTTGGCGCGGAAGTGGGCTTTCGCCGTCTCAATCAGATCAAGAAGCCTGCCCTCAGGTGTCTCTGGAAGCACTCTGCGCTGGCCGGGCTTCATCGCAATCCTGAACTCAGCCTCGCAGTCCTGGAAGTCGTTTCGTTTCTCGATGCCGATGTGGCCGGCATCGCCGTAGATGAGGCGTTCATCCCCATGGAGCCGTTCAGCTGCTGTGTTCAGCTCATGAACATTGGCGGCGGTGCTCTCAACAGAGTGGACCAGGCCAGATGCGGCATCAACTCCGATGTGGCAGCGCATTCCAAAGAACCACTGCTTGCCCTTGGCCACTGAGTGCATGTCAGGATCCCTCTCCTTGGCCTTGTTCTTGGTGGAGCTGGGGGCATTGATTATCGTGGCATCAAGGATCGTTCCTTCCCTCAGCATCACTCCTCTCTCGCTAAGCATCTGGTTCACACCCTCAAGAATCTGCTCCGCGATCCGGTGCTCTTCCAGCAGATGGCGAAAGTTGAGAATCGTCGTCTCATCAGGGATCCGGCCATCCATCGTCTCGATCCCTGCGAAGCGGCGGAAGCAGGGCGTATCGATCAGCATCTCCTCCATCAATGGATCTGAAAGCGTGAACCACTGCTGCAGCAGATGGATCCGCAGCATCACCTCCAAAGGAATCGGCGGACGACCTCCTTTGCTGGAGGGCTTGTGATACACGGGCTCAATCAAGGCCAGAAACGCTTCCCAGGGAACCGTGGCCTCCATCTCATCCAAGAAGCGCTGGCGGCGCGTCCTCTTTTTGGCGTAGATCTGCTCGTAGTCCGTGAAGCCCAGCTGGAGAGGGTCGGCCATCCGTTCCAGTCTCAGTCTTGGATCTGGACTGATTTTAGCGGGTTTTTCAGGGGTTCCCTAAGTGCTCAGAACCTCGAATGTATCCGGATCGGGAAGGATTTCATGTTTAAGCACGGTTACATCAAGAACGATTTTGATGTGGACGAATGGGCCCAGCCGAAGTTCCTCGAAGAAGCTGCTCATCAGGTTCTTGAAGAGGAATGGGAGCGCAGGAGTTGGAGCAAGATGGCCCACGGTAGCGGGCTCGAAGCGAAGGGTACGCAGTTGGGGTTGGGCTGACGGCAGGCAAGAGCAGAGCGTTGGGCCAGCAACACACTTTGGAGAGGCTGAACAGCATGAGCATCACCGCCCACGAGCTGGTTGAGCAGGCCCGCGCCCGGATCGAAGCTGTCACGCCGCAGCAGGCGTTCGAGGAGCTCTCCACCGGGAAGGCCGTCGCCCTGGATATACGGGAGCCCTCCGAGTGGGAGGAGCACATCGATGGCGCGGTGCAGGTGCCCAGGGGTCTGCTCGAGTTTGCCGCTGATCCCACCAGTGCGCGCCATCACGATGCGCTGGATCCCAGCGCTCGGGTGATCGTCTACTGCCGCTCCGGCACGCGCGCGGCCCTTGCCGCACTGACGCTGCAGACCCTCGGCTTCACGCACGTCGCCAACCTCGAGGGCGGCTTCGTGGCCTGGAAGGAAGCGGGCCTGCCCTGGATCGAGCACCACGCTGATCTCTGAAGCCCGGTCGGAGAACCTCCAAAGCAGTACAACAACACACCCAGGCCGCACGTGGCTCTTCGTAACGGGAGAGCGGTTGTGCGGTGGGCGGCCGTGGACTGGATCAGGGCACCCCGACGGATGGCAACTGGGGGGTCACATCCACCAACGCGAAGGTGTCGTCGCCCATCCGTCGTCAGGGAGGAGAGCAGGAGCACTGGGACCCGGGGCCGCCCCCACCGGCACGGTTGGCGCTGGTGAGGAAGTTGCACTGGAGCACCCAGCGGAGGTTGCGGGTGGGGGGATCACGCAGGTCCTCGCAGGATTGGCTC
Source organism: Synechococcus sp. WH 5701 (assembly GCF_000153045.1). Lineage (GTDB taxonomy): Bacteria > Cyanobacteriota > Cyanobacteriia > PCC-6307 > Cyanobiaceae > Regnicoccus_A > Regnicoccus_A antarcticus. The sequence continues at coordinate 346,327 of NZ_CH724160.1, forward strand.
AGCAGGGAGGCGCAGGGCCTGGCAACGGCCAGCTTGAGCACGGTGGTGGCTCCCCAGGATTGCCCCAGGGCCACCATCTGAAGCGGCTCGGGGCGATGCGAGACGGGGATGGGGAGGGGGGACTGCAGAAACCTGATCAGCCTGGCGTCGAACTGGCCATCGGTGGCCTAGTCGAGCTGGGCGAGGTCGCTGTTGCCCTGAAGGAGGCTCTGGGGGGACCGCAGTTCCGACACCCGAACGCTCAGATCGGTTTCCAGAATCGAGAGGTGAATCTCGATCAGGTCCAGATCCCTGGCAGGCGGCGCGAGGAGAAGTCCGAGCCCGAACAGGAAAAGCAGGCGCAGGAACGGCACTTTGGTGATGTCCGTAGCTCCCGGCAGTTGCGGCCCTCTCGCTCACCAGTACTTCGGGTAGCGGCTCTCGCGCACGGCGTTGTTGTAGATGAGGGCCACCAGGGTGACGACCAAAGCGCCGAGCAGGGTGGGCAGCAGCAGGAAGTCCCAGCCTGGCTGGAGCAGAAACACGATCACTGGGTTCGATCCCGCGGGGGGATGCACCGTGCCGGTGGCCATCATCAGGGCGATCGCGGTGGCCGCAGCCATCGCCATCGCCCACCACGTCGGCCCGAACAACGTGAGGAACACCAGGCCCGTGGCGGTACTGAGGGTGTGGCCCAGCACGATGTTGCGGGGCTGGGAGAAGGGCACATCGGGATAGCCGAAGGCCAGCACGCAGGTTGCGCCGAAGGAGCCGAGCACGAACGGCTGGGTGAGGCCCAGCCGCAACAGGGCCACCGCTGCGATCGCCAGCAGACCACCGATCCAGGCCATGACGATGGCGCGTGTGGGAGGACGTGGGGGCAGCGGAGCCCGGTCGCCCAGGAACTTGCGCAGGTAGGGGCGGCTCATGGCGCGCTGATGTGCACCAGCTGATCGTCCGCGTAGACCGTGGCGGTCTGGAGCAGTTGGCGCTCCTCCTCATCGGCCCGGGTGCAGGCGAAGCCGTACCGCGCCCGCACCCTCTCGGAGGCCATGCGCAGGGCCTCCGTTCCGCGGCTAGCGAGCTCCGCTACCGCCAGGCTCTGGCCAGGCTGGAGGTAGTTCAGGATCACGGTGGAGGGTGAGTAGAGCACCGTGGTGCGGCCATCGGGCCACTCCACGTTCAGATGGACTTCGGGCACGGTGCCTGAGGGAGGACTGGACCGGATCCTCCAGGACGCAGCCAACACCGGTGGTAGGCGTCAACACAGGGCCCCGAATCCCGTGAGTGCCTCATCGCCAGACCAGAGCTGATGGCACTGCCCCGCCTGCCGCAGGCTGAGCCCCCCACCAACCGGACCGAACCGACCGATGCAGGCCAGCTGCAGATCGGCGAACGGCGCCACGGCTGCCGCCAGGGCCCCGGCCCGCTCGGGACCTGCTGCCAGCAGATAGCCATAGCTGGGAAAGCAGCACAGCCAGTCGTCAAGGCTGACGCCAGCTGGCGGGGAGATGGCATCGAGATCGAGCTCCAGGCCGCAGCCCGAGGCCTCAGCGAACATCACGGCCGTGCCGATCAGCCCTCCCATGCTGATGTCCTTGGCCGCATGAACCGTGCCGGATTCCGCCAGCTCGGCCATCAGGGCCAGATGACGGCGCAGCAGCGCGGGCTCCGCTGTGGTGGCCGCATCCCAGAAGGGATAGGGATGGTGGACGTGGCCGCTGGTGTTGATCAGCAGATGGCAGTGATCGCCTGGGCGTGCGCAGCGGGCCGAGAGCACCGGGCCCTTAGCCACCCCCAGCACGGCCACCGAGAGGGCGTTGTAGGGGCTGTGCAGATTCGTGTGCCCTCCCACCACAGGCACCTGGAACGTCTCCGAGGCCACGCGCAGGCCATTGAGGATGAGATCGGCGTGGCTGGCATCACCACTCCAGAGACTGTTGACCACCGCCAGGGGCCGCCCGCCCATGGCGGCGATGTCGCTGAGGTTCACCAGCACACCGCTCCAGCCCGCAAACCAGGGGTCCTGATCGACCAGATCGGGATGGAGACCCTCGCAGGCCAGCAGCAGGGAGCCTGTGGCGGCGGGCAGCAGGGCAGCGTCATCGCCAAGGGCCGCCGCCACGCCGAGAGCCGGGAAGGGGAGATGGGGGAAATGGGCCGCGGGCCGCTGGATGTCCGTTTTCCCGCGCCAGCCAGCCAGCTGTCGCAGGCGCGCGGCCAGGGCCTCCAGATCGGGCTCACTCATGCCGCCTGAGGCAGAGGCAACTCGGGTGGCAACTCGGGTCGGCGCTCAATCGACGGGATGTAGTACTCGAGGTCGGCCTCCATCAGATGGTGGCTGACACCGCGAATCTCCAGGGTCTCGACCGAACACCAGTGCAGGCGCCGGAAGAAGCGCACATTCTGGATCTGCACCGTGGCCAGAAACCGATGGCAGCCCCAGCCATGGGCCGTGGTGACGGCCTTCCAGATCAGGCCCTTGCCGATCTGGTTGTGGCGGCGGAAGTCGGCAGCCACCCCCAGTCGGCCGCCATACCACAGGCCTGGGCTGGTCTCGAGGATGCGCACCACCCCCACCACCGAGCCAGCTGCGCTGCCGCCATGGGTCAGGGCCGCGATCGGGTAGGCCAGATCATCGCTCGCATCGCGATCGGAGGCTTCGAACAGGTGCTGCTCCTCGCAGAAGATGCGGCTGCGCAGGCTCCAGTAACCCGCCAGCAGGGAGGAGCCGTGGCGCAGCAGGTGAAAGGAGAACTGATCGGAGCTGGCGCCCGGGGAGAGGCGGAAGTCGTCGGCATCGACACCGAGCCCCCAGCGCACCGAGGGCGTGTAGGCCGCCGGCGCGGAGCTGGGACTGCGGCCGATCTCGTGGCTGGAGGGGTCAATGAAGAACATCGCAGTCGGCTCAGGAGGGGCTGGGCCCGCTGGACTCGAACAGGGACAGGGCGGAGCAGGCGCCGCACTTGGCGCAGCCCGCCGTCATCGCGGCCGAGCTCAGATCGGAGACCTCCAGGAGCCCTCCCACCGCCGTGTAGACCTCCACCATGAAGTCGGTGCTGGGGGCTGGATGGTGCTCCAGCGGGGTGCCGGCGATCGGCACGAATGGCACCACGAAGGGGTAGACGCCCAGGGCGATCAAGCGCTCACTGCAGCTCACGATCGATTCCGCGCTGTCGCCCAGCCCGGCGAGCAGGTAGGTGGACACCTCACCCCGGCCGAAGACGGCCACCGCCTGCTCGAAGGCGGTGAAATAGCGCTCGAGGCTGAGCTCGGCCTTGCCGGGAAGGATGCGCCGGCGCACCTCGGGCTCCACCACCTCCAGGTGCATGCCGAGGCTGTCGACACCGGCCTCCTGCATGCGCCTGAACCAGATCGGATCGTCGGGGGGCTCGCACTGGGCCTGGATCGGCAAGGGCACCCTCGCCTTGACGGCGCGGGCCGTTTCAGCCATCAGCCGGGCACCACGGTCGTCGGTGTTGGGGGTGCCGGTGGTCATCACCAGCTGCTTCACACCATCAAGCCGCACGGCCGCTTCTGCCACCTCGGCCACCTGCTCTGGGGTCTTGCGCGCCAGGGTGCGTCCGTCGTCGAGCGATTGCTCGATCGCACAGAACTGGCACGACTCAGCACGGTCGCGAAAACGGATGCAGGTCTGCAGCAGGGTGGTGGCCAGCACATCGCGGCCATGCAGCAGGGCGATCGAGCGGTAAGGCGTGCCGTCGGAGGTGCTGAGCCCGTAGAAGCGGGGTTCAGGCGGGGTGTCCACCAATTGTCGGGAGCCGCTCTGGTCGCGGTGCCTCAGCCAGACCATGCCGTCGTCATGGCGTTCCAAGGCATAGGGGGAATCCTGGGAGGCGGTGTTGTAGACGGGCACCATCACGGTGGTGCCATCGACGCTGATGGCACGGTGATCGGAAGGGCCGGCCCCGCCACGTCGGCCGGGATTGCCGCCAACGGCGGGCACCGCCACGCCATTCACCTGCAGCTCGGTGACCAGACGGCCCAGTGCGGCGGAAGCAGGCTCAGCCATGGGCCGAAATCTCCAGCGGGGGCAACGAGGTTGCGGTGATGGGCAAGTCCAAAGGAGCCTGAAGTGGAAGCCCGGGCTGGTCCTCGATCAGACGGGCCGGTGTGCGATCGATGCGCAGACCGAGCAGATCAGGGCGGCTGTAGTGGCCCACGCTGTCCATCATTCGCTTGCGTTTGGTGATCAGTGACGGATCCAGCTCGGCGATGGCCAACCCTTCGCCTTCAGGGAGCGGCCCGGCCAGATAACGGCCCTCGGGGCTGATCACTGCGGTGTGACAACCACCCTGGAAGGCCTTGTGCAGCGAGGCGTCCGGCGTGATCGTGGCCAGATCGGCGGGATCCAGCCAGGCCGTGGAGCTGATCACGAAGCATCCCGCCTCCAGGGCGTGGTGACGCAGGCTGACGGCCGTCTGCTCGCTGAAGATCGGCCCCACCAGCGAGCCCGGGAACTGGGCGCAGTGGATCTCCTCCCCCTGGGCCATCAGGCTGAATCGCGCCAGGGGGTTGTAGTGCTCCCAGCAGGCCAGGGCACCGACCCGGCCGAGGGACGTGGGCACCACGGTCAGGCCGGCCCCATCACCCTGGCCCCACACCATCCGTTCGTGATACGTGGGAGTGATCTTGCGGCGCTTGAGCAGCACCGTGCCGGTGTCGTCGATCAGCAGCTGGGCGTTGTAGAGGCTGCCGCCGTCGCGCTCGTTGATGCCCAGCAGCACGTACATCCGATGACGACGGGCCGCCTCCGCGATCCTGTCGATCGCCGGGCCGGGAACCACCACCGCTTGCTCATAGAGCAGCAGATGCGAGCGGCCCATCAGCACGGGCGGTTCGATGAAGGAGAAGTAGGGGTAGTAAGGGAGGAACGTTTCCGGAAAAACGATCAGCTGCACCGACGCTGCAGCCGCCTCGGCCATGGCCTCCAGTACCCGAGCCAGAGACCCGTCCAGGCTGTGAAGCACAGGACGGATCTGGGCGGCTGCAACAACGATCGGCGCCTCCATTCAGAGCGTCCAGGTATCGAGAATGAAGGCACCCTCCTTGCGGTGCATCAGGATGATGTCAAGCACATCGAGGGGATTGATGGGACGAATACCCGGAATCAAGGCGCCTTCGCCATGGCCATAGAGCGCCTGAAGGGCAAATCGGCAGGCATACACTTTGCCGCCCTGATCCATGAACTTCTGAATGCGGGCATTGAAATTGAGATGGCCGTCGAAGGCGGCATCACCAAGCTTGGGGAAGCCCCGCTGCACACCGAGGGTGACACCAGGGCCATAAAGAAGGATTGAGGTCTCGAAGCCCTTGTTGATCAGACGGCTGGCCTGGAGCAGGTTCACCAGACCGATGGAGCCTTCGAAGGCCACCGTGTGAAAGGTGACCAGCGCCTTCTCGCCCGGCTCGGCCTTGACATCAGGAAAGACTTTCTCTTCGTAGTCAACAAGAAAATTTCCTGCTTGGTGAGCGGGATGGGTAACCTCGGGCATCGATGAAGGGCCTGGCTAAAAAGCAACAATCAAGACCCTTGCACAGCCCATGTTTCGTTCTGTGTAGCCACTGCCACAGAATCACCAGGCCACCAGGGAGAGCGGACTGTGGCGGGCCGTCACCCGCGATTCGTCACGATCGCTACCGTCAATCAACTCTGGATATCAGAGGATTTTGGACCAACCCAAGGGCGAACTCGTTCAAGGACGGGTTGCTTCAAGACGATCAGGGCAACGTCCGCGACATCGCCATGACCAGCGTGACGATCGAACCGTGACAGCCAGGACATTCAGCACGCGCCCGTGAACCGAAGCCAGCGGACCAGCCTCATCACCAGCTCAGATCCTCCCCCGTCCGACGCCGCCGTCCTGCGCGTGCCGGTGGTGGTGATCGGTGCCGGCCAGGCCGGCCTGTCGGTGGCCAGCTGCCTCCAGCAGCAGGGACTGACGCCAGTGGTGCTCGAAAGGCACCGGGTCGCCCACTCCTGGCAGCACCAGCGCTGGGATTCCTTCTGCCTGGTCACCCCCAACTGGCAATGCCGCCTGCCGGAGTTCCCCTACGACGGCGACGATCCAGAGGGGTTCATGGGCCGTGACGCGATCGTCGACTACCTGCGCCGCTTTGCCTATCACGCCGCCGTGCCGGTGCGGGAAGGCATTGCCGTTGAACGCCTGCAACCCCTGGAAACCGGTGGTTACCGCCTGAGCACCAGCGACGGAGTGATCGAGACCCCGCAGGTGGTGATCGCCACCGGCGCTTACCACAGGCCCCGGCGCCACCCGCTGGCGGCCCGCCTGCCGGCCAGGCTGCTCCAGCTCGACGCCCGTGACTACCGCCGCCCCGACCAGCTGCCCGACGGGCCCGTCCTGGTGGTGGGCAGCGGCCAGTCGGGCTGCCAGATCGCCGAAGACCTCTTCCTGGCCGGCCGTCGTGTTCACCTGAGCGTGGGTTCGGCTCCCCGTTCACCCCGTCGCTATCGCGGCAAGGACGTGGTCGACTGGCTCGATCGCATGAGCTACTACGACACCCCGATCGAGCAGCATCCCGATCCCCGCTCGGTGCGTCGCAAGACCAATCACTACCTCACCGGCCGCGACGGTGGCCGGGAGATCGATCTGCGCCGTCGTGCCCTCGAAGGGATGGTCCTGCATGGCCGGTTGGAGGAGATCAGCGTCAGCGGCTTCCGCTTCGCGCCCGACCTGGCGGCCAACCTCGATGGTGCCGACGCGGTCTACCGCCGCATCCGCGCCAGCATCGACACCTACATCGAGTCCAACGGTCTCGAAGCACCCGAAGACCCCGCCTACGAACCCTGCTGGCAGCCGCCACCACAGGACCCACCCCTGGATCTTGGCGATGAACCACTGGCGGCCGTGATCTGGTGCACGGGCTACCGCTCCGACTTCCGCTGGGTGGAGGTCCCCATCTTCGATGGAGCCGGGGAGCCGGTGCATCAGCGCGGTGTGACCCCCGCGGCAGGCCTCTATGTCCTGGGGCTGCCCTGGCTGCACACCTGGGGCTCGGGCCGCTTCTGCGGCGTCGGCTCCGATGCGGCCTATCTGGCCGGCCTGATCCGCCGTCAGGTGGATCGTCGCGATGCCAACCAGGAACGGTTGGAATGCACGGCGTTGCTGGGATCCTGAGGTCCGTGACCACGAGCCAACCGGCCATCAAGGCGGCCCCTGCCGAGCTGATTCCCGCAGAAACCCTGAGCGAGCTCAACCTGCGCAGGGATGGGGCCGGCTGGTGGCAACTGGCGGGCCATGGGGGGCTGATCCTGGTCAGCGGGCTGATCTGGGGGGATGCTCGTCTGCCCTGGGCGCTGCGGCTGCCGGCCCTGCTGCTGCTGGGCTGGGGCCTGGCCTTCGCCTTCTGCGCCATGCACGAATGCGGCCACCGCACCGCCTTCGCCAGCCGCCGCCTCAACGACGCCGTGGCCTGGTGGGCCGGAGTGCTGAGCTTCTACAACGCCGATTTTTACCGCCGCTACCACCAGTGGCACCACCGCCACACCCACCAGCCCGGCCTGGACCCGGAGCTGGAGGATCCGCCGCCCACCAGCCGCTGGGCCTACCTGCTGGAGTTGAGCGGCCTGCCCTGGTGGATCGGCAAGCTGCGGAGCCACGCCGCCGGCCTGCGCGGCGACTTCAGCGGCCGCCCCTACATCCCCGCCGAGGCCGCCCCGGCGCTGCGCCGCTCGATCCGCCTCCAGTTCGCTGTTTATGGGCTGGTGCTGCTGCTGTCGATTCCGGGGGGCAACGGCGTTCTGCTCTGGCAGTGGCTCCTGCCGCTGGCCCTGGGGCAGCCCCTGCTGCGCTTCGTGTTGCTGGCTGAGCACGGAGGCTGCAGCACCGCCGCCGACGTGCTGCGCAACACCCGCACCACCCGCACCCTGGCGCCGCTGCGCTGGCTGATGTGGAACATGCCCTTTCACGTCGAACACCACCTGATGGCTTCGATTCCCTTCCATGCCCTGCCGGCGGCCCACGGCTGGATCGCCGGGAGGCTGGAGCACAACGATCCGGGCTACCTGGCGGTGCACAGGGCGTTCCTGGCCGATCCGTCGAGGCTGGCGCTGCCACCGGCATGAGCGTGGCTGCGGCGACCCAGGGCCGGGATGCTGTGTTTGAGCTGGGGTCCTTTGCGCTCAGCTGCGGCAGGGATCTGCCCAACGCCCGCCTGGCCTACAGGGTGTTCGGCGAACTCAACGCAGAACGCTCCAACCTGGTGCTCTACCCCAGCTCCTACGGCGCCTGGCCCGAGGACATCGACTGGGTGGTGGGCCCGATTCTCGATCCAGCCCGTTTCTGCGTGCTGCTGGTGAGCCAGTTCGGCAACGGCCGCTCCAGCAGCCCGAGCACCAGCGCCATGGGGCTGGCCGAGCAGGGCTGGATCTTCCGCCATACCGACAACGTGACCGCCCAACAACGCCTGATCCAGGAGGTGTACGGGGTGGAGCGTCTCGCCCTGATCTACGGCTGGTCGATGGGGGCACAGCAGGCCTACCACTGGGCGGCCCTGAAGCCCGAGGCGGTGGAGCGGATCTGCTGCCTCTGCGGCACAGCCCGCACCACGCCCCACAACCGCCTGTTCCTGCTCAGCCTGCGCCAGGCCCTCACCGCCGATCCCGCCTGGGATGGGGAGCGCTTCAGGGCCACCCCCGAGCAGGGGCTGCGCAGCTTCGCCCTGATCTACGCCAGCTGGGCCGCCAGCCAGGCCTACTACCGGCAGGGCAGGCACGAGGCGCTGGGCTACGGCAGCGTGGAGGAGTATGTGGAGCGCAGCTGGTTACCCGCCTACAGCCGCCACGATCCCCGCGATCTGCTGGCGATGCTCGACACCTGGCTGGCCAACGATCTCGGCGCCGCCATGGGGAGTTCCCTGGCCGACGCCCTGGGGCGGATCACGGCCCGCACCACCGTGATCGCCGGCTCCCACGACCTCTATTTTCCACCCGACGACTGTGCCGAGGAAGCCGCCTGCATCCCCGGTGCCCGCTTCGAGCGGCTGGAGTCGGTGCTCGGGCACCGGGCCGGCAATCCCCGCAACGCGCCGGCCGAGCAGGCCCTGATCCGGGCCGCCCTCGAAGGCCTGCTGATGGATTGATCCACCGGGCTGCTTACGCCGCCCTGATCCGACCGACCAAATCCCTCTATTCCGCCCACCCCCCGCTGAGCCCATGACCGACCTGGCCCGCTACGCCGCCGACCACGGACTCCGCCATTTCCTCTTCTCCTTCTCGGATCTGTTCGGGGTGCAGCGCGCCAAGCTGGTGCCGGCGAGTGCCGTGAACCAACTGGCCCGCGATGGCGCCGGCTTCGCGGGCTTCGCCGCCTGGCTGGCGATGACCCCGGCCGATCCCGATGTGCTCGGCCTGCCCGATCCCGCCAGCCTGGCGGTGCTGCCCTGGCAGCGCAGCGTGGCCTGGGTGGCCACCGATCTGCAGGTGGAGGGCCGGCCACTGGAGCAGTCGCCGCGCTGGGTGCTGCGCCGCCAGCTGGAACGGGCAACGCAGCTGGGCTACAGCTTCCGCACAGGAGTGGAAGCCGAGTTCTTTCTGCTGCAGCCCGGCGGCACGGCGATCGCCGATGTCCACGACACCCAGAGCAAACCCTGCTACGACCAGCTGGCGCTGATGCGCCAGTTCGAGCTGATCGGCGGCCTGCTCGAAGCGATGGAGGAGCTGGGCTGGGGGCCCTACCAGGCCGATCACGAGGATGCCAACGGCCAGTTCGAGATCAACTGGACCTTTGCGGATGCCCTGGTGACCGCCGACCGCCACGCCCTCTTCCGGGTGATGGCCCAGTCGATGGCGGAACCGCTGGGCGCTCGGGTGAGCTTCGGGCCCAAGCCCTTCCCCCAGCTCACCGGCAGCGGCGCCCACCTGCACCATTCCCTCTGGGACGACTCGGGCCGCAACCTCTTCCACGACCCCCGTGGCGAGCTGGGTCTCTCGCGGCTGGCCTACCACTTTCTGGGGGGGCTGCTGGAGCACGCCCCGGCCCTGTGCGCCATCACCAATCCCACAGCCGAGAGCTACGCACGCCTGGGGGGCCAGACCACCAACTCAGGCGCCACCTGGTCACCGGGCTGGATCAGCTACGGCGGCAACAACCGCAGCCACATGGTGCGCATCCCCGACGACCAGCGCCTGGAGCTGCGCCTGGCCGACAGTGCCGCCAACCCCTACCTGCTGCCGGCGGCGGTGCTGGCCGCCGGTCTCGACGGCCTTGAGCGGCAGCTCGACCCCGGCCCCCGCAACGACGCCAACCTCTACACCGACCCGCCGGCTCCCGGCACCGCGACTCCGCTGCCCGCCACCCTCAAGGAGGCCCTCGCCGCCTTCGCCGCCGACACGGTGCTGCGCGAGGCCCTGGGGGAGTCCTTCTGCCAGGCCTACGAAAGCCTCCGCGCCCGCCATTCCGCCTCGCTGTAGCGGGGGGTGATGTGCTGGGGGCAGTTCCAGTCGTAGCCGCTGACGCGGATGCGGATCACCCGCTCGACCTGGTCGGACTCGGACTCGCCTGCGGGGAGGCTGATGGCGTCGCCATCGATCTTGAGGCGACGGCGAGCGGGGTAATCCATCAGGAACAGCGCCACCCGGGGATCCTTGCTCAGATGTCCCACGGTGAGCAGCTGGCGGTTGCCGCCGAAATCGGCGAAGGCCAGGGTGTGCGCATCGAGCAGGCGCAGGAAGCCCACGGGGCCGCCCCGGTGCTGGATGTAGGGGGCGCCGTCCTCGGTGAGGCTGGCGATGTAGAAGCTGTCGCGTGCGGCGATGAAGGCCGCCTCCTGCGGGCCGAGCGGATCCGGTCCCGCGGCGGCCGGCACCGGCTGAGCACGGCCATAGGCCCGCTTCTGCTCGGCAAGCACGGCGGGGGTGAAGTGACGCTGCAGGTAGTGCTCCGCCATCTAGGCCCCCATGGCGCGGAAGCCAGCCAGCGCTTCAATCCGCCCCAGCCAGGCGTTCACGTGTTCATAGGGGCTCAGATCGATCTGGCCGTCGGGGGCGAGATGGATGTAGGGGTAGACGGCCACATCGGCGATGGTGGGGCGGCCGAGCGCCAGCCAGGGCTGGACGGCGAGATGCCCATCCAGCAAGCGCAGCACCGCCTCCGACTTCTGCCGGGCGCGCTCGATGTTGATGCTGCTCACCCCCAGCAGGTGATGGAGGCGGGCATGTTCAGGGCCCTGTTTGATCTCACCGGCGGAGAAGGCCAGCCAGCGCACCACTTCCGCGAGGCCGACGGCGTCGAGGGGCAGCCAGGCGTCACCGCCGTAGCGCCGGGCCAGGTACACCAGGATCGCGTGGGAGTCGGCGAGGGTGAACTCCCCATCCACCAGCACCGGCACCTGGGCGGCCGGGTTGAGAGCCAGGAAGGCGTCCTGCTTGTGCTCCCCTGCCATCAGGTCAACCCGGATCCAGCGGTACTCGAGCTGCAGCAGGTGAAGCAGCAGGCGTGGGCGGTAACTGTTGCCGGAGATCTCGTGGCCGTAGAGGGTGATCATGGGGTAGACCGAACGGTCGATACAGCACAACACTACAGACCGTTCGGTCTAGCAAGTACCCTTGATTGAGCCTTCGTCACATCCAGTGGCTCCAGCGCCCGTCAGCTCCAGCACCACCACCAGCTCCGGTAAGCGCGAGCAACTGGTGGACGCGGCCCTGGAACTCTTCGGACGAGACGGCTACCGGGCGGTGGGCATCGAGGCGGTGCTGCAGCGGGCCGGGGTCGCCAAGATGACCCTTTACAAGCACTTCCGCTCCAAAGAAGACCTGATCGCGGCGGCGTTGAACCGTCGGGCCGCGGAGATCAGCGCCGAAATCAGCGCCAAGGTGGCCGCCGCCTCCAGCCCCACGGAGCGGATCCTGGCGCTGTTCGACTGGCTCGAGAGCTGGTTCCGCTCCCCCGGGTTCCATGGCTGCCTGTTCCTCAAGGCCGCCAGCGAGTACCCCAATCCCGGCGATCTGCCGCGGCAGGCGGCGGAAGCGTTCAAGTCCTCCTGCCGTGAGCTGCTGCTTGAGCTCTGCAGCGCCCTGCCAGGGGCGGTACCGGCGGCTACCACTCAGCTGGCAGCACAACTGGAGCTATTGATCGAGGGCGCCACCGTGGTGGCCTTTCTGCAACGTCAGCCGGATGCGGCCACCACGGCCCGCCGGGCAGCGGCGCTGCTGATCAACGCCAGTCCAGGCGGCAGCTCAGTGCTATCGAGCCGAGGATGACGGTCAAAGCCCTTCCATTACCGTGATCTCCCAGCCGCCCCGGTGAACCGCGCCGAGAAGCTGGTGATCGATGACATCCGCTACGTCAGCAAGGACGGGGCCGAAACCTCGGTGATGTTCGAGGTGGTGATGTACCGCTACATCGACGAAGTCGGCCGGAAGCCATACAGAAATCCCGGCTGGTGGACCACAGCACTACAGACCGTTTGGCCTTCAAGCACGCTGGCTTCAGCTTCGTCACATCCAGTGGCTCCAGCCCCCCTCAGCACCGGCGGCGGTCCTGCAGATTGCTGCCTTCACAATGGCTTTGTTGTCCCTGTTGTGCGCTGGTGCAAACGCCCCATCCCTGAGCTCTGCTGCTGACCCTGGCGGCCGTCGTGGCTGGCTGTCAGGGCGTACCCACGCCTCAGGCCAAGGCTGTGACTAGCAAACAACCGTAGTGAGAGCGGGGTTGCGGAGGAAGCGGCAGGAAAGGCTCACGGTAGATCACGTCCAGCGCAGAGCCTAGAACTTACCAGGCAATGAAGCAGCTGCAAGCATAACAATCATCCTGGCTTACGACAATTTCTTGCAGAACAGCTCTCTGGCCTCATGCAGCGGCAAACAGGTGAATAGTGAATTCCCTGCTCCGGCATTCGTCAGTCCCAGGCCTGCGTTGGGGCTCAGTTGAGCTCCGCAAGAAAGGAGGCCTCAGAGACGATCAATCTCCATAGGCAACTTGACAGGCTGCATTCAGCAGCTGAGCCTCCTCAGCTGTTTCAGGTGTGCGCCCATTGAGGGTGCCCTGCTTACAGTCGGCTGTGAACTCCACCAGATTTGAGCCGCTGTTGGCAGCAAAGGTAATGCTGTCGGTGCCGACAGGCTCAACACTGGGGTAGTACAGCTCGTAGCTCGTCTCGGGCACCTCGATGTAGGTGACCTGATTGTCAATGGCATCATCCACCAAGCTGGTGATGGCGGCGGTGGTGGCCAAAGCGCCGACACCCCAGGCCACGGATCGGGCACCCCACCAGCCCCAGGGCGGAGAACTCCAGCCGCCATACCAGCCGTAGGTCCAGGGGCGAGCAGCGCCCCAGCCAGGTCGGGCCCATCCGGACCAGGTGTTGTCCCAGCGGTTGTCGGCACGATCCCCCCTCAGGTCGGTGCGATCCGAGACCCGATCACTGCGGTTGTCCTGCCGGTCAGTGCTGCGGTCTGTTCGGCTCGACTGGCGGGTATCGGTGCGGTCGGTGCGCTGGTCCTGGCGGCCGCCGGCGTTGTCCTGGCGCCCCTGCTGACGGGAGGTCGAGGCATCACGGCGATCTGCCTGGGTGGTGCTGCGATCGCTCTGCCGGGCCCCGGCATTGGTCTGACGCTGGCCTTGTCCGCTGACGGACCGCGAGCTGCCCGTGGACGTTGACCGCGGCGAGGAGGACCGTGACGAGCCGCTGCTCCAGCCACCGGAAGGTTTCTGACTGCCGCGGAACGAACTGCCACCGCCGCTGTATGTGCTGAAACCGGTACGACCACTGGAGCCTCCGCTGCGCCCGCCACCAGAGCTGCGGCCACCTCCACCACCGCCGCGACTTCCGCCGCCGCCGCGTCCGCCGCCACCCCGGGCGATCTGGAACTCATCAACGCTGGCGGCATCAGCCGAGTTGAGCCCTGAGGCAGCCGCGGAGTCAATCGGCGGTAATGCCAGCGCAAACCCAAGGCATGCAGCGGTACCCAGTCGAAGGAATCGTTTCATTGCTCGATCGCCTCCCGGAGACGACGGCATCCCTCATCAAAACAGACAATATCGACTCGTCCATTGGTGCCGAAGCTGAGGCCCACCAGATCTCGACCGGCGTAGGTCCGCCCGGCTTCCTCACGAACACTGTTGAGGTAGTTGGGATTGACCACACAGAAGGCGCGGTCGTTGAAGCAGAGTTGGTTGGTGTTGAAGCGGATGGAAGCGTTGCGGGCCGGGGTCCAGGCGCCAGTGGCAGGATTCAGGCCCTCAATCCGCACATAAGGATCATCGAAGACCCGGTAGGTCACCTTGGTGGCCCCGATCTTGTGGCGATACTCAGTGGACTCTCCCACGTCCACGGCCTCCACCGTGCAGGGGACGGGGGCAGCGCCCTTGAGGGAGCACGTGGTGGTGATGGTATAAAGCGACTGGGCCATGACGGCGCCAGGCAAGGCAACGCCCCCCAACAAGACCGCACTGCCGAAGGGAATCAGAAATCGAAACCGGGTCATGGAGGGAGCAGGGGAGTGGGTGGGCAGGGCTGATGGTTTCAAGGTGGGATGCCGTGGCGCCCCGATCACCATTCCGTCACCGATCGCCATGGTGAGTACACGCCCAACCGTCATCAGCCCATGGCGGGCATGCTTCTCATGGGCATGCAGCTCAATGACGGGCACCAACAGCGAGGTCGGCCAGCGGCGACGGTCAGGCCGAATCGAAGGTGTCCCTGAGCACGCCAGCCAGATCGCTCAGTAGCTGATCACTCCTGCCGACAAAGGACGAGCCGTGCATGACGGCCAGGGCCTCCGGCCTGAGCTCAGCCAGTGCCTGCAGCACAGATTCCGTATGCCTGGTGTAGGGCATATAGGACGCCAGGGGACCTTGCTGCATCTGCTCCATGCCCTGAAGTGTTGGCCCGATCAGGTCGGAGGAGGTGAGCGGAGCCACATCCCCGAAGTGATGGAACAGATCAGAACAGAACAAGGTTTTGCTCGTCTCTTCGAACAGCAAACCGGCGTCCCACCCGTGGGGCAGGTGCGGGGAAGGGTAGAAGCGGTAGCGATACCGACCGGTGCTCAGCACATCATCAGGGAGCATGCCGCGGGCAGGTCGTATCGAAAAGTCGTCGACACTCACGAGTTTGCCCACGAGCGTGCAGACAGGCTGGGCCTCAGGTGCCAGCTCCAGCCAATTGTTGAGGCCGCCGATCTCATCGGATTCGAAATGGCTCCAGGCGATGTACTGAAGCTTGGCGGGATCCATCAAGGTGGCCACCGCATCCCGCAGGGCAGGGAACATCCCCTTCAAGCCGGCGTGGAACAGCAATGGCTGCTCATCGCGCACCAGGAAATGGTTGAACTGCATGTCAAAGTCCGGAACATAAATCGAAAGCCGGAACAGGTCTGGAGCAATTTCAGCAATGCTGGTCATGGCTCAAGGAATGACAATGAAAACGCTGGCATAAGTGGGCTATAGCCTCGCCATTGAGAGAGCCCAATCCTGATCTTTAGGCTAGACCCAAGAGAAGCTCATGCCCGCTGATTGTGATCAACGGGCATGAAGCTCAGAGCCTGATTGGCACGCAAGCCCCGCCCAGGGTCGGCCGCCGCCAACACGAGCAATCCTGAACTTGCCGTGAAGTGGAGCGGAGGACAGGTCTGCAGATTCCCCTGGCAGCTCACCGGGCAGCGCCGGAAAAGGCCCATGGGGTCGGCGACACCAGATCCGTCTTCAGGACTCTTTCAGCCGCCAGTTCCGCCTGCAGATCCAGGAGGCTGATCAGCAGTCCATCTGGGTGGTGCCTGGCCATGCCCATCGCCCGGCAGAACCCTCCCTTGCGGGTGTGGTGAGCTGCCGCTGACATCGGTGGCCTGAACTGGCACAGGAGAGGGGGAGAGAGGCAGCGCTCCGGCGCCTGATGAAAGATCTGAAAATCATGCGTCCTCCATCATTCCTGTTCGCTTCTGCCGTTCTCCTTGCCACCTCAGGCCTTGGGTTATCGGCACAAGCCAAGGAGAGCCGGCCCAACATCGAAGTTTCAAGCATGATGCACGATTGCCATGGCGAAGTTGCCGCCAAGGAACGCGTCATGGTGGAGGACCGGCATGCGATTGCACCGGCTTGGCGGCCGAAAAGTTCAAGCGAAGCCCTCGCTTCATCACCACAAACCAGCCCAGCCGTCAGTCGAACGGCACCTACAACCCCAGTGGTGTGTTCAAGGGCATCGTCAAGAACTGAGCAGACTCCAGCCCTGGCAGCCCGCGGTCACTGCGGCACCAGCTTGATACTGGCGAGGGGCTGTTCCCGTTCCTGATCCACCGCCAGGCGATAGGCGCTAATGAAGTGGTTCGGGCCGATGTCTCCGGAAGCGCTCGTGAAGCCCCAGGGCTCACCAAGGTGGACGTAGATGATGTCCCTCGTTCTGGTCGGTGGCAGGGTGGGCACCAGGTCGGCCTGGTTCACAATGCGGTAGCTGTTGGGCACGAGCCGGCTGAAGGCTTCAGCGAAGGCAGGGTTGCCCAGCCGCGGTCCGGCATAGGTGTAGAGCCTCAGATTGTCTCGGAAGCTGGGGATTTTCTGGGCGATGTCGAGGGCGGCCAGGCTGGCCAGGGGTGAACCAAGACTGTGGCCGGAAACGAACAACGGCTTGGTCGGATCGAGGTGTCGCGCGGCGTCGATCACGGGCCGGGACAGACGGGCATAGATGCTGGCGAATCCATCGTGGATGGAGCCGGCAAACTCAAGCTCCGGCACCTCCCGGGCGACCACCTGATTGGCGCGGAGGGTCTGGAACCATTCATATCCCCGCTGCGTTCCCCGCAGAACCAGCAGGTGATGGCTGGGGCCGCTCAGCACGAAGCCCCAGTACACAGGAAAGCTCCAACGGATGACCATGGCCGGGCCGGTCCGGCCGGCAAAGCCGGTGATCAACCTGCTGAGGCGATGGCTTCCTGCCAGAAGCGGATCGCGCCCACTCCTTTGATCGAGATCGATGCGCTGCTCGGCATTCACCGTTTCTGGCCCCTTGATGGAGGCAAACTGCGTGTAGCCAGAAAACCGGTCGCTATAGGTGGGCAGTCCCCGGATGGAGCCATCAAACGAAAGATTGAACTTCCCCGTGAGGTACTGTTCGGTCGCCAGCCGGCTGGCCTGGATCAACGTCTTCGAGATGGATCGATCGTAGGGGAGGTTGGGGGCTTGAAGATTCAGCCCCGCAAGGATTCGTTCCACTTCGGCCGTGGCTTCCTTGTCACCTTCGATCGCATTCGTCACGGCACGGTTCACCACATCCGGACTGTTGAGGAGCTGATCGGTGAGATCTGCCTGCTCGTATTGGAAGGACCGGCGGCGCAGGAATTCGCTCACGCCGGAGGCCGCTCCGGTGATGGCTAGCCCAGCCAGGAGCACTCGCCGTCGGCTCCACTCAGCCATGGTTCAGACCGGCGTCCTGCCGGCGAAAACGACGCAGAAATCCGTTCATGAAGAACTGGTTGGCCCCGGCCCCCAGAGTCCAGCCACCGCTCATCAGGGCGGCGGATAGGGCGTAGTGATCAATCATCGGAAGCCAGGCACCCAGGAAAACAAGCGTCGTCCAGGCGAGAATCGCAACCGCACAGGCACCCAGACCATTCATGACCCACCCCCCGATCGCGATGGGATTGGCGGTGAGGCTGAATTGCCAGTTTCGGGCGATGTCCCACAGCAGCTTCATCAACAGAACCACCGCGATCACCAGGACCGGCGTGAGGAAGGCAGGAAACATCCCCACAATCGCCAGACCGATCGCGTAATCCACCACCATTCCCTGGGCGCAGTGATAGCGGCGCGCCAGGCCTGCGGCGTCGGGAGTCCAGGAACTGGACTCTGGAGTGGCGGGGGGCATCGACGGGATCGGGGGCATGGATGGCATGGTGTGGGGGGATCAGGCCCAGGAGATCCAGGCGACTGCGCAGGATGCTGGCGGTGGAGGGATTACGCAAGCCCGAGTACCACAACTACGACGCCCTTGTTGCGCTCTGATCCACCACCTCCAGGACTCCGCGCACCATGTTCATGCCGCAGTGGAAGGGATAGACGCCAGCCTCCGTGGGCGGCAACTCCAGGCTGGTGGTGGCATCAAGGGGCAGATCAAGGGTTTTGTGGAAATCGGGGAAGATCACCTGGGCCACACAGCCGCTCGGATCGATCCGGTGAAACGCCAGCCGCAGCGGCCGGCCGGCCTTCACTTTGATTCTTGAGGGCGCATAGCCGCCATCCACGGTGATGGTGATTTCCTGCACGCCAGCCTCGCCATCGCGGGCCGCCACACCACCGCCATGGCCGCCCAGGAACCACCACAGTTCCCAGGCGATCAGCACCACACCAACGCCGGCGACCAGGGCCTTCAGCACCACGGGCTGGTCGATGGTGCGCCAGAGCGGTTCGGCATTGATCAGCTCGGCAGCAAAGAGATTGGTCATCAGCTGGCGGCAACGGGAAGGGGCGTGGGCCGAAAGTTCCGCAACCGCAGAGCATTGCTCACCACCGACACCGAGCTGAAGGCCATGGCGGCGCCGGCGATCATCGGGCTCAGCAGCCAGCCGGTGAGGGGAAACAGCAGGCCGGCGGCGATCGGGATGCCGGCCACGTTGTAGGCGAAGGCGAAGAACAGGTTCTGGCGGACGTTGGCCATGGCGGCACGGCTGAGCTCGATCGCCGCCGGCACCCCGGCCAGGTTGCCGGAGATCAGGGTGATGTCGCTGGCGGCGATCGCCACATCGGTGCCGGTGCCCATGGCGATGCCCACATCCGCCTGGGCCAGGGCGGGGGCGTCGTTGATGCCGTCGCCCACCATCGCCACCAGGCCCTCCATTTTCTGCTGCAGCTCCTGCACCACCGAGGCCTTGTCAGCGGGGCGCACCTCGGCGATCACCCGCTCGATCCCCACCTGGGCGGCCACCACCTCGGCGGTGCGGCGGGCATCGCCGCTGAGCATCACCACCTGCAGACCCAGGCGCCGCAGGGCGGCCACGGCGGCTTCCGAACTGGTTTTGAGGGGATCGGCCACCCCGAAGCAGGCCTCAATCCGCCCGTCCACCACCACGGCCGCCA
Organism: Synechococcus sp. WH 5701; assembly: GCF_000153045.1. GTDB lineage: Bacteria > Cyanobacteriota > Cyanobacteriia > PCC-6307 > Cyanobiaceae > Regnicoccus_A > Regnicoccus_A antarcticus. Next base: position 365,352 of record NZ_CH724160.1, read on the forward strand.
CGCTGCAGGCGGCGGCCTCGAGACGCTCCACCAGGGGCTTGAGGGCGGCGGTGTCGATGCCGAGCTCCGCGAACCAGCGGGGAGTGCCGACCCGCACCTGCTGGCCGGCGACCACCCCCTGCACGCCGCGGCCGGCCACGGCCTCGAAGCCCTCCACCGCAGGCATTGAGCCGTCCTTCAACTGGCTGCGGGCATAGGTGACGATCGCTTCGGCCAGGGGATGCTCCGAGCGGGATTCCAGCGATGCCGTGAGCGCCAGCAGGGTGCTGGCCGGAAGTCCACCACCGTTCAGCCGCTCGAAATCGGTTACCTCCGGCTGGCCGCGGGTGAGGGTGCCGGTCTTGTCGAGCACGATGGTGCGCAGCTTGCCGGCCGTCTCCAGGGCTTCGGCGCTGCGAAAGATCAGGCCGTTCTCGGCCCCCTTGCCGGAGGCCACCATGATCGAGGTGGGGGTGGCCAGGCCCAGGGCACAGGGACAGGCGATCACCAGCACGCTCACCAGAAACAGCATCGCCAGCACCGGGTTGCCGCTGATCAGGAACCAGATCACGAACGCGGCGATCGCCAGGGCAATCACCACCGGCACGAACCAGCCCACCACCTGATCGGCCAGGCGCTGCACCTGGGTGCGGGAGCTCTGGGCCTGGCGCACCAGCTCAACGATCTGGGCCAGCACCGTGCCTGAGCCCACCCGGCTGACGCGGAAGGTGAAACTGCCGCTGCGGTTCATCGAGGCGCCGATCACGGCATCGCCGGCAGCTTTGGCGACAGGAGTGGGTTCACCGGTGAGCATCGATTCCTCCACCCAGGAACTGCCCTCTTCGACCACCCCATCCACGGGCAGCTTCTCGCCCGGACGCACCTGCACCAGGTCCCCGACCACCACCATCGACACAGGAACTTCAACCGGTTGTCCCTCCCGCAGCACCCGGGCGGTGGGGGGCTGGAGCTGCAGCAGCCGCCGGATCGCTTCTGAGGTCTGCCCACGGGCCCGGGCCTCCAGCAGCCGACCCAGCAGCACCAGGGTCAGGATCACCGCCACGGTTTCGTAGTAGACGTCAGCCGGCAGGCCTTCAGCGATCAGCACCTGCGGGAACAGGGTGGTGAACAGCGAGGTGAGGTAAGCAATGCCGGTGCCGGCCGCCACCAGGGTGTTCATGTCGGCGGAGTGCTGCCGGAAAGCCGAGACGGCGCCGGTGAAGAAATCACGCCCGCACCAGAACAACACCGGTGTGGTGAGGATCAGCTGGGTCCAGGGGCTGGTGAACCAGAGCGGCAGGAACGCAAGGCTGTGAAGCCCCAGCATGTGGGGCAGGCTGGAGAGCATCACCAGGACGGTGAGCACGGCAGCCACGCTGACCTTGCGGCGCAGCAGGGTGCGCTCCCGGGCCAGCTCCCGCTCCATGCCGTCCGCCGATACGGCTGGGCCCTCGGCATGGCAGCAAGACGAGCTCGGGGAAGGGGTCATTCCTTCAAGCTAGGGGTGTCCAGTTAGCTGGAGAGTCATGTCCCGTCATTTTCGTATCCTGGTTCCTGATTGTTCGCCTTTGAGCTCAGTGATGTTGGTCGCTTGCGGCGGCCGCCGAGCATCAGGCCGACGCCGGAGATGGCAATTATCAACGTGAGAATTCCGGCAGAAGGCATCGATGTTGTTCGCCAACATCAGTCCATAGATCGAGCCCGACAGCGCGGTGATGATCAGGAGGATCCCCGCGCGTGGAGTCAGTTGTTCCGCAGGGCCTTGTGGAGCGCCTGCTCATTCGCACAGGGCATCCACAACGAGCCCATTGAAAAAGTGCCCTTGCACTTGAGCTCGGCGGCACGTTGTTCAGCTTCCTGCTTGGTCTTGAACATGCCCTTCACATGGGCCTCGGCGGCTGAGCTGGTGAGCAACGGGGCGAAGGCCGCCGCTGCCAGGGCCGCCAGAAGAGCCCAACGGCTGGGCTGCGGGAAGGGGCTGCTGGAGTGCGTGGTCATCGAGTTTGCGCGGGAATGGTCAGAGACAGCCAAGGAAACGCTGGTGTCACTTCTCCCGGGAGACAGCCTTCTCGTACAGATCGAAGTTCTGGCAGGGCATCCATTCCTTCCCCATCGCGAAGGCACCGCTGCACTTGAGTTCCTTGGCTCGCTTTTCCGCAGCGGCCTGGCTCGGAAACATGTTGTTGGCCTGGGCACGGGCTGCGCTGGTACCCAGGCAGACGCCAGCCGACAGGAGGAGAGCCAGAGCGCTGCGGTTCACGGAGTGATGGTGGAGCAAGCCTGAGTCAGCCTAGAGTCTCCCCAAGGGAGGAGAGTCAAGCCCATGACAGCCGTTGGCATGAAGATCGGGGCCCTCGCCATCCGCAGTGGCCTGCCGATCAAGACCCTCCGCTACTACGAAGATCTCGGCCTCCTGCCGGCGGTGGGCCGCAGCGAAGGCGGTTACCGCCTGTTCGGTGAGGAGAGCCTGCGGCGCCTGGACTTCATCCGGCGGCTCAAGAGCCTCGGTCTGACTCTTGATGAAATTCAGGAGTGTCTGGCGGTCCACGATGCCGGTGAGCTCCCCTGCGGCGACATCCAGCGGCAGCTGCAACGGCAGATCGATCTGGTGGACGAAAGGCTGCGGGAACTGCGTCTGTTCAGAAGGGAACTGCAAAGCCTGCTGAAGAACTGGCAAAGCGATCCAGCGCCTAACACGTCCGTGATCTGCCCGAATCTCAACGTCTGAGCAGCCCCCGGCTGGCGGAGGTCGCGTGAACATTCGGCTGAATTGTCAAGCCACTGGCTAGCCCATGGCCACCGTGGAGATGGACGGTAAGCGAGCGGTCTTGAAACGATGGCCAACAACGATCCACGCCGAAGACTCTTCGGGCGGCCAGCCCTGCTGCTGCTGGCCACAGGAGGCATCATCACGGTCTCCCTTTGGGCTGGTACCCAGTGCCTGTCCCAGGGTTGGGGCGGTGCAGGCATGCATGGAACTGGAGGAGGACCAGGCATGCCCGGGTATGGAGGAGGCGTGGGTGGCCCTGGCCAGATGGGGATGGGTTATTCGGATCAGCAGTTCATCGTGATGATGATCCCCCACCACGACGGGGCGATCGCCATGGCCGATCTCGCCCTCACCCGCGCGCAGCGGCCCGAGATCAAGGCCCTGGCCAAGAGCATCAAGGCCAGTCAGACCCGTGAGAACGCCCAGATGCGTGCCTGGTACAAGCAGTGGTACGGCAAAGATGTGCCCAGTTGGGGACCGGGCACAGGCTGGGGCTGGCAGAACGGCATGGGGATGGGCATGGGGATGGGGATGGGGATGGGGATGGGCATGGGTGGAGGTATGGGTGGGGGCGCCATGGGCGGGTGGACGAACCTCTCTGCCCTGAGCGCAGCCCCGGACTTCGACCGTGCCTTCATCGAGCAGATGATTCCCCACCACCAGATGGGCGTGATGATGGCCTCGATGGCCCAGACCAATTCCCAGCACCCGGAGCTTCGTCAGTTGCAGCAGGCCATGGTGCGGGTGCAGAGCGATGAAATCCAGCAGATGGCCCAGTGGTACCGCAGCTGGTACTGAGCCGCCATGACAGCCGACGAGGAAGTCCTGCTCGCCGTTCACACCACGGTGGCGAGCCAAGACGACGCCAGACGGCTGGCACGGGAGGTGATCAGGGCCGGGCTGGCGGCCTGTGCCCAGCTGGAGCCGATCGAGAGCCTCTACATCTGGAAGGGCGAGCTGGTGGAGGAGCCAGAAATCCGGATCACCTTCAAGACCACCCGGCAGCGCCTGCAGTCGCTGATGAAGGTGATTCGTGAGGCTCACCCTTACGAGATCCCGGCAATCACGGCCACGCCCCTGCAGGATCCGGATCCCGCCTATCTGAGCTGGGTGGTCGGGCAAACGCACCCCAAAGCCTGAACTGGGGGCGTCAGGATGGCAGCCTCGCCGCCCATCCCAGCGCCCCGATGAACATCAGCGCCATCAGCTCCGGCCCGGTGATCAGCTCGCCGCCGCCACCTCCCTGGGTGGATGCGCGCACGCCGCTGGGCCGACTGATCGCTGCGGTTCTGGCGGTGGAGCCCATGCGGCAGCTGCTGTTCCTGCAGGCCCGGCGGATGATGATCCGGACGGCCGAAACCCGGGGCATCCCCTGGCGCCATCGCCGTGAGCAGTTGCGCCAGCAGGCGGAGCCGCTGCTGGCCAGCAGCACCGAGGCGGCCGTTGTGACCCCGCCCTACTACCGGGCCCGCTTCCACGCCTATGCCCAGGGCAACCTCTGCTGGGATGCCGCCTGTGAGGCGGAGCAGGCCACCGATTCGGTGGCGCTGCGGGTCTGGAAAGAGGAGAAGCAACTCAGCCCGGAAGCCGCCCAGCAGCGCATGCGCAACGGCATCTATGCCGCGATCGAACCCAGCCTCAGCGGCCCGGTGCGCAACGTCCTCGACATCGGCTGCTCGGTGGGGGTGGGCACCCTGGCGCTGACCGACTGGCTGGAGCAGCACGGCCACAGCGGCGTGCACGTGAGCGGCCTCGACCTCTCCCCCCAGATGCTCGCGGTGGCGAAGGTGCGCGATGCCGGCGGCCGCATCAAGGCCTGGCACCACCGCGCCGCCGAGGCCAGCGGCCTGCCGGCGGCGAGCTTCGATCTGATCACCGCCCAGTTCCTTTGCCATGAACTGCCGGGTGACGCCAGCCGCGCGGTGCTCAGGGAAGCGAAGCGGCTGCTGCGGCCCCAAGGCGTGCTGGCCCTGGTGGACCAGGACCCGGAAGCGGAGGTGATCCGCGCCATGCCGCCGGCCCTGGCCACCCTGCTCAAGGCCACAGAGCCCTACCTCGAGGACTACTTCCGTCTGGATCTGCCTGCCGCCCTGGCCGAGGCAGGCTTCGCTGCCATCCGCCGGGTGGCCTCCGACCACCGCCACCGGGTGCTGGTGGCCACCTGTCCGTGATCCGCGTGCGCCTGTTCGCCTCCCTGCGGGAGCAGGCGGGCTGGGGGGAGCGAAGCCTCGCCATCTCGACGGAATCCCCGGCCCCCACACCGGCCAGCCTCTGGCAGCAGCTGGGTCTGGGTGAGGCCGTCCCGCCCCAGGTGCGGGTGGCGGTGAACCAGGCCTTCGCTGCACTCGATGAGCCGCTCCAGCCCGGCGATGTGGTGGCCTTCCTGCCCCCCATCAGTGGTGGCTGAACTGATGGCTGACCCACAACCGGACTTGGTTCTGCAGCTCCACCCCGAGCGCTTCGATCCCCTCGCGGCCCTGGCGGACTGGCAGCGGGGCTTCGCGGCCCGCGGCGCCGAAGCACCCGCGGCGGAAGCCCATTTCATCGGCCGTGTGCGCGGCCGCACCGCCAGCGGCGCGCCGCTTGAAGCCCTGGAGCTGGAGCATTACCCCGGCATGACCGAAGCCCAGATCGAGCGGATCGCCGCCGCCATCAGCCGCCGCCATGGCCTGCTGGCGCTGCGGGTGGATCACCGGGTGGGGCGGGTGCTGCCGGGGGAGGCGATCGTGCTGGTGGCGGTGGCGGCCGATCGCCGCGGTCCGGCCCAGCGCGGTGGCCAGGAGCTGCTCGAAGCCCTCAAGCACGACGCCCCCTTCTGGAAGCGCGAATGGTGCGGCGGCGTGGGCACCTGGGTGGAGGGCAACACCGCCTACTGACCACCGGCTGAACCACTGGGGCCCAGCGGCGGCCCTCAGAAGATCGGAAGCCGCAGCAGCTGCGCCCACAGCTCCGTGCCCGCCGCCAGGGTGCCCAGCTCCGCCGGAATCTCCAGCAGCAGGTCGGCCCTCTGCAGCGAACCGATGCGCGAGGAGGCCTGGCTGCCGTCCACCAAGGCCAGCAGCTCCCCTTCGGCTCCCACCTGCAGACGGGCGCGGGCCAGCTCGGGGCGGCCTGCACCACGCCGAAGCTCGGCCGCCAGGCGCACTTTCAGGCGCGGCAGCGGCTCCACCGGCGCCCCCTCCAGCCGCTGCAGAGCCGGCACCAGCAGCTGCAGGGCCGTGATCGCCACCGCCACCGGATTGCCCGGCAGCCCGAAAAACGGCGTGCCCAGCAGCTCCCCGAAGGCGAAGGGCCTCCCGGGCTTGAGGAACAACTTCCAGAAGGCCACCGATCCAAGCTCCGCCAGCAGCGGCCGGATCCAGTCGCTGTCGCCCGCCGACACACCGCCGGTGCTTGCCACCAGATCACAGCCGGCCGCCAGCTCCAGCAACGCCGCGCGCAGAGCGGCGGGCTGATCGGCCACCAGCCGCCGCTCGGCCACCACCACCCCCAGCCGCTCCAGCAGCGCCACCAACAGCGTGCCGTTGCTCTCCCAGATCTGCCCTGGCCCGCGGGCGCTTCCCGCCGGCACCAGCTCATCGCCGGTGATCAGCAGCCCCAGCCGGGGCCGCGGCCGCAGCGCCAGCTCCGCCACTCCGCAGCTGGCCAGCCTGCCCAGATCGGCGGGCCCCAGGCGCACTCCGGCGCCCAGCAGCTCCTGGCCGGCGCCGGCCTCCTCGTCGGCGGCGCGGATCCAGGGGTTGGGCCCAGCCTCGCGGCTGAGGCGCAGGCGCTCACCATCGGCTTCCACCAGCTCCTGGGGCAGCACCCTGGTGGCCCCCTCGGGCAGGGGCGCGCCGGTGAGGATGCGGATCGCCTCCCCCTCAGCCAGGGGCCGTGGGTAGGGAGCGCCGGGGGCCGAGCGGCCCATCAGCGGCCACGAGTGTCCCACCTGCGGGACACTCGTGGCCGCCAGGGCATAGCCATCCATGATCGAGGCGCGAAAGCCGGGCACCGCCTCCGTGGCCACCACCGACTCGGCAGTCACCCGGCCCAGGGCCTGCTGCAACGGCAGGCTCTCGCTGCCGGCCAGGGGTGTGAGGGCGGCGAGCACCTGGCGGCGGGCCTCCTCCAGGGGCAGGCCTTCGCGGGGATAGGGCTCAAGCGATGCAGCGCTGGTGCTCATCGGGGCTCACGGCTCAGGAGGGCACGGCGCTGGGATGGATCCAGTCGCCGTGGCGTCCCCCCGTTTTGCTCAGCAGCCGCACCGGGCCGATGGTCATGGCCGGATCAGCGGATTTCACCATGTCGTAGAGGGTGAGCAGACCCACCTGCACGGCGGTGAGTGCCTCCATCTCCACACCGGTGGGACCGGTGCTGCGCGCGCTGGCCTCGAGGCGCAGGCCACAGCCATCGGCGCTGGGCTCGATGCGCACCTCCAGGCCCGTGAGCGCGATCGGATGGCACAGAGGGATCAGCTCCCAGGTGCGCTTGGCCCCCTGGATCGCCGCCACCCGTGCCACAGCCAGCACATCGCCTTTGGGGGCCCGGCCTTCCAGCACCAGGGCCAGCACCGAAGCCTCCATGCTGAGGAAGCCTTCGGCCACGGCGCGGCGGTCTGTGGCGGGGCGATCGCCCACCTCCACCATGTGCACCTCACCGCTGGCGTTGAGGTGGCTGAGCCGGCCCGGGGCTGAATCCATGCCGGCGATCATGGCGGGTCGAGATCACTTCATCATCGAATCCTTCACCTTGGAGTCGTGCTGGATGGGCGCCCAGGCCATGGTGGCGTTGAACTTCTGGCACCAGATCAGCACCGACTTCTGCTTGCTCAGATCGATCGAGGCGGGGATCACGTACCTCTGGGCTCCCTTGCTCGACTTGAGCGGCGCGAGCACGGTGTAGCTGCCGGCCTTGAGCTCGTACTTGGGAGGCTTGCTCATCGCCAGCGGCTTGGCCGATGGGCTGAAGGCCACCTTCAGATCAGGAGCACTGTCGTTGGTCTTGAAATCACTGCTGAGCACGAGCACCTGCTTGCCCGCTTCGGTCTTGATCATGAAGCTGCCACTCACCGGGGCTTCGGCCTTCTGAAACATGCCGCTGTGGGCACCCATCTCGGCGGCCTGGACTGCCAGCACGGTGGATGCGCCCAGGGCCAGGGCGGCGAGGCCGCGGCCAACGGTTTGATTGGAGAACAACATGACGGGTGGGTGGTGTGAGACCCCTTCCATACCGGCGGGGGCAGCCATCGGATTGCCCCGCTCCCCTGGCCAATCCGATCCGCATGCTCAGCGGTACACCATCTGTTCCAGACCGTTCGGCTCCCCGTTGCGCGTGACCAACCCCGAGCCCAACGCCACCGCACCCCCCGGGGCCAGGCTCCAGGACAACCACCCAGCGGGGTACCCCGATCTGGCCGGCCTCTACGACGCCTGCGGCGCCCCGGTGTTCCGCCTGGCTCTGAGGCTCAGTCAGTCCCATCAGGAGGCGGAAGACCTCTGCCACGACGTCTTCCTGCGTTACTGGCAGCAGGGCCGCTACGACCCGAGGCGGGGGCCGGTGCTGGCCTACCTGCTGATGATGACCCGCTCGATGGCGTTCAACCGCATCGAGCAGCGCCGCAACCGCTGGCAGCTGGTGCAACGCTGGTCGCAGCAGCTGTTTCCCTCGGCCGTGCGCAGCCCCCAGGAAGCCGCCGAGGCCGATGACCTCTCCCAGCGGGTGCGCCTGGCCCTCGAGGCGATCCCCGCCAACCAGCGCCAGGTGCTGGAGATGGCCTACTACGAGGGCCTGAGCCAGTCGGCGATCGCCGAACGGCTGCAACTGCCCCTCGGCACCGTCAAGACCCGCTCCCGCCAGGGTCTGATTCGCCTGCGCGACCAGCTGATCGACGACCGCCCGCAATCATGAGCATCCGCGACCCCCATACCCACGAAACCGGACCTGAGGCGGAGGCCGATCTCGACCTGCTGCTGGCCGGCCATGCCCTCGGCGACCTCGACGAACAGGAGCGCCAGCGGCTGGCGGCGCTCTTGCAGGAGCGCCCTGAGCTGCGCCAGCGCCTCGATGAGTTCAGCACCACCCTCGAACTGCTGCCCCTCGCCCTCCCCGCCGCCGCCAGTCCGCCGCAGCGCCTGCGCCAACGCCTGCTGGCTCAGCCTCCACCGCGGCGGGCGATCCTCCCCTGGCTGCTGCCGGCAGTGATGGGACTGGGGGTGCTGGTGCTGGGCAGCCAGCTGCACCAGACCCGCCAGCAGCTGGCGCGGGTGCAGCAGCAGGCCGGCACAAACGGCACCCTCACCCCCGCCAGCCGGGAGATGCCTCTCCAGGCCATGGGCGGCGAGGGCGGCGCCAGCGGCAAGGTGCTGGTCACGGGCAACCCCACCCACAACATGCTGATGCTCGACGGGCTGCCGCCGCCACCGCCCAACAGCACCTACCGGCTCTGGGCCCGCGTCAATGGCCGCGAGGTGGGCTGCGTTCCCTTCGTTCCCGACGGCAAGGGTCATGTGGCCATGCCGATCCCCACCTACCCCACCAGCGCCGCCAGCAGCGTCAGCGTCAGCATCGAATCGCTGGGGGGCCTGGGGGCCCAGCCCGCCGGACGCCGCATTCTCACCAGCACGATCTGATCTCCACCGTGACCACTGCCCCCCACCTGACCACCCCAAGGCGCAGCCGACAGGAGCCCACCCAGGCCTTCCCGCCAATCAACCGCGGCCGCCTGGACACCCTGCAGGTGAACCTCACCTACCGCTGCAACCAGGCCTGCGTGCACTGCCACGTGAATGCCGGGCCGACCCGCACGGAAAGCATGGAGGCCACCACCCTGGCCCTGATCCCCGAGGTGCTGGCCGCCAGGGGTCTGCGCTGCCTCGACCTGACCGGTGGGGCACCGGAGCTGCACCCTCAGTTCCGGGAGCTGGTGCGAGAGGCCCGCGCCCTGGGGGTGGAGGTGATCGATCGCTGCAACCTCACGATTCTGCAGGAACCGGATCAGGAAGATCTGGCCGCCTTTCTCGCCGAGCAGGGGGTCACGGTGGTGGCCTCACTGCCCTGCTACCTCCAGGACAACGTGGAGCGTCAGCGGGGCTCCGGGGTCTTCCAGCGCAGCATCAGCGGCCTGCGCCAGCTCAACGCCCTCGGCTACGGCCATCCGGGCTCGGGCCGGGAGCTGAACCTGGTGTACAACCCCCAGGGCGCGGCACTGCCACCGGAGCAGGGACCACTGGAGGCCGACTACCGGCGGGTGCTCGCGGCCGATCATGGCGTGGTGTTCAACCAGCTCTATGCCCTGGCCAACATGCCGGTCCAGCGCTTCGCGGCGGTGCTGAGGGCCCAGGGGGAGCTGGAGAGCTACCTGGAGCTGCTGCGCCGCAGCCACCGCGACGACAACCTGACCCAGGTCATGTGCCGCCAGCTGATCAGCGTCGACTGGCAGGGCTTCCTCTACGACTGCGATTTCAACCAGCAGCTGGGGCTGGACGCCGGCGGCCGCCAACGCTCCCACCTGCGTGATCTGCTTGGGCGCGACCCCGCCGGCGATCCGATCCAGGTGGCGGAGCACTGCTTCGGCTGCACCGCCGGCAGCGGCTCCAGCTGCGGCGGGGCCCTGGCCGCATGACTGGCAACCCCAGGCGAGGTGGCCCCACCAGCGCCGCCTCGAGGCGGTGGCTGCTGCTCCTGGCGGTGGTGGTGCTGGTGGCACTGTTTTTCCTGCTGGATCTGCCCCAGAGGCTCAGCCTCGAGGCCCTTCGCGATGCCCATGCCGGCCTGCTGGCCTGGCGCCAGCGGGCTCCCCTCAGCGCCGCCGCCCTCTACGGGCTTGCTTACGTGCTGGTCACCGGCCTCTCCCTGCCCGGCGCGGCGGTGATGACCCTGGCCGGTGGCGCCGTCTTCGGGCTGGGGCTCGGCACCCTGCTGGTGTCGTTCGCGTCCAGCGCCGGCGCCACCATCGCCTTCCTGCTGGCGCGCACCCTGCTGCGGGAGCCGATGCTGAGGCGCTTCGGCACGCGCCTGGCCCCGATCGAGGAGGGGCTGCGCCGCGATGGGGTGCTCTACCTGCTCAGCCTACGGCTGGTGCCGGTGTTTCCCTTTTTCCTGGTGAACGTGGTGATGGGGCTGACCCCGATCCGCACACTCTCCTTTTATCTCACCAGCCAGATCGGCATGCTGCCCGGCACCCTCGTGTACGTGAACGCCGGCACGCAGCTGGCGCAGCTGCGCAGCCTCGAGGGCATCCTCACGCCGCCGCTGCTGCTGTCGCTGGCGCTGCTGGGGGCCTTCCCCTGGATCGCGCGGCTGGCCCTGGAGCGCTGGAAGCTCTGGCGGCTCTACCGCCCCTGGACGAAGCCAGCCCGCTTCGATCGCAACCTGATCGTGATCGGTGCCGGTGCAGCGGGCCTGGTCACCGCTTACATCGCCGCCGCCGTGAAGGCGAAGGTGACCCTGATCGAAGCCGAGCGCATGGGCGGTGACTGCCTCAACACCGGCTGCGTGCCCAGCAAGGCCCTGATCGCCACGGCCCGAGCGGCGGCGCGCATGCGCCAGGCTGATCGCTACGGACTCGAGCCCCACGAGCCCAGCGTGTCGTTGCCGCTGGTGCTGGAGCGGGTGTTCGCCAAGGTGGCGGAGGTGGCCCCCCACGACAGCGTCGAGCGCTACGAGGGGCTGGGGGTGGAGGTGCTGCGCGGCCACGGACGCCTGATCGACCCCTGGACCGTGGCGATCACCACACGCGATGGCCAGGAGCAACGGCTCACGGCGCCGGCCATCGTGCTGGCCACCGGCGCCAGTCCGGTGCTGCCGGATCTGCCTGGGGCCGATGCGGTCGGCCTGCTCACCAGTGAAACGGTGTGGCAGGCCCTGCGGGATTGCCCCCTGGCCTCACCGCGAATCGTGGTGATGGGAGGCGGTCCGATCGGTTGTGAACTCTCCCAGGCTCTGGCCCGCCTGGGCGCACGGGTCACCCTGCTGCAGCGGGGCCCGCAACTGCTCAGCCGCGAAGACCCCGACGCGGCCGCCGTGGTGCACCAGGCCCTCGAAGCCGATGGCGTGCGGGTGCTCACCAGTTGCACGGTGCGGGGCTTCGAGCCCCGCCCGGCGGCGACAGCAGTGCTGATCACAACCGGCGGCCCCGAGGCTCCCGAGGCCAGCGAACTGCTCGGTGATCAGGTGCTCTGCGCCATCGGCCGGCGGGCAAGGCTGGAGGGCTATGGCCTTGAGGAGCTGGGCATCCCCACCGGCCGCACCATCGACACCAACGCCTCTCTTCAGACGCTGTTCCCCAACATCTATGCCGCCGGTGATGTGGCCGGCCCCTGGCAGTTCACCCACACTGCCGCCCACCAGGCCTGGTATGCCGCCGTGAACGCCCTGTTCGGGCCCTTCCGCCGCTTCCGCGTCGACGGGCGGGTGATCCCGCGCACCACCTTCACCGATCCGGAGGTGGCGGGAGTGGGGCTGAGCGAAAGCGAGGCCGCCCGCCAGGGGGTGGCGGTGGAGGTGACCCGCTTCCCGTTGCATGAGCTCGATCGGGCGATCGTGGAGAGCGCCGAAACGGGTTTCGTGAAGGTGCTCACGCCCCCGGGCAGCGACAGGATCCTTGGGGTGACGATCGTGGCTGAGCAGGCCGGTGAGCTGCTCGCGGAGTTCGTGCTGGCCATGCGCTGGCGCCTGGGACTCGGCAAAATCCTCTCCACCATCCACGCCTATCCCACCCTCTCGGAAGCCAACAAGTACGCCGCCGGTGCCTGGAAACGGGCCCACGCCCCCCAGCGCACCCTGGCCCTGCTGCAACGCTTCCACAGCTGGCGCCGCGGCGCCTGACTTCCGCCATGACAGCCCTCCTCCGTTTCGTCTCGCCATGACCGCATCCACAACCAGCAGCTGCTGCAGCAGCGACGACTCCGGCGTGCGCGAGGCCGTGCAGACCTATTACGGCAGCACCCTGGCCAGCAGCGCCGATCTGCGCACCAGCGCCTGCTGCGATGCCAGCGCGGTGCCCGCCACCCTCAAGCCCCTGCTCAGCCGCCTCCATCCCGAAGTGCTCTCCCGCTACTACGGCTGCGGTCTGGTCTGCCCGCCGCTGCTGGAGGGCGCGCGGGTGCTGGATCTGGGCTGTGGCAGCGGCCGTGACGCCTACCTGCTCGCTCAATTGGTGGGGCCGGGCGGCACGGTGGTGGGGGTCGACATGACGGCTGAGCAGCTGGCGGTGGCCGAAGCCCACCGCGCCTTTCATGCCGAGTGCTTCGGCTACGACAACATCCGTTTTCTGGAGGGCTACATCGAGCACCTGGAGCAGCTCGAGCTGGAGCCCGGCAGCTTCGATGTGGTGATCTCCAACTGCGTGGTGAACCTCTCCACCGACAAGCTGGCTGTGTTGCGCGGGGTGCGGCGGTTGCTCAAACCCGGCGGTGAGTTCTTCTTCGCCGATGTCTACGCCGACCGGCGGGTGCCCCAGGCCTTGCAGGCCGACCCGGTGCTCTATGGCGAATGCCTCAGTGGCGCCCTCTACTGGAACGATTTCCTGCGTCTGGCCCGCCAGGCGGGCTACGCCGATCCGCGCCTGGTGAACGACCGCCCGCTGGAGATCACCGATCCGGAGCTGGCCGAACGCACCGGTGAGCTGCGCTTCTTCTCCGCCACCTACCGGCTGTTCCAGATCGACGACCTCGAAGATGCCTGCGAGGACCACGGCCAGGCCGTGATCTACCGGGGCACGATCCCCGGTCACCCCCACCGCCTCGACTTCGACAAGCACCACAGCCTGGAAGCGGGCCGGGTGTTTCCCGTCTGCGGCAACACCTTCCGGATGCTCCACCAGAGCCGGCTGGCGCCCCATTTCGACTTCATCGGCGCCGACTCCAGCGCCCACTTCGGCCTCTTTCCCGGCTGTGGCAGCGTGATGCCCTTCACAGCGGCAGGCTCCGCCTCCTGTTGTTGAGGACTTGAGTCCTGTTGCTGAACATTGCCGCACTCACTGGCGGTTGAGCGACCAGTCGTAGTCGAGGGTGCCCAGGGCATAGCGGCCCTGGGCCAGGTAAGCGCGGTCCTCAGGGCTGACGTAATCGCCGATGAAGGCCAGGACCGCACTGTCCCTCACATGGCCGGGCACCGGAGCCGCTGTCGGGTTGGCCCGGCCCCAGTCCTCGCCGAACCAGCGGAAGATCGGCGAGATCAGCACCCGCTCCCCAGTCCGATCGATCCGCAGGCCATGGGGACCCGCCAGCCAGCGGCGCACCTGATCCTCCAGTTGCTGCTCCAGCCGCTCAGCCGCGTAGGGCTCCCGGCGCAGGGGCGGGCAGTTGTTGGCGGCACACACCAGGGCCGCATGGATGCGCGGTTCGTTGAAGTCCTGGCGCAGGATCTGATGCTCGATCGCATCGAGCGTGCGCGGCTGGCCCGCCACCTGGTGGCGGCGCAGGTTCCACACGCCCCAGATGTCCTTGATGCTGGCCTTCAGCGGAGTCTCCTGGATGATCGAGGCCAGGGTCAGGGCGTTGTAGGCATTGAGCAGGAAGGCGATCTGCTTCGCCTCACTCCAGGAGCGGTAACGCTCCGGGGGCACCGCGCCGATCACCGCCACATAGCGCTCCAGATCCTCTGGTCGGCGCTGAAGACCCTCGTAGTCCACCAGGCCCCGCTCGTTGACGTACTCCTGGAGCACCCGGGTGTAAGTCTCGCTGGAGTACGGCACAGCCGCGGCCGCCCCGGAACCCGCCGTGCCGGCCGCCCCGGAGCCCGGCACGGGGAAGGGCGGCAGCGAGCAACCCACCAGGGCGGTGGTCACTCCAGCCAGCAGGACCAGTCTCAGGGTGGTCATGGCACGGACGGGGTGGAGAGATCGGGGGGCTGGAGCCTGGCCTGCCTCAGCTGGGTGATGCCGAAGCCCGCCACGAACGGGACCCAGATCAGGGCGCGCTCGATCTCCAGAAGGTTCCAATCGGGTTTTCGGTGCAGCAGCACGAAGTAGATGAAGCCGCTCAGACTCACCAGCCGCACGCCCCAGTTCGCCGTGGGCACGGCAAAGGGCACGATCCAGCTGAAGTACCAGAGATGAACGATCGGCGAGAGCGTGAGCAGGGCAAACCAGTAGCCCTGCGCGAACCCGCCGAAGCGGCGGCAGCGCCACAGCAGCAGGGCCACCACCAGCAGCAGCGGCAGCAGATGGATGGCATTGCTGCTGCTGGTGGCCGGCCAGATCCGAGCCAGCAGATGGGGAACGAATTCAGCGCTGCGGGCCTGGGTCACGAAGGCCGAACCCGTGGGGATCAATGGGCAGCGGATCGAGTCGCAGTAGGCCATTGACCCCAGGCCGAGGGGCAGAAGCCCCAGCAGACCCAGCCCCAACGCCAGCAGCGCTCGGTCGCTGCGCAGCGCCAGCCAGCAGGGGTAGGCCAGCAGGGGCAGCGACACCCACTTGATCGCCACGCTCACGCCGATCAGCAGGGCGCCCAGGGCCCAGCGGCCAGCGAGCCCTGGTCCTGATCCTGGTCCTGGCTCAGGTGGACGGTCGAACAGGAACCAGGCCGCCACAAGAGGCAGCAGAAACCAGCTGTCGTAGTGGGCACCGCCGCTGAAGCTGTAGATCACCAGGGGGTTCCAGGCCCAGAGCAACGCCGACGCCGCCCCGAACCGCCGGCTCAGCAGGGCACAGAGGCCCAGATCGCAGGCCAGGAAGGCCAGCTTGAACAGCAGCACCTGGGCAGGCACCAGGGTGAGCAGGCGAAAGCCGAGCTGCGTCAGGGGTGGGTAGATGGCCGTCACCGCTGGATGGTTGATCTGACCCCACCAGGCGGGCCGCAGGGCCTGCAGGGCAGTGGCGTCGGGAGCCAGCTCGTAGGGATTGAAGCCGTGCTGCTGGATCGTGCCTTCCCAGAGGTAACGCCAGACGTCATCGCCGGGCTCCATGGCCAGCAGCAGCAGCCGGGTGGCGATCGCCACCCCCCAGAACCAGACGGCCGGTAGCGCCACGATCCGCCAGGAGAGCGCGAAGCCCAGACCCATCACCGCCACGGCGCCCCAGAACGCCTGCAGGACCTGCCAATCACTGACCTGACCATGGGGCGCCATCCAGGCGGCTCCGCCCACCAGCAGCAGGGCGCACAACCGCCAGAGGTTCCGTTGGCTGGTCAGAGGTGTCATCGATTGAGCCCCCGACTGATCCGCGCCAGGTACAGACCCCCGAGGGTGCGCAGGATCACCTCCCCGGCCCGGAGGCTGCCCAGCAGCGATCCGGAGATCTTGGAGCGCCCCCCCTGGCGCGGCCGGTAACCCACCGGCACTTCGCGGATGCGGCAGCCCTGCTCCACCGCCCTCACCTGCATCTCGAGCGTCCAGCCGAAGCCCCGATCCCGCAGGGCGAGCGCCTCGAGGCAGGGGCGTCGGATCAGGCGCATCGGACCGAGATCCCGATATCTGTGACCCCAGCCCAGCTGGATCAGGCGGGTCGCCAGGCGGTTGCCGAAGCGCTGCAGCGGGGTCATCGCCCGCCGACCCTCCGCCCCAGCCAGGCGGTTACCCAGCACCAGATCCGCTTCTGCCGCCGCCGCCAGCAACCTGGGCAGCGCCGCCAGATCGTCGCTGCCGTCACCGTCGCAGAAGAAGATCCATTCCACAGCGGGCGGCAGTCCGCCCAGGCCACGCCAGCAGGCCCGGCCATAGCCCGGCCTCGGCTCAACCACCACCTCGGCGCCGGCAGCGCTGGCCACCGCCGCGGTGTCATCGCCACTGCCGTTATCCACCACCCGGATGCGCTCCAGACCCTGACCGCGCAGCTCCTGGATCACCGCGGCGATGGCGGCGGCCTCATCGCGCGCGGGAATCAGCACCTGCAGAGAGGCGGCGGCTGGCCTGGGCGGCTGGGGGCGAATGAGTATCGGTCGGCTCGGGCAGTTCACCCCAGATGTACCGGCGGGTGGGGCGATCGGATCGTGCGGCCGCCCATGGGAAGGTAACGGCACTGTTGCGGGTCGTCGCCATGGGCTGGTCGCGCCCTTCCACGCGGTTCTGCATCTTCCTGACTCTGCTGAACGACCGTCTGGGGGAAAGCATCGTCTTTCCCCTGCTGCCCTTTCTGCTGGCGAGTTTCACCAGCGACGGGCGCACATTGGGCCTGCTGGCGGGCAGTTACGCCCTGGCCCAGTTCCTGTTCACCCCCCTGATCGGAGCCCTCAGCGACCGCTTCGGCCGTAAACCCGTCATCGCCGGCTGCGTGGCCGGCTCGGTGCTGGGCCTGGGGGGTTTTGCCCTGACCCTGTCCCTGCCCTGGCCGGCGGGCAGCGCCTGGCCCTTGCCTCTGCTCTTCGGCGCCCGGCTGATCGATGGGGTCAGCGGCGGCACCGCCGCCACAGCAGGCGCCGTGCTGGCTGACATCAGCCCTCCGGAGAAGCGGGCCAAGGCCTTCGGGCTGATCGGCGTGGCCTTCGGGCTCGGTTTCATCCTCGGGCCGGCCCTGGGGGGGCTGCTGGCGGGGGTGAATGTGACCCTGCCATTGCTGCTGGCCGTGGCGGTGGCGGCCGTGAATCTGGTGCTGGTGCTCACGGTGCTGCCGGAAACCCATCCCCCGGCCGCACGCCTGGCCCTGCCCCGCAAGCGGGAGCTCAACCCGCTCAGCCAGCTGATGCGCGTGTTTCGCAATCCCCGGGTGCGGCGGCTCAGCCTGGCCTTCTTTCTGTTCTTTCTCGGCTTCAACGGCTTCACCGCCGTGCTGGTGCTCTATTTCAAACAGGTGTTCGGCTGGGGGCCGGAGCTGGCGGCCATGGCCTTCCTGGTGGTGGGCGTGGTGGCCACGGTGGTGCAGGGCGGCCTGATCGGACCGCTGGTGCAACGCTTCGGCGAAGGGCGCCTCAGCCTGGCCGGCCTGGGGCTGGTGGTGGCGGGCTGCCTGCTGATTCCCCTGGCCACAGAGGCCAATGCTCTGCCGGTGGTGTTCACGGCCCTGGCCCTGCTGGCCTGCGGCACCGGGCTGGTCACCCCCTGCCTGCGCAGCCAGGTGTCGCGCCGGCTGGATGACAGCGGCCAGGGAGCGGCCCTGGGCAGCCTGCAGGGCCTGCAGAGCCTGGGCAGTTTCATCGGCCCGCCTCTGGCGGGTCTGGCCTATGACCTGGTGGGCAAGACCAGCCCGTTCTGGGCCGGCATCGCCCTGTTCCTGGTGGTGGCCCTGCTGGTGGCAGGAGGTGGCCCCCTCAGCAGCCTCCCGGCAAGCAAGCCCGCGACAGTGCCTCCCAGCCCTTGATTGCTACCTTCCCCCCCACAGCCCCAGCCATGGATCAGGTGATGAATGAACCCGTCGTGGCACCGGAGCTCTACATCAACCGCGAGCTGAGCTGGATCGCGTTCAACAGCCGCGTGCTGGCTCAGGCCCTCGACCCCACCACACCATTGCTGGAGCAGGCGAAATTCAGCGCCATCTTCAGCAACAACCTCGATGAGTTCTTCATGGTCAGGGTGGCGTCCCTGAAGTCGCAGCTGGAGGCGGGCCTCTCCACCCTCAGCGACGACGGACTCACCCCCAGGCAGCAGCTGGAGGCGATCCAGCAGAAACTGCGTCCGCTGCTGGAGCAACAGCAGGCCCACTACCGCCATCACCTCAAACAGGAGCTTTTCAATCAGGGCGTTCAGCTGATCGACTACCAACGCCTGAACAAGCAGCAGAAGACCTGGGTCAACACCTACTTCCAGACCGCCATCTTCCCGGTGCTCACCCCCCTGGCGGTGGACCCGGCCCATCCCTTTCCGTTCATGAGCAACCTCAGCTTGAACGTGGCAGCCCTGATCCGCGATCCCGACACCGGGCAGCAGCAGTTCGCCAGGGTGAAGGTGCCCACCAAGACCCTGCCGCGCTTCGTCGAGATTCCCACCGAGCTCTGCACCCGCGAGCCCTCTCCCGTGTACACGGTGGTGCCCCTGGAACAGGTGGTGGCCTTCAACCTGCAGCTCCTCTTCCCCGGCATGACGATCGAGGGGCATTACTTCTTCCGCATCACCCGCGACGCCGACCTGGAGCTGCGCGACCTGGAGGCCGACGACCTGATGGAGGCCCTGCAGGAGGGCCTGCGCAAACGCCGCCGCGGTGGCGAGGTGGTGCGGCTCGAGGTGGCCAACGAGATGCCGGATGAGGTGGTGGATCTGCTGATGGAGGGCACCGATGTGGATCCGGCGGACCTCTACCGGATCAATGGGCCCCTTGGGCTTGACGACCTGATGCGCCTGCTGGCAATCCCCCTGCCCCAGCTCAAGGACAAGCCCCACCAGGGCCGCACGGCCACAGCCCTGGCCCGGGCGCAGAAGAGCCGCCTGGGGGATGGCTCGATCAAGGCGGAGGAGTTCGAAAGCATCTTCGCGGCGATCCGCCGCAGCGATGTGTTGCTCCAACACCCCTACGACCTCTTCTCCACCTCGGTGGAGGAGTTCATCAACCAGGCCGCCGACGACCCCTCGGTGCTGGCCATCAAGATGACCCTTTACCGCACCTCAAAGGATTCGCCGATCATCGCGGCGCTGATCCGCGCCGCCGAGAACGGCAAGCAGGTGATGGCCCTGGTGGAACTCAAAGCGCGCTTCGACGAGGACAACAACATCCAGTGGGCCCGCCAGCTGGAGCACTCCGGCGTTCACGTGGTCTATGGCGTGCTGGGCCTCAAGACCCACACCAAGATCATGCTGGTGGTGCGCAAGGAAAAAGAACGGCTGCGCAGCTACGTGCACATCGGCACCGGCAACTACAACTCCAAAACCTCCAGCCTCTACACCGACATTGGCCTGCTCTCAGCCCAGCCGGAGCTGGGGCAGGATCTGGTGGAGCTGTTCAACTACCTCACCGGCTTCTCGAAACAGCAGAGCTTCCGCAGTCTGCTGGTGGCGCCGGTCACCCTGCGCAAGGGAATGGAAGCTCTGATCCAGCGGGAAATCAGCCATGCCCGCGAGGGCAAGGGCGGACACATCCGCGCGAAGATGAATGCCCTGGTGGATCCAGCGATCATCGCCCTGCTCTATGAAGCCTCCCAGGCCGGGGTGGTGATCGAGCTGGTGATCCGTGGCATGTGCTGCCTGAGACCCGGGGTGCCTGGTGTGAGCGAAACGATCCAGGTGATCAGCATCATCGGCCGCTTTCTCGAGCACTCCCGGATGTTCTGGTTCGCCAATGCCGGTGCGGCGGAGATGTACATCGGCAGCGCCGATTGGATGCCACGCAACCTCGACCGCCGCGTCGAAGCGGTGACGCCGATCAAGAATCCCCAGCTGCGCGGCCAGCTGGAGCGCCTCCTGGACACCTACCAGAACGACAACTGCGCGGCCTGGGACATGCAGAGCGACGGCAGCTTCATCCAGCGACGACCCAGTGGTGAGCCGCGCTGCGCCCAGCTCGATCTGATCAAGCAGTGGCGCACGGGTCTGACAGCCCAGGCCTGAGCGTTCGCGGCCCCGGCTTTGCAACTGGTGTAGCGATGCCTACACCAGTTGCAAAATTGGCATCATGGATAACTCAATGAAGAAAAGTGGCTTTCCTCCTTTAGGGAATTTTCGGATTCATACAGCAGCCAACCTCCCGACCCTGCTACATTCCGCGCACAACACATCCGGAGGCTGGGGTGATGGGGACACCTTTGCAATCCACCCCTGCCACAGGCCTCGCTTCCAAGAAAGCGAAGCCAGCGGCACGGGTGGCCCAGCCCAAAACCGGAGGCGGTCGGCTCAGCGCCGATTCCATCGGTTGGTATCTGAGCAATATCGGCCGGGTTCCCCTGCTGACCGCAGCCGAAGAGATTGAGCTGGCTCACCACGTGCAGGCGATGAAGCTCCTGCTGGAATTACCCGACGCCTCACTCACCCCCCGCCAGCGTCATCAGATCCGCATGGGAGGCCGTGCCCGCGACCGCATGATGGCCGCAAACCTGCGTCTGGTGGTGAGTGTGGCCAAGAAGTACCAGAACCAGGGGCTGGAGCTGCTCGATCTCGTCCAGGAAGGAGCGATCGGCCTTGAGCGAGCCGTCGACAAATTCGATCCCGCCATGGGCTACAAGTTCTCCACCTATGCCTACTGGTGGATTCGCCAGGGCATGACCCGGGCCATCGACAACAGCGCCCGCACGATTCGCCTGCCGATTCATGTGAGCGAAAAACTCTCGAAGATGCGCCGCATCACCCGGGAGCTCTCGCACCGCTTCGGCCGCCAGCCCAACCGGCTGGAGCTGTCCCATGCCATGGGCATGGACATCAAGGATCTGGAGGATCTGATTTCCCAGAGCGCCCCCTGCGCCTCCCTCGACGCCCACGCCAGGGGCGAGGAAGATCGCAGCACCCTGGGCGAGCTGATCGCCGATCCGGCCAGCACCGAGCCCATGGATCACATGGACCGCTCGATCCAGAAGGAACACCTCGGCACCTGGCTCTCCCAGCTCAATGAGCGTGAGCAGGAGATCCTGCGGCTGCGCTTCGGACTGGAGGGCAAAGAGCCACTCACCCTCGCTGAGATCGGCCGCAAGATCAACGTCTCGCGCGAGCGTGTGCGCCAGCTTGAAGCCAAGGCGATCATGAAACTGCGGCTGATGAGCAACCTGCAGCAGGCTGCCTGAGCCAGGGCTGCTGCCAGTCTGGTCCCGCCTGCTGGGAGTCAACCCTTGATGGGAGTGGCTTTGGTGCTGCTGTGGCTGGCTGCTGTGCTGGGCCTGGCGCTTTGGGCGCGACGGCGCTGGCCCGATCAACCCGAGTGGAGTCGCAAACTGCTGCACATCGGCACCGGACCGGTGGTGCTGATCGCCTGGGCTGCAGGGATCGATCGCTGGATCGCCCTGCCGGCGGCGGCCCTGGTCACCCTGCTGGCGGCCCTGAACCACCGTTACCGCCTGCTGCCGGCCATCGAGGACGTCGGTCGCCACAGCTATGGAACGGTGGCCTACGGCGCCGCGATCACCCTGCTGCTGGCGCTGTTCTGGCCGACCCAGCCCCAGGCCGTGGTGGCGGGAGTGCTGGTGATGGCCCTGGGGGATGGCCTCGCCGGACTGCTGGGACCCCTGATCCCTTCACCGAGCTGGCTGATCCTGGGACAGCGCAAATCGGTGGTGGGCACCACAGCCATGGCTGGCATGGCCCTGATGGTGCTGCTGCTGCTGCGCCAGCTGGGGGGCTCCGGGCCCACCCCAGCCGTCCTGGTGCTGATCAGCCTGGGGGCCACCCTGCTGGAGCAGGTCGCCGTGCTCGGGCTCGACAACCTCAGCGTTCCCGTGGCCACGGGCCTGCTCTGGAGCTGGCTGACACTCAGGCCCTGAGCATCCCCTCGCAGCGGCGCTGCCAGTCGGTGGGGGTGCCGAGACCTGCCACCACCAGGCGATCGCTGGGCTCGGCCTTGAGACGCAGCTGCCACTGGCGAATCAACTCGGCCCGCTCCATCCAGGCCTGGAGCACCGTGGTCTGAATGCCCTCGGGATCCCAGCCCCGCTGGCGGGCTGAACCCAGGGCCCAGCCGAGCAGATCATCGAGCTGGAAGGGTCGGAAGCCAGCGAACACCGGCCCGTTGAATTCTTTGGAAGCGCCACTCTGCTCGAGATAGAACAGCTGGAGGGGTTCGCTCAAGCCGCAGAACTGGAGGAGATAGGACATTGCGTGACCTCCTGATGCATCACCGGATGCCTCAACGATGGCAACTTAGTGGCCCAGCCAGAATCAACTGTTCAACAGGAACATCCCGTTGCAAAGCATGATTCTGGCAGTCTCACTCTGGGAGTGCCAGAACTAATCCAATCAGACCGGCGCCAGGTTGGCGGCCTGGGCCTCTGCCACGGCTTCGGCCAGACCGTCAAGGACCGTGCGGGTGGTCTCCAGGTCGATGCAGGCATCGGTGATGCTCTGGCCGTAAGCGAGCTGGCTCAGATCGGCTGGGATCTTCTGATTGCCGGCCACCAGGTGACTTTCGATCATCACCCCCATCACATGGCTGGACCCACCGCGCACCTGGCCGGCCACCTCGGCGAGCACCTCCCCCTGGCGCCGGTAGTCCTTGTTGGAGTTGCCGTGACTGCAGTCGACCATCAGCCTCGCCGGGAGACCCTCCTTCTGCAGCGCAAGGGCCGCCTGCTCGATCGCCTCCGGGTGGTAATTGGTGCCTCCCTTACCGCCGCGCAGCACCAGATGGCCATCGGGGTTGCCGGTGGTGGAGACGATCGCGGCATGGCCCAGCTGGCTGATGCCCAGGAAATGGTGGGGCTTGGAGGCGGCCTGCATGGCATGGATGGCCGTGACGGCGCTGCCGTCGGTGCCGTTCTTGAAGCCGATCGGCATCGACAGGCCCGAGGCCATCTCCCGGTGGGTCTGGCTTTCGGTGGTGCGCGCCCCGATCGCTGTCCAGCCGATCAGGTCGGCGATGTACTGGGGCACCACCGGATCGAGCAGCTCGGTTGCGGCGGGCAGCCCCATCTCGGCCAGGTGCACCAGCAGGCCCCGCGCCAGGCGCAGGCCGGTGTTGATGTCGTAGCTGCCGTCGAGGTGGGGATCGTTGATCAGGCCCTTCCAGCCCACGGTGGTGCGGGGCTTCTCGAAGTACACCCGCATCACCACCTCCAGCTGGTCGCGGTGGCGCTCACGCACCTCGGCGATGGCATCGGCATAGGCTCTGGCGGCCTCCACGTCGTGCACCGAGCAGGGACCGACGATCACCAGCAGGCGGGAATCCTGCCCATGCAGAATCGCCTTGATCCGCTCACGGGCGTCAAGCACGGTGCGGGCCGCCGTCTGGCTCAGGGGCAGTTCGCGATGGAGAACCGCCGGTGCCACCAGCGGCCGTGTCTCCACGATGTGGAGGTCGGAGGTGGTGAGCATGCCGGGAGCGGTCGTGAACCGGGGGCCAATCTCACACCCTAGAGACTCCCTTCGCAGCATCTTTGGCAGCGACGGTGACTGAGGAGGGGCACTCGGCCAGAAACAATGGGCTCAACTCCATCGTTTCGCCATGCCCTCTTCAGAGAGTGTCACCGACCTGCTGGTCAGCTACCGCCAGGCGGAGGCGGAGCGTGCAGCCCTGGGCGTACCGCCCCTGCCCCTGACCGCCCCTGAGGTTCAGGCCCTCACCCAGCTGCTGGAGCAACCTCCCGCCGGTGAGGAGGCCTTCCTGCTCGATCTGCTCAGTGAACGCATCCCGCCGGGAGTGGATGAAGCCGCCTACGTCAAAGCCAGCTGGTTGAGTGCCATCGCCCAGGGGCTGAGCGCGAGCCCCCTGGTGAGCCCGATTGAGGCCACTCGGCTGCTGGCCACCATGATCGGCGGCTACAACGTCGGCGCCCTGATCAGCCTGCTCGGCCACGGCGATGCCACCATCGCCGCCGAAGCGGCCAGCGGCCTCAGCCGCACCCTGCTCGTCTACGACTCCTTCCACGACGTGCTGGACCTGGCGGCCAGCAACCCCTGGGCGAAGCAGGTGGTGGAGTCCTGGGCCGCCGCTGAATGGTTCACCGCCAAACCCGCGCTGCCCGCCGAAATCACCGTCACGGTGTTCAAAGTGGAGGGGGAAACCAACACCGACGACCTCTCCCCGGCCACCCACGCCACCACCCGCCCCGACATCCCCCTGCACGCCATGGCGATGCTGGAAACCCGGATGCCGGGAGGCCTGGAGCTGATCGCCGAGCTCAAGGGCAAGGGCCATCCCGTGGCTTATGTGGGCGATGTGGTGGGCACCGGCAGCTCACGCAAGTCGGCGATCAACTCCGTGCTCTGGCACACCGGCACCGACATCCCCCATGTGCCCAACAAGCGCGGCGGCGGCGTGATCCTGGGGGGCAAGATCGCG
This sequence comes from Synechococcus sp. WH 5701, assembly GCF_000153045.1. Taxonomy (GTDB): domain Bacteria; phylum Cyanobacteriota; class Cyanobacteriia; order PCC-6307; family Cyanobiaceae; genus Regnicoccus_A; species Regnicoccus_A antarcticus. The sequence continues at coordinate 389,864 of NZ_CH724160.1, forward strand.
CCGATCTTCTTCAACACCGCCGAGGATTCCGGCGCCCTGCCGATCGAGTGCGATGTGGCAGCGCTGAACTCGGGCGATGTGATCACGATCCGCCCCTACGCCGGCACGATCGAGCGGGCCGCCGGCGAAGCAGGCGCCGGTGAGGTGGTGGCCCGCTTCGAGCTGAAGCCGAGCACCATCGCCGATGAGGTGCGCGCCGGCGGCCGCATCCCCCTGCTGATCGGCCGCTCGCTCACCGACAAGGTGCGGACCCAGCTGGGCCTGGCGCCCTCGGAGCTCTTCATCCGCCCCGCGGCCCCGGCCGACACCGGCAAGGGCTTCACCCTGGCCCAGAAGATGGTGGGCAAGGCCTGCGGCTTGCCGGGCGTGCGCCCCGGCACCAGCTGCGAGCCCCTGATGACCACCGTGGGCTCCCAGGACACCACCGGGCCGATGACCCGCGATGAGATGAAGGAGCTGGCCTGCCTCGGCTTCTCCGCCGATCTGGTGCTGCAGAGCTTCTGTCACACCGCTGCCTACCCCAAGCCGGTGGACCTGAAAACCCACGCGGAGCTGCCCGATTTCATCAGCTCCAGGGGCGGTGTGGCTCTGCGCCCCGGCGACGGGATCATCCACAGCTGGCTCAACCGCATGCTGTTGCCAGACACCGTGGGCACCGGCGGCGACAGCCACACCCGCTTCCCCCTCGGCATCTCCTTCCCGGCGGGCTCGGGCCTGGTGGCCTTCGCCGCCGCCATCGGCGCCATGCCGCTCGACATGCCCGAATCGGTGCTGGTGCGCTTCTCCGGTTCGCTTCAGCCCGGCGTCACCCTGCGCGATGTGGTGAATGCGATCCCCTGGGTGGCGATCCAGAAGGGCCTGCTCACCGTGGCGAAGGCGGGCAAGATCAACGTGTTCTCCGGCCGGATCATGGAGATCGAAGGGCTGCCCGATCTCAAGCTGGAGCAGGCGTTCGAGCTCACCGACGCCACCGCCGAACGCTCCTGTGCCGGCTGCACGATCAAGCTCTCGGAAGCCACGGTGGCCGAATACCTGCGCAGCAACGTGGCGCTGCTCAAGAACATGATCGCCCGCGGCTATCACGATGAGCGCACGATGGCCCGGCGCATCCAGGCGATGGAGGCCTGGCTGGCCGATCCCCAGCTGATGGCCGCGGATGCCGACGCCGAGTACGCCGAAATCATCGAGATCAACCTCGATGAACTCACCGAACCTGTGCTGGCCTGCCCCAACGATCCCGACAACGTCAAGCTGCTCTCGGAGGTGGCCGGGGACCGGATCGATGAGGTGTTCATCGGTTCCTGCATGACCAACATCGGCCACTACCGCGCCGCCGCCACCGTGCTGGATGGGGCGGGCACCAGCGCCGCCAAGCTCTGGGTGTGCCCCCCCACCCGCATGGACGACGAGGTGCTGCGCGCCGAGGGGTACACCTCCAAGTTCGAGGCCGCCGGCGCCCGCATGGAGCTGCCCGGCTGCTCCCTGTGCATGGGCAACCAGGCGCGCGTCGACGACAACACCACCGTGTTCTCCACCAGCACCCGCAACTTCAACAACCGCCTCGGCAATGGCGCCCAGGTGTACCTGGGCAGCGCCGAGCTGGCGGCGGTCTGCGCCCTGCTGGGCCACATCCCCACCCCAGCCGAGTATCTGGAGATCGCCGCAGCCAAGATCGATCCCCTCTCAGGCCAGCTCTACCGCTACCTCAACTTCGATCAGATCGAGGGCTTCGAGAACCAGGGCCGGGTGGTGAGCAGCGAAGAGGAGGCCAGGGTGCTGGCGGAGGTCTGACCCTGAACACGGAGCGCCACGCCCCCACCCTGGTCCAACCCCAGAAAGAGCGGCTGACCACCTCCACCATCCGGCGGATGCTGGAGGAGCACTGGCTCAAGGTGATCCTGGCGCTGGTGGTCACCGGACTGGGGGCCGCCACCGCGGCCCTGCTGTTCAAGCTGGGGCTTGATGGGCTGGGGCGCCTGCGCCTGCGCATGCTCGCGCTGGGCCCCGACTGGCTGCTGCTGCCGGCCATCAGCGGCGCCGGCGGCCTGATCGCCGGCCTGCTGGTGCAGATCGGCGCCCCTGCAGCCCAGGGCTCGGGGATCCCCCAGGTGATGCAGTTCCTGCGCGGGCGGCCGATCCCGATGGGCTTCGAGGTGGCGGCGGTGAAGCTGGTGGCGGGAATCGTGGCCATCGGCAGCGGTTTTCCGCTTGGCCCCTCCGGCCCCTCGATCCAGATGGGCAGCTCCGTGGGCTGGGTGATGGCCCGCCTGCTCAAGGCACCCAACGCCTTTCGTCGCATGATCGTGGCGGCCGGCGGCGGCGCCGGCATCGCCGCGGTGTTCAATGCGCCGATCGGCGGCTTCTTGTACACCCTCGAGGAACTGCTGCAGGGGGCACGGCCCGTGGTGATGCTGCTGGTGCTGGTCACCACCTTCTGGGCCGACACCTGGGCCGATCTGCTCGGCCTGGCCGGGCTGGGGATGCACAGCACCGGCTGGAATCTGGGCCGGGGCTTCGTCCTCGAGCGGCAGGTCACCACCTATGTGGAGGTGCTGCCACTGGATCTGTTGGTGCTGTTCGTGGTCGGGGCCCTGGTGGCGGCGGGAGCGGAGACCTACTGCCGCTTCGTGGTCAGGCTGCACAACTGGCGGCGCCAACTGGGCATACCCCTGGCTGGGGCCATGGCCGCGGCCGGGGTGGTGCTCGGGGTCGTCGACGCCCTGCTGCCAGCCGATTTCATCAACCGTGCCGGCATCCGCCAGGCCGTGGCGGAGGGCGACATTGACATCAGCAAAGCCCTGGCCATCTTTCTTGTGCTGTTCGTGAGCACGGGTCTGGCGGCCGCCGCAGGCACCCCCGGCGGACTGTTCGCGCCGATGCTCACCCTCGGAGGCGCCCTGGGCCTAGCGGCGGCCGGGATGATGGAGCAGGTGGGGATCAGCGCCCCGAACACCACGATCTTCGCCGGGATGGCGGCCTTCATGACCGCCTGCGCGCGCACGCCGATGACGGCCACCTTCCTGACCTTCGCCCTCACCAAGGAGCTGCTGCTGCTCAAGCCCGTGCTGGTGGCCAGCCTGGGCAGCCTCGTGGTGGCCCGGTTGCTGCATCGCCAGTCGATCTTCCAGCGGTTGATCCCTCCGCCCCCCCCCCGCAGCGCCAGCGGCAAGGGCGTCGGCGGGCTGTCGGTGCTGTCGGTGCCGCTGCGGCCGCGGCCGCTCTGAGGCGCGCGAAGCCCCAACCGGCACTTTTGTAGCTCAAGTTACAAACTGGCGTGTCATCGGACGCTGCTGATTTCGCTGCATACCTTGAGGACCGTCTGCTCCTCCACCATGAACACCACACGTCTCTGGACCCGCTCCGCCTGGAGTGGGGTGATCCTGGCCTCGCTGCTGCTCACCAGCTGCCAAGGCCCGAAGGACGGCATGAAGCAGGCTGGTGACGGCATGGGGGATGCGGCCAAGCAGGCGGCCGGTGATGCCGCCAGAACCGCCGTGACCCCGGCCCTCGCTCCCCTGATGGACATCCTCAACAAAGGCGAACGCCAGATCAAGGCGGGCGACATGCAGGCCGCCATGGTCACCATGGGCGGGTTTGAGGGGGTCTTCAAGAAGGTGGGGCCCCTGATCCAACCCCTGGCGGGCGACAAGTGGCCCGCCATCGAGGCCGCAGCCCAACAGGTGATCAGCACCTTCGGCGGCGCCACTCCCCCCACCGCCGAGAGCGGCAGTGGAGCCATCACCGGCCTGATGGGCCTGCTGAACGGGCTCAAGACCCCCTGAGCAACGGCCAGTCCCCAGGGGTGACAGCCTGGGGTCACTGCACCGATGACCTTTCCCTGGACCAGGAGACCCTGCTGTTCGAGCCTGCCCAACCGGCCGCCCATGCGCTGCGCACCGTGCTGGCCTTCCCCAGCACCTACTCAGTGGGCATCACCAGCCTCGGTTTTCAGGTGGTCTGGGCAACCCTGGCGCGGCGGTCCGACCTGGACGTGCGACGTCTGTTCACCGACCGGGGCGACCCCCCCCACCGGCACTGCGACCTGTTCGGGCTCTCGCTCAGCTGGGAACTGGATGGGCCGGTGCTGCTGGACCTGCTGGAGCAGCAGCGCATTCCGCTCTGGAGCCAGCAGCGGGGTGAAGACGATCCGATCGTCTTCGGGGGCGGGCCGGTGCTCACCGCCAACCCCGAGCCCCTGGCCCCCTTCTTCGACGCCATCCTGCTGGGCGACGGCGAACAGCTGTTGCCCGACTTCGTGGAGGAGGTGATCGCCCAGCGGCAGGCTCCGAGAGCCGAGCGGCTGCGCGCCCTGGCCCGGGTGCCGGGTGTGTACGTGCCAGCGCTCTACGCCCCCCGCTACAGCTCCGATGGCCGGCTGTTAGGCGTCGAGCCAACAGAGGCGGGCGTCCCGGCGACCGTGGCCAAGCAGACCTGGCGAGGAAACACCCTCAGCCACTCCATGGTGATCACCCCCGAGGCGGCCTGGCCCTCGATCCACATGGTCGAGGTGGTGCGCAGCTGCCCCGAACTCTGCCGCTTCTGCCTGGCCAGCTACCTCACCCTGCCCTTTCGAACCCCGTCGCTGGACGACGGCCTGATTCCCGCTGTGGAAGCGGGTCTGGGGGCCACCCGCCGGCTGGGATTGCTGGGGGCCTCGGTGACCCAGCACCCCCAGTTCGACGACCTGCTGAGCTGGCTCGACCAGGACCGCTTCGAGGACACCCGGGTGAGCGTCAGCTCGGTGCGGGCCGCCACGGTGACCCCCCAACTGGCCCGGATCCTGGCCAAGCGGGGCAGCAAATCGCTCACGATCGCGATTGAAAGCGGCAGCCAGCGCATGCGCGAGGTGGTGAACAAGAAGCTCAGCAGCGAGGAGATCTTCGCGGCCGCCCGCTATGCAAAGGAGGGGGGCCTCACGGGCCTGAAGCTCTACGGCATGGTGGGATTACCCACAGAGTGCGACGAGGACATCGAAGCCACCGCCGATCTGCTGCTGGCGCTGAAGAAGGCCACCCCCGGCCTGCGCCTGAGCCTGGGGGTGAGCAGCTTCGTGCCCAAGGCCCATACACCGTTCCAGTGGGAACCGGTGCGGCCCGAGGCGGAGAAGCGCCTGAAGAGGCTGGCCAAGAGGCTCAAGCCGAAGGGGATCGAGCTGCGGCCCGAGAGCTACGGCTGGAGCGTGATCCAGGCCCTGCTCTCCCGCAGCGACCGGCGCCTGGCCGCCGTGATCATCGCCGTGCGCGGCCGCCACGACAGCCAGGGCGGCTGGAAGGCCGCCTACCGCAGCGTCTGCGAGCAGGAGGAGGGGAGCCTGCCGCCACTTCCTTCGTGGCAGGACACGACTCATGGCGTCTGGGACCCGGAGCGGGTGCTGCCCTGGGAGCACCTGGAGGGACCCCTGCCCAAGACCACCCTGGCCCGTCACCGCCAGGAGGCCCTGGCGGTCGCCGGGGTCAGGCCCGCCTGCGCGGCTCCGGGCTGAGGGAATAGGCGCGCAGCCCGCAGAGCAGCACCCAGCCGGCGATGTTGATGCGGCTGTCGTAGAGGGGGATGTCGGTGGCGTGGAGCGCCATCAGCACCAGGAAGGCTGCCCACCAGGCCCGCTCGAACAAAGCGCCGCTGGCCATGCCGCGGCGGGCCGCCTGAATCTGCAGCGCCAGGACCAGTCCCACCAGCAACACCGCCACCAGAACTCCATGGCTGACCGCCAGGTCGATCGGCAGGTTGTGGGGATGACCATGCCAGATGCCGGCTGTGCGCAGGGGGTAGATCACACTGAAGGCGGCGGCGCCCCAACCGAGCCAGGGACGTTCCGCCACCAGCTGCACGGCCACCCCCCACTGGTTGACCCGGGTGATGGCCAGGGGCCGGCGACCGGCGAACTCCAGATCGCTCAGCCGCTCCCAGATCACACCGGGAACCAGGGCCCTGGCCGGGGCCTGCAGCACCAGCGGCACTCCCGGCAGGCTGGCCAGGCCCACGGGAATCAACAGAAGCAACAGGAGGGGAAGCAACCAGATCCAGCGGGCCGGGCCCGCCACCAAGGGGAGCGCCAGCACCAGGGCCCCCCAGGCGTTGCGGGAGTCGGTGAGGGCCATAGCGGCCACAAGGCCCACGGTGATCAGCAACGCCGGCAGGCGCTTCCGCCACGGCTGAGGTCGCTGCAGCAGGGCCGCCAGGGCAAAGGGCCAGGCCAGGGCCAGCCAGGCTCCGGCGATGTTGGCGTAGTCGAACAGACCGGCGAGGCGCCCGGGAGGGTTACCACCGGCTTTGAGGTGCCAGATGATCGCTCCCCCCAGGATCTGGAACGGCCCGCTCCAGCCCCAGAACAGTTGCCCCAGGCCGGTGACGATCACAGGCACGGTGCCGGCCACCAGCCAGAGGGCCACCCGGCGGCGGGCCGGGGCCGAGGCGAGGTAGGGCTGAAACCCCCAGAACGCCCAGAAGAAGGGCAGCCAGTTGGCCAGACCCACCCAGGCCAGCCAGCCGCTGGAGGCGGTGAAACAGCCCAGCACCATCAGGACCGACACCAGCAGCAGCACCTGGTTGACCCGATCCCGCCACCAGGGCAGGCGCTGGCGGCAGCCAAGGATCAGGGCCACCAGCAGGAGCATTCCGGCCAGCAGGGCCGAACTGGCCAGTAGCAGCAAGCCCAGCTGAAAACATCGCCAACCCAGGGGCAAGGCACCCTCGGGCCTGGCCGCATCAAGGCGCCGCAGCCACTCCTGCCTCACGAGAACACGGCAGTGCGACCCCGGTAGACCATCACCTGGCGGCGCAGGTGCAGGCGCAGGGCCCGGGCCAGGGCCAGCCGCTCCATGTCCCGCCCCTTGCGGATCAGGTCGTCCACTTCGTCCCGGTGGCTGACGGGCACGGTGGCCTGCTCGATGATCGGTCCGCCGTCGAGATCCTCGGTCACATAGTGGGCCGTGGCCCCGATCAGCTTCACGCCCCGCTCCCAGGCCCGGTGATAGGGCTGAGCCCCCTTGAAGGCCGGCAGGAAGGAATGGTGAATGTTGATCACCGCCGGAAAGCGGGCCAGGAAATCGGGGCTGAGCACCTGCATGTACTTGGCGAGCACCACCAGCTCGATGCCGTGGTCGTCGAGCAGCTGCAACTGCGCCCCCTCAGCTTCCTGCTTCGAGGCGGGCAGCACCGGCAGATGAACGAAGTGTGCGCCGAAATCCTCGGCCAGGGCCTGGAGATCGGGGTGATTGGAGATCACCAGCGGCACCTGCATCGGCAACTCCCCGGCCCGGGTTCGCCAGAGCAGATCCACCAGGCAGTGATCCTGCTTGCTCACGAAGATCGCCACCCGCGCTGCGGCGTCGGAGAAGTGCAGCTGGCCCACGCCACCGAGCCGCTCCGCCAGGGCCGTCACCGCCGGCGCCACCGCCTCCCGCGGCAGTCCGAAACCCTCCAGCTGCCACTCGATCCGGCTGAGAAACAGCCCGGCGCCGGCGTCGGTGTGGTGATCGGCATGGCGGATGTTGCCGCCGTTGGCCGCCACCCAGCCGGAGAGCGCACTGACCAGACCGGGACGGTCGGGGCAGATCACCTGCAGAATCGCTGTGGGCACGCTCATCGGCACCGGGGCCTGTCTCGAAGGGCATTGTGCCCGGCACTCCCCAGGCCAGTCGCCAGCAGGGCAGACGGCCATGCTGGTGCGGCGTACAGTCGCGCCAGACTTCGGTGTTCACCATGGCCGCTCAGCTGGCTTCCACCCTTCGTCATTCGCTGAGGCGGCTGGCCCTTGGGGCACTCGCCGTCTTGCTCAGCTTCGGATTGGTGGCCTGCGATGGCGGCCAGGCCAAGAAACCCCCGAGCATCGGCCCCGCCGACATGGCGATCATCCAGCGGCAGGCCGAGGGATTCCTTGCCGCCAAGGACCGTCTGCCCGAGCTGGCGTCACTGGTGAACGAGAAGAACTGGGTGTTCACCCGCAACCTGATTCACGGCCCGATGCAGGAAGTGGGTCGCGAAATGCTTTACATCAACCAGCGCCTCCTTCCCGCCGACCGCGCCAGGGCCACGGCCCTGGCCAAACAGCTCAAGAGCGCCCTCGCCGAGCTCGATGAGGCCGCCCGCCTCCAGGACGGAGAACGGCTGCGCAAGGGTTACATCAAAGTGGCCAGCGGTTTCGGCTCTTACGCCGAGGTGCTCCCCGCTGCCGCCCTGCCCAGCGGCTCTGCAGCCTGAGCCCCGGCCAGGCGGCAACGAAGACTCTGGCCGTTCCCAGCTCAGTGGTTGTCATCGGCGGCGGCATCGTCGCCCTGGCGACGGCCTGGCTGCTGCAGTGCCGCGGCCATCGGGTGCGGCTGATCGCCCCGGACGCCGACGGGCCGCATCCGCAGGAGTCCCGCAGCGGCAGTGCCGCGGCCCTGGGGGTGCTGATGGCCCAGGTGTTCCAGCGCAGCAGGGGCCGCGCCTGGCGCCTGCGCCAGACCTCCCTGAGCCTCTGGACTCAATGGCGCCAGGAGCTGAGCGGGCGTGGCTGCCCCATCCCCTTCCAGGCGGGCTTGCTGCTGTTGGCCAGGGACACCGGCGACACCGAGCGGCTGCGGCAGCTGCTGGAGGAACGCCAGGCCCTCGGCCTGCCTCTGAGCTGGTGGGAGCCTTCGCGGCTGCAGGACCTGGGTCTGGGTGATGCCGAGAGCAGCCTGGGCGGCCTCCATTCCGCCCAGGACGGACAGCTGGATCCCCTGGCCGCCATGGACGCCTTTCGCCGTGATGGCCTGCAGCAGGGCCTGGAGCTGGTCAGCGACCTGGTGGTGGGGCTGGAGCGGCAGCCGACAGGCTGGAGAGTGCACGGCCTCTCAGCAGCGCAGGCCATGGAGGCCGAGTGGGTGGTGGTCGCAGCAGGCCTGGCCAGCGAGGGGCTGCTGGCACCCCTGGGGCACCAGCGACCGCACCAGCCTGTACTGGGCCAGTGCCTGGAGCTGGCGACCTCCGTGCCGATCCGCTGGCCCTGCCCTGTGGTGTGGCAGGGCCTCAACCTGGTGCCCCGACCCGGCGGGGGGCTCTGGCTGGGGGCGACCCTGGAGCCGGGGGATCACGCCGACCCACAGTTGCTGGAGCCGATGCGGCAGCTGGCCGGCGAGGCCCCTGGCTGCGGCTGGCTGAGGGAGGCGGAAGTGATCCGCCGCTTGCAGGGACTGCGTGCCAGGCCCATCGGCCGACCAGCCCCGCTGCTGGAGCATCTGGAGCCAGGACTGCTGCTGCTGTGCGGTCACTATCGCAACGGTGTCCTGCTGGCGCCGGCCTCAGCCCAGTGGGCCGTGGAGCAGATCGAAAGTTCCCTTACCTGTCGTTAACGTATTCGGGGAGTTGGCTGGATAGCGTCGCCGGGTGACTGCAGGCCCGAAGCGTTCTCTCCCCACCATGAAACAAAGCCAGCCCAATTCCCTCGCCACGATCGGGACTGCCCTGGGGCTCGGGCTCAGCCTGGCCCTCTCCGCCTGCGGGGGAGGCAGCGGCGGCGGCGGCGGTCTCACCGGCAGCCTCAATGGAGCCGGAGCCTCCTTCCCGGCCTCGATCTATCAGCGCTGGTTCCAGGATCTGGCCAGCGAGGGCATCAACGTCAACTACCAGTCGGTGGGATCAGGGGCTGGTGTGCGTCAGTTCGTCGCGGGCACCATTGATTTCGGCGCCTCCGACGCCCCGATGAAGGACAAGGACATCGCCAAGGTCGAGCGGGGAGTGGTTCAGGTCCCGATGACGGCGGGAGCCATCGCCGTGGCCTACAACCTGCCGGGTTGTGATCTCAAGCTCAGCCAGGAACAGGTGGTTGGAGTGTTCCTCGGCAAGATCAAGAACTACAAGGATCTGGGCTGCGCCGACAAGCCGATCACCATCGTGCACCGCTCCGATGGATCCGGCACCACCTACAACTTCACCAACAGCCTGGCGGCCTTCAGCGACGAGTGGAAAAACGGACCTGGGGCGGCCAAGTCGGTGGCCTGGCCCACCGGTGTGGGTGCCAAAGGAAATGAAGGCATTGCCGCCACCTTGAAGCAGACACCCGGCGGCATCGGCTACGTGGAAACCGCCTACGTGCAAGGGGAACTGCAGGCGGCGGCCGTGCAGAACAAGACCGGTGAGATGCTCAAACCGACGAACGAAACCGCCAGTGCCGCCCTGGGCTCGATCGACATCGGTCCGGATCTGGTGGGCAGCGATCCCAATCCAGCCGCCGGCTACCCGATCGTGACCTTCACCTGGATCCTGCTCTACAAGAGCGGCAACGGTGACAAGACCGCGCTGCTTCAGAAGGTGTTCGAGCACACCCTCTCGGCCAAGGCCCAGTCGCTGGCCCCCGAACTGGGCTACGTGAGCCTGCCCCCCGAAGTGGTGACCCGGGCCAAGGAAGCCGTGGCCAGCATCGGCAAGTAATCCGCGCCAGTTGAACGCTCCGGGACCTGAAACCGATCCCGGAGCAGCAAAAAGCCCTCTTTGCACTGCAAAGAGGGCTTTCCTGGTTGAGGCCAAGATCAACGATCGAGCCGGGCAGCGTCAGCGGCCACCCAGCCACGATCACGGGTCGATCACTTGCTCTCGGTGAACTCGGCGTCGATCACATCATCGGCACTGGGGCCTGAGGACGACGTGGCGCCGGCAGCACCATTGCCGCCGGGTTCTCCAGCGCTGGCACCGGCTTCAGCGCCGGCCTGCTGGTAGACGGAGGCGCCCACTTCATAGAGCTCTTTCTGGAGCTCCTCGAGTCGGGTCTTCATGGCCTCGTAGTCCTCCTTGTCGAGAGCCTCCTGGAGCTGCTGGCGCTTCTCCTCCATCTTGGTTTTCACCTCAGCGCTCACCTTGTCGCCCAGGTCGGTGACCTGCTTCTCCGACTGGTAGAGGAGAGTTTCGGCCTGGTTCTTCAGGTCGATGCGCTCGCGCTTCTCCTTGTCGGCCGCCGAGTTGGTCTCGGCATCCTTCACCATCTTCTCCACCTCGGTCTCACTGAGGGTGGAAGCCCCGGTGATCGAGATGCTCTGCTCCTTGCCGCTGCCCTTGTCCTTGGCGGTGACGCTGAGGATGCCGTTGGCGTCGATGTCGAAGGTGACCTCGATCTGGGGGACGCCGCGGGGCGACGGCGGGATGCCGTCGAGGCGGAAGGTGCCGAGACTCTTGTTGTCGGAGGCAAGTTCGCGCTCACCCTGAAGCACGTGGATCTCGACGTTGGTCTGTCCATCCACCGCGGTGGAGTACACCTCGGCTTTCTTGGTGGGGATGGTGGTGTTGCGGGTGATCATCTTGGTCATCACGCCACCCAGGGTTTCGACGCCCAGCGACAGCGGGGTGACATCGAGGAGAAGGATGTCCTTCACCTCACCGGCCAGCACGCCGCCCTGGATCGCGGCACCCACGGCCACCACCTCATCGGGGTTCACCGTCTGGTTGGGCTCCTTGCCGGTGACCCGCTTGACCAGCTCGAGCACGGCGGGGATGCGGGTGGAACCACCCACCATCACCACTTCATCAAGCTCTGACGAGGAGAGCTTGGCGTCCTTGAGCGCCTGCTCCACCGGCACGCGACAGCGGTCGATCAGCTTGGAGGCCAGCTCCTCGAATTTCGCCCGGGTGAGGGTGAGATCGAGGTGCTTGGGACCCTCGGGAGTGGCCGTGATGAACGGCAGGTTGATCTCGCTCTGGGTGGCACTGGAGAGCTCGATCTTGGCCTTCTCGGCCGCCTCGGTCAGGCGTTGCAGGGCCTGCTTGTCCTGGCGCAGATCGATGCCCTCATTGGCCTTGAAGCTGGCGGCCAGATGATCGACGATCACCTTGTCGAAGTCGTCGCCGCCCAGGTGGGTGTCGCCACTGGTGGAGAGCACCTCGAAGACGCCATCGCCCACCTCGAGCACCGAGACGTCGAACGTGCCGCCGCCCAGGTCGAAGACCAGGATGCGCTCGTTGCTCTTGCGATCCAGGCCGTAGGCCAGGGCCGCCGCCGTGGGCTCGTTGATGATGCGCAGCACCTCGAGGCCGGCGATCTTGCCGGCATCCTTGGTGGCCTGACGCTGGGAGTCGTTGAAGTAGGCCGGCACCGTGATCACCGCCTGGGTGACGGTTTCACCGAGGTACTTGCCGGCGTCGTCGGCCAGCTTGCGCAGCACCTGGGCGCTCACCTCTTCAGGGGCGAACTGCTTGTTCAGCACCGGGCACTTCACCTTCACATTGGCGCCCGCCTTCTCGACGCCATAGCTCACTTCCTTCGATTCTTCGTTCACCTCATCGACCCGGCGGCCGATGAACCGCTTCACCGAGTAGAAGGTGTTCTCAGGGTTCATCACCGCCTGGCGCTTGGCGATCTGGCCCACCAGCTGATCCTGGTTCTTGGTGTAGGCCACCACTGATGGTGTGGTCCGGAACCCTTCTGCGTTGGCGATCACAGTGGGCTTGCCGCCCTCCATCACCGCCACGCAGCTGTTCGTCGTGCCCAGGTCAATGCCGACAACCTTGCCCATGGGTTCTCACCTCCTCTGAATTGAATGTTCTGTCCCATGCATCTTCAGCAGTGGGGGCCACCGCAGGCGAGGTGTGGTTTCCGAACAGTGGGCGGGCGGGCGGCGGCCAGACCCGTACATTTCGCTGCCGGCATCGCCCCAGACCCCAGCCGCCATGCCCCCTGAGATCTCCGCCCACACCTCGCTCGTGGCCGTTCTCGGCGATCCGATTCGCCATTCTCTTTCTCCGGCCATGCACAACGCCGCCCTCCGGCAGTTGGGCCTCGACTGGGTCTATCTGGCCCTGCCGGTGCAGGCCAATGATCTGGCGGTGGTGGTGAGGGCGCTGGAGGCCATCGACTGCCGCGGGCTGAACGTGACGCTGCCCCACAAGCGGGCGGTGGCGGAGCTGGCGGCGGAGCTCACCCCCCTGGCCCGGCGGGTCGGGGCCGTGAACACCCTGGTGCGGCGCGAGGGCGGCGGCTGGCTGGGCACCAACACCGACGTGGAGGGCTTCCTGGCGCCGCTGCGTGGCATCGCCAACGCGGAAGGGGTTTCGGTGCCGGACCTGGCGGGGGGGCGGGCCCTGGTGCTGGGCTGCGGCGGCAGTGCCCGGGCTGTGGTGGCGGCACTGGTGGAGCTGGGACTGGAGCGCATTCAGCTGGCCGGGCGGCGGCCCGATGCCCTGGCGGCGTTTCAGGCGGAGTGCGGGTCCTGGGCAGCGCAGCTGAGTGGGGTGGCCTGGCCGGCAGCGGCCGGTGAGCGCGGCGATCTGATCAAGGCGCTGGCTGAGGCCGATCTGGTGGTCAACACCACCCCGGTGGGCATGGGAGCCAGCTCCAGCGCCTGCCCTCTGGATGCGGCTGAGCTCGACGCTCTGCGTGCGGGCAGCCTGATCTACGACCTGATCTACACTCCCCGGCCAAGCCGCCTGCTGCAGGAGGGCCGTCAGCGGGGCTGCGGTGTGCTCGATGGCCTGGAGATGCTGGTGCAGCAAGGGGCCGCCGCCCTGCGGCTCTGGCTCGGTGAGCCAGAGCGAGGCCACTCCGAGCCCATGCCGCTGCCGCTGGCGGCGATGCGCCAGGCCGCCCTCGATCAGCTGGGCAACGCCTGACACCGGCCCACGTGAGCTCTCCCCCTAGCCTGGGCGGAGTGCAGCCACCCAGTCCCGCATCCATGGAAGGCCCCCCGCTCTGGCAACGGCTCCTGGCCGTACTGGCCTATCTGCTGCCCTGGAGTGATGGGGTGCCTTTCGGTGAGGCCCTGTTCAGCCTGGTGCCGGCCCTGCAGTGGCTGGTGCTGCCGGCCCTGCCGCTGATGGCCCTGCAGCAGCAGATTCCCTTCGGGGGCTTTCTGCTCTTCCTGGTGCTGTTTTTGGCGGTGGTGCGCAATGCCCGGGTGCCCTACTTCATTCGCTTCAACGTGCTGCAGGCGATCCTGATCGACATCGTGCTGATCCTGCTGTCGCTGGCCTTCAGCGTTCTGCTGCGCCCGCTGGGGGGAGGCTTTGCTTTGCGCACCCTCAGCAACACCGTGTTTCTGGGCACCCTGCTGCTGGTGGTGTTCTCGGTGGTGCAGAGCATCCGTGGCCGTGAACCCGACATCCCCACGGTCTCGGAAGCGGTGCGGATGCAGCTCTATTGACGTCACTGGCGGGAGCGTGGGGAGAGGGAGAAGACCGGCAGGTAGGCTGATTGATCCGTTGCTGGCAGCGCTCTGCCGCCGGCCTCCCACGAGCCCATCACGGAGCCTCAGCCCCCCATGTCGCAGAAGCCTTACTACGAAACCATGTACATCCTTCGTCCGGACATCCCGGAGGAAGAGGTGGAAACCCATGTGGCCAAGTACCGCGATCTGCTCACCGAAGCAGGCGCTGAAGTGCTCGATTGCCAGATGCGCGGCAAGCGCCGCCTGGCCTACACGATCGCCAAGCACCGCGAAGGCATTTACGTTCAGCTCAACCACGACGGTGACGGCCAGCAGGTGGCCCTGCTCGAACGCGCCATGCGCCTCAGCGAGGACGTGATCCGCTACCTCACCGTCAAGCAGGACGGTCCACTGCCCACCCCCCGCAGTGCTCCTGCGGCAGCCGAGCCGGTGGCAGCCGAGAGCTGAGCCAGCACGGATCGACGGATCCCGCCCAATCTGGGGATGATGGGTCAGCCCTCATCCCTGGCGAGCTCATGGCTACAGACCTCCCCAGGCCAGGAAACACGCCGGTGCCGATTCCGGCCGAACTGCGCAGCCCAGAGCCGGAGTCGCAGAAACCGGAAGACCGGCTGAGAAGCGCCCTGAGGGAGACAAATCTTGAGTTGGAGGCCACCAAGGCCCAGCTGTTGACCTGCCAGCAGGACCTTGACCGGGCGCGACGCCAACTGGCCGATCTCGAGGAGCTGATCAGGGATCTGCCCCAGATCTTCGAGCGAAAATTTCATCAGCGCCTGCAACCCCTGCTCGATCAGCAGCAGCTGCTGGCCCAGGACAATCAGGCCCTCAGGGAGCAGGCCAGGCGCCTGCTCCCTCCGGCACCACCACCTCCCCCGCCCGACCCCGAGAGCGAGCGCAGGCCAGCCTCAGAGTCAAGCCAGCAGGAAGCACTGGCGCCATTACGGGCCCTGCGACAGCGTTGGCTTAGGCGTTAAGTCTCCTCGCCTGGCGGCTAGCTGCCTCAAGCCTGACGCCGACTGGCCGCCCAGAGGCGCGTGGGCATCCCCCACACATAGATGAATCCCTTGGCGGCCCGGTGATCGAAGCGATCGTCACTGCCATAGGTGGCCATGGCGGGCACATACAAGCTGTCGCTGCTGCTGGCACGACCGATCACCACCGCATTGCCCTTGTGCAGGCGCAGACGCACCACGCCGTTGACCGTGGCCTGGGTGCAATCCAGGAAACCATCAAGGGCCTGCTTGAGTGGACCGAACCAGAGACCCTGATAGACGAGATCAGCCCAGCTGGATTCGATCTGGCGCTTGTAACGCACCACGTCAGCAGCCAGGGTGAGGCTCTCCAGCTCCTGGTGGGCACGGATCAGCAGCAGCAGGCCTGGCGTTTCATAGATCTCTCTTGACTTGATCCCCACCACCCTGTTCTCGATGATGTCGAGGCGGCCGAAGCCATGGAGGCCAGCAAGCTCATTCGCGCGGCGGATCACACCGACCGGATCGAGGCTGACGCCATCAATCGCCACCGGATTGCCCTGCTCGAAGCTGATCTCCACCACCTGGGGCTCATCCGGGGTGTCGCGGATCGAGCGGGTCATGGCAAACACCTCTTCGGGAGGCTCCACCATCGGATCCTCCAGCGGACCCGCCTCGATGCTGCGGCCCAGCAGGTTCAGATCGATCGAATAGGGATTCTTCTTGCTCACCGGCGCCGGGATGCCGCAGCGCTCGCCGTAGGCAATCGTTTCCTCACGGCTCATGGCCCATTCCCTCGCCGGGGTGAGCACCTTCAGATCGGGAGCCAGGGCACCGATCGCCACATCGAAACGCACCTGATCATTGCCTTTGCCCGTGCAGCCATGGGCAACGGCATCGGCGCCCTGCTCCCGCGCCACCTCCACCAACCGGCGGGCGATCAGGGGACGGGCCAGGGCTGTGGAGAGGGGATAGCGCCCCTCGTAGAGAGCATTGGCGCGGATGGCGGGGAACGCGAACTCGCGGATGAAGGGATCGATCAGATCCCCCACGATCGACTGGCTGGCGCCGGAGTCGAGCGCCTTCTGGCGGATCGGCTCCAACTCGTCGCCCTGGCCGAGATCGGCGGCGAAGGTGATCACCTCCTCCACGCCCCATTCCTGCTTGAGGTAGGGAATGCAGACACTGGTATCCACCCCGCCGGAGTAGGCGAGCACCACCCGCTTTGCCCTGGCGCCCTGCTCCTGTGCCATCCCCTCAGTCCTGTACGTGCGAGCTGTTGCAGGATTGTCCCTCGTCACCGTCACCGGAGCGGCCCGCGGCTGCGGCCGGCACCCGGTCCCAGCGGCTGGCGATCCAGGCCCCCATCAGCAGCGGTGGGATCAGCACCAGAGCCCACACCTTCCAGGGCACCACGGCCAGGGGTTCGGGCCAGCGCTGGCCGGCCGACACCAGCAGGGCACTGATCAACAGAGCCAGGCTCCAGCCCAGGAGCAGCGAACGGAGTTTGCTGTCGGCCAAGGGGATGGTTCGAGGTGCTGGCTTATGGTGGTCGATCGGCGTCCAACGGTTGCACGCTTCACAGGCTTTCCATGAGCACCCTCGACAGCATCAACCCCTCCCTCACCCGCTACCGGCGGGATGAGCCGGCGCCGGTGCTGCCCTTGCGGGATGAGCCCGACCTGCTCAGCTGGCTGGAGAGCAGTGGCCGCCTGGTGGCCGATGAGGAAACCGCCGCTCCGGATGTGAGCACGGTGGAAGAAGAGGAGCTCTCGGCTCTGATGGGCGAGAAGGAGGAGTACAACCAGGCCGATGAGCAGTCGGATGAGAACTGGGAAGATTGAGATCCTGACCTAAGGTCCGGCCGCATCGCCACAGCGCCACGGCGGCGCCCGGAGTCTTGGCCCGAACAAACCCAGTGCCGGCCCCAGGGGCCACCGCAGCCCCAGTCGATGGTCGGCTCAGTGCCCTGGGACTGACCCTGGGCCTGCTGATTGTCTGCGTGCTCTGCGACGGCCTCAGCGGCGCTCCCCAGCTCACACCGCCCCTGCTGGTGGCCGCCCTGGTGAGCTGGGCGCTCTGCCACTGGGGGGTGCCCCGACTGAGGGCCCTGAAACTCGGCCAGGTGATCAGGGAGGAAGGCCCCCAGGGCCACCACGGCAAGGCCGGAACGCCCACCATGGGCGGCCTGCTGGCGGTGCCGGCAGGGGTGATCGTGGGGGGACTGGTCTCCCCCGGCGATGACCGGCTGCTGGCGGTGGCGGCAATCACCCTGGCCTACCTGGCCATCGGCGGCATCGACGACTGGCGCAGCCTCACCCGCCAGACCAACACTGGCCTGACCCCCCGGGGCAAACTGCTGCTTCAGGCCCTGGCGGCGGCTCTGTTCCTGGCCTGGGCCCAGCGGAACCTCTGGATCCACCCCGATGTCTCCCTGGCCCTGGGCTGGGTGCTGCCCCTCGGTCTGCTGATCCTGCCCCTGGGGTTGTTCGTGTTCCTGGCGGAGAGCAACGCCACCAACCTCACCGACGGCCTCGATGGCCTGGCGGCCGGCTGCGGCGCCATCGTCTTCACCGGCTTCGGCGCCCAGCTGATGTTGCGGGGGTCCCTGGGGGATCCGGCCATGGCCGGCTTCTGCGCCGCCATGGCCGGGGCCTGGCTGGGGTTCCTGGCCCACAACCGCCACCCGGCCCGGGTGTTCATGGGCGACACCGGCTCGCTGGCCATGGGGGCGGCCCTGAGCGCGGTGGCCCTGCTCAGCGACAGCCTCTGGCCGCTGCTGCTGATGGGAGGCGTGTTCCTGGCGGAATCGCTCTCGGTGATCCTGCAGGTGTGGGTGTTCAAGGCCACCAAGGGGCCCGATGGCCAGGGCCGCCGCCTGTTCCGCATGGCACCGCTGCATCACCATTTCGAACTGGGGGGCCTGCCCGAGCTGACGGTGGTGGTGCGCTTCTGGGGGGCGAGCGCGCTGCTGGTGCTGCTGGGATTGCTGCTGTTGCCCTGAGCGGATCGGCAGCAGCAGACTTGAGAGGTGAATGAAGAAACGGGAGTCTGAAGTGGCCTACTTCACCTGGAAGGAACAGGGTCTGACCGCCGACTGCGCCAGCCTCGAGGCCATGGCGGCCCGCTTCGAGGAGGCGGCGGCCCTGATGCGGCGCATGGCCGCTGAGGGGTTCAGCCTGGAGCGGCACAGCGACGGGCAGCACATCACCCATCCCGATGCGGGTGTGTTCGAGGCCTACGGGTTCATCAGCGAGGAGCCGCCGGTGCGCCAGCTGGATCTGATCCCGGGGGCCTGAGCGGTTCCCGGCGGGGCCTCAGCGGCGCAGGTAACCCACCACCCACACGGCCACGAACCCCAGCGAGGAGAGCACCAGATAGATCAGGGCCCACTTCTGGAACGTGGCGATGTCCTGGCCGAACACCAGGCCGGCATCGGCATCACCGGCGGTGGAGAAGGCGAACAGCAGGCTCAGCAAGGTGGTCGGGCGCGGATGCCTTCTCTAGCAGGCTTTGCCGGGGGCGAAGATCGGGAAAGATCTCCACAAGCCCATGGCCGCAGCCCCCTTCCCGCGAACCCTGATGCTGCTGGGCAGCGGTGAACTGGGTAAGGAGGTGGCCATCGCCGCCCAGCGGCTGGGGTGCCGGGTCATCGCCGTCGACCGTTATCCCAGTGCGCCGGCGATGCAGGTGGCCGATCAGGCGGAGGTGATCGCCATGACCGACCCGGAGGCCCTCAAGGCAGTCGTGAGGCGCCACCGCCCCGATCTGGTCATCCCGGAAATCGAGGCCCTGGCCGTGGATGCCCTGGCCGCAATCGAAGCGGAAGGGATCACGGTGATTCCCACCGCCCGTGCCACGGCCGTGACCATGAACCGCGACCGGATCCGGGATCTGGCTGCCGGCACGCTCGGCCTGCGTACGGCCCGCTTCGCCTACGCCGAGAGTGCCGAGGAGCTGGCGACGGCCGCGGCTCCCCTGGGCTGGCCCGTGGTGGTGAAGCCGGTGATGAGCTCCTCCGGCAAGGGCCAGAGCGTGGTGCGATCAGAGGACGGCCTGGTCGCCGCCTGGCAGGCGGCCCTGGATGGGGCCCGGGGTGCCGGCGCCCGGGTGATCGTGGAGGAGTTCCTGTCCTTCGAGCTGGAGATCACCCTGCTCACGGTCAGGCCCTGGTCGGGCCCCACCCTCTTCTGCCCGCCGATCGGCCATGTGCAGGAGCGCGGCGACTACCAATGCAGCTGGCAGCCGGCCGCGCTCGGCGAAGCGCAGCTGGCGGCCGCCCAGGCCATGGCCCTGGCCGTCACCGACGAACTGGGGGGCGCCGGGCTGTTCGGGGTGGAGTTCTTCCTCTGCGGCGAACCAGGCCGGGAGGAGGTGGTCTTCTCCGAGCTCTCCCCCCGCCCCCACGACACTGGCCTCGTCACCCTGATGGGGCAGAACCTGAGCGAATTCGAGCTGCACCTGCGGGCGGTGCTGGGCCTGCCGATCCCCGCGATCCGCTCCAGCTCAGCCGCCGCCAGCCGGGTGATCCTGGCGGATCAGACCCTCGACGCCGTGGCTTACACCGGCGTGGCCGAAGCCCTGGCAGAGCCAGACACTCAGGTGCTGCTCTTCGGCAAACCCAACGCCCGCCCCAATCGCCGCATGGGGGTGGCCCTGGCCGCCGGGGCGGACGTGGCCGAAGCACGGGCACGGGCTGATCGTGCCGCCGGAAAGATCACAGTGGTCGCGGCAAGCTGAGCAGCGCTGCCCCCTGGCCTTCAGCCGTTTTCGGTTTTATGGTGCGCCGGTCAGGATTCCCCATGGCCCAGGCCCAGCGTCGCCCCAACCGTCCAGCCGCCGGCAAGGTCGACGCTGCCAATCAGGCTGAGCGAGCGGCCGCCACGGTGATTGCCCTCAGCCGTCGCCAGGGGCGCGGCGAGACCAAACCCAAGCCCATGGGTTGGCTCAGGCGTGCCCTGCGCCCGGCCATCCTGTTGGCCTTCGCCAGCGGCATCGGCCTGGGCTATGGCCTGGCAGGCCCATTGCCACGGCTGATCGGTCCCGTCCTGGCGGCACTGAACCACACGGCACCAACTCTCGGCAAGCTGGTGCCGGCGCTCCCCGTCGACCAGCACCGCATCTTGATCCTGGGCTCCGACCAGATCAGCGGCAGCACCGACGTGATGGTGGTCGTCGACATCCACGACGGCACCACCAAGCTCACCCAGGTGCCTCGGGACACGTTCATCGAATCCAGTCGCTTCGGTGTGCTCAAGGCCAACGCCCTTTACGCCTCCGGTGGGGTGGAGGCAGTCAAGGAGGAGCTCACCACCTTGCTCTCCACCCCGGTCGACCGTTATCTGCTAGTGAATCTGGATGCGGTGCAGAACCTTGCCGAAGCCCTGGGGGGTGTCGAGGTGGATGTGCCCAAGCGGATGTACTACACCGACAGCCGCCAGGGTCTCTACATCGATCTCTACCCAGGCCCGCAGTTACTCAAGGGCAAGGACCTCGAGGGGTTCCTGCGCTTCCGCAACGACGAGCTGGGCGACATTGGCCGGATGGAACGCCAGCAACTGGTGATCCGGGAGGTGTTCCGCAAACTGGCCCAGCCCAGTGTCGTGACACGCCTGCCGGAGCTGCTTCGGATCGCCGGCAACGACATCAGCACCGATCTCTCTCCCCTGGAGCTAGGGAACCTGATCAGCAAGCTGGGCAACACCAGGCTCAGCACCGATCGGCTGGCGGGCCGTCTGTACTGGCACGACGATCTGAGCTACTGGATGCCGGATCTGAACACCGAGCACGCCGCGTCCCTGGAGCCGGAAACCGGCGAAGCGGAATCCAGCCCCTGAACCTTCAGTGTCCGGGTCAGGGAGACCCCAGCTGAGCCGGGGTGATCTCCACCAAGGCCATACCGGCGTCACCCCAGCCATTGGCGGGCAGCAGGTCGGGAGCCCCCGGGCCGGGTTGAGCAGCGGCACCGGCGGCGAAGCCGCCGTTGGTCCAGGCCAGAAGCAACCCTCGAAGAGCACCCCCGCCCTCCGCCAGGGTGGAGCCCAGGTTGAAGTGATCGCCACCACGGACCAGCACGAGGCGATGGCCACCCCCGCCACGGCTGGCCTCTCGGCGCATGGGCCGGATCGCTTCCGGATCCGGTGGCACCACCCAGTCGCGGGTGCCGCTCACCAGCAAGACGCGGGCGTTCATGCCCTGTCCCGCTCCGGTGTCGAACAGCAGCGACATCGGCGGACTCACCGCCACACCCACCTTGACGCGGGGATCGGCCAGGGCCGCCTGATCAGCGGTACCGAGGAAGCTGCACTGCAGCACCCAGCTGAGGTTGCGCTCCGGGTCCAGCACCTCGTCGCAGCGAGTCTGGAGCTGGCTGTCGCTGGGCCTGGCTCCCGCCAGCTGCAGCACGGTGGTGGCCCCCCACGACTGACCGAGCACGGCCACGAACTTGGTGTTCAACGTCGTGGGCAAGCCGGCAAGGCCCGCGGCGGCCCCATCGATCACGGCCGAGACATCCAGGGGCCGCAGACGCAGCTCATCCGCCCCCGGAGGAGGGACCTTGCCGGAGAGCATGGCCTGCTGCTGACCCTGATCACTGCCCGGGTGGTAGGGCAACAGCACCGTGTAGCCGTGGCTGGCCAGATGGCTGGCCCAGCCCTCGAAGCTCTCCGGTGCGTCCCAGAGCCCATGGGAGATCACCACCAGTCGGCCGCTCGCCCCTCTGGTGGGGCTGATCTGTACCACCTGCAGCGGCTTTGGCCGGTGGGGGGCCGGCAGGGTGATCAGCTTCCGTTCCACCGTGAGAGGTCCGGGCTGGCTGAGGGCCGGATCGACACTCGCCGGAGTTCGCCCGGCCATCAGTCGATCGGCTGGTTGCTGCTGACTGGCCAGCCGCCGGACCACGAACAGGGCCCGGCTCAGGTCCACCGAGGCGGTGGTGCCCGGGAGGGCCTTCATCACGCTCAGCATGGTCAGAGGGCCCTGGGCCGCCGCCTTGTCCAGCACCCTGGAGAGATCTTTTCCCTCGAGGTGGGCAGGCAGACCGTCGATGCCCCCCAGGGCGGAGACCAGGAGCAGCGCCTGGTTGAGCATGGGCGACCCTTCGGCTTCGTTCACCACCGCCGGCACCTGCAGCGGCAGCGGGGCATTGAACAGGCCCACAAGCTTGCGACCGATGAGCCCGTTGGTGGCCTGGTCCAGTTCAGCCAGATCACTGCTGCCGGCGAGCAGCCGATCGGGATGGCTGAGCTCCTCCAGCTTGACGCTGAAGCTTGTCTCAAGCAACGGCAAGCGCAGCTCCACCTGCTCCAGTGCCCTGGCAGGAGTCTGCAGGAACGGCACCGAGATCAACAGCCCGGCGAAGGTGAGCAGCAGAGGAGCAGCCGGAGCGGAACGAAGCGCGCGCAAGTGTGGCACCCGAGGATCTCCATGATCTCTCCTCAGCGCCTGTGTGTGCTCCGGTCCGTCAGGACACGATGGCCAGAGGTGGATGCTGGGCGAGCACCTGCTTGAGATACCGGCCCGTGTGACTGGTGGGGTGCTCCGCCACCTGCTCCGGAGTGCCGGCCACCACGATTTCACCCCCCTTGTTGCCCCCTTCCGGTCCCAGGTCGATCAGCCAGTCGGCACAGCGGATCACATCGAGGTTGTGCTCGATCACCACGATCGAATTGCCCTTGTCCACTAGGCGCTGCATCACGTCCATGAGCTTGTGCACGTCGTAGAAGCTCAGGCCCGTGGTGGGTTCATCGATCAGATAGAGGGTCTTGCCGGTGGCGCGTTTGGAGAGTTCGGTGGCCAGCTTCACGCGCTGGGCCTCACCGCCGGAGAGGGTGGGGGCTGGCTGCCCGAGCTTGATGTAGCCCAGACCCACGTCCACCAGAGTGCGCAGACGATCTGCAGCCTGGGGGATGGCGCTGAAGACGTCTGCAGCCTGCTCCACCGTCATCTGCAGGACATCGGCGATGGTGAAGCCCTTGTAGGCCACCTGCAGGGTTTCGCGGTTGTAGCGAGCTCCCTTGCAGACGTCGCACTGCACATAGACATCAGGGAGGAAGTTCATCTCGATCACATTCACTCCCTGACCGCTGCAGGCCTCGCACCGGCCTCCCTTCACGTTGAAGCTGAACTGACCCACCTGATAGCCGCGGGCCTTGGCCTCCACGGTGGCGGCGAACACCTGGCGGATCGGATCAAAGGCGCCGGTGTAAGTGGCCGGGTTGGAGCGGGGGGTACGGCCGATCGGGCTCTGGTCGATCACGATCACCTTGTCGACCGACTGGATGCCGCGCAGCTCGTCAAGGCCGGAGGGGAAGGGAACCCGCAGGCCGAGCTTGTGCTCGAGAGCTGGATGCAACAGCTCATTGATCAGGGTGCTCTTGCCGCTGCCGCTCACCCCGGTGACGGCCACGAGCCGGCCGAGGGGGATGTCGACATCGAGACCCTGGAGGTTGTTGCGGCGGCAGTTGACCAGGGTGAGCTTGCGGCTGCCGGCCGAACGCCGCTCAGCCGGGGTGGGGATGGAGCGGCGGCCACTGAGGTAGGCGCCGGTGAGCGACTCCTCGGCCTCGAGCAGGTTCTGGAGGGACCCCTCCGCCACGATGTGCCCGCCGTGCACGCCAGCACCGGGTCCGATGTCGACGAGATGATCCGCAGCCCTGATCGTGTCCTCGTCGTGCTCCACAACGATCAGGGTGTTACCAAGATCCCTCAGCTTGAAGAGGGTGTTGAGCAGCCGATCGTTGTCGCGCTGGTGCAGGCCGATGCTGGGCTCATCGAGCACGTAGAGCACCCCGGTGAGACCCGCCCCGATCTGGGTGGCCAGGCGGATGCGCTGGGCCTCTCCACCGGAGAGGGTCATGGCCGGCCGATCGAGGCTGAGGTAATCAAGGCCCACATCCAGCAGGAACTTGAGGCGCATGCGGATCTCCCGCAGCACCAGGTCACCGATCTGGATCTGACGCGGTGTGAGCAGGGGCTTGGCACCCTGGGCCACCCCCATCAAGGCCTCAATCCGCTCGAGGGTTTCAGCCACGCTCACGGCGGTGAGTTCATGGATGGCGTAGGGCCCCACCCGCACCGCCAGGGCCTCGGGCCTCAGACGCAGCCCATGGCAGGTGCCGCAGGGCACCATCTCCAGGTACTGCTCCAGCTTCTGACGCACCGACTCGCCGCTGGCGTCACGCAACTGACGCTCCAGGATCGGCAGGATCCCCTCGAACGGTCGCTGGTACACCTGGCTCTTGCGGTAGCGGCTGTCGGCCTGGATGGCGATCGGCTCCTCGCTGCCATGGAGCACCACCTGGCGCTGCTCATCGCTGAGCTGGTTCCAGGGGGTCTTGATCTCGAAGCCGAAGGCCTCACCCACGCTGTAGAGCAGGGAGAAGTAATAGCTGTTGTCCTTGTCACTCCAGGGAGCGATCGCCGCGTAGACCGGCAAGGAAGGATCGGGCACCACCCGCTCCAGGGTGAACCGGCGCAGATGGCCGATGCCGTGGCAGTCGGCGCAGGCGCCATAGGGGCTGTTGAAGGAGAACAGCCGGGGCGAGAGCTCCTCCATCACGGCCCCGTGCACGGGACAGGCGAAATTCTCGGAGTAGAGCCGTTCCCGCTCAACGCCCTCAGGCAGCTCCTCGCCGGTCTTGGGCACCACCTCCACCAGGGCCAGGCCATCGCCCCGCTTGAGGCAGGTTCGCAGGGAATCGGTGAGCCGCTCGGTGATGCCCTCGCGGGCCACCAGCCGGTCCACCACCACTTCGATGTTGTGGGCGTGGTTCTTGTCGAGTTCGATGTTGTCGGAGAGCTCTCTCACCTCACCATTGATGCGAACCCGGGCAAAGCCCTCGGCCACCAGACCGGAGAGCAGCTTGGTGTGGGTACCCTTCTTGCCCCGCACCACGGGCGCCAGCAACTGGTAGCGGGTGCCCTCCGGCAGGGTGGCGATCCGATCGACCATCTCGTCGATGCTCTCGGGCCGGATCGAGCGGTTGCACTGGGGGCAGTGGGGCTCACCGGCACGGCCGAACAGCAGGCGCAGGTAGTCCTGGATCTCGGTGACGGTGCCGACCGTGGAGCGGGGGTTGTGGCTGGTGGATTTCTGATCGATCGAGATCGCCGGGGAGAGCCCCTCGATGGCGTCGACGTCGGGCTTGTCCACCTGGCCAAGAAACTGACGCGCATAAGCGGAGAGGCTCTCCACGTAGCGGCGCTGACCCTCGGCGAAGATCGTGTCGAAGGCCAGGGAGCTCTTGCCGCTGCCGCTCACCCCGGTGAACACCACCAGCCGGTTGCGCGGCAGGGTGAGATCGACGTTGCGCAGGTTGTGCTGGCGTGCGCCACGCACCCGGATCACATCCTCGAGGCTGCCGCCACTGAGCATGGTGCTGGGATCAAGCCCAGGGGAGGCGGCCAGCTCGGACATGGCCTTGGGGCCGCCTCCATTCGTGGCGGAGCTCTTGGATCCGGAGACGGATCTGGCGCGGGGCATTCAGCAACCCTGACAGCCTGGAGTCTACGGGCTGCTCCTGCGGCTCAGGAGGCCCCCTGCTGCAGCAGGCTGGCCACATAGCTGCGGGTTTCACCGGAATCGCCTCCGGCGAGTTCGGCCAGTTCCCGCTCTCTCTCGCTGCTGTCTTGCAGGGCCGTCACCCCTGTACGGGTGCAGCCCGCCTCCACCTGCTTGCTCACGCGGAAGTGGTGCTGGGCCATGGCGGCCACCAGAGGCTGGTGAGTGACGCAGAACACCTGACGCTGCTCAGCGAGGCGGCGCAGCAGGGCGGCGATGGCCCCACTGACCCGGCCGCTGACGCCGCTGTCGATTTCATCAAACAGCAGGGTGACCTGGGGATCCGCCGCCGCCAGACAGGTTTTCAGGGCCAGCAGGAAGCGGCTCATCTCCCCGCCGCTGGCCACCTCCTGCAGGGGGGCCAATGGCTGACCAGGGTTGGCCGAGAACAGGAACCCAATCGCATCGGCCCCCTCATCACCGGCGGGGGAAGGCTCGATCGAGACCCCGAAGCGCACCTGAGCCAGACCCAGGGGCCGCAGGGTGTCCATCAATTGCCGCTCCAGAGCCGTGGCGGCGACACGGCGCCGCTCGCTGAGCTGTGCGCAGGCCTGCTCGCACCGGAGGCGGCTGCTCTCTTCCTGCTGCTCCAGTTGACGTAGCGAGGCCTCGACCCCGGTGGCATCAAATTGGCGTCGGAGGTCGTCGCGCAGGGCGATCAGGGCCCCCAGCTCCTGGCCGTGGCGCCGCTCCAGGGCCTTGAGCTGGGCCATCCGCTCCTGCAGTCCCGAAAGGGTTTCAGGATCGCTCTCCAGGCCAGCGCCATAACGATCCAGGCCAGAGGCCAGCTCCTGCAGCAGCTGGGCCGCCCCGGCGCAGCACTCCAGCCAGGGCTGCAGGCCCCCATCGAACCCCTGCAGATGCTGCAGCTCCTGCTCGATGGCGGCGAGGTGATCGAGCACCGACGGGGCGCCCTCCAGACCCTCCACCAGCCGTCCGCTCACCGTCGTCACCCCCTCCTGCAAGCGGACGGCGTGGGCCAGCCGATCCTGCTCCCCCTGCAGGCGCTGGCGCTCATGGGGGTCGTCGAGCTGAGCCGCCTCCAGATCCTCCAGCAGCTGCAGACGCCGTTGCCGGTCAAGCTGCTGGCGCTGCTGATCGGCCCTGGCTGTGTCCAGGGCCGCCGCCGCCGCTTTCCAGGCCCGCACGGCCGAGCGGGCCGCCAGCAGGGACTCGGCGATCGGCTCCCCACCGAAGCGATCCAGCCAGCGCCGCTGCTGGCCAGGACGCGCCAGCTGCTGGGTCTGCCCCTGAACGGTGAGCTCCAGCAGCAGGGGGCGCAGCTCCAGCAGCTGGGCGCGGTTGACGATCACCCCATTGATGCGGCAGCGGCTGCGGATGCGGTCCTCCTGCTGGCGCCACTCCCGGCTGATGATCAGATCGCAGTCCTCCGGTTCGAGTTCCTGCTCGATCAGCCAGGCCCGCACCGGCTCCGAGAAGGAGAAACCGGCTTCGATGCGCGCCCGCTCACAGCCTGGGCGCAGCAGCCGCAGACCCTCACCCCCCTGGGCACCGCCGAGCAGGGCATCGAGGGCATCGAGGAGGAGAGATTTACCCGCGCCGGTCTCCCCGGTGAGAACGGTGAACCCTGGCCTGAAACTGAGATCCAGAGCATCGATCAGGGCGATGTTCTCCAGACGCAGACCCGTGAGCACGCCGGCCTCCGGTGATTGCCCCGACCGTAGCGGCGGTCGCTTTCGTTTAGAAGAGAAACAGTCGAACTCCTCCCTGATGGTCCGCTCGGATCAGGCCACGATCACCGGGGACACGATCGCCGAACAAACCAGCAACGCCGAGGAACTCAGCGACTTCATCGAAGCCGCCGGTCTGCTGAGTTACGACCCGCAGACCATTTCGCGGATTTACTCCGGCCACCCCCAGCGCTTGCTGCGGCGTCTTTGGCAAACCATCGTGCCCATCAGCCTGTTCCTGATCGGCGTGGGCTTTGACAAATTTCTCGGGACGCTCAGCAACGAGGATCGGGCGCGGGCGCGGGCACGGGAGTGCGCCGAACTTCTGGCGGCCCTTGGGCCAGCCTTCATCAAAGCCGGCCAGGCCCTCTCCACCCGGCCAGACATCATCCCGCCGGTGCTGCTGGAGGAACTGGCACAGCTGCAGGATCAGCTGCCTGGCTTCGAGAGCTCCCTGGCGATGGCCTGCATCGAGGAAGACCTCGGCGCACCGGTGAACAGCCTGTTCCGGCAACTCGACCGGGAGCCGATCTCAGCAGCCTCCCTGGGCCAGGTGCACCGGGGGGTACTGCTCAGCGGCGAAGCCGTGGCGGTGAAGGTGCAGCGTCCAGGGCTGCGCGAGCAGATCACGCTCGATCTCTACATCGTGCGCCAGATCGCCGCCTGGCTGAACCAGAACGTGCGCCTGATCCGCAGCGACCTGGTGGCCCTGATCGATGAGCTCGGCAAACGGGTCTTCGAAGAGATGGACTATCTCAACGAAGCCAGCAACGCCGAACATTTCGCACGCCTGCATCAGCACAATCCCCGCATCGCCGTTCCGCGCATTTACCGCGAAGTCACCAGCCGCCGGGTCCTCACGATGGAGTGGATCGAGGGGGTGAAGCTCACCAACCTGGAGGCGGTGCGCGCCCTGGGCATCAACCCCGACGACATGGTGCAAATAGGGGTGAACTGCAGCCTGCAGCAATTGCTGGAGCATGGTTTTTTTCATGCGGATCCCCACCCCGGAAACCTGCTGGCTTTGCCCGATGGCCGGCTGGCCTATCTCGACTTCGGCATGATGAGCGAGGTGAGCCGCGAGTCGAGAACGGGTCTGATTCAGGCCGTGGTGCATCTGGTGAACCGAAATTTCACCTCCCTCTCGCGTGATTTCGTCAACCTGGGATTCCTCGGAGAGGAAGTGAATCTCGAACCGATCGTGCCGGCCTTCGAGAGTGTCTTCGGCCAGGCCCTGGAGATGGGTGTCAGCCGCATGGACTTCAAGGCCGTCACCGACGATCTCTCCGGGGTGATGTACAGGTTTCCGTTCCAGGTGCCGCCCTACTACGCCCTGATCATCCGCTCCCTGGTGACACTGGAGGGCATCGCGCTGAGCGTGGACCCCGACTTCAAGATCCTCGGCGCCGCCTACCCCTACTTCGCCCGACGGCTGATGGAGGACCCTGATCCGGCCCTGCGCAGCAGCCTGCGCGAGATGCTCTTCGATGGCGAAGAATTCCGCTGGCAGCGGCTGGAGAACCTGATCAGCAGTGCCTCCCTTCAGGACCAGCTGGATCTGGAGGGACTGCTCGATCAGGTGCTCGACTTTCTCTTCTCCCCCAAGGGCGGCCTGCTGCGCCAGCAGCTGGTGGATGCCCTGGTGGACAGGGTGGATGCGATCAGCTGGCAGGCCTTCCGCCGGCTGGGCAGCCGCCTGCCTCGCCGGCTGCAACCGCCCGGACTGCGCAGCCCCCGGCTCGAGAGCGGGGAGGAGGCACTGCTCAGCCTCGAGCCGGTGCAGCAACTGCTGACGATCCTGCGTCAGCTGCCCGGCTTCGAGCCCCAGTTGCTGCTGCTGCGGCTGCCCCGGCTGCTGGGAGAACCCGACCTGCGCCGCATGGGCGTCCAGCTGGCCCAGGGTCTGGCGGAGCGCAGCGTGGTGCGACTTCTGCGCGACGTCCTGGTGGCTCCCGAACTGAGCCAGAGCGCTGTTCTCAGCGCCACCGGCAGCTCTTAGGATTTTCCGACCACAAGGTTTCGGCTATTGAATCGTCCGCCCAAAATCCTGGCCGTCCTGCTGGGGCTTTCGCTGAGTGCAGCAACGCCAGGGCTGCAGGTGCAGGCCGCCGAACAGGTGGTGTTCGTGAGCGGAGCCTTCCGGCGTTCGATTCCGGTAGCCGACCTGGAGCACCTGGCCCAGACGGGTGAAGCCCGTGGGCTGCTGGGGGATGTGCTGCGCTTCGGAAGGCAGGATCCGGCCTCGGTGGCCAAGATGCTGAACCAACAACTCTCCCTGCCCCTGGTGCTCACCAGCCGGCTGCTCTCCACGCGGATCGGCGAAGCGCTGCTGCAGCGGCTGGCGGGAATCTTCTCTCCCCTGAGGGCGCCCCAGAAGGGGGTCCAGGCCATCCGTGGCGCCCTGATCACGGGCCTGGCCAACGGCAACGGCAACCTCAGCGCCACCGGGTTCCTCCAGGCCTACCCGGCCCAGGAGCTGGCAGTGAACATTCCGGCCCTGCTGGGGGTGATCAGCAAAGCAAGCTCGATTTCCGATCTTGTGCGCTTCTTCTCTGAATCCCCCCTCGACGGGCTGCGCGGCGATGGAGCCGCGAAACCCGGCAGCGGCGATCAGCCCAAGAGCGGCTCGATGATGGAAGCGAAGCCAGAGTCGTCCACAGCGGCACCACCGTCGACGGCCCCTTGAGGCCCAGGGCATGGTTCCGGGGCTGCTGGGGACTCGGCGCGTAGATTCATCTCAGCCTGACCGCCTGCCGACGTGCCCCTGCTTTCAGCTCTTCGGCGACTGGGCCAGCAGCCAACGATGCAGGACTGGCCGGGGCTGATCGAGGCCTACCGGCGCTGGTTGCCGGTGAGTGAGGCCACGCCGGTGATCACCCTGCGGGAAGGCGCGACTCCCCTGATCCCAGCGCCGGCCGTGGCGTCACGGCTGGGCCGGGGCATCAAGGTGTTTCTCAAATATGACGGCCTCAACCCCACCGGCAGCTTCAAGGACCGGGGGATGACGATGGCGGTGAGCAAGGCGAGGGAAGCCGGCGCCGAGGCCGTGATCTGCGCCAGCACCGGCAACACCAGTGCGGCAGCCGCCGCCTATGCCCGCCGCGGTGGCATGCGCGCCTTCGTGCTGATCCCCGACGGCTACGTGGCCCAGGGCAAGCTCGCCCAGGCCCTCGTGTATGGCGCTGAGGTGCTGGCGGTGAAGGGGAACTTCGATCGTGCCCTGGCCATCGTGCGAGAGGTGGCTGACACCTATCCGGTCACGTTGGTGAATTCGCTCAACCCCTATCGGCTGCAGGGGCAGAAGACCGCCGCCTTCGAGGTGGTGGATGCCCTCGGTGACGCCCCCGACTGGCTCTGCATCCCCATGGGCAACGCCGGCAACATCAGTGCCTACTGGATGGGCTTTCAGGAGTACCGACAGGCGGGCCACAGCCGGCGTCTTCCCCGGATGATGGGCTTCCAGGCCAGTGGCTCGGCGCCTCTGGTGCTGGGTCACACCGTGGAGCAACCCGACACGATTGCCACGGCGATCCGCATCGGCAATCCCGCCAACCGCGAGAAGGCGCTCGCCGTGCGTGAGCAGAGCGGCGGCAGCTTCCACGCCGTCACCGACCAGGACATTCTCGAGGCCTATCAGTTGCTCGGCCGGGAGGAAGGTGTGTTCTGCGAACCGGCCAGCGCCGCCTCTGTGGCGGGGCTGCTGCAGCAGGCCGAGCAGGTGCCCGCCGGCGCCACGGTGGTCTGCGTGCTCACAGGCAACGGTCTGAAGGATCCCAACACCGCCATCGACAACTGCGATGGGGCCTTCCATGCCGGCCTGGCCCCTGAGGTGGATGTGGTGGCCAAGGTGATGGGCTTCTAAGCCCGACAGACAAGCTGGACCCAACAACCCAGTGAGCCCCATGCCGGAACCTCCGGTGTGGGGCTTTTCGCTGGGGTGTCAGTGCGCAAAGCGTCCACGGGAAAAACAGCCCCAGCACGGGGAGAACAGGGGCAAATAGAGCACCCCTGAGTTGCTCACGTTTTCCCCAGATCCGGGAAAGAGTGGAAAACCTTGATTTCAGTCATCATTCCGCCAGGCGTTCCTCAGTTCAGATTCAAAAAAATCCAGATCGGAACTGAGCTGTAGAAGTTTTCCGCGTTTTCCCCAGCCCCTACGACTACGGATTGGATTTATTTTCTTCTTGATCAATCAAAAACCAGTAACAGGATTGGGGAATAGGCAGGGGGAAAGCGGATCGAGCAGGCTTGTGCTCGTTGCGCTTGGCTCAGTGGTGTGGAAGCGTGGTGGGGCCCTTGGCGGGCTTGTCCTCTCTGGAGTCATGTCGCGATGAAGCTGGTCTGCTCTCAGGCGGAACTGAGCGCCAGCCTTCAGCTGGTCAGTCGTGCCGTGGCTTCACGCCCCACTCACCCAGTGCTGGCCAACGTGCTGCTCACCGCCGATGCCGGCACTGGCCGGCTCAGCCTCACCGGCTTCGATCTCAGCCTCGGCATCCAGACCAGCCTGCCCGCGTCCGTGGAGAGCAGCGGCACGATCACCCTGCCTTCGCGCCTCTTCGGTGAGATCGTGGCGCGGCTCTCCAGCGACAGCCCGATCAGCCTGAGCTGTGAGGAAGGCCAGGAGCAGGTGGAGATCACCAGCCGCTCCGGCAGCTACCAGATGCGCGGACTCTCCGCCGAGGACTTTCCCGATCTGCCCCTCGTTCAGACCGGAACTCCCCTTCGCCTGCAACCGGACGCCCTGGTGAAGGGGCTGCGGGCCACCTTGTTTGCCAGCAGCGGCGATGAGGCCAAGCAGTTGCTCACCGGCGTCCACCTCGGCCTGGCCGATCAGGATCTGGAGTGCGCCGCCACGGACGGGCACCGCCTCTCGGTGCTCCGCCTCGAAAAGGCCTTCTCCGGCGCCGAGGACGGCAGTGAGCCCTTCGCGGTCACGGTGCCGGCCCGTTCCCTGCGGGAACTGGAGCGGTTGCTCTCCGCCTGCAGCAGTGACGACCCGGTGAGCCTGTACTGCGACCGCGGGCAGGTGGTGTTTCTCTGGGCCGACCAGGTGCTCACCAGCCGCAGCCTTGATGGCACCTACCCCAATTACCGGCAGCTGATCCCCGATCGCTTCAGCCGAACCCTGGAACTCGATCGCCGTGGCTTCGTGCAGGCCCTCGAGCGGGTGGCGGTGCTGGCGGACCAGCACAACAACGTCGTCAAGCTCAGCAGTGATCCCGCTAGCGGACAGCTGCACATCAGCGCCGATGCCCAGGACGTGGGCAGTGGTTCCGAAGATCTGCCGGCGGTGATCAGTGGTGATCCGATCGAGATCGCCTTCAACGTCCGCTACATGCTCGATGGACTCAAGGCGATGACCCCCGAGCGGGTGGAGTTGCGCTGCAACGCACCCACAACCCCTGCGGTGCTGACCTCCGCGCAGGATCCCACCTTCACTTACCTGGTGATGCCCGTTCAGATCCGCAGCTGAGGCCGTGACCCTCCCCGAGCAACTGCTGCTCAGCGACCTGCTGCGGCGCCGGGTGCGCTGCAACCAGGGCATTGACCATGGCGCTGGTCTGCAGGGCTGGATGCACCCGCCTGTGCACCGCCTGCTGGGCTGGGTGAGCAGGCCTTCGGCCTTCGGAGCCCGCCGGCTGGTGTGGAGGCTCAATCAGCTGCGCGGGCTCACCGACCAGGAAGCTCTGGTGCAAGGGGATCCCGCAGACACCGACCCCGCCACCCTGGAGCGCTTGCCCACCCTCTTCGAAGCAGCCCTGCTCGGGAGCGACAACCAACTGCTGGGTGTGATTGCCGACGCCAACGTGGAGTTGCGCAGCGGCCGCATCCTCGACTACCTGGTGGCCCGCAGCGATCCGCGTCTGCCCGGCAGCAGCCGTTGGCTGCTCTCACCCGAGCGCATCGTCGATCAGCAGCCCGGGCAGGTGATGACCGCGCTACAGGGCCTCGATGATCTCCCCCTGGCCCGCGCCAGTGTGCGTCAGGAATTTCTGCGGCGCTCCCGCCGTTGGCGGGAGCAGTTCGAGGAGGTGGGCGGGCGCTTTGAGGAGCGGCTGGAGGGCTGGCTGGAGGAGCCGCCCTGGCAGGAGCCTGATCCCCTCGACCCCGAAGCCCGCCTGGAGGATCCCCCCCTCAACCGGCTCGACGAGCAGGAAGACTGGGATGACCCGGAGGCCTGGGGGGAGCCCGTAAGGGAGGTTTCGGCCCAGCCACGGCGCCGGGCAGCGCGAAACCGGCCACAGCCCCACGAGGCCGATCCGCTCGAGCCGGACGATCCTTGGATCTGAACCCACCCAGGCGGCGGGCCGGGGCCACGGGCTCGGCCACACTGGAGCTCTGATGAGTCCCTGCTGTGGTTGCCACACCCTCCTTTCCGGTCGCCGAGGCCCTGCGCCAGGAGGGCCTCAGCCAGGCTGATTACGAGGAGATCCGCCGCCGGCTCGGTCGTGACCCCAACCGCGCCGAGCTGGGCATGTTCGGGGTGATGTGGTCGGAGCATTGCTGCTACCGCAACTCCAGGCCACTGCTGCAGGGCTTCCCCACCACCGGCCCTCGCATCCTGGTGGGCCCCGGCGAGAATGCCGGCGTGGTGGACCTGGGCGAGGGCCAGAGGCTCGCCTTCAAGATCGAAAGCCACAACCATCCCTCCGCCGTGGAGCCCTTCCAGGGGGCGGCCACCGGAGTGGGAGGCATCCTGCGCGACATCTTCACGATGGGTGCCCGGCCGATCGCCCTGCTCAACGCCCTGCGCTTTGGTCCCCTGGAAGACGAGCGCAACGTGGGCCTGATGGAGGGCGTGGTGGCCGGCATCGCCCACTACGGCAACTGTGTGGGGGTGCCCACCGTGGGCGGTGAGGTGGCTTTCGACCCCAGTTATTCCGGCAACCCCCTGGTGAACGCCATGGCCCTGGGGCTGATGGAAACCGAGGAGATCGTCTGCTCCGGGGCTGTGGGGGTGGGCAATCCGGTGGTGTACGTGGGCAGCACCACCGGCCGCGACGGCATGGGCGGCGCCAGCTTTGCCTCGGCCGAGCTGAGTGCGGCATCCCTCGATGACCGCCCGGCTGTGCAGGTGGGCGACCCCTTCCTGGAGAAGGGGCTGATTGAGGCCTGCCTTGAGGCGTTTCAGAGTGGTGATGTGCTCGCGGCTCAGGACATGGGAGCCGCGGGCCTCACCTGCAGCTGCTCGGAGATGGCCGCCAAGGGGGGGCTGGGCATCGAGCTCGATCTCGACCGGGTGCCGGCCCGGGAGAGCGGCATGAGCGCCTACGAGTTCCTGCTCAGCGAGTCGCAGGAGCGGATGCTGTTCGTGGTCAAACCGGGTTGCGAGGAGGCCCTGATGGCACGCTTCCGCCGTTGGGGTCTGCAGGCTGCTGTTGTCGGCCGTGTGCTGGCCGACAACGTGGTGCGGGTGCTCCAGGGAGGCTTGGTGGCGGCGGAGGTGCCCGCCAGCGCCCTCGCCGATGACACCCCGATCAACCACCATGAGCTGATCAGTGAACCTCCGGCCGCCATCCAGGCGCACTGGCGCTGGAGCGAGGCCGACCTGCCCGCCGCCGCCGCTGAGGGCATCACACCGGCAGGCGGACCACTGGCGGGCCAGGCCCTGGGTTGGGGTGCCGTGCTCCTGCGCCTGCTCGATGACCCCACCATTGCCAGCAAGCGCTGGGTCTATCGCCAGTACGACCACCAGGTGCAGGCCAACTCGGTGATGCCCCCCGGTGGCGCCGATGCGGCCGTGGTGCGCCTGCGGCCCCAGCGGGGCGAGGGCGCCATGGAGGCCGCCAGTCGCGGCGTGGCCGCCACTGTCGACTGCCCCAACCGCTGGGTGGCCCTGGATCCAGAGCGGGGGGCGGCGGCGGCGGTGGCCGAAGCTGCCCGCAACCTCAGCTGCGTCGGGGCTGAACCCCTTGCAGTCACCGACAACCTCAACTTCCCCTCCCCGGAGACCCCCACCGGCTACTGGCAGCTGGCCATGGCCTGCCGTGGTCTGTCGGAGGCCTGCCGGGCACTCGACACTCCCGTTACCGGCGGCAACGTCTCCCTGTACAACGAAACCAGGCGGCCCGATGGCAGCCTGCAGCCGATCCATCCCACTCCCGTGGTGGGGATGGTGGGACTCGTTCACGACCTCGATCACGTCACCGGCCTGGGCTGGCAGGCTCCGGGCGATCACCTCTGGCTGCTGGGGGTGCCCCTGGCCGGTAGCGACGTCGATGGGCGGCTGGCTCTGGCCGCCTCCAGTTATCTGGAGAGTGTCCATGGTCTGGCCACGGGCCGGCCGCCGCTGACCGACCTGAAGCTCGAGCGGACAGTGCAATCCCTGCTGCGTCAGGCGATCACGGCGGGCCTGGTGGCCTCCGCCCACGATCTCAGCGACGGGGGCCTGGCGGTGGCGGCTGCCGAGGCCTGCATCGCCTCCGGCCTCGGTGCCGCTCTGGAGCTTCCCGCCGATGCGGGCCGTCTGGATCGCTTGCTCTTCGCCGAAGGGGGCGCCAGGGTGCTGGTGTCGCTCCGACCAGCTCAGGAGCAGGCCTGGCAGGAGCTGCTGGCGGTGCAGCAGGCTGTGGGGCCGCAAGCACTGGCCACGCCGATCGGTCGGGTGGGTGAGGCCGGCACAGCCCTGAGCTTCGAGCAGAACGGCACTGTCCTGCTGGCCCTGGAGGTGGAGGAGCTGCGCACGAGCTACGAGAACGCTCTGCCGCGCCGGCTGGCCGCAACCGGCTGAGGCACAATGCAAAGGTAAAAGAAAGGTGAACGGGCCTGTGGCAAGCGCGCACCCCACGCCGGAACGGCCCGACCGGATGGAAGAGGCCTGTGGGGTCTTTGCCGTGTACGCCCCTGGCCAGCAAGTGGCCAACCTCACCTACTTCGGCCTCTACGCCCTGCAGCACCGGGGTCAGGAATCGGCCGGCATCGCTGTGTTCAACGGCGACAAGGTGCGGCTGCACAAGGACATGGGCCTGGTGAGCCAGGTCTTTGATCAGGACGTGCTCGAGCGCATGCCCGGTGATCTGGCCGTGGGCCACAACCGCTATTCCACCACCGGCAGCAGTCGGGTCTGCAACGCCCAGCCGGTGGTGTTGATGACCCGCCTCGGCCCCTTTGCGCTGGCCCACAACGGCAATCTCGTCAACGTCGAGGATCTGCGCCAGTCGGTGCAGGCCAGTGAGATCCAGTTCACCTCCACCACGGATTCAGAACTGATTGCCTTTGCCCTGCAACACGCTGTGGACGGGGGGCTGGGCTGGGAGGAGGCGATCCGCGACGCGGCCGGCCGCTGCCGCGGGGCCTTCAGCCTGGCGATCGGCACGCCCGATGGGCTGTTCGCCCTGCGTGATGGCCATGGGGTGCGGCCCCTGGTGTTCGGCCACCTCGGCGACAAGCACCAGGGCCAGTGGGTGGTCAGCAGTGAAACCTGTGGACTCGACATCATCGGCGCCGCCTACGACGGTGACGTGGGCCCGGGTGAGCTGATCCGCTTCAGCGCCGGTGATCCGCTGCCGGCCCGCCAGCGCTGGTGCGACGAGCCCACCAAGCTCTGCGTGTTCGAGATGATCTACTTCGCCCGGCCTGACAGCCGCTTCTTCGGCGAGTCGCTTTACAGCTACCGCCACCGCATCGGTGAGGTGCTGGCGCGGGAAACTGCTGTGGAAGCCGACATCGTGATCGGCGTCCCCGATTCCGGCATTCCCGCCGCCATCGGTTTTTCCAAGGCCAGCGGCATTCCCTTTGCCGATGGTCTGATCAAAAACCGCTACGTGGGCCGTACCTTCATCCAACCCACCCAGGCGATGCGGGAGGCGGGCATTCGCGTCAAGCTCAACCCCCTGCCGGATGTGCTCTCCGGCAAGAGGGTGGTGGTGATCGACGATTCGATTGTGCGGGGCACCACCAGCCGCAAGTTGGTGATCGCCCTGCGTGAGGCCGGTGCGACCGAGGTGCACATGCGCATCAGCTCACCGCCGGTCACCCACCCCTGCTTCTACGGCATCGACACCGACAACCAGGACCAGCTGATTGCTGCGCGCCTCAATCTCCAGGAGATCACCGATCATCTCCAGGTTGATTCCCTGGCCTATCTCAGCAAGGAGGGCATGCTCGAGGCTGCCCACGACAACGCCTCTCATTTCTGCACCGCTTGCTTCGACGGCAACTATCCGATCGAGATGGACGATTCCGTGCGGTCCAGCAAGTTGATGCTCGAGCCCACGGGTCTGGCGGCCAGGGTCTGACTTGAGCTCCTCAGCTGAGCAAGGGCACCAGCTCCAGCACGGTTTCACCGGCTGAACAGGTCCAGAGTGGTTCTTTCGGTCCCTCCTCGCCAGTGCTGAGCTGCAGGTCGGCCACTGCCAGACGCAGGCTTCGGCCTGTGGAGAACCTCAGGCCCATGACGGCGGCGCTGCCTGCCTGCAGATCGACCAATTCATCCTCCCGCTGGCGGAAGCGCAGACCGATCTGACCCAGGTCGCCACGCTCGCAGCGGCG
The DNA here is from genome assembly GCF_000153045.1 of Synechococcus sp. WH 5701. GTDB lineage: Bacteria > Cyanobacteriota > Cyanobacteriia > PCC-6307 > Cyanobiaceae > Regnicoccus_A > Regnicoccus_A antarcticus. The sequence goes on from NZ_CH724160.1 coordinate 427,689, forward strand.
CAGGCCCTCCACCTCCAGCCGCTTCAGCTGGCTGTGGCGGCTGACCAGCAGCACATCGCTCCCCGGATCGACGCAGGCCGCCCCCACCACGCTTTCGCCGGGCAGCAGGCGCAACAGCATCGGTCCCTGGGCGGCCTTGCCCATCAGCGGCAGGGTGTCGTCATTCACCGCCAGTCTGAGCAGACGGCCTGTGGTGCTGGCCACCACCAGGTCCTGACCGTCCGTGCAGGGCACGACCCGGCGAAGTTGCACGCCGTCCTTGAGCTTCAGCACGGTGGCAGCCCGGCCGGAAAGTTCGCTGAATGCCTCGATCGGCAGCCGTTTGAAGCGGCCATCGCTGCTGAGCAGACCCAGAGTTCCCGTGGGTTTCTGCGGCAGGGGCAGCACCTCCACGATCGGATCACCCAGCAGACCCTCGGGCAGAAACTTCTCGAGCGAACCGGGCTGCTGGGCGGCGAATTCCCAGCGCAGCATGGCCACCCGGCCACTGGCGCTGAAGGCCAGCAGGGAGGGCTTCTCGGCTACCGGCAGGATCAGGCGCGCCGGGGAGGGATGTTCCCCCAGCGGCGCCGCTTCATCGAGGTGCAGCCGACCCAGTGCCTGGGGTGACACGATCCGTACCACTCCGTCGGCCTGGATCAGCAGCCGTCCATCCCCCGGCAGGGCCTCGAGGGCCTGCTGTCGTTGCAGTTCGGTGTTGGGCCGCACCGCTGCCGCCCGCTGGGCCACCAGGTCGTCCCCGCCGGCCACCAGCCGGGTGCGGCGGGGGGTGGAGTAGCGCTTTTTGAGGGCCTTGAGTTCGGCCACCATGGACTCGAGCAGGGCCGCTCGATCGTCGAGCAGGTGGCGCAGCCGCTCCCGCTCCTCCATCAGCTCCACCGACTCCTTGCGCAGCCCGTCCTGCTCCAGGCTTGTGAGCCGCCGCAGGGGCATCGCCAGCACGGCATCGGCCTGGCGTTCGCTCAGATCGAAGTGCACCTGCAGGCTGGCTCTGGCGCTGGCGGCGTCGCTGGCCGCCTGGATCCGCTCAATCACTTCCGGCAGAGCATCGAGGGCGCGGATCAGGCCTTCCACCACCTCCAGCCGGTCTTCGGTGCGCCGCAGGGCGTGGCTGGTGCGGCGGATCAGGGTGTGTTCCCGGTACTCCAGAAAGTGGTTGAGCAACTGGCGCAGGCTGAGCTGCTGGGGCTGCCCGTTCACCAGGGCGAGCAGGATGGCGCCGAAATTGCTCTGCAGGGAGGTGCGCCGTTGCAGGTCGGTGAGCACCTTGCTGGCCTCGGTGTCACGGCGCAGCTCGATCACCACCCGCATCCCCTCGCGGTCGCTCTCGTCGCGGATGTCGGCGATCCCGCCGATCTTGCCGTCGTTCACCTGATCGGCGAGCTTCTCGATCCAGCCGGCCTTGCTCAGTTGATAGGGCAACTCGGTGATCACCACGGCACTGCGCCGATGTCGGCCCTTGCCAGGCTGCACCTCCTCGATGTGGGCAATGCCACGCATCGGGATGCTGCCGCGCCCCTGCAGATAGGTGTCGCGCACGCCGCTGCCCACCAGCACCTCGCCGCCAGTGGGGAAGTCGGGCCCGGGCACCAGCTCCAGCAACTTCTCGTCGCTCAGCTCCGGCTTGCGGATCAGGGCAATCAGAGCCTCCACCACCTCGCCCAGGTTGTGGGGGGGGATGCTGGTGGCCATGCCCACGGCGATGCCCGAGCAACCGTTGAGCAGCAGGAATGGCAGCTGGGCCGGCAGCACGGTGGGTTCCTGCTGGGAGCCGTCGAAGTTGGAGGTGAAATCGACCGTGTCGCTGCCGATCTCATCAAGCAGCGCCTGGTGCGCGATCGGCGCGAGACGGGTTTCGGTGTAGCGCATGGCCGCCGGCGGGTCATCGTCGACCGAGCCGAAGTTGCCGTGACCATCCAGCAGCGGATGGCGGCTGGCGAAGGTCTGCACCTGGCGTACCAGTGCGTCGTAGACCGCCTGGTCGCCATGGGGGTGGTACTTCCCGAGCACATCACCCACCACCCGGGCGCACTTGCGGTAAGGCCGGTCCGGGGTCAGCCCCAGTTCATGCATCGCGAACAGGATGCGGCGCTGGACGGGCTTGAGACCATCACGCACATCGGGAAGGGCGCGGCCCACGATCACGCTCATCGCGTACTCGAGGTACGAACGCTGCATCTCCTGATGCAGGGCGATGGGCTGGACGCGCTCCTCGGCCATCCGGTTCTGGGGTCTGAGGGCGGAAGGCGCTCAGCCTACAGATCCTCTCAGGTGAGGCCCCACCCAGCTTCCGGCTTCACTCCTCCCCGGAGTCTTCCCCATCGCTACTGCCGGTGGCGTTGGCATTGGCCCGGTCGGTGTCGGCCTTGATCGCCGGGTTCTCGAGCAGGACGCGGGTGCTGTTGCGCAGCCGTGGACCCCAGAGTTGCTCCTTCTGGTAGGCCTCCAGCACGTAGTTGGGTTCGATCGCCAGGGCCTGGCTGGCCATCTCCAGGGCTTTCTGCTGATCGCCCGGCCGGGCATTCAGTGCGGCGGCCAGGGCAAGCATGGGTTCAGCGGCCTTGGGGTTGATCTCCAGGGCCCGGCGCCAGCGCCGGATCGCGTCGTCGCTGCGGCCGAGCTCATAAAGGACCAGGCCCTGGTTGTTGATCGCCTCCCAGAAATCCTTGCGCAGGCCCGAGGCCCGCTCAAACGACCCCAGGGCCGCCTGGGGATTGTTCAGCAGCAGGTGGGCGTTGCCCAGGTCGAAGTGGGCACCGGGATTCTTGCCGTCGAACTTCAGACCGGTTTCCAGCAGACCGATGGCCTGGCCGGGCTGACCATCCCGCAGGGCCAGGGAGCCTTCCGCGAACCAGATGCCGGGGTTGCGCGGATCGAGCTGCTTGGCGCGCGCCAGGGACTGGCCGGCGGCCTTGATCTGGTTGCTGCGCAGCTGCGCTTCCGCCAGCAGCACCCAGCCGCGGGGATCGTTGGGCAGCAGTTGCACCGTCAGGCCTGCCAGCCGGGCCGCGTCATCGGCCTGGCCCAGCCTCAGCAGGCGCGTGGCTGCCTGGGCGATGCCCAGCCCCGCCGCCTCCAGCTCCTCCCCCTTGGGCACATACACGTAGGGAACCAGGGCCTGTGCCGAGGCAGCCGGTCCGATTGCCAGGGTCAGGGCCAGCGGAGCCGTCGCCAGAAAGTTGAACCAGCGCGGAGCCATTCCAGCCGATCGATCCAGGGTCCAGCCTAGGGGTCCGCTTCTGGGGTCCCGGCCTGGGCCGACCGCAGATTGCGCCGCCACATCCAGGGCTTGATCCGCCGCAGGGCGGAACCCCGCAGTCGCTCATCCCAGTCGGCATCACTCCAGCCGAGGGCCTCGCCGGCGTGCAGGTTCAGCAACCAGTCCCTGGGTTGCAGCTCGGGATCCTCCGAGCTGGGCAGTGGCTGCTGGTTCCAGGGGCAGACGTCCTGGCAGATGTCGCAGCCGGCCACCCAGGGACCCATGGCCGCCACCATGGCGTCGGGAAGGGTGTCGTCCCGGTTCTCAATCGTGTGATAAGCCAGGCAGCGGTTGGCATCCACCACAAAGGGCTCGCTGATGGCGCCGGTGGGGCAGGCCTCGATGCAGCGGCTGCAGCGGCCGCAGAGAGGTTCAGATGCAGCGTCACCAGGAAGATCGGCCGTGGTGAGCAGATGGCCGATCAGCATCCACGACCCCCGGCGGGGGTGGATCAGGTTGCCGTTCTTGCCGATCCAGCCCAGACCCGCCTGCTCGGCCCAGGCCTTGTCCAGCAGGGGGGCGCTGTCGACGCAGGCCCGCCAGCCCACCCCAGGACACTGCTCCTCCAGCCAGCGCCCCAGCCGGCGCAGACGTCCATTGATCACCCGGTGATAGTCCCTGCCCCAGCCGTAGCGAGCGACGGCCAGGCTGCCCGGCGCTCGACTGGTGGCCACGTGATAGTTCAGGCCCACCGCCAGCAGGCTGCGCACGCCGGGCAGCAGGCTGGTGACCTGGCGGCGGCGTGGATCGTTCATCCAGGCCATGCCGGCCTGGTGACCGGCCTCCAGCCAGCGCTCCAGCGCCGCAGTGCGCAGGGGGATCCGCCCATCTCCTGGCAAGGCGGCCAGGCCCACCGGTTCGAAGCCCAACGCCCTGGCCTGGGCCTTGAGCGCGATCGCCAGGTCCTGGGGGCGGTGCTCCGAGCCGGCCGGAGCGACCGGTTGCTGGGGATGGCCTGATCTCACCCGTACAGTTGCCTTTGATTGCCATCCTGCTGTGACTTCTGCCTCAACCAGCCGTCTTGGCTATCTGCTGCGCTGGCTCGGCCTCACCCTCGTCGTGCTGCTGGGGCTGCAGCTGGCGGCGGTGGTTTCCGCCTGGAGCTGGCAGGAGGAGGCGTTCCGCCAGATGGTGATCGAGCGTCTGATCACCCAGTCGCCGATGGCGCTGGTGGGCCTGCTGCTGGCTCTGTTCGGCTCCCGCCTCGACCAGACCGACCCCCGCTCCCCCCTGCATTGGCTGGTGGCGGCCCTGGCGGCCCTCCTCGCCATTGGCCTGGCGGTGTCGGTGCCGGTGGCGATCAGTGGCGATGGCGTGCTGACTGCCAAGACCGAGCAGACCCTGACCGCTCAGCGCAGTCAGCTCGAGATGGCCAAACAGCAGAGCCAGAATCCCCAGGTGCTGGAGCAACTGGTGCGCCAGGCTGAGCAGTCGGGCCAGGTGCCGCCCCAGGCCACCGAGGAACAGAAGCAACAGGCGGCTCGTGGCTTCATCGACCGCCAGCTGCAGCAGATGGAACAGCAGTTCAAGGAAGCCGAGCGGGCTCAGGGTCTGGCGGTGAATCAACGCCGCTATGCCGGCACCGGCTCGGCCGCAGTGCTGGCCGTGGCCTTCACCCTGCTGGCTCTGGCCGCGTTGCTCTGAAATCCCTCGGAACAACCCCGGAAGCTGCTCCACCCCCAGACGGCTGGCTAGGTTGCTCACAGCAATCCGAACACCGGACAACCGGAACCATCCTTGGTGCAGTCGAGCCCCAGACCTGATCAACCCTTGGGGACCCGGTTGCAGCAGGACCTCAAGAATGATCTGATCGCCGGTCTGCTGGTGGTCATTCCCCTGGCCACCACCATCTGGCTGGCGACCACGGTGAGCCGCTTCGTGCTCGCCTTTCTCACCTCGATTCCCAAGCAATTCAATCCCTTCAATACCCTCAATCCACTCCTGCAGGAGTTGATCAATCTGGGGGTGGGTTTGCTGGTACCTCTGCTGGGAATTCTGCTGATCGGCCTGATGGCCCGCAACATCGTCGGGCGTTGGTTGCTCGATTTTGGGGAGGGAACCCTCCAGCGCATTCCACTCGCCGGCTCGGTCTACAAGACCCTCAAGCAACTGCTTGAAACGATCTTCCGAGATAATTCCACCCGCTTCCGCCGGGTCGTGCTGGTGGAATATCCACGTAAGGGCTTGTTCGCCCTCGGGTTTGTCACCGGGGTTCTTGGCAATGTGATGCAGGGGGGGTTCGATCAGCCGATGCTGAGCGTCTTCATTCCCACGGCTCCCAACCCCACCACCGGCTGGTACGCCGTTGTGCCGGAGACCGCGGTCCGTGACCTGGACCTCTCTGTGGAGGATGCGTTCCGCACGATCATCTCCGCGGGGATCGTCAGCCCTGATGATGAGCGTGAAACCCCGGCCAGCCGCAGCTTCTCCAGTCTGCTTGCCCAGTTGCGTGCTCCCGTCTTCTCCTCTGTTCCCCCCAACAAGCCCTGATCCGCGGCCTGCCACCCTCGCCCCACCCGATGCCGAGTCGATCCATCTCCAGAGAACTGGCCCTGCTGATGCTGGGCCAGGTCAGTGACCGCGTACCACCGGCCGACCTGCCGCTCGAGAGTCTTCTGCAGCAGGCTCTGGCCAGCCTGGCCCAGCATGTGCGCGAGGCGCTCGACAATGCCGAGCTCGATCTGCAGCAGGCGCAACAGCAACTGCTCGACAGCGAACTGATCGATGGGGCCGACCAGATGCCCCGGGTTCGGGATCATCTCCAGCGGGGTCTGACCCATGCCGAGCAGGCGCTCAATCGTCTCTCGGCCAGCCTGGAGTTACCACGTCTGCTGATGCTTGCCGACCAGAGCGAGATCCGCGAGGGGGCGATCGCCCGCACCCGAGCCGTGCTCCAGGACCGCGATGCGCTCGATTCACGGCTCGATGCCGTGATGGAAGGCTGGCGCCTCGGCCGCCTGCCCCGCATCGACCGCGACATCCTGCGGCTGGCGGCCGTGGATCTCCACACCTTCGGAACGCCGGCCCCGGTGGCCTGCAACGAGGCCGTGGAGCTGGCCAACCGCTACAGCGATGATCAGGGCCGCCGGATGATCAACGGGATCCTGCGCCGTCTCACCACCTCCGTCTCCTGAGCAAGCATGGTCTTCGACTGGTTCCGGCGGCGTCCCACCACCACCGAGCCGGCGGCTGAGCCTGCGGCGGCCAAGGAGGCTGGCGAAGACAAGGCCGATGGCAGCGCCGCCGGCGTGTCAGAGGCGCCACTTCCACCCGCTTCGGTCGGTGAACCCGTCCCGGAGCCGGCACCCCAAGCGCCAGCCCCGGCCCCCGCTGTCGATCAGGACGCCCTGGACTGGGCCCGTCAGGCCTATGCCCGCCTCAAGGCTGAGCAGGAGCGCAGCCAGCCAGTCGCCGAAGCCCAGGTACCTGAACCAACGCCTGAACCCGTTGAGGCGGCAGCGCCTCAACCAGAACCTGTTGCCGCTGCGGAGCCGGAGAAGTCCTCCGAGGCGACTCCTCCAGAGGTTCAGGCCACACCAGCAGAGTCAGCCAGCACATCTGAGCGACCTCCAGCCCTGGAGTCGCCCAGCCCCGCCGGCCCCTCCCTGCTGGAGCTGGCCGCGGCCAGCCGTGCCGAGCGCCAGCAGACCGTGCTCGCCCCCAGCACCGACCCGCCGCCCAAGGGCGAGCCGACTGCCCCCTCGAGTGAGGAGGCCAGCCCACAGCTGGGGTCCTTTGATGCCGACTTCACCTGGTCCGCCGAGGTGCTCGCGGCCCAGGGCCGACGTGCCGATCAGGTCTCGCTCGAGGAGATTGACTGGCTCAGCCGCCTGCGTCGCGGCATGGAGAAGACCCGACGCGGCCTGGTCACCCAACTGCTCGACAGCCTGGGCGACGATCCCCTCACCCCGGAGGTGCTCGACGATCTGGAAACCACCCTGCTGCGTGCCGATGTGGGCGTGCAGGCCACCGACCACGTGCTCGAGGCTCTGCGCAGGCGCCTGAACGAAGAGGTGGTGGAGCCGGCCGAGGGTCTTCGCTTTCTCAAGGAGCAGCTGCGCGGGCTGCTCGAGACGCCGATCGAAGCCAGCGGTGAGCTTCTGCTGGCCCCCCAGCGGGACCGACTCAATGTCTGGTTGCTGGTGGGGGTGAATGGTGTCGGCAAAACCACCACCCTGGGCAAACTGGCCAATCTGGCGGTGCGCAGCGGCTACAGCTGCCTGATCGCAGCCGCCGACACCTTCCGCGCCGCCGCCGTGCAGCAGGTCACTGTCTGGGGCGAGCGCAGCGGCGTGCCGGTGATCGCCAACCCCAGTGCCAATGCCGATCCGGCAGCCGTGGTCTACGACGCCATCGGCGCGGCCCACTCCAAGGGAATCGAACTGGTGCTGGTGGACACGGCCGGCCGGCTGCAGACCAAGAACAACCTGATGGAGGAACTCAGCAAGGTGCGGCGCATCGTCGACAAGCTGGCCCCGGAGGCGGTTGTGGAATCCCTGCTGGTGCTTGATGCCAGTCAGGGGCAGAACGGCCTGCGCCAGGCGATGGCCTTCGCCAGTGCCGCCGGTCTTACAGGGGTTGTGCTCACCAAGCTCGATGGCAGCGCCCGGGGTGGTGTGGCCCTGGCGGTGGCCTCCGAAGCCGGCTTGCCGATTCGTTTCATCGGTGCCGGCGAGGGCATCCGCGACCTCAGGCCGTTCAACAGCTTTGAGTTCGTCGAAGCCCTGCTCTCCAGCTGAGCTGCTCGAACTGGGGAACCCTGCTAGCGTTCGCCCCCTGCGGCCGCCTGTTAAGAGCCGCACGCCGCTAGCCCGCGTGCCCCTGCCACCGCCCCGGCCCCATCAGGCCCTCACGGCATCGGCTTCCCTGCGGCAACTGCTCGACAGCCTCAGCCGGGAGCAACGGCGCAACCAGGAGCTGCTGGCCTCGCTTGGCTTCGCCTTACGCAGCTTCACCAACCTGAACCGCTTCCTGGAGCTGGTTCCCCTGGTGTCCTCTCGCCTGGTGGGAGCTGAGGCCAGCCTTCTGGTGGTCTTCCACCCCGACGGACGCCTCTGGCGGGAGCACACCCAGGCCAGTCCTGCCTCCCGCAGCGGCGAACTGGTGCGCCTGCTGGGGGAGCTGGATCTGCCCGCTGGCCTGGCCGAGGAGGAGGAGGTCTCCCAGCTCGATCTGCAGGTGCGTCGTCTTCTGGGGGAAGTGCAGCTGTTCGGCACCTCCGTGGTGGCCCGTAACCGGGCCCGCGGACGCCTCTACGTCTTCGGCAGCGCCGAAGGCCTGACCTGGAGTGATGTCCACCGCCGCCACGTGCAGCTGGTGGCTGATCTCACGGGCGTGGCCATCGAAACCGAGATGCTGCAGGAGGACCGCCGCCGCCATGAGCGCCTCGATCGCCAGCTCAACACCGGTGCGGAGATCCAGGCGCAGCTGCTTCCCGACCACTGTCCGGTGATTGAGGGGGTGGAGCTGGCCGCCCGCTGCCGGCCGGCCTTTGAGGTGGGGGGCGACTACTACGACTTCATCCCGACCCGGCCCCAGCTCAGCGGACGCCGTCGTGAAACCTCGCGCTGGGCCCTGGTGATGGGCGATGTGATGGGCAAGGGTGTGCCCGCGGGCCTGCTGATGACCCTGCTGCGGGGGATGCTGCGGGCCGAGGTGCTCAGTGGCCATGCCCCCGACCGGATCCTGCACGACCTCAACGAACTGGCCCAGGAGGACCTGGCCCATTCACATCGTTTCGTCACCCTCTTCTATTCCGACTTCGATCCCCGCAGCCGCGTGCTCCGCTATGCCAACGCTGCCCACAATCCGCCGCTGCTGTGGCGGCACCAGCGCCACGGGGTGGAGCGGCTCGATGCTCCGGGCCTGCTGATCGGCCTGCAGCCGGAGGCCCAGTACGGCTGCGAACGCGTGCTGCTGGAGCCCGGTGATGTGGTCCTCTATTACACCGATGGGGTCAGTGAAGCCCTCGGTCTCACGGGTGAGCGCTTCGAAGAGGAGCGCCTGCAGCGGCACCTGGGAGAAGCCTGCCGGGCCGGCAAGAGCGCCCAGGGTGTTCTCGATGCCCTGTTCGAGCGGCTCGACCGCTTCGTGGGTGCTGACCGGCAGCTGAGCGACGATGCCTCGATGGTGGTGCTGAAGGTGCGTGAGGAGGTGATGCTCCCCACCCTGCCCGGCTGAGTGGGGACCCCAGGCTCGGATGCGAAGCTGACGCTTCGCGGCATGGTTCGGCTTCGATGGCGGCACAGGCTTCCCAACCGGCGCGATGGAGTGACCGTTTCGAGGAAGGGCTCCACCCGGTCATCGAGCGCTTCAATGCCTCGATCGGCTTTGACATCACCCTGTTGCAGCAGGACCTCGATGCCTCCGTCGCCCACGCCCGCATGCTCGGCCGCTGCGGGGTGATCAGCGTCGCTGAGGCGGATCAACTCATCGCGGCCCTCGAGACGGTTCGCGCCGAGGCGGCCGAGGGTCATTTCCGCCCAGGGGTGGAGGCCGAGGACGTGCACTTCGCCGTGGAGCACCGCCTGATCACCCTGATCGGCCCCCTGGGCAAGAAGCTGCACACCGGCCGCAGCCGCAATGACCAGGTCGGCACCGATCTGCGCCTCTGGCTGCGCCAGGCGATCGATGGCCTCGATGCCGGCCTGCGGCGCTTCCAGCAGGCCCTGCTCGACCAGGCGGAGAACCACCTGCACACCCTCATTCCCGGCTACACGCACCTACAGCGGGCCCAGCCCCTCTCCCTGGCCCACCACCTGCTGGCCTATGTGGAGATGGCCGAACGCGATCGGCACCGGCTTTCCGACGTGCGCCGCCGGGTGAACATCTCGCCCCTGGGGGCGGCGGCCCTGGCCGGTACGCCGGTGCCGATCGACAGGCGGCTGACGGCCGAGGAACTGGGCTTCGAGGCGATCTATGCCAACAGCCTCGATGCGGTCAGTGATCGCGACTTCGCCGTGGAATTCAGTGCCGCTGCCAGTCTGATCCTGGTCCACCTCAGCCGTCTCTCGGAGGAGGTGATCCTCTGGGCCAGCGAGGAGTTTGGCTTCGTGCGGCTCACTGACCGCTGCGCCACCGGCAGCAGCCTGATGCCCCAGAAGAAGAACCCCGACGTGCCCGAGCTGGTGCGTGGCAAGGCCGGCCGGGTGTTCGGTCACCTGATGGGCCTGCTCACGATGATCAAGGGGCTGCCCCTTGCCTACAACAAGGATTTCCAGGAGGACAAGGAAGCCCTCTTCGATGTGGTCCGCACCACCGCGGATTGCCTTGAGGCGATGGCGATCCTGCTGGAGGAGGGCATCCACTTCCGGCCCGAGCGGCTGGAGCAGGCCGTGGCGGCTGATTTCTCCAATGCCACCGATGTGGCCGACTACCTGGTGGCCCGTGGCGTTCCCTTCCGTGAGGCCTACCAGCTGGTGGGTGGGTTGGTGAAAACCTGCCTGGCCGAGGGGCTGTTGCTGCGGGATCTGCCCCTGGAGCGCTGGCGCCAGCTCCATCCCGCCTTCGAGGCGGACATCCACGCCGCGATCGAGCCGCGTCAGGTGGTGGCCGCCCGCCGCAGTGAGGGGGGCACGGGTTTCGAGCGGGTGGCCGAGCAGCTCAAGCGCTGCCGCGAGCGGCTCGGTCCCCAGGCCCCAGCCTCCTAAAGGCCTTGCTGTTCCAGGTCCTGGGCGGCAGCCTCCAGCACCTCTGGGCCCGCGCTGCGCTCCCCCGCACGCTCCCCCAGCCGGCGGCGCCAGTGCCGGGCCCCCGGCACCCCTTCCACCAAATGCACCAGGTGGCGGGCGATCGGCCAGAGCCGTCGGCCGGCCCCGCACCAGCGGCTGGCATGGGGAATCAGGCCCCGCACCACCGTTGAGGCCGAGGCCGGAGCTCGCTCCAGGCAGCCGAACAGCTCCTGGTCGACCGAGGCCCAGCGCAGGGGATGGTCGTAGGCGGCGCGCCCCACCATCACCCCATCCACCTGACCCAGGTGCTCCTGGCAGTTCTCCAGGCTCAGCAGGCCGCCATTCAGTTCGATCGTGAACTGGGGGCGATCCCGTTTGAGTTGATGCACCAGGTCGTGGCGCAGGGGCGGAATCGTGCGGTTCTGCTTCGGATCAAGGCCATGGAGCCAGGCCTTGCGGGCATGCACGCTGAAGCGGCTGGCGCCGGCGCCGGCCACCTTGTCCACGAAAGCCAGGAGCAGCTCATAGCTGTCCTGATCGTCGATGCCGATGCGGTGCTTGACCGTCACCGGCAGGGAAGAAGCATTCGCCATCGCCTCCACGCAGCGGGCCACCCGATCCGGGTCCGCCATCAGGCAGGCGCCGAACCGTCCCTGCTGCACCTTGGGGCTGGGGCAGCCCACGTTGAGGTTGATCTCGTCGTAGCCCCAGGCGGCCGCCAGTTGTGCTGATTCCGCCAGCAGCGCCGGATCGTCGCCCCCCAGCTGCAGGGCCAGGGGATGTTCCTGGGGATCGAAGTCCAGCAGCGTGTCGCGGCGGCCGTGGTGCAGGGCCTGGGCCACCACCATCTCGGTGTAGAGCAGGGCGCGACGGCTGATCTGCCGCATCAGCACCCGGAAGTGCCGGTCGGTGCAGTCCATCATCGGCGCCACACTGAAGCGGTAGGCCCCGGCAACGGGCGTCGTCGCGTTGTCTCCCTGCCCCATCCGCCCATGCTGCCTGTCGACTGGTCCCTGGTGGTCGCCGGGGGTGGGCCCGCCGGCTACATGGCGGCCATCACCGCCGCGGAGCAGGGGCTGGCGGGAGTGCTGCTGCTGGAGGCCACCCCCCAGCCGCTGGGCAAGGTGCTGATCAGCGGCGGTGGGCGCTGCAATGTCACCCATGCCTGCTGGGATCCCCTGGCCCTGGTGGGGCATTACCCCCGGGGGTCGAGGGCCCTGCGCGGGCCGTTCAGCCGCTTCGCACCCGGCGACTGTCTGGCCTGGTTTGCCGAGCGGGGACTGGAGCTGGTGGAGGAACCCGACGGCCGCCTCTTTCCCCGCAGCAACCGCTCCAGCAGCGTGGTGGCTGTACTTGAAGCGGCCGCTGCCGCCGCCGGGGTGACCGTCTGGAGGGGGGCCTCCCTGCGCCAGGTGGAGCCACGCGAGGGGTGTGGATTCAACCTGCGGCTGCGCCTGTCACCGGGACTGGCCCCTGCTGGGGCTTCCAGCGACCTCAGCGCCGCCCGCCTGCTGCTGGCCACGGGTGGCCATCCCAGCGGCCGCCAGCTGGCCAGCCAGTTGGGCCATGGCGTGGTGGCGCCGGTGCCATCCCTGTTCACCCTGGCCCTGGAGGCCAACCCCCTGGCCGCCCTGCGCGGGGTGGTGATGGATCCGGTGGGACTGGAGCTGCGGCTGCCTTCCAAGCGTTTTCGCGAGCGAGGACCACTGCTGATCACCGGCTGGGGGGTGAGCGGTCCAGCCACCTTGAGGCTCACCGCCTTTGCGGCCCGGGCTCTCAAGGAGAGCGGCTACCGCGCCGAGCTGCGCATTGACTGGAGTGGCGGCTGCTCTGCCGCTGAGCTGGCGGGTCGCTTCCAGACCGCCCGCGTCGAGCAGGCCCGCCGCCAGTTGCTCAATGCCCGCCCCTGGCCCGAGCTCAGCCGCCGGCTCTGGATCCACCTGCTGGAGCGCCATGGGGTGACTCCCGACCAGCGTTGGGCTGATCTGCGCCGGCGCGACGAGGACAGCCTGCTGGGCGCCCTGCGCTCCAGCACCTACGCGGTGGGCGGCCGCGGCCCCTTCGGTGAGGAATTCGTCACGGCCGGCGGCGTCACCCTGGGGGAGGTGAACCTGGCCACGATGGAGAGCCGAAAGCAGCCAGGGCTGTACTTCGCCGGCGAGCTGCTGGATGTGGACGGGGTCACCGGGGGCTTCAACTTCCAGCACTGCTGGACCAGCGGCTGGCTGGCCGGAGGCGCCATCGCCAGGGAGGCCCGCGAGGGGCTGCCGCTGGCGGTGCGCTCAGCGGATCTTGTCGAAGACCGAGAACATCGGTAGATACATGGCCACGAGAATCGCGCCCACGATGATGCCGACGATCACGATCATGATGGGCTCCAGGAGTGAGGTGAGCGCTTTGACAGCCACTTCAACCTCGTCTTCGTAGAAGTCGGCGACCTTGGAGAGCATGGCATCCATCTCTCCGGTCTCTTCGCCAATGGCCAGCATGCTGAGAGCCATTTCCGGAAAGACGTTCTTGCGGGAGAGGGCCACGCTAACGGGGATGCCATCCTGTATCTCCACTCGGCAGTCCTCGATCGTATCGGCAAAGATTGAATTTCTTGAGGTGTCTCGAACGATCTCCAGGCTCATCAGAATCGGCACACCGGCTTTGCTCAGTGAGCTGAAGGTTCGGCAGAATTGAGCAGTTTCGGTTTTCTGAATCAGGTCACCGAACAGGGGAATCTTCAGGATGAAGCCGTCAACTTTCCGCTTGCCCAGGGGAGTTTTGTAGAACCCGATGAACAGCCATCCGGCCAGGATCACAAAGGCGATCAGGAACAGGGAAAATGCCGAGCGAAGCAGGGCGCTCAGATTCACCATCATCTGGGTGAAGACAGGCAGCTCCGCGCCCAGCTGCTCAAAGATATCGGCAAAGGTCGGGATCAGGAAAATCGTCATCCCGAGGAACACGGCGATGGCGATCAGCAGCACGATGACCGGATAGGCCAGGGCTCCCTTGATCTGATTCTGAAGCTTGGCATTCTGCTCCAGCAACAGGGCCAGCCGTTTCAGGGTTTCATCGAGCACGCCTCCGAGTTCGCCCGCTTCGACCATCGCGATGGTGATCCGATCGAACACCTTGGGCCAGCGGCGCATCGCCACTCCAAGGCTAACCCCCTGACTCACATCGCTGGCGACGGCCTCAAGGGCCTGCCGGAAAATCGGTTTCTTCTGCTGCTTGGCCACCAGGGTGAGGCCTCGCACAATCGGGACGCCAGAATCCACCAGGGCCGAGAGCTTGCTGGCGAACAGCGCCTTTTCCCGGACATTGGGCCTGGCCTGGAACATCGTCCCCAGATCCCGGCTGAACAGACTGGCGCCCCTCTTGGCGCTCGCCTGCACCGAACGGGTGGAGGCGAGTGGCACCACGGAGGTGGCGGCGATGCCCCGGCGGCGCAGGTCCCGCTTGGCGCTGGCCAGGTCAGGGGCTTTCAGCTGGATCACCTTCTGCTGGCCCCGCTGGTTGGCGTAGGTGGCGGAGAAGACCGAAGCTGGTCCATCGGTTGCCGGTACCAGGGAGTGGGGGAGGATGCCCCGCCGGCGCAGGTCGCGGCGGGCCGTTGGTAGATCGTTGGCCTCAACCCGCAGCTCCCGCTGGTCCCCCCGGGTGCTGGTGTACGTGGCCAGAAAGGCAGGCATGGTGGATGCTGATCAGAGGAAGTTGCCGAGCAGCCGGTTCAACTCATCCGGCTTGGTGGAGTGGGTGCGGGCTTCCTCCAGGGCGATGTCCCCCTGCTTGACCATGTCGGCCAGGGCTTTCTCCAGGGTCTGCATGCCCAGCTGACCGCCGGTCTGAATCTGCGAATAGATCTGAGCTGTTTTCGCTTCGCGGATCAGGTTGGCCAGGGCCGGCGTGTTGATCATGATCTCCTGGGCCATCACCCGACCATAGTTGTGGCTGGAGGGTGAACTTCTGCGGCAGAGCGTCTGGGCGAAGATCGCCGCCAGGCTGCTGCTGAGCTGGGTGCGGATCTGGGCCTGCTGGCCCGCCGGGAACACATCCACCATGCGATCCACGGTCTGGGCGGCGGAACTGGTGTGCAGGGTGGCGAACACTAAGTGGCCGGTTTCTGCAGCGGTGATGGCCAGCTGAATCGTTTCCAGATCACGCATTTCCCCCACCAGAATCACATCGGGATCCTCCCGCAGGGCAGCCCGCAGGGCATTGCTGAAGCTTTTGGTGTCTTCATTGAGCTGGCGCTGATGGATCAGGCTCTTGTCATTGATGTAAGCAAACTCGATCGGATCCTCGATCGTGATGATGTGCTCGGCCCGGCTGTGGTTGATGTGATCGAGCAGTGAGGCCAGGGTGGTGCTTTTGCCCGATCCGGTCGGACCCGTCACCAGCACCAGGCCTGAAGGCCGCTTGGTGATGTCCACCACCACCGGAGGCAGGCCCAGCTCCTGGGGCGTGGGCACCTTGCTGTTCAGGGCCCGCATGGAGGCGGCATAGGTGCCGCGCTGGCTGAAGACATTGATGCGGAAGCGGGCCAGGCCGCGCAGGCCGTAGGAGCAATCGAGTTCCCAGGTCTGCTCCAGTTGTTTCCGCTGGGAGTTGGTGAGGATCGAGAAGATCATGCGGTTGCAGGATTCCTCGCTGAGGGCCTGCTCCCGCATCGGCCTGAGTTCCCCGTTGAAGCGTCCGTAGGGTTGCTGGCCGGCCGAGAGATGAAGGTCGCTGCCCTTCTGCTCGACCAGCTCTTCCATCAACTCCTCGATCTGGAGCTCCATCGGGACCATGCCGGGTTGATCTGGATTCTGAGTGCCGCTGAGATGGCCCGCAACACTCAGCGGCGGGGGGTCAGGCAATAGGGGCACTCCAGCCATTCATCCCTGAGGCCCGCCCCGCAGCCCTGGCAGGTCAAGGTGGTGAGGGCCTGGGCGCGCCGCTGGGATTCCAGTTCGGTGTCGGTGAGCAGCATCCGCTCCACTTCCTCGAGAGTGGTCTGGCCGTGGCGCACGAGTTCCAGGCCATAGACCAGCAGGGTTTTCATGCCGGTCTCGATCGAAAGATTGCGGATCACGTCGGTGCTGGCGCCCTTGGCGATGGCACTGGCGAGGTTGTCGTTGATCCTCAGCACTTCGTAGACGCCGATGCGGCCCTTGTAGCCCCGTCCCTGGCAGGTGGGACAGCTGCTGCCGTCGGCCCTGGGTCCCCGATTGGCTTTGTAGAAGGTGACCGACTGCTCCTGGCTGGCGAAGAGGCCGAAATGGCCCAGCTCTTCCTCCCCTGGGTGGTAGGGCACGCGGCACGACTCGCAGACCTTGCGCAGCAGCCGCTGGGAGACGATCCCGATCAGGGAGGCACTCACCATGAAGGGCTCCACGCCCATCTCGTTGAGCCGGGCGATGGCACTGGGCGCGTCGTTGCAGTGCAGGGTCG
Organism: Synechococcus sp. WH 5701; assembly: GCF_000153045.1. Classification (GTDB taxonomy): domain Bacteria; phylum Cyanobacteriota; class Cyanobacteriia; order PCC-6307; family Cyanobiaceae; genus Regnicoccus_A; species Regnicoccus_A antarcticus. The sequence goes on from NZ_CH724160.1 coordinate 444,045, forward strand.
TGAGCACCAGGTGGCCGGTCAGGGCCGCCTCGATGGCGGTCTTGGCCGTTTCTCCATCGCGGGTTTCCCCCACCAGCAGCACGTCCGGGTCCTGGCGCATGAAGGCCCGCAGGGCGGTGCTGAAGTCGTAGCCCTTGTCGCGGTTCACCTGGGTCTGGGTGATGCCCTTGAGCATGTACTCGATCGGATCTTCGACGGTGGAGATGTTGATGCCGGGCTCGTTCCGTTCCGCCAGCAGGGAATAGAGCGTGGTCGACTTGCCTGACCCGGTGGGCCCCGTCACCAGCACCATCCCGAAGGGCCTCGAGCCCATCGATCGCACGGTGGCCAGGGTGGTTGGCTCGGTGATCAGTCGGTCGAGGCCCAGACGGGTGCTGCCGCTGTCGAGCAGACGCAGCACCACCTTCTCCCCCCAGCGGCCCGGCAGAGTACTCACCCGAAGTTCGATCGTGCGGCCGCGGAACATCCGGCGGATGCGCCCGTCCTGGGGCATCCGCCGCTCGGCGATGTCCAGTTCGGCCATGATCTTGAAGCGCGAGGTGACCGCCGGTGCCAGGCTCCTGGGCAGGTGTTCGACCGGATGCAGCACTCCGTCCTGGCGAAAGCGGATCCGCAGCCCGTCCTCCTCCGGCTCCACGTGGATGTCGCTCGACTCCGACTCCATCGCCTGGATCAGGATGCGGTTCACCAGGCTCACCACCGGTGAGGCGTTGGAGGCCTTCAGGCTCGCCTCCAGGTCCAGTTCCTGCTCCTCGGCAGCGGGTGCCTCCTCCAGGCGGTCTTCCAGGCTGAGGCCCTCCAGCAGGGAGAGTCCGTTGGGCTGGGAGGTCAGGGCGGTGTCCTCGCTGGGGCGATGGCGACGGTCGGCCATCTTCTGCTGCAGGGCCTCGCTGATCTCCTCCTGCAGCCCCAGGCGCAACTGCGGGGTGATGCCGTTGGCCAGCACCGCCTCCTCCAGTTGCTGGCGCTGCTGCTCCTGCCAGTGGCTGGGGATGGCGATCAAGAGCTGCTCTCCCTGGCGCACCAGGGGCAGGGCCACCCACTCCCGCCAGTGCTGGGCATCGATCCTGGGGCAGGCCTCAGCGGCCCGCGGATCGGCCTGCTGCAGGTCCACGGGGAGCAGCAGCTTCTCACCGCTGAGCAGCTCGGCCTCCAGGCGCCGCTGCTGGAGCGTTTCGGCCGCAGGGACCGGGCGTTTCGCCGAGAGGGTCATGGCCGGTGCGGGGCCGAAGGGATCAGGTGCGGGCTTCCGCCGCTTGTGGGAGGAGCCCGTCGACCATCAACATGTTTAGGACCGATCGGCGTTGCAGTCAGCATGAGCGGCGAAGCCACTCCCTTCCCACAGGATCCCTCCGCCGGGGCGGACTCCCTGATTCAGGACCTTGACCAGGCGGGGGAGGACTCTCCGGCCGCCACCGGCGCCCCTGAGCCGGCTTCCAGCGATCCGCCGGCCGAGGCAGTCGCCGGTGGCGAGGCGGACGGGGAGCCCCTGGCCCAGCGACTGTCCGCTGAACTCGAGACCCTCCGGCGTGAGCACGAGACCCTGCGCGGTCAGTACATGCGCATCGCCGCCGACTTCGACAATTTCCGCAAACGCCAGAGCCGCGATCAGGACGACCTGCGTCTGCAGATCGCCTGCTCCACCCTCAGCGAGATCCTGCCCGTGGTCGACAACTTCGACCGCGCCCGCCAGCAGCTCGATCCCCAGAGCGAGGAGGCCCTGAGTCTCCACCGCAGCTATCAGGGCCTCTACAAGCAGCTGGTGGATGCCTTCAAGCAACTGGGTGTGGCCCCGATGCGGGTGGAGGGTGAACCGTTTGATCCCAACCTGCATGAAGCGGTGCTGCGGGAGCCCAGTGACCTGGTGAGGGAGGACATGGTGATCGAGGAACTCCAGCGCGGCTATCAGCTGAACGGGCGCGTGCTGCGCCATGCTCTGGTGAAAGTCTCGATGGGACCGGGTCCCGGGGCCTCGGAGGGGGTCGCGCCCCTGGCCCAGGACGGGACAGTGGGTGGTGAGGAATCCAGCTGATGGCCGAGTACTACGACCTGCTGGGGGTGTCCCGCGACGCAGACGCCGACACCCTCAAGCGGGCCTACCGACGTCTCGCCCGCCAGTACCACCCCGACATCAACAAGGAGCCCGGCGCGGAGGACCGCTTCAAGGAGATCGGCCGGGCCTACGAGGTGCTCAGTGATCCCCAGACCCGGGCCCGCTACGACCAGTTCGGTGAAGCGGGTGTCTCCGGTGCCGGAGCCCCCGACATGGGCGACATGGGAGGGTTCGCCGATCTCTTCGAGACGTTCTTCAGTGGTTTCGGCGGTGCCGCCGCTGGCGGCGGAGCCGGAGGTGGCCCCCGCCGTCGTGGTCCCCGCCAGGGGGACGACCTCCGCCTCGATCTCAGCATCAGCTTCAACGAGGCGGTCTTCGGCCAGGAGAAGGAGGTACAGATCCGTCACCTGGAAACCTGTGCCACCTGCCAGGGCAGCGGCGCCAAGAGCGGCAGCGGCCCTACCACCTGCGGCACCTGCGCTGGTCAGGGTCAGGTGCGCCGGGCCACCCGCACCCCCTTCGGCAGCTTCACCCAGGTCGCCCCCTGCCCCACCTGTGAGGGAAGCGGCCAGGTGATCGCTGACCCCTGCGGCGCCTGTGGCGGCCAGGGGGTCCAGCAGGTGCGCAAGAAGCTGCGGATCACGATCCCCGCCGGTGTCGACTCCGGCACCCGCCTGCGCGTGGCTGGCGAGGGCAATGCCGGCCAACGCGGCGGTCCCGCTGGTGACCTCTACGTGTACCTGTTCGTTCAGGCCCACGACAAGCTGCGTCGCGACGGGATCCACATCCATTCCGATGTGACGGTGAACTACCTCCAGGCGATCCTCGGCGACACGATCGAGGTGGACACGGTGGATGGGGCAGCCACCCTGGAGATTCCTGCGGGCACCCAACCCGGCACCACCCTCACCCTCACGGGCAAGGGCATTCCGAAGCTGGGCAACCCGGTGGCCCGGGGCAACCACCTCTTCAACGTGAAGGTGCAGGTGCCCACCAAGCTCAGCAGCCACGAACGGGAGCTGCTCGAGGAGCTGGCCGGTCACCATTCCACCAAGGATCACCCCCACAAGAGCGGCCTGTTCGGCGGGCTGTTCGGTTAGCCCCATGGCCCGCCTGTGACCAGCAGCCCTCCATCGGGGACCCCGCCGGCGGAACCCACCCTGCGGCTCGATCTGCGCGGCACCCCCTGCCCCCTCAACTTCATCCGCAGCCGCCTGGCGCTTGAGAGGATCGCGGCGGGTGAATGGATGCAGCTCGAGCTCGATGCCGGCGAACCCGAGTTGATGGTGGCTGAGGGGCTGCGCCAGGAGGGCCACCGGGTCGAGCGGGTGACCGGGGCCAACCCTGAACCCCACGAAGCTGCTGGCCAGGAGGGGGTCCGCTTGTGGATCCGCCGCCATGGGGACTGAAGCCGAGGCCAGGGCTGACGGGGGCAAGGCGATGGTCAAGGGTCTGGTCACCGCGATTCAGGCCAACTTCTGCCAGGTGAGCCTGGAGATCCCAGGCCCCAGCGGACTGGATCAGCTGCTCTGCACTCGGCGCAGCCGGCTGGGTCAGGCGGGTGAGCGCATCCACGTGGGCGATCGGGTGGGGCTGGAGGGCATCGACTGGCCGGCGGGTCGTGCCGCCGTGGGTGATCTCCTGCCGCGCACCAGCCTGCTGGGCCGGCCACCGGTGGCCAACTGTGACCGGATCGTGGTGGTCATCGCGATGGCCGATCCGGTCCCGGATCCTGAGCAACTCAGCCGTTTTCTGCTCACTGCCGAGCACAGCGGTCAGCCGGTGCAGGTGGTGTTCTCCAAGCTGGATCTGGTCCCTCCCGATCAGCTCGAGCGCTGGCGGCAACGACTGAGGAGCTGGGGCTATGACCCGATCGCGGTCAGCACGGCCAGCGGTGAGGGATTGGCCTCACTGAAGGAGCGGCTTGCCCAGCCGGGAATCTCCGTGGTCTGCGGTCCGTCCGGGGTGGGCAAGAGCAGTCTGCTCAATGCGCTGGTGCCCGCCCTGGCCCTGCGGGTCGGCACGGTGTCGGGTCGGCTCAGGCGCGGACGCCACACCACCCGGCATGTGGAGCTCTTCCCGCTGGCCCCCGGGGCCCTGATTGCCGATACCCCTGGCTTCAACCGGCCCGAGCTGCCCAGCGATCCCGCTGTTCTGCCGGCCCTTTTCCCGGAGATCGCCGCAGCCCTGCGGGAGGGTCCCTGCCGCTTCAGCAACTGCCAGCACCGTGGTGATCCCGGTTGCCAGGTGGGGACCGCCTGGGACCGCTACGCCTATTACGCCGGCGGCCTGGCGGAGTTGCAGCAGGCCAGCAGCGCGGCCCTGGAAACCCGCGCCCAACGGCCCCCTAGCCGGCCCTCCCGTCGCCGTCAGCGCCAGCAGGCTCCTGATCTGGGCTGAACCTGAACCACGGGCAGCAGCCTCAGCCCCCCAGACCGGGCAGGTTCAGGCCGCCGGTGAGTTCTTCCATCCGCTCCTTCATCGTGCCGGTGGAGACGTCGTAGGCGGCCTTGAGGGCCTCGAGGGTGGCGGCCTCGGTGGCCTCCGCGCCATCGGTCAGTAGCTCGGGGGACAGCCGCACCTTGAGCGGCTGCTGGTTGCCGGTCAGCCAGACGCTGGCCCGGCCATCGGCGCTGCTGCCCTCCAGTTCCATGGCGTCGAGTTCGTCCTGGAGCTTCTGGGCGTCCTGCTGAATCTGCTGGGCCTTGCGGAAGGCTTCGGTCAGCTGTCCGAAGTTGGGTAGTCCGAAGCCGGCCATGCAGGAATCAAGAGCGCCGATTCAGGCTACGGCCTCCCCTTCGAAGCTCAGGCTCCTCACCCCGGTGGCAGGGGCCGGGAAGTGGCCCAGACGCTTCACTTCGGTGTGGAGTTCGATGCCGTGGGCGCTGAAGACGCGCTGCTGGACCAGCTGGATCAGCTGGTCGATGTCATGGGCGCAGGCGCCGCCGGTGTTGACGATGAAATTGGCGTGGATCGGCGAGACCATGGCTCCCCCGAGCGCCAGACCCTTGAGCCCGAGCTGCTCGATCAACTGGCCGGCTTTGCGGGGCTCGGGGTTGCGGAAGACGCTGCCGCAGCTGGGCTGTTGGTAGGGCTGGCTGCTGGTGCGGCTGGAGAGGTTGGCGCTGGTACGCCGGCTGATCTCAGCTGGATCATGGCCCGAGCTGAGGCGGAACCGGGCCGAGAGCACCAGCAGGGGTTCCCGCTGCAGCCGGCTGTGGCGGTAGGCGAACTCCAGCTCACTGCCCTGCAGAACGAAGGGGCTATCCCCCCCGTTGGGATCGAGCACCGTGACCTCCTGGAGCCAGTCCGCCGTGCAGCCCCCCTGGGCGCCAGCGTTCATCACCGCGGCCCCACCCACGGTGCCGGGGATGCCCACCGCCCACTCCAGACCACTCAGGCCAGCGCGGGCTGCCTTGCGCGCCAGGGTGGGGATCGGCTCCCCGGCCTGGGCCTCCACCAGGCCCGTGGCCGCATCGATCACGCTGCCCTGCAGCCTGCGGTTGCAGAGGGTGAGCCCCTCAAGTCCGCCGTCGCTGATCAGCAGGTTCGAGCCCGCTCCGATCAGGCGCAGGGGGAGCGTTTCGGCCCGGGCCCAGCGGGCCAGGGCCATCAGTTCGTCGCTGCTGGCCGGCTCGGCGAACCATTCAGCCGGTCCTCCCACCTTCCAGGTGGTGTAGTCGGCCAGGGTTATCTGGCTCAGGGCTGGCTCGTGGGCCGGGGTGAGGGGCACGGCTCAGGCGGCCAGGCGGGCAGCGGGAGCATCCGGCGCATCGGGCGGCTTCAGCTCGGCAAGGGCCTGGAGGCGAGACCAGAGGCCGTTCACATCGCCCGCTCCCATCACCAGCACCAGATCACCGGGCTGGCTGCGGCGCACCACCTGTTCAGCCAGCTGCTCCAGCGTTGCGCTCACCCTCAGTGGCAGGTCAGGGCGGAGTTGCTGCAGGCGATTGGCCAGGGCCTGACTGTTGACACCGGGGATGGGAGCTTCTCCAGCGGCGTAGAGCGGGGCGAGGAGCACCGTGTCGGCGAGAGCGAGGGCAGCGGCGAAAGCATCCATGAATTCGGCGGTGCGGCTGAAGCGGTGGGGCTGGAACACGGCCACCAGCCGTTGGGGCACCTCTGGCAGAGGGCTGCGGCCGCTGGTCACCATCAGGCGGGCCATGTGCAGAGTGGCCTCCACCTCACTGGGATGGTGGGCGTAGTCGTCGACCACCTGGCGGCCGGCCCAGCGGCCCCGGAAGTCGAAACGGCGCCCGGGGGAGCGAAGGGTTCTCATCGCCGTGGCCAGGGCGCCGAAGGGCACACCCTCCAGGCGGCAGGCCGCCAGGGCGGCGGTGGCATTGCTGAGATTGTGGCGGCCGGGCAGGGGCAGGCTGAAGCGCCCTACCAGCTCTCCATTTTCGTAAAAGTCGGCCATGGTGCCTTCGCCGTGCTCCTCCACCGCCAGGGCGGCGAACTCCACCCCTTCGCTGCGCTCGATCGACCACCAGGCTCCGGGTTGAAAATGCTGGCGCAGCACCGGACAGTCGGCATTGGCGAGCAGGGAGCCGCAGCCGGCGGCGAAGCGCTGGAGCGTCTGGATCAGAGCCTCGAGATCGGGGTAGTGGTCGGTGTGGTCGAGCTCGAGGTTGGTGATCAGCCCGAGGCTGGATCTGAACTTCACCAGGGAGCCATCCGACTCATCGGCCTCGGCCACCAGCACCCGGCCGCGGCCACTGCGGGCGTTGCTCTGAAACGCGGGCACGATGCCACCAATCACGGCGGTGGGGTCCTGGTCGGTGGCCGCCAGCAGGGTGGCGATCAGGGTGCTGGTGGTGGTCTTGCCGTGGCTGCCGGCCACGGCGATCGAGGGCTGAGCGTTGATCAGGGCCGCCAGCACGTCGGAGCGGTGACAGATGGTCAGGCCGGCTTCGCGGGCTGCCATCAGCTCGGGATTCTCCGCCGGAACCGCCGTACTGATCACCACCAGCGCTGAGGTGACCCCATCACGGTTCAGAGTCTCGATCGTTTCTGCGTCCTGGTGGGCGAACACCCGCACACCACGGCGGCGCAGGGACTCGAGCACAGGACTGTCACGCGGGTCGGATCCGCTCACCTGAAAACCACGGTCGGCCAGGATTCCAGCCAATGCCGACATGCCAATGCCGCCGACCCCGATGAAGTGGAGGGGGGCACGGTGGTCGAGCAGCGGTGCCAAAGGCGTCTCCATGCGGACCCGAAGGTAGGTGTTGACGCTGCGCTTGTCTCTCCCCATTTAACGCTTGTTTGGCTCCGCGAAAGAATCCACTACCGGAGCGGCTCCAGGAGGGGGAGACCATTTCTGTATGATCGGCAGCCAAACTCCCCTTGTCAACGGGTTTCCCGTCCCTGCCATGACCCTGCGTGTTGCGATCAATGGATTCGGCCGGATCGGTCGCAACTTCATGCGTTGTTGGCTCAGTCGTGGCGAAAACACCGGGATCGAGGTGGTCGGCCTGAACGACACTTCTGATCCGCACACCAATGCCCATCTGCTCGAGTACGACTCGATGCTGGGCAAGATTCGTGACACCGAGGTGGGTTACACCAAAGACACCATCACGGTTAACGGCAAGCCAATCAAGTGCTTCTCCGATCGCAATCCTCTCAACCTTCCCTGGAAGGACTGGGGAGTTGATCTGGTGATTGAAGCCACAGGGGTGTTCATTGATACGGAGGGCGCCGGCAAGCACATCAAGGCCGGCGCCAGCAAGGTACTGATCACGGCTCCAGGCAAGGGTGAAGGTATCGGTACGTTTGTCGTCGGGGTCAACGACGATCAGTACCGCCACGACGACTACAACGTGATCAGCAACGCCAGCTGCACCACCAATTGCATGGCACCCCTGGTCAAGGTTCTGGATCAGGCCTTCGGCATCGTCAAGGGCACGATGACCACCACTCACAGCTACACCGGTGACCAGCGCATTCTTGATGCCAGCCACCGTGATCTTCGCCGCGCCCGCGCCGCCGCCATCAACATCGTCCCCACCTCCACCGGTGCCGCCAAAGCCGTCGCTTTGGTGTATCCGCCGATGAAGGGCAAGCTGAACGGCATCGCCATGCGCGTGCCCACCCCCAACGTGTCGGTGGTGGACCTGGTGATTGAAGTGAGCCGCGGCACCACCCGCGAGGAGGTCAACGCCGTGCTCAAGCAAGCCTCGGAGAATGGCATGAAGGGCATCATCAAATACTCTGATCTGCCGCTGGTTTCCTCCGACCATGCCGGTACGGATGAATCCACGATCGTGGATGCCGATCTCACCTTGGTGATGGGCGACAACATGGTCAAGGTCATCGCCTGGTACGACAACGAGTGGGGCTACAGCCAGCGGGTGGTCGATCTGGCCGAGCTGGTGGCCAAGAACTGGAAGTGAGTTCTGCTCCCTGAGCTCTTCGTGTTGGGCCGTCCCTCCTCCGGGGCGGCTTTTTCATGGCCCAGTGCAATAACTCAGTGAAAATGTGTGAAGCTTCCGTCGGCGTCCGCGAGGGGCGAACCGTCGCCGGCCCAGCGCAGAATCCCTGAGCCCGGGGTCAGTGATCCGATCCGGCGGGTCCCGGGCAGGGCCTGGATCAGCTGCCGGGCCCAGCCGGGATCAAGGGCCAGCACAAGTTCGAAATCTTCACCGCCGTTCAGGCACCAGGCTTCGGCGATGGCCAGGGCCGCCATCTCCGGGTCGAGCGGAAGGTCCCGGCGCTCCAGCAGAGCGTCGCAGCCGCTCCCCTGGGTCAGGGTCTTCAGCGCCGCCGCCAGTCCATCGCTGCTGTCGGTGCCGGCCACCCTCCAGGGACTGCCCACAGGCCGGGATGAGGCCAGCGCGGCCACGGCATCCAGCCGGGGCCGCGGCCTGCGGTGCGCCTGAACGGCCCGCTCCAGCAGGGCTGGGCCGGCTTGGCGCCAGTTGGGAGCCGCCGGCGGGGTCGGGATCTCCTGCAGCAGCGCCGCAAGGCCCAGGCGGCTGAGACCATGGGGTCCCGTGCTCACCAGGGCATCACCGGGGTAACCATCCCGACGCCGGATCGGCCCGTCCGCTCCGAGCCGCCCCAGGGCTGTGACTGCGAGAAGCCGCTGGCCGCCGCCGCTGCAATCGCCCCCCAGCAGCGTGCCGCCATAGCACCCCAAAGCAGCGCTCAGCCCCTGGTACACCCCCTCCACCCAGGCCCAGGGGGTGGCTGCGGGAGCCACCAGGGCCACCGTCAGCCCCAGCACCTCCCGGCAGCCCATGGCCGCGAGGTCCGAGAGGTTGGCCGCCGCCGCCCGCCAGCCCACATCGGCGGCGGTCATGGTGGCGTCGCTGAAATGGACTCCCTCCACCAGCACATCGGTATTGACCACGAGTGTCCGCTCCGAGCGGCCATCCAGCAGAGCGGCATCATCGGCGAACTGACCGGGGGGAGCGAAGGCTCCGAGGCGCTCGATCAGCTCCCATTCCCCCAGGTCGGCGAGGGTCGGCGCCAGGCCGGAGCCCTCAGCCATGGGGCCGCAGGTTGTCGGCCCCCTCCACCACGGTCGCCTTGACAATGCCGTCGTCGGCGGTGAGCTCCTGGAGCACATCGAAGCCCTCGACCACGTAGCCGAAGGCGGCATAGCGGCCGTCGATCAGATTGAGGCCCGCCGGGGTGAGTTCCGCCTCGAACAGGAAGAGGAAGAACTGGGAGGAACCATCGTCGAGGGCGGTGTCGGAGTGCGCCCAGCCCAGGGTTCCCTTGGTGGCGAAAGGCAGAACCGGTGTGGCCTTGAACAGGCCGAGATCCTCAAAGGTCTGGTTGTAGAAAGGCTTGCTCTGACCCGGCACCATGATCTCAAGGGGCACCTTCCGCTCCTGGCCGGAGGTGTTCACATAGCCGCTGGCGGCTCCTTTCGGATCACCGGTCTGCAGGACGTAGAAATCTTCGGCGCGGATGAAGGGGAGGTTGTCGTAGAAACCCCGCTGCACCAGGTCGATGAAGGCTCCGGCGGTCAGTGGTGCGTTGTAGCCATCCACCACGGCGATCAGGTCGCCTTTGGTGGTGGTGAGCTTCACGGTGGCGCGACCCAGCAGCCTGGGCAGGTCGGCGAACTCTGCCGGAATTTCGAACGGGAACGGCCCCACCAGCAGTGCTTCCGCTTCTCCGATGGTGCTCAGGGCCCGGCGGCGGGTGGTCAGGAAGACATCGCGATCCTGCCGCTCGGCGGCCTCGGCCACGGACTGCAATTCGGATTCGAGGCGGTCGAGCAGGGCCGTGGCCTGCTCGCGCTGCTCGCTCTGGTAGGCCGCCAGCAGGGCGGAGCGCCGGCTGCTCAGCTGCGCCTGGGCTTTGCGGGCCGTGCCGGTGAGAGCACTCCAGCGCTTGGCACGCAGGTCGTCGCTGCTGTCTTCAAGGCGATGCTGCAGCTTCTGAAGATCCGGCTGCTCGATCGGCAAAGCATTGCGCAGCAAGGCGGTTGGATCGGTGACGGCGTTCCCCGGCGGCAGGGCAGCCGCCACCGGGCTGACCGGGCCGAAGCAGGCGCCGCCGGCAAGCACCAGCGCCATCAGCAGCAGCGTCATGGCCCGCCAGGGGTTCCGGCGCTGCTCTCTGAGCTGCTGTTCCTCTGGCCGGGGGGCTTGCTGTTGCTGAGAACTCCTGTTCATGGCTGTCCCTGCCGGTCTCCGGGCGTTCTGCCGTTCTTCGGACTTTGGCACAGCTTGCCGGGGCCCAGAGCCAGTCTCAGAGGGGGGTTCAACGGCCAGCCGTACAATCCCGCTCACCCGTTCCGCCGGAATGATCTCGAGCAACGACTTCCGAACTGGCACCACCATCGAGCTCGATGGACAGGTCTGGAGGGTCGTTGAGTTCCTGCACGTCAAGCCTGGTAAGGGATCAGCCTTCGTGCGAACCAAGCTCAAGGCCGTGCAGAGCGGCAGCGTGGTTGAGAAGACCTTCCGCGCCGGCGAAACCCTCGCCCAGGCCCAGCTGGAGAAATCCACCCTGCAACACACCTACATGGAGGCCGAGGAGTACGTCTTCATGGACATGGCCACTTACGAGGAGACCCGCCTCACCGCCAAGCAGATCGGTGACGGGCGCAAGTACCTCAAAGAAGGTATGGAGGTGAACGTGGTGTCCTGGAACGGCTCTCCCCTGGAAGTGGAGCTTCCCAACTCCGTGGTGCTCGAGGTCACCCAGACCGACCCGGGCGTCAAAGGTGACACCGCCACCGGCGGGACCAAGCCCGCCATCGTCGAGACCGGTGCCCAGGTGATGGTGCCCCTGTTCATCACCATTGGCGAGAAGATCAAGATCGACACGCGCAACGACAGCTATCTCGGCCGGGAGTCCTGATCGCCATGCAGCTCGACAACGACCAACTGCACAACCTGCTCATCTTCCTGGAGCAGAGCGACATCCAGGAGTTGAAGCTCGAAGGTGACGATTTCCGCCTGGAGGTGCGTCGCAACCTGCCGGCCCCAGCAGCGCTTGCCCCAGCTCCGGCCCCGCTGCCCTCCCCCGTGGTGGCGCCTGCCGCTCCGGCGCCAGGTTCCGCCGGGGTCACGGCCCCGTCCAGCCCGCCGCCGGCCCCATCTGCGCTGCGGGCCGATCTTGTCGACATCACGGCTCCGATGGTGGGGACCTTCTACCGTTCCCCCTCGCCTACCGATCCCCCCTTCGTCGAGATCGGCAGCCGCATCAGTGTCGGCCAGCCCGTGTGCATCCTTGAGGCCATGAAGCTGATGAACGAGCTGGAGGCCGAAGTCAGCGGTGAGCTGGTGGAGATCCTGGTGGATAACGGCACACCAGTGGAATTTGGTCAGGTGCTGCTACGGGTCAAGCCCGCCTGAATTCGCCGGTCCTGAGCCGCGCCGGTTGTGGCTCAGCCCAGCTCCCATGCCGTTTCCAGGGCCGCCACCATGCTGTCGGCGCGGGCCAGACCTGAACCGGCAATGTCGAAGCCGGTGCCGTGATCCGGTGAGGTGCGCAGGAAGGGCAGCCCCAGGGTGGTGTTCACAGCGGCATCGAAGGCGAGCAGCTTGACCGGGATCAGCCCCTGATCGTGATACAGGGCCAGGTAACCGTCGGATCCCTGTCCGTCGCCCCGCCAGGCCGCGGCCGCCCCAAGCCAGCAGCTGTCCGGCGGTAGTGGCCCACGCACCGTCACGGTGGGGTGCCGCTGCCGCCAGCTCTCCAGCAGAGGAATCAGCCAGTCCTGCTCCTCAGTTCCCAGCTGGCCGCCTTCGCCGGCATGGGGATTCAGACCGGCCACCGTCAGGCTGGGCTGGGGCTGGAAGCGCCGGCAGAACGCCAGCAGCATCTCCAGCTGATGCTCCACCAGGGCGGGGGTGAGGGCCTGGGGCACCTGGGCCAGGGGGATGTGGGTGGTGGCCAGCAGTGTGTTCAGCCGCCAGCTGCCCCCTGGTGAGCGAGCGGTGAACAGCATCGAGGCCTGCTTCCGCCCGCAGAGTTCCGCCAGCCGCTCGGTCTGACCTGGGTATCGATGGCCGGCGGCATGCCAGGCGTGTTTGGCGATCGGCGCCGTGGTCAGGGCCCCGGCCTGGCCGCTGAGCACCAGATCCACCGCCGCATTCAGCCAGGCAAAGCTGGCGGCACCACTGGCTGCGCTGCCCTGGCCCGGGATGATCCCTTCCTGCAGGGGTCTGTCCAGGATGGGGTAGGCACCTGGATCCGCCAGCGGCGTCGCGCTGCGGTCGCGCAGGTCCATATAGGTCTGCTCCAGCCAGCGGCGGCAGCCCACCAGCACCACATTCACCGCCGCACCCCGCGCCTGCAGGGCCGCCAGGGACTTGAGGGTCACCTCGGCACCGATGCCGGCGGGATCCCCCAGGGCCAGGGCGATCACCCCTTGTTTAGCGTTGCTGCCAGTGGCCTCGAGAGTCATGATCCGCTGGTTGCTTCTGGGGGGACTGGTGCTGGGCCTGGCTCAGGGGTTGCAGAAGAAGTGGATTGTGATCGACTGGTGTCGCCTGAAGGGTGACCTGAACATTCCCAGCCTCACCAATCTTCAGCCGCTGGCCGCGCCGGTGTGCCCTGAGGAGGTGGAGCCAGCCCCTCGCTGAACGGCCTGTTCCTCCAGCAGGGAAGCCCTGAATCCTTCCCGGTAGCTGGGATAGCGCAGCCGGTAACCGAGCTCGACGCTCAGCCGCCTGTTGCTGGTCCGCCGGTTCTCGCTCCAGAAGCTGCGGGCCATTGGACTGAGGCTCTCCTGGATCCGCCCATAGGACTCCACCTCAGGTAGTTTGCAGTTCAGCAGGTGGGCGGCGTAGCCCAGGGTTTCACTTGAAGGGCAGGGCCTGTCATCCGCCACGTTCAGTAGTGCCGGCCTCTGGGCACTGGGCAGGGCGAGGTTGTGCAGCAGAGCACCAGTGATGTCATCGACGTGGATGCGGCTGAACACCTGGGCGGGTTTGTGGATCAGGCGGCTGCTGCCGGCGCGCAGGCCGTTGAACGGGCAGCGTCCCGGCCCGTAGATCGCCGGCAGGCGGAACACCTGCAGGGGTAGACCACTGGCCTCCCAGGCCTGTTCGCAGGCCAGCCTTGCCCGGCTGCGGGCCAGTCCCGGTGTGGGGGAATCGCTTTCCTGGACCCAGGCGCCGCCGCGATCGCCATAGACCCCGGAGGTGGAGAGGTAGCCCAGCCATTGCAGCGGCAGGCCGGCCAGGATCGGGCCGAGGCTTTCCAGTACCGGATCCTTGCCGTCACGGCCAGGGGGAACCGTCACCAGCACATGGGTCACGTTCTCCAGGGCTGCGGGCTCGATTCCCGGCCTGAGCTCGCTGGCGAAGGCCACTGAGCTGATCCCCTCCCCGAGCACGGGATGGCCATCGGGGCGGTGGCTGATCAGCACCGGCATGCCAGTGGCGGCCACAGCCGAGGCGAAGCGCTGGCCGCTGTAGCCGCCCCCCAGCACCAGCATCCGGCCGGAGGCCCCCTTCCAGGGGCTGCGGTTGACAACAGCACTCACCATGAGTACACCTGTATCACTGCTCGATTCCATTGATGGCCGCCTCCTGCTTCTCTACACCCCGTCTTCTCCCCGCGAGCCTGGGCCGCCCAGGCCGGGTCCGTCCGTGGAGCCTCCCCCGTGCCTTGGGGGCTCTTCCACTGTTGGTGGTGGCTCTCGTGCTCACGGCCGCCCTGGTGGCTCCCGAACAGCCCGAGCAGCTCGCGGCCGTCTGCGAGCGCCACAACGGGCCAGCCGCCTGCCGCGTCTGGTGAAGGGGTCTTGGCTTCAGGCCGCCTGCAGGGTCATGGCCGGCCTCTGGGGCAGGTCTGAGGACTGGGTTGCTGCTGCTGGCTCGGGAGTGGCCCACTGCAACAGGCGTATGGCCAGGCGCAGGTCGCCATCCATCCAGGCCCGGATCGCCATCGCCCGGCGTGGATCGTAGAAGCGCTGACGCCGGTACCAGTCGAAGGCGTCGGCGTCGCTTTTGTGGCCGTTGCAGGCCAGGCAGGCGGGAACGCAGTTTTCGGTCACACTCAGCCCGCCGCGGCAGCGCGGCATCAGATGATCAATTGACTCGGAACGATTGCCACAATAAATACAACGATTTTGGGTCTGTTTGTGCAGGGATTGTCTCCAGCGTCTGACACGCAACTTGGGGCAGAGATCCTCAAGGAAGACCGCATCCCTGACCTGCATTCCCATGCCTCGGTTGCGGACAGTTTGCCCATGGCTTCTGGTCTGTCAATGTGTCGACGACTTCATTTTTTCAAGCTGATCGCCAAGGCTTGTTCACGGCGCCAAGCTGACTAGACTTCAACTCCAATGACGGACGCGCGTCGGTGTCCCTGCGAGCCACGCGAGGGACTCAGCCGCGCTGCCTGCTGCAGCTTGGGTCCTGCGGCCTGATCGAGGTGATCTCCCCGTTCGATCCGGTCACCCAGGCCCAGTTGCGCCGGATCAGGCCGGCGGGCCGCTGGCGTGCCCAGCGCCATTGCTGGGAGTTTCCGCTCGAGGCCGCAGGCCAGTTGCAGGCTCTGCTGGGCGCGCGCTTTGCGATCGAGCCCGGCCTGGCCCAGTGGATGGCCTGGCTGCGCCAGCCACTGCCCCCCCTGCCGCCGCATCGTGAGTTGGTGGCGGCTGCCCAGCTGGAGGCCCCCCTGCCGGACGGGCGGCAGCTCTTCAGCCACCAGCGCACGGCGGCCCGCTGGTTGCTGGCTCGCCGTGGGGCTGTCCTGGCCCATGCGATGGGCCTGGGCAAGACCCTCACAGCCCTGGTGGCAGCCCGCGCCCTCTCCCGTTGCGCCGACTGCCGCATTGCCGTGGTGGCCCCGGTGGGTCTGCACGGCTTCTGGAGGCAGGAGTCCCTGGCCCTTGAACTGGCTGTGGAGCTGTTCAGCTGGGCGCGGTTGCCGGCGGAGCTGCCCCCTGCCGGCACCGTGCTGCTCGTGGATGAGGCCCATTTCGCCCAGAACCTGGCGGCGGCCCGTACCCGGGCCCTGCTGCGCCTGGCCCGTCACCCGCGCCTGCGGGCGATCTGGCTCCTGAGCGGCACCCCGATGAAGAACGGCCGCCCGCGGCAGCTCTTCCCCCTGCTGGCGGCGATCGATCATCCCCTCGGCCGGGATCAGCTCAGCTTTGAGCAGACCTATTGCCAGGGCCATTGGCGTGAAAGCGGCGGGCGCCGCCACTGGCAGGCCAGCGGGGCTGAACGTCTGGAGGACCTGCACCGGCTGATTCAGCCGTTGGTGCTGCATCGGCGCAAGCAGGATTGCCTCGACCTTCCCCCCAAACAACGCCTGATCTGCCCCGTGGCGCTCAACGCCAGCCAGGCCCAGGGGTTTGAGCATGAGCTGCAGCAGCGGGTGGAGAACTACCGCCTGCGGGCCGCCCGCGGCGAGGTGCGCCGCGACGCTGAATCCCTGGCGATGCTCACGGCCCTCAGGCAGATCGGCGCGGCCTACAAGGTGCCGGCGGCCCAGGCTCTGGTCACGCAGTTGCTCGTGGGTGGAGCCGCGGTGGTGGTGTTCACGGCCTTCGTGGCTCCTGCCGAGCGGCTGGCCGCGAGCCTGGGTGGTGCCGTGCTCACGGGCCGTCTCAAGCCACCGGAGCGGCAGCGCCAGGTGGAGCGCTTCCAGGCGGGCCGGGTGCCGTTGCTGGTGGCCACCTTCGCAGTCGCGGGCCTTGGCTTCACCCTGCACCGCGCCAGTCACGTTGTGCTGCTGGAGAGGCCCTGGACCCCGGGCGACACCGAGCAGGCGGAGGACCGGGCCCATCGCATCGGCATGGCCGGTCCCCTCACCGCCCACTGGCTGCAGCTGGGGGTGGCCGATCAGCTGGTGGATGGGCTGATCGCCAGCAAGGCCGAGCGGATTGCCCTGGCCCTCGGTGGCCGTCAGGCGATCCTGCGCCGCCAGGCCCTGCCGGCGATGGTGCGCCAGTTACTGGAGGCCTGGTGAGTCAGGGGGCCGCCGCCGCCGGAATGTCGCGGCAGCTTTCCTGGCGCACACGGATGTCGGTGACCAGCTGGGGATCGCCGGCATCCTTCGAGGGGTTTCCGTTGCTGGTGGCCTTGAGCAGCTCCGCCGCCTTGTCGATGTCCTGGCAGGCCCTGGCCTGCTCGCCCCTGAGGGTGTGGATCACGAAGCGGTCACTGAGGGGACGGGCCTCAAGCGGGAAGGTGCTCACCACCTTGTCGCAGCGCTCCAGGGCCTGATCGAGCCGATCAACCTTGACCTCATCGAGGCATTCGTCCTGGCGCAGCCGTGGCGATTCCGTGGTCGGGGGGGGCGCCGCGGTACAACCGGCCAGGGCCAGGGTCAGCGCCAGAGCGCACCAGAGGGCCCGAGGGGATTCAGCGCAAAGGGAATCAGTAGGAATAGCGGTCATTGCGAGTGGTTCCGCCGCCGCTGGGGATGGGAACAGGACCAGTGCTTCCACTTGCTGGGATGTCGGTCCTCAGTGGCGCGGGTTTTTCACTGCCATAGAGGGCTCCGATGAAGCGGCCGCAGTCGGGGAAGGCATCGGGGGATTTCACCACGGCCTCGGTGATCATCACGGCGGCATGTTCAGGCGAGGTCTTGAACAGACTGGCGCTCTGGCGCTTGATCAGGGCGTAGGCGGCGGTCCAGCTCACCTCGTGGTCATTGCCGGCCTTGCGCATGAAGCAGTACACCTCTGCGCCCTTGTTGCCTGGATCGCTGGGGTCCGGCTGACTGACCTGGGCCAGCCGCGTCGGTTGGCTCAGCAGGGGCAGAGGACTCGCCAGGAGCAGCAGGGCGGGCACCAGGATCCCCCGCAGGGCCGATCTCAGCCTGCGGCTACGGTCTCTGGCCGGCGCCGTTGAAGTTGAGAAGGGGCAGAGGAGACGGGAGAGCATCGAATCGGTTCGTGGAGCCAGGCATCGGGCACCAACGTATCGGTCGACTCCGAACTGTCGAGGGGGAGGCACTGGCGCTTGTCAACTGGAGGAATGACCAGCTGTGAATGACAGCACCAGCCTGATTACCATGGGCACCACCAGCAGCACCGTGATCAGCCGCACCGCGTGAAGGGCAGCTACGGCGGCACCGACACCGAATTCAGTGCCCACCAGGCTCATGCCGCTGATGCCTCCGGGGGCAGCCCCCAGCAGGGTGATGATCGGACTCACCCCCAGCAGCCGGCTGCTCCAGAGGCCAACCACCAGGCCGGTGGCCACCAGGGTGACGGTGATCAGGATCGCCGGCCGCCACAGTTGCCGCAGTTCCGTCAGCGCTGCGCTGGTGAGGCCGGTGCCGATCACCGTGCCGATGGCGATCTCAAGGCCCGTGCGGGTCCCAGGGGGCCAGTGGGCCACATCCCATCGCCCGCTCATGCTCACCAGCCCCGCACCGAGCAGGGCTCCCGCCAGGGGCGCCGCTGGAATCCCCGTTCGCAGGGCGAGCAAGCCACCGCCCAGGCCGGCCAGGAGGTAGATCGCCAGAGTGGCCAGGCTGGACATGGCCGCAGGTGACGCCAGGACGACTCAGTCTGGGAGATGGCTTGAGCGGTGGGCGGTTCTGTGTTGTGATCGGCCTTCTTGGTTCGATTGCCATGGCCCCTGAATCGGTGTCGTTCCGCATCACCCGCACGGCGGAAGATCTCGCCCAGACGGTGGCGGCCTTGTCGCACCGGCTGGTGCACCTGGAGCAACGGCTTGGTCTGCTGGAGATGGCGCTGGAGGAAGACCAGCAGCCGGAGCCCGATCAGCTCCAGGCTCTCTCCAATGTGGAGGTGCTGCTGCGGGACTGCCGCCAGCTGCTCGAGACGTCAGCCCCGGTGTCCGCTCCGTTGGCTGTCGAGCCTGCCCCGCCGCAGGAGCTGGACCTGGCCGCCTAGGGCGTTTGCTCCACCTGGCGGGCTGGGTTCCACGCTTCGTTCAGACCAATATCACTCAAGCTGGCGGTGACCTGCTTCTGGGTGGCAGAATGAAAAGAAAAACAACCATGGCCAACACCTATCCGGCCTGCCCCCTGCCCCGGAACGGGGGGTCGTTGGCGCCTCAGTCCACCATCCACCGCCCTGGCTACATCGAAGGTGGCCATCAGCTTGAGAAGCTGGAATTCGCCTTGGCCATCGCCATCAGCCGTGGGGACAGCAGCCGGGCGGGCCAGCTGCGCTCCCAGATCGATGCCATCGGTGGTCTGGGCGAAGAGCCAGGCACCTGACAGCTGAAATTGTCTCTTCCTGTCTGGATTCCTCTCTCTTTCAAGCCAACTTCTCGCTCAAGCGTTAAGGTGGTTGAAGATTGATCTGTTGTTGTGCTTGCGGTTCAAACGCGATCTTCGATCGCCATGTCACAAGGATCAGAGCAACGAAGCCAGTTCCTCCGCGATGCGGCCAAGCATGAATCCCGTGCCGAAGCTGCTGCCCAACGTGGTGATCTCGTCGAAGCGGCCCAGGCTGTACTCAAATCCCTCGATTGCGAGCGCCGAGCCGGCAGTATCGGCCCCCAGATTCTCCAGGTGATCAAGCCCAGATCCTGAGAGCCTGCTTCAGTGCTCTTCATTCAGAGCCAAGGCTCTGAAAATGAATTCATCTCAGACTCAAGCGGGTGACCGGACTCGAACCGGCGACGTTCAGCTTGGGAAGCTGACATTCTACCACTGAATTACACCCGCATTTCTTCACCCTAGCAAAGGGTGAACAGGTGAGGGCTGAAGCTTCAGCCCTCACCCTCGGTCTAGGCTCTCAGGCCGCCAGTTCCCGGGCCGCCGCGGCCAGGCCTGCCCCCACCGGCTGACGGGCAGCCCCCAGCTCCTGCAGGGTCGCCTCAATGGCGGCCACCGCCGTGAGCACGTCACGGTCGCAGACAAAGCCCAGGTGGCCGATGCGGAATACCTTGCCTTTGAGGTGGTCCTGACCGCCCGCCAGCAGGATGTCGTAGCGCTCCTTGATCTTCTTGCGCAGCACCTCAGCGTCCAGGCCCTCAGGGGCCACCGCCGTGATCGCCGGGCTGCCGTGGCCTTCAGCGGCGTAAAGGGGCAGACCGATGGCACGCATGGCCGCTTGGGTGGCCCGCTGCAGCCGGGAATGGCGGGCGAAGATGGCGTCCAGTCCTTCCTGCTCCATCATGCCCAGGGCGGCTTCCAGGGCGTAATAGAGCGTCACCGGAGGCGTGAAGGGGTTGCTATCGGCGGCGGCTGATTTCCGGTACTTGCCCAGATCCAGGTAGAACTTGGGCAGATCGGAGCGCTTGTGAGCCTCCCAGGCGCGTTCGCTCATCGCCACGAAAGCCAGGCCCGGCGGCATCATGTAACCCTTCTGGGAGCCCGAGCCCACCACATCCAGGCCCCAGGCATCCACCGGCACCGGGCAGGCCCCCAGGCTGGTGACGCAGTCAGCCACCACCAGGGCCTGGCCATGGGCATGAACATGGCGGGCGATCGTCTCCAGGTCGTTGATCACCCCGGTGGAGGTTTCCGAATGGGTGAGGATCACCGCGCGGATCTGCTTCTCGCTGTCGGCTTCGAGGGCCAGGCGGAAGGCCTCCGGATCCAGGGGCTGGCCCCAGTCGGCGCGGATCACCTCCACCTCCAGGCCATAGGCCCTGGCCACCTTCACCCAGCGCTCGCCGAACTTGCCGTTGTCCCCGCAGAGGACCTTGTCGCCCCGGCTCAGCACGTTGATGATGCCCGCCTCCATGGCGGCGGTGCCGCTGCCGGTGAGGGCCAGCACATCACCTTGGGTCTGGTGCAGCCACTTGAGCTGCGCGGTGGTGCGCTTCACGATTGCCTGGAATTCGCCGCTGCGATGGCCGATCGGGTGGCGGCTCATGGCCAGCAGGACGGTCTCCGGCACCGGCGTGGGACCGGGGATCATCAGGGTGAGCTTGTCCTGCATGGGGGGCGCTGGGGGGGGCGGGCGCGGCGGCCCAATCCACCACCTTAAAAAACCAAGGTCCCTGCTCCCCGGCCCCGCTCATCGACCAACACCGCAGCCATCCCCTTGCCGATGACCGAAGCGACACCCTTCACCCTGCCGGTCTGGGTGGCGGCGGCAGCCCGCGCAGCCCTGGAGGCGCTGCTGGAGGCCGAGGGCGAGGGCCTTGCGCTCGGCGTGACGGCGCTCAGGGGCTCCAGTGAGGCGCAGCCGCTGGAGCTGCTGGAGCCGGCCGGCGTCGAGCTGGTGCCGGTGGAGGCCGCCGCCGCCATCGGCGATGGTCAGGCCCTGGGCATGGCCCGCTGTGATCCGGGCGATGGCCTGGATCTCACCCGGGGTTTGCTGGTGTGGGTTCGGGCCAGCTGGTGGGATCCTCCGCAGGGGGCAGAGCCATCCCAGCGGCTGCTTCTGGAGGCGGGGGAGGGGCTGGGCGTGCTGGCCGGCAGCCGGGAGCTGTGCCTCTCGGCCTATGCCCGCCAGCTGCTGGAGGTCAACCTTCTGCCCCTGGTGCCAGCCGGCCGCGGTCTGCAGCTCCAGCTGGTGTTCCCCCGGGGCCGGGAGCTCGCTGGCCGCACCAGCAATGAAGCCTTCGGGGTGGTGGATGGTCTGGCCCTGATCGGGACCCAGGCCGTGGTGCAGCGCAGCGCCGCCCCCGATCGGCTCGAGCAGTGCCTGGAGACCCTGCGCCAGTGGCCGCACTCGCCCCACCCCAGGGATCTGGTGCTGGTGATCGGCGAGAACGGGCTCGATCTGGCTCCCCGGCTCGGGCTGCCCGCCGGCCTGCTGCTCAAGGCCGGCAACTGGCTCGGTCCACTGATCGTGGCGGCGGCAGAAGCCGGCGTCGAGCGGCTGCTGCTGTTCGGCTATCACGGCAAGTTGATCAAGCTGGCGGGCGGGATCTTCCACACCCACCACCACCTGGCCGATGGTCGCGCCGAGGTGCTCACGGCCCTGGCGGCCCTCGAAGGCATGGGCGGTCCTGAGCTGCAGCGGCTGTTCGCGGCGCCCACGGTGGAGGCGGCCCTGGCGGAATTGAAGGAGCTCGACGGGCCGCTGGCAGCCCGGATCGAGGCGCGGCTGGCGCTGGCGATCGAGACCCGCAGCCAGGCCTACCTGGCCCGCTACGGCCGCTTCAGCATGCGGATCGGTGCGGCGCTCTTCGATCGGCAGCGGCAGCTGCGGGTGTCAGGCCCCTGCGGACATGAGCTGCTGGAGGCTTTCCGGCACGACCTAGGGTGACCCCCAAAGGCCAGGCAGGCCGTCATTCGGTCGTTATGTCCCACCCGTCCCCCTCGACCGAGCAGCCCGAAAGCTCACGTCTGCCGGCGATCGTCATCCTCGATTTCGGCTCCCAGTATTCCGAGCTGATTGCCCGTCGCGTGCGGGAAACCGAGGTGTATTCCCTGGTGCTGGGGTATGCCACCAGCGTGGAGGACATCAAACGGCTGGCGCCGAAGGGAATCATCCTCAGCGGCGGCCCCAACTCGGTGTACGACGAGGGGGCACCCCTGTGCGATCCAGCCATCTGGAGCCTGGGGATCCCGGTGCTGGGGGTCTGCTACGGCATGCAGCTGATGGTTCAGCAGCTCGGCGGTCAGGTGGAAGCCGCCGGCCGCGGCGAGTACGGCAAGGCGCCCCTCTACGTGGATGACCCGGTCGATCTGCTCACCAACGTGGAGCACGGCTCGACGATGTGGATGAGCCATGGGGATTCGGTGCAGGCCCTGCCGCCGGGCTTCAGCCGTCTGGCCCACACCGACAACACGCCGGAAGCAGCGGTGGCTGATCACCAGCGGCGTTTGTACGGGGTGCAGTTCCACCCTGAAGTGGTGCATTCCCGCGGCGGGATGGCGATGATTCGCAACTTCGTTTATCACATCTGCGGCTGTGAACCCGACTGGACCACGGCGGCCTTCATCGATGAAGCCCTTGCCGATGTGCGTGATCGGGTTGGAGACAAGCGGGTGCTGCTGGCGCTCTCCGGCGGGGTCGATTCCTCCACGCTGGCCTTCCTGTTGCACCGGGCCATCGGAGATCAGCTCACCTGCATGTTCATCGACCAGGGATTCATGCGCAAGGGGGAGCCGGAGTTCCTCACCGAGTTCTTCGATGCGCAGTTTCACATTCGCGTCGAATACATCAATGCCCGTGATCGCTTTCTTGCCAAGCTCGATGGCGTCACAGATCCGGAGCAGAAGCGCAAGATCATCGGCGCCGAATTCATCCGTGTCTTCGAGGAGGAAAGCAAGCGGCTCGGACCCTTCGATTACCTCGCCCAGGGCACTCTCTATCCCGATGTGATCGAATCGGCCGGCACCAACCTCGATCCCAAGACCGGCGAGCGGGTGGCGGTGAAGATCAAAAGCCACCACAACGTGGGCGGGCTGCCCAAGGATCTGCAGTTCAAGCTGGTGGAACCCCTGCGGCGCCTGTTCAAGGACGAGGTGCGCAAGGTGGGCCGCAGCCTCGGCTTGCCCGAGGAAATCGTGCGCCGCCACCCCTTCCCGGGACCTGGCCTGGCCATCCGCATCCTCGGGGAGGTCAGCGCCGAGAAGCTGAACATCCTGCGTGATGCCGACCTGATCGTTCGCGAGGAGGTGCAGGAGGCCGGGCTCTATCACGAGATCTGGCAGGCTTTTGCCGTGCTGCTGCCGGTGCGCAGCGTCGGCGTGATGGGCGACAAGCGCACCTACGCCTATCCAATCGTGCTGCGCTGTGTGTCCAGCGAAGACGGCATGACCGCCGACTGGTCTCGTCTGCCTTATGACCTGCTGGAGCGCATCTCCAACCGGATCGTCAATGAGGTGCAGGGGGTGAACCGGGTGGTGCTCGACATCACCAGCAAGCCCCCCGGCACGATCGAGTGGGAATAGTCCCGGCGCTGGCCTCTTTGGTCGGCGTTCGATACCATCGGCTCCCAGCCTGTTTCCCTTGACCGCCGTCACTCAGCAGGATCCCCAGGTGCAGCGCCGCCTGCAGCAGGACAGCATCCTGCTGGGGGGGAAAACCATCTACCTCAATCCTTTCCTGTACTGGCGTCGTTTCGATGCCAACACCGACCGCTGGTTGCGGGAGCCCGGTCAGCTGCCGGAGGAGCAGATTCTGGCCAACCGTGGCCGTTTCTACCCGGAAGTCCACTGGGAGGAACTCAGCGACGGCGACCGCCAGATCAAGGATGGCGCCGTGGAGATGTTCATCAAGAGCCTGGAGCTGATCAGCACCTTCCATCCCGATCTCAGCGCCGGTCACCTGCTGGAGGTGGAGCGCAAGATGGCCGTCACCAAAAAGCGTGCCTTCGAGCGCTGGGTTGAGAAATCGCTGCAGCGCCGTCAGAAGCTGGAGCAGCGGGAACGGCGTCGGTTTGATCGTGAGCGTGCCCTGCGCGGCTGGGGCGAGTGGTTCAGCCTCGACATGACACGCCAGGCCCTGCTGCCCTTCACCGCCGCCGTCGCTCTGGCCGTGGTGGGCGGCTGGTGGGTGGGATCGCGCGAATTCTGCCGTGCGGTGATTCTCGAGCCCGGGATCCAGCGCACCCCCTGAACCCTCAGCCGCCCGCCTGGGCGTCAGACTGGGAAAACGGTCCGATGGTGATTGCCAGCGGCGTTCGCTTCAGGAGTTGTGCCATGGCTGCCGATCCCTTTGATGCCCTGCGGCTCAGCCTGATGGAAGACCTGCTTCCGGTCGGCATCGCCGTGGTCGACCGGGCCCGTCGGGGCGGACCCCGCCAGGTGGTGGAGGCCTTCACCGCCACGGATGATCCCCTGGCGCAGCTGCGTCAGGAGGGGGATGCGGCCGCTAAGAAGGTGCGCGAGAGCCTCGATCAGGTGCAACCCGGGCTGGGCAACCCTGTGGTGAAGGTGGAGGTGCGCGACGTGCCCTCTGGTTCGGCCAGTGATCTGAGCGGCCCGCCGCCCGTCTCCCCCACGGGGCCGGAGGAGCGGCGGGCGCTGCAGGAGGCCCTGGCGCGCGTCTCCGGGCGCCTGGAGGAACTTGAGCGCCGCCTCGGGGCCTGAAAGCGATGGCCAGCGGATTCCAGGCCGGCTCGCCGCGGCAGTCGGGGATGAGCCATCAGCCGGCTTGGCTGCTGGCGGTTGTGGTGCTGGCGGCCTCGGCGATGGGGGCCCGCCTGGCCTGGCTGCAGCTGGCCCAGGGCCCTGAAAACCGCCTGCGGGCCGACCAGAACCGCATCCGCCTGGTGCCCCGTCACCCTGTCCGCGGCCGTCTGCTCGATCGCCATGGGGAGGTGCTGGCCACCAGCCGCCTCACCTACAACCTCTACCTGCAGCCTCGGCTGGTGTCGAAGGAACGCTGGCCGGCCCTGCGCGAGAAGCTGGCGGCGCTCCTGGCGCTGCCGGTGGATCAGCTGGAGCAGAACTACAAGGAGGGGCTCCAGGGTGATGGCTACCGGATCGAGCTGGCCAGTTCCCTCAGCAGCGTCCAGGTGCTGCGCTTCCGGGAGCAGGCGATCAATCTCGATGGCGCCGAGGTAGACGTCGACTACCTGCGCTCCTACCCGGGCGGCCCCCTTGCCGCGCACGTGCTCGGTTACACCAGTGGCCTCACCGAGGAGGAATACGCCCGGCTGGCCGACAAGGGCTACCGGGTGCAGGACCGCATCGGGCGTACAGGGCTGGAGCAGGTCTACGAATCCCACCTCAGGGGTGAGTGGGGCGGCCAGCAGCTGGAGGTGAATGCCGCGGGCCAGGTGCAGCGGGTGCTGGGGGACAAGCAGGCCCGCGCCGGCAAGGACCTGCGCCTGACCCTGGATCTTGAATTGCAGCGCACTGCTGAGAAGGCCCTTGATGGGGTGGCGAAAGGGGCAATCGTGGCCATGGATCCCCG
The DNA here is from genome assembly GCF_000153045.1 of Synechococcus sp. WH 5701. GTDB lineage: Bacteria > Cyanobacteriota > Cyanobacteriia > PCC-6307 > Cyanobiaceae > Regnicoccus_A > Regnicoccus_A antarcticus. The sequence goes on from NZ_CH724160.1 coordinate 469,283, forward strand.
CACCGGCGCCATCCGCGCCATGGCGAGCCGCCCCAACTTCGATCCCAACATCTTCTCCACCGGCCCCACCACGGCCCAGTGGAACAATCTCAACCGCCCGGAAGCACCCATGCTCAACCGGGCGATGCGGGCCTTTCCTCCCGCCAGCACCTTCAAGCTGATCAGTACGATCGCCGGCCTCGAATCGGGGCGCTACGGCCCCACCTCCACCATCCCCACCTCCGGTTCCTTCTGCTACGACGGCCAGTGCTACGCCGACCACGGCAGCTTCGGCAGCATCGGTTTTCCCCTCGCTCTGGCGGTGAGCAGCAACAGTTTCTTCTACCGGCTGGGGCTGAAGGTGGGCTCCGAGGAGCTGTTCAAGGCGGCGCGCCGCCTCGGCTATGGCAGCTACACCGGCATCGAGCTGCGCGATGAGGAGAGTCCGGGATTGCTGGGCGACAAGGCCTGGAAGAAGAAAGTGCTGGGCGAATCCTGGACCTCCGTGGACACGATCACCTCGGCGATCGGTCAGGGGGCTGTTTCGGTGACGCCGCTGCAGATGGCCCGTCTCTACGCGGCCGTGGCCAATGGCGGCTGGCTGGTCACGCCCCACCTGGTGGAGCGGGACACCCCCCGGACCTGGATCGGCCTCAAGCCCACCACCCTCAAGGTGCTGCGCCAGGGTCTGCGCGAGGTGGTCACGAACGGCACCGCCACCATGCTCAACGATCCCAGGCTGCCGGCGGTGGCCGGCAAGACCGGCACCGCCGAAGACCCGCCGCGGCCGGATCACGCCTGGTTCGGCGGCTATGCCCCAGCCGGTAAGCCCGATCTGGTGATCATTGCCTTCGGCGAGAACAGTGGTGGCTACGGCGGCACCATCGCCGTGCCGATGGTGAAGGCCCTGCTGGCCACCTGGTTCAAGCCGGCTCAGGCCGCCAGCTGAAGGCCAGCACCGGCCACATCGCGGTAGAAGCGGCGAAGCTGGGCGGTGGCTCCGGCCCAGCCCCAGCGCTCGGCCTCATGGCGGGCCGCCAGCCGCAGCTGCTCGCGCCGCTCGGGGCTGGCCAGCAGCCGCAGGGTGGCGGCGGTGAGGGAGGCGTCGTCGTCGGGGTCGTAGAGACAGCCGTTGACCCCATCGGTGACGATGTCGGGGATGCCGCCCCGGTTGGCACCAACCACCGGACAGCCCGCCGCCATCGCCTCCAGCAGCACCAGTCCCAGGGTTTCAGTGCTGGAGGGGAAGAGGAAGGCATCAGCACTGGCAAAGGCGCCGGCCAGCTCCTCGCCGCCCAGATAACCCACAAAGGTGGTGGCGGTTCCCTCGAACACCTTCTCCAGCTGAGCCCGGTGCGGGCCGTCGCCCACCAGAGCCAGCCGGGCCTGGGGCAGGGCGTCGAGCACGGGCCGGATCCGCTCGATCTGCTTCTCGGCCGACAGCCGACCCACATACAGCAGCAGGCTGTCGCTGTCGGGATGGCGGCCCATCAGCCGCCGCCGCATGGCGTCCGAGCGCAGCTCGGGCCTGAACATCTCGGTGTCAACACCCCGCTGCCAGAGGGCGGTGTGCTGGATGCCCCGCTGAGCGAGCTCCTCCACCATCACCGAGGACGTGCAGAGATTGAGCACGGCCTGGTTATGGGCGGCCTTGAGCAGTTCCCAGAGCAAGGGCTCCAGCACGCCCATGCCGTAGTGCTCCAGGTATTTGGGCAGGTGGGTGTGATAGCTGGCCACCAGCGGGATCTGGCGGGTTCGTGCCATCCAGATGCCCCCCAGGCCCAGCACCGCCGGGTTGACCACATGCACCACATCCGGCTGAAACGCCTCCAGAGCCTCGGCCACGGCTGGACGGGGCAGGGCGAGCTTCAGCTCCGGGTAGAGCGGCAGGGGCAGGGCCGGCACGCCGATCACCCGGGCTCCCATGTAAAGCGAGGGGGCGCCCTCCGGGCAGAACAGCAGCACCTCATCCCCGGCGCGCACCAGGTGTTCCACGGTCTTGGTGAGACGCGTGACGATGCCGTCGACCTTGGGCAGGAAGGTTTCGGTGAACAGTGCGATCTTCACGGGAGCCGCTGTCGGGGCATGGTCCTGGGCTCAGACGACAGCCTTGAGGGCCGCCGCCTGGGTCGTGGTCCAGGAGGACACGCAGGGAATGCGTGAGCGGTCGCAGCGGTCGGCCCAGCGCCGGGCCACATCCACCACTTCGCTGAGCAGGCCGTCTTCCAGGGTGGTGGGCTTGAGGCCCAGCTCGATCAGACAGCGGTTGTCGACGATCAGATCGTTCTCGATCGCCTCCTTGCGCGGGTTGGGCAGGTGGCTCACCTGGGCGCCGGTGACCGCCGCCACCTTTTCAGCCAGATCGTTGACCTTGTGGCTCTCGGTCATCTGGTTGTAGATGCGCACCTTTTCCCCGGAGACGGGCGGGTGATCGATCGCCAGCTCCACGCACTTGACCGAATCACGGATGTGGATGAAGGCGCGGGTCTGGCCGCCCGTGCCGTGCACGGTGAGGGGATAGCCGATCGCGGCCTGCATCAGGAAGCGGTTGAGCACCGTGCCGTAATCGCCGTCGTAGTCGAAGCGGTTCACCAGGCGGGGGTCCCGGTCGGTGAGATCGGTGTTGGTGCCCCAGACGATGCCCTGGTGCAGGTCGGTGACGCGGATGCCGTCGTTCTTGTTGTAGTAATAAAAAAGAAGCTGATCCAGCGTCTTGGTCATGTGGTAGACGCTGCCAGGATCCGTGGGGTGCAGGATCTTCTCCCGGAAGCGGCTGCCGTCGGCCTGGGGCACCTCCACCGTGAGGTAGCCCTCGGGAATCGTGGCGCCCCGGTGGGAGCCATAGCCGTAGACCCCCATGGTGCCCAGGTGCACGATGTGGATGTCGAGGCCGCTCTCAACGATCGCGCAGAGCAGGTTGTGGGTGCCGTTGACGTTGTTGTCGACGGTGTAGCGCTTGGTGGTGCTCGACTTCATCGAGTAGGGCGCCGCCCGCTGCTCGGCGAAATGGACCACGGCCTCAGGACGCTCGCTGCGCAGCAGCTCCAGCAGCAGGTGGTAGTCCTGGGCGATGTCGAGGTGCACGAAGCGGATGGCTCGGCCGCCCGTGTCCTCCCAGGCCCGCAGGCGGTCGTGCACGGTGGCGATCGGGGTCAGGGATTCCACCCCCAGATCCACGTCGATCTTGCGCCGGCTGAGGTTGTCGACCATGACCACGTCGTGGCCGGCCTCGGCCAGATTCACGCAGCAGGGCCAGCCGCAGAAGCCGTCGCCGCCGAGAACGAGAACCTTCACGTCTGAACTCCTGCTGAACGAGCCGATGCTCCTGCTGGCAAGCTACTACAGGCGTTCCGCCCCCCCCAGCAGGCAGCCGGGATCCAGACGCTCAGCTGATCCCCGCCGCCACCGCCACCATCAGCAGCACCAGCACCACACCCCCCAGCAGCAGCATGGTGGTCGAGCGGCTGCGCCCTGCCCCCGTCTCGATCACCTCCATGCGGGGCTCCCTGGCGAAGGCATTGAGTTTGCCGCCGTCTTCCTCGGTGACCGACATGGATGGGGCGCAGTGGATGCCGCAAGTTACCCAGTGCCGGCGGCCTTGGCCTTTCCCTGAGAAGGACTGTTACGGGATCTCGGCCGGAGCGGGGGAACCAACAAGGCCCTGCTGCGGTGAGCTGGCGCTGGCCTCGGAGCGCACCGGCAGCCGCCCGGCCAGGTAGGCGGTGCGGCCCGCCACCGTGGCCATGGCCATGGCGCGGGCCATCGCCGCTGGATCACCGGCCATGGCGATGGCGCTGTTGATCAGCAGGGCATCGGCGCCCATCTCCATGGCCTGGGCGGCTTCGCTGGGAACACCGATGCCGGCGTCCACCACCACGGGAACGCGGGCGCTCTCGATGATCAGGGCGATGTTGGCGGCGTTGCGGATCCCCTGGCCAGAGCCGATCGGAGAGCCCAGCGGCATCACTGTGGCGCAGCCGGCCTCCTCCAGCCGCCGCGCCAGCATCGGATCGGCGTTGATGTAGGGAAGCACCACGAATCCTTCCTGCACCAGGGCTTCAGCGGCCTGGAGGGTGCCGATCGGATCCGGCAGCAGGTGCCTGCTGTCCGGAATCACCTCCAGCTTCACGAAGTTGTTGTCCTCCTGGCCGGCCAGCCGCGCCAGCTCCCGGCCCAGCCGTGCCACCCGCATCGCCTCCTCGGCGGTGGCGCATCCGGCGGTGTTGGGCAGCATCCAGTGGCGGCTCCAGTCGATCGCCTCGATCAGACCCTCATGTCCAGCGGCCAGCGACTGCACCCGGCGCACCGCCACGGTGACGATCTCGCAGGAGCTTGCCTCCAGGCTGGCTTTCATCGCCGCCAGGCTCGGGTATTTGCCGGTGCCGGTCATCAGGCGGCTGCGGAAGGGCCGTCCCGCGATCACCAGGGTGTCGCTGTCCATTGGGATGTCGTCGAAGCCCCAGCCATGCCGCGAAACTACCGCGAACGATGGCCCTGGCGGCTGTTTCGGTCCGCCGGATGGCGCCGCCGCCCTTAGCCTGCTCCCACGTGCCCTGAACCTTCCCGATGCCGCTGCTTCTGCCGCTGCTCCTGGCTGCCGCCGACCCCCAGCTGGCCATGAATCCCTTGCCGGTGGGAAGCGTCGTGCCTTTCGGCGCACCGCCCACCTCAGCGGTGCAGGTTTTCGAGGCCGAGCTGGGGCCGGTGGAAACCTTTGATCCGAAGGGCCGGGCCGTTGATCTGGCCCGCGACCTGCCGAGGGTGTGGTCGGGCGTCTACCGCTCCTTCAGCGGCGGCGCGCCCCTGCCTGTGCAGCTGCGCCTGGAGGAGGCCACCCCCATGGGCCAGATGGTCGACCTGCGCGGTGAGATGCAGGTGGGAGAGACCACCGTGGCGGTGCAGGGCAACCTCAACGCCAAATCCGACCAGCTCGATCTGCTGATGCTCTGCGACTGCGAAGTCGGCGGGATGGAATCGGGTGGGGAAATCAGTGGGGTGCAGGGCCTGGAGCTGGCGGGCTGGGTCGCGCCGCGTCTGACCAATCCCGGCGGTCGCTTCGACCTTCGTCCAGTGGCCCAGGTGGCAGCTCCAGCGGCACCTTCCAGTGGAGCGCCGGTACGGGGATTGTGGTGACCGAAAGCCAGATTCAGCGAGGTGTTTGAGATTCAAAGGCTGCTGAAGAGGCAGCCTTAGGACGCTTTCTTCTGACCTGAGGCGTCGTTCTTGGTTGAGGCTGAGCGCCCGGTTGTTGGGGCCATCCCCTGGGCCGGACCAGCCGTTTCAACGGTCTCGGCTGGGAAGCGACGATCGAGCAGCTTCAGGCGCTTGCTCGTGGTCTTGTTGCCGGGATCAAGGGCCAGGGCCTGGCTGTAGGCCTGGCGGGCCTCCTCGGGCAGAGACTGGCGCTCGAGGGCATAACCCAGGTTGTTCAAGGCCACGGGATAATCCGCTTTGGCCTGCAGGGCCGACTTGTAGTGACGGATGGCTGCGGCATGGTTGCCCTGGGCCGCCAGAGCAAAACCCAGGGCGTTCTGCATCAGCGCCCGTGCTTCACCCGGTTCGCCGTCTGAGCGCTTCAAAGCCAGTTTGAGCGTGTCGACGGCCTGGTCGTAGAGACGCTTGCGCAGCTGCACCGAGGCCAGCTCGTAGAGCGTGGCGGAATCCTTGGAGTCTTCCTTGACCTTGATCTCCAGCTTCGCCAGGCGAACTTCATCAGCGCGCACACGCCAGACCTGCAGGCCGATCACCACGGCCGCCCCCCCCAGCAGAACGATCAGGCCGATCAGATAGGCCTGTGGAAGGAGAAGGTCCATCGGGCCTGCGGGGGTTGGCTAATGCGCGAAGTTGATTCGGGGAGCCTGAGGTCAGGCGCGGGCGGCGCCCACCACGTCGCTGAAGCTGCCGGGATCGGCCAGGGCGAGCTGGGCGAGCATCTTGCGGTTCAGCTGCACATCGGAGCGCTTGAGACCACCGATCAGGCGGCTGTAGCTCAGGCCGTTGAGGCGAGCGGCGGCGTTGATGCGGGCAATCCAGAGGCGACGGAAATCGCGCTTGCGCCGGCGACGGTCGCGGTAAGCATTGCAGAGGGCCTTCATCACCCGCTGGTTCGCGGTGCGGAAGAGGCTGCCGTTGCTGCCCTGGAAGCCGCGGGCGAGGCGGAGGACCTTGTTACGGCGTTTACGGGCGACATTGCCCCTCTTGACGCGGGCCATGGAAATCTCTCAGTTGAACGGTGGGAATCAGGAGCTGCCGGCTTTCGCCTGGCTTCTCAGCCTGCGTAGGGGAGCATGCGGCTCACGTTGTCGGCATCGCGCTCATCGACGACCGCCATGGTGCCGAGGTAACGCTTGCGCTTGGGGCTCTTGTGATCGAGCAGGTGGTTGTGGAAGGCGCGCCGACGCATGAATTTGCCAGTGCCGGTCACCTTGAACCGCTTGGCAGCTGCTCGGCGGGTCTTGAGCTTCGGCATGTCTGGCGCCCGTTCACAAACAACCAAAGTACGACGTGGATGCCCCTTCCGCCAACTCCCCCAGGATCATCCCCTCGGCCGTACGGTTTTTCGATGAGATTCCCCGCTCCGCCCTCACCACTCTTCCTGTCCCGTCTGGCGCCCCTCGCCATGGGCCTCGGCAGCTCCCTGCTGCTGGCCCCGGGCTGCCGTGCCATGCCCGCGGCGGCGTTGCACTGGCCCACCTCCCCTCGCCCCGCCATCGAGCGCAGCCAGCCGGTGCTCTGGGTCGCCCTGGGTGCCCGGCTGGGGCCGGCCCCTGGGATGGCTGCCGCCAAGGCGGCGCCACTTCTGTTGAAGGCCGCCGCCGGCAGCCTCGAGCTGGAGGACGCCAGTGGCCGCAAGCTCCAGGGCCCCAGGCTGAGCCTGCGCTGGCGGCAGCGGCCCCTGCCGGAGCCCCTGCTGCTCGAGCGCACCGTGCTGGGCCCCTTCCCCAGTTTTGAAACGGCTGATCAGGCAGCCTCGGCCTGGCGCCTGCTTGGTGTGGAGCCCGTGATCGCCCATCCGGCGGAGTGGGAAGTGTGGGCCCCCCCCCGCACGGCTCCGCCCGAGGGATTCAAGGCCAGGGCCTGGACGCGGGAGGAGACAACCCGCCTGGAGCTGGAGGCCACGGCAGCCGACGGCAGCGTGGTGGCGTTGCAGGGTCCCCTGCGCCTGAAGGTCCCGCAGGGCTTGCGCTGGGGCAAAGGAGTGTTCCAGGGACCCTTCCGCTTGCAGGCCAACGCCTACGGCGGCTGGAGCCTGATCGAGCAGGTCCCCCTGGAGCGCTATCTGCTGGGGGTCGTTCCCCATGAGATCGGCGCTGGCTCCCCAGCGGCGGCCCTCGCCGCCCAGGCCGTTCTCGCCCGCACCTGGGCCCTGCGCAACAGCCATCGCTACGACGTCGACGGCTACCACCTCTGCTCCGACACCCAGTGCCAGGTGTATGCCGACCCGCGCCAGGCCGGCGCCGCCGTGCGCCGTGCCGTTGAGGCCACCCGCGGGCAGGTGCTGAGCTGGCAGGGGCAACCCATCCACGCCGTCTACCACGCCAGCAACGGCGGCATCTCGGCCGGATTCGAGGAGGTCTGGAGCGGCCCGCCCCTGCCTTACCTCCAGGCCCGCCCCGATGGGCCGCCGGCCTTTGCCCAGCGCTTCGGGGTGCCCCTGCCCGCCGCCTCCTTGGCGGAGCTGCTGCGCCAGGGAGGCACCGCCTATGGAGCGGGCCATCCCCTGTTTCGCTGGACCCGGCAGCTGGATGTCACCCGCATCCGCCAGTCTCTGGAGAAAGGACCTGGCGGGGTTGGAGAGCCGAGGGAGATCAAGGTGCTGGAGCGCGGCCCCAGCGGCCGGGTGCTGGCCCTCTCGGTGGTGGGCAGCAGCGGCCAGCGGGTGCTGCGCCGCGACGCCATCCGCCGCACGTTCCGGCAACTGCCGAGCACCCTCTTCGTGCTCAAGCCCGAGGGGTCCGGCCGCTGGAGCTTCATGGGTGGTGGCTTCGGCCATGGCGCCGGCCTCTCCCAGCAGGGGGCCATCGATCTGGGCGGTCGCGGCTGGAGTCAGAACCGGATCCTGGCGCACTACTACCCGGGCACCGAGCTGGTAACCATCGAAGCCCTCAGTGGGGGCCTTTAGAGTTCGCCCTGACGCGGACCAGCCACGCCGGCACGGTTGCCATGACGGAGTTGCCATGACAGCCACCGGTTCCAGCCCCAGGGGGCGTCGCGGCAAAGCTGCCCTGTTTGTTGTGCTCTGCGGCTGGGCCGGGGTGGCGCCCCACTGGCTGGAGCCGCCCCGCAGCCTTCTGCCAGCCGCCAGCCTCACCCTTCTGCTGGGCGCCTATGTGGTGCGCACCGTGCTGGGACAGCTCTGGCGTCGCAACCCGCCGCAGAGCTCAGCCGACGGCCCCTGGCCGGGACCCTGGCCATCCGTGGATGTGGTGGTGGCGGCCCGCGACGAGCAGGCCGTGGTCGGCCGTCTGGTGGAGCGGATCAGCCGCCTGCGTTACCGCCATGGGGTTCTGCGCCTCTGGGTGGTGGACGACGGCAGCGAGGACCGCACGCCTGAGCTGCTGAAGGCCCTCGAGGCCAGCACGCCGATGCTGCGGGTGCTGCGGCGCCCCCGCCATGCCGGCGGCGGTAAGTCGGGGGCCCTCAATGCGGTGCTGGAGCAGCTCGAAGGCCGCTGGATGCTGGTGCTCGACGCCGATGCCGGCCTGCAGGAGGATCTGCTCGAGCGGTTGATCCCCCAGGCTGAGCAGGGCAGCTGGTCGGCGATGCAACTGCGCAAGGCAGTGGTGAATGCAGGCTGCAACCTGCTGACCCGCGCCCAGGCGATGGAAATGGCCCTCGATGCTGTGGTGCAGGAGGGCCGGCTGGCCGGCGGCGGTGTGGCGGAATTGCGGGGCAACGGCCAGTTGCTGCGCCGGGAAGTGATCCTCCGGGTTGGCGGCTTCAATGAGGACACCGTCACCGACGACCTTGACCTCAGTTTTCGCTTGTTGCTGGCCGGTGAGCCGGTGGGCGTGCTCTGGGATCCCCCCGTGGAGGAGGAGGCGGTGCTCACCATTCCGGCCCTCTGGCGCCAGCGTCAGCGCTGGGCGGAAGGTGGCCTGCAGCGCTTCTTCGACTATTGGCCGGGGCTGATCTCGGAACGCCTGAACCCCGCCCAGAAGCTCGACCTCACCAGCTTCTTTCTGCTGCAGTACGTGCTGCCGATGGTTTCGGTCGTCGACCTGCTCGCCGCTTTGGTCAGCCGCACCGCCCCCACGGTCTGGCCCCTGTCGATCGTGGCCCTCGGCCTCTCTGGCGCAGCGTTCGTGGCCGGCTGCCGCCGCCCCAGCGAAGGTCCTCCCCTGCCGGCGATGAACCCCCTGGCGGCCGCGCTGGGGATCACCTATCTCATGCACTGGTTCGTGGTCATCCCCTGGGTCACCCTGCGCATGGCCCTGCTGCCCAAGCGCCTGGTCTGGGCCAAGACCCAGCACCTGGGGGGCGACAGCGGGATCGAGGCCAGCGCCGATGACCTCCCCATCGATCCCCTGGCTGATCCGCTCTCGGATCCTTCCACCCAGGCCTCCTGAGCGGGTCCGCTTCACTCCTCCAGGCTCACCACTTCGCCGTTGAAGAAGTCGGCCAGGCGGCGGGCCTGGTCATCGAGCGGTTGGCGCTCAGGCCGATCAGGGGTTGGGTTCGGCGCTGCCTTCACAGGAGCAGGAGATGGCGTCTGGGCAGCGGCCATCGCCTGGGGGGGCGCTGCCTGGGAAGTCGTCGCCTTGGAGACCACCGCTGCTGCAGACGCTGAAGGGGCGTGATCCAGGGGTGGTGCCGTGGGCGGCCCCACTGGTGGTGTTCCAGTGGGCTTGGCCACCATCGGTGGAGTGACCACCACCGGGCTGCTGGGCTGGTCGGAGGCCTCCAGCAGCACCTGGCGGGGGCTGCCCAGGGCCTGGCGCAGCGCCGACTCCAGCAGGGGCAGGCGGCTCTGCACCATGGCGATCCACTTGCTGCTGACCCGCACCACCGCCCGCTGGCCATCGAGGCGCAGCAGGGAGGCCTGCTGGGAGAGCAGCATGCGGGTGGAGGGCAGCTCCAGGCTGGAGAGAATCTGCTGCCAGAGCTCCCCGAGATCCTGGTGGTCCGGGCCGGCCGCAGGGGCGTTGGAGGGAGCTGGGCTGGCTGGGGCGACGACTGGAGCCGCAGGAGGAGCTGCTGCTGCTGCCTGGGGGGCTGTTGGCGTTGCCTCGGGCACCTGGGGCTGGGGCTGAGCCGTCGGGGCTTGGGGCCGTACCATCGCCGGGACGGCGGCGGCAGCCGCCGGCTCCGCCAGCAAACCCAGCAGCAGCACCTCGAGCCAGAGCCTGGGTTGGGCGCTCTGGCGCAGCTGCTGTTCGCTGCCCTTGAGCAGCGCCTGCCAGCTGAGCAGCCGTGCCTTGCCGATGCGGCGGGCCTGCTCGGGCAACAGCGGTTGCAGCTGGGTGCTGACCGCAGTGAGCTCCAGCCGGTCCGGGGCCACCCCGGCCAGCACCAGATCCCGCAGCAGGCTGGCCAGACCCTGCAGCACGGCCCCGGGCTCCCGCCCCCGTTCGAGCAGGCGCCGGCAGGTCTCGAGAATGCCCACGGGATCGCCCTCTCCCATGGCGGCCACGAGCTCCAGCAGCTCCTGCTCCGGCACGGCGCCGAGCAGGTCCCAGACCGCCGTGGCCTCGATCGGTGCGCTCAGCAGACTGAGCTGGTCGAGCAGGCTCTCGGCATCGCGGAGGCCCCCCTGGGCCCGCAGCGCCACCACGTGCAGAGCTTCGGGGGTGATGCCGATCTCCTCTTCGCTGGCGATGAAGCGCAGATGGCCCTCCAGGGCCTCCAGGGGAATACGGCGGAAATCAAAGCGCTGGCAGCGGGAGAGGATCGTCGGCAGCACCCGCTGGGGATCGGTGGTGGCCAGCACGAACACCACCCGTGGCGGGGGCTCCTCCAGGGTCTTGAGCAGGGCGTTGAAGGCGGCGGTCGAGAGCATGTGGCACTCATCGATCACATAGACCTTCCAGCGGGCCTGCACCGGCGCGAAGCGGGAGCGTTCGATCAGCTCGCGGATGTTGTCGACGCCGGTGTTGGAGGCGGCATCGATCTCGATCACATCGAGGGCGTTGCCAGCGGTGATCGAGCGGCAGAGCTCACAGCTGCCGCAGGGGTCGGGGGTGGGTCCTGCTGCCGTGAGGCAATTGAGCGACCGCGCCAGGATCCGTGCGCTGGAGGTCTTGCCCGTGCCCCGGGGCCCGCTGAACAGGTAGGCCGGCGCGATCCGGTTCTGGCGCAGGGCACTGGTGAGGGTGGAGGCGACCGCCTCCTGCCCCACCAGCTGGTCGAAGCGCTGCGGCCTGTACTTCTGGGGCAGGGGCAGGTAGGCACGGGCCTGGGTCATGGAGGCTGCTCCCCGGACGGCCTGGCCCATGAGGCTACTCAGAGGGTTTCGCGGCCAGCAGGCGCTCCAGGCGGTCTTCCATCTCCTCCACCTCCTCAAGCTGGTCGGCCAGGTTCTGGGCCGCCAGGCGCAGCTTGGCGAACGGCTCCGACGCGCTGTCTCGGCCTTCCCCCCAGCGGGCCTCCGCCCGGGCCAGCTCCGCCTCCAGCTTCTGCTGCAGCTTCAGGCGCAGACCATCGAGCTGCTCCAGGCTCTGCAGTGCCAGGGTCCGGCCCTTCTCCAGCTGCTCCCCATCCAGGTTGAGGCCCTGCCTGAGCAGCAGGCGCACGGCGGTGATCAGGGCTGCCGGCACCAGCTGGCCGAGCATCAGAGCTCCGAGGCTGCCGGTGTGCAGCCAGCCCTCCACCTGGGCGCTGCGGTGACGACCGGTCTTGCACCAGATGGCGAAATGCTCGCAGTTGTTGAAGATCAGGTTGTAGCGCTGCTCACCCAGCCGGCCCATGGCACGGCGCAGGGTCATGCCCGCCGCAGAGATCTCGTCGGGGTCATAGGCCACCACTGCCACGGGTTCACCGCGGCTGAAGTCCTCGAGGGGTGAGCGCAGGATCGCCCGGCCCTCCAGGTAATGAGCCACGCTGCCATCCCCCAGGTCGATGCCGTGGTGGTTGAACAGCCCATGCTGCCGGGGCACCTGGAGATGGTCGGCGGCTGCCATGGGCCGTGATCGCGGGGCAGGACCGCTTTACCCTGCCGCCGGGATTGCGCACGGAGCAAGGAGGGTCAGGGGTGGATTGCCGTTCAGGCCGATTCCTGCTGGCTGACGACGTTGGGATAGGGGAGCACCTTGGCCTTGCTGCGTTGCTCCACCAGCTCGCGGGTGATCGTGAACGAGCTGACCTCGTTGTTGGAGGGCAGGTCGTACATCAGATCCAGCATCAGCTCCTCGACGATGCCGCGCAGGGCACGGGCACCGGTGCGGCGGCGGTGGGCCTCGTGGGCGATCGCCTCGATGGCGCCGGGCTCGAACTCCAGGCGCACGCTGTCCATGCTCATCAGCGTCTGGAACTGCTTGACGAGGGCGTCGCGCGGTTCGGTGAGGATCGACTCCAGGGAGCGCACATCAAGGGGTTCGAGCACGGCGCTCACGGGCAGCCGGCCGGTGAACTCCGGGATCAGGCCGTAGCGCACCAGATCGTCCGGTTCGAGGTGACGCAGCACGTGGCTGGCCTTGAGTTCGCGATGGCCGCGGCCGCGGCCATCGGCCGGCAGGAAGCCGATCGAATTGCGCCCCAGGCGCCGCTGCACCACCTCTTCGAGGCCGACGAAGGCGCCGCCGCAGATGAACAGGATCTGGCTGGTGTCGATCTGGATGCAATCCTGGTAAGGATGTTTGCGGCCCCCCTGGGGCGGCACGTTGGCGACGGTGCCTTCCAGCATCTTGAGCAGCGCCTGCTGCACGCCTTCGCCGGACACGTCGCGGGTGATCGAGGGGTTCTCGCTCTTGCGGGCGATCTTGTCGATCTCGTCGATGTAGATGATGCCGCGCTGGGCCTGCTCCACATCGAGGTCGGCCTTCTGCAGCAGACGCAGCAGGATGTTCTCCACGTCCTCACCCACATAGCCCGCCTCGGTGAGGGTGGTGGCATCGGCCACGGCGAAGGGCACGTCGAGCAGCTCGGCCAGGGTCTGGGCGAGCAGGGTCTTGCCGCAGCCGGTGGGGCCGATCAGGAGGATGTTCGACTTGTGCAGCCGGGTGGCGCTGCGGTCGGTCTCGCCCTTGCCGTCCCCTTGCCAGGCCAGGCGCTTGTAGTGGTTGTAGACCGCCACCGAAAGCACCTTCTTGGCCTCGTCCTGGCCCACCACCTGCTGATCGAGGAAGGACTTGATCTCCTGGGGTCTGGGGATGCTCGCCAGGGTGGGGGCGGGCTTGCTGCTCTTCTTGACGGCTGGTTTGCGGCCGTGGTCGCCGCTGGGCCTGGCGCTGCCGTGGCTCTCCACCAGCTCCTCATCGAGGATCTCATTGCAGAGATCGATGCACTCGTCGCAGATGTAGACCCCGGGTCCGGCGATCAGTTTGCGCACCTGCTCCTGAGACTTGCCGCAGAACGAGCACTTGAGATGGGCGTCGAACTTGGCCATCGGGCTGGGGCGTCCTGGTCAGGGGGTGGGGCATGGGCCGGCCTTCCAGGATGGGCCGGAACCTGAGGTCCGTCAGCAGACCTTAAGGATCAAACCGTGGTGGTGTCATCCACGACACGATCGATCAATCCGTAGCTGACGGCTTCGGGCGGAGACAAAAAGTAGTCCCGGTCGGTGTCCTCCGCAATCTTTGCGAGGGGCTGGCCGGTGTGCTCCGCCATCAGACCGTTGAGGGTGTCCTTGAGGAAAAGGATCTCCTTGGCCTGAATCTCGATGTCGACAGCCTGCCCCTGGGCGCCTCCGAGGGGCTGGTGGATCATGATCCGCGCGCTGGGCAGGGCCATGCGCTTGCCCTTGGTGCCACCCGAAAGCAGGAACGCCCCCATGCTGGCCGCCAGGCCATAACAGATCGTCACCACGTCGGGAGCCACCTGCTGCATGGTGTCGTAGATGGCCAGCCCGGCCGTGACGGAGCCGCCAGGTGAGTTGACGTAGATCTGGATGTCCTTCTCGGGATCTTCCGCTTCCAGGAACAGGAGCTGGGCCACCAGGGAGTCGGCCACCTGATCGTCGATGCCTGTGCCCAGAAAGATGATCCGCTCCCGCAGGAGGCGGGAATAGATGTCGAACGCCCGCTCGCCGCGCCCCGACTGCTCCACCACGGTGGGCAGCACGCCTGGCGAGGCCTGCCAGCTGTTGTGGATCGGATGGGAGCGAAGGGCTTCGATCACGCGGCCGGGGCAGGGGGAAACGGTGCAGGCATTCAATCTATGGCGGTCTCAGGCCTGGTCGTCGGCGCCGGCAGCAGACTCGGCCTCAGGGGCTTTCTCCGTGAGGGTGCTGTTGGCCTCGAGCCACTCCAGCAGGCTCTCGCGCAGGAGATCTTCGGCCACGGCTTCGCGCAGCCGCAGCGGATCGATCGAACTGGTGTCGCTCAGACCCTGAATGACCTCCTTGACCTTGGCCTCGATGGCGTCGGCCTCCGGGCGGATGTCTTCGGCTTCGGCCAGGGCCTTGAGGGCGAAACTGCGCCGCAGCCGCTGCTCGGCCTCGGGGCGGGAGCTGTCCATCAGGCTGCGCACCAGATCGGGGGTGAACAGCTTCTTAACATCCATCCCTTGCTGGGCGATCTGGGAGGCGGTCTGCTCGATCAGCGAGCGGATCTCCTGCTGGATCAGTGTCTCGGGCAGGTCCACCTCGAGCTGCTCCACCAGTGCCGCCAGCAGGGCGTCGTGGCGGCTGCTGCGGGCCCGCCGTTCGGCGTCCTCGCGCAGGCGGGTCTCCAGATCGGTCCTGAGCTCCTCGAGGCTGTCCTTGTCACTGGCCTCCTTGGCGAAGGCGTCATCGAGGGCTGGCAGTTCGCGCGCCTTGAGTTCCTTGAGGGTGATGCTGAAGCTGGCCTCGCGGCCCTGGGCCTCCTCCTGGGGGTAGTCGTCGGGGAAGCGGCAGCTCACCTCGCGCTCCTCGCCCACAGCCATGCCGAGGATGCCCGCCACGAAGCCGGGGATCATCCGCCGCTCCTCGAGTTCCACCTCCATGGCGTCGGAGCTGCCGCCCTCGATCGCCGCGCCGGTGTCGACGAAGGTGCCGCTGAAGGCCACCACAGCCACGTCGCCAGTGGCGGCGGGCCGATCCTCCACCGGCACCAGGGTGGCCAGCTGGCGGCGCGATTGCTCGAGCATCTCCTCGACCCGTGCGGGGTCGTAGCTGATCAGCTCGGCTTCGGCCGTGAGCCCTTTGGTGGCTTTGAGGCTGGGGGTGGGTTGCACATCCAGCTCAAGGGTGAGGGTCAGGTCTTCACCGGGGCTGAAGCGCTCCAGCAGGGCCTCGAAGCCCTCGCTCAGCTCGGGGCTGCTGAGGGCCTCGATCTTCTCCTGCTCGAGGGCATCCCGCCAGACGCTGTCCACCAGGTCTTCGAGGGCGGTGGCCCGGATCCGCAGGGGGCCGATCTGCTGGAGCAGCACCGGACGGGGCACCTTGCCCTGACGGAATCCGGGCAGACGCACACTGCGGCTCAGCTTCACCACCGCGGCCTCGTAGCTGGCCTGGGAGCGGCCGCCGGGGACGGCCACCTCCAGCGCCAGCCGGCTGCCGGGACGGGGGCTGGTCTTGACCTTCAGGGCGGAGCTCATGGAGAAACGGCCGGGGCGCGGGGATGCAGCCCCCGATCCTATGAACTCGTGCTCCGGCTCATCCCGCGGACCCTCCTGAGGCCTGGGCAGCGTATTGTGTGCGCAACGACATGTGGTCGTTGATATCCGCCAGGACCATTCGGTTCCACTTCGAGCCTCCGGTCCAGCGTGCACAGCTCCCTCCGCCCCACGGAGCGTGACACCGGCCCAGGCTCCCAAAGTCTTTCCCGTTCCTCTGCAATCCTTCCCGCTTCCCTCCTCCTTTCACTGATGGCTCAGCCCCGCTCAGCGGGTTCAGCCTTGCCTGCGGCCGTTGCGTCCGTCTTCAGCCGAGCCCACGTCTGACCCACTGGTCTGCTCCAGGCCCAGCCACCTCAGCCAGCGCTTTCACCCCGTCCTGCCGTTGTCAAGCACCGCCTCCTTTCAACCACTTCCCAACCGTCCCCTGACGGTGGCGGTGCTCGGTGCGACCGGCGCCGTGGGGCAGGAGCTGCTGACCCTGCTGGAGGAGCGTCGCTTCCCAGTCGGTGAGCTTCGGCTGCTGGCCTCCCCCCGCTCTGCCGGACGCCGGCTGGAGTGGCAGGGCCGCGAGGTCCCCATCGAGGCCGTCGACGCTGCCGCCTTTGAGGGGGTGGATGTGGTGCTGGCCTCCGCTGGTGGGTCGATCTCACGGCGCTGGGCGCCGGTGGCGGTGGCGGCAGGCGCGGTTGTCATCGACAACTCCAGCGCCTTCCGCCTTGATCCTGAGGTGCCGCTGGTGGTGCCTGAGGTGAACCCGGAGGCGGCCCTGGCTCACCGGGGGATCATCGCCAACCCCAACTGCACCACGATCCTGCTCACCCTGGCCCTGGCGCCCCTGCAGGCCTGTCGTCCGATCCGTCGTGTGGTCGTGAGCACCTATCAGTCGGCCAGCGGTGCCGGGGCCCGGGCGATGGAGGAACTGCGTGAACTCAGCCGCACTGTTCTTGATGGGGGTGAGCCGGTAAGCGAGGTGCTGCCCCACTCTCTCGCTTTCAATCTCTTCCTGCACAACTCCCCCCTGCAGCCCAGCGGCTACTGCGAGGAGGAGCTCAAGATGCTGCACGAAACCCGCAAGATCATGGCTCTGCCGGAGCTGCGGCTCTCGGCCACCTGTGTGCGGGTGCCCGTGCTGCGGGCCCACTCCGAGGCAGTGAACATCGAGTTCGAGCAACCCTTTCCCGTCGAGGAGGCCCGAGCCCTGCTGGCTGCGGCTCCTGGGGTGGAGCTGCTGGAAGATTTCGCCGCCAACCGCTTCCCGATGCCCACCGATGTCACCGGCCGAGATCCGGTGGCGGTGGGGCGCATTCGCCAGGACCTCAGCGACCCCAATGCCCTTGAGCTCTGGCTCTGTGGTGATCAGATCCGCAAGGGGGCGGCCCTCAACGCCGTGCAGATCGCCGAGTTGCTGCTCGATCCGGCCTGGCGCATGGCCGCCGTCGGAGGTGCCGTTTGAGCATCACGGTTGAACAGGCCATCACGGGCCAACCGCATCCGCCCTTCGGCCGGATGTTGACCGCCATGGTCACCCCGTTCAGTCCCGATGGCGCGGTGGATCTTGAGCTGGCCGCGCGCCTGGCTGAGCATCTGGTGGATCACGGCTCCGACGGACTGGTGCTTTGCGGCACCACCGGCGAGTCCCCCACCCTGAGCTGGCAGGAGCAGCACGAGCTGTTCGAGGCGGTGAAGCAGGCCGTGGGTGGCCGAGCCCTGGTGCTCGCCGGCACGGGCAGCAACTGCACAGCCGAGGCCATCGAAGCCATCGGACGCGCGGCCGAGGAAGGCGCTGATGGGGCCCTGGTGGTGGTTCCGTACTACAACAAGCCGCCCCAGGAGGGGCTCGAAGCCCATTTCCGCGCGATCGCCCAGGCGGCCCCCGGCCTGCCGGTGATGCTCTACAACATTCCTGGACGCACCGGCTGCAGTCTCGAGCCCCGCACCACGGCCCGCCTGCTCGATCTTCCCAACGTGGTGAGCTACAAGGCCGCCAGTGGCAGCACCGATGAAGTCAGCCAGCTGCGGCTGCTCTGCGGCGACCGGCTGGCGATCTACAGCGGCGACGATGCCCTCACCCTGCCGATGCTGGCCGTGGGTGCCGTCGGCGTGGTGAGCGTGGCCAGCCATCTGGTGGGGCGCGAGATCCAGCGCATGATTTCTGCCTTTTTCGCCGGCGAGCTGGCCGCGGCCCTGGCCCTGCATGAACGCCTGCTGCCCCTCTGCCGGGCCCTGTTCGCCACCACCAATCCGATTCCCGTCAAAGCCGCCCTTGAACTGGAGGGCTGGCCCGTGGGGTCCCCCCGTCTTCCGCTGGTCTCCGCCGACAGCGACGTCCGTGCCCGATTGACCTCCGCTCTGGCTGCCCTGCGTCCCACCTGACGCCATGGCTTAGCTCCAGCGCAGTGCGGCCTGGAGTTCTCGCAACAGCAACACTCCGATTCCCGTCCATCTGTTCTCCAACCCTTCGTTCCACACCCCATGAGCTCAAGCAACAACAAGACGTCCCCCACCACCAAACAGCCGGCCCTGCGGGTGATTCCCCTCGGCGGTCTTCATGAGATCGGCAAGAACACCTGTGTTTTTGAGTATGGCGATGAGCTGATGCTGGTGGATGCCGGCCTCGCCTTCCCCAGCGATGGCATGCACGGCGTCAATGTGGTGCTGCCCGACACCAGCTATCTGCGTGAAAACCAGAAGCGCATCCGCGGCATGATCGTGACCCATGGTCACGAAGATCACATCGGCGGTATTCCCCACCACCTCAAGAACTTCAACATCCCTGTGATCTATGGCCCGCGGCTGGCCATGTCGATGCTCCAGGGAAAGATGGAGGAGGCTGCCGTCACAGATCGCACCGTGATCCAGACGGTGAGCCCTCGGGATGTGGTCAAGGTGGGTCAGCACTTCCAGGTGGAGTTCATCCGCAACACCCACTCGATCGCTGACAGCTTCAGCCTGGCGATCACCACCCCCGTGGGCGTGGTGATCTTCACCGGCGATTTCAAGTTCGACCACACTCCTGTCGATGGTGAATACTTCGACATCCAGCGGATGGCCCATTACGGCGAGCAGGGCGTGCTCTGCCTGTTCAGCGATTCCACCAATGCCGAGGTACCCGGCTTCACCCCGCCGGAGCGGTCGGTGTTCCCGAACCTCGACCGTCACTTCGCCAATTCCGATGGCCGGGTGATCGTCACCACGTTTGCCAGTTCTGTTCACCGGGTTTCGATGATCCTGGAACTGGCGATGAAGCATGGCCGCAAGGTGGGCCTGCTGGGCCGCTCCATGCTCAACGTGATCGCCAAGGCGCGCGAACTGGGTTACATCCGTTGCCCCGATGAGCTGTTCGTGCCGATCAAGCAGATTCGCGACCTTCCCGATCGCGAAACCCTGCTGCTGATGACCGGCAGCCAGGGTGAGCCTCTGGCGGCCCTCAGCCGTATTTCCCGTGGTGAGCACCCCCAGGTGCAGGTGAAATCCACCGACACGATCATCTTCTCCGCCAGTCCGATCCCCGGGAACACCATCTCGGTGGTGAACACCATCGACCGCCTGATGATGATGGGGGCCAAGGTGGTCTACGGCAAGGGTGAAGGCATCCACGTCTCCGGCCATGGCTGCCAGGAAGACCACAAGCTGATGCTTGCACTCACCCGGCCGAAATTCTTCGTGCCGGTGCACGGGGAGCACCGCATGCTCGTGTGCCACTCGCGCACGGCCCAGTCGATGGGGATTCCCGCCGACAACATGCTGATCATCGACAACGGCGATGTGGTGGAGCTCACCCCCACGACCATCCACAAGGGGGATCCGGTCAAGGCCGGTATCGAACTGCTGGATGCCTCCCGCAACGGCATCGTCGACAACCGCGTGCTCAAGGAACGCCAGCAACTGGCCGAAGACGGCGTCATCACCCTGCTGACCGTGATCAGCACCGATGGCGTCATGGGCGCCCCGCCGCGGGTCAACCTGCGCGGTGTGGTCACCACCGCCGATGCCCGCCGGCTCTCGATCTGGGCTGAGCGGGAGATTGGCTGGGTGCTCGACAACCGCTGGAATCAGCTGGCCCGCAACACTGGTGGTACGGCCCCCGAGGTCGATTGGGTGGGCGTGCAGCGGGAGATCGAAGTCGGTCTCCAGCGCCGCTTGCGGCGCGAGCTGCAGGTGGAGCCCCTGATCATCTGTCTGGTGCAGCCGGCTCCGGCGGGCACCCCGGCCTACAAGGGCCGTGCTGATGCCGAGCCGGACAGCCGCCCGGCCCCCCGCGGCGGTCGCCGGGAGAGCACAGGGCGTGAACCCGTGATCCGCACCCATGCTCCTGCTCCCCCCCAGCGGGTTCAGGCCTCTGGCGCTGGTGCTGTCTCGGCGACGGCCACCCTGCCCGTCGCCACCAAGATCCCTGCAAGTGCCCCCGTTGTCCAGGTGGCGGAGACCAAGCCGGAAGAACCGGAGATGCCCGCGAACCGCGTGCGTCGCCGCCGCTCCACCGCCGCCAGCTGAAGGGCTGCTGGCTGGGCGGCCCTGTTGCCGCTCAGCCCAGCACCACCCGCAGCAGACCCTTGGCCAGCTCAGCTTCCTCCTCGGGACTGAAGCGCCGCTCGCCTGCTTCATCGCGGACGGAGGCGGCCGGCTGCTCGGCCAGCACGTACACCCGCACAGCCTCCAGGTCGTTGTCCGGAGGAGCCGGCGCCAGGCTTTGTTCGGACTGGCTTGGCTCTGGCTTGCTCTGCTCGCAGAGCGCCAGTCCCTCGGCAGCCAGATCGTTGTACGTGCTCCCCTTGATGGCAGTGGCCTGCACCTCGCGGTAGAGCTCGCCGGCGTCTTCGGGCTGGCGCAATCCATAGAAGTGAATGTGCCCGAGCAACAGTTTCAGCCGCAGGCTGTGGGGATCACTGGCCTCGAGTCGTGTGTGCGCCAGCAGGTCCTCCCCCTCCTGCAGGGCCTCGGCGAAGCGCCCCTGGCTGTAGGCCAGCTCCACGCTTTTGTAGGCCTGATCGAAGCCGCTGGATGTCATCGGTTGGAGGGGGCTGAGGCCGCACCGGGTTCGGGAGGGCCGGATGGACCCGCGTGATCGCTCGGTTCCGGCTGAAGCCACAGGCTCTGCCGGTCCCAGTGAAGGCTCCTGCCTCCGGGCAAAGCCAGGCTGCCAGGCCCCTGGCTCAGCGGCAACCGGCGCCTCAGGGCTTCAAGGCTCCGGGCCCCCAGCCGAACCCCGGCGCTGCGCTCCAGCCAGAGATCGAGCAGCAGCTCCTGGCTGCTGGCGGTGAGCTCGCTCAGTGGTTGGCGCTGCAGTTCTGGCCCCTGCTCAGGCCGGCCTGCGGCGAGTGGGGCAGCTGGTGGCGTCTCCAGAGCCATGAGGGCCAGCAGGGCCAGCTCCTGGGTGAGATTCTGGGTGCCTTCCAGGCGTTCGGCCAGTGCGCCCAGACGCCGCCAGGCCCCGGGATGGAGCTCCTCCAGCACCGGCAGCACCTCCTGGCGCAGGCGGTTGCGGCTGAAGCGGGGATCGGTGTTGCCTGGATCCAGCCACAGGGGCAGCTGCTGCTGCTTGCAGAAGGACGCGGTCTCGGCCCGGGAGAAGCCGAGCAGGGGACGCACCAACTCGATCCTGCCGCTGAGGGGACGCCGCGCCCGCAGGCTGCTCAGCCCCCGCAGGCCGCAACCCCTGGCCAGGTTGAACAACAGGGTCTCGGCACGGTCACTGCCGGTATGGCCGGTCACGACGCGGGTGCAGCCGAGGCTGAGGGCCTGCTGGTTCAACCGCTCGTAGCGCCAGCGGCGCCCAGCCTCCTCACGACCGCTGGCGGAGGAGGCCGGCGCAGCGGGGGCGTTCTCCACCCGGATGGGCAGGCCCAGGCCGCCGGCCCAGGCCGCCAGCTCCCCGGCCTGATCGGCGGCTTCCTTCCGCCAGCCGTGGTTGCCGTGCCAGAGGTGAAGCTCCCAGCCGTGCAGGCGCCGCAGCTCCAGAAGCAGAGCCGTCAGGGCCATCGAGTCCTGGCCACCGGAGATCGCCAGCAGCAGCCGCCTCCCCCGGGGCAGGAGCAGGGGGTCCGTCAGCAGCCGCCGGTGCAGCCGGTGCTGCAGGGGACCCCATGGGAGAATGGCTTCCATCTGCCCTGCTCGCCGATGTCGCGCCTCACCAGCCTGCCCGCCCCCCTGCAAGCGGCGCTGCACTCGCGGCGGCTGTTGAAGGTGATCGCCGGCTTGAGCAACTTCGAGGCGGCCAGCGTGGAGCGGATCAGCCGGGCCGCTGGGGCTGGTGGCGCCGACCTGCTCGATGTGGCCTGCGATCCGAAGCTCGTGCGCCTGGCTGCAGCGGCCTCCGGCTTGCCGGTCTGTGTCTCTGCCGTTGATCCGGATCTGTTCCCCGCTGCCGTGGCCGCTGGCGCCGCGATGGTGGAGATCGGCAATTTCGATTCGTTCTATCCCGAAGGGCGGATCTTCGGCGCCGAGGAGGTGCTCGCCCTCACCCGGCGCACCCGGGAGCTGCTGCCGGAGGTGGTGCTCTCGGTCACGGTCCCCCATGGGCTCCCCCTGGATCAGCAGCAGCAGCTGGCCAGCGATCTGGCCGCCGCCGGCGCCGATCTGATCCAGACCGAAGGTGGCACCAGTGCCCGTCCCTTCAGCCCCGGGGCCCTTGGCTTGATCGAGAAGGCCGCGCCCACCCTGGCGGCGGCCCACGCCATCAGCCGGGCGGTGCAGATTCCGGTCCTTTGCGCCTCCGGACTCTCCGCCGTCACCCTGCCCCTGGCCATCGCCGCCGGCGCCCATGGGGTGGGTGTGGGCTCAGCTGTGAACCGGCTCGACGATGAACTCGCCATGGTGGCGGTGGTGCGCGGCCTGCGTGAGGCCCTGGCCCCAGCGCCTGTTGCCGAGGTGGTCGGCTGAGGCCTCCTGCCAGCCTGTGACGGTTCGGCACCCCTGACTTGGCCAAGTCAGGGGGCTTTGATTAGCGTGAGGCCGACGCCGTGATGACTTCCATGGGCCCGTTCATCTGGCTTCTGCAATGGCCCATCCGGGCTGTCGTGCTGCTGATCGTGGGTGTGCTGCCCCTCGGGGTTGAGTTCAGTGGCTTCGGCACCGCCCTGCTCTCCGCGGTGGTGATCGGCCTGCTGGGAACGCTGCTGATCTGGCCTCTTAAGCTGGTGCTGGCACTGCCCTGGGCCATCACCAGCCTGGGTGGTCTGGTGACGCCGATCACAGCTGTCTACAACTGGGTGATCACGATCGTGTTGTTTGCCCTGGCGGCCTGGTTGATCCAGGGCTTCCGGCTCAAGAACGGTCTGATCAGTGCGGCCCTCGGCGCCATCGTCTACAGCGTGCTCAGTACCTTGATCCTGGGCTGGCTCGGCCTTGGTGTGAGCTTCACCCGGGCGGCCGCTTCCCTCTCCGCTGCAGTCGGCGTGGGCTGATTCCTAGGATCAATATTGTCTTCGTCCAGGAGCCACCTGGATCCAGCGGCCATGGCGCGCTTCGAGCTCCAGGCTCCCTATGAGCCCAAGGGCGATCAACCCACGGCCATTGAGGCCCTCGTGGACGGTGTCGATGCAGGTGAGCGCTACCAGACCCTGCTGGGGGCCACAGGCACCGGCAAGACCTTCACCATCGCCAATGTGATCGCCCGCACCGGCCGTCCGGCCCTGGTGCTGGCCCACAACAAGACTCTCGCGGCCCAGCTCTGCAATGAGTTGCGGGAGTTCTTCCCGAATAATGCCGTCGAATATTTCATCTCCTATTACGACTACTACCAGCCGGAGGCCTATGTTCCGGTCTCCGACACCTACATCGCCAAGACGGCATCGATCAACGAAGAGATCGATATGCTGCGGCACTCCGCCACCCGCTCGTTGTTCGAGCGCCAGGATGTGATCGTGGTGGCCTCGATCAGTTGCATCTACGGCCTCGGCATTCCCTCGGAATACCTCAAGGCCGCGGTGCGTTTTCAGGTGGGTGAGGCCCTCAACCTGCGCGGTTCCCTGCGCGAGCTGGTCAACAACCAGTATTCCCGCAATGACGTCGAGGTTGGGCGCGGTCGCTTCCGGGTCAAGGGGGACGTGCTCGAGATCGGCCCCGCCTACGAAGACCGCCTGGTGCGCATTGAACTCTTCGGCGATGAGGTGGAGGCGATTCGTTACGTCGATCCCACCACCGGTGAAATCCTGCAGAGTTTGGAAACCATCAATATCTATCCCGCCAAGCACTTCGTCACTCCCAAGGACCGGCTCGAATCGGCGATCGCCGCCATCCGCGACGAACTGCATCAGCGTCTGGACGTTCTCCATGGCCAGGGCCGCCTGCTGGAGGCCCAGCGGCTGGAGCAACGCACCACCTACGACCTCGAGATGCTGCAGCAGGTGGGCTACTGCAATGGCGTTGAGAATTACGCCCGCCACCTGGCAGGGCGCCCGGCCGGCACACCACCCGAGTGCCTGATCGACTACTTTCCCGATGATTGGTTGCTGGTGGTGGATGAGAGCCACGTCACCTGCTCCCAGCTCCATGCCATGTACAACGGCGACCAGGCCCGCAAGCAGGTGCTGGTGGAGCATGGCTTCCGCCTGCCCAGCGCCGCCGACAACCGCCCGCTCAAGGCCGCGGAATTCTGGTCGAAGGCCCGCCAGACGATCTTTGTGTCAGCCACCCCGGGCACCTGGGAGATGGAGCAGAGCCACGGCCATGTGGCCCAGCAGGTGATCCGCCCCACCGGTGTGCTCGATCCGGTGGTGGAGGTGCGCCCCACCGAGGGCCAGGTGGATGATCTGCTCGGCGAAATCAGGCTGCGTGCCGGGCGGGATGAGCGCACGCTGATCACCACCCTGACCAAACGGATGGCCGAGGACCTCACCGATTACCTGGCTGAGAATGGTGTGCGGGTGCGCTATCTGCACTCGGAGATCCATTCGATCGAGCGGATTGAGATCATCCAGGATCTGCGCAACGGTGAATTCGACGCCCTGGTGGGCGTGAACCTGTTGCGGGAAGGCCTGGATCTGCCCGAGGTGTCTCTGGTGGCGATTCTCGATGCCGACAAGGAGGGATTTCTGAGGGCCGAGCGCTCCTTGATCCAGACCATCGGCCGGGCGGCCCGTCATGTGGACGGGACGGCCCTGCTTTATGCCGACAATCTCACCGATTCGATGGCCCGTGCCATCTCCGAAACCGAGCGGCGCCGAGCGATCCAGCAGACCTACAACGAGACCCACGGCATCATCCCCAGCGCTGCCGGCAAGCGGGCCGGCAATGCCATCCTCAGCTTTCTGGAGGTCTCCAGGCGCGCCCAGGATGAGGCTCCCACTGCTGAAGCCGAGCCGGCATCGTTCGCGATGGTGCCCCTCGATGCCCTGCCGGAGCTGATCCTGGAGCTGGAGGACAAGATGAAAGCCGCCGCCAAGAATCTTGAATTCGAAGAGGCCGCCAATCTGCGTGATCGCATCAAGAAGCTGCGTCAGAAACTGGTGGGGCGTAGTTGACGCTCAGCGCCCAGCGGCCTTGAGCACGATCTTGATTGTCTTGAACAGGATGAGCAGGTCGAGCCAGACACTGCTGTTGCGCAGGTAGAAGAGGTCGTAACTCAGCTTCAGTTCGGCGTCCTCCACCGTGGAGGTGTACGGCATGTTCACCTGGGCCCAGCCGCTCAGGCCCGGCCGGATCCAGTGGCGCAGGCGGTAGTTGGGGATGCGCCGCTCCAGGTCCGTCTCCAGCTCGGGCCGCTCCGGGCGCGGGCCGATCAGGCTCATCTCACCGCGCAGCACGTTGATCAGCTGGGGCAGCTCATCGAGCCGGGTGCGCCGCAGCCACTGGCCTACCGGTGTGATCCGCCCGTCGTTCGGACCCGACCAGATCGCCTCTCCCTCTTCCTCCGCATCGGGAATCATTGTGCGCAGCTTGATCACCTTGAAGCGCTTGCCCTGCAGGCCCGTGCGCTTCTGCCGGTAGAGCACCGGTCCGCCATCGCCCAGGCGGATTAACGCGGCGGTGATGGCCAGCAGCGGTGAACACAGCAGCAGCAGCAGCAGACTCACCATCACGTCGGCATAGCGCTTGAGCTGTCGCTCGAAGCTCCCAATGCGCTGCACGGAGCGATCGGAGAACAGCAGCCACTGATCCACCACCCAGCGGGGCGGAATCCGCTGCAACTCCTGCTCGGCCGCCAGCGCCAGGGAGGTGACGGGGCGGCCTTCCTCCAGGGCCCGGGAGCAGGACTCCAGTCCATCGGGCCGCTTGAGCACTCCCTGGCTGAGGGCAAGGCCGCTGCTCTCGTTGCCATCCGGCCCCTTTTCATGCCTGAGAAAGTCTTCACCCAAGACATGGATCGATGGAGCCCGCATGCCCCCGATTCGCTCCCATTCAGCCCTGATCGCCTCCTGCTCGTCGGGAAGACTGACGATGTCCCACTGGTCCTGTCGGGTGGAGTGGGCCAGCTGGCGCAGCAGCAGCCGCACGCCACCGCTCCAGAGTGCCGCCAGGGTGAAGAGTGGCATCAGGCTGCCGCGGTGCAGCAGCGTCACCTCCGGCGCGGTGCGCAGCAGCCAGCCCACCACGGCGCCAGCGGCCGTGGTGGCCGCACTTGTGATGGCCAGGCGCACCACCAGCTGGCTCCAGCGCAGGCGGCTCGTCTTGAGGAGTGTGAACGACCCGAACAGCCAGCCGAGGCTGAGATAGGTCACCACCAGCATCGCCAGCAGACCCAGCTGATTGTCCAGGAAGCCATTCCGTTCCCGGTCGATCCAGGCCGCCAGCAGGCAGACCCCCAGGGCATCGAGGCCCGCGGCCAGGGCCAGCCAGCGGCGGTGGCGCAACCAGTGCACTAGGCCGTGGCCTCCAGCGTGTAGCTGGTGCTGTCACCCAGCTGGAAGCAGGCATGCACCGCCTGCAGGGCTTTGACCCCATCGGCTTCCGCCACCACACAGCTGGTGCGGATCTCGCTGGTGGCGATCATCTCGATGTTCACCCCGGCTTCCGCCAGGGCCCGGAACATGCGGGCGGCGGTGCCGGGGGTGCAGGGCATGCCCGAGCCCACGGCGCTCACCCGTGCGATGGCCAGGCCTTCCTCGAAGCGAGCCTCGGGCCAGGGGGCGAGCACCGGTTGCAGGGCGCCGCGGGCTCGGTTGAGATCGTCGCGTCGCAGGGTGAAGCTCATGTCGCGGCTGAGCTGCGGGCCGGAGCCGTGGGTGCGCTCCGACTGGACGATGGTGTCGAGGCTGATGCCGGCGTCGGCCAGGGCCCGGCAGACGGCTGCGGCCGTGCCGGGGCGGTCGGGAACCTGGCGGACCACCACCTGGGCCTGGTTGCGGTCGAGGGCCACGCCGCGCACCGCCGGATCGCTCACGTCGCAGGGGAGCGGGTTCTGGCGCAGCTGGTGCTCCTGCAGTTCGAACACCTCGGCGGCGGCACGCAGGGCCCGCGCACCCTGGCTGCCCTCCACCAGGCAGCTCACCTTCACTTCACTGGTGGCGATCATGCGCAGGTTGATGCCGTAGCGGGCCAGGGTGTCGAACAGGCGAGCGGCGATGCCTGGCCGCCCCATGATCCCGGCCCCGGAAATGCTCAGCTTGGCCAGCCCCGCCTGGGTGCTCAGGGCGCTCTCCTCCACCGCCAGCTCCTGGAGCAGGCTCCGGCAGACCTCTCGGGCGCCCTCCAGCTGGCTCTCCGAGAGGGTGAAGGCGATGTCGTTGCTGGCGCCGACATGGGTGGCCTGCACGATCAGATCCACGTTCAGCCCCGCCGCGGAGAGAGCCTCGAACAGCAGGGCGGCCACCCCGGGGTGGTCGGGCACCCGGGTGAGGGCCAGCACCGCCTGCTGGTTCTCCAGATCCGCCCCGTCCACCGGACGGCCCAGCTCCAGCCCCTCACTGCCGATCGGTCGGGGCCTGCCGCTGGTGAGCCGGGTGCCGGGGGCGTCGCTCCAGCTGGAGCGCACCACCAGGGGCACGCCGTAGTTGCGGGCGATCTCGACCGCGCGGGGATGCAGCACCGCCGCGCCAAGGCTGGCCAGCTCCAGCATCTCGTTGCAGCTCACCTCCTCCATCAACTGGGCATCGCTCACCTGGCGCGGGTCGGTGGTGAGCACTCCGGGCACATCGGTGTAGATCTCGCAAGCGTCGGCCCCGAGGGCCGCGGCCAGGGCCACGGCAGAGGTGTCGGAGCCGCCCCGGCCCAGGGTGGTGATCTCGGGCGTGCCGGCACTGCCGCTGCTGGTGCCCTGGAAGCCGGCCACCACCACCACCTGGCCCTCCTCGAGCCGTTTGCGCAGCCGCTCGGTGCGCACCTCGAGGATGCGGGCGCGGCCGTGGGCCGATTCGGTCACGATGCCCACCTGCGGTCCCGTCATCGACACGGCCGGCACGCCGATGCTGTGCAGGGCCATCGCCAGCAGGGCGATCGACACCTGCTCGCCCGTGGCCAGCAGCATGTCCATCTCCCGCTGGGGGGGCTCAGGGCAGAGTGCCCGCGCCAGGGCGGTGAGTTCATCGGTGGTGTGGCCCATGGCCGAGACCACGATCACCAGGTCGTGACCCCGCTCGCGGCTGGCGGCGATTCGCTGCGCCACCGCCTGGATCCGCTCCACGCTGCCAACGGAGGTTCCCCCGAATTTCTGAACCAGCAGGGCCATTCCGATCGGCAGATGTGATGGGATGCCGCGATTATCGGGCGGTGGCCAGCAGCAGCCCATCGCGGAAGGCCTCACCGGCCTCGGCGCCCCGTTTGAGGGCGGCTTCCACCTCCAGCACCTGGGCCAGCAGGGTCAGCAGCCGGGCGGGGGTCCGCCCACGGATCTGCCGGCGCATGACGTAGATCCGCTTGGGGTTGCCGATGCCGGCGGCCTTGGCGATCACGGCCACGTCCTGCTCGCCGCGGCTCTCCAGCAAACTGACCCACAGCCAGCCCCTGACCTGGCTGGTGAGTGAGGCCACCAGCCGCAGGGCCGGCTCCCCCGCCTGCAGCAGGTCATCGACCAGGGCGATCGCCGCGCCGGCGTTCCCCTCCAGCAGAGCATCCCCCACTGCCAGGCTGGTGGTGCTGTGGCCGCCCACCAGGGCCGCCACCGCCGCCACCTGAACCGCTGCCTCGCCGCTGTAAAGCGCCAGCTTCTCCAGCTCGCTGCTCAGCCGGGCGCTGTCGCTGCCGATCGCCTCCGCCAGGGCTTCCGCTGCCCCTGCCGCCAGGGTCACCCCCAGCTCCCGCGCCGTGCGCGCCACCAGCTCCACCTGGCCGGCCCCATCCCAGGCCGAGGGCAGCTGAAAGCTCTTCTCCAGGGCACGCTGGCGCAGCGCCTTGGTGGTGCGCAGGCGGGCATCGGGTTTGCCGCTGCTCACCAGCACCAGGTGGCAGCTCTCGGGAATCAGCTCCAGGCAGGTGTCCAGCTGGCCTGCCAGCTCGGCGGAGCAGGGACTGGTGAAGGGACTGCGCTGCAGCAGCACCAGCCGGGCACCGCTGCCGAAGGGCGGCGTGCGGGCTTCACTCAGGGCCTGGGCCGCCTGGGCGGTGTCGGAGCCATCGAGGCGGGTGAGGTTGATGCTGTGCCAGGCCGGGTCCACCTCCTTGCTGATCAACTCGTCGATCGCCCGGGTCCTGGCGGCCTCGTCGTCACCCCAGTAGAGATGGATGGGCATGGGGCGGCCTGGCTTGGATCTGGATCATCCGATCTTCAGCGAGAGTGTGCGGCGCATCCGCCAGTGGCTGGGCCCCACCGATCTGGACCCGGTGCAGCAGGAGGTGCTCGAGCGCCTGGTGCACAGCAGTGGCGATCTGGCCATCGCGGCTGACCTTCGCTTCAGCGCCGAGGCCTGCGCGCTGGGCCTGGAGGCCCTGGCTGGGGGGGCCGTGATCCTCACCGATACGGCCATGGCGGCCGCGGCCGTCTCGCCGATGGCCCGGCGCACCTTCGCCAACCCGGTGCGCAGCATCCTCGAGTGGGCGCCGGCTGTGGCGCCGCCTGGCGGCACCCGCACGGCCGAGGGCATGGCGGCGGCCCTGGCGGCCTGCCCCGGGGCGGTGGTGCTGATCGGCAGCGCCCCCACCGCCCTGGAGCGTCTGCTTGATCAGCCCGGCGGCGCCAGCCGGCCGGCCCTGGTGATCGGCATGCCGGTGGGCTTCGTGGGGGTGGCGGAGAGCAAGCGGCGGCTGGCCGCCAGTGATCTGCCCCAGATCCGGCTCGAAGGCAGCAAGGGTGGCGCCGGCCTGGTGGGCGCCACCTGCAACGCCCTGCTGCGCCGGGCCTGGCTGAATCAGGCCGCGGCCTGAAGGCCCACGGCCACATGGCTGTTGGCCTCGATCCGCCCCAGCACCTGACGGGCCCGCTGCACCACCTGGGGCGGCACGCCCGCCAGCCGGGCCGCTTCGATGCCGTAGCTACGGCTGGCGCCGCCCGGACGCACCTGATGCAGGAAGAGCAGGTGGTCGCCGGTTTCCTCCACCAGCACCTGGTAGTTGGCGACGCCCGGCAGCAGCGCGGCCAGTTCGTTGAGTTCGTGGTAATGGGTGGCGAACACCGCCCGTGCCCGCAGCCCCGCCGCCAGGTGCTCCGCCACGGCCCAGGCGATCGAGAGACCATCGAAGGTGGCGGTGCCGCGGCCGATCTCATCGAGCAGCACCAGGGAGCGGTCGGTGGCGTGGTGAAGGATGTTGGCGGTCTCGGCCATCTCCACCATGAAGGTGGACTGGCCGCTGGCCAGGTCATCGACGGCCCCCACCCGGGTGAAGATGCGATCGGCCAGGCCGAGGCGGGCCGATCGGGCCGGAATCCAGCTGCCGATCTGCGCCATCAGCTGCAGCAACCCGTTCTGGCGCAGGTAGCAGCTCTTGCCGCTGGCGTTCGGCCCGGTGAGCACCACCAGGTCGGGGCGCCCCTGCTCCCCCAGGTGCAGATCGTTGGCGCTGAACGACTCCTCCACCAGTAGTTGCTCCACCACGGGGTGCCGTCCCGCCTCCACCTGCAGGCAGCGGCTGTGGTCCAGTTGCGGCCGGCAGTAGCCATGGCAGGCGGCCACCTCTGCCAGTGAGGCCAGGGCATCGAGGCCGGCCACGCGCCGGGCGGCCTGGCGGATCGGTCCGGCCAGCTCCCCCACTTGCTGACGCAGCTGGCTGAACAGCTCGTATTCCCGCTGGGCCGCCCGGGCCCGCAGCTGCAGGATGCGGCCCTCGCGCGCCTTGAGCTCGGGGGTGACGAAGCGCTCCTCGTTGGCCAGGGTCTGGCGCCGGATCCAGTGCTCGGGCACCCGCTCGGCCCGCGCCCGGCTCACCGAGAGGAAGTAGCCGAAGCTGCGGTGGAACTGCAGCCGCAGGGTGGGGATGCCGCTGCGGCGGCGCTCCTCCTGCTCCTGGGCCGCCAGCCACTGGTCCTGATCGTCGAGCCGGTTGCGCAGCCCATCGAGGCGGCCGTCGACGCCGTCGTGGATCAGGCCCCCCTCGCTGAGGCTGAGCGGTGGTGCCTCCACCAGGGTGTGGCGCACCAGGGCCGCCAGCTGTGCCAGCTCTGGTTCGGCCTGCTGCAGGGGAGCGAACACGGCCGCGGCCGCGGGCTCCAGCAGGGCGGCGAGGCGGGGCAGGCGCTCCAGCCCATCGGCGAGGGACACCAGGTCGCGGGCGGAGGCGCTGCCGGCCCCGGCCCGGCCCGAGAGGCGCTCCAGATCGCCCATGGGCCGCAGCAGCCGGCGCAGGGCGAGGCGCAGGGGCCGTTGCTGCACCAGCACAGCGATGCCCTCCTGGCGCCGCTCGATCGCCGCCAGGTCCATCAGGGGGGCCTCCAGCCAGCGGCGCAGCGCCCGGGCGCCCATGGCGGTCATGGTGCGATCCAGGGCCCAGAGCAGCGACCCCTGAAACTGGCCATCCCGCTGGGTCTGGGTGATCTCCAGGTTGCGGCGGGTCTGGGCGTCGAGCACCAGCTGATCGCCGCGCTGCTGAAGGGTGGGCCGATCCAGGGGGATGCGGCTGGCGGTGGTCGCGGTGGTGGTGTCAGCTGGGTCGTCAGTGGCTGGCTGGGTGTCATCGAGGTAGCGCACCAGACCGCCGGCGGCCCTCAGGGCCAGGGGCGCCTCGCCCAGGCCCAGACCCTCGAGGCTGGCCAGGCCGAAGCGCTCCAGCAGGGTGCGGCGTGCCTCTGGCAGGGTGAAGGGGGTGAGCGGCAGCGGCGTGCGGTGGATCGACTCCGGCGCCCAGGCCGGCTCGCCGGACTCCGCAGTGGGCCAGAGCAGCTCGGCCGGCTGCAGCTGCAGCAGGTCCTGGTGCAGCTGATCGCTGCCCTGGCGCTGCATCAGCTGGAATTCGCCGGTGCTCACATCGGCCACCGCCAGCCCCCACTGGCCCTGCTCCAGCACCACGGCCGCCAGCCAGTTGTTGCGGCGCGCCGCCAGCATCCCCTCCTCCAGCACGGTGCCGGGGGTGAGCACGCGGGTGATCCCACGCCGGAGCAGGGCGCCCGGGGCTGGGGTGCTCTCCAGCTGGTCGCAGAGCGCCACGGCGAGGCCGCGGCGCACCAGTTCGCCGCAGTAGCGCTCGGCGGCGTGGTGGGGGATGCCGGCCATCGGCACCCGCCCGATCCGTTTACCCCCCTCCTTGCCGGTGAGGGTGAGCTCCAGCAGCCGCGACACCCGGATGGCGTCCTCGAAGAAGCACTCGTAGAAATCGCCGAGGCGGTAGAGCAACACCCGCTCGGGGTGGGCCGCCTTGAGCTCCACGTAGTGGCGCAGCACCGGCGGCAGGGCCTCGGGATCCACCAGGCCGTGGTGGTGCCAGGGGGGCAGCGTCTCGGCGGCATCCCCGGGCTCGGCCGACTCCACGGACCCCGCGGCCGGCTCGGGACTCACAGCTTTGGGCTCACTCGCCCTGGCCTGGCGCCGCCGGGGGCGGGCGGCGGCCTCCGCCATCAGCTCGTCATCGCTCTCGCCAGTGGGGCCGTCGGTGGAGGCTGTCCTGGCTGCGCCCCTCGGGGCGGGGGTGGCCTCCAGGCCCAGGGCAGCCACCAGCGAGAGCTGTTCTTCCGGCGGCGTGGCCACGGCTTGCTCAGGGATTGAGCGATCGTAGGAGGGCCGGGTGGTGCCCACAACTTGTGAAGGATGGCCGGGCCGGGCCGGGAAATTCCGGAGGCCCCATGGGAGAATCCAGCCACTGCCTGCCCCGGCCCGCGCGCCAGGGACCGCGCACCCCGCCCTCCCAACCATGCAGATCCTCAACACCCTCACCGTTCTGGCCCTGGTGGTGATGTCGTTTGCCCTTGTGGTGGCGGTCCCGGTGCTCTACGCCAGCACCGACGACAGCGGCCGCTCCAACCGCCTGATCCTGCTGGGTGGAGCGGCCTGGGTGGCCCTGGTGCTGCTCAACTGGGGCATGAGCTACTTCGTGGCCTGAGTCCATTGACCGTTTTTGAAGGCCGCTTCACCGACATCAGCGGCTTGCGCATCGGCATCGTGGTGGGTCGTTTCAACGATCTGGTCACCGCCAAGCTGCTCAGTGCCTGCCTCGATGCCCTCTCCCGCCACGGCATCGACACCAGCCCCAGCAGCGAGCAGCTGGACCTGGCCTGGGTGCCCGGCAGTTTTGAGATTCCCCTGGTGGCCCAGCGCCTGGCGGCCTCGGGCCGCTATCAGGTGCTGATCACCCTGGGTGCGGTGATCAAGGGCGACACCCCCCACTTCGATTACGTCTGCGCCGAGGTGAGCAAGGGGGTGGCGGCTGTGTCACGCGACACGGGTGTGCCGGTGATCTTCGGCGTGCTCACCACGGACACCATGCAGCAGGCCTTGGAGCGGGCCGGCATCAAGAGCAACCTGGGCTGGAGCTATGCCCTTCAGGCCCTTGAGATGGGCAGCCTGATGGCGACGCTGCCGCCAGTCGCTGCGGGTTGAGGCTGATGCTTGCAGGTGTCGAGGATTGCTCACGAGCATGAGCGAGTCTTTCAACTCCCTCCATCAGCCCCTGGTTGAACTGGAAGGCGTCAGCCTTGATATCCCTGTGGAAGGGGTTGGCAGCCGTTCGTTGAAATCGGCTCTGGTGGGAGGGCTGACCGGCGGTCTGCTGAACCGCACCAGAGGCGGTGCTGTGGCCGTCACAGCTCTCAATGATCTTTCCTTCACCATTCAGAAAGGGGAACGTGTTGCTCTGCTGGGTCATAATGGGGCTGGTAAGTCCACGTTGTTGCGGCTTCTGTCCGATGTGTACCGGCCCACTCGAGGCAAGATACGCCGCTATGCACAGGTGGTGCCGCTGATCAATAAAGGCTTCTGGGTCGACTCCGATCTCAGTGGTCGCCATGCGGCGCGAGCCCACTACTTACTCAACTGCAACACGATCGAGGGTTTCGATCCCTTCCTCAGAGAACTGACGGAGTTCACCGAACTGGCTGATTTCATTCATCTCCCGATCCGTACCTATAGCGAAGGTATGCGCACCCGCCTTCAGTTCGGGCTGCTGACCTCCTTTCGCCATGAGGCTCTGGCCCTCGATGAGGGGATCGGTGCAGGCGATCAGTGGTTTCTCTCCAGGGCCCGTCACCAGCTCAAGCGATTTCTGGGGGAGGTTGGTACATTGATCCTGGCGTCGCACTCCAACGAGTTGCTCTCCCAGTTCTGCACTCGCGGCCTTGTGCTCAAGCATGGCCACTTGGTGTTCGATGGCCCTCTGGATCAGGCGATTCAGGTCTATAGCCAGGGAGTGGCTTGAAGGATGGCCATTGAATCGGCTGGGATTATGAATTTGCGGGAAGCCAAGCCTGCACAAGGCCAGGGATTGTTCTACGGCTACCGGACAGCTCGGGCCTGGTGGTACAGCGCCTGGCTGAGGACGTTGGCACGATTCAGCCGCACTACCCTCGGGAGCTTCTGGATGGGACTGAGCAATCTGCTGAGTGTGGCTGTTCTTGGAGTCGTCTATAGCACTGTGCTGAAAGTTGCCGATCCGTCGGTTTATATCGTCTATCTTGGATTTGGTATCACGATCTGGGGCCTGATCAGTCAGGCTTCACTGGCTGGTAGCGGGCTGTTCATTCAACGCAGGGAGCAGTTGCTGAGTAACGCGATGCCAAGCGTCTTCTATTGCCTGGAAGAGTGGGCTTTTCAGCTTCAAACCTTTGCCCAGGCTTTCGTCGTAGTTTTTGCGGCATTTGCGTTTATCCAGCCCTCCTTATTGTTGAATGCCGTCAGCTTCCTTTGGCTTCCATTGCTGAATCTGGCTTTCTTTACCTTCTGGGTGATCGTGTTAATGGCAGTTCTTGGCGCCCGATTCAAGGACTTTGCCCAACTGATGCCCATCGTTCTGCAACTGCTTTTCCTGGTCTCGCCGATCCTCTACAAACGGGAAGGCTTGGGAAGGCTCCAATTTCTGGCTGATTTTAACCCTTTTTATCAAGCGCTGGCTCCGGTTCGAGATGCCCTGATTGAAGGGCGCTTGCAGTTGAGAACGGAGCTCCTGGTGCTCAGTTTCAACCTGATCGCCGTCGTTCTGGCTGGTCTCCTTCTAACAAAACTTCGCTACCGCCTTCCGCTTTGGGTCTGATCTGAGCCAGGTATATGGCTGGGAATACATGGATAGTTCAAGTAGAGGTGCAACATGCAACAGGCCGACCCCCCACCAGAGGCTCGGGCGGCTTCAATCACGGACATGGCTTGGTTGGATGCCGCCACGATGATCTGGCCGGCCTACTCCTTCTGAGAAGCCTTGCCGCTTGGGAACAGGGCTCAAGAAGTTGCGCAACAAGCGCTCCCGGCTGTCAGGCCCAGGTGAGCATCCGAGATCACCAGCCTAGTTCGGTTCCCGCCCGCGCTCTTCAAGCGAGCCCAGGAGTTGGCAGAGCTTGGAGGCGGCACAATGGGCAAGGATCACAGATCAACCCATCCCTTGCCACAACTGGAGTTACACCTCAGTGGGAGGCTGCTTTGGATGACCAGGCTAGAAAGCACAATTGACTCGGTGAAGAATGAACAGTCACTATCCGGCAGCATTATTTTTGCCTGGCGAGACCTTCGATACCCAAAGCCATCAAATATTAGGCCGAAGGGTGGCCGGACGTCATTTTGCCCAAGCACTTGCCTCAAATCTAAGGGCTGGCGAATTACTGACAGCAATTACTATTAGTGAAAGTGATGCGTGGACGCTTCAACAAGCCCTGGTTCGTCATTTGGCACCCAGTGGTAAGCTTCGGATCCAGCGCGGCCTGTCTATGAAGGTCGCCCGGGAAGCGGGCAACCTTCATGTTCCAGCTCCAGATCTCTCCCAGTGGTGTCAACTCAGACCATGGGATGAGCCTAGGGCCTTCTCGATCACAGGGGTAATTCATACTCTCTGCTCCTCTCAGGTCCTGAATTCGCTAGAGGATCTTGTCCTTGCCCCCCTCTACCCTTGGGATGCGCTTGTTTGCACATCCAGAGCTGGCAGAAAAGTCGTTGAACGATGCATGGAGGAACGAATGGAGTTGCTCCGTCGCAGGTTTAATCAGCCAGATCTTGCACGGCCTCCAGGGCCCCTTCTGCCCATCATTCCCCTGACCGTGGACGCCCGGCAAGCTTATGCACCGGAGCTGAGTCGCAGGGAACGCAGAGCTAGAGCAAGACATGCGTTAGGAATTCCTGCAGAGAACTTTGTTGTTGCCTTTGTCGGCAGGCTCAGCTTTCACTCGAAAGCACATCCCCAGCCCCTCTATCGAGTCTTAGCAAAGCTTGCCAAGCATACAGCAGGCATCACTCTGATCGAATGCGGCCATGCTTTTAACGAGCAAATTATTGCTGCCTATGATGAGCTTCAGCATTCGTTTGACGGTCTTAATTTTATACGAGTAGGTGGATCTAAGCCCGCGGGTGAGGATGAAAAGTGGGAAGCCCTTGCTGCAGCTGACGTATTCACATCTCCAGCCGACAACCTTCAGGAAACCTTTGGCCTGTCCTTGATAGAGGCAATGGCTGCCGAACTGCCGTTGGTCGTGAGTGACTGGGACGGCTATCGTGATCTTGTCACGCCTGATGTCAGCGGATTCCTAGTGCCAACCTATGATGTTCTTTTGACCTTAGATGGTGCCGATAAGCTAGAGGTACTCTACCGGCTTGGACTAGTCGATTATGATATGATGATTGGCATCAGGTCGTTGGGAGTTATTGTTGATGAGGAGGCGCTTGAGCGCTCCTTGACCATCCTTTTGCGCGATTCCGAAAGGCGCCAGGGCATGGCCGAAGCAAGCTTGCAAAAATATAATGATAACTTTAGCGGCAAGGTTGTGGCAGAGCAATATCGAGAGTTGTGGGGCGAACTCTCGAAAGTGCGAGAATCAGATGAAAGAAGCAGGAATCTTTCACGGTTTCATGGTAGCTATGCAAGCATATTTGCTCATCATGCTTCCACGAGCTTTGAAGCATCTAAGATTATAATAGATGATGACGGCACTCCTCCAGAATGGCTCAATAGCGCCATGGTAAGGGATTTTCTGCAGTTTCTTCTAGGTGGCCAAATTCCTCAGTTGATATGTCTACTTGAGTCTAAGAAGTCTCTAAGTATTGCAGAGCTTCACGCTTTGGGAATCAAGGCCCCGGAATCAAGAATGCTACTCGCCGCACTTGTAAAGTTTGGTATTGGTAGGCTAGGCATGGGTGCAACCCCAGACTCTCTCAGTGATCCTATCAATATTGAGGATGAGTAAGTTTTTTGCTAAGGAGCCAAGCCAGAATTATGTTGGGCCTCCTGAAAAAGCTATTGCTCGGGCCAGCCTCTGATCCAGAGATGCCTGCGCCGTGATCATCTCAGCATGTAGCCAAACTCAGTCCCGATGAAATGAGCAGCGTGGGACGCCTCTCAGAGGCGATACATGCCATTAGCAAGCCTTGGAGTATGGCAATCAATACAACAAGAAGCTCCAGGAGCTTCTCGAGGTTCATGACCAACAGATTTATGGCGATGGTGCAACCTGAGGTCTCGGCCAGCTTCTCACGAACGAGCCCAAGCCCGAAACGGCGCTTCCCTTGGCCGAACTTCCCCTCTACACCGTTGCGCCGCCTCTGATCATCTAGAGCGATCTTCTTCTCTGCAGCGACGAGATCAGGATCATTTTTTGGCCTGCCAAGACGCGGCCCGCTCAAGCGAATTCCATGCCTCATGCAAAAGGCGCGGTTGGATCGTGTGCGATAGATCTGATCAGCACAGACAACCTTTGGATAAAAGCCATGGCGACGGTGAAAAGTGCGTACCTGGGATTTTAGGTCTTCTCCTTCGTTGTAGGGATCCCAGCTGAGACGATCCAGGAATGCAAATCCATCGCCACTGACCGAGATCGAGATCTTGGCACCAAATTCAACATTATTTCTAGTCTTGCCACGAACGATTGGCCTGATGTGGGGTTGTGTCAAACTGACGATTCGATCCTGAATACTTCTGGTGTCTGAGTGATACAGGATCTTTTGCTGCCTCACCAGCTCACTGATCACCAACAGCTTGCGATACCAATGGCGACCAGCCGCCAAAACTCTTGCACCGCAGGCGATCAGAGCATCGATACTGGACAGGTTTCGAGCCAGATGCCGGAGCTGCTGACCAATGGCCTTGCGAATCTTGCTGAGGCGCGGACGCTTCTTCTTGGCCACCGCCAGGAATTGACGACGGGCCTGACGCCGGTTGGTTCTTGGTTTGTGGCCAAACACATCACGCACTTGCTTGTGCATCTCATCAATCAGCTTCTCTGTCGTTTCGCGGGCTTCATTGAGAAGAGAGAGATCAGTGGGATAGCGAATATCGCTGGGCACGCATGTGGCGTCAATCAGAAGGATTCCTTGATGCCTCTTGGGCGCCTTCGCATCTTGGCTGGGGCGTTCAAGAGCGGCAGGCACTGATCCGTCACCATCATCAGGATCATCATTGTCGCCTTGTTTATTCTGTGCAATTTGTTGTTTGCCATGCCGGACGATCCGCTCGTTGCAGTCATTGATGGTCTTCTCTGGCAGCCGACGACGGAAATACACCATCATCGAGGGATCAAACGGTGCCTCGAACTGGAAGCCTTCCAAGCCAAGAAAGAACTGAAGATAGGGATTTTCCTTGATCTGCTCAACGAGCTCTTCGTCGGTGACCTGCAAGCGCTCCTTGATGATCAAGGCACCAAGGGCCATGCGAAAAGGCTTGGCAGGCGCTCCGAACCCCTTTGAAAACTGCGAGGCGTAGTGATGCTCCAGCTCATCCCAAGGGATCAGATCCGCCAACTTCACCCAGCGGTTATCCCCCGAGAGCTTCCCGCCGAATGGGAGGAAGAAATCATCAAAGGAGAGCTGATTGCCTTCCTTGCGGCGGTACATGTGGAAAACTTGGTGCAGCTTTTCGGCTCAATCCAGCCGATTTGCGCACATTATACCGCCATAGAAGTGCCCAGATCCACTGCACTGCAAGCGGTCTGGAGATCTTCAGGAAGCCCTATGTTGTGTCTGACGACCCCCCTGTTGAGCAGCCTCTCGGCATTGTGGCGCTTGCGTGGCATGGGGCTGCTCTTGGCCAAGGGTGGATGCCGATCGATCTTGCTCCATCAAGCCTCTTTGTCGTTGCAGTAATCGGAATGGATTGGTGTCAAGTCTGCTGGCAGAGGAGAGAGTCTCTTTAATTGTGATATAGGAGAATCCTCGGTATTTTGACAATCAGTATGTCTGGCCCCGCTATTCTTTTGATGTCTTCGAAGTATGTAGCATCAGCAGAAAAATCTCTTCCGTGAAACCCGGCCTCTCGAGCTAAGCTCCCACGAACAATGGCGGCGCCTATATCGATCGATTCCCTTGCGAAGTAAACTTGAAATAAGCAATTCGAGAGTTGATAGCGACCACCAGGAAAATGGTGCCCATGAACCATGTCATAAAGAATTACATCCGGGTTAACCGAGTGAATTGCGGAATTAATATATGAAAGGAATGAGGGTGGGTAGTAATTGTCGTCATTGGTAATCAGTACGTAATCGGCAGTTGTCTGCTCAAGCCCTTTTGCTCTTTGTGAGTGACCATAGTCGTTGGATCGTTCTTGGCTGGCGCTGAACTTGCACTGCAGGTTGTCATTGCGATATGTTCTTCCAAGTTGAGAGAAACTTTCACATGGGCCATCGTGAATGACGTGCAGATTCCAGTTAGCATCCTCTTGATTGAGGAAGCATTGGATTAGAACTTTAAGTTGGCCAGGCCGTTTATATGCAGAACACACGATATCAATCTTGTGACCGTGCTCGCGTAGGCCTGAAGGATCGCCCCTGAACTCGACTAATTTCATGCCAGGTTGCCCTCAAGAGGTGATAGTCTTATATTGTCTTTGGTCATTTTCACAATAGAAATGCAGTTTAGTGGCTGTTTCAGGAGTGGGTGGAGTCATGCGCGAGTAGACGGCGTCCTTTGTGTGAGTGCTGCTGCAGATCAGGGTTTCTGTCCGATCAGAGTACGTGAGGCCTGCATCTCTGGCCCAAGCCTCTCCCACTGCTTGACATGTAACTCAAGCTACGCAATCGGCGGGAAGGAAGGAGGAGGTGAGGGCGTGTCTAACCAACGTCTATGGAATCAGCTTCTTCTAGGCGTGTTGATGTTTGGGCTGCTAAATGTTCTGAGTTTTAGCAGGGACGCCAGCAACGTTTGCGCTGTGTCAATTTCAGATACTTTAGGCATGAAAAGCACCTATTTGTGTCGCCCTTGATGCTGTCTCGAAGTAGGCATCATTAAGCCTCCAATCGTGGAACAATCTCATCGTCAAGATCGCCTACAGACCTCTAAGTTAACACAATGCAAGAACGTGTCCCGTTAGATGAGTCGCTACGTCCAGCCTACAGGAAGGAGATAGACGGGCTCAGAGCACTTGCAATTATTGCCGTCATCGTCAATCATTTTAACAGGAGGCTCCTGCCTGGCGGCTATTTAGGAGTTGACATATTCTTTGTTATTTCGGGCTACGTGATTCTCTCTTCGCTAATGGGGAGAGGCGGTGAATCTTTTTGGCAGTTTACACTTGGCTTTTATTCTAGAAGATTTAAGAGACTTTTGCCTGTACTTATTGTCTTCGTTCTGTTCACAGCCATTCTTGCATGCTTATTTATTTCCGAACCTACCTTAATTCTAAAAACAGGTATTGCCGCCTTGCTGGGAGTGTCCAATTTTCACCTAATAAGAAGTTCAACGGATTATTTTGCAACGGCTGCAGAGCTCAATCCTTTCACACATACTTGGGCGCTCTCTGTTGAAGCACAATTCTATCTCTTGTTTCCGTTTATATATTGGCTATGCCGGACTGGCCCTGAGAAGGCAAACAGGCCGCGATCTTTTATTATGCTAATGAGTGCTCTGTCTTTGAGTTCATTGGCTATATTCATTTATCTTTATCAGGCCAATCAAGTGCTGTCATATTACCTAATGCCAGCACGCATGTGGGAGCTAGGGATTGGTTGCTTGTTATTTCTTGGGCAAACATATTATGCCAGTCACTTTGCGCGACTTTCACAGATTCCAGCATCGCCCATTGTCGGCGTTGTTGTTGGAATCATGCTGATCCCAGCTCAATATTCAGTCATTCCGGTGGTTGGGATTGTGCTGATGACAGCTTTGCTGATCGCATGTTTGCGCTCAGGAACTTATGAATTTTCTCTCCTGACTAATCCTTATGTCGTGTCGTTGGGCCTCCTCTCGTATTCCTTGTATCTATGGCACTGGAGTGTTCTTTCGCTTAGCCGTTGGACGATTGGGGTTCAATGGTGGACAGTGCCACTTCAACTCATGCTTGTTTTATGTCTTGCAATATTCTCCTATCGATTTGTTGAAGTGCCAATAAGAAAATCAAACTGGCCTAGTCGAAAATCGGGAATACTGTTCTTTGGTCTCTTTGGATCATTTCTTGCCGCATTGGGGCTGGCCACATTAAAGCAGCTGAGTCCTGCCATGCTTGTAAGTGGAATTAATGATCTGCCTGCTCCCCCAGACTATTTACCCCTTAGAGACTCAGGGCTAAGCTTCAGTCAGGAATGTGTCATTGATGGAAGAGGACGTAAATTAAATGCCATGACTTTTTCAAAATGCACAGTCCCTTCTAGCAGTTCCGATCAGCCCATGATCTGGGCCTTTGGAGATAGTCATATTGGTCATCTCCAAGGATTGTTGCTAGAGGTCAATAGGCAGACGGGATCAGGGTTTCACCTTATTGAGACGCCAGGGATTCCATTTCCAATGACAAGTAAGAAGTTTCTAAAAGATCGGCAAATACTTTATAATCGTGCACAGCTTCAATTCCATAATGGAGACATTGTAGTCGTCTCCCGTCTCTTCTTTAAGCGACATCATGACTTAGGCTTGCCAAATGACTTGAAACAGTGGGGAAACAACTTGCTTGCTCTGTCGGAAGTCTTAGCATCTAAGGGAGTATCGTTGGTCATTATCGGTCCTCCTCCAATCTTTGATGTTGATACGATAGATAGATGCCGGTCTAGTATCTGGTTAAGAGTGGGCGCTGAATGCAGTATACTTCGCTCCGATATCTTGCCTTCTATTTCTATGGTTCAACGGTATTTGGATGAACTAGCCGAGTCCAGCGAGGCTGCCGTTAGGGTATTTGAGCCATTTTCTTATTTGTGCCCATCAAGTGATGTCCGGTGCTCAATGTCTCATCAAGGCTTGCTGTACTATCGAGATAAAGACCACCTAAATGCTGCCGGATCCGCCTCGCTTGCGGCCCCCTTTATTCGCTTTTTATATGATCAAAACCTCGTAAAAAGAAAGTCAGAACTATAGATGTGCTTATGGAAAAACGAAGCCAGGTGAAATTCGATTCAATATTTTAGGTTGAACTCGTGTCGATGTAGGGCTTACGAGGATCTCAGCCCTATCAAGGGCATACATGTCCTCAATGAGTAGGTCTGCTGCGTTGAACTGACACGACTGCAAATCCCAAGGGGTGCTTGCACCCTTGTAACTGATCTGCATCTCACGTAGTCGGACTCTCATGTCGAGTGGTCAAGCTGCACGGACTGGTGGCGTTTTAAGTCACTGCTATGCTCCAGTGTCAAGTTGACAAATTGAACGAACTCCTCCTTGGACCTCTTGCCGTAGTGCCTCACTCGCTATTATTTGACTGATCTTAGAGAGGATGCCAGACGCTGACGCTGAGCCGTGGCGGTGTCCGGCTTAGACTCGGAAGCCATGAGGGATCTTAGGCTACAAATGAGGCAGGAACTGTGGTGGATACCGGACCCTGCTAAACACGGTTTGCTGAGGGGTTGAATAAAGGATATGATTAAGGATAAAAGAAAACTGATAAACTATGAATATGGCTTTGATTGGTTAAGGGCTATTCTTCCTTTTTTTGTCATTGCGGTGCACACTAAGGTTATCTCAAGTTTTGGAAACTTATTTTCAGACGTCGAAAAATCGCCAAACATATTTGACATCATTCAATTTAATATATTATTACTAGCTGTCCCCTCCTTTCTTTTGATGTCTTTATTCTTATTTTTCAAAAAGCAGCAATCTATTATTGATGACTTATTAAGAATCTATAAATTAATAATTCTTTATGTTT
Source organism: Synechococcus sp. WH 5701 (assembly GCF_000153045.1). Lineage (GTDB taxonomy): Bacteria > Cyanobacteriota > Cyanobacteriia > PCC-6307 > Cyanobiaceae > Regnicoccus_A > Regnicoccus_A antarcticus. The sequence goes on from NZ_CH724160.1 coordinate 512,438, forward strand.
TCTGGGTTGGGTTATGGTTACTATTCACTAGAAAAATACCTAGCTGGAATGGTCCTGAAATAGTAGAATTTATAATAAGAGGTGGTAACTCCATATTCTACTATTTATTCACCTTGGTTTTTCTTACTATCATAGCATCGCTTGTTCGCAAATGGACTATTAGGGGAACTTGGCTTCTATTATTTTGTTTCATAGTGCTCATTAATATCACTTTTCCAATTTTAAATATGCTTGACCCACGATACATGAAACTTGTAGCATTCTGGAACCCTTTGCTATTCCTGCCAACCATATTCGCAGCAAAACTAATGGTTCATTATCAGAAAATCATAAAAACCAATAAAATGGTCATTTTTATGATAGGTATCATATATTTACTTATTTCAACAATTGAGTGGGGATCATTTATACATCCTAATCATAAATTGATATTGGCTACGGAATTTCCTTCCTACGCTAGGGCTTCTCCTTTGGTAGGAGCAATCATGCTGTTGTCTTTATCATTTTATTTAAAGGACAGACCTTCTCGTCCAATAACGTTGCTTTCTTCAGTGTCATTGGGCCTATACTGTGTACATCCTTTTTTATTGGAAACCCTGGACTTTATAAGGAATTTGCATGGAGAGCCCGCTTTCTTTTTTACAATATCGTTTCTTTCTATCCTATTAACCATTGGACTCAAGCAAATTTTAAAAGAGAGACTGATCTAAGTTAGCTAACAATCACATGCACTCGTACAGCAAAAAGAGTCGCTCGTTACTCGCTCTGCTTCTTACTGCCAAGCGCTGGCAAGCGTTGTAGGTTATTAACATGAATTACCGCGAATCAGCATCATATGGAAAGCGTCAGCAGCGCTGTCTTTTATACCCTCAGCGCACTTCCAGTTCGCTGGTAACCGGCCCCGCTCCTGGGGCTCAATTCACTTGGTCTCATTATCGAAGAGACTCGAAAAGTGACAATACTAGGTAAACCCACTAGTCTAATGTACATTGTCGTAGACTCTGGTTTGGCCATTCTTATGTGTGGGCTGAGTTTTCGCCGGGCTTTTCTAAAGGCCCAGCGAGGTTTTGCCGATGTCCTTTGAGATTTTGCCTCCCAGTCGGGAATCTGTTGTTGAGGTTGAAGATCTTTCCAAGTGCTATCAAATTTATGATCATCCCTGTGATCGCATGCTGCAGGCATTAGATGGGCGTAGGAGACAGTATTTAAGAGAGTTCTGGGCTCTAAGGGGAATCAACTTCAGGCCTACTCGTGGTCATACAGTCGGAATCGTCGGTCGAAATGGATCTGGCAAGAGTACTCTTCTTCAATTAATCTGTGGCGCACTCACTCCTACAGCTGGGCGCATCGCCGTGCGTTGCCGAGTGGGAGCTCTGCTTGAATTAGGGAGTGGCTTTAATCCTGACTTTACCGGTCGTGAAAAAGTATTTCTGAATGCTGCCGTGCTTGGGCCTGACTTAGGCTCATATTGAAAAGCGGTTTGATGACATCTTGGCTTTTGCTGATATTGGACCATTCATTGACTAACCGGTCAAAAGCTATTCCAGCGGCATGGCGCTGCGGTTGGCATTCCCTGTGCAGGCTCATATTGATGCTGATGTGCTTGTCGTCGATGAGGCGCTCGCCGTTGGAGATGAATTGTTTCAGAAAAAGTGCTATGACCACCTTGGGCGTCTGAAAGCCAAGGGAGCATCGATTCTGCTCGTTACGCATAGCTGCCCTGTCATCATTCAGCATTGTGATGAAGCGATCCTGCTTCATCGTGGGAGACTGCGGCTTTGGGGTAGGCCCGATCGAATCACGGTGACATATCAACGTCTTAGCAATGCCACTGACCTGGAGTGGGATCAGGCCATGGAAGTGCTGGCATCACCCTCAACATCTCAAGAACAGGGTACATCAGAGCAGGTTGGCCGTCGTGACAGCGATGAGGTGCAGAAAGAGCTGAGTCTGCTCAGCCATGATAGTCCAGTCGCTTCATTCTCTCGCTTTTGGCACGACCCATCGCTGCATCCGCAGTCAACAATCATCTACCCTGGCAAGGGCGCTTGCATCCAAGATGTAGTCATTGAGACAGAGGAGGGTGTTGAGGCGAATGTTTTGTTGACGGGTCTCCCTTTTGTCCTTCGCTGGGAGTACATCGCTAAGGCTGGACTAGAAGATTTAGCCTGTGGCTGTCACATCGCGAGTCATGCCGGTCAGAGGATTGCCGGCCAGGTCTATCCATTAGTTGACTGTCCTGCAATTCGGATAGACGCGGGAGGGAGCTGGACAATCAGATTTCACTTCAGTGGTTCGCTTTGGCCAGGCCTGTATTTTATTGGAGGCGGTATTTGGAATGATGGCGACGAAACGCAATTTATTCATCAAGTGGTCGACTTTCGTGCACTCAGAATTGTCCAATCTGAGAAGACGGTTTCCATTGGTGCCTGCAATCTACAGCTTGCTCATCCTGAGTTTAGGCTTGGCTTGCCGTTGATGCCGGCTGCTCAGCAGGACTGATCCGGGGCTGGAACATGAACATCGAATAGATCACGTTGCGGCGCATTGAGGTCATCATGTCGAGGAACATGTCGTAGCCCTCATTCTTGTATTCGATCAGGGGATCCTTCTGGCCATAGCCGCGCAGGCCCACGGATTCACGCAGGGCATCCATCGCTTGGAGGTGCTCACGCCAGAGGGTGTCGATCTGCTGGAGAATGAAGAAGCGCTCGGCCTCCCGCATCAGCCCGGGCCGGTCCTGCTCGATCTGGCTTTCCTTGAGGTCATAGGCATTGCGGAGTTGCTCCCGCAAAAAGGCCTTGAGTTCTTCGGTGTTGAGGCCTGAAAGCTGCTCGGGCGTGAGATCCTCCAGCAGATAAACGAACTCCTGAACCTTGGCCACCAGTTGGCCCAGATCCCATTCCTCTGGCGGGAGATCGGGGTTCACGTAGGCCTCAACAATGTCGGACATTGTGCGCTCGCCATAGCCGATCACCTGCAGCTTGAGCTCACGCCCCTCCAGCACACGCCGCCGTTCGGCATAGACGGCTTTGCGCTGGTTGTTCATCACTTCATCGTATTCGAACACCTGCTTGCGGATGTCGTAGTAGTAGGTTTCAACCTTCTTCTGGGCCCCCTCCAGCGAGCGGGTCAGCATCCCGGATTCGATCGGCATATCTTCCTCCACGCGGAAGGCATTCATCAGACCGGCCACCCGATCGCCCCCGAAGATGCGCAGCAGATTGTCTTCCAGCGAGAGGAAGAAGCGGGTGCTGCCGGGGTCGCCCTGACGGCCGGCGCGGCCGCGCAGCTGGTTGTCGACCCGGCGCGACTCGTGACGCTCGGTGCCGATCACGTGCAGGCCTCCGGCCTGGCGCACCTGGTCCTCCTCCTGCTTCACCACCGCGTCGTATTCGGCGCGTACCCGCGCAATTGTGCGGCGCAACTGCTGGATCTGGGGATCCTCGGCGGGAGCCTTCTCCGCTGCCTGGGCAATGCGATCCTCCAGCTCCAGCACCGTGAGGGCCCGGTCACCCCACACCTTGACCAGCTCGCGGGCCAGATGCGCCAGCTCACGTTCGCTCTCCTCGCTGAGAGTGCAGGGATAGAGACCCCCGATGGCGCGTGCTTCGCTCGGGGCCATCAAGGGCGCCGCTGAGGAGTCCTGGCCGAAACCTGCCGCAGCGGTTTGGCGCGGCAGGGGAACCGGCGGCTGATGTTCGTCTTCGGGGCGCACAAGGCGAGGCAGCAGAACTTCGCGCAGCTTGAGGCGTGCCATGTAATCGGAGTTGCCGCCCAGGATGATGTCGGTGCCGCGACCGGCCATGTTGGTGGCGATGGTGACGGCCCCGGCACGCCCCGCCTGGGCGATGATCTCGGCCTCCCGCTCCACGTTCTCCGGTTTGGCGTTGAGCAGGTTGTGGGGGATCCCCTGCTGCGTGAGCAGCCCGGAGAGCAACTCGGATTTCTCCACACTGGTGGTGCCCACCAGGACCGGCCTGGAGGCCCGGTGGATTTCGGCGGTTTCCAAGGCCACGGCGCGCCATTTGGCCGCTTCGTTCTTGTAGACCTGATCGACGAGATCCTGACGCGAGCGTGGCCGGTTGGTGGGCACCACCGTGACTTCGAGCTTGTAGGTTTTCTCGAATTCCACTTCCTCGGTCTTGGCGGTGCCGGTCATGCCGGCGAGACGCGGATAGAGCAGGAAGAAGTTCTGGTAGGTGATGCTTGCCAGGGTCTGCGTTTCAGGCTGGATCGGCAGCATCTCCTTGGCCTCGATCGCCTGATGCTGGCCATCACTCCAGCGCCGACCCGGCATCACGCGACCGGTGAACTCATCAACGATCACGGCATCAGCGCCGCGCACGATGTAGTTCACATCCTTGACGAACATCTCCTTGGCCTTGAGCGCATTGGTGATGTAGTGGGCCCAGGGATCAGCGGGATCGAACAGATCGAGAACGCCAAGCATCGCCTCGGCTTTGGCATAGCCCTCGTCGGTGAGGGTGACATTGCGCTGCTTCTCATCCACTTCATAATCTCCTTCTGGGTCGATGCCATCCTTGGCCATGCCTTCAGCGCGCTCCAGGGCGGCGGCAATCTCAGCCGCGCGCATGTACTTCTCCTGGGGACGCTCCACCTGGCCGGAGATGATCAGGGGCGTGCGCGCCTCATCCACGAGGATCGAGTCGACTTCGTCGATGATGCAGTAGTGAAACTGGCGCTGCACCACCTCTTCGATGTCGTTCGCCATGTTGTCGCGCAGGTAGTCGAACCCGAGCTCACTGTTGGTGGCGTAGGTGATGTCGCAAGCGTAGTTTCGGCGTCGATCGGGCGGTGCCATGTCCTGCTGGATCAGGCCCACCGAGAGGCCCAGGAAGCGATGCACCTGCCCCATCCACTCGGCGTCGCGGCGGGCGAGGTAGTCGTTTACGGTCACCACGTGAACGCCTGCACCGGTGAGGGCGTTGAGGTAAGCCGGCAGGGTGGCCACCAGGGTTTTGCCTTCGCCGGTCTTCATCTCGGCGATCTGGCCCTCATGCAGCACCATGCCCCCGACCAGCTGCACATCGAAGTGGCGCATGCCCAGCACCCGCTTGCCGGCTTCGCGCACCACCGCAAAGGCCTCGGGCAGGAGCTCATCGAGGAGCTGGCGCTGGCTGGACGGGGAGTTGGCCTTCTCGAGCCGCAGGCGGAAGTCAGCAGTCTTGCTGCGCAGCTCATCATCACTGAGGGGAGCGATCTCCTCCTCCAGCAGGTTGATGTCCGAAACGATCGGCTGGTAGCGCTTCAGCTTGCGGGCGTTGGGATCCCCGAGGAGCAGCTTGAGCATGGAGCGGGCCAGCCTGGATTGGTCAGCCTACCACCGCCGCCTTGAGGCCTGCGGCGGCAGATGTCAGGCAGGCCAAGGGATTTGAGCATTTCCGACCCAGGTCTGGCGTGGCTCATCCAGGCGGTGAAGGCCTTCGCAGTACTCGCTTGGCCGCAAAAAAATTGAATCCAAGCCCTGCCAGCGTGGCCAGCACCAGGGCCGCAAGAACAGGCACAAGCCGCAGAAAGACAAGAAAGGAGGTCAGGTTCACCAGCATGCCGGCGCTCTGGGAGAGCACGTAGAGGCCATAGCGCGACAGCGCCAGTGGTGTGCGGAAGGTGATGAAGCTGTTGAGCAGATAGGTGGTGCTCACGCCGCCAAAAAAGCCCAGGGCTTTTTGTAGTGGAGGCTGATTGAACCAGCTGCCAAGCAGGAGATAGGCTGCCGCGTCCACCGCAAAGGCGATGGCACCAATCAGCGCGAAGAGCAGGAAGCGGCCATTCACCTTAGATTTCTCGATCCTGAAATGCCGCCAAGGTGGAGATCTTCGCGCCGGCAAGATATGAGAACAAGGATATTGAGAGGGCAACTGAGGCCAGAAAGGCGACTTGACTGATGCGGCGGATGGGGATCGGATTATTGTGGTATGAGGTTGAGGCGATCATGATCAGCACGATTCCCAGGATCAGTGAAAACACCGCAGCTCTCATCAGCCTGTCAACGCCAGAACGCATGTTTAGTAAGCGATCAATCAGGCGACCCCCACGGCCCACGTGGCTGCCGTAACGACGCGCAAAGAAGAAGCGCGTTACAATATAATCGGAAATGAGGGCGCATGCCGCAAAAAACAGAAAGCTGGCTGCGAGCAAGGATGTTGTGCCGGTGAAGACGTAAATCTCGGCTGAATAGGCGAGATACAAGAGAAGAGAAGTAACCAGGCAGATCGATCCAAGCCCGAGAAATGCATAGCGAGGACTGAATGAAAGCATGAACTTCAGGTGGCGCCAGCCATCGCGCCAGGTGCGGAGGTGAGGGCGACGGCTCGGAGGGTTAGGCCGAAGATCGGTGGGGATCTCCTTGAGACAGAGATCACAAATGCTGGCCTTGATCACCATCTCAGAGGCGAATTCCATGCCGTTACTGCACAGGGATAGCCGCTCGATCGAGTTGCGGCGAAAGGCCCGCAAGCCGCAGTGAAAGTCTCCGACTTCAATGCCGAACAAGATCCGTCCCAGCAAGCTGAGCACAGGATTGCCAAGATAGCGATGCAAGAACGGCATGGCTCCCGGCTCGATCGTGCCCTGGAAGCGGTTGCCCATCACAAGATCTGCTCCGTTTTTCAGGGGCTCCAGAAACAGGGGGGCCTGGTCGAAGCGATAGGTGGAATCAGCATCCCCCATGAACACAAAGGACCCTCGCGCCTCCTGGATGCCGGCCCGCAGGGCGGCCCCATAGCCACGGACGGGCACCGCAACCACCCGGGCGCCCTCAAGTCTGGCAATCTCGACCGAGCCATCGGAGCTGCCATTGTCAGCGACCAGGATTTCGTAGGGAAGGCCGGTCGCGGCGCCGCCACGATGGCAATCGCGGATCGTGGCAGCGAGGGTGGGCGCCTCATTGAGGCAGGGGATGACGAAACTGAGCTGGGGTTCGGGAGATGTTCGCAAGTCCCCTGCTCATCAGCTGTTCGGTGATCCTATCGAATCGATTCGCTTGCTGGCAATCGACTGAAGCAAATCCATTCAGGGCTGTGATACGGAACAAAGGCTGAAGTCTTCCAGGCCTGAACTGGCCTCGTAGTGGGAACAGCGCCCCAGCCTGAAGCCCGCAGCAGTGATCATGGGCGCTTCCTCCAGGAATGCGCGAAGCCGTTGCTCCGGCACCTCATCTCCCCGGGGGATGACATGGACCAGAAACGAATCGAAGCCGCTGTCCAGCAGCCGCTGCTGGATCAGACGGTGGAGCATCGGCATCTTCGAATGGGCCGCCGTTGCCGGAGCAATCCCTGGATCCCAGTTCAGCAAAGGATTGCCACTGGCGAGGGTGTGGGACTTGATCCAGCCGATCGGCCGATTGAGCAGCACGATTGGCACACCAGGAGGGAACTCAAGCCGGCCATCGCTCAGCGGCACCAGTGCCGGCGCGGATGCGGAGCGGATCATGGTCCAGTGCCTCTCGAAGCCTGAACGTCCCCAGCTGGGGGTGATCTGGCTGGCCAGGCTGAGCGCCAGCACAGCCGTCAGCAGCAGCGCGGGGCCGAACCGGCGCTGCGGAACAGGCAGACTGGCCAGGAGTTGCTGGCAGAACAGGGCGATCACCAGGCCCTGCAGCAGTTGCAGGGGGATGGCGTAGCGGCCGATGGCGCTGAGTCCAAGCCAGAAGACGTAGGAGCCGGCGAGCCCCAGCACCACGGCTCGCTGCAGCCGCCCCAGCCGATGCCGCAGGGGCGGAACCAACAACAGGGCGAGACTGCTCAGTGCCCACAACAACGGACGCAGATCACGGAAGAGAACCTCTGATCGGCGAGTCTTCAGGTCCATGTCCGGATTGAAGGGCGGAAAGAAGCTGTCGCTGAAATCGAAGAGGGGGGCGAGCAGAAACGAGGGGAGCGAGTCGGGTAGGAAGCGGCCTTCAGTGGGGTGGGAATCCTCATGCAGAGGGGAACGGAAATGGTTGTTGAACAGGGGGTAGATCGGGCTGCCCGTGTTCTGGCTGGAATGGATCAGTTGGGGGGAGGTGAATAGCGAGAGGCTGAGCAGGAAGGGCAGCAGAACGATCGCGACTCCGCGCAGCAACCTTCGCAGCGCCGCCCGCCACCCTTGCGGCGGCATCGGGCCCAGCAGCAACACCGCCCCCAGCAGCGGCAAGGTGATCACGAAGGTGAGCTTGATCCCGACCGCCGCACCCACCAGCCCCGCCGAAAGCGCCACCAGCCAGCGACGCCGAACCGGCCCGGCGTGACCAGCCACTGCCGCCAGAGCCAACCAGAGGCTGATGACGCTGAGGAGTGACAGGGTGAGATCGGCCATCGTGTTGCCCGCCTCCGAAAGCACCAGGGGGGCGCTGCCACCGAGTAGAGCCGCCAGGAAGGACAGACGGCGATCACCAGCGAAGAGGAGCAAGCCGATCGCATAGACGACAACCAGGGCAAAGCCCTGGAGCAGCGAGAACAGCAGCGTGGGCAGCAACGGTCCGAGTACGCCGCTGGCGGCGTACAACCAGGCGGCCGGCAGGCTGGCCAGGGGGTTCAGGAAGGTCTGCGTGCCGCCGGGGAGAAGGTCGGAGCCATAATCGTTGGCAAGAAAAGCAAGCGAAGAATAGAGGTGGTAATTGCGGGCGTCGTAGTTGATGTCCTGGCCGCTGATCAAGCTGTAGATAGGAAACAGTGAGAGCAGCACAACAGCCAGCAGCCAATCCCAGCGTGTCGTTCTCCGAATGAACATCAGGCGCCCAGTTTTCTAGGCGAACACTATCAGGGAAGTGTCCACACACCTCAGTGCGGGCGGGAAGCGAAGATGGGACGCTGTCGTTCTTGCAGCCAGGGGGCTGACCTGTTGCCCACCCTGATCCGACACCGTCCAGGTGCCCCAGGCCTGCGCCTGGGGCTTGGGCCGGGGCTGCGGCCGGTTGATGCCATGGGCCAGTTGCAGCACTTGTTCAACAGCCACAGCTTCTGGGCCAGGGGGCGACAGCGGGACGATCTGCAGCGCATGTTGAGGGGAAGCCAGGTCGCTGTCAGTGCCTGGAGCGGCCGTGAACTGATTGGTTTTGGGCGGGCGACCAGTGATGGGGTCTACCGGGCCCTGCTCTGGGACGTGGTCGTGCACTCCGGCCACCAGGGCCAGGGCCTGGGACGAATGCTCGTGCAGCGCCTGCTCGCCAGTCCGGAGCTGAGCGGGGTGGAGCGCATCTACCTCATGACCACGAACAGCGCCGGCTTTTATCAGAGGTTGGGATTCGAGCCTGTCACCCAGCAGTTGCTGCTGCATAAGCAAAGCTGAGGCTGGGCACCACAACAGTGATTCTGAGTGTTCTGAAAGCGGATGAAGAGATTCGAACTCTCGACCCTCTCCTTGGCAAGGAGATGCTCTACCACTGAGCTACATCCGCATGCTGGGCCCGATCGTTTGACGGGTGCCCTGCAGTACCGGCCTGTCGCCGACTTGGTCAGCATGCCCCATCGAGGGCCTCTGGGTCAAACCGGGGGGCAGCCGAGTTCGACCTCTATGCTGCGGCCCATGAAGGACGTGATCGGGAGCTTGCCTGCCGAAGCCCTCGCCCTGCTGCAGCGCCACAACCTGCTCAAAAAGCTGGTGCGCGCTCAGGTGGTCGAGGATGCCATTTCGGCCGAACCCATCGCAGCAGCTGACCTTGCTGCCGCACGTGAGGAGTTCCTCCGCCATCACCGGCTGAGTGATGAGGCCTCGATCGCCTCGTTTCTGATTGAGCGAGGGCTCTCGGGGGACGCCCTGGAGTGGCAGATCCAACAGCCACTGAAGCTGCGCCATCACTGCCAGGAGCACTTCCGGCACAAAGCCGAGACCCACTTTCTCAGCCGCAAGAATCACCTTGATCGGGTGGTTTACAGTCTCCTGCGTGTTCAGGATCCCTTCCTGGCCCGGGAGCTCTACTTGCGCATCGCCGGGCAAGAGGCCAGTTTCGCCGACCTGGCGGCGGCTTTCTCCACGGGGGTGGAGAAGCACACCAAGGGCCTGGTGGGTCCGGTACCGCTGACCCAGGCTCACCCAGCCCTGGCGGAACGGCTGAGGGTCAGCCGCCCGGGCCTGTTGCAGGAACCCTTTCTCCTGGAGGGATTTTGGCTGATCTTGCGGCTGGAGAGTTACCACCCCGCCAGCTTTGAGGAGGCGACGGCTGATCAGATGGCGCTCGAGCTGTTCGAGCAATGGGTCAAGGAGGAGACTTCCCGTAAGCTGGCTGCACTTCAGATCAACAGCGAGAGCCGCCCGACGGAATGACCCAGACTGCTGCTGGCGCTCTGCTTGACCATCCAGCGTTTCGATCCCTGAGCCCAGCAGGGCGCCAGCTCCTGTCCCAGTCGTCGACCTTGCTGCGCTACCGGCTGGGACAAAGTCTCACCGATGGCAGCATACTTCCTGCCCAGGTGCTGCTGCTGGTGCAAGGCCAGGCGCGCCTGCTTGGTCAGGAGCAGGGCCGGATGGCCACATTGGTGAAGCTGGGTCCTGGGAATCTGGTGGGCCTGGCCTCGCTGTTGCGGGGCCAGGCCTGTGAATCAGTCTGCGCGGCCACCGAGCTGGTGGCGTTCGCTCTGAGCGACGACTTGATCGTGAAGCTGCATGGCAGTGAGCCTTCCTTCCGCGGATGGTGCGATAGCACGCTCTTCCCAGCGGAAGTGGTGGCCCTGCTGCAGGCTATTCAGCAGAGCAGCGCCAGCAGTAACGGCTCCCTGCTTCAGGTCCTGGCCCCGGCGGCCGGGCAAGCCCAGCTGATTCCACCCGATCGACCAGCGTTTCGGGACGCCGTGCTTGCCGGTACGGCGCTTTTCCTGGGCAGTGCCTGTGAAGGTCAGGCGCTGTGCTCAGAGCTTGCTGATCCCCAGGTCACTCTCCCCAAGCCCATTGGGCCCTTCGGGCTCCGGCTGATTGCTCTGCCCAGAGACGTGATGGACCGGGTGATCGCTCCCTCGGCCAACGAAAACAAGCCGCCGGCCACCCCTGAGCGCAGCCTGGAGGGCAGCGCCATCCAGGAGGCCCCCGAAGCACCGGAAGTGAGTCGGCTGACCTACGGCGCCAACGGCGAACGTCGGGGGATGACGTTGGTGCGGGGTGAGGGACCCCTGCAGGAAACGATGGCCTGCTTTCAGATGCTGGCTCGGGAGATGAAGCTTCCGTACCGACGGGATTCGATCGAGAAAGTGTTGCAGGATGCCCTGCGCCGCGGCCAGACCCTCAACCTGCAGCTCATTGGCCAGGTGGCCGGATCCCTCGGCCTGCATGTGGTGGGGGCCAAGGTGCCAGCAGGAATGGGCACCCGTCTGCAGACCCCATCGCTGCTGAGCTGGAAGGAGGGATTCGCTTTGGTGGTGGCCAGCCATCAAGGAGGCATCACGCTGGCCTCACCGCGCCATGGCTGGATTGAACTCACCCCAGCCGAAATCTTGGAGGCCTACTCGGAAGGGATGGATCTGCTGGTGTTCGATCGCACCACGTCCACGCCTGATCAGACCTTTGGGCCGAGTTGGTTTTTGCCGGCCTTGTCGCGCTACCGGGGAGTGCTGCTGCAGGTGCTGGTGGCCAGCTTTGTGGTTCAGTTGTTCACCCTGGCCAATCCCCTGCTGATTCAGATCATCATCGACAAGGTGATCAATCAGCGGAGTTTGGATACTCTCCAAGTTCTGGGCTTTGCCCTGATGGTGGTCACCTTGCTGGAGGGTGTGCTTGGGAGTTTGCGTACGTTCCTGTTTGCTGAAACCACCAACAGGATCGACCAGCGCCTGGGCGCCGAGGTGATCGACCACCTGCTACGCCTGCCCCTGAATTACTTCGATCGCCGTCCGGTGGGAGAGCTGGGATCCAGGGTGGCGGAGCTTGAGAAGATCAGGGGTTTCCTCACCGGCCAGGCGCTGACCACGGTGCTGGATGCCGTGTTCTCGGTGATCTACATCGCTGTGATGGTGCTCTACAGCTGGACACTCACGATCGTGGCTCTGGCGGTGCTTCCCATTCAGATCGGGATCACCCTCTTGGGTGCTCCACTCTTCCGGCGCCAGTTCCGCCAGGCCGCTGAAGACAACGCCCGTACCCAGAGCCACCTCGTGGAAGTGCTTACCGGCATTCAGACCGTGAAAGCCCAGAACGTGGAAATGGTGAGCCGCTGGAAGTGGCAGGAACTCTACGGAAAATACATCTCGCGCACGTTCGAGAAAACCATCACCGGTACGGCGCTGTCTCAGATCGGCCAGGTTCTTCAGAAGTTGTCTCAGCTTCTGGTGATCTGGGTGGGTGCGGTGCTTGTGCTCAGGGGCGAACTTACCTTGGGCCAGTTGATTGCCTTCAGAATTCTGAGTGGCTATGTGACCCAACCCCTGCTACGGCTTTCCACGATCTGGCAAAGCATTCAGGAGCTTCGGGTGTCGTTCGAGCGTCTGGCTGATGTGGTTGACACCCCCCAGGAATCCACGGAAACTGATAAAGCCAAGATTCCACTGCCGCCGATCCATGGCGATGTGGTGTTCGAGGATGTGAGCTTTTCGTTCGTTCAAGGCCAACCATTGATTCTCAAGAACGTTGATCTTGAGTTGAAGGCTGGAACCTTTGTTGGCATCGTGGGCCAGAGCGGAAGCGGGAAAAGCACTCTCATGAAGCTGATCCCAAGGCTCTATTCTCCAAACAGTGGTCGTATCCTGATTGATCACTACGACATAGACAAGGTTGAATTGTATTCACTGCGCCGCCAGGTGGGTATCGTTCCCCAGGAGCCGCTGCTTTTTTCCGGCACGATCAGCGAGAACATCGCGTTGACCCAGCCCGAAGCAGATAGTGAAGACATCGTGCGGGCGGCCAAACTGGCTTGCGCCCATGAATTCATCATGGAGCTCTCGAGTGGCTACAGCACGAAGATCGGTGAGAGAGGAGCTGGCCTGAGCGGCGGACAACGCCAGAGAGTGGCCATTGCCCGTACCCTGCTCACGCGCCCCAAGCTCCTGGTGATGGACGAGGCCACCAGTGCTCTCGACTATGACACCGAGCGGCGTGTCTGCGACAATTTGCTTGAAGAACTCCACGACTGCACCGTTTTCTTCATCACCCATCGCCTCTCCACGATCCGGCGCGCCGATCTGATTGTGATGATGCATCAAGGGGCGATCGTGGAAACCGGAACCCATGACCAACTGATCGCCCAGAAGGGGCGTTATTACACCCTTTTCCGCCAGCAGGAAGCCGCTTGATGCCCACTCACATGTCGAACCGCAACCCTGGGCAGTTGCTTGAGCGCATGGTCTCCGCAGGCCAGCATGACGAAACGGTGCTCAGGCAATCCCGGCTGTGGATGCGAGCCACCGCCTGGGTTTTGATGGGAACCACCGCCTTTGCCGTGGGCTGGCTGGCCCTGGCCAAAACCGAAGAGATCGTTTCCGTTACCGGCAAACTCGAGCCGATTGGCTCCGTGCGAGACATCCAGATGCCGGTGGGGGGCATCGCAGCTTCCCTGCTGGTGAAGGAAGGCGATCAGGTGAAGGCAGGCCAGGTGGTGATGCGGCTTGATACGCAATCCAACCGCCAGAAGAAGCGCTCGATCGAGCAAAATATTGCTGCCACTCAACGTCAGTTGAACCTCAAGGATCTGGAACTGAGGAAGTTTCTGGAGATGAACCAGGATCAAGCCCTGGTTTTGGATAAGAACCTCAGCCTTCAGAAGGACATTCTCAAGCGCTATCAGAGCTTGGCCAGGGAGGGGGCTTCTGCAGAACTCCAGTATCTCCAGCAATTTGACCGCGTGCAGCAAACCGAAGGCCAGCTTACCCAAACTCAGCTGGATCGTTTTCGCCAGCAGGCCATCCTGGACCAGGCCACCCAGCAACTGCAGGGTCAGCTGGCCAGCCTGCGCAGCGAGTTGGCTGATGTTGAGGTGTCTCTGGCCTATCAGGAGCTGCGTGCACCGGTGAGTGGTGTGGTGTTCGACCTCAAGCCCAAGGCGGCGGGCTACGTGGCTCAGGGCACTGAATCGGTGATGAAGGTGGTTCCCCTGAACAAGCTGGAAGCCGGCGTGGAAATTCCGTCGTCTCAGATTGGCTTCGTGCACGTGGGCATGCCCGTGGACCTCAGCATCGACTCGTTCCCGGCCAATGATTTCGGTGTTCTTGAGGGAACCGTACGCCAGATTGGATCCGATGCTCTGGCGCCGGATCGGACAGCTCAACGTGAAGATTACCGTTTTCCGGCCAGAATCACGCTCTTGAGCCAGCGGTTGAAGCTCAAGACCGGCAGCTATTTGCCACTGCAGGTGGGCATGTCGCTGAGGGCGAACATCAAGCTGCGTAAAGCCACCTATCTACAGCTACTGCTGGGCAGCTTCCGCGATAAGGCCGAAGGGCTGCGACGCCGTTGATCCTCAGGCGGAGTCTCCCGATGGCCACGGCGCTCAGATAATGTGTGAGACTGGCCACAGTTGCTTTTTCTTGGCTGCCCTCAGAGGAGTTTTCTGGTACTGAAATCCATGAGAACGCCTGCGGTGCAGGGCTTTTGCTCCCGCATTGGCCCTGTGCCAGATCAATTGCCGCCTACTGATCCTTGGTCTAGGGTGGTCATGCTCCGCCCTTCGGCGTAGAGTGGATCTGCTGTACAGCGCTCAAAACAGCCCCAACCATGGCTTTTGACACCATCCCCGGCTCACCTACAGAGCCCGTTCAGTTTCTTGGAACTGCCTTCAACGACCAGATTGCCATCACGTCTCTCCCCGTAGATGCCACCACGTTCTACTCCGAAGGAAGGGAAGGTGATGACTTCTGGAACATTGGCGTCTTCGCGCCGAATGCTTCAATCTTCGGTGGCCAAGGCAATGATGTCGTAACCACCAATGTTGCCGGCCTCGGAGTCATCGGTACTGATCCACTCTTCCTTTCTGGCGCTCTTATTGAGCTGAACTAGGGGGATGACGAGTTCGGAAACCGTCAATTCTCAATTGATGCCACCATTTCGACCCTCCAAGGTGGTCAAGGCAACGACACGTTGTGGATCGGCAATGCTCAGAGTTCCTATTTTAATGGGAATAGGGGCGACGACTTCCTCGGCATGGATGACAACTTGTCACCAAGCAATACCGATCGCAGCTCCATTTTTGGTGGTCAAGGCAATGACCTCCTGACCATTGAGCTTGGCCGTGATAACAGTGCTCTTACCAACTCTTTTGTTGGAGGCAATCTCGGTAATGACGTCATCCTGATTGACGTCGACTCCTCCGCTGCCGGAACGATCTTCGACGGTGGCGACGGTGACGACTTCCTGTCGGCGACTGCTACTGCTGTTGGTACATCCGAAGCTGATCTCACCATGGTGGGCGGCGCCGGTAACGACTCTGTGACCGGTGGCGACGGCGATGACTCCATCCAAGGCAACGACGGCGACGACTTTCTCGTTGGTGCTGAAGGTAGAGACACAGTTGAAGGCGGCAACGGCTCCGATGTCGTGTACGGCGGCAGAAATGACCGCGAGGGGGATACCCTCAGCGGCGGCACTGGTGGCAACCGCTTTGTGAGCAGGGATGATGATTCAGCTACCTACAACGTTACTGCTCCAGGTGCCGGCACTTCTAGACTGGGTAATGGATTTCAATTTACCTGGGGCGGCGGTGGCGTCGATGTAATTACTGATTGGAGTTCAGCATCTGCTGGAACCAATGTGATTGACACCGGGATTATTGGTCAACTTGTTATTGGCAACCAAGGTGCTGCAAATATGTCATTCAATGCTAGTGGTACATTGGCACCCTTTAACTCTAACATTGCCATTAGAGGATTCTTCAGTGCTGATTCGCAGTCTTTTGTGACTGCACAATTTGGCTCTGACATTCTGCTTACTCAAACCAGCAATCAAACTTTTGGTGATTGGACTAATGCTGACTTCAATCGGGATGTCTCAACGGTCTTAATTGGTGCTGGTAACACCTCTATCCTCCAAGACAGTAACTTTGTTTTTGAAGGAACTATTCCTGTCTGATCAGCAATTCAGGCTAAGGCTTTCTTAAGAATACTTCCTCTTTCTATGGCCCTCTCTTCGGAGAGGGCTTTTTCTTAGTACACATAGCCTTTCCTGTGGCGTCAACAGAAGATTGAGATTCCTGGCAGGCTTTGTCTTTATTTTCGGCGTATGATTTTTCGGGAAAGATGCTGCCGATAGTGCAGGAACGATGGGCAACCGTGCTCGATTCCCAGAAACTCCCGGCATGCCCAGCTCGGTTTCCAGACCGGGAACTGCTGTAACACCGTATAAGTGGCCACGCTCTCCAGCGGACCCACAAATCCCTCGATCGGCCAGGCCGTCTGCTCCCGCAGCTTCTCCACCTGTGGTCTGCTGAGAGAAAAGCTGCCGGAGTGGGGGTTGGTGGACCGATCAAAGTGCACGATTTGGCCATCCCAGAAGCGCAGCCCAGCCACATTCAAGGCAGGGCTCTGGAATTGGTTGAGGAATTCATGCCGTAGCGGCCCATCCACATACAACCGTGCGGTACCGTGTTCACCGGTCAGTTCGTAGCGATGGGGCATCAACCCTATACCGTGCTGCGTGGTTTGCATGAACCAAAGCAACTTATCGATGTATTGCCGATCGCCGATCACCAGATCATCCTCCAGGTACATCGACAGGTCAGCAATGGGCTCGGCCTGAAGCAGAAAGTCTCGAGCAGAGGCCGGCAGCAGGCGTGGATTGTCGAGCTCTTGTCGATGCAGATGGATGCGGCCACGAAAGCTGTTGAGCACAGGCTTGATCCACTGCTCACCGGTTACGAAGACATGCAATTCAAGATTGATGCCACTGAGCTGTGGGGACGGAAAGGCTGCCGACGGTGCTTGGGCAATCGTGCGGCTGCCAATATCGAGGATGTCGTCTGCTTCGCTGCGGGCCAAGGCTAGAATCGAGCCGATGCAGCGGCTCAGGGCGATACCCCGGATTAGCTCATCTCCGCGGGTGGAGCCGTACCCTTCTTCAGCGGGCGTTCGGCTGAAGAAGTGAGGGATAACCACTCTTACCGTGCATGGTCTTGGCATCGGCAACCTTCTTCAGTAACACTAATCTTAGGATATGCTTTTTCCAATCCTGTGAATATTCTCTTCATTCATCAGAGTTTTCCTGGGCAGTACCGCCACGTGATCCGTGCACTGGCTGGCCAGCAGGGGCACCATCTGCTGGCGCTGGGCATCGAGCAACTCTCCGAGCCGATCCCTAAGGGGGTCACCTATCTGCGCTACGGCATCCGGCGTGCTTCCTCCACGGATCTCAGCCCCCTTGTGCGTGACATCGAAACCAAGACAATCCGTGGCGAGGCCTGTGCCGAAGCAGCCCATCGCCTCAAGGAGCAGGGATACCGCCCTGACCTGATCTGTGGTCATCCTGGCTGGGGGGAGATGCTGTTCTTGCGCGACCTCTGGCCGACCGTTCCGATCCTCACCTATCAGGAGTTCTTCTACCGTGCACGAGGCTTTGATTCCGACTTTGATCTAGAGCTGCAGGGCGATCTCGACTGGCGTACGGCTGCCCGAGTTCGGCTGAAGATGGCCAACCCGCTGCTCCATTGGGAAACCAGCAGCTGGAGTGTCACCCCCACGGCATTCCAGCGCAGCAGCTTTCCGTCCCTCTGGCAAAGCCGTATCAGCGTGATTCACGACGGCATCGACACCCAGCGGGCCCGCCCCAACTCCGAGGCTGGGCCCCTGACCCTGCCTGACGGAACGGAACTCTGCCAGGGGGATCCCATCGTGAGTTTCGTGAACCGTCGCGTGGAGCCTTATCGGGGCTGCCACACGATGATCCGGGCGATCCCCTCGCTGCAGCGGTTGGCTCCAGAGGCCCGGATCGTGATCGTCGGAGAAACGAAGGGAGCCAGTTATGGGTCTGTCTGCGAGGAGGGGGAGTGGAAGGATCGTTTCCTGCGGGAGATCGAGGGACGCTATGAACCCAGCCGCGTGCATTTCACCGGTAGGCTTCCCTATTCAAGTTTCCTGCATCTGTTGCAGCTGAGTGCGGCGCACATTTATCTCACTTATCCCTTCGTGCTTAGTTGGAGCATGTTGGAAGCGATGGCTTGTGGTTGTGCCGTGGTGGGTTCCGCCACGGCACCGGTGCAGGAAGTGATCGACGATGGACGGAACGGACTGCTTGTCAACTTTTTCGACCCGGACTCCCTAGCCGAAGCCGTGGTCGAGCTCCTTCAGGATCGCGCGTTGGCGCGTCGACTCGGGGAAGCCGCCCGAGCCACGGTCTTGAGCCACTACAGCTTGGATCGTTGCCTGCCCCGTCAGCTGTCGCTGATGGCGCTGGTAGCAAGTGGCGCCATCGGCTCCACGCCTTAGCCTTGATGCTTAGCTTAGGCGAATCCATGGCTGCAGGTTTTGGTTCTTCTTCTCCTAGTAAGCTGCCTTCAAAGAAGATGCGGGTGGGATCTACTCCTTCCTCCATTGACGCCTTGATGACGACCGGCATTGATGCCCAGCGTCATGGCGATCTGAAAGCTGCTGAGGCTTGTTATCGCAACGCGTTCGCCCGGGGTCTCCGACATCCAATCCTGCTCTCCAACCTTGCCACCGTGCTGCTTCGCACCCAGAGGTGTGAAGAGGCGGAACATTTTCTGCGCGAGACCATTCGCAGCAATCCAAACTTCAGCGATGCTTACATCAATCTGGGAAATCTTTTGCGTGAACGTGGGGCTCTAGGCGAAGCAAACGTCTGCATTATCCAGGGCCTTGAACTTCAGCCGCAGCAGCCAGAAGCCCTGATTTCTCTTGGCATCTTGCGGCAGGCTCAGAATAAGCCTGAAGAGGCTCATGCGCTGGCGAAACGAGCCTTGCGGATTAAGCCGAATCATGTGGCAGCACTAGTGTTGCTGGCGAGCCTCCAGATGTGGAGGAAGAACAACGAGGAGGCGTTGAGGGTGGTGCTCCAAGCTCTGCAGATTGAGCCCGGCCACTTGGAAGCTCTTACAGTCTTGGCACAGATTCTGGAAAAGTTGGGCAGGCCAGACGAAGCCAGTGCCATCTGGCGGAAGGCTGCAGAGCTCGGTCCGGACTTCTCGCCGGCGCTGCTTGGGCTTGCAGAGTTGTTGATGCAAGAAGAAGCAACAGACGCTCTTTCGCAAGCGCGGCAGCTGATTGAGAGGGTGCTGGCAAAGGACAGGGTTTCAGGCGAAGCCTACGCAGCTTTGGCGAACTTGCTGAACAGGGAAGGTGAGCATCAGAAAGCCACAACAGCTATGCAGGTGGCAATGGAGGCCGATCCGGAGAATTTAGCTTTCCAGGCAATCGCTCGTAGGAACCTGGGAATCCAGTTATTCAGCACCGGTACGTTCAGCGAAGCTGCATGGGCGCATTACGAGGCTCGATGGATCGAGCCGGGGGCGGAGGCGTCCCGGTATTCACATTTCCCTCGCTGGGACGGCTCTCAGCTGGATGGGCAACTACTGGTGACTCGCGAGCAGGGCATCGGGGATGAGGTTCTGTTCCTCGGCTTCCTGAGGGAAATAATTGCGGCGGGTCATCAGTTGGTGATCGAGGTGAGCCCTCGCCTCCTGACCTTGCTGCGGCCCTGCTTCCCCGATGCCACCCTCGTTACCTCCGAAACTTCGCTTGATGCCCTTGACATCAACGCTGTAGTACCTCTTGGGTCATTGGGGATGTATTGCCGCAATGACCGTTCCTCCTTTGCTTTCCGGAATGCCCCTTATTTGAAGGCCCCGCCCGTCTCTCCTGGCCTCCTCAGGCAGTTTCCTCCTGAGCACAGCAGGAAACTGAAGGTAGGGTTGGTATGGCGTAGCAATAACAGGAAGTGGGGATTCAGAAAATCATTATTCCTGAGGGATCTTCTTCCCCTTTCGACGCTGAGTTTCGCCAGCTGCATCAGTCTGCAGCACGAGGCGCTTTCTGAGGAGGAACATGAGCTTATCGATCAGACTGGAATCGTTCTTCCCGAAGCTGATTTCTTCGGCGACCTGGAAGCCCTCGCTTGCTGGATCCAGCTCTGCGATGTCGTGGTTACGGTGAGCACGAGTACAGCGCATATTGCTTGTGCGATGGGAAAACCTACCTGGATTCTTTTGCCCTCTCGCCAGGTCCCTCATTGGTATTGGGGCATGGAAGGCGATCAAACCCCTTGGTATCCCTCAGCTCGCCTTTTCCGTCAGTCTAGCGGTGATGACTGGAGTCTCCTCGTCAAGCAAGTAGGAGAAGATTTGCAGGCCTTCGCCCAACAGAGGCATGCATTATTCTGACAACGCCATGATCGTTAGATATGGTCATACCTGCGAACTCACTCCGCTGGTATATAGTGTATGCGAGAATTGACAGGGGCTGTTCCTTGCTGAAGGCTTGATTCTCCTGCATTGGCTCTCTTTGATTCATCTTTGTTGGAGGTCTAAAGCCGGGATGTTGAACTCAGACTCCAAGAGTCTTTCCGAGTAGAAGCTGCTTCCTGCGTCTGCCTTTAAAGTGAAGAATGGATGCTTCACGAGCCTGCGGCGCCTCTGGTAGGCACGCAGCGATTGCTTCTGGGATCATCTTAAAGCTGAATTGTAAATTGCCAAGGGAACGCCGCATCGCCTCTTGGTCTCCATACCAAAGTTGAAACTTTCTGTCAATATTGCTGAGAGCTGACAGCAGTGAAATCCAGTAGCTGATATTTGGAGTAGCCGTAAAGCAGGCTAGCGCGGGGTGCACTTGGTCAATTGTCTGGCCACTGTATTCTGCGAATAGACCACCCATGAATCCTGGGTTGAAAAGAGAAGTTCTGTCAAGAGACCTCCGGCATAGCAGCACTTCATTGGACGCCAATCTGATCTGAGGAAGTGGGCGAACCATCAGCATGTCAGAATCAAGAAAGACCGTGCTTCTTCCCTGCTGCCCCTGGTAAGTCGCATGCAGCTGGAGGCGAGCCAGCATGGGCCTGTCCAAGGGAACATCTAGCCTGAGTGCCTGGCTGCATCCAGATAAAAGTGGTGTCTTAAGATCCGTAAGGTGAGTGATTTCAGATTCTGGATAAAATCTCTCTTGATTAGGTAGCAAACTCCGCGCTCCTCAGGAGGTGCTCCGGCCGTGCGGTGCAGCTGCAGATGGCATGAACCACCCGCTCGGTCATCTCTCCCAAGTTGAAGCGCCGGTTGAAACGGTAATTGAAGGCGCCCAGGTAGCGGTCTGCGTATTTATCGAATCGCAGAGCATGGAACGTTCCGCTGAAGCTGGTTTTCAAGTTACTGAGTACCGTGTTGATCCAGCGGAATTCAGGCAGTTCGTTGGGATGGCGCCCCTTCACGACCACAGCTTGATGAAAGCAACCGACTTCTGCTACGGCACGGAAGCAGGCAAGTCCGTCAGAGATCACCTCACATCCAATCGCCAGTGCATCTTGAGCCCAGTCAGCGATGGCGGCAAAGGAGAACGTGGCCACGGTGGCAAGCTTCACGTGCCGGGGGTGGCCCGCATCATCGAGAGAGACGGCCGCCACAATCGGCACCTTGTTCTCCGATCCCAGTCCTGCCTTGCCACCACAGCGTTCTCCGCCAAGGTAGGCATCATCCACCTGCACCTTTCCCCGCAGGACATAGGCCTCCTCCCGCTCGCTCATCGCCTGCATGATCTTGTTGTGAACCAGCCACGCTGTTCGGTAGTTCACCCCGAGATGGCGCATCAGGGCGAGGGAAGAAATGCCAGTCTTGGCCTGGCCCACCAGATAGAAAGCCAGGAACCAGGTGGTCAGCGGTAACTTGGTCGCCTCCATGATGGTGCCGGCCGTGAGGGTGGCCTGATGGCGGCAGCTCCGGCACTGATAGCGCTTGTGGCGACGGCCACCGATGAGCCCATACTCCTTGCCCTCACAACGGGGGCATCTGAAGCCGTCGGGCCAGCGCGCCTGCTCCAGGGCGGCCTCGCAATTCTCCTCGGTGCCGTAGAGCTCGATGAACTTGGGCAGCGACAGGCTGGCCTGGAACTGAATCCGATTCATAGCCATGCCAATCACCCCTGGTACACACGTACCAGCTTATGCGACAAAGCCGGCTGACGGAGCTTGCTACCTAATCAAGATCTCTAATGGCTTTGAAGTCGATTTCTTTTGCTTCTCGTTGGTAGAAGAAAATTGCGAAATCTATAATGTCTTCAGCGGGTCTGTTCATTTGTCTCTGTGGTACTTCTTGGCCTGCAGAATGTGCTCGCATTGCGGTACTCTTTGGCATTGGATCAGCAGGCCCCAATCAGTGCGATCACCTGCTTGGCATGCCTCTCGTAGATCTCGGCCTGATCAGCTGCTGAGAGATAGCGCCAGGAAGCATGAGCGGCGCACGTGCGCTGATACTGAGTTTCACAGCAGAAGCGCTCCAGCATGGGCAGCGAAGGCAATTGTTTCGGGCTGACATGCCGTGCCAGGCATCGGCTGAAGTAGATGTCCTCAGGTTCCAGTGCCTCTGTGGCTTCCAACCGGCAAATCTGCTCCATCACCCCGCGGTCGCGGATCGACACCCCGCCGTTGCCGTTCACCAGCCCTTCCGGCACTGTGCTGCACATCACACGGCTTTGCCAGAATGGCTCCATTGGCTCCAGTGTCCTGGAGTACCGCGGAAAGCGCCAGGAAATCACCTGTCCTCGGCTCCAGGGTGATCCCACGTAGGCATATTCGAAGAGCTGCTCCTCCGGCGGCTCGATCAGCAGGGCATCGGCCTGGAAGATCAGCAGCTTGGCGGCCTCCAGAGTCGACCAGAACTCTGCGGACTTGAACAGCCGGTTGTATCCCTCCCAACCGAATCTCTCGCCGGTGCCCGCCTGCCGCTGCTCGACCCGTACCCAGGCTTCCAGCCCGGCGAACAACGCCGTCATCGCGGCGTGGGAACCCGTGGAGCTGATCACGGTCACCCCCAGCCGCAACCGCCCCATCAGCAGCGTGTTCAGCACACAGGCCCTGAGTACAGGGCTAGGTCGGTCGTCGACGATCAGGGCTCTCCGCTCGGGATGCAGGGCCGGTGGTGTCTGCCCCGCCTCCAGGCGCCGGCTCAGAGAGGCCGCCCAGGGCTGCAGATAGGCCGCCAACAGATAGCGGCAGTGGGCCTCGAACATGGCGATGCGGTAGGCCTCGAGATGCTGCCAAGGCGATGGCTTGCTTGTTTGCTCTGCTGCCATCATGGGAATGGCTGGTAGGCCACCATCACCTGGCCGCGGGGATGGCCCCAGTTGCCGATGTAGCTGACCGCATAGCCTTGATGCTCGCCGAATGCTTCCATCTGGTCGCGGGTGTACGCGAAGAAACCATGGTCGTGCGGCCGATCGGGATTGCGCCGCTCTTCAGGAACCTCATGGAATGTGGCGTACAAGGTGGCAGAGGCCTTGAGCACAGGCCGTAGCTGGCTCAGGCACAGCTCGATCTGCTTCGGAGGTAGATGGGTGAACAGGGATTGGGCGATGGCCATGTCCACCTCGACGCCGAATCGCTCGAACCGAAACCATCGATCCTCGAGAATGATCGGTGCCTTGGCCAGGCGCAGCTCCTGCCCCAGTTCCTGCTCGAGGCCCGCCTCAATCAGGCTGCGTTCCTTCTCGATGCCCAGATAGTGGCCTTTGTCCAGATAGGGGATGGCCTTGACGCCCAGCCGCAGCGAGCCGCAAGCAATGTCGAGCAGGATGTGCTCAGGACGGAGGCCCTGGTCACAGAGAAAGTTGAACTGCAATTGACCGATTTCCTCCCAATGCCCCCCCACATAGCCGCGATGGCCGCGTAGAGCGACCCCGCTGGCCCCCTCGGGATCGAGGGGCTCACTCGGGGGCTGACCCTGAAGCCGTTGCCGTATCCGCTGCAGGATGGAGGTCATCGACACGTTCTCAGAGGTCGGATCCTAAAAGGGCGTTCGATCACGACCAGCGCAGCTGATAGCGCTGCTCCATGGCTGCGTAGGTGGGCTCCAGCGCGGTACGCAGCCAACCCCGCAGGGCTGGATCCACGCTTCCGGCCAGTCCAAGACCGGCGTTATGCACCGGCAGCCGCTTCGGGATCTTGGCCGGAGCCAGATTCAGGAACTCCAGCAGCGGGGGGCAGATCCGCTCTGGCTCGGTGAACAGGTCTTCGCTGCGCAAGATCAGCAGCTGCTCGGCTGGGAATCGCGCCTCGTAGCGCTCCAGCTGCTGTTCATAGCGGCTGCGGGCCAGATAGCTGTGCACCTGATGGGAATGATGGGTGGCAGCACCGCTGGTCAGTTGCTGCTCGGCGCCGGCCAGCCGCTCCTCCTCCGCCGCCAACGCCTGATCGGGTGGAAGAGATTCCAGACCAAGGCGGATCGAGTGGAACAGACCCGACAGCGCACGCTCCACTGGGTCCCGAAGCAACACGATCAGGCGGGCCCGGGGAAGCAAGGTCTCGATACGCTCAGCGGCCAACGGATGGAACAGGTAGTACGGGGTGATGTCTCCGCAAGCCTGCTGGGCGCCTGCGCTGGCGTAGTGGTCTTCATACCAGCTTCGGTCTCGGTCGTAGTGCAGGCTGAAGTAGTGCACCTCCTTGCCGGGCGGCAGAAAGACCTGGGGATGCAGGCTCAGCCAGTGCTGCAAGGTGCTGGTGCCAGCCTTCTGTGCACCGAGGCAGAGGAAATTCGGCAGGGGCAGAGCGGACGCGCAGCAACGGAGTCGAGAGCCAACCTACGATTTCCGTACCGCCGAGGCAGAGGATCCACCATGCCCGGTTCCAGGCAGCACTGGCTCCTCGGGCCTCATCAGGCCTGTGCCTTGGGTCTGCACCATGCGCTCAGCGGCCATCGCGGTCAGCAGCTTCGCTCGAGCTCAATTCAGCGCCTGGAGAGGCGCTTCCAGCGCCGCCTGATCGGGCTGAGGCTGCTGAGGTTCTCAGGGCTGCGGTCAATTCCCGTGCCCCTGATCGCCTCCCTCCGGGCCCTGCTCAGCTTGGTTCCTCTCGATGCTGAGGCCATGGGCTGTGGCCGTGGCTTGCTGGCCCAGTTGAACGCCCCGGATCTGTGCGCGCTCCAGGGCCTCGGGAGCAGCGCTGAACGGCCCTTGCTGGCGATCGTGAGCTGCCGGCAGCGGCTGGGCAAGGCTCGGCAGGCCTTGCAGCACTTTCACCACTGGGAACGAGCCGGCCAGGGGATCCCCCTGATCGTGGTGGGGGACCCGACCCTGCCCGACTGGCGCTTCAGATTTTGCCCCCACCAACGGCTTCTCCAGCTTCCCGTTGACGATGCCTACGAGGGTCTGCCCCACAAGGTGATGGCGCTGATGCTGGTGGCCTCCCTGCTGGATCAGCCACCCGCCCTGCTCAAGATGGACGACGATACCCATCCCGGTGACCCCGAAGCCCTGATGATCACCCTGGCCCGCCTCGCCCAGGGCGAGGCGGTTGCTGCTGGTTATCCCATCTTCACCCCTTCCCCACTGGATCTCGATCGCGCTTGGCACATGGGTAAATCAGCCCGCTTCAACCTCAGGCCCTTCGACTCACTCGGATCCGAGCGTTGGATGTCGGGCGGAGTTGGCTATCTCCTCTCCGCTTCTGCCGTTCGACAGCTGGGGGACTTCGCCCTGCATAGTTGGGGCTTTGTCCAGTCCATGCTCTATGAGGATGTCTGTGTTTCGATGTTGCTGCAGGCCACGCATTGCCCGATCCATTGGCTCGACGATCCGTCCGAGCTCGGGATTGGCAATGAACGACAGCTTGAAATTCATCAGGGCTTTTGGCAGGTGCCGGAACATCTACGCTGAAGCCGATCATCCATGATCATTCGTCACGACCTCAAGCTGGTTTTCCTGCACGTACCGAAGTGTGCTGGCAAAGAATTGCGTGAGCTGTTTTCTCATGATGCGCGTCCTGAGCATTGCGTCAGCATGTTCAACTTCGCCTACAGTCCCGTTCTGCATCGCCATGTCGATCTGGCCCATCTTCCGATGGCCGATCTCGTGCACTGGCCGGAGTTTCGATGGCTTGAGTCTTACACAACCATCGCGGCGATTCGCAATCCCTACGAGCGTTTGATCTCTGCGGCCAACGAGTATTTTCGGCAGCGTTCAAAGCAAGACGAGGCCACCATCAACACCACGGGGATCACGTTGGACATGCGTCGATCCTATTTTCAGCAGTTGGCCCTTCAGCACAGCCAGCTGGATCCACGCTTCGTTCATTCCTTGCCAATGACCTGGTTCACTCACCTCGGCAGCATCCCAGTGGTGGATCATCTGCTCCGCTGTGAAACACTTGCCGACGACGTCCAGCACCTCGCGGAGCAACTCGATCTGCCTGCCTCTATCCGCTCTGAGGCGGCCCAACGGTTGCGAAACAACCCATCCAGGCAGACGGTCGAAGGCTTGAGCCCTGATGAAATCGAGTTGGCTCATGCACTTTATCCTCAGGATTTCGGTACCTTCGGTTATTCACGTCAACGCGTGCCATGCCCACCCACGCCGAACTCCGACCTGGGGCTTGAGCTGCTCAACCCGTCAACGACCACCAAATCCCACGCCATCCCGATTCTGAGTCGTGCCGAACGGGTCGACTGGCACTGGGGACCCTCGAGTATTCGCCAGGAGCCTTCGAATCTTCCTCCCACCCGTGACTGCCATTAGCTGCGAGCCGGCCAAGCAATGAGAAGCTTGATCCTGGTCATCGGTGGCTCCTGCTCCCCCACGTCCTCCTTGCTCGATGGCCTCCTGGCATCTGGTGGTTCGGTCGTCGGCGATCGAACGGGGGCGATCGCTGAGTTGCAGGAACGGCTGCTGCTCCAGCTGGGGCGTCCATGGTGCGGTTTGGCGAGCCTGTGGCCATTGCCGGATGCATGGCTGACTTGGCCCATCACTTCCCAGGCAGCCACGGCCCTGCGGGAGCTGGTGAAGGATGAGCTGGGTCGGCAGCGTGGCCCTTGGATTCTTCAGGACGCAAGGGCCACGCTGCTTCTGCCGCTTTGGCGTCAGATGTGCGCAGAGCTGAACGTCGACCTCAAGCTTCTGTTCAGCCTTTCGCTTCCACCTCGCTCCTTGTCCTGGATCGATCAGCGGCTTTGCTGGAACTACTCCCGTCGTGGACTTTTGGAGACCAGGGATCTTGCGATTCTGCTGGTCGACCCCTGTGTTTGGTCCAGGCCAGATCACGCACAACGGCAATGGCAGCAACTCCTTGACTTTTGTGGGGTCCCAGGAAGCACTGTCGCTCCGAATCTGCTAGACGAATTGGAGCCTGCTCTGCAGTCACGCCAGGGTCATGGTCATGGGGCTTTCAACCCATCGGGCGATGGCGATGCCGGCGCCCCACAACGAATGCTTCACCCGCGTCTGCGGCGCCTGAGGCAGGCGCTGCGTTCCCTGGCACGCATGGATCAGGAGGCACAAGTCCGAGCCCTTGAGCCTCTTCGCGATTGGCTGCAACGGCCCGAACAGGCTCAGCTGCCTCACTCGCCCAGCCATGTCGGCAGCTGGCGATCCCGGCTGATCCAGCGCCGCGCGCGGCGGGTGCCTCACCTGGATGCCGGCCCCTGGTTCGAGAGCCACCACTACCGTCAGCAGCGGCCCCACTTGCCGGCTGATCACGATCCACTCAGCCACTACTGGTGGTGTGGCTGGAAGGAGCAGCTCTCTCCCCATCCCTTCTTCGATCCAGAGCACTACCGCCAGGCCTGCCATCGCCAGGGACTTGAGTTGAATGGGGCAGCGCTGCTCCACTTTCTCAGCGTCGGTCTCGAGCAGGCTGTGCCCCCCTGCAACCTGGCCGATCCCGCCTGGCTGCAGGTCTCCCCCCTGTTGCGCGAGCAATGGCGAGCCGCCCGCTTCGAGGGCCTGCATCCCTGGGCCTCAGCTGCCCTGGCGCTCAGTGGTGGTGATCAACGGGCCGCCGTGATGCGCCTTCAGCACTGGCTGGAGCATGGGCTTGAGCTCCACGATCTGGCGGAAATTGCTGCTGCCCCGGCCGAGCCGTTTGCCCTCACCCTGGCGCTGCTGCCGGAGCCGCAGCCCCTCAGGGCCAACTCCACCCTTGTGCACATCGGCAGCTCCATCCACGACTGGCAGCTCCATGCCTGGTTGCAACGCTGTCCGCTTCCCGAAGGTTTCTCCCTGGTTCAGGTGACCGCCGGCGAGGAGGCGATGCCCAACAGCTTTGCTGTGCTGTTGCGTGAGTTGCCCCATGGCCCCCAGAACAGCCCCCAGCTGATCCAGCTCGCCCATCTGGGCAACGTGTACACGCCCGATCCCGAGCAGGTGGCTCTTCTGCGCCGCCTTGGCGTTCAAGCCTGGCTGCTGGAGCCCGAGACCACCGCCAATGGCTGGTTGGAGCAACCGAACGATGGGGATGCGGCCAGCCGCTGTCTTGGCGTGCCAGCGCCTGCAGCACTCTGTGCCTGCCACACGCCTGAAAGCTGGCACGGGATGCCAGCGGTTCTGTCCCTTGGCACGGCGGGGACGCCATGGAACCGTCAGCTGGCTCCCCCGATCTGGGGCTGGCCTGGCTTCGACGACGTGGTCATCGCCAACAGCGAGCAGGCTCGCCTGTTGGCCAGCTGGCTCAATGCCTGTTGCCTCGAAGGGATCCAGCTGGTGCGGCTCAACCCCAACGAGGCAGAACGCCTGGCGCAGGGCTGGCACGCTCTCGGGCGCCCAGACCAGAGCATCCAGAACTGGCTCCCACCCCAGTTCTTCCTGGCTCCGATCCATCCTGAGGAGTGTCTGGAGGAACTGCGTTGGCGTCTCGCAGGGGGGCCACCCGAGCCTGAGTTGCCGACACCGGAGCCAGGGCATCAGATTCGCTGGGCTTTTGACAGCGGCAAGGCTGTGACCGCCGCAGTCTGCATCAGCCTTTACAACTACGCGGATCGGATCAGCACAGCGCTGGAGAGTGTCCGGCTGCAGTGCCACCAGCCGCTTGAGCTGATCGTGGTTGATGATGGCTCAACCGATGGCGGACTTGAGCAGGCCGAACGCTGGTTCGCCCTGCATGGACAGCATTTCGCTCGTGCTCTGCTGCTGCAGCACACCACCAATGGCGGCCTTGCCGCAGCCCGCAACACGGCTTTCGGCAGCGCCCGGGCCCCCTGGTGTTTCGTTCTTGATGCCGATAACACCCTGGAGCCGGAGGCCGTGCGCTCCTGCCTGGCGGTGGCGAGCCACGCACCAGACGACATTGCCGTGGTTCATCCGCTGGTCGAGGTGGTTTCCACCTCCCCAGCCAGTCATGCCGATGAGCTTGCGCTGATCGGTGGGCGTAGTTGGCAGTCCTCGCGGTTCCGTTTCAAGAACTACATCGATGCCATGGCCCTGGTACGCCGCTCTGCCTGGAGAGAGGTGGGTGGCTACACTCACATCCCTTAAGGCTGGGAGGATTTTGATTTTTGGTGCAAACTCATTGAAGCTGGCTATCAGGGTATTCTCTGCCCGCAGCGCCTTGCCACTTATCACGAACACGGCCAATCCATGCTGGCGACCCAGACCCATCGCCATCTTCGTGTGGTCAGCCGTCGCTTGCAGCAGCGTCATCCCTGGTTGAAGCTCAAGCTGGCGGCGGGTCTGGCCGAGGGCCAGGGGGCCAGTCCGTCCGATGGGCTGGAGCAGGATGAATTCTTTTCTTGATTTGCCTCACTATGGCGCCTGATCCACTCGGTCCCACCATCTCCTATCTGGTGGTTTCGAAAAATCCAGCTCTTCTCAACCGCCTGCTCTCCAGTCTCTCCTGCGCAAGGGCTTTTCCCCAGGCGGGTGATGAGGTGCTCTGTTCCTGGAATGGCAGCAGCAGTGATGAAGATCTTCTCGTGGATCACGGCTCTCCTGGCTTCAGGATCGCCTGCCGAAGTCCTTATCACTTTGCCAGCAATATGAATGCGCTGGCAGAGCAGGCAACCGGTGAATTCCTGGTGTTCATCAACGACGATCTCGTGCTGGATCCGGGCAGCATTGATCGGGCGGTGCAGGTGCTGCTCAGTCGCCCCGAGGTGGGGATGGTGGGCGGTCGGCTGCGCAGCTCAACGGGCCTGCTGACCCATGCTGGACTCTTGTTCTCCAATGATCATCTTCCCTACAACCGTTTCCGGCCAGAACAACTTGGTGCTTTGATCGATCCAGAGGCTCTGGAGGTTCAGGAGTCTGGGCCGATGCCGGCTGTTACCGGAGCGCTGATGGTGATGCGTCGCAGTGATTTTTTGATGGTCAGATTTCGGGAAACTTTCCAGGTCTGCGGCGAGGATATTGCTTTGTGTCTTGATTTCTGGGCCAGCCTGGAGAAGACACCCTATTACTCAGCGGATGTAACGGCTGTCCACGATGAGAAGAGCACGCGAGGGAACACGCTCGATCTCTACGACATCAGGCAGGTCGGGATTCTTGTTGAGCAAGTCATGCGCAATAGCCCCAGATTGCGGGCCTCCTTCACCTATTGGGCTGTTCAGGAAGCTGATCTGATGTGGCGTCTGGCGATTCGCCAGCGGGAACGTAGCGTCGAAATGAAAGCTGAGATGGAGGCTGAACACAATCTGCAGCTCGAAACGGAGCGGCATCGTTTTGCAGATCAGCGCGAACGCCTCAACTGGGACCTGAGTGTGGTGCGCGAAGAGCTCCGAGGTGTCCAGGATCAGCTTGAGCAGAGTCACCAGGCCATCGACGACCTGCTCAACAGCCGGTCCTGGAAGCTCACGGCGACCTATCGCCAATTCGGTCAGTTTCTCGAAAGGTTTCGTCGCAGTTCCTGATACCAGCCTTGCGCTCCTGGGCTGAGAACCAGCGGTTTGCCTGTGCTCATGGCCAGGCTCGGCACCAAGGCTGAACGACGCCTCAGGCGCCTGAGAATCCTGCGGGCCATCCGCTTGCAGCGGTGCGCCAGGCGGCGGTGCAACCGAGGTCTGGACACCTTGACAGGGACGGTTGTCAGGCCGGAGTCGTCTGCAGGACTCTCGATCCGGGGGATCCGCTCCAGCCCGGGCTCCAGCCCGAGGGCACTGATCAACTGATCGGCACTCTCCTGCCACGACTGGGGGTGAAGTTGCAGCCGTGCTGCGGTGCTGGCAAGAGGATCACGCAGGATGGCGAGAAAGGCTTTGATCTCAGCGGCCAGGGTTTCAGCATCAGCATTGGCAGAAAAATAGCGGGCGTGGCCTTCTGTGACCTCGCGGAACACGGGGAGATCACGAAGCAGCAGGGGCAGGCCATAACTGGCGGCTTCGATCAGCGGAATTCCAAATCCCTCTCCCAAAGACGTGCTCATAAGTCCGTCCGCAGACTGATACAGCTGGCTCAACTCGGCATCGGAGGCATTGTCAAACCAGTACAGAGATCGATTCAGCTCTGGATGCTCATGGATCCTGGCAATCGTCTTTGGAATGGTGCGTCGTTGGGCCTGGGGTAAGTCCTTCCAGCCCTCACGGCCAACGATCACCAGATTGAACGCCTCCCCCTGAGCCCAGAGCAGAGTGGCCGCTTCTACAGCGTCAAGATAAGCTTTCCTGGGCTCGATGGTACCCACCATCAGCACTGTGGGCCCAGCGCCGAATGAAGGCTTGCCCCGATCGGTGCGGCGCCTCTTGGGCTTGGAGAGCGTCTGTTTCCGGCTGAAGTCACAGCCGTGGTGAAACCAGCCCACGGGGAATGGCTGTGTTCGATGCAGGCCTCCCCGCTGCATCAGCCAATGGTTGAGATCGGAGGCTACGCTGCGCGAAACACAGAGTGCTCCATCGCAGGCAGCGACCACCCTCAGCCAGTCTTCGTGAAGCTCTTGAGTGCCTTCAGGGAAGCAATCGGGCAAGCTGCATGGCAGCAGATCGTGAACAACAAAATAAATGGCCACACCCTGAGATCTCATGAAGGTGTAGAAAGCAGACTGATCCTTAACGATGCCGTGGCTTAAATCAATTGCGAGAAAGTAATCTCCACGCCTGAAGAGGATTGGGCTGTCGTCCAGCTCGATGTCCCGGAGTTCCAACAGCCGTGTGCTGAAGCCTCTGGCATACAGATATCCCAGGCCATCAGGCTTAGCCACCACAGGCTCCACCCGAAAGCCCTCAGGTGGGCGCGCAAGAAGCTGCTCACAGATGCATCGAACCACCCGTTGGACCCCACTTCCCAGATCGTCCTGAGCCAGTGCGGAGACGTCCAGGAAAAATTGGGGGGTGCTGGGCTCAGGCGGTAGCAGTTGAGCGAGGGTATTGGCCGCTTCCACGAGCTCTTGCTCGCCCGATCTGGGCATGAAGAGCTGGGCGATGGCAGACCGCCGCTGTCTCCGTTCTGTGCTTTTTCGGATGGCGATGGCATAGAGAGCGGCACAGCTTTCTGGTCGATGATGCCGTGCAATTTGCTCAAGCCCCCGCGCTGCCAGCTGGTTGCGCTTGGCAGAATCAAAATATAAAGTATTCAGCGCTTGCTGGATATTGTCAAGGCTGCATTGATCCGGCAGCGCCAGAACGCATTCAGCAGGGATCTCGCGCATACTTCCATGGGCATTCACGATCAATGGAATGCCGCTTCCCAGGCAGTCCAGCACCGTCCCTGATGTTTCCCCCCTGGAAAGTGTTCTCAGTTGAACGGCCACATCGGCTGCATCGAGATAGGCTTGATAGCTGTCAGATTCAAGCCATCCAGTGATCCTCACCTCAGCCTGCAGGCGCCCAGTGCGCCGTGCCTGATCAATCTCTTTCGACAATTGATCAAGAAGACGGCGATGGCCACCAGCGGATCCAGCAAAGACCAAAGCGCAGCGCGGATCTCTGGCAAGATCCGAGGCGAGGAAAGCCTCCAGCAACATAGGGCTCAGCTTTGATGTTCCAAGAAAGCCAAAGCTGCACACCACGAAGCTATCCGGGCTGAAGCCAAGATGCGTGCGGCTTTGCTGGCGCCCAACACGATCAGAGAGCAGCTTCAAGTGAGGGATGACAGACCACTCTCCAGCGCTGAGGGGTGTGAAGAACCTCGAGGCAAGTTGGCGTGATTCCTCGCTGTGGACAATGACCCCAGAAGCCGCTTGAAGGGGCAAAAGATTGCATGGATAGTCCCACAGAAACGTTTCATCTTCGCGGATGTAAGAGGTTTGGTAGGACAAGCAGGCCTGATAACCATGGGAGTGATAGAGCCGCTGCATGCAGCTCCCCCCCAGTATCTGATCAGCCTGGGGGGCGCAAAGCATATGCGAGAGATAGAAGTCGTGGAGCACCACGGCTCCGGGCGTGCTCTCGAGCAGTTGAACACTGCTGAGGTTTTCTGGTGAATTGCCTAGATGATAGAGAATGTGTTGATAATACCCTGGGTTGTCGTGGAATGCCTGCACGCTGCATACTTGGCTTGCGCCCGCAGGAATCGGACCGGGTAGTGGTTCTTGGGTGATCAGATCGATCTGGAAATACTTGGCCAGATGCGGCAGGAGTTCGAGGCTGTAGCTTGTGATTCCGCTCCGTTGTGGTGGCATCGGGCTCAGCCAGGCCAGCCGCTCCAGGTCATGGTGATCAGTGCTCAAGGCCTCAGTTGAGCTTTGCCGGGTCGCTGGCTCCGGTGTCTGCGGTGCGCTCTGTGGGGGATGATCGCTGCAATGCCAGGTCGCCTCCAGCAGGGATGGTCTGCACACCCTGGTGACCCCATACCAGCTGCAGAGGGCGCTCAAGGCCCGATCGCCCAGGCTGGGCATGAGGCAGAGGTGCCGTGTCGGGTGCGGAGCCAGCCATTCCAGGAGCATCGCTGCCGTAGCCGAGCGAGCCCAGTCGGGATCTGCATTCAGCAGCAGCGGAATGGAGGCGTCCTTGCATTCGTCTGGGCTGTCAGCCAGGGTGCGCCGCAGGTCCTCGGGATCGGCAGACACACTTTGCTGTTGCAGCAACCGCAGATCAATGAGCAAGGCAGTTCAAATCTGATTCTTTGATTTTACCAGCTGATCGTAAAGTAGTCAGGGGGCGGCCCCGCTCCATCGACCTAGTCGTTCTGTTTCATCGGAATCTTCAGCCTCATGTCATCTTCGCTTCGATGAAAGTTGCCTGCACTGAGAAGCCTTCATTGGTTTGCCAAGGGATCCGTGCCAGAGGCGCTGTTCTGCGTGGAAAAGCTTCCAGTTACTAGCGGGCCATTTTATTGTTTCACTCTTCGTCCTATCGTGCTGACTGTGGCGCAATAGCGGCCTCGTCACTCCCGAGCCATGAATCTGATCTTTGATACAGAAATCTTGGGCCAGGCACATGGGCGACCGCTCAATCGTGGTGGCATCTTTCGGTATTCAAGTGAGCTGCTGCTGGCGCTCCATTGTCAGGGTGACTGTGCCCTGACTCCCTATTGCCCTGAGCCTCTGTTCAAGGCAGCTGCCGACATGGAACTGCAAGCCCTTGGCTTGATCCCCGGGCAGCCTGTCAGTGCCAGTGGGGCGACTGCGAGCCGTGGAATGTTGTCATCGCCAGGGTGGATCAAGCCAGCCTTGAAGCATGGTTATCGGCTGTTTTCTCGTCTGCCCCAGATTAAAGGCTGGCGCCGCCGGAGATTTGCCGAACTCCTTCAGTCGATCACTGCTGAGAACGTGGTGTATCACACCCCCTTCTATGGCCTCCCGGATGAGATTCGTGACCAGGCCGGGATGCCCGTGTTCATCACGGTCCATGACATGCTGCCATTGACACAGCCTCGCTTCTTTGCGCAAGAGGCGATCAGGCATTTTGCCGCGATGATGAAGCGACTCAGGGCCACCGATCATGTCGTTTGTGTCTCCCAGGCAACACGGCAAGACTTCTTAAGCCATCAGCACGTGGTCCCTGAGTCCAACGTTCATGTGACACCTTTGGCGGCGTCCCCAAGCCTTGCCGCTGTCAGGGATCCGGGTGTTCTGCTGGCAGCTCGGAGCCGGTATGGCATCCCCGAGCATTCCTCTATTCTTCTCAGCCTCTGCACCCTTGAGCCACGCAAGAATCTGATCACGTTGATCGAGGCCTACGAGGCCATGGTCTCCAAGCTGCCTGCCACGGCCTGCGTGCTGGTTCTGGCAGGTTCTCTGGGGTGGAAGACATCGCCATTGATGGAACGAATCAGCCAGAGCTCGGCCCAAGGCTCCATCATCATCACTGATCATGTGGCGGAATCTGATCTCGCCGTGCTCTATTCGCTGGCTGATGCCTTCGTTTATCCATCCTTATATGAAGGTTTTGGGCTCCCCCCCCTGGAGGCCATGCAGTGTGGAACTCCTGTGATCGTTGGGCATACGTCGTCGTTGCCTGAGGTGGTGGGTGATGCGGCGCTGTTCGTTGATCCGCACAGTTCAGCTGAACTAAGGATGGCGATGGAGCGCCTGTTGGCCTCTCCGTCACTTCGTCAAACGATGGCGCAACGCTCCATCCAACAAGCAAGTCGTTTCAGCTGGTCCCATACGGCCCATCTCACCACGCAGATTTATCGCAAAGTTCTGCCCAGTTGATCGGATGAAACCCTTGCTCAGAGCCACGGCGTTGGTCTATCGCCCCGATGGCTTTCGTGCTATCGGTGGGATCAGGCGTCTGGCGATGGAAGTCGTCCGGCAGCAGGATCCTTCCTCCTGTTGTGTGGTTGTCGCCCGTTCATCCTTGGCTGACCAGTTGGATGGCGGCTTGCCTGGAATCCCCGTCGTCCGCAAGCTCCATGGCGTTTCCCGGATGTTGATTTTCGGCTGTGACAGCCCGTGGGCCTATGGCCTGGTGGTACGCACCCGTTTGTTGCGCCCTTCGCTCAAAATTGGCTGGTTGCCCAGTTTTCATGATCCCTCTTCGGTGAGTCATGCCTGGCGCGCCAGGTTGGCGCAGTTGGCATTGAAGGCAACCCAGAGCTGGGGGATCACGGTTTATGCACAGACGTCCCATGAACGCAAGCTCCTGGATGGGGGGCTCTGCCAGCTTTCCAGTCATGGTTTGCCTGCGGACGTCAAGGAGAAGCTTGCTGGCCGACTTGATCTCGGCCGTTTCAGTGCCACTTCACCGCGTCCTGTTGATCTGTTGTTTTTGGGTCGACCCACGCGACAGAAGGGTTGGATGCGCTTCCTCACTCTTGCTCGTTTGACGCGACTTCATTGCTTGGCCATCGTTCCCTTCGAGCCAACGACCGACAATATCCCTGAGAACGTACAGCTTGTGATTAGACCTTCCGATGATGCAATTCAGGCTTGCTTGTCGCGCTCCAAGGTGGTGATCATCCCGGCCGACTATGAATCCTTCGGAATTGCCCAGTTGGAAGCGGTGGCTGCCGGCTGTGCCGTGCCTTTGCTTGGGCGCTGGCCGCTCTGGGATCACTTCCACCATCTCCATTGGCAGGGTTGTCGTGACGACGTTCTCGCTGAACGCTTGCGGCGACTCTGTCGCTCCCCGCGGCTTCTGCAACGAATTGCACACCAACAGGCTCAATACATTTTTTACCATCCGATCACGTCCACCGCATTCCTGCCCGGGTTCTGAATCCGTTTTTGATTTGATCTCCAGTCCTCTGGTCTCCATCGTTGTTCCCTTTCGTGATCAGGGCGACTATCTGATCCAGGCTGCTCACTCGCTTCGTTCCCAGACTTTTCCTTGCTGGGAATGTCTGTTGGTCGATGACAACTCCCAGGCCTATGCCCGCTCCTGTGCGCAATGGCTGGTTCGCACCGATCCAAGATTCAGGCTTCTCTCCATTGTCGACAAACTCCATGCTCCAGGGCCATGGTGTGCCCGTAACGTTGGTATCGCCAGTGCACGCGCCAGCCTGATTGCGTTTCTTGATGCCGATGACCTCTGGCACCCTTGCAAGCTCGAGCGTCAGCTTCCGTTGCATCTTGATCATGCCATTGAGATTTCCGTTACGGCGTACCATCGCTTCGTGGATTCATCACACCAGCTGATTGAGACCCGCTGCCCACCGACAGGGCTCTCCTATCGACAATTGCTCAGGGGCAACGTGATTCCCCTTTCAACGGTTGTGGTTCAACGGTCGTGGCTGGAGGATCCCTTTCGGCCTGAGCGTCACGAAGACTATGGTCTCTGGCTGCGTCTGTTCGAGCGGATGCCGCCCCCTGCCTATGGCCTGATCAGGGAACCCTTGATGGCCTATCGCCTGCATTCAACCTCGCTTTCGGCCCAGAGAGGCCGCAGCATCGTGGCTGTTGAACGGTTGTTTCGCCGCCATGCCCCTTCAGCTTGGAATCGATCACTTTTAGTGGCGCGCTGGGCGCTGGCTCGTGGCTGCGGTTTTCTCGTTGCTCGGATGAACAGGAGGCTGGCTCCATCCCAACTTCTTCCTGAAGCCTTTGCAGCGTCTCTCTCCGCTCAGGGGATGGCCGCCTCCGCGTCAGGCAGGCCACCCCATGTCCTGCCCTGATCACCGATACCCAGGGAAGGCCCATCGTCCAGTTCAGGTGCCCCCGCTGGGACGGTCACCCAGGAACTCCAGGATTTCCCGGTCCTTCAGGCTCTGGGCGCGGCCGCCGCAGACTTCCTGCAGGGGCCGTCCAGCCGCCACCTCGCGCAGGCAGGTCTGCAGCCGGCTGAGTTCGCTCTCGAGGGTGTCGATGCGCTCCATCAGGTTGCGGATCACCTTGGCTTCGGCATCCGGCAGCTGGGAGTGGGCGAGGGGATCGATGCGCACACCCGACTGGTGAATGACGCGACCGGGAACCCCCACGACCGTGCTGTCGGGGCCCACATCGCGCAGCACCACCGAGCCAGCGCCGATGCGGGTGTTGGTGCCCACCGTGATCGCGCCGAGCACCTTGGCGCCAGCGCCCACCACCACGTTCTCCGCCAGAGTTGGGTGGCGCTTGCCGTGTTCCTTGCCGGTGCCGCCCAGGGTGACCCCCTGAAAGAGCAGGCAGCGATCGCCGATCTCGGCGGTTTCACCGATCACCACCCCCATGCCGTGGTCGATGAACACGCCGTGGCCGATTGTGGCGCCCGGATGGATCTCAATGCCGGTGAACAGGCGACCAACCTGCGAGCACAGCCGGGGCAGCAGCGGCACGTTCAGGGTCCAGAGGCGGTGGCTGAGGCGGTGCAGCACCAGGGCCTGGAAGCCCGGGTAGCAGAGCAGGATCTCGAGGGTGCCGCGAGCCGCCGGGTCTCGCTCCCGGATGATGCGCAGATCCGCGAGAATAGGTTTAAGGATTCGCCTGATCATCCGGCCTGAGCGGCTTCGCCCTCGGCCTGGCTGTCTCGAGGCCCGATCAGGCCGATCTCCTTGCGCAGCAGGTCAATGGTGGCGGCCCCCAGGTAGCTCTGGGCGCAGTGCACCTGGGGCAGGCGCATCAGCTGGGAACGGTTCTGACGCAGGGTCTGCTCCACCAGGGGCAGGCTCGGGCGGTCGCAGAGCACGTGACTGGCGGCCCGTAGCAGAGCCAGCAGGCGGCTGCCCACGTCGGGGTTGGCGGTCATCACCAGCAACTCATTGCCGCGCATGCTGTGCAGGATCACCTCGGCGGCCCGCAGGATGCCCGGGCTGATGCTCACCAGGCCCACGCAGCTGCCGGCCCTCAGCTCTTTGAGCAGGTTGAGCTCGTGGTGGAAGTCGTTGAGATCGACCGCCACGGCCCGCACGCCGAAGCGCTGGGCCAGCTCCTCCACGGGCTGGAGGAAGTAGCGGCTGGTGACCACCGTGCCGTTGCTGGAGCTCTCGAGCACGCCCTCGAGCTCCTCCATCGGCACCACCTCCACGGGCACCTCCAGGACGGGCTCCAGCTCCTCGGCGATCAGCATCGAGGCGCCGATGTCTTCGCGGGGTGTCGACACCAGCACCCTGGCGCCGCAGCGCAGGCGCCAGTCGATCTCGCGGGTGAGCAGCTCGCGGGCCTGTTGCAGGGTGCAGCCGGCGTTGAGCAGCCCGTCGACGCACTGGCGCACCTCCCGGTCGATGTCGGGGCGCAGGCGGTTGCGCAGGCCTGGCGGCACCTTGAGCTCACGGGGCTTCTGCTGGTCGCGCACGTAGATGCCCGAGCCGGCCATCGCCTCCACCACCCCATCGTTCTCCAGCTGGCGGTAGACCTTGCTGATGGTGTTGCGGTGCAGGCCGGTCTGCATGGCCAGCTGCCGCGTACTCGGCAGGCGATGGCCCGGGGGGTAGTGCCGGGCGGCGATCGCAAAGCAGATCTGGTTGTAGAGCTGGGTCGACGCCGGGATATCGCTTTCCTGCTGGATGTGGAATCGCACGCCGGAGGGAACCAGTACGAGTTGCGCCACCCTACGGAGCTTCTGCGCCGGTGACAATTCCCCCTGTGGCATAGGAGCCTGTGCCGGTTGCCGCCGTCACACTGATCGCTGCCCCGTAGCCTCTGCCATGGCCGAGTGGATCACGATCGAACCATCGCCTGGGGCACCCCACCCCTGCCCCCAGCCTTGAGGTGCTACCGGATGTGGCTGGTGCCCTGACGGCAGCCGACCCCAGTGGTCAGCGCCTGAGCCGGCAGATGGCCGAGGCCGGCTCAGGCTTCGCTGGGTGCCGGTTCGGCGTTGCTGAGCTGCCGGACCGGGGAGGGGATGGTGCGCACGGCCTTGGCGGCCTGGGCGGCGGCATCCTTCTCCTTGGTGAGCGGCGTCTTGCGTGGGGTGAGGAACATGATCATGTTCCGGCCTTCCCGCTTCGGATCCTGCTGGATCTCGGCGCTTTCCTCGAGATCCTTGGCCATGCGGAACAGCAGTTGTTCGGCCAGGGCCGTGTGCTGGATCTCGCGGCCGCGGAAGATCACCGTGCACTTGACCTTGTCACCGTCCTTGAGAAAGCGCACCGCTTGACCGATGCGCACCTGGTAGTCGTGCGAATCGATCTTGTAGCGCATCTTCACCTCCTTGACCTCGGTCTGGTGCGACTTCTTCTTGGCTTCCTTGGCTTTCTTTTCCTGCTCGAACTTGAACTTGCCGTAGTCCATGATCCGGCAGACCGGCGGATCAGCTTTCTCGCTCACCAGCACCAGGTCGAGATCGCGGTCCTTGGCCACATCCAGGGCTTCCTCCCTGGTGATCACTCCGAGCTGGCTGCCGTCGGCATCAACCACCCTGAGCTGGGGGTAGCTGATCCGATCGTTGATGTTGGGGAGCTCCCGGACGGGGGCGCGGCGATCGAAACGGGGACGAGGTGGCATTCAGAGAGGCGAGGGACCGGCAGTTGGGGTCGATGAACCTGGTTAAACCAGACAGTCACC
Organism: Synechococcus sp. WH 5701; assembly: GCF_000153045.1. Taxonomy (GTDB): domain Bacteria; phylum Cyanobacteriota; class Cyanobacteriia; order PCC-6307; family Cyanobiaceae; genus Regnicoccus_A; species Regnicoccus_A antarcticus. The sequence goes on from NZ_CH724160.1 coordinate 552,503, forward strand.
CTAGGACGCGTTGCACCGCCGGCAACGCCTGCCGGATTGGATCGTCGCCCTCCAGCCACAACGGTTGATGCTGACGTCGGAACCAGGTGCGCTGCCGCTTGGCGTACTGGAGGGTGCGCCGGGTGGTCAGAGTGATGGCCTCCGCTTCAGCCAGCTCCCCGGCCAGCAGAGAGCGGGCTTCGCCGTAGCCGATCGTGGCCAGCAAGGGCAGGTCGGCGCCATAGCGCCCGATCAGCTGCTCGGTTTCCTCCACCAGACCATCGCTGTAGAGCTGCTGGCTGCGCCGGCTGATGCGCTCGCGCAGATCCGCAGGGTTCAGGCCGAGCTCCAGCAGCCGCCAGGGTGGCGGGCAGGCGCTCGGCTGTGCCGTGTGGGGCCGTCCGGTGGCATAGATCACCTCCAGGGCCCGTTGGGTGCGCACGGCATCGGCGGGCGCGATCCGCCCGGCGGCCAGCGGATCAGCCTGGTCAAGGAGCTGGTGACAGAAGGGCTGACCGAGCTGTTGGAGCTGGGCTCGCAGAGCGGGCTGGGGCGGCACGGCCGGGGGTTCAAGGCCCTGGGTGAGAGCCCGCAGGTACAGGCCACTGCCGCCCACGAGGAAGGCCACGCCCCGGCGGCGGTGTTCGGCGGCGATGGCGGCCCGGGCGGCCCCGCAGAACTCCTGCAGGTTGATCGGCTGGTCGGGGTCGCGCAGGTCGAGCAGGTCATGGCGTACCCGGGCGCGTTGCTCGGCGCTCGGTTTGGCGGTGCCGATGCTCATGCCGCGGTAGAGCTGGCGTGAGTCGACCGAGAGCACGGCCAGATCAAGGGTTTCGGCCAGCTCGATCGCCAGGGCGGTCTTGCCGCTGGCGGTGGGCCCCATCAGGGCGATCAGCAGGGGCGGCAGGGGCATGGAATCTTGGGGGTGCATCCCTCGCTCGAATGGGCCGTCAGAGGCCCCTGTGGGCGCCTGTGAGCCTTCAGTGTTAAAGTGAAGGCCTCGGGCAAGGGTTTGGGCGCGTCATTCGCCCTCCAAATCCACTGCGTTGTCCAGCCGTTTATCTTCCCCCATGGACTTCGCCGTCCGCCTGGTGTGACCTCCGGAATGAGCGACGCTTCCAAGATCCAACACGCCTACGGCGCCGAGCAGATTCAGGTGCTCGAGGGCCTCGAGCCGGTGCGTAAGCGCCCGGGCATGTACATCGGCACCACGGGGCCGAGGGGGCTGCACCACCTGGTCTATGAGGTGGTCGACAACTCCGTCGACGAGGCCCTTGCCGGCCACTGCGATGAAATCCTGGTTCGCCTCTGCGAGGACGGATCCGCCGAGATCACCGACAACGGCCGTGGCATCCCCACCGACATCCATCCCCGCACCGGCAAGTCGGCCCTGGAAACGGTGCTGACCGTTCTGCACGCCGGTGGCAAGTTCGGCAGTGGCGGCTACAAGGTCTCCGGCGGCCTGCACGGGGTGGGCATCTCCGTGGTCAATGCCCTAAGCGAGTGGGTGGAGGTCACCGTGCGCCGCCAGGGCCAGGTGCACCGCCAGCGCTTCGAGCGCGGCACTCCGATCGGCAGCTTGCGCTCCGAGGACGACCCCAGTGGCGCCACCGGCACGGCGGTGCGCTTCAAGCCCGACATTGAGATTTTCAGCGGCGGGATCGACTTCGATTACGCCACCCTCTCAGGCCGGTTGCGCGAGCTGGCTTATCTCAACGGCGGCGTGCGCATCGTCTTCCGCGATGAACGCGAGGCGGCCAAGGGCTCCGATGGCAGCCCCCATGAGGAGATCTATCACTACGAAGGCGGCATCCGCGAGTACGTCACTTACATGAATGCGGGTAAGGATCCCCTCCATCCCGACATCATTTACGTCAACGCGTCCAAGGACGGTGTCCAGGTGGAAGCGGCGTTGCAGTGGTGCGTGGATGCCTACTCCGACAGCATTCTTGGCTTCGCCAACAACATCCGCACCGTCGACGGCGGCACCCACATCGAGGGCCTGAAAACGGTCCTCACCCGCACCCTCAACACCTTCGCCAAGAAGCGCGGCAAGCGCAAGGACACTGATTCCAATCTTGCCGGTGAGAACATCCGTGAAGGCCTCACGGCCGTCCTCTCGGTGAAGGTGCCGGATCCCGAATTCGAAGGACAGACCAAAACCAAGCTCGGCAACACCGAGGTGCGTGGCATCGTCGATTCGGTGGTGGGCGAGGCCCTCGGGGAATTTCTGGAATTCCATCCCCAGGTGATCGACCTGATCCTCGAGAAGGCCATTCAGGCCTTCAATGCGGCTGAGGCGGCCCGAAGGGCCCGGGAGCTGGTGCGGCGCAAGTCGGTGCTGGAGAGCTCCACCCTGCCCGGCAAGCTGGCCGACTGCAGCTCCCGCGATCCTTCCGAATCGGAGATCTACATCGTTGAGGGTGATTCGGCCGGCGGCTCCGCCAAGCAGGGCCGTGATCGGCGTTTTCAGGCGATCCTGCCCCTGCGCGGCAAGATCCTCAACATCGAGAAAACCGACGACGCCAAGATCTATAAAAATACTGAAATTCAGGCCCTGATCACGGGTCTTGGCCTGGGGATCAAGGGCGAGGAGTTCAACCTCTCGGCCCTGCGCTACCACCGCATCGTGATCATGACCGACGCCGATGTGGATGGCGCCCACATCCGTACCCTGTTGCTCACCTTCTTCTACCGCTACCAGAAAACTCTGCTGGAAGGTGGCTACATCTACATCGCCTGCCCGCCGCTCTACAAGGTGGAGCGCGGCAAGAACCACACCTATTGCTACAACGAGCAGGATCTCAAGAAAACCCTCGATGGGTTCGGTGAGAAGGCCAATTACACGATTCAGCGCTTCAAGGGCCTCGGCGAGATGATGCCGAAGCAGCTGTGGGAAACCACCATGGATCCCACCACCCGCACGATGAAACGGGTCGAGATTGAGGACGCCGCCGAGGCGGATCGCATCTTCACGATCCTGATGGGCGACAAGGTGGCTCCTCGCCGCGAATTCATCGAAACCCACAGCGCCGAACTGGATTTCGCTCAGCTCGACATCTGATGACCTGGCGCTGGGCCTGGATCCTCGGCTTCGCCCTGATCGCCCCGGCGGCTCTGCCTGCTGGTGGCGGTGAGCGCCGTTCCCCCCAGCTACGGCGTCGCCAGGCCGGCGACCCCCTGCTGTCTGGTCTCACCCCTGAACGCGACGATGCCCTGCGCGCCTCCCCCCATCACCGCGCCCCCAGCCTGATCCCGTTGCGCGCGGGTGAGCCGCTGCGGTTGCTGAGGGTGTGGCAGCAGCCCGACGGCGAGCGATGGTTCCACGTGGAGACTGCCGGCCCTTGCGGCTCACCCCGGCGCGGTTGGCTGGCCGGGTGAAGGCAGAAGCACCCGGTCGGCCACGCGGGCGCTCAGCCAGGCGCCGGCGGGCGCTGTGACCACGATGCTGAGCACCGCCACCGCCAGGATCACTTCGCCGGGACCGCTGGGCAGCCCAGCGGCCTGCATCGTCAGCAGGGGCACCGCGCCGATGGCCGCCTGCACCGTGGCCTTGGGGGTGTAGGCCACCATCACGAACAGGCGCTCCCCCGCCGTGAGCGTGCTTCTGGCCAGGCAGGCCAGGGTGCCCAGCGAACGGGCCAGCAGACCCAGGGCCAGCACCGCCAGCCCCGCCAGGCCATGGCTCCAGGCCACTCCCACATTGAGCTGGGCCCCCACCAGGACGAACAGCACCAGCTCGGCGAACACCCAGATCGAGCTGAGCTTGGCGGAGATCGGGTGGGCCAGATCCTGGCGCAGCTCCAGGAACACCACCCCGAGGGCGATGGCCGCCACCAGGCCGGTGAAGGGCACCAGGTGGTTGATACCCTCCTGCAGGCGCAGCAGCAGCAGGGCCAGGGCCAGCACCAGCAGGGTCTGGCGGTTGGCGTTGGGCCGGAAGCGCTCGAACCAGCGGATCAGGCCCCAGCCCAGCAGACCCCCGGCGAGGGCCCCGAGGGCGAGTCCCAGGGGCAGGCCCAGCAGCCGGGCGCTCAGCGCCCCCCGGTCGTTCACCAGCAGACCCAGCAGCACCCCGTTCACCACGATCACGGCGATGTCGTCAAGGGAAGCGGCGGCCATCACCATCGAGGGAATGGCCTTGGCGGTGCCCCGGTTCTCCTCGATCAGCCGCAGCATCAGCGGCACCACCACCGCCGGCGACACCGCCGCCAGCACCGAGCCCAGCAGGGCCGCCTCCAGCCAGCTGAGCTGCAGCAGGGGCTGGGCGACCGCGGTGATCATCAGGCCCTCACAGCTGGCGGGAATCCAGGCCAGCAGCAATACCCGAGGGCCCACCCGCCGCAAGGTGGCCAGATCGAGCCCGAAGCCCACCCGCAGCAGGATCACGATCAGCGCCATCTGGCGCAGATCGCCGCTGAGGGCCAGCAGGCGGGGGTCGATCAGCCCCAGGCCCGAGGTTCCCAGGGCCACCCCCACCAGCAACATGCCCACCAGCCCGGGCAGCCCCAGACGCCGGAAGAGGCCATCGGCCATCAATCCGGCGATGACCAGCTCGGCCAGCCCTAGCGGTGGCATGGCTTCAGGCAGCCAGGGCCGCTTCGATCGCAGCGGTCAGTTCGGCGCCATCGGGTTCGACGGCGCTCTTGTAGCGGGCCAGCACGGTGCCGTCCTTGCCCACCAGGAACTTCTCGAAGTTCCACTCCACATCCCCTGCCGGCTCCACGGTTGTGAGCAGGTCGTAAGGAGCGGTCTTGACGCCCTTGGCGTGCACCTTGTCGAAGAGGGTGAAGGAGGCGCCGTAGGTGGTGGCGCAGAACTGCTGGATCTCGGGCAGCGTGCCCGGTTCCTGAGCGCCGAAATCGTTGCAGGGGAAGCCCAGCACCTGCAGGCCACGGGGGCCGTAGCTGTCCTGCAGCTTCTGCAGTCCGGCGTACTGGCGGGTGAAGCCGCAACGGCTGGCCACGTTCACGATCAACAGCACCTGGCCCGCAAAGTCGCCCAGACGTTGTTCACCACCCGTGGCGCCGCGAACCACCACATCCGACACATTCACAGCCATGGAAGATCCTCAATCGGCCGGACCCTAGGCGGGCGACGTCGCTGTGATGGGCCTTCGCCCATACACTCGGTGGGCCGCGATCCTTCAGGCCGATGAGCGAGGGAACCAGCGGCAGTGGCGCCTCTTCAGCAGGGGTGGCCAGCAACGGCCGGCTGCCAGTGGCTGATGTGGTGGCGCGGCAGTTGCAGGCGCTGCTCACCGCTGGGAATTACGCCGGCGTCAAGCTGCTGCTGGAGCCGGTTCAGCCCGTCGACTGCGCCGAGGCGATCGGCGCTTTGCCGCGGACCCTGCAAGCCCTGGCCTTTCGCCTGCTGGCCAAGGACGAGGCGATCGAGGTCTATGAGTATCTCGATCCGCCGGTGCAGCAATCGTTGCTGGAGCGGCTGCGCTCCGGTGAGGTGCTGGAGCTGGTGGAGGAGATGTCGCCCGACGATCGGGTGAGGCTGTTCGATGAACTGCCCGCCAAGGTGGTGCGCCGGCTGCTGGTGGAGCTGAGCCCCGCCGAGCGGCGCGTCACCGCCCAGCTGCTGGGCTATCAGCCCGAAACCGCCGGTCGTCTGATGACGACCGAATTCATCGATCTCAAGGAGTTCCACAGCGCCGCCCAGGCCCTCGACATCGTGCGCCGCCGCGCCCGCGACACCGAAACCGTTTACAGCCTCTACGTCACCGACGCCTCGCGCCATCTCACCGGCATCCTCTCGCTGCGCGATCTGGTCACGGCCGATCCGGAGGATCGCATCGGCGATGTGATGACCCGGGAGGTGGTGAGCGTGACCACCACCACCGACCAGGAAGAGGTGGCCCGCATCATCCAGCGCTACGACTTTCTGGCCGTGCCGGTGGTGGATCTGGAGCAGCGGCTGGTGGGGATCGTCACCGTCGATGACGTGATCGACGTGATCCAGCAGGAGGCGACCCGCGACCTCTACGCCGCCGGCGCCGTGCAGGCCGGCGACGAGGACGACTACTTCCAGAGCAACCTGTTCACCGTGGCCCGCCGCCGGGTGGTCTGGCTGCTGGTGCTGCTGGTGGCCAACACCGGCACCTCGGCGGTGATCGCCTCCGAAGAAGGGGTTCTCAAGGCGGTGGTGCGGCTGGCGGCCTTCATCCCGCTGCTGATCGGCACCGGCGGCAACGTGGGCGCCCAGAGCTCCACGGTGGTGATCCGCGGCCTGAGCACCCAGCGCATCCAGGCGTTGGGGGTGTGGCGCACGGTGGGCCGTGAAGCGTTCTCAGGATTGCTGCTGGGCCTGCTGCTGGTGATCGTGGTGGTGCCTTGGGCCTGGCAGGTGGGGGGCGGGATGCTGGTGGCCACCGCCGCCGGCATCAGCCTGGTCTGCATCACCACTCTGGCGGCCACGGCCGGAGCCTCGCTGCCGCTGCTGTTCGACCGGCTGGGACTGGATCCGGCCCTGATGTCGGCGCCGTTCATCACCACCGCCACCGACGTGGCCGGGGTGCTGATCTACCTCAAAACGGCGTCCTGGCTGCTGAACCACGTGGGCATGCCGGCCTGAGCGGGCCGGGCTGGGCGGAACTCGTGCCATTCCTGAGAGGCCCTTCACACTTCTTCAGGTTAGGCTTTACACACCGTCAGAAGTTCCGTCGTCGTGGTCGCCGCTCTCTCCACCCGTCCAGCCGCCCTCCAGTCCGCCCCCGCGCTGGACAGCCGCCAGGCCCCCATCGCTGTGCGCACCCTGCCGCCGGTGGATGGCGACCTGGTGCGCTCGTACCTGCGCGACATCGGCCGCGTGCCGCTGCTGACCCATGAGCAGGAGATCACCCTGGGCCGTCAGGTGCAGGAGCTGATGCGGCTGGAGGAAGCGGAGCAGGAACTGGAGATGCGCGCCGGAGGCCAGAAGCCGAGCGCGGCGGAATGGGCGAGCGCGGCGGGCCTGAGCCCGGCGCTGCTGAAGCGCAAGCTGTCCAGCGGCCGGCGGGCGAAGGAGCGGATGGTGGCGGCGAACCTGCGCCTGGTGGTGAGCGTGGCGAAGAAGTACACCAAGCGGAACATGGAACTGCTGGACCTGATCCAGGAAGGAACGATCGGTCTGGTGCGGGGAGTGGAGAAGTTCGACCCGACCCGTGGCTACAAATTCAGCACGTATGCGTACTGGTGGATCCGGCAGGGGATCACGCGGGCGATCGCGGAGAAGAGCCGCACGATCCGGCTGCCGATCCACATCACCGAAACGCTGAACAAGCTGAAGAAAGGCCAGCGGGAACTGAGCCAGGAGCTGGGGCGGACACCCACACTGAGCGAACTGGCGGTGTGTGTGGAGCTGCCGGAGGAGGAGGTGAAGGACCTGCTCTGCCGTGCGCGGCAACCGGTGAGCCTGGAGACGAAGGTGGGCGACGGAGAGGACACGGAACTGCTGGACCTGCTGCAGGGCGACGGGACGCTGCCGGCGGAGAGCGTGGACAGCGAGTGCCTGCGCGGCGACATGCGAGCGCTGCTGGAGCAGCTGCCTGAGCTGCAGCGGAGCGTGCTGAGCATGCGCTACGGCATCGATGTGGAGGAGCCCATGAGCCTCACCGGCATCGGCCGCATCCTGGGCATGAGCCGTGATCGCATCCGCAACCTCGAGCGCGACGGCCTCGCATCCCTGCGCCGCCTCAGCGATCAGGTGAAGGACTACAGCGACGCGGCCATGATCTGAGCGTTGCCGGGATGGTGGCGGGGCATGGATCTAGCTCCAGCTTGATCCGGAAGATCGCCTGTGAAAGGATTCCGCTTCAAAGCAGATTCTTATCAGGAGATCGTTCGGACCTTGGCGGCCGTCACCCCTCCCTTCCAGCCATGAGCCCTCTACCCACCCTTGTTGCCACCAGCTTTGCCCTGCCTCTCAGCCAAGCCGATCTGGGCGCCATGAGTCTCCGAGGCCTGCACTGCGGTTCTGGAGCCACCTTTAATCTTCGCTTGCCCAACATCGATCCGATGCCGTTCCGCGATGTTGAGCAAGCCCACCCACCCCGGCCAGATTTAGCACTCATCAAGTGGGATCATGGAAGCATTTTCAGTAAGGTTTCCGTTGCTTCGATGTTTCGCTTTCGCAGCCGCTCAGCCAATGCTTCTGCAAGGCCTGGCCTGACCCTGTGCTTCGACCGGAGATCCTCGAGCCATGGCTCGTGCAATAGACCAATATTGTGATTTCCGATAATATTAAGGCCTAGCATCATGGCTTCAGCAGTTATTCTTGAAAAACTTTCTATCCACAATGGCATGAACACTAGGCGCTGATTAGTTGCTAGCAATTGAATGAACTCAGGATACGCAAGCTTGGGTATGAGTCTGCACGGCAAGTCATGTTTTTTGCAGTAGTCCAGTGCACCTTGTGTATTCTTGACTAGTTGTGTGGAGTCCTGCACAGCTGCAAGGGGTATCCTCTTGGCTTCGCGTCTAAGCCGACTGAAAATGGGAAACCACTCTTCATGCCAGAAATTGCATTCGAGCACCCATGTCTTCGCCTGGCTGATCGATCGCCTCATCACACTCTCGTGAAAGTGTGTTTGGCAAATGACTAGTTGAGCAGCCAGAAAAAAATCAACTTGGCTCAATTCTTCTGGAGGCGCCGTGAGGTTTGGATAAAGACAGGGATTTCTCCTCTTAAGATAGTGGTGATCATGTTCAATGATTGCGAACCAGCTTCTTGACGTAATCAACCACTGCCGAGACTCATTTGAAAGATGACTAGCATTGCCAATAAGAATTGGTGCCTTTCTATATTTCTCAAGCCTGCTTGGCGTTGCTTCTCGGGTATTGATGCGTATTACATCTGTGTGCTTTAGTAGCCGTCGAATTAGCGCCTCGTCGCTTAGCTCTGCCCCGCCTGGATACTGCTCAGAGAACTGATCCGCTAGAAATAAGATCCCCATATTCACAAGGAAGAGGGCCTAATATCCTTATAGCAGAAGATGTGAGTTGTGGCTCAAGCCAGCGAATCCCTGATAAGTTTAGCAATATCATGGGACTAATATTTGCCTATGTGCCTCGGAGCGCAGGCCAGGAACGGCTTCATGGCTGGAAGCGGCTTGAGTTCGACGATTACGCGCATACCGCTGCCAGGAAGTGCACTAAACGGGAGAAGTACCTGGCTGAGATGGAGGAGGGGATGCCGTGGCAGGCGCTGATCGACCCGATGAAGCCCCACGATCCCAAAACCAGCAAGAAGGGCGGACATCCCCCACTCGCCACCATGCTGCTAATCCACTTGTTGCAGCAATGGTACAGCCTCAAAGATCCGGCGATGGATGAGACACTGATTGAGGTGTAGTTAATGTGTCGTTTCGCTGGTATTGGCCTGATCTGCGATCATATCCCCGATCAGACGACGATCCTGAGCTTCCGCCACTTGCTCGAGAAGCACAACCTGGCCAAACAGGTCATACAGACCGTCAAGGCCAATCTCGAGGCCACCTTGATCGTCGCCACCAGCCCCACCAAGGCAGGCGAACCTGGTGGTGAACCTGAGATGAACAGAAGAGGAGCAGCTCCCTGCGTCCGTCGGCGTTCAGCCTGGGGGTGATTGGCGCCATGACCCAGCGCAGCAGTGGAAGGCGAAGGTATTAAGGCCATATTGAGCTTTGGTACTGGCGATCATCTCCGCCGGTAGCACAACAATCCCATCACGGAGTTGCTGCATGCGGTTGGTCCAGCGGAAGCCATGGTGTTCAGCTGCCAGGCCGTAGATTCCGGGAGCGATCGGATCGCGGTGCCAGCTGCCATCGGGCTCGACGAATGGGCGGTTCTCGTAGTAGGCCAAGCAAGAGAGCAGGAACGGATGGTCGGGAACTGCGCCCAACACTGCCGCCTGAAGGCCGATGCCAGGTGGAGGGCCCTGGCGTTCTTCTGGCCTTCTGCGCCCATCCGCGTCCAGCCAGGCAACGCCGTTTTCCGCGTCGAAGGCCATGGGATTGAACTCCACGGCCGTAAACGCGTCGTAGCCGAGCAGGGGCTCCAGCGAGCGTATGGCCAGCACATCCGCGTCGAGATATACCCCCCCGTGCTGAACAAGAACCCAAAGCCGCAGGACATCCGATGCAAAGGCCCACTGCTTCAGCGCGATCGCCTGTTGAGCGAAGAGCGGCAGGTCGTTCTGATCGAAGTCGGCCAGGGACCAGTGCCGGATCCGGAAGTCGGGCATCACCTGCGCCCAGGATGCCAGACAGCGACGGATGAGGTCAGGCCTGGGCTCATCACTGAGCCAGAGATAGTGAAGGATTCTGGGAATCAAAGACATCTCCGCTCAAGGATGCACTGATGGTATTGAGCTCCGGCAAGGCGGCGCCATCGTCAACCAGTAGTCTGGTCGTGCCACTGGGTGCCAGGTCTACTTAACGGACTAAAGCGGTGCTGCCCCACCAAGGATCTGGCTGATCATCCAGCCCTGCAGCACCTGCCCAAACTCCTGCAGGCGGGCCTCGTTGATCAGTAGACGAACGTGGAGTCTGAGGGCCAACTCTCGTAGCAAAGGCCTTGGACCTAGTTCAACACCTCGCGATGGCGCCGGCCAACCCGCTCCAGATCTCACGGCGAAAGCGGCCGTTCGGGATGGCCTTGAGAATGCGGATCAGGTCGGACTGGGTGAGGTCCTTTGCAGGGAACGGGTGCAGTCGTCAGGTCCGGGACTGCGAAATGAGGTTGAATGCGACTTTCTTTGTGATCGCAAGCAGCAGTGGTGATGTCAGGAGACATGGCTGCGCACGCGCCTGCATCTCTGCAACGATTCCCAGGTAAAATTCTTTATGGATAGCGGGGGATGGTCATCCTTCGCTCGACATTGATACAGTGCGTTGTTTCCGTGTGATCGTGGATGCGGCGGCTCCCTGACTCAGGCCTTATTGGCGAAAAAATTCTGGCCCCATTCGCTCTTTCGGGCCCGGGGGTCGTTCGTCAGTTTTATGCCTGTCTGGCAGCGGGAGTGTTGTTGGTTCTCCCGATCATTCTCTTCGTTCATCGCTACATCGACGACTACGGCCGCTCGATGGACGGAGAATTCCGCTGGACTCAGGTGGGGCGTCCCCTGGCCGATGGTCTGTTCGCCCTGGTGAATCTGGGATCGCCAGCCGTGGCCGTGGCGCCACTGCATCAGCTCCTGGCCGTTGGGGTGCTGGCTCTGATGGCCGTGGTGGCCGCCCGTGCCTATGGCCTGCGCTCACCCCTCTGGAGCGCCCTGGCCACACTTCCATTGCTGGGGCAGCCCTATGCCCTGGAGAACCTGTCCTACGGGTTCGACTGTCTGGCGATGGCCCTGGCCCTGGGGTTGGCGGTTGTGGCTGCCGTGGTGCTCCACCGGGCCGTGTCGAGGCTGGGGCTGCTGCTGAGCTCGGCTTTGTTGCTGGCCTCCCTCTGCCTCTACCAGCCAGCCACCAGCGGCTTTCTGCCCTTTGCGCTGATGTTGGTGGTGGGGGAAACCCTGGGTCTGGCGGCGCCGGTGCCTGCGAGGCCCTCCCTCCTGCGCATGCTGGGGCGGGTGCTGGCCGCTTATGGCCTCGCCCTGGCCAGCTACATGACGTTGATGCGGCTGGTGCTGCAGGAGCGCACGTCCTACGCCACCGAACAGGGCCGGGCGCTCCCCCTCGACGCGGCCCTGCCCGCCCAGCTCCTCCGCCATGCCCTGGAGTTCTGGCAGATCCTCTTCGACGACTGGAGCCGCTGGCCCATCAGTGTCCCCTGGCTGTTACTGGTGCTGGCCTATGCCGTCGTGGTCTGGATCGCTGTCGGGCGGTGGCCGAAGGCCCGCCGTGGCCGCCCGGCGATGTTGGCCTGCACAGCTCTGGTGCTGGGGATCGTGGCACTGATCGCCCTGGTGTCCCCCGGCGCCCTGCTGGGCCTGGAGGATCCCCTGGCTAGGGTGCCGCGCCTGTTGCTCTTTGTTGGTCCGTTGCTCTCGGCACTGGCCCTGCAGATCGTGGCGGGGACGACCCAGCTCCGCTGGAGGGTGATCCCCCGCGCAGCGGTGGCGGCCCTGGCCTGGTTGCTGGTGGTCGTGGCCTATGCCTATGGCCATGCCACCTCGGTCCAGGCGATTTATGAACAAGGGCGGATCTCGCGGCTGATCGACGGGATCTCCCGGCTGCAGGTGCAGCTGCCGGAGGCCAGGATCACGTCGATCCGCTTCGAAGGTGGGATGCCCCAGTCCCCGGTGCTGCGCAACAGCCAGACCAAGTTCCCCCTGCTGGACCGCTTGGTGCCCCGGCTGATCAACGACGACTGGAGCTGGGGACGCAAGCAGCTTCAGTTCCATGGCCTGGAGCTCAAGCGCAGCCAGCTGGAGCCGGAGGCGTTCCGTGATGAGCCCTGCGTTCCTTCGGACACCACTGCCTGCAGCTCCGAGTACAGCCTGCAAGTGCAGGACGAGACCCTGTTGGTGCGCATGCTTTGAATCTTTGAGGGAAGCAATCCCCGATCCGTGGGCCCTGCGTCGGGATCTGCTCGCCTGGTGGACCCTGCATGGCCGCCAGGGGATTCCCTGGAAGCTCAGGCCGGATGGCAGCGAGCCCCTGGACGGTGAACCCCTTTGCCCCTTTCGCATCTGGACTGCCGAGGTGATGCTTCAGCAGACCCAGCTGGCGGTGATGCGCCCCTACTGGGAGCGCTGGATGCTGGCTTTCCCCAGCGTCGACGCCCTGGCGGAGGCGAGCCAGCAGCAGGTGCTGTTGCTGTGGCAGGGGCTGGGCTACTACTCCCGTGCCCGCCGGATGCACCAGGCCGCCGGACGGCTGGCCGCCCAAGGCTGGCCCGGGGATCTGGAGGGCTGGCTGGCTCTGCCGGGGATCGGCCGCAGCACGGCTGGGAGCATCCTCAGCTCCGCCCTCGATCGCCCCTGCCCGATTCTCGATGGCAACGTGCGGCGGGTGCTGGCGCGCCTGCTGGCCTGGCCGCAGCCGCCCCAGCGCTCGCTCGCCCAGTTCTGGCGCTGGAGTGAGGAGCTGCTCGATGTGCAGCGGCCACGGGTGTTCAACCAGGCCCTGATGGACCTGGGCGCCACCGTCTGCACTCCCCGCCGGCCCCGCTGTGGCGAGTGCCCCTGGCGGCCCCACTGTGCTGCCTACGCTGCCGGAGACCCCACCCGCTATCCCGTGAAGGACGTCAGCTCACCACCGCTGTTTCAGGTGATCGGTGTGGGGGTTGTTCTCGATGGCGCTGCTCGGGTGCTGATCGATCAGCGCCTGGAGGAGGGCCTGCTGGGCGGCCTGTGGGAGTTCCCCGGCGGCAAGCAGGAGCCCGATGAGCTGATTGTCGACACCATCCGCCGGGAACTGCGCGAGGAGCTGGCGATCGAGGTGGAGGTGGGTGAGGAGCTGATCCGCCTCGAGCACGCCTACAGCCACAAGCGGCTGCGCTTCATCGTCCATCTCTGCCGCTGGAGCAGCGGTGAACCCCAGCCTCTGGCCAGCCAGCAGGTGCGCTGGGTGGAGCCGGAGCGGCTGGTGGAGTTTCCCTTTCCGGCTGCCAACGCCCGGATCATTGCCGCCCTGCACACCTGGCTCGGCCGTCATGGCACGCCCGGTCATGCTGGCCTTGAGCTGCCATCGGCCTGATGACCACCATGCCCCAGGTGTTGTGTTTCGGAGAGGCGATTGTGGATCGCCTCGGCCCCCCGGGCGGTGACCCTGCCACCGATCTGCCCGTCGAGGACTGTCTCGGTGGCGCGCCCGCCAATGTGGCCTGCGCCCTGGCCAGGCTGGGCACGGGCTCGGCCCTGCTGGGGCGCCTCGGCGAGGACGCGATCGGGGCCGCCTTCGGCGATCTCTTCGCTGCCCGGGGGGTGGACACCCGGGCCGTGCAGTGGGATCCGGTGCGGCCCAGTCGCACGGTGCTGGTGCGGCGCAACAGTACGGGAGATCGCAGTTTCGGTGGCTTCGCCGGTGAGCGGGGGGACGGGTTCGCTGATCAGGCCGTGGAGGCTTCTGCCCTGGCGGGACCGCTGGAAGAGCTGATCGCGGCTGCCCGCTGGTTGCTGGTGGGCACCATCCCGCTGGCCTCTGAGGCCTCAGCCGCTGCCCTGCACCTGGCCCAGCGCCGAGCCGAGTCGGCCGGGATTCCGCTGGCTCTTGATGTGAACTGGCGCCCCACCTTCTGGCCCGGCTCCCCCGAGCAGGCACTGGCCGACATCAGGCCCTTGCTGGCCGGTGCAGCCTTGATCAAGGTCTCCGCCGAGGAGGCCGACTGGATTGCCGGCAGTCGTGACCCCCAGCGGATCAGCGCCTCCCTGCCCCAGGGTCCGGCGGTACTGATCACCGATGGCCCCGGCGCCCTGAGCTGGTGGCTGGGCGGTCACGCCGGTCGCCTCGGGGCCTTCAGGGTGCCCGTAGTGGACACCACCGGCGCCGGCGACGCCTTCCTGGCGGGACTGCTGCACCGTCTTTGCCAGGAGCCGGAGCTGCTGGCCTCAGGCAGCGCGGAGCGCGTGCGGGAAGCCATGCGCTTTGCCAGTGCCTGCGGCGCCCTGGTCTGCCGCGGTGCCGGGGCGATCGATCCACAGCCTACCCAGGCTCAGGTGCTGGCGTTTCTGGCGGATATTGGTTCTCAGAATGACGGCAGCATGGGAGGTTGTTGAAACATGCAGTTGAACGAACTGTCGATCTTTCACCCACCTGGTCAGCTAGCCCGTCCCAGTAATCCGTTCGGAAAAGATATTGCTAACGCTCAGCTTTACCGTGGTCTACTCAGCCATGGTGGCTATAAGCGAATTCATATTCTCAATCAACTGGGTCTGACTGATGAGCAACTGAGCCAAGGCCTTGATCCATCTGGTGATTCCCAATGTGCCATCAGTGGGGGCTCATTGATGTCGACGGAAATTCCCGCCCGCTGTGGTGTGCTCTTAAGGGGGCAGCCCTATCTGTCCGAGCTGGCCTGGATCCGCCGTCGCGCTAGCTCCGATGCTGCCTACAGTCTTGTAGGGCTGATCCATACCATTGCCCCACCGGCGATTCGGGAATCCATCGGCGCTGCCGCAATTGCTCCAGTGCATGAGTGGGATGCGTTGATCTGTACCTCCCCATCCGTGCACCAGTCCATGGTGCAAATGTTTGACAGTTGGAGCGAGCACCTCTCGGAACGGCTTGGCGCATGCCGCTCTCCCCGCCCCCAGTTGCCCATCATTCCCTTGGCTGTTGATGTTGAGGCGATTGCCGAAAATGCCTCTAACCTTCAGGCCCGCCAGCGCTTGCGGAGCAAGCATGCAATTGCGGAAGATGAATCGCTCGTGCTTTGGGTCGGCCGGCTTTCATTTTATGAAAAAGCCTTCCCTCAGGCTATGTTTCAGGCTCTACAGGATGCCTCAGTTTCCTCTGGCCAACGTGTCCACTTCGGCCTGTATGGATGGTTTCCTGGTGGAGAAGAAGACCGAAAGCATTATATTGAGGCAGCGACGACCTGCGCACCGGATGTGAATGTCATATTTTGGGATGGAAATGATAAAGATCTGCTCGCCGATTGCTGGGCTGCCGCAGACATTTTTTTATCGCTGGTCGATAACATTCAGGAAACATTCGGATTGACGCCAGTCGAAGCCATGGCTGCAGGCCTTCCCGTCGTCGCCAGTGACTGGGACGGTTATCGAGCTACAATTCGAAATGGGCTGGATGGATTTCTGATCCCTACTTTGGCAGCCCCGGGCTCTCGACTCGGGGGTGTGATGGCAGATCTGCATGCCCTGGGTCTTGAGACGTATCAGGGGTATGTGGGATCGGTGGCACAGCACACAGCCGTGCATGTTGGTCGGGCCGCCGAGGCCTTGCGCCTGTTGATTACCTCGCCCCAGATGCGGGCAGCCATGGGAGCTTCGGCGGCACGTCGAGCGCGGGAGTGTTTCAGCTGGCCCGTGGTGATCGCCCAGTACAAGGAGTTGTTCCAGGAGTTGGCAGCCCGTCGAGAGACAGCGGCCTTGAATCAAGCGCCTCGATCCAGGATTGCCGTCCACCCACTCCGGGGGGAGCCGTTCGCTGACTTTGTTGGCTTTGCTACCCAGGTTCTGCGCCCCAGAAGCTCACTCAGGCTGCGAGGTGAGTTGCCTGGCACTGGGTTTGATCGTGTCAATCAGGTTGCCCTGAATCGGGCCTTTAGTCGCCTGCATGGAACACCTGAGGAAGCACGGCGGATCCTGGAGCTGCTGGCTGCCGAGCCGGGCTTGACGGCAGCGACACTTCTTCAGTCTTTCCCGCCGGCCAGGGCGGAATTCATCATCCTGACCATTGTCTGGCTGGCGAAACTGGGATTGCTGGATTGGCTGGAAGCTTCCCCAGGCTCAGCATCGATTGTTCAACAGTCTGGAGCCTGAACCAGGGCTCGGCGACCGTCAGCATCGATCAGCAGGTGCACCTGCCAGGCCGGCCCGGGCGTGAAGCTCAGCCGCTCGGGCCATTCCACTGCCAGCACCGCCTCCAGGGCCAGGGCTTCTTCTTCCTCCTGAGCGAACAGCTCTGCGGCCGCTTCGGGCTGCTCCAGGCGGTAGAGGTCGAGGTGCACCAGGTCGGTGTCGTGGCCGGTGCGCTGACCGCGGTAGTGCTGAGCCAGGGCGAAGGTGGGGCTGGTGATCGGCTCGGTGATCCCCAGGCCCTGGGCCAGGCCCTGCACCAGGCAGGTCTTGCCGGCGCCGAGATCGCCCTGCAGCAGCAGCAGCCGGGGACCCTCGTTCAGCAGCAAGGCCGCCAGTTCACCCCCCAGCTGACGGGTGGCCGCGGCGTCGATCAGATGCTGCTGCCAGCCCTGCCTGCACCCGTTGCGCTCGCCCATGCCCTCGCACCGCCTGTAGATTCAGCTCCAGCGAGCCCGAAGCCTCGGCGTCTCTGCAGATATTTCAACCCATCGTCCTCCCTTGAGGGAGCGTCTTCAACCCATGGTGGTTTCCCCCCCCGCGGCCGTGGCCGACTCCACTCTGAGCAAGGCCATGTCGGGCCTGCAGGTCACCGCGTCGTATGTGATCGCTGATCTCGGCCTGGCGGAGTTCGGCCGCAAGGAGATGGCGATCGCCGAAACCGAGATGCCCGGCCTGATGGCCCTGCGTCAGAAGTACGGCAGCCAGCAGCCGCTCAAAGGCGCCCGCATCGCCGGCAGCCTGCACATGACGATCCAGACGGCGGTTCTGATCGAAACCCTGGTGGCCCTCGGCGCTGAAGTGCGCTGGGCCTCCTGCAACATCTTCTCCACCCAGGACCACGCCGCGGCCGCGATCGCCGCCGCTGGCATCCCCGTGTTCGCCTACAAGGGCGAAAACCTCGATGAATACTGGGCTTTCACCCACCGGATCATGGAGTGGGCCGACGGCGGCACGCCCAACATGATCCTCGACGATGGCGGTGATGCCACCGGCCTAGTGGTGCTCGGCACCAAGGCCGAGCAGGACCCCTCGGTGCTCGACAATCCCGGCAGTGAGGAGGAAGTCGCCCTTTTCAACTCGATTCGTCAACGCCTTGCCGCCCAGCCTGGGTTCTATTCGCGGATCCACGCCCAGATCCAGGGCGTCACTGAGGAAACCACCACCGGTGTGGCCCGTCTGTACCAGATGCAGAAGAGCGGCGAGCTGCCGTTCCCGGCCATCAACGTCAATGACTCGGTCACCAAGAGCAAGTTCGACAACCTCTACGGCTGCCGTGAATCGCTGGTGGATTCCATCAAGCGCGCCACCGATGTGATGGTGGCCGGCAAGGTGGCCCTGGTGATGGGCTACGGCGATGTGGGTAAGGGTTCGGCCCAGTCGCTGCGTGGCCTGGGCGCCAGCGTGATGATCGCCGAAGTCGATCCGATCTGCGCCCTGCAGGCGGCCATGGAGGGCTACCGGGTGGTCCGCCTCGACGACGTGGTGGGGGACGTGGACATCTTCGTGACGGCCACCGGCAACTTCCGCGTGATCACCCATGACCACCTGATCCAGATGCGTGATCAGGCGATCGTCTGCAACATCGGCCATTTCGACAACGAGATCGATGTCGCCTCCCTCAAGCAATACCCCTGGGACAACATCAAGCCCCAGGTGGATCACGTGCTGCTGCCCAGCGGCAACAAGATCATCCTGCTGGCCGAAGGCCGCCTGGTGAACCTGGGCTGCGCCACCGGCCACCCCAGCTTCGTGATGAGCAACTCCTTCACCAACCAGGTGCTGGCCCAGATCGAGCTGTTCAGCAAGGGTGATCAGTACGGCAAGGAGGTCTACGTGCTGCCCAAGCACCTCGATGAGATGGTGGCCCGCCTCCACCTCGACAAGATCGGCGCCCGGCTCACCGAGCTCACCACCGAGCAGGCCGCCTACATCAATGTGCCCGTCGAGGGACCCTTCAAGTCGGATCACTACCGCTACTGAGTTCGTCCCTGGTACCGCGGCTGCTGGGAAAGCCTCAGCAGCCTGGGCAGGTCGCCGCCCATGGAAGACTTGCGGGCAGCTCAGATGACCCCGGATGGCGATCGAACTGATCCAGAAGCTGCCCGAACTGATCGGTGCGGCCGTGGCTGCCAATCCGATCGCCGGTTATGGGGCCATTTTCGGCGCCATGTTCCTGGAGAACCTCTTCCCCCCCATCCCCTCGGAGCTGATCATGCCTCTGGGGGGGTTTTACGTGCAGCAGGGTCAGCTTGGCCTCGTGCCCGTGGTGCTGGCCGGTCTGGCGGGCACGGTGCTGGGGGCCCTGCCCTGGTATGGCGTCGGCCGCCTGGTCAATGAGGAGCGGATCGAGCACTGGCTCGAGCGCCACGGCCGCTGGATCGGCATCAGCCCCCAGGAACTGCACCGCAGCCGCAACTGGTTCAGCCGCCACGGCACGGCCCTGGTGTTCTGGGGCCGGCTGGTGCCGGGCATCCGCACGCTGATCTCGGTTCCTGCCGGCATCGAGATGATGCCGCTGGTCCCCTTCCTGATCTGGACCACGGCCGGCAGCCTGATCTGGACCCTGCTGCTGACCGTGGCTGGCATGGCGCTCGGGGAGGGCTACGCCAACGTGGAGGTCTGGCTGCAGCCCGTGACCCAGGTGATCAAGGTGCTGCTGGTGCTCTCCGCGCTGGCCTTCGCCGCCTGGCTGGGGCTGCGCACCTGGAAAAAGCGCCAGGCCAGCCGCTGAAGCAGGCCTGCAGTGTCCAGGGTCAGCTTCAGAAGGGCACTTCCTCGCTGCTGGGTTCGCCGCCGCCGTAGGCACCGCCGCCATCGCCGTAGGCCCCCTGCTCGGCATCGCGCTTGGAGCCCAGCAGTTCCAGCCGGTCGACCCGCACCACGGGCTTGCTGCGCTCCTCACCGGTGGCGCGGTCCGTCCAGCGATCGAGCTTGAAGGAGCCGATGATGCCCAGCAGCGAGCCTTTGCGGACGTAGTCGGCGGCCACCTGGGCCTGCTTGCCCCAGATCTCGAGGTTGAACCAGTCGGGTTCGTCGTCGCGGCTGCGGCGGTTCACGGCCAGCGTGAGATTGGCCACCACGGTGCCGGATTCGAAGTAGCGCACTTCGGGGTCGCGGCCGGCACGGCCGACGAGGGTCACGGAATTCACACCCATGGGGGTCTCCAGAAAAGGGGGGGATGGGGTCACTTGGACCCATGATGCGCCACGTCCTGCAGCGCTTCTCTCTGCTGGTTCCACCCTTGGGCCCGGATGTCCCACCCCGGGTCTAGCCGAGGGGCTGTCCAAGGGGCCCACCTATGATTCGCCCCGCTTGACTGCTCACCAGTGTTCTTTCGTCGTTTCCAGCTCTCCCGTGACATCGGCATCGATCTGGGAACGGCCAACACCTTGATGTACGTGTCCGGCAAGGGGATCGTGCTTCAGGAACCGTCCGTGGTGGCGCTTGATCTGGAGAAGGGGGTGCCCCTGGCGGTGGGCGACGAGGCCAAATTGATGCTGGGCCGCACCCCCGGAAACATTCGCGCCGTGCGTCCCCTGCGCGATGGGGTGATCGCCGACTTCGACGCCGCCGAGATGATGATCAAGTCATTCATCCAGAAGGGCAACGAAGGCCGCGGCATCGTGGCGCCACGACTGGTGATCGGCATCCCCAGCGGCGTCACCGGCGTGGAGCGCCGGGCGGTGCGGGAGGCCGGTCTGGCCGGTGCCCGCGAGGTGCATCTGATTGATGAGCCGGTGGCGGCCGCGATCGGCGCCGGTCTGCCGGTCACCGAACCCGTCGGCACCATGATCGTCGACATCGGTGGCGGCACCACCGAAGTGGCTGTGCTCAGCCTTGGCGGCACCGTGCTCAGTGAGTCGGTGCGGGTGGCGGGTGATGAGATCAGCGATGCCATCACGGTGTATCTCAAGAAGGTGCACAACCTGGTGGTGGGCGAGCGCACTGCCGAGGAGATCAAGATCCGGATCGGCTCCGCCTTCCCCGACGACGCCCACGATGAATCCTCGATGGATGTGCGCGGCCTGCACCTGCTCTCCGGCCTGCCCCGCACGATCAACATCCGCGCCGGCGACATCCGCGAAGCGATGGCCGAACCGCTCAACGTGATCGTCGAAGCCGTGAAACGCACCCTGGAGCGCACACCGCCTGAGCTGGCCGCCGACATCGTCGATCGCGGCATCATGCTCGCCGGCGGTGGCGCCCTGGTGCGCGGCATCAGCGAGCTGATCAGCCACGAGACCGGCATCCTCACCCACGTGGCCCAGGATCCCCTGCTCTGCGTGGTCAACGGCTGCGGCCAGGTGCTGGAGGACTACAAGCGTCTGGAGCGGGTTCTCGACACCCCTGACTTCTCCCGTCTCTCCACCTGAGTCCTGTGCCGTTCGGACGCCTCTCCCGCGTCCCCTGGCTGAGGCCGGTGGTCGGAGCCTGGCCGTGGGCCCTGGTGGCGTTCGCCCTGGTGGCGGTTCGCCTCAGCAAGGGCGCCCTGCTCAGCGATACCTACGCCCTGCTGAGCCGCCCCTTCTGGCCCGGCAGCGCCCAGAAGGAGTGGTTGCAGGCGGCTCAGCAGCTGGATCAGCAGACCAGGCTCAGTCAGCTGGAGCTCGACAACCGCCGCCTGCGCCGCCTGCTTGACTTGCAGCGGGCCGATCCCGGCAAGGTCACCGCACCGGTGATTTCCCGTGAGCCGGGCGACTGGTGGCATCAATTGGTGCTTGGTGCCGGCGGGCTCCAGGGCATCCAGCCGGGGGATTCGGTGATCGCTCCCGGCGGCCTGATCGGGCGGGTGGACAGCGTCACCCCCACCACCGCCCGGGTGGCCCTGCTCACCGACACCTCCAGCAAGGTGGGTGTCTGGGTGGGGCGCACTCAGCGCCATGGACTGCTCACCGGGGTCGGCAGCAACAGGCCTGTGCTGCGCTTCCTCGAGAAGGATCCCCAGGTGCGCCCGGGCGATGTGGTGGTCACCTCCCCCGCCAGCACCCTGGTGCCCCCGGGCCTGAGCGTGGGGGTGATCCAGTCGGTGGATGAGAAGGCGGTGCCGGCCACGCTGGCGGTGGTGCAGCTGAGCGCCCCGGTGGCTTCGGTCGACTGGGTGCAGGTGCTCACCCGCCGGGGCCCCGCTCCGGCGGGATCCTGAACCATGGCCAGCCTGCACCGCCGCCCCCTCTTCGTGGTCAGCGCCTTGGTGGTGCCGCTGCTCACCCTGGCGGCGCCTGGCGTGCTGCGGATCGGCGGGGTTCCCCCCAGCTGGGCGGTGCTCTGGCTGCTGCCCTGGTCGCTGGCGGATGGGCCCCTCTCCGGTGCCCTGGCGGGGCTGGCCCTAGGCCTCCTGCTCGACACCCTCCATCTCGGCGGTGCCACCCAGATGCCTGCCCTGGCCCTGCTGGGCTGGTGGTGGGGGCGGCTGCCGCGGCGGGGCCCGCCGATCGAACGCAGCTTCAGCCTCGGCCTGCTGGCCATGCTCGGCAGCGCGCTGCTGGGGCTGAGTGTGCTGCTGCAGCGCCAGGCGGGCAGCGGCTGGGCGGCACTGCTCACAGCGGCAAGCCTGCACACCCTGCTGGCGCAGGTGTTGGTCACGGCCCTGCTGGCACCGATGATCTGTTCGTTGCTGCTGTTGCTCTGGCGACGGCACAGTGCCAGCGCGCGGGGGTGATGGGATGACGAAACCGGTGCTGGATCGGCCCTTCAATCCCGGGCGCCGCTGGAGCCGGCGTGAGCTGATGGGCAGCGCCCTGCTCGCGTTGCTGGCCGGCTGCGGGGTCCGTCGCCCCAGCGGACCGGAGCTGCAGTTCTGGACCCTTGATCTGGCCCCCAAGTTCAATGACTACCTGCGTGGGGTGATCGCCGCCTGGGAACGGGAGAATCCTGGCCTGAAGGTGCGCTGGACCGATGTGCCCTGGGGGTCGGTGGAGCGCAAGCTGCTGGCGGCGGTGTTCGCCCGCACGGCGCCGGATGTGGTGAACCTGAACCCGCTGTTTGCGGCCAACCTCGCCAGCAAGGGAGGGCTGATGGATCTGGATCCGCTCCTGCCCCCGGATGCCGCTGCCACCTACCTGCCCCTGATCTGGCAGGCCAGCCGCCAGGACGGCGGGCAGTTCGCGATTCCCTGGTACCTCACGGCGCGGATCTCCCTGAGCAACAGCGACCTGCTCACCCGGGCGGGTTACAGCCAGCCGCCCAGCCGCTGGGAGGAGGTGCCGGCCTTCGCCGAGGCGGTCAGGCGTCGCACCGGCAAATACGCCCTGTTCGTCACGGTGGTGCCCGACGATTCCGCCGAGCTGCTGGAGTCGATGGTGCAGATGGGGGTGACCCTGCAGGATCAGCGCCAGCGCGCCGCTTTCAACTCCCCGGCGGGTCGCCGGGCCTTCGCCTTCTGGAGCGACCTCTACCGGCGGGGCCTGCTGCCGCGGGAGGTGGTGAGCCAGGGCTACCGCCGGGCCGTGGAGCTCTACCAGAGTGGTGAACTGGCCCTGCTCTCCAGCGGCGCCGAGTTCCTGCGCAGCATTCAGACCAATGCCCCGGGCATTGCCGCCGTCACCCGGCCGGGGCCGCCGCTGACGGGCCCCGACGGGCTGGCGAACGTGGCGGTGATGAACCTGGCCGTCTCGCGCCAGAGCACCAAAGCGAAGCAGGCGCTCAGTTTTGCCCTCTACCTCACCAATGCCGCCAACCAGGCCCGCTTTGCCGAGGAAGCCCGGGTGCTGCCTTCGGCGCGGCAGGCCCTGAAGAGCATCGAGCAGGGATTGCGCCAGCAGACGCCCGCCGATGCCCAGGAGCGGCTGGTGCGGCAGGCGCGACTGCAGTCGGTGGAGACCCTCGGCCGGGCGCGGGTGCTGGTGCCCGCCACCCCCGGGGTGAAGAGGTTGCAGGCGATTCTTTACCGCCAGCTGCAGCGGGCGATGCTTGGCCAGATCGAGAGTGATCAGGCGCTGGCGGAAGCGGAGCGCGACTGGAACGTGTATGCCGAAGCCCGCTGGCCCTGACTGGGCGCCCCTCCAGACTTCATGAATAAATCATTAAGTCTTGGCTGAGTCCCCGCGCAGAGGCTGAGCGTTGGTCGCTCTGTAACAGCCCCACAAGGTAGGGTTGCTTTTCTTCATGACTGGACTCCGATGCCCCTGGAAGCGGATCCCCAGCAGCTGCAGGGTGTGTCTTCCCCGGAGTCTTCGTCAGAACCCTGCGCCACCGTGCTGGTGGTCGACGACGAAGCCACCGTGCGCCGTGTGCTGGTGATGCGCCTGCAGCTGGCCGGCTACCGGGTGGTCTGCGCCGAGGACGGTGAGCAGGCCCTTTCCCTCTTCCACGACGAGCAGCCCGACCTGGTGGTGCTCGATGTGATGCTGCCCAAGCTGGATGGCTTCGCTGTCTGCCGCAGGCTGCGGGCTGAATCCTGCGTGCCGATCATCTTTCTCTCGGCACTTGATGCCATTGCCGAGCGGGTGGCCGGCCTGGATCTCGGCGCCGACGACTACCTGCCCAAGCCGTTCAGCCCCAAGGAGCTCGAGGCCCGCATCGCCACCATCCTGCGGCGGGTGGGCAGGGGCTCCGCGGCAGCCGAATCCCGCGATGTGCCTGCTGGGCAGGGGGTGTTGCGGGTGGGGGATCTGGTCGTCGACACCAACCGCCGCCAGGTCACCCGCGAGGGTGAGCGCATCGGCCTCACCTACACCGAATTCAGCCTGCTGGAGCTGCTCTTCCGTGATCCCGGCCGGGTTGTGCCCCGGGCCGAGATCCTCGAGCAGCTCTGGGGCTATCCCCCTCGCCGTGCCGCCGACCTGCGCGTGGTCGATGTCTATGTGGCCCGCCTGCGCGGCAAGCTCGAGCCCGATCCGCGCAACCCCGAGCTGATCCTCACGGTGCGAGGCACCGGCTATGCCTCCCAGCGGATGGCCGAGGCGGCCGTCGCGGCCACGGCCTGAGACCCATCCTGAAGCCCTCGGTCCTTCAGGATGGGTCTCCTGTCTGAGATCTGTCCCCTTGCCGGAGACGCGCTTCAACCGCCTGGAGCAGGCCCGACTGGACAAGGCTGAGGTCCTCAGGGGCCTGGGCCAGGGACCCTATGGCCTGCGCTTCGACCCCAGCCACCGTCACGCTGAGCTGCAGCGTCTGCATGCCGATCTGGCCAACGGTCAGGAGCGGGATGAGCGGGTTTCGGTGGCCGGGCGGGTGATGACCCGCCGGGTGATGGGCAAGCTGGCCTTCTTCACCCTGCTCGATGAGACCGGCCCGATCCAGCTGTTCATCGAGAAGGCCACCCTGGCGGCGGCCCTGCCGGATCAGCCCGAGGCCTTCACCCAGCTCACCACCCTGGTGGACGCCGGCGACTGGATCGGTGTGAGCGGAAGTCTGCGCCGTACCGACCGGGGCGAGCTCTCGGTGAAGGTGACCGGCTGGCAGATGCTGACCAAGGCCCTGCAGCCACTCCCCGACAAGTGGCACGGCCTGGCGGACGTGGAGAAGCGTTACCGCCAGCGCTACCTCGATCTGGTGGTCTCGCCCCAGACCCGCGAGACCTTCCGGCGCCGGGCCCTGCTGGTGAGCGGCATCCGCCGCTGGCTGGATGAGCGCCAGTTCCTGGAGATCGAAACGCCGGTCCTCAACGCCGAGGCCGGTGGTGCCGACGCCCGGCCCTTCACCACCCACCACAACACCCTCGATCTGCCCCTGGTGCTGCGGATCGCCACCGAACTGCACCTCAAGCGCCTGGTGGTGGGCGGTTTCGAGCGGGTCTACGAACTGGGCCGCATCTTCCGCAACGAAGGGGTGAGCACGCGCCACAATCCTGAGTTCACCACGGTCGAGATCTATCAGGCCTACGCCGATTACACCGACATGATGGTGCTCACCGAGGAGCTGATCGCCTCGGTCTGCCAGCAGGTGTGCGGCACCACGGCCATCGAGTATCAGGGCACCGCCATCGACCTGACCCCCCCCTGGCGGCGGGCCACCATGCATGAGCTGGTGGAGCAGGCCACGGGCCTGGATTTCAACGGCTTCAGCAGCCGCGAGCAGGCCGCCGCCGCCATGGCCGCCGCGGGCCTGGAGGTGCCTGAGGCGGCCGACAGCGTGGGTCGACTGCTCAACGAAGCTTTCGAGCAACGGGTGGAGGACTCGCTGATTCAGCCCACCTTCGTGACCGACTACCCGGTGGAGAACTCCCCCCTCGCCCGCGCTCACCGCAGCAAGCCCGGGCTGGTGGAGCGCTTCGAGCTGTTCATCGTTGGCCGTGAAACCGCCAACGCCTTCAGTGAGTTGATTGATCCGATCGACCAGCGCCGGCGGCTGGAAGCCCAGCAGGAGCGCCGTGCGGCGGGCGATCTGGAGGCCCATGGGGTCGACGAAGACTTCCTCCATGCCCTCGAAGTGGGCATGCCCCCCACCGGCGGACTGGGCATCGGCATCGATCGGCTGGCGATGCTGCTCACCGACAGCCCGAGCATCCGCGACGTGATCGCTTTCCCCCTGCTACGGCCGGAAGCGGTGCCGCCGGTGGGCTGAACCGGCGCAATGAGATAATTAACCGTACTCGGACTATCCCCCAGCCCATGAGCGGTGAGCGCGTCGGTTTCCGCTTCAAACACGCGGATGCGGTGGTCAAGCGCAATCCTCAGGGTCGCTCCCGCCGGGGCTGGGTGATGGAGCCTGTTGAGCAGACCACCAGCCGTGGCACCAAGATGCCCGCTTACCGCATCCGCTGGCGCGACAGTGAGCGGCCCGAGATCGTCCTGCAGCACATGCTGATCGCCGATCCCGATCCCACTCCTCCTCCAGAAGGGGTGAGCCTGGAGCCCCCCGCTCCGAAGAAGTAAGCCCGCTCCAACGACCGGCCGCCCCCTTCAGCTCAGCTGTTCAGCTCCAGCCCCTGAGGCGGTACACGAGCAGGCCGAGATGTTCCTTGATGGCGAGGCTGCTCAGCAGCAGTGAGCCGGCGTCGGGCCAGAGCGACAGCAGCACCGATCCGGCGGTGGGCCTGCCGAGCTGATCACGGGCCGGCAGCAGGTAGTCGCAGGCCACCGGCACCACCTGGAGCCCGCTCTGGCGGCGGAAGCTGGCCAGGGCCCTGGGCATGTGCAGGGCGCTGGTCACCAGCAGCACCGTGCTCCAGCCGCGGGATTGGCCGATCCGCCGCAGATCCCTCGCCTCCTCGGCGGTGGTCCTGGCCTGATCACTGACCAGAAGGCGATCCGCGGGGACACCCAGCTCCAGCGCCAGGCTGCGGGCGCTGATGGCTTCAGCTGGGGCGGGATCCCCGCCGCTGAAGCTCACCCGGCCTCCGCTCAGCAGCAGCAGGGGCGCCCGCTGGTCCCGCAGCAGCCGGATCCCGCTCAGCAGCCGGTCGCCAGCCTCGTTCACCTCCACTCCGGCCCTGGGGGGCAACGCCGCCCGCAGGCCTCCGCCCAGCACCACGATGGCGTCGCCCCGGGGTACGGGCGCGGGCGTCAGGCGGGCACTGCGGGCCTCCAGCCCCCAGACCAGTTCCCTGGCGGTGAGCGGCATGGCGCTGATCCAGAGCATGGCCAGGCCAAGGCCCCCCAGGGGGCCGCTCCAGCGGCGCCGCGGCCCCACCAGCAGGCCGGCCAGAGCCAGCAGCAGGCCCAGGCTCAGCGGATAGAGCAGTTGCGGCAGCAATTTCGAGAGCAGAAAGCCCATGGGAGGGAGCTCCTGCTCAGGGGCCGGCGGGCCGGGAGCGGCGCCGCAGCTCCTCCAGCTCCTGGCGCGACTCGAAATCGGCCCAGGCGCGCTCCAGGTCGGGACCGGTCGCTGGGTCGCCCACTGGTTCTCTGGCGGGCTGGCCGGAGGGCTTGGGGCGGGCCTGCTGTCGCTGCTCCAGCTCCTGCAACTCCTGCTCCACCCGGGCGAATTCCTTGCCCAGCTCCCCCAGCAGCTGCCAGCGGTCGCGCCCCTGGCCCATCAGCTGACCCTGATGGGCCTCGGCCCGTCCAGCCAGCTCCTGGGCACCGGCGGCCCTCGCCCGCCGCACCCGCTCCTGCCACTGGGTGATCTCGCCGGCGATCTGCAGCAAGGCCTGGCGCAGCTGCTCGGCCTGGGCCTGGATCTGCAGGCGCCGCCGGCGCAGGCGACGTTGGCGCTCCAGCAGCTCCTCCAGCTCCAGCAGCTCCTGCTGGCCTGGATGGCTGCCGAGGAAGGCCTCCAGCTGCTGCTCCAGCTGCGACTCCAACTGCTCGAACCAGCTGCTGCTCATGGGCGTGTCACGGTCAAAGGAGGGTTCACTCCGGGGCACGGGTGATCAGGGGGGCTTCGATCTCTTCCTCCAGGGGCGTGATCGCCGCTTCGCGGGAGCGCAGCAGCAGCTGGGTGAGGCGGGCGATGGCCCCTTCGCCGAGATCCCGTTCACCGATGCGGTCGAAAGCCTCGCGGTAGAGCTGCTCCAGTTGCTCAATCAGGCCTTCGCGGGTCTCGCGCATCGCCCGACGCTGGTCGTCCCTGCTCATCGCCGGTCTTCTCGCTTCTGATCAGATGCTGAGTCTGCCTGGTTCGGCACCTGCTGCCGCTGGTTGCAGCAGGTGCAGGCTGAAGCTGCCGTCGTCGGCGCCCCAGCGCTCCAGGGCGCGCCAACCCGCCGCCGCCGCCAGGGCGGTGAAGGCCTCCGGGCTGTACTTGTGGCTGTACTCGGTGATCAGGGCTTCGCCGGCGGCGAACCGCCAGGGTGTTCCATCGAGGCTCACCTGCTGGTCCCGCTCGCTCACCAGGGCCATGGCGATGCGGGAGTCCTGTGCCTGCCAGTGGGCCTCATAACGGAAGCTGCCGGGATCGAAGCTGCCTGCGAGCTCTCGGTTGAGCCGCACCAGCAGGTTGCGGGCGAAGGCGGCGGAGTGGCCGGCCCGGTCGTTGTAGGCCGCTTCCAGCGCCGCCGCCGAGCGCGGCTGGTCGATGCCGATCAGCAGCCGCCCATCGCTCCCCAGCAGGCGGGAGAACTGGCCCAGCAGGGTCACGGCTTCGTCGGGATCGAAGTTGCCCAGGGAGCTGCCGGGGTAGAAGCCGAGCCGCCGCTGCCCCGCCAGCAGGGGCTGCTCCGGCAGCTGCTGGAGCTGGCTGTAGTCGCAGCAGATGCCCAGCACCGGGATGCTGGGGTGGCGTTGCTGCAGGTTGCGGCACGCCTCCTGAAGATGCTCGGCGCTGATGTCAAGGGCCACGTAGGCCGGCGGGGCCAGGGCCTCCAGCAGCGGCGAGACCTTGCGGGCGCTGCCGGCGCCGAACTCCACCAGCACACCCTCGCCCATGGCCGCGGCCATGGCGGGGGCATGGCGGCTGAGCAGGGCGGTTTCAGTGCGGGTGAGGCCGTATTCCGGTTGTTCGCAGATGGCGTCGAACAGGCGGGAGCCCTCGTTGTCGTAGAGAAACCAGGCCGGGAGCTGCTTGGGTGTGCGGCTCAGCCCCTCGATCACCAGCCGGGCCATGTCGGCCGGGGCTGGATGCAGATCGAGCATGGTGATGGCAGGGTCCGGCGACCGCGGTGCCGCTGGTGTCGCCAGCCGGGGCCTGAGGCCGGGCTGGCTGCTCATCGCCGCTCCTGGGCCAGGCGCAGGCCGCTGGCCATCCAGCGGCTGGCGGGCGGGAAGAAGTTGCGGTAGCTGAGGCGGCTGTGACCGGGCGGGGTGAAGTCGCTGCCGCCGCGCAGCACCATCTGGGAACTCATGAATTTGCCGTTGTATTCACCCACTGCGCCGGCGGCTGGCGTGAAGCCCGGATAGGGACGGTAGGCGCTGGCGGTCCACTGCCACACCTGACCCTCCAGCTCCCGCAAAGCGGGGTGGCCGCCCCGGGCGGCGGATTCCCACTCGGCTTCCGTGGGCAGGCGGGCTCCGGCCCAGCGGGCGTAGGCGTCGGCCTCGAACCAGCTCAGATGCCGCACCGGCGCCTCCGGACGCAGGGGCCGCCTCCCTTCCAGGCTGAACTCCCAGCTCCAGCCGTCGTGTTCAGAGCCGCGCCAGTAGCGGGGTGCCCGCCAGCCGCGCTCCTGCACCAGGGCCCAGCCTTCGCTCATCCACAGCTCCGGCCGGCGGTACCCCCCTGCGGCAATGAAGGCCGCGAATTCGCCATTGCGCACCAGCCGGCTGGCGATCGCATGGGGCTCCAGCCAGTGACGGTGGCGTGGCGCCTCGTTGTCGAAGTGGAAGCCGCCCTCGGGGCCCGCGCCGATCTCCACCAGGCCGCCCGGATGCTCGATCCACTCCAGCGGCTCCGCCGCTTCACCGGGGAGCCCGGCCGGCTGGCGGTAGGCGGGCTCCAGGGGGTTACGGCTGAAGCCGTCGAGCAGATCCATCAGCAGCAGCTCCTGGTGCTGCTGTTCGTGCTGCAGCCCCAGCTCCAGCAGCTCCAGCACAGGCGCCGCCGTGGCCTGGGGTTGCCGGACCAGCCGCTCCAGCAGATCCTCCAGCCCGGCATCCACCCGCCGCCGCCAGGCCATCACCTCCCGCATCGGTGGACGGGAGAGCAGGCCCCGCTGGGGGCGGGGGTGGCGCTCGCCGATCGCGTCGTAATAGGAATTGAACAGAAAGCCCCAGCGGCTGTCGGCGGGCTCATAGCCGGGCAAGTGGGGTTGGAGCAGGAAGGTCTCGAAGAACCAGGTGGTGTGGCCGAGATGCCACTTGGGCGGGCTGGCGTCGGCCATGCCCTGCAGGCAGAGGTCTTCAGGCTCCAGATCGGCCACCAGCTCTTCGCTGCGGCGGCGGATCGTCCCCAGCCGCTCCAGCAGGGCCGCGCTTGGAGCCGCGGAAGCCATGGCATGGGAAACAAGCTGGGGAGGAGCCTAGTGGGGATCGGCGGTCGCGGCTGACCCCCTTACGATCGGCCACAGACCACCGTTGCGACAAAGCCGCCGCCATGGGCATCCGCCAGGGACCCTGCACCCAGGCAGGCATCAGCCAGGGTTTTGTTGAAGCCGTCGGCAACACCCCCCTGATTCGTCTGCGCCTGCTCAGCGACCTGACCGGTTGCGAGATCCTCGGCAAGGCGGAGTTCATGAACCCCGGGGGCTCCGTCAAAGACCGCGCTGCCCTCGGCATCCTGCTGGAAGCGGAGGAGTCGGGCGCTCTGCAACCGGGCGGCACCGTGGTCGAAGGCACGGCCGGCAACACCGGCATCGGCCTCACCCACCTCTGCAATGCCCGCGGCTACCGCAGCTTGATCGTCATCCCCGACACCCAGTCGGCTGAGAAGATCGGGCTGCTGCGCAGCCTTGGCGCGGAGGTGCGCACCGTCCCGGCGGTGCCCTACCGCGACCCCAACAACTACGTGAAGCTCTCGGGCCGCATCGCCGCCGAAATCCCGGGTGCCATCTGGGCCAATCAGTTCGACAACCTGGCCAACCGCCGCGCCCATTACGCCAGCACCGGCCCTGAGATCTGGGAGCAGACCGGCGGCCGCATCGACGCCTGGGTGTCGGCCACCGGCACCGGCGGCACCTATGCCGGCGTGGCCCTGTTCCTGAAGGAGCGCTCCGAGCGGGTGCGCTGCGTGCTGGCCGATCCCCACGGCAGCGCCCTCCATGCCTGGGCCACCGGCGCCGGGCTGAAGGCCGAGGGCAGCTCGATCACCGAGGGCATCGGCAACAGCCGCGTCACCGCCAACCTCGAGGGGGCACCGATCGACGATGCGGTGCGCATCGACGACCAGAGCGCCCTCGAGACCATCTACCAGTTGCTCTGGCGGGAAGGGCTGTTCATGGGCGGCTCGGTGGGCATCAACGTGGCGGCGGCGGTGGAAACGGCCCGCCGGCTCGGGCCCGGCCACACGATCGTCACCGTGCTCTGCGACAGCGGTGATCGCTACCGCTCCCGCCTCTACGATGCCGACTGGCTCGCCTCCCGCGGACTGAGCCAGCCCCGCCGAGAGCGGGTTCCGGCCTGATGGATCCCGCTCAAACCGCCGAGCCAGGTCTGCTGATCGCGGATCGCTACCGCCTGGAGGCGGAGCTCAGCCGCAGCCCCCAGGGGGTGCTCTGGCGCGCCAGCGATCAGCTGGCCGGCGGGGCGCTGATGGCCCTGCGTCAGCTGGGTCCCGAGCAGGACCAGGAGCATTGGCGGCAGCTCTGGAGCCGCCTGCAGGGGGTGCTCCATCCCCAGATCCCCCGCATCGGTGAAGCCATTCCTCGGGGGGATGAGCTCTGGTTGGTGCGCGAGTGGCAGGGGGGACCCACCTACAGGGAGCTGCTGGAGGCGCGGCGCGAGCGTCAGCTGGTCTTCGGGGCAGGGGAGGTGCTGCTGCTGGTGCGACAGCTGCTGCCGGTGCTGGCGGCCCTCCATGGCCAGGACCTGGTCCATGGCGACCTCAGTCCGGCCAATCTGCTGCGCCGCGACCGCGATGGCCTGCCGGTGCTGCTCGATTTCGGCCTGGTGCGCGATGGTTCCATCGAGGCTCCCGCCGGCGGGGCCACGCCCGGCTATGCGCCGGCGGAGCTGGGCCGCGGCGAACCCGTGCAGCCCTGGATGGACCTTCACGCCCTGGGGGTCGTGGCGCTGGTGCTGCTCACCGGGGATGAGCCGGCGGCCCTGCTCGATCCAACAACCCTCGCCTGGAGCTGGCCGGCTGCCGACCAGCTCGATCCGGCCCTGCGGGAGCCGCTGGAGCGGTTGCTGAGCTCCGATCCCGATCAGCGCTTTGCCACGGCGTCCCAGGCGCTGGAGGCCTTTCAGGAGCTGCCGATGCCCGAGAGCCTCGGCCCCGTGGCCCGGGCCGACCGCACCGTTGCCCTGGTGCCACCGTCTGTGCCGCCGCCAGTTGAGCCTCCCCGCGCTCCGGCTCCCACGCCGCCTGTCGCTGTTCTGCGCAGCCGCCAGCAGGTCAAGGACGAGGCCGTGGAAGGCCGGCTCTGGCCGGTGGTGATGGCCCTGGTGTTCTCGGCCGTGGTCGGCATCAGCCTGGGCTGGTGGTTGCTCGGCCGCGGCAAGGCTCCCAGCGAGGAGGTCAGGGAAACCCCCCAGCGCCCACTCACTGCCAGCTTGCCGCCTGGGGAAGTGGATCAGCGCCAGGAGTTGCTCAACCGCCTGAGGGCCCTGCAGGTCGACCGTGGCTGGTTTCTCAACCTGGTGGACGCCAACCTGATGGCCCAGTTCCCCGAGCGGGGAGGGCGACTGCCCAGTGATGCGCTGGAGGATTCCCCCCTGCGCAAGGTCTGGAATGAACTGGCGGAGGAGTGGTTGGCCCGGGTGGAGCAGCTGCCGATCGCCGTGCGCCGCAAGCTCGGCAGTTTCAGCGCCTCCGACTGGGAGGGCCAGCAGCGGCGTCTTGCCGCCCAGGGCCTGAGCGCACCGGTGCTGCGCCAGCTGGTCTCCGGCAATGCCCAGGCTCTGCTGCCGGGCCGATCCAGCATGGACATTCCACCCGAGCCCTTCCGCCAGCTCTGGTATGCCGCCGCCCAGCAGACCCTGGAGAGCCTGCGGGTCGAGCCGATTCTGGCCACCCCCGGTCAGGCCCGGGTGCAGTCGGCGGAACTGGAGGCCAACGGCGCCCGGGTGTTCCCGATTCGCATCCCCAGGGGCCACCAGCTGGTGCTGGGGGTCAATGGCTCCCCGCTGATGCAGATGAGCATCTTCGACGCCCAGGGGAATCTGCTCGAGCCCAAAGGTCCCCTGCGGGTGGTGAGCCTGGGGGTGGTGCCCGGTAATCAGGCCCAGCTGTTGATCAGCAACGAAGGTGTGGCCCCTGCCTTCATCACCCTGTCGCTGCGGGCCGACCCTCCCCCGCCTGTGCCGAGCCCGCCGGAGCCTGCTGAGCGCCCGGAGCCTGAGAGCCAGCCGGAGGAGACACCCTCCCGCCAGCAGCCGTCAGCTCCTGTCACCCCTGAGCCCGACCAGCGCCGCCCTCCCCAGCCGCAGGCGCCTTCTCCCCCGGAGAGCGTCTCGCCCCAGGCTCGCTGAGCAGAGCTTCACAATGGATGTCCAAGCCCCTGCGCAGCGTTGATCGGCGCCATCCCTTTGCCCTCCGCCCCGGCAGCCCTGGATCCAGGTTCTCCGGCACCGCTGGCCGTGGCCCTGCTCTCCGGCGGCCTTGATTCGGCCACGGCCGCGGCTCTGGCGATCGAGGCGGGCTACCGGGTGATCGGTCTGTCCTTCGATTACGGCCAGCGTCACCGCCAGGAGCTGGAGGCTGCCGCCCTGCTGGCGTCCGTGCTCGGCCTGATCGAGCACCACACCATCGCCCTGAACCTGGCCGCCTGGGGCGGCTCGGCCCTCACCGATCCGGACATCGCCCTGCCCGGCGCAGGCGTGGTTGAGGGGGTGATCCCTCCCACCTATGTGCCTGGCCGGAACACGGTCTTCATCGCCCTGGGGCTCAGCCTGGCCGAGGCCCGGGGGGCCTCCCGGCTGGTGCTGGGGGTGAATGCGGTGGATTATTCGGGCTACCCCGATTGCCGTCCCGACTACCTCGCCGCGTTTCAGAGCCTGGCGGACCTGGCCAGCAAGGCCGGCCGGGAGGGCCAGGGGGCCCAGCTCTGGGCACCGCTGCTGAGCTGGAGCAAGACCCGGATCGTTGAGGAGGCCCTGCGGCTGCGGCTGCCGATCGAGCGCACCTGGAGCTGTTATGCCGGCGGGACCGTCCCCTGCGGCCGCTGCGACAGCTGCCGCATCCGCGATGCCGCCCTGCGGGACGCCGGGCATCCCGAACTGGCCAGCCGCGGACCTGGATGAGCCGGGAGCGTCTGATCCGCCCCCTGCCGTGGCGGGAACCCTGGCCCCTGGTGAACCGGCTGGCCCAGCAGCGCGGCCTCGAGGGTCTGGTCTGGCTGGACGGGGATGGAACGGCCCTGGGACGCACGTCGACCCTGGCCCTGGCGCCCCTTGAGCAGCTGGAGTGCCGGGGGCTGCCGGCTGAGGCCGGGGCCAGCGATCCCTTCGCGGCCCTGCGGCGTGTCCTGGGAGCGGGTGGGGCCTGGCTGGGCTGGCTGGGCTATGAGGCAGGAGCCTGGGTGGAGCCAGGCTCCCACTGGCGCTCTCCGGACACAGCCACCCTCTGGGCCGCTCGCTACGACCCGCTGCTGCGCTTCGATCTTCATGAGCGGTGTCTCTGGCTGGAGGGAGACGACCGGGGGCGGCTGCTGGACATGGCAGTCTTGATCGAGTCATGCCCTGAAGATCCGGGTCCGGGGGAGGCTGGAGCGCTGCCTTCTCCGGGGCTGCCGCCCGGACACTGGCACTGGCACACCACCCCGGAGGCCTTCGCAGATCAGGTAACGGCCCTGCGGGAGTGGATCGCTGCCGGGGATCTGTTCCAGGCCAATCTCACCGCCTGCCGCGAACTGCTGCTGCCACAGCCGGTCTCACCCCTGGAGCTCTACGGCCGACTGAGGCGCCATTGCCCGGCACCCTTCGGGGGGGTGGCGATCGCTTCGCTCGGCCAGGACGGCGAGGCGGTGCTCTCCGCTTCTCCGGAGCGCTTTCTGCGTCTGCAGGGCGATGGCCGTGTGGAGACCCGTCCGATCAAGGGCACCCGGCCCCGTCACCCGGCCGCCGAGGCCGATGCCGCCGCCGCCGCCGACCTGATCACCAGCGCCAAGGACCGGGCCGAGAACGTGATGATCGTGGATCTGCTGCGCAACGACCTCGGCCGGGTCTGCCGCAGCGGCTCGATCGGGGTGCCGCAGCTGCTGGGGCTGGAGAGTTACCGCCAGGTGCACCATCTCACCTCCGTGGTGGAGGGATCGCTGCGCCCGGAGGCCGATCTGGTGGACCTGCTGCGGGCCTGCTGGCCGGGCGGGTCGATCACCGGGGCCCCGAAGGTGCGCGCCTGCCAGCGCCTGGGCGCCCTGGAGCCCGTGCCCCGGGGGCCCTACTGCGGCTCCCTCTTCCTGCTCGAGGCCGATGGCCGCTTCGACAGCAACATCCTCATCCGCAGCCTGATGCTCAGGGG
The DNA here is from genome assembly GCF_000153045.1 of Synechococcus sp. WH 5701. Classification (GTDB taxonomy): domain Bacteria; phylum Cyanobacteriota; class Cyanobacteriia; order PCC-6307; family Cyanobiaceae; genus Regnicoccus_A; species Regnicoccus_A antarcticus. Next base: position 587,750 of record NZ_CH724160.1, read on the forward strand.
GCGGCGCCTGCGCGCCCATGCCGGCTGCGGCATCGTGGCCGATTCCAGCCCCGCCGCCGAGGCTGAGGAACTGGCCTGGAAACTGGATCCCCTGCTGGAGGCCCTGGCCTGAGCGCGATCGCCTGGATCGATGGACCGGACGGGGGCCGCTGGGGCGCCCCTGACCGCCTGGCGGTGCCGCTCTCGGATCGGGGCCTGAGCTTGGCCGATGGGCTGTTCGAAACGGTGCTGGTGGAGGGGGGGCGACCCCGGTTGCTGGCGCAGCACCTTCAGCGCTGGCGGCGCGGGGCGGATGTGCTGGGGCTTGAACCCCCACCGCAGCTGGAGCGGGTGGCGGTACTGGCCCGCGAGGCGATCGAGCGCAGCGGGATCGGCTGCGGGGCCCTGCGCCTCAACTGGAGCCGGGGCGATGGCGCGCGTGGCCTCGAACCCTCGCCCGGACCTGCTCGCTTCTGGTTGCAGCTCAGTGCCGCTTGGCCTGATTTCAGCTCGGTTTCCGTGATGGTGAGCCGGCTCGAGCGACGCAATGCCGCCAGCCAGCTCAGCTCCTGCAAGACCTTTGCCTATGGAGCTTCGGTGCTGGCCCGATTGGAGGCCCAGCGGGCGGGGCAGCAGGAGGCGCTGCTGGAGAGCACGGCCGGGGGGCTCTGCTGCGGCACCAGCGCCAACCTGCTCGTGCGCCATTCCCGGGGCTGGTGGACTCCGCCCCTGGCCAGTGGCTGCCTGCCCGGGGTGATGCGGGCGAGGGCCCTGGCCCTGGGGCTGGCCCAGGAGGCTCCGGCGCCGATCGAAGCCCCTCAGTTGCGTCATGGTGCGCTGCTGATCAACAGCCTCGGCTGCCGGCCGATTCGGGCCCTGGCGGGGGAGGTGCTGCCTACCTGGCCGGAGCCGGAGCGGTTCTGGCGTGGGTTGCTCGCTGACGACTGAGCCAGTGGCCATCGCCGCTGGCAGTTGTCATAGCGTCTGGTCATCAGCGGGTGAGCAGCGTGAGGGTCGAGGCGGCAGCGGTGATCCCTGGGTTGGCGTTGCTGCTGGCGGGGCTTTCGGCCTGCGGCGGGCCCAAGGAGGTGGCCGTTCAGAACGCCAGGCTGGGGGATGTGCTGGTGGTGGCGGAGGGGACCCGGGTGGAGCTGGCCCAGACCTTCAAGCCCGGGGTGTCCAACGGCCTCTACAAGGGCGCCGTCCTTCTGCATGGGCCTGGCCAGCCGGCGGGCGGACGCCTGCATGCGCTCAACGTCGTCTGCAGCATCAAGGACACACCCGGCTGGCCCGCCTACGACAACGTCTACGGCTACCCCATCTCGGACGTTGCCGAGGCCGCTCAGCTGAGCGGCAAGAGTCGCTGGCAGATTCTGTATCACTTTGATGGGCGGATCGAGGCCAGTGGCGGCCTTGAACCTCAGGCCTGGACGGCTCGCCTCAGGGACAACCTCTGCCGTCGGGGTGATTTCGATGACAGCACGGCACGCCAGTGACCGGACCGCTGAGCGCGGGGTCCAGTAGCCGATGACACTGTTCCTCTTGGAGGGCTCGCGTTGGATGTGGGCGAAAACTGCAACGAGCCCCTCCTTTCGATGCCGAAAACGCTGTTCAAGGTTGATCTCACCAAGACGATGGACCAGCAGGAGATGCCGGGCCATAACCGCTGGCATCCCGACATCCCGGCAGTGGTTTCAGTCAATCCGGGTGATGTGTTCAGGATCGAATGCAAGGACTGGACCGATGGCCAGATCAAGGACAACGATGATCCCCAGGACATCGCCGATGTCAATCTTGAGGTTGTCCATGTCCTGAGTGGGCCGATCTGGGTGAATGGTGCCCAGCCTGGCGACATCCTGGTGGTGGATATTCTTGATGTCGGCGCCCTGCAGGGAGATGAATGGGGCTTCACGGGAATCTTCGCCAAGGAAAACGGTGGCGGCTTCCTGACGGATCACTACCCCAAGGCGGCCAAGGCCATCTGGGATTTCGAAGGGATCTACACCAGCTCCAGGCATATCCCCGGTGTGCGCTTCGCTGGCATCACCCACCCCGGCCTGATCGGCTGCGCCCCCTCCCATGAGCTGCTGAGGGAGTGGAACCGACGTGAAACCGAGCTGGTGAACACCGCCCCCGACCGCCGCACCTATGGCGCCGGGCTCTCGGGCAGTGAGCCGGTGCTGGCGGCCCTGCCCAATCCCAACAGCGCCATCCTCGGAACCCTTCCCAGCTCGGAGTTCGAGCGGGTGGCCAATGAGGCGGCCCGCACGGTGCCTCCCCGGGAGCATGGTGGTAACTGCGACATCAAGAATCTCACCAAAGGAACAAAGATCTACTTCCCCGTCTACGTGGAAGGGGCCAAACTCTCGATGGGAGACATCCACTTCTCCCAGGGGGATGGCGAAATCTCCTTCTGTGGCGCGATCGAGATGTCCGGCTACCTCGATCTGCATGTGGAGATCATCAAGGGTGGCATGGAGAAGTATGGGATGGTCAATCCCATGTTCAAGACCAGCCCCGTCGAGCCTCATTTCACTGATTACCTCGTGTTTGAAGGAATCTCCGTGGATGAGTTCGAAGGCAAGCAGTACTACATGGACGTGCACATCGCCTACCGGCGGGCCTGCCTCAATGCCATCGAGTACCTCAAGAAGTTCGGCTACACCGGTGAGCAGGCCTACCTGCTGCTGAGTTGTGCGCCGGTTGAGGGACGAATCAGCGGCATCGTCGACATTCCCAATGCCTGTTGTACCCTGGCCATCCCAACCTCGATCTTCGACCAGGATATTCTGCCCTGCTGATCAGTAAGGGTGAATCTGGGGGGCCTGAGCATCAGGCCCCCTTTGTATTGTGCCGATGTTTTTGCCAAGATCCCTGTCTTCTCCCACCATGCCTGTCTACGAATACAGCTGCGCCAACGGCTGCGAAAACTATGAAGTCTGGCGCAGCATCGATGAGCGCCAGAGCAACACGAACTGTCCTGCCTGTGATGCGGAAGGAAAGCGTGTGTTCACGCCGGTGATGTCCCTCACCGGCCCTTTACGGCTGAAGCAGGAACAATCGGAACCACGACTGGTGCGCAAAGAAGTTGCTCAGCCGGAGACGGCGAAGCCCCGGCTGAAGCAGAGCAGCACCCGTCCCTGGATGCTCAATCGAGGCTGCTGACAACCGCGGAAGTGGGAGCTCAGGCCTGGGCGTCGACTCCTGCTGGGAGCCAACGCCCAGGCGCATTCGATCTCGATCAGACCGTCAGGAACTCCTTGATCACCTCGTCGGAGAGCTGATCCGTCTTGCCACTGGCCACAATGCCACCACGCTGCATGGCGTAATAGAAATCGGACTGGCGCACGAAGTGAAGATGCTGCTCCACCAGCAGCACGCTGATGCCGGTCTCCTTCATGATCCGCTGAACGGCGTGCTCGATGTCGAGGATGATCGAAGGCTGAATCCCTTCGGTCGGTTCATCCAGCAGCAGCAGTTTCGGCTTGCCCAGCAGAGCTCGGGCGATGGCCAGCTGCTGCTGCTGACCGCCACTGAGGTCGCCACCCTTGCGCTTGAGGAACTTCTCGAGAATCGGAAACAGATCGAAGATCAGAGGATCGATGTGGCGGTTCTTCTCGAGCCCTCCGGGAAGGGCCTCCATGCCCAGCAGGAGATTCTCCTTGACCGAAACCTGGGGAATGATGTCCCTGCCCTGGGAGACATAGCCGATGCCTGCACGAGCTCTCCGGTAGGGAGGCTGGCTGGACAGTTGACCGCTGCCGTATTCGATGGTGCCCGAACGCTGCTGCAGCAGTCCGATGATGGTCTTGAGAAACGTGGTCTTGCCGACGCCGTTGCGACCGATCAGGCAGACCATTTTCCCTTCATGGATGCTCAGGTCCACGTTGCGGAGAATATGGCTTTCTCCGTAATACACATTCAGACCGTTGACCTGGAGCAGGGGTTTTTCGCTGGTGGTAGACATGGGGGCGGTGGTTGAAGGTCGGAAAACGGTTACTGTTCGGGCGGCCCCAGGTAGACCTCGATAACCCTTGGATCGGCTTTGACCTGGTCCAGCGGACCCTCAGTGAGCACCTGCCCCTGATGCAGAACGGTGACGTCGAAATCGAGATCCCGGATGAATTCCATGTCGTGCTCGATCACCACCACGGTGTGGTCGCCGGCCAGGGACTTGATCAGTTCGGCCGTTCGCAGGGTTTCCTCATCGGTCAGACCGGCAACCGGTTCATCCAGGAGCAGAACTTCCGGGGCCTGGGCCACCAGGCAAGCGATGGCCAGCCACTGCTTCTGGCCATGGGAGAGGGAGCCAGCCTTCACGGTGGCGAAGGGTGCCAGGCCCACATAGTTCATGATGCGATGAACCTCGTCCTTGGCCGCCTGGGGAAGGCCCGACCCCAGCAGGCTGAAGGCGTTTTTCAACGGGGAGGCGGCTAGCTCGAGATTGCGAAGCACGCTGAGGTTCTCGAAGACCCTCGGGGTCTGGAACTTGCGGCCGATCCCCTGACGAGAGATCTTCTGCTCCGAAACACCGAGAAGCGATTGTCCCTTGAAGGTCACCGAGCCCTTGGTGGGTCGAACCTTGCCGGTGATCACATCCAGAAATGTTGTCTTGCCGGCACCGTTGGGCCCGATGATCGACTTCAACTCACCCTTATATAACTTCAGGCTGAGATCGGTGAGGGCATAGAAGCCATCGAAACTCACGCTGACGTCATTGAGCTCAAGTAGAGGTTCTGACATGGACATCGGAAAGGAGCGTATTCGAGAAAGCAGTCACGAAGAAAAACCTGGCAGCATTGTCGGACTGACTAGTCCACGGGGAGAGCCTCCTCATCGATCCGGGGATAGGTTTTTGCCTTCTTGGCGATGCCGAAGGCGGCCAGCAGACTCCTGAATCCACCGTTGACAACCCAGCCATAAATGCCATCGGGCATGAGCACAACCACGAAGATGAATAGGGCACCCTGAACGAAGAGCCAGGCCTCCGGCAGGGCCTCGCTTACCAGGCTGCGCAGATAGTTGACCAATGTGGCGCCGATGATGGGACCCACCAGGGTCCCCCGGCCGCCCACGGCCACCCAGATCACCATCTCGATCGAGAAGGAGATCGACATGTACTGGGGCGAAACGATCCCGGACTGCACGGTGTACAGCGCGCCAGAGATTCCGCACAGGGCCCCCGCCACCAGGAAGACGATGGTCTTGAACGGGACCGGATTGAAACCGGCAAAGCGAAATCTTGTCTCATCGTCACGGATGGCGATCAGGGCATCACCGAAGCGCCCGCTGGTGAAGTACCGGCAGATCAGAAAAGCGATGGGGAGCAGGATCACCGTGAGGCGGTAGAACCACACCTGCATGTCAGGGGAACCCACCAGTTGGCCGAACAGCTGCGAGGTGCTGGTTTTGAGGCCGTTGGTGCCGTCGAAAAGCTTCTGCTGGCCGTTGAAGAAGTGGAAGAACACCATCAACGCGGCTTGGGTGATGATGGAGAAATACACTCCTTTGATCCGGTTTCTGAAGATCAACCAACCCACCACACCAGCCACCACGGCTGGGATCACCCAGATGGCGATCAGCGTGAATACAGGTGACCAGAAGGGCTTCCAGAAAAAGGGCAGCTCAGCGACGCCGTAGTTCTCGAAAAATTTGGGGATGCCATTACCGCCAGCCAGGCTCTTGGTATTGAGCATCAGGTACATGGCCACCGCGTAGCCACCCAACGAGAAGAAGATCCCCTGACCCAGGCTCAGCAGACCGGTGTATCCCCAGATCAGATCGATCGCCAGAGCGGTGATGGCGAGCGCGAAATAGCGACCGAAGAGGTTGAGCCGGAAATCGTCGAGGCCAGCCGGCAGGATGAACAGGGCAACCGCCAGCAGAATCCAGGGGACAAGTCTTTGGAAGAGTTTCAAGGTAGAGGCCTCCTCGTGGGGAGATGGAACGGGAATCTGCAGCGGGTGGGGATGATCGGGTCAAGCATCGACCGAGCGACCCTTCTGGGGGAACATGCCGTTGGGACGGAACTGGAGGAAGACGATGATGAAGATGAAAACGAGGACCAGCGACATGCTCGTGGTCGCGAAAAATTCGGTGACCCCTCGGGCCGCCTCCGGCATATCCGGGAAGATGGTGAGCAAGGTTCCTGAGCCGATCACCGATTGAATGATCCCGAGCAGAATCGCTGCGATCACGGTGCCGAGCAGGTTGCCTACACCGCCCAGCACGATCACCATGAAGCAGGACACGATATACGCGGCCCCGAGGTTGGGGCCCACCGATCCCAGCAAAGTGATGGCGCACCCAGCCACCCCGGCCAGTCCGGATCCGATACCGAAGGTGATGCTGTCCACGCGATCGGTTGGAATACCGAGACAGTTGCTCATCTGACGGTTCTGGGTGACTGCGCGGATCCGCAGACCCCAGACGCTTTTATTCAGGAACCAGTAGGTGGCCAGAAGCAAAAGGGCCGACAGCAGGATGATGAAGATCCTCAGACCGGGCAGTTCGATGGTGCCGATCATCCCCCAGCTACCCTGCAGCCATTTCGGTGCCGTCACATCGATGTTGCGGGGACCGAACCAAGGCTTGGAGAGTGGCCGGAACTGATCGAAGAGATTCACGGCAATCAGACCGATGAGGATGGAGAGAGCCCAGCCCAGTCCATTGAGATAGGTGAAGAAAGGCTTCTGTGAGAACTTCGCGCGCAGTAACTTAGAAAGTAAGACCCCGGAAGCTACACCCACAATGATGCCAAGCATCATGGCCGTTGATACACTTCGAATCAGCTGGATGAGAATCAGGCTAACTCCCCAAGTGGCGAGCAGTGTTTCCAGGGGTCTGCCGTAAAGCTGTCGGATCAGCGTTCTCTCCAGCAGCACTCCAATCAATCCCGTGACGATGAAGGCAAGCACCAGAGAGACTGGGAAATACAGCTCGAAGATCACACCACCCATGGGTTTGAACGCCGACTGCACCACGTAGGTGACATAGGCGCCCAGCATCATGAACTCACCATGGGCGAGGTTGATGACCCCCATCAAGCCAAAAACGATGGCCAGACCGGTGGCTGCAAGCAGCAGAACCGATCCGATGCTGAGGCCATCGAGAATCTGAGAAAAGAAAAGTTCCAACGGAATGAATGTTGAAAGTTAGGTCCAGCATCGCTGACGCGACGCTGGACCAGGTCGAACGGGGTGGTGTATCGATCTGGACGGCGGGCGGTGGTTCCTGGAGGAACCACCGATTTTTCATCGCCTCCCGGGGATGGCCCTGATCACATCTTGAACTTGCCGGCATCAGGACGATCCTGAGTCCAGTCGCAGGTGTAACCCTTGGTTTCGGGCACGAACTGGTTCCAGGGGATGGGCGGAATGGCCTTCTTGCTGTCCTCGAGGATCTTGAACTGACCGTTGGCTTCAGCCTCACCGATCAACACACGCTCGGAGGTGTGGTGATTGGGGTACATTTCGATCTCGCCCTGGGGCGCATCGAATTTGATTCCGATCATGGTCTTGCGGACCTTGTCGAGATCTTCGAAGGTGCCAGCCTTCTCAACGGCGTTCTTCCAGAGGTATACCATGTTGTAGGCCGATTCAGCCGGGTCGCCGGTGACCCGATCGGCGCCATACATCGCCTGGAAGTCGGAGGTGAACTTCTTAGAAGCCGGGGTGTCCAGGCTCATGAAGAAGTTCCAGGCAGCGTAGGTGCCAGTGGTGTACTCGGGTCCGATCTGGCGGATTTCCTCCTCAGCGATCGAGAAGGACATGATCGGGTATTTTGCCGGATCAATGCCGGCGGCCTTGAACTGCTTGAAGAGAGCAACGTTGGAGTCGCCGTTCAAGGTGTTGATGATGATGCCACCATCAGGGAAGGCCTTCTTGATCTTGGCAATGATCGGGGCCACCTCGGTGTTGCCGAGAGGAATGTAGTCTTCGCCAACGGTTTCACCGCCAAGCGCCTTCATCTGCTCCTTGATGATGGTGTTGGCGGTTCGCGGATAGACGTAGTCGGAGCCGACCAAGTAAACCTTCTTGCCCAGTTTGTCGCCGTAGGTCTTCATCAGCCAGTCAACGGCTGGTTCGGCCTGCTGGTTGGGAACGGCGCCCGTGTAGAAGATGTTCTTGGAGCATTCCTGCCCCTCATACTGAATCGGGTAGAAGAGAATATGGGCACCTCGAAAAATCTACGTCGCTCCCTGACAGCCTATGAAATATGCAATAGAATTGGTTCAGTTCAACACAGCTGAATGGGACAGCGTGGATTCTGGGATGAGGAGAAGCGCATCCACAGGCTTCAGCAGAAGAAGCCCACGTTAGCGACCCTGTCCGAGACGATTCCCTGGGATGCCTTCAGGCCACTGCTGGAGCAGGGTTACAGCCATGAACGCAAGAGCAATGCTGGCCGTAAGCGGATTGATCCGATCATCCTCTTCAAGATGCTGGTGCTGCAGCAGCTGTTCAACCTCAGTGATGAGGAGCTGGAATTTCAGGTCAACGACAGACGCTCATTCGAGGAGTTTGTCGGACTGGGAGTGATGAACACCATTCCCGATGCCACCACTATTGCCTTCTTCCGCGAGCGGCTCCGCAAGGCGGGTGTTGTCGATGAGCTTTTTGAACGTTTTGAGGAGCACCTGCGGACCCATGGGCTGGAGGCCCGTGGTGGGCAGATCATCGATGCAACACTTGTCCCAGTTCCCAAACAGCGAAACTCAAGGGAGGAGAACAAGACCATCAAGGATGGAGCCATTCCAGAGAAGTGGTTGGACAAGCCAAACCGCTTGCGCCAGAAGGACACTGACGCTCGCTGGGTCAAGAAGAATGGCGTCAACCACTACGGCTACAAGAACAGCATCTGCATTGATGCCACTCACGGCTTCATTCGCAGATTTGCCATTACCCCAGCTAATATTCACGACAGCCAGATGCTTACGCAGGTGCTAGACCCTGAAAATAGGGATGACTTTGTCTGGGCTGATTCTGGCTATGCAGGTGCTCAGTTTGAGGATCTCCTGGACCTGGGTGGTTTTGAGAGCCGAATTCATGAAAAGGGCTCACGCTGCCATCCCTTGAGCGAGGAGGCCAAGGAACGGAACAAGGTCCGATCAACTGTACGGGCCAGGGTTGAGCATGTCTTTGGTGCAATCACAACCTGCATGCGCGGCAAGCTGACAAGGCGGATTGGACTGGCCAGAACGAAAGCTTGGTGGGGACTGCGTAATCTGACTTACAACTTTCTTCGATACCTGCATTGCAACTCAAAGGCAATGCTGGCTGTCTGATCATTCGGCAACGGGATAATTATCCCGCATTTAAGTCATGAATGTCAGTCATCAGGCGGATCTGCACGTGCAGAGGATGAGCATTTTGCTTCTCAAGGCAGCCTGGGTAGTGGCAATATTTCGAGGTGCCCATATGATTCTTGGCTTCATACACCGGCAGCATGGCTTTGCGGCTGGCGGAGGTCCAGCCTCCGAACACCACGGCCACCTTGTCGGAGTCGATCAGCTTCTGCGATTTCTCGGCAAAGGTGGGCCAATCGGAGGCACCATCTTCGGCAACGGCGACGATTTTGTATGACTTGCCGTCAACTTTGACGCCGCCGGCATCGTTGATCTCCTTGATCGCCATCTCTTCGACCTCTTTCAGGGTCGTTTCCGAGATAGCCATGGTGCCACTCAGGGAGTGGAGGATGCCAACTTTGACCTCGCCGTCGAAGTTGCCAGCGGAGTCTCCACCGCCACCGCCACCGCAGGACACCAGAGTGATGCTGACGGCGGAAGCAGCAAGTCCAGCAAACAGCCGCCGAGAGAGATTCTGAACCATTGGTGCTTTGTCAAGGTGAGGGTATGCCGCGATGCTGACGGCAGCTCGGAACTTACGGAGATCGCCCAGGGCGCTATGTATCCGATCGCACGAAACCTCTGTGCTGGCTCAGGGTGTGTGGATTTGCTGGTGAAGCCAGGTCCCTGACTCAGGCCCTTGGGCTGGGTAACTGTTCACGCAGAAAGGATTCGACACGCTCCAGGCCTTCTCCGCTGCGAAGGTTGGTGAAGCACCAGGGGCGGCCCGGTCGCATCAGTTCGGTGTCTCGTTGCATCACGCTCAGATCGGCGCCCACCATCGCTGCCAGATCGATCTTGTTGATCACCAGCAGGTCGGAGCGGGTGATGCCCGGCCCCCCCTTCCTGGGGATCTTGTCCCCGGCGGCCACGTCGATCACATAGATGCACAGATCCACCAGCTCCGGACTGAAGCTGGCCGCGAGATTGTCACCGCCGCTCTCCACCAGCACCAAATCGAGATCGGGGAACTGGATCTCCAGTTCCTCCACCGCGGCGCGGTTGATCGAGCAGTCTTCCCGGATAGCGGTGTGGGGGCAACCTCCCGTTTCCACCCCGCGGATGCGCTCGGGCTCCAGAGCGCCGGCGCGCGTCAGGAACTGGGCGTCTTCCTGGGTGTAGATGTCATTGGTGACCACCGCCAGCTCCAGCTCCTGGCGCAGCCGCCGGCAGAGGGCTTCAACGAGGGCCGTCTTGCCGGAGCCCACGGGTCCCGCCACTCCAACGCGCAGTTTGCTCATGCTGGTGGGCCGCCTTGAGGGTCAACTTCGAAACAGCCTGGAGTAAAGCTCGGCGTGGTGGAGCTGGCAGAGGCCAGAGCCGATGCCGCCGGTCCATTGCTCGCGGGGATCGGCGCGCGCCAGCTCGCGGCCCCGCTCCACCAGTAATGGTGCCAGGGCCAGCTGCAACCGTTGTCCCTGGGTGGGCCCAAGTGGCACCAGGCGCACGGCGGCACTGATCTGGTTGGCGCACCAGCCATAGAGGTAGGCCTCCACCAGATCAGGCAGTGGGAGCTCCAGGCAAAGACCCGCCCAGGCCCAGGCCGCCGGCCAGGCCAGCTCGACGGCAGGCTGCAGCGGCCAGCCCAGCTGCGCCAGCAGCTGCAGCAAGGAGCGTCCCATCTGACGTTGCTGGGACCGCAGTTCAGGCGCTTCGCGCTGGACCAGCAGCCAGCTGTCGAGATCCATCAACGTTGCCCGGGCACGCTGAGCCCCCTCGCTCTCGGTTCCCGCTGCAGCCATGAGCTGGTGCTGACGCAGGGCCTCCTGCAGAGGGCCCAGGGCCGCCGCCTCGATGCCGATGCTGCCGCGCCGGAGCTCGGCTTCGAGCCAGTCCTGCAGAGCCCTCGCCGTGGTGATGGTTCCCCTCTGCACCAACACCTCCAGCCCCTCCGAGTAGCTGAACGCCCCCACCGGCAAGGCGGGGCTCACCAGTTGCAGCAGATGCAGTCCGGCGACACTCATCGCGCCTGGTCGCCGTCGTGGTTGTGGTCGCCACTGTGGGCGTGGGAGTGGTTGTGGGAGTCACTGGCTGTGGCATAGGCACCCGGCTCCGGCAGAAACGGCTCCAGGCGGTGCTCCACCAACAGCCCCCGTTGCCGTATCAGCTCCTCCAGCACCCCGTCCTCCAGCAGCCTCAGCTCCCGGGGGCGCAGCTCCAGCGACACATGGCGGTTGCCCAGGTGGTAGGCGGCCTGCAGCAACGCCAGGGAATCCGGGCTGCGCACCACCAGCACCGGCTCAGGCGCTGGCTGCACCACCACCAGCACGCTGCGATCGGCCGGCATCAGCCGCTCCCCCGGCTCCAGGGCCGGTCCTCGCGGCAGGTGCAGCAGCAGTTCGCGCCCGCAGGAGGTGCGCCGCCGCCCGCGCAGGCTGGTGCGCTCCTGGGCGCTCAAGGGCAGATTCAGCGCCGGCATGAGCGCACCCGGCGCCTGCCCCTGGCCGCGCAACTCGAGCTGCAGCGGCGGTGTGACCTGGGGTGAACTCGAGCTCGGGGGCCTGGACACAGGGCCATCAGCCTCAGAACAAGGCGCCAGCCTCCCCAGGCCGGGAGGCAATCCCTGTGGCAATGGCTACCAAATCAGCTCTGGTGGCCTGGGCCAGGATTCCCCGGACACTGCCGAACTCTCAGGAGCGCAATTGCCCATGCTCAGCGCTCCCCCGAAGCCCTGGTGCGCAGAGGCCCACCTGCGCTTCCAGCGACCGGCTGATCGCGGCACCCAGCACCAGGGCGGTGCCACGGCCCCCCTCAAGATCCAGCGGGCCTTCGCCCGCGCTGATGGCCGCTGCGAACTGCCGCTGCTGCACACCGGCGGTGGTCTTGTGGGGGGCGATGAGCTGAGCATCGGAGCCGAGCTCGGGCCCCACAGCCGTGCCCTGATCACCAGCGTCGCCGCCCAGAAGGTGTATGGATCGGTGGGCCGCTCCCGCCTGGAGCCCCGGGGCAGCTGGAGCCGCCAGCGGCTGAGCTTCGAGCTGCTGGAGGGGGCGGACCTGGAATGGCTGCCCCAGGAGCTGGTGGTGTTCGCAGGAGGTCTGATCGAGCAGAGCTGCCGGGTGGAGCTGGCCGAGGGGGCCAGCTGGCTCGGGGCCGATGTGGTGCGCCTGGGCCGCAGTGCCGATGCCGAAACCCTGGGGGAGGGCTGCTGGCGCTCGCGCCTGGAGGTTCGCCGGCAGGGGCGCTGGAGCGTGGTCGATCAACTCGAGCTGTCGGGAGAGACCTTGCGCTCCCCCCACGGGCTGGCGGGGATGCCCGTGTTCGGCAGCCTGGTCTGGGCGGCGCCGGCGCCGGTGCCGGAAGCTCTTCTGGAGCTTTGCCGAGCCGATCGGACCGGGCTGGAGGGGGAGATGGCCTGCGGCCGGCTCGATCAGGGGCTGGTGGCGCGTTACCGGGGCGGCTCCACCCAGGCGGCCCGCTGGTGGTTCACCCGCATCTGGGCCAGGATCCGCGCCGAGCGGGGCCTGGCGGTGCCGGTTCTCCCCCGGGTGTGGCCGTTCCAGGAGGATCCCTGGCTCGACACCTCGGACGGGATCGTCAGGCCCCGCTTGGCCGGTAAGCCGGAGTTCAGCTGAGCTCAGGGCTCATCGGGGCCGGCAGGACGGCTGCGGCCAGTGACGCATCACCACAAGCCCCAGCACCACGAGCACGGCCGGGATCAGGCCGATGCAGAGGCGGATCATCACCAGAGCCGGATGGGGCTGGCCACCGACCAGCCCCGCCACGTAGCCGCTCCAGCTGAGCAGGTTTCCCAGCAGAAACACCGACACGGCGCTGCCCAGCTTCTGGGTCATCACCATCCAGGCGGTGAACAGCCCGGCCGGCCGCTCCGGATCGGCGTCGATCGCGTCGGGCAGCAACGACCAGGGCAGCAGGTAGGCGGTGGCGGCCCCCAGGCCCAGCAGAATCACCACCCCCACCAGCAGCGAGAACTTCAGGCCGTTGCCCCCAGGGGCCAGCGGGGCCGCGGCGGCATCCAGCGGCACCAGCACCATGGCCAGACCCCCCATGGCGATCCAGACGCCACAGCCCCAGCGCAGGGCGACCAGCCGTCCCCGTCGGGCCGCCAGCCGGCTCCACAGCTCCAGCCCTGCCATGGCACTCAGCTGGAAGGGGATCAGCATCCAGGTGCTCCAGGCCTGGGGCAGATGCATCACCTCGGTGAGATAGAGCAACGACACTGGCTGCATCAGTTGCAGCGCTCCCCAGAGCAGGAGATACAGGCCCACCACCCGCAGGAAGCGGCCATTGCGCCGGATGCGTCCCAGCTGGGCGGTGATGGGCTCGGGTGACCCCGAGGGCCGGCGGCACACCCGTGCGGCCGGCGCCAACCCCCAGGCGGACAGCAGGGTGCCGACGACCACCACCGCTCCTGCGGCCACCCCCATCGCCAGGTAGCCCGGGGCGCCGTAGCCCACCAGCAGCGCGCCGAGCATCAGGCCCAGCAGGCTGCTGAGAATCGAGCCGGTGAATCGGGCCGCGTTGAGGCGGGTGCGCAGCCGGGTGTCTTCGCTGAGCTCGGTGGCCAGGGCGCAGAAGGGCAGGTTCACGCCTGTGTAGGCGGCCATGAACACCACGGAGATCAGCACGAACCAGCCAAAGCGCAGCAGTTCACCACCGGGAGGGAACCACCACATCAGCGCCATGCTCAGCCCGAGGGGTACCGCGCTCCAGACCATCCAGGGGAGGCGGGGCCCGAAGCGGCTGCGGGTGCGGTCGCTGAGCCAGCCCAACAGCTGATCGTTGATGGCGTCCCAGAGCCGGCCCACCATCAGCACCAGGCCAGCCAGCCAGGGGGGCAGCCCGGCGATCTTCGTGTAGAAGACGAACAGATAGAAGCCGATCAGGGCCGCCGCCAGCCCGGTGCCGGCGTCACCGAGGCCGTAGGCGAGCACCGTCCGGCGACGCAGGGCCGCCGGCAGCTCCAGCAGATCGATCGGCTCGGCCATGGCGGTGGGGCTGCTTGGACTCCGAGCATGCTGGTCTCGAGGCCGCGAGCCGGCGGTGAAAGTTCCTGCTGAACCTGGCGGCCTGCCAGGCCACTGCCAGAGTGCCTGCGGAACGCCCCGGCCCATGTATCTCACTCCCCAGGAGAAGGACAAGCTGCTGATCGTCACCGCAGCGCTTCTGGCGGAGCGCCGGCTGCAGCGGGGTCTGCGCCTCAACCATCCCGAGGCAGTGGCCTGGCTCAGCTTTCTTGTGCTCGAGGGGGCCCGCGACGGCCGCAGCGTGGCTGAACTGATGGCCGAGGGCACCACCTGGCTCAGCCGCGAGCAGGTGATGGAGGGGGTGCCGGAGCTGATCCCCGAGGTGCAGATGGAGGCCACTTTTCCTGATGGCACCAAGCTCGTCACCCTGCATGAACCGATCCGATGATTCCCGGCGAACTTTTTCCTGAGCCCGGCAGCCTCGAGCTCAACGCCGGCCGGCCGGTCACCACGATCGAGGTGGCCAACCGGGGTGATCGTCCTGTGCAGGTGGGATCCCACTTCCACTTCCACGAGGCCAACCATGCCCTGGTCTTCGATCGGGAGGCGGCTCGGGGCCAGCGCCTCGACATCCCCGCCGGCACCGCGATCCGCTTCGAGCCGGGGGATCAACGTCCCGTTCAGCTGGTGCCCCTGGCCGGATCCCGCTGTGTGTTCGGCTTCAACGGCCTGATCAACGGCCCCCTCGACTGATCTCCCACGGGCCACACCGCCCATCCCCCGTTCCTTCGCCACCCGCACCAGCCATGCCCTATCGGATGGACCGCCGGGCCTACGCCGAGACCTATGGCCCCACCACCGGCGACCGGCTGCGGCTGGCTGACACCGAGCTGATTCTGGAGGTGGAGGACGACTTCACCAGCTACGGCGAGGAGGTGAAGTTCGGCGGCGGCAAGGTGATCCGCGACGGCATGGGCCAGGCCCAGACCTCCCGCGCCGACGGGGCGGTGGACACGGTGATCACCAACGCCCTCATCCTCGATTGGTGGGGGATCGTCAAGGCCGATGTGGGCCTGCGCGACGGACGCATCTGCGCCATCGGCAAGGCAGGGAACCCCGACATCACCGACGGGGTGACGATCGTGGTGGGGCCCGGCACCGAGGCGATCGCCGGGGAGGGCCACATCCTCACCGCCGGCGGCATCGACACCCACATCCATTTCATCTGCCCGCAGCAGATCGAAACGGCCCTGGCCTCAGGGGTCACCACCCTGCTGGGCGGCGGCACCGGCCCGGCCACCGGCACCAATGCCACCACCTGCACCCCCGGGGCCTTCCATCTGGCCCGGATGTTCCAGGCCGCTGAAGGCCTGCCCGTGAACCTGGGCTTCTATGGCAAGGGCAACGCCAGCACGCCCGAGGCGCTCGAGGAGCAGGTGCGGGCCGGAGCCTGCGGTCTCAAGCTCCACGAAGACTGGGGCACCACCCCGGCGGCGATCGATTGCTGTCTCACCGTGGCCGACCAGCTCGACGTGCAGGTCTGCATCCACTCCGACACCCTCAATGAGGCGGGTTTTGTGGAGGACACGATCCGGGCGATCGGCGGCCGCACCATCCACACCTTCCACACCGAGGGGGCCGGCGGCGGCCATGCCCCGGACATCATCCGGATCTGCGGCGAGGCCAACGTGCTGCCCAGCTCCACCAACCCCACCCGCCCCTACACCCGCAACACGCTCGAGGAACACCTCGACATGCTGATGGTGTGCCACCACCTCGATGCGGCCATCCCCGAAGACGTGGCCTTCGCCGAATCGCGCATCCGCCGCGAAACCATTGCCGCCGAGGACATCCTCCACGACCTGGGGGCCTTCAGCATCATCGCCAGCGACTCCCAGGCCATGGGCCGGGTGGGTGAGGTGATCACCCGTACCTTCCAGACCGCCCACAAGATGAAGGTGCAGCGCGGCACCCTGCCGGAGGACAGCGCCGGTGCGGGCCGCGGCCGCAACGACAACGTGCGCCTCAAGCGCTATGTGGCCAAATTCACGATCAACCCGGCGATCGCCCACGGCCTCGACAGCCAGATCGGCTCGGTGGAAGTGGGCAAACTGGCTGATCTGGTGCTCTGGAAGCCCGGCTTCTTCGGGGTCAAGCCGGAGCTGGTGGTCAAGGGGGGCTCGATCGTCTGGGCCCAGATGGGTGATGCCAACGCCTCGATCCCCACCCCCGGTCCGGTGCACGGACGGCCGATGTTCGCGGCCTACGGCGGCGCCCTCGCCCCCAGCTGCCTCACCTTCCTGAGCCAGGCGGCCCTCGACGATGACCTGCCCCGCAAGCTGGGCCTGAAGCGGCCCTGCGTGCCGGTGGTTCACACCCGTGGCATCGGCAAGGCCCAGATGCGCAACAACAGCGCCCTGCCCAAGGTGGAGGTGGATCCCCAGACCTATGAGGTCTTCGCCGACGGTGAACTGCTCACCTGCGAGCCCGCCGACGAGCTGCCGATGGCGCAGCTCTACTTCCTGCTCTGAGGGCCCGCGCCAACAACGGGCCCTGGCCGGGTGTGGATCTGGATCGATCCAGCTCAACCCACCGGCAATCGGTAGCGATAACCACCAGAGTTGTCAATGCCGCTGTCCATGATCAAGCCATGGCCACGCCAGCGTCGATGTTCACTGACTACAAGCCCAGCAAGGGTTACGACGAGTATTTCAGCGCCGCCTCCGAGCCGCGCTCGGCCCTGAGTCCCCTGCTCTCGTCCCTCGGTCAGCTGGGGATCGAGGAGATCAACCGCAACCATGCCGCCGCCGGCATGTTGCTCAAGCGCCTCGGCGCCACCTTCCGCCTCAACGGCTCCGGTGAGCGGGGCGGTGAGCGGATCCTTCCCTTCGATCCCCTGCCGCGTCTGATCCGCTCGGGCGAATGGCAGCGGCTGGAACTCGGCCTGATTCAGCGGCTGGAAGCGATCGACAGCTTCCTGGGCGATGTCTACGGCGATCAGAAAATCCTCAGCGACGGGGTCGTGCCCCGGGAGGATGTCGAGAGCTCCCAGGGCTGGCGGCCCCAGATGCAGGGGTTCAAGCCGCCCCTGGGCCGCTGGTGCCACATTTCCGGGCTTGATCTGATCCGCGACGGCCAGGGCACCTGGCGGGTGCTGGAGGACAACCTGCGCTGCCCCTCGGGGGTGGCCTACTTCCTCGAGAACCGCCGCGTGATGAAGCGGATGTTCCCCAGCCTCTTCGCCGGCCGCACGGTGCAGCCCATCGACGACTATCCGTCGCACCTGCTGCAGACCCTGCGCGACCTGGCCCCCTGGACCGACACCCCCAAGGTGGTGCTGCTCACCCCCGGGGTCTTCAACAGCGCCTACTTCGAGCACAGCTACCTGGCCCAGCAGATGGGCATCCAGCTGGTGGAGGGTCGCGATCTGGTCTGTGAGGGGAACCGGGTCTGGATGCGCAGCACCTCCGGGCTTGAGCCGGTGGATGTGATCTACCGCCGGATCGACGACGACTTCCTCGATCCGGCCGTGTTCCGCCCCGACTCGATGCTGGGGGTGCGCGGGCTGATGGAGGCCTACCGGGCCGGGCGCGTGGCGATCGCCAACGCCCCCGGCACCGGTGTGGCCGACGACAAGCTGATTTATGCCTACGTGCCGGAGATGATCCGCTACTACCTGGGGGAGGAGCCGATCATCGAGAACGTGCCTACCTACATCTGCTCGCGGCCCGACGACCAGGCCTATGTGCTCGCCCATCTCAGCGAACTGGTGGTCAAGTCGGTGGCGGAGGCGGGCGGCTACGGCATGCTGATCGGCCCCCATGCCGATCAGGCCGAGATCCTCTCCTTCGCCGAGAAGATCAAGGCCGATCCCCGCAATTTCATCGCCCAGCCCACCCTGGAGCTCTCCACCGTGCCTTCCCTCAGTGAAGGCGAGCTCTACCCCTGTCACGTCGATCTGCGTCCCTACGTGCTGCGGGGCAAGGGCGCCTGGGTGAGCCCCGGGGGTCTCACCCGCGTGGCCCTGCGCCGCGGCTCCCTGGTGGTGAACTCCTCCCAGGGAGGAGGCTGCAAGGACACCTGGATCGTGGATGAGACTTCATGCTGAGCCGCGTCGCCGAATCCCTCTACTGGATCAACCGCTACGTGGAGCGGGCGGAGAACATCTCCCGCTTCCTTGAGGTGAGCGAGGCCATGGCCCTCGACTGCCCCCCCGGCAGTGCCGAGCCCTGGCTGCCGCTGATCGACGCCAGCGGCGACCGTGAACTCTTCGATCAGATCTTCCCCGCTGGGGGGCCCGAAGAGGTGGTGCGCTTCCTGGTCCAGGAGCCGGACAATCCCAGCAGCATCGTCAACTGCATCGACGCGGCCCGCGAGAACGCCCGCCAGATCCGAGAGGTGATCACCACTGAGATGTGGGAGCAGCTCAACGATCTCTATCTCACCCTGCTCGAGAGTGATTCGTTCTGGCGGCTTCCCGGCCAGGAGCAGCTCCACGAGGTCCGCAAGGCCTGTCAGCTCTTCTACGGCATCACCGATGCCACCTTGAGCCGTGACCTCTCCTGGCAGTTCAGCAAACTGGGTCGACTGGTGGAGCGCGCCGACAAGACCAGCCGCATCCTCGACGTCAAGTACTACCTGCTGCTTCCCAGCCCCGAGGAGGTGGGCGGTGTGCTCGATGAGCTGCAATGGATTTCGCTGCTGCGCTCCGCCGGGGCGTACCAGATGTTCCGCCAGTCGCAGCAACAGGGCATCACCCCCCGGGCCGTGGCCGAGTTCCTGCTGCTCGATCCCATCTTTCCCCGCTCGGTGCGCTACTGCCTCGAAGGTCTCAGCAAGTCCATGCGGGTCATCCGCGGCAATCCGGTGCCCGGCCCCCCCGACGACCTCGAGTGCCTGACGGGACGCATGCTCGCCACCTGGAGCTACGTGCGCATCGACGAGCTGATCTCCCAGGGGCTGCATGAGGCCATCGACCGTTTCCAGGGCGATCTCAACCGCCTGCATGCCTTGATCGACGCCAACTACTTCGTCGTGGCCTCGCCCCAGGCGGAGCCGGACGACACTGCCGCGGCCGCCGACCCCAGCCCCTCCTCCAGCACCGTCGTTCCTGCATCCTCGGCATGCGCGCCCGCGTAACCCACACCCTCAGTTACCGCTATACAGCTCCTGTCCTGCTGGGTCCGCACCGCATCTGCCTGAAGCCAAGGGCCCATGGCTTCCAGCGCCTGCTCAGCTTCGATCTCTATCTCTCCCCGGATCCCCATCGCCTTCACCCGCTGGTGGCCGCCAGTGGCGACGACATCCTGCGGGCGCGCTTCAGCGGCGCCACCGATGCTTTCGACATCCGCTCCCAGTGCGAGGTGGAGACCCAGGTGCCGCCCCTGCTGCAGGTTTGCCTGGAGGAGAACGAGCCGTCCCTGCCCTATCCCAAGGGCCAGCTCAACGGCGACCTGCTGGGCAGTCTTGAGGGCTGGCTGCCGAATGGCCAGCACGATCCTGCCGCCGTGGAACTGGCCCAGGAGGCCCTGATGGGCAGTGATCAGCGGGCGCTGATGTTCCTCGATCAGCTGGTGGAGATGATTCAGGACCGGGTCAAGTACACCCAGCGGCACATCGGGCCGGCCTGGCCCGCCGGACGCACCCTCAAGGAGCGGGTGGGGTCCTGCCGCGATCTGGCGGTGCTGATGATCGAGGCCTGCCGCTGCGTGGGGCTGCCGGCTCGCTTCGTGAGCGGATACCACCTGGTGGAGCCCAGGCCCGACCGCTACGACCTGCACGCCTGGGCTGAGGTGTACCTGCCGGGGGCCGGCTGGCGTGGCTTTGATCCCAGCGGCATGGGGGCCATCGACGATCGCTACATCCCCCTGGCCACCTCCTCCAAGCCCAACCTGGCCGCGGCCGTGATGGGAAGCTTCAGCGGCCCCGCGGGGGTCACCAGCGAGATGCAATGGTCGATTGCGGCCGAAGTGCTGAGCGAGGACCACACCGTGCCCAACCTCCTGCACTTCTGAGGCGAACCTTCAGGGAACCTGGAATGAACCTGAATCGGTAACCGTTCCAGCAGCGATGGGGGGGTGTCCCGCAGCATGAAGGGACGAGTCGACCCGATCCGCCTCCATGGCAGCCAGCACCGTCCCCCCCACCGACCTCGGCGCGTCGCCATCCCTGGATGGCCACGCCCTGGCCGAGGCGATGCGCCGTCATCTGTTCTTCACCCAGGCCAAGTCACCGTCGCTGGCCACCAGTCACGACTACTACCGCGCCCTGGCGATGGCCGTGCGCGATCAGCTGCTGCAGAGCTGGGTGGACACGGCCGAGGCCTACACCCAGAGCGGGGTGCGCACGGTGTCCTACCTCTCTGCCGAGTATCTGCTTGGTCCTCACCTGGAGAACAACCTGGTCAATCTGGGCCTGCGCGAGGCGGCCCAGGAAGCCTGTGATGAGCTGGGCCTCGATCTGATGCATCTGATCGCCCAGGAGCCGGAACCGGGCCTGGGTAACGGCGGTCTGGGACGCCTGGCGGCCTGTTTCCAGGAATCGATGGCCAGCCTTGAGCTGCCGGCGATCGGCTACGGCATCCGCTACGAATTTGGCATCTTCCGCCAGCAGATCAAGGCCGGCAGCCAGGTGGAGAGCACCGATCCCTGGTTGGCCCAGGGCAACCCCTGGGAAGTCATCCGCGCCGAATGGACCTATCCAGTCACGATCGGGGGCCACACCGTGATGGGCGTGGCCTACGACACCCCGATCCTGGGCTACGGCGTTCACACCGCCAACACCCTGCGGCTGTGGTCGGCCCAGGCGCCGGAATCCTTTGACTTCGCCTCCTTCAATGCCGGTGACTACACCCGGGCGGTGCTGCAGAAGATCAATTCGGAGACCCTCTCGAAGGTGCTCTATCCGAACGATGAGACCGACCAGGGCAAGCAGCTGCGCCTGAGTCAGCAGATCTTCTTTGTGAGCTGCTCCCTGCAGGACATGTTCCGCATCCTCAAGGGGCAGGGGTTGCCGGTCACGGAGTTCCACACCAAGTTCGCCGTTCAGCTCAACGACACCCACCCGGCCATTGCCGTGGCTGAACTGATGCGGCTGCTGATCGATGAGCACGGCGTGGACTGGGACACCGCCTGGTCGATCACCACGTCCTGCGTCAGCTACACCAACCACACCCTGCTGCCGGAGGCCCTGGAGACCTGGGGTGTCGACCTGTTCGAGCAGTTGCTGCCGCGCCAGCTGGAGATCATTTACGAGATCAACACCCGCTTCCTGCGCATGGTGCGCATCCGCCATCCAGGTCAGCCGGCTCTGCTGGAGCGGATGTCGCTGATTCAGGAGGGTCCGCACCGCAAGGTGCGCATGGCCAACCTGGCGGTGGTGGGCAGCCATCGGGTCAACGGTGTGGCTGAGCTGCACAGCAAGCTGGTGCGCAAGGACCTCTTCGCTCCCTTCGTGGAGCTGTGGCCGGACAAGTTCACCAACGTGACCAACGGCGTCACCCCCCGGCGCTGGATCGCCGTGGCCAACCCGTCGCTCTCGGACCTGCTCGATGACACCATCGGCAGCAACTGGCGCCGCGACCTCGGCGAGCTCTCCCGCCTCGAGTCTTATGCCGATGACGGAGGCTTCCTGGAGCGCTGGCGTGGTGTTCGGGATCACAACAAACAGCGCCTCGCCAACCTGATCCACCAGCAGCTGGGCGTGCTCGTGGATCCCGCCTCCCTGTTCGATGTGCAGGTGAAGCGGATTCACGAATACAAGCGCCAGCATCTGGCGGCTCTGCAGATCGTCGAGCGTTATCTGCGTATCCGCAACGGCGAGGACCTGCCGCCGCGCACCTTCATCTTCGGCGGCAAGGCGGCGCCGGGCTACGCCATGGCCAAGCTGATCATCCGCCTGATCGGCGGCATCGCCGAGATCGTGAACATGGATCCGGCCATGGACGGGCGCCTGCGGGTGGTGTTCCTGCCCAACTTCAGCGTCAGCCTGGGGCAGAAGGTCTACCCGGCGGTGGATCTCTCCGAGCAGATCTCCACCGCCGGCCTGGAGGCCTCCGGCACCGGCAACATGAAGATGGCGCTGAATGGGGCCGTCACGATCGGCACCCTCGATGGCGCCAACATCGAGATCAGGGATCTCGTCGGCCACGAGAACTTCTTCCTGTTCGGCCACACCGCCGAGCAGCTGGAGGTGATCAACAGGAGCGGGTACCACCCGATGCCCTGGCTGGAGAACGACCCGATCGCGCGGGAGGCCATCGACCTGATCGGCTCGGGTCATTTCAGCGAGGGAGATCGCGACCTGTTCCACCCCCTGCTGGCCAACCTCTGCGGCAGCGATCCCTTCCGGGTCATGGCCGACATCGGCGACTACCGCAAGGCCCACAACGCCGTGGATGCCGCCTGGGTGGATTCCGTCGGCTGGAGCCGGATGTCGTTGCTCAATTCCGCCCGTTGCGGTTTCTTCAGCAGCGACCGCTCGATCCGCGACTATGCAGAGCGGATCTGGAACGTGGAGTCGATGCCCATCAATGCCTGCACGGTGCTGCCCTCGGCCCAGCCGGGTTCCCGCTGAGCCGATGGTGGTCACTGAGTCGATCCGGCACGCCTCCGCTGATGCCGGCTGGATGGCCGTCACCGCCGCGGAGGCGGAGCGGCGCCTGAGCGCCAAAGGCATCCAGCTCACCCTCGGTGGTGAGCCCACGGTGGTGCCGGTCGAGCCCGAGGGGGCCGAATGGTCGGTGGCTGCCGATGGCCCCACCAAGCTGCGCTATGCGCGGCGGCTGGCCGCTGAACTGCAGCGGCGGGTCTGGCCCGGCAGCACCCTGATGTATTGCCCGGGCAAGCGCTACGACGGCGAGGTCAACCCCCGCTGGGCGCTGCGGCTGATCACGGGCCTCGATGGCACTCCCCTGGTGCCCTGGCCTCAGCAGGCGCCGGCCTCATCCCCGGCCGATCAGGCCGCTCCCCTCCCCCTGCCGGCCAAGCGGGCCGAGGACTTCCTGCATGGGATCGGCAAGGCCCTGGGCCATGAGGTGCACCCCCTGCGGCTGAAGGATCCCCTTGACCCCAGCTCCAAGATCTGGGCTGTCCCCCTGTCCCACAGCACCCCGACAGAGGAGGAACCTGATCTCCCCGAAGGCTGGCAGGCCGCCCGCTGGCCCCTGGCCAAGCCCTTGCGCGAGCTGCTTCCCGCCAGCGGCCCGGCGGGGCTGCGCCTGCCGCTGCAGCATTTCCCCGAGGGGGTGCTGCGCCAGGTGCTCACCCTGGAGGTGAGCCGCAATGGCTGGAACCTCTTCCTGCCGCCGCTGCCCCGCCAGCCCCTTGAGCAGCTGCTGCATCTGATCGCCGAGGCCAGTGCCGGCTGGAGTCAGCCTGAACTCAGCGGCGTGCTCCCCTCGGATCTCGATGGTTGCTGGAACGTGCTGGGCCTGACGGCCGATCCCGGCGTGCTGGAGGTGAATCTGCCGGTCTGTCACGGCTGGGCGGACTACAACTTCTGGATCCGCACCCTGAGCGAGGCCTCGGAAGCGGTGGGTCTGCGCAGCTGGAAGCAGCTGGGGGAGCGCCAGGAAGGCACCGGCGGTGGCAACCATCTGCTCTGGGGAGGCCCCAGCCTCGAGACCAATCCCTTCTTCTCAAGGCCGGCCTGGCTGGTGGCGATCCTGCGCTTCTGGCAGCGGCACCCCAGCCTCTCCTACCTGTTCGGCAACAGCTCCGTCGGACCGGCCTCCCAGGCCCCCCGCCTCGATGAAGGCAGTGCCAGTTCCCTTGATCTGCTGCTGGCCCACCGGGCGATCGAATCCCTGCCTGAGGGGGATCAGCGCATCCTGATCAGCGAGACCCTGCGCCACCTCCATGCCGACCGCAGTGGCAACACCCACCGCAGCGAGATCAGCTTCGACAAGTTCTGGAATCCCGCCTGGGCGGCCGGCTGCCAGGGCCTGATCGAGTTCCGGGCCATCGAAACCCTGCCCGATCCCGACTGGACCGCAGCCATCGCCCTGCTCTGGAGCGCCCTGGCCGCCCACCTGCTCGATCCGGCCCACCGCCCCAGCCGGCTCGAGCCCTTCGGCGAGCGTCTTCATGACGCGATGCAGCTGCCGCAGGCCATCTGGTCCGACCTCCAGGCGGTGCTGGATCTGCTGGCCCGAGATGGTCTGGTGCTGGAGCCTGAACCCTTCCGCGCGATCTGGGAGTGGCGTTTCCCCCTGCTGCTGAACTGGGAGCAGGAGGGCGCCCGCCTGGAGATCCGCCGGGCTCTCGAGCCCTGGCCCCTGCTCTGCGACACCCCGGTGCAGGGGGGCAATACCAGCCGCTTTGTCGACAGTTCCCTGCAGCGTCTGGAGCTGAAGGCCAACACGGCGTTCCTGCAGTCGTGTTCGCTGCGCTTGAACGGCCGGGAGCTGCCCCTGGGCGACGGCTGGCTCGGCCTGCGCTACCGCCACAGCCGCCTCTATCCCTCACTCCACCCCTGCGTCGATCCCCACCTGCCGCTGAGGCTGGAGATCAGCGGTCTGGCCTCGGCCCCGGCCCGTTTCGAGCTTGGGGCCGAGGGCTCGGAGCGGATCACCTTCGAGCCTATCGCCGTTCCCCAGGCTGGCGACAGTGCAGCGGAGGGCGATGGGCCTGAGCCCAACCATGACTGGAGCCCCCAGGCCCCCCCATGGCCCGCACCTTCGGCGGGTCTGCGCACCCTTGATCTGAGGCTGGGATGAGCCAACTGCTGATCACCGGCGGTGCTGGCTTCATCGGAAGCCACACCTGCCTGGTGCTGCTGGAAGCGGGCCACCACCTGGTGGTGCTCGATGACTTCTCCAACAGTTCTCCCGAAGCCCTGCGGCGCGTCCAGGAGCTGGCCGGCCCGGTTGCGGCCCCACGGCTGCAGCTGATCGAAGGCGATCTGCGCAGCTCAGGGGATCTGGAGCGGGCTTTTGCCGTGGCGCCGATCGAGGCCGTGGTCCACTTCGCCGGCCTCAAGGCCGTGGCTGAATCGGTGGCCGATCCCCTGCGTTACTGGGATGTGAACCTGAGTGGCAGCCGCGCCCTGCTGGCGGCCATGGTTCAGGCCGGCTGCCGCACGATCGTCTTCAGCAGCAGTGCCACCCTCTACGGCTCCCCGGAGTCGGTGCCGATTGCCGAATCCGCCAGGGTCGCACCGGTGAACCCCTATGGCTACTCCAAGGCTGCGGTGGAGCAGATGCTTGCTGATGTGTACGCCAGCGAGCCGGGCTGGCGGGTGGCGCGGCTGCGCTACTTCAACCCGGTCGGTGCCCACCCCAGCGGACGCATTGGCGAGGATCCAGGCGGCATCCCGAACAATCTGTTCCCCTTCCTCAGCCAGGTGGCGGTGGGCCGCCGGCCACGGTTGCAAGTGTTCGGCTCCGACTGGCCCACCGCCGATGGCACCGGCGTCCGCGATTACATCCACGTGATGGATCTGGCGGACGGCCACCGGGCAGCCCTCGAGGTGCTGATGGCTGAGCCCCCCCAGCTGCTCACCCTCAACCTGGGCAGCGGCCGGGGCCATTCGGTGCTGGAGCTGCTGGCGGCCTTCGAGCGGGCCTGCGGCTCCCCCGTTCCCTATGACCTGGTGCCAAGGCGCCCCGGGGATGTGGCGGCCACGGTGGCGGATCCGTCGCTGGCGCAGCGGCGCCTGGCCTGGCGCACCCAGCGCGACCTCGACGCCATCTGCCGCGATGGCTGGGCCTGGCAGAGTGCCAATCCCAAGGGCTATGGGCCGCGTGGGGACTGAGGACCCACTCCAGCAGCACCTGATCCTGGCCGGGGGCGGCCACAGCCATGCCCTGCTGCTGCGCCGCTGGGCGATGGAGGGTCATCCCAGCGGGGTGCTGATCACCCTGGTCAGCCGCGCCAGCACCGCCCTCTACAGCGGCATGGTGCCGGGCCTGATCGCCGGGCTGTATGGCCGCCGTGAGACCGCCATCGATCTGCGCCGCCTCTGCGACCGCGCTGGGGTGCGTTTCGTGCGGGCCGAGATCACCGGCTTGGATCCGGCCAAGCGTGAGCTGCGGCTGGCCGGCCGTCCCCCCTTGCGCTGGGACCGGCTCAGCCTGGATGTGGGGGCCGTTACCCCGGGCTCCGGCGGGCTGGCGATCAAGCCGCTGGAGCCGTTCCTGGCCTGGTCAGAGTCGCTGGCGCCAGGCGGTGCTCCCTGCCGGGTGCTGGGCGGTGGGGCGGCCGGGGTGGAGGTGGCCCTGGCTCTGAAGGCCCGGGGCCTGCGGGTGGAGCTGGTGCGACGCGGGGACAGCCTTGCCCTGGGCTCGCCTGGGGCCAACCGGGCCGGCGAGCGGATGCTGGCGGCGGCGGGCGTGGCCCTGAGGAATCCAGATCCCGAAGCCGACGTCGGCGTGCCGGCCGATGGTCCGGGTCCCCTGGTGCGTTGCACGGGCAGCCGGGCTCCGCACTGGCTGGCGGCCAGCGGACTGCCCAGTGACCCGGCCACGGGCCGGGTGTTCACGGAGGCCAGCCTTGAGGTGGAGGGGCATCCCGGCGTGTTCGCCTGCGGCGACTGCGGTTTGGTGCGCTCGGCACCTCGCCCACCCAGCGGGGTGTGGGCGGTGCGGGTGGCCCCTGTACTGGCGGCCAACCTGCGCCGCTCCCTGCACGGTGAACCCCTGCGCCCCTGGCATCCCCCCCGCCATGCCCTGCAGCTGCTGGGCGATGGCGGTGCCGTCGATGGCCAGCCCCGTGCCCTGGCCCAGTGGGGATCGTTCTGCCTGGGGCCCTCCCGCTGGCTGTGGTGGTGCAAGGCCTGGATCGACCGCCGCTTCATCAGCCGCTTCCAGGCCCTGGCTCCCATGGTCGAAGAGAGCCCCTGTCGGGGCTGCGCCGCCAAGCTGGGTGCCGCTCCACTGCGAGGGGCCCTGGAGCGGCTGGGTGTGGCCGCGGCCGGGGTGTGGTCGGCGGATCAGGGTTCGCCCGGGGGTGACGACGCCGCCGTGATCGCCGGTTCCCTGGATCAAGGACTGCTGCTGCAGAGCCTCGATGGCTTCCCCGCCCTGGTGGGCGACGACTGGCTGAACGGGCGGCTCACCGCCCTGCATGCCTGCTCCGACCTCTGGGCCTGTGGGGCCCGGGTGGAGAGTGTCCTGGCCCTGGTGACCCTGCCGCGGGGAACGGCGGCGCTGCAGGAGGAGTGGTTGCTGCAGACCCTGGCCGGGGTGCTCTCCGTGCTCGATCCCCTCGGCGCCCGGCTGGTGGGGGGGCACACCCTGGAGCAGCGCACCACCTCGGAGGGACTCAGCCTCGCCCTGAGCGTGACCGGCCGCTCTGAGCCTGGCCGCTTCTGGGCCAAGGGCGATCTGGCTGCCGGTGATCGGTTGCTGCTCAGCCGCCCGATCGGCAGTGGCGTGCTTTTTGCGGGAGCGATGGCCGGTGCGGCGGAGCCGGAATGGATCGATGGGGCCCTGGAGGTGATGGCTCAGAGCCAGCAGCCGCTGGTGGAGCTGCTGGCCGCCCATGGCTGCCGCGCCTGCACCGATGTGACGGGGTTCGGGCTGCTGGGGCACCTCGGCGAGATGCTGGAGGCCGCGGCGGAACCCCTGCGGGTGGTGCTGGAGCCGCAGGCCCTGCCCGCCTTCTCCGGGGCGCTGGAGCTGCTGGAGCGGGGCTTCGCCAGCAGCCTGGCGCCCGCCAACCGCAGCGCCTGGGTGGAGCTGGAGACCGGCAGGGTTCAGGCCGCGGCGCTCAAGGCCCCCTTGCGGGAGCTGCTGATCGACCCACAGACCTGTGGTCCGCTGCTGGCGTCAATGCCGGCGGCGGCGGCTCAGGCGGCACTGGCCGCTGTGCGAACAGCCGGATTCCCCCGGGCCGAGCTGATCGGGACGGTGGTGGCCGCCCCGGCCTGATCAGCTCGGGGAGATCAGCGGACCGGAGCTCTCAGCGGACCGGAAGGCTCATGTCCGAGCGGCCGTAGCGGTCATCGAAGCGGACGATGTCGTCTTCGCCGAGGTAGGGGCCGCTCTGCACCTCGATCATCTCGACGGGAATCTTGCCGGGATTGCTGAGCCGATGTTTGGCACCCAGTGGGATGTAGGTGCTCTGGTTCTCCCCCACCAGCTCCTCGACGCTGTCTTTCTCCACCACGGCGGTGCCCTGAACCACCACCCAGTGCTCGGCACGGTGGTGGTGCATCTGCAGCGAGAGGCTGGCGCCGGGATTGACCACGATCTTCTTGACCTGCCAGCGGCTGCCTTCGACGATGCCGTCGTAGGAGCCCCAGGGGCGGTAGATGCGGCGGTGGGCCTTGCCCTCGGGACTGCCGCTGGAGGCGAGGCGGTTCACAATGGTCTTGACCTCCTGGGCGCGGTCCCGGTGGGCCACCAGCACGGCGTCATCGGTTTCGACCACCACCAGATCCTCCACCCCCAGCCCCACCACCAGCCGGTGCTCGCTGCGCAGGTAGCAGTTGCGTGAGCCCTCGCTGATCACCCGTCCGCGCAGGACGTTGCCGTCGCTGTCGCGGGCGCCCGTGTCCCAGAGGGCACTCCAGCTGCCCACATCGCTCCAGCCCGCCTCCAGGGGCAGCACGGCGCCCAGGCCCGTTCGTTCCATCACCGCCACGTCGATGGCGACATTGGGGCAGTTCGCAAAGGATTCCCGTTCCAGGCGCAGGAAGTCGAGGTCGGCGCTGTCGTGGTCGATGGCGGCGCGGCAGCAGCTCACCACCTCCGGCGCCAGCCGCTCCAGCTCGGCGAGGATGGCGCTGGCGCGGAAGAGGAACATGCCGCTGTTCCAGGTGAAGCGGCCACTGGACAGGAACTCCTCTGCCGTGGCGGCATCGGGCTTCTCCACGAAGCGGGCGATCGGGGTGGGGGTCGGGATCGGCGGCTCGCCCAGCCCAGGGGTGGCCTGGGGCAGGGGCTCCACCGCCTCGATGTAGCCGTAGCCGGTTTCCGGGGCGGTGGGCACGATGCCGAAGGTCACCAGCAGCCCGCCCTCGGCGGCGGCGCGGCCCGCTTCAACGGTGGCGCGGAAGCGTGCACCGTCCTGGATGACGTGATCGGCGGCGAGCACCAGCAGGAGGGGGTCATCCCCCCGGCTGGTGGCGTGCAGGGCCGCCACGGCGATCGCCGGTGCCGTGTTGCGACCGAGAGGTTCCAGCAGGATGGCGCCGGGCTCCACCCCGATCTGGCGCATCTGCTCGGCCACGATGAAGCGGTGGTCCTCATTGCAGATCAGCAGGGGAGCGCCCAGCTGGTTCAGCCCCTTGAGCCGCAACTGGGTCTGTTGCAGCAGGGTCTCCTCGCCGCTGCCGGCCAGGGGCCAGTACTGCTTGGGATAACTGGCACGCGACAGCGGCCAGAGGCGGGTGCCGGTGCCGCCGCAGAGGATCACGGGCACGAGGGAGGCCGCTGGGCTCATCGTCGGATCTTCCCTTGATGGGTCAATTCTGGCCCGAATCCTATGGGGAACTCCCTGGAGCGCCAGCGGTCAGCCCCACCCTCAGGTGTCGAGCAGCCCCGGCGGCGGTGTGATCTCCAGCCAGCCGCCGGCGATGTCCACCCGTGGCACGATCGCCTCCACGAAGGGGATCAGCGCCCGCCGGGGCTGTTCACCGCTGAGCTCCACCTCCAGCAGGTCGTTGCCGGCATGGATCAGATCCACCACGGTGCCGATCACCTCGCCATGGGGCGCCAGGCGAACCTGCAGTCCCTGCAGATCGAGCAGGTGGAACTCCCCCTCCTGCAGGCGGGGCCGATCGCCCGCTTCCACCAGCAGATCCTGATGCACCAGGGCCTCGGCCTCCTCCCGTGTGCCGACTCCCTCCAGCCGCACCACGAACAGCTCCCGGCCGGGCAGTTGACGGCCTGAGAGCAGACGCACGGCGCGGGCGGGCTCCTGGGCCCGGCGCAGCCAGCGCTGACCAGGCCGGGTGAAGCGCTCAGGGAAATCTGTGCGGGGCACCACCCTCAGCTCCCCCTGCAGCCCCTGGGCCGCCACCACCTTCCCCACCACCAGCCACGCCTCTGGCGCGTCCGCTTCGCTCACCATCTCCCCACCATCGACTGACCTGCCGCGCATCTGCGCCCCATCCTGCCGATCGACTCGATAATGAACTCATCTTGTGCACTACCCCCATGGCTGCGGCTGATCCCTCTCCAGCAGATGCATCGCCAGTAGCGGCGCCGGTCTTGCCAGGAACCACGGTGGTGGTTCGTGATGTCCGCTCGATCTACAACGGCTACCGGGGCTTCGTGCAGCGCATCAGCGGCAGCCAGGCGGCGGTGCTGTTCGAGGGGGGCAACTGGGACAAGCTGGTCACGATGCCGTTGAAGACCCTGGAAGCGAGCTGATCGCCTGCTGCTGCTCCAGAGCCGAGCGGGCTGCCTGTTGTTCGGCGTCGCGTCGGGACCCTCCCCAGCCTTCCCCCACCGGCTGACCTTTCAGGTCCACGGAACAGTGGAAGCGGCGAGGGTCGCCGTGGCGGCGGCTGCGTTCTTCGCAGCGGTAGTTGGGCAGGCCGAGCCCTTGGGCCTGGCTCCACTCCTGCAGACCCGTCTTCCAGTTGTGGCGGTAAGGATCGGCCAGTAGTTCCTTGGCGCTGCGCTGCCAGTGGGGGGTGAGCCAGGTGTGCACCGGCTCCAGGCTGCCTGTGGTCTCGTAGAGCCCGCCGATCAGGGCCTCGCAGATCTCCGCACGGATCGTCTGGCGTGCCGCGCTGTCCCCTGCAGCCACCGGGCCGAGGTGCACCATCGCCTCGATGCCGCAGCGCTTCCCCAGCTCCGCCAGCCAGCGGTCACTCACCAGCTGGGCCCGCAGAGCCGAGCGCTGGCCGACGTCCATGGCCCTGTGGTGGCGCTCAAGAAACTCCGCCGCCGCCAGCCGCAGCACGGCATCGCCAAGAAACTCCAACCGCTCGTGGTTGATCGGCCGGCCGGCGGAGCTGTGGGTGAGAGCCTCCTCGATCGGGGCGAGGTCGAGCTCTGAGCTCCGGAGATCAGTCTGCCCGAGGCCCGCCAGCCCGAGGCCCGCGAGGAACTCCACCAGGCTGTGGCGGCGCTCGTCACTCAGGGGCACGGGGGCTTGGCGGAGGACCATTGGCCTCCCTGCGGAGGCCGGAAGGGGTGAAAGCAGGACATAAGCCGGGTTCTGTTCCGGCCCGCCGGGGCGGACCGGGGTGGGCATCTGTCTGGGACCGCCGTTACCGGCGGCCTCGAGCGGCTCACTTGTGTCGGGACGGGTGTCATGGCCAACCGTTGTCCCTGGGCCTTGCTCCTAGCCGGGGTTTACCGAGCCAGCACCTCTCGATGCTGCTGGTGCGCTCTTACCGCACCCTTGCACCCTTGCCTGTGCGCGGGGCCAGGCCCCGGCCATCGGCGGTGTGTTTCTGTGGCACTCTCCTCACGGTCACCCGCACTGGGCGTTACCCAGCAAGCCTGGCCATTGGGGAGCCCGGACTTTCCTCAACCGAAGCCGGAGCCACCAGCCGAAGCCGGCGTCATCCCTTCGATCGCGACCACCTCACCTGCTTTCGACGCCGACTTTAGGCCGGGTGGTGATCGGAGCGGATAATGGTGTCGTTGGGGCTGTAGCTCAGCCGGATAGAGCGACGGTTTCCTAAACCGTAGGTCGTGGGTTCGAGTCCCGCCAGCCCCGTCGATCCAGGTGGTAGGGAACGCTACCGGTGGTGGCCTTCCCAAACAGGGCTCCCTGGCTAGCGTGGGAGCGGCCGTGAACCCTGCATGAACGAGCTTCACGATCTGCGTCTGCGCTTGCTGGTTCAGCAGGAGGGCGAGCGGATTGCCCGCAGCCAGCCCGACGAGCTGGATCTCTCGGTCGTCCAGGCCCGCTGCCTCTGCTGGCTGGCGCTGCTGGCCGAAGTGCATCAGGAGCAGTCAGTCGAGGCGGAGCAACGGGGCGACATGGAGCAGGCGATGGGCTGGTTCGCCGATTCGATGCGCTTGCGCGATGTGATCCAGCTGGTCAGCTCGATCGAGATCCCGCTGCCCAGCATCCAGGAGGACGGCGACGACAGCGACGACGCTGACGGTGACGACGACCAGCTGGACCTGCTCGGCCCCTTTGATCGCCTGGTCTGAGGGGGCAGGAGCTCTCAGCGGCGCCCCTGAACATCCAATGCCATGATGGGCGTTAAGGAACCAAGGGAGCGCGGTGCCCGAAGAGCCCTGCCAATGCCCTGACTGCCAGCGGTTCTATCGGGAACATGACCGATTGATCCGGGAGAACCCCACACTGCGGCAGCAGCAGGAACTGAACTGGGCGGCCCTGCAGTCGTTCCGCACCCTGGCGGGCCGGGTGCTCGAAGAGCTGCAGAAGACCCAGGGCGACGGCGAAGCCGAGGCGCCAGCCCCTCAGCCCGCCTCCGCAGCTCCGGCAGCGGCTGAAGGCTCCCCCGAGGAGGAGAGCCTGCAGCAGGCGATCGCCGATCTGGAGAACATCAACGCCCACCTGTTCTCAATCGAAGCGCTGATGGAGCGCATCTTTGATGTGCGGGTGCCTGAGGATGTGGAGCAGAAATTCCGGGAGGTGGCCGGAGAGCTTGCCCCCGACCCCCTCAATGCCGATCGCCTGCGGCTGAACCGCCTGCTGCACCAGACCCCCGACCTGCCGGACCACCGGCCCTGAGGCCCCTCAGTCGATCTCGCAGCTGATCGTCACCGGAAACGGTTCTGCCCGCCAGATCCGCTCGGCGTACTCAAGGATGGAGCGGTCGCTGCTGAAGAAGCCGGAGCGCGCCGTGTTCAGCAGTGACATCCGGTTCCAGGTGGTGCGATCGCCCCAGGCCTGGGTGACCGTGTCCTGGGCACGCATGTAGTCGCTGAAGTCGGCCATCACGTAGTAGGGATCTCGGCCGGTGAGGTTCTTCAGCAGGGGCTTGAACAGCTCCGTGTCGCCATTGCTGAAGTGACCCTGCTCCACCAGCTGCAGAGCCTCCGGCAGTTCCGGGATGCCGGCGATCAGCTCCCAGGGGCGGTATCCCCCCGCGCGCAGGGCCTCGATGCCATCGGTGGTGTGGCCGAAGAGGAAGAAGTTCTCGGCGCCCACCTGCTCGCGGATCTCCACGTTGGCGCCATCGAGGGTGCCGATGGTGAGTGCCCCGTTCATGGCGAATTTCATGTTGCCGGTACCGGAGGCCTCCAGCCCGGCGGTGGAGATCTGCTCGGAGAGGTCCGAGGCCGGATACACCCGTTGCCCCAGGGTGACGTTGTAGTTCGGCAGGAACACCACCCGCAGGCGGCCGTCCATGTCGGGGTCGGCGTTGACCGTTTCAGCGATGCCGTTGAGGAAACGGATGATCAGCTTGGCCATGTAATAGCCCGGTGCCGCCTTGCCTCCGAAGATCACGGTGCGGGGGGCGAGGTTGTCGCCAAGGCCGTTCTTGATGCGCAGGTACTGGGCGATCACCTGCAGGGCATTCAGGTGCTGGCGCTTGTATTCGTGGATCCGCTTCACCTGCACATCGAAGAGCGAGGAGGGATCCACCAGCAGGCCGCTCTGGCGGTGGATGTAGTGGGCCAGCTGACGCTTCACCGCCAGCTTGGTCTGGCCCCAGCGCTCCAGGAAGCCGGAATCATTCTGGAAGGCCTCCAGCTTGCGCAGCTCGTCGAGGTTGTGCACCCAGTCCTGGCCGATCACCTCATCGAGCAGCTCCCGCAGCAGCGGGTTGGCCAGGGCGATCCAGCGCCGAGGGGTGACGCCGTTGGTGACATTGGTGAATTTCTCGGGCCAGAGGGAGGCAAATTCAGGGAAGAGCTGCGTACGCACCAGGTCGCTGTGCAGGGCCGCCACGCCGTTGACGTGGTGGGAGGCCACGGTGGCCAGGTGGGCCATCCGTACCGCCTTGCCGTCGTTCTCATCGATGATCGACACCCGGCGCAGCATCGTCTCGTTGCCCGGATGCTTCAGCCGCACCGTCTGCAGGAAGCGGCGGTTGATCTCGAAGATCAGCTCCAGGTGCCGCGGCAGGAGTGAGCCGAACAGGTCCAGGCCCCATTTCTCCAGGGCCTCGGGCAACAGGGTGTGGTTCGTGTAGGCCAGCGATCGGGTGGTGATGTCCCAGGCGGCATCCCAGCTCAGGTGCTTGTGATCGATCAGCAGCCGCATCAGCTCGGCCACGGCGATGGCCGGGTGGGTGTCGTTCAGCTGCACCGACCAGTGCTCCGGGAAGTCGGTGATCGGCAGGTCACGCAGCTCCAGGCTGCGCAGCATGTCCTGCAGGGAGCAGCTCACGAAGAAGTGCTGCTGCTTGAGGCGCAGGCGCCGGCCCTCATCGGTGCCGTCGTTGGGGTAAAGCACCTTCGAGAGGGTCTCGGAGCCCACCTTCTCCTCCACGGCGCCGTAGTAGTCGCCGATGTTGAAGGCGTAGAAATCAAAGCTCTCGGACGCTTCCGCCTGCCAGAGCCGCAAGCGGTTGCAGGTGTTCACCCTGTAGCCCAGAACCGGCACGTCGTGGGGGACACCGATGGCGTGCTCGGAGGGCAACCAGCGCACCCGGTACTCCCCCTGGGTGTCGCGGTAGCTCTCGGTGCGGCCACCGAAGCCGACGAAGCAGGCCTGGTCGGGGCGGGGCAGTTCCCAGGGCCAGCCGCTCTTGAGCCATTTGTCGGTGATCTCCACCTGCCAGCCATCGCGGATCAGTTGGTCGAAGATCCCGAACTCGTAGCGGATGCCATAGCCGGTGGCGGGGATCTCGAGGCTGGCCAGGGATTCCAGATAACAGGCGGCCAGGCGGCCGAGCCCCCCATTGCCCAGGCCTGGTTCCTCCTCCACCTCGAGGATCTCATCGAGCGAGTCGATGCCGAAACGGCGCAGGGCCTCGGCGGCTTCGTCCTGGATGCCGAGCATCAGCAGGTTGTTGCCCAGCTGGGGGCCGATCAGGAATTCGGCGGACAGGTAAGCCACCACGCGGGCGGGCGTGGCCGAGATCGCTTCGATCCCCGCCAGGTAACGGGTCATCAGCCGGTCGCGCACCGCGTAGCTCAGGGCCACGTAGAGGTCGTGGTGGCTGGCGGTGGGGGCGAGCTTGCCGAGCGTGTAGAAGAGATGCTCGGTCATGCCGTCGAAGACACCATCGGCCGTGAGGCCGCTGCGATCAGGGTCGGCAAAGCAGCCCGGGGTGGGCAGCCTCAGCTGTCTGGGCGGAGCGTCGGTCATGGTGGCGGGGCGAAGGAGGTGGAGCGGTGAAGCTGAACAACGCCGGGCGGTGAAACGCGATGCCGGTCCGATCCGTGCGTCTAGCCAGTTTGGCTCAGGCGCGAAGCGGACAGTCCTGAGGCGGAGCAGGTCGTTCGGCCTGTGCCTGGCCAGCAGCCATTCGGTGTGGATTCACTGATGGTGGGCAGAGACTGGTCTGGACAGATTCCAATTCCCGCAGCAGATCCCGTCTAACGTCGCGGCCAACTTCATTGAAGCGACGCGCCAACCGCCCGCATGACTTTTCCGACCCTGCTGCTCGAGATCGGCAACCACAACGGCGAGGTGGCCGAAACCCTGATCGGGGTCGGACGGTTTCTGCTGATCTTCCTGGCGGCGCGCACCCTGGCCGAGCTGATGGTTCGGCTCCAGTTGCCCACCATTCTCGGTGAGCTGGTTGCCGGTGTCCTGATCGGCCTCTCCGGGCTGCACCTGATCCTGCCGCCGGAAACGGGGGCCGAACTCAGCAACTGGTTCACCTCGGCGGTGGGTTCCCTGGCCGATCTCCCTCCAGATGCGGTTCAGGCGATCTACATCGAGACGTTCCCCAACCTGCAGGCGGTGGCCACCCTGGGCCTGTTTGCCCTGCTGTTTCTGACCGGGCTCGAGAGCGAACTCGATGAACTGGTGGCGGTGGGCGCCCAGGCCACCACGGTGGCTGTCACCGGTGTGGCCCTGCCCTTTGCTCTGGGCACCTTCGGTCTGCTCTATTTCTTCGATGTGCCGATGATCCCGGCGGTGTTCGCCGGAGCGGCGATGACGGCCACCAGCATTGGCATCACGGCCAGCGTGTTCGGTGAGCTGAAGTACCTCAAGACCCGGGAGGGGCAGACCGTGATCGGCGCCGCGGTGCTCGATGACATTCTCGGCATCGTGATCCTTGCCGTGGTGGTGGCGGTGGCGGGTGGGGGTTCATTCGAGCTCGGCCCGATCGTCAAGTTGCTGCTCGCGGCTGCGGTGTTCGTGTCCGCTTCCCTCTTCCTCAGCCGCACCGCCGCCCCGGCCTTCGACTGGCTGCTCGATCGACTCAAGGCCCCCGGCGAGGTGGTGGTGGCCTCCTTCGTGGTGCTCTGCGTCTGCTGCTTCGCCGCCCAGGCCATCGGCCTGGAGGCCGCCCTCGGTGCCTTTGCTGCCGGCCTGATCCTGAGCGGATCGCGCCACACCCACGCGATTCAGGAAACAGTGAAGCCGCTGGTGTCGCTGTTCGCCACCATCTTCTTCGTTCTGATCGGCACCAGCATGGATCTCTCCGTGCTCAACCCGATGGATCCGGCCAACCGCCCGGGTCTGGTGATGGCGGCCTTCCTGCTGGTGGTGGCGATCATCGGCAAGGTGGCCTCCGGCTGGACCTACGTCAGCAAGGAGAAGACCAACCGCCTGGTGGTGGGTCTGGGCATGATGCCCCGCGGCGAGGTGGGCCTGATCTTCCTGGGTCTGGGCACCCAGGCCGGCCTGCTCACCCCGGCGCTGGAGGCGGCGATCCTGCTGATGGTGATCGGCACCACCTTCCTCTCCCCGATCCTGCTGAGGGTGGTGCTCAGCCGCCAGGAGAAGCTGGCCGAGCAGCCGGCCTGAGGCTCAAAGTTCGTTCTGCTCAGCCTCAGCGCCCGTCAGTTCAGCTCTCGTCTCGGCGGGAGGCCAGGGTCCAGAAGGCCCCGGCCAGCACGGCCATCAGCCCGAGACTGGCGGCCCAGCTGGGGCTGAGGACCCAGCTCAGACCCAGCTGGGTGATCCCCCCCACGGCAAAGGCCAGCATCACGCTGCTCAGCAGCAGCACGATCTGACGCAGCCCCTCAGGGAGCGGCCCCTGGGTGAGCGCTTCCTCCAGCCGGGCCAGCGGCAGAGAGAGGGGCAGGTACAAGGCCAGAGCCCACAGGGCCGTTCCCGGCAGCAGGCTGGACAGCTCGAGCACGGAGCGAACCCCCCGAAGTGATCCCTAGCATCGACGACCAAGCCACACCTGCGTTGATCGGCCCCCGCTCCGAGCCCTGGACCTATGGCGGCCATGGGGTCCACGCCCTGGCCAGTCGACCGCCGCAGCCCCAGGGCCCGGCGATTTTGCTGGTGCACGGCTTCGGCGCCTCCACCGACCACTGGCGCTACAACATTCCTGCGCTGGCGGAGCACCATGAGGTTCACGCCCTTGACCTGCTGGGCTTTGGCCGCAGCGCCAAGCCCGAGGGGCTGGCCTACGGGGGAGGGCTGTGGCGTGATCAGCTGGTGGCCTACGTGCGCGAGCGGATCGGGCGGCCCACGGTGCTGGTGGGCAATTCCCTCGGCGGCTTTGCCGCCCTGGCGGCCGGGGCGGCCCTGGGCAGCGAGGCGGCCGGGGTGGTGCTGATCAATGCCGCCGGCCCCTTCAGCGACGAGCAGGCCGAGCCGAAGGGCTGGGGCGCGATCACGAAGCGCACGATCGGCGGTGCCCTGTTGCGCAGTCCAGTGCTTCAGCGCCTGCTGTTCGAGAACCTGCGGCGCCCGGCCACGATCCGGCGCACCCTCAATCAGGTCTACATCGATCGCAGCAACGTGGATGACGCGCTGGTGGAGGCGATCCGGCGGCCCTCGCTGGATCCAGGGGCCTTCGGGGTGTTTCGCACGGTCTTTGACATTCCCCGTGGCCAGCCCCTGGACGAACTCTTTGCCCAGCTCAAGGCCCCCCTGCTGCTGCTCTGGGGGATCCGCGACCCCTGGATCAATGCCGCCGGCCGTCGCGCCGCCTTCCAGCGCCACGCACCAGCCGCCACCACTGAGGTGGTGCTCGACGCCGGCCACTGCCCCCACGATGAAGTGCCCGAGCAGGTGAACGCCGCCCTGCTGGAGTGGCTCTCGAGCCTGCCGGATGCCTGAGCTGCCATGCCCCTGACCCACCGCACCACGCCCTATCCCCACTGGGAGTTCAGCACTGCAGCCGATGGTGATCTCCTGCGGCTGGTGCCGGAGCGGGGCGGGCTGCTCAGCGGCTGGCGTTGCAACGGCCGTGAGCTGCTCTATCTCGATGAGGCTCGCTTTGCCGATCCGGCCCTCTCGGTGCGGGGCGGCATGCCAGTGCTGTTCCCGATCTGCGGCAACCTCCCCGCTGATCAGCTGCCACTGCCGCAGGGGAACTTCACGCTCAAGCAGCACGGCTTTGCCCGGGATCTGCCCTGGGAGTTGGAGGAGCTGAAGGGAGCTGAGGGCGTGCGCCTGAGCCTGGGCGATAGCCCCGCCACCCAGGCGATGTTCCCCTTCCCCTTCCGGCTGCAGCTGGAATTACGGCCCCAGCCAGGGGCTCTGGCGATCGCGGTGCTGGTGGACAACCTCGGGCCGGAACCGTTGCCCTTCGCCTTCGGGTTGCATCCGTATTTCGCTGTCACCTCCCTGGCGGCGGCGTCGCTGGAGGGCCTGCCGGAGCGTTGTTTCGACCACGGCACCATGGCGCCCGCCGCCACCGCACCGCTGCTGGAGCGGCTGGAGCAGGGGGTGGATCTGCTGGCGCAGCCTGCTGGTCCGGTGCGCTTGCTGGACGGCCAGGCGGGGGTGGCCCTGGAGCTGCAGGCTGAAGCCCCCTTCAATCTGGCAGTGGTCTGGAGCGATCCGCCCCGCTCGATGGTCTGCCTGGAGCCCTGGACGGCACCGCGGGGCGCCCTGGTGAGTGGTGATCGGCGGCTGGAGGTGGCCCCTGGGCAGACCTGCCGGCTGGCCTGCCGCTACCAGCTGATCGAGGGTTCCGGGATCAGCCTTCAGGCTCAAGCGTGATCACCACATTGCCTGTCTTGCGCCCGCTGTCGACATAGCGGTGGGCTGCCACGATCTGATCCAGTGGGTAGTGACGATCGATCACGGGCCTGTAGACCCCGGCCTCGGCCAGCTCAGCGAGCTGGCGCACGTCGCTGGCTTCCACGCTCACCGGACCGGCGATCACCGTCTTGTCGCTGCTGACTGTCTGCCAGGGGCTGAGCAGCATGGCGGCCAGCCCTGCCTGCACCAGCACCAGGCGACCCCCCGGCCTCATGCTGCCGCGGCTGCGGGCAAAGGGTGCCGTGCCGGCCGTGTCGATGATCACGTCGTAGGTGTCACCGCTCTGGCTGAAATCAGCTTGCTGGTAATCGATCACCTGGCTGGCCCCCAGGGAACGCACGAGCTCCAGATTGGCTTGGCTGCACACTCCGCTCACTTCGGCTCCCAGGTGCCGGGCCAGCTGCACCGCCGCTGTGCCGACGCTGCCTGAGGCACCATTGACCAGGACCCGCTCTCCGGGCTGAACTCTGGCCTGGCGCAGAACTGCAAGGGCCGTGGTGCCACCGAAGCAGAGCGCGGCGGCTTCCTTGAAGCTGAGGTTGGAAGGCTTGCGGGCCAGCAGGCCATCCTCCGGCAGGCAGACGTACTCCGCATGGCAGCCCATGGCGGTGTCGCTGAAGGCCACCAGCGGATCACCAGGCCTGAAACGGCTCACATCGCCGCCCACCGCTTCGACGACACCGGCCAGCTCACTGCCCAGGATCGGTTGCTTTGGTCTGGAGAAGCCGAACACCAGGCGGATGATCAGCCCGAAACCGGCGGGCACCTCCAGGCTGCGGATCCTCCAGTCGCCTGAACTCACCGTGGTGGCCCTGACCTGGATCAACACCTCATGGGCTGCGGGGATGGGCTTGGCCACTTCCGTGAGGTGAAGCACTTCAGGTGGTCCGTAGCGTTCATAAACAACGGCTCGCATGGTCGTTGCCCCCAGGACACGGTGTTTGGACCAGTCAGGCTAGATCTTCTGGTTCGGTTGCAGTCTTGCTTGAAATCGTTCCGGGTTTCAAGGATTTTTGGGGCGTATCTGTGCTCGTGTGTGCTCCCTTCCAACCAGCCGATCCAAGTCCAGGAGTCACTCTCTGGTAGCAACCGTCACAACGCCACCGCTCTGATGGGGTGAAGGTTCAGGGGCGGAAGCAGCTTCTAGGGTTCCGGTTCGCGTCAGTTCGCTTCAGCGAGCCCGATGCGGCGTCTGGTCCGAGAGAAGCTCACCGGGGTCACCCGGTTGCACGGAGGGATAAAAGCCCGGGAGACCGCAACCCCACCTCCGTGTTGTGCCATGACCGCATCTTCAGGCCCGGAAGGGGCCTTCGACCGTCGTACCCAGGCTCCGCCCTCTGGACGCCAGGGAGCTGAGGCCCTCGAGAAGGAGGCGCGCCTGCCGCTCACAGGCTGGCAGCAGGAGGTGGATCAGGGCCTGCGCTACGGGCTTGAGGCGGCTGAGAGCATTGTTGATCGGCGCATCTCCACCTTCTCCCGTGGTGAGCTGCCCCACTACGCGGGCATCAACACCTTCATGAAGGCGCCCTACATCGAAGACGTGAACCGCGTCGGTGAGTTCGATGTGGCGATCCTGGGCGTGCCCCACGATTCCGGCACCACCTACCGCCCCGGCACCCGCTTCGGCCCCCAGGGAATCCGGCGCATTTCGGCGCTCTACACGCCCTACAACTACGAAATGGGCGTCGACCTGCGCGAATCGATCAGGCTCTGCGATGTCGGCGACATCTTCACGATTCCGGCCAACAACGAGAAGAGTTTCGATCAGATCTCCAAGGGCGTGGCTCACGTGTTCGCCAGTGGCGCCTTCCCGATCATCCTCGGCGGCGATCATTCGATCGGCTTTCCCACCGTGCGCGGCGTCTGCCGTCACCTGGGTGACAAGAAAGTCGGCATCATCCACTTCGATCGTCATGTCGACACCCAGGAGATCGACCTCGACGAACGCATGCACACCTGCCCCTGGTTCCATGCCACCAACATGGCCAACGCCCCGGCTCAGAACCTGGTGCAACTGGGCATCGGCGGCTGGCAGGTTCCTCGCGAGGGGGTGAAGGTCTGCCGCGAGCGGGGCACCAACGTGCTCACCGTCACCGACATCTGCGACATGGGCCTGGAGGCGGCGGCGCAGTTCGCGATCGAGCGCGCCACCGATGGCACCGACTGCGTCTACATCTCCTTCGACATCGACTGCATCGACGCCGGTTTCGTGCCCGGCACGGGCTGGCCCGAGCCCGGTGGGCTGCTGCCGCGCGAAGCGCTCAAGTTGCTGGAGCTGATCGTGCGCAACGTGCCGGTCTGCGGCCTTGAAGTGGTGGAGGTTTCACCTCCCTACGACATCAGCGACATGACGTCGCTGATGGCCACGCGGGTGATCTGCGACGTGATGGCCCACCTGGTGGTCAGTGGTCAGCTGCCCCGCAAGCAGAAGCCGGCCTGGCTGCACGAAGCCTGCAACATGGCCGTCGATCAGAGGTGGAGGTGAGCCATGCATGAGGTCGACATGACCAAGTGCCTGCTTCTCTCCCTGCAGGAGTGGAAGCGTGGGCAGGAGCCCCACACCCCGGTGGTGGCGGCGGTGCATCTGCAGGTGGGTGATTTCACCTGCGTGGAGCCGGAGGCGTTGCGGTTCACCTTCGCCGCCGCCGTGCAGGGCACCTGGCTCGATGGCTCGACGCTTGAGATCGACACCGTGCCCCTGCGGGCCCGTTGCCTGGGCTGCTTCAGCGAGTACAGCCCTGATCGGGAGCGGGCCTACCGC
Source organism: Synechococcus sp. WH 5701 (assembly GCF_000153045.1). Lineage (GTDB taxonomy): Bacteria > Cyanobacteriota > Cyanobacteriia > PCC-6307 > Cyanobiaceae > Regnicoccus_A > Regnicoccus_A antarcticus. Next base: position 629,720 of record NZ_CH724160.1, read on the forward strand.
TCCCCCTGCTGCGATCGGCCCATGGAGGAGATCATCAGCGGCCGTGAGCTGCGCATCCGCTCCGTCGACTACAGCCTGCCGCACCAGACCTCAGATTCCGATTCCGCCGCCGTTCCCTCGCGCTGATCCCATGCACATGCCCCTCAGCGACACCCTCGGCCTCAACCTGATGGCCGCCAATCAGCACCAGGCGGAGCACAACCGCGAGCACTTCGAGGCCTGGAACCTGCTCTGCCTCAACGTGATGAGCAGCCCCGGCGCCGGCAAGACCTCCCTGCTGGAGCGCACGATCACGGCGCTGGCACCTCAGCTGGAGATGGCCGTGCTGGAGGGTGACATGACCACCCAGCTCGATGCCCAGCGCCTCGAAGCGGTGGGTGTGCCGGTGGTTCCGATCACCACGGGCCGCGCCTGCCATCTCGATGCCGCAATGGTGAGTGGTGGTCTGCGCCAGCTCCAGGCACAGCTCAATCCTGCCGATCTCGATCTGCTCTGGGTCGAGAACGTGGGCAACCTGGTCTGTCCAGCTGAATTTGAGGTGGGCGAGCACCTCAAAGTGGCTCTGCTCAGTGTCACCGAGGGCGACGACAAGCCGCTCAAGTACCCGGTGATGTTCCGCGAAGCTGATTGCGTCCTGATCACCAAGGTGGATCTGCTCCCCTACCTGTCGGTCGAGGTGAGCCGCATCGAAGCGCACATCCGCGCGGTCAACCCCGGCGCCGTGGTCTTCCAGGTTTCGGCCAGCAGCGGCGCCGGGCTCGAGGCCTGGCACCAGTGGGTGCTGGCCACCACCCGGGAGCACACCCGCCCGTCCGTGCTGGCGGAGGTGGGATGAGCAGCCTGCCCTCCCCGGCCTCCGCCGATCCGCTCACTGAACCGCAGCTCAGCTGGCAGCAGCGCAAGCTTGATCTGCTCAGCCAGGGGGTGAGCTATGCCCTGGCCAGCTTCGTGGATCTGCACGGCACCAGCAAGGCCAAGGCGGTGCCGCTGGACCATTTCGAGGCGATGCTCGCAGGCTCCGAACTGTTCACCGGTGCCGCCCTCGATGGCGTTCCCCAGGATGTCAGCGACGACGAAGTGGCCGCCATTCCCGACCTGGCCACAGCCACGGTGCTGCCCTGGCGTCGTGATGTGGTCTGGCTGGCCAGCAGCCTGCACCTGCATGGGCAGCCCTTCGAGGCCTGCAGCCGCAACATTCTGATTCGTGCCCTCGACGAGGCCCAGCGGATGGGATTCCGCTTCAACCTGGGCATCGAGACCGAATTCTTTGTGCTGCGTCGTGGCGCCGATGGAGCCCTCCGGCCCGCCAGCTCCCGCGACACCCTCGAGAAACCCTGCTACGACCTCACCGGTCTGCTCGACAACCTGCCCTGGCTCGATGAGCTGGTTCAGGCGATGAATGATCTCGGCTGGGGGGTGTACTCCTTCGATCACGAAGACGGCAATGGCCAGTTCGAGACCGACTTCGCCTATGCCGAGGCGCTCACCATGGCGGACCGCCTCACCTTCTTCCGGCTGATGCTCAAGGAGATCACCCACCGCCATGGGCTGATCGCCAGCTTCATGCCCAAGCCCTTCAGCGATCGCACCGGCAGCGGCGCCCACTTCAACATGTCGCTGGCGGATCCGGCCACGGGCCGAAATCTCTTCGCGGGCGACACCCCTGGCGCCATCACCCCATTGGCGGAGCAGTTCATCGCCGGCATCCTGCGCCATGCCCCGGCGATCTGCGCCGTGATCGCTCCCACGGTGAACAGCTACAAGCGCCTGGTGGCCCAGGGCTCCATGAGTGGCTTCACCTGGGCGCCGGTCTTCATCTGCTATGGCAACAACAACCGCACCAACATGTTGCGGATTCCATCCGCCGGTGGCCGAGTGGAATGCCGCGCTGCCGACAGTGCCTGCAACCCCTATCTCGGAGCAGCGATGATCCTCGCGGCTGGACTGGAAGGCATCCGGGAGGAGCTGGATCCAGGCGACCCCAATCTCGTCAATGCCTACCGGCTCAGCGCCGAGCAGCGGGCCGAGAGGGGGCTGAGGGTTCTGCCACGAACCCTTGGTGACGCGATCGAGGCCTTTGCCGCTGATCCACTCTCCCGCTCGGTGTTCGGTGATGCCATGGCCGACGCGTTCATCGACTACAAACGAGCCGAATGGGCCGAGTATCACGGCTGCGTGTCGGACTGGGAGCTGACGCGTTATCTCGAATTCCTCTGAGCCATCACTGCCACGCTTTTGTTTCTCCCAAGCATGTATTGCTTTGCAGCCTTTCTTTGCTAATCAACCCATGACCTCCAATCCGCGCCCTGACCTCAGCTCCACCTCCATGCCCACCACCGCGCGCTCGGTTTCTCAGCAGCAACGCCCGCCACATCCGCGTCGGCGCCGTCAACGTCTGCTTGGCCTCGGCCTGACGGCGCTGCTCGGCGGTGGGTTGCTGGCCAGCTGCCAGAGCCCTCCGAAGCCAGGTGCCACCCCCGTGCGCATTGGCTACAGCGCCTGGCCCGGCTGGATTCCCTGGAAAGTCACCGAGGAGAAGGATCTCTTCACCGCGGCGGGGGTGCCGGTGACCCTGCAGTGGTTCGATGGCTACCTCGATTCGATCAATGCGCTCAACGCCGGGCAGCTTGATTGCAACAGCCAGACGCTCAACGACACGATCAGCTCGATCGCCGGTGGTGCCGACCTGCGGGTGGTGCTCACCAACGACAATTCCACCGGTAATGACCAGATCATCGCGGCCCAGGGCATCGCGGACGTCACTCAGCTCAAGGGCCGCAAGGTGGCTGCTGAGGAGGGCACGGTTGATCACTACCTGCTGTTGCTGGGCCTGAAGAAAGCGGGGCTCACGTCCAAGGACATCGAATTCGTGCCCCTGGAAACGGGGGCAGCAGCAGCGGCTTTCGTGGCCGAGAAGGTGGATGCCGTTGGTGTGTTCGCTCCGTTCACCACCCAGGCGCTCAAGCGCTCCGGCAGCACCACCTTGGTCTCCTCCAAGGAGTTCCCGGGTGCCATCAGCGATCACCTGGTCTGCCGTACGGAGTTCGTGGAGAAGAATCCTGAGCAGTTGCAGAAGGTGGTGAATGCCTGGTTCGCCACTCTCAAGGAGATCAAGGCCAATCCTGGCCCCAGCCTCACGATCCTGGCGGCCCGGGCTGGGGTGAGCGAGGCCGAATACAAGGAGTACGACGCCGGCACCACGATCTTCACGCTCGAGCAGAACCGTGAGGCGCTCAAGCCGGGCGACACCATGGCTTCGCTCCCCTTTGCCGCGGCCGAGATCAGCACCTTCCTGCAGGAGGTGGGACTGGCCAAGACGCCACCTGATCTCACCAAGCTCTTCGATGCGCGCTTCGTCGACGCGGCGCCATGAGGAATCCCTGGTTGCTCGGTCCGCTCGGGATCGGCGTGGTCCTGCTGGTCTGGTCGCTGATCAGTCTCAGCGGCGCGGTGGATCCCCTGTTTCTGCCGAGCCCGCCGGCGGTCTGGCAGGCCGCGAGTGATCAGTTCCAGGGCGGAATCCTGGTGGGAGATGCCATCGCCAGCATCCGGCGGGTGTTCCTGGGCTTCGCCCTCTCCGCGGCCCTGGCCCTGCCCCTGGGGATCGCCATGGGGAGTAATCCGCTGATCTGCCGCCTGCTGGAGCCGCTGCTGGGTCTGATCCGCTACATGCCGGCGCCAGCGTTCATCCCCCTGCTGATCATCTACTTCGGTCTGGGGGAGTTGCCCAAGGTGCTGCTGATCTTCGTCGGCACCTTCTTCTTCAACACCCTGATGATCATGGATGCGGTGAAATTCGTGCCGCCGGAGCTGATCGAGACGGCCCTCACCCTTGGGGGCCGTGGCTTGCCGATCCTCACCCGCGTGGTGGCCCCCTTCATCGCTCCCCAGGTGATCGATGCCTACCGCATCAACATGGCCTCGGCCTGGAACCTGGTGATCGTGGCGGAGCTGGTGGCGGCCAACGAGGGCCTGGGCAAGCGCATCAGCCTGGCCCAGCGCTTCCTGCGCACCGATGAGATCTTCGTGGGCCTGATCGTGATCGGCCTGATCGGGCTGATCATCGATCTGGGCTTCCGCTTTCTGCTGCGCCGCAGCTGCGCGTGGGCCAACTGAGATGCATCTTTCCGTCAACGGCGTCAGCAAAACCTTCGGCGACGGTCGCCACGCCAAGTTGGTGCTCGACGACATCAGCTTTTCGATCGATTCCGGCGAATTCGTGGCCCTGGTGGGCAGCTCCGGCTCGGGTAAGTCCACGGTGATGCGCTTGATCGCCGGTCTGGAGCGCCCCAGTGCTGGTGTGATCGCCCTGGACGGCAAGTCGGTGCGCGGGCCCGGCTCCGACCGGGGCATGGTGTTCCAGAAGTACAGCCTCTACCCCTGGATGACCGCGGCCCAGAACGTGGCCTTCGGCATGACGCTGCAGGGATTGCCCAAGGCCCTGGTCCGGGAGCGTACGGGCTACTTCCTGGAGGTGGTCGGGCTGCAGGATGCCGCCCGGCGTCTGCCGCGTGAGCTCTCCGGCGGCATGCAGCAGCGGGTGGCGATCGCTCGCGCCCTGGCGGCCGACCCCAAGGTGGTGCTGCTGGATGAACCCTTCGGCGCCCTGGATCTGCAGATCCGTGAATCAATGCAGGAGTTTCTCTATCAGCTCTGGGAGCGCTCCGGGCTCACGGCTCTGCTGATCACCCACGACCTCGAGGAGGCGCTGCTGCTGGCCAAACGGGTTCACATCATGGCGCCGCGACCGGGGCGCATCGTGAGAACGGTGGAGGCTGATCTGGATCGTTCCAACCTGGCCCACCTGAGGGTGTCCCCGCCGTTCCTGGAGCTGCGGGAAGAGCTGGTCAACACCCTGCGCAACCTTGATGGCGCCGGCATCTGAAGTGGCCGCCATGGACGCTTCAGACGATCAGTTCGGCCAGCGCCCTTTTCTGGAGGCGGAGCTGTATCGCTCCGCCTCTGTTGCAGAGCGTGAGCGGCAGGTTTACGCACCACGCTTCTGGCATCCGGTGGCACCACTCTCCAGCCTGCCGGAGGGTTCAGCCCTGGCTCTCGAGCTGCTGGATCAGCCCCTGCTGCTCACCCATCCCCCCGGAGGTTCGCCGCGGGCGTTCCTCAACCGCTGCCCGCACCGCGGGGTGGCCCTGTTGCCCCCGGCGCAAGCGGCCCAGCCCTGCCGCCGTCTGATTTGTCCGTACCACGGCTGGACCTACGACCTCGGTGGCAGCCTGCGGGCCGCGGCACGGGAAGCGGAGTTCGTGGATCCCTTCGCACGCGAGGACTGGCCCCTGATCCAACTGGCCTGTGCGGTGCGCGGCTCGATGCTCTGGGTAGCGATCGGCCAGGATCCGCTGCCCCTCGAGCACCAGCTGGATCTGGTGGAGCAGGAGCTGGGCCCGGCCCTGGAGCGGCCAAGGGTGCTGCTGGCCAGCCTGGAGTCGGAACTGGCCTGCAACTGGAAGATCGCCCATGACAACACCCTCGACGATTACCACGTGGCCATCGCGCACCCCACCACCCTGCACCGCCAGCAGGGGCCTGTGCGCCACTACCGGCATCGCTTTGCCGATCACACCAACCTGCTGGCCACCCCGGTCCCCCTTCAGGGCAGCGGCGCTGATGCTGAGGCACCGGAGTTCCTCACCTTCGGTGCGCCGCCCTGGATTCATCTGCTGGCCTGGCCCGATGGGCGTCTGGCCCTGATCAGTTTTCCTCCCCGCGATCTGGGTCGCTGCCGCCTGCAGGTGTGGTTGTTGGGTGATCCCGCCCAGACGGACCTGGGCGAAGCCTGGATCGAGGAGCTGCGCTCCTTCCTGGACGAGGACCGGGCCCTGGTGGAGTCGGCTCAGCGGGGCTACACCAGTGGCCTGACGCCTGGCCCGGCCCATCGGCTGGAGCGGCGGATCCTGCACCAGCAGGCGCTCTATGCGCGGATCATGGGCCTGGAGCCGCCGTTTTCAGCTCGCGCCTGAGCCAGGCGGCCATGGCGGTGTTGATCTGCAACAGATCGGCCACGGGCTGGTTCGTGAAGGGAAGGGTGGGCAGGTAGCCGTCGGGGCCGAATTCCGGGGTGAGCGTGAAGCGTTCCATGCCGCGCGCTCGGGCCCGATCCAGAATCAGCTGCCAGCAGGCCCGGTGCGCCTCCAGGGCCTCGGCGTGCTCTGGCGCGAAGGGGTGGCCCACCTGGGGCCCCTGGGCATGCCCCACCCGGGCGTGGATGTGGTCCACCCGCCCAGCGATCGCCTGGATCGGCTCCAGGTCCGGCGTCATCAGCCGCTCGCAGGCCACGCACCAGTGGCTGAGGTCGGCGGTGAGCCTCAGATCCGGGTAGCGACTGATCCAGTCCTGAATGCGCCAGGGGTCCGCCAGGCTGCGCGAACGGTGGGTTTCGAACGTCACCGGTGCCTGGGCGGCGGCGGCCAGCTCCAGCGCCCGGTCCCAGAACCACTGTTGCTTTGCCCAGGTCCAGCTGTCGCTGCCGGTGATCACCGTGATCCGCAGCGGCTCGAGTCGGCGGCAGCGCTCCAGCTGCCTGGCCAGTTGCTGAAGATGCTCCGCCGCTGTCATGGCGAGATCGGGCACGTAGCCGTTGCCCGTGACCAGCTCCACGATCAGGGTGAGTTCGGCGGCGGCAAACTCGGCCACCACCGTGCCGGGATCAGCGCCTGCCAGGGCTGGATGGTCGAGGTTGGCCTCCACACCATCGAAGCCGCTGTGGCGTGCCTGGTGAATCGCCTCCTGCAGGCTGCCCTGGAATCCCCAGAGGCTGTGCAGGATCAGGGCCTGCATGGGCTCACCCATGCGATTGGCCTTGGAGAGGATTCAGCGGCCGCTGGTGTGCTCCTGTGCGGCCGTGGCCTGCTCCGATTCCAGCAGGTTGGGCTGGATGCCGAGGTAGACCGCCTCGCGGAACAGGGCCCGGCGGGCTTCGGCATTCCCGCAGGCTCGGGCTTCGGCCATCCGCTGACGCAGCGACAGCAGCAGGGCCTGCTGGCGGGGATCCTGGATGGTGTGGGCCATGGGGAGTATTCCTGCACCGGTCTTGACCGGGCTCTCAGACCCATCAGCCTACCGAGAGTTCGCCCAGGCAGATGGAGCCCCTCACCAGCCCTGGTGACCCTGAGGCCTTCTGGAGCCAGCCCCTCCCCGAGTTGCTGGCGGAGCTGCGCACCAGCGAGGCCGGCCTCAGCAGCGGCGAGGCCGCTCGCCGCCTTCTGGAGCACGGCCCCAACGCCCTGGCGCCGCCGGCGCGGGGTGGGGCGCTGCGGTTGCTGCTGCGTCAGTTCAGCAGCCCGATCATCCTGATCCTGAGCGGCGCGGCGCTGCTCTCGTTCCTGCTTGATTCGCCCACCGATGGGCTGATCATCCTGGTGATCGTGCTGATCAGCGGCCTGCTGGGCTTCTGGCAGGAGAACGGCGCCGCCGGGGCAGTGGCCCAGCTGCTCAAGGCCGTTCAGACCACTGCGGTGCTGCGCCGCGATGGCGGCGACCAGGCCGTGCCGGTGGCGGAGGTGGTGCCGGGCGATCTGCTGGTGCTCTCCGCCGGTGCCGCCATCCCGGCCGACTGCCGCCTGATCGACGAAACCGACCTGAGTGTCAACGAGGCGGCCCTCACCGGTGAGAGCTTTCCGGTGAGCAAGCACCCGGTGGCGGTGGCCGCCGACGCCCCGCTGGCCAAGCGCGCCAACGTGCTGTTCCTCGGCACCCATGTGGTGAGCGGCAGCGGCACCGCCGTGGTGGTGCGCACCGGCGGCGCCACCCAGTTCGCATCGATCGCCGAGCGACTGCGCCAGCGCAGCCCCGAAACCGAATTCGAGCGGGGCGTGCGGCGCTTCGGGGCGCTGCTGCTGGAAGTCACCCTGGTGCTGGTGATCGCGATCTTCGCCGTCAACGTGTTCCTGCGGCGGCCGGTGGTGGATTCGTTCCTGTTTGCGTTGGCCCTTGGGGTGGGGCTCACGCCCCAGCTGCTGCCGGCGATCATCTCGGTGAACCTGGCCCAGGGGGCCCGGCGCATGGCCGCCCGGCAGGTGATCGTCAAGCGGCTCTCGTCGATCGAGAACTTCGGCAGCATGACGATCCTCTGCTCCGACAAGACAGGCACCCTCACCGAGGGCAGCGCCCGGGTGCAGCGCAGCTGTGGCGTGCATGGCGAGGCCAACCCGGCGGTGCTGCTGCACGCGGCGGTGAACGCCTCGTTTGAAACGGGCTTCAGCAACCCGATCGATGCGGCGCTCCGCGAGGCAGCGGTCGCGAGCGACGGTCCCGAAGGCGCTCGCGGCCCGCTCGATCTCTCCGCCTGGACCAAGCTCGATGAGATCCCCTTCGACTTCAACCGCAAGCGTCTCAGCGTGCTGGCCCGCGCCGATGGCACCCCGGTGTTGATCACCAAGGGGGCGTTCCTCAAGGTGCTGGAGGTGTGCGACCGGGCCGAAACCGCCAGCGGCGCTGTGCTGCCCCTGGCGGCGGTGGAGGCCCAACTGCGCGAGCTCTACGCCGAATGGAGCTCCGAGGGATTCCGGGTCCTGGCCGTGGCGGTGCGGCGCTGGCAGGACCAGGGGCCCCTGGTGCCGCGGGCGGTGAGCCGCCAGGACGAAACCGGCATGAGCCTGCTGGGGCTGCTGGCCCTCAGCGATCCGCTCCAGCCGGGGGTGCATGACACCGTGGCCGAGCTGGAGCGCCTCGGGGTGCGCCTCAAGATGATCACCGGCGATAACGCCCTGGTGGCGGCACGGGTGGGCCGCGAGGCGGGGCTTCGCAATCCGGAGGTGCTGACCGGCGCCCAGCTGCAGCGGCTCTCCGACACCGCCCTGCCTGTGCGGGCCGGGGAGGTGGACGTGTTCGCCGAGATCGAGCCAAGCCAGAAGGAACGGCTGATCCATGCCCTGCGCCGTGCCGGCCACGTGGTGGGTTACCTGGGCGATGGCATCAACGACGCCCCGGCGCTTCATGCCGCCGATGTGGGTCTCTCGGTGCAGGGGGCGGTGGATGTGGCCAAGGAAGCCGCCGACATCGTGCTGCTCGAGCCCGACCTGGCGGTGCTCCTGGCCGGCATCCGCGAGGGCCGCCGCACCTTCGCCAACACGCTCAAGTACGTGTTCATGGCCACCAGCGCCAACTTCGGCAACATGGCCTCGATGGCGGGTGCCTCGCTGCTGCTGCCCTTCCTGCCGCTGCTGCCCAAGCAGATCCTGCTCACCAACCTGCTCACCGATCTGCCGGAGATGACCATCTCCACCGACCGGGTCGATCCCGACTGGATCAGCCAGCCGCACCGCTGGAGCATCCCCTTCATCCAGAGGTTCATGGTCGTGTTCGGGCTGGTGAGCTCCGTCTTCGACTACCTCACCTTCGCGGTGCTGCTGTTGCTGCTCCACGCCGATGCCGCCCAGTTCCGCAGCGGCTGGTTCGTGGAATCGGTGATCTCGGCCGCCTCGATCGTGCTGGTGATCCGCACCCGCGGCCCCCTGCTCCACAGCCGTCCCTCCCGGGCGCTGGTGGTGGCCACCATCGCCGTGGTCGCCCTCACCCTGCCCCTGCCCTGGACGCCGTTGGGGCGGCTGTTCGGCTTCGTGCCTCTGCCGCCGGAGTTCCTGCTGCCGCTGCTGTTGATCCTTCTGGCCTACGTGGCTAGCGCCGAGCTGGCCAAGGGCTGGTTCTACCGCCGCTGGTCCGGCTG
>NZ_CH724160.1:639498-1068361 GCF_000153045.1 Synechococcus sp. WH 5701
GCGAGCGACGGTGGCGCTGATGCAGGTGATGGCGCGGGCTTGCCGGCACGATCACCTGGGCCGACTGCGTCGGGAGGACCTGGCCAGCTGGCATCGGGACCTGCCGGACCAGGCGATGCCCGCCAGCTCCGCCAGGTCCCGATGCCAGCTGGCCAGGTCCTCCCGACGCAGTCGGCCCAGGTGATCGTGCCCGCAAGCCCGCGCCATCACCTGCATCAGCGCCACCGTCGCTCGCAGGAAGCGCTCCAGCCGCAGGGCGGCATGCTCCACCTCCAGCCGGCGACGCAGCTGAGGGTCCTGGGTGGCCACCCCGGCCGGGCAGCGGTTGGTGTGGCAGATGCGGGAGCCGACGCAGCCGATCGCCTGGATCGCGGCATTGGCCAGGGCGACCCCATCGGCCCCCAGGGCCAGGGCCTTGATGCAGTCCGCCGGGGTGCGCAGACCGCCGGTGACGATCAGCGTGACCTGCCCGCCGACGCCGCTTCGGTCGAGATGGGCCCGGGCCCGGGCCAGGGCAGGAATGGTGGGCACGGCGATGTGATCGCGGAAGAGCAGCGGAGCCCCGCCGGTGCCGCCGCCACGACCGTCGAGGATCAGGTAATCGACCCCGGCCTCGAGGGCGAAATCGAGATCATGCTCGATGTGCTGGGCACTCAGCTTCATGCCCACCGGGATGCCGCCGCTGAGCTCCCGCACCCGATCGCCGAAGGCGCGGAAATCGGCCGGGCTGTGGAGATCGCTGAACACAGCTGGGGAACAGGACGGCTGTCCCTCCGGGATGCCGCGGATCTCGGCGATGCGGGCGGTGACCTTGGCGCCGGGCAGATGGCTGCCGGTGCCGGTCTTGGCGGCCTGGCCGGCCTTGAAATGGAAGGCCTGCACCTGCGAGAGCACCTCCTCGCGGTAGCCGAACATCGCCGGCGCGAGCTCGTAGAGATAGCGGTGATTGGCGGCCTGCTCCTCGGGCAGCATGCCCCCTTCGCCGGAGCAGATGCCCGTGCCGGCCCGCTCCGCGCCCGTCGCCAGGGCCTGCTTGGCCTCCTCGGAGAGGGCACCGAAGCTCATGTCCGACACCAGCAGGGGGATCTCCAGCCGCAGGGGACGCCGCGCCCGGGGACCGATCACCAGCTCCGTGCCGACTGCCGCGTCGCCAGCTAGGGGCCGACGGGCCAGCTGGGCCGTGAGGATCTGGATGTCGTCCCAGAGGGGGAGGAGGGAGCGCGGCACCCCCATGGCCGCCACCGGCCCCTCGGCCCCCATGCGATCGAGACCATGCTCGGCGAGCTGGTGGATCAGCTCCAGGTTGGGCTCTTCCGCCGTGGCCCGGGGCTCAGGCATCCCGTGGTGGTCGGGTTCCTCGGGGTCCGCATCGTTGCCGTCACCTTCTTCAGTGCCGTCACCTTCGCCGTCAGCGTCGACGGAGAAGGTGGTGCCCACCCGATCGGCGGGGACGCGGGTATGGGTGCCATCGCAGTAGGGGGGCGTGGCGGTCTGCTTGCAGCGGCACAGGAGCGCCTTGCCGCCTCTCTCGGCCACGAAGGCGAGGGGAGTGAAGCCGCTGCCCTCGTGGGATCCATCGCAGAACGGTTGATCCGATGAGCGGCCGCAGGCGCAATAGAAGTAGTCCTTTCCCTCCTCCAGGTTCACGCTGATGGGCGTCGTGGCGGCAACCGTCGGTGCAGACATCGGAGGTTTCCCAGAGGTTCGAAGGCCGGTGGCCTGTTCCCAGTGTGAGGGCCCTGGATCCGAGCCAGGATCCGAAGATCCGAGCCGGACATCGATCCGACCTTCCCTGTGTCACGCCATCGTCGCCTGCCCGGTGAGCCTGCGCCTGGGGCCCATGGGACCTGGTCGTTAAGGTGATCGCAGGCCTGCCTGAGAGGGCAGTACCGACGCGCCGAACCGCCATCAGGCTGCCGGCGACCAGATGTCAGCGGAGGATGGGCATGGGGCTGCGCAGCACCCTGCGATACGCCGCCCTGGCTCTCCTGCTGGTGGGTCTGATCGTCTCCGGGGGGCTGCGGGCGCAACGGCAGGAGCCCGTGATCGTCACGGCGCTGATGCCGGCGCCGTTTGCGGAGGCCACAGCACCGATCGTGGAGCGCTTCAACCGCCGCCACCCGGGCATCGAGTTGCGGGTGAACCGGGGGCCCTTCGAGACCGAGGCCATCTCCGATCTGGCGATCAGCAGCCTGCTGCTGGGGGACAGCCCCTATGACCTGCTGCTGATGGATGTCACCTGGACGCCGAAGTACGCCGCGGCGGGCTGGCTTGCGCCCCTGGAGCCGCTGCTGGGGGAGGACGCCCTCGCCGGGGTGGTGCCGGGCGCCAGGGAGGGCAACCGCTTCGATGGCCACCTCTGGCGGATCCCACTGGTGGCCGACATGGGTCTGCTCTACTGGCGCACCGATCTGATGGCGGCGCCCCCGCGCACCCCCGACGAGCTGATGGCCACCGCCGGCGCACTGCAGCGGGCTGGCCGGGTGCGCTGGGGCTACGTCTGGCAGGGCCGCCAGTACGAGGGACTGAGCTGCGTGTTTCTGGAGGTGCTGCGTGGCTTCGGCGGGCAGTGGCTTTCCGCCTCGGCTGATCGAGTGGAGCTGGGCAGCCCGGCGGGGGTGGCCGCGGCCTCCTGGCTGCGGCAGCTGATTGATCTGGGCATCACCCCCCGGGCGGTGGCCAATTTCGCCGAACCGGAGGCTCTGCAGAGCTTCGAGGCCGGCGATGCCGCCCTGATGCGCAACTGGCCCTACGCCTGGGCCGAGCTGCAGAAACCCGGCAGCCAGGTCAGGGGGAAGGTGGGCGTGACCACGATGGTGGCCGCTCCCGGGGGCAGCCCAGCCGCCACCCAGGGCAGCTGGGGCTTCTCCTTGGTGAGCCAGAGCCCCCATCCCCGCGAGGCTGCGCTGGTGATCGCCGCCCTCACGGCACCGGGGGTTCAGAAGGACCTGGCAAGGCGGCTGGGTTACACCCCCACCCTCTCGGCCCTGTTCGAGGACCCGGAGCTGGTGGCGGCGAACCCGGTGCTGCCGGAACTGCGACGGGCGCTGGAGGCCACGGTGCTGCGTCCGCTCAGCCCGCTCTATGCCCAGCTCAGCGACATCCTGCAGCGGCAGCTCAGCGAGGTGATCACCGGCGAGCGGGAGCCCGCCGAGGGCATGGAGCGGGCCCAGCGCCTCAGCAACCAGCTGCTGCGGGCCAGCGGCGTGGGGGCCAGTGGCGTGGAGGCGAGGTCATGACCCTGCTGCTCACCCTGCCCGCCCTGCTGCTGCTGGCGCTGGTCTTTGCCGTGCCGCTGCTGCGTTACGGCTGGCTCAGCTTCCACGCCGACTCAGTGATCACCGGCCTGCAGCCGGTGCCCAACGGCGGCGCCAACTGGCTGCGCCTGATCGAGGACGAGCGCTTCTGGCAGGACACCGTTCAGACCCTGCGTTTCGCTGGGCTGTCGGTGGCGCTGGAGCTGCTGCTGGGGCTGGCCCTGGCCTTGCTGCTGCACCAGAGCTGGCGTGGCCGCACGGCGGTGCGCACGATCACTCTGCTGCCCTGGGCCCTTCCCACCGCAGTGATGGCCTTGGGCTGGCGCTGGATCTTCAACGATCCCTACGGACCGATCAACGCCCTGGTGCAGGCGCTGGGACTGCCGGCGCTGCCCTTCCTGAGCAGCCCTGCCAGCACCTGGCTCGTGGTGGTGCTCGCGGATGTCTGGAAGACCACGCCCTTCGTGGCCCTGTTGTTGCTGGCCGGGCTGCAGTCGATCCCCACCGACCTCTACGAGGCCTTCGCCCTCGAGGGCGGCACGTCGGCTCAGGCCCTGCGTCAGATCACCCTGCCGCTGCTGTTGCCCTATGCCTTCCTTGCCGTGCTGTTCCGCCTCGCCCAGGCCCTGGGGGTGTTCGATCTGGTGCAGATCCTCACCGGCGGAGGGCCGGCAGGGAGCACCGAAACCCTGGCTCTCTATTCCTACCTCTCGGCCATGCGTTTTCTCGATTTCGGCTACAGCGCCACCGTGATGCTGGGGATGTTCGTGCTGTTGCTGGGGCTCACCGCCGCTCTGCTGCTGGGCCGGCGCTGGCTGGCGGGGGGGAGGTCCTGATGCGGTTCCGTCGCCTGGCCGTGCTGCTCGTGCTGCTCTGGAGCCTGCTGCCCCTGCTCTGGCAGCTGTACACCTCCCTGCGCACGGGTTCGGCCCTGATCACTCCCCAGCCGGGCCTGGCGGGCTGGACCCTGGAGAACTACAGCCAGATCCTCTCGGGTGATCCACCCTTCTGGCGCTTCCTGCTCAACAGCACGGTGGTGGGACTGGCCAGCACCGCCCTGACCCTGCTGCTGGCCATCCCCTGCGCCTATGGATTGCAGCGGCAGCCGGCCAGGACGCGGGCGGTGCTGAGCGGTGTACTGCTCGCTGCGGCGGTCTTCCCCTATGTGCTGCTCTTCCTGGCGCTGCTCGAGCTGGCCCGGCGTTTTGGGCTGGCCAACCAACTGCTGGCGTTGAGCCTGCCCTATGCCGGCCTCTCGCTTCCCCTGGCGGTGCTGCTCCTGGGGGCGGCGTTCCGGGATCTGCCGCCGGAGCTGGAGGAGTCTGCCGTGCTGGAGGGCCTCAACCTCTGGCAGCGGCTGCGCTGGGTGCTGTTGCCGCTGATCGCCCCCGCCAGCGCCAGCACCGGGCTGCTGGTGTTCCTGTTCAGCTGGAACGAATATCCGATCGCTCTCACCTGGATCAGCCGCCAGGAGCTGCTCACCCTGCCCATCGCCATCGCCCGCATCGCCGGTTCCTCCGTGTACACCGTTCCCTATGGCGCCTTCGCGGCGGCCACCGTGCTGGGCAGCCTGCCGCTGCTGGCCCTGGTGGTGGTCTTCCAGAAACCGATCGTGGCGGGTCTGACCCAGGGGGCCGTCAAATGAGCAGCGTTCAGCGGCCTCAGGGCCTGGTGCTTGAGGCGCTGGAGCGTCGCGTCGGCAGCAACCTTGTGCTCGACGGCCTCAACCTCAGCGTGGCGCCTGGGGAATGCCTGGCGCTGCTGGGCCCCAGCGGCTGCGGCAAGACCACCACCCTGCGCCTGATCGCCGGGCTCGATCAGCCCAGCGCCGGCCGCATCCGCCTCGATGGCGACGACATCACCCGGCAGCCGCCCAGCCGCAGGGAGGTGGGGATGGTGTTCCAGAGCTATGCCCTCTACCCCCACCTCACGGTGGAGCGGAACCTCTCCCTGGGGATGGAGCTCCGCGGCCTCCCCCGAGGGCGGATCGCGGAGCAGATCAGCTCGGTGCTGGAGCTGTTGCAACTGGAGCCCCAGCGCCGGCGCCGGCCGGCGGAGCTCTCAGGCGGCCAGCGCCAGCGGGTGGCCCTGGCCCGGGCCCTGGTGCGCAAGCCGCGGCTGTTTCTGCTCGATGAGCCGATGAGCAACCTCGATGCCCAGTTGCGCGAAGACCTGCGCGCAGAGCTGCGCCTGCTGCTCTGCGGCGGCCCCCAGCCGGTGGTTTATGTGACCCACGATCAGCAGGAGGCCATGGGCCTGGCCGACCGCATCGCCGTGCTGCACCAGGGACGGCTGCAGCAGATCGGCACCCCCCGCGAGCTCTACGACGAGCCCGCCAACCTGTTCGTGGCCGGCTTCATCGGCCGCCCGCGCATCAATGTGCTGCCCGCCGAAGCCGGCCGCATCCGGGCGGTCCGTCCGGAACACCTGGAGCCTGTGGCGGAGGGGGGGCTGCCGGCCCGGGTTCTGCTGCGTGAGTGGCAGGGGGCCAGCCAGCTGCTCCAGCTCGACACGCCCCACGGCCGCTGGCGCATGGTCTGTGATGGCCGGGTGGAGGTGAGCGAAACCATGGGGTTGGGCTGGCCGGTGGCGCGGGAACTGTGCTTTGAGGCCGGCAGCGGCCGGCGGCTGGCCTAGCGCAGCTCCGCCTCCAGCAGGCCCAGCCAGGTCTCCGGCAGGTCCCAGTGGCGGGCTCCCCGCAGGATGGCCGCGGCGTAGTCGCCGCCGGCGCTCAGCCCCGGGGCGCGCCAGGCGGAAGTGGGCACGTAGGTGAGGGCGTCGAGGCGCTCACCAGCGCCGGTGATCACCTGGACCCGCTGATGGCGGTAGTGACCGGCCGCCACACCTTCGCAGTGGTCGAGGGCGGCCCGATCATCCGGGCTGTGGTGGTGCACCACGCCCCAGCAGTGGGCGCCGCTGTGGCGCACGAGCCCAGCGGCGCCTTCCCCCGGGGCGCGGCCCAGCCGCCGCTTGTTGATCCCCCAGCGCCAGCCCTCCAGCCGCGCCACCAGGCCGCTGCCATCCCAGCGGGGGCAGCGCCGCGCCAGCTGGGCGGGGCAGAGGTTCGAGCCGTAGCTGAACACCGGGGTGCTCCCCCAGTCGCCGTAGGGCACCAGCGGCAGGCCGATCACCTGCTCGTGGCGGCCCAGGTACAGCCAGGCCCGGCTGCCGTCGCTCAGCCGCCAGCGCTGGCGTCGGTACTCGCGGGGAACGTCTTCAAGCTGATCGAGCCGGGACAGGCCGCTCGCCTCCAGGGCATACAGCTCGCCATGGATCAGCGCGGGTTCCGGTGGTGCCCGGGGCTCATCCGGTTCCGGCTCAGCGGCGGCGGCGGCCACCGCCATCGGGTAGGGCCCGAGGTCGTGCAGCCGGGCTCCCACGAGGCGCCGCCGTCCGAGGAAGCGGCTGCCGTCGAGCCAGGGGTGGTTGGGCTCCCCCCGCTTCAGGCTCCCGTAGACAAACACCTGCTCGGACATCGCGCGCTGGGCTGCTGCCTCGCTTCACCCGGGGAGGGGGTCGGCCAGCTCGATGCCCCACTCCAGGCGGATGGCCGGATTGCTCAGCTCCCAGGCGTGCTCCTGAGCGGCCAGTGGCGCGGTGCGGTTGCCGTGCTCGAGCCCTCGCCGGCTCAGTTCCCCGCGCACTTCAGCCTGGAAGCAGCGGGTCTCGCGCAGCAGATCCGCCACCCGCTGAGGCCCCCCCAGCACCTTCTGCATCGCCCCCTGGCCGCTGGAGAGCTGGAGGGTGGCGAGATGGTCCTCGAGCCAGGCCCATTCGTAGGGGAGCATGGCGTCGCTGCAGGCCTGCAGGCGCTCGCGGTAGGTCTGCAGATGCTCCTCGAGCACCCGCTCGCTCAGGGGGCTGTAGGGAACGGCGAGCGGCTCGTGGCCGGATTCGCTGGCTCCGGAGCGCTCCCGCAGCCGGATCATGATCTCGCGCAGATAGCTCATGGCGCCGCGATCGCTGACGTCAGAGGCTAAGCCGGGCGGTGTCATCCGGATCGAGCGGCAGCCCCCGCAGGGCCAGGGCGCCACGGCGGGCGGCCAGCAGCAGGGGGTAGAGCCTGCGGCTGCGCTCCTCTTCGCCAAACACTGCCGTGAGCAGGCTCAGCAGGGTGGAACTCGGCCGCAACTGGGCGCAGAGCCGCTGCACAGCCTCGGCCCCATGCCAGCAGTTCTCTCCCTCGATCAGCACCGCTCCCCTGGCCAGATCGAAACCCCGTGCTTTGAGCTGCCGTCGCAGGGCGTGATCGGCGCGGCCATCGATGATCCGCAGCTGAGGCAGACCCCCGCGCAGTTCGCCCATGGCGGCAAAGGCGCTGCAGAAGGGACAGCCGCCGTCGAATACCAGCTGGATGGTGCCGGGTTCAGCGCTGGCGGGTGTCGTTGAAGCGGCTGAAATCAAGACAGCGAAACTCGCTCTGGTCATCTCTGACGATATCCACGAAGGTTTCGTCGAAGCGGATCTGGCTGCTGTTGTACGAGGCGCGTTTGTACACCGGGCTGCGCACCGTTTCATCGACACCCTCGAACGCCACCAGCACTTCCCCGTGGGCGGCACGCAACTGGGCCTGGCCCAGGCCATGCAGGGGGCTGTCGGGACCGATCGGGTGCATCACCGTCCACATCAGCTGGAACAGGAAGGCCTGGCCGCGCACCAGATCCAGCCGGTGCAGGCGGCGCATCGTTTCGCCTTCGGCGCTGCGTTCATCGATAGCCAGATAGGCCTGCACCTGCGCGCTGACCAGATTGTTGTGGTGCACGTTGGCGATGCGGAAGGTGAGGCAGGGCCTCCCATCCCAGGGCTGGACCGTGGCCACTTCGCTGAAGCGGATCTCCGCCCGGCTGCGGGAGAAGCGGGCGAACACCAGGCCGGTGGTCATGGCCGTGAACACCAGGCTCACGAAGGCCTGCAGGGTGACCAGTCCGTTCACCAGCGGCGAAACGGGGTGGAGGACGCCGTAACCGATCGAGCCCAGGGTCTGAACGCTGAAGAAGAAGGCGTCGCTGAAGCCCGCCACCTGGCCCTGGGGCAGTCCGCCGATGCCGGGGGCATCCAGCAGATAGAGCAGGGCGAAGACGATGTTGGTGCCCAGGTAGGCCAGGGCGATCAGCAGCAGGAAGCCCGGCCAGGGCACCTTGAGCATCAGCCGGTAGGGCTCCCGCCACTGGCTGATCAGGCTGTCGATGTTGTCGGCGCGGTAGACGCCATCGAGCTTGAGCAGGCGCACGGGGCGCAGGCGGCTCGATCGGGTCCGCTGGGAACGGAAGGGATTCATGGCTTTGGAGGCGGGGAGGCAGGAGAGCGCTTAGTTGCAGACGGCACCCCCAGCAGGTGATTGGCCCGCTCGGCCAGAGTCCTGATCTCCTTGAGGGTGCCGAGTATCTCCGGCTGGGTGTCGCGAATCAGACGGAGGGCGGCTTCAGTGGCTGCCTGGGCTTCCACGCTGGTGGTTTCCAGACGCTGGCCGGTGCGCGTGAACTCCTGAAGCGTCTCCCTGGCGGTGGCCGCGGTGGCGCCCGATTCCCGCCCGATCTGCCGGCTGAGCTGGCTCACATCCCGGAGCGTGCCGTTGAAGGTGGCGACGGCACCGGGAAGGTCCCGCTCCGCCATGGCGGCGGTGCCCTGGAGCGCACGGTTCAGCACCAGGCGGGTCTCCCCCAGCTGCACCAGCAGCTTGGCCAGGTCGGGCGACGCATCAAAGGGGATCAGCCTGTCGGTCCGGGGTCGGGTCTGACCGTCCCTGGCGGGATCGGCGCTCAGGGCGATCAGGCTGCTGCCGATCAATCCTTCCTGGTAGACGGTGGCTCTGGTGGCGGGGCCGACCAGCGGCTGGTAGCGCTCGGCGATTCGCAGGTCGACCAGCACGCCGCCATCGGGACCGAGCTGCACCGACTCCACCCGTCCAACCCGGTAGCCGGAGATCGTCACATGCACGCCAGGCCAGATGCCGGTGGCGTTGTCGGTGCGGAAGCGCAGCGCGAAGCTCGACCCAAGCCAGGCCTGCTGACGCAGAGCCCCCGCCACGATCCAGGTGCCGAAGACCAGGGCACCGAGGACCACCAGCCAGCTGAGCCCTTCGCTGAGCCCTAGCCGCCAGCGGCTGTCTGCCGCCAGGGCCGGGGGATCGGTCGGGTGTTCAGTCATCCGATCGGGGGAAGGTTGGGGGGCATCAGGATCGCGAGCAGAGCCTCCAGAGCGAGGATCGCCAGGATGGCCTCCACCGTGGCGGCGGCAATGCGGTGCGGCAACTCTTCGGGCCGCTGGCGGCAGCGGCGGCCCTGCCGGGCGCAAAGCCACGCGCTCACCGCAGCCAGGCCGGCCCCGTGCAGGGTCGCCTTCACCATCGCCTGGGGGGTGAGCAGCGCCAGCAGGGGCGGCAGTTGCCTCAGGGGGTCGGGCACCGAGGTGGCCAGGGCACCGGCCAGCATCGCGGCGCCCAGGAAATAGGGGATCAGCAGGGTGGTGCAGACCGCAGCGGTGGCCATGCCGGAGGCCAGCTCCCAGTGGGCTCCACGGGGGTGGGGGCGGGATGCTTCGCCCACCCGCAGGGGGGCGCAGCAGCAGATCCACAGCAGGGTGACGGCGAGGGGTGCCACGAGATGGACCAGCGCCACCATCAAGGCTTCCAGGCTGAGGGCGGCGCGCTGGTCGAGGAGGTCGACCAGCAGGTGAATCAGACCCACGCCCAGTGCGGCGGCCAGCACCAGGGTCAGGGGGACGGAGGCGAGCAGTTCGCGTCGGATCCGCTCCACCATCTCCAGCATGTGGAGTCCAGGTTAACCAGGGTTGTCTCAGCCCAGCTCCAGGCAGGCCAGTCCGTAGATGTCCTGCAGTGGCAGCTCAGGAGGGGTTCCCCGGTACATGCGCACGGTGCGCCCGGCGACCTGGAATCCGCGCTGCTCCAGCAGGCGATGGGCCCTGGGATTGGCTTCGGGGGCATCGATCAGCACCGGTCCGCTCCGCTCTGAACAAAGCTGATCGAGCAAGGCGCCGGCGAGCAGCGGAGCATCCGCGAGCAGGGGGCCCAGCCGCCAGCCCACGGCGCCGGTGTCATCGGGGAGCAGGCAGGGCCTGATCCGCCCGAAGCCGCGGCAGCAACCCAGGTCATCGCGCACCAGCTCCACGGTGCCGCTGCCCTGCCGCAGCCATTCCCCCAGGAAGTGGGGGCGCGGCGTGGCTTCATGGCGGGCGTCGTAGGTCAGCACCAGCTCGTTGTTGCCGGCATCCGCGCCCAGCTGCGCCGCAGCCAACACGGCATAGCCCGGTGGCAGCTGACCTCCGCTGCAGCGGGTGCGGCTGGCGGATGGAAGACGCCAACGCAGGGTGTCGTAGGCCGCCTTGAAGCCCCAGTGGCTGTAGTCGGTCAGTCGCTCGGGCGCCGCCTCCAGACCGATGCAGGCCACCCCATCGAGATGCGCGAGGGCCTGGCGCCAGAGCGCCACCCCGTAGCCCCGTCCGCGGAAGGCCGGTCGCACAAGGAACAGGCCGATGAATCCATAGTGCTCGTCGTAACGAATTCCCGCCACACATCCCACCGGCTCCTCGCCCAGGACCCCCACCCAGAGACCGGCGGCATCGGTCTGGCGGTACACACCGGCATCGCCCAGTCCGGGGCAGAAGCCCTCCTGCCGGGCCCATTCCGTCACCAGGGGCAGGTGTGATTCGGCCATCGGCCGGATCGTGAAAACAGGACTGGCGACCAACGCGGCGACCCCTGGGATGCCCGATCACCGACATCCTGACCGATTCGTTGTGCTCAGGTCTGGGGCTGGTGATGGCCTCCAGGCAGATGGCTGAGGGGCTGGTGAGTCGCTCCGACTTGAAGATCCATGGCGGTGGTGAGCCCGCCCCGGGAAAACCATGGGGATGATGTGGCCTTCCGTCAAGCGGCTTGCGGCTTGCATTCGGTCATCAGTTTGCAGGGGTTGTTGGCCTGAACTGGGGGCTGTTTGCTGGTCAGAGCATCTGTTCGATTGCTATCATTCGATCGTTCCAAGAAACAAACGTCATGCTCACCGGACCTGACCTGCTCGCCAAGGTGAAGGAGATGGGTGATGCCTCCAAATCCGACCTGGTGCGCAGCTGCGGCTACGTGAGTTCCAAGAAAGACGGCAGTGAGCGGCTCAACTTCACCGCCTTCTACGAAGCGCTCCTGGAGGCCAAGGGTGTCAGCCTCGGCGTCGGCGGTGGCGGCGGTGCCGGCAAGAGTGGCCGCAAGCTCAGCTACGTCACCAAGGTTCAGTTCAACGGCAACCTGCTGATCGGCAAGGCCTACACCGCCCTGATCGACCTCAAGCCCGGCGATGAGTTCCAGATCAAGCTTGGCCGCAAGCAGATCCGCCTCGTCCCTGTCGGGGGCGACGACGAAGACGAGTGATCCGCTGAGCGCGGCGGTGAGCCATCGCCTTGCCGCAGAAGGGGTTTGGCCCCTGCCATCAGTTCGCTGAGGACTGCAGCCTTCAATCGAGGGCTGCAGGGCCTCTCCTCCGTGCGCTCAGCCTCTCCGCCGCCAGAGACCGAGCCATTCGTTATCCCGGCTGGGCAGCCCGCCTTGAGCGGGCCCTCACACCTCGGCCTCAAAGCCGGCGCCCTCCAGCAGCTGGCTCACCTGCTCAGGTTGAGAGCCGAATGGTGGACCGCCGCTGCGGGAGTGGCACCAGAGCAGTCCCAGAAACCAGCCTCCCGGGGCCACCAGTTCCCCCATGCTCCTGGCATAGGCTCCGCGCCGGGCTGATCCAGTTTGCGGGCCTCGCGCAGCGCTTCAGTGCTGATGTCGATCCCTGTCATCGAGAAGTCGCGCTCCGCCAACAGCCGCGCTTCATGGCCGCGGCCGCAATCGGGCATCAGCAACCGGCCCGGAGGCTGGGGTGCCAGAGGATGCTCGTGGAGAAAATGCTGTAGAGGCGGAGCGGCCTGGTCCAGGTCTCATCCATCACGACCCTGCAGGTGGCGCTCATCCCAGGCCTTCGGCGTCAGGTCAATGTCTCGCGTCGTCATGGGCCAGATCCGGTGAAAACGGCCTTGGGGGGATGGGCGGTAATCCGGTGTTGGACGAGCCCAGAATCGAGCCGCCGCAGGCAAGTTTCGGCCTTAAGGTCAATGGATGACCGCACCAGAACTCACCCTTCTCTACGACGGAGCCTGTCCACTCTGCAGGCGTGAGGTGGAGATTCTCAGCCACCGCGATGGTGACCGCGGAGCGATTCGCTTCGTCGATATTGATGATCCCCTCT
Organism: Synechococcus sp. WH 5701; assembly: GCF_000153045.1. Taxonomy (GTDB): domain Bacteria; phylum Cyanobacteriota; class Cyanobacteriia; order PCC-6307; family Cyanobiaceae; genus Regnicoccus_A; species Regnicoccus_A antarcticus. The sequence continues at coordinate 651,992 of NZ_CH724160.1, forward strand.
ATGACCCTGCCGCCTTCCAGGGGATCAGCTATCGCGAGGCGATGGGCCGCGTTCATGGGATCACCGCCGATGGCCGCGTGCTGCGCGATCTGGCGGTGTTTCAGGAGGCCTACCGCCAGGTGGGGCTCGGTTGGATCTACGCCCCAATCGACTGGCCCGTGATCGGCTCCCTGGCCCAGGTGGTCTATCGACTCTGGGCGCGTCTACGGCTGCGCATCACCGGTCGCCCCGATCTCGACACCCTCTGCGCCGGGCGGGAGGGTGTCGCCTGCCGAACCACCGTTGCTGCCCGCTGATCGTGGCCTTTGACACCCCCGCGGCCTGGGCAACCCGATCCATTGAGGTTGCGGCGAACCCAGGGCAGAGCTGGCCAGGGATCCTGTGGCCAGTGGCGCTCAATGGGAAGACAGCCGAGTTGGCTACCCCATTGATCACGCGGTGAGGGGGTGTTGAGCCGAGCTGGGGAGAGTCCTGGAGAGGTGGGAATGCCCGTGACGTCGAAGAGCTCGGTACTGGCAGAGCTCGGCTCGGGCAACGGCGCTGTCCAATGTCCAGGTCACCGTGGTGATGGGACGATGAGCTGGTGGCAGGGGCCACCCGGTGCATCGGCCTTGGGATCGCCTTGGGCCTCGGCGAAGCGGGAGCCACGATGCAGGTCACGGGGCGCAGCGCGGATTCCGCCAGCTGCACGGATCCGGTGGGCGGCTGCCTGGCGTCAACCCGACAACTCATTGGACTCCCCCGTCAACTCAGAATGCCAGTACGTCGATCGCTGGCATGTTCACAGTTGCCCTTCCCCTGGCGCTTGCCTTCATCATGCTTTCCCTGGGGATTTCCCTGACTCCAGCCGACTTCGGCTTTTCGCTGCGCCGGCCCCATCCTCTGCTGGCGGGTGTGCTTTGCCAGGTCGTGCTGCTGCCGCTGGTTGCCTTTCTGCTGATCCGTTTGTTCAGCCTTCCAGGAGAACTGGGCGTGGGGGTACTTGTGCTGGCCTGCTGTCCAGGGGGTATCACTTCAAACGTGATGACCCGTCTGGCGCGAGGTGACGTGGCACTTTCAATCTCCTTCACAGCCCTCGCAAGCCTGATCACCACCATCACTCTGCCCCTGATCCTGACTGTGGGGGGGCGAGCCCTGATGGGGACGGCCCTCCCAACCGTGAGCATCACTGGACTAGGCCTGAAGATGTTCGTGATGACAACTCTGCCTGTGCTGGTGGGTGTGTACCTGCGACAGCGGAGGCAGGCGCTGGCCCAGCGCTGGGAGCGTCCCTGCGAACGGATGGCCACGGCCCTGTTCTTTCTCATTCTGGCGATCACGATCCTCAGTGAATGGCAGACGTTGATCGATAACCTCACTTCCCTTGGGCCAGTGTTGCTGGTGCTCAACGTGGGGATGCTGGCCATCGGGACAGCCGTGGCCCAGATCTTTCGCCTTCCGGCCAGCCAGGTGAGCTGTGTTGCCATCGAAAGCGGCTTCCAGAACGGCACGGTGGGCATCGCGGTGGGAGCCCTGTTGGTGCAGGCCTCCAGGTCGGGAGGGGGGCTGTCGGCCTATAGCCTTCCTTCGGCGGTCTACGGGGTGCTGATGATGGTCACCATCCTTCCCTACCTGGTTTGGCGGCGTTCGATCCAGCCCACGGCTGATCCGTCTGTGATCGAGCCGTAACGGCTCCTGCCGTGCCAGCCCGCACGGCCTTGGTTGAACTTTCCTGGGGGGCAGTCCACAGATCCACGCCATTGTTCTGGCCTGGGGGCCGCGCCCCTGGTATGGCTGCCAACCGCCATCCAGGCCCTGCCGTTCCAGCCGCCCCTCTGCGCAAAGCGCTCGCATCGGCAACTCGCGCACACGCCAGCCACTCTTCGCTCCTCCTCTGTGAACGAGTACTGCAGCCTGGAATCCAACTGTTTCACCCTGGCGGACCGAGTCAGCCAGGTACTCGGCTGCGTCAAGCTCTGAGCTGGTCATCCCTTCCACAAATACCCATCGAGTTTTCGTCAACTCTCCGGTGGTCAGTAGTCCCTCTCTCGTCTGCTTCTAGAAATCAGATTCCGCATCAGGCTGGAATGGCTTGGACCAAACTGCTGGCTGCAAGGTTGCCAGGGAAATCAGAATGCCAAATCCGTAGCAAGTCCTTGTCATGCTTGGGGCGTCGAATGTTTTGCCTGCGAGAGTTTCATTTCAGAAAGGAATAGACGTAGCAAGTCGTTATTCAAGGATTGGGCCGACTGAGATGGATGGCGTTTGTTGCATAGATTCGCCCCCAGGCAGGTGGATTGTCCCTGCAGCTCGCTCTCCCTCAGTCAACGAAGCGCTTGTACAGCCAGCGCACAAACCCCCCCACGACAGGAACCGGTGAAAAGGTCGGCCCCACGAAGTCGAAGTAGTCGCGGTGGTCGACGATCTTGCCTGCTTCGTTGATCAGCAATCGGGTCGTGCCGGGGTAGATGAACTCGATGCCCTTGATCTTCAGCCCCATCTCCCACTCAATGAAGGCTGTCCTGCCGTCGATCGCGATCGCCCCCGGCTTCAGAGACACGTCATCGCAGCGTTTCACCAGGCCCTCCTGTGCCTCGATGTAGGCCGCAAGCCCATGGCGCTCCTGGGTGGGGTCCTGAAAATGCACGTCTTCGGCATAGACGGCGCGCCACTGTTCTTCTCCCGGGGGCGGAGTGCCGTACGGCTTGGTGAACAGGGCCCGCAGGCTGGTGTCATCCATGGCGATGGTGGTGAAAGCATCCATTCCAGCGGCCACGCTCAGCCACGGTGGACTGCACCATGTGGTGCGGATGCGCGATGCCGGGTTCGAACCAGCGACATCCTGCTTGTAAGGCAGGCGCTCTACCGCTGAGCTAATCGCGCTTACAGGCATTCTGCCCCCACACCAGCAGCCTGCCCCCGCCATGGCCAGTGGCCGCAGCCATGACCGTGCCACCTGGCTGCTGAGCCTGCCCTTCGGGCTGCTGTGGTGGCCGTGGCTGGGGCTGGCGGGGGTGGCCAGCGCAGCCGGCGGCTTCCTGGCGGGTGGCCTCTGGCTCTCCCCCGACCTCGACACCCGCTCCAACCCCAGCCGGCGCTGGGGCCCGCTCGCTCTGCTCTGGTGGCCCTACCGCCGCGGGCTGCGCCACCGCTCCTTGCTCTCCCATAGTCCACTGCTGGGTTCTGCGTTCCGGCTGGCTTACCTGGCGGTGTTGGTGCTGGCGCTGAGTGTGCTGCTGTCGCCCCTGGGAGTCCCGGGCCCCGGGCGGTTGCTCCAGGCGGGGCGAGGGCTCTGGGAGCAGCAGCGGCCCCTGCTGCTGGCTGCGCTGGTGGGGGTGGAGGCCAGCAGCTGGCTGCATCTGCTCCAGGACGGTGACCCGCTGCCGCGCCAGCCCCGGTTGCTGCGGCGGAAGCGGAAACGGCGTTAGGACGGTGGTCCTGTGGCCCAGCGGCCCGTGATCGGCCCCGATTCCCGCTTCGATTCCGCTGCCCCGGGACCCACCCTGGAGGCCCTCGCCGGGCTGATCGCCGTGGTGGCGCAGCTGCGCGATCCGCAAGCCGGCTGCCCCTGGGACCTCGAGCAGACCCATGCCTCCCTGGTGCCCTATGTGCTGGAGGAGGCCCATGAGGTGGCCGACGCCATTCGCCATGGCGACGACCCGCATCTGGCGGAGGAACTGGGTGATCTGCTGCTGCAGGTGCTGCTGCATGCCCAGATCGCCAGCGAGGCGGGCCGCTTCGATCTCACTGCGATCAGCCGTGGCCTTCACGACAAGCTGGTGCGCCGCCATCCCCATGTGTTTGCGGCGCCGGCCACCACCGCCAACCGGGGGCTGGCCGGCGACAGCGCCGCAGTGAAGGTCAGCTGGGAGGCCATCAAGGCCGGCGAAGCCAGCGCCAGGGAGACAGCCAGCGCCGACGGAACCACTTCCGCAGACCAGGGCGAACCGTCCAGCAGCCCTCTCAGCGATCGCCTGGCCGGCAAGGTGCGGGGCCAGCCCGCCCTGGCCGGTGCCATGACCATCTCGCGCAAGGCCGCCGCCGCCGGTTTCGAGTGGGAGTCGATCGAAGGGGTGTGGGAGAAGGTGCACGAGGAGCTCGATGAGCTCAAGCAGGCTGTGGCCAGCGGCGACAAGGTCCACGCCCAGGAGGAGCTGGGGGATGTGCTCTTCACCCTGGTGAACGTGGCCCGCTGGTGTGGCCTTGATCCGGAGGCCGGCCTGGCGGGCACCAACCGCCGCTTCCTGGATCGCTTCTCCCGCGTGGAGGCGGCCCTTGGCGGGACCCTTCAGGGCCAGAGCCTCGCTGAGCTGGAGGCCCTCTGGCAGCAGGCCAAGGCCCAGATCCGCGTCGAGACCGAAGGCCGGAACGCCTTGGCCTGAGCCGCCCGCTCCAGCGGTTCAGTCGTCGGGCAGCGGGGGCCGCGAGCGGCGCTGGCCCTTGATCGCCCCCCGTTGCTTCTTGGCACTCAGGCGCCGTTCCACCGACCCCCGGGTGGGCTTGGTGCGCCGGCGGGGCGGTGGTGGAGGTTCGATGGCGGAGCGCAGCAGCTCCGCCAGCCGCCGCAGGGCGGCCTGGCGGTTCTGCCACTGGGAGCGGTGCTCCGACGCCGTGAGCAGCAGCGCGCCATCCAGCAGGCGCCCCTCCAGCCGCCGCAGGGCCCGAGCCTTGAGCAGGGGCGGCAGCGCCGTGGTGGCCGCCAGATCGAACACCAGCTCCACCCGTGAATCGGTGGTGTTCACCCCCTGGCCGCCCGGCCCCGAGGAGCGGGAGAAGCGCCAGCTCAGCTCGGCCGCCGGGATCACCAGCTGCTCGTTCAGAGGCAGGTCAGGCATCGATCGCCCCTGGGTGACTCACAGCAGCGAGACCGCGCCGCTGGCGATGTCGAAGCAGGCGGGCTGGATCTTCAGCCGCCCGGCGCTCACCGCTTCCCGCAGGAGGGCGCTGCGCCGGCTCAGCTCCTGGGCGGAGTGGCAGGCGTTGTGGCGGATCGCCAGGCTGAGGTCGTCGCCCGGCACCAGCGCCGCCCGGATCGGCGTGACCAGGTGCTCCAGCAGCGGGGTGAGCGGTGCCTCGGCCAGGGCGGCGGTGACGGCGCCGCAGCCGCTGTGGCCCATCACCAGGATCAGGGGCACCGCCAGCTCCGCCACCGCGTACTCCAGCGAGGCGACGCCGTCGTCGAAGGCGGTGTTGCCCGCGCAGCGCACATCGAACAGTTCCCCGGATCCCGACACGAAGATCCACTCCGGAGACACCCGGGAATCAGCGCAGCTCAGCAGGGCCGCCCAGGGCCGCTGGCCGCTGGCCATGGCGCTGGGGTCCACCTGACAACTGCTCTGCCAGAGGGTATTCATCAGCGCGGTGCGCTCCTGGGGGCTGCCGGCCCTGGCGGCGGCCTGCCAGGCGCGGCTGAACTGACCATTGCGGCGCAGCAGGCTGCCGAGCGGATCGTCGTGGGGCGAGCATGCCGTGAGGCTGTGCTCAAGCTCAGGGGTGAGCGGGCCGGCCTCCGCCCGGGCTGGACTCAGCTCCGGCAGGGCCAGGGCTCCGGCTGCCAGGCCCGCGCGCTGCAGCCATTCCCGTCTGGAAAGCGTCATCGGCTCAGGTTCCTCGATGGTGCGGGCCCAGGGACGTCTGGGTGACAGGGTGCTCCTCTGGAGGCTTAGCTAGGGCGGCTCCGGGAGTCAGCAGCCATGGATCCAACCGCTGGCTGGGTTGATGAAATTCACCAGGGTGTCCGCTACGGCCTCGAAGCCGAGGTGCTGCTGGAGCAGTCCAGCCCTTACCAGAGGGTCACGATCATCGAGAGCCGGCGCTATGGCAAGGGGCTGCTGCTCGATGGCTGCTGGATGACGGCCGAGCGCCAGGAGCGTCACTATCACGAGCCGCTGGTGCATCCGGCCCTCTGTGCCGCCGCCAGCCTCGAGCGGGTGCTCGTGATCGGCGGTGGCGACGGTGGCACGGCGCGGGAGTGCCTGCGCCACCCAGGCGTGCGCCACCTCGATCTGGTGGAGATCGACGGGCTGGTGGTGGAGTGCGCCCAGCGTTACCTGCCCTCCCTCGGTGGCGGCTGCTGGGACGACCCCCGCTTTCAGCTCACGGTGGGGGATGGCATCGCCTGGGTGTCGGCGGCTGCCGCCGCCAGCTACGACGTGGTGATCGTCGACGGCTCTGACCCCGCAGGCCCCGCTGAGGGCCTGTTCAATCGGGCCTTCTTCCAGCAGTGCCGCCGCCTGCTGCGGCCCGGAGGGGTGTTCGCCACCCAGAGCGAATCCCCCGAGGCCTTCCGCGAGGTGCACCTGGCCACCGTGCGGCTGCTGCGGGAGGTGTTCGGCCACGCCGATCCGCTCTATGGCTGGGTGCCGATGTACCCCAGCGGCTGGTGGAGCTGGACCTTCGCGGCCGTCGACGGCCCCCGCTATCTGGAGCCCAGGCCCGAGCGGGCCGAGGCGGTGGCGGCCGGCTGTGAGATCTGGTCGCCCCGCTGGCAGCGCGGTGCCTTCGAGGCCATTCCGGCCGGCATCGAGCGGGCCCTTGACCACCCCCAGGCCTGAGCCGATGGCTGTTTCCGCTGCACTGGATCGTCTCGAGTCCGACCTGTTCGATCGCGATGGCGCCATCTTCATGGGATCGCGGCGCGACCCCGAGGGTTGCCGGGTGGCCCTCTTCGGGGTGCCCTACGACGGCACCACCTCCTTCAGGCCGGGCACCCGCTTCGGGCCGGCGGCGATCCGGGAGGTGAGCAGCGGGCTGGAAACCTACGACCCCCAGCTGGATCTCGATCTCGACGACCTCGCCTTCGCGGATCTGGGGGCGGTGGCCATTCCCTTCGGTGCGCCCGAGCCGGTGGTGGCCGCTGTCGGAGAGGCCACCAGTGCGGTGCTGGAGCTGGGGCTGCGGCCGCTGATGCTCGGCGGTGAGCACTCGATCAGCAGTGGCGCGGTAGCCGCCGTGGCCGCCCGCCATCCCGACCTGGTCCTGGTGCAGCTCGATGCCCACGCCGATCTGCGCCAGAGCTGGCTGGGGGCACGACACAGCCACGCCTGTGCGATGCGCCGCTGCCTGGAGGTGCTCCCCTCCGGCGATCTGCTCCAGGTGGCGATCCGCAGCGGCACCCGCGAGGAGTTCGAGGAGCTGCGCCGCAGTGGCCGGCTGGTGGGGCAGGGCCCGGGCCTGTCGCTGCAGCCCGAGCGGCTGCAGGCGGAGCTCGCTGCAGCCCTCGCGCCCCTGCGGGGCCGGCCGATCTACCTCACCGTCGACCTCGACTGGTTCGATCCAGCCGTGCTGCCCGGCACCGGCACCCCCGAGCCCGGGGGCTACCACTGGGGCCACTTCGCGGGGCTGCTGGAGGAACTGCGCCACCACCAGCTGGTGGCCGCCGATGTGGTCGAACTCGCCCCCGGCCTGGATCCCACTGGCGTGAGCGCGGTGCTGGCGGCGAAGGTGACCCGCAGCCTGCTGCTGCTGCTGGGCCAGGCTCAGTAGGAGTAGGAGCCGCTGGACCGTTGCTCCCGCAGCCGTTCGTGCTGCTGCCCGATCAGCACCACCGCCAGTGTGGGGTGGTTGTGCAGCAGGTTGAGGAAGTTCAATCGCTCCAGCTTCACCAGTTCCACCGGGGTGCGGGCGATGGCCTCGTTGCGGAAGTAGCCGCCGCGCCAGGCGATGTCTTCGTAGCTGAACAGCTCGCCGTGGCGGTAGCAGAGGCGATTTCTGGAGGCGTCGATCAGTTCGACGATGCCCTTGCGGACTCCGTAGATGGCGCGGGCGAGATCACCTGGGTGAAAGATATGGGAGCCCGTGGGCAGGGTGAGGGTCTCTCCGTCCACCTGGGACGCCATCAGTTCAACCGGCGTTGCGGGTGCGAGTGCAACCAATCAACTACCTCCATTAAGGGATCAGAGAGCTCAGCATGGCGTGCGCTGCGCTGTTCAGTTGGCTATGTGGATGACACGATGCGGCGAAAATGCAGCCAAATCAATCCATGCCCGGCTGAAGCTCAGCTGGCGGCCACCAGCAGGTCGGTGAGAGCGAGCTGGCGGTTGGCAGGTATCGGTATCGCCACCTGGGAGTGGTCGACGCTGGGCAAGCGGGGCGGACGAGGGGTCCAGTGGTGGCACCAGAGATCCGCGGCCAGTTCGGGGTGGATCGCCAGCCGTCGCATCTGGCACCAGCTTTGCTCCGCGCCGAAGGACTCCTCGGGAGCGTGGCAGTGGTTGCAGCTACGACAGTTCGGGCGCTGGCCCATGGGCACGACCCATTCAGGGCACTCAAGGTAAAGACCTTCCCTTGATCAGGCCAGGGGAAAAACCGAACCTGCCGGAAGTCTTCGGTATTGCCTGGCGTCCATAGGATCCCCGCCAGCAGACGCGACAGCCCATCCCATGGCGGACTCCCTGAAGCGAACGCCTCTGCATGGGGCCTGCCGCGACGCCGGCGCCCGCCTGGTGCCCTTCGAGGGCTGGGAGATGCCCGTGCAGTTCCAGGGCCTGGTGCAGGAACACAAGGCCGTGCGTCAGGCCTGCGGCGTCTTCGACATCTCCCACATGGGTGTGCTGCGCCTGCGGGGTGATGGCGCCAAGGACGCCCTGCAGGCTCTGGTGCCCAGCGATCTGTTCCGGATTGGCCCGGGTGAGGCCACCTACACCGTGCTGCTCAACGAGGCCGGCGGCATCCGCGACGATCTGATCGTCTACGACCTCGGCCGGCCTGAAGACGACGAAGGCCCAGCCGATGAAGTGCTGCTGATCATCAACGCCGGCTGCGCCGAGGCCGACACCGCCTGGCTGCGCAGCCAGCTGGAGCCCTCTGGTCTGGTGATCACCGACCGCAAGGCCGATGGGGTGCTGCTGGCCCTGCAGGGCCCCGAGGCGATCGCCCGGCTGGAGGCTCTGGCCGCAACCGATCTGGGCGGCCTGCCCCGCTTCGGGCACCGCAGCATCCAGCTGGCCGGCACCGCGGCGGCGGAAGCCGCCGGCGCCACCGCCTTCGTGGCCCGCACCGGCTACACCGGCGAAGACGGCGTGGAGCTGCTGCTGGATCGCGCCGCCGGCGTGGCCCTCTGGGCCCAGCTGCTGGCGGAGGGGGTGACCCCCTGCGGCCTCGGTGCCCGCGACACCCTGCGCCTGGAGGCGGCCATGCACCTCTATGGCAGCGACATGAACAGCACCACCACTCCTCTGGAGGCCTCCCTGGGCTGGCTGGTGCACCTGGAGATGCCGGCGGCGTTCATCGGCCGGGAGGTGCTGGAGCGCCAGAGCGCCGAGGGGGTGAGCCGGCGCCTGGTGGGGCTGAAGCTGCAGGGCCGGGCGATTGCGCGCCATGGCTATCCGGTGCTGCGCGCTGGCCAGGTGGTGGGGGAGGTCACCAGCGGCACCTGGTCGCCCACCCTGGGGGAGGCGATCGCCCTGGCCTACGTGCCGGCCGACGCCACCCGGGTGGGCACCGAACTGGCGGTGGAGATCCGCGGAAAGGCGGAGCCAGCCGTGGTGGTGAAGCGGCCCTTTTACCGGCGCGCCTGAGGGCTCTGGCCCGGCGGGCGCCATGGGACACTCGCGGATTGAGTTCCTTTCCCCATGCGCAGCCACGGGTGCGGCGATCTGCGCAGCAGCAGCGTCGATCAGGTCGTTGAGCTGAGCGGTTGGGTCGACCGCCGCCGCGACCACGGCGGCGTGATCTTCGTGGATCTGCGCGACCGCAGCGGCACCGTCCAGATCACCGTCGATCCCGACCTGGGGCCCGAGGCCTTCGCGGTGGCGGAACACCTGCGCAATGAAACGGTGGTACAGGTGCAGGGCCGGGTGCGCCTGCGGCCCCAGGAGTCGCTCAACACCCGCCTGGCCACTGGTGAGGTGGAGGTGCTCGCCAGCCAGCTCACGGTGCTCAATGCCGTGCGCAAGCCCCTGCCCTTCCCCGTGTCGGTGCACGACGAGGAGAACACCCGTGAGGAGCTGCGGCTGCGCCACCGCTACCTGGATCTGCGCCGCGAGCGCATGAACGGCAACCTGCGCCTGCGGGCCCGCACGATCCAGGCCGCCCGCCGCTTCCTCGAAGACCAGGGCTTCATCGAGGTGGAAACGCCGGTGCTCACCCGCTCCACGCCCGAGGGCGCCCGCGACTATCTGGTGCCGAGCCGGGTCTGCGGCGGCGAATGGTTCGCCCTGCCCCAGTCGCCCCAGCTGTTCAAGCAGCTGCTGATGGTGGGCGGCCTGGAGCGCTACTACCAGGTGGCCCGCTGCTTCCGCGACGAAGACCTGCGCGCCGACCGCCAGCCGGAGTTCACCCAGCTCGACATCGAGATGAGCTTCATGGGCCAGGAGGAGATCCTCGAGCTCAACGAAGCGCTGATCGCCTCCATCTGGAAGGCCGTGAAGGGCGTGGAGCTGCCCAGGCCCTTCCCCCGCCTCAGCTGGCACGAAGCGATGGAGCGCTACGGCACCGACCGGCCCGACACCCGCTACGGCATGGAGCTCACCAACGTGAGCGACCTGGTGGCCGGCATGGGCTTCAAGGTGTTCTCCGGCGCCGTGGCCGCCGGCGGTTCTGTGAAGTGCATTGCCGTACCGGGGGGCAACGAGGCGCTCAGCAACGTGCGCATCAAGCCCGGTGGTGACGTGTTCAGCGAGGCCCAGGCGGCCGGCGCCGGCGGCCTGGCCTTCATCCGCGTGCGCGAGGGCGGTGAGATCGACACGATCGGCGCCATCAAGGACAACCTCTCCGCCGACACCAAGGCGGAGCTGCTGGCGCGCACCGGCGCGGTGCCCGGCACCCTGCTGCTGTTCGGCGCCGGCGACACCGCCACTGTGAACAAGGCCCTCGACCGGGTGCGCCAGTACCTCGCCCGCGAGCTGGGCCTGGTGCCGGCTGATCGCGACAACGACACCTGGAACTTCCTCTGGGTGGTGGACTTCCCGATGTTCGAGTTCAACGCCGGCGAGAACCGCCTCGAGGCGCTGCACCATCCCTTCTGCGCCCCCAACCCAGACGATCTGGGCAACGATCCCGCCCAGTGGGCCGAGACCCTGCCCACAGCCCGCGCCCAGGCCTACGACCTGGTGCTGAACGGCCTGGAGCTGGGTGGCGGCTCCCTGCGCATCCATGACTCGGCCCTGCAGCGCCAGGTGCTGCAGACCATCGGCCTGCCCCTGGAGGAGGCCGAGCGCCAGTTCGGCTTCCTGATGGAGGCCCTCGACCTGGGTGCCCCTCCCCACGGCGGCCTGGCCTTCGGGGTCGATCGCATGGTGATGCTGCTGGCCGGCGAGGAGTCGATCCGAGACACGATCGCCTTCCCGAAAACCCAGCAGGCCCGCTGCCTGCTCACCCAGGCCCCCGCCGGCGTGGCCCCCCAGCAACTGGAGGATCTGCACGTGGCCAGCACCTGGGTGGAGCCGGAATGAGCGACACGAGACACGGCTGATCCTGAAGAGAAACCTTCTGTTTCGCGCTGCTTTTATGTGGCAACCCGATGGTGAAGGAACTTCAGATCAAGGTTCGTGTCCTCAGGGTCAACACCAGTGCTTCAAGGCAGCCCAGAACCCGAGGTAGAGGTTGATCTCGATGCCGGTCCCGACAGCGTCACGGCGTCCTCCGGCCGGGCCGTCCGGGGCCGCTCCCCCCTGCCCAGCCGCGTCAGTGCCGATCTGGTCCGGCTCTACCTCCAGGACATCGGCCGGGTGGACATGCTCAACCAGGAGGAGGAGCTGCTCCTGGCCCGTCAGGTGCAGGCCCGTGAGGCGCTGCTGAGTCAGCGGCTGGAGCAGGCCACTGAGCTGCCGATCCTGCAGGCCATGGTCGATCTGGAAGTGGTGCGCCAGCGGCTGGCCAGCCGCCTCACCCACCAGCCCTCCCATGGCCAGTGGGCGGAAGCCTGCGACCTGCCCGTGGCCGAGCTGCGCCGCCTCCTTCAGGAGGGCCACAGAACCTGGGCCGCTTGCCTGGATCTCAGCCTCAGCGACCTCCAGCAACGGCTGCTGCGCGGCCGCCGGGCCCGCGACCGCATGATCCAGGCCAACCTGCGCCTGGTGGTGGCGGTGGCCAAGAAGTATCAGAAGCGGGGCGTGGAACTGCTCGATCTGGTTCAGGAGGGCACCCTGGGCCTGGAGCGGGCGGTGGAGAAGTACGACCCCACCCGCGGCTTCCGCTTCAGCACCTACGCCTACTGGTGGATTCGCCAGGGCGTCACCCGGGCGATCGCCACCCAGAGCCGCACGATCCGCCTGCCGGTGCACGTCACCGAGAAGCTCAACCGCATCAAGAAGGCCCAGCGCCAGTTCGCCAGCGACCATGGCCGCACCGCCAGCCTCGCCGAGCTGGCCGAGGCCCTGCAGTGGAGCGAGGAGGCCGTGCGTCTCACCCTGCTGCGGGTGCCCCGCTCGATCTCCCTGGAGGCCAAGGTGGGTCGCGATCAGGACACCCCCCTGGGGGACCTGCTGGAGGCCACCAGCGACACCCCCGAGCAGAGCCTCACCCGCCAGCAGCTGCACAGTGACCTCGACGCCCTGCTCGATGAACTCAGCGAGCGGGAGGCCGAGGTGATTCGCCTGCGCTTCGGCCTGGCTGACGACACTCCCCGCACCCTGGCCCAGATCGGCGAGGGGATGCAGCTCTCACGGGAGCGGGTGCGCCAGATCGAAACCCGTGCCCTGCACAAGCTGCGCCAGCCGGCCCGGCGCTGCCGCGTGCACGACTACCTCGCCGGCCTCGACGGCTGAGGCCACCCCTGCGCAGGCCATTCGGGAAGCCCCCCTGGACGCCAGTCCCGGCGTTGGGCTAAACCGAATTCATTCCGCCTTGGTTCTGTGAGCAACGTCCCCGCCATCACCGCCCCTCCGATCGACATCGGCATCTCCGATGATCAGCGCCAGCAGATCGCGGCCGGTCTTGGCCGGGTGCTGGCCGACAGCTACGTGCTCTACGGCAAGACCCACGGCTTCCACTGGAACGTGACCGGGCCGATGTTCAACACGCTCCACCTGATGTTCATGGAGCAGTACACCGAGCTCTGGATGGCCCTCGATGTGATCGCCGAGCGGATCCGGGCCCTGGGCTGTCCGGCCCCCTTCGGCGGCGCCCGCTTCGCGGCCCTGTCCTCGATTCCTGAAACCCAGGGTCAGCCACCGGCTCTGGAGATGGTGCGAGAGCTGGTGATGGGCCATGAAGCCGTGGCCCGCACCGCACGCAGCCTCTTCCCCCTGGTGGCGGAAGCCGGTGATGAGCCCACCGCCGACCTGCTCACCCAGCGGCTGCAGATCCACGAGAAGACCGCCTGGATGCTGCGCAGCCTGCTCGACGCCTGAGCGGGCAGGCTCGATAGATTGATGTGTCCGCCCATGCCCGCCCTCCGCCCATGGCGAAATTCGTCTTCGTCACCGGCGGTGTGGTCTCGAGCATCGGCAAAGGGATTGTGGCGGCGAGCCTGGGGCGGCTGCTCAAATCCCGGGGCTACAGCGTTTCGATCCTCAAGCTCGATCCCTATCTGAATGTGGATCCGGGCACGATGAGCCCGTATCAGCACGGCGAGGTGTTCGTCACCCAGGACGGCGCCGAGACCGACCTCGACCTGGGCCACTACGAGCGCTTCACCGACACCGCCATGTCACGCCTCAACAGCGTGACCACCGGCTCGATCTACCAGGCGGTGATCAACAAGGAACGCCGCGGCGACTACAACGGCGGCACGGTGCAGGTGATCCCCCACATCACCGGTGAGATCCGCGAGCGCATCCACCGGGTGGCCGCCGACAGCGGCGTGGATGTGGTCATCACCGAGATCGGCGGCACCGTGGGTGACATCGAATCGCTGCCGTTCCTGGAGGCCATCCGTGAGTTCCGCGGGGATGTGGGCCGCCACGATTTGGCCTACGTCCACGTCACCCTGCTGCCCTACATCGGCACCTCCGGGGAGATCAAGACCAAGCCCACCCAGCACTCGGTCAAGGAGCTGCGCTCGATCGGCATCCAGCCCGATCTGCTGGTCTGCCGCTGCGACCGGCCGATCAGCGAGGAGCTCAAGGCCAAGATCGGCGGCTTCTGCGGCGTCCAGCGCGAAGCGGTGATCGCGGCCCGCGATGCCGACAGCATCTACGCGGTGCCGATTGCCCTGGAGCGGGAGGGGCTCTGCCGTCAGGTGCTGGATGTGCTGGGCCTGGAGGATCGCGACAGTGACATGGAGCGCTGGGAGGCCCTGGTGCAGAAACTGCGCAACCCCGGTGCGGCGGTGAAGGTGGCGCTGGTGGGCAAGTACGTGCAGCTCAACGACGCCTACCTCTCGGTGGTGGAGGCCCTGCGCCACGCCTGCATCGACCGGGATGCCAGCCTCGACCTGCACTGGATCTCCGCCGAGCAGATCGAGACCCAGGGCGCCGAGTCTCTGCTGCGTGGCATGGACGCGGTGGTGGTGCCGGGCGGCTTCGGTCACCGGGGCGTGGACGGGAAGGTGGCGGCGATCCGCTGGGCCCGGGAGGAGCGTGTGCCCTTCCTCGGGCTCTGCCTGGGCATGCAGTGCGCCGTGATCGAGTGGGCGCGCAACCTGGCCGGTCTGGCGGGCGCCACCAGCGCTGAACTGGACCCCGACAGCCCCCACCCGGTGATCAACCTGCTGCCGGAGCAGCAGGACGTGATCGACCTGGGCGGCACCATGCGCCTGGGGGTCTATCCCTGCCGGCTGACGGCGGGCACCATGGCCGCCAGCCTGTATGGGGAGGAGGTGGTCTACGAGCGGCACCGCCACCGCTATGAGTTCAACAATGCCTACCGCAACCTCTTCCAGGCGGGCGGCTACACCATCAGCGGCACCTCGCCCGATGGCCGGCTGGTGGAGCTGATCGAGCGGGAGGATCACCCCTTCTTCGCGGCCTGCCAGTACCACCCGGAATTCCTGTCGCGACCAGGTAAGCCTCATCCCCTCTTCCGCGGACTGATCGCGGCGGCGCAGCGACAGGAGGTGGAAGCCGTGTCCCAGGAGATACCCGTGCGGGCGTAACCGCTGCGTGAACCGCCTGATTGGTGAGGGTCAACCCGCTTGCTGGCTGCCCAGTAAGCTGGGTAGCCAGCAAGCAAGGAGGAAGGATGAAAACGACCTTGGATCTGCCGGACCATCTTGTGCGCCAGGCCAAGCAGCGGGCCCTGCAGCAGGGCCTCACGCTCAAGGAGCTAGTGGCTGACTACATCAGTCAGGGGCTCCACGGCGGCGCATCAGGGTCTGTGCCCCCCACCAGCGATGGGGTGACAGTGGATGGAATGGGACTTCCGGTGTTCCGCTCTGAGCCCTCCGGCAGCAAAGCGGGGATCGATCTGGCAGCGTCATTGCAACTTGAGCAGGATTGCCTGGAGCAGGAGGACCGCCGCCGTGCCGGCCTCCCTGCTTGATGTGAATGTGTGGCTGGCGGCGGCCTTCGAAGCCCATCCAGCCCATCGCACCGCCCAGGCGGTGCTGCTTGAGGCCACGCCCGCTACACCAGTCCTGCTCTGCCGTGCCACCCAGCAGAGTTTTCTGCGGCTGGCGTCCACCCCAGCGATCTTCACGGCCTACAAGAGCGCGGCGATCACGAACCTGGATGCTCTGGCTGCCCTTCAGTCTTTTCAGGCCCTGCCTCAGGTGGACCTGATGGACGAGCCGATCGGAATCGAATCGCTCTGGTGGCGGTTGGCGGGGCTCGCTGAGGCCGCACCAAAAAGGTGGATGGACGCCTACCTGGCGGCTTTCGCGATCACCGGCTCCACCCGGATGGTCACGCTGGATCAGGATTTCCGGCAGTTCCTCGGGGCGGGGCTCGAGCTGGAGCTCCTGCAGGCCGACGTCCGCAGCGGGGGTTGAGCGGAGCTGCTGTCTCGATCAGATCAAGGCTGCTGTCGGCGGTACAGCCTTGCGTTGTGCCGCTGAGCGTCCGCTCTCCGCTTCCTAAAGTGATGCGTTGTCGTGCCGTGGCCGTGCCCCCAGCCGGACTCCCGGTGGTGGAAACCTTCCACTCCCTGCAGGGTGAGGGAGTGCACGCTGGTCGCAGCGCCTTCTTCATCCGGCTGGCCGGCTGCTCGGTGGGCTGCAGCTGGTGTGACACCAAGCACTCCTGGCCGGCGGACGCCCATCCCCTCTGTCGCTTCCAGGATCTGGCGGCGAGCGCCGCCTTGGCGGCAGCCGAGGGTGCTGCCTTCGTGGTGATCACCGGTGGTGAACCCCTGCATCACAACCTCGATCCGCTCTGTGAGGCCCTGCGGCAAGGATCCGGCGCCGGCCCCTCGCCGCTCCCCCTGCACCTGGAAACCAGCGGCGTCGACCCGCTCAGCGGCCGCTTTGAATGGATCACCCTCTCGCCCAAGCGCCACCGGCCGCCCACTGCTGAGCTGCTGGCCGCCTGCCATGAGCTCAAGGTGGTGATCCACGAGATCGCTGATCTGGCCTTCGCTGAGACGATGGCTGCCGCCGTGCGCTCCGCCTGCCCGGTGAAGGGAGCGCTGCCCCAGCTGCTGCTCCAGCCCGGCTGGGGGAGCGCGGCGGGTCAGGAACTGGCGGTCCAGCACGTGCGGCGCAATCCAGCCTGGCGCCTCAGCCTGCAGAGCCACAAATGGCTGGGCGTTCGCTGAAGGCCGGCCTCAGTGATCCCGCAAACTGTGAGCCAGTGAGAAGCGCGGGTGTGGAGAAGCTGCAGAGCCTTCGGGGCATGGTCGATCTGCTTCCGGAGCAGATGCCGCTGTGGCAGCACGTGGAAGCCCTGGCCCGCTCGCAGTTCCGGCGGGCTGGTCTGAGGGAGATCCGCACGCCGTTGCTGGAGGTCACCGAGCTGTTTGCCCGCGGCATCGGCGAAGCCACCGATGTGGTGGGCAAGGAGATGTACACCTTCCTCGATCGGGGTGAGCGCAGCTGCACCCTGCGGCCCGAGGGCACCGCCTCGGTGGTGCGCGCCGCCCTGCAGCATGGCTTGCTCAGTCAGGGGCCCCAGCGCCTCTGGTACACGGGGCCGATGTTCCGCTACGAGCGTCCCCAGGCCGGGCGGCAGCGCCAGTTCCACCAGGCGGGGATCGAGTGTCTGGGATTTGCCGACCCCCGCAGCGATGCGGAGGCGATCGCGATCGCCTGGGACCTGCTCAGCGAGCTTGGGGTCGGCGGACTGGCGCTGGAGCTCAATTCCCTCGGTGATCCCGCCGACCGTGCCGCCTACCGCACGGCCTTGGTCGCCTGGCTGGAGGAGCGCCGCGAGCTGCTCGATGCGGAGTCCAGGGAGCGGATCACAACCAATCCCCTGCGCATCCTCGACAGCAAGAACGCCGAGACCCAGGCCGTGCTGGCTGAGGCACCGCTGCTGATCGACAGCCTGAGCGACCCCAGCCGCGAGCGCTTCGAGGCGGTGCGCCGCTGCCTCGAGGCGCTGGAGATTCCTTACCAGCTCAACCCCCGCCTGGTGCGGGGCCTCGACTACTACACCCACACGGCCTTCGAGATCACCAGCAGCCAGCTCGGGGCCCAGGCCACCGTCTGCGGCGGCGGTCGTTACGACGGCCTGATCGAGCAACTGGGCGGGGCTCCCACGGCGGCGATCGGCTGGGCCATCGGCCTGGAGCGGCTGGTGTTGCTGTGCGCCCAACGGGACGCGGCAGAGGGAGCGCTCCCTACGGTGCCGGTGCCGGATGTGTACGTGGTCAGCCGCGGCGAAGCGGCCGAACGCCAGGCGCTGGTGCTCTCCCGCCAGCTGCGGCAGGCCGGCCAGATGGTGGAGCTTGATCTCACCGGGTCCGCCTTCGGCAAGCAGCTCAAGCGGGCCGATCGCAGCGGGGCCCCCTGGGCGGTGGTGATCGGCGAGGGGGAAGCGGAGCAGGGGGTTGTGCTGCTCAAGAACCTGCGCCGCAGCGCTGATTCGCCTGAAGAGGAACGGTTGCGGCCAGTTGAACTTCTTAGGCGACTGCTTGGTCCACCTGCATGAGATGCTCCTCTGGTCCGAGTTCCACCCCACGTTCTGCCCCGTGATGACAGTCCGGACCATTTGCTGCATCGGCGCGGGCTATGTGGGTGGACCCACCATGGCGGTGATCGCCGACCGCTGTCCGCAGATCCAGGTCACTCTCGTTGATCTCAATGCTGAGAGGATTGCCGCCTGGAATGATGCCGATCTGGGCCGGCTCCCTGTTTATGAGCCGGGACTGGCGGATGTGGTAGCCCGCTGCCGTGGTCGCAATCTCCACTTCACCACCGAGGTGGATGGGGCGATTGCAGCGGCCGACATGGTTTTTCTCTCGGTGAATACTCCTACGAAGAGAAGGGGCCTCGGGGCCGGGCAGGCCTCCGACCTGCGCTGGATCGAGGCCTCCGCCCGCCAGGTGGCCGCCCAGGCCAGGGGGCACACGATTGTAGTGGAGAAGAGCACTCTGCCGGTGCGCACCGCTGAAACGATTCAGGCCATTCTCTCTGCCGCCCAGGAAGGCACTGAGGGCGAAGCGAAATCATTTTCGGTGCTCTCCAACCCTGAGTTTCTGGCGGAGGGAACGGCCATCTCCGATCTGGAGAATCCTGACCGTGTCCTGATCGGCGGCGATGATCCGGGCTCCATCGATGCTCTGGCTGAGATCTACTCCCACTGGGTCAATCCTGAGCGGATTCTGCGCACCAACCTCTGGAGCAGTGAACTGTCCAAGCTCACTGCCAATGCCTTCCTGGCCCAGAGAATATCCTCGATCAATGCTATCGGGGCCCTCTGTGAGGCCACCGGCGCTGATGTCAAGGAGGTGGCCCGGGCCATCGGCTCTGATTCCCGCCTCGGATCGAAATTTCTCTCGGCCGGTCCTGGTTTCGGCGGCAGTTGCTTCCGCAAGGACATCCTCAACCTGGTCTATCTCTGCCGTCACTACGGCCTGGAGCCGGCGGCCCAGTACTGGGAGCAGGTGGTGGAACTCAACAGCTGGCAACAGCGTCGCATTGCCCGGTTGGTGGTGAGTCGGCTGTTCGGCACCGTCAGCGGTAAGCGGCTGGCGGTGCTGGGGTTCGCCTTCAAGGCCGACACCAACGACACCCGCGAATCACCGGCCATCAGCATCTGCCGAGATCTGCTCGAAGAAGGGGCGCATCTGGCGATTCATGACCCGAAAGTGGGAGTCGATCAGATCACCAGCGATCTGGGCCAGGGGGCCAGTGACCCCGGACTGGGCCTGGCTGATGAAGGCAGCTGGCAGCCTGCGGCCGGCGTGCTGGAGGCCGTGGAGGGTGCCGATGCGGTGATCGTGCTCACGGAATGGGGCCAGTTCGCGCAACTCGACTGGCCGGCGATCGCCGCACGCATGCGCCGGCCCGCCTGGCTATTTGACGTGCGCGCGGTGACCGATGCTGAGGCGGCCCGGATGGCTGGTCTTAGGGTCTGGCTGGTGGGAGAAGGTTGAATCGATGGCTCCACCCTCCCTGCGTCATCTCGTCACCGGCGGCGCCGGCTTTGTGGGCTCCACCCTTGTCGATCGGCTGATGGAGGCCGGCGAGGAGGTGATCTGCCTCGACAATTACTTCACCGGATGCAAGGCCAACGTGGCCCGCTGGATCGGCCATCCCCACTTTGAGCTAATTCGCCACGACGTCACCGAGCCGATTCGTCTGGAGGTTGATCGGATCTGGCATCTGGCCTGTCCGGCCTCACCGCGGCACTACCAGTCGAACCCGATCAAGACCGCGAAGACGAGCTTTCTGGGCACTTACAACATGCTCGGATTGGCCAGCCGGGTTGGGGCACGGCTGTTGCTGGCCAGCACCAGTGAAGTGTATGGCGATCCGGAGGTACATCCCCAGCCTGAAAGTTATCGCGGCAGTGTGAATCCCATCGGAATTCGCTCCTGCTACGACGAGGGCAAGCGCATCGCTGAAGCTCTCTGCTTCGATTACATGCGCATGCATGGCACGGAGATTCGTGTGGCCAGAATCTTCAACACCTATGGCCCGCGCATGGCTCCCGATGATGGGCGAGTGGTCAGCAATTTCATCGTGCAGGCATTGCGCGGCCAGCCCTTGACCCTCTACGGCGATGGCAGCCAGACCCGCAGTTTCTGTTATGTGGATGATCTGGTGGAAGGCTTGATTCGCCTGATGAACGGCAACCACACCGGCCCCATCAACATCGGCAACCCTGGTGAATTCACGATCCTCCAACTGGCGGAGCAGGTGCTGCAGCGCATCAACCCTGAGTTGCCGCTGACCTATCTGCCCCTGCCCCAGGATGACCCCCTTCAGCGCCAACCTGTGATCGATCTGGCCCGCGCTGAGCTGGGCTGGGAACCGCAGGTGACGCTTGAGCAGGGTCTGGGCCCCACGATTGCCCATTTCCGCTCCGTACTAGGACTCGAGTAGCCATGACATGACGGTGACGGACCTGAGGACAGTGCTGGTGACCGGTGCAGCCGGTTTTGTCGGAGCTGCGGTCACCGAGGCGCTTCTGCGACGTGGCGAGCGCGTGGTTGGTCTCGACAACCTCAACGCCTACTACGATCCGGCTCTGAAGCGAGCCCGGCTCAGCCGCTTGCAATGCATGCCGGCCCCGGATCAGGGGGGCGGTTTCCGCTTCCGGCAGCTTGATCTTGAGGATGGCTCCGCCATGGCGGAGTTATTCGAGAGCGAACGCCCCCGCGCCGTGATCCACCTTGCCGCCCAGGCGGGGGTGCGCTATTCGATCGAGAACCCTTCGGCTTACATCCATAGCAACCTGGTGGGTTTCGGGAACATCCTCGAGGGCTGCCGCCACCACGGAGTGGAGCACCTGGTGTATGCCTCCAGCAGTTCGGTGTATGGCGGCAACCGGCGCATGCCCTTCTCGGAGCAGCATCCGGTGAACCATCCGGTGAGTCTGTACGCCGCCACCAAGAAGGCCAATGAACTGATGGCCCACACATACAGCCACCTCTACGGGCTGCCGGCCACGGGTCTGCGCTTCTTCACCGTCTATGGCCCCTGGGGTCGTCCGGATATGGCGCCGATGCTGTTCGCCAAGGCGATCCTCGCGGGAGAACCGATCCGGGTGTTCAACCATGGCCGCATGGAGCGTGACTTCACCTACATCGATGACATCGTCGAAGGGGTGATCCGCTGCCTCGACAAGCCCGCTACCCCGGATCCTTCCTTCGATCCGCTGGATCCCAACCCCGCCACAGCGGCGGCTCCGCACCGGTTGTTCAACATCGGCAACAGCCAGCCCACTCCCCTGCTGCGTTTCATCGAAGTGCTCGAAGACGCTCTCGGTGTGAAAGCCATTCCTCAGTTCGAGCCGATGCAACCCGGCGATGTGGCCGCCACTGCCGCTGATACTTCAGCCCTGGAGGCCTGGGTGGGCTTCGCGCCCCACACCCCGCTGGAGGTGGGGATCGGCCATTTCGCCCGCTGGTATCGCGACTATTACGGGGTCTGAGTTCATCGCAATCAAAAAAGGGCCCCATCGGGGCCCTTGATCGTTTCTGCTGAGGATTCAGGCCGAACCGACACCCACGTAGGAGCCGTAAAAGAACAGGCCCACCACAAAGATGACGGCAATGCCGCCGGCGGTGGCCACGAGCCAGAGGGGCAGAACCCCTTCGGTCCAGCGGCTCTTCCAGGCCACGGCGGGGCGGCCATCGGGAAGGCGGTCAGGTAAACGACCGTCAGGTAAACCGGATTTCTTGCCGCTCATGGCTGTGTCTCCCGATCAGTTGAAGAAATAGCTGGTGAACAAGACGCCGATGACGAACACGAACAGCAGGCCCAGATAAAGGCTGGTGCGGTTCAGTTCGACCGGCAGGTTGTTCGGGTTGGGATTGCGCTGCATAGCGGTGTTCAGCGACGGACGAACTGCATGGCCGCCAGGGCACCCAGGAAAAAAACCGTGGGAATCCCCAGCGCATGCAGCGACAACCACCGAACCGTGAAGATCGGATAGTTGCGCGGTGTGGTGCTCGGTGACTGGGTCATGGCTTACTGCAAGCGCAGGTCGAGCTGGCTCTTGCCTTCGTAGCGCTTGCTCACCACGGGTGCCTTGGCTTCCTGGGCCTGGAAGTAGGCATCGGGACGAGGCGTACCGAAGGCGTCATAAGCCAGACCGGTGGAGACGAACAAGAAGCCCGCCAAAAAGATCGCCGGCAAGGTGACGGCGTGGATCACCCAGTAACGGATGCTCGTAATAATCTCGAAGAACGGACGTTCCCCGGTGGAGCCGGCAGCCATAGCAGCGGGCAATTCAGCTGGTTGATCTTAGGGCTTGGGGGTGGGGCGGAGCGTGCGCTCCAGCGGGTTGGTTACACAGGGATGCAAGTGGGACCGTCGGGGCCTCAGCCCACCCAGCGCAGCAGGTTGCCCCGCTCCCCCAGCAGGAAGCCCTTGCCATCGCCGTTGAAGACGATCCGGGTGAAGTTGGTGGGCTGGGAGCCCGCCAGGGGATCCCGCTTCCAGCTGGAGCCGCCGTCCTCGCTCACCAGCAGGGTGCCGCTGCCGCCGCCGGCCCAGATGGCGCCGTTGGGATCCCAGGCCATGTCGAGGTAGCCGTAGCCGTTGGTGATCGGGATCACCGGCTTGCTCCAGGCCTCCACATCGGCGGCATCGGGGTTGAAGCGCAGCTGGGCGCCGCGGGTGACCATCCAGAGGTTGCCGTCGGGCTGGAAGCCCATGCTCTGCAGCCGTTGGCTGCTGATGCGCTGGTGGGGCTCCCAGGTGGCCTGGCCTGGCCCCCAGGTGGCGAAGAAGTTGCCCAGGCTCGAGACGCTCACGTAGCGGCCATCGGGGGCGCGGCGCAGGTCGCGCACGGCACCAGCGGCATCGCTCACCTCGGCCTGCCAGCTGCCGCCGCCATCACTGGTGCGGTAGATGGCGCCCACGGTGGTGGCCAGCTCGGCCTTGCCGGTGTCCAGTGCCGTGATCAGGTAAGGGTCGCCGGGCAGCTTGGTGTCGAGCAGCAGGCGCTCCCAGTTCTGGCCGCCATCGGTGCTGTGCAGCAACAGGCCGGGCTGGCCGGCGATCCAGCCCTCCTTGCCGTTGAAGTCGATGCTGAGCAGACGGAAATTCTCGTCTTCAGGCAGGGCGAGGGCGCGGGCCTGCCAGCTGGCGCCGCCATCCTCGGTTTCGAGGATCAGGCGGTTGCTGCCCACCAGGAAGCCGTGCCTGTCGTCGGTGAACGCCAGGTCAAGGGGATTGGAGCGGGTGTCGAGGGCGACGGGCTGCCAGGGGCTGCTGGCGGCCAGGGGCAGACCGGTGGTGACGCAGCCGCCGAGGCCGAAGGCCAGGCCCGCGGCCAGCACCAGGCCGAGAAGGGAAGAGAACAGGCGTTTCACGGGACTCAGCGGAGGGAATAGAGAGAGAGGAAGAAGGCGAACGCCAGCGCGAAGCCCCCGAAGATCAGCACGTTCTTCTGGCCGGGGGTGAGCTTGTTCACGCCGAGGCCGAAGTTGAGGTTCTCCTCGAAGCCACTGGGCTTGCTGCGTGGACCGATGTCACGGAAGGCACCCACGCGGCTGCGGCAGACCGGGCAGCGAAAGCCGATCGGATCGAGCTCCGTGAAGGGGGTGCCCGGGGCGATGGACAGCTTGCGGATGCCCTCCTCGGGGTCATAGACGAAGCCGCAGCTGCGGCACTCGTAGCGGTGGCTGTCGGGATCGCTCTCCACGACGGCCGCAGGCGCGCCTGGAGCTTCGTTGCTGGCCTTGTCCGAAGCTCGTTCCTCGTCGCCGTCGTGCCCGTTGACCATGGCGCTGGCCCCACTGCCGTCAGATCGGACTCTATCCAGGCGATCCCTGCCGACGGATGCCAGACTGCGCCCCAGGTTGGGCCGTTTCATGTTCGTGCTTCCCGGCTACGACGCCTTTCTGGGCTTTCTGCTGATCGCGGCGGCCGTTCCCGTGCTGGCTCTGGTCACCAACAAGATGGTGGCCCCCAAGTCGAGGGATGGCGAACGCCGCCTCACCTACGAATCGGGGATGGAGCCGATCGGCGGTGCCTGGATCCAGTTCAACATCCGTTATTACATGTTCGCCCTGGTCTTCGTCATCTTCGATGTCGAGACCGTCTTCCTTTATCCCTGGGCCGTGGCGTTCCATCGCCTGGGCCTGCTGGCCTTCATCGAAGCCCTGATCTTCATCTCGATCCTCGTGGTGGCCCTCGCCTACGCCTGGCGCAAGGGTGCCCTCGAGTGGAGCTGATCCCCAGCCATCCGGAACCCCGACCAGCCGAACGATGACCATTACTCCGTCAAGCCCAGGAACCAGCGAGGCCCCCTCGATCGAGGCCCTGCGCGATCTGCGTGCCTCCACCTGCAACCCGGTGGGTGCCCCCACGGTCACCTCGGATCTCTCCGAGAATGTGATCCTCACCAGCCTCGATGACCTGCACAACTGGGCCCGGCTCAGCAGCCTCTGGCCCCTGCTCTACGGCACGGCCTGCTGCTTCATCGAGTTCGCGGCCCTGATCGGCTCCCGCTTCGACTTCGACCGTTTCGGCCTGGTGCCCCGCTCCAGCCCGCGCCAGGCGGATCTGCTGATCACGGCCGGCACGGTGACGATGAAGATGGCACCGGCTCTGGTGCGGCTCTATGAGCAGATGCCTGAGCCGAAGTACGTGATCGCCATGGGCGCCTGCACGATCACCGGCGGCATGTTCTCCGCCGACTCCACCACGGCCGTGCGTGGCGTCGACAAGCTGATCCCGGTGGACCTCTACATCCCTGGCTGCCCGCCGCGGCCGGAGGCCATTTTCGATGCGGTGATCAAGCTGCGCAAGAAGGTGGGCAACGAGGCCCTCGCCGAGCGGGGCAACCTCCAGCCCACCCACCGCTACCTCACGATCGAGCACGCCATGAAGGCGGTCGAGCCGATCGTGACCGGGGCCTACCTGCGGGCGGAAACCCAGAAGGCCGCCTTCGCCGCCGGTGCCGGCCTGCCCCTGGCCACCCCCGAACCCGAAGC
This sequence comes from Synechococcus sp. WH 5701, assembly GCF_000153045.1. Classification (GTDB taxonomy): domain Bacteria; phylum Cyanobacteriota; class Cyanobacteriia; order PCC-6307; family Cyanobiaceae; genus Regnicoccus_A; species Regnicoccus_A antarcticus. The sequence continues at coordinate 676,844 of NZ_CH724160.1, forward strand.
TCTCGAAGCCACCCGCTCCTCCAGCGATGCCTGATCCCACCACCGAGCTCAGCCCCGCCCCGATCGGCGCCGTCAGCCAGTGGCTGACGACCCAGGGCTTCGACCACCAGCCCCTGACCGCCGACCACCTCGGCGTGGAGATCATCGGGGTGGAGCCGATGTTCCTGCCTGTGGTGGCCGCCGCCCTCAAGGCCTGGGGCTTCGATTACCTGCAGTGCCAGGGCGGCTACGACGAAGGCCCCGGCGGCCGCCTGGTCAGCTTCTATCACCTGGTGAAGCTGGCGGCGGCGCTGGAGCAGGGCTCATCCCCCGCTCAACCCCCCGAAGAGGTGCGCCTGAAGGTCTTCCTGGAGCGCAGCGGCGACCTGACCATCCCCACCCTCTATGGCCTCTTCCGTGGCGCCGACTGGCAGGAACGGGAAACCTTCGACATGTTCGGCATCACCTACGCAGGCCATCCCCATCCCAAGCGCCTGCTGATGCCCGAAGACTGGAAGGGTTATCCCCTGCGCAAGGACTACGTCCAGCCGGATTTCTACGAAATGCAGGACGCCCACTGAGCTGGGCTTGCTTGCGCCTGGCTTACTGAGCCCGGCTACTGAGCCAGTCGAGATCGCCGCTCGATTTCTGACCCTTGGATTTGCGGTAGAAGCGCATCACGGCATGGGCGAGGCTGCGGGAGTCATGGCGCAGGGTGTCGCCCGGGCGTGAGCCCTGCAGGTGGGCGAGCATCACGTCGTAGCCGGCACTGCGCAGCTGACGTTGGTCGCAAAGCACCGGTTCCGCTCCCCTGGCGCGGTAGTGCTCCAGCAGGGCGAGGTCCTGGAGCGGTTCCTGGGCGAGCACCGCCGGGAACAGCCGCCTGTGCACCCCGAGGCTGGCCAGCTGGGCTTCGATCGCCCGCAGGTGCCCGCCCACATCCAGCCGGTCGGTTTCACCGGGCTGGGTCATCAGGTTGCAGATGTAGAGCTTCGGCGCCTTGGAGCGGATGATCGCCTGCACCAGCTCCGGCACCAGCAGGTTGGGCAGCAGGGAGGTGTAGAGGCTGCCGGGCCCGAGGATGATCAGTTCGGCATTGGCGATGGCCTCGATCGCCCGGGGCAGGGCCGGCGGCCGCTCGGGGATGCAGCCCAGGCGCACGATCGGGCTGGGGGAGTGGCCGATCTTCGATTCGCCCTCGATGCGCTCGCCGTTCTCCAGCTCCGCCCAGAGGCGCACGTCGGCGTTGGTGGCCGGGACCACCTGGCCCTGCACCGCCAGCACCCTGCTGCTGGCGGTGATCGCCGACTCCAGGCTGCCGGTGATGGCCGTGAGGGCCGTGAGGAACAGATTGCCGAAGCTGTGGCCCTCCAGCCCAGTGCCCGCCTTGAAGCGGTACTGGAACAGGCGGGTGAGCAGCGGTTCCTCCCGGGCCAGGGCCGCCAGACAGTTGCGGATGTCGCCAGGCGGCTGCACCCCCAGCTCGCGGCGGAGCACACCGCTGCTGCCGCCGTCATCGGCGACGGTGACGATGGCTGTGATGTTGCTGCTGTAGCGCTTGAGGCCGCTGAGCAGGGTGGAGAGACCGGTGCCTCCGCCGATCGCCACGATGTTGGGGCCACGGTTGAGCCGCCGCTGGGCCAGCAGGGCATCCACCAGCACCGTGTCCTTCTCGGGTGCCAGGGCCTGCTGGATCGAGCCGAAGCTGCGGCTCTGGCCCCAGATCACCAGGGCCGCCCCGGCGATGAGCACCAGCGGACCGGTGAAGCCCCGCGGCAGCACCCGCGCCACGTTCGTGATCAGCCAGGTGAGCGACTCCAGGATCCAGTAGATGGGCTTGAGATCCGCCAGGATGGCGGCGCCCACCAGCGCCAGCACCAGCCCGAGGCCAGATGTGAGCATCCACCGCTTCACCACCAGCCCTGGTTGCAGCCAGCGCACCGCCCGCTTCGAGCGGCTCACCAGGTCCTGCTGGCGGAGGTCGCCGCGGCCCATCCAGCCCGGTCGGCGGACCTGCCGGCGGAGGCGGGGCTTGGAGGGGCGCTGGGAGGTCAAGCCGTTGGGGCGTTACGCCGCAGCACGGAGCAACACGAACTGTACGGATGAAATGCCGGGATGAACCATTCCCCCCCAATCGCCCCTGACGGGCCGGTGCTGGAGCTGGACGGCGTGGGCATGCGCTGGGGCAGCAACATCGTGCTCAATGACCTGAGCCTCAGCCTGGGGCAGGGTGAGCGGCTGGCGGTGGTGGGACCCTCGGGCACGGGCAAATCGACGGTGCTGCGCATCCTCGCCGGGCTGCTCTTGCCAACGGCGGGGGAGCTGCGTCTGCATGGCGCCCCCCAGCACTATCTCCGGCTCGATCAGCTCCGTCCGCCGGATGTGCGCCTGGTGTTTCAGAACCCGGCCCTGCTGGGCTCCCTCACTGTGCGCGAGAACGTGGGCTTCCTGCTTTACCGCCACAGCAAGCTGCGGGAGCCCGAGATCCGCGATCGGGTCGGCCGGGCCCTGGAGGCTGTGGGGCTCTCGGGCATCGAGGAACGCCTGCCTGGGGAGCTCAGTGGCGGGATGCAGAAACGGGTGAGCTTTGCCCGTGCCCTGATCGAAGACCCTGGCCGGCCGGCCGGGCACCATCCCATCCTCCTGTTCGATGAACCCACGGCCGGGCTCGACCCGGTGGCCTGCACCCGCATCGAGGACCTGATCGTGACCACCACCAAGGTGGCGGCGGGCTGCTCGGTGGTGGTCAGCCACGTGATGAGCACGATCGTGCGATCAGCCGAGCGGGTGGCGATGCTTTATGAGGGTCATCTCCAGTGGCTCGGTTCCGTGCAGGACTTTGTCCGTACCGACAATCCTTATGTGGTGCAGTTTCGAACCGGTAGCCTGAGCGGGCCGATGCAACCGGCGGAGATTTAGAGCCCCATGCGTCGCAGTGTGCGAGAGGCCATCGTTGGATTTTCGCTGCTTGCGGCCGTGGTGGGGGGATCCGGTTTCTGGATCTGGCTCAGGGGGATTTCCCTCAGCCAGAACAACTGGATCCTGAAGGTGAGCTTCCAGGACGCCGCTGGCCTGGCGGACCGCTCGGCGGTGATCTTCCGCGGCGTGCAGGTGGGCAGTGTGCGCAAGGTCCAGACCACCTCCGCAGCGGTGTTGGCCGAACTGGAGATCAGCGATCCCACCCTGCAGCTGGCGCGCCCCACCATGGCCCAGGTGCAGACCGGCTCCCTGCTGGGTGGTGATGCCCAGGTGGCCCTGATCAGCACTGGCAACCCCCTTCCCGAGAGTGCCCCCCTGCCCCGGTCCAAGGACTGCGACAACACAGTGATGGTCTGTGCCGGCAGTGAGCTCAAGGGCGTCACGGCCGCCAGCCTCAACAGCGTGACCGAGCTGATGCAGCGCCTGCTGTCCCAGGTGGACGAGAAGCAGATCGTGGAGGAGATGGCCCGCACCACCCGCAGCTTCGATGCCACCTCCAAGGAGGCCACCCAGTTCCTGAAGCGGGCACAGGTGCTGGTGGCTGAGCTGAAGCGCTCGGTGGGCAAAGCCGATCCGATCCTGGCCAACCTCAGCACCGCCACGGCCGAAGCGGCGGCGGCCAGCCGCCATGTGCGCAACGTCACGGCTTCGCTGGACAACCCCAAGACGCTGGCTCAGCTCAAGACCACCGTGGGCAATGCCGAGCGCCTCACCGCCCGCATCGATGCCGTCGGTGGCGATGTGAACAAGCTCACCAGCGACGCCGAGTTCATGGACGGTGTGCGCAGCGTGGCGATCGGCCTGGGCCAGCTCTTCGATGAGCTCTATCCCGCCCAGACGGGCCTGGCCAAGGACAAGGCGGAGAAAGAAGCCCAGAAGAAGGCGGCTCCTAAGCCGCCCCGTTGAGGGCGTCGAGGGCGATGGCGGCGATCGCCTGATCACTGGCCTTGGGCAGCTGGACGTACTTGCCGCCGGCCGCCTGGGCCAGGTCCTTGCCCATGCCACTGCCGATGAACTTGCGCTCGGTGTCGATCACCAGCAGCTTGATCCCCAGGGCCCGGTAGCGGCCGGCCACCTGGATCACCTCCTCCTTGAGGTCGACGGGCTCTTCGCCCTCCAGCTGCGGCTGGCCCAGGGAGCGGGAGAGGGGCACGTTGCCGCGGCCATCGGTGATCGCCACCACCACCACCTGGCCAAGATCCCCGGTGGCCAGAGCGTTGGCGGCCACCCGCGCGGCCTGGGTGAGCCCGTGGGCCAGGGGTGAGCCCCCGCCGCAGGGCATCTGCTCCAGCCGGCGACGGGCGGCGGTGATCGAGCGGGTGGGGGGCAGCAGCACCTCGGCCTGCTCGCCGCGGAAGGGGATCAGGGCGACTTCGTCGCGGTTCTCATAGGCCTCGGTGAGCAGGCGGATCACGGCCCCCTTGGCGCTCTGCATGCGGTTGAGGGCCATCGAGCCGCTGGCGTCCACCAGGAAGATCACCAGGGAGCCGGCCTTGCGTTGCAGCTGCTTGGCCCGCAGGTCGCCCTCCTCCACGATCACGGTGCGGTGGGGCTCCCGAGCGCGGCGCGCTTTCTGGTAGGGGGCGGCGGCCCGCAGGGTGGCGTCCACGGCGATGCGGCGCACGGGGCCGCGGGGCAGCATCGGCTTCACGTAGCGGCCGCGGGAGTCGGAGAGCACCACAGAGCGCTTGCCGCTGCCACCGCTGCGCGACTTGGCTGCGGCGAAGAGCAGCAGATCGGGATCAATGGCGATCGCCTCGGGATCGAGCAGAAACTCCTCAGGCACCTGGGGCGGCGCCTGGTCCTCGGGGCTGTCGTCCTCACGCTCCTCGTCGGCCTCCTCCTGCTCGGGGGGGTCCTGCTCCGGGGGCTCAGGATCGTCGGGGGTGTCGGGCTCGGGCGGCTGCTCCCCCTGGGGAGGCGGTGGCGGCGGGGGTGGTTCCAGCGGTTGCTCGGGATCGGGCGGCGGCAGTTGCAGGGCCCTCGGGGCGATCACCAGCCGCACGGCCACCTGCAGGTCGTCGGCGTCAACCTGGTCGCGGCCGCTCAAGGCCGCATGGGCCCGTGCCACCCGCACGGCGTAGAGCTCAGAGCGGTGCCCCTCCACGCCGCCGCGCAGGGCCTCGTTGACCAGGTAGGCGATCTGCTCGCGGGCGATCGACACATCGGGCAGCCACTGGCGGGCCAGCAGCAACTGGGTGGCCAGGGCATCGGTCTCCTCCTGCCAGCGGGCGCGGAAGGCTTCGCTGGAGCTGCCGTGATCAAGGGCGGAGCTGGTGATCGCCACCCGCTGCTCGATCGCCAGCAGCTGGTTGGCCGAGAGGGCTATGGCGAAGCGATCGAGCAGGTGGTCGCGCACCGCCCCCTCCTCGGGGTTGTAAGTGGCGATCAGCAGGGTGCGGCAGGGATGGGAGAGGCTGAGCCCCTCGCGCTCGATCCGGTTCTCGCCGCTGCCCACCGCCGCCAGCAGCAGGTTGGTGATGTTGTCATCGAGCAGGTTGAGCTCATCGACGTAGAGCACGCCCCGGTGGGCTTCCGCCAGCAAACCTGGCTGGAACACCGGGGCCCCCGCAGCCAGGGAGGCGGCCACATCCACCGAGCCCACCAGTCGGTCTTCGGTGACGCCGAGGGGCACCTGGATGAACGGGGCCGGGATCACCGTGGTGGGCAGCAGCGCCGTGGGGTCGGATCCGCTGGGATCACCGCCCAGCTGGGTGATGCGGCCGTGGATCGTGGCGTCCCAGTCGTCAGGCCGCTGGGGGTCGACGTTGAGGCGGCGGCAGGCCTCACCGAGCGCCAGCACGTCGATCGGCGGCAGCAGGGCATGCAGACCCCGGGCCAGCACCGACTTGCCGGTGCCGCGCCCGCCGGCGATCACCACCCCGCCCAGACCCGGATCCACCGCCGCCAGCAGCAGGGCCAGCTTGAGGGTGCCGTGGCCGGTGATGGCCGCCAGGGGGAAGGAGCTGGTGGCCGCCGCTCTGGCACCCGCTGGGGAGGCTGCAGACCCGCTGACGACCATGGGGGCGGATGCCTCGTGAGGTATGGGGTCAGTCTGGCCGATGGGCCGCCTGGCCCTAGAAGCGCGACATCGCCTTGATCTTGGCGAGCTTGTCGGCGTCGAGGCCGTCGAGTTCCTGCAGGTCCAGCAGGTTTTCCTTCACCAGGCTGGCGAACACGAAGAGAATGCCCTCGAGGCGGAAATCGAAGCGCCCTTCCATCACGTGGCGCTGGGTGCTGAGATAATCGTGCAAGCGCCAGAGGGACTGGGCATTGTTAATTGAATCGGCCTCGCGGCGCACGGTGCTGATCACTGTCTGGACGGCACGGGCGTAAGCGCAACTGAAGGCCTCTTCAGCGATGGCCTGCTCGTCGTCACTCCAGGTGATCAGTGCCGATTCAACCATGATGTCTTCCTTGATACAAGACTTTATCGCGGCTGGGCCAGAGGCGCGAGCCGCACGGATTGCGCTTGCCGGGACGGGCGGAACCGGCGCATCCCCGGCAGCTGGAACCAGGTCCTGGTGGGGAACTCGTGGTGTTCCCAGTGATAGCCGAAGTGGAAACAGGCCAGCAGGGAGAGCCATACCGGCAGCTCCAGGCTGCGGGCCTGGTGGCGAGGGCTGTCGCCTTCTGTCTGGCGGTGGGGCAGGTACGTCCCGAAGACGAACAACTGCAGAGAACTGATCAGCAGGGGAAGGGTGCAGATCAGCAGCACCGACAGCGGGGCCATGGCGCCGGAGGGTGCGGCCACCAGGGCGAGCAGGGCCCAGCCGCTGAGCAGGCGCAGCATCTGGCCGGCGGAGAGATAGCTGGCCATGAAGTGGATGTACCAGCGCAGCACCCCGCCGCCTTGGGGGGGCTGGTGGTCGGGATCGCGGGTGGTTCCCGGGGCCTGATGGTGGCGCAGGTGGTTGGCGCGGCAGGCGCCGTAGGGGAGGCCGGCGTAGAGCCCGAGAGCTAGCTGCCCCAGCTGGTGGTTGAGCCGGGGTTGGCCTGGCAGGAGCAGGCCGTGCATGGCGTCGTGGCCGACGATGAACAGGCCGGTGTGCAGCACCGAGCGGAGGCCAACGGCAAGCAGCAGCAGCGGCAGGGGCAGATGGCCTGGATCGGCCGGGAGCAGAAGCACCAGGCTGAAGATCCAGGCCAGCAGGATGCCGGTGGCCAGCAGCAGTCCCTTGCCGGTGGCAGGGGGCGTGGCCGTGGCGAGGCTCAACGGGCGAACTTGAGCAGCTCGGCGGGGGAGGCCAGCAGATCGATCGCCACGAAGTAGATCTTGCCGTCGGGATTGAGCAGGAAGCGCCAGGCCACGTTCATGCCCACACCGGCTCCGAACCAAGGTGTCTGGACCTTGCCGGTGACCTTGATCTGGGTGAATTCGCCGTCGGCGGGTTCGGCAATGCCGGATTCGGGCAGAAGCTTCAGGTTCTGGCAGTCTTCGCGGAAGAAGCGCAAGATGGCGTCCTTGCCCACGATCGGCTTCTGGAAGGGAGGCTGCAGCGCCCCGTCCGGAAGGAACAGCTCAATCAGGTTGTCGAAATCGTTGGCATTGAGCTGATCCATGTAGGCGCTCACCGTGGCGTTGTCGATTCCGGCGATCGAAACCTTCTGACGCTGGGACTCAGGGGTGGGAGCCACCACAGGCTCGCTGACGCGCTGGGCCTCGCCTTTGGCGGGGTCGTAGCCCATGTCGACGACGAAGTTGCGCAGCAGAGTGATCTGCTGGCCCTGCTCGACGCTCTTGAGGGAGCTGAGCACGGAGGCGGCGTTGGCGGAGAGCTGGTAGCCCTGGGGAATCGGAGCCACGATGCCGGCGGCCATCCACTCGCCGAGCTGATACCAGAAGCCGAGCTTGATGTTCACCGACCAACCGGAATACGTGCGGCCGATGGAGGTGTCGGTGCTGTTGGCCAGGTCGCACATGACCTGGCTCTGCTGGGCAAAGCTCATGCCCTTGATCTGGCTGAGCACGCCTTCAGCGAACTGCATGCGGGCGGCGCCGGGGGCGGCGATGGTGATGGTCTTGCCCATCTCGAGGTAGGCGTACCAGATCAGTGCAAGCTGGTCTTCGGCGCTGAGCAGCTTGTAGCGCGCGGTGATGGCAGGAACGACGTCCGCCGACAGCGTGTCGGGGAAGATCTGGGTGGCTTTCTCGAGCGTGAACATATGTGGTTGGTCCCTTTTGTTAAGGAGGTTTACAGACTCTAGGCGATGGGCTGCGAAGCTGGTAATAAATTCAGCTTCGTGTCCGTCGCCTAGGTGAGCCCGGGCCGACCGGAAAGGGCCGACCCTCCAAGTTTCGGATCTACGCCAATCTGGAGAGATGCTTCGCTTCGTTCTTAACGTCCTCTGGTTCGTGCTCGGGGGCTTCGTGATGGGCCTGGGCTGGTGGCTGGCCGGCCTGGTGGCCGCCATCACGATCGTGGGTCTGCCCTGGGCGCGGGCCTGTTTCGTGATCGGCAACTTCTCTTTCTGGCCGTTCGGGCAGGAGGCGATCAGCCGCCGCGAGCTCACCGGCCGCAATGATTTCGGCACCGGCCCCCTGGGGCTGGTGGGCAACGTGATCTGGTTCCTGCTGGCGGGCTGGTGGCTGGCGATCGGCCACCTCAGCTCGGCCCTGGCCTGCTTCGTGACGATCATCGGCATCCCCTTCGGGATTCAGCACGTCAAGCTGGCGCTGATTGCCCTGGCGCCGATCGGCCTGCAGGTGGTTCCCACGGGAACCCGGCCCCGGGCTCTGGAGTGAAGCGGCAGCGCAGCAGCGCCAGGGCCTCATCGGGCAGCCCCAGGAAACGGTCGAGCCAGGGCTCGCCACTGGGCTGAATCGAGGCCACCCCCACCAGCAGGGCGGCTCCATCCCCATCGGGTCGCTCGCCGCTCAGGTGATGCCGCCGGCTTGTCACCTCGCCTGTGACCAGCTCCGTGGCCACCAACAGGGGAGGTGCGCAGTAGAGCGAGCCCACACGAAAGAGAAAGCGCGCCCTGAATGTCAGGGCCAGGGAGCCGGTGGCGGGATCGAGAACGCCCTCCAGCTGCTCCGGTTCGATGCTGATGCTCAGCCCCGGCGGCAGGGGCAACCCCAGCACGCGGGTGCTGCGCCAGTCGAGCGGCGGAATGCTCAGTCCGTCCGGCTGGAACCTCAGCGGCCGCCTCCCGTCCCCGGACGGTTGCCCCAGCTGGGCGCTGCCGCCACCGCCGCGGGCGTCGTAGCGGAAGCGGGGGTAGCCGGCGATGGCCAGACCGCAGCCGGCCAGAGTGCTGAGCTGAAGCGTGGCGGCTGGCGGCACGCTCATCCCTGGCGCAGGACCTCGAGCTCGCCCCTGCCGTGGCTCTCGGCCAGCTCGGTGTAGCCGCCGATCAGCTCCCCATCGACGAACACCTGGGGCACGGGACCCTCGGCGCTGGGTTCGATCAGGCGGTGGGGAATGCCGAGGGTGCGCAGCATGCGCAGAGCACGCCTGGAGAACGGGCAACCGGAGCGCACGGCGATCGTCACCCGCGGCTCGTTGGGCTCACTGACGGCAGGCGCGGCGCCTGCGGCCCTGGTCTGGCCTGCGCCAGTCGCCGGCCTGGAGGCCTGCTCCCGTGTCAGCGCCGCAGTGTCCAGCAGGCCCACCAGCAGGTCGGCGCCCTTGAGCACCCGCGAGCCCGGCTCGAGGTGTCCGCCCCAGACCCGGCAGTCGCCATCGGAGAGGCTCAGGTGCAGGTGCACGCCCTCGGGGGAGAGGGTGCCCTGCAGGGTGATGATTTCCAGCTCACCGCGCAGCACGGTGGGGGCGATCTTGCCGGGGCACTGGAAGGCGGCCTGGGCCAGGTTGCCCACCACACCGAGCACGAAACCGGAGGCGTTCTGCTCCACGGCCAACTGCTCGAGCGCCTGGCGCAGGTCGCTGCCGGGCTCGAGGTGGAGCGGCACGGAACGCATCGCTGGCGCGGCGGATGGGCGCGGCAAGACTAAGCCGCAGGCTTCTGCTCAGCCCCGGGACCGGGCGTGGCCGCGAGGATCGGCAGGCAGGGGTGCTGCAGGCCCAGGCCCAGCTCCCGCAGGCGGCGGTTCGAGATTCGCCGTTCGGCGGCTGGGTTGGCCGAGGTGCCGTTGTCGCCGTCCCAGATCACCGGCTCGAGGCCGGCGGCGTGGCAGCTGCGGTCGATCAGCTCGCGCACGCTGATGGGTTCGTCGTCCACCAGGTTGATGAGTCCATCGAAGCCCTGCTCCACCGCCCAGGCCAGGGCCGTCACCACATCGTCGCGGTGGATCCAGCTGATCAGGGACGACCCATCCCCTTCGCGGCGGCTGCCCGCGAGGGAGCGGAAGCGGGGTTCCAGCTCGCGCCCGGGGCCATAGATCGCCCCCAGCCGCGCAATCGCGACGCGGCGGTGGGAGCCGCGGCAGGCGAGCAGCAGAGCTTCGGCGTCGCGCAGGATCTGAGCGTGAGGCTCCCGGGGCTGGGGGGGTGTGTCTTCCTCCACCAGGCCCTTGGCCTCGCCATAGACCGAGCAGCTGCTGGTGTACACGAGCTGCTGGAGCTCGGGGAGCTGGGGCACCACGGCCGCCACGGCCTCCATCGTGCGCAGGTAGGTGGCCTCATAGCCGTCGGCATCCACCTGGCGGCTGCCGCCGGGTGCCAGGCAGAACACGGCCGCCTCGGTGTTCTCCAGGGCCTTGTGGAGCTGATCGGGGTCGGCGGCATCCAGCAGCTGCACCGCATCGGCCAGAGGGGCCAGCTCCCCCAGGCGCTCCTCGCGCGTGGTGGTGACACGCAGCCAGTGCCTGGCCTGCTGATGCCAGTGGCTCGCCAGGGCAGAGCCCACATAGCCGCAGCCAACGATCGTGATCCGCATCGAGACTGTGCTGGCTGACGAAAAGCTAGGGCGCCGCGATCACAGTGAAGCCACCACACTGACCGCACCACCACCGCCCCTGTTGCCATGACCGGCCACGACCGCCAGTGGGAGCTCAACAGGCTCAACTTCGCGGGCCGTTGGTGTGGCACGAGCCGCTGGTATGAGCGCAGCGCCGCCGGTGTGCTGGATCTCACCAGCCCCAGCACGGTGATCGAGGGCACCTGCTACGCCATCAGCTTTTCTGACCCCGACACGGGTCTGTGGGACGGCAGCGGCCTGCGCTTCGCTCCGGACGGCCGCCGCCAGCTGCCCCTCTCGCGCTCCACTTACAACGGCGGCGGACAGTGCTGGCAATTCCGCGGCGCCGCCGGCCAGTCGAGCCTGGCGGTGGACGGGCAGCAGCCCCGATTCGGCCATGAGCTGAACCTCTTCCGGGGCCGCTCCCGCTCGATGCTGGTGCTGCTCTACGCACCGCTGGCAGCAGCTCTGGGCGTGTCCCCTGGCTGGCGGCTGCAGAGCCTGGGGGTGGTTCCCTTCCGCTGCAGCCTGGCCCCCGAGCTCGACCCACCCCGCCCTGCGGCCAGCGACTGGCGGGCCCTGCTGGCGCAGCAGGAGGGCTGGCCCGGTGAGCTGGAGCGCCTGGAACCCCACCACTGGCCCGCCGCGGATCCGGAGCCGCAGCCGTGCGAGCCCTTCCGCGGCAGCCAGTTCAGCGGCAACGACCTCACCGCCGGCTTCGCCGACGGCCTGCTCTGTTCCCTGCCGGAGCAGCTGCCGGAGGGGGCCTTTGTGTTGCAGGTGGGCTGCCGCCTCGATGCCGACCACTTCCAGCAGGTGAGCCTGACGTACGACACCCGGCAGCGGCTCACGGCCTGGGAGCTGCGGCGGTTCCGCAGGCCCTGAGCCTCAGCCCAGCAGGCTCGCCTCCACGGTGAGGCCTGGGCCGAAGGCCAGGGCCACCAAGGGGCGTGGAGCTGCCGTGCTGCGCAGGCTCTCGAGGATGAACAGGATCGTGGCCGATGACATGTTGCCGAACCGGCGCAGCACGGTCGCCGAGGGCTCGACCTGGCTGGGGTGCAGCTCCGCCGCGGCCGCAACGGCCGCGAGGATGCGTGGACCGCCGGGGTGCAGGGCCCAGGATCCGATCGAGGGAATGCTTTCGCCCCGGGCGCTCAGCCAGCGCTCCAGCCAGGGACGCAGGTTGGCGGCGATGATGCCTGGCACCTTGGACGAGAGCGTCATCTCGAAGCCGTGGTCGGCGATGGTCCACGACATCAGATCGGCGGTTCCGGGGATGAGCGTGGAGCCGGAGCCCAGCACCTGCAGCGGGGGGGCATCGGCGGCTGGGCAGCTGGCTTCGGCAGAGCCCGTGGCCACCAGGGCGCCGGCGCCGTCGGCGAAGAGGGAGTTGGCCACCACCTTCTCCGGATCCCAGCCGTAGTGCATGTGCAGGCTGCACAGCTCCACGGCGCAGAGCAGCACGCAGGCGGCCGGATCGGCCTCCACGAATGCCCGTGCCACCCGCAGGCCGTTGAGCGCGCCGTGGCAGCCCATGAAGCCCACATGGGTGCGCTCCACATCGGGATTGAGGGGCAGCTGAGCCATCAGGGCGAGATCGAAGCCCGGCGCCTGGAAGCCCGTACAGCTCACCGTGACCAGGTGGGTGATCCGCTCCGGGCCGAGCCCGGCATCCGCCAGGGCGAGGCGGGCCACTTCCAGCGCCAAGGGTTCGGCATGGACCTCGAAACGTCTGATCCGCTCGCCCGTGGATGGGCTGCTGTCGCCATAGAACGGCAGGCGGCCTCCGATGCCATCCTCATGCTCGAGCGATTCCAGCAGGACGCTGTGGCGCACGTTCACCCCGGAGCGCCGCTGGATGCGCGCCAGCAGGGCTGCCCGCTCTGGCGTGGAGGCGGAGATGCGCCCGGCCATGGCCGCGGATTCGCCCTGGCTGATCTGGTGGCGGGGAACCGCGGTGCCGATGCCCAGGATCGTCAGGGGCATGGCATCAGCCGTTGCGGCAGGGAGGGCAGGCGCGACGCGGCCCAGAACAGGCCACGGGCGCTGCTCGGATGGCGCAGCGCCAGGGCCAGGCTGCGGCAGACCAGCTGACGGCGGCCGATCCGTTGCCGGTGGGTTTGGATCCAGCGGCGCTCGAGCGCCGGCTCCCACGACCCGGCCCCCTCCAGCACCAGCGGCGTGACGGCGGCGGCGGCGGCGAGGGCCCAACCCATGCCTTCTCCGGTGAAAGGCTCCACGTAGCCGGCGGCATCCCCGAGCACCAGGAAGCGATGGCCGGCCAGGGGGGTGCTGCGGCGGCTGAGAGCTGGAGTGCTCTGCCAGTCGGCCTCATCCAGCTGGGGCAGGGCCGGGAAGCCGGCCTCCGCCAGCACCCGCCCGGCGGCAGCAGCGGCGCTACCGGTCTCCTGCAGGAAGGTGCGATCGAAGGCGGCGGCCACATTGAGGCTGCCGCCGTCCACCCGCACCAGACCCACGTAGCCCCGGCGGCCCACGGCCATGTGGATGCTGCCCTCCTCCCAGTGGTGGTCCGCACCCGCCAGCACACAACCGGCCCCCAGCCGCGAGCGGGGCTGGATGCGGGTGTGGGCGCCAGGCTCGTTCTCGAGGCAGCGGTGGGCCAGTCCCGCCGCCACCAGCACCACGGCCGCCTGCACCTGCTGCTGTTGCCGCCCCTGGCGCAGGCTGACGCTGCGGGTTTGGGCGCTGGCCGGACCCAGCTGAGCTGTGGTTTCGGGGCGGAACACAGCTCCGGCGCTGACGGCGGCCTCCACCAGGGCCTGATCGAAGCGGCTGCGGGAGACGGCCCACCCCGGGGGCAGGGCACAGCACGTCTGCCGGCCGCCCAGGCCCAGCCGCAGCCGCCGCAACGGCAGCCCTCCCAGGCTCTCGAGCAGATGGCCCTGGTCCACGGAGGCGAGCGCCACCTGGGCCTGGCCGTTGAAGCAGGCGCCGCACACCTTCCAGCGCGGGAAGCGGCGCTTCTCCACCAGCAGCACCCGCAGGCCCCGGCGTGCCAGATCGAGGCTGGCCAGGGCACCGGCCGGACCGGCTCCGATCACCACCACATCCCAGGACTGGCCGGGCAGGGTCTCAACCACGGGACCAGCTCAGCAGGTAACGCTCCGGCCAGCAGCGTTGCAGCGTGGCGCCCTGCAGCCCGGCCCGCTCCGCCATGGCGGCCACCTCAGCAAGCTGGAAGGCCCCCTGCACCGAGCGCGGTCCATCGGTGTGCACGATCCAGGAGCGGCTGAGCAGCCGGGTGCCGGCCCAGGCCAGCCCATAGCCCAGGGGACTGCGGATCAGGTCGTTCACGAGCACCAGTTGACGGGCCCGCCGGCCCATCAGGGCCAGCAGCATCTCGGCGTCGTGGTCGTCGAGGTGGTGAAGGAACAGGGAGGTGAGCACCACGTCGTAGCCACCGGGGGCGGCCCCGTCCGGACCCGAGGGCAGCGGATCGGTGAGGGCATCGGCCCTGAAGAAGCGCGCCTTGGCGCCGCGGCGCTCGGCATTGGCGCGGGCGATCGCCACAGCACCGGGGCTGATGTCGCAGCCCTCGAGGATCAACGGGATGGCGCTGCGCCGGGCCATCAGGGCCAGGTCGATGGCGGTGTCACCGCCGCCGCAGGCCAGATCCAGCACCCGCAGGGGAGTGCCCTGATGGCGTGCCGCCAGCTCACGGATCGGGGTGAACAGGCTGGCGGAGCAGCGGCTCACGGCATTGATGCGCCGTAGCCCCGCCAGGGCCAGGGTGTGCTCGCCGGGGTCGAGGCCCGGCTGATCCATCACTTCAGCGACCCGCTGGCGGCGGGTCAGGGACTTCAGGCTCGGCACGGCCTTCACTGTCCTGCCAGGGCGTGCGGGCACTATGGCGCCTGCGATCCGGCGTCCGCGAAGGGTGCCTCCAGCGTTCCGCCGAAGGCATTCACCAGGGCCTCACCCAGTGCATGCTGGGCCAGGAAACGGCCCGAGAGCCGCAGCTCGCCTGCGGGAACCCCATCCCTGATCCGTGCACAGGCAGGTCCAGCGCCCCTGGTGAAAGGTGGCCTGGCAATCCGGACAGGTGCTGGGCTGGGACGGCTTGTGGCGCTGTTGATAGGGATCGCTGTGATGCCTGCTCTCCATTCCGTCGTAGCGGGGTTGACCCCTCTGCTTCCGCTGTAGCCACGCGCATGGAATCTGTCAGGGCGCTTGCCCTCGGTTGGTGGGCTGCCGGACCAAGCCGTCACAATGGCTGTTGCGATGCCTACCGGATCCCCTTCATGGCGCCCAGCACCGACACCCCGCCCGCCGGCAACCTCGACCTGCTGCGCATCCTCTGCTGTGTGGCCTGGTCGGATGGCGAGTTCTCCGCGGAGGAGCGGGAGCTGCTGGAAGACCTGGTGGAGCGTTACATCGTGACGGATGGTGGAGTGCCGCTGCCCGCCGAGGTAGCTGAGGTGCTGGCCGAGCAGTCCCTGCAGCCTGAGGCCCTCGACACGCTGATTCCCCGGCTCCGCTCCGAGGAAGACCGGCAGCTGGCCCTGAAGCTGGGCTACATGATGATCCGTGTCGGCCGGCGGCCCGGCGACGAGTCGAGCATCAACCCCCTGGAGAAGGTGGCCTACCGGCGCCTGGTGGACGGTCTGGGCCTGGGTGAGGCCGACATCGCCGAGGCGGAATGGTCCGCCGAACTCGACCTCGAGGCCCAGAGCGGCCTGCGCGGCTTCCTCTCGCGTCACTTCGGCTTCCTGGCGGCCTGAGCGGCGCTCCTGCGGCGAGGGCCCTGATTCCTTCACCAGCCTTCAGGGCAACTGAACCTGCAAACCTGGTTGGATGGCGATCTCCGCTTGGTTGTGATGTCTTTTTCAGCGAGATTCTGATCGGAGATTGCAGGGTTCAGAGGCCCATCCTGGTCCTGACGGAAGTACGTCACCAGTCAATGTCCAGCTCACGCTATTTCCTCCCTACGCTGTTGCCTGGGACCCGATCAGAACGACGTGTCTGACTCCAGCTTTTACCAGTTCGGCTGCAGCGGCCCTCCGAAGCGCGTCGGGACGGCCGAGGCTGCTGTGGCGGCTGCGGAAGAGAGTGGTTTTGCCTGGTTGCACTACAACGAGGCCACCAGGGAGGAGCTCGAGGAGCTGGTGGGGCTGCTCGGTCTGCATCAGCTTTCGATCGAGGATTGCTTTGATGAAAACCAGATTCCCAAGATCGAAGACTTTCCGAACAATACATTCATTCTCTTTAACACGTTCGAGTATGGCAATGGTGCTCTGGAGGTGGGTGAAATCAATTTGTTCATCGGTGAGAAGTTCCTGGTCAGCATCAGTCACTTCGGCCCAGGCCGGCGGCCCTTTCTGGCGGGAATTCAACGCCTGGTCGAGAAGAGCTTTGAGGGAACACTGGAGCAGCAGGGGCCTTCACGGGTCATGCACCTGATTCTGAATCATGTTGTGGATCAGAAGTTTGTTGCCATCGAGGCGCTCGAGGACGAATTGGACGATGTGGAAGGGGCTCTGATCTCGGACCCTGCGAGCTTCAAGCCGGCCGAATTGATTCGGTTCAGGCGGTATCTGCTAAGGCTACGCAAGAGCCTCTTTCACGAACGTGAGATCCTCGGGAGGATATGCCGCAGGGATTGCCCGTTCATTGCAGAGCAGTCAATCTATCATTATCGCGACATCTATGATCACCTAGTCAGATTTTTAGAGCTGACTGAGTCCTATCGAGATATCGTTACCAGTTTGATGGAAATGTATCTTTCAATGTTAAATAATGAAATGGCTAAAGCGGCCAATGAAACAAATATTACCGTCAGACGGTTGACATTGATCACCACGATCTTTATGCCGTTGACGCTGCTTGCCGGCATCGGGGGGATGTCCGAATGGTCGATGATCACGGGCCCCAGGAACTGGAGGGTGTCCTATCCAGCCTTCATGCTTGTCATGATCCTGATTGCGTTCGCCAGTTACTACGTCCTCAGCAGGCTGGACCGGAAGCGAACCGGCTCGAGGCGGGGCAGGCTTCTCTGACATGAGCGCCTCGACACCTCCCCCAACGCCCCTCTCCCCCTCTGCCAACCCACGCATCAAGCGTCGTCAAACTCCCACTGGCTGGAGGCGTTGGGTCCCTGGTCTGTCTGCCATCAACCACTACAGGATCGCCTGGCTCCTTCATGACATCGGAGCCGGCCTGGCGTTGACGGCCGTGCTGCTGCCGGTCGGCATTGCCTACGCGGTTGCTTCCGGTGTTCCGGCCATCTGTGGCCTGTACGCCACCATCTTCGGCTTATTCGCCTATGCCCTGTTCGGCCCCAGCCGGATGCTGGTCCTGGGACCGGATTCTTCGCTCGTCGCCCTCATCCTCGGCATCGTGCTGCCGCTGTCTGGGGGTGATTCCCAGCGCGCCATGGCCCTGGCCGGGATGCTGGCCCTCGTCTCCGGCAGCCTGTGCGTTCTTGCGGGAACCGCTCGCCTGGGTTTCATCACTGAATTGCTCTCCAAGCCGATCCGCTACGGCTACATGAACGGCATCGCTCTGACCGTGCTGGTCAGTCAGCTGCCTGCCTTGTGCGGTTTCACGGTGAAGGGCGACGGACTGCTGATCGAAGCCCGGTCCTTTGTTGCAGCGGTGCTGGCCGGAAGCACGAACAGGGCATCGCTGGCCCTTGGCGTCGGTACCTTGCTGATGATTGGGCTCCTGAGGCGCAGCAGGCGTTTCCCGGGGGTTCTGCTGGCTGTCGTTGCCGCGACCGTCATCGTCTCAGTGCTGAATCTTGAGAGCCGATTCGGGGTGACGGTGCTCGGTCCTCTTCCCAGAGGTTTGCCCGCTTTGTCGATCCCCTCCATCAGCACGGGCGATCTCGTGCCGGTGTTGCTCGGAGGCTGCGCCATCGCCCTCGTGTCGTTCGCTGACACGAGCGTGCTTTCCAGAACCTATGCCGCGCGACTGGGGGACACGATCGATGCCAATCAGGAGATGGTTGGATTGGGCGCGGCCAACCTGGTCGCCGGTTTGTTTCAGGGCCTCCCCATCAGCGCAAGCACGTCGCGCACTCCGGTTGCCGAGGCGGCAGGCGCCAAGACCCAGTTGACCGGGGTCGTCGGTGCAGTCACTGTCGCCGCGTTGCTCCTGGCGGCGCCGAACCTTTTGCGAAACCTGCCAACAGCCGCGCTTGCAGGGGTGGTGATTGCTTCAGCGATCACCTTGATCGAGGTGGCTGATCTTTGGCGCATCTATCGGATGCAGCGCTGGGAGTTCTGGCTGTCGATGGTCTGCCTGGCTGGAGTCGCTGTCTTTGGCGCCATTCCTGGCATCGGGCTGGCGATCGTCATTGCCGTGATCGAGTTTCTCTGGGATGGCTGGCGTCCGCACTCCGCTGTCCTGGGACGGGTCGATGGTGTCAAGGGGTATCACGACATCGGCCGTTACCCGGAGTCACGCCTGGTCCCTGGCCTGGTTCTGTTCCGGTGGGATGCGCCTTTGTTTTTCGCCAATGCCGAATTCTTCCGGGATCGGGTGATGACGGCCCTGGAGTCATCACCAACTCAGGTGAACTGGCTCGTCGTGGAGGCTGAGCCTGTCACCAGCATCGATGTCACCTCTGCAGACACTCTGGATGAACTGGATCACACCTTGGCGAAGGCCGGAATCATGCTCGGTTTCGCCGAGATGAAAGATCCCGTTAAAGACAAGCTCAAGCGCTTTGGGCTGTTCTCACAATTTGGAGAAGAACGGTTTTTTGCCACGGTTGGGGAGGCCGTCAGCTGTTATCTCAAAGCCCACTGCGTTGATTGGGTTGACTGGGAGGATCAAGCCAAAGCCAGCGCTGACGCTTCCTGCGACCAAGGGACATCCGATGGCGGCTTCAGGCCAGTCGGCGGTTGAGCAGGCCCGCCAGCAGCAGGGCGAGTGCTGTGGTGATCATCACGGTGAGGATCCCGGAGGGCTGCAGCGGCGCAAGGCTGAGCAGCTGCTGCAATCCGGGAATGGCCAGCAGCAGCAGCCACAGCCCCAGGCCGATGCCGGCACCGGCGGCGGTGATGCGGCTGTGGGGATCGCCGTTCAGCCACACCAGCCCACCGCCGGCGAGCAGCAGCAACGAGAACACCAGGCTGCGGTGGGTGGCGGCGTCGGCCTCGGGCCAGAAGACCAGCACCAGGGCGGCCACCATCACGACGGCGCCCTGGGTGAGCGAATGGCGCCAGGTGTCGGGCCCGAACAGGGGAGCCTCCGGCGGGCGGGGGGGCTGCCGCATCAGGCCCGGTGAGGCGGGAAGCGCCTCGAACACCACCGTGCAGGCCGGATCGATCACCAGGTGGAGCAGGGCGATGTGCACCGGCAGCAGGATCAGGGCCTGGCCAGGCAGTAGCAGGGGCACCAGGCCGAGCGCGGCGATCGGCAGGTGAATGGCGAGGGTGTAACCCAGTGCCCGGTGCAGGTTGGCATCGACCCGCCGTCCCAGTTCCAGGGCGGCCACCAGATCGCTGAAGGTGTCGTCGAGCAGCACCAGATCGGCGGATTCCCGCGCCACGGCCGTGCCGCGCTTGCCCATCGCCACGCCGATGTCGGCGGCCTTGAGGGCCGGGGCGTCGTTGACGCCATCGCCGGTCATCGCCACCACCTCACCGGCGGCCTGCAGCGCACGCACCAGCTGCAGCTTCTGCTGGGGCATCACCCGGGCGAACACCGCCACCTCGCGGATGCTGACAGCCAGGTCCTGTGGCGTGAGGGCGTCCAGCTCCGGGCCGGAGAGCACCGGACCGGGCGGCAAGCCCGCCTGATCGGCGATCGAGCGGGCCGTCACGGGGCTGTCTCCCGTGATCATCACCACGCGAACGCCAGCGCCCCGCGCCGTGGCGATCGCCGCCGGCACATCCGAGCGCAGCGGGTCCGCCAGGGCCAGGAAGCCCACCGGCTCGAACAGGTAGCCGTGCACGTGGTCCGGCAGAACGTCGCCACCTGCGGATGGCTGACCCTCGTGCACCGGCACGCCATCGAGCCCGCGCGCCACCGCCAGCACCCGCAGACCCCTGGCGGCGAGTTCATCGGCGGCGGCCAGCAGGGCGGTGGTCTGCCCGGCATCGAGGTGACAGAGATCGGCGATCGCCTCGGGAGCTCCCTTGGCGGCCAGCCGCAAGCCGCCGTCGCCGTCGTGCCAGAGGCGGGAGAACACCAGCAGATCGCTCTGCAGGGGGTATTCGCGCTCCAGGGGCCAGTCTGGATGGAGGTGTTCGGTGCCGCCGAGATGGTCGGCGGCCAGACGCTGGATCGCCAGTTCCATCGCATCCACCGGATCACCGCGGCTGGCGAGCACCGCCAGCTCGAGCAGCTGATGAACCGGTTCCTCCAGGGTCTCTCCCGCTTGCCAACCCTCCAGCTGCGGCCAGGTGAGCAGTTGCTGCACCCCCATGCGGTTCTCGGTGAGCGTGCCGGTCTTGTCGACGGCAAGCACCGTGGCGCTGCCCAGGCTCTCCACCGCCGCGGGCCAGCGGGCCAGCACCCCGATCCGGGCCAGGCGCAGGGCGCCGAGGGCCAGGAACAGGGCCAGCACCACGGGAATCTCGTTGGGCAGCACCGCCAGGGCCAGGGCCAGGGCGGCGAGCAGGGCCTGGGGCCAGTCGCCGCTGATCGCTCCCTGGATCACCGCCAGGGCTGCGCAGAGCCCCAGCGCCAGCACGGTGAGGCGCCCGGTGAGGCGACGGGTCTGGCGCTGCAGCCGGGTGGGTGGCGGCTGCACCGTGGCCAGGCTGCTGCCGAGCCGGCCCAGTTCGGTGGCCTCAGCCACGGCCACCACCTCGGCCCAGCCGCGGCCACTGGCCACCAGCGAACCCGCCAGGATCCGCTCCCCGGGCGTGGAGCGGGCGACCGGCAGCGATTCACCGGTGAGCAGGGACTCATCCAGCCACAGCCCCACCCCCTCGCTGAGGGCGGCATCGGCCGCCACCCGATCGCCTTCTTCCAGCCGGAGCAGATCGCCCACACGCACCTGCTCGGCCGGCAGGTCCAGCTCCTGTCCGTCGCGGCGCACGTGGGCGCGGGGCGCCGACAGGCGGGCCAGCTCGGCCAGGGCACGGTTGCTGCGCTGCTGCTGGACGGCATCGAGCAGGCTGATGCCCACCACGAAAACCAGCAGGATGCCGCCATCGACCCATTCCCCGATCACGCCATAGATCAGGGCACAGGCCAGCAGCAGCAGGTTGGTGGGCTCCAGCCAGCTCATCTCGGCTCCGCTCGTGCCTTCCCTCTAGCGGGATCTGCCGGCCAGGGCGATCAATCCCTGCCCTTTCTGTCGATTCCGACCAAATCCAAGCTGGCGGCTCAGGAAGCGAAGTGGGTGATCGTGCGCAGACCAGCGAGCTTGCGCACGCGCCGCGCGTCGGCGGGAGCCAGGTCCAGCCGCACCTCCACCACACCGTCGCCGCGGGCCCCATCGGCAGGGCTCACCCGGCTCACCCGCGCCGAGAGGGTGCCGGGGAAGGCGCCACTGAGGCTGTTGATCCGGGCGGCCTGGCCCAGGTGGATGCGGGCCAGGTCGCTGTCGGCGACCTCGGCGACGGCCTCGAGGCGGTCACTGGTGCTCAGCTCCAGAATGCCCATCACGCCGGGCCGTTCCCCGACGCGGGCGTAGAGGCGCATCACCTTGCCGGCCACGGGGGCACGCAATTCGCTGTTCCCCAGATCGGCGTCGGTGCGGGTGATCGCCTGGCGGGTTTCGCTGACGCCGGCCTGCAGTTCGACCAGCTGCTGCTCGCGCTCCAGCAGATCGGCCCGGGCCAGCGCACCGGCCTGCACCAGCGGCCGGTAGCGGTCCACCTCGGCCTCAAGGCTGCCGGCCTGGCGGCTGAGGCTGGCATAGCGGCTCTGCAGCAGCCGACGCTCGGCCTGGAGGGCAGGGCCGGTGTCGAACTGGGCCAGCAGCTGGCCGCGCTCAACGAATTCGCCCTCCTTCACCAGCAGCTGGATCAGGCGGGGGCTGTTGCCGGCAGCCGTGACCGGTCCGGCGAGCTTGCGGGTTTCCCCCGCCAGCTCCAACCGGCCGGGCGCCGACAACTCCTTGAACGGCCCGCTGGAGCGCAGCCCATAGGTGAGGCCACCGGCCATCACCATCAGCGCCAGAGCTCCAAAGCCAAGGGCCCACCCCTGCGGAGGTGGACCGCTGCGGCCGCCAATGGCGGTGAGGCGAGGGGCTTTGTTCCGGGGTTGGGGGTCAGGGGCTTGCACAACGCCTCCTTTCATGGGCACCGTAGCCGTGCCGTTCAGGGATGGGACCCGAGGATCCGCGCGGCGGCCACGAGGGTCATTTGCCTTCGTTCACGCCCCGGTTGATCACGCAGCCGGCCGTGGCACCGATGGCCGCGCCCCCCAGCCTGTTCACGACACTGCCCCGGCTGAGCAGACCACCGGTGGCACCGCCGATCAGGACGCCGTTCCTGCAGCGATCACGGTTGGCTTCAGCCTGCTTCTTCGCGTCCTGCGCCTCAGCCGGCACCATCCACAGCAGGTGAGTTGCCAGCACGAGGGCACGGGCCAATCGACGCTTTACCGACATCCTTGGTGACCAGGGTTCAGGAGTGAGGCCGACGCTACCGAAGCTCTCCGTGGACACCACCCCACAGTTGTGACAGGGTGTGGCCGGCGATCACGAGGGCGCTCACCTTGCTGAGGATCCGGTGAGCAGAAGATCCTGCAGCGCCGATTTCTGCGCCACCCTGTCAAACAGGCTGGCCCCAAAACGCCAGACCGCCCCGCCCACCCCATCACCGGCAGCCATGTCGCCGGGATCGCTCGCTCGCCCTCGTGGCTTTCATGGCTGGCAACACCCCGGCAGCGGAACCGTGCGCTGGCCGGTGGCGGGTGGAAGGGGAGAAGAGGGCTTCACTCTTGCGCAGGGTGATGAACAGCAGGTCGGTGAGGGTGGGCTGGTGCCAGAGCACGCCTTCGCGCCGGCCGAGTTCAGGCTCGAACGCACCCTCAACCGGCGTGACACCTGCAAGGTCGCCGCTGAAGGCAACAGGCTCGCCAGGATGCGGGCCTCAGCGTCAGGGCCATGCCCAGGCAGCTCAACACCCCGATAGCCCAGTGCCGACAACAGTGACGACAACCACGTTCGCGGAGTTTGCACAACGGGCCGACTATTCGCTGATGGATTCCCTGCGGCCGGATCCTCAGGCTTCGGGCGATGGTCACGATCACCGGCCCCGCCAGGTGTTCTCCGGTCATTACGTGCCGGTGGCGCCAACCCCGATTCCAGCGCCGGAGTACGTGGCGCACAGCCGAAGCCTCTTCCAGGACCTGGGCCTGAGCGAGGCGCTGGCCCACGACGACCAGTTCCAGCGTCTGTTCTCCGGCGACATCAGCGTGGCGCGCCAGCCGATGCGACCGGTTGGCTGGGCCACGGGCTATGCCCTCTCGATCTACGGCAGCGAATACATCCAGCAGTGCCCGTTCGGCACCGGCAACGGCTACGGCGATGGCCGAGCTATTTCCGTGTTCGAAGGCGTCTTCAACGGCCGGCGCTGGGAGATGCAACTGAAAGGCGGTGGCCCGACGCCCTACTGCCGGGGCGCCGATGGCCGCGCCGTGCTCCGCTCCAGCGTGCGCGAGTTTCTGGCGCAGGAGTTCATGCACGCGCTGGGGGTGCCCACCTCACGCTCGCTCACGCTGTACATGTCGCGGGCCGAAACGGTGCGCAGGCCCTGGTACTCGCCGAACTCCCGGTCGTTCGATCCCGACATCCTGGTGGACAACCCAGCGGCGATCACCACACGGGTGGCCCCCTCGTTTCTGCGCGTCGGCCAGCTTGAGCTGTTTGCCCGTCGCGCCCGCAGCCAGGCCCATCCGGAGGCGCTGAACGAGCTGCGGATGATCGTGGCGCACCTGATCGAGCGGAACTACCGGCAAGAGATTGATCCGGCTCTGGAGTTCAGCGATCAGGTGGTGGAGCTGGCGCGATTGTTCCGCGGACGGCTCACGTCTCTTGTGGCGAACTGGATGCGCGTGGGCTACTGCCAGGGCAATTTCAACAGCGACAACTGCGCCGCCGGCGGCTACACCCTCGACTACGGACCCTTCGGCTTCTGCGAACTGTTCGATCCCCGCTTTCAGCCCTGGACCGGAGGCGGCGAGCATTTCAGCTTCTTCAACCAACCGGTGGCGGCCGAGGCCAACTACCAGATGTTCTGGGCCTCCCTGCGGCTGCTGCTCGAGGGCAACACCGAGGCCCTGGCACGGCTGGATGCGATCCGCGACGGCTTCGCCGCAGCGATGCAGCAGGCGCTCGAGGCCATGTGGGCCAGGAAGCTTGGCCTGATCAGCTACGACGCCGCGCTGGTGGACGAACTGCTGGAGCTGATGGTGCTCTCCAAGGCGGACTACACGATCTTCTTCCGCAAGCTGTCTGGCCTTCCCGAGCAACTCTCCACTTTGAAAGAGAGCTTCTACATGCCCAGCTCAGAGCAGCTCGATGCGCAGTGGACGCACTGGCTGCAACGCTGGCGGGATCGCCTCGAGGCTGCCGGCGAGCTCAACGCGACATCCGCAGCGATGAAACGCATCAACCCCAGATACACCTGGCGTGAGTGGCTGGTCGCACCGGCTTATGAACAGGCTGCGCAAGGGGATACCAGCCTGATCCAGGACCTGCAGGAGGTGTTCAGCCATCCCTACGACGAGCAGTCAGCGGAGGTGGCGGCGACCTACGACCGCCTGAAGCCCAGGGAATTCTTCAACGCCGGGGGGGTGTCGCACTACAGTTGTTCGTCGTGAGCTGATCACGCTCAGTCCTGCGGAGTGGCGCCGTGCCGATCAGCCGGCAGCGACTACCCGTTCCGCAGGCTCCAGATCAGCCCCTGGAGGACGTAGGCCCCCCCGGCCACCAGCAGAACCAGGGCACTGAGACGGGTGAGCGTGGCGCCATGGTGCAGCAGCCTCCGGGAGGCACCCATCAGGCCGGCCCAGAGGCTGGTGGCCGTGATCAGGGCGGTGTACCCCAGGGCGTAGCTCACCATCGTGATCACCGACAACACACCGGAGCCGGTGGCGGCAGCGGCGGCCAGCACCGAGAACAGCACCGGACTGGCGCAGGGAGAGCTGACCAGGGCGAAACCGATGCCCACCAGAAACGGCCCACCGGACGGGGGCAGTTCGGGCATGCGGGGCAGGCGCAGCGGCAGCCAGCCCCGCAGATGGAGGCCCATGGCCAGGATGACCAGTCCCACGGCCAGATGCACCGGGCCGCGGTGGTCCACCACCACGGCCGAGGCGAACGAGGCGACGAGGCCGTAGAGGCTCAGCACCGTGACGGTGCCGGCCACGAAGCCTCCCACCCGGACAACGGCCTGCCGCCGGCTGAGCGGACCGAGGGTGCCGATGTAGCCGAGGTTGAGGGGCAGCATCGCCAGCACGCAGGGCGACACGCTGGCCAGCAGCCCGCCGGCGAACGCTGCCAGCGGAACCACGATGGGGGAAGGGCTCCGGGCCTCGAACCATTCGGCGTAGGCCTGGGACGCGGACAGGATCACCTGATCCAGCCAGGCGCCGAGCTGCGGCAGACCGTGCACAGCCAGCCCCGCCGCCAGGGCCGTCAGGGCCAGCAGCACCAGAGCCGCCGCCCCTCTGCGGCGCAGGGGGGAGCGGATCATCGCCGGATCATCGCCTGAACCTTGTTGATCGCCGCGGTGTAGGCCGCTGCATCGGTGCTGGCCCGGAAGGTCTTCGCCGTGGTGCCTGTGGCCGGGTCGATCACCGCCACCAGGGAGGTCTGGCTGCGGTTGGCCTCCAGAAAGGCGCCCAGTCCGAGCGCCCGGGCCCGTTCACGGGAGGCCTTCAAGGTGGCGGCATCGGACACGTCCAAGGTCACGAAGGTGGCCTTGCCGGCCTTGCTCTGCTGCAGAGAGCGGAGGGTCGGGGCGATGGTGCGGCAGGCGGGACACCAGCTGGCGTAGATGTCGACCACCACGGGTCTGCCCTGCAGGGAGGGGGCGAGGGCCCCGGTCTGTTTCTGAGCCACCCAGCCTGCGGTAGCCGGGATCCGGGGTGGGGCGCCGACAGAGACCAAGCCAGGCAGGCCGACGGGCTGAGAGCTGCCGACGGTGAGCAGCAGGGCGGCAAGGGGCAGGGACATCGCGGCGGAGTCGTCGTTCGCCTGATCTACCAGCGAACCTTCCCGGCGGATTGGGGGCCCAGGGCCAGGTCACGTCACCAGCAGCCGGTCGGTCTGGCTGGGTTCGTGCTGCGTGAAGAGGCACGGCAAGACCCGCCAGGATTGGGCAACCTGAAGCCAGCTGGACGTATCCCGGTGCCTCTTCGCTCGGCCACAGAGTTTCCGGTCACGCCGGATGCAGAGGCTCTTCAGACGACGTACCAGGAATGCCGCGCAGCCCTCGTCTCGGCCAACCGCTCACGAGGGATCCTCAAGGCGCAGAGCGACCGGCGGGGGGTGGTGATTGCCGAGCTTCAGCGCGAACTGGTGGAGCTGGAGGCGGATCTGGCCGACGAGGCGCGGGCCAAGGCCCGGCTTCATGCCCTGAACGCCAAGCTCGGCACGGTGATCCGCGAACTGGAGGAAACGGGCGACGCGATGGTGGGGCTCATTGACGAGAGCGAGCGCCAGAGCGGCTTCTGGCTCGTGGAGATGTTCCGCCGCTTGATCGAGCAGGCCAAGCGCTGGCGCACGGTGAAGGCCAGGGCCGCGGCGTTGGCTTCAGAAGCAGATGCGGTCCGGAATCCCTCCAATCAACTCGGCGAGCGGCCATGAGCGCGGGCCCGTCGATCGCCGATCTTCTGGAGCAGACCAACCGGGACCTGGCGGGCACCGATGCCCGGGTGTACCGGCGGGTGGGCGCGCATCTCCAGCGGACTGGAACTGCTCTGCAGTCCCTGCAGGATCCCGAGTCAGCAGGAGCTCAGGCCACGAAAGCCCTGCTGGGGAAGGGCAGTTTCCTGAAGCAGTCTGTGGCGAGCCTGAAGCGGCTTTGCAAGGAACACGGGATCAAGGGCTACTCAAAGCTGCAGAAGGTTTCTCTGGCCAAGGTCCTGGAGCACCATGGCGTCACCCCGCCCCCGCCTCCCCTGGAGAGTTTCACGAAGAAGGAGCTGGTTGCTCTTGTGAAGCAATTGCTTGGCGATGGTTGAGGGGGGCGGCAGGCAACGGTTGAACAGGCCCTTCGCCGCCGATCCGAACAGCTCGAGCCGATCCAGCCCGCCGGGATCGGCTGCTGCAGCCACCAGCGATTCCCATCGGCCGCTCGCCCTGGTGGCTCTGATAGTCGGCACATCCCAGGCACAGGAACGGCAGCGTCACACCACCCCGTTTGTTCTCCTCTCGTACTTAGCCGAAGGTTTCCGCGAAGCAGTGGGTGGCGAACACCTCGGCGCGGATGGCGGCCGCTGCCACAGAGCTGGGCCATCAGGATCGAGAGCCAAGGGGCGTAGCAGCTGAACCACCCGTCAGCACAACCGTTGCGGGCGGTCCAGGTGCAGCTGCCCCTGGTCAACCCATTGTGAGCGGACAGTGTCGCTGCAAAGCACCAGAAGATCCCTTTAGGATGTCATCAGACAACTTCTGATGGATTTCTCGAAGCCAATGGCCCAAGCCAGCGCCATCGTGCGTCATCCGCCTGCGGCCCTGGAGCAGAGCCTGGAGCGCCTGGGTCGGAACATCCGCACGGCCCGGTTGCGGCGCCGCTGGCGCCTGGAGGATGTGGCCGAGCGCATGGGGGTGACGCGCTACACGGTGGCCGATGTGGAGAAGGGCAAGGCCGGCACCTCCGTGGCTGCCTACCTTGGGGCCCTCTGGGCTCTCGGTCTGCTCGATCAGGTCGCCGAGCTGGCTGATCCGGATCGGGATGAGGAGGGCAAGGCCCTGGAGGGTGCCCGCAGCCCGAAACAGGCCCCCCGCTGGCGCCGGCTGGATGACGACTTCTGAGCATGGCGGCTGACCAGGCTTGTTTTGTCTATGTGGTGCTGCCTGGCGACACCCAGTTCGTCACGGCCGGTCGGTTTGAGCTTCAGGAGGATCGCCAGGGCCGCAGGGTGGGCGCCTTCGTCTACGGCCGTCGCTATCGGGAGCGGCCTGAGGCCGTCGAACTCGACCCGGTGGAGCTGAAGCTGGGGACACGCCCGTTTCAGACCGGCCGTATGGGTGGCTTCTTCGGGGCGCTTCGTGATGCGCTGCCGGATTTCTGGGGCCGGCAGGTGATCGCCCGCCACGGCGGATTGGGCGAGCCCAGCGATTTCGATCTGCTGCTGTTGAGGCCGGATGATCGCGCTGGCGCGCTCGGCTTTGGCCGCAAAGTCGAACCTCCGGCACCGCAGCGACGCTTCAACCGCATGCTCGATCTGGAACGCATCCAGCAGGCGGCGAATGCGATCCTCACGGATCAACCTCACCGGGCGGGCTCCGTCCACGATCAGGTGGATGAGCTGCTGCAGGGGGGCGGCACCTCCATGGGTGGAGCCCGGCCGAAAACCACCGTGGAGCATGACGGTGCCCTCTGGCTCGCCAAGTTCCCTGCACCCAGCGACAAATGGAACCAGCCGAAGGTGGAGCACGCGCTGCTGCTGCTGGCACGGCAGTGCAGGCTGCAGGTGGCGGAAAGCCGGCTCACTCGGGTGGGGGAGGCCGATGTGCTGCTGGTGAAGCGCTTCGATCGTGAATGGAGTGGGGATGGTTATCGGCGCCACAGGATGGTGAGCGCCCTCACATTGCTGCGGGCCGAAGACAGCGCCACCGATCGCGAGAAGTGGTCGTATCGGTTGCTGGCCGATGAACTCCGGCGCGCCAGCGACCTGCCCGCCGAAGATCTGCGCGAACTCTTCAGCCGCATCTGCTTCAACGCGGCGGTGTCCAATCTCGATGACCACCCGCGCAACCATGCCCTGCTGGCCCGCTCCACGAGCTGGCGGCTGAGCCCCGCCTACGACCTCACGCCCGGAACCATGCGCACCGAGACCCGGCGCGATCTGGCCATGGTCTGCGGTTTGGAGGGCGGCCTACCCAGCCGTTGGGCCCACCGGGGCACGATCGTGGCTGGGGCCGCATGGTTCCTCCTGGAGCGGGAAGAGGCGGAAGCGATCGCGACGAGGGTGTTCACCACCGTGGCGGTGGAGTGGGAGCGCACCCTGCGCAGCGTTGGCGTCAGTCAGGCCGACTGCGAGATCGTTCGGGGGGCATTTCTGTATGCGGGGCTGAATCTCGATGCTCACACCGCCACCGCCAGCTCCGGGTAGAAGGCGCCCGGAATCGCCCGCTGCAGCCGCCAGCGAATCGCCATCGGCCGCTCGCCCTCGTGGCTCACGTAATCGGCAAAGCCCAGGCACCGAAACGGCAGCGTCACCTGGCCTCTCCTGTTCTCCTCCCGGACAAACAGCAGCACCCGGCTGCCGCGCGCGGTGGTGGATGTAGCGCTGGCCGGTGGCGGAAGCTTCCCGGGTGCTGCTCTGGCTCTCCCAGTGGAACTCCCGCGGGGAGATGGCGTAGTCGTTGTAGCGGGTGGTGGGGGAGAAGAGGCGCTCGGACTTCTTGAGGGTGATGAAGAAGACGTCGCACTGGGTGGCCTCATCGAAGAACACTCCCTCGCGGCCGGGGAAAGGGCGGGCCTCGTTCAACAGCCCGAACGCGGCGAACACCTCGGCGCGGGGCAGGTGGTGCCGGCCGCTGCCCCAGAGCTGGGCCATCAGCAGGGGAAAGCCTGCCTTCATCTGCTGGTGCAGCCGTGCAGGCGGCGGATCTGCTCGCGGCGGTGGCCTGTGGGCTGTACGTCTGGGTGGAGAGGCCGGCTACCCTCAGAGGGAATCATGGTTGGGGTGCACCCTTGACCACCATCGAGATCACCCTCCCTGATGCGCTGGCGGCGGAAGCCAGCGGAGCTGGTCTGCTGGCGCCAGAAGCGATCGAGCGTCTGCTGCGGGACAAGCTGGCTTCAGACCGCATTGTCCGTCTGCAAGACGCCAGGGCTGCTCTTGCTGCTGACCCGCCGGAGGTGCTGACCAGGCAAGAGATCAATGAGGAGATCAGCGCTTACCGCAAGGGGCAACGACTTGCGGCTGGTTCTTGACACCAACACGGCTCTTTCTGGCCTGATCTGGCAGGGAGTTCCCGGGCAGCTCATGGATGCGGCTGTCGTTGGGCGGGTTCGGCTGATCAGTACCGTTCCTCTCCTCGCTGAGTTGGAAGGCGTGCTGCAGCGACCGAAGTTCAGAGAGCCCATTTTTCGGCTCGGTGTGAGGATTGCCGATCTGTTTGATGGCTATGCCGCCCTGGTTGAGCGCGTGGAACCTGCTGATCTGAGAGGTCCCGTCAGTAGGGATCCCGACGACGATGAGGTCTTGGCTGCGGCCGTTGGTGGCCTCGCCGATCTGATCGTCTCTGGCGATGACGACCTCTTGGCCTTGGGCAACTTTCAAGGGATTGCGATTGTTCTTGCCAGGGAGGCCATGAGGCGCCTGCAGGAACCAGAGAGCCAATGGGATAAGCCTTGATCAGCGGCTCCACGCCCTCAAACCGCCAACGCCAACTCCGGCACGAACGCCGCCGGAATCGCCCGCTGCAGTCTCCAGCGAATCGCCATCGGCCGCTCGCCCTCGTGGCTCACGTAATTCGCAAACCCCAGGCACAGGAACGGCAGCGTCACTCCACCGCGCCTGTTCTCTTCCCGCACGAACAGCAGCACCCTGCTGCCACGCTCCACATGGTGGATGTAGCGCTGCCCGGTGCCGGAGGCTTCCCGGGTGAGGCTCTGGCTCTCCCAGTGGAACTCCCACGGGGAGATGGCGTAATCGTTGTAGCGGGTAGTGGGGGAGAACAGGCGCTCGGACTTCTTGAGGGTGATGAAGAAGACGTCGCACTGGGTGGCCCGATCGAACAAGACCCCCGACTGGCCGGTGGTCTGCTGGGTATCGGTGATCAGCCCGAAGGCGGCGTAGATCTCGGCGCGGCTGTAGCGGGCGTGAAGGGCCAGGGGCACGGGCTGCTCCCAGTCCATGGGAGGGGCGAGGTGGTCGGTGCGCTCCAACAGGAGGGTGCACAGTTCGCGCAGCTCATCGAGAAAGGCTGGACAGGCCCAGAGACGGTCCAGGGCGTCTTGCAGGGCAAGGCGATCCGGCGACGTTCCCCAGAGCTGGAGCAGCAGCATGCGCCAACGCCGGCGGTCCGTTTCGCTCAGGCTCTGCACCACAGGCGGCTGCCTGTGGGCGAGACCATGCAGGAGGAAGGAGAGGCGATCGGTGTCGTCCAGGTGGAGCAAACGCCCAACGCCTCGCCCCAGCCGCTTTTCATCGTCGCTGGGCTCCCCTGAGCCCACCCCGGCTACCCAGCCCAGCTCCCGCTGCAGCAGCGCCCACGACCCCGCCACCCGGTAGAACTCGCCCAGCTCCATGCCGAGCCCGTCGAGCAGGGCCGCCAGGGAACAGCGCCCGAGGATGCGGGCTTCGGCGAGCAGCTGGGGCCGGCGGCTGGGCAACGACTCCCGCAGGTTCGCCAGCACCCGCTCGCTCGACACCCGATCGAGCTGGAGGCTGCAGCCGGCCGGCAGGAAGCGGAAGTTGCGGTGGGCCTGGCCGATGAAGTCCAAGACCGTGAGGCAACTTTTTGAGGGGTGCAGGCGCAGCCCGCGGCCGAGCTGCTGCAGGAACACGATGGCGCTCTCGGTGGGCCGCAGGAACAGCACCGTGTCGATCTCGGGAATGTCGAGGCCTTCGTTGAACAGATCAACGGCAAAGAGGATCTGCAGCTCGCCGGCGCGCAGGCGGCGGATCTGCTCGGCGCGCTCGTCGCGGGGGCTGGTGGCATCGAGGGCGGCGGCGCGCAGGCCAGCGGCCACGGACTTGCGGGCCATCCAGCGGGCGTGCTCCACGCTCACGCAGAAACCCAGGGCCCGCATCGAATCCAGGTTGGTCATCTTGCCCTCGACTTCGCGCAGGATCAGGCGCAGGCGGCTGCAATAGATAAAGGCGCAGAGCAGGACGACCCGCTGGGCGGAATGGTTGTTGCAAGGGCTGTCTTGTCTTGGCTGCAGAAACCAGAGGACTCCCGCTTGAAGCCTGATCGCCCCTTCCACCAGCTGACCCAGCCAAAACGGCTCAAAATCGGCAATCCTGGAGTGAGACGTACGAATCCAGATGCCCCTCCGCTCGGCCACTGAATTCCCGATCACGCCCGATCCAGAGGCTCTGGAGGGCACCTACCAGGACTGCCGGGCGGCCCTGGTGTCGGCCAACCGCTCCCGGGGCGTGCTCAAGGCCCAAAGCGACCGTCGGGGGGTGGTGATCACCGAGCTGCAGCGGGAGCTGGTGGAGCTGGAGATGGATCTGGCCGATGAGGCGCGGGCCAAGGCTCGGCTCCATGCCCTCAACGCCAAGCTCGGCAGCGTGATCCGCGAGTTAGAGGAAACGGGCGATGCGATGGTGGGCCTGATCGACGAGAGCGAGCGGCAAAGCGGCTTCTGGCTCGTGGAGATGTTCCGCCGCTTGATTGAGCAGGCGACGCGCTGGCGCACGGTGAAAGCCAAGGCTGCTGCGTTGGCCGCCGAAGCGGTCGAGGAGACCAATTCCTCGAACCAGCTTGGTGGGCAGCCATGAGCGTGGGCCCGTCGATCGCCGACTTGCTTGCGCAGACCAACCGGCAGCTGTCAGGCACCGACGCCCGGGTGTATCGCCGGGTGGCCGACCATCTGCAGCGCTCCAGTGCGGCGCTCCAGGACCTACAGGATCCCCAGCCTGCAGGCAATCAGGGCCCAAAAGCCTTGCTGGGCAAGGGGAGTTTCCTCCAGCAACCTTCGGCCAGCCTCAAGCGGCTTTGCAAAGCGCATGGCATTAAGGGGTACTCCAAGTTGCCAAAAGCCGCTCTGGCCCAGCTGCTGGAGCGTCATGGTGTGACCCCACCGCCGCCGCCTCTGGAGAGTTTCACCAAGAAGGAGTTGATTGCGCTGGTTCGTCAGATGCTGGGGGAGGGGTAGGCGATCGCCACGCACGTGCCTGAGTACCCCCAAACGGCCCCCACAGCAGGCAGACTCCCCCTAGCGACGACGACCTGATCCATCCGTGCCCGATCCGGATCAGCTGAACGACTTCCTAGAAGCCCTGGAACAGGCCGGCAGCCCCGCCAGAAACCCCGCCCTTCGGGAGGTGCTCGGCTGGGATGAACCCCTCTACGAAGAGGTGAAGGCGGCTCTGGTGGCCAAGGGAATCGTGTCGCGTGGAAGGGGTCGCAGTGACAGCGTGTCTCTGGTGGGCGCCGAGCCGGTGGCCCAGGCGGCGGCACCTGCCAGCAACGGCCGCAAGGCCAAGGCCTCCGGCAACGGCACCGCCAACCTCGGCTTCGAGGCCAAGCTCTGGCTCACGGCCGACAAGCTGCGCAACAACATGGACGCGGCCGAGTACAAGCACGTGGTGCTTGGCCTGATCTTCCTCAAGTACATCTCCGACAGCTTCGAAGAGCACCGCGCCAAGCTGCTGGCCGGCGAGGGCGACTACGAGGGAGCCAACCCGGAAGACCCCGACGAGTACAAGGCCGAGAACGTGTTCTGGGTGCCGGCCGAAGCCCGCTGGAGCCACCTGCAGGCCAACGCCAAGCAATCCACGATCGGCAAGCTGGTGGACGACGCCATGGTGGCGATCGAGCGCGACAACCCGCGCCTCAAGGGGGTGCTGCCGAAGGACTATGCCCGTCCCGCCCTCGACAAGCAGCGGTTGGGGGAGCTGATCGATGTGATCGCCACGATCGAACTCACCGCCGCGAGCGAGGGCGAACAAACCCATCGCTCGGTGGATCTGCTGGGCCGGGTGTACGAATACTTCCTCACCCGCTTTGCGTCAGCCGAGGGCAAGAACGGCGGCCAGTTCTACACGCCGAGCTGTGTAGTGCGCTGCCTGGTGGAGATGCTAGAGCCCTACAAGGGCCGCATCTACGACCCCTGCTGCGGGTCCGGCGGCATGTTTGTGCAGAGCGAGAAGTTCGTGGAAAGCCACGGCGGCAAGCTGGGCGACATCTCCATCTACGGGCAGGAGAGCAACGCCACCACCCGCCGGCTGGCGGTGATGAACCTGGCCCTGCGCGGCATCGAGGCCGATTTCGGCCCCGAGCACGCCGACAGCTTCCGCCGCGACCTGCATCCAGACCTGCGCGCGGATTACGTGCTCGCCAACCCGCCGTTCAACGATTCCGACTGGTTCCGCAAAGACGATGACGTGCGCTGGCAGTTCGGCGTGCCGCCGAAGGGCAATGCCAACTTTGCCTGGGTGCAGCACTTCATCCACCACCTGGCGCCGCAGGGCATGGCCGGCTTTGTGCTCGCCAACGGCAGCATGAGCTCCAACCAGAGCGGCGAAGGCGAGATCCGCAAAGCCCTGATCGAGGCGGATCTGGTGGACTGCATGGTGGCGTTGCCAGGCCAGCTCTTCTACAGCACCCAGATCCCGGTATGCCTCTGGTTCCTGGCGAAGAGCAAAGCTGCCGACGGCCAACGGGGCTTCCGCGATAGGCGCGGGCACACCCTGTTCATCGATGCCCGCAAGCTCGGCACCTTGATCGATCGTGTGCATCGGGAACTGCTCGAGGCTGATCTGGCGAAGATCAGCAGCACGTACCACCGCTGGCGATGCACCAACGGCGAGGGAAGCTACGAGGATGTGCCGGGGTTCTGCAAATCGGCCACCACCGCTGAGATTGCTGCCCATGGCCACGTGCTGACGCCGGGGCGGTATGTGGGGGCGGAGGAGGTGGAAGACGACGGCGAGCCGTTTGAGGAGAAGATGCCGCGGCTGGTGGCGGAGCTGGAGGCCCAGTTTGCCGAGTCGGCGAAGCTGGAGCAGGCCATCCGAGCCAACCTGAGGGGGCTGGGTTATGGTTGTTAAAGAGGCAGGCTTCGGAACAGGAAGAACGGGAGGGCGTGAAGCTACTACGGGAGTGATTCCCGGTCGTATTGCTCTTTCCGTTGGGTGTCCTGACCTTGAATCTCCGAAGGGCTGGACATGGACTCCCTTGAGCAGCGTTGCGCAGCTTGAAAGCGGACACACACCAAGTCGGAAGAATCCAGAGTATTGGGACGGCGGTATTCCCTGGCTTGGAATCAAGGATGCGACCGATAATCATGGACGCACGCTTTCGGACACCTATCAACATGTCAGCGCGCTAGGCCTCGAAAACTCATCGGCTCGCCTGCTTCCAGCAAATACTGTTTGCCTTTCTCGCACCGCTTCAGTTGGGTTTGTTGTTGTTATGGGTCGCCCGATGGCGACCAGCCAAGACTTTGTGAACTGGGTTTGTGGGCCGAATATTGATCCGCATTTTTTGAAATACGTTCTACTTGCTGAGAACGAAGCTTTGTGGCGCTTTGCTAGTGGCACCACTCATCAGACGATTTATTATCCCGAAGCAAAGGCATTCCACGTTTGCCTGCCACCCCTGCCCGAGCAAAAGGCGATCGCGGCTGTGCTTGGGGCGTTGGACGACAAGATCGAGTTGAACCGGCGGATGAACGCGACGCTGGAGAAGATGGCGCGGGCGCTGTTTCAGAGCTGGTTCGTGGATTTCGATCCTGTGCGGGCCAAGCTTGATGGGCAGCAGCCTGTTGGTCTTGATATGAGTACCGCCGCGCTCTTCCCCGAACACTTGGAAGACTCGCCGCTCGGCAAAAAGCCCAAAGGCTGGGAAGTCACTACGCTCGAAAGCGTACTAGCTGTCTTGGAAACAGGCGGTCGACCAAAAGGTGGAGTTTCTGGAATCACGAGTGGTGTCCCCAGCATTGGGGCAGAAAGCATCGTGAGTGTCGGCGTCTTCGACTTCGGCAAGACGAAGTTCGTGCCAGTCGAGTTCTATGAAGGAATGAAGAGGGGCCACATCGAGAGCCACGACGTTCTGCTCTACAAGGA
Organism: Synechococcus sp. WH 5701; assembly: GCF_000153045.1. Classification (GTDB taxonomy): domain Bacteria; phylum Cyanobacteriota; class Cyanobacteriia; order PCC-6307; family Cyanobiaceae; genus Regnicoccus_A; species Regnicoccus_A antarcticus. The sequence goes on from NZ_CH724160.1 coordinate 712,520, forward strand.
CGGCGGACGCCCCGGGGAATTCGAGCCACATGTGAGTATGTTCGGCGATGGATTCCCGTTCGAGGAATGCAGCATCAACGAGCATGTCTATCGACTGCGGAGCAACGGACTCCTTAGTCAAGAGTACCTCTACTTTTGGATGAGCTCCGAGTTCGCCCTCGCCGAGATGCGAATCAAAGGAACGGGCGTTGCCATCCCCGGCCTTAACTCGACTGCCGTCCGCTCGCTTGGCGTGCTGGTTCCACCGAAACCTGTTATGGAAGCGTTCACAAAACAAGTCGCGCCGCTAGTTACCCAAATCCTCTCCAACGCAAAGCAATCGCGGACTCTCGCCATTCTTCGCGATACGCTGCTGCCGAAGCTGCTGAGCGGTGAGTTGAGTTTCCTGCCCGACAGAGCTACACCATGCAGCTGACCAAAATCGCGATCAAAAACTTTCGTGGAATCGAGGAACTCGAAATTGATCTTGCACCATGCACTGTCCTTATCGGCGAGAATAATACAGGTAAGACAAGTATTCTGGAAGCCATTTACACGTGCTTAAGCCGGAACTTGGCACGCAAGGTGGTTCCATTTGGGGATTATGATTTCCACCTCACGGCGGCCATGCCAGACCCTAGCTCTTCGCCGCCAATAGAACTTAACTTTACGTTTGTCGAGTCAGAGGAAGGTGAATGGCCGGATGCAATAGTCCAAGCCTTCGACAAGGCTTATCAAGCACGTGCTGATAACAGGCTGGAAATTCGCTTTCGGGTCGTTGCTGCTTACGATCCTGCCTCGAAGGACTTCTTTCTCGATTGGACCTTTCGGGACCTGGCTGATAACGAATTGACAGGAGCTAAAAGTCCGCAACTTGTAAGAGAGCTTCAGCAACTCAACCCAGTGTTCTTTTTGGCTGCTGTAAGGGACGCGGGCCATCACTTCCAGGGACGCTCTCAGTTTTGGGGATCCTTTACGAAGAATCCGCAGATCGATGACGCCACTCGTGCTGAACTAGAAGAGCAGATTGAAGCAATCAATCAGATAATTCTCGATTCACATACGCCGTTTGACGAGGTGAAGACTCAAGTCGCGAAGACTGGCAGACTGGTTCCATTGGCTTCGACAGATCTCGTAAGTGTAGAGGCAATTCCAGCGCGCATATTCGACATGCTGAACAAGACGCAGGTAAAGCTTGCGGCAAGAGGCGGAGCAAAGTTGCCTATCACCCAGCATGGAGCAGGAACGCAGAGCCTTTCGGTGTTGTTCCTTTTCGAAGCGTTTCTCAATTCACGGCTGGCTGAAGCGTACGATCCAGATTCGGAACCACTACTTACTCTTGAGGAACCCGAGTCGCATCTTCATCCGTCTGCGGTGCGATCGCTGTGGCAAGTGCTGAGTGGGATCAGGGGCCAGAAGATTATTGCGACCCATTCTGGCGAATTGATTGCCGCCGTCCCTTTGCACTCTATTAGACGCTTGGCGCGGAAAGCCGGGAAGGTTGAAGTTTTTCAGGTGAATGAAGGCACGCTCAGTCCCGACGACGAACGTAAGATCAACTACCATGTTAGAGCTAAACGTGGGAATCTGCTTTTCGCCAAATCGTGGCTGCTCGTGGAGGGTGAGAGCGAGTTTTGGTTTCTACCTGAAGCTGCACGTCTTCTCGACTTAGATCTCGAACTCGAGGGAGTGTGTTGCGTCGAGTTCGCCCAGTGCGGTCTCGCTCCCCTAATCAAGCTTGCAACTGAGCTTGGTATTGAGTGGCACGTTTTCGCGGATGGAGATCCCGCTGGACAGAGATACGCAACAGTCGCGCGGGGATTACTCGGTGCAACACCTGAAGCCCAGAGGCTCACCCTCTTGGCAGAGAAAGACATTGAGCACGCCATGTGGTCTCATGGGTACTCAGCCGTTTACGACTCAGCTGTTGGTGCTCCGCAACGGGCCAACATCACAGCTATCCCTGGTACTCCCGATTATACTGAGCAGACAATCCGCATGGCGATTAGCTCAACCTCTAAACCACACCTCGCAATCGAGGCTGTGGAAGCTGCCCGGCAGGCAGGCTCGCCGGGCCTTCCTGCCGCGATTGAAACCGCAATTACAACAGCTGTGAACAACGCGCGACTATGAGCATCGACCTCTCATCACTCAACGAGAGGCAACTTGAAGCCGTTCGGTGGAATGAGGGGCCTTTACTCGTCCTTGCCGGTCCCGGTTCAGGAAAGACTCGCGTGTTGACTTACCGTATCGCACGCCTACTCAACGATACAGCTGGCGAGCGCTTCAGAATCCTTGGCGTGACTTTCACGAATAAGGCGGCGGGGGAAATGAGATCTCGATTAGAAGGCCTACTGGATGTCAGCAAAGATCGGGCGCTCCTGACAACTTTCCACTCTTTTGCGGCAGAGATCTTGCGGCAGCATGGACATTACATTGGTCTTAGGCCAGACTTCACGATTCTGGTTGAACAGGCGGACCGTGAGGCAGTAGCCACTGAGGCGATGAAAATGCTCAGTGAGGATGTCGCGGATACAATCCCAGGAGCGTCTAATGCTTTACCACTTATTGATAAGATGCTTGCAGAGTGCTCGAATCCTGAGGAACTGGCCGAGAGGCTAGGCGAGCATAAGCACAAAGAGTTTCTGTCCCAGCTTTTCAATGCTTACCGTTCCAAGCTCATTAAGGGCAACCACTTGGATTTTGCGTCCCTTATCGGCATGGCGGCACAACTTCTCGAAGAACGCCCAGCAATCGCAAGGCAGTTTCAACGTGTTTATCGCTACATATGTGTAGATGAGTTCCAGGACACAAATAAGACCCAATTTAGGCTCCTCTGCTCACTCGTTCCGGAAGAGAGGCCAAATCTGTTCGTTGTGGCAGATGATGATCAACTAATTTACCAGTGGAACGGAGCCAATCCCAAGCGCCTCCAGGAGCTTCAGAATCGCTTCTCGGTGGAGATTGTGCAGTTGCCTGAGAACTATCGCTGCCCGCCAGCTGTGATTGAGTTGGCAAATAATTTAATTATCCACAATCTGGACCGCTCTGCCGGCAAGGAGCGCCTCAGAGCACATAAGGTTTCAACGGCTGATACCCATTTAAGAGTATTCTACTTTGGTGATTTCAGGCAAGAAGTCGAATGGGTGGTTGACGAGTTGAAGAAAACTCCTCCTGACAGCCGTAACAGCACCGTCGTTCTTGGTAGAAGTAAAAAGCTTTTGGACGCTGTGATTACAGAGTGCAAGCAGCAAGGCTTTCCTGCATACATCTCCATACGCAAAAGTCAGTTTATCAGTGCGCCTGTCACTTGGCTGCACGCGGCATTAAGACTTGCAAATGCAAGGCAGGACAGAGAACAGCTTCGAAGAGTCTGCAAAGCTTTCTTCTCCCTAGAAGGGAATAATATTAGGGTAGAAGATGTAGTAGCGACATCCTCATTCCAGGGTGGGGACTATCTTCGCGGCTGGCTTGAAGCCGCACTAGATCAGCAAACTGTTTCAGTTGCCACGCGCGGTTTTCTTGAGCACATGAAGAACACTCTGCTCGAGCGGCTCAATCACTGGCTATTCATCGATTCCGCATTCCGGTGGCTTGATGCAATTCAGAATCAGCCCGCCGCCACGGATAATGCCTTCGATGAGTATCAGGTGGAAAAGGATGTCTGGTTCTTATTGCAACAGGAGGTAATCCAGCAGTACGGAAAAGACGAGGTAAGCCTTCACTCTCTGCTTCAAGAGTTTGATCTACGGTCAAAAGAGGCCCCGCCACCCAAGGACGCAGTGCGCTGTATGACAATACACAGTTCAAAGGGCTTAGAGTTTAAGCGTGTTTATCTCCTGGGCTTGGTTGAGGACCAGCTTCCGAGTTGGGCGGCCAGAAAGAAAGGCGATGATAGCTTTGAAATGAGCGAGGAGCGCAGAAACTGTTTTGTCGCCATTACACGAGCAGAAGAAGAGCTTATCTTGTCTTACTCAGATAGATACTTTGGATATCCAAAGACTCCGTCGCGCTTCCTTACCGAAATGGGAATCAAGATATAGCCAAGAACTACTCTCTTTCGCTTTTCCTCCAAGCGACCTAATCCTGTTTTGTTCAGGATTTGATGTGCTCGCTAACCACCAGCCCCCGGTAAATTCATCCCACGCCCAGACGCCGTTTTTGGCTCAGCTCCCCGATTTTGGTCCTCAGCTCCCCGATTTTGGTCCTCAGCTCCCCGAATTTGACTCCCAGCTCCCGGAATTTGGCCGAGCAGCGAGACCCTGACCGCTGCTTGTTCTCAGAGCAGCTGCCTGTCGTGGATGATCTGGAGGCACTCTCCAAAGCGTTCTGCTCGCGTCTCGAAGCGATGGCCTCGGAGCCCCGAGCCAAGGGCAAGGTCGATCGTCAGGTGCTCATCGATGTCGTGATGAGCCTTTGCCAGGTGCGGTTAACCACGCTGCGTTGCCTGGCGGAGCTGGTGAACCGGAAACCAGACACTCTCCGGGACCAGTACCTCAAAACGCTCTACCGCCAGCGGCAGTTGAACCTTGCCTTCCCGAAAACGCCCAACCACGAGCGCCAGGCCTACACAACCGACAAGCTGTCCACTCCATGACCACTCCCCGCCCTTTCGCCCTGCGCTTGTTCGTGCCCTCCGGGCTGCCGGAGGGCATGCGAATCGTGGAGAAGACGAACTGGAGCGGCATCGGTTATGTGATCCCTCGCTCCCAGCTAAAGGAGTTCACCCAGCGCCCGGAGGCCGGTCGTCCTGGCGTGTACGTGCTCACGGGTCCCGACCCTGAGGACGGCGGCGCCGACCTCGCGTACATCGGCGAGGCCGACCCCCTCGGGCGGCGCCTGGAGCAGCACCAGGCCAAGGAGTTCTGGACCACGGCCTACGCCTTCACCTCCAAGGACGGCTACCTCAACAAGGCCCACGCCCAGCACCTGGAGGCCCGGCTGATCGGCCTGGCCCAGGCGGCCAAGCGCTGCCGGCTGGAGAACGTGGTGCAGGGCCATGCTGTGAACCTGGCCGAGATGGACCGCGCTGAGGCCGAAGGCTTCCTGGAGGAAGTGCTGGTCTGCTTTCCGGTGCTGGGGCTCAGGGCCTTCGAGCAGCCGCCCACCTTCCCCTCCAGCAACCCCAGCAACCTCTTCTTCCTAAGTGGTCCGGAAGCCGAGGGCCGGGGATACGAGTCTCCTAACGGGTTCACCGTTCTCAAGGGGGCCAAGGGGCGCCGTGACTTCGTCGCCAGCTCTCCCGACGGCCTGATGCGCACGCGGGAGCAACTCATCCAGCAGGGCGTCCTCGCGAAGCAGGACAACCAGGTGGAACTGCTCCAGGACTACGAGTTCAAGTCTCCCTCCCAGGCGGCGGGGCTCTTACTCGCCCGCAGTGCCAACGGCAGGCTCGAATGGAAGGATGCCGCCGGGATCACCCTCAAGGAGCACCAGGAGCTGGCGGCGGCGGCGGCCTCCGCAGACGCTGAGCCGTAAGGGCCAAGCTTGAACTTGCTATGTCCATCAACCCAGCCCTCCGATGGGCTGGGGATTGCATGGCAAGGCTGATGACATCAGGCACACAGCGTCGCTAGGCTTGGCTGATGAAGCCCTTCGCATGGAGACCAGAGAAAAATGCTCAACTCCTGGCCGAGCGGCGGCTGTGCTTCGAGGCGGTGGTGGTGGCGATCGAGGCCGGCGATCTGCTCGACGTGTTGGAGCACCCCAACCCGCAGCGCTACCCAGGGCAGCGCATTCTCGTGGTGCGCCTCCATGGCTACATCCACCTCGTGCCGATGATCGAAACCGAAGAGCACCTGTTTCTCAAAACGATCATCCCCAGCCGCAAGGCCAACCGCGTCTACAACCCATCCACGCCCCCCGGGCCTGAATCATGACCATCCCCTCTTCACCTGATCTGGAGCCTGCAGAGCAGCAGCTTCTCGCTGATTTCGAGGCCGGCGAACTGCGCAGTGTGGCCATGCCGGCTCTTCTCAGCCAGCTCCAGGAAGCAGCGAAGGCTACGGGCCTGAAAGACCAGCGGATCAACATCCGTCTCTCCAGTGCTGACCTCCAGGCCATCCGCACCCGCGCCCTGCAGGAAGGCATTCCCTATCAGACGCTGATCAGCAGCGTGCTGCACAAGTACGTGAGCGGCACTTTGCCGGAACGTACAGAGGCAGGGCGAGATTGAGCTGGCAGCCTCTCACCATGTCAGCTCAACCTGGTGGAACGTCACAGATCACCGCAAGGAAGGCGAGCAGCACCCAAAGGCAACCAGTGCACATGTTGCACAGGTTGGATCCGCCATGACCCTCAACGAAGCTCTCATCGAAGAGGCGGCCCTCGGCTGGTTCCAGGAGCTGGGCTACGCGGTGCTCCCTGGCCCCCAGCTGGCTCCCGGCGAATCGGCGGCGGAGCGGGAGTCGTTCAGCGATGTGGTGCTCGTGGGCCGGCTGCGCGAGGCCATCGGCCGCCTCAACTCCGCCATTCCCGAGGAGGCCCGGGAAGAGGCCCTGCGCAAACTGCTGCGCCTGGCCACACCCTCGTTGGTGCAGACCAACCGCGCCTTTCACCGCCTGCTGCGGGAGGGTGTGCCGGTGGAATACCCCCGGCCCGATGGCAGCATCGCCGGGGACCATGTGCGGCTGGTCGACTTCGCCGCCGTTGCGGCCAACGACTGGCTGGTGGTGAACCAATTCTCCGTCAGCGACGGCCAGCACAACCGCCGCCCCGACCTGGTGGTGTTCCTCAACGGTCTGCCCCTGGGCCTGATCGAGCTGAAGAACGCCGCCGCTGAAGGCACCACCATCTGGAGCGCCTACGCCCAGCTGCAAACCTACAAAGCCGAAATCCCCACGCTCCTTCAGTACAACGCTGCCCTGGTGGTGAGTGATGGGCTGCAGGCCCGCATCGGCTCGATCACCGCCAATCAGGAGTGGTTCAAGCTGTGGCGCAGCATCGATGGCGAGGCTGACGCCCCGGCCACGGCCCTGGAACTGGAAACGCTCATCCGTGGTGTGTGCGAGCCGCAGCGCTTCCTTGACCTGCTGCAGCACTTCATCGTTTTCGAGGAAGACCCCGACTCGGGCGCCCTGCACAAGATCATTGCCGGCTATCACCAGTTCCATGCCGTGAACGCGGCCGTGGAGGAAACCGTGCGTGCCAGCGGCCTGGGACCCGCCGCGCGTAGCCAAGGCGGCCGGCCGGGCGACCGCCGCGCCGGCGTGGTGTGGCACACCCAGGGCAGTGGCAAGAGCTTCTCGATGCTCTTCTATGCCGCCCGCATTGTGCGCCACCCGGCGATGCAGAACCCCACCCTGGTGGTGCTCACCGATCGCAACGATCTCGACGACCAGCTCTTCGGCCAGTTCCAGCGCTGCGCCGACATCCTCGGCCAGACGCCCGTGCAGGCCGCCAGCCGCGACCACCTGCGCGAACTGCTCAACCGGGCCAGTGGCGGCGTGGTGTTCACCACCATCCAGAAGTTCATGCCGGACAAGGGCGAAGCGATGCCCGAGCTGAGCGCCCGGCAGAACATCGTGGTGATTGCCGATGAAGCCCACCGCAGCCAGTACGGCTTCGGCGGCAAGCTGAACGCAAAGACCGGCGACATCTACTACGGCTTCGCCAGCAACCTGCGCGATGCCCTCCCCAATGCCTCCTTCATCGGCTTCACCGGCACGCCGATCGAGCAAACCGACGCCAACACCCGAGCCGTGTTCGGCGAGTACATCTCCATCTACGACATCCAGCGCGCCGTGGCTGACAAGGCCACCGTGCCGATCTACTACGAGAGCCGCATCTCGAAACTCTCCCTCAATGCCGCCGCCCTGCCCAGGCTCGACGCGGAGTTTGAGGAGATCACCGAAGGGGAGGAGCTCACCCAGAAGGAAAAGCTGAAAACCAAGTGGGCTGCTCTCGAAGCCCTGGTGGGCGATCCCAAACGCCTCGCCCTGGTGGCCGCCGACCTGGTGGCGCACCTCGAGAAACGGCTGGAGGCCATGGACGGCAAGGCGATGGTGGTGTGCATGAGCCGTCGCATCTGCGTGGACCTTTACAACGCCCTGATCCAGCTCCGGCCCGAGTGGGCGCACGACACCCTCAAGGTGGTGATGACCGGCAGCGCCGATGACGGCCCTGACTGGCAGCCCCACATCCGCAGCAAGGAAGCGCGCCGCCAGCTGGCCAACCGCTTCAAGGACGCCGCCGACCCCTTCAAGATCGTGATCGTGCGTGACATGTGGCTCACCGGCTTCGATGCCCCCTGTCTGCACACCATGTACGTCGACAAGCCGATGCAAGGCCACGGCCTCATGCAGGCCATCGCCCGCGTCAACCGGGTGTTCCGCGACAAGCCGGGCGGCTTGGTGGTGGATTATCTCGGCCTCGCCGATCAGCTCAAGCGGGCCCTGGCCACCTACACCGAAAGCGGCGGCCAGGGCGACCCCACCTTCGACACCGCCCAGGCCATCGCCGTGATGCTCGAAAAGCACGGCGTCGCCACCGATCTCCTGCATGGTTTCGACTGGTCGGCCTGGACCAGCGGCACCCCCAGCGAGCGCCTGCAGCTCCTTCCCGCTGGCCAGGAGTTCATCCTCCAGCAGGAGAACGGCAAGCAGCGCTGGTTGCAGGTGGTGGCCGAACTTTCCCGTGCCTTCGCGCTCTGCGCCGCCAGCGACGAGGCCACCGCCATCCGCGACGATGTGAGTTTCTTCCAGGCCCTGCATGCCGCCCTCTCCAAGCAATCCAGCAGCACCAGCAAAACGCCCGAGCAGATCGACGTCGCCATCCGCCAGCTGGTGAGCCAGGCCATCACCACCGATGGCCAGGTGATCGATGTGTTCACCGCCGCCGGCCTGCCCAAGCCAGACATCTCGATCCTCAGCGACCAGTTCCTCGCCGAGGTGCGCGGCCTCAAGCACAAGAACGTTGCCGCCGAACTGCTCGAGAAATTGCTCAAGGATGAACTCAAGGTGCGCTCCAAGCGCAATCTCGTGCAGAGCCAGGTGTTCTCCGAAAAGCTCAAGGCCACCCTCAACGCCTACCACAACCGCGCCATCACCACCGCCCAGGTGATTGAGGAGCTGATTTCCCTCGCCAAAGAGCTCGATGCCGCCACCAAACGCGGTGAATCCCTCGGGCTCAGCGACGACGAAGTCGCCTTCTACGACGCCCTCGCCACCAACGACAGCGCCATGCAGGCCATGGGCGATGCCAAGCTCAAAGTGATCGCCGCCGAACTGATCACGCAGGTGAAGAAGAGCGTGTCGATCGACTGGACCCTACGCGAAGGTGCCCGCGCCAAGATCCGCGTGATGGTGAAACGCATCCTCAATAAATATGGCTACCCCCCGGATCTCCAGGCAGAGGCCATAAAAACCGTGCTGGCGCAGGCGGAGCTGCTCTGCGCCCACTGGGTGTAATCCAGGGCGGCCACAGCTCTTGAGGCACCGGTGGCACTGGCCTGTGCAGCCGCCCCAATGCCTTGGCAACTCGCGCCGTCTACTCCTTCACCGGCTTTCCTGGTGATCTGGAGCGCCATCTCTACCTCCACCACGACGGGTACCCCACCGGCGCCGCCTGGCGCTTTGCGACAGCCCTTCGCGAAGCTGCTGACGCCTCCAGCTTCCTCGCCTCTTTTCTGAGGACCCAGCACCAAGCGGAACCTCTGGCCAGCCCAGAGCAGGCCGTCGATGCTGGGTATCGCTACCGGGTGCAGCTACACCCGGGCAGCGATCCCCGTCTCCAGGTGCAGTGCTGGCGTCGGATTCCAGGCGGAGGCAGCTGGATCTCCCGCTGCGGGCCCATGCCCCTGGCGACCTTTATCCAGCGCTTCCTGCCCGGTGATCAGCTTTGACCCGGCCAAGCGTCTGCGAACCCTGGAGCAGCGTGGCCTGGACTTCCTCGATGCGGAGGACGTCTTCGCTGGCCCCACGATCGAATTCCCCGATTGCAGGCGAGACTATTCTCTGAAGTCAGAATCGTCTGTTTGGGAGTGCTTCGAGGCCGCGCCGTTATCGTGGTCTACACAGAGCGCAACGGCACTAGGCACATCATCTCCATGCGAAAGGCCAATGAGCGAGAACAACGTCGTTTTCTCCAACACCTCTACTGACGGCGAGATCCACTCTGATCTGCGGCGTGTGGATGACCATGTCATCCAACCTGAAGAGTATGAGGAAATCCCTGAAATCATGGAGGATGATCTTGCGCACGCCGTGATCAAGCGTCCTGGCCAGCCGGATCAGCCTTTCCTGAAGGCACAAGCCCACGAATCCTGAACGAATCGACCTCAGTACCTCAGCGCTTCTCGGTGAGCACTCAGAAAGGCCTCCTGCTCGCGGCTGAACGGCCGGATCAGATTCGCCCCCTCGATACCCCAGCACCGCAAGGCCTCCCCAGCTGCCTCGTGCTGCCAGATCAGCTCGCCGCCTGAATCGAAGCTGATCCAATGGCGATCAAACAGCTTGTCCACATGGGGGGAAAGCAGCAGGCCATTGGCGCCGCTCAGCCGTTCGCTGTTGTCGCAATCGCGCCAGGGCTTGATGTGGCTGGCCACCAGAAACTCCTGCCTCGCCAGGCCCGTGACCCGGCAGGCCGGCTCCAGCTCCGACACCCGATGGCGAAACAACCCCTGCCCCAGCCGCGCCTTGGTGAGCGCATCGCGTTCCGTGCTGCTGGGCACCTCCCGCAACCGCTGCATGTCATCGAGCAGCGCGGCGGTGTACTCCCCCTCCTCCGCCAGCACCACCAGGTGCACCCGCACCGCCGGATCGGCGTGCTCCTCGATCAACTGGAGCAACAGCAGCCCCAGGCTTTCGTTCAGCCCTGCCAGGTACACCCCCTGGTTGCCCCGGCCCGTGCTGGTGCTAATCGGGCTGTGGCGTTCGGGAAGCAGCGGTTGCAGCAGCTCAAAGAACGTCTGCGGCACCAGGGCCTGGCGCAGCGGCTGCCAGTTCACCCGCACCAGCCAGCCCTCCTGGCTCCAGTTCTCCCCCGCTGAGCCGAACTCCGGCGGCTTGGTGGCCGTGATCGCCGCCGTTTCCACCAGGCCCAGCTGGCTGATCCGCCCATTGGCATAGCTGAACACCACATCCCCCCGCTGGCAGCGGCTGAGGTTGTCGTAGGTCACGTTCCGGGCGCCGTTGGCATTGGCCTTCGGCGACCAGATGTAGCCGCCGTCGGTCTCCTGCCGGTAGGTCTGTTTGTGGTTCACCCACCAGTAGGAGGGCACGGATCCGGCCCGTACTTGTGACTTTGTAGCCGAGGTGAGGCTGGCTGTCTTCAGTAGGACCGTCTCGACGGGATCACCCCCCGCACCCCACCCCGTGGCTGCTGACAATCCCCCTCCCGCCTCGGGATCAGATGCCAGTGCGCATGGAACACCGTCTGCCCCGCCGCTTCGCCTGAGTTCAGCCTGCCCCGCCGCTTCGCCTGAGTTCAGGCCCACGTTCCAGCCGCTGATCGTGGCTTCCTGGGCGCTCAGCTGCTCCCGCCGCAGCTTCAGCAGCGCCACCACGGCGTTCCACTCCGGCTGGTGCAGCTCCAGCCCGTCGGCCACCTGCCGACGCGGGATCACCAGGCTGTGCCCCTCGCTCACCGGGTAGGCGTCGGCGATGCAGAGCGCCAGCTCGTTCTCCAGCAGCACCCGGCCGCTGCCCTCCAGCGCGCAGAACACACAACCCGCTTCGCGGTGGCCGTAACTGGCCTGCACACCGCGGAAGTCGGTGCGATCGGTGTCGCGTTTACCGGCGTTGCAGCGGAAGCAGAGGGCCTGCAGGTTGGTGATGGCGTCGGAGCCGCCCTGGTTCTTGGGGATGATGTGGTCCACCTCCAAGGCCCGCTGGTGCTCGTGAGCGCCGCAGCACTCGCAGCGGCCCCGGGCGCGGGTGAGCACTCTGTACTTCACCGAGCCGCTGATCGGGGTGCGGTGGCGGCTGCGGTGGGCAAACACCTCTTCGCCGCGCTGCTCGTGGAAGGCATCAAGGCGCTGGCGGCACAGCTGCTGCAGCGCGTCGCGCTCGGCGTCACTGAGTTCATCGCCGCCGATCAGGGTGTAAGTGCCATTGCCGTACTGCGTGATGCCGTTGCCGGTGAGCACCTTGCCCACCATCCGTTTCACCCGTTCCGTGTAGTAGTCGATCTGGGTCACGTCTTCGCCCAGGATTCGCCGGGCCACGTCCTGCGCTGGGGCGGGGCTGTGGCGGCCCAGCAGTTCCATGAGCATCAGCGGTTGGTAGATGTGGCTCATGCGCATCTGCTTGGCGATGTAGTCGCGCAGGCGAAGGAAGGCAGCGGAGGGGCTGTTGGCCATGGAGGGATGGTGGCGGCTGCCGGCCACCAGGGCCAGGTTTGGTTTTGGGTGGCCCGTCAGGCAGGCGACTCTGCTGGCTTCCCCTCTGGCGTGGGCATGCGGCGGCTGCAGCCAACCCGGCTCAGGGAGCTGGTGTGCCACCCCAGCTCCGTTCATCCGCGGGACCGATGGGCAGGCCACGGCAACGCCTGGGCCTCACCCGGCGGGGGAACGGACAAGAGGATTTGCTCCACCCCCTTGGCCACCTTCGCTGCCGTGGTCCGACAGGGACCAAAGCCGTTGTGTGACGACGCCTCCGTCAGGAGGCTGGCCGCGTGCCGCTTCCGGGGTGATGTTCAGGCCGGCTGAAGCACAGGAGAAATCGGAAGCAGGGTCTCGATCGTGCTGCTGTCGCTGATCTGGGAGTAGTGCTCCAGCGTCACACCCACCGGCTTGCCAAGCTCATCAAAGTCCACGATCACGTTGTCGCTCACCGCCTCTGAGCGGCTGCTCGCCCGGTCGGCCAGCTCGATGTAGAGGGTGTCGGTATCGGGGAAGTAGCGGATCTTCATGGCTCAGGACGCTCAGCAGGTGGGGAGGTCTTGGACCGGTTTCGGGCCTTGAGGAAGCCCCGATCAAAAAAGGCGTTGTGCACGGTCTCTCTGTCCTCAAGGGTAATGACCCTGAGCGCACGGTTCTGTACCTCCGGCACCAGGCCCCACAAGGCGTAGCGACCGTCGGCCTGCCTGCGTTGTTCGAGCGGTTCGGCCATCACCCGCTGGATCCACTCCTCCTCAATCCCTGGGTGCTTCTGGACCACCACATCACGGAAGTAGGCCGTTGTCTTCACGCACCCAGCACCTCGTTGGCATCAAGGCCCGGGTCGCCGTCTGCCAGGAACCGCCCCAGCCGATGATCGATCAGCTCGCGATCGGATTCTGTGAGTTCCGGGCCGATCTGCTCGTCAGCGATGGAATCCCACAGGGTATGGACCAACTCAAGCCGTTGAGCCAGAGGCAGGGTCAACAGGTCTTTCACAACATGCCACTCCGGCCAGGCAGGAAACCATCGAATCCCAAATTAGCGATGGTGCTTGGCAGCAGCCGGGATCAGCGCGGGCATGGGTGAACACCCGGACTTTCTCGCCGCGCTGCTCGCGGAAGGCATCGAGGCGTTGACGGCACAGCTGCAGCAGCTCGTCGCGCTCGCTGTCGCTCAGCTCAACTGCTTCACAGTCTTCGGCTAGTGCATCAGCGGTTGGTCGATGGGGCTCATGCGCATCCGCTCGGCGATGAACTCGCGCAGGCGCTGGTCGGTGGGGGGCGCGGGCGAGCTTGCCGTGCTGGTGTCAGAGTGGGTTTGACGTGTTGTAAGCCATGGTCAGCTCCGATCCAGGTCTCCAGCGGCTCCGTCAGGAGGCTGGCCGTGTGCCGCTTCGGTCTCGGATCATTCGTGCAGTGGCCAGCTCCACAGCCATCGAAACGGGCTAGTCCATCGCCTTAATTGAAGGCCAGCTTGCGGCTCGGCGAACCCCTCCTAATCACCCCCACCAGGCAACACCAGCCTGAACAGCTGCTGCATCGGAGCGTTGTTCAACACAGCCCCGGCACGGATGGCGGCGAAATGGGGATCAAGGGGTGTGCGTTTGTTGAGCTGTTCGCGTTGAAAGGCCTCCAGAAGATCGGGCAGGAGATGGGCACTTGCAAAGGCAAAGTTCCCTTTGCTCAGGTTGAACTGGCGCACCTTTCCTGCCCATGGATAGACAGCCTCCAGCCAGCGCCGGTGCCATTCGATCACTTCCGCGACAGTGAGACGATGAGGTTCATCCCCGTTGATGAATATCCCCTCATAGAGCTGAAGCAGCAGATCCTGTTCCAGTGACCCCATGACCCCTGGATCTGTGATTCCCAATCGGTTACGCAGAACCAAGCCGTTCGAGCCAGGCTCACATTCAGCGGCCGATCCAGAAACGGTGTACCGGTTCATCGGCAGGCGATCCGTAGAAGGCCTTCCGGCTCAGACAGCACCATCCAGCAACCGCCCCTCCCGGAACGCCCTGCCGATCACGTGAGTGCGCCACTGGCGGCGTTCCTCGCACTCCCGCTCGGAGTACAGCAGCAGATCCAGCGACACATCCGCTCGCGCCAGCAGCTAGCCAGGCATCCGGGGCCGTGATCAGCAGATCGATGTCCGACTCAGGGCCAGCGGTGCCCCGGGCCCTGGAGCCGTAGCCGCAGGCTTCTCCGCAGGAGTACAGGCGCACCTCCGAGCCAGGGATCACGCCATGGATCACAGCCGCCATCTCCTGCAGGCGGCTGTCGATCGGTAGCGCAACTGGAGTGTTCATGCCCTGCATTCTGATTCCACTCGCTCGGCGTCGCTCAGCTCGTCGCCGCCGATCAGGCTGTAGGCGCCGTTGCCGTAGGCGGTGATGCCGTTGCCGTAGGCGGTGAGGCCGTTGCCGGTGAGCACCCTGCCCACCATCCGCTTCCCAGGATCCGCCGGGCCACGTCCTGCGCGGGGGCGGGGGCATGGGGGCATCCTGGCTGGGGTGTGACGGGGGTGGCACTTGTGGAGGAGAAGCCCCGGCGATCAACCTGGCCCAGGAATGCTCCCCCATGCAGACCACGCGATCGTTGACGATGCCAAGGTCTGCGACTACCTGCTCTCAGACATGCATCCAGTCGGTCGCTTCAAGGCCAGGGTATTTCGTTCACTCGGCTACACCGTTGAATACTGGATACGACTTCGTGATGATCTGCTCCACCATGGGCAGACTGGGACGGTTCAGCGGATCGAGATGAGCGCCTATGGGATGAAAGTTGTCATCAGTGCTACGTTGAAAGGCCCCAACGGTGCATCCAGACCATTCAGAACGGTCTGGCTGATCTCTGATCATTCCAGGCAGCCAAGGCTCGTCACCGCATTTCCGGAGTAAGTCATGTTTGCCTTGCACCAGACAGTTGCTCTCACCCAGGACATTCCCGAGACTGGTCTT
The DNA here is from genome assembly GCF_000153045.1 of Synechococcus sp. WH 5701. Taxonomy (GTDB): domain Bacteria; phylum Cyanobacteriota; class Cyanobacteriia; order PCC-6307; family Cyanobiaceae; genus Regnicoccus_A; species Regnicoccus_A antarcticus. The sequence goes on from NZ_CH724160.1 coordinate 727,774, forward strand.
CAGTCGGGCGATCTCGGTGCTGTTGTTGCCATTCACGATCCTGAAACCTATGAGGTTGAGTTCGTCGCCGCATCAGGACGCACGCAATCTCTCCTGATGCTTTCCTCAGCCAGCCTCCGAGCGATTGGTGATCAGGATCTGATCGCTGTGCGTTCGCTCGCCACGGCCAAGCATTGAGTTTCGGACGTGCTCATCGACCCTAAGCATCCGCTCGGCGATGGGCTCTCCATGCTGTGGGTTTGATCTGCACCCGGCCGCTGCCCTCCAGCGCGCAGAACATGCAGCCCGCTTCGCGGTGGCCGTAGCTGGCCTGCACACCGCGGAAGTCGGTGCAGTCGGTGTCGCGCTTGCCGGCGTTGCAGCGGAAACAGAGCGCCTGCAAGTGGCTGATGGCGTCGGAGCCGCCGTGGTTTTTCGGGACGATGTGGTCCACCTCCAGGGCCCGCTGGTGCTCGTGCGCGCCGCCCAATTCGCAGCGGCCCCGGGCACGGGTGAGAACCCTGTATTTCACCGAGCCGCTGATCGGCGTGCAGTGGCGGCTCGGTGGGCGAACACCTCCTCGCCGCGCTGCTCGCGGGAGGCGTCGAGGCGCTGGCGGCACAGCTGCTGCAGCGCGTCGCGCTCGGCGTCGCTCAGCTCGTCGCCGCCGATCAGGCTGTAGGCGCCGTTGCCGTAGGCGGTGATGCCGTTGCCGGTGAGCACCATGCCCACCATCCGCTGCCCAGGATCCGCCGGGCCACGTCCTGCGCTGGGGCCGGGCTGTGGCGGCCCAGCTGTTCCATGAGCATCAGCGGTTGGTCGATGTGGCTCATGCGCATCTGCTTGGCGATGGTGTGCCTCAGGCGCTCGTAGGTGGGGGAGGGGTGCTAGGGCATGGGGGCATCCTGGCTGGGGTGTGACGGGGGGTGGCACCTGTGGGGCAGAAGCCCTGCGGCGATGCCATGCCCTTTGTCACCCCTTCGGAAAGACTTGGCGAGTTGCCTACGATGAATCCACTGAAGGCAGCAGAGACTGTGCGTACGTTCTCCGCCGTGATCGAGCGCTGCGCGGACACGGGCCTGCTTGTGGGCTACGTCCCTGGCTTCCCCGGCGCTCACAGCCAGGGGGAGACCCTTGATGAGCTGCAGGCCAACCTCCAGGAGGTGATCACCATGCTCTTGGAGGACGGCGAGCCGGCCCTGGGGAGCGACTTCGTGGGCCTGCAGCAGATCGTGGTGCCGGCCTGAACGTGGGCTCAACCCCCGTCCTCAAGTTCTCTGAGGTGGCGGACATCCTTCGGAAACTGGGCTTCGATGTGGTTCGTCAGCGCGGCTCCCATCTGCAGTTTCGTGATCCTCGCGGACGCTGCACCACAGTTCCAGTTCACAAGGGACGTGATATCTCTCCTCCGCTGCTTCGTCAGATCGCCAAGGACATCGGCATGACCCTGGAGGAGTTCCTCAGCCACCGCTGAGCACCGAATCGTTGATGTGGCGCAGGCGACGCAGTTGGTGGGTGAGTGGTGATCTCAGGCGAGTTGCAGCAACCAGGCTTTGAGGGCCTTCTCCAGACACTGCTGCGCGGCCCAACCCCAGCTGGCTTGCTCCACCTCTGGATCCAGCAGGCGGCGGGCCATCCTGAGGTCGCGGCGTGCGATGCGCAGCAGCCGCAGCGCTTCAGGCCTGGCCATCGAGCAGAACGCCCTCCCGCATGGCCTCGTACACCAGGGAGCCTGGCTCCTTGGCTCGGCGGGCCACTTCGCTGCTCGAGTGGAGCACCAGGTCGACCGACAGATCCGGCTGGGCCACGGCACCCCAGAGGTCAGCGAGCAGCCCAAAGCGGTCGCGTTGCGCCAGCCAGGCATCAGGCACGGTGATCAGCAGGTCCACATCGGAGTCGGCCCGGCCATCTCCGCGGGCCCTCGATCCAAACAGACGCACATCAGCAGCAGGGATCAGCTGGCGAATGCCGGCAACCATGCCCGCCAGCCTCGGCTCGATCGGTTTGGAGGCTGTCGTGGAAGTCATGGATCCATTCTGATGGCCACTGGGTTCGCCCGGAAGCAGGCTCACCATCGCTGCGGTCTGGATGAAGGCGCGCAGGCGCCCGTAGGTGGCGGAGGCATAGGCATCCTCGCTGGGGTGAGACGGGGGGTGGCACTGGTGGAGGGGAAGCCCTTGCGTGCGTCGTTTGTACTAACGTTGTCGAGCTACTCAAGGTGGAGACGGTTCGCCATGGCTGCCATCGGAGCTTCGCCTCCTGCGCGCTCAGCCCGGCTCGGCCTGCGCGCCACGCCGGAGCAGGAAGCCGTGCTGCGCCGTGCCGCCGAGGCGACCCACAAGTCGCTCACCGACTTCATCCTCGACAGTGCCTGTCTCGCTGCCGAGCAGACGCTCCTTGATCAGCGCCTGTTCATGGTCTCGGCCTCCCAGGCCCAGGCCCTGATGGATCTGCTGGACCGCCCCGAACAGGCCAACGAGGGTCTCCGTGATCTGTTCGCCAGGCAGGCACCCTGGGACGCCCAGTGACCTGGCGGCCGCCGGAGCCGCTGGCCGTCCAGCACCAGCTGGAAGGCTTTGACTGCGGCAGGCCCACACTGAATCACTGGCTACTGCACCACGCCCGCCAGGCGCAGACCAGTGGCTCGGCCAGAACGTTCGTCGTTGCCGACGAGGCGAATCGCGTCGCCGGCTATTTCAGCCTCACCGTGGGCCAGGTCGACACGGTGGAGGCCCCAGAGCGCATCCGTCAGGGCATGGGGCGATTTCCGCTGCCCGTGGTCATCCTGGCCAGGCTCGCCGTGTCACGGGAGAACCATGGACGAGGCCTCGGTGTCGGGATGCTTCAGGACGCGATCCGTCGGACGCTGGTGATCGCCGAGCAGGCCGGAATTCGGGCGATCCTGACCCATCCCATCGACGAAGACGCGGCACGCTTCTACACCCGGTTCGGATTCACCGCATCGCCACTGCGCCAGCAGCAGCTGCTCCTGCTGCTCAAGGACGCGAGGAAGATCCTCCGGTGAGCATGGGGGCATCCGGCTGGGTGAGACGTAGGTGGCATTTGTAAGAGGAGGAACACAGGCAAGTCAGGCCGCCATGTCAGCGCGTGATCGCCGTTGCCCGGCCCCACTGCCTGGCGTGCCTACGTCCAGCGGGGGTATCGTCAAAGGGCGGCGGGCGATCACTGCCGACACCGATCTGCGCCTGTGCCGTTTCTTCGGTCTGAGTGATGGTTTCTGGCTGCGGATGCAAGGGAGCCATGACCTGAAGCTGGCCAAGCAGGTTCTGGCGAATGTGTTGCCGGCGATCGAGCCAATCCAGCCAATGGCTTGAGCAGGGTTGGCGGCTCGGTGCCAGCTGATGCCGCCCTCTGCGTCGCTCAGCTGCTCGCCGCCCACCAGGGCGACGGTGCCCTTCTCGCAGTGGGTGATGGCGTTGCCGGTGAGCACCTTGCCCACCATGCGCGTCCCAGGATCCGGTGGGGGCCACGTCCTGCGCTGGGGCGGGGCTGGCTGTTGCCTGGCAAATCTGTGGCCCAGCAGTTCCATCAGCATCAGCGGTTGGTCGATGGGGCTCATGCGCATCCGCTTGGCGATGGTGTGCCGCAGGCGAAGGAAGGCAGCGGAGGGGCTGGAGGCCATGGAGTGATGCTGGCGGCTGTCGGGCGAGCGGGCCAGGTTTGGTTTTGGGCGGCCTGTCAGGCAGGTGCCCCTGCTGGGATCCCTTCTGGCGTGGGGGTGCTGAGGCTGCAGCAGGTCGGCTAGGTAGGGGTGTCGTGTCCATCGCCCTCGGCGGGGATGCAGTCCAGAATGGGACCATGGCTGTCCCGTCGAACCAGGAAACTTCCCTTTCCCAGCGGCTCCGGGCCGCCCGCGAGGAGGTGCTTGCCGTGGCTCACCTCCATGGGGCCCGCAACCTGCGGATCTATGGCTCGGTGGCCCGCGGCCAGGATCGGCCCGGCAGCGACCTTGACCTTCTCGTGGATCTGGAGCGGGGCTGTTCCCTGCTGGAGGTGATCGCTCTTCGGCAGGAGCTGGAAGCTCTGTTGAATTGCCAGGTGGATCTGGCGGAAGCAGCGCAGTTGCATCCATTGATCCGTGATCAGGTCATCGCGCAAGCAACGGCGTTGTGAGCAAGGATCTCCTTTACCTCACCAGCATTGGCGAAGCCCTTGAGCGCATCACTCTCTACACCATGGAAGGCCGCGCAGCTTTTCTTGCTTCCACGCTTCTGCAGGATGGAGTGATACGCAATCTGATCGTGATCGGCGAGGCCGTGAAGAATCTGTCGGCCGACCTTCGCGAGTCCGAAACGACTACTCCTTGGAAGTCCATCGCCGGCATGCGGGACGTTCTTATTCATGATTATCTGCGTGTGAATCTGGAGCAGGTCTGGGAAACCGTGGCGCGTGACCTACCACCCCTCGGTCTCACCGTTCGCTCACTGATTGAACGGCAAAGGAACGATTGATCTGCAAAGCGAGCATCGTCTGCTGCCCAAGAGACCCACCATGAACCCCCTGGATTACCAGAAGCGGGTGATCCTGCCGCTGCCCGTCCCTGGCCTGCAGGTAGTTGGTGCGGCCCTCTCGCCTTGGCCATCACCATCGCGCTTGCCGGCGTTGCAGCGAAAGCAGAGCGCCAGCAGGTTGCTGATGTCGTCTGGGCCGCCGTGGTTCCACCGCTGCGCGGAAGGCTTCGCCTACGGGATGATGTGGTCCACCTCCAGGGCCCGCTGGTGCTCGTGCGCGCCGCAGCACTCGCAGCGGCCTCGGGCGCATCGGTGAACCCGGTACTTCACCGAGCCGCTGATCGGGGTGCGGTGGCGGCTGCGGTGGCCGAAGCCGCAGGCTTCTCAACAAACAAACAAGTCATCACTTCGCCGCGCTGCTCGCGGAAGGCATCGAGGCGCTGGCGGCACAGCTGCTGCAGCTGGTCGCGCTCGGCGTCGCTCAGTTCGTCGCCGCCGATCAGGCTGTAGGCGCCGTTGCCGTAGGCGGTGATGCCGTTGCCGGAGAGCACCTTGCCCACCATCCGCTGCCCAGGATTCGCCGGGCCACGTCCTGCGCTGGGGCGGGGCTGGCTGTTGCCTGGCAAATCAGTGGCCGAGCAGTTCCAGCAGCATCAGAGGCTGATCGATGGGGCTCATGCGCATCCGCTCGGCGATGAACGCGCGCAGGCGAAGGAAGACAGCAGAGCGGCTGGAGGCCATGGAGTGATGCTGGCGGCTGCCGGGCGACCGGGGCAGGTTTGGTTTTTGGCGGCCCGTCAGGTTGGCACCCCTGCTGGGATCCCTTCTGGTGTGCCACCCCAGCCGCCTGAGGCGTCTATACCTCTGTCTATACGCCTGATGTCCATGGCCGCCACCCCTTCGCGCCAGGCCCTGCGCCGCTGGGGCAACAGCCTTGGCATTCGCCTGCCTGCAGCCATCGCCCGGGAGGCTCGGCTGCAGGAAGATCAGGCCGTGGAACTCTCCGTCGTGGAAGGTAGGGTGCTGATCCGGCCGGTTCAGCCTCGCCTGTCTCTGGCCGAACGGCTGGCGGCCTACGAGCCCATGCCTGGCGAACCCACGGAGGCCATGGCCTTCCCTCCGGACGGGGCTGAGGTCGTCGAGTGAACCCCCGCCGAGGGGGCCAGGCGTGGGTGCCCGATCGCGGTGACGTGATCTGGATCGATCACCACCCTTTTGCGGTGCTGTCCACCGCCTCCTTTCACGCCACCGTGGGCCTGGTGGTGGGCTGTGCGATGACCTCAGCTCCCTACAACAGTGGTTCCACCTTTGCTGTGGATCTGGGCCCGATCCACGATCGTCCGGGCGCTCACAGCTATGTGCTGTGCCAGCAACTCAAATCCTTCGACTGGCGCGCCAGGGGCGCTCGCCTCCATCCACTCGGGCGACTGAACGACTCCCAACTGGAGGAGGTGATGGCGATTGTGGGGCAGATCCTTGGCTTGGTGGTGTGAGTCAGGGGCCTTCAGGTGAAACCCCTGGGCGCGAGGTCTCCCGGCATCGACGTCCTTGCTGCTCAGCAGCTCTGGAACGATTCGGAGCTCCTGGAGCTTCCCGCCCGCACCACGACCGCGACCAGTGCATTCGATTGATTTCCGTTCGACAGTCCAGACCAGAGGAGGTGGAGCTCGGCGTCACACGTCAGTCGATCATCAAGGTGTGGCTGGCGGAGCGGCTGGAGCCGCGGACGTCTGCTTGAGCGCGGAGCGCGGAACGATCAGGAGGCCATCACCTCCACATGGCAGCGCAGTCCAGGTGCCCGGGCAGCACGGCTGTCGCCGGTGAGAAGTGTGGCTCCCAGCTCTTCGGCCAGGGCCACGTAGAGGGCGTCGTAGGCCGTGAGGTTGCTGCGCAGCTCCCAGGCCCGTGGCCAGAGGTGGCGGCTGACATGACGACGCAGGCCAAGCCGTTGGGCCGTGGCCAGGGCCTGCAGCGCGTGCTGCTCAGCAAGCTGATCGGCCAGCACCAGCCGGCGCAGCACCGAGAGCAGCTCGGCATCGATCAGATCAGGCGCCTGGAGGTTGGCCTCGGCCAGCCTGTCCCTGGCTGCGCCTTGGATCAGCAGCGCATCCACCAACACCGAGGCATCCACCACCACCATCAGCGTTCTGCCCGGATCTGCCGCAGTGCCTCCAGGATCCTGCCGTGGTCGATCGGAGCCGATGGCAAGGCATTGAGCAGGTCTGCGTTGTCGGCGCGGCGAGCGGTTTCGCTGAGTTCGCGCAGGGCGAAGGTGCTCAGGGGCAGCCCAGCGCGGTTGGCCAATCTTTCGAGCCGCTCCGCCACGTCATCGGGAACGTGGCGGATGTAGAGGGTGCGCGGCATCTCTGTCAGGCTGCTTGCTCGCTGCTTGCAGCCTAGTGGCTGGTGGCTCGTTCCTTCTGTTCGATCAACGCTTCGGCTCTGTCGCACCAGGCTGCGCGATCCAGGCTGAGATCTTCGGGTTCGTCGTCGTAGCAGTACTGCACAGCGAAGGTGGTGAAGGCACGGGCAGCAGCAGGCGGGAGATGTCGTGGGTAGACGGTGGCGTTCTGTCGAGATGGTGCAGCCAGGCCCACTACCAGAGCATCCGATTGATTTCCGTTCGGCGGTCCAGACCAGAAGAGGTGGAGCTCTATGAACAGTTCTGATTTCGATCAACGTTTCGATGACGGCGAGTCCGTTCTCGAGGCCCTCGACCTCGGCGGTGCCCGTCGCCGTCGGCTGGAACAGAAACGCGTCAATGTCGACATCCCTGTGTGGATGATCGACCAGCTCGATCGCGAAGCCAGCCGCCTCGGCGTCACGCGTCAGTCGATCATCAAGGTTGGCTCGCGGAGCGGCTGGAGCAACGGACGTCTGCTTGAGCGCAGTGCTGTGACTTCTATCCAGAAAGATGAGGCAGCAGAGGGGCTGGAGGCCATGGAGTGATGGTGGCGGCTGCCGGGCGTTTCGGCCAGTTCTGGCCTTGGGTGGCCCGGCCAGGGGGAGCAGTCCCTCATGTTGCGGCTGCCGCCATGAACCGCACCGGCCCCGGATACGCCGCCAACTGGCTGTCGGCCGTGATCAGCAGCAGTCCGTCGACCGTGGCCTGGGCCAGCAGCAACCGGTCGAACGGGTCGCGGTGCAACGGCGGCAGCTGGGCCACCGCCAGGGCATGACGCGCTTCGATGGCCAGCTCCTGCCAGTTCCCCTCCAGCAGGGCCCGGCGCAGCACGGCGGGCTGCACGTTGAAATCAGGCCGCCCCGGGCCCTGCTTGATCACCAGCTCCCACAGGCTCGCCACGCTGAACACCGGCGTGTGGCGCGGATCTTCCAGCATCTCCGCCAGCCCGGGTGGCAGCCGTTGGGGCGACCCCATCGCCCACACCACGAGGTGCGTATCGAGCAGCAGATCCATGGCGCCGATCAGCCGCCTTGCCCAGAGCCCTCGAACAGATCCGCAATCGTGCCGGCCGCCATCCGATCGAAGTCGTCGGGCACCTCGCACTGCCCCTGAAGCAGGCCCAGGCGGCGTCGCTCAGGCTCGGCGTTGCCGGCGTCAGCCAGGGCAGTGACGCGCACCATCGGCCGGCCGGCCTTGCAGATCACGAACCCTTCACCCGCCGCCGCCGCCTCCACAAGGCGGGAGAGGTGGGTCTTGGCTTCGTGCATGTTCACCTGACGCATGGCATCCACCAGCGGATCCACTCCAACCAGCTTAGTCGACCCGCTGCGTCCTGGCGCTCCTCGTAGGTGGGTGGGGGGATGGGAACGGGCCACCATGGGAGAGGTGAATCCCCCGCGCGTCGTGAAGCCGGCTGCCTGGCTGCTCCTTCTGCTCGCCCTGCTGCTGCCCGCCGGCTGCGCGCGGGCCCAGGGGTTCCGGCAGACGGAGCTGGTGCGAGGGCTGGAGCATCCCTGGGGCATGGCCTGGCTGCCGGATGGCAGCCTGCTGATCAGCGAACGGCCGGGCCGGCTGCGCATCGTCCGCAACGGGGTGCTCGATCCCCGGCCGATCCCCGGGGTGCCGGAGGTGCTGGCCGCCGGCCAGGGCGGGCTGCTTGATGTGAGCGTCCATCCGCGCTTCAGCGAGAACCGCTTCGTGTATCTCACCTATGCGGCGGGGTCAGCGGAGGCGAACCACACCCGGCTCGCCCGCGCCCGTTTCGACGGCCGCGTTCTCGGGCCGCTGGAGGTGCTCTTCGCGGTGCCGCAGCTCAAGAGCGGCACGCAGCACTTCGGCTCCCGCATGCTCTGGCTGCCGGATGGCACCCTGCTGCTCGCGATCGGCGACGGCGGCAACCCACCGATCGCGCTCGACGGCGAGCTGATCCGGCTGCAGGCCCAGAAGCGCGGCAGCGCCCTGGGCAAGATCCTGCGCCTCAACGACGACGGGACCGGGGCGGACGTGTGGAGCCTCGGGCACCGCAACATCCAGGGCCTGGCCCTCGATCCGCTCAACGGCAGGGTGTGGGCGAGCGAGCACGGCGCCCGTGGGGGCGACGAGCTCAACCTCATCCAGCCAGGCCTCAACTACGGCTGGCCCCTGGTGACCCACAGCCGCGAGTACACCGGCCCCGCGATCAGCGCCCGCCGCACGGCGCCGGGCCTGGAGGATCCCCGCCGGGTGTGGACCCCGGCGATCGCCCCCTCCGGCCTGGCCGTGGCGAGCGGCCGGCGGGTGCCCGGCTGGCGGGGCCAGCTCTTCGCCGGCGGTCTGGTCTCGGGCGACGTGCGCCGCCTGAGCCTCGATGCGCAGGGCCGCGTGCTGGCGGAGGAGGCGATCACGATCGGCGCCCGGGTGCGCGATGTGCGCGAAGGTCCTGAGGGCTTCCTCTACGTGCTCACCGACGAGGCCCCGGACGGCCGCCTGATTCGCCTGGAACCCGCCGACTCCCACACCGAACCCTCCGGTGCCGGACCCCGCGGCGGATGATCGCTGAGGACACCGTCCGGTGTTTCGCCGCCAGCCGCAGCGCAGCCAGGGCCCCGCCGGCCGGCCGCCTGAGACAATCCACCCTCGCCTGCTTCCGCGGAAACCCATGGCCGTTCTCGGGAGAGAGGCGATCCTGCAGGCGATCGAGCAGGGCGCCATCACGGTCACGCCCTTCGATCCCGAGCGGCTGGGCCCCGCCTCGCTCGACCTCACCCTCGCCCCCACGGTCCGCGTGTTCCGCAAGGTGCACGCCGTGATCGAGGTGCGCGAGCACACCGATTACAGGCAGCTCACCGAGAAGATCGAGGTGCCAAAGGGCCAGCACATCCTGATCATGCCGGGCGAAACGGTGCTCGGCATCACCCAGGAGCGGCTGCGCCTGGGGCCCGGCCTCTGCGGCTGGCTGGAGGGTCGCAGCCGTTTCGCGCGGCTGGGCCTGATGGTGCACATCAGCGCCCCCTTCATGGGGCCGGGCATCGACAGCCAACAGGTGCTGGAGATGAGCAACTTCGGACCCGCCCCCCTGGCCGTGCATCCCGGCACCGCGATCTGCCAGTTCGTGTTCCAGAATCTGCAGGGCAGCGAGTTCTACGCCGGCCGCTTCGCCGGTCAGACGGAAGACTCCTTCTGAGCGCCCCTGCCTTCAAGTATCTCCCTTGGTTGCTCCAGGTCAGCTGAGATCAGAAAATCCCCAGCGTTTTCTTCTTGCAGTAGCCCGCCCCGATGTTCATCCATCCCGAGTCACAGGGCTTTCCGTAAGTGGGCCTCACCTCGTAATAGATGGGTGAATTGCAATGCTGCTTCAGGTCATTCACATAACCAAGCGGACACTGGTCATATCCCGGGAGTTTGGGAATCCGCTTCTGAGCCAGTGCCGGGCCAGGAATCAGCAACGGAAGGGCCAGAAGCCCAGTGGCCAGTCCGAGGGGACGCATCTGCACTGGGGGAACAATCAACTGATCAGACCCTAGGCGTAGGGGGCGGGCAAGTGGCTGCATCGTATGGAGGCTGACGCTGACGAGGCCGAAGCGATCCCGATAGCCTGAAGAAAAGATGTTTTATTCCTTGACGTTGCCTCTGGCATCCACCTCACGGGTCGGCTCCAGGTATCAGCGCTGCAGCACGCTTCACCCATCCGATCCTGCCGGAACGACACCTCAGCCATGAGCCACCACGCCCTGCCGCCGATCGCCGGCTTGGAAGCCGAGATCCTTGCGCTTGTTCAGGATTCCGGCCCGGTCTTCCTGCCACACACCAATCTGAACCTGGAGCAGATCCGCTCAGGCTTTGCCTGCGCGCTGCACATGCACCAGCCCACGATTCCAGCCGGGACGCATGGAGAACTCATCTCCCATCTGCAATACATGCTGGAGCATCCAGGCGAGGGCGACAACCACAACGCCGAACCCTTTGCCCAGTGCTACAAGCGTCTGGCAGAGATCATTCCCCAGTTGATTCAGGAGGGCTGTAATCCCCGGATCATGCTGGATTATTCCGGCAATCTGCTCTGGGGTGTTGAGCAGATGGGCCGCCACGACATTCTTGACGCCCTCAAAAAGCTCGCCTGCGATCCCACCCTTCAACCCCATGTGGAATGGCTCGGCACTTTCTGGGGCCATGCCGTGGCCCCCTCCACGCCCATCCCCGACCTGAAGCTGCAGATCCTGGCCTGGCAGCACCAGTTCTCGGCCCACTTCGGCCGTGAGGCCCTGCAACGGGTGAAGGGATTCTCGCCGCCGGAGATGGCCCTGCCCAACCACCCCGACACGCTCCATGCCTTCGTGAAGGCGCTCAGGGAGTGCGGCTACCGCTGGCTGCTGGTGCAGGAGCACAGCGTTGAAAATCTCGATGGTTCACTTCTGAACCATGCCCAGAACTTCATCCCCAACCAGCTGCTGGCACGCAGCTCCAGCGGGGACATCGCCACCATCACCGCGCTGATCAAAACCCAAGGGTCAGACACCAAGCTGGTGGGCCAGATGCAGCCTTATCACGAAGCCCTGGGGCTCGGCCGGCAAGTGCTTGGTGCCACAACGGTTCCTGCGCTCGTCTCCCAGATAGCCGACGGAGAAAACGGTGGCGTGATGATGAATGAGTTCCCGCCGGCCTTCATCCAGGCCCACCACGCCATCGCCTCCAACGGGAGTGATCCAGCCACAGTGGCGATCAATGGCACCGAATATCTCGAGTTGCTTGAGGCCGCCGGCGTGCCGTCAGCGGATTTCCCGACGATTCAGGCGGTCGGTCAACACAGGCTGTGGCAACGGGTCGGCAGCCCACCCACCCCGGAGGCCACCGAAGCGGCCATCGCCGACCTCCAGGCCAGCGATCCCTCCTTCTCGATGGCCGGCGCCTCCTGGACCAATGACCTCAGCTGGGTGGAGGGCTACGCCAACGTCCTGGAGCCGATGAACGCCCTCAGCGCCCGTTTTCACCAGCTGTTTGACCCCCTGGTGGCCCAGGATCCCGGCGTGACCCGCACGCCGCACTACCAGCAGGCGCTGCTGCACCTGCTGCTGTTGGAAACCAGCTGCTTCCGCTACTGGGGCCAGGGCACCTGGACCGACTACGCCCGCGAGATCCACCGGCGGGGCGAAGCCGCGATCGCCAACCCGTAACCCAGGCCCCATGCCACCACGCCGGACTTTCAGCATCACCACGGGGGGCCAGGGGCTGGTGCTGGCGGTCGCCATGGCGGTAGCCATCCCCGTGGCCGCGGCGGCGCTGGAGCCGGGGGTGCGGCTGGAGCCCTCACCCCCGGTGTTGCGGGTGGGCGTGGTGGATGGTGCGCCGCCCTGCAGCTACCGCGATGCCGGTGACTGGCGCGGCCTGGCCGTCGATCTGTGGGGCCGGATCGCCACCCGCGAGCGGCTCCCGTATGTGGTGTCGGAGTGGCCATCCGTGCAGGCGATGCTGGAGGCCAGCCGCAATGGCGGACTGGATGTGGCGGTGGGCTGCATCAATGTGTCCCCGGACCGCCTGGAGCGTTACCGCTTCAGCCTCCCCTTCCAGGAGGACGGGCTGGCGGTGATGGTGCTGCAGAGCCGCCTCGATCTGGGGCGTTCCTTCCTCTCGGCGCTGCTCACCCCCACGCTGCTACAGCTGCTGGGCGGCTACCTGGCGGCGATCGGGCTGCTGGCCCTGCTCACCTGGCGGGTAGAGCACTACGCCCAGCAGCCCCAGACCCTCAGCCACGGGCGCCTGCGCAGCTTCAGCGCCGTGTTCCAGGTGCTCGCCACCGGGCCCGGCAGCAACGCGCTGGTGGCCACCACCCGCGGCAACGGCATCGTTCTGATGGCCTATCTGGTGAGGATCGTGTCGGCCTCCCTCCTGGTGGGCTACCTCACCGTGAACGTGGCCCGTCAGGTGCAGGGAACGCCCAGCGCCAGGATCCGCTCCGAGGGCGATCTGCGCGGTCTGCGGGTGGCGGTGCGCAGCGGCACCGTCAGCGAGGCCTTGCTGCGGGAGCTCAACGCCCGCAGCAGCGCCCCGAAGGCCACGATCGTGCCCCTGACCAGCATCCGCTCGGGGGTGGATCTGCTGGTCTCCCGTCGCGTTGACGCCGTGCTGGGCGACAACCTGCAGCTTCGTTATCTGCTGATCAACGCGCCGTTGCAGGGCTCCCGGCCCAGCCTGGCCCTGCAGGGGATCCGCCCCGAATCCCAGGCGTTTGCCCTGGCCCCTGGCCTGCCGGCCGCCACCGCCGAGCGGATCGACCGGGCGATCAGCGCCCTCAAGCGCAATGGCGTGGTGACCGCGCTGCGCCAGCAGGCCACGGAGCCTGGCGGCTCCCCCGCCCGCTGAGCGGCTCCGCTGGATGGCAGCATCATGGGCAGCCGCCGACCTTCTCCGGCCCAGTGATGACTGTCTCCCTCGGCGCTCAGGACGATGCGCGCCTCGAGGTCCTGCGCCGGGAGTTCGAGCATGAGGCCAGCTTCAACCTGGTGTTCGTGGTGCTCACGGTGGGGGCCACCCTGATCGCCACCCTGGGCCTGCTGGCCAACAGCGCCGGTGTGGTGATCGGCGCCATGGTGGTCGCCCCCTGGATCCTGCCGCTGCAGGCCATGGCCTTCGAGATCCTGCGCGGCCGACTGAAGATGTTTCTGCGGGCCCTGCGCACCCTGTTGCTGGGCGTGGTGATCTGCGTGCTGCTGGCGATGGGCGTGGGCCATCTGGTGGCCTTCCCCAGCTTCGGCAGCGAGGTGATGAACCGCACCAGCCCCAACCTGCTGGATCTGGGGGTGGCCCTGGTGGCCGGAGCGGTGGCGATGTTCGCCAAGCTCAGGAAGGACGCGATCTCGGCCCTGGCCGGCCTGGCGATCGCCGTGGCCCTGGTGCCGCCGATGTGCGTGGTGGGCATCCTGCTGGCCTCGTCCTACTGGGTCCAGGCCTACGGGGCGCTGCTGCTCTTCACCACCAACCTGCTGGGGATCATGGTGGGCGCGATGGCGGCCCTGGCCACCCTTGAGCGGGTGTATCGGGGCCGCCTGCTCCGCAGCCGCCTCGGTCTCACCAGTGTGGCGCTCACCACCCTGCTGGTGCTCCCCCTCGGCACGAGCTTCTTTCGCATGCTGGAGCGATCCCGGCTGGAAGCGAAGGCTGAGCAGCTGCAGGCCTTGATCGAACAGGAGGTGCGCAGCAGCACCATCACCCTCGGAGGCGATCCCGCCATCGAACTGGTCGGGATCGCCATCGACTGGCGGCAGAACCCGCCTCTGATCCGGGCCCGGGTGCGGGTCACCGATCCCAAGCTGCCGACGCCCAAGCAGGTGGCGGGGGTGCAGGACTTCATCAACAGGAACCAGGCGCCCCTGCGCTTTCGGTTGGTGGTGCAGCGCTCAGCGGTGGACCTGATCGGCCCGGAAACCGCTCCCAATCCGCCTGAGTTGGAGGTGCTGCCTCCACCGGCGCTGCCGCCCTTGCCCGAGGCGGAGCGCCAGGAGGAGTAGGAGCTGGGATCGGCCAGCACCCTGCGGCGCCAGTCTTCTGCCGGAGAGGCTCACGTCAGCGGCGGCACTTCCGGGAAGTGCTCCGCCATGCACGCCTCGCAGACCCCGTGGGAGAACTCCACATTGTCGTGGCTCTTGATGAATGCTTCCACGGTTCCCCAGAAGCCCTCGTCGTTGCGGATGCCCTTGCAGTACGAGCAGATCGGGATCAGCTCCTCCATCACATTGATGCGCTCGAGGGCGCCGGCGAGCTGATCGGACACCCGTTTCAGTTCCATCTGAAGCACCACCTGCCGGGCCAGCGCTTCGAGGGAGCGACGTTGCACGTCGTTGAGGTCACGGGGACGGCGATCGATCACGCAGAGGGTGCCGATCCGGGCGCCTTCCGGTGTCGACAGCGGAACCCCCGTGTAAAACACGATGTGGGGCTCGCTGCAGACCAGGGGATTGTCCCGGAAGCGTTCGTCCTCGCGGGCATCGCGGACCACGAGCGTCTCCTCGCCGAGAATCGCATGGGCGCAGAAGGACACATCCCGGCTCGTTTCCCGCACATCGACGCCCACCCTGGATTTGAACCACTGACGCTCGGCATCCACGAGGCTGATCAGGGCGATCGGCACATCGCAGAGCTGAGAGGCCAGCAAGGTGATGTCGTCGTAAGACTGCTCCGCCTCCGTATCGAGGATGCGGTAGCCCTGCAGCGCCGCCAGGCGGGCCGCTTCGCGGGGGGCCACATTCGGGCGCATGGGAGGCCGACCGGGATGCAGTGAACCATGGGCCTCAAGGGCCCCTTCAGAACGTAGGGACGACCCTCCGGCGCTCTGGCGGGGGTTCACATCTCCTCATGCCCTCCGGTGCCCCGTGTCAGGCGGCGCTTCCGAGGTTGACGAGGAGTTCATCCCTGGCGCTGGGGTTCCCCCCGTGAGGTTCGCGCAGAATCACCCGATGCCACCAGGATGGCCGGCAGGCGCAACGTCACCACTAGCTGCGAGCCGGCTGGAGCGATGCTGGGCATCGTTCACCCCTCTCCATCGATCAGGACCGGGATCAGTGACTGAGGAACGTCGATGGGAAGGTTCCAGAGGCCGTCAGGACGGCGCCACCAGATCTCTTGGGGGGTCGTGGCCGTCATCACCCTGGTCCTGGCCGCCGGGGCGATCGTGATCTTCAACCTGCAGCAGGCCGGCCATCACCCCCTCAAGATCCGCCGGGAACTCCGTAAGTTCTGAGCAGATCCCGGTGATCGCCGCTGCCGTTGGGCCTGCCTCTGATCCGTTCGACGTCACGCTCCCCTACTGACTGCCATGCCGCTTCCGGATGCCTTGCTGGGAGCCGGCGATCCGGACGTGTTCCGCATCGTCGGCTCAGGCGGCCGCTCCTCCGTGCTGCTCACCGCCGATCACGCCGGCCGTGCCATCCCCGGCCGCCTGGCCGGGCTTCAGCTCGGCCCCGGGGTGCTCGACACCCATGTGGCCTGGGATCTGGGGGTGGCAGGGCTGGGCGAGCGCCTGGCGGCCCGGCTGGATGCCTTCCTGATCCTGCACAACTACTCGCGGCTGGTGATCGACGTGAACCGTCCGCCCTGGGCGCCGGACTCGATCGTGAGCCTCAGCGAGCACACGCGGATCCCGGCCAATGACGCGCTCTCCACTGCCGAGCGTGAGCAACGGCGGAGCGCGCTCTTCGATCCCTACCACCACCGCATCGCCGCCGAGCTCGATGGGCGCTCCCGCCGCGGCCAGCCCACTGTGCTGGTGGCTCTGCACAGCTTCACGCCGGTGCATGCCGGCCAGGAGCGTCCCTGGCACGTGGGTGTGCTGCATGGCCGTGACGGGCGCCTGGCCCGGCGGCTGTTGCGGGAGCTCAGGCGTGAACCTGGCCTGCAGGTGGGCGACAACGAGCCCTACGCGGTGAGTGATGCCAGCGACCACACGCTGGTGGTGCACGGCGAGCAGCGGCGGATTCCCCACGTGGAGCTGGAGGTCCGCCAGGACCTGCTCGCCACGGCGGCGGGGCAGCAGGAGTGGGCCGAGCGCCTCGCCGCCGTGCTGGACACCTCCCTGGCGGAGGAATTGCCGCCGCTGCCGGGCGGTCCGTCGTCCCTAGGCTGATGCATGGACTCACAGCACCATCCCGCCCCAAGCCCGTCTGATGCGGTCGAGATCCGTTTGGGCTTCGATCTGGAACTCCGCTGCCCGCAGCCGACGCCGATGATCGTGACCCTCGGCGTGCATGCCAGCCGGGCGGCGGATCTGCTCGAGCCCGACACGCTGCAGACGACCCCCGAGGTGCCGCTGCGCTCCTATGTGGATTCCTTCGGCAACCACTGCCAGCGGCTGCTGGCACCTGCCGGTGTGCTGCGGTTGCAGGCCAGGGGGCTGGTGGCGGACTCGGGCCGGCCCGATCCGGTGCTGCCAGAGCTGCAGCAGCGGCCGGTGGATGAACTGCCGGACGAGGTGCTCCTGTTCCTGCTCAGCAGCCGCTACTGCGAGAGCGATCTGCTCACCGATCTGGCCTGGTCGTTGTTCGAGGAGACTCCCACCGGCTGGGGGCGCGTGCAGGCGATCTGTGATGCCGTGCACCGCCATGTGCGCTTCGACTACAGCCGCACCAGTCCCACCAAATCAGCCCTCACGACCTACCAGACCCAGGAGGGGGTCTGCCGTGACTTCACCCATCTCGCCATCGCCTTCTGCCGCTGCATGAACATCCCGGCCCGCTACTGCACCGGTTACCTGAGCGACATCGGCGTGCCACCGCCCCACTCGGCCATGGACTTCGCGGCCTGGTTCGAGGCCTACCTCGGTGATGGCTGGCACGTGTTCGACCCGCGCAACAACAGCCCGCGAATCGGGCGGATCCTGATCGCCCGCGGTCGGGATGCGGCCGATGTGGCGCTCACCACCAGCTTCGGACCCTCGACACTGGAATCCTTCCAGGTGTGGACCGCCTGACCAGGCAGGCCTGGCCCGTTCTCACATCCCCCAGCGCAGGGCGGCGGTGTGCACCGGGGCGTCCCACAGGGCCAGCAGGTCCGCGTCCGGCAGGCACAGGCTCAGCGAGCAGCCGGCCATCTCCAGCGACGTCACATAGGAGCCGGTGAGGTGGCGCACCACCCGCACGCCAGCCCCATCGAGCACACGGTGAGCGGCCTGCACCATGCCGTAGAGCTCCAGCAGCGGCGTGCCGCCGAAGCCGTTCACCAGGAGCAGCACCTCCGCTCCCCGCGGCAACGCCAGATCGGCCAGCACCGGGCCCAGCAGCAGCTCGGCGATCCCGTCGGCCGGCTGCAGCGCCACCCGCTGCCGGCCCGGTTCTCCATGGATGCCCACGCCCAGCTCCATCTCGTTCTCCCCCAGCACGAAGGTGGGCACCCCGGCCGCCGGCACCGTGCAGGAGCTGAGGGCCACGCCCATCGTGCGGGTGCGGCTGTTCACCCTCTCCCCCAGATCGCGCAGGCTCTCGAGATCGGCGCCGCGCTCCGCGGCCGCGCCCACCATCTTCTCCACGATCAGGGTGCCGGCCACGCCGCGGCGGCCCTGGGTCCAGGTGGAGTCCTCCACCGCCACGTCGTCGTTGGTCAGCACCGTGGCCACCGGACCCTCGAGCATCTCGGCGGCCATCTCGAAATTCATCACGTCACCGGCGTAGTTCTTGACGATGAACAGCACGCCTTTCTCGCTGCCCACCGCCGCTGCCGCTGCCAGCATCTGATCCGGGGTGGGCGAGGTGAACACCTGTCCCGGGCAGGCCGCATCCAGCATCCCCGGCCCCACGAACCCGGTGTGCAGCGGCTCGTGGCCCGATCCGCCGCCGGAGATCAGCGCCACCTTCGCGGGATCGAGCTGTCGCCGCCGCAGGAAGCGGCGGCCTTCCCCCAGCACCAGCAGGTCCCCATGGGCCAGGGCCAGGCCGTCGAGGCCGTCGTGCAGGAATCCCTCCGCGCCGTTGATCAGCTTCTTCATCGCCGAGCCTGTTGGTCACTGTCCTCGTGGTAGCCAGCCTTCGGCCCGGTGCCGTTCAGGGCGCCGCCGCGATCGTCCGTTTCACCGCCGCCACCGCCTTTGCCGGCACCGACACCGCCCGCAGCCCCAGCCGCAGCAGCCCCTCCAGCCGCGCCGGATCGGCCGCCGCCTCACCGCACAGGCACACCGGCACCCCCTTGCGGCCTGCGCTCTCCAGCGTGCGGGCGATCAGCAGCTCCACCGCCGGCCAGCCGTCGCGGCGCAGGGTTTCGAACGCCTCATCGGAGCGGCTCGCCGCCAGGGTGTACTGGGCCAGGTCGTTGCTGCCGATCGCATAGAAGTCGGCAGGAAACATCTCGCTGGTGAGGGCCGCCGCCGGCACTTCCACCATCATCCCCAGCGGTGGCCGGCGGCAGGGGAGTCCTGCGGCGCCCAGCTCCGCCACCACCTCCTCCAGCAGGGCAGCCGCCGCCACGAACTCCTGCGGCACCGTCACCATCGGCAGCAGCACCCGCAGGTCGCCCGCCACCGCAGCACGTGCCAGGGCCCGCAGCTGGGGGCGCAGCAGCTCAGGACGCCCCAGGGTCAGCCGCAGCCCGCGCAGTCCCAGCGCCGGCTCCGCCTCCGCCGCCGTGATCCCCGGCAGCGGTTTGTCGCCGCCCAGATCCAGGGTGCGCACCGTCACCGGGCGGCCGCCGGACCAGGCCAGCAGCGCCTCGTAGGCCCGCTGCTGGCTGGCCTCGTCGGGGAGGCCAGCCGGCCCGGTGGCGGCGGCAGGCTCCTGCCGGGCGGTCACCTGCAGCAGGAACTCGCTGCGTACCAGGCCGATGCCGTCACACAGCTCCGGATCCAGTCCCTCCAGTTCGGCCGGATCGCTCACGTTGAGCAGCACCTCCACCCGCTCGCCACCGGCGGTGAAGGCCGGCCCGGGGGCTCCGCCGGGGTGCGCGGGCGTCGAGCTGCCTCCCCGGGCAGCGCTCAGGGCGGCAGCACGGGCCGGGTCAGGGTCGAAGGTCACCCAGCCGCTGTCCCCCTCCACCAGCACCTGCGTGGCCTCGGCCGGCACGGCGCCCACGGCCACCACCATCGGCACCCCCCGGCCCCGTGCCAGCAGGGCCACGTGTGCGGCCGCCGACCCCTGCTCCAGCACCACGGCCCCGCCGCCGCTCCAGTCGATCGCCAGGAAGCGCGAGGGGGTGAGATCGGGCGCCACCAGCACCGACCCGGGCTGACGGGCCGGCGTGACGGAGTGGCCGGGGGCCAGCAGGCAGCGCAGCACCCGGTCGCGCAGGTCGATCAGGTCCGCCGCCCGGGCGCGAAAGGTTGCATCCTCCGAGGCCTGGTAGCCAGCGATCTCCACCTCCAGGGCTGCCCGCCAGGCCACTTCGGCCGGTGGTGCCGCGGGGCCGGTCAGGGCTGCAAAGGCCTGGGCAGCGAGGGTGTCGTCCTCAAGAAGGGCCAGCTGCACGGCCAGGATCTCCGCCGCTTCCCCCTCAAGGCCGGCCACCTCCGACGCCAGCTCGGCTCTGCCCCTGGCAATGGCCGCCCGCAGTTCTGCGGCCCCCTGCGGCGGGCCGTCGGCGGCCGCATGGCGTTCTGGCTCGGGCCACCGCCAGATCGGCCCCCAGGCCATGCCCGGTGAGGCGGGCCGCCCCTGCCGGCGGATGCCGCTCATGGCGCCGCGCCTTCATCGAAGCCGGCCGAGACCAGCGCCAGCACCGCCGCCAGGGCCTCCTCCGCATCGACCCCCTCGCTGCGCACGTGCAGCACGGCCCCCTGGGGCGCCCGCACCCGCAGCACCTGCACCGGGCTTTTGGCATCGGCCCAGGGCCCTTCGGGCGCCAGCGCTACCTCCACCCGCGCCGCGAAGCGCTTGGCCAGCTGGGTGAGGCGCACGGCCGGCCGGGCATGCAACCCCACCGCGTTCACCAGCACCGCCCGGCCGATCCGTTGATCACTCATGGCGAGAGCGCCTCGGCCATCGCCCGCACCGCCGCCAGGTCCGATCCCCCCGACGCCTCCGCCGCCGCCACCACGGCCCCCTCCACCAGCGGTGCCTCGCAGATCACCACCCGCCCCCGCCGCTCCTCCGGAAGCGCCTCCACGGCCAGCTGGGCGTGCATGGCCGCACTGCCCAGATCCACCAGCACCGCCACACCGTCGTCACTCCAGGCGGCCGCCAGGGCAGCGGCGATCGCGGCCACATCGCAGCCCAACCCGCCGCCCGGGTCACCGCCGCTCCAGGCCAGCGGCACCGCCTCGCCCACCATCTGGCGCACCATCTCGGCCGTACCTTCCGCCACCTTCGCCGAGTGGGACACCACCACGATCCCCACCGTCATGGTGCCGACTCCGGGGCTTCGAGCACGTCGGTCACGGCGGCCACCAGCAGGGCACAGGAACGGGCGCCCGGGTCCACATGGCCGATCGAGCGCTCCCCCAGGAACGAGGCCCGGCCCCGCTGGGCACGCAGGGGTTTGGTGGCTTCCGCCGCCTCCAGGGCCACCGCCCGGATCTCCGCTGCCGTGGCGCCACGCGCCAGGGCGGCGTGCACCGGATCGAGCACGTCGAGCAGGGTTTTCTGGCCGGCATCGGATCGGCCCCGTGCCTTCACCGCATCCACGGCCTGCCGCAGGGCCGCCGTCAGATGCGCGCGATCAGGGGGGGCGTCGAGCGCCGGGCCTAGGGCCTGGCCCAGCGCCATCAGCAGGGTGCCGTAGAGGGGCCCCGAGGCACCTCCAACCTTCAGCACCAGTTCCATGCCCGCCTGGCGCAGCAGTTGCGGCAGCGGCAGGGCCGCCAGCGTGCTCTGCTTCGCCCGCACGGCGTCCAGACCGCGCTGCATGTTGAGCCCGTGGTCGCCGTCACCGATCGCCCGGTCGAGTTCGCTGAGCTCCTCGGCATGGGCCGCCACCGCGGCTGCCGCGGCCTCGATCAGTGCGGCTTGGGCGAGGCGCGCCATGGAGAGGAGGCAGCGGGCGTGGGCGGACACCCAGTATGGAAACGTGCCGGGGTGACCCCTTCAGGGGAGGGTGAACCCTGAGGTGTTCAGGTGCTTGAGATCGAGCATCACGATGCTGAGCCAGCCCAGCAGCGCCAGACCGCCAAGGACAGCCAGGACGACCAGAACACCAGACAGCACTGATCTGGCAGCGCCATTTTTGTTCGTCACAGGCTGATGTTGTCGGAGGATGAAGTATGCCACGGCCAGGTATCACGTTGCTTGATCGCTTGAGCCAGCGCTGGATTGTTTCTGAGTGATCCACTGACAGGATGATTCGCTATAGGTTCACACCGCCAGGGGCTCCCATCACTGCGGGTTCAGATCAGCGCGCCTTCAGATGTTCAGGCAGAGGATCAGTCTGATGACGACATCCTCTGGATGGTCGAGAGTCTCTGGAGGATTGAAGCGGCCTCAGGCCTGACGCGCTCAGGGTGAGGGTCGGTCTCCCGCACCTTCTCAGGCGCTCGAGGCGGATCGAAAGTGAAAACAAGAGGGATCCACCCGGCGGTTGGCGCCGAACCAGGGTTCGGAGCGGCCATACCGATGTGGAGCACATCCTCACCACCCTTTCTCCCAGGAGGTCGCACCATGGCACTCTTGAAACGCGAATCGCTCAAGGATGTCGAAGATCTGTTCGACCGCTACGCCCTCGGGCTCCCTTGGCCGTTCGGCCGCAGCAGCTCCGCTCTGGCGAACGGGCCCCTGCACGACTGGCACCCGCGCGTGGACATCACGGAATCCGACACGGGTTATGAAGTGCGGGCCGACATCCCCGGAGTCCGCAAGGAGGACCTGAAGGTCACCCTCCAGGATGGTGTCCTCACCATTCAGGGTGAGCGCCAACAGGAGCACAAGGAGGAGTCTGAGCGCATGCACCGGGTCGAGCGTGCCTACGGCAGCTTCAGCCGCAGTTTCACCCTCCCCGATGATGCCGACGCGGCAGCAATGACCGCCACGGCCAACGATGGCCAGCTGACGGTGTCCCTGCCCCGCAAGGGCACAAGCCCGAGTGAGGAACCGGTCCAGATTCCGGTTCAGTGATCACGGACGGGCCATGGCCCGTCCATCGTTGAGGCCACACCTCCGGTCGCTTGCGATCCTTGCCGGATGAGTCCCCCTGCCGCCAAAGCCGTTGACGCCGTGGTGGTGGGAGCCGGACTCTCCGGCCTGGTGGCGGCCCGTGCTCTGCAGGCCGCGGGCCGCTCGGTGCGGCTGATTGAGGCGGCCGCCACGGTGGGGGGGCGGATGACCGGTGAGCGTCTGCAGCTGGTTGCTGAGGCCCCTGAGGCTGGATGTTGCAGCGCCTGGATTGACCTGGGTGGCCAGTGGGTCGGCCCCACCCAGACCCGTGTGCTGGCCCTCCTGGACCGCCACGGCATCCGCCGTTTCGAGTCCCCCCATGCCGGCGACACGGTGCTGGTGTTCGGCGGGAGCCGCTGCACCTTCGCCGGCTTCTTCCAGGGCTTCCCCGAAGGCCAGCCTCCCGCCGTGCCCAGCGCCGACTGGGACGACGCCATGGCGGCCCTGGAGCGGTTCCAGACGCTGGTGGCCCAGCTGCCGGAAGGCCACCCCCACCGCCATCCCGCCGCCGCCGAACTCGATCGCCGCAGCTTCCAGGACTGGATCGACGAGAACACCCACACGCCCTTCGCCGCCTGGTACTTCGCTTACTTCTGCCGCGCCGTCGGCTTTCTCGGCCCCGCTGAGCCGGAGCAGGTGTCGCTGTTGCATGTGCTCTGGGGCCAGCGCACCGCCCCCCAGGGCGAGCATCCGGAGGAGTCCCTGCTCCACGGCGGTGCCGGCCAGCTGCCGGCCCTGCTGGCCGGCGAGTTGGGGGAGGGGGTGCTGCGGCTGGGCGAGCCGGTGCGTGCCATTGAGCAGGTGTCCCCTGAGGCCGGGCAGCCGGTGCGGGTGCACACCGATCGGGCCACCTATCCCTGCCGGGCCGTGATCGTGGCGATGCCGCCGGCGCATGCGGCCCATCTGCGCTTCTCGCCGGAGCTGCCCGATGACCGCCAGCAGCTCAACGACGAGATGGCCATGGGCGCCTGCGCCAAGGTGATGGTGGTGTACGCCAGCCCCTGGTGGCGGCAGCAGGGGCTGTCGGGGATCGCCATCGGCGATCGGCCCACCGTGGAGCTCTGCGCCGACAGCTCCGATCCCGAAAACGGCTGTGGCGTGCTGGCTGCCTTCGTGGTGGGGCATCGTTACCAGCGCTGGGCCGCTCTGGACGAAGCCAGGCGCAGGCAAGCGGTGCTGGCTGATCTGGCCGCCTACCTGGGACCCCAGGCCCTCGAGCCCCTGGCCTATGTGGAGAAGGACTGGCCGTCGGTGCCGTTCGTGGCTGGCGCCTATGCCGGCTGGATGCCGCCGGGGCTGTGGACCCGCTGCGGTGAGGCCATGCGCCGGCCCCACGGCCGGGTGTTCTGGGCCGGCACCGAGGTGGCCGAGCGCTGGCCCGGTTTCTTCGAAGGCGCGGTGCGCAGCGGTGAGGAGGCAGCGGCAGCAGTGGTGCAACGGCTTGGCTGAATCCAGATCCCCGCAACTGCGCGAACGCGATCCCCGTGAGCTGGGTTGGCGGCTCTGGAGCCTGCATGCCCTGCGCACGGCCCTGGCGGCTGGTGTCTCGATGGCCGTGGCCAGCGGCCTCGGCCTGTCGGATCCCTACTGGTCACCGATCACCACGATCATCGTCACCCAGTCGACCCTGGTCGACTCCTGGCTGATCTCACGCCGCCGGCTGCTGGGCACGGCCCTGGGTGTGGTGGTCGGCGCCGCTCAGGTGCAGTGGCTGCCTGCGGGGCTGCCGGCCTATGTGGCCGCCGTCCTGCTGCTGGGGCTGCTCTGCGGCCTGCTGCGACTGCACCAGAGCGCCTACCGCTTCGGGGGCATCGCCCTCACCATCGTCAGCCTCGTGCCCCACGCCTCACCCGTCTGGAGCCTGGCCTGGTTCCGCTTCGTCGATGTCAGCCTCGGCATCCTGGTTAGCCTGGCGATCACCCTGGTCTGGCCTGAGCGCCTCAGGTGATGGCTGTCCGGCAGCACCGACATGCGCTGATCCCCAGGGCCAGGACCCCGGAGCCTGAACAGGCTCTGATGGAGGCCTCGAGGACGTTTCGCGCCTCCTTCCAGCAGCTCCTCCAGGGCCGCATCGGAGAGGTCCTTGGCGAGGATTCCCTGCCAGCTCGGGAGTTGCACCGGCGCTGGCCGGAGCTGCGCCGGCAGCTCGATGCCTGCCCGCAAATCCAGGCGGCCCATCAGCGGCGTGCGGCCCTGCAGGACCAGCTCTGGGCCACGGTCAAGGCGGCGATCGCGGACGACCGCCAGCGCCTGGAGGCGGTGGCCGACAGCCAGCGCCGGGGACCGGGAAGCCTGCAGCTGACGGCCGATCTGGCCATCCCCTCCCACCAGCTCAAGGCCGACATCCACCGCATGCCGGGGGGCTACCTCAACGCACAGGAGGAAGAGGGTGTCGTCACCGGTGCCCTCTACGACCATGGCGTGTTCCTGTACGGCCAGGGCTGGTTCGGTCCTCTCAACGATGCTCCCGGCAGGACCGTGATCGAGCAGGTGCTGGCCCGCCATCACGCCGGCCTGCGGCCGCGGCGGATCCTCGATCTGGGCTGCGGGGCGGGCCACAGCACCCTGCCCTATGCGGCGGCCTTCCCCGAGGCCGAGGTCTGGGGGATCGATCTGGGGGCCTCCCTGCTGCGCTATGCCAGTGCGCGGGCGCGGCTGCTCGATCACGCCGTTCACTTCGCCCAGCAGGATGCCGAACGCACCGGCTTCGGGGATCGCAGCTTCGATCTGATCGTGAGCCACATCCTGCTGCACGAGATCCCGGCTGCCGCCAGACGGCGCCTGTTCGCCGAAGCCCATCGCCTGCTCAGGCCACAGGGGGTGATGGTGCATCTCGACAGCGCCCTCTTCCTGCGCCCCTCGACTCCGGCCAGTCGTTACTTCCGTGACACGGAGGTCTGGGTGAACTCGGAGCCCTATCTGGCGTCCTCCCCGGATCACGCCTTCGCGGCCTATGCCCTCGAGGCCGGCTTCGCCCCGGATCGCTTTCAGGTTCATGAGCTGCCGGGCCCCACCGCTGAGGCCGGCGGCACACCCCAATGGCTGGCCTTCTGCGCCCGGAAGAGCTGAGCCCGCCGGCGATCGGGCCGGGTTGTGCACAACACTCCAGGCGCCGATACGCTGGCGGACCCTCCTCAGCACAGGTGCCATGGCCCCCAGGGTCTCCCTAGCAGCCCGCAGCAGGCGAGTGAGCCGGGAAGACGCTCTGGAGGAGCTCGATCTGGCGACCCTGGCCCAGGCCTACCGCTCCGGCCATCCGGTGTACCTCGGCCGCGGCGACTTCTGGGTCTGGTCGCAGGACGGCATCCCCTCCTGGCTGGTGCCCCGGTTCGAGGATCTTGGCTTCCTGCCCTGATGCTCCGGGGGGCCTGCACCTAGCCTCGGCTCGCGCTGAGGTTCAAGGACATCCCCATGGAACTGAGCATGTACACGGCCTCCGTGCCGCCCCTGCGCCGGACGCTCACCAACCTGATTGCAGTGCTGGGCAAGGGCCTGGTCCATGCCGAGACCCAGGGGTTCGATCCCGCTGTGCTGGTGACCAGCCGCCTCTATCCCGACATGTTCCCCCTGTCACGGCAGGTGCAGATCGCCTCCGACCTGGCCCGCCGCGGCGTTGCCCGCCTGGCTGGCCTGGAGGCGCCGCCGCTGGAGGACACGGAAACCAGCTTCCCCGAGCTGATCGATCGCCTGCAGCGCTCGATCGCCTATCTCGATGGCTTCCGCGCTGATCAGATCGACGGCAGTGAAGACCGGGAGATCACCGTGCCGATCGGCCGCGGCGAGACCATCACCATGGCGGGATGGCCTTTCCTCTTGATGTTCGTCCTGCCCAACGTCTATTTCCACACCACCACCGCCTACGCGATCCTGCGTCACAGCGGTGTGGTGCTCGGCAAGCGCGATTACCTCGGCGAGCCCTGAGCTCGCGGCTCTGAATGCCCACCGGTGATCCGGTCATCACCGCCCAGGCCAGTGTGGCCATCGCCCTGGGGGGCAACCTCGGCGACCCCATCGCCACCCTCACGGCTGTGCGCCCCCTGTTGATCCGTGAGCTGCACGGCTGGGCGGCGCGGGCTGCCACTCAGCTGCTGCTGGGGTGGTCGCCCCTGTTCCGCACGGCGCCGGTTGGCGGGCCGCTGGGGCAGCCGCCCTTCGTCAATGGGGTCCTGCTGGTGGGGCGCGCAGCCGGGGGCCGCGAGCCCTGGCCCGATGCGCTGGCCCTGCTGATGCGTCTGCAGGACCTGGAGGCGCGCTTCGGTCGCCAGCGTCTGGAGCCCTGGGGTCCCCGCAGCCTCGATCTCGACCTCCTCTGGTGCGGCAATGCCCGCTGCAGCAGCCCCCAGCTGGAGCTTCCCCATCCGTGCCTGCGCCAGCGCGCCTTCGTGATCGGCCCCCTGGCGGCGATCGACGCGCAGCTGGTGCTCCCCGGTGGCCACCAGACCGCCGCCGCCCTGCTGGCTGAGCTGCTGAGCAGCCCCGGCGCCGAACCACCGCCGCTGCCCCTGCCCGCTCGGGAGGGCTGGCCCGAGGCAGTCTGAACCACGCGGCCTGAACCGCGCCGGCTTCGGCTGGCGGTCACACTGGTGGGCCTGCTCCAGCTCCCTCCATGGCTCCCCTGCCGCCGCCAGAGCCCTCCACCCATCTGGAAACCACGGCAGTCCTCGAGGCCCGCAAGCTGCGCTTCGAGCTCAACCGGGTGATGCTGCCGATGGGTGTGGAGGGCACCTACGGGATCATTCGCCATCCCGGCGCTTCCCTGGCGGTGCCGGTGCTGGCCGACGGGAGCGTGGTGCTGCTGCGCCAGTACCGGTTCGCGGTGGAGCGGCGCATCCTCGAGTTCCCCGCCGGCACCCTGGAGGACGGCGAGGATCCCCTGGAGTCGATGCAGCGGGAGCTGGGGGAGGAGGCGGGCTACAGCGCCAGCCGCTGGGATTCCCTCGGCCTGATGCTGCCCTGCCCCGGCTATTCCGATGAGGTGATCCACCTGTTCCTGGCCCGGGATCTCACTCCTCTCAGCGAGCGTCCCGCGGGCGACGACGACGAGGATCTGGACGTGCTCTTGCTGGCGCCCGCCGCCCTCGATGCGGCTCTGGCCAGTGGCGATGAGGCCCTCGACGGCAAGAGCGTCACCGCCTGGTTCCGGGCCCGCCAGCTGCTGGGCCTCGGATGAACCCGCCGCGCTGGCTGTTCTGGCACCGCCGCGATCTGCGCCTGGCCGACAACCTGGGCCTGGCCGCCGCTGCCCGCGCCACCGCCGCCGTCACAGGCGTGTTCGTCTTTGATCCGGCCCTGCTGGACGCCCCCGATCTCTCCCCGGCCAGGCTCTGGTTCCTGAGCGAGAGCCTGCGGGAGCTGCAGGGCCGCTGGCGGGAGGCCGGCTCCCGTCTGCTGCTGCTGCGCGGGGATCCGGCTGAGGTGCTGCCGCAGCTGGCGCAGGCCGCCGGCGCCCAGGTGGTGGCCTGGAACCGCGATGTGGAGCCCGATGGCCGTGCCCGCGACCGCCGCGTTGCTGAGGCCCTGCGCGCCGGCGGCTGCAAGCTGCTGGCCGACTGGGATCAACTGCTGGTGCCCCCCGATGCCCTGGCCACCGGCGCCGGCGATCCCTATCGGGTCTATGGCCCCTTCTTCCGCTCCTGGCGACGGCGGATCGAGCAGGCCGGCGCCGAGGCCTGCGCTCCCGTTGCCGCTCCGGCGAGCCTCATCGACCTCGACCCTGCTGCCCTGCCCGCTGAACGCCGCCGGCTCTGGGACCAGCTGAACTGGCTGGAGACGGTGCCCACCCCCGGCGATGGTCTGCCCGGTGCACCCTTCGCGGGCGCCGATCTCTGCCCCTGCCGCCCCGGGGAGGCCGCCGCCGCCGCCCAGCTGGCCGCCTTCGCCGACGGACCCCTCCTGGGCTACGAACCGGGCCGTAACCTGCCGGCGGAGCCGGGCACCTCAGGTCTGAGCGCGGCGCTCAGGTTCGGCACCCTCAGCCCCCGCCAGGCCTGGGCCGCCGCCCAGCAGCAGCGCCCGCGGGCCCGCAGTGAGGAAGAGCTCCAGTCGATCACGGTCTGGGAGCAGGAACTGGCCTGGCGCGAGTTCTACCAGCAGGCCCTGTTCCATTTCCCCGAACTGGCCGAGGGTCCCTACCGCCCCCAGTGGCGCCACTTCCCCTGGGAGAACGACGAGGGCCGTTTCGCCGCCTGGTGCGATGGCCTCACGGGCGTGCCGATCGTGGATGCCGCCATGCGCCAGCTCAATGACTCCGGCTGGATGCACAACCGCTGCCGCATGATCGTGGCCTCCTTCCTGGTGAAGGATCTGATCGTGGACTGGCGCTGGGGTGAGCGCCAGTTCATGCGCCTGCTGGTGGACGGTGACCTGGCGGCCAACAACGGCGGCTGGCAGTGGAGTGCCAGCAGCGGCATGGACCCCAAACCCCTGCGCATCTTCAACCCCTACACCCAGGCGGCCCGCTTCGATCCCGAGGCCACCTACATCCGTCGCTGGTTACCCGAGCTCTCGCGTGTGGCCACGGCTGATTTGATCCGTGGCGAAATCGCCCCCCTGGAGCGCCGGGGCTATCCGGGCCCGATCGTGGATCACAAGCTGCAGCAGGCCCGCTTCAAGGCCCTGCACGCGGCCTCGGTGGCTGCGCCTCAGGAGGCCAGGCTGAGGGGCTGAGTCACCAGCTGCCGCATCACCGCGGTCACGGTGGCCTGCTGGGCGGCGCTCAGTTCCGGGAAGATCGGCAGGCTGAGCACTTCGGCGGTCAGCCGCTCGGTGATCGGCAGGCTGCCGGGGCCATAGCCCAGCTCCGCGTAGGCCGGCTGGCGGTGGATCGGGATCGGGTAATAGATGATCGTGTTGACGCCGGCTTCGGCCAGGGCCTGCTTCAGCCAGTCGCGGCAGCAGCTCTCCGGCAGGCCATAGGTGGCGCTGTCGCTGGAGGGCACACAACCACCGCCGCAGCCCGCCTCGGCTGACGGGCAGCGGGGCACGCGCACCACGAACTGGTTCCAGCTGTGGCCGCTGGGCCCTTCCGCCGGCAGCATCAGACCCTGCAGATCAGCCAGCTCGCTGCGGTAGGTGGTCGCCAGCTGCCTTCGCTGCTCCACCCAGCCGGCCAGGTGGGGAAGTTTCACGGAGAGCACAGCCGCCTGCATCGCGTCGAGGCGGCTGTTGTACCCAAGTGAGGTGTGCAGGTAGCGGCGCGGCATGCCGTGCACGGCCAGCTCGCGGATGCGGGCGGCCAGCGCCGGATCCCGGCAGGTGACCGCACCGCCGTCCCCGGCGCCGCCGAGGTTCTTCGTGGGGAAGAAGCTGAAGCAGCCCGCATCGCCCCAGCTGCCCACCGGCCGCCCGGCCCAGCTGGCGCCGGTGGCCTGGGCGCAGTCTTCGATCAGCAGCAGGTCGTGGGCGGCGGCGATCGCCCCCAGCCGCTCCATGTCCACCGGCCGCCCGAACAGGTGCACCGGCATCACGGCCTTGGTGGCGGGCGTGATCGCCGCCTCGATCCGATCGAGATCGATCAGATAGGTGGACTCCTCCACATCCACGAATACCGGCGTGGCACCCACGGCGCTGATCGCTTCAGCGGTGGCGAAGAAGCTGAAGGAGCTGGTGATCACCTCATCGCCTTCACCGATGCCCAGACCCCTCAGAGCCAGAACCAGGGCGTCGGTGCCGCTGTTGCAGCCGATGGCGTGGGGGGTGCCCACAGCCTCGGCGAACTGTTGCTCGAAACGGGCAATCGTGGCGCCCCCGATGTATTGCCCGCTGCGCAACACCTGCAGAACGGCGTCTTCGAGGGCCTCACCCAGTTGATGAAGCTGCTCGGTGAGATCGAAGGGGGGCACCTGCATGGCAGCAACCTTAAGCCCCTCCAAGGGTCAGGCCTAGGCCGGCTCCAGCCCCGGGTGCCACTTGATGTTGCAACCGATTGCAGGCTTTTGCGCGGTGCCCAGCGGCCGCCCCGCCAGCAGGGAATCGAGGGCCGATCGCAGGTCGGAGCCATCCGCCGGTTGGCTGTTGCCCGGGCGGCTGCCATCGAGCTGGCCCCGGTACACCAGGCGCTGCTCCGCATCGAACAGAAACAGATCCGGAGTGCAGGCTGCCTTGAACGCTTTGGCCGCGCTCTGCTCCGGATCGAGGAGATAGGGGAAGCTCCAGCCGCAGCGGCGGCGCTGCTCCGCCAGCTGCTCCGGCCCGTCCTGGGGGTGCGTGATCAGGCTGTTGCTGGCGATCGCCAGGATCGTGATCCGATCGCTGTAGTCGTGATCGATCCGGCTCAGTTCCGCCTCGATGTGCTTCACGAAGGGGCAGTGGGCGCAGAGGAACAGCACCAGCAACGGCCGGGGCGCCAGACCGATGCTGCTCACCAGCTCACCGTCGAGGGTCTCCAGCGCGAAAACGGGCAGGGGGTGCTCCAGCGGCAGCATCGTCGAGGGAGTCAGTGCCATGGATGAGCCGTCGCTGAAGTGATTGTCGCGTCCATGGCCGCGGCGCGCCCGGGGCAGGATCCCCTCACTCGCAACCAGCTCTTGGCCCGGCCCCCCCATCGCCCGGCATCAACCCTGGTGGCGCTGGCTGTCCTGGTGGGGCTGGTCGCCGTGGCCGGCTGTGTCCCCGCCGACCGCCGCCCCACCTGGCGCCTGTTCCCCCTGCAGCGGCAGCAGCCCCACGATGGCCTGGCGGTGGTGAGCCAGCCCGATGGCTACGGGCTGCACATCTGGCTCGAAACCGACACCCGCCGCCAGGGTGTCTGTCGCCCGCGCTGGCTGCCGGATCCGGCGCGGCTGTTCAACGGCAACGGCAGCCACCCCTTCAGCTCCGGTCTGGCCAGCCGCGAGGAGTTCTTCGCCGCCGTCGCCCGCCGCGACGTGCGCCGCGCCCTGCGCAGGGAGCTGGAAGCCCTTTGCCTCAGCCGCGCCCCGCGCAGCACCTGGGAGTGGATCGAGCCGCCCCTGAATCCCTCCCAGGTGAAGGTGGAGAAGCTGCCGATGCTGGAGGAGAAGGATCTGCTCACCGATCCCGAGACGATTCGCAAGCAGGAGCAGGACCCCGAGAAGGAGAACGTCACCGAGCCGCAGGCGGGCGCTGCGACCCCCTGAATTCAGGGCTCAGAGCAACGCGAGGCTGCCGGCATAGCCCTCCGGCAGGCGCAGATCGTGCAGCTCAAGGCCTGGTGGTGGCGGGGCGCCGGCTGCGGCCAGGCCGAGTCCCGTCGCTTTCAGGCCCGCCTCCAGGCGGCACCAGTGCTGAAGGAAGCCGCTGAGCTGCTCCCCCGGTGGCAGCGCCTCAAGGACTTCAAGGCAGCCGCTGGGCAGGTGGCGCCTGGCGATCGGACGCCAGTTCAGGCCTGGCCGTTGGCACTCCACATCCACCCCCACCGGCCGCTCGGGGTGGAGGGCCAGCAGCACCAGAGCGCCCGAATGGGCCAGGTTGAACTGCAGGGTGTCCTGGCTTCCCAGTCCCTCCAGGGCCGGCTTGCCCTGGGGCCCCAGGCGAAAGCGCAACCGGGCGGGCTCCAGCCCCATCGCTTCCCCCAGCCTCTGCCGCAGCAGGCCCCGTCCCAGCAGGAAACGGTCCTGGTCATCGCTCTGACGCCAGCGCCGCAGCCGCTGATGCTCGTCGCTGGAGAGCAGCGCCAGCAACTCCTCCCGCCGCTGGGGGGTGAGCCAGCCCAGCCCCGCCAGCCAGACCGTGGCCGGCAGCCCGGGGTGATCCAGCCGGTGCGGCGCAGCCTGGACGGGGTTGCCGGGGGCGGGGGGCTTGCTGGGATCGATCACGAGTGCTCGTCTGGCCCGGCGTGATCCGGCCGCAGCCGGGGCCCGGCTGAGCGCCAGTAGCGGCTGAAGCGGCGCAGGTCCACTGGCTGCGGCAGGGCCACGAAGGGTTCGGGCTCCAGCACCTGCAGGGGCAGGGCGGCGGCCACAGTGGCCGCGATCTTCCCCAGCTGTGGGTCCACCCAGGAGCTGGTCACCACCCCATCGGCCTGGTGGCGGGCGGCGAAGGTCAGCACCTCCTCGGCTCCATTGCCCTGGCGGATTGTGACCGGCAGCTCCAGCAGGCACTCGTAGAGGAAGACGATCCGTTTGAGGCTGATCGGCCCGGCGGCGCCCCCCAGCAGCCCCGGCTCGAAGACGAACATGGCCGGCCGGCCCGGATGGGCCAGCAGGGCGGGATTGGTCGGACCCAGGGCCTCGGCGTGGATCCAGAGAACCGGACAGTCCATGCTCAGGCCACCTCGCCCTGCGGCGCGGAGAACAGGCGGGCCTGCAGATCCTCGTAGCTGGCCTCGAAGGGGCAGTTCTCTGCCGCCGGGCAGCCCGGGCAAT
The DNA here is from genome assembly GCF_000153045.1 of Synechococcus sp. WH 5701. Taxonomy (GTDB): domain Bacteria; phylum Cyanobacteriota; class Cyanobacteriia; order PCC-6307; family Cyanobiaceae; genus Regnicoccus_A; species Regnicoccus_A antarcticus. Next base: position 760,481 of record NZ_CH724160.1, read on the forward strand.
GGCGCCCCGCTCCGAAGCGCTCCAGGTTGGCGCGGTTGAACAGGTAGGGCTTGGCGCTGAAGCTACTGGCCACCCACTGCCAGCTGAGGTTGTTGCTGGCGGGATCGCCATCGAGCAGGTGGCGCAGGAACCAGTGGGCCCCCGCCTGCCAGCGCACCCGGCGCCAGTGCACCACGTAAGCGGCCAGCCACATCCGGGCGTGGTTGTGCAGCCAGCCGGTGTCGCTCAGCTGGCGCGCGAAGGCATCGATGCAGGCCAGGCCGGTGCGGCCCTCGTCGATGTCGCCGGGCAACTCGGGCGCGTAGGCCGCCTCAGGGTGGCCGGTCTTGAGCGGCTCCAGGTTCTCCCAGAGGCCATCGCCCAGCCGGAGCCAGAGCCGCTGCCAGTAGTCGCGCCAGGCCAGCTCCTGCAGCAGCTTCTCGCTCACGGGCTCCGGCCCCCCGGCCATGCGCTGCTGCACCAGATCACGCACCTGCGCCAGGCTCACCACCCCGTGGCGGATGTAGGGGGAGAGTCCGCTCACGGCACCATCGAGGTGGTTGCGGCTGGCGGCGTAGCGCACCGGATCGAGGGCCTCCAGCGCTGCCAGAGCCGGCTTCGAGCCCCCCCGGATCGGGCTGGCGCCACCGCTGGCCTGGGGGAACCGTGCCGCCAGCTCCTTGATCAGGGCCTCGCGGCCTGGGAACCGGCGCGGCAGATCGCCGCTGTCCCCGGGCCAGCCCAGAGGCATGCCGGCGAGGGCCGCGGCGCTGGGCTGATCGGAGGCCGTCGGATCTGGCAGGGGAGCGGGTGCTGTCATCGGCGGATGCGGGATGGGCTGGCTCGGGGCTGCCGGAAGCGGTGGAGGAGAATCCCCCCACTGTCCCCTGGCCGGTCCTCGGCATCTCCCCCATGCTCCTCGATCTGCGCGGCAAGAAAGCTCTCGTCACGGGCATCGCCAACAACCGCTCGATCGCCTGGGGCATTGCCCAGCAGCTGGTGGCAGCAGGCTGCGAGCTGGGGGTCACCTATCTGCCCGACGAGAAGGGCCGCTTCGAAGGCAAGGTGCGCGAGCTCACCGCGCCATTGAACCCCAGCCTGTTCGAGCCTCTGAATGTGCAGGAGCCTGCCCAGATCGAGGCCGTGTTCGAGCAGGTGAAGGAACAGTGGGGCTCGATCGATGTGCTCGTGCACTGCCTGGCTTTTGCCGGCAAGGAGGAGCTGATCGGCAACTACTCCGACATCAGCCCCGAGGGTTTCGCGCGGGCCCTGGAGGTGAGCGCCTATTCCCTGGCGCCCCTCTGCCGCCATGCCAAGCCACTCTTCAGCGAAGGGGCCAGCGTGATCACCCTCAGCTATCTCGGGGCGGAGCGGGCGATTCCCAATTACAACGTGATGGGCGTGGCCAAAGCGGCCCTGGAGGCCTCGGTGCGCTATCTGGCCGCCGAGCTGGGACCCGGGAAACAGGTGCGAGTGAACGCGATCAGCGCCGGCCCGATCCGCACCCTGGCCAGCTCGGCGATCGGCGGCATTCTCGAGATGATCCACAACGTGGAGGAGAAGGCTCCGCTCAAGCGCACCGTCACTCAAGACGAGGTGGGGTCCACCGCCGCTTTCCTGGCCAGCCCCCTGGCCTCCGGCATCACCGGCCAGGTGATTTATGTGGATGCCGGCTATTGCATCACGGGGATGTGAGCAGGGCTTCCGAGCGCATCGGCATCACCGATCCCATCCAGTCGATGCTCGTGGTGTGCAGGTTGTAGAAGGCGGCCTCCACCTGCAGGCGGCCGCCGCGCATCAGGTCAGTGAGCAGCACGCTGGAGTCGACGAGGTTGCGGGCCGCGTTGAGGGTGTGATGGCGGGAGGCCTGGTCCAGATCGTGGTGGCCGCCGAGGTTGATCAGCTCCATGCGCAGCTGGCCCACCAGCTGGGCCAGGCTCGGTGTGAGCGTGAGCGCCGGATTGAGGGCCGCCTCCACGGCGCCGCAGCGTTCATGGCCCAGCACCACGATCACCGGCACCCCCAGGTGAGCCACGGCGTACTCCAGCGAGGCGATCGCGGCGGTGGTGGAGAGGGTGCCGGCGTTGCGGACCACGAACAGGTCGCCGAATCCGGTGTCGAACAACAGCTCCACCGGCACCCGCGAATCCGCGCAGCCCAGCACCGCCGCGGTGGGGTGCTGGCCCGATTCCACCTCGAGCATGCGCTCACGGCTGCTGTGGGGATGGAGCGATTCACCGTCAAGGAAGCGTCGGTGGCCGGCTCGCAGCTCGGCGAGCACCGCCTGGGGACAGTTGTTCAAGCAGCGGCCGGCTCGGTGCTGGCGATTGTGGACCGATTCCGGTCTTTGGCTTCGGCATGATTGGTACACTCCCGCCCCATTGCCCTGTGTCCTCCCTTCCGGACTTCGATCACGGCAGCCCCGGCGGCCGCAGCGGCAGTGTCCACCGCGTCACCGGTGAAACCGACGTGCGCGTGCGCCTGGGCCTCGATGGCCGCGGCCGCTGCCGGGTGAGCACCGGTGTGCCCTTTCTCGATCACATGCTCCACCAGCTCGCCAGCCACGGCCTGCTGGATCTGGAGATCAGCGCCGAGGGTGACACCCACATCGACGACCACCACACCAACGAGGACGTGGGCATCGCCGTGGGGCAGGCCCTGGCCCAGGCCCTGGGCAGCCGCAAGGGCATTCACCGCTTCGGGCACTTCAGTGCACCGCTGGATGAGGCTCTGGTGCAGGTGGTGCTGGATTGCTCCGGCCGCCCCCACCTCAGCTATGGGCTGGTGATCCCGGGCCAGCGCATCGGCACCTACGACACCGAGCTGGTGCGCGAGTTCTTCGTGGCGGTGGTGAACAACTCCGGGCTCACCCTGCACATCCGTCAGCTCGACGGTCTCAATTCCCACCACATCGTGGAGGCCTGCTTCAAGGCCTTCGCCCGGGCCCTGCGCCAGGCGGTGGAGATCGATCCGCGCCGCGCTGGCGAGGTGCCCAGCAGCAAGGGCGTGCTGGAGCAGGCGGGAGTCCTTGGCTGAAGCCTGGGTGGCTGCGGGCGGCGAATCGCGTCGTCACACTCCGTTACGTGATGATGGAAGCATTCCCGCGTGAGTGAGCGATGACCATCGCCCCCAGTCGACCCGAACCCGGCAAGGCCGCAGCAGCCTCCTCGCCCGGTTACGACCGAGCCGACTGGGCCAGTGCGTTCCGCAATGTGGGCACGGAACTCACCTCCGTGCCCCTGGCCGCCGCCAGTGGCACCATCCCCTCCGAACTCAGCGGCAGCCTCTACCGCAACGGTCCCGGCCGCCTGGAGCGCGGCGGCCGCTGGGTGCACCACCCCTTTGATGGCGACGGCATGATCACCGCCGTGCGCTTTGAGGGCGGTGCGGCCGAGCTGAGCAACCGTTTCGTGCGCACGGAGGGCTGGCTGGCGGAGGAGAAGGCCGGCAAGGTGCTTTACCGCGGCGTCTTCGGCAGCCAGAAGCCCGGCGGACCGCTCGCCAACGCCTTCGATCTGCGCCTCAAGAACATCGCCAACACCCACGTGGTGCGGCTGGGCGAGAAGCTGCTGGCCCTTTGGGAGGCCAGCTCGCCCCACAGCCTCGACCCCACCAGCCTCGAAACAGAGGGTGTCGAACTCCTCGGCGGCGTGCTTGCCGATGGTGAGGCCTTCAGCGCCCACCCCCGCTTCGATCCAGGCCACCACGGCCAGCAGCGCATGGTCACCTTCGGCGTCAAGGCCGGTCTGCGCAGCACCATCCGCCTGATGGAGTTCGACGCCAGCCCCGGTGCCGCCGCCGGGACGCTGGTGGCGGACCAGAAGCGCAGCTTCAACGGCTTCGCCTTCCTCCACGATTTCGCCATCACCCAGAACTGGGCGGTGTTCCTGCAGAACGCCATGAGCTTCAACCCGCTGGGGTTCGTGCTCGGCTGGAAGGGGGCTGCCCAGTGCCTCGACTCCAAGCCTGGTGAGCGCGGCCAGTTCTGGTTGATCCCCCGCTCGGGCGATGGTGAGCCGCTGCAGGTGAGCGCCCCTGAGGGGTTCGTGTTCCACCACCTCAATGCCTTCGAGGATCCCAGTGCCGGCACGGCCGGGCAGGTGGTGGTGGATTCGATCTTCTACGACGATTTCCCCTCGATCGGTCCTGGCGTCGATTTCCGCGCCGTCGATTTCGACAGCCTGCCGATCGGCCAGCTCAAGCGTTGCCGCATCGATCTGGCCAGCGGTGAGGTGAGCACGGAGTTGCTGGAGGAGCGCTGCTGCGAGTTCGCCATGGTCAACCCCCGGCGGGTGGGTCTTGAGGCCCGCTACGCCTGGATGGCGGTCACCGAGCAGGAGCGGGGCAATGCCCCTCTGCAGGCCATCGAGAAGCTGGATCTGAGCAACGGCGAGCGCCTCGTCTGGAGCGCCGCTCCCCGGGGCTTCGTGAGCGAGCCCGTGATGGTGCCGCGCCCCCGGCAGGACGCCGAGGGCGATCAACCCGCCGAAGACGACGGCTGGATCCTCTGCGTGGTCTGGAACGGAGCACGCTGCGCCAGCGACCTGGTGATCCTCAACGCCGCCGACCTCTCGGAGCAGGCGGTTCTGCCCATGCCCCTGGCCCTGCCCCACGGCTTGCACGGCAGCTGGGCGGCTGCAGCATGAGAACCACCACCTTCCGCCCCCTGAGGCTTCTTTCACTGCTGGGAGCCCACCTGCTGGTCTGGCTGTTGCTGCTGGGCCACCCCGGCGCCGCCCAGGCCTCCCTGCTGCATTTCTCCGGTGCGCCGCCCGCGGATCTGGGTCTGCATGATGGTCGGCTCAGGCCCTGCCCAAGCCCGGCCCACTGCGCTCGCCAGGACTGGCCGTTGGCCAACCCCGCAGCGGCTCTCCAGCAGCTGGCCCTGGAGCTGGAGACCACCCCTGGAGTGCAGATCGAAGCCAGAGTGGGATCCCCCCAACTGAGCTATCTGCATGCCACAGCCGAGAGCCGGCTGTTCGGCTTTGTCGATGATCTGGAACTGGCGCTGGATGCCTCCGGCACCGGCCTTCAGGCGCGTTCGGAATCCCGCCTGGGAGATTCCGACCTGGGCGTGAATGCCCGCCGGCTCGAGGGGCTGCGCCTGATCCTCAGCCCCGCTGGTGGCGGCTGAGGGTGGCGGCGGAGAACACGTGGCCCCGCTCCAGAGCAATGGCGGCCACGGCGCTGGCATTGGCGGCGGTCTCCACCCGCTGGCGCAGGGCGGCATCGGCTTCCACTTCGGTCAGGAAGGCACTCAGCTGAGCTTTGGACATCGGTGGCGCTTTTGGTGGTGCGTACCTCTCCTTGCTACTCCGGCGGCGGCGGTGGCGCCACGGGCGCAGGTCCTGCGCCCGCCGCTGCCGGTGGTTGCCTGGGCGGCTCGGGGGCGGTGGTTCCGGCAGGCGGCAGCGGCGACTCTCCGTTCTCGGGCTGGGGGTTGGGTTCTGTCTCCGGACCCACCACTTCCACCGCCGATCGCTCCACCACCAGGCGGAAGCGCAGTCCCTGACGCTCGTTGACCAGCTTCTGCACGGCCGCCACCTGCTTCGGGCTGGGTACATCCGGCCGGCTGGCCCGTACCACCACCCGGATCAGGGGCGGATTCTGGCTCCAATCGATGGTCATCCCATCGAGCTGGGCCTCCTGGCCGAGGGTCACGGTCTCGCGTACCAGCAGGTTCTGGATCGTGCTCTGCAACTCGCGTTGCAGCGTCTGCTGCCGGCTCTGGCGCACCAGATCGAGGAAACTGCTGGTGAGCGGAATCACCAGGACCGCCGTCAGGGCAAGGCTGATCAGGCTGAGCCGGCTGCGGCGCATTTGGTGGCGTAGCCCGGGCCCCGATTTGGCCAGCACCACCAGGCAGCCGCTGAGGATGCCCATCAGGTTGGTGAGGTAGAGCAGCCCGGCCCCCAGGGCCAAATTCCATTGGTCGGCGGAGAGCAGCAAGCCCATCACGCACACCGGCGGCACCAGCGCCACGGCAATGGCGGTGCCGGCAAGGGACGACACCGCCTCACTGCGCAGCTTGGCGTAGGCGGCGATGCCGCCCGCCACCAGGGCGATGCCCAGATCGAGCAGGTTCGGGGCAGTACGCGAGAGCACCTCGTTGCCGAAATCAGGCAAGCCGGCGAGTTTGCCCAGCAGCAGCGAGAGGCTCACGGTGATCATGGCCCCCACCAACAAGGTCACCAGCCCCTGGATCACCTGGGGCAGTCGACCCCGCAGGATGCCGAAGGCGGTGGCCCGCAGCGGCGTGATCCAGGGGGCGATGATCATGGCCCCGATCACCACTGCGGCACTGTTGGCCAGCAAACCGAGGGTGGCGATCAGGGTGGAGCCGAGCGTGAGCACCACGAACACCTGATCCAGCCGGGCGTCCTGCTGAAACTCGGTGAGTAGCCGCCGCATGCGCTGACGTGGCACAGGGCGCTGTCGCGCTCGTCGGGTGCTCAGACCCTTGGGGAGAAGCGAGGTGATGGCCTTGAGCCGATCAGAATCGGCAACCTTAGGCTGATTCTCCAGGCAGAATTGTTGGTCCAGCGGCGAGGCTGGAGCACCTCCGTCGTAGGCGTTCGATGCAAGCGATGCTTCCTCAGCTGATCCTGGCTGTTCCCTGGTGGCAGGCCCCAGGGGTGGTGAAACTGATGGCGGCCCTGGTGGGCCTGGTGCTGATCGTCCTGGCTGTTCGCCTGGCCCAGCACTACATCACCCGCAATCTCAAGGATTCGGACAGCCGCTACTACGGCCGCAAGCTGATCACCTTCGGGGGCTATGTGGCGGTGATTCTGCTGGTGTCGATCGTCTACCGCGATCGGCTGGTGGGACTGACCGTGGCGATTGGTGTGGCCAGTGCCGGCATCGCCTTCGCCCTTCAGGAGGTGATCGGCAGTATCGCGGGTTGGATTGCGATTTCCTTCGGGGGCTTCTACAAACCCGGAGATCGGGTCCAGCTCGGCGGGATCAAGGGGGATGTGATCGATATCGGCATTCTCAGGACCACCATGATGGAGCTTGGCGAATGGGTCGACTCCGATCTCTACAGCGGCAGGGTGGTGCGAATCGCCAACAGTTTTGTCTTCAAGGAGCCTGTCTTCAACTACTCTGGCGACTTCCCTTTTCTATGGGATGAGATCAAGGTGCCGGTCAAGCACGGATGTGATCATCGTCTGGCCCGGACGATTCTCGAGAAGGCGGTGAATGATCTCTACACCGACGAGTTGATGCAGTCATCCCGCCAGGCCTGGCAGCAGTTGATCCGGCGTTATCTGCTCGAGTCCGCCAGTCTGGAGCCGGCCGTGAGCTTGGTGGTGACCGACAACTGGCTGTCCTTCACCGTGCGCTACATCGTCGATTGCAAGCGTCGACGCATCACCAAAGACCTGCTCTACACCAACATCCTGGATGCGTTCGAGGCCAGTCAGGGTCGGATCAGCATTGCCTCAACCACGGTGCATCTGGTGGAAATCCCCCCGCTCGATGTGCGCCTCAACGATGGCAAGGGCCCGGGCAGGAGTTGAAGCTGTCATGTCCAATCAAGAAACGGTGGTAGCGAGGGCCATGGGGCGAGCGCGTCGTCATGCCGGCATGGCCAGGTCGAGAGGTGTGGGGTTCTGGTGTGGATCCTTCTGGCCGCAACGGGTGCTGGCGCTGCTTCTGCTGCTCGTGCTGCTGGTGCCGGGGCTACCGGGGCTGGCCAGCTCGCCGGTGGCCAGCCCGCTGAAGGCTCTCCCAGCCGAAAGCCTGCCGGACCACTGCTCCACCACCCCAGCGTGGGTTCAGCTCGATGGCAAGAAGGTGCTGGAGATTCGCTCGGCTCCAGGCGCCCAGCAACTGACAGTTTATGCCAACCGTGGCAGCCGAGGACTGCAACTGTGGGCTTCCAACCTCAGCTACAGCCCTGAGCAGATCGTTCTGCGCGACGATCCCCCCTACAGCCTGATCGGCATCCAGCGGGACGGATCCTTCACGGCCAGTCTGGCTGTGGATGATCGCGGAGGGGCCTGCTTCGGGCTCAAGCGCCAGCAGCTGGCTGAGCGTTATCGCGACAGCCTGCGTCTGGCGCTGGCCAATTACCGCCGCAGCCACACCGCTGGCGCCTGGTCACGAGGCACGGGGCTGGCCCTGCTGGTGCTCGGGTTCTATGTGCTGTGGGTGCGCCTGCAGCGGCGCCTCCACGGGAGCTTGCGCACTTGGATCGGGGCCCAGGAAGCCGGGCTGTTTGTGCGGGTGCAGCAGCGCAGCGGCCAGTTGCTGGATCCCGTTCAGCTGCGCGCGTCGCTGCAGCTGCTGCTTCAGGTGCTGCACTGGGCCCTGCTGCTGCTGATCAGCTATCTGCTGATTCCGCTGCTGCTGGGGTTCTTTCCGCCCACGCAGGGGATCGCCGAAGACTTGCGCGCTCAGATCCTGGCGCTGGTTGGCCGTCTGCTGGCCGCGATCGTGGCCACGATCCCGAATCTGGCCTCGATCCTGGTGATCCTGGTGCTCGCGGTGCTGGTGAATCGCTGCAGCCATGCCTGGTTTCAGGCCCTCGATCGCGGACGCATCCGCATTCCCGGTTTTTATCAGGAGTGGGCCCTGCCCACGGCACGGCTTGCCACGATCCTGATCATTCTGGCCAGTGTGGTGCTGGCTTATCCCTACATCCCCGGTTCCAGCAGCAAAGCCTTCCAGGGGGCCGGCCTGTTGCTGGGTGTGCTGGCGGCTCTGGGCTCCAGCGCCATCGCCACCAACATCATCAGCGGCCTGATGCTGATCTACACCCGTGCTTTCCGCGAAGGCGACCGTGTCGAGATCAACGGCACCATCGGCGTGGTGCAGGACCGTGCCCTGTTGGTGACGCGGATTCAGCCCCCACGAAACGAACTCGTGAGCATTCCCAATGCCACGGTGATTGCCGCGTCGATCCTCAATTTCAGCTTCTCCCGTCGTGAGATCGCCAGGCCCGTGGCCCTGGCCACCACGATCACGATCGGCTACGACGTGCCCTGGCGCCGGGTGCATGAGTTGATGCTCGCCGCTGCCCACAGCGTCGAGGGCATCACCGATGAGCTCAGCCCCTACGTGATCCAGACCTCCCTCAACGACTTCCACATCAGCTACGAGCTCAATGCATTCGTGCGGGATGTGAGCACCTACCGCCAGACCCTCTCTGATCTGTTGGCGGCCCTCCAGGATCAGTTTGCGGCAGCCCAGGTGGAGATTCTCTCGCCCGGCTATCACGCGATTCGCAGTGGCCGGGCCAGTACGCTGCCACCTCCCTAGGCCCCGTCCTGATCGGGCGGCGCGGCGGAGGAATTGCCACGGCCTGCCAGCACTGCCTTGAGCATCTCGCTCAGTTCAGGGGGCAGGGCAAGCTGCAGATTCTCGTTGCGCAGGTGCAGATCCCGCTGGGGAAATGGGACTGAAATCCCGTGGTGGCGCAGAACGGCCTCGATCCGGTAATTGAGATCGCTGATGATCTCATACTGGCGCATGGGTTGGTTGATCCACACCAGCAGACTGAAGTTCAAGGAGCTGTCGCCGAAACCGGTGAAGAACACCTTTGGACTCGGTTCCTGGAGAATGCCTTGATAGTCTTTGCAGGCTTCCACCAGGGCATGGCTCACGGCGGTGCAATCGGAGCCGTAAGCCACCCCGATGGGAAGGATCAGCCGGGAGGTGGGGCTGCCATGGCTCCAGTTCACCACCTGGGATTCGAGGAACTCGGCATTCGGCACGATGATCGCGATTCGATCCAGCGTCACCACCTCGGTGCAACGAAGGCTGATCTTCTGAACAGTGCCGTGAAGCTCGCCGATCTCGACGAAATCACCCACCTGGATCGGCCGTTCGAAGATGATGATCAGGCCACTGATGAAGTTCTTGGTGATGCCCTGAAGCCCGAGGCCCAGGGCCACACCGAACACGCTGGCGAACAGGGCCAGGGAGCTCAGGTCGAGCCCCCAGAGCTGAAGCAGCACCAGCGAGCCGACGAACAGCAGGGCGTATTGCACCACGAAGGCGATCCCTTCCTGGGCTCCTTTACCGATCCCCGTGTACTGCAGCACACGGGTGCGCAGCAGCCGTTGCAGCACCCCCAGCCCCTTGGCCAGGGCCAAGAACAGGGTGATCAGCACGATCACATCCAGCACTGAGTAGCTGCGTTCCCCCAGCGGCAGGAAGGGGGAAGCGAGGCTGTCGGAGAGCGCGTCTCGCAGCCGTTGCAAGGCCATCCTGCTGATCGGAAACAGCTCGGCCACTGTTCCGGCCACGCTGATCCAGATCGCCACCTGCAGGCAACGCAGCAGGGCCCGGATCAGGAAACCGCTGCCAGCCTTCCCTGGGATCAGCTCACCATCGGCGCCTGGATGGGGCCACGCCTGCGCGAAGGCCCGCCGGAAGATGGCACCCAGCAGGCGTTGCAGCAGGAAGGCCCCCAGCAGCAGGGCGAGCGAACGCAGCCCCATCCGCCGGATGTAGGCGGGCTGCCGCTGCAGGCGTCCTTGCTCGAGGGCCTCCACGAGGCGGCGGCGCCATGTTTCCGCCTGGTCCTGCAGGCTCAGGCCCTCAGCCACATCCAGGCGGGTCACTGTCAGCAGGGGTTTGCCATCGAGGCTGATCACCGGCAGCCCATTGCGTTCCACCACCTGGATCACAGCCGGTGTTGGGTTCTTGGCGGCGCTCTGGAGCAACCCAGTGGCCGCATCCGCCCGTTGCTCGGCGCTGTAGTCCTTCGAGCTCCGCAGCTGGAACAAGTAAGTTCCGTCCACTTCCACCTGGGCGGCAGGGATCTCAGCAGCTGCCCGGCTGGGTGACGCTGACGGCATGGCCACCAGCAGCGCCACCAGCAGCACCGCCGGCCAGAACCATCCCTGCCGTGGTGGCCTGGTGCGGCCCGGTTCACCGGAAGCGTTTGGGTTCATGGGCTGACGTCCTCCCCAGGCTTTCGGCAACCTATTCACTGGTCGAGGACAGCCAGGGGCTGCACCATGATCGCCATCCAGTCTGATTGAGTCAGCCGTGACGCCTCCCGTGGTGCGATCAGGTGGTCATGGGGGCCGGCTTCGCTCCGCCCTGCTGGTGGTGCTGGCCCTGGGGATGTCCCTGGCCATGGCGCTGCCGCTGGCGGCCCAGCAGGGGGGCAGTGCTCCCTCGGCCGCGCCGCCGCCGAAGCAGGGCTGTGCCGCGGATCCACCGTTCGTCACCCTCGACGGCCGTAAGGTGATCGAGATCCGCGATGCGGTGGGAGCCCAGAAGCCCCAGGAGTTCGCCCGACGGGCGAGCGCTCAACTGGCGCGCCTGGCCGAGGATCCTGATTTCCCGTTTGAAAAGCTCAGCCTCAAGGATGAGGCTCCTTACACCTTCATCGGCATTCGCCAGGCGGATGGGGGCTTCGAGCAGCTGCTGGCCGTCGATGACCGCGCAGCCGCCTGCTTCGATCTGACCCGCCAGCAACTGGCCGAGCGCTATCGGAGCAGCCTGCAGACGGCCCTGAGGCAGTACCGGATCGGCCACAGCTGGGTTAACTGGCTGAAGGGGACGGTCCTGGCCCTGATCGTGCTGGCCATCTACCTGCTCTGGGTGAGGACCCAGGGCCGGCTGAACGCCCGCCTGAGCCAGTGGATCGCCGTCGATCAGAGCCGGCTGCTGCGGGGCGTGCGCCTGGGCTCCTCCGAGTTGGTGGAATCCAGGCAGGTGCGTCAGATCCTGCAGCTTGTCCGTCGTGTTCTCCACTGGGGCTTGCTGCTGCTGATCAGTTATCTGCTGATCCCGCTTCTGCTGAGCCTGTTCCCCCCCACCCAGAGCTTCGCCGAGGGCCTGCGTCAGCAGATTCTTCAGGTGATTACGAAGGGCCTGAGCCTGGTGGGCTCGGTGATTCCGAATGTGCTCTCGATCCTGTTGATCCTGGTGATCACCGTGTACTGCATCCGCGGCAGCAATTCCTTTTTCTCCGCGCTAGATCGCGGCAGGATCCGCATCCCGGGTTTCTATCAGGAATGGGCGCTGCCCACGGCTCGGCTGGCCGCGATCTTCATCACACTCGTTGGGTTGGTGCTGGCCTTCCCCTACATTCCGGGGTCGGACAGTAAGGCCTTCCAGGGCGCAGGCCTGCTGTTAGGTGCCCTGGCGGCCCTCGGCTCCAGCGCCATCGCCACCAACATCATCAGCGGTCTGATGTTGATCTACACCCGCGCCTTCCGCATCGGCGACCGGGTGGAGATCAACGGCACCCTGGGTGTGGTGCAGGAGCGGGCTCTGCTGGTGACCCGGATCCGCACGCCACGCAATGAACTGGTGAGCATCCCCAATGCCATGGTGATCGGTGCCTCCGTGATGAACTTCAGCTTCTCCCGCCGGGAGATCCAGCAACCCGTGGCCCTCTCCACCACGATCACCATCGGCTACGACGTGCCCTGGCGCCGGGTGCATGAGTTGATGCTGGCCGCCGCTCGCAGTGTGAAGGGCATCACCAAGGAGATGGACCCCTTTGTTCTGCAGACATCCCTCAATGATTACCACATCAGTTATGAACTGACGGCCTACGTGAGCGACCCCTCCCAGTACCGCGAAACCCTCTCCGAGATGCTGGCGGCGCTGCAGGATCAGTTCGCCGCCGCCGATGTGGAGATCCTCTCCCCCGGCTATCACGCCATCCGCAACGGCAACGCCAGTACCGTGCCGAAGATCTGAGCGGTTGGTCCTCGTCGCTCAGGCCTGCTGATCCAGCCCTGCGGCGAGGTAATGCTCCACTGCACGCTCGATGTTGCGGTGCATCCGCTCTTTCCCCAGCCGTTCCCCCAGCTCCGATCGACGGATCACCTCCAGCACCGTGGGGTTCAACCCCGCCAGCCAGAGGGAGATTCCCTGCCGATCCAGGCGCCGCTCCGCTTCCGTGATCACTTTGAGGGCGGAGTATTCAATGTCGATCACGGCGCTGCCATCCAGCACCACCACCCTTGGCTGGTGCTGGTTGATCTCCGCGCGCATCCGCTGGAGCACCCCATGGGCATTGGCGAAGAACAGGCGCCCCTCGGCCCGGAGCAGCAGCAGCCCCGGCCAGGTCTCATCGCGGGGATGCCTGGCTGAGAGTGGCCGGAACACATCAGTGCCGCGCTTGCGGCCGATGGCGTACACCGGTGGGTTCACCTCCTGCTGAACCAGGGCCAGCAGGGAGAGGATCACGGCCACGAGGATGCCTTTGAGGGTGCCCAGGAACACCACCCCCAGGAAGGCCACCAGCGCCCAGCGGAATTCGATGTGTCGGACACGGCGGATCGCCAGGAATTCGCCCGGGGCGATTAATTCGAACGAATAGACGATCACCACCACCGCCAGGGCCGCCAGGGGCATCAGAGCGATCAAGGGAGCGAGCAGCAGCAGGGTGGCCAGCGCGGCTCCTGCCGTGACCAGCTCCGCCATCTGACTGCGGGCCCCGGCCTGGCGGTTCACCGCCGTCTGGGTGGTGCCGCCGCCTGCCGCCATCGCTCCGAAGAAGCCGCCGCCGATGTTGGCCAGGCCGAGGGCCAGCAGCTCCCGGTCGGGTTGCGGAGAAGGTTCATCGCTGGCGCGGAAGGCCCGCGCTGCGGCGATGCTTTCCGTGAAACTCATCATGGCGATGCCAGCCGCCCCTGGCCAGAGACCGCCGAGCAGATCCAGTCGGGGCAAACTCAGGGAAGGCAGCCCCCTGGGCACGGCGCCCACCAGCTCCACGCCGAAGCGATCGAGCCCCAGCAGGGCACAACCGGCGATCGCAACGGCCACCACCACCAGCGGTGCCGGTACCGACGGCAGACGACGCTTCAGGCCGAAGAGCAGGCCGAACAGAGCGGCCGAGAGCAGCACCGTGGCCAGCGACGCCTGCGGGATCCCAACCAGCAGCGCAGCGAGGTCGCGGAAGAAGCCTTCCTTCTCCCCATGCAGCCCCAGCAGCTTGGGCAGCTGATCCACGACGATCACCAGACCGATGCCGGACTTGAAGCCCACCAGCACCGATTCGGAGATGAAGTTGGCGATGAAACCGAGCCGCAGCAGGGCGGCGCCGCAGAGCATGGTGCCCACCAGCAGGGCCAGGGTGGTGCTGGCCGCCACCAGGGCGCTGGGATCACCCAACGGCGAGAGCCGGTTCAGCTCGCTGCCCACCAGGATCGCCAGGGTGGTGGTGGTGCTCACGCTCAGGGGTCTGGAGCTGCCCAGCAGGGCGTACACCGCCATCGGCACCAGGGCCGTGTATAGACCCACCTGCACCGGCAGTCCGGCGATCGTGGCGTAGGCCATCGCCTTGGGCAGCACCACCGCGGCGGCGGTCAGTCCGGCTGCCAGATCCGCCTGCCCCAGTCCACGCCGATAACCGCTGGGCAGAAGAGAAGCAGGAAACTGGGCCATGGTGCGGATGAGCAGCTCTGATGATCCGAAGACTCAGGCGGATTCGGAGAGCTCACGCTGCTGCCATTTCAGAAACAGGGTGGAGATGATGACCGTGATCAACACATAGGAGAGGATTCCGGGAATCAGCTCAGGCATCCCTGGTTGATAGGTCAGGGCCAGTTGAGCCGCCAGGCCCGTGTTGCGCATCCCCGTCACCAGCGCCACCGTTCGACTCTCCAGCGGATCCCGTCCGGCCAGGCCATAGCCGATCGCCAGGCTGAACACGCTGAGGCCGGCCATCGCGGCCAGGGCCAGCAGGTTCTGCTGGAGGAAGGGCACCAGCTGCCTGCCGCTCAGCACCAGCAGAGCCACCAGCATCAGCATCAGCAGCAGGGTGGCCAGGGCACCGAGAGCACGGCTGCAACGCTGGGCCAGCTGCGGCTGCCACTGCCCCAGCAGCACGCCGGCGATCACGGGCAGCACCTGCACCTGCAGCACCTGCATCGCCACCTGGGCCGGGTGGATCTCCCACCCGTCGATCTCCCACCCGTTGAGGGCGACGCTGGCCTTGAACACGACCGCCATCAGGGGAATGGTGACGATGGCCAGCAGCGCCGCCGCGATCTGCAGCCGCGCCGCGAGCTCAGCCGTGCCGCCACTGCTGCGCACCCGGAAGAGGATGAGCGGGGCGCTGGGACACGCCAGCATCAGGGCCATGGCTGCCCAGGCAGGGCGTGTCAGCACCCCTTGCAAGGGCAGCAACACCAGCACCAGCCCGGCCAGGGGCACCAGCAGGCAGGTGCCGAGCACCACGCGCCAGAGAAAGGCGGGGCGATCTCTGAGCAGCACGAACGGGTAGTCCTTCAGCCCGAGTCCAAGGCTGAACATGAGTGTCACGATGGTGGCCGTGACCAGGAGCGCTGCAGATTGGGGCATGGGAGTTAGCCGACGGGGATACCCGTTACCAGCAGGGCAAAGGCCACAATGCCGATGATCGTGAGGGCAATGGCTGTGAAGACGGTGATCGAGCGCTGATCGACATACACGAAGTCGTCGCGCCGAATCAGCTTGAGCGTGCGCAGGTGCTGCCGGGTGGCCGCCGCCATCGCCAGGATGCCGATCAGCACGAAACCGATCGCCACAAGACGCACACTCAGGCTGGCATGGGCACTGCCATCAAAGCGGCTGCGGTTGATCGCACCGATGATTTTGTCGAGGCCGAAACCAAAACTGATCAGCGACAGGCAGGTGCGAATCCAGGCCATCATCGTGCGCTCGGCGGCAGCCCGGTTGCGCTCCTTGGCCAGTTCGTTGTTGAGATTTCCCATCAGTACGGCGTGGCTGCCAGATTGGCCGTCTGCTGACGTTGAACATCCTCCAGCTTCTGTTCGGCTTCCACCTCGCGGCCGAGGAAGACGTTGAGAAAGGTTCGAATCACAGCCACCACCGCCAGCTTGATCAGGTTCTCATTCGAGGGTGCCGTGGTGGTGGCGACGATGTCGGCCGCCAGTTGAAATTCCAGCGCCATCGACAGCCAGCTGCCGAAAGTGAGCCGGGTGCTGTTGAAAGGCCGTCCATGAGATTGGCCGTTGCGACGCGGGCGAAGGCTCTGACGCAGGGTGACAAGGAACCCGATGGCCACGCAGACAACGGAGACGCCTTCCAGCAGCAGTCGCAACCCCCCGGCGACCAGCTCAAGCACCTCCTTGAAGAGGACAGCAGGCACGGTTCAGCTCCTCACGATGCAACGGAAGCCCATGTGGCAGGTGGAGGTGTCGATGCCCTGGGCCATGCGGGCGGCAGGGCGGTAGCGGCGGCAGTAACTGGGAGCGCAGAGAAACGAGCCGCCTTTCACCACCTTGCGAGGGATGGTGCCGTGCTGGGAGGCGGTGTCAATGCTCTCCTGCCGCGAGGCACCGCGGGGGGACTCGATCGTGCAGCAGCCCCCGGCCTGCTTATGGGCCGCCACCGTGGCGCCGTGGCCGGCGTACCAGTCGTCGGTCCACTCCCAGACATTGCCGATCATGTCGAGCAGGCCGTAGCCGTTGGGCGGGAAGCTGCCCACCGGCGAGGTGCGCTCCCAGCCATCGAGCAGGCTGTTGTGGTGGGGGAAGTCCCCCTGAAAGGTGTTGGCCATCGGCCGGCCGCCCGGATGGAGCTCCTCCCCCCAGGCGAACTCAGCCCCCTCCACTCCGCCCCGGGCGGCCCGCTCCCACTCGGCTTCGCTGGGCAAGGCCTTGCCGGCCCAGGCGGCGTACGCCAGGGCATCCTCATGGGCCACATGCACCACGGGATGGTGGTCGCGGCTCTTGATCGAGCTGCCCGGGCCTTCCGGGTGGCGCCAGTTGGCCCCCTGCAGGTACTGCCACCAGCGGTAGGGATCGCCCGTGCTGATGGGCCCGGGCGGAGGTACGAACACGATCGATGACGGAGCCAACAGCTCCGGCAGGGCGTCGGGGTAGGCCGCCGGATCCGCCGGCCGCTCGGCCAGGGTCACGTGACCCGTGGCCTTCACGAACTTGCGGAACTGGGCGTTGGTGACCGGTGAGCGGTCGATCCAGAAGCCCTCCACCACCACCCGGTGGGCCGGGGATTCTTCAGGGTAGTGATCATCGGAGCCCATCAGAAAGCTGCCGGCCGGGATCCAGACCATGTCCCGCGCCGGCGGGCGCCCTGGAGGGCGGTCAGTCTGGGCCATGGACGCTGGAGCAGGCGACATCTGATCCTCAGGAGCTGCCGAGGGTGGCCGTCATCTTCTTGATTGCATCGCTCACCGTGAAGCTGGCCGCCTTCTGGCGGGGCGGGAAGTCCTTCAGGGTCTCCAGGGCCTGGGCCACCCTCGCTTGAGCGGGAACCAGCAGGAAGACATGGTCGAGCATCCAATCCCAGTAGGTGTTGGAGGTGATGTCGGCCCGCTCGTAGGGGTCGGTGAGCAGGTTGAAGATTTTGGGAACACGCAACTCCGTGAAGGGTTCAGCCCAGATCTGCAGCGTGCCGGAGCAGCGCTGCTCCATGAACACGAATTTCCAGTTGTCATAGCGCAGGGCGGTGAGATCGCCGTCGTCGGAGAAGTAGAAGAAATCGATGCGCGGACTTTTATCGGTCTTGCCGGTCCAGTAGTCGAGCATGTTGTAGCCATCCAGGTGCACCTTGAAAGTCTTGTTGCCCACCTGATACCCCTCCAGACACTTCTGCTTGATCTCCGATTCGCCGGCTGCCGCCAGGATCGTCGGTAGCCAGTCGAGATGGCTGACGATGCCGGTGAGCAGGGTGCCGGGTTCAATGTGGCCGGGCCAGCGCACCATGCACGGCACCCGGTAGGCCCCTTCCCAGTTGGAGTTCTTCTCGTTGCGGAAGGGGGTCATGCCGGCATCGGGCCAGCTGTTCATATGGGGGCCGTTGTCGGTGCTGTACATCACGATCGTGTCATCGGTGATGCCCAGCTCATCGAGCAGATCGAGCATCTCACCGATGCAGTTGTCGTGATAGATCATCACGTCGTGATACTCCGACTGCCACCGCCCTGACTGGCCAATGTCCTGGGGCCGTGCGTGTGTGCGGAAGTGCATGTGGGTGGTGTTGAACCACACGAAGAACGGCTCGCCGGAGGCCACCGCATCGGTGATGAAGCGCTTGGCCTCCTTCATGAACTCCTCGTCGGCCGTCTCCATCCGCTTCCTGGTGAGCGGGCCCGTGTTCTCGATGCGCTGGGTGCCGTCGCCATTGGCCCAGCAGTGCAACACGCCGCGGGGTCCGAAGTTCTTCTTGAAGTTGGGATAGTCAGCTTCGGGGGGATAGTCGCGCAGTTCCGGCTCTTCCTCGGCATTGAGGTGATAGAGATTGCCGAAGAATTCGTCGAAGCCGTGCATCGTGGGCAGGTATTCATCCCGATCCCCGAAGTGGTTCTTGCCGAACTGACCCGTGCGGTAGCCCTGGGGCTTGAGCAGCTCGGCAATCGTGGGATCCTCGTCCTGGTAACCCACCTTGGCGCCGGGCAGGCCCACCTTGCTGAGGCCGGTGCGGAACACGCTCTGGCCGGAGATGAAGGCTGCCCGGCCGGCGGTGCAGCTCTGCTCGGCGTAGTAGTGGATGAAGCGGGCCCCCTCCTTGGCCACCCGGTCGATGTTGGGGGTCTGGTACCCCATCAGCCCATCGCTGTAGCAGCTGAGGTTGCTCTGGCCGATGTCGTCGCCCCAGAGGATCAGGACGTTGGGCTTTCCGTTGGGCATGGGAGGTGGGGCCTGTGTTGGCTGCGGGTCTGGCGCTGGAGGTGTGTCCAGCTCCGGCCCAGTGAGGAACTCACTCACAACATGCCGCCCATGGCAGGGTGGGGCCACTCAGAAAGTGCAAGCGGCGATGGCTCCGCTCCACAGGTTCGAGGCTGTTGAGCAACTGGAAACTCAGCTGCAGGAGGCGGGGCTGGATGTGCGTCTGCTCCAGCTCTCCAACGGCCGCCTCAGCGGCAGCCTCGTCATCCGCCGGCTCGGGCCACTGCGCTTGCTGCGGCTCCAGGCCAACCGTTGTCTGCACGTGGCTGGATCCAAGCCCCTGGATCAACGCCTGGTCTGTCTGAACCTTCCGCCTTCCGGCGGCGGCGCCCCTCTGCGGGCCCACGGCACCACCATCGGCCCCGATGTGCTGTTCGGTCTCGACCCCCGGGCGGAGGTCCACCTCTCCACTCCTGAGCAGATGGATCTGGCGGTGGTGATGCTGACCCCCAGCACCCTGACGCGCTGGAGCAGCGGCCAGGGTGACCGTGATCTGGAAGCGGCGCCCTTCCGCTGCAATTGCCTGCCCATCGATGTCGACAGTCGCACGCAGCTCCAGCGCTGGTTGCTCAAGCTGTTGCCCCTCCAGGCAGAGACACCCTCAGTGCCGGTCGTGTCGCCATCGGCACCGGAGGCAGCTGGTGGTGGTCTGTTGCCTCTGCTCGTTGATGCGCTGGAGCAAGGCCTCAGGCTGCGGGGCGTGACCGACAGCCCGCCGGCACGGATCCAAATGGTCAAGCAGTTGCAACAGTGGGTGGAGGAGCACCCCCTTGAGCCGATCAGCCTGGATGGCCTCTGCCGTCAGGCGTATGTCGGACGACGCAGCCTGATCCTGGGGTTCAAGGAGCACCTCGGCATGGGGCCGATGGCTTATTTCAAGCTTCAGCGGCTCCATGGTGTTCGCCGTGGGCTGCTGGAAGCAGCGCCTGGGGCGGTCACGATCTCAGGGTTGGCGGCCTCCTGGGGCTTCCTCAATCCGGGGCACTTCGCCCGGGATTACCGCCGGTTGTTCGGGGAGCTCCCCAGTGCCACGCTCTCCGGTCGGTTCAGCCCCGCCGTCCTGGCCCGGGGGCACGGCACAGCGGTTGACCGCCTCCCCCTCGGATCCTGCTGACCCTGAAGGAGCCGCGAACACCGTGGCCCAGTCGTCGCGCATGCTCACCACCGTCCAGCCCTGCCGCGGGGCTTCGCTCAAGGCCCGATCGAGATAGCCGAAGGCGGATTGGCGGTCGTAGGCCACCTCCCGCTCGGGGTCGTCGTGGTGAACGATCACGCCCAGGCGGGGCCCCGGCAGGCTGGTGGTCCACTCCAGCATCTCCAGATCACCGTCGGAGTTGCCGAAGGCGGCGATCGGCCTGCGGCCGATCAGCTGCTCGATCAGGACCGGCTTCATGGCCCGATCGGCGACCGTCTGGACCTCGCTCTCGCGCAGGATCACGGGCAAGCCACCGCGCAGGGCGTAGGTGGTGACGACGCTGGAGCCGATCACCTGCTCCGGCGGGATTCCGTAGGCCTCCTCGGCGAACACCCGCATGAACTCCACGCCGCCGGCCGAAACGATGTAGGTGCGGAAGCCATGGGCACGCAGGTGCTCGAGCAGCTCCCGCATCGGCTGGTAGGTCAGGGTGGTGTAAGGCCGCTTCAGGGTCGGGTGGCAGGCGCTGTCCAGCCATTCGCGCACCAGATCGCGGAACACATCCGTGCTCATGCCGGCATGGGTGATCCCCACCAGATCCAGCAGACCCTTGATGCCCATGGTGAGCACGGCCTCCCCGTTGCCGGCAGCGGCCGCCGCGGCGATGACCGGATTGGCAGCGAGACCGGGCTGCTGGGCCACCATGGCGCGGGCCCGCTCGATCGCGAAGGCCAGCTGCACGTACATCGGCTGCTCCGACCAGAGCGTGCCGTCGTTGTCGAAGACGGCGATGCGCTCCTCGGGCGGCCGATAGCTCTCCCCCCCCGGCTGGCTGACGCTGGCGACGAAGGCCAGGATCCGTGACCTGGTGGCACCGTCCCGCCAGGAGGGGAGGGGCTGGCTGGCCATGGCGGGCGCCAAAGGGGACATCATCTTCAGGGTGAGCAGGCTTCCGGCAGCCGTCGCCAGGACCCGCGTCAGCCCCCCGTGGTCCTTCACGAGTCGGCGAACAGCCTCTGCAGGGGCGGCAGCAGGGCCTCCAGGGCACGGCCGCGGTGGCCTACGCGCCGCTTCAGCTCGGGCGTCATCTGGGCAAAGCTCAGGCCCGTTTCGGGTACCAGGAACACCGGGTCGTAACCGAAGCCGCCCTCCCCGCAGGGGGCCTTGAGGATCTCACCCGTGCAGA
This sequence comes from Synechococcus sp. WH 5701, assembly GCF_000153045.1. Taxonomy (GTDB): domain Bacteria; phylum Cyanobacteriota; class Cyanobacteriia; order PCC-6307; family Cyanobiaceae; genus Regnicoccus_A; species Regnicoccus_A antarcticus. The sequence goes on from NZ_CH724160.1 coordinate 781,395, forward strand.
CGCCCTCCACCTCCAGCACCGTCTGGCCGCTGGGGTCTGCCAGGGCCAGGGCTGCCGTGAACCGGGCCCCACGGTTGGATTCCCCCTCCAGGGCCTGCAGCAAGCGGGTGATTCGCTCGGGGTCGGTGGAGGCATAGCGGGCGGAGTGGATGCCGGGTGCTCCGCCGAGGGCGTCCACACTCAGCCCCGAATCATCGGCCAGCGCCCAGTGGCCCGTGATCCGCGCCACGGCTTCGGCTTTGAGACGGGCGTTGGCGGCAAAGCTGTCGCCGGTTTCCTCCACCTCCAGGCCCTGGGGCTGGCTGCGCACCTCCAGGTCCAGCTCCGGGCCCGCCGTGGCCAGCAGGGCCGTGAATTCCCTGAGCTTGCCAGCGTTGCCGCTGGCGATCACCAGCACCTTCCGGGCGGGCCACGGGCCGGGGGCGTTCATGCCGCTTCCGCGAACTGGCGTGCCCAAGCCAGGATCTCGCTCACCCGCTCCCCGCTCGGGGCCTCGCTGTAGAGGCGCAGCAGCGGTTCGGTGCCCGAGAAGCGCAGCATCAGCCAGTGGCTGTCGCCAAGGCGCAGCTTCACCCCGTCGGTGCTCACCACCTCCTGCACCGGCCAGCCGGCCACGCTGGTGGGGGGCTCCTGGGCCAGCTGGCGCTCCAGCCGCTCCCGGCTGGCCATGTCCTTCAGGCGCAGGTCGAGCCGGTCGTAGGCGCTGGCCCCGCCATGGGCGACCTGCAGCCGATCGAGGCGCTCCCCCAGGGGCAGGCCGCCCTCCACCAGGGCTTCCAGCACCAGCAGGGCGGCGAACAGGGCATCCCGCTCGGGCAGGTGCAGGCCGAAACCCACCCCGCCCGATTCCTCGCCGCCCACCAGCACCCCACCGGCGATCATCTCGCTGGCGATGTACTTGAAGCCCACGGGCTTTTCGATCACCGGTCGGCCCAGGCCCTCCGCCACCAGTTGCATCAGGTCGGAGCCGCTCACGGTCTTGACCACGGCGCCCGGCAGGGCCCGGGCCCTGGCCAGGTGATCGATCAGCAGGGGCATCAGCAGCTGGGTGCTGCAGTAGCGGCCCCGCTCATCGATGGCGGCGATGCGGTCGCCGTCGCCATCGAAGACGATGCCCACCGCCGGCCGGCCGGCCTCGCCGCTGGCCCGCACCGCGGCGATCAGCTCCTGCAGGTAGGGCGCCAGGGGCTCGGGCGGGTGGCCGCCGAAGAGCGGATCACGCCAGGAGCGGATCTCCTCGATGCAGCCTTCGCCGGACCCGTCCGCGGCTCCTTCACTGGTCCCTGAACTTCCCCCCAGCAGGGCCGGCAGCCCCCCGGCCGCAGAACCGTGCATGGGATCGACGATCACCCGCAGCCCGATGGTCTCGAGCCCCCGGCGCAGGGCGCTGGTATCCACCAGCTGGCGCAGGCCCTTCAGATAGCCATCCCAGCCATCGAAGCGTGGCGTGTCGCCGGGAATCGGCACGGTGATGCCCCCAGCCTCCAGGCGCTTCTCCACAGCGGCGGTGAAGGCCTCCTCCACCGAGCCGCCGAAATGACCCTTGATCTTCAGGCCGATCCATTCGGGGGGGTTGTGGCTGGCGGTGATCACCAGGGCCCCGAGGGCGCGCCGCTCCACCACCGCCCAGCTGCAGGCGGGTGTGGGCACGGCTGAATCCGTGAGCAGCGGCTCGAGATCGGCCCCGCGCACGGCGCTGGCGATGGCTTCGGCCAGCTCCGGTGCCAGGAAACGGCGGTCGTAGCCGATCACCACCTCGCGGCTTGTGAGTTCAGCCGGGGCGGCGCGCTCCAGTTCGCGAGCCGCGGCCGCAGCCACCACCAGCAGGCGCTCCAGGGTCACATCGACGCCGAGGATGCCGCGCCAGCCGTCGGTGCCGAAACGGATGGGACTGGGCTCCAGGGGCAGGGGGGCAGAAGCCATGGGAGCAGCGGGGTTGAGTAGCTCGTAGCAGCAGTCCGGCTGGCCTGGGTTGGAGCAGGTGCCGGCCTGGCGGCAGACCACTGCCCGCCGTAGCCTGCCCCCATGCCCGCTGAACCGTCTAACCGGCTGGTGACCGACCGGTTGCTGCGCAGCTGGCTGCGCTGTCGGCGCCGGGCCTGGCTCGATCGCCATGGGGATCCGGGGCAGCGGCTGTGGAGCGCCCACCGGGCCCTTCAGCTCGACGACCAGCAGCGCTGTTTCGTGAGCTTGCTGGAGCAGCGGCCGCTTGGCGGAGAGGCCGCCTGCGCCGGTGGAGCCCCGGCGGTGGTGGGCGTGCGCCTGCGGGGCCGGGGTCCCGCAGGCCTTGAGCTGGAGGCCCATCCGCCGCTGCTGCGCCGCATCAGCGGCGAGAGCCGCTGGGGCGCCTATGCCTACCAGCCCGTGATGGCCCGCCAGGGCCGCCGCCTCACCCGTGAGCACCGGCTGGTGATGGGGTTGTGGGGGCAGCTGCTTTCGGGGTGGCAGCAGGGGCCGGTCAGTCATGGGCTGGTGTTGGCGACAGGCCCCGGGCGGCTCGAGCGGGAACGGCTGGCGCTCGGGGAGGGGCTGCAGCGCCAGCTCGATGAGGCCCTGCCCAAAGTGGCGGCGGACCTGGAGCGCCTTCAGCCACCCCCCCTGGTGAGCGACCGCAAGAAATGCGTGCTCTGCTCCTGGCGCGGCCTCTGCGATCGCGAGGCGGCCGCGCACGGCCACCTCAGTGAGGTGAGCGGCATCGGCGCCAAGCGGCGTGAGTTGCTGATCGAGCTGGGTCTGCCCCAGCTCAGTGCCCTGGCCGCGGCTGATCCCGAGGCCCTGGCCGATGCGCTGGAGGTGCACGGGGAGCAGCACCGCGAGGTGGCGGCGCGGCTGGTGGCCCAGGCCCGCGTCCAGCAGCGGGGGGAACCCCTGCGCCTGCCGGTGGAGCCACACCAGGCGGCCACAGCCCTGCCCGAGCTGGCCACCGCCGGTGGGGTGCTCGTGTACGACATCGAATCCGACCCCGACGCCCGCGACGACTTTCTGCACGGTTTCCTGCGCATCGAGCGGGCGGCCGATGGCCGCTGGCCCGACGGCCGGGCGGCCGATGTCGGCAGCTACCGGCCCCTGCTGGCGCTGCATGAGCACGGTGAGGCCAGGCTCTGGCAGCGCCTGCGCCGGCTGCTGGCGGCCACGCCGCCCGACTGGCCCCTGCTCCATTACGGCGAAACCGAATCGATTGCCCTGGTGCGCCTGGCCCAGCGCCAGGGGGCCAGCGAGCGGGAGCTGGCAGCCCTGCGTCAGCGCCTGGTAGACCTGCATCAGCGGCTGCGGCGCCACTGGCTGCTGCCGGTGAACAGCTACGGCCTCAAGGCGGTGGCCGGCTGGCTGGGCTTTGCCTGGAGCCAGAAAGGGGTCGATGGTGCCCGCTGCCTGCTCTGGTGGCGCCAGTGGCGGGGGGATGGCACCCCGGCGGGCAGGGGCAGCCTCCATGGCCTGCGCCGGATCTTCCGCTACAACCACGACGACGGCCTGGCCACCTGGGCGGTGGCCAGCTGGCTGCTGGCTCAGGACGTCGCGCCCCCTGCCCCCACCGGTGGCGCCACCACTTCCGTGGGGATGGAGATCTCCAGGGTGATCCCCTCGCCGGTTACCAGCAGCGGCTCCTCCAGCGCCTGACGCCGCACCAGGGCCAGCCCCAGCCAGACGCTGGAGCCATCGGCGCCAGCGTTCAGCCGCAGGCTGGAGGTGATCCGTCCGGCCCGCTCACCGCCGGGAGTGCGCAGCACCGCACCCACCACCGGTCGCTGAACGTCGCTGGCGGTGTCCGCGCGAGCAGCTGTGGGGGCCGGTTCCGCCCAGCACCAGCGGCGCAGCTGCTGCTTGACGCCGTCATAAGTGGCCAGCTTGGCCAGGGTTTCCTGGCCCACGTAGCAGCCCTTGCTGAGGCTGACCCGATCAGCGAGCCCGAGTTCGAAGGGGTTCACCTCGTCACTGATCTCGTTGGGGGCCAGAGGCCGCCCCTGGCTGAGGCGCCAGTGCTCGGCCTCGATCGGCCCCAGGGCCGGGATGGCCTCGAGCTCGGCAGGGAGGCACTCCCCATCCCTGAGCACCAGCCGATGGCCGGGCAACTGCCAGCCCATGGCGGGCTCCGCCATGGCGCCGGCTCCCTCCAGGATGATCAGTGTTCCGGCCAGCAGTGGTCCCAGGGTCACCTGATCGGCGGGGAAGAGCACCCGGTCGAGGGCCTGATGGATGACGGCCCCGTCGCCGGCGGTGATCACCAGCCTGGCACCTTTGGCGTCGACCAGCACCTCGGCCAGGCCGCGCACGCGGGCGGTGGGTGTGAGGCAGCAGGTGGCCAGGCACTGGCCGGGCTGGGCACGCTCCAGATCCTGGCTGCTCTGGCCATGGAGGAAGCGCAGGCTGTCGGGGCCGTCGAGGCGGATCAGACTCACGGGCTGCTCCCAGCGGCTGGGACTGGCGGGCCGCCAGTCCCAGGGGCCTGAGGGGGTGGAGCGGTTCAGGTCCATGGCGGGCTCAGCGATGGGCTCACCCTTGCAAAGTCCGCGCCGCGGTGGCGATCTCATCGAGCAGGAAGAGGCTGCGCAGCTCCAGGCCCGCCGCCGTCATGGCGTCAAGCCCCCCCTCCTGGCGATCAACGATCGTGACCACCCGCTCCACCACGTAGCCGGCCTGGCGCAGCTGCTCCACGGCCTTGAGCGAGGAACCGCCCGTGGTCACCACGTCTTCCAGCACAGTGATGCGGGATCCTGCGGCGGGCAAGGGGCCCTCCAGCCAGGCGCCGGTGCCGTGCCCCTTGGCCTGCTTGCGCACGATCAGGGCGTCGAGGGGCAGCCCCGCCTGGGCCGCCGCCATGGCCACGCCACTCACCAGGGGATCAGCTCCGAGGGTAAGGCCGGCCACGGCCGCGGCTCCCTCTTCCACCTGCTCCAGCATGGCCATGGCCAGCAGGGCCAGGCCGTATCCGCTGAGGCTCACCGGCTTGCAGTTCACGTAGTGGTCGCTGCTGCGGCCCGATGCCAGGGTGAACTGGCCGTGCCGGTAGGCCCTGGTGGCCAGCAGCTCCAGCAGCACCTGGCGGCGCCCCTGGGCTGTGTCGGGAATGGGAGTCAGTGGCATCGCAGCGGAGACAAAGCGGGGGGAGGCGGCGGCGCTCCGGCCAAGGCCCCTGGCAGAACACGGCCTTTCCACCTACTTTGCGCGATGATCTGGCTGTGATGCCCATCCCTCTGCCCAGCCGGCCTCCTGCGCCATGAACTGCCGCAAAGCCATGTCCTCAGCCGCCGTCCCCTTCGCCGGCCGGCTTCAACGGGCCCCTGGGGTGGCCATCGTTGTTGGTGCCCTGGCCGGCGGCGCACTGGCTCTCCTTCCCCCCATCCCCGCCCAGGCGGGCCCGGTGATCTGCACCACCACCCTCGAGGCTCCCCTGGCCAGCACCGGCAACAGCACCCAGCCGCCCAGTGCCCCGGTGGAAGTCACCCGCTGCGGTGAGGTTCAGACCACGGCGGAACTCTTTGTGCAGCGTGCCTACACCTGGCGCTCCACCTATGCCCGCGGGGTGAGCCTCACCAACCAGATCACCGACATCCTCGGCATCGCCATGGGCGGTCCCCAGGGCAACCGCGTGATGGGGTTCGGCTTCCCCGAGCAGGCCATCGTCTGGGATTCCTCGGCCATCGGCAACACCACGGCCGCCCTGCTGGAAGAGCAGAGCGCACCGATGCCGTTTCGCGACGCCGACCTGCCCTCGATCTTCTCCTCCAGCCTGCAAGTGGCCCCCACCACGGTGCCAGTGGAAGCGGCCCAGCCGGGGGCCAACTACTTTCCGGTGGCACTCCCCGTTGAGAGTGCTCCCGCACGCCAGCCGGCGCGTGGCCTCTGGTGAGGCAGGCGGATCAGCCTGGGGGTCTAGCAATCTGGTGAATGCAGCGGGCTCATAATCCGCCTGAGGCGAGTTCGATCCTCGCGACCCCCATACCCCGCCTGTCCAATCCAGGCTGCCGCAGACAGCCAGGGTCCGATCTGGTCACATCCCCGTGGAACCCGTAACCCGCCCGTACATGGTTCAGACATGGGTTCTGGCCAAGATGGAGCTGATGCCGATGCAGCTGGGGAACCATGAAAGGCCTACGACAGAGCCTTGTACCAATTATTTTGCTCGCTGGCCTGGCAACGGGCCTGAGTGCGGTCCCCGCCCAGGCTCAGGTGGGAGTCACAATCCAGCTTGGTCAGCCCGGGTATTACGGACCCGTTAATCCCAACGGCATCGGCCTGAACCAGTTGCTCTACCCGCAGCCGGTGATCATTCAGCCCGGCTATGGGACCTGGGGTAGGGGTAGGACTGTTCAACCGATCTATCTACGGGTGCCGCCCGGACAAGCCAAGAACTGGGGAAAACATTGCCAGCGGTATGGAGCCTGCAACAGGCCCGTTTATTTCGTGCAGGACAGCTGGTACAACGACACCTACGGCCAGCGATACCGGCAGCAGCAGCCTTACTACAACAAAGGTGGCCGCGGCAAACGCGACGACGATTAGCACCGCAGAATCTCGACCTACCAGCTCACCCCATGAAGCTTCGGCAGCGGTGCCGTCTGGCTGGTGACGGCGAACAGCCGAGGAATGCGATGGCTGTTGTAGACGTGAAACTCACGCACCAGTGAGACACCCTCCTCGCGCACGGCCTGGTTGAGCACCAGAGAGCCGTCAGGATCCGAAACCGAGCGGTGGAAGGTGCCGGGGGGGATGCGCAGGATGTCGCCGCCGGTGTCGAGGCGCACGATGTGGAAGGGGTAGTTCCAGCCCAGATTCACCAGGAAGAAGGTGCGGCCGCCATGCATCGCCAGCAGGTTGTCCTCCTGGTGGGGATGGAGATAGAACTGCCAGGCGCCGGTTTCAGGGTCGTCGGGAGGGCTTACGGCTGGGCCGCTGTGCACCACCAGGTCCCGGGCGTTGGAGGTGGGCACCGTGATGTCGAAGAAGCGCACCGCCGGGGTGTCGCGGAACTTCTCATAGGGAATCAACTCGAACATCGGGGCGGGCTTGGGCCCTTTCTGTTCACTGTTACGGAGCAAGGATGCGGCCATGGCGGCAACCGCCGGCCCTGACGGCCTGGCGGTGTGAAGTCTTTCCATTGAACAGAACCACGGTCCCCATCAACGTGCAGGACGCTACGGAACCAGCCCCCTGCGGACAGAAGCCGATCCGGTTATGGCGGGTCTGGCCATGGTTGTTTGAATGGATGCTCCCTGGAATGCTTCGCCTTGTCCGATCGCCCGATCTCCCTCCCCGCGGCGCCCCTGGCCTGGCTGCCGGTCCGCTCCATGCCCCTGCTCCTGGCCGCTGGACTGGGCCTGGGCATGGTTGCGGCTCCGGCCCAGGCGCAACCACGGCCCGCGGGCCGGCCCACCGTCTCGGTGCCTGATTTCAAGAACACCGTCACCCAGCAGACCTGGTGGTGGCAGGGACCTGTGGCCACGGATCTGGCGGCCATGCTCTCCAATGAACTCCAGGCCACCGGTGACATCCAGGTGGTGGAGCGCAACAACCTCAAGGCGGTGCTCTCAGAGCAGGAACTCGCGGAGCTGGGCATCGTTCGCAAGAACGCCAATGCCGCCCAGCGGGGCCAGATGACCGGGGCCCGCTACATCGTGCTCGGCACGGTCAGTTCCTACGAGTCCAACGTCGAGAGCAAGACCTCCGGCAGTAACTTCGGCCTGCTGGGCTTCGGCACCAACAAGCAGCAGGCGGAAACCAAGGACTACGTGGCGATCGATGTGCGGGTGGTGGACAGCACAACCGGTGAGGTGGTGGGTCAGCGCACGGTGGAGGGCAGGGCCACCAACACCGCCGCTGCTCAGGAGAACGGGGTGAATCTGCTGCCTGCCGCCGGTCTGGCGCTCTTCCTGGCCCCCAACATGGGCCGGACCGGCCAGGGGCTCACCGGCGCTGCCGGCACCCTGCGCTTTGGCTCCAACAGCTCCGAGGCCCAGCGCACTCCTGCTGCCAAGGCGATCCGCGCCGCTCTGATCGATGCCTCCAGCTATGTGAGCTGCCTGCTGGTGCCCAAGGGCAACTGCATGGCCAGTTTCGAGGCCCAGGAGCAGCAGCGGCGTGAGCGCACCCGTGGAGTGCTGCAGCTGGAGTGATCCTGGCCTCAGGTCTTGGGCGGGTTCGTCAGCGGGGCTTGATGTTGAGCAGCTTGGCGCCGTAATCGGCCGTGAAGGCGGCCTGCATCTGCCAGGCACGCAACAGAGTCTGGGCGACCTGGCGCAGCTCCTCAATGTCGTTGCAGTTGTCGATCGCCCGGGAGTGCACTGCCGTGGAGAACTCGCGAGAGAGGGAAAGGGGGTCGTTCATGGCCTGTTTTTACATTACGTTACAAAGCAGGGGTGACCTTCCGTGGGGCGGCTTGCCGAACAGCCCCCCCCAATCTTGCTCAGAACGGGATCGGCATCTCCACGTCGGCCGGTTGGGGCGCGCAGGCCGGCACCCGCTCCAGCACCACCTGACCGATCACCACAATCGAGGGGGAGCCGTAGCCTTCGGCTTCTGCCGCATCAGCCAGCTCCCCCAGGGTGCTCACCAGCTGCCGCTGGCCGCTGACGGTCCCCTGTTGGATCACCGCTGCGGGAGTGTCTGACGCCAGCTCGCCGGCGATCAGCTCATCGCAGATGCGGCGCAGATTGTGCAGCCCCATGTAGATCACGAGCCCATCGCTGCTGCGGGCCAGGCCTCTCCAGTCGACCCCGGGTCTCCCCTTGTCGATCTCCTCATGGCCCGTCACGAAGGTGACGCTCGAGCCCGCCTTGCGGTGGGTGATCGGGATGCCCGCGTAGGCGGGTGCGGCGATGCCGGCGGTGACGCCAGGCACCACCTGCACCGGCACCCCATGGCTGGCCAGGTGGGCCGCTTCCTCGCCGCCACGGCCGAACAGGAAGGGATCGCCGCCCTTCAGGCGCACGATCGTGCGGTGGCGTCGGGCCAGGTCCACCAGCACGGCATTGGTGCTTGGCTGGGGCACGGAATGGTGCCCCCGGCGCTTGCCCACGAAATGGCGCTCGCAGCCCGCCGGGGTCAGCTCCAGCAGGGCCGTGGGTACGAGGGAGTCGTAGACGAGCGCATCGCAGCATTGCAGCAGGCGCTGGGCCTTGAGGGTGATCAGTTCGGGATCGCCCGGCCCCGCGCCCACCAGATACACGGTGCCCAGGTGTTCGCCAGCGGCCTCAGCAGGATCCGGCATCGCAGCGCTCATGGCAGGGCCTCGAGCTGATCGAGCAGCAGGGCCTGGAAGCGCGGACGTTGCAGAAGCGGGGCCCCCAGCGCAGCGGGCAGGCTCTCGGTGAGCCGGTTCGCGGCCAGGGCCAGGGGCAGGACAGCGCCGCGGATCGCCAGAGCCAGGTCCTCAAGATCAGTCGCAGTGTATGGAGCGGCTTGACAAGTCGCTGAACAGCGGCGCTCGAGGTGCGCCAGATAGCGGTCGGCCACGCCCGGCTCGAGCGGGTGATGCAGCAGCAGCGGTGGCGAGTCCTGGCCGTGGCTGGCCGCCAGCTCCGCCAGCTCGTCGGCGATCGCCCCCTGCCAGCTGGGCCAGGCCCCCAGGAAGGGAATCCGCCGCAGGGGGCCGCGGCGGCGCCAGGCCGCCGCGATCGCCGGGATGTCGTGGCGCACATGGTTGCCGGGCAGCAGCAGCAGGGGCACCAGGGTGAGCGGCCGCGAAACGTTCTCCTGCCCCGGGGCGGCAAGATCGGTCGGAGCCACGTTGCCGCTGAGGGTCTGCAGCCGCACGGGAGCACGCCGGCGGCGCTCCAGGTCGCGGGCCAGGGCCTGAAGTTCTTCGGGAATCACTCCGCCGGCGCGGCCATGAACCACCAGCAGCAGCGGGCAGCGGGGCAGGGACGCCAGCCGTCGCCGGGCACGGGCTTCCGTGACGGGGTCGAGGGGGCGGCCCAGCACCTGCTCAAGCCCCTCCCGGGCGCTCGGCAGGCGGGCGAGCAGATCCACGGCCTGGGAGGCCAGCGGGCCATCGAGGTCGTTGCAGAGCTCCAGCAGCAGCTGCTGCAGCGCCGCCTGGGGCCAGACGCTCAGCCCCACCGCCAGGCCTTCGAGGGCGGCGCGGCGCAACGGAGACGGACCGGCCTGGCGGGCCAGCTGCTCGAGACAGGCAAAGTCGTGGCTGTCGCGTTGGTGCCCGAGCAGGGGCAGCAGGGCCACACTGGGCCGCTCGGCGATGGCGGCTCGCAGCAGGGCGGCGCAGGCGGGATCGCGGCGGCGACCGATCAGATCGAGCAACTCCAGTCGCTGGGCCACCACGGCAGGCTCGCTGGAGACAGGCAGGCTCAGCCACCAGCGCAGCAGACGGGCCGATCCAGCCCCATCGAGCTTCTCCACCAGTACGGCCACCAGGTCGCTGGCCGCAGGCAGAGAGCCCTGCTCCACGGCCTCCAGCCATGGAGCCGTGGCCACGGCGTCCGCTCGCCTGAGGCGCTGCAGCCAGGGCCAGCGCTCTGGGCTGCCTTCGGGCGGCAGCTGGGACGGCAGAGGTGTCACAGGGGCTGCCCCTGCGCGATCAGGCGCTTCCCCTGGGCTGAGCTGGATCGCAAAGTGTCTCCATTGATACGTTTTATAGGGCGGAGCTGGTGCGGTGCCAGCGCTGCCTTTAGCAAGGAAAGAGACACAGCTTTCAGGGCAACGACGCCATGGACCCGGACCACGCCACCACAGAACTCTCGATGGATCGTGGAGACTGTGCCCGCACCGGCGGCAGGCCCAGGGCTCCGTTGCCGGCCAGTTTCGCCGAACTCAAGCAGCAGCAGCTGGTGTTCACCCTGGTGCGCCAGTTGGCCGAAGCCCAGTTTGTGCGCGCCGACCGGGAGCTCACCCGCCGGCTCTGGCAGGAAGTGGCGGACCTGGAGATCGATCCTGATCGCATCACCACCCTGCTCTATGGCGGTCAGTCCTGCGCCGACCGCCAGGGACTGATGTCCCTGGATGAGAGCTGGAGCCAGCAGGCTCAGGCTGCCGCCGAACCACGCCGTGGCTTCCGCTGGGGCTGGGGCGGCCGTGCACCCCGCCGCGGCGTTCTCAGCTCGCGTCCGTACGTGGGCGCGCGCCGTAGTGCTCCACCAGCAACGTCTCCAGCACGTCGGGGAGCTGGCTGAGGGGCACACCCTTGTCGTGCAGGGCCGCCAGTTTCGGGTTGGCGTCCATGGCGCCACCAAGAAAAATCTTGGCGGCTTCCACCATCTGCCCGTCCACCCGGGTCTTGGCGCCCATCAGGCCGATCTGGCCCATGTAGGGCTGCCCGCAGGCGTTGGGGCAGCCTGTCCAGTGGGTGCGCACCCCATGGGGCAGCTCCAGGCGCCGCTCCAGTTCGTCGACCACCGCCTGGGCCGTGCTCTTGGTGGGAATCAGAGCAAAGCTGCAATAGCGGTTGCCGGTGCAGCTCACCGCTTCGGCCTGCAGGGGGCCAGGGCTCACCTGGTAGCGCTCCAGCAGGGGCTCCACCAGCAGGGCATCGAGCCTGCCCTCGGGCACATTGGCGATCAGGGCGTTCTGGCTTTCGCTCAGTCGGAGTTCGCCGCTGCCGTACTCCCGGGCCAGACGGGCGAGTTCCAGCATGCTGGCGGCCTCCAGCCGGCCCATCGGCACGTGAAGACCGACCCAGTGCAGGCCCTCCTGCTTCTGAGCGTGGACGCCGCAGATGTCCCGTGGGGCCTGGGATACCAGATGGGAGCCGTCGTGGGAGGGAGTGGCGGCGGCTTCCTCCACACCCACGAACTCGGCGAAGGTGTCCAGCACCTGGGAGCGGTAGTCCTCCAGGCCGAGGGCGTCGATGAGGTACATCAACCGGGTCTTGTTGCGGTTCTCGCGGCTGCCTTCCCGCTCGTAGTGGCGCAGCACCGCCAGGCTGAAGGCAGGCAGTAGCTCGCCCCGCAGCCACAGCCCCAGGGGGATGGCCAGCTCGTTGCGCTGGGCGGAGAAGAAGCCTCCCACCATCACCGTGAAGCCCAGCTCACCGCCGTGATGGGCTGGCAGGAAGGCCAGATCGTTGTGCAGCAGGAAGCTGTCGGGCGCCCCGCCCACGGCCACGTTGAACTTGCGGGGCAGGTTGCGCGGGCCTTCGGGCCCCAGCAGCGCCTCCTGGATCGCGTCCACCAAGGGCCGGGTGTCGAGGAATTCCTCGGGGTCGAGGCCGGCGAGAGGATTTCCCGTGACGTTGCGGGGGTTGTCGTGCCCCGACTGGCGGCTGGTGAGGCCCACCGACTCCAGGGCGCTCATCAGGGGCGCCATGTCCTCCAGCAGAAGGCCCCGCAGCTGAATGTTCTGGCGGGTGGTGATGTCGGCACTGCCGTGCTCTCCGCAGCGATCGACCACATCGGCCAGCACCTCCAGTTGATCGGCGCTGAGCACGCCATTGGGCAGCCGCAGGCGCACCATGAAGCGCCCCGGAGTCACGGGTCTGAAGAAGATGCCCAGCCACTTGAGATGGATGGTGAGGGTGGCCTCAGCCAGGGATTCCCAGCCCGCGGCTCCCAGTTCGGCCAGGCGCGGGGCCAGATCCAGCCCGCAGGCTTCGGCCTTGGCCTTCTCCACCTTGTTCAGCTTCACGCCGGTGGCGGCCTGGGACGCTGCCCCCCCGGCGGATGGTTGAGCTGCGCTCACGGTCGCTCCCGAATGCTGAGACCTGACCCTTTAGTGTCCCAGTACGTGGATCCAGTTCTTGTTGCAAGCTTTACCAAACATGGCTCCAGAGGGGATCCGTGGGGAGTTGCCAAGGCGGCCGCCGATGCCTCCCGAGGCGGTGCGTTTCCGGGAGCTGCTGGCCAAAGTGGGCAGCGGAGAGCACACCAGCACAGGCCTGACCCGCGCTGAGGCCTGTGAGGCCATGGACCTGATGCTGCTGGGTCAGGTGAGCGATGCCCAGCTGGGGGCCTTTCTGATCGCCCACCGCATTCGCCGGCCGTCACCGATCGAGCTCACCGGCATGCTCGAGAGCTACCGGCTGCTGGGCCCCAGCCTCCGTACCCCGGGGCGCAAGCCCCTCTGCTTCGGTGTCCCCTACGACGGCCGCAACCGCACGGCACCGGTGCTGCCCCTGCTCGCCCTGGTGCTGGCGTCGGCGGATCAGCCGGTGGTGCTGCATGGCGGCGATCCCATGCCGGTGAAGTACGGAGTCACCCTGGCTGAGTTGTTCGCGGCCCTGGGGATCGAATGGCGCGGCCTGAGCCTGGAGGCGGTGCAACAGCGGCTGGATCGCCACGGCCTGGCCCTCACCCACCAGGCTGATCACTTTCCCAGCGCTGAGCGGCTCCTCCCTGTGCGCGACGCCATCGGCAAACGGCCGCCGGTGGCCAGCCTGGAGTTGCTCTGGACACCCCACCAGGGGGAGCACCTGCTGGTGAGCGGCTTTGTGCATCCCCCCACGGAAACCCGTGCCTGGGAGGCCCTGGGCCATGCCGACGAAACCGATGTGTACACCGTCAAGGGGCTGGAGGGTTCCACCGACCTGCCCACCACCAGGGCCGGCATCACCGCCCGGCTCCGCCACGGGGCCATGAGCCGGATCCTGCTGCATCCCCGCGACCACGGCATCACCGCCCAGGAGGTGGCCTGGCAGAACCTGGAGATCTGGCGCGATCAGGCCCTGGCAGCCCTGGTGGGGGTGGGCCCCCTGGCTGATGCCCTGCTCTGGAACCTGGCGGTGTATTGGTGGCAGGCCGACCGCTGCGAGAGCCTCGAAGCGGGAATGGAGCAGGCCAGAGCCCTGCTGGCGGCCCGCAGCGGCGAACGGTTGCGTCAGGAGCTCTCGGCGTGAGTCTGCACGAGCGCTGCTTCGCCTTCGAGGCGGATTTCGTCGAGGATCTGCGCTGCCTGCCGATGGCCGTGCGCCGCAAGCTCGATCTGGCCGGTGTCAAGCTCAAGCTGAGCCACTGGCATGGCCTGGATCCCAATGAGCGGGCGCGCCTGCTGGTCTGGTCCGACGCGCCTGCTGCCATCGTTGACCTGCGCCAGTGGCTGCAGCGGCGCACCGCAGAGCTGGCTGATGGTCCGGCGAGGGCCATCGATCCGGCCATCGCCGCCGACTGGCAGCAGCTTGAGGCTGTTCCCGAACGCTTGCGGGCGGCCTGCGAGCAGCTCGGATCCGGCGTGGAGCTGGCCCAGTGGCAGAGCCTCGATGAGCTGCAGCGCTTTGCCCTGGTCAAGCTCAGCCATCCCGGGCATGAACACCGCAATCTGCCCAGGGCCCTGATGGAGTTCGGCCTGGGCCTGGGATGTCCGTGAATGCTCGCCAGGGGCTTTCCTGGTAGCAATCACTACGCTGATGTGTTGCGGATTGTGGTGATGTAAGTGTGTTGGTCAGCCTGAGCGCCAGCACCATCGCCGGTTCGGTGCGCTTGATTGCGGAGCCCGTCCGGATTGCGATTGCTCGCAGCCCGACTCCTTCACCTTCCGTTCAGGCTCCATGTCCAATCTTTCGCGCCGTAGGTTTCTGATCACCGCAGCCGGCACGGCAGCCGGTGCTGTCTGGTTGAGTGCGTGCGGTGGCAAGAAGAGCGAGACCAGTTCGGCTCCAGCAGCTGCCGGCTCCGCTGACACCGAAGTCAAAGGAGCGACGCTCGGCTTCATCGCCCTCACCGATGCGTCCCCCCTGATCATTGCCAAGGAGAAGGGGTTCTTCGCCAAGCACGGCATGCCCGATGTGAAGGTGCTGAAGCAGACCTCCTGGGCCGCCACCCGCGACAACCTCGAGCTGGGTGCTGATCGCGGTGGCATTGATGGGGCTCACATCCTCACGCCGATGCCGTATCTGCTCACGGCGGGGACCATCACCAAGACGAGCAAGCCGCTGCCCATGTATATCCTGGCGCGGCTTAATGTAAATGGCCAGGGCCTCTCCCTCTCCAATGAATTCCTGAAGGAAAAGGTCACGCTACAAAGTCCCAAGATCAAGGAGATTGCCGATCGCAAGAAGGCTGACGGCAAGTTGCTCAAGGCCGCCATGACCTTCCCCGGCGGTACCCACGATCTCTGGATGCGCTACTGGCTTTCCGCCAACGGTGTTGACCCGGTTTCGGAAGCGGATCTGGTGGTGGTGCCCCCGGCCCAGATGGTGGCCAACCTCCAGACCGGCACCATGGACACCTTCTGCGTGGGTGAACCCTGGAACCAGCGCACTGTCAACAAGAAGATCGGCTACACCGGTGCGATCACCGGTGAACTCTGGAAGGACCACCCCGAGAAGGCCTTCTCGATGCGCGCCGATTGGGTCGACAAGAATCCCAAGTCAGCCAAGGCCATGCTGATGGCGGTCCAGGAGGCCCAGATGTGGTGCCAGGATCCTGCCAATCTCGATGAACTCTGCGAGATCACCTCGAAAGACAAATACTTCAAGTGCAATGTTGAAGACATCAAGCCTCGTTTGGCTGGCACTTTCGATTTCGGTGATGGCCGCAGCGTCACCGATTCACCTCTGAGGATGCACTTCTGGAAGGAGACCGATTCCTACTCCTTCCCCTACAAGAGTCACGACCTCTGGTTCCTCACCGAAGACATCCGCTGGGGCTATCTCCCCCAGACCACCGATACCAAGGGCCTGATCGACAAGGTCAACCGCTCCGACCTCTGGAAGGAAGCCGCCATCGCCATCGGCCAGGAGAAAGCCATCCCCGCCTCTGATTCCCGGGGTAAGGAAACCTTCTTTGACGGTGTGGTCTTCGACCCCGAGAACCCCAAGGCCTACCTCGATTCGCTCAAATTCAAGGCTCTGGCCTGACCTGATCGGGAACCAGCCCGACTCACCAACGCCTACCCATGACCCTCACTGCTCCCCTCGAGCGGCGGCGCCCCCGCCCGTTCAGTTCTGCCATTCTCAAAGGAATGGTCCCCTATGTGATCTGCATCGGGGCCTTCCTGATCAGCTGGCAGTTGCTCTCGGCCATCCTTGGTGCTGCCCGGCTGCCTGGACCCATTCAGGTGGTGGTGGACACCTGGGATCCCTACATCAGCGATCCCTTTTATGACAACGGGGGGACCAGCAAGGGCCTGGGCTGGCAAATCCTGATCTCGCTGCAGCGGGTGGCGATCGGCTACAGCCTCTCGGGCGTTGTCGGCATCGCCATCGGTGGCCTTCTTGGCCTCAACCGCTTCATCGGTAAGGGCTTTGATCCAGTGATTCAGGTGCTGCGCACAGTGCCACCTCTGGCTTGGTTCCCCATCGCCCTGATGGTGTTCCAGGACGCCAACACCTCGGCCGTCTTCGTGATTTTCATCACCTCGATCTGGCCGGTGATCATCAACACGGCCGTTGGCATTCGCCAGATTCCCCAGGATTACACCAACGTGGCCAGGGTGTTGCGGCTGCGCAAACGCTCCTACATCCGCGAGATCGTGATTCCAGCCACGGTTCCCTATGTGTTCACCGGCCTGCGCATCGCCGTGGGTCTGGCCTGGCTGGCGATCGTGGCAGCGGAAATGCTCAAAGCTGACGGTGGCATCGGCTATTTCATCTGGGACGCCTACAACGCTGGTGGCGATACCAGTGCCAGTCAGATCATCCTGGCGATCGTTTATGTGGGCATCGTTGGCCTTGCCCTCGATCGTTTGGTGGCCTTCGTGGGCTCGAAGGTGAGTGGAGGACACTGACCATGCCAGCTCTATTCACCGTTGACAACGTCACCCAGACCTTCCCTCTTAAGGATGGTGGCAGCTATGTGGCCCTCAAGGATATTTTTCTGAATGTGGCCGAAGGGGAGTTCCTCTCCCTTGTGGGGCACTCCGGCTGCGGGAAATCGACCCTGCTCAATCTGCTGGCTGGCCTCACCCGCGCCAGTGAAGGAGGGATCCTGATGGAGGGCCGGGAGGTCACCGAACCTGGGCCCGACCGAATGGTGGTGTTCCAGAACTACTCGCTGCTGCCCTGGAAATCTGTCCGCCAGAACATCGCTCTGGCTGTTGACAATGTGATGCGTGGCTCCAGTAAGGAGGAGCGCGAATCCATCATTGATTACAACATCAAGCTAGTGGGTCTGACGGCTGCTGCCGAGAAATTCCCCCACGAAATCTCGGGAGGGATGAAGCAGCGGGTGGCGATCGCCCGGGCCCTGGCTCTGCGTCCCAAGCTGCTGCTGCTGGATGAGCCCTTCGGTGCGCTTGATGCCCTCACCCGCGGCAATCTCCAGGAGCAGCTGATGCGCATCTGCGAGGAGGCCAAGGTGACCACGGTGATGGTCACCCACGATGTGGATGAGGCCCTGCTGCTCTCCGACCGGGTGGTTCTGATGACCAATGGCCCTGAGGCCTACATCGGTCAGATTCTCGACGTGCCCCTGGCCCGTCCCCGCACCCACCTCACGGTGGTGGAGGACCCTGGCTACTACAGCCTGCGCGGCGAGGTGGTTCAGTTTCTCACCCAGCAGAAAGAGGCGCGCAAGCGGCGGCTGAATCCCTCGGCCGCGATCGCTGCCAATGATCTCGAGAAGGTGAACCTCACCCTCGGCTTCATCCCCCTCACCGACTGCGCCCCTCTCGTGGTGGCCCTTGAGAAGGGATTCTTCGCCAAACACGGCCTGGATCAAGTCAGCCTCAGGCGCGAGACCAACTGGAAAACCCTGGAGGCCGACCTGCGCCAGGGGGTGATCGACGGCGGTCAGGTTGTGGCCGGGATGCCCCTGGCCATCACCCTGGGCGCCCAGGGCAAGCCGCCCCTGGCCATGGTCACGGCGCTCACCCTCTCCCGCAACGGCAATGCCGTCACCCTCCACCGCCGCTTTCACGACGCCGGCGTGCGCAGCCTTGCCGATTTCAAGGCCTGGATCAGCGCCCATCCCGAGCGCAAGCCGGTGCTGGCGATGGTGCATCCGGCCTCGATGCACAACCTGATCCTGCGGGCCTGGCTGGCTTCGGCTGGCATTGATCCCGATCGCGACGTCCGCCTGATCGTGATCCCCCCGCCCCAGATGGTGGCCACCCTCAAGGCGGGCACCATCGACGGCTTCTGCGTCGGGGAGCCCTGGAACACCCGGGCTGTTCAGCAGCAGCTGGGCACGGTGATCGCCACCGACGCCGATCTCTGGCCTGGTCACTGCGAAAAGGTGCTCGGGGTCCGCGAAGACTGGGCGGCTGCCCACCCCCGCACCCACCAAGCCCTGATCAAGGCGCTGCTGGAGGCCTGCCGCTACTGCCAGGACCCCGCCCATCGCTCCGAAGTGGCCGAACTGCTCGCCAGGCGGGAGTACGTGGGCACCGAGCTGGCCACGATCCGGCCCGGCCTGGTGGATCCCTACGACCGCGGCACCGGTGCTCCGGGTCTGATCCCGGATTTCAACCTGTTCCACGGTGCCCAGGTCAATGCCCCCAACGCCCGCGATGGGCTCTGGATCCTCACCCAGTTGGCCCGCTGGGGGATCACCGCGTTCCCCGAGAACTGGAGCGAGGTGCTTGATCGCGTGCAGCGCCCCGATCTCTTCGCCCAGGCCAGCGCCGAGCTGGCGCCTGAGCCGAGCGCCAACGGCCACCGGCTTCTGCCCGTGCCGTTGTTCGAGAACCAGCCCCTGGATCCCAGTGATCCGATGGCCTACCTCAAGCATCTGGAGGCCTCCAGGGCCATCCGCTACGAAACGATTTCGCTGCCCGAGCGACCCACCACCCTCGAGCCGGCTGCGCCGCTTCGCTGAGCTTCTTCTCCTTCCAACCGATGCAGACCCTCCCCTCCACCGCCGCAGCCACCACCCAGGGATCCGAGCCGTTTCTGGTCATCGATGGGGTCTCGAAGGTGTACCCCACAGCCAACGGCCCCTACACCGTTCTCGATGATGTCCACCTCGAGGTTCGTGAAGGCGAGTTCATCTGCGTGATCGGTCACTCCGGTTGCGGCAAGTCCACCCTGCTCGACATGGTCTCCGGCTTCCGCGAGCCCACCACGGGCCAGGTGCGGCTGGAGTCGGAGCCGATCGTGGAGCCCGGCCCCGATCGCATGGTGGTGTTCCAGAACTACTGCCTGCTGCCCTGGCTTTCGGCCTACGACAACATCGCCCTGGCGGTCAACAGCGTTTTCCCCGAGCTCAAGCGCAACGGCCAGGCCCGGGCCCTGGTGGAACAGCACCTCGCCATGGTGGGCCTCACCGAGGCTGCCGCCAAGAAGCCGGGCAGCCTCTCCGGTGGCATGAAACAGCGGGTGTCGATTGCCAGGGCCCTGGCCCTGCAACCCAAGGTGCTGGTGCTCGATGAACCCTTCGGGGCCCTCGATCCGATCACCAGGGAGGAGCTCCAGGAGGAGTTGCTCAAGATCTGGTCGGAACACAAGATCACGGTGTTGATGATCACCCACGACATCGATGAGGCCTTGTTTCTGGCCGACCGGGTGGTGATGATGACCAACGGACCGGCGGCGAAGATCGGCGAAATCCTTGACCTCCCCTTCCCGCAGCCCCGCGATCGTGCCCGGCTGATGGAGCTGCCCGAATACTTTGATTACCGCAACCGCGCTCTCGATTTTCTCTACCGCCGTTTCGCCCACGACGACACGTGAGGACAGCCCTTCCGGTCCATCAGTCCTTCGGCCAGCTGTCGATGGCGGTTGGCCAGACCCTGCTGCTGGATGGTGGCCATGCTGCCGCCACCTCCCCGGTGCGGGTCCTTACCGGCATCCTTCGCGTGTTTCTGCTGGCCTCCGCGGGCCAGGAAATCACGATCGGCTTTCTGCAACCGGGTGATGTCTGCGATGCCCTGGCCCTTCGCCGCGACTGGGTGGGCCTCGAAGCCCTCACCCTGGTGCAGATCGAGCGGGTGGAGCGAACCGAAGTGGTGCGTGATCTCACCGATCTCAGCACCTGGACTCTGGAGTTGCTGATGATCCGCCACCACCCGGACACGGAGAAGCGACTGAGGGCGCTGCTGGCCTTACTGGTGGAGCGGCTGGGACGGCGCAATGGCCTCTGGTACGAATTGCCGATCCGGATCACCCATGAGCGCCTGGCCGAGTTGATCGGCAACACGCGCGTCACGGTCACCAAGATGCTCTCCCGCTTGCGCCAGTCGGGGTTGGTGGACGACCATCCCACCGGCAGTGGCCCTTTAGTGCTGCGCCTCTCCCCCGAGCTGGTGGAGGCGATGCTGCCGATCGGCTGAGCCCCGGGTGGCGTCCTAGGCCCGCTCCACCTGCACGGCGGCTGCCTTGAGTTCGGGTTGCTTCGAGACCGGGCAGCCCAGGGCATGCATCAGCCGGTTGGCTTCACAGGCCTGTTCCTGGGCGGCTCCCCAGTGCATCGGCAGGAAGACGGTGCCCGGGCGAATGCGCTCGGTGATCTGTACCTTCACGCTCAGGGATCCGCGCCGGGAGCTCACCCTTGCCTGGCCGCCATCCACGAGCTGGCAGCGCTCCGCGTCGGCCGGGTTGATCTCCAGCAGGGGTTCCGGGTGACTCCGTCGCACCCGCTCCACATGAATGGTGCGGGTCATGGTGTGCCAGTGGCCGAGGTACCGCCCCACCGTGAGCACCAGGGGGAAGCTGGCATCCGGCGGCTCCCCCAGACCCAGGGGTTGCTGGGCCAGCAGGCGGGCCTTGCCGTTGGCGGTGTGATAGACGCCCTGGGTGTGCAGTCGCGCCTGGCCGCCCCCCGGCGCTGTGCCAGCCGGGAACGGCCATTGCTGGGGCCCGTGCTCGGCCAGCAGGTCGTGGCTGAGACCGCTGTGGTCGCAGATCCGCCCGGCGGTGATCGCCGCGAACTCGGCGTAGACCTCGGCCGAGGAGCCATAGGCGAACTGCTTGGCAAAGCCCAGCCGCCGGCCCACCTCCGCGAAGATGGACCAGTCGGGGCGGGCTTCGCCGGGGGGCTGCCTGAAGGCCTGCGACAAGGTGACCCGGCGCTCCGAGTTGGTCATCACGCCGGCTTTCTCGCTCCACTGGGCGGCCGGCAGCACCAGGTGGGCCACGGCTTCGGTTTCGGTGCCCGCGTAGGCCTCGTTCAGCACCACCAGGGGGCAGCGGGCCACCGCCTGGCGCACCCGGTCCAGCCAGGGCAGGCTCACCAGCGGGTTGGTGGCCGCCACCCACCACAGACCCAGCTCGCCGCGCTCCATCGCCTCGATCTGTTCCCACACCGAGAGGCCATCGCGCTCGGAGATCGCGCCGGGGGGAAAGCCCCAGTGCTGCTCGATCGCGGCGCGGTGGCTGGCCTCGTGGATCGAGCGGTAGCCGGGCAGCAGCGCGGCCAGGCCTCCGGCTTCCCGTCCGCCCATGGCATTGGGCTGCCCGGTGAGGGAAAAGGGGCCGGCCCCGGGTTTGCCGATCTGGCCGCTGACCAGATGGAGGTTGATGATCCCGGTCACGGTGGCCGTGCCCTCCACGCTCTGGTTCACCCCCATCGACCAGAGGCTGAGCACTCCGGCGCTGGCGGCCCAGATCGCCGCCAGGCGCCGCAGCGCCTCCTCCTCGATTCCGCAGAGGGCGCAGACCCGCTCCGGTGTCCAGCCGGCCCAGAGGGCCGCCAGTTCAGCGAAGCCATCGGCGGTGGCCGCCACCCGCTCGGGATCCACAGCCCCCAGCTGCAGCAGCAGGTGGCCCACGCCATGCAGCAGCACCAGATCCGTGCCCGGGCGGATGGCCAGGTGCAGGTCAGCCGCATCACTGGTGGCGGTGGCACGGGGATCGACCACGATCAGCTGCAGCGCGTCCTTCTGGCGGCGTTTGCGCTTGAGCAGGCGCTGAAAGAGCACGGGGTGACACTCGGCGGTGTTGGTGCCGATCAGCACCACCGTGCCTGCCAGGTCGAGGTCGTCGTAGCAGCAGGGGGGACCATCGGAGCCCAGGCTGAGCTTGTAGCCCGACACTGCCGAGCTCATGCACAGCCGTGAATTGGCATCGAAGTTGTTGGTGCCCAGGGCCCCTTTGATCAGTTTGTTGGCGACGTAATAGTCCTCGGTGAGGAACTGGCCGGAGCCATACATCGCGATCCCACTAGACCCCTGCTCTGCCTGAATAGCCTGGATCCGCTCCACCAGGATTGTGAAGGCCCGCTCCCAGCTGATCGCCTGAAAGGGTTGGTCGCGCTGCTCTCGCCACAAGGGTGTGCTCAGGCGATTGCGGCCCAGGGTCTCGGCCACCGTGGCCCCCTTGACGCACACCTGACCGAGGGAGGAGGGATGCTGCCGGTCACCGCGGACGGTCCAGATGGCCTCGGCGGCGTCTGGGAGGTCTGGACTGTTGGCGTCCGCCGCCGGTGGTTTGAGTTCCAGGCCACAGCCGACTCCGCAGTAGGGACATTGAGCCTTGGCGGGAGCGGGCACTGGGCAGGTGGTGCAACGGGAGTCGCACTCCATGCTCGCCCATGGTCTGCGGTGGCGACGGGAAAAGTGGAGTGAGCGCCGGGGCCTATGGGTCCAATCAAAAAACCTCATCGAACACAGGTTGACCCATAAGAAAAGTGCCGCCTAAGGTTCGCCCACTGACCCCCAGCCGAAGAGACCGATCCACCGTGAGTTCCACCATCCCCACCAGCGTCGAGTCGATCCACGCCGATCGGCCGCACTCCCAGGCTGAGCCGTTGCCGGTTCCCCCAGGCCTGAGTACCCCTCCCCCTGGCGAGGTGCGCTGGTATCAGCAGTTCCGTCGTGTCCAGATCGTTCAGTCGCTCGAGGCGATTCAGGATCTGATCGCGGTGTCGCTCTGCGTGGGCCTGTTCTGCGTGATGGTGCTGCAGATGCGCATCCTCTTCTCCACGCTGCTCTCGGCGCCGCAGTTCCACGCGATCACCGCCGACATCCTCTTCATCCTGATCCTGGTGGAGTTGTTCCGCCTGCTGATCATTTATCTGCAGGAGCAGCGGGTCTCGATCGGTGTGTCGGTGGAGATTGCGATCGTGTCGGTGCTGCGGGAGGTGATCGTGAACGGTGTGCTGGAAACCGACTGGCACCAGATCCTCGCGGTCTGCATGTTCCTGATCACCATGGCCGTGCTGATGGTGGTGAGGGTCTGGCTGCCGCCCACCTTCGCCGGAGTGGATCCGGAAGCCAAGGTCTCGGCGCGCATGAAGTCCGGGCCCTTCACGCGGCAGTGAGATCCAATCCCCCCAGGGCCCCGGTCGGTCTGCTGCTACTGCACGGCTTCAGTGGCAGCACGGCCACCTTCGCTGCCCTGGAGCCCGCCCTGGTTCAGCTCGGATTCGAGGTGCAGGCGCCGCTGCTGCGCGGCCACGGGTGCGACTCCCCCCAGGCCCTGGCCGGAGTCACCTGGTCTGACTGGCTGGACGACGCCAGCGCCGCCCTGTCCGAGCTTCGAGCACGCGCCGGGTCGGTGATTGTGGTGGGCCACAGCATGGGTGCCCTGCTGGCTGCACTCCTGGCCGCCGAGCAGCCAGCGGCGATCGACAGCCTTGTGCTGGCGGCGGCCCCGATCCAGCTGGCCTCCCCCCTGGCGCCTGGAGGCCCCCTTGAGATCCTGACCCCGCTGCTGGGTCGCCTGCTGCGCCGCTGGCCCATGCCCAGGGATTACACCGACCCGGCCCTGGATGCCAGCGATACCAGCTATCGCTGGGTGCCGATGGACGCCCTGCTCTCCTTCCTGCAGCTGAGCGTGGTGGTCCACCGCCGCCTGGCGGAGGTGCATCAGCCGGTCCTGATTCTCCAGAGCCGTGCCGACCGCGTAGTGGCCCCGGCCGCCGCGGATCTGCTCGCCTCCGGACTGGGAACGCCCAGGGAGCAGCTGCGCATGGCCTGGTTCGAGCGCAGCGGTCATGAGCTCTTTCGTGATTGCGAGGAAGGAGCCGTGATCGAAACCGTGCTTCAGTTCGTGAATGAGCGGATCAATCGGCGGCCTGTCGCGCCTTGACCCCAGACCGGAGCTGGCCTCTCTGAGGACCTGCCTGCTCAGCGGTGGTGACAGCCGGCGCATGGGCACCGACAAGGCCATGCTGAGCCACCCCAACGGCGGCACCTGGCTGGAGCAGGCCCTGCAGCTGCTGGCGGGTCTTGGCGCGCCGCTCACCCTGGTGAGCCGCCATCGCGCCCATGGCCGTCTGGCCCGCCAGTTGAACGAGCGGCTTGGGCTGGAGATCGAAGTGCTGCTGGAGCCTCCCCCCCGGGAGGGCCCTCTGCTGGCGCTCACCCGCTTGATGGCGCTCTACCCCGGTCAGCGGCTGTTGCTCGCTCCTGTCGACATGCCCCGGTTGGAGCTGGAGAGCCTGCGGGCCCTGGTGGCCGCCGCCGAGGCCGGCTTTGATCCCGACACCATTCATCTGGCCCATGACGGCCGCCGGCTGCAGCCCCTGCTGGGCCTCTATCCGGCCACGCCATCCAACCGGGCGGCGGCGGAGGCCTTCACTGGCCGGGGCGGGCGCAGCCTGCTGCGCTGGCTCGAGCAGAATCGCTGCGTCAGTGCGGTGGAGCTCGACCCCGCCCAGCTGCTCAATGCCAACACCCCGGGCGATTGCCGGCCAGGGCCGGGCGACGGTTTCAGCGGGTCTGCGCCAGGCTGAGACTCCGGCAGCCGGCCGCCCAGGCCGGGCAGATGTGGCAGCTCCGACCCTTCCCCTCGATCAACTGGGCCGCCCGGCTGGAGTGTTGCGTCTCTCCCTCACCGCCCGCTGCAACCTCGCCTGCCCTTACTGCTGCCCTGACAGCCATGACCCTCCGGAGCTGCTGACCCTGACGGAGCGGGTCCAGCTGGTGAGCGCCGCGGCGGACCTGGGCTTCGGCCGGTTGCGGCTCACCGGCGGGGAGCCCCTGCTGCACCGGGGTCTTGAGGAGCTGGTGTCTGCCCTGCAGCCCCTGCGCGGTCCTCAGGCCAGCTCGGGGTCGCCGGGGCTGAGCGAGATCGCCCTCACCACCAATGGGGTGCTGCTCAGCGCCCAGCGGGCCCAAGGCCTGCGGGCGGCCGGCCTGGATCGGATCACCGTGAGCCTCGATGGCACCGATGGCGCCAGCGTGGCGCTCATGGCAGGCCTCGCCGGCGGGGTGGCGGCCGGGGAGGCCGTGCTCGACAAGGTGCTGGCCGCCCTCGACCATGCGAGTGCCGCCGGTTTCGATCCTGCGGGCGGCGCCCTCAAGCTCAATGCCGTGATCGCCAGGGGCCGCAACGAGCATCAGCTGCTGCCCCTGGCTGAGCTGGCCCGCCAACGGGGGATCGAGCTGCGGCTGATCGAGTTCATGGACGTGGGCAACCGCAATGGCTGGCAGCCGGATCTGGTGCTGCCCGCCGCCGAGATGGTGCGCCGGATCGGTGCCCGCTGGCCCCTGGTGCCCCTGGGGCGCCAGGCCCATGGCACGGCCAGCCGCTGGCGCTATCGCGATGGGGCCGGCCATCTGGCTGTGGTGGCCTCGATTTCCGCTCCGTTCTGCGGCGACTGCGACCGGCTGCGCATCACCGCCGATGGGGTGGCCTACACGTGTCTGTTCGCCTCCAGTGGTCTTGACCTCAAGCCCTGGCTGCGGCGGCGCGCACCTTCTGCCGCTGGGGAGACCCTTGGAGGGGCCATGCGGAGCCTCTGGAGCCAACGCCACGACCGTTACAGCGAGGAGCGCGCCGAAGAGCAATCTTCAGGGACTGTCACAACTCAACGCTCCCATGCCGAGATGGCTTATCTGGGGGGGTGATGATTGAGCTGACGCCCATGCGCTCAGCTGTCAATCGCTTTCCTGTCCATGCGCCACACGTTTCAGCTCGCGCTCGCCATCTCGGTGATCAGCTTGCCGCTGGCGGCGATCGCCCTGCCCTTCAAGCCAGATCCCACCTCCTTTGCCATTTAGGGCTTCCTGAAGATCTCCAGACCGCTTGCAGTGCAGTGGATCTGGGCACTTCTATGGCGGTATAATGTGCGCAAATCGGCTGGATTGAGCCGAAAAGCTGCACCAAGTTTTCCACATGTACCGCCGCAAGGAAGGCAATCAGCTCTCCTTTGATGATTTCTTCCTCCCATTCGGCGGGAAGCTCTCGGGGGATAACCGCTGGGTGAAGTTGGCGGATCTGATCCCTTGGGATGAGCTGGAGCATCACTACGCCTCGCAGTTTTCAAAGGGGTTCGGAGCGCCTGCCAAGCCTTTTCGCATGGCCCTTGGTGCCTTGATCATCAAGGAGCGCTTGCAGGTCACCGACGAAGAGCTCGTTGAGCAGATCAAGGAAAATCCCTATCTTCAGTTCTTTCTTGGCTTGGAAGGCTTCCAGTTCGAGGCACCGTTTGATCCCTCGATGATGGTGTATTTCCGTCGTCGGCTGCCAGAGAAGACCATCAATGACTGCAACGAGCGGATCGTCCGGCATGGCAAACAACAAATTGCGCAGAATAAACAAGGCGACAATGATGATCCTGATGATGGTGACGGATCAGTGCCTGCCGCTCTTGAACGCCCCAGCCAAGATGCGAAGGCGCCCAAGAGGCATCAAGGAATCCTTCTGATTGACGCCACATGCGTGCCCAGCGATATTCGCTATCCCACTGATCTCTCTCTTCTCAATGAAGCCCGCGAAACGACAGAGAAGCTGATTGATGAGATGCACAAGCAAGTGCGTGATGTGTTTGGCCACAAACCAAGAACCAACCAGCGTCAGGCCCGTCGTCAATTCCTGGCGGTGGCCAAGAAGAAGCGTCCGCGCCTCAGCAAGATTCGCAAGGCCATTGGTCAGCAGCTCCGGCATCTGGCTCGGAACCTGTCCAGTATCGATGCTCTGATCGCCTGCGGTGCAAGAGTTTTGGCGGCTGGTCGCCATTGGTATCGCAAGCTGTTGGTGATCAGTGAGCTGGTGAGGCAGCAAAAGATCCTGTATCACTCAGACACCAGAAGTATTCAGGGTCGAATCGTCAGCTTGACACAACCTCACATCAGGCCAATCGTTCGTGGCAAGACCAGAAATAATGTTGAATTCGGTGCCAAGATCTCGATCTCGGTCAGTGGCGATGGGTTTGCATTCCTGGATCGTCTCAGCTGGGATCCCTACAACGAAGGAGAAGACCTAAAATCCCAGGTACGCACTTTTCACCGTCGCCATGGCTTTTATCCAAAGGTTGTCTGTGCTGATCAGATCTATCGCACACGATCCAATCGCGCCTTATGCATGAGGCATGGAATTCGCTTGAGCGGGCCGCGTCTTGGCAGGCCAAAAAATGATCCTGATCTCGTCGCTGCAGAGAAGAAGATCGCTCTCGATGATCAGAGGCAACGCAACGGTGTAGAGGGGAAGTTCGGCCAAGGGAAACGCCGTTTCGGGCTTGGGCTCGTTCGTGAGAAGCTGGCCGAGACCTCAGGTTGCACCATCGCCATGAATCTGTTGGTCATGAACCTCGAGAAGCTCCTGGAGCTTCTTTTTGTATTGATTGCCATATTCCAAGGCTTGCTAATGGTATGTATCGCCTCTAAGAGGCGCCCCACGCTGCTCATTTCATCGGGACTGAGTTTGGCTACATGCTGAGATGATCACGGCGCAGGCATCTCTGGATCAGAGGCTGGCCCGAGCAATAGCTTTTTCAGGAGGCCCCATTTATCTCGGCAAAAAAGCGATGGAGGATGGATCGCGGGTGACGTTCTCCAACCTGGTCGGTTGTGCCGCCAGCGGCAAGGGCATGAAGGAGACCTACAGCTGCCAGACGGGCGACGCTCTGCTCATCACTCCTGCGGGAGTGCAGCGCTCGTGCAAAGCGGTGGTTCGCGACGGCCGCCCCGGAATCACCTGGACGGCCAGGTCCAATGGCGTGGGTTCCTGGCAGGGCAACCTGGTCTGTCCTCCTCTCCCCGAGACCAGCTCAGGAATGGGTGAGGTGGTGACGCCCCAGTGATCAATGACGCTGGGGTTCAAATCGATGTGGTGGTGAACTCAGTTGTGTTGGTGAAATCAGCCACGCGGAGCTGCCGGCAATAGCCGCGAAAGCAACTCAGTGCCGCCCGGTGCCGCTCGGCCGATTCGGCCATGCAGGCATCGATCAGGCAGGTCACGCTGTAGCCGCGATCGGCTGCGTCCTTGACGGTGTGATCGATGCATTGATCGGTGAGCAGGCCGGCCACCACCAGTTCGGTGATGCCGATGTTGCGCAGGAGATAATCGAGGTTGGTGGAGTTGAAGGGGGAGGAGGAACTCTTCGGCAGCACCAGTTCATCGGGCCAGGGGGCGAGGGGCTCGATCACCCGGGTCTCCCAGCTCCCCGGTGCAAAGCCCAGCCCGGAGCGCTTGTAGTCGAGGCTGCGATCGCGGCCATCGGCGGTGAGGTTGGCGATCACGGTGTGGATCACCTCCATGCCGCTCCGGCGGGCGTGGCCCAGCGCCTGCTCCAGCCGGGGCAGGACCGCCGCCCGGAAGTGGGCGTCGAAGCCGTCCCGACCGCAGGTGCCGTTCTGGACATCGACCAGGAGCAGGGCCGCTGGAGCCAAGGGGATCGCTGACCGTGGCCTCCACGATGGCCGGCACCGCCGAATCGGGCAATGATTTCCCGGTGAGAGCCTGCCTTGCCGTGCCGGACCTGCCCAACGCCATCGACAGCTGCGACGCGGATGACGACTTCGCCACCGCGCTGATGGCCGAGCTGCTGGAGCGCGGGCTGCGCCGGCTGGCGATCACGTTCGTGAACCACGCCGGATCGGTGCTGGTGAAGGCGGTGCCGCTGGAGCGGCTGCCGCTTGTGTCACGCCAGGGGGTGGGTTTTTCACCGGTGGCCGATGCCTTCGGGGCCACGGGTCTGATCGATCCGCAGCAGTCGCTGGCGCGGCCTGATGGTGACCTGCGGCTGAAGCCCGATCTCGCTGCCCTGCGCCCGCTCGACCCTGGTGGCGGCTGGGCCTGGGCCCCCGGCATTCGCCATGAGCGCAACGGTGAGGTGTATGCCCTCGATCAGCGCGGCTTCTGCGCCCGGCAGCAGGCTGCCCTCGCCGCTGTGGGACTGAGCGCCCAGGCCGGTTTCGAGATCGAGTGGATGGTGGGGCTGCCTCAGCCGGCTGGCGGGGCTGGCGGCTGGACCCCGGCCGTGGCGGGTGGCCCCTACGGCGCCGATCGCCTCGTGCAGGGGCTCGATTACCTCACGGCCATGGCCGAGGCCCTCGATGCTGCCGAACTGCCCTGGCTGCAGCTGCACCCGGAGTACGGCGCTGGCCAGTTCGAGCTGTCCCTGGCGGCGGCGGCGCCGCTCGAGGCCGCCGATCACCTGGTGGTGGCGCGCCTGGTGATTCAGCAGGTGAGCTGCCGCTTTGGCTGGGTCTGCAGCTTTGCCCCTGTGGTGACGCCTGATCTGGTGGGCAATGGTGGACACCTGCACCTGAGCGTGGCGGAGCAGGGTGTGCCGCTCCTCGGTGGCGGCGCGGGCACCGCTGGCCTCACTCCCCAGGGGGAAGCGCTGCTGGCGGGCCTGCTGGCGCAGCTGCCGGCGCTGATGCCCCTGGCTTGCGCCCTGGCGGTGTCGTACAAGCGGCTGGCTCCAGGCCGCTGGGCGGCACCCTTCCAGGTGTGGGGGGTGGAGAACCGGGAGGCGGCGCTGCGTCTGGTGCCGGCGGGAGGCGGTGAGTCGGGCCACCTGGAGCTGAAGGTGGCTGACCTCAGCGCCAACCCTTACCTGGGGCCTCCTGAAAAAGCTATTGCTCGGGCCAGCCTCTGATCCAGAGATGCCTGCGCCGTGATCATCTCAGCATGTAGCCAAACTCAGTCCCGATGAAATGAGCAGCGTGGGACGCCTCTCAGAGGCGATACATGCCATTAGCAAGCCTTGGAGTATGGCAATCAATACAACAAGAAGCTCCAGGAGCTTCTCGAGGTTCATGACCAACAGATTTATGGCGATGGTGCAACCTGAGGTCTCGGCCAGCTTCTCACGAACGAGCCCAAGCCCGAAACGGCGCTTCCCTTGGCCGAACTTCCCCTCTACACCGTTGCGCCGCCTCTGATCATCTAGAGCGATCTTCTTCTCTGCAGCGACGAGATCAGGATCATTTTTTGGCCTGCCAAGACGCGGCCCGCTCAAGCGAATTCCATGCCTCATGCAAAAGGCGCGGTTGGATCGTGTGCGATAGATCTGATCAGCACAGACAACCTTTGGATAAAAGCCATGGCGACGGTGAAAAGTGCGTACCTGGGATTTTAGGTCTTCTCCTTCGTTGTAGGGATCCCAGCTGAGACGATCCAGGAATGCAAATCCATCGCCACTGACCGAGATCGAGATCTTGGCACCAAATTCAACATTATTTCTAGTCTTGCCACGAACGATTGGCCTGATGTGGGGTTGTGTCAAACTGACGATTCGATCCTGAATACTTCTGGTGTCTGAGTGATACAGGATCTTTTGCTGCCTCACCAGCTCACTGATCACCAACAGCTTGCGATACCAATGGCGACCAGCCGCCAAAACTCTTGCACCGCAGGCGATCAGAGCATCGATACTGGACAGGTTTCGAGCCAGATGCCGGAGCTGCTGACCAATGGCCTTGCGAATCTTGCTGAGGCGCGGACGCTTCTTCTTGGCCACCGCCAGGAATTGACGACGGGCCTGACGCCGGTTGGTTCTTGGTTTGTGGCCAAACACATCACGCACTTGCTTGTGCATCTCATCAATCAGCTTCTCTGTCGTTTCGCGGGCTTCATTGAGAAGAGAGAGATCAGTGGGATAGCGAATATCGCTGGGCACGCATGTGGCGTCAATCAGAAGGATTCCTTGATGCCTCTTGGGCGCCTTCGCATCTTGGCTGGGGCGTTCAAGAGCGGCAGGCACTGATCCGTCACCATCATCAGGATCATCATTGTCGCCTTGTTTATTCTGTGCAATTTGTTGTTTGCCATGCCGGACGATCCGCTCGTTGCAGTCATTGATGGTCTTCTCTGGCAGCCGACGACGGAAATACACCATCATCGAGGGATCAAACGGTGCCTCGAACTGGAAGCCTTCCAAGCCAAGAAAGAACTGAAGATAGGGATTTTCCTTGATCTGCTCAACGAGCTCTTCGTCGGTGACCTGCAAGCGCTCCTTGATGATCAAGGCACCAAGGGCCATGCGAAAAGGCTTGGCAGGCGCTCCGAACCCCTTTGAAAACTGCGAGGCGTAGTGATGCTCCAGCTCATCCCAAGGGATCAGATCCGCCAACTTCACCCAGCGGTTATCCCCCGAGAGCTTCCCGCCGAATGGGAGGAAGAAATCATCAAAGGAGAGCTGATTGCCTTCCTTGCGGCGGTACATGTGGAAAACTTGGTGCAGCTTTTCGGCTCAATCCAGCCGATTTGCGCACATTATACCGCCATAGAAGTGCCCAGATCCACTGCACTGCAAGCGGTCTGGAGATCTTCAGGAAGCCCTACCTGCTGGCGGGCGCGGTGCTGGCGGTGGTGCAGGACGCCCTGCGGCGGCCCCAGTCGCTACCGCCTCCACTGACGGGGGATCCCGCCGCCGCGACCCCGGCTGAGGCCCCAAGGCTTCCCCAGACCCTCACGGAGGCGGTGCGGGCCTTCAAGGCGAGCCCGCTGTTGCGGGAGGCCATGGGTGAGCGGCTGCAGCTCACCGTGGCGGAGGCGCGCTGGGCGGAGGTGCGCCGCAGTGATGCATTCACCGATGAGGTGTTGATCGCCACCACCCGCGCCTGGCCCTCATGACCAGCCCCAGACCTGCACCCCCTGAACCCTGGCCGCCGAGCAGACTCGCCGCTGGTGGGAGCCTGCTCGGGTTCCGCCAGCGGCGATCGCACGGTGCCTGATGTCCACATCCGAATCAGCACCAGCTCAGTCTGGCTCGCTGCTGCAGATCCTCGGGGTCAGTTTCGGGATCGCCGGGGCGGTGGGGGGCACGATCGGGGCCGGCATCCTGCGCACCCCAGGGCTGGTGGCCGAGCAGCTCGGCAGTGCGCCCCTGATCGTGGCCGCCTGGGTGGCGGGGGCGCTCTATGCCCTGTTGGGGGCCTTCGCCGTGGCCGAACTGAGCACCAGCATGCCCCGGGCCGGCGGCTGGACCGTCTACGCCCGGCGGGCCCTGGGGGATCAGGCCGGCTTCTCCGTGGGCTGGATCGACTGGGTGGGCCACTGCGCCGGCCTGGCCTGGGTGGCGGTCACCATTGGCGACTACACGATCGGCCTGCTGCCGGCCCTGCCCGTGGGCAGCAAGGTGGTGGCCCTGCTGGTGCTGCTGGCCTTTGCGCTGATTCAGCAGCTGGGCCTTGAGGCCGGCAGCCTCAGCCAGAAGATCCTCAGCCTGGGCAAGGCCATCGCCTTCCTCGGCCTGATCACGGCCTGCTTCCTGCACCCTCCGGTGAGGGAGCTGGCGGGCCTGTCCGAACCTCTGCTGGAGGCCGCGGGCCCCGCTGATCCACTGGCGGCTGGTGGGATCAGCCTCGGCATCGGCGCGGTGTTCGCCATGCAGGCCGTGATCACCACCTACGACGGCTGGCACAGCCCGATCTATTTCGCCGAGGAATTCGCCGAGCCCAGCAAGGATCTGCCCCGATCCCTGGTGGGCGGCGTGCTCAGCGTGGCGGGTCTGTATCTGCTGGTGAACCTGGCCCTGCTGCGGCTGTTGCCCGTCTCGCGCATCGCCGGGTCGGTGCTGCCCCTGGCCGATGCCGCCGAGGTGATTTTCGGGTCGTGGAGCTCCCAGCTGATCGTGGTACTGGCGCTGATCTCCTCCTTCGGCCTGGTGAATGCCGTGGTGATGGGCGCGCCGCGCATCCTCTACGGCCTCAGCCGTGATGGCCTCTTCCTGCCACAGTTCGCGGCCGTGAGTGCCGGCGGCACCCCCGTGCTGGCGCTGGTGCTGACCGCCTCCACGGCGGGACTGCTGGTGGCGTTCGGTGATTTCACGATCCTGCTGGGGATCGCCTCCTTCCTCTACGTGCTGCTGTATCTGAGCGGCATCACCTCGCTGCTGCTGCTGCGCTGGCGGGAGCCTGGCCTGGAGCGGCCCTTCCGCGATCCGGGCTATCCGATCAGCGCTCTGATCGTCTGGCTGGGCTCCCTGGCCTTCCTGATCGCCGCGATCCGCAACGACACCGCCAACAGCGCTGCTGCCCTCGGCCTGATCCTGCTCAGCTTGCCCCTGCACCAGATGACGCGGCGCCTGGCACCGTCGCCAGAGGCCTGAGCCCGCCGCGCACCAGCACCGGCACCCGCTTGTAGGCCGGAGTGCCGCTGCGGGGATCCACGGGAGCGCGGATGATCGCGTTCACCTCCGGATAGAACATCAGTGCCGCGCCCTCGCGGATTTCGCCGGGGATGATCTCGATGCCCTCCAGGTGGCCGGCCTCTCCCTGCACCGTCACCCGCTGGTGGGCAGCCAGGCCGGAGCGGGCCAGGTCGGTTCGGTTCATCAGGATCGTCTGGCGGTGAGGCATGGCCCGGTAGGCGTCGCCCGCCTTGTACACCACGGTGTTGTGCTGGCCGTAGCTGCGGG
Organism: Synechococcus sp. WH 5701; assembly: GCF_000153045.1. GTDB lineage: Bacteria > Cyanobacteriota > Cyanobacteriia > PCC-6307 > Cyanobiaceae > Regnicoccus_A > Regnicoccus_A antarcticus. Next base: position 814,688 of record NZ_CH724160.1, read on the forward strand.
CCGTGATCAGGGCCAGGACCAGACCGCTCTCCCCCGGCGCCAGGCCGCCGAAGTGGGTTGGTTCGGGGAGCTCCAGCGCCGGCAGGGGTGTGGGCTCCATCCGTGCTTTCCCTGATGGCGTGGGAAAGCTGGGCCGCTCGAACACCCGCCCTTCCACGCTGAATTCCTGCCTGGTGGCATCGATGCCGGCAATCGGGCCATAGCCGGGCACGGTGCGGGCGATCAGCTGGCGCACGTAGACAGGGTCCTGCAGGCGGCCCCAGTCGATCGGATCGTGGCCCATCAGCCGCCGGGCCAGCTCGGCGAGGAAACCCACCTCACTGATCAGGTCGGCGCGTTTGAGGTGGGTGCTGCCGGGTTCGTTCAGGCGCACGAAGTTGTTGCCCGATTCGGTGGTCGTGCGGTGCGGCGTCTCGAAGCGGTTGAACACCGGCAGCACCAGGGTCTGGCGAGCGCCGAGGCCGTGGAAATGCCCCTGGTTGGGCTTGGTGGCCAGATACATCACGGTGTCAATGCGGCCCAGGGCGCGGCGGGCCTCCTCCGAATCAGGGTTGGCGCCCCAGAGGTTGCCTCCCAGGCAGAGCAGGGTGTCCACGGCCCCAGCGCCGGCCGCCTGGATCAGGGCTCTGGTGTCGTAGCCGGGCACGCGGCTGAGCGGGCGGCCCAGCAGCGCCTCGAGGGCCTTCTGCATCTCGGCGCGCAGCTTCACAGTCACGCCCATGGAGCCGAAGCCCTGCACGTTGGAGTGGCCGCGGATCGGCATCGTGCCCGCTCCGGGGCGGCCCACGTTGCCGCTGAGCAGGGCCGTATTGGCGATGGCATGGACGTTGGCGGTGCCGTTGGCGTGGTGGGTGATCCCCATCGCCCAGGCGAACACGACCCCGCTGGAGCGGGCGATCACGGCCGCGGCATGCTCCAGTTCCTCGCGGCTGAGGCCGCAGCAGGCGGTGATCGCCTCCCAGCTGGTGACTTGCACCTGCTTCAGCACCGCTTCGGCACCTTCGGTGTGGGCGGCGAGGAACTCCCTGCGGATCTGGCCGGCCTCCAACAGCGCCTTCTGGATGCCCAGGAACACGGCCGTGTCGCTGCCTGGCACCGGTTGCAGGAACAGCGAGGCGATCTCCGAACCCCGCAGCATCGACCTGATCGGGAAGGCCGGCGAGCCGAACTTGAGCAGGCCCACCTCCAGCACCGGATTGATCACGATCACGCTGCCGCCGCGCTCGCGCAGGCGGATCAGCTCGTTCATCAGCCGCGGGTGGTTCGCCGGGGCGTTCGAGCCCACCAGCACCACGCAGTCGGCCTGTTGCAGGCTTTCCAGGCTCACCATCGAGGTGCCCGAGCCGAACACCGCGTTCAGCCCCACGGTGGAGGGGGCATGACAGAGATCGGAGCAGTCGGCCAGGTTGTTGGAGCCCAACGCCCGCAGCAGCAGCTGCAGCAGGTAGGCGGCCTCGTTGGAGGAGCGGCCGGAGCTGTAGGAGGCCAGCCGCTCCGGCGGCACCCGGAAGGCAGCCTCGGCGATGGTGAAGACGTCGTCCCAGGCGAGGCGTTCGTAGTGGCTGGTGCCCTCGCGCAGGATCAGGGGATGGCTGAGGCGGCCGAGGCGATCGGCCTCCAGGGAGCTCAGGCGCTGGAGCTCGCCGAGACTGCGGCCGGAGAAGACGGACTCCGGCACAGCGGGCTGCAGCTCCGCACCGATCGCCTCCACGCTCTTGAGGCAGCGCTGCAGCGGTTCACCCAGCTCGTCGCGGAAGCCGCCGTTCTGGCCGCCCGTACCCCAGGCGCAGGAGAGGCAGGCGCTCTTGTGCAGAAGGGTCTGCCAGAGCAGGGGGCCCTTCGGGGAAAGGGTGGCCTTGGCCCAGCCCTCGATCACCGGCCAGCCGCCGCCGAGCTCAGGGGCGCTGCTGGACCCGGGCGGTTCTGCCTTCACGAAGCTCCCTGCGGTGGCAACCCCTTCAGGATGGCGTGCCCCGCCGCAGGCAGCGCCGCCCCCTTGGACCGATACGATCCACGCGGCTTCCAGGCAGGGTGCACACGCCGCGGATTTTTTACGCCTGCCTGGGACCAGGCTCGGACCGTCAAGGCTGTTCATCGCCTTGCCGTCCCTGCCGGATCTGGCCTCGGATGTCCACCTCAGCGCCCCGTCCAGTCAGGTCTCGATCTCTTTCTTGCGCCGGCTGAGACCCCTGCTCCGCATTGCGATCGGGGCCCCACGGCCTTGCTGGCTCGCCTCAACGCGCCTGGGCAAGGGCGAGAAACCCCTTCTGCGACTGACTGCCGTTGCGCCTGCACTCCTGATGGTTTGCTATTTCTGAATGAAAGTCCTGGAGACACGATAAGGACTTGACGGAATGCCCGGAAATGTGTATTATTAGTGCATGGATTAATCAAGGAGGAGTAACTCCATGCTCTTGCCTGGGCGTTTTGTCTCCATGCTTCTCCCGTGTGCCACGCATTCTTGAATCACTTGTCCCCAGGCGATCATGGTTGATACAGCCGGCCCCAGTGGTCTCTATATTCTTCTCATCAGTGTGCATGGATTGATTCGCGGCCAGGATCTTGAGCTCGGTCGCGATGCCGACACCGGCGGTCAGACGAAATACGTGGTTGAACTGGCCAAGGCCCTCGCCAGGCAAAAGGGCGTAGAGCGGGTGGATCTGGTCACTCGCCTGGTTGATGATGATCACGTCAGTCCAGACTATGCCGTTCCGATTGAGAAGCTGGCCGAGAATCTTCAGATCGTACGAGTCAAGGCAGGCCCGAATGAGTACCTGCCCAAGGAGCAGCTCTGGCCCCACATGGACAGTTTTGCTGACCACCTCTCCACCTGGTTGGCTGAGCAGCCCCGGATGCCGGATGTCGTCCACACCCATTACGCCGATGCTGGCTATGTGGGCGTGCGGCTCTCGAATCTCACAGGTCTGCCACTGATTCATACGGGCCACTCCCTCGGTCGCGACAAATACCGCCGGTTGCTTGCCGTTGGTATGGGCATCGATCAGATCGAGCAGCGCTATCACATGCAGGCGCGGATCAGCGCCGAAGAGGATACTCTCAGTTGTGCTGAGCTGGTGATCACCAGCACGCGCAATGAAATCGAAAGCCAATACGAGCTTTACGATTACTACACGCCTGAGAAGATGGCGGTGATTCCGCCGGGTACAGACCTCGAGCAATTTCACCCCCCCGTCCAGGGTCAGCCTTCACTCGCTCAAGACTTTCAGGACACGCTCAGCCTGTTCCTGCGGGAGCCGGCCAAGCCGATGATCCTGGCCCTGTCTCGGCCCGATGAGCGTAAGAACATCGTCTCGCTGCTGGAGGCCTATGGCCAGAGCAAGCGCCTTCAGGAGTTGGCCAATCTGGTGATCGTGGCTGGCAACCGTGACGACATCCGTGAGCTCAATGACGGGGCTCAGTCGGTCTTGACGGAACTGCTCTGGGTGATCGATTTCTTCGATCTTTATGGCCATGTGGCCCTGCCCAAGCACCACAGTTCCGAGCAGGTTCCTGAGATTTTACCGCCTGGGGGCGGGCTCTCAAGGGGAGTGTTTTGTCTATCTCGCCCCTCACCAGACCCTTGTGCCTCTCCCCCTTTTAAACCCCCCCCCCCACACGCGCCGCCTGGTGGCCACCGAGAACGGTGGTCCGGTCGACATCATCGGCAATTGCCACAACGGCCCTGCTGGTGGATCCCCTACAGCCGCGAGGACATCGCTGAGGCTCATCTACTCCATCCTGGAGAAGCCCAGGCGCTGGGATGAGCTCTCTGGCAACGGACTCAGCAACATCGCCCGCTTCTATTCCTGGGAGGCCCACGCCAAGGCCTATCTGTCCATGCTCCAGCCGGTGGTGTCGAAGCCGAAACCGCTGGTCCAGCCCCCAGCGACCCATCAGTTCAGCAGTTACAGGAACCGGGCCCTGTTCACAGCCATCGACAACACCCTGCTGGGAGATACCGAAGCCCTGGAGCAGTTCGCCAAGGTGGTGCGCACCCACCGACGCCAGTTCCTGTTCGGGATTGCCACAGGCCGGCGGCTCGATTCTGTATTGACCATCCTCAAGCGCTACAACATCCCCACTCCGGATGTGCTGATCACCAGCCTGGGAACGGAGATCTATTACACCTCCGAGCTGTTTGCCGATATTGCCTGGAGCCATCACATTGATCACTCCTGGACTCCCCAGGTGCTGCGCCGGGTGCTGGAGTCGCTGCCGGGGCTGTCTCCCCAGCCCAAGAATGAACAGAGCCGCTTCAAAGTGTCGTACTACTACGACGCCGAGCTGGCGCCTCCCCTCGAGGACATTCATGCCTTCCTGCGCCAGCAGGAGCTCTCGGTGAATGCCACCCTCTCTTTCGGTCAATACCTCGATATTGTGCCGGCCCGGGCCTCCAAGGGGCAGGCCCTGCGGTATGTCGCCAACCAATACAACATTCCGCTCGAGCGCACCCTTGTCACGGGCGGCTCCGGTGGCGACGCCGACATGCTGCGTGGCAACACCCTTGGAGTGGTGGTCTCCAACAGGCACCAGGAAGAACTCTCCAACCTCAGTGAAAACGAGCAGATCTACTTTGCCAATGGAGCCCATGCCTGGGGAATCCTTGAAGCGATCAGGCACTACGGCTTCTTCTGATCGGGTCATGATCCTTGGAACCTGACTGAACAGCCCACACCACCCCCTCAGCCATGACGCGACTGCTGCTCTGCACAGATCTCGATCGCACCCTTCTGCCCAATGGTGAGTCGCCGGAGTCGGCTGGGGCCCGCGATCGCTTTGCGGCGTTGGTGGCCCGGCCTGAGGTCACCCTGGCCTATGTCTCCGGCCGTCATCTGGCGCTGGTGGAGCAGGCGATCGAGCAGTTCGGGATCCCCAGGCCCGATTGGGTGATCGGTGATGTCGGCAGCCGGATGTACCAGTGGCAACCGCCGGGGTATTGGCTGGAGTCGACGGCCTGGCAAGTGGAGATCGCCACCGACTGGCCAGGGCTGAGCAGTGGGGCGATCTCGGAGGCCTTCACCACCATCGAGGATCTCACCCTGCAGGGTCAGGATCGCCAGAGCACCTACAAGCTCAGTTACTTTCTGCCCCTGGGCGTTGACCTCGGCAGCCTTCGTCGGGTGATGGAGGCACGGCTGCGGGAGTTGCAGGCCCGATCCAGCTGGATCTACAGTGTCGATGAACAAGCTCAGGTGGGCCTGCTCGATATCCTGCCCGAGCGGGCCACCAAGTTGCACGCGGTGGAGTTCCTGATGCAGCAGCAGGGGTTCCTCCCCAGCAGCACGGTGTTTGCTGGTGACAGCGGCAATGACCTGCCGATTCTGGTGAGCCCCGTCCCCTCCGTTCTGGTGGCCAATGCTCATCCAGATGTGCTCCGGGACGCCAGCGCAGGCTCCAGTCAACGGGGAACCGACCAGTCGTTGTATGTGGCCAAGGGTGACTTTCTGGGCATGAATGGCAATTACAGCGCGGGAATTCTTGAAGGCCTGGTGCACTTCCATCCTGAAACCAAGGGCTGGATTCTATAGACCGATTCAGCGTTTACCTATTGGCGTTGCTCGCTGATTTCGCGAGGCAGATGCCAGACGCTAGTCCCGGGCCCCAGCTGATTCGATTCTCTTTTCGAGACCCTTTTCTCCCACCGTTGACTTCCTGATGTACGAGCAGATCTCTCATTCCCTGTTGAACTCAATCCTCGATGAATTGAGGCCAGAGATTAAGCGACAGAATCTCAGGTATTTTTACACCCGCCTTGGCGCAAATTTTTATGCGATCCATTCGCTCTTCTCCACGCTTTATGGAGATCGAGAAGACTTTCAGCCCCAGATGGTTCGTTTGGTGGAGACCATGGCGGAGGGCTATATTTACCGATCGGAGGAATCTGAGCGGATCGATATGAGCCGCGAGCAGGACCACAACTGGTTCCTCTCTCAGAAGTGGGTGGGCATGGCCCTCTACACCAATGGATTTGCCAATGATCTTGGGGACTTGGCTGGCAAGATCAGTTACTTCCAGGAGCTGGGAGTCAACATGGTGCATATCATGCCAATTCTTAAGTGCCCGGCGGGTCAGAGTGATGGTGGTTATGCCATCAGCAACTTCCGCGAAATCGATAGCCGAGTTGGGGATCTTAACGACATTCAGCGCATCTCTGAGCAATTCAGGAAATGCGGCATTCTGTTGGTTCTGGATATCGTTCTAAATCACACCTCAGATGAGCATGAATGGGCTTTGAAGGCGAAGGACGGAGATCCGCGCTACCAGAATTACTATCTCACCTTCGAAGACAGGTCGGTGCCGGATGTGTTTGAGCAGGGGATGCCGATGGTGTTCCCGGTAACTGATCCCGGCAACTTCACCTGGAACGAGGAGATGAAGCGCTGGGTGATGACGGTGTTTCACGATTACCAGTGGGATCTGAATTACAGCAATCCTGAAGTCTTCATCGAGATCCTCTCGATCGTGCTGTTCTGGGCCAACCAAGGCGTCGATGTGCTCAGGCTCGACGCTGTCGCCTTCCTCTGGAAGAAGCTGGGATCAACTTGCCAGAACGAACGTAAGGCTCACCTGATTCTGCAACTCCTCAAAGACTGTTGTCAGGTCACAGCCCCTGGTGTTCTGTTCATCGCTGAGGCCATTGTGGCACCAAGTGAGGTGGCGAAATACTTTGGCGAGGATGCCATCGTGGCGAAGGAATGTGAGATTGCTTATAATGCCACATTGATGGCACTCCTCTGGGACGGTATTGCCACGCGGAACACCAAGTTGTTGCGAGAAGGGATCAAGAGTCTGCCTACGAAGTTGGATCGAGCCACCTGGCTAACCTATGTTCGCTGTCATGACGACATCGGCTTTGGCTTTGATGACAAGGATATTGCCGCTGCAGGCTATGAGCCCCATTCCCACCGCATGTTTCTGATTGATTACTTCACCGGCAAGTTCTCTGATACCTCCAGAGGGCTGGAGTTCATGCGTAACGACTCAACTGGTGACGCAAGAATCTGTGGCTCTCTTGCCTCCTTGGCGGGGCTTGAATCGGCCTTGGAAAAAGGTGATCAAGGGTTGATCGATATGGCCATCAGCAAAATTCTGCTGCTTAATGGCGTCATTCTTTCCTTTGGCGGAATCCCGCTGATCTACAATGGTGATGCGTTGGGTCAACTCAACGACTACAGTTATATCGACGATCCCAGTAAGTCCAACGACAGCCGCTGGGTCCACCGACCCAAGATTGACTGGGAGAAGGCCGCCCTGCGGCATCAGCGCGGCACAGTGGAATGCAGGATCTTCACCGCGATGAAGCGAATGATCTCCATCCGCAAGGAGATATCCGCCTTTGCCGATTTCAACAACCGCGAGCTGATGCATTCCGACAACCAGCATCTTCTCTGTTACCTCCGCTACAACCATCTCAGGAGCTCTGAAAAGGTGTTCGTGATCGCCAACTTTGACGATCATCCTCAGCAGCTTGAGTTGGAAAGCTACAGCCGCTATGGCATCAACCCGCGGGCGAACTATACAGATCTCTACAGCGGAATCAAGCCCTCGCAATACGACGGTTGCATCGCGCTGCAGGGTGGTCAGTTCTACTGGCTGAGCGAAAGCTGAGGGCCTCTCCCCGAGTTGCCAGCCAGATCGATCGCCCTTGGCTTCAATCCAGCAGGGTGACGGGATCTCCGACGCGGACTTCGCCGGGATTGGTCACGCTCAGGCGGATCCCGGCCACCACGTTGTTGTGCCGGGCGGTGGCTCGCAGAATCTCCAGGGTTTCCGGCAGTTCCCCCTGGCCCAGCGTGGTCACCACGCAACGGGGGCAGCCGTCGTTGACCTGAAGACGCAGGTCATCCCCCAGGCCCAGGCTGTGGCCGATCCAGGATTCCTCGACAAACCCGCTGCTGCCGGCTTCCGGGCGGATCAGCAGGTTGGGACGAAAGCGCTCCACGGCAAAGTCAAGCTGAGGCTCGAGCTGCCGCAGCCGCTCCAAACTGGCAGTGCTGATGGCATGGATCGGGCAGGAATCGAAAAAGGTGCCGCTGGGGAGCACGAGTTCGTTGACCACATCCTGAAACTCCCTCTCCGGCACCTCGGGCCAGTACTGATCCAGGCTGGCCCCCTCCGGAGCCTGATCCAGCAAGCTCACCTCCCGGCCCAGCCGCTGCGAGAGCCAGCTGTCCACGGTGGGGTCGCTGCTGATCACCCTGGCTCCGTCTGGGGTGCCCTGCGCTCCGTCAGGGGCTGTGATCGCCACAGCTGTGGCTCCAGCTCCCTCCTGGGGCGACTCCAGGCAATGGGCCGCAAAGCCGAGCAGGGTCTTCCAGAGCCTGGGGTTCTTGGCGCTGGCCACCCGGCCGGTGGCGTGGTCCCAGAGGGCATAGGCCCGGTCGCCGAGCAGGCCAGCGCGGCCGATGGACGCGGCTTCAAGGCTTTCGCCCAGCATCGACTTGACCGGGTAGCGCCAGATGGCCTCCACCCGTCCCACCATCTGTTTGGCCATTCCCGCCGCTGTGTCCGATCGTTGAGTCATTCCACAGGTTGCCCCTGACGGGCGTGGTTCAGGGCTCACCTTTTCATCCAGGATTCGTCGCTGGCTGGCGTGGGTCTTCGTTCAGCCGCGGCAGCAGCTGGACCAGGTTGCAGGGTCGAGTTCCGTTGTCGAGCTGAGCGTGGATCAGGCGGTCCCAGGCGGTGGATACCGCGTCGAGGGAGCCGGGCAGCACGAACAGGATCGTGCCGTTGGCCACTCCGGCCAGGCAGCGGCTCTGCAGGGTGCTGGTGCCGATCGCCTCGAAGGAGAGCACCCGAAACAGTTCCCCAAAACCCTCGATCGTCTTGTCCAGCAGGGGAGCCACCGCCTCGGGCGTTCCGTCGCGGCCGGTGAGGCCCGTGCCACCGCTGGTGATCACCACCTGCACCGCCGGATCGGCAATCCAGGTGCTCAACGCGGCGCGGATGGCGTAGCGGTTGTCGGCCACCAGCTGTCGTTCGGCCAGGCGGTGACCCGCTCCCTCCAGCCGTTGCAGCAGGGCATCGCCTGAGGGGTCACCGCTGGAGGGATCGGCGCTGCGGCGATCCGACACCGTAAGCAGGGCGATGGCGAGGGACACCGGAGCTGGCTGTGGCTGGATCCTCTCTACAGGTTGATCGGTGCCAGCTGCTCCTTGCGCCAGTGCCCCGACACCTTTTCGGTCATGAGGGGCCGGAGCGTGAGCTTCAGTGGGGCTCCCGCCGCTGCATCGACCCGAAGGGCCGTGAAGCGCCGCCGCAAGGCGCCGCCATGGCCCGTGCGTCCCACGAACAGCTCGGAGTGGGCCACGGTCCGCTCCTGCCCCGGGGGGCCTTCCAGCAGCGTCCCCCCCTGGGGCCGCTGGCGCCGCAGGCTGTAGCCGCTTCCGCCGCAGATCAGCCAGGGAATATGGCTGTCCCCATGGCCGGTGGCTCCGCTTCGCATCAGTTCCAGACAGTGGGCATGGCCGCTGAGCACCAGATTGAGCAGGGGCCGCTGCGGCGTGGGATTGCCCACCTCGGCGGCCACCTGATCAAGCACCCCGCGCAGCTGACGGCGCACGGCCAGCGTCTGCGGCTCCCGCCACTTGCTGGTTTCGCTGGCATAGGGCGGATGGTGAAGCACCAGGATCCGGCCGCGCACCCGGGGGTTGCGCCAGGAGGCCACCAGCGCCTCCCGCAGCCAGTTCCGTTGGCTGGGGTCGCCATTTCCAGCCTCCTCCAGGCCAGGCCCGTCCTGGTTGAGGGTGTTCGAATCGAGTGCAAACACATCGACGCCGGCCCATCGGAAGCGGTAATAGCGGTTGGGCAGGCGGGTGAACTGCCCCGGGCGGTAGGCCAGGCAGCGATGGCCATCCAGCTGGGCGCGGTAGTGCCGATCGAGGTGCCCGGCCAGCTCCTCCTCCGGCAGGCCAGCGAGCCCGTCGAGGAAGGCTCTGGCATAGGCCTCGCCCACGTGGGAGCCATGGCTTCCCACATCGAAGACCAGGCTCGGCCAGAGGCGGCGCACAGGGTTTGAGAGCCCCGCCAGCAGAACCAGCGGCCGCGAGAGGTCGTAGTAGTCGTGGTTTCCCGGCACAGGCAGAAACGGCAGGCGGAAGGTCATCTCGTCGAACCGCAGGCGGCGCCAGTCGTCGCCACCCACCAGCCATTCCCGGTAGGGCCTGATGAAGTTGCGCGGGTACTGCTCACTGGAGCCCACCAGATACACCACATCCCCGGTGTGGAGCACAAAACCCACGCCCTCCTGGTGGGCGAAGAGCAACTCGGCCACCTGCCGTTGGGGGCTGCTGGCGCCATGGCGCGCCGAGCCGCTGTCCCCCAGCACCAGGAAGCTGAAGGGCTCGGCGGCCTCGGGTGAGCCTTCGATCACCAGCCGGGTCTGGTCGATACCCCGGCGCACCAGGTCGGCATGGCCCCGCCGAATCCGCTGGTCCATCTGCTCGATCTTGGCGCTGATGCTTGCCTCCGAGGCCAGGGTCATCGCTGGGTTCAGGCCACGGGGAGGGGGGTGAACACCGTGAGTGCTCCGCTCAGGCAGGTGATGCTGATCGGGTTGCACGCCAGCATTTCGCCGTCGATCACCAGGTTCTGAGGCGGATCGGTGCTGATCGTGATCGCGTGCGCCCGCAGGCAGAGCAGATCGGGCCGGTTGGTGGGCGAGCGCACCACGGCGGAGGCCACCAGCGAAGCGAAGGCGTTGAGCCCCTGCAGCCGGTTGGCGGGGGAGGCGATGGTGATCTCGAGCAGACCGTCGTCGGGGATCACCTGGCCGAAGCCCTGGGCCAGCACCGAGGTGGCGGGAGCCACATTGGCCACCGTGATCGCTCCGCTCTGCAACTCGGTCACCTGGCCATCGATGGTCAGCCTGGCCTGGAATGGCTCCTGGGTGGCCAGTTGCTGGGCGCCGGCGAGCACATAGGCCAGGGGCCCGAGCATCGTCTTGAGCTCCCGGGTGGCCCGGTCCACCATCCCCGCTTCGAAGCCGATGCCCGCCAGCAGGATCATCGGCGTGTCATTGCAACGGGCTGCGTCCACCACCCGGGTGTGCCCGGCGAGGATCGTCTCGCAGGCTCCCTCAAGATCGGTGGGAATGGCCAGGGCGGTGGCAAAGGCGTTGGCGGTGCCCCTTGGGATCACCCCCAGGGGGATGCCGGTGTTGATCACGGCCCCCGCCACCGCCGAGACCGTGCCATCGCCACCGCTGGCCAGGATCATCACGCTGCCGCTGTGCGGCTCGGACCTGGCCTGGATCAGGTCCACCAGCTCCCGGGTCTGATCGGCGGGGTCACGATCCGGCCGGGTCACCACCACGTTCAGCAGCAGCTGAGGTTCGAGCAGGGAGCGGATCAGGGCCAGATCCTGATTGGGTTCCCCCTGGCCGGCCACCGGGTTGAAGATCAGATAGGCGAGCCGGCTGCGGCCCAGGCCCCGCAGGGCGAGGGTGGCCGTGGCTTCGTTCAGGGCCAGGGGTATGCCGGCCAGCGCGCAGGTCCGCAGCAGCAGGCGCAGGTCGGGGGTGGTGGCCAGGGTGGTGGCGGGATCCACGAAGAACAGCACGGCGCCCACCGCCCCGGCCAGGACCCGCTCCGCGATCTGGATGTCGCCGCCGGCGGCCAGCGTCGCCAGTGGGCTCACCTTCAGGCCTGAGGAGCGCTGATCCTCAGCCAGGGCCAGGACGAGCTCCGCCGGAGCGAGCAGGGGGAACCCTTCCAGCAGCACCTGGTGCTGCTCCAGCCAGCCCAGAAGTCGTTCGTTACTGCCCGCGCTGGCCAGAAGGGCGATGGCAGCAGTCATCGCCGGATCACTCCTCCAGGGCCACCAGGTCGCGCAGCTGGCCGGGATCGAGGCCTCCGAGCCACTCCTCACCGCTGCCGACGATGTCTTCGGCCAGGCGGGCCTTTTCGCGGATCATGCGGTCGATCTTCTCCTCCACCGAGCCGCTGGTGATGAACTTGTGCACCATCACCCGGTTGGTCTGGCCGATGCGGTAGGCCCGGTCGGTGGCCTGGTTCTCCACCGCCGGATTCCACCAGCGGTCGATGTGGAACACATGACTGGCCCGGGTGAGGTTGAGCCCCACGCCGCCTGCCTTGAGCGAGAGCAGGAACAGCTGTGGTCCCCGGGGGTCGTCCTGGAAGCGATCCACCATCGCCTGACGCTCCCCCTTGCTGGTACTGCCATAGAGAAAGGGCACCTCCTGGTGGAAGCGCTGCTGCAGGTGGGTCTGGAGCAGGTGGCCCCATTCGGCGAACTGGGTAAACAGGAGGGCCCGATCGCCGGCCGCGATCACCTCCTCGACGATTTCCTCGAGCCGCTGCAACTTGGCCGAGCGGGCGCTGAAGCCGGCCCCCACCTCCCCTTCCTTGAGCATCAGGGCCGGGTGGTTGCAGACCTGCTTGAGCTTGGTGAGCAGCCCCAGCACCTGGCCGTGCTTCTGGCCCACGGGTGCCCGCGCGATCGCATCGAGGGTGTCCTCCACGGTGCGGCGGTAGAGCTTGACCTGCTCGGGTGAGAGTCCAACCCACTCCTTCAGTTCCACCTTCTCGGGCAGGTCGGAGATGATCGAGCGGTCAGTCTTGAGGCGCCGCAGGATGAACGGGCCGACGCGGGCCTTGAGGTCGCGCACCGAGGCCATGTCGCCATAGCGCTCGATCGGCAGGCGGTAGCGCTGGCGGAAGAACTCCTCCTCCCCAAGCACCTTCGGATTGAGGAAGTCCATCAGGGCCCAGAGCTCACTGACCCGGTTCTCCACCGGGGTGCCGGTGAGTGCGATACGGAAGCGGCTCTGCTTGAGCGGGCGTGCCAGATCGCGGGCTGCCTGCGACTGGCGCGCTGAGGAATTCTTGATCGCCTGGGCCTCATCAATCACCACCCCCTGCCAGTCGAGGCTGCTCAGTAACTCGCTGTCGCGCTGCAGCAGGCCGTAGCTGGTGAGCACCAGATCCATCCCCTCCAGCTTCTTCTTCAGGGCGGCGGGGGTGGAGGGCCGCCGGGGGCCGTAGTGCTCCACCACGTTCAGTTCCGGCGTGAAGGCCTTCGCTTCCCGCAGCCAGTTGGTGAGCACCGAGGTGGGGGCCACCAGCAGTACGGGACGCTTCAGTTCCTGCTCCGCCTTGAGGTGCTGCAGGAAGGCCAGCAGCTGGATTGTCTTGCCCAGGCCCATGTCGTCGGCCAGGCAGGCCCCCTGATCGAAGCGGTGCAGGAAGGCCAGCCAGCCCAGGCCGCGCTCCTGGTAGGGCCGCAGCTGGCCGGCGAAGCCCTCGGGGGCCGGCAGGGGATCGGGGGCCTTCTGCTGGTGGTACTGCTCCAGCACCGCCTTCAGCCTCGGGCCGGCTGTGAAGCGGTGCACCGGCAGCCGCTGCAGGGTCTCCCCCTCGTTGCCGGTCAGGCGCAGGGCGTCATCGAGGCTGAGGACCGGATCGAGGGCGCAGAACTTCTCGGCATTGCGCAGATCACCCGGACGCAGCTCGATCCAGGCCCCCTTGTGCTGCACCAGCGGGCTGCGCTTGCCCGCCAGCCGCTCCAGGTCCCGCAGGGTGAGCGTGACGCCGCCGATCATCAGCTCCCAGCTCCACTGCAGGCTTTCACCGAGGCTGAAGCCGCGGGAGCGCTCGGGCAGATCGGCCTCGATCGAGAGGCCGAGCCGGCTGGCCAGGCCACCGCTGAGGCTGGGGGGCAGGACCACGCCGACGCCCACATCACGCAGCTTCAGCGCGGCGGTGCGCACCAGCACGAAGGCTTCGGCCGGGGTGAGAGCCATCCGCTCCGGTGTGGCGGTGTCGAGACCCCTCTCGATCGGCTCGAACACCTGCAGGGCTCTCCCGAGGCCTTCCAGCAGCAGTTCACCGGGTTGCTGGAGTTCGGTTTCACCCAGCTGCAGGCAGCCGGCCCCGGCGGCCCAGACCCCGGCTGCGGGCAGCAGCAGACTGGGATCGGCCTCGGCCTGGAGGCTGAAGCGCAGGGGCCAGAGATCTTCCCCCTCATCGGGTGTGTCGAGCTCAAGACAGGCCCGGGCCGGCTCGACCCGGCCAGCCACCGCTTCGCGCCAGTGGTGAGTGGCCACCTGCAGGCGTTCGCAGTCGTCGTCCCCGAGATCGAGGCGGCCGTCACCGGGGCCGAGGGCCCGCTGCCAGGCCGCCAGCAGCGGATCCAGCCCCTCTTCGCTGGGGGTGAAGCCCGCACGCATGCGTGCATCCACCAGGTGCGTGAGGATCGAGGCCAGCCGCCGACGCCCGGATCCCGGCCGCCAGCACGCCATCGCGACGCCGGCCTCCCCCTGGCCGGGCTCCAGGGCCGCCACCGCCACCTGGGGCAGACGCGAGGCCAGATCCTCCAGGCGGCGCCGGTCGTCTTCGCGGTTGATCAACGGCAGCCAGCGGGCGCGGCCCCCCTCCACCTGGGGCAGCAGCCGGCCCCGGGCCAGCAGGCTCAGCGACCAGCGCTGCAGATGGCTCCACCAGCGCAGGTCATCGGCCAGGTCGGGATGGTCGCCTGAGAGGGGCAGGCGCCCAAGCCAGAGGGTGGCGGCGCCGGGCTCCAGCCACCAGCCCTCCACCCGCCAGGGCCACCACTCCACGGATTTCGGGATCGGCTCGCCCGCCTGCAGGGGCAGGCCGCTCCAGCTGCTGGTGTCGCTTTTCTTTTTCCCCCTGGCCCCCTGGCGGCGGCTGGGCAGGCAGAGGGTGGCTCCGGCCGGGCGGAAATCCTCCGTCCAGAGGTCGGCCTCCTCAAGCCAGGCGCCGAGGTCGTCCTGGTCGAGGCTGAGGGGGTGCTGGGGCGCCTCGCTGGCCGGTGTCTGGGGTTCCGCCACCCGCCAGGTGTCGGCCCAGAGCAGCAAGCCCGGCCGGTAGCCGCCTCCCAGGGCGGGCACGGCGGCGGTGTCGGCCGACAGCCAGGTGGCGTGCAGCAGGCTCATGGCCGCTGGGCCCGCTCAGACCAGGTGTGGCGTCGCATCGTGAACACCGGCAGCAACCACGGACATTGACCACGGACATCGCCTCGGCTCGCGTGAGCGGAGTGACTCCCAGGGCACTCTGCCGGATGGCGCGCCCCCAGGCTGCAGCTAGGGCCTCAGGGGCGGCAGCCAGCGCTGCAGGGCCTGAAGCATCAGGGCACTGCCCGCCAGCGGCAGCCAGAGAGGCAGCCAGACCAGCAGCAGCTCGAGCGCCAGCCCCGGCAGCAAGCGCAGCCCCCCCTGACCCAGGAGCTCCCCGACGGCTGGCAGCTCGGGGCTGGTGCCCAGACTGCGGATGCCGCAGACCGCCCCCACCAGGCCTGCCTGCAGGTGGCTGTCGTCGGGATCGACCCGCTGCAGGTGGAAGGCCAGCAGGCCGTAAAAGAAGCCGCAACCCCCCGCCCGCAGGGCCGGCCTCAGCCCCAGCACCAGGGCCAGGGTCAGGGCGGTGGCGCCCGCCAGCAGCGCCCAGGCGATCGACTGCAGCCGCAACTGGGCGCGGTGGTCGGTTGGGGCCGTCAGGGCGGGCACGGGGACAGCGCGGATCGGGAGGGGGCTGTGCTGGGCGATCATGCCCTCTCCAGGGTTGATCTGCCGCGTCCGGCCATGGCTGCCAAAACATCCAGCCGCTCCGAGCGGCGCTCCCGCCCCCACAGCGGCGCCGAGATCCGCGAGGCCTTTCTGGCCTTCTACGAGGCCCGGGGGCACCGGCGCATGGCCAGCGCCTCACTGGTGCCCGACGACCCAACGGTGTTGCTCACCATTGCCGGCATGCTGCCGTTCAAGCCGGTGTTTCTGGGGCAGGCGGAGCCGCCGTCGCCACGAGCCACCAGCAGCCAGAAGTGCATCCGCACCAACGACATCGAGAACGTGGGCCGCACGGCCCGGCATCACACGTTCTTCGAGATGCTGGGCAACTTCTCCTTCGGCGACTACTTCAAGACCGAGGCGATGACCTGGGCCTGGGAGCTGGCGACCAAGGTGTTCGGCCTGGATCCGAAGCATCTGGTGGTGAGCGTCTTTCGCGACGACGATGAGGCCGCGGTGATCTGGCGTGACACGGTGGGGGTCGATCCCCGGCGGATCGTGCGCCTGGGTGAGGCCGACAACTTCTGGGTGTCGGGCCCCACCGGCCCCTGCGGCCCCTGCTCCGAGATCTACTACGACTTCAAGCCCGAGTTGGGCGTTGAACATCTCGATCTGGAGGATGACAGCCGCTTCATCGAGTTCTACAACCTGGTGTTCATGCAGTTCAACCGCGACGCCGAGGGCAACCTCACGCCGCTGGAGAACAGGAACATCGACACCGGCCTGGGCCTGGAACGCATGGCCCAGATCCTGCAGGGGGCGGCGAACAACTACGAAACCGACCTCATCTATCCCCTGATCGAAACCGCCGCCACCCTGGCGGGGGTCAACTACCGACAGCTCGACGCCCGCGGCCAGACCTCCTTGAAGGTGATCGGCGACCACAGCCGCGCCATCACCCAGCTGATTGCCGATGGGGTGACCGCTTCGAATCTGGGCCGGGGTTACATCCTGCGCCGCCTGCTGCGGCGGGTGGTGCGTCATGGACGTCTATTGGGCATCACCACCCCCTTCCTCACGGCGATGGGGGAGGCGGCGATCGCCCTGATGGTGGATGCCTATCCCCAGCTGGTGGAGCGTCGCGACGCGATCATGGCCGAGCTGGCCCGGGAGGAGGCGAGGTTCCTGGAAACCCTCGAGCGCGGCGAGAAACTGCTCGCGGAGGTGCTCTCCGCAGGGCCGAGCCAGATCAGCGGTGAGCAGGCCTTCGAGCTCTACGACACCTACGGCTTCCCCCTGGAGCTCACCGAAGAGATCGCCGAGGAGCACGGGCTGGCTGTCGACCTGGCGGGTTTCGAGGCGGCGATGGAGGCCCAGCGCCAGCGGGCCAAGGCCGCGTCGGTCCGCCTCGATCTCACCCTGCAGGGGGCGATCGAGGCCATGGCCGAGCAGTTGCCGGCCACCGACTTCCGCGGTTACGAGGCCCTGGAGCACCCCAGCCAGGTGATGGCCCTGGTGGTGAATGGGGAGCCGGCGCAGGGCGCCCGGGCGGGCGATGCGGTGCAGATCGTGCTGGATTCCACCCCGTTCTATGGCGAATCCGGCGGCCAGATCGGTGATCGCGGTGTGCTGGCAGGGGGTGCCCCCGGGGCTGGAGCCGAGGCCGGTGTGATCGTGCGCATCGAGGCAGTCAGTCACCAGCGCAAGCTGATCGTCCACCACGGCCGGATCGAGCGGGGCGAGTTGGCCCTGGGCGACACCGTGACCGCCCTGGTGGACCGAGCCTGCCGCCGCCGGGTCCAGGCCCACCACACCGCCACCCACCTACTGCAGGCGGCCCTGAAACAACTGGTGGATCCCTCGATCGCCCAGGCCGGCTCTCTGGTGGATTTCGAGCGGCTGCGCTTCGATTTTCACTGCCCCCACGCCATCAGCCCGGAGGATCTGGAGCGGATCGAGGAGCGGATCAACGGCTGGATCGCCGACGCCCACGCCCTGGAGGTGCGCGAGATGGAGCTTGAGCGGGCCCGTTCGGCCGGGGCCGTGGCCATGTTCGGCGAAAAGTATGCCGACATCGTGCGTGTGGTGGATGTGCCGGGGGTGTCGATGGAGCTCTGCGGCGGGACCCACGTGGCCAACACCGCCGAGATCGGCCTGTTCCGGATCGTGAGCGAGAGCGGTGTGGCCGCCGGCATCCGTCGCATCGAGGCGGTGGCCGGTCCGGCGGTGCTCGACTACCTCAAGGAACGCGACACCGTGGTGCGGGCCCTGGGGGATCGCTTCAAGGTGCAGCCCGGGGAGATCCTCGAGCGAGTGAGCGGCCTCCAGGACGAGCTGAAGGCCGCGTCCAGGGCGCTGGCGGCGGCCCGCTCCGAGCTGGCCCTGGCCCGGGCCTCGGCCCTGGCTACCGGCGCCCTCGAGGTGGGGGCGTTCCGGGTGCTGGTGGCACGGCTTGATGGTGTGGAGGGTGCCGCTCTGCAGACGGCCGCCCAGCAGCTCCAGGAGGGCCTGGGTTCGGCCGCTGCGGTGGTGCTGGGCGGCCTTCCTGCCCCTGAGGAGCCAGCCAAGCTGGTGCTGGTGGCGGCCTTTGGCGCCGAGGTGATCGCCGCCGGGCCGAAGGCCGGCAGCTTCATCGCCGTGGTGGCGAAGCGTTGCGGCGGCGGCGGCGGGGGTCGCCCCCAGCTGGCCCAGGCAGGCGGGCGTGATGCCGCCTCCCTCGACCCGGCCCTGGAGCAGGCCCGCGCCGACCTGATCGCCTCCTTGTCGTGATTGCGAATGATCGGGATTCATGTAGCCCCAGCTACAGACCGACTGCTTCGCTGGGATTGAGATCAGGCCTATCCGGCCTTCCATGCCCCGCTGGATCCTGATCTCATGATCGATACGCCCAGCAGCACTGCCGATGTGATTGAGGGGCTGCTGGCGGACCTTCATCGGCGGTATTCCCTGCTGGAAGATGGGGCTCCTGCTGACTACATCCCAGAGCTGGCCAAGGCGAATCCCTCGGATTTCGGTATCTCGATCACCACGGTGGATGGGCGCGTCTATGAGGTGGGTGATACCCGCAAACCATTCACGATCCAGTCGATCTCCAAGCCGTTCGCCTATGGTCTCGCCCTGAAGTTGTTCTCGGGCGAGTACCTGGCCACGAAGGTTGGGGTGGAGCCCTCTGGAGATGCCTTCAACGCCATCAGTCTCGATCAGAAGACGGGCCGTCCCCGCAATCCGATGATCAACGCGGGGGCGATCGCCACCACAGCGCAGATCTGGAACCACGACCCACATCAGGCTGAAGCCCTGATGCTCGACTTCTTCAGCGAACTGGCTGGGCGTCGCCTCAGCATCGACCAGGCGGTGTTTCAGTCCGAGCGTGCCACTGGCCACCGCAACCGGGCGATTGGTCACCTGCTGCGTAACTTTGGAATCATCGAAGATGATCCGGAAGACTCACTCGACCTCTATTTCAAGCAGTGCTCGATCACCGTCACCTGCCACGACCTGGCGGTGATGGCCGCCACCCTGGCGTGCCAGGGTCACAACCCCTTCACCGGCGCCCGGCCACTCACGCCTGAGATCACCGTGCGCATGCTGGCCCTGATGGCCACCTGCGGCACTTACGACTTTGCCGGTCAGTGGCTCTACGACGTGGGCATGCCGGCCAAGAGTGGCGTGGGTGGTGGCGTGCTGGCGGTGGTGCCCGGTCGGCTCGGCATCTCCACCTATTCACCGCCGCTCGACGTGCTCGGCAACAGTGTGCGCGGCATTGCCGTCTGCAATGAGCTTTCCGACAGCCTCGGCCTCAGTCTTTTCAACCAATATCCCCAGACCAGTTCCACGATCCGGCGCTCTTATAAAGGCTCCCAGCGCCAGTCGCGGCGTTGGCGTGCGGCGGATCAGGCCAAGTTGCTGCAGGGGCGGCGTGACGCGGTCCGGATTGTGCATGCCCAGGGGGTGCTCGATTTCGCTGCGATCGAGAGGCTGCTCTCTGAGCTCAGTGAGATCATGTCTGATGCCTGGATCCTGGTGCTGGATGTGGCCCACGTCACGGAACTTCCGGAGGAATCCAGGGAACTGTTCCTCAATGAGCTCACGTCTCTGCGGCGCCGGGGAGTGATCGTGCTGATGGCCCGGGGCCGCCATCTCAGCCTGCCCCGGACACTCAGTGTGGCCGGGGGGGTGGAGGAGATGCCCCAGTTCGACCAGCTGGATCAGGCCCTGGAATGCGCCGAAGATCTGCTGCTGGAGTCAAGAAAAGACGAAGATCCGGATCCTCCCTTCAGTACGGAGATCGATCAGACGCTCGGCTTTCTGGGCATGTTGCAACCCACCCACCGCCAGACCCTGGCCGATCTGATGCAATGCCGCAACTTCGCCAAAGGGGAGCATGTGGTCAAGAAGGGCGATCCGGGCCATGAGCTTTTTCTGGTGCGGGAGGGTCGTTTCACCATCACCGTCGAACTGCGCGGAAGTGACGGGCAGACCTATGCCTCCCGCCTGGCCACCTTCGAACCCGGCATGTGCTTCGGGGAGATTGCCTTCCTCTCCGGTACACCCCGAACAGCCAACGTGACAGCGGATCTCGACGGCAGCTGCTGGGTGCTGGAGCGCCACGATTTCGATAACCTGCGCCAGTGGGAGCCCGATGCCGTCACGGAGCTGCTGTTGGCCCTCACCCGTGATCTGGGGACCAAGCTCGCCCTCACCAGCTATCAGCTCACCTTGATGGAACATCTGTGAAGCCGTTGCGCCCATGACCTCCCGAGCGATCACCTGGCTGCGGCGCTACGGGGTGTTCGTGGCCTGGGCCGGCGCCTGCGCCCTTGGCTATGGGCTCTTCCCAGATATCTACGAGCGCTGGCAACTGGATCTCTCCTCCCGTACCCAGGAGCTGCGTGGACCACGCAAACCCCCCTCCGGGGTGGTGATCGTGGGCATTGACGACTACAGCCTCGTGCAGGGGCAGAACGCCGACCTCAGCCAGGACCAGGACCTGCGCCGCCTCGCGGCCTGGCCCTGGCCCCGTGCGATCTACGACCGGGTACTGGATCGCCTCTTCTCGTCCGGTGCCCGGGTGGTGGGCTTCGACCTTCTCTTTGATGCTCCCAGCAGCCACGGCCCCGAGGATGACGCCGCCCTGGCCGCGGCCCTGCGCCGCCACAGCGGCAAGGTGGTGCTCGGGGCCCAGGTGTTCGAGAGCCGTGGACGGGTGGGTGGACTCACCCTCAGTGCCGCCATGCCCTTCCTCAGCGAAGCTGCGGGGCCCCGCAGCTCGGGGCTGCTCAATGGACTGCAGGATCCCGATGGCTACATCCGCCTGCGCCCCAGCACCTATGCCGAGCAGCTGCGGCAGTCGGGGATGCTGGATGTGCCGGTGGGTCTCTCCAGCCAGCTGATCGCCAAGGGCCGGCTGGCGGAGATCCCTCCACCGCCGATCCTCTCCAACTGGCGGCCCCTGGTGGACCCCTATGGCCCGCCCCGCACGATCCCCACGATCCCGATCTGGGAGGTGCTGGAGTCGGGCAGCTTCGCCCGCCTCAAGGAACAGGGCACCTTCCGCAATCAGGTGGTGCTGATCGGCCCCACCGCCAGCGTGCTCCAGGACATCCACCGAACGGCCTTCGCCGGCGCCGAGGGCATGCCAGGCGTGGAGATCCACGCTGCCGAGATCGCCAACCGGCTGGAGGGCCGTGCCCTCTACATCCCCCCCACCTCCTGGTACATGGCCCCCTTGCTGGGGCTGGGGGTGCTGGTTCTGGGTCTGGCCAGCGCCCGGGCGGAGAAGCCGCAGCTGCGCCTTGGAGGCCTGGCGCTGCTGGCCGGAGGCATGGTGCTCGTCGGGCTGATCCTGCTGAGCACCAGCGGTGCAGGCATCGGCCTGCTCGGGATCTCCGCTCTCACCTTCGCCACCGGCTTGGTGAGTGCCAGCGATGCCACGGTGCGGCTGCAGTGGAACCGGCTGCGCCTGCGCCGGATGCTGGAGCGTTATCTCTCACCGGCGGTGGCGGCTCAGATCGCCAGCCAGCCGGAGGAGGCCGATGAACTGCTTGGGGGCAAGGTGTCGGAGGTGGTGGTGTTCATCTGCGACGTGCGTGGCTTCACCCAGCGCACCACCAAGATGAGCAAGGAGGGGAAAGCCAGTCAGCTGGTACAACAACTCAATGAATATTTTGCTGTTGTCGTTGATACCCTTCAGCGCAAGGGGGCGATCATCGACAAGTACATGGGTGATGCTGTTCTGGCCGTCTTCGGGGTGCCCCTGAGCCGGGGAATGGAGGTGGAGGTTCAGTCGGCGCTGGAGGCGATTCTGGAACTTCAGGACCAGATGGAGGCCCTCAACCAGCGTTGGGCTGCCCAGGGCAAGGACCCTTGGGAACAGGTGATGATCCTGAGCGGGGGGCCTGTGATCAGCGGCAACATCGGCTGCGCTTCGCGGATGGATTACACGGTGATCGGTGACACGGTGAACATGGCCAGTCGCCTGGAGGGCGTGGCCAAGCAGTCGGGCCGCGACATCATCCTCAGCCGTGTTGTGGCGGAGCACGCCAAACCCGAATGGGATCTGGAGCGGGTGGGCGAATTCGAGATCCGCGGCCAGGGGGCCCAGGAGGTGTTCACGATGCGACCGAGGGAGTTCTACGAGCAGAATCAGGGTTAGCCTGACCTAGATCGCTTACTTTTAGGCTTCATGAACAACCGCCTTGTTGCAGCGTTTGGCGGACTACTCCAGCTTGGCCTGTTGCAGGTCGTGCTGATGGCGCCTTCCGCCCCGATCCGCGCGGCAGCCTTCGAGCAGGCCACCATCAAGCGGCTTGTGGATGGTCGTGAGGTCTACATCGACGGCAAGGCCGCCCGGGTCAATGAAGTGGCCCGCTCCGGCCAGCAGGTGCGCACCGGTAAGAGTCGCGCTGAGCTTCTCTTTGACGGTCGCGCCACGGGCTACCTGGGCCGCTCGAGCGTGATCACCCTCGGCAATGCCTGCTTCCGCCTCAGCAAGGGCGCGGTGCTGGTCAGTGGCCCCCAGAAGGCCTGCCTCGGCACCAAGGTTCTGGGTGTGAAGGGCACCACCTACGTCCTCACCCGCGCCGACGACGGCCTCTTCGACTTCGTGGTGCTGGAGGGACAGGGGTATGTGGGCCCTGAGGATGGCTACGAGGAGAAGCAAGATTCCACCACCTCCGGCTCCGCAGCGGTTGCGGCTGGGGATCCCTCAGGCAACACCACCTACGTCTGTCGCTGTGAAGTGGCCCGATTCACGCCCGACGGCGAGTTCGTCAGCCAGGGCAAGCTCAGCCGCAGCCAGTACCAGGCCCTGCTGAGCCTGCACACCTCCGGCCAGAGTCAGCTGGGCAAGAGCGCTGAGATCAAGGACGCCTTCTCGGAGTGCTACAACGCCAGCTGAATTCACCAGCCCGAGGCCCTGAGCGGGGCGCCGTCTTAGGCGGTCATCAGAGAGTGAGGGTCTCAAACAGTTGCTTCATGCGTTTGAGCAGCTGATTCTCATGCTGCTTCACCTTCTCCCGCTCCATCCCCTCCAGCTCCCCGCGGCGTTTGCTCACCAGGTGGGCCAACCGGTCCATCAGTGGAGGGTTCTGCAGCAGCAACGGGCCCAGGCTGGTGCGTGAGACCTCCAGCAGCAGACATTCATCCAGGGCCCGGACGGTGGCGCTGCGCTGGCTGCCGGCGAGCATCGACATTTCACCGAAGACATCGCCGGGTTTCAGACAGGCCACCTGGAAGGGCTCTTCTTCCTCCTGGTTCTTCAGCACCTCGACCATTCCCTGAACCACCTGGAAAAGGGAATCACCCCGGTTCCCTTCGCGCACCACCACTTCCCCCGGCGCAAAACGCAGGCAGCGGGTGTTCCTGGCCAGCTGGAGCATTTCCTCCTCGCTGAGGTCACCGAAGAGCGGGTTGCGGATGAGCAGGGCGCGCCGTTGGTCAAGGCCGCGCTGGTCGGGATGCCCTGCATCAAGGACGGTCCGTTTCTCCCGGAGTTCACGCACCGGATAGGGGACGCTCTGCCCGGTCCGCTCCAGGCTGAACCAGATCTGCTCCAGCAGTTCACTGCGCAGGTCAAGCATGTCACCGAAATTCCCCGGTGGCTGGAAGGCGATGATGTCGTAGGTGATGGCACTGTCGGCGAAGGCCTGCACCCGCACGGCCGGAGGGGGATTCTCCAGCACGTGTGGATGTTTGTGGAGCACCTCCAGCAGTAAGTGCCGGGCCCTGGAGGGGGGCAGGCTGTAATCGAGGCCGAGGCTGAAGCGGTTGCCCATCGCGCCAAAGGCCACGTAGTTGCGCACCACCACTTCGGTGACCTTGGTGTTCGGCACCACCACCAGTGCACCAGTGACATCCTTCAGGCAGGTGTCACGCCAATTGATCGACACCACCACCCCCATGGTGCCGTCCCCCAGGTCGAGGAAATCCCCCACGGAAAAGACATCATCGAACTGGAGTTCCAGGCCCGCGAAGAGGTCCTTGAGAGGCTCCTGCGCGGCCAGGCCCAGCATGGCGGTGAGAACGGCCGAGGTGGTGACCAGGCTGACCAGATTGAAGCGGGCCTGCTCCTGCACCACGATCACCGTGGCCACGATGCCTCCACCCAGCATCAACAACTGCAGCAGAATCTGGGCGGGTTCTTTCCTCAAGCGCAGGGCTGCTGGAAGTTCGAGAAACCCCCAGAGAGCCATGCGGATGCCCAGGTAACTGAACATCAACTCGTCGATGGTGGAGATCCAGGCCCGGTAATGGGCGGGCAAGAGGATCAGCGGCAGGGTGCGCACCACTGCCCAACTCAGAATCGCCAGGGTGGCCATCTGAATCGGCAGCTTCGGTAGGCGCAGGCGCCGGATCAGGAGCTGCAGGGGAAGCAGCAGGACCATCGTGACGATGGCTGTGACCCATACCTCCAGCAACGGCATCCTGAAGTTCAGCGGTCAATGGGACGCAGAGCATCCAGGCCATGGCCGGGAGAGCTTGCAGAGCAGGATAGGTGGCATGGCCGCAGCGGTTCCGCTGCCTGCAGGCCGTTCCAGGCCTGGCCTTTCGCTCTGCCTTCACCTCTGTTCTTCGCCGCCGTCAGCCCATGGTTCGCCCTGGTTGCCCCGCGGGGGTCTGGCCCCTGGCCTTGCTCCTGCTCCAGTTGATCCCGCCGGTGAAAGCCCAGCAGGTGCAGTTGCGTTGTGATGGCACCCTGCTCGAAGCCCGCGGCAGTGCCGAGCAGAAGCGCACGATCGACGTGCTCAAGGTGTCCCTGGCGCTCTCAGCGGAGGGGGCCACGGCGGACGGGGCCCTGGGAGAGCTGCAGCGGCGCCTGGCCGTGGTGCGCCAGGCTCTGGAGCGTCTGCAGGTGAGGCAGCTGGCGGTGAGTTCGCCCTCCAGCTGGCAGCGGCCAGTGAGCCCGAAGCGCCCGGCGGCGGTCGAGGCCAATCTTCAGGTGAGCGGTGAGCTGGCCCCGGCCAGGCTGCAGGCCCTGGTTCGGGAGGTGGGTGCGCTGCCCGGTGTCCGTCTCAATCCGGTGTCACCCAGGGCCGATCAGGCCGGGGATGCTGCCGTGCGCCGCCAATTGCTGCGGCTGGCTTATCAAGATGCGCTGCTTCAGGCCAGGCAGCTGGCCGAGGCCATCGGCCTGGGGATGCCATCACCCCTGGAGGTGCAGATCGACGCTGGATTCCGGCCGATGCTGGCCAAAGGCATGGTGGCGGATGCAGCCCCCCCACCTTTCCAGGCGGGCGAGTTGCCTCCTCCGATGGATCGGCTCGACATGCAGGTGCGCTTCTGCGCCCGTTGAGCGATGCAACGGGGCTCCAGGCTCCGTGGTGACCGTTCGCTCCGCAGCTCGGGACCCTGAGGCGGCAAGCTGGTCCTGAGCTGATCTCTCCAATGGCATCGGATGGCGCCCAGGCCATGGCTGGTTTCGGGCTTTTCGCTTTGCTGGCCATGGGCCACTTCGTTGCCGATTTCGGCCTCCAGAGTGATCGGATGGCCGTGGAGAAATGCCCGGGGAAGGATCACACCCTCTCCTGGCGTTGGTGGCTGCTCGCCCATTCCGGCATTCATGCCTTCGTCGTCACCTGGCTCACTGGTGTGGTCTGGCTTGGTCTGGCCGAGTGGGGGATTCATGCCCTGATCGATTACGGCAAGTGCCGCCACCGTTACGGCCTCGGTGTAGATCAGCTCCTGCACATGGCCTGCAAGCTGCTCTGGGTGTTGATCCTGGTGATCTTTGCTCCCGTGGGTTCAGGTGGGCTGCTGCAGGCTTTTCCTCGCTGAGGGGGGATCAGCAGCCTGCAGAGCCCGGTGGTGGGCTGGAGCGGCCGTGGCCGATCACCAGCAATCGATCCATCGCCTTGCTCAGGCAGTAATTGAGGGGTTTGATCTCCGACTCCAACCGGCGCAGCTGATCGGTGTCACCCCGCTCACCGGCGGCGATGCCATCGAGCAGCAGGCCGATCACCTCATTGCTGCGCATGCAGCGCTGGCTCACCAGCGCCAGCATCTCCATGGCCAGGTCGATATCGAAGAGCAGGGTTTTGAGGAAGTTGTCAACGCTCACCTCCACCAGCTCGGCAGGGCCCTCCACAACCCGCACATCGGCGGAGTGCTGGCCTGAGCCGAACAGACCCATCTCTCCCAGCAATTCTTCGGCCTCGATCACGGCGAGGGTGTGGGGCTCGGGCTCGGTGAGTCGAATCTGAATCGCCACCTTTCCTTTGGTGAGCAGCATCAGGCTGTCGGCCGGCGCTCCCTGGCTCATCACCAGATCGCCGCTGGCGGCCTGGCGGAGCACCGGTGCCAGCTCATCGTGGTGGATGTCCAGCAGCAGTTTCATCCGCTCCCTCACCACCTTCAACTGCGGTTCGTCGCCCCACATGGATCGCTCCTCTCAGGTCTGCAGGTAGGTGCTCTGGCGCAGGCTGTTCTGCAGATGGGCCATCAGCCGGCCGGCGTCGGGCACCGTGAGGGTGCCGCGGTGAATGGCCGCCTCGCTGGCCACCCGCAGGCGCTCGAGCAGGGTCTCAGGGTCGTGTTCCATCGCTTTGAGCACCTCCGCGTTGCTGTTGCCCCGCACCACATGGTCGACCCGGTAGCGGCCATTGGCACCCAGACGGATATGGACCGCATTGGTGCTGCCGAACAGGTTGTGCAGGTTGCCCATCACTTCCTGGTAGGCGCCGCCGAGGAACAGGCCGATCCAGTAGGGCTCACCCTCCCTCAGCTCATGGAGTTCCAGCAGCGGTTTGGCCTGGCCGGGGCCGATGAAGCGCGCCAGCTTGCCGTCGGAGTCGCAGGTGAGGTCAGCGAAGCTGCCCAGACGGCTGGGGCGCTCGTCGAGCCGGTGGATGGGCATCACCGGAAAGAGCTGATCGATCGCCCAGGTGTCGGGAGCGGAGCGGAAGATCGAGAGGTTGGCGTAGTAGGTCCCTGCCAGGGCGGCCTGCAGCGCCTTGAGGTCGTCGGGAATGGGGGTGGCCGCGCTCCAGCTCTCCAGCTGCGCGGCGATCGCCTGGCAGCAGGCCCAGTAGAGCTGCTCGGCCGCGCCCCGCTCGGTGAGGCTGAGGTAGCCCAGCCGGAAGGCGGAGAGGGCGTCCTGCTTGAACTTGATGGCGTCGTTCCAGCCCTCCTGCAGGTGATCGCCCTGACCTGGGGCGTCGAGGGCGGTGGCCTGGATCGAGGCCAGCGTGTCGCGTAGGTTGCGCACGATCAGCGGTTCTTCCCCCTGTGGCGCCGGCTCTTCCCCCTGCACGCCACCGGTGCCGAGCACATCGAAGACGAGCACGCTGAAGTGGCTGGCGATGGCACGGCCGCTCTCGCTCACCAGGGTGGGCAGCGGCACCGAGCGGGGCTCGCAGCACTCCCGCACCGTGGCCACCACGTCGTTGGCGTAGTTCTGCAGGGAGTAGTTGGTGGAGGCGGCGGTGGCGGTGCGGCTGCCGTCGTAGTCGATGCCGAGGCCGCCGCCCACATCGAGATAGCCCATCGGCGCCCCCAGCTCAGCCAGCTGCACATAGATCTGGCCCGCCTCCTGCAGGGCGTCCTTGAGCACGGCGATGTCGTTGATCTGGCTGCCCACGTGGAAGTGGAGCAGGCGCAGCTCGCCGAGCAGATCGGCCTGGCGCAGGGCCTCGACCGTGGCGAGCAGATCCGGCACAGAAAGTCCGAACTTGGCGCGCTCCCCAACCGAGCTGCCCCAGCGGCCGGTGCTACGGCTGGCCAGCTTGGCCCGTACGCCGATCAGGGGGGCGGCCCCCAGCTCGCGGCTGGCCGTGATGATCCGCTCCACCTCGTCGGGTTGCTCGATCACCACCACCGGCTGGCGGCCGAGCCGGCGGGCGAGGATCGCCGTCTCGATGTAGCGCTGATCCTTGTAGCCGTTGCAGATCAGCAGGGCCTCGGGGTCGTCCACCAGGGAGAGGGCGATCAGCAGCTCCGCCTTGCTGCCGGCCTCGAGGCCGAAATGCCACTGGCGGCCGCTCTCCACCAGCTGCTCCACTACGTGGCGCTGCTGGTTGCACTTCACCGGGAACACGCCCTGGTAACGGCCGGCGTAGCCGTATTGGGCGATCGCCCGCTCGAAGGCGGCATGGAGCCGCTCGAGCCGGTCTTCAAGGATGTCGTCAAAGCGGATCAGCAGCGGCAGGGTGAGATCACGCCCCTGCAGGCCCTGCACCAGCTCCACCAGATCCAGGCAGCCACCGCGCTCTCCCCGGGGCTGCACCATCACGTGGCCGCGGGCATTGACCGTGAAATAGGGATCACCCCAGCCGTCGAGGCCGTAGAGCCGGCTGCTGTCGGCAACGCTCCAAGCCAGGTCCGGGGGAGCGATGGCGACGGTATCGGCAGGCATGCGCGCGGGGGAGGGAGTGATTCAACCCTCCCAACGACTTTAGTCAGGCGCACCAGGCGGCCCAAGCCCCAGCGCCTTGGCCTGCTCGGGGTTGAGCTCTGGCAGGGGACCAGGGCGGATCCTGAGCGTGTGGCGCGGGGAACAGCTGGGTTGGCTTGCCAAGCGGCAGGCTCAGCGCGGACGATGGCCCCATCCGAAGTCTTCCCTTGCCATGGCCGTTGAACGCACTTTCCTCGCGATCAAGCCCGATGGGGTGCAGCGGGGGCTGGTGGGGGAGATCCTCGGCCGCTTCGAGCGCAAGGGCTTCAAGCTGGTGGGCCTCAAACAACTGGTGCCCAGCCGTGAGCTGGCCGAGAGCCATTACGGCGTGCACCGCGAGCGCCCCTTCTTCGCCGGCCTCGTCGACTTCATCACCAGTGGTCCGGTGGTGGCGATGGTGTGGGAAGGCGACGGCGTGATCGCCAGTGCCCGCAAGCTGATCGGTGCCACCAAGCCCCTGGAGGCTGAACCCGGCACCATCCGCGGTGATCTGGCGGTGAACATCGGCCGCAACGTGATTCACGGTTCCGATGCGCCCGAAACCGCCGTCTTCGAGATCGGCCTCTGGTTCGAGCCCTCCGAACTGAGCGACTGGACCCCCGCTGATCAGGTGTGGCGCCGCGAAGACTGAGGGGCCACGATTGGGCGAGGTTCTCATTGAGGCCATGCCTCGTCTCAACCCTCTGATTCCATTCGCCCTCGGCGGCCTTGCAGCGGTCGCCGGGATCCTCCCGGTCGAGGCCCGTGGCGGCCTGCCCACCTTGCCGCAGGTGGTGGAGATCCCCTCCCGGCCGGCCTACGTCACCCCGCCCCAGGGTCAGGAATCAGACGCGCGCAGGGGCCAGCGGCTTGAGCCCTCCACCCTGCTGCGCACCCGCAAACCCGGCAGGCTGCAGGTCGCTTTCCCCGATGGACGCCGGTTCCGTCTGGGAGGCGATTCCCTCGCCCTGATCGGGAACCGCAGCGTGGAACTCAAGCGCGGCCAGATCATCGGCTGGTTGCTGCCCGGAAGACCTGACGGCCCCCCTCTGCGGATCAGAACCCGGGTCGGCACCGCCTCGATTTCGGGCACCACGGTCTTTCTCGAAGCCAGCCCCGAGCTCCTGCGGATTTTCAGCTGGGAAGGACCGGTGCAGGTGGAGGCCCGTGACGGCCAGCGCTTCAGCCTCAGCACGGGAGAAGAGGTGGTGTACAGCGATGGAGCCTGGAGTCCGCCGCGTCGACTGAGCCGCGCCGAGGCGGCGCGGCGCCGCCGTGCCAGTGCCTTGCTCAATGGCTTCTCCAGCCCGATGGAGACCCTGCCCGAACTGGAGCGTCAGCTCGACAATCTGCCGTGAGGCGCTTCCGCGTCTGGTGGCTGGCGCTGGCCCTGCCCCTGGTCGTGGCGCTCCCCGTGTGGCGCGACTCCCCTCCAGGAAGAGCCCTCTCCCGTCTCGACAGTCCGGCCCGCCGGGCGTTCTTTCGCTGGCGGGGGCCCAGGGAGGCGCCGGAGAATCCTCTGCTCCTGGCGATCGACTCCGAGTCCCTGGAGCTGGCTGATCTGCTCACGGCTGAGGAACGTCGGGCCTCGCCGCTCTGGCGGCGGATGGGGCCGTGGCCCTGGCCCCGCGCCCTGCAAGCGGAGCTCGCCGCCATCACCCTGCGTGGAGGTGCCACGCGGGTGCTGGTCAACATCGAATTCAGCCAGCCCAGTCGCTACGGGCCAGCCGATGACGCGGCCGCCCAGGCCGTGCTGGCTCCCTGGCGGGAGCGGGTGCATCTGGTCAGCGGGTATCAGCTCGAGCGGCGACAGGGGATGGATCAGATCAAGCTGAGCCGCCCTGTACTGGATCTGGGCCCGGCGGGTCTTGCCGTCCTGCTGCAGAGCGATGACGGGCTGGCGGAGGCGGTGCCCGGACGGCGCTGGTGGCGCGAGCAGCTGGCGGGATTCGCTCCTCCCCATCCACTGCCGATGGCTTTCCTGGTCCGGCCGGAAGCTCTGACGGAGGAGCCGCTTGGCCTCAACTTCCGCGGCCCGGCGGGAACGCTGCCATCCCTGCCGGCCTGGCGCATCCAGCAGGTTTCCCCGGAAACCTGGAACGACCGCACGGTGGTGATCGGGGCGACGACGCCGGAGCTGGGGGATCAGCAGGAAACGCCCTACGGCGCCATGAGCGGCAGCGAGGTGCTGGCCACGGCCGTCGGAAACGTGCTCGTCGGTGATGGGCTGCGGCCACTTCCGGCGCTGGGTTCGGGGCTGCTGCTGCTGCTCTGGGGCGTTGGCGCTCTGGTGGTGCTCTCGCGCCCGATCACCGCCCTGGGCACGGCCACCGCGGCCATCGCGCTGATGGCCAGCGCTCTGGGTGTGGCCTACGGATTCTGGCTCTGGGCCCAGCTCAGCCTGCCCCTGGCGGCCCTGCTGCTGAGCCCCCTGCTCGGGGGCGGACTGCGCATGGCCGCCCAGGCCCGGGAGGAACTGCGCGAGCGGGCCTACCTGCACCAGGTGCTGGCCCACCGGATCTCCCCGACTCTGCTCAACGACATCCTGCGCAACCCCGGGCCCCTCTGGAACCGGGCCGGCGGACAACGCTGCCGCTGCGTGCTGCTGTTCAGCGATCTGGTCGCGTTCACCCCCCTGAGCGCGGTTCTGGATCCCGGGGAGCTGTTCGCGCTGCTCAACCGCTACTTCGAGGTCATGGCTGAGGCGGTGCTGGCGGAGCAGGGCCTGCTTGACAAGTTCATCGGCGATTCGGTGATGGCGGAGTTCGGCGTGCCCCGCAGTCGCGGCGACCGGCTCGAGGCCAGGGCGGCGGTGCGCGCTGCCCTGGCGATGCAGCGTGGCCTGGAGGGCATCAATCGCGAGCTGGCCGCCAGGAATCGACCCCCCCTGCGCCATGGCATCGGCCTGCATGTGGGTGAGGTGATCGCCGGCAACCTCGGCTCCAGCCAGCGGCTCGAGTTCACGGTGGTGGGGGCCAGTGTGAATGTGGCCAGCCGCCTGGAGGGCCTCACCCGCCGGTATCCCCAGCACCCGATTCTGATCAGTGCCGCCCTGCAGGCGCTGCTGCCGGGGGAGCTGGAGGTGGAACCGCTGGGGGCCCACCTCCTCAAGGGCTGGCCCGAGCCCCTGGAGGTGCTGGCTCTGCAGGGGCTTCGTAGTCCGGTCCGGAGTCCAACGTGCAGCCTGGATGACCTCTCGGAGGCTCTTCTGGTCAGCGGGGTGATTCCTCCGCACCCACCGGAAAGCGATCCCAGCGGAAGTTGTTGAGCAGCGACGCCCCTTCAGGCGAGATGGTCTGGGAAGAGCCGGCCGGGGCGCCCGCCTGGGCGATCACCGCCGCGATCAACTCCGCGGTGATCGCCGCCAGCAGCACGCCGTTGCGGTAGTGCCCCGTGGCCAGCCACAGCCCCGGGATCGGGCTCGCACCGAGCAGGGGGGCCTGGTCAGGCGTGCCTGGGCGAAAGCCCCACCAGCGCTCCATCGGCGGCCAGCTGGCCGCTTCCGGCAGCAGGGCCTCGATGCCGGCCTGCAGCTGGCGTTGCCCGAACGGGGTGAGCCCTTCTGCGAAGCCAGCTTCCGGCTCGCTGGTGGCCCCCACCACCAGCAGACCGTCTTCGCGGGGGACCAGATAGGTGCCGGGACCGAACAGCACCCGCTTCAGAGCCGCTCGGGGCCCCTGCAGGGAGAGCATCTGGCCTTTGATGGGTGCCACCGGCAGCTCGTGCATCAGCCGGGCGCTCCAGGCGCCGCAGGCCAGCACCGCCCGCTGGCTGGGGATGGTGGCGTCATCCCCCTGGGCGCGACGGATGCGCACCGCTTCGAGCGCACCGCTCCGGTGACGGGAGAGCGCCAGCACCTCGGCCCCTTCCTCGAAGGCCACACCCCGCTCCACGCAGGCCCGCTCCAGGGACCGCATCAGCTGGCGGCGGTTGTCGATCTGCCCATCCTGGAGGAAGAGCAGCCCGGCCCGCCAGCGCTGGCCGATGCCCGGAATTTCCCGCTCCAGATCAGCCCGCGACAGGGGTTGCCCGAAGCAGGCGGTCGGGTAGGCATCACGCTGCTCGGCTGCTGTGAAGGGCACCACGATTCCGCAGGGACGCAGCCCGCAACGAAGGCCGCTGTCGGTTTCGATCCGCCTCACCCAGGCGGGAATCCGCGCCAGGCTGGCCTGGCCCAGTGCCAGCAGCGGGCCCGACAGCCCCTCGGCATGGGGGGCGAGCATGCCGGCGGCCACGAACCCGGCGGCCTCGCTGCGCCGCCGACTCAGCACCAGCACCCGCTCCCCCCGGCTGGCCAGCTGGTGGGCCACCGCCAAGCCGATCAAGCCGCCACCGAGGATCAGCACGGGGTCGTTCTCGACGCTCATGGGGTCGGCTCAGGAGTCCGCAGGGTTTCGTTCAGCTTCAACCATCGAGCGCCCCAACCCGCGACGGTGCGGCGAGGCCCGCTGCATAGGATCAGCCCAGGTGGGATGCAGGTCATGACAGCGGCGAGCGGACAGGGCGGATGGGAGGCCGTGATCGGCCTGGAAACCCATGTGCAGCTGGGCACCGCCAGCAAGATCTTCACAGCCGCCTCCACCAACTTCGGCGACGATCCCAACACCCACATCGATCCGGTGGTGCTGGGTCTGCCGGGCACCCTGCCGGTGCTGAATCAGAAGGTGCTGGAGTATGCGGTGAAGGCGGCCCTCGCCCTCAATTTGCAGGTGGCTGAGCACAGCAAGTTCGACCGCAAGCAGTATTTCTATCCCGATCTACCCAAGAACTACCAGATCTCTCAATACGACGAGCCGATCGCGGAGAACGGCTGGATCGAGGTGGAGGTGGCCGAGAAGGGCAAGGAGACCTATCTCAAGACGATCGGCATCGAGCGGCTTCACATGGAAGAAGACGCCGGCAAGCTCGTTCATGCCGGTAGTGATCGCCTCGCCGGCAGCACTCATTCGTTGGTGGATTACAACCGCGCAGGGGTGGCCCTGGCTGAAATCGTGAGCAAGCCCGATCTGCGCACGGGCCGGGAGGCGGCGGAGTACGCCTCGGAGATCCGCCGGATCATGCGCTATCTGGGCGTGAGCGACGGCAACATGCAGGAGGGTTCGCTGCGCTGCGATGTGAACATCTCGGTGAGGCGCGGACCGGATGAACCATTCGGCGTGAAGGTGGAGATCAAGAACATGAACTCCTTCTCGGCGATCCAGAAGGCCTGTGACCATGAGATCGCCCGCCAGATCAAGGCGATCGAGGCCGGTGAGCCGATCCGGCAGGAAACACGCCTCTGGGATGAGAGCAAGCAGCTCACCAAGAGCATGCGCAGCAAGGAGGGGAGCAGCGACTACCGCTACTTCCCCGAGCCGGATCTGGGCCCGATCGAGGTGACCTCCGAGCGGCGTGAGGGTTGGCGCGCCGAACTGCCCGAGCTGCCGGCGGCCAAGCGCCACCGTTACGCCGACCAGCTGGGTCTCTCGATCTACGACGCCCGGGTGCTCACCGATGAGCGTGCGATGGCCGAATACTTCGAAGCCGCCGTAGCCGCCGGAGCCGAGGCCAAGGGGGTCGCCAACTGGGTCACCGGCGACATCGCCGCCTACCTCAATGCTGGCAAGCTCTCGATCACTGAGCTGCCCCTGAAGCCCGAGGAGCTGGCGGAACTGGTGCAGCTCATCGACAACGGCACCATCAGCGGCAAGATCGCCAAGGAGATCCTGCCGGAGCTGCTGGAGCAGGGTGGTTCCGCCAAGACGATCGTGGCGGAGCGAGGCCTGGGCATGATCAGCGACCCCGCCGCCATCAAAGAGGTGGTCCAGGAGCTGCTGGCGGCCCATCCGGCCGAGGTCGAGGCCTTCCGAGGCGGCAAGACCAAGCTGCAGGGCTTCTTCGTGGGGCAGCTGATGAAGCGCACCGGTGGCCGGGCCGATCCGAAGCTCGCCAACCGCATCCTCAGCGAGCAGCTGAAGGGCTGAGGATTACTTCGGAAATCCGTGCCACCCAAATGAGCGACCACAACGACCAGAAACTGTCTCCGCGGGAAATGATCCGGGCTCATGCGGGGATCCTTCTTCAGTTGGCCACGACCATCAGCGCTGTCGTCATCGCTGCATCACTGGTCCCCATGGCCCGGCAGGCGAAACTCTGGGAGGCCTGCCATGACACCTCCGTGAAGTGGCACGTTGACAACATCACTGGCGATACGAAGGACGTGCATCAGGCGTGGGCGACACGCTTCTGCAATGGCGGCTCCCTCAGGCCCAGAGAATGAAAAGCGGCAACGCGGTGATTTTCGATCATGTCCTGCATGATCAGGGGATGATGGACAGCTGCACGGCCGCTTTCGCAGGGCTGCGGGTGTTCTCCGTGGGCATCACCTGTGATCTGGCCATCCTCGAGGCCCGCGAGCGGGCTCGCGGCGACCGCGTCCTTGGTCGGGCGCGTGGTCTGGCGGACGTGGTGCATGGCTTCTGCACCTACGACCTGATGGTGGATTCCGGGCAAATGGGGCCAGAGGCCTGCGTGGATCTGGTGGTCTCCGCTCTGCACGAGGGCTGAGCCAGCCGCTGGTCATCGGCTCGGCGTCGGCTGTTCAGGCACACCAGGCTTGATGAATCCCCGGATTGTCTGAAAGGAGTCCTCGGCGAAGGAGGCGTCGCCTGTGAACTCCGGTTTGTTGATGACTCGGAGCCGCTCATCCACGTGGCCGATCAGTTTGGCCATGTCCGGCTTGCTGGCCAGGTTGAGCGTGGTCGGCTCCTGGTTGGCGCTGATCTGGGCGGAGCCATTGGCCACGGCGCTTTCGATCGTGGCGATCAGATCATTGGCCAGCACATATTTACGGCTGTAGTTCTCATAGTTCGCGGCCTGTCCGTAGAGCTGGCTGAAGGTCCAGGCTGAATAGAGCACCAGCCCGGAGGTGATGCCGATGTTGATGATGGCGTTGTTGGACTTCTCCCAACCCTGCTTGCTGATCAGGGCCAGGGAGCTGAGGGCGAGGATCCCGGCCGCGGTGCTCAGAGAAAGGGCGGCGTAACGGTGGGAGAAGTAGAACACCCCCACGGTGCAGGCCAGTCGCCTCCCCTGATCCAGCTGCCGGATCTGTTCCTTGAGCCGCATGGTCTGGCCCGGTTCGATCAACCATTGCCGCAACTGATGGCAGGAGCGGCTCCAGGCCACGATCAGCGCCTTGGGCAACCGGGGCCAGCCTGCCTGAGGCGATCCGGACTCGGCATCCATGCAGACCTTCACGCGAAAGGTCAGGCTAGGAACGTTGCCCTGCGTCGTCAGCAGCCCCTTGCGACAGCGCTTTCTCCACCTGCCGCTCCAGGGCCTCGCTCACGCCACGGTTGTCGATCACCCGATCAGCCAGCGGGCGTTTTCGCTCCATGGGCCACTGGGCCGCCAGGCGGGCCAGGGCCTCGGTTTCGCTCAGGCCATCGCGGGCCATCAGTCGCCGGAGCTGTTGCTCGGCCTCGCAGTCCACCAGCCAGACCTCGCTGCACAGCCCCTCGAGGCCCGCTTCAAAAAGCAGCGGGATCATCAGCACCACCACCGGAGCGGCCGCCAGCTGCTCCAGCTCCGCTTCGAACCGCTGGCGCACCAGCGGATGGACCAGCTGCTCCAGCCAGGCGCGCTCAGCCTGGTCGCTGAACACGATTCGCCCGAGGGCGGAGCGATCGATGCCTCCCACTGGCTGTTGCACCCCTGAGCCGAGGCGCTCCAGGACGGCCTGCTCTCCACGGCTGCCAGGAGCCAGGGCTTCGCGGGAATAGCGGTCGGCATCCAGCACAGGCAGCCCATGCCGTTCCGCGAGCAACCGGCCCACGCTGCTCTTGCCGCTGGCGATGCCGCCGGTGAGGCCGATCCGCCGCTGGTGGCCCCGCCAGCGCGGACGATTCAGACGCTCCAGCATGGCCGGCGGCCCCAGCTGCTCCAGGTGGAAGCGGGCGCCATAGCTGGGGGTGGGGCGTTGCGAGTAGAAGCGCGTGCTGCCCTGGCCCTGGGGCCAACGGCGGGACAGGCGGCTGCGCAGGCGCAACCCCCCCAGCACAAGCTGCTGCAGCCAGTTAGGGCTGCAGCTCCACCCGAGGCTGGCGCACACATCACGGCTCACCAGCGCCAGCAGCACCCTGCGCAGGGCCGGCCGCAGGGGAGCCGGCCAGTCGGCCAGCAACATCGCCAGAGTCGACTCGACGACCTGCCGGTTGCTGGGGGCGCTCTGGAACGCCTCTCGCTCAAAGCGGCGGTTGAACGCCAGCAGCGCCTCCAGGTTGTCGGGGATGGCCTCCAGGCCCATCGCTTCGCCCACCTGCCGCCAGAACAGGTAAAGGCACGTCTGCTCCCGCCCGCTCAGGGCCCGCCAGCCGTAGCGGGCCAGCCAGCGGATCGGCTCCGCCACGAAGGTGGAGAGCACGTAGAGGAAATCCCGGTTGCTGATCGCATAGGCGCCATGGATGCGGTTCATCCGGGTGATCACCGCCTGCCCCTGGGGGCTGTCAGGGCCGCAGCGCAGCAGCTCCGCCACCATCAGGCCGGTGTCGTCGTAGCGCTTGCGGGGTCTGTGGGTGAATTCACCCGTGCGCTGCAGCAGGCCGGAGATCGAGGGGACGCAGAAGGTCTTGAGCAGGGCCAGCTCAAGGGAGCGCGTGGTGTCCCAGGGAAAGAGCTCGCCGGCCAGCTCCCGGCAGACGACCTCCACCTGCTTCGGCGTCGGCGATTCAGGCGTGGTCGGCTCCACCACGGCGGCTCGGCAGGATGGTGCGAGTCATCCTGCCGCCGTGACCCATCCCTGGCACCCGATCCCCGGCGGCATCACTGCTCCGGCGGGATTCCTGGCCGCCGCCATCACCGCAGGTCTCAAGGCTTCCGGCAACCCCGATCTGTCGTTGTTGCTGGCTCCCCACGACGCTGTCTGTGCCGGCAGCTTCACCACCTCCCTGGTGCGGGCCGCCTGCGTGGACCTCTGCGCCCAGCGCCTGGCCGCCAGCGGTGGCCGGGCCCGGGCGGTGCTCACCAATTCCGGCCAGGCCAATGCCTGCACCGGCGATCGCGGTTTGATCGACAGCCTGAGGGCCACCCAGGCCACTGCCGACCTCCTCGGCCTGGCGGCCGAGGAGGTGCTGATCTGCTCCACCGGCGTGATCGGCGTGCCGATCCCGATGGACATCCTGCTGGCAGGCCTCGATCCCCTGGTGGCGGCCCTCAGCCCCGAGGGGGGTGCTGCCGCCGCCACCGCCATCCTCACCACCGATCTGACTGACAAGCAGATCGCCCTTGAGGCTCACCTGGGTGGCCGCCGCGTCCGCCTCGGCGGCATGGCCAAGGGCTCCGGGATGATTCACCCGAACATGGCCACGATGCTGGGCTATCTCAGCTGCGATGCCGGCGTGCCGGCCGAGCTCTGGCAGGCGATGGTGCAGCGGGCGGTGGATCGCTCCTTCAATGCGATCACAGTCGACGGCGACACCAGCACCAACGACACGTACCTGGCCTTTGCAGCCGGGGAACCCCTGAACCCCGAGCACTTCGAGGCGCTGGAGGCCGGCCTGACGGCGGTGTCGCAGCACCTGGCCCGGGCGATTGCCCGCGATGGCGAGGGGGCCACCTGCCTGATCGAGGTGCAGGTGGAGGGTGCCGGGGATGATGCCGGCGCCCGGGCGATGGCCCGTACCATCTGCGGCTCCTCGCTGGTGAAGTGCGCCATCCACGGTCGCGACCCCAACTGGGGCCGGATCGTGGCCGCGGCGGGCCGCGCCGGCGTGGCCTTCGACCCCGAAGCGGTGGCCCTCTGGCTGGGGGAGCACCAGCTGATGGCCGCCGGCCAGCCCCTGCCCTTCGACCGCCCGGCCGCCTCCCGCTACATGGCCGAGCGCGCCGCCGGGGCCTACCTCAGCGATGACACCGTGGCCATCCGGCTGCGGGTGGGCGACGGCACCGGCAGCGGCCTGGCCTGGGGCTGCGATCTCTCCGATCAATACGTGCGCATCAACGCCGACTACACCACCTGAAGGCTTGCGGCTGCAGGCAGGATGGAGCCTCCTTCATCGCCAGCCCCCCATGCCCGAGGCCGGAGCCCGGCGCCGATCCCGTCGACGCAGTTCCGAAGTGGCCGCGGCGCCCCCGAAGCGCTGGGCCCCCTGGGTGCTTCCCCTGGTGGCCGGTCTGGCTTTCGGCTCGGGCTACGCCATCACCGACCGCCTGCTGGCGCTGCAGGCCAAAGGGCCGCTGAAGCTGGATCAGGGGTTCGATCTGAAGCCGTTTCCCGGCACCACGCTGGAGAGCATGCGCCTGCGTTACGGCGCCGACCGGCAGGAGCTTCGCGGCGATCTCGAGCTGATCGAGCTGGAGCGCACTCAGGAGGAGGAGAAGGCCAAACGTGAGGCCGCTCAGAAGGAAGGGCCGAAGCCAGAGGCCCGTCGGCCCCAGGATGAAGGAGCCGCGAGCGGTTCAGCTTCCGACCCTGCCCCAGTCGCCGAATCCGCCGCCAGCAGGCCCAGCGAGGCTGCTTCGGATCCCGGGCCGCCTGCGTTGCCCGCGCCACCCTCGCTCAATGTGCCGCCGCCGCCGGCTCCCGAGCGCCAGCCCTGATCTGCCACAGTTTGGCCAGAGCGGACGGTCCCTTCGATGCATGCCCCCCAATCTCTGCTGCAGGCTGCGTTGAATCGGCTGGGGGCCCGCCTCGGCAGTGGCTTCGCCGATTCGGCGGCCAGCCTGGCCGTGCTGGCCCAGGAGGCACCCGAGCGCCTCAGGCGCGAGCTGGAGCTGTTCTGGAGTGAAGTGGAGCAGGAGGCCCAGCGGCTAGAAACCGAGGCCAGCGCCGCCTCAGGGCCCGAGGCGGCAGGAGGCGACGCCACAGCCGCCGCCTGGGCTGCAGCCGCGCCTCAGGATCAGATCGATGATCTGCGCGCCCGGGTGGCAGAGCTTTCGCGCCAGCTCGAGGACCAGGCTTGATGGGCGCCTGGCGCCAACGGTGGCGGGGCTTCGCCCGCTCGCTGCGCATCTGGTGGACCGTGCTGCGCCTGCTGGGGGGGCTCTGGTGGGACGGGAAGGACTGGACCTACCCCGGCGGCCCCACGGAGGAGCGGCGGGAGGCCAGGCAGCAACGGCGGGCCCGCTGGCTCACCCAGGAGCTGCTCGGACTGGGCTCTGCCTTCATCAAGCTGGGCCAGTTGCTCTCCGCCCGCCCCGACGTGCTGCCTGCGGGCTATGTCGAGGAGCTCTCGCATCTGCAGGATCAGGTGCCCTCCTTCCCCTTCTCGGTGGTGCAGGCCCTCCTCGAGGAGGAGCTGGGAGGGCGTTGCGCTGAGATCGTCGATCTCGAGGAGCGGCCCCTAGGCTCCGCCAGCCTCGCCCAGGTGCACCGGGCCAGCCTGCGCAGCGGTCGTCAGGTGGTGTTCAAGATCCAGCGGCCCGGGCTGGAGCGGTTGTTCCGCCTCGATCTGGAGGTGATGCAGCAGGTGGCGGCGGTGATGCAGCGCCATCCGCGCTGGGGCGAGGGCCGCGACTGGGTGTCGATCGCCCAGGAATGCCGCCGGGTGCTGCTGCGGGAGCTGGATTTCCGCCTGGAGGCCGAACATGCGGCCCGCTTCCGTCAGCAGTTCCTCGACGATGCCGGCATCCGCATCCCCTCGGTGATCTGGGAGCTCAGCACCCGCCGGGTGCTCTGCCTTGATTTTCTGCCCGGCATCAAGATCACCGATCGCACAGCTCTGGTGGCGGCGGGCATCGACCCGGCGGCGGTGGCAGAGAAAGGGGCCGCCAGTTACCTGCAGCAGCTGGTGCGCTTCGGCTTCTTCCACGCCGATCCCCACCCCGGCAACCTGGCGGTGGCCGCCGATGGCGCCCTCATCTACTACGACTTCGGGATGATGGGCCAGCTCTCGCCGCGGCTGCGCAGCCGGCTGGGGCGGATGGTGCGGGCCGCGGCGGCCCGCGATGCCTCCGGCCTGGTGGAGGAGCTGCAGGGGGCCGGGGTGATCGCCAGGGATGTGGATCCCGGGCCAGTGCGACGGCTGGTGCGGGTGATGCTCACCGAGGCGCTCACGCCGCCCTTCTCCACGAACGTGATCGAGAAGCTCTCCGGCGACCTCTACGACCTGGTCTATGGCCAGCCATTTCGTCTTCCCGCCGAGCTGATCTTCGTGATGCGGGCCCTCTCCACCTTCGAGGGGGTGGGCCGCAGCCTCGACCCCGGCTTTAGCCTGATGGCGATTGCCCGCCCCTACCTCCTTCCACTGATGACCGCGAGCGGGAACGGCCCCAACGATTTCCTCGGTGAACTCAGCCGTCAGGCGGCTGAAGTGGGCAGCCGTGCCCTAGGGCTGCCGCGCCGGCTGGAGGACAGCCTCGTACGCATCGAGCAGGGCGACCTGCAGGTGCAGATCCGCGCCGGTGAAACCGATCGGCTGCTGCGCCGCCTGGCTCTCGCTCAGCAGAGCACAAGCCAGGCGATCCTGCTGGGAGCCTTTGCTGTGGCTGCCGCGGTGTTGGGGTCCGGCAGTCAGCCGGCCCTGGCCGCGATCCCGCTGGTGGCCGGGCTGCCGGTGGGTTTGAGCTGGATCAAGCTCCAGGGGCGCCAGCGGCGGGATGCACGTCTGGAGAAGTTGCCGGGAACTGGGGGCTGAACGATGCAGCAGGGTCCAGCTACTGGACTCAGTTGCAGCCCTGAACAGAGATGCGGTAGCTGAAGCCGAGCGCTCCAGGCTGGCTGGAGGAGCCGATCCGGAAGTTCATCAGACTGGTGCGCTTGCCCGGCACAGAGGCGAAGGGGCCCCACGTCCGGCCGGTGCCCTGGGGGGGCGTCAGCGTTTCGTTGAACAACCGCAGGCTGCTGCCGTCGGTGAAGCGCATGAATCCCTGCACCGGATAGCTGGCCTCGTCGGTGGAGGTGGCAGTGAAGAAGAAGCGGTAGCTGCTGAAGGGCTGGTCCACGATGAAATCGGTGTTCCAGTTGTTGCGACCCAGCAGGCGCCCCCGCCCGATCCGCTTGCTCACCACCGGCTCGGAGCCGCCGATGGGCATCAGGAAGGTGCAGTTGGCTGCGGGCTGGGCCAGCGCTGGCCCAGCTGTCATCACACCAATCGTCAGCATCGCCAAGGCCTGGGACAGACGCACTGGGGTGGAAGCGATCATGAAGTGCCCAAGGCTTGTGGCCGGATCGTAGATCCCCTGAGGTCCCCGTCCTTCGGCTCCGGCATAGAGCGCCTGGCTGCCCAGTTCGTCTCCCCAGGGAGTTGATCACAGGGCTGAAGCTGCATGAGACGGTCAGTTCCTGAAGGGCCACCAAGCCACCGAGGTGGAAGCAGCTGTCCGAGCCACTGAGAGGAGAGCCCCATCTCCACGGTCACCAACTGGCCGCCTCCTGATTCCGGCTGAGGCCAAGCCTGGGGCCTGGCGCACCCCCTGGCGCTCAGAAGAAGAACTTCACACCGGCTTCAATCCCGTTCTGATCAATGTTGTAGGCATTTTCGGGGATCTGATCATTGCTTCCCCCCAGGTGCAGATAGCGCCACGACAGATTGAGCTGGGTGGAGTTGCCGATGGCATAGCCGAGGCCAGCCTGGGCATTCCAGGAGTAGTCATTGGAGTTGTTCACGCCGAAGCCACCGAGGTCGGCGCGGGCGAAGAGCCTCAGGCGGGGGGAGAGAAACACCATGGCCTGGGTCCCGATCAGGGGCTGGGCCACGGTGCTCCCGAACGACTGCTGCCGCTGCAGATTCAATCCCTGCAACGTCCTCGACTTCTCCAGGCGCGGCCCCTTGAATGTCAGGGTTCCGCCAGACCCCTGGCTCTGCACGTCCAGGTCGTATTGCATGTCGACGAACCGCACCCCGGCATAGGGAATAATCGTGAAACTGCCGGCACGCGCCACGGCTGATTCGCGGTCTCCGAAGCGATAG
Source organism: Synechococcus sp. WH 5701 (assembly GCF_000153045.1). Classification (GTDB taxonomy): domain Bacteria; phylum Cyanobacteriota; class Cyanobacteriia; order PCC-6307; family Cyanobiaceae; genus Regnicoccus_A; species Regnicoccus_A antarcticus. The sequence continues at coordinate 856,932 of NZ_CH724160.1, forward strand.
CGCAGGGCCAGGTCATAGATCCCCTGGATATTTCCGATACTGGCGTCGATGCTGCGCTGGCCGTCAGGAGTGAAGGTGAGGCTGCGCTTGCCAAGAGGGCCTTCGATGGAGCGCGTCTTGATGTTCCTGAGTGTTCCCTCTTCCCCCTTGACGGAGACGTAGCTGATGTCGGTGAGGAGTCCGACCCGGCCGTACTCGACGCTGCCCCGGAAGTAGGCCGCGGACGTCAGCGGTCTGAGCACCTGGCCGAGGTCCAGATCCAGGTCGGTTGTGAAGCCTCTGACGGTGGTGGTCCCGGAGGTGCGCAGCGGCGCGAAGCCGTAGAGCTCCAAGGTGGCGGCCCAGGGCGTCGGCGATGGCTGGGGTTCGCTGGCGCCGGGCTCCAGTGGGGTGGGCTCTGCTGAGGATGGTTCGGCAGCCCTGGCGGCAAAGGGTTCCAGGGCAATGGCCGAAGCCAGAAGGCCAGTCAGCAAACTCGCGCTGATTGGCAGGAGCCGAGCCCATGAACGGCGTACTGGAGCAAGATGAAGGAACCAGGCCACGTGATCGAGACAAGAAGTGAATCCACCTACTCGGGCGCGCCAGCCGGCGGCATCGAACAAGGTAGATAAACTCTTCCACACCGTCTCAATTCCTGCCTCTCCCCAGTTGGAGATTGACCTGCGCCAATGCGGCATTCTTGAGTACTCTGCTCAGTCCGGAGAACGCCCCAGGCGCAACACACCCGAGGGCAGCAGGCCGTAGCGACGCCGAAACCCCATGGCGAAGCCGGAGAGATCAGCGAAGCCGTGGCGGCGGGCGATCGACGCCACCGTGTCATCCGCTTCAGGATGGAGCAGGGCCTGACGGGCCGCTTCGAGGCGCTGAGCCTTGAGCCATTGCATCGGGCTGCAGCCGAACCTTTCCTGGAACAGGATCTGAAGACTCCGGCGGGAGTAGGCGCTGCGCAGTTCCATCTGGGTGAGGGTGATCGGGGTGTGCAGGTGGGCCTTCATCCACTCCAGCAAGTCGGTGAACGCCTGCTCCCGCGGCTGGGGAACTGGGTGGGGACTGCTAGAGGGTTGAGCCCTCAGCAGCTCCGGAAACAGCAGCAAGGCCAGGAGCCGAAGCAGGAGATCCTCGATCCCAAGAGCGGCGAAGCCCCCGGCGGCCTCCAGATCAGGCGCATCCAGTGTCGTCAGGGTCCGCCGCAGGGTGGTCAGCAGATCCTGCTCCAAGGTGCTGCGGGGATGCACCAGCCTGGGTTGGCGGAGCCGGCGCAGGAAGGGTCTCGGTCCATGGGCGCCTCCAGCGATCGCGGCGGCACTGAGGGCCAGCTGCGCCGGATCCAGGTGGATCAGCACTTCCTGGAGGAACCCGGTCTGGGCCTCGAAGGCCGCGCCGGGGAGATACAGCAAACCCTGTTGCGGCCAGAGATCGAAGCGTTGCTGCTGGAGGGTCACCTGGGCCGATCCGGCATAGGCGAGAGCGACCATGGCGCAGCCGGTATCTTCAGCCTCCAGCACCAACGGGGAATGCACGCTGCTGGACAGGCTGAGGCCTCCGAGGCGAAGAACGGCATTGCGGTGGAAGAAACCCTGGCGTTCGCCCATCCGCACCAGGCCCCGCAGGGGGGTGGCGGCATGGATCCTCTCCGCCAGGGCTGTTGCATCGGTCAGCACCAAGGCACGATCGTTGAGGACCACCAGGGGGAGGTGGTCAGAAACTGCGCTGCCGCCCTGATTATGCGTTTCCATCGCACCAATCCTGCCCGTTAGTTCATTCTCAGACAACAAATCCGCCGAAACCAGTTTGAGAAGACCCTGGAGAAAGGTTCGGCCGCCGTACACTCCCCTCACCCAGACCTGTCGTGCGGGGAATGCCTCGACCTGAACTGATCTGGATCGCCCTGGTCGTGGTCACGCTGCTGCTGGTTCAGCCGGGCCCATCCCTGGCGACGTCCCAGGAGTGTCCGGCGGACATGGTGGCGATCCCCGCCGGCCGCTTCCGGATCGGCGCCGCCGGGCGCTTGCCGGAGGAAGCGGAGGCCACGGTGCGCTTGCGGCCCTTCTGCCTGGGGCGCACGGAGGTGACCAACCGGGAGTTCGCCTCGTTCGTGGAGGCCACGGGCTACACGACCCAGGCGGAGCAGCCTCTCAGCACCGAGCAGTTCCCAGGCCTCTCCGCCGCCGAGCGTCGCCCGGGTTCGGTCGTGTTCCGCCCCCCCTCCCCAGGGGAGCCGGTGCAGGAGCTGAGCTGGTGGCACTGGATGCCCGGAGCCGACTGGCGCCATCCGGAAGGGCCCGGCAGCGCCATCGACGAGCGGCTGGATCACCCGGTGGTCCAGGTGTCAGTGGCGGATGTCCAGGCCTACGCCGCCTGGGCCGGGGCGGCCTTGCCCAGCGAGGCCCAGTGGGAGTTCGCCGCCCGTGGCGGCCTCAAGGATCAGGTCTTCAGCTGGGGCGACACCTGGAAGCCCGGCCTGGCCAACACCTGGCAGGGGACGTTCCCCGTGAACAACACGGCCGAGGACGGCTACCCGGGCACCGCCCCGGTGGGCCACTTCCCCGCCAACGGCTACGGCCTCTTCGACATGACGGGCAACGTCTGGGAGTGGACATCCGACTGGTATCAGAGCGGCCATGACCCGATCGACGGCCAGCAGGATCCACACCTGGAGGATCCCGCCGCCAGCAGCGATCCCCGCGAGCCGGGGGTGGCCAAGCACGTGATCAAGGGCGGCTCCTTCCTGTGCGCCCCCAACTACTGCAGCCGCTACCGGCCCGCCGCCCGGGAAGCGGAGAGCCCGGACACGGGCACCTCCCACATCGGCTTCCGCCTCGCTTCCCCGCTCCTCAACGCCTCCCTCTGACCCATGGCTGACGCCCCTCTGCACCGCCTGCGCATCGCCCTGGGCCCCCTTCGCTTCGGCTGGGGGCGCCGGGTGGCGGCCTTCTCGGCGGTCCTGCTGCTGGTGGGGTGGCAGCTGGGCTGGTCGCCCGCCGCCGCCCAGCGGATGGTGAGCGGGGTGCTGGGCAGTCCGGCCGCGAAGGCCACGATCGCCGGGAACCAGCTGCCGGCTCCCCCTCTGCCCTTCGGGGGTGTGATCAAGGAGAACGCCCTCGACTCCAAGCCCTGGTGGCCGCCCACCGTGGTGCCCCCGAAGGACGCACCGAACGTGCTGCTGATCATGACCGACGACGCCGGGTTCGCCGTCAACAGCGTGTTCGGTGGCGTGATTCCCACTCCGGCGATGGAGCGGATCGCCAGCCAGGGGCTCCGCTACAACCGCGTCATGTCCACGGCCCTGTGTTCGCCCACACGGGCGGCCCTGATCACCGGACGCAACCATCACTCTGTGGGCTTCGGGGTGATCGCCGAGCAGGCCACCGGCTTCCCTGGCTACGACAGCATCATCGGCGTCGAGAACGCCACCATCGGCCGGATCCTGCGCGACAACGGCTACGCCACCAGCTGGTTCGGCAAGGACCACAACACCCCCACCTACCAGGCCAGCCAGGCCGGGCCGTTCACCCAGTGGCCCACCGGCATGGGCTTCGATTACTTCTACGGATTCGTGGGTGGGGACGCCAACCAGTGGGGCCCGAACCTGTTCCGCAACACCACCCAGATCTACCCCTGGAAGGGCCAGGAAGGCAGCCTGAAGCTGGATCGCTCCGATCCGGCGGCGAAAGTGTGGCCCGTCACGGGTGAAGAGCCTTCCTGGAACCTGATCACCGCGATGGCCGACGACGCCATCGACTGGATGACCCGCATCCACCAGACCAACCCGGACCAGCCGGTCTTCCTGCACTACGTGCCGGGCTCCTCCCACGCCCCGCACCACCCCACCAAGGAATGGGTCGACAAGGTTCATGAGCTGCACCTGTTCGACGACGGCTACGAAAAGCTGCGCGAGCGGATCTTCGAGAACCAGAAGAAACTCGGGGTGATTCCGGCCGATGAGGAGCTCACCCCCTGGCCGGCCGACATCCTCACCCCCTGGGATCAGCTCAGTGAGGAGGCCAAAAAGCTCTACATCCGCCAGGTGGAAGTGTTCGCGGCCTTCGTGGCCTACAACGACCATGAGATCGGCCGGGTGATCCAGGCCTTCGACGATCTGGGCAAGCTGGACAACACGTTGATCGTCTACATCAACGGCGACAACGGCACCAGCGCCGAGGGAGGCCCGGAGGGCACCTTCAGCGAGGTGGCCTTCTTCAACGACGTGCGTCCGCCGGTGGATGTGCAGATGAAGTACTACGACGCCTGGGGCACGGAATTCGCCTACAACCACATGTCGGCGGGGTGGTCGTGGGCGTTCGACACCCCCTTCGACTGGTTCAAGCAGAACGCCTCCCGGCTGGGGGGCGTGAACCAGAACATGGTGATCTCCTGGCCCAAGCGGATCAAGGACAAGGGCGGCTTGCGCGATCAGTTTCTCCACGTGATCGATGTGCTGCCCACGATCCTGGAGGCCAGCGGGATCCCGGCTCCCCAGACGGTGGACGGCATCCAGCAGAAACCGATCGAAGGCACCAGCTTCCTTTACACCTTTGATCAGGCCAACGCCAAAGCCCCTTCGCGGCACACGACGCAGTACTTCGAGATGATGGGCCAGTGGGCTCTATATCACGATGGCTGGCTGTTGAGCACCAAGGTGGACCGGGCCCCCTGGGACGCCTTCGGGCCGGCGAATCCTGATCCGCTCAACAACCAGGTGTTCCAGCTCTACGACCTCTCCAAGAACTTCAACCAGTCGGAAGACATCGCCGCGCAGCATCCGGACAAGGTGGCGGAGCTGCGCAGGATGTTCGTGGAAGAGGCCAAGAAGCATCAGGTGTTCCCGCTCAACGCCTCGGTGGCCGCCAGGGTGGCCGCCGCGCGGCCCAGCCTCACTTCCGGGCTCGACGAGCTGGTGTACACCCGGCCGATGACCGGCGTGCCCCAGGGCGATGCGCCCTACCTGCTCAACGCCTCCTACACCCTCACCGCCGACATCACGGTTCCCCAGCAGGGTGCCGAGGGCATGATCGCCACCTCCGGCGGCCGCTTCGCCGGCTGGGGTTTCTACCTGCTCAAAGGGAAGCCGGTGTTCAACTGGAACCTGCTGAATCTGGACTGGGTGAAGTGGGAAGGCCCCGAGGCCCTCTCACCGGGCCGCCACAGGGTGGAGTTCGACTTCAAGTACGACGGCCTGGGGCTCGGCACCATCAAGTTCAACAGTTTTGCCGGTGTGGGCAAGGGCGGTACCGGAACCCTGAAGGTGGACGGCCAGGTGGTGGCCACCAAACGCATGGAGAAGACCATCCCGATCATCCTGCAGTGGGATGAGAGCTTCGACATCGGCTCCGACACCATCACCGGCATCGACGACAGCGATTATCTGCCTCCCTTCCCCCTCACCGCCAAACTCAACAAACTGACCATCAAGATCAATCGTCCGCAACTCTCTCCTCAAGACATCAAGAAGCTGGAAGCGGGCATGAAGACAGCTGCTCTCGGGATCCAATGACCCTGCATACGTTAATCTCTTGCCAGACTGACTGAAAGTCCCAGACGATCTGATGCCGCCACCGATCATTCCCCACCACTTCATGGTTCAGTTCGTCACCTCCATGGTGGCGTTGCTGAATCCCCTGGGCGATTTCGCCCTGTTCCTGGCCCTCACCCAGGGACGCAGCCGCGCCGAGCAGAAGAGCATCGGCAATCAGGCGGCTGTGGCGATCGGCGTGATCATGCTCACCTCCCTCTGGTTGGGCAGAGCCATTCTGGGCGGCATCGGTATCAGCATCGGCGCGTTCTCGATTGCGGGAGGCATTGTGCTGTTCGGCATCGGCCTTGGCATGTTGAACAGCAAATCCGGTGACTCCTCAAAGACAGAATCCAATCAGGACAACATCGATGCGGGTCGGATGAAAACCTCACCGGCGGTGGTTCCCCTGGCGATCCCGATCTCTGCCGGGCCTGGTGTGATCACGGCCCTGCTTGTGGCCTCCCACAGCAATGAGGCAGGGATTCCCGGCCTGCTGGCCCTGTCGGTCGCCAGTGTGGTGATGGCGGGGATGATGGCCGTGGTGTTCTGGTATGCCCCGGCCCTCGGCAGGCTGATGGGCCCCTCGGGTATGCAGATCACCACCCAAATCATGGGACTGATCGTTACGGCGATCGCCTCCCAGATGGTGCTGAATGGCTTGAAGAGCGCTGCTCCAATGTTCATCCCCCCGTCATAGGTGCAGCTCATGCACAGGCAAGCCCGGGTTGCGGGAAACAAGGCCCGTTGGATCCCATCGCTCCTCTCCGGCCTGCTGCTGCAGCTGGGTGCCACCCCCGTGCTGGCGGCCCAGCAGGTCACGTTCCGGCTGGGTGAACTGCAACGCTCGGTCCCCGTGGCCGACCTGTCCGATTTTGTGCGCACTGGAACGATCAGTAACAACATCTCCTTCCTGATTGATCCGCTCAAGCCGCGTGATCGTCAGGCGTTGCGTTTCGCCCTTAGCCATCCCTTCCCCACCACCAGCCTGGAAGTGGCCGACTTCCTGCAGACCCCCATGGGCGGTGTGGTGGTGCGCCAGTTCGCCAAACTGTTCGAACGGCCCCCTGCGGAAGTGGTGCCTGCCCTGTCGGGTGCCCTGATCCTCGGCGTCTCCTCCGGCAAAGGGTTGAGGCTGATGGATGTGCTGGAGAAGTATCCCCTCGAGAATCTGATCATCGGCGTGCCGAAGGTGATGAACCTGGCCCGCCGCCTCAGGGATCAATTCGATCTGCAGGAGCAGATTTTTCCGCGACTGGCCACGAAGGATCCTGCCAACCCTCTGCCCAGCCCCACCCTGAGCGGGTACGCCAAGCCAGGGGACCACCCCTACAGGCGGGAACGCTTCTCCTTCACCGGGCCGGACGGCAACACCATCGAGGTCATCGCCCTGGTGCCCACTCCGAAGCCCGCGGGAGCCGCACGGCCGCCCGGCTCGCCACAGCCTCCCGCCCCGCCCCTGATCGTGCTGGCCCCGGGGCTCAACACCGATTACAACGCCCTGCTCTACGTGGGCGAACACCTGGCCTCGCACGGGTATGGGGTGGCGGCAGTCAACTTTCCGGCCACCAGTGCCAACCGGGTGAAGGCCACGATCCAGGGACTCGCCAGCATCCCCGCTCCGAACGCCTGGTACCACCAACCCCTGGATGTGAGCTGGCTGATCGATCAGGTGGCCCGCCGGTTTCCCGGACGGATCGACACCAGCCGCGTCGGGGCGCTCGGCCAGTCGCTGGGGGGGTACACCGTGCTGGCGCTGGGGGGAGCACAACTGGACTGGCCCCACCTCGAGCGCGCCTGTGCCGTGATCAATGACCCCGCCGAGGTGGAGTTCAATCCGGCCATCCTCTGGCAGTGCCAGGCCCCGGGCCAGGTGGTGAAGCGCGCCAGCTTCGCCGATCCCCGCGTCAAGGCTGTGATCGCCGTGAATCCGGTGAGTACTCCGATCTTCACAGCCCCATCCATGCGCAAGCTGAAGGCTCCGGTCCTGATCGTCTCCGGCACCGCTGACATCTTCGCCCCCCCGATTTCGCAGCAACTGGTTCCCTACGCCAGCGTGGGGGCAACCGGCAGTGTGCTGGCCCTGTTTGACGCAGCCACCCATCTTTCCTTTCTGGATGGAAGCGGTCCACTGCCCGACTGGCTGATCGGACCCAAGCCAGAGAAGGCCCGGGAGGATCTCAAGGCGCTGTCGCTGGCATTCTTCGATCAGGAACTGCTGGGTGGGAACGCGATGCGAACCCTTCTGCCCTCGCAGGCCGCCCTGCAACGCACGGGCCAGCCGATGCAGTTTCTGCTCCGGCGTGAACTGCCCCCCTCGTTGATCCAGGGCATCGATCCCAACCTGGAGCTGGAAGCCGAACCCTCATCCTTCGGGCGATGAACCACGCTCCACGCTCTGCGTGCTGGAAAAGCAAGGATGAGCAGACTTTCCATGGTCTTCCACAGCGTCGTGGCGGCGCTCCGAACCATCGCCCCCGCCCACGAACCAGGGGAGAGAGCCGGGAGCGGCCAGGTGAGATCGAACCCCGCGCTGATGACTCCTTTGTTGATCCCTTCCGAGCCTCGCTGATGCCTCAACCCATCATTCCGCACCACTACATGATCCAGTTAGTCACCTCCATGGTGGCTTGCTGAATCCCCTGGCTGATTACCCCCTGTTCCTGGCTCTCGCCCAAGGACGCAGCCGGGCCGAACAGAAGAGCATCGGCACTCAGGCGGCAGTGGCGATCGGTGTGATCACGGCCCTGTTCTGGTGGCGGTTGCCCAGCCTCTTTGAGCGGCTCCGTCAAAACCGGCGATGGCCACAAAGGTTGAATGTTGTTTGTGCAGAATTCGGCCGGTGTGGAGATCGATGCCACCAAGGGACTTCTCACCTGGAGGAATGTTGCGCCGAGCACCCTGTTCTTCACCGACCGTCCCGCCAGGATGGCGGGCCACTGCCACACCAAGGAGGAGTTTCTGAAGCTCTGGTTTGAAGGACCCGACAGCTTCTCCCGCAATCCTCCCATCGCCACCCTTTCGATCCTGGAGCCCGGTAAGCCAGACCTGCTCAATGTGGTGGTGCAGTTGCGCAATCCGCGGCTCAACGGCAACAACCTCCTTTACGACATCAAGCTTGTCGAGGGTGTCCTGCCTGCGTCCGGTGATGCAGCTGTTCTGTTCATCGACGTGCTTGGTTTCTGGCGTCGCAATGTCCGTCGAGTCGCAATCGTGGGCACGTCCACGGCCATAGCCGCCTCCGCTGCGGTTTCCGCTTCGGAAGCCACAGCAGCTGAAGCCTCGGCCACTCCTCCTGCAGCGACCATGGTTCCGCCCCCAGCCCTGCCCAGAAGATCTCTCAGCTCAAGGCGATGTTGCAGGAGGACCTGATCACCCCGGCCCAGTACCGAAAAGCCTCCCAGGAGTTGCTGAACCAGTTCGTTCAGTGATCAGCCAAACGCCAGCCGATCGCAGGCTCCCGCCTGAGGGGGTGACGGAAGCTCCTCACTGGTCACCCTCGTTCCGGGCCTGACCCCGATCGCCAGGGTCAGCGTTTCTGCAACAACCCACCGATCCAGGCCTAACCGCTTCCACGACTACCGACCCCGCCCCGAGGATCTGGATACGTTGAAGGACCCTGGAGGCGGTGGATGCCACCGGAACGTTTCTTCCTGGAGCTTGATCCTCCCGAGGCTCTGATGCGGGACTGGCCCCACGTGGTGATCGTGGGCGGCGGCTTTGCTGGCCTCAAGGCCTGCCATGCCCTGGCCGGCAAGCCCGTACGGGTGACCCTGATCGACAAGCGCAACTTCAACCTCTTCCAGCCTCTCCTTTATCAAGTGGCCTCGGGGCTGGTGTCGGAGGCCGATGTGGCCTCTCCCCTGCGCCAGATGGTGGGCCAGGCCCCGAACATCCAGGTCTTGCTGGGGGAGGTGGTCGATATCGACCCGCAGGCGAAGCAGGTGGCGTTCAACGACCACAGCTATGGCTACGACCACCTGATCCTGGCAAGCGGCTCCGGCAGCACCTACTTCGGTCACGAGGAATGGCGGCCCCTGGCGCCGCCGATGAAGATTCTCGAGCACGCCGATGAGATCCGCCGCCGGTTGCTGATGGCTCTCGAGGAGGCCGAGCAGACCCGCGACCCCGAGCGCCGTGGCTTCCTCCAGACCGTGGTGGTGGTGGGCGCAGGCCCGGCGGGCTGTGAGCTGGCGGGCTCCCTGATCGAGCTGATGCACCGCGCCATCCGCTGTGATTTCAAGCAGCTTCAGCACGACCGCTGCAAGGTGGTCCTGGTGGATGCGGTGGAGCGGGTGCTGCCCACCATGCACCCAAATCTCTCGACCGCCGCGGCCACTCACCTCCAGGGCGCCGGTGTGACCCTGATGATGCGCTCGATGGTGAAGGGCATAGCCCCCGGCCGGGTGTCGCTGGAGGGCACCGATGGCCCCCAGGAGCTGCAGGCCGCCACCATCTGCTGGACCGCTGGCGTGCGGGCCTCCCGGCTCGGCGCCCTGCTGGCTGAACGCACCGGCTGCCCGGTTGATCGTGGCGGGCGGCTGCTGGTGGAGCCCGACTTTTCGGTGCCGGGCCATCCCGACATCCATGCCATCGGTGACCTCTGCGCCTACCTTCACACCAGCGACGGAAAGTCCCTGCCCGGCATGGCCGGACCGGCGGTGCAGATGGGCGGTTGGGTGGCGGCCCACATCCTGGCCCGCAGGGGCGGCAGCTCGGTGGCGCCCTTCCGCTTCACCGACCTGGGCAGCATGGCCGTGATCGGCCCCTGGTACGCCGTTGCCGATCTGCGGGGTCTTCATGTCACGGGGCTGGCGGGCTGGGTGCTCTGGGCCCTGGCGCATCTGGCCTTCATCCCCGACACGGAGAACCGCATCACCCTGTTCACTAAGTGGATGTGGCAGATCGCCACCCGCCAGCGCACGGCCCTGCTGATCACGGGCCGGCCTGATCAGCACCTGGGCGTGGACGTCGGGCTTTTCCGGGCCCAGCTCCACCCCGAGGCCGACGCCACGGCCTCGCAGCAGGAGTCAGAGCCCCTGGCGGCCTAGGTGATTCCTGCGCATGGTCTCCGCTCAACCCTGGTGTTGTGACCTCAGAGCTTGCCCTGGGGGCCCCGTCCTTCGGCGCCGGCATAGAGGGCCTGGCTGCCCAGTTCGTCCTCGATGCGCAGCAGCCGGTTGTACTTGGCCACCCGCTCGCTGCGGCTGAGGGAGCCCGTCTTGATCTGGCCGGCGCGGGTGGCCACCGCCAGGTCGGCGATGGTGGTGTCCTCGGTTTCGCCGCTGCGGTGGCTGATCACGCTGGTGTAGCCGGCACGGCCGGCCAGATCAATCGCCTGCAGGGTTTCCGTGAGGGAGCCGATCTGGTTCACCTTGATCAGGATCGAGTTGGCGGTGCCGGCGTCGATCCCCCGCTGCAGGCGGCTGGTGTTGGTCACGAACAGGTCGTCGCCCACGAGCTGGAGCCGGCTGCCCATGCGCTCGGTCATCAGCGCCCAGCCCTCCCAGTCGTCTTCGGCGAGGCCATCCTCGATCGAGACGATCGGATAGCGGCTCACCAGCGCATCGAGCTGATCCACCATCTCGGCAGAGCTGTAGCTGCCGCCACCGAAGGCGTAGCGACCATCGGCATAGAACTCGGTGCTGGCCACATCGAGAGCCAGGGAAATCTCCTCGCCGGGCTTGTAGCCGGCCTTCTCGATCGCCGCCACCAGCAGGGCGCCGGCCGCATCGTTGCTCTCCAGGTTGGGGGCAAAGCCGCCCTCATCACCCACGGCGGTGGAGAGGCCCTGGTCGCTCAGCAGCCCCTTGAGCACGTGAAACACCTCGGTGCCCATCCGCAGGGCCTCGCGGAAGCTGGGGGCGCCGTGGGGCACCAGCATGAATTCCTGGAAATCCAGGTTGTTGGCGGCGTGGGCCCCACCGTTGATCACGTTCATCAGCGGCACCGGCAGCAGGGTGGCCATCGGTCCGCCCAGGTAGCGGTAGAGGGGCAGCCCCACCCCATCGGCGGCCGCCCGCGCCACCGCCAGGCTCACGGCCAGGATGGCGTTGGCCCCAAGGGCTGATTTGTTGTCGCTGCCGTCGAGCTCGATCATCGTGGTGTCGACGGCCACCTGCTCGATGGCGGTGAGGCCGCAGAGAACCGGGGCGATCTTCTCCTCGATGTTGGCCACCGCCTGAAGCACCCCCTTGCCGGCGTAGCGGCTGCCGCCATCGCGCAGCTCATGGGCCTCATGGGCGCCGGTGCTGGCGCCGCTGGGCACGATGGCGTGGCCCTGGGCGCCCCCTTCCAGTCGCACTTCCGCTTCCACCGTGGGGGTGCCGCGGGAGTCGAGCACCTCCCGAGCCACGATGGAATCGATCACGAGGTCGAGGGAGTCGAACACGAAAACTGCAGGCAGTCAGGGCTTGGGGGGATCCTATGGGTCGCCCCGGGGCATCCTGTTGTGACGCTCGGTACCGACTGGTGAGTCGCCGACTCCAGTCCTGACGCCAGAATCGGGGTTCAATCCCCTGCCGATGGCGATGCGTCTGCTGCACACCATGCTCCGGGTCGGCGATCTGGAGCGTTCCCTCGCCTTCTACACAGAGGTGCTCGGCATGCGTCTGCTGCGGCGCCGCGAGTATCCCTCCGGACGCTTCACCCTGGCTTTCCTCGGCTACGGCGAGGAAAGCGACAGCACCGTGATCGAGCTCACCCACAACTGGGACACCACGTCCTATGAGATCGGCACGGGTTATGGCCACATCGCCATCGGTGTCGACGACATTGCTGGCACCTGTGATGCCATCGCCGGCAAGGGGGGACGGGTGGTGCGCCCACCGGGGCCGATGAAGCACGGCAGCACCGTGATCGCCTTTGTGGAGGACCCGGACGGATACAAGGTGGAGCTGATCCAGCTTGCCCCGAGGGTCGATGCAGCAGCCTGAGCGTTTCGATACCAGCGCGGTCGCGGCCGCCGGCGGCGACACGCCGCGGGGCAGCCTCACCAGCGAGCCCGACCTCTTCAGTGAGGCCGCCTGGGACCTGCTGCTGGCCTCCCAGGACCAGGCCCGCCGCTGGCGTCATGACCAGATGGATGTGGAGCACCTGCTCCAGGCGCTTCTGCAGGATTCACGCTTCGCGGCCTGGGTGGATCCCTTGTCGATCGAACGTGAGCGCCTGCTCGATCGTCTGGAGGGCTTCTGCGCCGAGCAGCCCTCGTCGCCCGGCGACGACCTCTACATCGGTGATGCCCTCGAAGACCTGCTGGAGGAGGCCGATCGCCGCCGCTCCAGCTGGGGTTCGCGCCTGCTCGATATTCCCCATCTCCTGCTGGCTCTGCTGGATGAACCCCGCCTGGGGGCGGCGCTGCTGGCGGAGGAGGGGCTGAGCGAGCCGGAATTGCTGCGCCAGCTGCGGCCCGCCGCGGCCCCCGTCACCAGACCGGCCGGCGTCCGAACAGATCCTGTGGCCGGGTCCGGGCGCCCCCGCCGTTTCGCAGCGCCTCCGGCCCCAGCCGACGACTGGATCGACAGCCCTACCCGGGAGCCCGCCGTGGTGCCGCCGCTGACCGCCCCCGCGGCAGCAGCCCCCGTGCCACGTCCCATCAGGCCTGTCCGTGCCCCTGATCAGGAGCTGACACTGGAGGCTGAGGCGGGCGAGCCCAGCGCCCTGGAGCAGTACGGCCGCGACCTCACCGCAGCCGCCCGTGCTGGCCTGCTTGATCCGGTGATCGGCCGCGACACCGAGATCCGCCGGTTGATCCAGGTGCTCTCCCGCCGCGGCAAGAACAATCCGGTGCTGATTGGGGAGCCCGGCGTCGGTAAGACGGCCATCGCCGAGCGCCTGGCCCAGCGCATCGCCAGCGGCGAAGTGCCCGACTCCCTCAAAGGCCTGCGCCTGATCGCCCTCGACCTCGGTGCCCTGATCGCTGGCGCCAAGTTCCGCGGTCAGTTCGAGGAACGCCTGCGCAGCGTGCTGGCTGAGGTGAAGGAGCCTGAGGCGGGCCGCGGCGCCGCGGCAGTCGCCAGCAGCGATGCCGGGGTGGTGCTGTTCATCGATGAGCTGCACACCGTCGTGAGCACCGACCGCTCCAGTGCTGATGCCGGAAGCATCCTCAAGCCGGCCCTGGCCAGGGGGGAGCTGCGCTGCATCGGGGCCACCACCCCGGAGGACTACCGCCGCACGGTGGAGAAGGATCCTGCCCTCAACCGCCGCTTTCAGCAGGTGGTGATCCGTGAACCCAGCAAGGAGGTGAGCCTCGAGATCCTGCGCGGCCTCAAGGAGCGCTATGAGCTCCACCACGGCGTCACCATCACCGATGGGGCCCTGCAGGCGGCAGTGCGTCTGGCTGAGCGCTACATCGCCGACCGCTGCCTGCCCGACAAGGCGATCGATCTGATCGATGAGGCCGCCGCCCAGCTGCGCATGGAGGTCACCTCCAAGCCCCAAGTGGTGGAGGCCGCTGAACTCGACCTGCGCCGGATCGAACTGGCTCTGCTCGGGGCTGAGGCGGCCTCCCAGGACGAGCGGGTGGCCCTGCAGGAGCAACGGCGCAGCGCCCTGGAGCACCTGCAGGATCTGCAGCGGCGCTGGCAGGCGGAGCGCGACCAACTGGCGGAGCTGAGGGAGCTGCTTCAGCAGGACGACGAGCTGCGGCTGGCGATCGCCGAGGCCGAGCGTGACGGCGAGTTCGAGGAGGCGGCCCGCCTGCAGGTGGATCAGCTGCAGCTGGTGCAGCAGCGCCGCGCCGCCCTGGAGGAGGAACTTCTCGACGATCAGCGCGGCGGTCTCTCCCTGCTGCGCGAGCAGGTGGAGGAGGGCGACATCGCCGATGTGGTGGCCCGTTGGACCGGCATTCCGATCCAGCGTCTGCTGGCTGGGGAGCGTCAGAAGCTGCTGGAGCTGGAGCAGCGGCTGGCGGAGCGGGTGATCGGCCAGCCCGAGGCGGTGGCGGCGGTGGCCGCCTCGATCCGGCGGGCCCGGGCCGGCATGCAGGACCCGCGCCGACCCGTGGGCTCCTTCCTTTTCCTGGGCCCCACGGGCGTGGGCAAGACTGAGCTGGCCAAGGCCCTGGCCGCGGCCCTCTTTGATGAGGAGGACGCCCTGGTGCGGCTCGACATGAGCGAATTCATGGAGCGCAACGCCGTGGCCCGGCTGGTGGGAGCGCCCCCCGGCTATGTGGGCTACGAGGAGGGCGGCCAGCTCACCGAGGCCGTGCGTCGCCGCCCCTACGCGGTGCTGCTGCTCGATGAGGTTGAGAAGGCCCACCCCGAGGTGTTCAACCTGCTCCTGCAGGTGCTTGACGACGGCCGCCTGACGGATTCCCAGGGCCGCACGGTCGATTTCCGCCACACCGTGGTGGTGATGACCAGCAACCTGGCCAGCCGGGCCATCCTCGAGAGTGCTCGCAGCGGCGACGACTCTGGCCTGGAGGCGGCGGTTGAGCGTGCCCTGGCCGGGCAGTTCCGGCCGGAGTTCCTCAACCGCATCGACGAGGTGATCCGCTTCCGGCCCCTGGCGCAGAGCGACCTGCAACGCATCGTGCGCCTGCAGGTGGCGGAACTGGCGGCGCTGCTGAAGGAGCAGCGGCTGGAGCTGGAGATCGATGAGGCCGTGGTGAGCCGCCTGGCGGAGCTGGGCTATGAGCCGGAATTCGGCGCCCGGCCCCTGCGCCGGGTGCTGCGCCGCCGCATCGAAAATCCCCTGGCCACAGAGTTGCTGGAGGACCACTTCCGCGCGGCCCGCGGCGTGCGTGTGTGTCTCGGCGATCCCACCGGCCCGGATGGAGCCGACACTCTGCGCTTCCTGCCCCTTGAGTAACCGCTGAAAGGGTGTCCGGTAGGGTGTTCGTTTGCCGGTACGCCTTGCCGTCCGGTGCGCCAGCGCCCGTGGATTCTCCCAGCCGCACCACCACCTCCGACGACATCTCTGAGCAGGAGGTCAAGCCTGCCCAGCCTGCTGGTGTCGGTGGTTTCGTCTCCTCCACCCTGGAGGAGCTGCGCAAGGTGGTGTGGCCCAGCCGTCAGCAGCTCTTCAGCGAGTCGGTGGCGGTGATCCTGATGGTGAGCCTCTCGGCCGCCACCATCGCTGCCGTCGATCGCTTTTACAGCTGGGCTTCCTCCCAGGTCTTTCCCTGAGGCGCCGGCGGCTCCTCAGCCCTCTCTGTCCCGTTCGTTCTGAGCACGCACTCCTCCGTCCCCGTGTCCGAAGCCGATCTCGTCACCGCAGCCAGCCCCGACGGCGCCCCTGAGGACGCCGCCACCGTTGACGTGCTCGCCCTCGAGGCCCCCCCACCGGCGGAGCGCGAAGGCAAGCCGATGGTGGCCCGCTGGTATGCCGTGCAGGTGGCTTCCAGTTGTGAGAAGAAAGTGAAGGCCACCCTGGAGCAGCGCGCCATCACCCTGGGCGTCGACAGCCGCATCCTGGAGATCGAGATCCCCCAGACCCCGGCGGTGAAGCTCAAGAAAGACGGCAGCCGCCAGGCCGCCGAGGAGAAGGTCTTCCCCGGCTATGTGCTGGTGCGAATGATGCTTGATGAAGACACGATGATGGCGGTGCGGAGCACCCCCAACGTGATCAACTTCGTGGGCCAGGAGGAGCGCCGCTCCACCGGCCGGGCCCGTGGTCACATCAAGCCCAGGCCCCTCAGCCGCCAGGAGGTCGACCGGATCTTCAAGCGCGCCGCCGAGAAGAAGCCCGTCGTCAAGGTCGATCTGGCCGAGGGCGATCAGATCCTGGTCACGGCTGGTCCGTTCAAGGACTTCCAGGGCGAGGTGATTGAGGTGTCGGGCGAGCGCAGCAAGCTCAAGGCCCTGCTCTCGATCTTCGGCCGGGAAACCCCGGTGGAACTCGAATTCGCCCAGATCAGCAAGCAAAGCTGATGCTCACGGGGCCGCCTCCCTGCGGAGGGCGGCCCAACCCGGCGGCACCGTTCTGGCGCCGCCGCCCAACGCCTCGACCCAAGGGTCAGGCGATCCGCAGCGCTTCCCTCCGTAGACCAGCCGATGGCCAAAAAAGTCGTTGCCGTAATCAAGCTGGCGCTCAATGCCGGCAAAGCCAACCCCGCACCACCGGTGGGTCCTGCCCTCGGCCAGCACGGGGTCAACATCATGGCGTTCTGCAAGGAGTACAACGCCCGCACCCAGGACAAGGCCGGCTATGTGATTCCGGTGGAGATCTCGGTCTTCGAAGACCGCAGCTTCACCTTCATCACCAAGACCCCGCCGGCTTCGGTGCTGATCACCAAGGCCGCTGGTATCGACAAGGGTGCCGCCACCTCGGCCAAGGGCCGTGTGGGCGCCATCAGCCGTGCCCAGCTCCAGGAGATCGCCAGCACCAAGCTGCCCGACCTCAACTGCTCCAGTCTGGAGTCGGCCATGCGCATCATCGAAGGCACCGCCCGCAACATGGGCGTCGCCATCAGCGACTGATCACGCAGGAGCCCAGCTCCGTTACTCCCGCTTCAACCACCTTTCACCCCACCCGGGGGAGACAGTCACCGCCGGCCCCGGCCCAGCCCTGGCCACCGACAGCCTGTCGCCTGAACCCCGCCGAAACCCATGCCCAGACAATCCAAGCGTTTCACCGCCCTGCTCGAGACGATCGAGGATCGCGAGTACACCCCGCTCGAGGCCCTCGAGCTGGTGAAGGCCAACGCCAACGCCAAGTTCGATGAAACGATCGAAGCCCATGCGCGCCTCGGCATCGATCCCAAGTACACCGACCAGCAGCTGCGCACCACCGTCGCCCTGCCCAAGGGCACCGGCCAGACCATTCGCATCGCCGTGATCGCCCGTGGCGAGAAGGTGGCCGAAGCCAAGGCGGCCGGCGCCGACCTCGCCGGTGACGACGAGCTGGTGGAGGCCATCGCCGGCGGTCAGATCGACTTCGACCTGCTGATCGCCACGCCGGACATGATGCCGAAGGTGGCCAAGCTGGGTCGAGTGCTCGGTCCCCGCGGTCTGATGCCGAACCCGAAGGCCGGCACCGTGGCCACCGATCTGGCAGGGGCCATCAACGAATTCAAGGCGGGGAAACTGGAATTCCGTGCCGATCGCACCGGCATCGTGCACGTTCGATTCGGCAAGGCCAGCTTCTCATTGGACGACCTGCTGGAGAACCTCAAGGCTCTGCAGGAAACGATCGACCGCCAGAAGCCCAGTGGTGCCAAGGGCCGCTACTGGCGGAGTCTCTACCTCACCTCCACCATGGGCCCTTCCGTCTCGGTCGACGTCACAGCCCTGCAGGACATCAAGCTGGACGGCTGAGCGCACGGTGCGGGGTAATTTTCCGCCCTGCCGTGTAGGCTGATTGATCGGGCACGCGCCCGGCCCAAGACAGCAGGTCAGTGCTGCGGCTTCAGGCTCCCCGCTTCGGTGGGTCATCCGGTGTCCGCAGTTCCGTAAACCCTGCCGAGGTGCACGCGACTTTTTTCCGGTTCGGCTTGTCCGGGCGGATCACCGTTCAGCGGCCTCGAGGCATCCCGCCGGTTCACCCCGGCTGTGGAGCCGGCGGCCGCGTCCCGGCTTGTTCCCCCAACTCCGTACCAAATCCATGGGCCGCACGCTGGAGAGCAAGCAACAGATCATCGAAGAGCTCAAGGGGCTCCTCGGTGAGGCCGAAATGGCGCTGGTCCTTGATTACAAGGGCTTGTCCATCAAAGAGATGTCTGACCTGCGGACTCGTCTGCAGGCCAACAGCGGCATTTGCAAGGTGACCAAGAACACCTTGATGCGCCGTGCCATTGATGGAAACAGCGCCTGGTCGGAACTCGACTCCTTGCTCACCGGCACCAACGCCTTCGTCCTGATCAAGGGCGATGTCGGTGGTGCCGTCAAGGCCGTTCAGTCCTTCCAGAAGGACACCAAGAAGTCGGATGTGAAAGGAGGCCTCTACGAAGGCAAACTTCTTTCCCAGAACGACATCAAGGCCATTGCCGAGCTGCCCTCCAAGGAGGTGCTCATCGCCCAGATCGCCGGTGCGATCAATGCGGTGGCCACCAAGCTGGCTGTTGGCATCAACGAAGTTCCCTCCGGTCTCGCCCGGGCCCTCCAGCAGCACGCCGACAGCGGCGACGCCAGCTGAGCCCAGCGAAATCCACCGGCTCTGCCGGTTCAATTTTTCACAGATCTGTTGCTGATTCTCAACCATGACCACCAAAACTGACGACATTCTCGAGTCACTGAAGACCCTCTCCCTGCTGGAAGCTTCCGAGCTTGTCAAGCAGATTGAAGAGGCCTTCGGTGTGTCCGCCGCCGCTTCCGCTGGCGTCGTGATGGCCGCCGCGCCTGCCGCTGCCGCTGAGGCTGCCGAAGAGCAGACCGAGTTCGATGTGATCCTCGAGAGCTTCGACGCCGCCGCCAAGATCAAGGTGCTCAAGGCCGTCCGCGAGGCCACCGGCCTCGGTCTGGGCGAAGCCAAGGCCCTGGTCGAGGCAGCCCCCAAGGCCGTCAAGGAAGGCATCGCCAAAGGCGATGCCGAGGCTCTCAAGAAGTCGATTGAAGAAGTGGGCGGCAAGGTCACCATCAAGTGATCAGCCCCGGCGGAGGTTTGTCCTCCGCCAACTTCATCGACCAAAGCCGGCCTCTCGGGGCCGGCTTTTTGCTGGCTTGAAACGGCCAAAAAAAAAGCCCGCCGAAGGCAGGCTTTTGAGGTGGAACGATGCCGGGAGTCTGTCCTCGTTTCGACCCCAGGAGAGCGTTCTGCACTCCTCACACAAGAAAAGTGTATGGGCTGGATCCGTTAGGTGCCAGCGCCAAGGGCCGCTGTGTTCACTGTCACTCCCGGAAGGGGATCACCTGCAGAGCGATCGGACCGGTCTCCAGCTCGCCACCTCGGGCCATGCTCCCGAGGACACGTCCCAGGCTGCCCGGCCCCTCGCTGCTGATGGGCTGAGCCTTTTCGAGGCTGCCCCCGCCGGCCTGGGCGATCAGCTGCTCCAAGGGGCTGCTGGCGGCGAAATAGATGTGGTTCAGGGTTTGCTGGCCGAAGACGCGGCGGTTCAGCTGCCAGTCGCTCTCGAGTTTGATCGGAACAAATCCCTCAGGGTCACGGCGGCTCACCTCGCCCCGTCCCACCAGCAGCAGGGTGGTGTCCGCCGGGCTCATGGCCTGCAACTGAAGCTCATTGCCCACCTGGCTGAGGCGAAGGCGGTAGCGGCTGGCCAGGTCCTGGCCAGCCACCCGCAGGGAATAGGCGTTGCTGCCGGCGTAACTGGTGCAGATCCCCTTGGAGTCGAAGCGGTTCATCGAGGCATCCACCAGGCCGTCGGGCCGGGCCTGCCAGCAGGGCTGGCCGTTGGCGGTCTGCTCGATCAGCACCAGCGACCAGTCGGCGAAGCCGACCGGCTTGGCCAGCACCGCAAACTGCGACGCCTCCACAGGCTGGCTGTCGAACACTCCGGCGGCCTCCGCCAGGGGCGTTGTGACGGCCTGGAGCGTGGTGGCTGCCAGGCCAGCCCCTGCAAGGGCCAGGTAGGTTCGCTGCATGGTGGATTTCCTGCGTCCCAACATCGTCGCCACGGTCTACGGCACCACTGTCTACCGAACAATGGCCGGGTTGCCCAGTGGCTGCTGAGCCGGTGCGGGTGGTGGCGGCTGCCTGTGATGGCGCCTGCCGCGGCAATCCGGGCCCGGGGGGCTGGGGCTGCCTGCTGCGTTTCGAGGACGGCAGCGTGCGCGAGCTGGGGGGTGCGGCCGCGGCGACCACCAACAACCGCATGGAGCTCACCGCTGCCCTGGCCCTGATGGAGGAGTTGCGGCAGCTGCCCCTTCACCCCGATCTGCGCCTGCGCACCGACAGCCGCTACTTGATCGATGGACTGACCAAGTGGATGCCGGGCTGGAAGCGCAAGGGCTGGCGCACCGCCTCCGGCGGACCTGTGCTCAACCGCGACCTCTGGGAGGAGCTGGACCGGGCACGCCTGCCGGGGTTGAGCCTGGCCCATGTGAAAGGGCACAGCGGTGATCCCGATAACGACCGCTGCGATGAGATCGCCGTGGCCTTCTCCCGCGGCGGCTCCCCTGATCTGGCCCAGGGACCCGGGTCTGGCAGCCCTCGGAGCGCTCCTGAGCCAGCCCAGCCTGAGGAGGAGGATGCGCTCGATCAGCCGGCTCCCGCGGCTCTGGGCCAGCTGCTCACCCGCCTTGAGGTGGCTGACCGCCTCGCCAGCGGCGGTTACGCCCTCACGGCCGCCGAACTGGCCCGCCTCGTGGAGCAGCCCCTGGCCCGTCTGCAGGAGCGGCAGGCCCCCTGGATCTGGCGCGACTGGCGGGTGAGTCCCACCAGCGAGGGCCGCTGGCGGCTGGAGCGCGCCGAGCCCGTCCTGCAGGAGTTCCCATGATTCTGGAGCGACCAGAGCGCGCCTCCTCAGGCGCCACGGCCGGCACCAGCACGGGTTCGCTCTACCGCCGCTGGGTGGGCCCGCTGCTCGCGAGGGATGAGGGGGCCGATGCCGAGCAGCTCAGCAGCCTCACTCTCGCCGCCCTGGCCCAGGCCTCCCTGCGCCGCGACTGGCCCCTGGTGTCGGGCAGCCTGGCGGGCCTCGGGGCCGAGCTGCAACGGCGTGACCATCGCCTCGAGCAGACCCTCTTCGGTTGCCGCTTCGCCAATCCGGTGGGCCTGGCTGCGGGTTTCGACAAGAACGCGGTGGCGGCGGGAATCTGGCACCTGTTCGGGTTCGGCTTCGCTGAGCTGGGCACGATCACCTGGCACCCTCAGCCGGGCAATCCGCGGCCGCGGCTGTTCCGCCTGGCCCAGGAGCGGGCCGCGCTCAACCGTATGGGTTTCAACAACGACGGCGCCCAGGCCGTCAAGCGCAACCTGGAGCGCCAGCACCTGCCCCCGCCGGGCCAGCGGCCTGCGGTGCTGGGCCTCAATCTGGGCAAGTCGAAGATCACCTCCCTGGAGCTGGCCCCCGACGACTACGCCTCCTCCCTGGAGCTGCTCTCGCCGCTGGCCGACTACGTGGTCATCAATGTCAGTTCACCCAATACCCCCGGTCTGCGCGACCTGCAGGATGCGGTGCAGCTGCGACGGCTGGTGGAGCGGCTGCGGCGCCTGTCGGCCTGCCCGCCGCTGCTGGTCAAGATCGCCCCCGACCTCGAAGACGACGCCATCGACACGATTGCCCGTCTGGCCTACGAGGAGGGCCTTGCCGGGGTGATCGCCGTGAACACCAGCGTCAACCGGCTGGGCCTGGAGAACCGTCGCCTGCCCCAGACCGGGAGGACGCTTGCGGAGGAGGCAGGGGGGCTCAGCGGAGTCCCCCTGCGCGGCCGTGCTCTGGAGGTGATCCGGCGCCTGCGGGCCACGGCCGGTCCAGCCCTGCCGCTGATCGGCGTGGGTGGAATTGATTCCCCTGAGGCCG
Organism: Synechococcus sp. WH 5701; assembly: GCF_000153045.1. Taxonomy (GTDB): domain Bacteria; phylum Cyanobacteriota; class Cyanobacteriia; order PCC-6307; family Cyanobiaceae; genus Regnicoccus_A; species Regnicoccus_A antarcticus. The sequence goes on from NZ_CH724160.1 coordinate 878,801, forward strand.
CCTGGGAGCGGATCACGGCCGGAGCTTCGCTGATTCAGCTCTACACGGGCTGGATTTACCAGGGTCCGGGCCTGGTGCCGGCGATTCTCGAGGGCCTCGGCGATCAGCTGGACCGTCATGGCTGCAGCCATCTCAGTGAGGTGGTGGGCAGTGGTCTGCCCTGGCGCTGAGCGCTGGTCCAGTCCGCTCTGCAGGCGTGTGGTCGCGTGAGATGCGTAATCATCGTATGGCCGATACGCTTCGGCCGGATTCCTGGACGTGACGATTGGTTCTTGCCGGCGTTCAGGAACAGCTTCAGCCCTTTACATCCCGGCTGTTTCCTCGCCGGGTCTGGCTTGCTCTTGACGACGACGCGGTCACGGTGGTGACCACCAAGGGACTTGGCCAGCCGGTTCAACTCGACCTGCTCAGGCGGGTGCCCCTGCCGCGCGGGGCCTGCTCCGCCGGTGATCCTCAGCAGGTGATGGCTCTCGGCGACCTGATCGGGGATCTGTTGGTGGAACTGGGCCTGGTGGGCGCTGAGGTGCTGGCGGTGCTCCCTGCCGCCGCCTGTGCCTGGAGGGTGGTGCAGTGGCCCTTCGACGACTGGCCCGAGTCAGCGGACGAGGCCCTGCGCCAGATCGATCCCGCCCTGGGGCTTCCCTATGACCTCTCCCAGGCCTACATCAGCCTCCTGCCACTGGAGGGTGCTGACCAGCAGGACTCTGGCTCCTGCTCCTCACTGCTGGTGAGTGTCCCGCGCCAGCGGGTGCTCAGCTGGATTGAGGTATTCGACATTGCCGGAGTGCAGTTGGAGCGGCTGGAAGCGGCTCAGGTGTGCGAGCTGCGGGCCCTGGCCCCCTTGCTCGACGGCGCCGAGCCAGATCTGCTCGAGGTGCTGGTGGTGCTGGATGAGCGCGGTGCGCGGCTCACCCTGTTGCGCCACGGCGTGCCGGAGTACGGCCGTGAGGTGAAAGGGTCGTTGTCCGACCTCGAGGACGAGTTGGAGCGTTGCATCGCCTACTGGCGTGGCTGGGATCCAGGCATGACTGGTGTTCGCCTCTGGCTGACGGGCTCCAGTCCAGACCTCCTCCTGCTCGCCAACAAGCTGCACGGCAGCGGCGACTGGCCTGCGGAGATCCTCGATCCGGTGGCCCTTGGCTGGATCGCCCTGCCCCCGGACGACGGCGATGAGCCGCCACCGCCAGGTTCTGCCCTGGCCAGCCTCCATGGACTGATGCAAGCGGAGGCGGCGCGATGAGCCCGATGTTTCCTGGTCTTGACCTGCTGCGGGAACGGCGGCTTGAGCTGGGTCTGCCCGCAGAACCGCCCAGGCCGCCCGACGACAGGCGGCTGCTGTTGATCGGATCGGCCATCGGTGGCGCCATCGTGCTGTGCACCATTGGCGTGACGCTGCTGCTGAAGCTGCAGGGCCTGCTGCTGGAGCAGGAGCTCACCCGGCTGGCGCCGGTGCGGGGCCAGGTGGAGACACTCGAGGCCGAACTGGCTGCCGATAAGGGCAACCTGGAGCGCAAGAGCAAGGGCAATGACCAGTTGGTGAATGGACTGGTGGCCGTGCGCTCGGGCTCGGCCCTGATGACCGACCTGGCTGGCCGCACCCCGGCCGAGTTGCAGCTCACCTCGGTGGTGGTGGGCAAGGACGATCTGCAGCTCAAGGGCCGCACCGCTGACCCCGGTGCGTTCGAGCGGATCAACGCCATGGTGCTGCGCCTCAAAACGTCTGAGCTGATCGATCCAGCCAGCGTGAACCTCAGCCGCGCGATCCGCACCGACACCGATCCCAACCAGCCGAAAAAGGGGCCGGAGAGCGGTCTGGTGGAGTTCGAGCTCAGTGCCGCCTTCCGTCCCCCGCCGGCCAGCACGGCCCAGCTGAAGCAGTTGCAGGAGCTGGGTGCCGGTGGCATGGCCCGCCGTCTGGAGCTGTTGCAGAAGGAGGGCCTGCTGCGATGACCAACCTTCAGCAGGGCGCCCCGCCCCGGTCCCTGCTCCTGCGCAACGGTCTGTTGATCGGTCTGCCCGTGGCGGCTGGTGTGGTGCTGGCCGGTCTGGTTGGCGTGGTGGGGGTGTTTCAGCCCTGGAGTCAGCTGCGCCGGGATCAACTCCAGCTCGATGAGCTGCGGGGCATGAACGAACGGTTGCCTCTGCTGCGGGCCCAGCGGGTGCGCCAGCTCGATCAGGTCAAAACCGTGGAGGGTCAGCGCTCCAGCCTGCTGAAGCTGATCGCCGGTAGCGGTCAGATCAGTACCTTCCTGGCCCAGCTGAACCGCGAGGCCACCGCCACCGGCGTGCAGCTCGATGTGTTCGAGCCTGTGGCGCCCACTGCGGCGCCCACGGCAGCGGCCGCCCCGGCCTCTGGGGGCAAGGAGAAGGAAGCGGGACCTCCACCGGACCCTCTCGAGGCCGATGGCCTGCGCAAGACCACCCTGCTGCTGAGCGCCCGCGGGCGCTACCCGAACCTGCTGGTGTTCCTGCGCCGCCTGGAGCGCCTCAGTCTGCTGGTGGCCCAGAGCGATCTCAACCTCGACCTGGAGGCCATCCGCGCCCAGGCTCAGCCTGTCGCTAACAGGTCGGCAGCTCAGGCGCAGCGCATTCCCCAGGTGGTGCTGAAGCTGAACCTGGCGATTTACGGCGCAGGCCCAGCCGTCAAGCCCTCCGGCAAACGGGCCAAGCCCGCCGCCGCCCCACCTCCTGCGGCCACGTCACCAGCCGCCAGTCCCGCTGCCCCGGTGCCCCCGGCTCCACCCCAATGAGGAGTCAGGGGCCACAGTTGCATTTGGTCATCTGGTGCTTAAAGAACACTCCTCGTAACATTCCGACTTGATGGATGCGTTGATGGGCTCAGCTGGTCTTGGATTCCGTGCTGGGCTGTGGCTGGGCGCCAGCAGCACCCTGCTGGCGATATTGTCCCTGGCGGTGACCCCCGCTCCAGCCCTGGCCCAGGCGGCCATTCGCTCCGACGGCCTGCAACTGAAACTTCGCCGTCTGCCCGATGCCCTGGAGCTGCTGATCCAGGACGTCGGCACCGGCAGCGACCTGCGTCAGCAGATGCAGGGTCAGGTGTGGCTGGGTGAGCTGCGCACCCCGCAGATCCGTGGGCTCAAGGCCGGCCCCCAGTCGCTCTCGATGACCGATGCCGGCGTGGATTCGATCACCTTCGACGGCACCGGCACGGAATTCCAGCTGAAGGTGACGCCGATGCCGGGGCGCAACCTGGGCACGCCGGTGGTGAGCAGCGACGGCCGCGACCTGACCGTGCGCTTCATCGCCCCCCAGCTGCCCGTGAGTCAGACGGCCCAGGTGGATCTGCGGGCCCCCACTCGGGTGCCCACCTCGTCCTTTGTGCCTCCCCTGCGGCCCCGTGCTGTGGCACCCCCTTCCGGCGACATCGCGGTGGGCACGATGACGATCCGCAACCGCGGGTATCTCAGCCTTTACGGTCCGCCTGTGACGCTGACCACCCGCAGTGCCAACCCGCGCGATGTGTTGATGGTGCTCTCGCAGATGGGGGGGTACGGCTTCGCTTTCTCCGATGCCTCCATGTCGGGGGGGAGCAATGGTCAGGGGGGAATGAGGCCGGCGCCTCCCGCCCAGGTCACTGTGGCGTTCCAGAACGAGCCCTACGAGCGGGCCTTCAACTTCGTTCTGCTCTCCTCCGGCCTGCAAGCGCGTAAAGAGGGCAACACCATTTTGGTGGGCTCCGATGTGCTGGGCAAGACGATCGGCCCTCAGATGTCGAAGGTGTACCGCCTCAACCAGGTGGCTCCCAACTCGGCAGCGGATTATCTGGCCAACCTCGGGGCGCAGGTCACCAAGACCAGCTCGATCACCACGGCTGTGTCCCAGGGCGTGCCCCTGGGAGCTCAGCCTGCCGGAACCGGGCTTACCGCCACGTCCCAGAGCACCACCTCCACCCAGCAGACAGTGGAAGCTTTCGGAGCATCATCGGGCCCCTTGGTGGGGTTGAGGGCCACCACTGATCCACGCCTGGGCACGATCACGATCGTGGGCGAACCGTCGCTGGTGGCGATCGGTGAGCAATACCTCAAACAGCTGGATCTGCGTCAGCGCCAGGTGGCTTTGTCGGTGAAGATCCTCGATGTGAGCCTCACGAACGACACCGAGATCGACAACAGCTTCGCCTTCCGCTTCGGCAACAACTTCATCGTGAACGATGGTGGGCGGTTGCTGGCGGCCTTCGGGCGAAATCTCCCGGCCAATGCCCAGGATTTCAGTGACGCCAACACGCGGGAGTTCTTTGGCTCCTCGTCTAATTCTTCCAGGAACTCCTCCAGCAGCGCTTCAAATAACTCCGCCTCCGGTTCCACCTCCAACAATCAATCTGGAAGCACATCCGGTTCAGGTAGTGATACGTCGTACAGCGAGGATCTCACGCTTTCGCTTGCGAATGGCCGATCTCTTGAGCAAAGTCAGATCAGTAACGTGAACCGGCAACTTTTCCGGGAAACGGGTACGGAGATTCAGCCCTTCGAAGTAACAAGGTTTATTCCTAACCCCAATGCAGGCGTAGAAGGTGAACTCCCGAACATTGAAGTCACCGACACCGAGTATCGCATCGTCCCCATCGGCCGTACCACCAGGGCCATCACCGACGACCTCACCTCCAGAATCTCTCAGATCGTCACCTCGCAGGTGAACAGCGGCGTGAACATCGCCCGCAGTCGGGGAGGCTTCACCAACTCCGGCTCCTCCTCCAGCTCTGCTTCGGGCAGTACGGGTTCGAACAATTCCAGCTCAGGTTCCAATTCCTTTTCGGATTCTTCCTCTGATTCCTTCCAAAACTACTCAGGCTCCAGGCGCCGCAACCCTGGCCTGAACTATCCCGACAACGAGTTCTTCAGCTTCCTGCAGGCTCAGATCGTCTCGGAGAACGCCAAGGTGCTGGCCAGCCCCACCTTGATTCTCAGCGAAAACCCTGAACAAATCTTTGGAGGTGCCGAGGTGGGCGGTGGCGGCCTTGGCGGTCAAGCCGGCGACAGCTCCGGTCTCAGCCCGGCCACCATCGGCCGCACCAGGGCCAATGAATCCTTCGTGACGGTAGGCCGCCAGGTGGTGTCGGCCTATGATGTGACAACTACCGCCAACGTGGGCGTGAGCTGCGAGCCCACGTTCAGCACCGCCGGCCTCACTTTTGGGGCGCGCGTGTCGAAGATTGACGACAATGGCTTTGTGACCTTCACCCTCTCCCCGGCCATCTCCGGTGTGGTGGATCGCCAACCGGTGCCGGGCTGCGGCTTCATCGACATCCTGCGCTTGCGCCGCCTCGACACCGGCAGCGTGCGCGTGCGCGACGGCCAGACTCTGATCCTCACCGGCGTGATCTCCGATGATGATTTCCAGGTGGTCTCCAAGTGGCCGATCCTCGGTGATCTGCCTCTGCTGGGTCAGTTCTTCCGCAAAACCAGCGGGTCGCGCAACAAGAACGAACTGGTGATCCTCGTGACCCCCCGCATCATCGATGATGAGCAGGGCGGCACCTATGGCTATGGCTACACCCCCTCCGCCCGGGATGCCCGCCGCCTGATCTACAGCCCCTGAAGCTCCTGCGCCTCAGAAGGCCAGGGGGGCGAAGTATTTGATGGCCAGTGGAGCCAGCTGCTGGAAGATCGCCGTGGCGCTCTGCAGGAACTGGCCGCCCCAACCATTGCCGGAGGCGTTGCCATCGGGATTCTTCTTCAGGTCTTCAGCGCCCTTGAGCACCTGCGCCGCCACCTTCGGGTTGCCCTGTTGTTCGAACAGGCTGGCGGCGTAGGTGAAATCAGCGGCGGCCTGCTCGCGCTTGGCTTGCTCGGCCCGGCTGATCCCCCGCGCCAGCCAGCTCAGGGCCGCATCGGGCTGTTTCAGGATGGCCTGGTTGAAATAGGTTTCGGCTTCGCTGGCCCGACCCTGCAGGGCCGCTTCCACACCGGAATTGTGCAGATCGGCGTAGCTGCTGGCGCTTGGATTCACCCCCACGGCCCGTTTCCAGTGGCTTCGCGCCAGGCCGTCCACGTCAAGAAGCGCGCCGCTGAGATCGGCTTCGCGCAGATCCGTGCCCTCCAGCTGGGCGCCGCGCAGGTCGGCGCCGCGCAGGGAGGCCCCCAGCAACGAGGTGAAGGTGAGGTTGGCGCCCTGGAGATTGGCGCCATCGAGCTGGGCGCGGCTGAGGTTGGCCCGCTGCAGTTGGGCCTTGTTCAGGTCGGCGTCGCGCAGGTCGGCCATGACCAGATCCGCGTCCTGCAGCCGGCAGCTGGCGCAGGCCTTCTTGTCGAGCAGGCGCATCACATCGTCGGCCTCGGCGGCCTGCACCGCTCCGCCCAGCAGCTGAGCGCCGGTGGCCAGCAGCAGGGCCCCCCTCAGCAGAGGGCCATGGGATCGCAGCGGTGGCGCCATGACGGGGGGGGGAAGGGGGGTGGACTCAGCGGGCGGCCGCAGGGGCGGCCTTCAGATCGCTGGGCTCGATGCACAGGCGAAGGCCAACTGTCTTCCATTCGTAGGCCGCCGGCAAGGGCTCCAGGCCCACCATTCCGGCGACAAGCTGGTTGAGGCAGGGCTGGCCGCTGGAGCAGGTCTGGATGTTGAGCCCGTTCACCCGCTCCACCGAGGCGTCGGGAGGTTGCGGCCCCTGGCTGAAGAACCGCTGCTCCTGCTGGCAGTAGGGAGCAGCCTGGACCCCTGTTCCCATCAGGGTTATCGCGGCCATCAAGCTGAGCCTCATCACGCCTGTTGGCCCCTGGCACCCGGTCACTGCTCGGCCCAATTCCTGAAGCTGAGTATGGCGACCTCCACACCAGTGGATCGCTTGCAGCCAGCCGCAGCCCTGTGGGGGGATCCTGACTCGTCCAGGCTGGGGGCCATGGGCATTCACGCTAGGGAACCCGCTGGAGCTGGCATGGACGGTGGGCCGCCGGAGCCAGCGGCGCTCGAGCGCCATGGCGGCAACCTGGAGGCCGTGGCCCGGCGGTTGGGCTGCCGACCCGCTGATCTGCTCGATGCCAGCGCCTCCCTGGTGCCCTTCGGGCCTTCCGCCTCCGTGCGGCGGGTGCTGCAGGCCGTGCTGCGCACGCCGGCCGGGAAGCCCTCGCCCCTGAGGGATTACCCCGATCGCGAGCAGCTGCGGCTGCGTCGGGCCATCGCCGCCCACCACCAGATCGATCCGGCCGCCGTGCTGCCCGGCAACGGGGCCGCCGAGCTGTTCACCTGGCTGGCCCGCGATGCGGCCGCTGCGGGCACCAGCCTGCTGCCCACACCCGGTTTCGCCGACTATCCCCGGGCCCTGGCCTGCTGGGGCGGTGTCTGGAGCCCCTGGCCGCTGGCGTTGCCCCGTCCGGGCCCGGTGGTCTGGCCCCAGCCCCTGCCATCAGCTCCAGCCGGTTCTCTTCAGGCGCTGTGGGTCACCAATCCCCACAACCCCACCGGCCAGCTCTGGAGCCGAGCCTCCCTTGAGCCCCTGCTGGAGCGCTTCGCGCTGGTGATCGTCGATGAGGCCTTCCTTCCGCTGGTGCCCGGCGGGGAGAGCCAGTCGCTGCTGCCGCTGGTGGCCAGTCACCCCGGCCTGGTGGTGATCCGCAGTCTCACCAAGTTGCTGGCGATCGCGGGCCTGCGTCTGGGCTATGCCGTGGCGGATCCTGCCCGGCTGCGGCGCTGGGCCGCCTGGCGCGACCCCTGGCCGGTGAATGGTCTGGCGGCCGCGGTGGGTGAGGCGCTGGTGGGGGATCGGCTCTGGCAGGAGCGCGTGCAGTGCTGGGTGGCCTCGGAGGGCCCCTGGCTGCAGCAGCGCCTGCAGCAGCTCCCTGGCCTCACGCCGCTGCCATCGGCTGCCAACTTCCTGCTGCTGCGCTCTGAGAGCCCCCTGGTGGCCCTGCGTGAGCGGCTGGAGCGCCACCAGAGGGTGCTGCTGCGCGACTGCCGCTCCTTTGACGGCCTCGGGGAGTGCTGGCTGCGGATCGCCCTGCAGGACCGGCGCAACAACCGCCGTCTGCTGCGGGCCCTGCGGCAGGAGATCAGCCGCTAGCCAGCTCGATCAGCAGCTCCGCCAGCCGTTGATCGGCGTCGCGCACGGCCAGGCGCTCCATGCCCGCCCGCAGGCTCTCCAGGGGGTCGAGGGAGCCGCTGGCGCCGCGCAGCCGCGGACCCAGCAGCCGCCACACCGCCTGCTCCAGGGCATGGTGCTCCGGGGCGTGCTGCCACACGATCACGGCGGCGCCCGCGGCGGCGGCGGCCTCGGCGTTGGCGTCCTGGTGGTGGTCGGCGGCCTGGGGGAACGGCACCAGGATCGTGGGCGTGCCGCAGACCGCCAGCTCGCTGAGGCTGCCGGCCCCCGCCCGGCTGATGGCCAGCTGGGCGTTCTGCAGCAGGCCCGGCAGCTCGTCGCTGAAGGGCCGCTCGATGTAACCGGGGATCTGCCGGAGGCCGGCGTCGGGATCATTGCTGCCGGTGAGGTGCACCACGCGGCAGCCGGCGGCCACCAACTTCGCTGCCAGGGGCCGCACCATGCGGTTGAGGCCGAGGGCCCCCTGGCTGCCGCCCATCACCAGCACCAGCGGGCCATCGCCCGCTGGCACCCAGCTGGGCAGGGGGGTGGGCTGCAGGAACTCAGCGCGCACCGGCGTGCCGGTGACGAGGGGCCGGCAGTGGGGCAGCCGCTCCGCCGCTTCCCGCAGCCCCACGGCCACCCGGCTGCAGTGGCGACCGAGCAGGCGGGTGACCCGGCCTGGGATGGCGTTGGATTCATGCAGCACCACCGGCACGCCGCACCAGCGGGCCGCCAGGATCGCGGGGGCGGCGATGTACCCACCGGTGCTGAACACCAGGCCGATGCCCTCCCGCCGGATCAGCCGCCTCACCGCCACGCTGGATCCGATCAGGCGCAGCAGTTGCCAGAGCTTGCGCAACCCCTTGCCCTGCAGTCCCCCCGCCCGGATCGTGTGCAGGGGGTAGCGGCTGGGCACGAGCTCGCGCTCGAGGCGGTTGGGCACCCCCAGCCACTGCACCTGCCAGTCTTCGGGCAGGGCCTCCGCCACCGCCAGAGCGGGGAAGAGATGCCCGCCGGTGCCGCTGGCCGCGATCAGGAGCCTGGACATGGAGCTTCGCTGATGCGCGCGGAGCGCTACCGGGGCGCGCCTAACTTAAAAGGGCCGCCATGGCTGACCCCGATGCCGCAGTCCCGCCCGTTCCTCGCCGCGTTGCTCGCGGCCTCGGTGGTCGCCGCGCTGCCGGCGGCCAAGGCCGCTCCGCCGACTCCGGCCCTGCTCCAGAGCCTGGAGGCAGCGCTCAACAGCGGCCAGTCCTCGAATCTGGCTGCCCTGGTGGAGTCTGGCCCTGGCCTGGATCCTGCCCGGCTGGAGGCCCGCTACAAGATCCTGCGCGACCGCTTCCCGGATGCCCGCTGGCAGGTGAGTCCAGGCACCCCCTTGCGGGATGGCCGCCCCACCGTGGCGATTGTGGTGAGCGGCAGCCGCTCCGAAGGCCCATTCCGCTATACCCTTCAGGCGGAGCAGCTCCTCGCCCTCAGTGCCACCGGCTCCCGGCTGAACGGCCAGGAGTTGATCCGCGAAACCACCACCCTGCGCAGCGGTGAGGCGAACCTGCCGGTCAGCGTGCTGATTCCGGATGCGGTGCTCACCGGTCAGCGCTACGACGTGGATGTGGTCTTCGATGAACCGCTCGATGGGGCGGTCGCCGCCGGTGGCATCGCCGCGATCACCCCGGCGCAGATCAGCGCCCTGGAAACCCCTGACCTGGAGCTGGCCGCTCTCGGTGGCGGAGGGCTGTTCAAGTCGGTGCAGGCGCCCCTGACGCCTGGCAGCCAGACCTGGGCCGTGCTGCTGGTGCATCCCAAGGGCATCGTCAGCACCACCAAGCGCGTGCGGGTGGTGGCCGACAAAGCCGCGCTCACCCCCTGAGGGCGTCGGGGCCCAGGTCTGGCTGGAACCACCGGGCCAGCGCAGACACATCCTCGTCGCCGTGTCCGGCGGCGATCAGGGCATCTTCGATCCCGGCCACGCTGGTGCTGATCGGCAGGGTCACTCCGGCCATGGCGGCCGTTTCGAGAGCGATAGCCAGATCCTTGCGGTGCAGGGTCAGGCGGAAGCCAAGGGGGTAGGTGTTCTCGATCATCTGGCCGGCACGGTGCTGCAGGGCCCAGGAGCCTGCGGCGCCCCCTTCGAGGGCGGCGCAGACCTGCTGCAGCGGCAGCCCCAGGGCCCTGGCCAGAGCCAGACCTTCCGCCAGGGCGGCATAGCTCCCGGCCACCAGGATCTGGTTGACGGCCTTCACCTGCTGGCCTGATCCCACCGGGCCGAAGTGGCTGATCCGGCCGCCCACCACCTCCATCAGGGGCCGGGCCCGCTCCAGCTGGTCGCTGGCGCCTCCCACCAGCAGGGAGAGCGTGCCGGCACGAGCCCCCTCGGTCCCTCCGGTGACCGGGGCATCGAGATAGCCCACCCCCAACTCGCCCAGGCGGGCGGCCAGGCGCTGGCTGGTGGCTGCCGCAATGGTGGAGAAGTCGATCACCAGGGAGCCTGAAGTCACCGACTCGGCCACCCCGGCTGGGGCAAAGAGCACCTCCTCAACGGCGGTGTCATCGCTGAGGCAGAGGGCGATCAGCTCCGCTGAGGCCGCCGCTTCAGCCGCTGTGGCTGCCCTGGTGGCTCCTGAGCTGGCCAGGGGCTCTTCCGCCGCCCGGGTGCGGTTGTGGACGGTGAGGGGAAACCCAGCCGCCAGCAACCTCTCCGCCATCGGCGCACCAAGGGCCCCCAGCCCGAGGAAGGCCACGGCCGGGAAAGATCTGGTCATCAGTCCTGCCCGTTCAGTTGGCACCTGGTGATCCGGCTAGAGGAGCATGGACCTTTGGAACCATCATCACCATGTCCTTCATCCGCAGGGCCCAGCTTGTGCTGATCCCGCCCGCCGCCGCCGCCCTGGCGATGCTGCTGCAGGTGGGCTCAAGCCAGGCCCAGACCGGCGCCGCTCCCAGCGTCCGGCCTGCACCAACGCGCATCCAGCTGACCCCCAACCAGAAAAGTGAGCTGTTCAAAGGGCAGCGCAGTCTGTCGTTGAAGGCCCATAGCGACCAGATCAGCATCCTCCAGAAAGGAGAGCGCTGTCTGAATGAGGCCAAGGACCTGGAGGCACTCAGCGCCTGCCGCCAAACGGAACGCCAGGCCAGGCGCGAGCTGATGAACAGGAACCGGGAGGAGGCCCGGGCCCTGCATCAGCGGCTGGGTCTACCGGTTCCCCAAGGCCGCCGCGGTGACGGCCCCCGTGGCAAGGGCGGCAAGGCCGGGGCCTGGTCGGATCCGGCTGACCAGATCTGAGCGGCTTCAGGCGTCGTCGAGGGCGGCGACGCCGGGGAGCACCTTGCCCTCGAGCAGCTCGAGGCTGGCACCACCGCCGGTGGAGATGTGGCTCATCTTTTCGGCCACGCCCACCTTTTCCACCGCTGCCACGGAATCACCGCCGCCGATGATCGTGCAGCAGCCCTTGCCGCTCAGCTCGGCCAGGGTGTGGGCCACACCGTTGGTGCCGGCGGCGAACTTGTCGAACTCGAACACGCCCATGGGGCCGTTCCAGATCACCGTTTTGCAGTCGGCCAGGGCGGCCTGGAAGGCCTTGAGCGAATCCGGGCCGATATCGAGACCCATCCAGCCGTCGGGGATCACGTTCACCGAGGTGGTGAGGGTCTTGGCGTCGGGTGAGAAGGAGTCGGCCAGCACCACATCGGTGGGCAGCAGCAGCTGAACGCCCTTGGCCTTGGCCTTGGCCTCCAGCTCCTTGGCCAGCTCCAGCTTGTCCTCCTCCACCAGGCTCTTGCCCACCGCCAGGCCACGGGCCTTGTAGAAGGTGAAAATCATTCCGCCGCCGATCAGCACCTTGTCGCACTTGTCGATCAGGGCTTCGAGCACGCCGATCTTGCTGCTCACCTTGGAGCCGCCCACGATCGCCGCCAGGGGACGCTTGGGCTCATCGATGGCGCCCTGAAGGTATTGGAGTTCCTTCTCCATCAGGTGACCGGCCACGTTGGGCTTGAGGTATTCCGTCACGCCTTCGGTTGAGGCATGGGCCCGGTGGGCCGCACCGAAAGCGTCGTTCACGTACACCTCGGCCAGAGCCGCCAGCTTTTTGGCGAATTCGGTGTCGTTCTTTTCTTCTTCGGCGAAGAAACGCACGTTCTCCAGCAGCACCACATCACCGTCGGCCATGGCCGCCACCTTGGCCTCGGCATCGGGGCCGATGCAGCTGTCGGTTTTCACGACCGGTTTGCCCAGAAGCTCGCTCAGACGGGCGGCCACCGGGGTGAGGCGCATCGCTTCGTTCACTTCGCCCTTGGGTCGGCCGAAGTGGGCGGCCAGGATCACCTTGGCGCCCTTGGAGATGAGGTCGTGGATGGTGGGCAGGGCCGCACGGATGCGGGTGTCGTCGGTGATGGCACCGCTCTCATCCAGAGGTACGTTGAAGTCGACCCGCACCAGAACACGCTTGCCTTGCAGATCGGCCGCGGACAGGCTGGTCAGGGATCGCTTCGCCATGGGGTCTGGGGAGATCGAGGATGGGAGAGATTAACCCGCAGCCCTCGGCCCAGGCTCCAGGCGGGCGCTAGGACAAGTGGGGCGGCACGTTCTGTCCGACCCTTGCGCCGGGATGGCGACCACTGGATGGCGAACCCATGTTCAACACTGTTCTGTTTCCGATCGACCAGAGCCGCCAGACCATGGACACGGCGGCCGTTGCCCTGAAGCTGGCCCTGCAGCACGGCAGCCGCCTGGTGGTGCTCTCCGTGGTGGAGGCCGAAGAGGGCCTGATGCACGACGCCGCCGCCGTGGAGCGGCTGCTGGAGCAGGCCCGCAGCCATTTCGAGCAGGCTGGTGTGGCCTGTGAGGTGATTGAGCGGGAAGGGCGGCCCGCCTTCGTGATCGGGGATGTGGCCGACGAGATCGATGCCGACCTGATCGTGATGGGCACCCGTGGCCTCTCCCTGGAGGCCGATCAGCCCAGCACCGCCTCGCGGGTGATCCAGCTGGCCCCCTGCCCCGTGCTGGTGGTGCCTTGATGGAGGGGATCGCCACGCCCGCCGCGGAGGGCCTCAGCCAGTCGGCCCCCGCGATCCAGTGGTATCCGGGGCACATCGCCAAGGCGGAGCGGCAGCTGTTCACCCAGCTCGCCAAGGTGGATCTGGTGATCGAGGTGCGCGATGCCCGCATCCCCCGGGCCACAGGCCACCCACGCCTGCAGCGCTGGATGAAGGCCAAGCCGCGCCTGCTGGTGATCAACCGCCGCGACATGATCAACGAGGCGGCGCGCCAGGCCTGGGACCATTGGCTGCGCAAGCGGGGCGAGACCCCCTGGTGGTGCGACGCCAAGGTGGGTACCGGCGTGAAGCAGTTGCAGGAGGCGGCGATCCGCGCCGGATCGCAGCTCAACGCCCGCCGGGCGGGCCGTGGCATGCGGCCGCGGCCGGTGCGCGCCCTGATGCTCGGCTTCCCCAACGTGGGCAAATCAGCCCTGATCAACCGCCTCGTGCGCCAGAAGGTGGTCGACAGCGCCCGCCGCGCCGGGGTCACCCGCACCCTGCGCTGGGTGCGCCTGGGCCAGGAGCTGGATCTGCTCGATGCCCCCGGGGTGCTGCCGCCGCGCCTCGATGACCAGCGCGCCGCCCTGCTGCTGGCCCTCTGCGACGACATCGGCCAGGCCGCCTATGACGGCGAAGCGGTGGCCGTGGCGTTTCTGCGCCTGCTCGAGACGCTGCAGCAGCATCCGGCAGCGGGCATCTCTTCCGGCGGTGTGCTGGGGCGCTACGGCGTGCCGGTGCCCTCCCCGATGGATGGCTGGAGCTGGCTGGAGGCCGCCGCCGCCCGCCACACCAGCGGCGACACGGCCCGCATGGCCCAGCGCCTGCTCGACGACTTCCGCCGCTCCCTTCTCGGTCCGATTGCTCTGGAGCTGCCCCCTGATCCGGCATGACTGGATTCGGCGAAGGAGAGGGGGAGCTGCTCACGCTCCAGTACCCGAAGCCGCTGCCGATGCGGCTCGACCGCTGGCTGGTCGCGCAACGCCCGGAGCAGAGCCGGGCCCGCATCCAGAAGTTCATCGATGCCGGCTACGTGCGCGTCAATGGCGTCACCGGCCGGGCCAAGACTCCCCTGCGGCTCCACGACGAGGTGCAGCTGTGGATGCCGCCGCCCGAACCACTGCCCTACCTGCTGCCCCAGCCGATCCCGCTCGATGTCCTCTTCGAGGACGCCCACCTGATCGTGCTCAACAAGCCGGCCGGCCTCACCGTGCATCCGGCGCCGGGCAACCGCGACGGCACGCTGGTGAACGGTCTGCTGCACCACTGCCCCGATCTGCCCGGCATCGGCGGTGAGATGCGCCCTGGCATCGTGCACCGCCTCGACAAGGACACCACCGGCTGCATCGTGGTCGCCAAGAGCCAGGAGGCTCTGGTGCGGCTGCAGGTGCAGATCCAGAAGCGGGTGGCCTCAAGGGAATACCTGGCGGTGGTGCATGGGGCGCCTGCGGCCTCCAGCGGCACGATCGTGGGGGCGATCGGCCGTCATCCCGCCGATCGCAAGAAGTACGCCGTGGTGGCCGAGGAGAAGGGTCGCTTCGCCTGCACCCACTGGACCCTGATCGAGCGCCTCGGCGATTACTCCCTGCTGCGCTTCCGGCTCGACACCGGCCGCACGCATCAGATCCGCGTCCACTGCGCTCACATCGGCCATCCGATCGTGGGCGATGTCACCTATAGCCGCTGCCGCAAGCTGCCGCTTGAGCTCCCGGGCCAGGCCCTGCATGCGGTGGCTCTCGGCCTGGATCATCCGATCAGCGGTGAGCGGCTGGCCTTCGAGGCTCCCCTGCCGGAGCCGTTCGAGCGCCTCCTCCACCTGCTGCGCCAGCGCTGCTGATCCAGTCCACCGCAGCGAACCCCCACATCAGACGGCCCGGCGCAGCTCCTCCTCCGTCTCCTCGCGCATCAGATCGAACAGGGTGTCACGCTCGAACAGATCAGCCACGGCGATGGCGGCGAGTACGGCGAAGCCGATCGGCAGCAGCAGGGCGTAATCCTTGCTCAGCTCGAAGCTGAGCAGGATCGCCGTCAGAGGTGTGCGGGTGAGCGCCCCCAGAAAGGCGGCCCCACCGGCGAACAGGAGGGAGGCGGGAGCGTAGTGGACCACCACCAGGCTGAATTCCCTCAGCAGCGTCCCCAGGGAGGCCCCTACCACCAGGGCCGGGGCGAGGATGCCCCCAGGGGCCTCCGCCGCCACCGCCACCGCCGTGCCGATGGCCTGGACCACCAGGGCCAGCAGGGCCAGCACCGGCGTCGTCAGGCCCAGCAGGGCGTCGAAGCCCAGCTTGTCCGGGCTGTCGAAGGAGGAGGGCAGCGCCGCCGCCCCTGCGCCGATCACCAGCCCCACCAGGGGCAGCAGCTGCCAGGGGGGTAACCGCCAGCGCCGGAAGAGGAGCAGCAGGCGCAGCACCCAGCGCTGATACTGCATGGCCAGCAGTCCGGCCAGCACCCCGAGCAGCAGCAGGAAGGGGATGTCCACCAGGCGGAAGGTGTCGATGCGGCTGGGGTCGACCACGACCGGGGTCAGGTTGCGCATCCAGGCCGGCGATGTCGGCGCGGCCGAGAGCAGGCGCGTCCAGGCCACCGTGGCGAAGGTGGCGAAGGTGGCGATCGCGTTGACGCGGATGTCTGCCTTCTTGAGCAGTTCCTCGAGGGTGTAGGCCAGACCCCCCAGGGGGGAGTGGAAGATGGCGGCGAGGCCGGCACCGCTGCCGATGGCCACGGCCGACCGGCGGGTGCTCCCCTTGGCGCCCACCACTCCCGCCGATTCCTTGGCCATGGAGGCCCCGATCTGGATGGAGGGTCCTTCGGGCCCCACCGGCAGGCCACCGCCGATGGCGACGCCGCTGGCCAGCAGCTTCACCAGGGCTACCTTCCAGCCCATCGGCACGGGCAGTCCCCGCAGCCAGACCATGACCTGAATGATCCCCGAGCCCTTGGCGCCGGGTTCGACGCCGCTGATCAGCGCACCGGCCAGGCCGCCCCCGAGTGCCCCCATCAGTGGCAGCACCAGCAGGCGGGGCAGGCGGGAGGCCAGCTGCAGGCGCAGGCCGTTCACCGCCTCGATCTCGAGGGCATAGACCCAGATCGCCACCCCGACCCCCAGGCCGATGGCGTTCACCAGCAGGAACAGCATCAGCAGCCGGCGGAGCTTGACGAGCCGCTGGTTGGGAGTCACCTCCACCGTCAGGCCACCGCGGGTAGGCGCGGACAAGCCTCCACCAGCTGGCGCGTGATCACGGCCTGGGGATGCTCGAGCATCGGTCCGGCGGGTCCTTCCTCCACGATTCGCCCCCCGTCAAGCACGATCAGGCGCTGGCAGAAGCCGCTGGCCACCGCCAGGTCGTGGGTCACAAAGATCAGGCCCAGGCCCAGGCGGCCCTGCAGCTGCCGCAGCAGGGCCAGCACCTCGGCCTGCACTTCGGCATCGAGCATGCTCACGCTCTCGTCGCAGAGCAGCACCTTCGGCTTCAGCACCAGGGCGCGGGCGATGGCCACCCGCTGCTGCTGGCCCCCGGAGAGCTGACGCGGCAGGCGGTTCTCGTAGAGCTCGGGCGGCTCCAGCCCCACGGTGGCCAGCCCTTCGCGGGCCCTGGCTCGGGCTTCGGAGCGGCTGGCCAGACCATGGATCAGCAGGGGATCAGCCACCGCTTCCCCCACCGTCATGCTCGGATTGAGGCAGGCCAGCGGATCCTGAAACACCATCTGCAGGCTGCGGCGAGCCCGGGCCAGCTCCGCCCCGCCCATCCGGAGCAGGTCCCGGCCCTCCAGGCTCACGCGGCCGCCCCGCACCGGCGTCAGACCCATCAGGGCACGGCAGAGGGTGCTCTTGCCGCAGCCTGACGCTCCCACCACCCCGAGGGTTTCACCCGGCCCAAGGCGCAGGCTCACCCCATCAACGGCCTTCAGCCAGCGCCGACGCCAGGGTGGTGAGGGCAGCGGATGCCAGCAGCGCAGTTCCTCCAGCTCCAGCAGGGGTGCTGCCTCGGCTGAGGGCGGGGTGTGGCTGCCTTCGCGGGCGCGGGCCGCGGCCACCAGCCGCTGGCTGAGCGGAGCCCTGGGAGCGCTCAGCAGGCTGATCGCCGGTGCCTCCTCCACCACCTGTCCATGGTCGAGCACGGCGATGCGCTGGCACCAACGCCCCGCCATGGCCAGGTCGTGGCTGATCAGCAGCAGGGCACTGCCGCTTTCGCGGCAGAGGTCGGTGAGCTCGGCCATCACCTGGGCCGCCACGGCCACATCCAGGCTGGTGGTGGGCTCATCGGCGATCACCAGCGCCGGCTCCAGGGCCATGGCCAGGGCGATCGCCAGCCGCTGGCGCATGCCGCCGCTGAACTCATGGGGATAGCTGCCGTAGCGATCCGGGCCGATGCCCACCCGCGCCAGCAGCTGCTGGGCCCGCTGGCGCACCTGGGCCCGATCCCAGGCGGGGCGATGGGCCGAGAGGGTGTCGCTGAGGTGCTCCCCGATGCGCAGCAGCGGGTTCAGCCGTGTCATCGGGTCCTGGAACACCAACCCCACGGCTTCCCCCCGCAGTCGGCGCAGGGCCGGACGCTTCAGCACGCGGGGGTCCTCGCCCGCCAGCCGCAGACAGCCGCTGCAGCGGCTGCCGGGTGGGAGCAACTGCAGCACCGCCCGCGCCACCGTGCTCTTGCCGCAGCCGGAAGGACCCACCAGGGCGAGGGTGTCACCGGAGCCGAGGCGCAGGTTGAGGCCATTGAGGGTGGGAGCCCCGCTGCCGCCCGGATAGCTCACGATCAGGTCGCTGATCTCCAGCACCGGCTCGGCGGCACGCGTGTCGGCCATGGGACGCGGCGGATCAGGACGTGCTCGCACAGCATGGGAGAGCTGCGGGCGCAGCCGTGGTTTTGTTGCGTGATCTGCATACGATGGGAGCAGAAGCGTCTGGTGATGCTCGATACCGCCGTTGGAATCAAGGACAACGTTGCGGGCGAGAGCCTGGGCGCCGGGCTGGTCGCTGGGCTCAGCCCTGGCCTGCGACGGAGGCCGATCCGTACCCCCGATGACTACGGGTTGAACCTGCCCGAGTGGCTCAGGGAGTGCATCGTCCACGTGCCCCCCGGCGAAGGGGAGACCTGCCCCACTGATCCTGAAGCTCTGCTGGCGTCAGCTTTTGATTTCGCCTTCCAGCTCCACGACGGCCAGGTGAGAGCCACTGGCGAGCCCTACATCATTCATCCGGTGGCCGTCGCTGATCTGCTGCGCGACATCGGCGCCAGCGCTGGGGTGATCGCCGCCGGTTTTCTGCACGACGTGGTCGAGGACACCGACGTCACCCCCGAGGAACTGGAGGTCCATTTCGGCGCCGAGGTTCGCGCTCTGGTGGAGGGGGTCACCAAACTGGGCGGCATTCATTTCACCAACCACACCGAAGCCCAGGCCGAGAACCTGCGCCGGATGTTCCTGGCCATGGCCAGCGACATCCGTGTGGTGCTGGTGAAACTCGCTGACCGGCTGCACAACATGCGCACCCTCGGGGCCCTCAAGCCCGAGAAGCAGCAGCGGATCGCCCGTGAAACCCGCGAGATCTACGCCCCCCTCGCCAACCGTCTCGGCATCGGCCGATTCAAGTGGGAACTCGAAGACCTCGCCTTCAAGATTCTCGAGCCCGAGGCCTACGGCGAGATCAAGCAGCAGGTGGCCAGCAAGCGCAGCGACCGGGAGGAGCGCCTGGCCGCCACGGTGGCCCTGCTGATGCAACGTCTTCAAGGCGCAGGCCTGCACGACTGTGAGGTGACCGGCAGGCCCAAGCATCTCTATGGCATCTGGAGCAAGATGCAGATGCAGCAGAAGGCCTTCCACGAAATCTTCGATGTGGCGGCCCTGCGCATCCTGACGCCCAACCTCGAGGGTTGTTATCGCGCCCTGGCGGTGGTTCACGACACCTTCCGCCCGATCCCTGGCCGCTTCAAGGACTACATCGGACTGCCCAAGCCCAACGGCTATCAGTCGTTGCACACGGCCGTGATCGGCCGTCACCGGCCGATCGAGGTGCAGATCCGCACCACCGAGATGCACCAGGTGGCCGAGTACGGCATCGCGGCCCACTGGAAATACAAGGAGGGGGGCTCACCGGCCTCTGCCGGTGCTGCCGAGCGCTTCAACTGGCTACGCCAGCTGGTCGATTGGCAGCAGGATGATGGCGGCGAGGACAGCAGCGACTACCTCGCCTCAATCAAGGAAGACCTCTTCGATGAGGAGGTTTTCGTGTTCACGCCCCAGGGGGATGTGGTGGGGTTGCGCAAGGGATCCACAGCCGTGGATTTTGCCTTTCGCATCCACTCGGAAGTGGGGAACCACTGCCAGGGCGTGCGCATCAATGACCGTCTCTGCCCGTTGGCCACACCGCTGCGCAACGGTGATTTCGTTCAGATCATCACCGCGAAGTCGGCCCATCCGAGCCTCGACTGGCTTAACTTCGTGGCGACACCCACCGCCCGCAACCGCATCCGGCAGTGGTACAAGCGCAGCCACCGCCAGGACAACATCCAGCGTGGTACCGCCATGCTCGAGCGGGAGCTGGGCCGCGAGGGCTTCGATGCGCTGCTCAACGGCGAGGCGATCGCGAAGGTGGCGCGCCGCTGCAATCTGGTGGGCACCGAGGATCTGCTGGCGGCCCTTGGCTTCGGTGGCGTCACCCTGCAGCAGGTGGTCAACCGTCTGCGCGAGGAGGTGCGCCTCAGCACCGCGGCAGCGGCCCCGGTGCTCAGCAACGAAGACCTGGCCCGCAGCGTCTCAGACCAGCCGATGCTGCCACCGCCATCTGCTGCGGAGACCGGCGGCAGCCCGATCCTCGGGCTCGAGGGCCTGGAGTACCGGCTTGGGGGCTGCTGCTGCCCCCTCCCCGGCGAGGCGATCGTGGGCAGTGTCGCCCTGGGCAACCACGGCATCACCATTCACCGTCAGGACTGCAGCAATGTGGCCGCTGTGCCGGTGGAGCGCCGGTTGCCGGTGCGCTGGAATCCGGCGGCCGACCAGCAGCATCGCCGCTATCCGGTCCAGATCCGTATCGAGGTGCTCGATCGTGTCGGAGTGCTCAAGGACATCCTCACGCGCCTCTCCGACAGCCGCATCAATGTCAGTGACGCCCGGGTCCGCACGGCCTACGGCAAACCCGCTCGCATTGACCTCAAGGTGGAGCTCGCCAGTGCCAGTCAGCTGGGCACCACCATGGATCAGATCCGCTCCATGGCCGACGTGCTCGACCTCTGCCGCACCGGCATCGGTTAGGCCTCGCGGCGGAACAGCTTGAACTCACCGGTGCGCAGTCCCAGCTCCCCGGTGAGCTCCTGCCAGCGAGCCTTGTCCTGGTTGAGGCACTGCCGCAGGAAGGCCTCGGTGTTGGGGCCCTCGGGGTCGGTGCGTGTCCAGACCAGGTGGCGATTGGCGGGCTGAAGCAGCTGGGCGCAGATCTGGGCCTGGCCCACCGGCAGGCCGATCGTGCGGGTGGCCCATGACGCCCTGATGCCCTGGGGGTTGAGGCTCCACTTGGGACCGATGCCCACGGTGGTGGCCGGCACTCGCAGTTGCCAGTGCAGGGCGGGGTCCTGGGGCGCCGTGAAGCCGCGCTCGGCTTCGGGAAGGCCGCTGAAGTAACGACGCAGTTCGGCGCGGTCCTGCTCCAGAGCCGTGACCAGCTTGGCCGGGCGCGACGGTGAGCCGAACACCTCGGCAATGGCGATGTTGTTGAACAGGATCAGCGAGAGGATCAAGCTGCCCGCGAAGGCGGCGACGCGCAGCGAACGGCGCCTGGTCCGCTCCAGCTCAGCCATCCCCGCGGCCGTGACCAGCACCAGGGGAACCACGATCAACAGACCGTCATGGCTGTTGAAATCGGTGCGCTGGAACGACCAGACCAGCTCCAGCAGAAAGACGATGGCCAGTCCGGGCACCAGCAACAGCCTCTCCAGGTGCTTCGTTTCGGACCCCCAGGCACGCCTGGCGATCAGCAGCAGGCCGGCGCCGGGCATCAGGATCAGGCTCCAGATGGGCAGACCCGCCAGGGGCATGCGGGCCAGCTCGCTGAACAGGCTGGCCACGTCTTCCCCCCACCAGATCTGCTGGCTGGCCCATTCCAGGGGCAGGGCCACCGCTCCCGCCCACAGCAGTGCAAGCCCATGGGCCACGAACAGGTAGGGGACGATCAGCAGGGCACAGCCCAGGGCGACTCCAGTGATCAGGGCCCTGGCCACAACGGCGGGGTGGCGGTGGTGCACCAGCACCAGGGCGGCCACCAGGGTGAGGGGATAGATCAGCGTGAAGAAACAGGCCACCGCCAGCAGGGCGAAGGTCGAGGCGGCCACCAGCAGTCGCCAATGAATGCGGCTGCCGGGCGGTTCCTGGCCATCTGCAGCGAGGCTGAGCAGGTAGACGCCGAGCACCAGAAAGACATTGGCGAACTGGTGCAGGCTGCCGGCGATTCCTCCAGGCAGCTTCTGGGCCAGGACCACCAACAGCACCCCGCTGGCCAGTGGTACCAGGGAGCGGGGCTTCAGGGGGATCAGGCCAGCGGCTGAGAAATTCCGAACCGACAGGCTCATCAGCAGGCCCGCCAGCAGGTCGAGGCCCAGCACGAGGAGGCGATGGGCCCGGATCGATCCCAGCCAGGCCGACGGGGCGAACAGCCACTGGGCAATCGGCCACTGGCGCAGGTAGCTCTCCTGGTACAGCAGGGTCCCGTGCAGGCCGCGCTGGGCGAGGACCAGGAGCGAATCGATCTCGCCGTCGTAGCTGCCGGCGATGGTGCTGGCCCGCCAGACACGAACCGCCAGTCCAACCAGGGTGAGCCACCACAACACCGTCAGCACGATTCGTGGTCGGCTCAAGGGCTGAAGGTGACCGAAAACCCAGTCTGCATGGCGGTGCCACCCCTGGCAGCGGCCATGGGCCACCCCGGTTCACGGGTCTCTGCGGAAGACTCTGATCGCCCCGGAGGTGAGCCCCAGGTCCTGGGTCATCTCCTGCCAGGTGTGCTCGTCGCGGCTCAGACACTCCAGAAGGAAGGCTTCGCTGTGGCGACCTCCCCTCCCGGTGCGGGTCCAGATCAGGTGCCGGTGGCGCGGGTCGGTGAGCTGGGCACAGGCCTGTTCATCGCTGATGGCCAGGCCGATCCGATCGGTGGCCCAGGAACGCCGCATGCCGTAGGGATTCAGGCTCCAGCTGGGGTGTACCCCCACGGTGGAGGAGGGTTGATCCAGTTGCCAGTGCAGGGAGAAATCCTGGGGGGATGTGAAGGTGCCAGCTTCCCCCGGCAGGCTACGCAGCTGCTGGATCAATCGCTCCCGATCTTGCTCCACCGCATCCGGTGCCCTGGCGTCTGCCCCGAGGGCCAGGGTCTCCGCCACCAGCACGTTGTTCACCAGGATCAGCGAGAGAACCAGGGCGTAGGTGGCGCCTGTTCGCCGCAGTCCACGGCGGGAGGACCGCTCCAGGGCGGCCATGCCGCTGGCCACGATCAACACCACCGGCACGATCGCCATCAGCACGTAGTGCCTCCAGAAGTGGGTGGAGGCGAAGGAGAGGATCAATCCCCCCAGAAAAACCAGGCTCAGCAGCGGCACCATCAGGCTCCGGGTGGAGGATCCTCCCCGACCTCGCCTGGCCTGACGGGCCAGGCTCACCACGCCCAGCAGCGGGATCACCAGCAGCATCCAGAGCTCCACTCCCGCCACCGACGCTCCCGCCACCTGCCTGAACAGCTCACCCAGGCCTTGGTGGTCCCCGGGGCGCTGGGCGCTCCACTCCAGCGGCAGAAGCACCGCTCCTGCCCAGAGTCTGGCTGGTCCATCGCTGAGCCACAGGTAGGGAAGCCCCATCAGCAGCGCCCCCAGCCCAGCGCCAGCGGTCACCCAGCCCAGGCCACCCCAGCGCCGCCGCCGGCTCCAGGGTCCTGGCCAGGGCAGCAGCGCCAGCGTCACCAGCAGCAGGGGCAGCAGCAGGTTGGGACGCACGGCCACCGACAGGAAGAGGCAGAACCCCGCGGCTGCCATCCCCACCCGGCGAGTCTTCGGCACCTGCAGAGCCAGCAGGGCCAGAGCCAGCAGCAGGAAGGCATTGGCGAACTGGTGAAGATGGCCGGAGAGACCGCCGAGCATCTTCTGGCTCATGGTCACGAACAAAGCGGCGCTGCCGAGCGGCACCAGGGAGCCATCCCGCAGCGGCACCAAGCCGTTGTGGGCGAGCTGGCGGATC
This sequence comes from Synechococcus sp. WH 5701, assembly GCF_000153045.1. Taxonomy (GTDB): domain Bacteria; phylum Cyanobacteriota; class Cyanobacteriia; order PCC-6307; family Cyanobiaceae; genus Regnicoccus_A; species Regnicoccus_A antarcticus. Next base: position 902,079 of record NZ_CH724160.1, read on the forward strand.
GCCAGGGCCAGCAGCAGGCCGCTGCCGATGTTGAGCAGCAGCGTCAGCATCCGATGGGCCCGGATCGATCCCAGCCAGGCCGAGGGTGCATAGAGCACCTGGATGATCGGCCATTTGGCGTTGAAGCCCTCCTCGTACATCAGTCGACCGTGCAGCAGCCTTCTGCCCAGGTGGAGGTAGGTGTCCACATCCAGGTCGTAGTGGCCCACGGCCGTCGGGGCCTGCCAGAGCCGCAGGACCAGTCCAGCGCCGATCAGCAGCCAGAGCCAGATGAGGACGATCCCGATCGGCCTGCGAGCTGTTGGTCCGGAGGGTGGTTCCGACACGGTGGATCTGGCGTCGCGCCTCGTTTCTAGGGTGCGCCCAACCAAGGGCTCCGGCACCACCCCCTGGAGCCGCGGTGGCGACGGCCGCCTCACCCTCAAGGGCGGGGGGACGAACCCTCCCCGACCCGCAGCTCGGTGATGGTGCGCATGGCCCGCAGCTCTGGAGCGTCTGTTGCGCCCCGTGGTGGCGATCTACTACCCCCACATCGCCGCCGCCCATCCCGAAGGCCCGGGCGAAACAGCGAACCGGCGCTGCTGGCCTTCTACGGCGAGCTGGTGGAGCGGGTGGAGCTGGTGGCGCGGCTGGCGGCGGAGTGGATGGCCGCCGGCTTCACCCACGGGGTGCTCAACACCGACAACATGTCGCTGGTCGGGGAGAGCTTTGACTACGGCCCGTTCGCCTTCCTCGAGGGCTGGGATCCGGGGTTCACCGCCGCCTACTTCGACGCCGTTGCCCTGGCAGCCATGGACCCAGAGCGGCCCGATCCTGTTCCCTTGACCCTGCAGCTGTTGGCCGCCTGGCCGGTCGCCTATGGCGAATTCTTCGCGGCCCTTGCCGATCGCCTCAAGCGGATCTGGGCGGCCATTGATGAGCGTGATGACTGGCAGCCCCTGCATGACTGGCTGGACCGGTGCGGATCCAGCCACAGCGCCGGATCCGGGTGCTCGGCGCTACAGCTTCCACCGCAGGATTCTGTCTGAATTCCTTTACCGATTCCCCCCCGGCATGTGTTGCCATGACTTCCGAACAAGCAGCCCAACTGATCGACGACACCCTGGATCTGGTGCATCAACGGCTTCAGGCCCTTGAGGCAGTCCAGAAGCGCAGTGAGCACAAGGCTCTGGCCGAGGAGTTCCGCGAGTGGCGCCAACCCAGCGGCGGTCACATCGATCTGATGCTGTGCCCTGGTTTCGGCGGCTGACGCTCCAACCAGCGCCAGTAGATCACTCCCAGCACTGAAGCGCTGACGGTTCCGACGATCGTCGAGCCCAGCAGCAGCCGGCTGGAGAACGACCAGCCCAGCTCCCAGATCCCCTCCCGCTTCAGCACGGTCATGCTGGGCCAGCCATGGCCGGGGCCCAGCAGCCAGCAGCCCAACTGGTAGTTGAACCAGTAGAGCGGCACGTAGGTGAGGGGGTTGCTGATCCAGGTGCCGGCAGCCGCCAACAGGTGGTTGCCTTTCACCAGGCTGGCCAGCGCCACTCCCAGCAGGGTCTGCAGGCCGAAGAAGGGGAAGCAGCCGCAGAACACCCCCGCCGCCAGCCCGCGGGCCCGCTGGCCGTGGCTTCCCTCCTGCTCCCACAGCCAGCGGACCCAGAGACGGAATCTGGCCAGGGCACTGGTCCACCAACGCCGCCAACGAGACTGGCGGGGACCCTGACCGTCGGGCAGCTTGGATTCGGACGACACCATTGCTGCGATTGCCACGGCGCTGGCGCCCGGAGAGGGAAGTATTGCGATCGTAAGAATCTCCGGACCCCAGGCGGAGACGATCGGTCGCAAGCTCTTCGAGGCCCCCGGGGATCAGTCCTGGGGGAGCCATCGCGTGCTTTACGGCCATGTGTGCGATCCCGCCAGTGGTGAGCGGCTGGATGAGGCCCTGCTGCTGCTGATGAAGGCACCCCGCAGCTTCACCCGCGAGGATGTGGTGGAGCTGCACTGCCACGGCGGTCTGATCGCCGTGGCCCGGGTGCTGGAGCTGGTGCTGCTCAGCGGTGCCCGCCGGGCGCGGCCGGGGGAGTTCAGCCAGCGGGCCTTCCTCAATGGTCGTCTCGACCTCACCCGTGCTGAAGCGATCAGCGACCTGATCACGGCCAGAAGCCGGCGTGCGGCCCAGCTGGCGCTGGCGGGGCTTGATGGCGGCTTGCAGCGGCGGATCAGCGCCCTGCGGGAGCGCTTGCTCGATCAACTGGCGGAGCTGGAGGCCCGTGTTGATTTCGAAGAGGATCTGCCACCCCTCGATCCGGAGGCCCTGGTGGCGGAGCTGGAGGCGGTGCGCCTGGAGCTGCAGGTCCTGGTGGCGGAGGCGAGCGTGGGCCAGCTGCTGCGCGAGGGACTGAAGGTGGCGATCATCGGGCGCCCCAATGTGGGCAAATCCAGCCTGCTCAATGCCCTCAGCCGCCGGGAGCGGGCGATCGTGACCGAGCTGCCGGGCACCACCCGCGATCTGCTTGAGAGCGAACTGGTGCTGCAGGGGGTGCCGCTCACCCTGCTGGACACCGCGGGCATCCGCCCCACAGACGACCCGGTGGAGCGGCTGGGCATCGAGCGCAGCCGCCAGGCCCTGGCCGCCGCCGACGCGGTGCTGCTGCTGGTGGACCTCGCTGAGGGCTGGACGCAAGCAGACGCGGAGCTCCATGCCCAGGTGCTCGCCGGTGTGCCGTCGCTCGTGGTGGGCAACAAAGCCGACAGGGCCGCCGGAGCTCCCCCAGCCCAGGTGGATGTGGTGATCAGTGCCCTCACGGGCAGCGGCCTCGAGGCGCTGGCCGAGGCCCTGCTGTCCCGCTGCGGCCACAGCCTGGGCCAGGGGCTGGAGGTGGCGCTCAACGTTCGCCAGCGGGATCTGGCAGCGGCCGCCGCCACGAGCCTGGACGGCTCCCTGGAGGCGGCCGCCGCCGGGCTGCCCTGGGATTTCTGGACCATCGACCTGCGCCAGGCCGCCCGCAGTCTCGGTGAGATCACAGGCGAAGAGGTGAACGAGGCGGTGCTCGATCGGGTCTTCTCCCGCTTCTGCATCGGCAAGTAGGCCCGCCTTGGCCGTCAGGATGGTGAACCAAGCCCACCCGTGCTGCCGTTGGCCATCCCTGTGAGTGCCGTCGCGGCCGCCTCCCTGCTCAGCCAGCCCCAGCTGGAGCCCCTGCTGCGGTCCTGGCTGGCGGAAGACATCGGCCGCGGGGATCTCAGCGCTGCCGCGCTGGTGGGCCGGCCGGGCCGGGCCAGCTGGACGGCCCGGCGTGGAGGGATCTTCTGCGGCGGCCTGCTGGTGGAGCCGCTGTTCCGCCTGCTCGACGCCACGGTGCAGGTGAGGCTGCTGGTGGCTGATGGGGAGCGGGTGGTGCCCGATCAGCGCCTGCTGGAGCTGGCCGGTCCGGCGACGGCCCTGGTGGCGGGTGAGCGCACGGCCCTCAATCTGGCCATGCGTCTCTCGGGCATTGCCACCGCCACATCGGCGCTGGTGGCTGAGCTGAGCGGCACGGGAGTGGCGCTGGCCGACACCAGGAAGACCACCCCCGGGCTGCGCCTGATGGAGAAATATGCGGTGCGCTGCGGTGGTGGCATCAACCACCGCTGCGGCCTCGATGACGCCGCCATGCTCAAAGAAAACCACCTGGCCTGGGCTGGAGGAGTGGCCCGTGCCGTTGCTGCGGTGCGCTCCGCTGCGCCCTGGCCGGCGCGGGTGATCGTCGAAGCGGAAAGTGCAGCCGAGGCGGCTCAGGCCGTGGATGCCGGTGCCGACGGGGTGCTGCTGGATGGCTTCAGCCCCGAGGCCCTGCTGGGGCTGGTGCCGCAGCTGCGCCGGCAGGCGGTGGAGCGGGGCTCGGCTGTGGTGCTGGAGGCGTCCGGGGTGGATCCAGCTCACCTGAAGGCCTATGCTGCCACAGGTATCGATCTCATCTCCACCAGCGCCGCGGTCACCCGAAGTTCCTGGCTGGATCTGAGCATGCGCTACGAACCGGTGCTGGCCTGAAGGGCATCGGTTGGCTGGCGTGCCGCCAGGGCGCGGAACCAGCGGATGTACTCCCTTGGCCCGCCAGGCATGGTGGTGTCGATCCGCAGGGAATCTTCGGGATCACTGAGGCCTTCCAGGCGGCCATCGGCCAGAGAGGGACGATCCACTTCGCCGCCGCTGCTGTCCACCAGCACCACACGGTTCGCCGTGCCGAAGGCGTCACCGAGTTCCTGGAGGAGGGTGAGGAAGCCCCGGTCGCTGCCGCCGCGCAGCCAGCCCCCGCCAGCCCCCGCCGGCTGTGAGGTGATCGTGTCGCCCACCCCCACCAGCCTCGGCATCAGGGCTGGATCGATGGCGCTGCGGCACAGGTCCAGCAGGCCGGCGTGGTCGTGGGGGGCATTGCGCCCATGGAACTCCAGGCCAAGGGGTGCCGTGCCCGTGCGGCGGTGGATGCATTGATTGATCAGGACCAGCAGACCCACCTCCTTGAGGCCGCCGCGCAGCATCAGCTGAAAATCCGTGGTGCCGCTGCTGCCCTGATCCGCGGGTTTGAGCCGTTCTTGGCCCCCGCCAAGGCTCCCGTCGCGGCCCAGGTTGGGGGCCAGATGCAGAAAGAACGACTCCTCCAGCCCGGCCGCAGCCGCTTGCTCCAGCAAGGCCTGCATCAGCTCCAGGGCCAGCGCCTGCAGCTCCCGCCGCCGGGCCGGTTCATCCCCCACCGCCGCCATCAGCGGATTGAGGTTGAGGCTGGGGGAGAGGGGGTTGTCGAGCACGGCCATCTCGATCAGGCCGGCCCTGTGTTCCTGTGCCGCCGCCGGCAGCAGGGCCGGCAGTCGCTTCCCCAGCGCGGCGTGCAGCCAGGCCGGTACCGAGGCCAGGAAGGACACCTCCTCCTGACTCACCCCCGGGTGTGTGAGCTGGCCATACCGGCTCTGGAGTTGCACACCGCCGGCTCCCAGCCCGGGCAGGTACAACCCCTCGGCGGCTGGGTCCGCCGTGCCGGCCAGAGCCTGCTCCACCAGCCGGTTCACGCCGCGGCTGCCTTCGTGCTCGCCGTTGGTGAGCACCGCGAAGCGTCCCTCCAGTTGCCGGGCGGCCTGCACGTAGTCGGGATCCAACCGGCGCAGGCGCGGATCGTGCACCAGTTCCATGCAGACCCCGTCGAGGTCCTGCACCAGCAGCCATGGGCCGCCGGAGCTCAGCTCATCCAGCAGCGCATCGGGGCTGATCCTGCTCCGGGCCGGTTGCCTCGCCTGGGCGTTCATGGCGTGGGGTCCGCCAGGATCAACGCCGAGCGCGCGGCCAGCGACGTGGTGCTTCCAGCGGCTGCCGGAGCGCTCGCCCACAGCGGTGTCATCGCCGGGGATGGGGGTGTCAGGGGCAGCGGTTCATCACCGCGGTTGATCGCCACCCACACCCGCTCCCGGCCCTCGCCACGCCGGAGCAGCACCAGGTCGTCGTGGGGGCTCTCGGCAAAGCTCAGAGCGTCCGAGCGCAATGCCGGCAGGCGCCGCCGCAGGGCGGCCAGCTCCCTCAGCCAGTCGGCCAGCGCACCGCTGGGGACGTCCCAGGGATAGGCCTCCCGGCAGCCCGGCTCCGGCCCTCCATCCAGGCCCATCTCGGTGCCGTAGTACACGCACGGGGCCCCTGGCAGCAGGAAGAGGAACAGCTGGCACAGACGCAGGGCAGCCTCATCGCCGCCAAGCACATGCAGGGCCCTGGGGGTGTCGTGGCCGTCGAGCAGGTTGAGCATGCAGCGGTTCACCGCTGGCCTGTAGCGAGCGAGAACCTCACTGATGCGTTGTTCGAAGCCAGCCCGGTCGAGGGGCTGATACGGAGGCTCAGGCAGGGCCGGCAGCTTCAACTCGCCAGGCACGTTCTCGGCACCGAAATAGCCGAGGATGCTCCAGGTCAGTGGGTAATTCATCACCCCGTCGAACCGCTCCCCCCCCAGCCAGGGGCGGGCATCGCCCCAGATCTCCCCCACGATCCAGGCCTCCGGGTTCTCAGCGCGCACGGTCTGCCGGAACTCGTCCCAGAAGTCGCCCGGCACTTCATCGGGGACATCCAGCCGCCAGCCATCGGCACCGGCGGCGATCCAGGTGCGTGCGACGTCCAGCAGGTGCCGGCGCACCGGCGGATGGTCGTGGCGGAATTTCGGCAGGGCCGGATCATTCCACCAGCAGTGATAGCCGCAGCTCTGCCCCGCAGCTGGATAAGGCTGCAGCGGCCACCGCTCGACGTGGAACCAGTGGCGGTAGGGAGACGTCTGCCCGTTTTCCAGCAGATGGTGAAAGGCCCAGAAGCCTCGGCCGCAATGGTTGAACACCCCATCGAGGATCAGTCGCATGCCGCGCTGGTGCACGGCCTCGATCAGGGCTTCCAGCGCATCGTTGCCCCCCAGCAGGGGATCCACCTGCAGGTAGTCGTTGGCGTGGTAGCGGTGATTGGCGGCTGAGGCGAACACCGGATTCAGTGACAGGCAGGTGATTCCCAGTCCCTGAAGGTGGTCGAGGGCCTCGATCACCCCGTAGAGATCACCCCCCTGGAACCCCTGGAGGGCCGGATCGCTGCCCCAGGGCATCAGCTCAAGCCCATCCTGGGCGGCCACCCGCCCGCTGCGGCGGAAGCGGTCAGGAAAGATCTGATACACCACAGCCTCGGACACCCAGGCCGGCGCCGCCGTCGATGCCGATGACGAGGCCTCGCCCGTTGCAAATCTCATCGCTTGGCCCAGGCATCCCTCAACCAGCGCTAGCACAAGCAAAAGCGGTTGCTCCATGCTCTCCCCTCTGTTGTTGAGCATCGACCAGGGCACCACCAGCTCCCGCGCCGCCGTCTACGACCTGGAAGGCCACCGCTTGCTGAGCCGCTCGGCGCCGCTCGAGAGCCGCTACCCGGCCGATGGCTGGGTGGAGCAGTCGGCAGGCGCCATCTGGCTCAGCCAGTTGCAGGCCCTCCGTGAGCTGGAGCAGGCCCTGAGCCCTGAGCAACGCCGCGCTGTGGCCGCCTGCGGCATCGCCAACCAGCGCGAAACCACTGTGCTCTGGCGGCGCGGGAGCGGGGAACCGCTGGCTCCGGTGATTGTCTGGCAGGACGGCCGCACGGCGGCCCTCTGTGCCGAATGGAAACAGGCCGGGCTGGAGCCCTTGATCCGGGCCCGCACCGGCCTGCTGGTGGATCCTTATTTCAGCGCCAGCAAAATCGTCTGGCTGCTTCGAGAGATGCCCGCCGCCGCTGCAGCGGCAGCGGCTGGCCAGCTCTGCTTCGGCACGGTCGACAGCTGGTTGCTGCAGAACCTCAGTGCCTCTGGGCGCCACGCCAGCGAATGCAGCAACGCCAGCCGCACCCTGCTAATGGATCTGGAGCAGCTGCGCTGGGATCCCGAGCTGTGCGCGGCCCTTGGGGTGCCCCCATCGGCCTTGCCGGAGCTGCTGCCCAGTTGCGCCGCCTTCGGCACCATCGCGCCCGGCTTGCCGTTCGCGGGGGTGCCGATCACCGCCATGCTGGGCGACCAGCAGGCGGCCACCCTCGGGCAGGGCTGCCTGACCGCCGGTGAAGGCAAGTGCACCTACGGCACCGGCGCCTTCCTGGTGATCAACACGGGGCCCACGATCCATCGCTCCAGCGCGGGCCTGCTGAGCACGGTGGGCTGGAGCGATGCCGCCGGCCGGCCCACCTATTGCCTGGAGGGCAGCCTGTTCAACGCCGGCACCGCCATCCAGTGGTTGCGCGATGGCCTCGGGCTGATCGAGCGCTCCGAGCAGGTGAACGAGCTGGCGGCACGCTGCGACAACAGCGGTGGGGTGATGCTGGTGCCTGCCTTCACAGGCTGGGGAACGCCCCACTGGGATCCCTCGGCCCGGGGTCTGCTGATCGGTCTCACCCGCGACAGCGGGCCGGCCCAGATCGCCAGGGCAGCCCTGGAGGGGATCGCCCTGGCGGTGGCCACCCTGGTGCAGCTGGCGGAGGAGGCCCGTGGCCAGCCCCTGCTGGAGCTGGCTGCCGATGGAGGAGCTGCGGCGTCTGACCTTCTGCTGCAGGCTCAGGCCGATGCCACGGGGTTGCCGGTGCTGCGCCGCGCCGATCTGGAGAGCACCAGCCGTGGGGTGGCCCTGCTGGCGGGTGTTCAGGCGGGCGTGCTGCCCGATCTCGCGAGCTGGTCCCGGCTGGCCGGTGAGCCTGCACCCGAGCGCTTCTCGCCTCGAATCGACGGGCCGTCGCGGCAGCGTTGGCGGGCCCGATGGCACTCGGCGGTGGAGCGCAGCCTGCACTGGCATTCACAGCCCGCCAGTGTGGGCGCAGCCGAATCTGAGCGATGAGTGTGGATCTGCTCGTGATCGGCGCTGGGGCAACCGGTGCCACCATTGCCCTGGAAGCGGCACGGCGGGGCCTGAGCGTGGCCCTGGTGGAAGCCGGCGACATCGCTGGCGGCACCAGCAGCCGCAGCACGAAGTTGCTGCATGGAGGGGTCCGCTACCTGGAGCTGGCCTTCCGCCGACTCGACTGGCGGCAGCTGCAGCTGGTGCGCGAAGCCCTCTCTGAGCGGGGCCACTGGCTGGAGGCGGTGCCCTTCCTGGCTCGGCGGCTGGAGTTGCTGCTGCCCAGTGAGGGGCTGCTGCAGCAGGCCTACTACGGCCTTGGCCTGGCGGTGTACGACCTGCTGGCTGGGCGGCGCGGCATCGGCTCCAGCCGCTGGCTCTGCCGTGAGGCGGTGCAAGAGCTGCTGCCTGAGCTGAAGGCCGGCCAGCTCGGAGTGGCCTACGGCGACGGTCAGTTCGATGACGCGCGCCTGAACCTGCTGATCGTGCGCACCGCCGCCCGCCTGGGGGCCGAGGTTTTCACGCGAACCGAAGTGGTGGAGCTGCTGCGCCAGGGCGATCGGCTCAGCGGCGCCGTGCTGCACGACCTGGCCACGGGCCAGCGGCGCAGGCTGGAGGCCCGGGTGGTGCTCAATGCCACGGGCATCGGCGCCGATCGGATCCGTCAGCTGGCCCAGCCCGACCTGCCTCCCACCCTGCAGGTGAGCCGCGGGGTGCATCTGGTGCTGGCCGCCGACCTCTGCCCCGGGGGGACCGGATTGCTGATCCCCTCCACGGACGACGGCCGGGTGCTGTTCGTGCTGCCGTTTCACGGCCGCACCCTGGTGGGCACCACGGACACCCCCTGCGCATCCAGCGAGTCCGAGAGGCCCAGCGAGGTGGAGGAGGCCTACCTGCTCGACTATGTGCGCCGCTGGTTCCCGGGCCACGGGGAGCCGGTTGTGAGCAGCCGCTGGGCCGGCGGCCGCCCCTTGCTGCTGGGGAATGGCGACTCAGCCAGCGCCGGGACCGCCACGGTGGTGCGTGAGCACCAGGTGGAAACGCTCCCCTGCGGTCTGATCAGCGTGATGGGCGGCAAGTGGACCACCTGCCGGCCGATGGCCTTCGATGGACTCCAGGCCGTGGCACAGCTGCTGGGTGGCCCCCTGCCCGCTCCATCCGCCGAGGCCGCTGCTGTCCCGATCCACGGAGCGGCGGACACTGGCGCGGCCACCATCGCTGGGCTTGACCGTCTGCGCCTGGAGCTGTCCCAGCGCTTGCCCGGCGGCGACCTGGCCCTGCTGGAGCACCTGCTGGCGTGCCACGGGCTGGAGGTGGAGGCGGTGCTGGCCTGTGCCGCCAGCCCGGCCGAGCTCGAACCCCTCAGCGCGGTGATCCCACTCACCGCTGCCGAGGTGCGCCATGGCGTGCGCCACGAGTGGGCCCGGTCGGCCGATGATCTGCTGGCCCGGCGTTGCCGCCTGGCCTTTGTGGACAGCGCCGAGGCCGAGCGACTGCGGCCTGTGGTGCAGGCCCTGCTGGATCAGGAGTTGGCGTCGCTCGAGTCCTCGCCCACCAGCCACCAGAAGAATCCGTAGGCCGGCAGGTACACGAACCAGGCCTCGCTGGCGGGGGGAAACTCGCAACCCCAGAGGGTGTCGCGCATGCGGCTCCCCTGCCACTGGCCCAGGTCAAGGCGGCTCGAGGCACCGGTGGCCGCCAGATTCGCCGCCACCACCACGGTCATGCCATCGCTGTGGCGGGCGTAACAGAGCACGCTGGGGTGCGCGCTCTCCAGCAGCTCGAAACTTCCCTGGCGCAGGGCAGGAAGCAGCCGCCTGCTGGTGAGCATGCGGTGGTGCCAGTTCAGCAGGGAGCCGGACAGCTGCTTCTGCACCTCCACATTCACCACCCGGTAGTCGTAGCCGGGGGAGGTGATCGGCGGCAGCACCAACAGGGGGTCAGGGGCCGTGGAAAAGCCGCCGTTGCGTTCACTCGTCCAGGCCATCGGCGTGCGGTTGGCATCCCGGTCCCGCAGGCCCGGCCAGTCGCCCATCCCGAGTTCGTCGCCGTAATAGAGGCAGGGCAGGCCGGGCAGGCTGTAGAGCAATCCGTGCAGCAGGGTGTTCGGCCGCGGGTCGCCGTTGAGCAGGGGTGCCAGGCGGCGGTTGATGCCCCAGTTCAACCAGTGCTCCCTGGCCTCGGGGAAGCCAGTCATCACGGCCTGCACCACCTCGTCCTCCACCAGGTGGCCATCACCGAGCCAGAGTTCGTCATGGTTGCGCAGCGGTAGGGCCCAGCGGCAGCCCGGCACCATCTCCTGGGCGTGCTGCAGACAGTTGCGGAGCTTGTCGCAGCGCCCCCGGGCCACGGCGGCAAAGAGCTGGGCGGTGAGGGCGAAATCGAAGGCGGCGTGCAGTTCGTCATCCGCCAGGTAGGGCGCCGACTCCTTCACCGGTTGGATGGCCTCGGCGATCAGCAGCAGGTCGCGCCCGGAGCTGTCCACCCGGGCGCGCAAGCGCTTGAGGAAGGCATGGGTTTCAGGCAGGCCTTCGCAGCGGGTGCCTTCGCGCTCATGCAGGAAGGGCACCGCATCCAGGCGGAAGCCATCAACGCCGCGCTCCACCCAGAAGTCGACCACCTCCAGCATCGCCTCGGCAACGGCGGGGTTGTCGTAGTTGAGGTCTGGCTGGTGATGCAGGAATCGGTGCAGGTAGTACTGGCGGGCCACGGAATCCCACTGCCAGTTGGAGGATTCGAAGTGGCGGAACAGCACCTGGGCCTCCGGGTAGCCGCGGTCGTCGTCGCGCCACACGTAGAAGTCCCGCTCGCTGCTGCCGGCGGGCGACCAGCGGGCTCGCTGAAACCAGGGATGCAGCACGCTCGTGTGGTTGAGCACCAGATCGAGCAGCACCCTGATGCCGTGCCGATGGGCCTGATCCAGCAGCCGGGCCAGATCGTCGAGGTTGCCGAGATCGGGATGAATCGCCGTGAAATCGGTGATGTCGTAGCCACCGTCCCTCAGCGGTGAGGGATAGATCGGCGTCAGCCAGATCGCGTCCACCCCCAGCCATTGAAGGTAGGGAAGCTGGCTGGTGATCCCGTCGAGATCACCGATCCCATCGCCGTTGGCATCGGCGAAGGAGCGCGGCATCAGCTGGTAGATCACGCAGCCGTTCCACCAGTGGTCCTTTTCGATCGACATCGATGGCCGGGCCCTAGAGGGACCTGAGCGTGCCCAATTGCTGCTCGGCCCAGTGCTGAACCGTGAATTCATCCACGGCCTGGGTCATCGAGGCCATCCGCTGCACCTGCTCCTCCTGGGGCATGTCGAGGGCGTCGCTGATGGCCCGGTCCATGCTGCGATGGGAGTAGGGATTGGTGAGCACCGCATCCTCCAGCTCCACCGAAGCGCCGGTGAATTCCGAGAGCACCAGCACGCCCCCCAGTCCCTGGCGGGCCGCCACGTATTCCTTGGCCACCAGGTTGAGGCCGTCCCGCAACGGGGTGATCCAGCAGACGTCGGCCTGGCTGAACCAGCCCATCAGCTCCTCGTAGGACGTGCGGTGGGTGGAGAGCCGAACAGGAGTCCAGTCGATGCGCCCGAAGCGGCCGTTGATACGGCCCACAATCTCCTCCACCGAACGCTGGATGTCTTCGTAGATGCGCATGCCACTGGCCGCCGCCACACAACCCAGGAACAGCTCGACTCCGCCATGCCAGCGCGGCTGCTGCTCCAGCAGGCGCTCATAGGCCAGCAGCATTTCCTCGTTCCCTTTGGTGTAGTCGACCCTGGAGGCGGAGAGAATCAGTTTCCGGCCCTCGTGCTGCTCGGCGATCGTGTTGGCCATGGCCTTCACCGCTGGTGTGACCACCAGGTCGCGGATGAGCTCAGGGGAGGTGCCCACAGGAGAGGCCTGGATGTGAACCCGGCGGCAGTTGTGATCGATCCAGGGCACCACCGTGGGTTCCGAGAGGGCACTGCCATAGCGGCGGAATTTCTTGGCCACGGGAACGGGATCGGCCCCTTCAGCCCCGCGCAGGTTGATGGCGCAGCGGGCGAAGTTGTTGGCGTAGGAGGGAATGTGAAAGCCGACGAGGTCGCAGCTGAGCAGGCTGTCGAGGATCTCATCGCGCCAGGGAAGGATGCTGAAGACGTCGCTGGAGGGAAACGGGGTGTGGTGGAAGAAGGCGATGCGAACATCCTGGCGCTGCTCGCGGATCATTGCCGGGGTGAGCCAGAGGTTGTAATCGTGAATCCAGATGGTGGCACCAGGGGCTGCTTCCTCACAGGCGGCACGCGCAAAGGAGCGGTTGACCTCTTCAAAGGTGGCCCAGTCGGAATTATCGACGCTGAATAACCCTGGGAAGTTGTGCAGGATTGGCCAGAACGACTCTTTGGAGGTGACGTGATAAAAACTGGAGATCTGCTCCGGGGTTAAGGGAAGCCTTCTGAGGGTGAATGGACTTGGTGATGTGAGATTCAGCCGTTCATCGGCATTGGCGGAACAATTGGCATCCTGGCGCCAGGAGATCCAAGTTCCTGATCGCTCCTCCAGAAACAGATTCCGAAGAGTTGGGATGACACCGTTGGGGCTTTTCTGGTCGACCCACTGGCGATTGCCTTCGCTGTCGAAGGTTTCTTCGTAGGGAGACCTGTGGTAAACAAGGACGAAATTGCTGCTTCCGCGCTTCATGGCGCCAGGGGAGTTGGGCTGATCGGCTGTTTTCTTGTCAGAACTGCTGGAGCGGGCTGCAGATTCGCCCAGCGATGAAGTCTGAATTTCTCCCTGCTTTTGCTGTAGTTTTTGCGCCAAGGCTTCTCCACCCTCTCGTTTGATGCCATTCTATACTCGATGAGACGAAACCGCTTTGCTATCACGAGCGCGACCCGCCTCCTCCCCTGTCACAAAGCCGAACTCTTGAGCTCCTGAGGCTGGCCAAATCCGCCGGCCGTGTCCAGATTGCAGAAGGTCTGCCTTGCGACCTCCCGTGCCGAGACAGTTCTCTGTGCCGCGACTTCCCTCCCCCCTTCAGCTGGTTTTGACGTTGTCTCCTTCCCGTTTGGGCAGCTGGTTCTTGCCGGTTGGACTGACCCTGCTCACCGGCCTCCTGTCGGCGGCGGCCGCTCGCGCGGAGGGGGTCGTCGACCGGGTCGCCCGCAGCGGTGAGCTGGTGCTGGTGGGGCACCCCGATCAGGCGCCCATGCTCTCCCTGGACGTCCAGGGGCGGCCAGTGGGTTACGCGATGGAGGTGGCCAATCGGATCGCGGCTGAGCTGGCCCTGGCCGCGGGGCGTCCGGTGCGGCTCCGCTTCGAGCCTGTGGCCGACCCCGCTGATCTGGGCCAGCGGCTGGTGGGCGGCCAGGCCGATCTCGCCTGTGGCGTGCCCTTCACCTGGGAGCGGGACATCACACTCGACTATTCCCTGCCCTTCGGGCTCTCCGGTCTGCGGCTGCTGGCGCCCGCTGGTCGTCTGGATGGATCGCCCCAGTCGCTGGCCGGGAGGCGCATCGGTGTGGTCGCCAACTCTCTTGGGGAAACAGAGCTGAAGGGCATCCAGCCGAAGGCCCAGCCCGTCGGTTTTGCGGATCTCTCCCAGGCGGTGGCAGCCCTGCAGGGCGGCTCAGTGGATGGGGTGATCGGTGACAGCACCCTCCTGGCAGGCCTTGTCGCCGGAGGGAAGGGTGCCGCGCTGGCTCAGACCCCCTCGGAGCCCTACGAGCGCTATGCCGTGGCCTGTCTGGTTCATGAGAACGACTCCGCCTTCCGCAACCTGGTGAATCTGGCGATTGCACGGCTGCTGCAGGGTTACCTCGATGGCCAGCCCGAGGCGGTGAGCGCCATCGATCGCTGGGTGGGACCCGGCAGTGCGCTCAACCGCACGCCGGATCAGATCCGCAACTACTTCGATGCGGTGCTGCTGGGGGTGGAGGCCCTGCGCCCTCTGCCGGCCCAGGCGGGTTCTGCCCCCACCAGGCCCACTGCTCCCTGATGCCCTGAGGCGGCCCACCCGGCGCGTCGCTGTCTCTGCCCCTCCCCCGCTTCCACCCTGCTCCGATGGCCTTCTTCACCCGCTCCCGGCTCTTCGGCATCCTGTTGCTGGCTGCCTCCTTGCCCCTGGACCCTGGGGTGGCCCGAGCCCTGGCGGCTTCCGGCTCAGCTCCCCCGGCCGGTGATCAGCCCCACCAGGCCGATGCCATCGAGGGGCGCCTGCGCCGCATTGCCGCCGCCATTCGCGAGCACGACGACGCGGACGCCGGGGGGAACGGGGTCGCCGCTGACGACAGGCTGGCGCGGGTGTTCGTCAACGGACCCAGGGTCGGCTGGGGCAATGGAGGCTTTCGCAATGGCGGCTTCTTTAACGGTGGCTTCCGTAATGGCGGCTTCTACAACGGTGGCTTCCGCAATGGCGGCTTCGGCAATGGCGGCTTCCGCAACGGTGGCTGGCGCAATTACTGGTGAACGAGTCCATGCAGGTCCAGGTCGGCCCGCTGCGCCTGCTGGTGGTGCAGCCCACTCCGTTCTGCAACCTCGACTGCGACTACTGCTACCTGCCCAGCCGGGATGACCGCAGCCGGCTGCCCCTGGAGATCCTGGACGCAGCCCTGGAGCGGGTGCTCGAGAGCCCATTCCTCGACGGTGGCTTCACTCTGCTCTGGCATGCGGGCGAGCCACTCACCATGCCGATCGCCTTCTACGACGCGGCCTCCGAGCGGATCCGCCTGGCCCTGGAGCGCCACGACCTGCCACCCCAGACAATCGTGCAGTCGTTGCAGACCAACGCCGTGGTGATCGACGACGCCTGGTGCGACTGCTTCGAGCGCAACGGCATCCATGTGGGCGTCAGCATGGATGGGCCGGCCTTCCTCCACGACGCCCACCGCCGCACCCGCACCGGCCTCCCCACCCATGGGGCAGTGATGCGCGGCATCGCGGCCCTGCAGCGCCGCGCCATCCCTTTCCAGGTGATCTGCGTGCTCACCGCCGATGCCCTCGATCAGGCCGACGCTCTCTACGACTTCTTCACCGGCGCCGGCATCACCGACGTGGGCTTCAACATGGAGGAAACCGAGGGGGAGAACCTGCGCTCCACTCTTGAGCGCCCCGATGGTGAGCGCCGCTACAGCGCCTTTCTGGAGCGTTTCTGGCAGCGGATGCGGGCTGAACCCGGCCGGCTGCGCCTGCGCGAGTTCGATGGCATCACCAGCCTGGCCTGCGGTGAGGCCCGGATGGAGAGCACCGACATGAACACCCCCTTCGCGATCGTGAACGTGGACGCGAAGGGCAACTTCTCCAGTTTCGATCCGGAACTGCTGGCGGTGGCCACCGCCGAGTACGGCGATTTCATCTTCGGCAACGTGCTGCAGGGCAGCCTTGAAGCGGCGCTCAGCACCGAGAAGTTCCAGCGGGTGTGGCGCGAGATCAAGGCCGGAGTCGACCTGTGCCGCCGCGACTGCGCCTACTTCGGTCTCTGTGGTGGTGGTGCTGGCAGCAACAAGTACTGGGAGCACGGCCGCTTCGACTGCAGCGTCACGGAGCACTGCCGCTACCGCATTCAGTTGGTGGCCGATGTGGTGCTCTCGGGGATGGAGCGGGAGCTGGGGCTGAGCGCCTGAGCCGAACCGAAGATCAGCCTGGCCTGGATCGCCAGTGTCACGTTGATGACGAGCTGTGGGCAGACAAGCCCAACGTCCTTAGTCTGAGCCGGATCTGGACATGATGGGCGTTGAAGGTTCCACAGATCCTGGGTCTGCTGAGTGGGGATGGCAGCAGGCCCCTGAGGCAGCAATTGGCCATCACCCTCGCCGTGGTGTTCACCGCGTCGATCCTGGTGGCGGTGCTGTTGCTGGATCAGCTGTTCGCCTGGCAGGCCAGGGGGCTGATCGATCAGCGCTCAGGATTCTTCATGGACAGCATGCTGGCGGTTCGGGAGTACACCAGCAAGGACGTCAATCCAATCGTCGCGCCGCTCAATGAGGGCCCAGGCGTGTTCCGACCAGAGGCCGTGCCCAGCTATTCGGCCACTTCCGTTTTCGAGTACCTCAAGCAGGCTAAGCCTGATTACAAACAATATTCCTACCGCGAAGCCGCGCTCAATCCAACCAATCTCAAGGACAAGGCCGACACGTTCGAAGCCTCGATCATTCAGGCGTTCAGGGAGGCGCCCAGCACGGGCTCCCTCACTGGCGAGAAGGTCACACCCCTGGGGCGATTCCACTACGTGGCCCGACCGATCAAGATCTCCAAGGACAGCTGTCTGGTCTGCCATTCCACCCCCGAGCGTGCGCCACGCAGCCAGCTGCTGGCCTATGGCGACAGCAATGGTTATGGATGGCAGCTCAATGAGGTGGTCGGCGCTCAGATCGTCACGGTCCCCCAGGACGCCGTCCTCAAGGCTAAAAGGCAGTCGCTGCTCACCACCGCCCTGCTGCTGGCCTTGGTGTTCGTGGTTGTCGGACTGGCGGCCAACTCCGTACTCAATCGGTTGATCCTCAGGCCCATGCGCCAGATCAGTCAGAAGGCTGAGGAGGCGAGTGTCACCCCGGCCAGTGTGAGCTTTGATGAGAAGAGTCGTGCCGACGAGATTGGCCTGCTGGCC
The DNA here is from genome assembly GCF_000153045.1 of Synechococcus sp. WH 5701. GTDB lineage: Bacteria > Cyanobacteriota > Cyanobacteriia > PCC-6307 > Cyanobiaceae > Regnicoccus_A > Regnicoccus_A antarcticus. Next base: position 918,978 of record NZ_CH724160.1, read on the forward strand.
AGAAGTTTCGAGAGAATGAAGCAGAGTCTGGCGATTTCGATGCAGATGCTCAAGGATCGACAGAAGCCCTGATGCCTGGCAGCTGGCAGCGCTGGTGCGAATGCTGGATGGCTGGAGCAACAGCACCCGTGATGCTGCTGCTGGCGCTGGTGCTCGGCGCCTGTGGCTCCAGCCCCGGTTCGAGTTCAGCCTTGTGTGGCCCCACTGGGGTGCTGAGGGTTGGGCTGCTGGCTCCCAGTGAGGGCAGCACCAATACGGCCCAATCCTTCTCCGACGCTGAGCTGCAGGCTCTCAAGTCGTTGCTGCTGCAGGCCAGTCGCTGCGATGTTGCTTTGGAGCCGCTCAACAGTGTCGATCGGGCCCGCACCAGCCTGAGCGAACGTCGCTGGGATCTGGCTTTCCTTCCCCCGGGTCTCACGGCCTATGCCATGGGTTCCTCAGCTGGCTACACCTCTGTGAGGTCGCTCGGGTCCAGCCGCCGCTCACGTTCGGCGATCCTGGTGCGGGAGTCGAGCCGAATCCGCAGCCTCCAGGATCTGCAACAGGCCAGGATCGGCTTACTGCCACGCGGTTCCCTCACGGGGTTCTACCTGCCGCTTTACAACTTGCACGGACTGAATCTGGCTCGCGTCAGCTATGCCCTCAATCACGCCGCCCTTTTGGCCATGTTGGATCACGGCGAGGTGGAGGCGATCGCCTGGGATGAGGCCTTGCCTCCGCCTTCTCTTGCGGTGCGGCGCCTGCACGTGGATGCCCATGTCCTGCCTCTGGGGGCACTGGTGTTGAGCGGTTCGCTGACCAGCTCCGACTACATCGCTTTCCTCAGAGCCCTTGATGATAATGCGGCCCAGATGCCGACCGGCCTGGGGTATGCGGCCGGTGTGCTGCCGGAACAGCAGGCGATACAACCGCTCAAGGCGATCGTGGAGAGCGTGGAGGCCTGGCAGCTTCCCCTCGACGGACAGCCTTATCGGGTGTATGGAGCCAAGGCGGCCGGATGACGATGCATTCTTCCCAGGCACGCCATCTCAAGGTGATCGTGTTCAGCGATGTGGTGGATTCATCGGCGCAGATCTTCGCCGATGAACTGATCGCCATTCAGCGCATCAAGGAAGATCTGGCGATGATCCGGGAGGCCGTGCAACGGCATGGTGGTTGTCTGGTGAAGAGCCTCGGTGATGGCATCCTGGCCACCTTTGATGCTCCGACCCAGGCCCTGGAATTCGTGGAGGACGTGGTGATTCGCATCACCCGTCGCGGTAGCCAATCGCTACAGCACCGCTTCGGGCTTCACACCGGCGAGATCTATGTCAACGGCGACGATATCATTGGCCGGGGCGTGCATCTGGCCTCACGACTCCAGACCACGGCACCGGTCAATGGCGTGGCCTTTGTCCAGTCCACCTTTGAGTTGGTTGATCCCCGCTTCCAGCGCCGCTCTGTACCTATGGGCCCCGTGGAGCTCAAGGGTCTGCCGAACGCTGTGATCTGCTACGCCATCGAATCCGACGCGCTGATCGGTGAGCAGGCTGGTGCGGCCCTGGCGGAACTCGGTCTTGAAGCTCTCTTGGCGGATACCCCTTACCGCCTCGAGCGGCCTCTGAGCGCAGCCCCTGGTGGTGGCACTTATCTGGTGCGAGAGCAGAGCCGCGATCGGCCTGCCGTGCTCAAGCTGATCGCCTGTGATGCCACCAACCTCGATGCCCTGCAGGTGGAGGCGGCCTGCTTCGACCGCCTGCGCCATCCCAGCCTGCCCCGTTTCGTGGATGCGTTCGAGCATCGCGGCTCCTTCCTGTTCCTCCAGGAGTACATCGCCGGAGCATCTCTGCAGGGTTCGCTCGATTCCCTGCGCCGCAAGCAGCGGTTGGCGGAGTTGCTGCGTCAGGTGCTGGGCGTGCTGGAGGCCATCCATGCCGCCGGGATTGTCCATGGCGATCTCCACCCCGCCAACCTGATTCCCGCCGAAACGGGCGGTTCACTGTTCCTGGTCGACTTCGGTTTGCTCAAGGCCCGCTCGTCCGGGGGCAGCCTGTCGGGAGAGCCCCTCAGTTGCCGCCCCTTCTTCAGCCCCCCGGAGCGGGCGCGTTTCGGCAGCCTCAGCCCCAGTGGCGATCTCTACGCCCTCGGGGTGATGGCCCTCTGCCTTTACACCGGTCAGGACCCCTCCGACCTCTATGACAGGGCCGAAGGGCGGTGGCTGCTCGAGGATCTGGTGGATTCGGAATTGATCGATTGGCTCACTCCTCTGCTGGATGAATCCCCTACCCGGCGCCTTGGCAGCGCCACCGACGCCCTGCAGCGGCTCGATCGCCCCTCGAGCCGGGCCGGGGCGTCCTCTCCACGGGCGTTCGTGGATACGGGCGGGCTGCCACCGCTGGGGGATCAACTCCGCCCGCTGCGCAAAGCCGTGTTGCAGAGGACGCTCACGGCTACTTACGGCCCCGTGGTGGAACTGCTGCTGGAGAGCTCTGCTTCGATCGTCGCCGGCCAGGAGGTGGAGGCACTGCGTCAGCGGCTGGTGGGCGCGGGTCTCTCCCTGGCTGATGTGGACGCGGCCTTCCAGGAGGCCCAGGAGGTGGTGCCTGCCCCTGATATCCCCCAGGGGAGGAACCTTCCCTCCCCCGGCAGTCCTGGCTCTGCTGGGGACACCCCCCCAGGGGATTGGCAGGATGGGCTTCTTCCAGTACTGCGAGAGAGGATCGGACCGATCGCTGATCTGCTCTGGAGCGATCCCCTGCGCCAGGCCTTAGCCGTGGATCCGCCCGAGGCCCGCCGGTTACTGCTGCAGTCGGCCGTGCCGCCGGAGGTGGTCGACGAGCTGCTCCACCAGGCCCGGACCCTGCGTCAGCATCCCGCTTCGCCACTGCCGGCTCCACCCGCCACCCCTGGTCCCGCCCCCCTGGCCCCTGAGGTGGGGCCAGGGGCGGCTGAGTCGGCCCAGCACCTTGAGGAGGTGCTGGTGGAGTTCATCGGCCCGATCGCGAGCACCGTCCTCGCCTCGGTGCGGGACCTCCCGCCGGCGGAGCGACTCAAGGCGGTGATGGCTGCGCTGGAGGGCTTCGGTGTCGAGGCGGGGACTCTTCAGCAGCTGCGTCGACGCTTGGGTCTGTCCTGAATCTGTGGCTCATGGCCCCTGTCGGGCTGTCGACTCCGGCCTGCCACCCGACCCCGGAGAGGGATGATCGTGAAACGGTCGTTCCCCCCTCGCGGCTGACCCGCCGCACCCACCAGCCATGCTTCGCATCGCCCACGCCCTCGACGCCCAGCTGCGCGCGGCCTTGGAGCGGGCCTTCCCAGAGGAGGTGGCGGCGGCGCACCGGGCCGGTGCTCCCCTCGATCCACAACTGGCGCCGGCCAGCCAGCCGGAATTCGGAGATTTCCAGGCCAACGGAGCCCTCTCCCTGGCCCGGCGGCTGAAGCAGGCACCGAGGGCCATCGCCGGCGCGATCGTGGAGCAACTGGCTGTTGATACGGCGTTTACCGAGCTGTGCGAGCCCGCCCAGATTGCAGGACCGGGCTTCATCAACCTCACCCTGCGCCCCCGGCAGTTGGCGGCGGAGCTGCGCAGCCGCCTGGGTGATCAGCGCCTGGGGGTGCCTGAGGTGAGCGGCGCTGCGACCGGTGCTGCAGCGGCCCCGGTGATCGTGGATTTCTCCAGCCCCAACATCGCCAAGGAGATGCACGTGGGGCACCTGCGCTCCACGATCATCGGCGACGCGCTTGCGCGGGTGCTGGAGTTCCGCGGCCACCCGGTGCTGCGTCTCAACCATGTGGGCGACTGGGGCACCCAGTTCGGCATGCTGATCACCCACCTCAAGCAGGTGGCTCCTGAGGCACTCACCACCGCCGATGCGGTGGATCTGGGCGATCTGGTGGCCTTCTACCGCCAGGCCAAGGCACGTTTCGATGCTGATGAGGCCTTCCAGGCCACCTCCCGCGAGGAGGTGGTGAAGCTGCAGAGCGGCGATCCCGTGAGCCGCCGGGCCTGGCAGTTGCTGTGTGAGCAGTCGCGGCGTGAATTCCAGCAGATCTACGACCGTCTCGACATCCGCCTGAGCGAGCGGGGGGAGTCGTTTTACAACCCCTACCTGGAGCAGGTGGTGGCCGATCTGGAGGCCAGCGGCTTGCTGGTCACCGATGCCGGTGCCCAGTGCGTGTTCCTCGAGGGGGTGAGCGGCAAGGACGGCCAGCCGCTGCCGCTGATCGTGCGCAAGAGCGACGGCGGCTTCAACTACGCCACCACGGATCTGGCGGCCCTGCGCTACCGCTTTGCGGCGCCACCCGAGGGGGATGGCGCCCGCCGGCTGATCTACGTGACCGATGCAGGCCAGGCCAGCCACTTCGCCGCTGTATTCCAGGTGGCCCGCCGCGCCGGCTGGGTGCCCGAGGGCGGCCGGCTGGAGCACGTGCCCTTCGGCCTGGTGCAGGGGGATGACGGTAAGAAGCTCAAGACCCGCTCCGGCGACACGGTGCGCCTCAAAGATTTGCTGGAAGAAGCGGTGGAGCGCGCCGAGGCTGATCTGCGCCGCCGCCTGGCGGAGGAGGAGCGCCAGGAGGAGGAGGAGTTCATCACCCATGTGGCCACCACCGTGGGTCTTGCGGCGGTGAAGTACGCCGACCTGAGCACCAACCGGAACACCAACTACCAGTTCAGCTTCGATCGCATGCTGGCCCTCTCCGGCAACACGGCCCCCTACCTGCTCTATGCCCTGGTGCGGATCGCCGGCATTGCCCGCAAGGGGGGCGTGGGTGCGGGAGAAGGAGATGCGGCCGGGGTGTTTCCTGATCCCCTGGTGTTCAGCGAACCCCAGGAATGGGCCCTGGCGCGGCAGCTGCTGGCGCTGGATACGGTGATCGCCGAGGTGGAGGAGGAGCTGCTGCCCAATCGGCTCTGTTCCTACCTGTTCGAGCTCTCCCAGGTGTTCAACCGCTTCTACGACCAGGTTCCGGTGCTCAAGGCTGATGAACCGGCCCGGGGCTCACGTCTGGCGCTCTGCCGCCTCACCGCCGACACGCTGCGGCTGGGGTTAGGCCTACTGGGCATCCCGACGCTGGAGCGGATGTGACCGGGTGAGGGCGCGTCCGGATCACCGCACTGCCGCGTAAGGTCCCAGACAAGCGCATGGACCCTGGAGGCATGCACCGATGGCGACAGAATGACCAGGCACGTCCATTCCCAGGGACGTCTTTGAGGGTCGTATCAGGACTGCCTCCGCGGTCTTTGGGGACTAAATATTAAACAACCTCAACGGTGTAGCGCGTCTCCATGGGGTGGCTGTCAACTAACGCTGGTCATCACCTGCCCGCACATAGCTGAAGGCAAAACAGATCCAAAGGCAGTTGTGAATCCGAGGGGGCGGCACAAGTGCATGGCTGTGTTAGCCAGGCCGCTACACAGCAAGCATAGCCTGCAGAACACCCAGGAGTTCAGTCAGCGTTGTGTCGGGCAGACCTCCCAAGCGTTTGACGAGGCGATCTCTATCGACTGCCCTCAGCTGATCAGCCACCACGTGCCCATTCTTTCCGTCGAATCTGCAGCGCACACGAAATGGGTATGGATGGCCACCTGTTGTGAGCGGCGCAACAATGAATGTGCGGAGGTGAGCATTCAGCTCATCCGGCGAGACAACAACGCAGGGCCTTGTTTTCCTGATTTCGGATCCACGCGTTGGATTCAAGGCAACAAGAAAGATGTCCCCCCTTGAGACAGGCTCTTCAGTCACCATGACCAGTCTTCGTCATCAAAACGCGTGGCAGCCATTTCATCGAGAAGTCCTTCTGGCTCCCACGTGGATGCTGCTTCTGCCCATCCAGCCCTTGGATGCGTGGAAGGCCTGATGGTCACCACACCCGGAGCGGCCTCGATTTCGACGTCATCCGTCAGCCCAGCAACCTCCAACAGCGGCTTAGCGAGCCGTATCCCTCTCGAATTGCCGATTTTGACCAGCCTCCCTCGAACCACGGCCATCTCTCGCAAGCGTGCTCACATTGTATTCACGCCGGAGTCCACTGGGCATGGCCCTGCTCCGGCAACGCTGCCCCCGAGTGAAAGGCAAGGAGCCAGGGGCGGATCAGCAGAGAGGGCATGGTGGCCTCTCCACTCGAGGGGCTGGTTTTCAGCGTTTCAGCGGCTCAGAACGCTTGATAGCAGAAGGCGGAGGCGATGGCGATCACCGGCAGGAAGAAGCTATCCCCCAGACTGCTGTTCCCCAGCGGTTTGGCCTTCTATCCAGCATCGTGGTCGGCTGAGTTGATTGGCCATCACGGCAATCAGCTGATTTCAGATCCAGGTTATGCCTCAAGAGGTGTCTCAAGTGGGCCGTATCGCACGCACCCGGTGTTCCTGCGGGCTGATGCCACGGACTCGCTTGAAGGCTGTGCTCAGTGCGAACGGCGTGCTGTAGCCCAGGGCGTTGGCAACCGTGCCGACGGTAGCCTCCGGGTCGCAGAGCATGTCGGCGGCGAGGGCCAGTCGCCAGCTTGTCAGGAACTTCATCGGCGATTCCCCGACGACGTCCCGGAAACGTTTTGAAAGCGCCGAGCGTGAGGCCCCCACTTCGTGGGAGAGCTTCGCCAGCGTCCATGGAAACGCTGGTTGCTGATGCAGCACCTGCAGGGTGCGGCTGACCAACGGGTCGCTGTGGGCCCGGTACCACGTGGGCGCGTCAGCTGATGGTCTTGTGAACCAGGCGCGCAGGATCGCGATCAGGAGGAGATCAATCAGCCGGTCGAGCACGGCCGCCTGGCCCGCACACTCCTTCTCCATTTCCTCGCACAGCAAGCTGACGAGCGGCGAGCCCCAGGTGTCGTTGGACAGCGTCAGCACCGGAGGCAGGACACGCAGCAACCGATCACTGATGTCGCTGGTCGACTCATAGGCGCCCACCAACATCAGCGTCGAACCGTTCGGATCGTTACCCCAGGTCCGAACTCCGTGCATCAACTCCTGCTCGAGCGACTCCCCGTCCAGGTTGGTGCAGCGTTGACCGGGGTGAATCACGATCTCAGGTGCGGTGGCCGGGTTGTCTGCCACGGAGTAGTGCACCGGCGCACGGGTCACGGCAACGTCGCCCACGCCGAGGCGCACCGGCTCGCTTCCGTCGGGCACAACCCAGGCGTGGCCGCGCACGATCGCCAGCACCGTGATCGGGGACTCGGCGAGGATCCGCAGCGACCACGGCGGACGCATCACGGTACGCAGCGCAAAGGCTCCACGCGCACGCGGACCGTCCAGCAAGCCACCAAACAAGTCCATCGTCCCGAGGCTAAGGCTGGACGCTCGCGTATGGATCTGAGCAGCTCAGCGATGGCCCGATCGGAGGTTCCTGCCGAGGATCTGAGTCGACCCTCTCAACCAACGGATGCCAAGCACCAACCACAACGAAACGATCCTGGTGATCGGAGCGAGCGGCAAGACCGGTCGCCGCGTGACGGATCGGCTCATCGCCCAGGGTCGGCGGGTTCGTCCCGTGTCCCGCTCGACGCAACCACGCTTCGACTGGCAGGACCCCAGCACCTGGTCGCCATGCCTCGACGGCATCGCAGCCGTGTACATCACCTACTTCCCAGACCTGGCCCTGCCCGGCGCGGCCGAGACCGTGGACGCGTTCGCGCGACTCGCCGTCGCGCGCGGTGTTCGGCGCCTCGTGCTGCTCTCCGGCCGCGGCGAGGCGGGGGCCCAGCGCGCCGAACGCTACCTGCAGAACTCGGGGGCCGATTGGACGATCGTCCGCTGCGCGTTCTTTAACCAGAACTTCGACGAAAACTTCGCCGACTCCGTGCGCCACGGCATTCTCGGGATGCCGGCCGGGGACACCGCCGAACCGTTCGTCGACGCCGATGACATCGCCGACGTCGTCGTTGCCGCACTGACAGACGACCGTCACATTGGCGAGCTCTACGAACTGACAGGCCCTCGCCTGCTCACGCTCGCCGAAGCTGCGCAGGAGCTGGGCGACGCCATTGGCCGGGAGGTGCGCTATGTGCCGCTGAACGCCGAGGAGTTCGGCGCCGAGCTGGGAGCCCACGGGATGCCTGCAGCGGACGCCACCCACCTCGCCATGTTGCTCAGCGAGGTGCTCGATGGCCGCAGTTCCTACACGGCTGATGGAGTCTTGCGGGCGCTGGGACGACCAGCTCGTGATTTCGCCGATTACGCGAAGGACACCGCCATGACAGGCGCCTGGCGCCTCGAGACGTTGGCTTCATGACCCTCCGGATCATCAGTGGATCAACAGGGCGGCTCCTTGCCGGGATGCACTTCGATCACTCACCACGTGCCACGCAACCATCGTGTGGACCGTGATGATCCCGAATGCGCCGCAGGGGCGGACTACTGGGAGATCGATCAGCCTCAGTGGATCCCTATGAATCACCTTCGCTCGCTCGCGCCGCTGTCCTCGGCGGCGCTCCTCGGGTTCTCCCTTGCCTGATCACACTTTTCACGGCCTGACTGTCTTGATCGCCTGGTGAACCGTTGCTGCCAGGGCTTGTGCCGGCCGGTCCAGGTCTCCACAACGCCCAACCCACGCCTGAGGCCCTGCTCAACGGAGAGTTCAGGAAGAAATCCGCTCGATCCCAAAAGACCGCAGCACTGACGTTGGCCTCGGTGATCCCCCAGAAGGCATCTACTCTTACCTGCTCAAGGAACCTTCTCCTTCATCCCTATTCCTCGATCCCGAAGAGTCGGCCGTGTGTGAGCATCCATTCTTGTCTCATCATCGTGAATGAGTGATGAAGCAGCAATAGGAGCGAATGACCTCGCTGCCCAACGCCAAGATCAGAAGCGGGAATCAAACTTGGCAGAGCTAGCAGCCTTAGCTCCCGTCTTCTGTATCTTGATGTTAGGCGCTCACTTATTCTAACCAGTTCTTCGTCTTGCTAGCACTGTAGGACCTCTTGCGGCTTGAACAATAACCTTCTTCTCTGATTGGAAAATCTCATAAAGCAGCTTGTCCTTCTCGTCTTTATGCAAAGTCTTCAAGGAAGAAATTACTCCAAGCTTTTCGGCGACTACCTGATCCAAGCTTTCCCCAAGGTCGAAATACTTCGCTATCTTGTTCGCCGCCTCAATAGCAGTACCAACTGTGGCTTCCCCGCTGCTCCATCGATTCAATTCACCAATGACCGTGTCAACAAGATCACGAACAAGACGATCATTCTTCCTAAGTGCCTTAGTGACCTCTTTTAGAATCGAGAAATAGTCATCACACTCATGCGCTAAGGCTTAGATGGTGTAAACCCTCCAACGAGTGGAAACCTTAGTTTCCCGCGGCCTCCATGCAGTCGTTTCTCCATATGAAGGGCTGGCCAGTTTGCGCTTTCTCCGTCTCCAGCTTGATGGGTGTCAAAGGCAAGATCCTGCCCTTTGATTAAACGATTTAACTTGGCCATGTAGAACAAACTGCCAAATTCAATTATGTGGCGCAAGGCCGAGTTACTTCAAGAACTTAGTTTACGAGCGCAGAGCAACAAACGAGTATGAAGCGAGCGTCCGACTTCGAAAGAGTAGGCTCATCAAGCGGTGCGTGACGAATGCCTTGAGCATTGCTCGTATAGCCGTAGAGAGACGAGAACGCACTCTTCAGTGCCGGATGAAGAGCATGTGTCCTCTCAAGCTCGTTCAGTACGACCCCAAGCGTTGCGGAGGGCTTCTTGGCAATCTGCTTTGCTAAAGACTCCACGGCGCAGATGCTCTCCTTTATTGAGTTGCGATAGTCGGGAGACGTGCGATCGGACATCAATGCCAATGCCGAAGTAAGGTGACTCGACACACCTGCATAGGGTCCGGCGGCCTCGATCGCCATTTCTACCGCTTCGATTTCGGCCTTCGAAGTAATTTCAGCAATTTGGCCTTCAACGAAGCGGTATGCAGAGTTCTCCCGCGCTAGGGAGCCTCTGGGCAACGAGCCCTGAAAGAGGGGCCAAGGATGCAATTTGCTCGGAATGAACAATTTTTGGCGGATCTGAGGTTGGCTTGGCCTGATATCCCCCTTTCGGGTGCCAAAATGTGCCCATGTTGGCCGATTCTTTCCCTCGACAGGCACACTGATCCCCTGATCACGTACTGCATAGCAACCTGCGACGTGCCATGAACAGGTTCGAGAGGGCTACCAGCACATTCACTTTGCAGCGGTTCTTGAGCATTCCCCGCAGCCGGGTCTTCTGAAAGCCGAACTGCTGTTTGATCACCCGAAACGGATGCTCTCCTTTGGCGCGGATATGCGCTTTGGCAGTTTCGACCAGATCATCCAGTCGACCCTCCGGCGTATCCGGCAGCACTCGGCGCCTTCCGGGTCGCATGGCGACGCGGAAGCCGATCCCGCGGCCTTGCATCTCGTCTCGCTTCTCGATTCCCTGGTAGCCGGCATCTGCATAGACCAGGGTCTCCTCGCCGTGCAGGAGATCAGAGGCTGGGGTTAGGTCGTGCACATTGGCAGCTGTGGTTTCCACTGAGTGGATGAGGCCGTTCTCGCTATCCACGCCGATGTGGACTTTCATCCCGAAGTACCACTGCTTGCCCTTGCAGGTCTGGTGCATCTCCGGATCCCTCTCCTTCTTCTTATTTTTGGTGGAGCTGGGCGCCGCGATCAAGGTGGCATCAATGATCGTGCCCTGCTTCATCGCCATGCCGTTGGCCTTGAGGTGGGCTTTGACCACCTCAAAGATCTGTTTGCCGAGATCGTTCTTCTCCAGCAAGTGCCGGAACGCGAGAATGGTGGTCTCATCAGGGATCCGGTCGCTGATCATGTCGATCCCTGCAAACCGGCGCATCGTCGGCACCTCGATCAGCGTATCCTCCATCGCTGGATCGCTGAGGTCGTACCACTGCTGCAGAAGATGGATTCGCAGCATGGTTGCCAGCGGATAGGGCGGGCGACCACCCTTGGGGCTGGTCTTGGGGTAGTAGGGCTCGATCAGATCAATCAGCGCTTTCCACGGCACCACCTTCTCCATTTCGGCCAAAAAACGCTCGCGCCTCGTGCGCTTCTTGGCCGTGGTCTGCTCGTAATCACCGAATCCGAGCTGCTTGCTGCCCATGAACCCAGTCCGCGCCTGCGATTACAGGGATATTTTCGCGCGGATGGCTCGGGTTTTCCAGAGTCTCCCTAGAAGTTCATTGCACATATTCATAAAACGCCCCCGTGTTTCTATAGGTCCATTTTCGCAATGAACTCGACGAAGTCGTAAACTTCAAACCACTGCGCGTTGAAATAGTAGCTGCGCAGCTTCTGCAGGAAGCTTTCCCAGTAGTTCTCGATCTCATCGGTGGGCTTCTTAAAGTAGTGAAGCCATAAGGGAAGCTCTGAATAGCCTCCTTACGGACGGCTCTCCCTGTTGAGACTAATTGCGCTGCAGGGCTCCCAATTTCCCGTCTTAGGGTTGATCAGAGGTTCCTAGGCTGATGATTAGCTCAGAGAGTGTGGATGAGAGTGTCTTGGTCCCCCGCTGAAGAGGCCCACCAAACTGGTTTCGTACCCTGCCCCAATAGCAGAGGCTGAGAAGGCTCCACAGTCCGGCACGCAGTTCATCATCAATACTCTCGCGTTGCGCGAGCTTACCTACTGGAGTGAGGCCGACACGTTGTGAGAAGCGCATGCTGATCAGTTTACTGCCGCCTAACGCTGATTAGGCGGGTCCAGTAACCGCCTCCTTGGTGGTGCCCTAACCAGACTAAGTAACTGGCCTGCTCCTCGCAACGGCTAGGAAGCTGTGCCATCACTGCTTTCTGGGTTTGGGCCTTCATGCCTTTGGCAGTTTATGCGGACCCGTTAACCATCTGTTCGATTGGCTACAGAAGATCTGCCGGGCTGCTTACCCCCCAGCGGCCCTCTGTTCAGCACCTGGGTATAGATCATGGTGGTTTTAACATCACTGTGACCCAGGAGCCCCTGGATCGTTCGGATGTCCTGCCCCCGCTCCAGCAGATGGGTGGCGAATGAGTGGCGGAAGGTATGGCATGTGGCTGGCTTGGTCAGGCCAGCTGCCAGCACGGCGCGGCGCACCGCCCTCTGAATCAGGCTGGGGTCGAGATGGTGTCGGCCCTGTTGTCCGGAGGAGGCGTCGCGCCACCGCTGATGCTGGGGAAACACCCACTGCCAGCCCCACTCCACGCCAGCATTCGGATACTTTCTGCCAAGTGCATGGGGCAACATCACCCTGCCCCAGCCTTGGGCCAGATCCTGCCGATGGACCTGTCTCACCTCCTCAAGATGCCCTCTGAGCTGGGCTCCAAGCCGCTCTGGCAGCAGGGTGCGGCGATCCTTGCCACCTTTGCCATCACGCACCATCAGCTCGTGTCGGCTGAAGTCAAGATCGTGCACCCGCAGCCGCAGGGCTTCGATCAGCCGCACTCCGCTGCCGTACAGCAGGCCAGCCACCAGCGCTTCCACCCCATCCAGCTCCAGATCGCGATCCAGCAGTTCGCGGTAGAGGAACAGCAGCGCTGCCAGCGCCTGGTTCTGGGTGGAGGCGCTCACCTGCCGCTCCACGGCCAGATGGCTGAGAAAGGCATTCACCTCGGCACTGCCCATCTCCCGGGGATGGCGCACCTGCCGTTCTTTCCGGTAGCGCTGGATCAGCCCTGGCGGGCGTGGGGCGGGCTCCATGACGTTGGGTGCTGCTTCTGCTTCAGCATTCCCCAGCCGCAGGCCGCTTTCTACGCTGCCCATGGTTCTTGCCGGCTCACCCTTTGACCCCTTGCCTGCCCGACGGCCCCCAGGCCCGCCCGGAGGTGGAGAGCCTGCACGCTTACAGCGCACCGCTGGAAGGCCGCCGCGGCCTGCTGCGGCTCGACTTCAACGAGAACACTGTGGGGCCCAGCCCGAAGGTGGTGGAAGCGATCCGCGCCATTCCCGCCGACCACTACGCCATCTATCCCGAATACGACGGCCTGCGCGAAGTGGTGGTGGCCTCTCTCGGTGGGATGGGTCTGAACCCGGCCCACATCGGCCTGTTCAACGGCGTCGATGCTGCCCTGCATGCGCTGTTCCACGCCTACGGCGCCCCGGGCGATCGGTTGCTCACCACCAGCCCCACCTTCGGCTACTACAGCCCCTGCGCCCGCATGCAGGGCATGGCGATCGAGGCGATCCCTTATCGGGGGGGCGATTTCGCTTTCCCGCTGGAGCAGATCCGTGCGGCGCTGAACGATCCTGGAGGTGCCGGCGAACCCAGCGGAAACTGGCAGCCGCCGCGGATCCTGCTGCTCTGCAACCCCAACAACCCCACCGGCACCCGCCTGGCGCCGGAGCGGATCCTCGAGCTGGCGGCCGCTGCGCCGCGCACGTTGGTGGTGGTGGATGAGCTTTATGAGGCCTTCACCGGCGACAGCGTGCTGCCACCACTGCTGAACCTGGGGGCTGCTGATGCCTTTTCGGCCCATCCCAACCTGCTGGTGCTGCGCTCCCTGGCCAAGACCGCCGGTCTGGCGGGTCTGCGCATCGGCTTCGCGATCGGCGCGCCGGCCCTGGTGGACCGGATCAGCCGCGTCACCGGCCCCTACGACATCAACAGCTTTGCTGTAGTCGCCGCCCGCGCCGCCCTGGCCGATCAGGCCTATGTGGATGGCTATGTGGCCGAGGTGCTGAGCGCCCGCAGCTGGTTGCTGGAGCGGTTGCGGGCCGCTGGTGTGCGCCACCATGCCGCCGGAGGCAACTACCTGCTGATCTGGCCCTCCCGGCCGGAGGCGGCGGTGGAGGCGGAGCTGCGACAGGCGGGCATCCTGGTGCGCTCCATGGAGGGCAAGCCCCTGATCGATGGGTCTCTGCGGGTGAGCCTGGGCACCCGCGAGCAGATGGCGCGCTTTTGGGAGGCCTACCAGGCCATCGAAACGAGCCGGATCAGCGCATCACCTTGATCTGGGGCCCGTCACTCAGCGGCGCGCTGAAACTGACCGTGCGGCCCACCCGCTGCACCGGGGTACCGCTCATCGCTTCGAGGAAGGGCTCGACGCTGCCCTGGTCGCAGTCACTGGGGGCGCTGCCACTCACGTACTGCACCGGGATCACCCGCCGGGGCTCGAGCGCGCGCACCACGGCCGCCGCCTCAGCGCCGTCGTAGACCTTGGCGCCACCGCCCACACCGATGATCAGCACATCGGGCTTGCCGATCAGCACCCGGTCTTCCGGGCGCAGGGCCGAGGCCGTGCCGCCCAGATGGGCGATCTCCAGGCCGCCCTGCTTCCAGCGCCAGAGGGTGGCCTGGCCGAAGCGCCGGCCGCCGATGCGGTCGTGGGGGATGGCCGCTCCCTCCAGCTTCAGGCCCGCCACCCGGTAGGAGCCGGGGGTCACCAGCATCCGACCGGAGGCCACCGGAGCTCCCTCATCCAGGAGCCGGCTGCTGGCCAGGATCACATCGGCGCGCACCCGCGGCTCGGCCAGGCCCGCGGCGCAGCCCACGGCCTTGAAGGGGTTCACCAGCACGGTGGCACCACCGCCCTGGATCAGCAGAGCGCTGTGGCCGTAGCTGGTGACCGTGACGCCACCGGCGGCCAGCCCGGCTCCAGGCAGTCCCAGGCTGACGCCAGCCACCAGTCCCGCCACGCTCAGGGCCGTGGCCCGGCGATGAAGGGGCCTGCTGACAGTGCTGGAGGGGCTGTCGTGCGGTTGCCCTGATGCGGAGGCCATGCCTGCTGGTGCGCCCCGCAGGCGCCGATCGTGGCGCGAACCTAGCAGCGTTGCCCCGGGGGGGTTCAGGAGGGGGTTCCGGTGAGCGGTCTGGCGCCGCTGGCCCGGTGCTGGGCCGCCTGGCGCAGGAAGTTGGCCAGCAGTTGGTGGCCGTTCTGGGTGAGCACGCTTTCGGGGTGGAACTGGACGCCTTCGATCGGAAAGTGGCGGTGTCGCAGGCCCATGATCGTGCCGTCCTCCAGCCAGGCGCTGATCTCGAGCTCCTCCGGCAGGCTGAAGCGCTCGGCGATCAGGCTGTGGTAACGGGTGGCCGTGAGCGGGCTGGGCAGGCCGGCGAACACCCCCACTCCCCGATGCAGGACCGGGGATGTCTTGCCGTGCATCAGCTCAGCGGCTCGCACCACCCGGCCGCCGAATGCCTGGGCGAGGCACTGGTGACCCAGGCAGACCCCCAGGATCGGCACCGTCGGTCCCAGCTCCCGCATCACATCAAGGCAAACCCCAGCCTGGTCGGGGTCGCCAGGGCCCGGTGAGATCAGGATCGCTGCCGGCTGCAGGGCTCTGATCTGATCCACGTTCAGGGAGTCGTTGCGCTCCACACGCAGATCGGCGGCGATCCGATGCTCCGCCGCCAGCTCGCCGAGGTACTGCACCAGGTTGAAGGTGAAGCTGTCGTAGTTGTCGAGAACCAGGAGCATCAGGACAGGCGCCAGTCCTCCATTCAAACGCCCAGGCGCAGCAGCAGGGGCGGCAGCAGCAGCAACGCGGCGATCAGCAGCGAGGCCGCTGCGGCCACCAGCACGGCTGCAGCGGCACAGTCCTTGGCGATGCGGGCCAGGGGATGGAACCGGCGGCCGATGGCCAGATCCACCACCGACTCGATGGCCGTGTTGATCAGCTCCAGCACCAGCACCGCCGCCACGGTGAGCACCAGCAGCGCCAGATGCTCTGGGCTCAGCTGCAGCCACACCCCCAGGGCAAAGACGCAGCCGCCGGTGATCGCATGGATGCGGAAGTTGCGCTGGCTGGTGAAGCCATAGGCCAGGCCCTGGGCGGCGTAGCGGAAACTGAGAGGGAGATCACTGGCCACCCGCCACGCCCCGGTGCGTTGGCCTCTCGCCCGGCGGGAGGAGTCGTTGGCCATTGGATCCGCCAGCGCAAGAGGAACCGGCTCGAGAGGGACCGGATTGACCATGCTGACTCCTCCCGACGTTCTGCCGCTTCGCTCATCCAGGCTGAACGTTACCGCTGTCGTCCAGGGGGTTCGCTGCCGTCGCTACAGGCACAGCACACCAGCAGCTGGTCCTGGCGGCGCAGCATGGCCTCCAGTCGGGCGTCGTCGGGGTGGTCCCAGCCCAGCAGGTGGAGCAGACCGTGGCTGGCCAGCCAGCGCAGCTCCCGCGCCAGGCTCACGCCCGCCGCCTCGGCCTGGCGGGCCGCTGTCTCCAGGGAAATCACGATGTCGCCCAGCTCCAGGGGCTCCCCCTGTTCCGGTAACTCCTGATCTGATGCCAGCTCCGGCGGCTTCGGCATGGCCGGTGCTCCCTCCAGCCCTTCGTCCTGGGCGGCGAAGGCCAGCACATCGGTGGGGCCTTGCTGGCTCCTCCAGCTTTCGTTGAGCTCGGCCATCTCCCCGTCGCCCACCAGGCTCAGCCCCAGGCTGTAGGCGGGCGCCCGCAGGGCCTGGGGCAACTCGGGTTGCATCTGCTCCAGCCAGGCCGCCAGCAGATCGCGCCACGGTCCTTCTGCCGTGGCCGGGTCAGCCAGGGGGCCAGCCGCCTTCAGCAGCACGGGGCTCAGCTGCTCGTCGCAGCTGAAGGCCAGGTCGAGGCCAAGACGAATCGGCGTCACTGGGGCAGGCTGGGTCGGCCGAACCAGGCGAGCAGCAGCAGCACGGCGCTGAAGCCCACGGCGGTGAGGCCGAAATGCAGCAGGCTCTGGCGGCCCTTGAGCACCATGTTGCGCATGGCCAGCTTCACGAAGCTGGGCGGTGGGCTGGCCGGGGCCTCGGTGGCTGTGCTGGGCTCAGTTGGCGTGCTGGGCTCTGTTGGGCTGCTGCTGTCAGTCATTGGTGGATCGGCAGGGCTCAGGCGGCCACATCGGCGCCGATCTCCACACCCTGGCGCAGCAGGGCCTGGATGAAGGGATCGAGGTCGCCGTCCATCACCCCCTGCACGTCGGTGGTTTCCACGGCTGTGCGCAGATCCTTGACCATCTGATACGGGTGGAAGACGTAGTTGCGGATCTGGTTGCCCCAGGCCGCCTCGACGATGTCGCCGCGGATGTCGGCGATCTCCGAGGCCCGCTGCTCCTGGGCGATCACCAGCAGTTTGGCCATCAAGAGCGCCATCGCCTTCTCCTTGTTCTGCAGCTGGGAGCGCTCCTGGGTGCAGCGCACCGCCAGGCCGGTGGGCACGTGCAGGATGCGCACCGCGGTTTCCACCTTGTTCACGTTCTGACCGCCGGCACCGCCGGAGCGGGAGGTGGTGACCTCCAGGTCCTTGTCGGGGATGTCGAGCTTGACGTCTTCCTCCAGTTTGGGCATCACCTCCACGCCGGCGAAGCTGGTCTGGCGCTTGTCGTTGGCGTTGAACGGCGAGATCCGCACCAGCCGGTGGGTTCCCTTCTCATTGCGCAGGTAGCCGTAGGCGTAGCGGCCGTCGATCTCGATCGTGCAGCTCTTGATGCCCGCTTCCTCCCCTTCCGAGAGCTCATCGACGGACACCTTCATGCCGTGGTCCTCGGCCCAGCGGGTGTACATGCGCATCAGCATCAGGGCCCAGTCCTGGGCATCGGTGCCGCCGGCGCCGGCGTTGATCGAGATCACGGCACCTTCCTTGTCATAGGGGCCGCTCAGCAGCCGCTCCAGCTCCCAGCGATCCAGCGCCGCCTTGAGGCTCTGCAGGCCGCCATTGGCCTCGGAAAGCAGCTCCTCGTCGGGTTCGAGGTCGTAGAGCTCGAGGGTGGCGCGGGCATCGTCCACAGCGGTTCGCCACTGCTGCAGCTGCTCAAGCTGCGCCTTCACCTCATCGAGCTGACGCATCTGCTTCTGGGCCTGCTGCTGGTCGTCCCAGAAGTCGGGCTGGGAGGCCAGCTGCTCCAGGTCCTGCTGGCGGGCGTTCAGGGCCGGTACGTCAAAGACAGTCCTGGGCATGGCCCAGGCGGTCGGTGAGCTCGGAGAGGTCGCGTTTGAAATCGGTGAGTTCGAGCACCGGCTGCCGCCCAACGGTTTTCACGACCGTATCAGCGGGGATGGGTTCCCAGAGGGGCTTCTAGGATCCGACCACTGCCATCCACCTGGACGATTGTGGTGAACACACCAGCGAAAGTCGAGATCTACACCTGGCGGTTCTGCCCCTTCTGCATCCGGGCCAAGGCCCTGCTCGACCGCAAGGGTGTGGCTTACGAGGAGTACGCCATCGATGGTGATCAAGCGGCCCGGGGCGCCATGGCACAGCGGGCTGACGGCCGCTCCAGCCTGCCCCAGATTTTCATCAACGACCAGGGCATCGGCGGTTGCGATGAACTCCATTCCCTGGAGCGGGCCGGCCGGCTCGATCCTTTGCTGCAAGGGGCCTGAGGGTGCCGAGCCGCGCCGAGGCCGCCAGCCGTTCCCACCTCTTTCTCGTCGATCCGATCCAGCGTCTGCGTCCGGGGAAGGATTCGAGCGTGGCCCTGATGCAGGCGGCCCAGCGCGCCGGCCATCAGGTCTGGATCTGCAACCTGGCCGATCTGGCGGTCGAAGGGCAGCGAGCCGATGCCACTCAGCCGGGTCACCGCCCCACGGTGCTGGCCCAGCCCGCCCGCCTCGCCGAGATCCGCCCCACTCCGGCCGGTTGGGAGATTCCTGAGCCCTGGGTGGAGCTGGGGGAACCCCAGCGGAGGCCGCTCGACGCCTTCCCCTGGGTGTGGATGCGCAAGGATCCGCCTGTGGACGAGGCTTACCTCTATGCCACCCATCTCCTGGAGCTGGCGGAGCAGGCTGGAGTGCGAGTGCTCAACCGGCCGGCCTCCCTGCGGGCCTGGAACGAAAAGCTCGGCGCCATGCGTTTCAGCCATCTGATGGCGCCCACCCTGGTGAGCGGCAACATCGAGCAGCTCTCGGCCTTCGTCGCCGAGCACGGCGAGGTGGTGCTCAAACCCCTCGGCGGACGTGCCGGCCAGGGTGTGGTGCGCAGCGAAGCGCGGGCACCGGGGTTGCGGGCCCTTCTGGAGCTGGTCACCAACCAGGGCCAGCTGCCGGTGATGGCCCAGGCCTTCTTGCCCGAGGTGGTGGCGGGCGACAAGCGCATCCTGCTGGTGAACGGTGAACCGCTGGGAGCCGTGAACCGCCGCCCCTCGCCCGGAGAGTTCCGCAGCAATCTGGCGGTGGGAGGGGAGCCTGAGGCCACTGCCCTCACCGATGCCGAGCGCCGCATCTGCGCCGAGCTGGCCCCGGCCCTGCGCGCCGCTGGACTGTTCTTCGTGGGGATCGATGTGATCGGCGACCGCCTCAGTGAGATCAACGTCACCAGCCCCACGGGCGTGCGCGAGATCGAGCGACTGGGTGGAGTGCCCTTGGCGGATCTCACCATCGAGGCGCTGCTGGCCAGTTGAGGCCCGCTGGCGAGAATGATCCCAAGGGCAGCCGCTGACCCGGATCAGAGTCCGGCTCCACAGCGTTTGCAATAGCGGGCATCGCTGTCATGGCCGGTGCAACCGCAGCGCTGGCAGGCACGGCCCGACTGGCGCCGCTGGCGGTGGGCGTCCCGCAGGCCGACGCTGAGGATGCCGGTGGGCACGGCGATGATGCTGTAACCGAGCAGCATCACGGCGGAGGCCACGAAGCGCCCCAGCGGCGTCACCGGCGCCACATCGCCATAACCCACCGTGGTGATCGTGACCACGGCCCAGTAGATGCCCACGGGGATACTGACGAAGCCGCCGGCTTCACCCTCGATCAAAAACATCAGGGCTCCGATCACAATCACCAGGGTGATCATCGTGAGCAGGAACACCAGGATCTTGCGCCGGCTGGTCACCAGAGCCTGCCAGAGCAGTTCTGATTCCTTGAGGTATTCCCCCAGCTTGAGGATCCGGAAGATGCGCAGCAGTCTCAGGATGCGCACCACCAGGAACGATTGTGCGCCGGGCAGGATCAGTCCCAGGAACGTGGGCAGGATCGCCAGCAGGTCCACCACGCCATAGAAGCTGGTGATGTAGCGAATCGGCTGGACCACGCAGAGCAGCCGCAACACGTATTCCAGGGTGAACAGCAGGGTGAAGCCCCACTCGAGTACCTCGAAGGGGGCCAGATAGAGCACCCTCAGTCGCGGATCGCTCTCCAGCATCACGGAGAGAACACTGGCGACGATCGCCAGCAGCAGCACCACATCGAAGGCCTTGCCGGCAGGGGTGTCGGCCTCGAAAATGATGCGATACAAACGAACGCGGCCCAGGCGGCGGCGCAGCAGCAGTGCCAGCCCCACCAGGCAGGCCAGGATCAGCGCCATCACCACGGCTGGCGCCATCGGCGATCAGCGCAACGGCCAGGGGGCGCTGAGGTTGAGCTGCTGCTGCAGCACCCCCAGCTTCAGGGCCACTTCCTGGAGTTCCCGCTCCGGCTCGGAGCCGCGCACCAGTCCGGCGCCGGCGGTGAGTTCCAGCTGAGCGCCCTGCAGGCGGCCGCTGCGGATCGCCACCCGCAGCTCGGCATCGCCGGCGCTGTCGATCCAGCCGATTGGTGCGGCGTAGTGACCCCGCTCGAATGGTTCGAGGGTGCGCAACCAGGCCATCGCCTCTCGCCGCGGCAGTCCGGCCACCGCCGGGGTGGGATGCAGGGCCTCGGCCAGAGCCAGGGGCTGGTGCTCCGTCAGTTCGGCGGTGATGGGGGTGTGCAGATGCACCAGCTTGCCGTGGCGGGCCAGGCGGGGATGACGGGGCCGCCGGGGCGTCAGCCCTGCCTCCGAGAGCACCCGGGTGATCGCCTCCACCACCAGCTCATGCTCGTGGCGGTCCTTGGTCGACTGGGTGAGCTGCTCGGCCGGCGGTCCAAGGGGGGCGGTGCCAGCCAGGGCATCACAGCGCAGCTGCCCCTGGCGAACCGCCAGCAACCGCTCGGGGGAGGCGCCGATCAGGGCGTCGCCGGGACGCTGCTGCCAGAGGAAGCGGCAGCTGCCCGGCTGGTGGCGGCGCAGACGGGCCAGCAGCTCCAGGGGCTCGAGCGGTTGATCCAGCCCCACCTGCTGGCGCACCGCTACCACCAGCTTGCTCAGGGCACCCCCTTCCACCAGTCCCAGGGCCTGACGCACCGCCTCGCGGTAGTCGCTCTCCCAGCAGGAACGGCTGGTGATGGCCACCCCGGTGGTGCTTGGCAGCCCGCCTTCGCCCTCGGCCGGCAGGCGACTCAGGAGCTGGGCCCGCTCCCAGAGCTCCTCGGCCACGCCCCGGGGGGTGACCTCACCGCCGAGGCAGCGCTGCAGCCTCAGCCAGCAGTGGCGTCCCTGGCGGCTCAGCTGCCAGCGGGGCAGCACGGCTTGCACGCCGGGAACGGCTCCGCTGCTTTCCTGCAGGGGACTGTCGAAAAAAGAAAAGGCCAGCAGCACCCGCGGCCTGGCCAGGGGCGGAACGTTCTGGGGCTGTTGCCCCAGGCGGCTGAGGCTCATGGCGCTGAAGCGCTGGGCCAGCTCGAAGCGCCTCGGTCCGCTCAGTTCCAGGCGGTGGGTGGTGCCGCTGGCCGCCAGGCAGAGCCCAGGTGCGCCGTCCCAGAGAAAGCGGAAGCGTCCCCCGTCGTCGAGGTGGGGGAGGAGCGCCAGGGGATCCCGGCAGGGCATGGGCAGCGCCAGGCTGAGCACGCCCTCCTCCTCCAGCTGCCGTGCCCCCTGGGCGGCGGCGGCGAGCAGTTCGGTGAAGGAGGGAACGACCTGCACCAGGACGATGGCGGCGGTGGCCAGGGAAGCTGCTCAAATGTATGGGCCCTTCCCGGTCCGCCGTCCCTGCTGCCCATGTCCGACCCCCAGGTCGTCGCAAGCCGTTACGCCGATGGGGATGCCAGCGGTGGCCGCTCGCCCGCCGATCGCTCCCACGATCCGGCCCGCCGCCGCCTCTGGAAGGCGGCGATCAAATGGCCGATGTATTCCGTGGCGGTGATGCCGGTGCTCCTGGCCGCGGGCTGGTGGGCCGGCCAGGGCCAGGCGCCGCGCCTGGATCAGTTGCTGGCCTTCCTGGTGGCGGCGGTGCTGCTGCTGGGCTGGGAAAACCTGGCCAACGATGTCTTCGATGCCGACACCGGCGTGGACCGGCTGGGCAAGCCCCATTCCCTGGTGAATCTCACCGGCCGCCGCGAGCGGGTGGCCCAGCTCGCCAACGGCTGCCTGCTGCTCGGCCTGGCGCTGTTCGCCCTGGTGGCGGCCCGCAGCACCCCCTTGGTGCTGGCGCTGGTTCTGGGCTGCTGCGCCCTCGGCTACGCCTATCAGGGGCCTCCCCTGCGGCTGGGCTACCGCGGCCTGGGTGAACCGCTGTGCTGGCTGGCCTTTGGCCCGCTGGCCACCGCCGCCGCCCTGCTGGCGCTGGCGCCCACGGCTTCTGCAGGTATCCCCTGGAGGGCCGCCCTGCTGCTGGGCAGCGGACCGGCCCTGGCCACCACCCTGGTGCTGTTCTGCTCCCATTTCCACCAGGTGGAGCAGGACGCCAGCCACGGCAAGCTCTCGCCCGTGGTGAAGCTGGGCACCGCCGCCGCCGCCGCCCTGGTGCCCTGGTTCATCGCCCTGGCCCTGGCCCTGCAGTGGGCGCCGGTGTTGCTGGGCCGCTGGCCGCTCACGGCCCTGCTGGGGATGGTGGGCCTGCCTTCCGCCAGGTCCCTGATCCAGTTGCTGCGGGAGCACCACGACGCACCGGAGCGGATCGCCGGCAGCAAGTTCCTGGCCCTGCGCTTTCAGGCCTTCAACGGCCTGGGCTTGGCGCTGGGCCTGGCGATCGGCCCCTGGCTGCCGCTGCGGTGAAGCTTCGTCTTCACTGGCGGCGCTTCGATCTGGCCCTGCCCACGCCCCTGGTCACTGCCCGGGGCAGGCTGAGGAGCAAGCGCGGCTGGTTGTTGCGGCTCGAGACGCTGGCCGGGGGGGACGGCGAGTCGGCGCCGGTCCTCGATCAGGGCTGGGGGGAGGCGGCACCGATGGCGCAGGGCGCCCAGCAAGGCGCTGATGAGCCTGAGCTGGTCAGCATCGCCAGGGCCATCGAGGCCCTTGGCTCCACGGTCGATCACCAGGAGCTGGAGGGTCGTCTGCCTGCCCTGCCGGCGGCCCTGGCCTTCGCCCTCGGAGCAGCCCTGGGCGAGATCCAGGGGTTGGTGGGGGCCGCCTCCGGGGGGTGGCTGCCGCCGCCGGCTCCTGCATGGCTGCTGCCGGCAGGTCCGCTGCTGTTGCCGGCCCTGGAGCGGATCCTGGACACCCAACAGAGCAGCAAGCCGGCTCAGCCGCACGGTGACGGTCTTCCCCTCACGTTGAAGTGGAAGGTGGCGGCCACCGATGACCTCCAGGAGCGCCAGCTGCTGGAGCAGCTGCTGGAGCGCTTGCCGAACGGGGCCAGGCTCCGCCTCGATGCCAATGGGGGCTGGGGGCGCACCATGGCTGCGGCCTGGGCGGCAAGGCTGGCGGCGGATCCCCGCCTGGAGTGGCTGGAGCAACCACTGGCTCCCACCGATCATGCCGGTCTGGTCGCCCTGGCCGCAGGTCCCCCGGCTCTGCCGGTGGCCCTGGATGAGTCGCTGGCGCAGGATCCAGGCCTGCGCAACAGCTGGGGCGGATGGCAGGTGCGACGGCCTTCCCAGGAGGGAGACCCCAGGCCCCTTCTGGCACAACTGCAGGCAGGCGTGCCCCAGCTGATGCTCAGCACCGCCTTCGAGACCGGTATCGGCCGCCGTTGGCTGCACCACCTGGCCGCTCTTCAGGCGGGGGGACCCACCCCCGCGGCGCCCGGGCTGGCCCCGGGCTGGGGCGCCAGCGGTGATCTCGCCAGTACCGATCCCGAGCGGGTCTGGGCCGCATCCGCCGGGCGCTGGGTGGAGTCGCCAGAGTTGGCGTGATCGACACCGCCACCGCGATGAGCCTCAGCAAGCAAGACACCCTGGCGGCCTCGGCCCCCTGGGTGGCCGTGGTCCTCAACCTGGTGCCGGGCCTGGGCACCGGCTACATCTATCAACGGCGCTGGCGGGCCTACTGGATCACCTCGGCAGTGAGCACCGGCTGGTTCGCGTTGGGACTGGTGCTGGGCCAGGGGGGCGGGGCCGATCTGGGCGCCAAGGCTGACCCGCGTCAGCAGTTGGTGGGTCTGCTCGGCCTGCTGTTGCTGGCCGGTGTCACGGCTGTGGAGGCGGGGATCGCCGCCCGCCGCGCCCGGCAGGCCTAGGCCCTGGATCGTCGCTGATGGGTTCTCCTCTGCTGCTCACCAGCGCCGCGCCGGCCGAGGCCCTGGTGGCGCGCCTGGAGCAGGCCTGGCGTGAGGAGCGCCTGGTGGGCCTCTGTGCCGAGCAGGAGCAGGAGCTGCTCGGCGCAGCCTTGGCTGGATCGGCCCTGAGCGGGGCCGGTGTGGTGGTGGGCAGTGGTGGCAGCGCCGGCCGCCGCCGCTGGTGTCTGCAGCCGCTGGCCCACCTGGAGGCCTCAGCTGGCGCCACTGGGCAGTGGTTGCAGTCGATCGGGCTGGATCCTTCAGCGACGCTGCAGCTCAACCCCCTGCCGCTCCATCACGTCAGCGGTCTGATGCCCCTGGTGAGGAGCCGGGTCTGGGGAACACCCTGGCGCTGGTTGCCCCCGGAGCTGATGCGCCGGCCCCGGGAGCTGGCGGCGGCGTTTCCCCTCCCAGCCGGCCGCGGGGCGCTGCTCTCCCTGGTGCCCACCCAGCTGGAGCGGCTGCTGGCCGCAGCGGAGGGCTGCGCCTGGCTGCGGAGCTGCGCCGTGGTCTGGGTCGGAGGTGCGGCGCTCTCTGCTGAGTTGGCTGCCCGGGCCCGCGCGGCTGAGATCCGGCTTTCGCCCTGTTACGGCGCCAGCGAAACGGCCGCGATGGTGGCAGCCCTGCCCCCGGAGCGCTTCCTGGAGGGGGAAGATGGCTGTGGTCAGCCCTTGGCCGATGTGCAGCTGCGGCTCGACCCCGATGGCGCTCTGCTGGTGCGCACCGGACGCCTCAGTCCCGGCTGTCTGGAGGCCGGGCAGCTGCAGCGGCTGGAGCGGCAGGGGGCCTGGTGGCGCAGTGGTGATGGGGCCCGCGTCGGCCCCGCCGGCCTCCAGATCCTGGGACGCTTGGATGGGGCGATCAGCAGCGGCGGCGAAACCGTTTTCCCTGAGCAGGTGGAGGCCCGGCTGCTGGGCTGGGCCCGGGCGGAGGGGCTACCCCTGGCCCAGGTGCTGCTGCTGCCCAGCCCCGATCCCCTCTGGGGCCAGCGCCTGGTGGCCCTGGTGCGTCACGGCGGTGCCCCAGGGCCGCCAGGGCCTGAGGCGGACACCGCCACCACGGCGGCCCTGATCACCGATTGCCAGCGGCTGGCTCAACGGCTTCCCCCCGCCCAGCGCCCCCAACACTGGCTGGCCTGCCCTGATCTGGCCCCCAACGGCCTTGGCAAGTGGGAGCGGAGGCGCTGGAGCGGCTGGCTGCTCCAGACCTGTGACGGAGGAGCCCGCGAGGATGACGCTGCCGCTGAAGTCCGCTAAAGCTGGTCAGTCGCGCCCTCTGGATGACCTCATCCGCTGATCCGGAACTCTCCAACAAGAAGCTGGCCGCGGGGCTGCTGGGAATCTTTCTGGGTGCCTTCGGGATCCACAAGTTCGTGCTCGGCTACACCACTTCGGGCGTGATCATGCTGGTGGTGTCCGTTGCTGGAGGTGTGGTCACCTGTGGCATTGCCAGCTTCGTGATGGGGGTGATTGGCCTGATCGAGGGAATCATCTATCTCACGAAGACCCCCGAAGAGTTCAAGGCCACCTACATCGACGCCAAGAAGGAGTGGTTCTGATGGCTGGCCGCGGCACCACTCCCCTGAAAGCCGGGACCCTCAATCTGCGCGCACCCGGGCTCTCCGGACGTCTCGGTCTGACCCTGCTGATCGCTCTGGCGGCTTCGGTGAGCTTCTCCCTGGCGGGGGTGGCGGTGGAGGATGGCTTTCATCCGCTCAGCCTTGTGGCCAGCCTGCTGCCACTGCAACTCGCCGCTTTGCTCTGGGCGATCCCCCGCTAACCCTGGGTTGACGGAGGAGAAGGTTCCCCGTTGGCGGATGCCACCAGCCAGCCCTCGATCGCGGAGGGCAGATTGCAGCGAAGGCGGCTGAGGGGGTCGATGGCCACATGCCGGGTTAGCCCCCGGGCCACAGGGCGGCTGGCCCCATCCAGGCAAGCGAAGCTGTAACTCACCTCGAAACTTCCGGACGTGAGCCGTCGTGGTGCGAGGGCGATCGCCAGCGGATCGCCGCAAACCAGGGGTGCCAGAAAGTCGGCACGGCAATGCACGATCGGAAGCGCCACCTTCGCTTGGCTGGGGTCGCCCTTGTCACGGGTCTCAGGGGGCCAGCTGGGGGTGGTCCAGCTGGGGGTGGGAAAGATCGCAGCAGCCGAGATTCCGAAGGCTTCGAGGCTCTCCTCATAGGCCTCATGGCACCAGCGCAACAGTTGGTGGAAATGCATCACGCCGGCGGCATCGGTATCACCGAAGCGCACGCTGCGGTGGAGCAGCAACCAACGGGAGGGATCGATTGGGGCTGGCCCGCTGCCGATGAGGTTGTTGGTCATGGTGTTGCCGCTCGATTCAAGTCTTGGCTTGTCTTGAACTTGGGTCTACCGTTATGCCCTGCTCACACAGATGATCCCACGTATCCGCCGCGCCTGGTGACCAGGCTGATGATGACAGAAAATGTCGTTTTCTTGCCTTGCTGGTCAAGGCGGTTTTTGAGAGCAATGCTTTGAACAGACGGTAAGCGGCGGCGGGGGCAGCAAGGAGTTTCAGATGCGCAACTCGTGCTTTCCCGGGCAGAGGTCGCTAGTCCAGTCCTGCTTTTTGGATGTTCACAGATGACACGTTCGATTGTTGATCCAGCTGGCACTCTGTCGGCGGTTCAGACCGAGTCCCAGTCCAGGGAAGCCAGTCACTCCCTGGGGTACAGAAGTACCCGTCTGATGGCGGGTGGCTTCAACCAGGCCCAGATGGCCATGGCGGAGGCCTACATCAATGGTCTGGAAATCCCCGACTCGCTCTTCCGAGGGATGATCCACACCTCCATGCCCGTCCTGTTTCGCCACTTCCCTGGCCTCTTGGCTCCGTATGATTGGGTGCTGGAGGAATCTGATCGGATTGCGGAATCATCCAGGGAACTGATGGAGATTCAGTATGATCGTCCCCAGGAGATGTTGAATCGAATGCTGGGCGACTGGGAGCCCATCTATCCAAAGTACAGCACTGGATACTGGGAGCACGGTGCCAAAAATCTGGAGGAATCTCAACGGCACATGATTGATCAGATGATTGAACGCCTGGGCATAGTGGATGGAGATAATCTCCTCGATTTTGGCTGTGGGTGGGGCTGCGTTCCCAATTACATCCTTTCAAAGTTTCCGAACCTGCGCTGCACGGGAGTCAACCTGAGCCAGCAACAGTGTGCATACATGCGTGGGAAGATGAAGGATCCGAGCAGTCAATTGAGCTCGGGAAGATTCACCCTGATTGAGGGTGACCTCAATGAAGTGGAATTACCCGAAAAGTTTACCAAGATCATCTCCGTGGGCGTCTTTTGCCATGTCGGCAATCTGACTCGGGCTTTCCGAAAGCTGGCCAGCCTGCTTGTGCCCGGCGGGAAGGCATTGATTCATATCATCACGGTTCGGATTCCCAATAATATGTCGTCGGGCTTCACCCACAAGTATATTTTCCCCCATGGGCGCTACTGGAATCATGACGCTATTCCCAGCCATGATCGCGACCTGAAAACCATTCAGAAATGGTACATGAATGGAGCCAACTACCACCAGACACTCACTGCCTGGCTGAATCGATTTGACGCCTCCCAGGATGTTGTCAGCCAATTGGACTATGGCATGGACTATGCAAGATTTCGGCGGATATGGCGCTTTTATCTCCTCTTGCTCGGGACAATCTTCAGTAGCTGTGATGGTGAATTCAATGGCAACGGCCAGTATCTGTTGACCCATGCCTGAACCCTGCTGGGGTCGGTTTCAGGTGTCTGGAAAGGCAGCGATGCCGGCTCCATAGGTGAGGCCCATCCGTCCAGCCCAGTAGAGCAAAAGCAGCAGTGTCGCCAGTCCCAGGTGGCTGTCCTTCAATCCCTGGGGCACCAGCCGCCGGGTCCAGAGGGCCTGCGCCGACCACGCCAGCAGGGCGGCAGCGGCGATCGGCCCGAAGGCGTGCAGGTCCACCGACTCCGCGAACCGACCATGCAGGGCAGCGGCCGTGGCCCTGGTCAGGAAGCAGGTGGGACACGGCAGACCCGTGAGGGCCCGCAGGGGACAACTCAGTCCAGGCAGGGCCGGATGCCAGCCCTTCAGCCAGAGGTAGCCGGTGAGCAGCGCAGGCCCAGCGATGCCGCAGCGGTGCAGCTGATTGAGCCAGCGGCGGCGCCGCCTTTGCCCCCACCCACGGCTGGAGGGTGCGCTCAGCGGTCCACCGAGCCCATGATCACGTCGATCGAGCCCAGGATCGCCATGATGTCGGCCACCTTGGCCCCGGTGAGGATGTGGGGCAGGATCTGCAGATTGTTGAAATCGGCAGCCCGAATCTTCCAGCGCCAGGGTGTGACATCATCATTGCCCATGATGAATACACCCAGTTCTCCCTTGCCCGATTCCACCCGGGCGTACAGCTCACCGCCAGGGATCTTGAAGGTGGGTGCCACCTTCTTGGCCACGTACTGGTAGTCGAAGTCATACCAGGAGCTCTTCTTACCCTCGTTCATTCTCTGGGCCTCCAGGTTTTCGGTGGGGCCTCCGGGAATGGCTGTGCAGGCCTGGCGCAGGATCTTCAGCGACTGGCGCATCTCCTCGATCCGCACCCGATAGCGGGCGTAGCAGTCGCCCTCCTTCTCCCAGGCCACGTCCCACTCGAAATCGTCGTAGCACTCGTACTTGTCAACCTTGCGTAAATCCCAGGGCACGCCTGAGGCGCGCAGCATCGGACCCGAAAGACTCCAGTTGATCGCCATCTCGCGACTGATCACCCCCAGGCCCTCGATGCGGCGCTTGAAGATCGGATTGTTGGTGATCAGCTTCTCGTATTCATCGATCTTCGGGCCGAAGTAATCGCAGAAGTCGAGGCATTTCTCCAGCCAGCCGTAGGGGAGGTCGGCGGCGACACCGCCAATGCGGAAATAGTTGTTGTTGATCAGCCGCTGGCCGGTGGCTGCTTCCCAGAGGTCGTAGATCATCTCCCGCTCGCGGAAGATGTAGAAAAATGGGGTCTGGGCGCCCACATCAGCAAGGAATGGGCCAAGCCAGAGCAGATGGTTGGCGATGCGGTTCAGCTCCAGCATCAGCACGCGGATGTAGCTGGCGCGTTTCGGCACCTGGATGCTGGCCAGCTTCTCGGGAGCGTTGACCGTGATCGCCTCGTTGAACATGCCGGCCGCGTAGTCCCAGCGGCTCACGTAGGGGACGAACATCACGTTCGTACGGTTCTCGGCGATCTTCTCCATGCCGCGGTGCAGGTAGCCGATCACCGGCTCGCAATCCACCACGTCCTCCCCGTCGAGAGTCACCACGAGCCGCAACACCCCGTGCATGGAGGGGTGGTGCGGCCCGAAGTTGACCACCATCGGCTCCGTACGCGTTTCCAGTTGCGTCATGGGCCCGTGGACTCGAAGGCGAACGTGCGGATCTTAGGAAGGAACCATGCCGAAGACGTTCGATCACCTGCCGGTTCTGGCCGCTGCCGTGGTAGCCGGCTTTACCGACCTCCCGGGCGAGGGCACGTTGCTGGATGTCACCGTGGGCGGCGGTGGTCACAGCGCCCTGTTGCTGGCGGCTCATCCGGGCTTGCGCCTGATCGGCCTGGATCAAGATCCAGCGGCCCTGGCGGCGGCCGCTGAGCGCTTGGAACCCTTTGCTGATCGGGTCACCCTGGTGCCCAGCAACTTCGCGAACTATGCCCCCAGCGAGCCCCTGGTGGGGGTGCTGGCCGATCTCGGGGTGAGCAGCCCCCAGCTGGACCGGCCCGAGCGGGGGTTCAGCTTCCGCCTCGATGGTCCCCTCGACATGCGCATGAACAGCGCTGAGGGTGAGACGGCCGCTGAGCTGATGGACCGGGTGGAGGAGAAGGACCTGGCCGATCTCATCTATGCCTATGGCGAGGAGAGGCTGTCGCGGCGGATCGCCCGCCGTATCGTCGAAGCCCGTCCCTGGCACGGCTCGAGTCGTGGCACGGCCGCCCTGGCCTACCTCGTGGCCGGCTGCTATCCCCCCAAGGCCCGCCATGGCCGCATCCATGCCGCCACCCGCACCTTCCAGGCCCTGCGCATCGCTGTGAACGACGAACTCGGGGCTCTCGAGCGCCTGCTTCACAACGCCCCCGACTGGCTGATGCCGGGAGGCCTCTTCGGCGTGATCAGCTTCCACTCACTTGAAGACCGGCGGGTGAAGGCGGCGTTCCTCGCCGATGACCGCCTCGAGCGGCTGACCCGCAAGCCCGTGGTGGCCGATGAGCAGGAGGCGGAGCGCAATCCCCGCAGCCGTTCAGCGAAATTCAGGCTGGCCCGGAGGCGTTCAGCGAACTTCTCGCTGGGGAAGCGCTGATGGATCGCAGTGACCTGTTCTGGTGGATCGCGTTCAGCATCCAGCTGATGGCCATCCCCGGCACGCTGCTGCCCATCCTGCCCGGGCTGATCTTCCTGCCCCTGGGGGCGGCGGTCTGGGTCTGGGCCGAGGGCTGGGCCGGCACCTGGCCGGAGTTCCTTCTGGCTGCTCTGATCCTCCTGCTGGGCTGGGGAGCGGATCTGCTCGGCGTGACCCTCGGGGCGGCCAGGCTTCAGGCCACCCGCTGGGCCTATGTGGGGGCCGGTCTGGGCTTGCTGGTGGGTCTGCTGGGGCTGTTACCGGCGCTGCCGGTGGGGGGACCACTGCTGGGAGCCCTGCTCGGCCCTTTGCTGGGGGCCTCGCTGGGGGAACTGCTCACAGCCCCCACCTCGCTCGGCCCCCTGGGCCTGCTGCGGCTGCGCCGTTCCCTGCTGGTGGGGCTGGCCGTGGTCACCGGGATGCTCGTGAGCCGGGTGGCCCAGTTCCTGCTGGCCCTGGCCGGCGTGGCGGGGTTCGTGCTGCTCAGCAGGCTGCTGCTGCCGGGTTGACTCCGTGCGACCGCAGCAGGCTCGCGCCCGGGGCTCCCGGCAGCCCGTTGGTGGCCCTGGCAAGGAAGGCTTTCCGGTCAGCGCCGCAGCTTTTGCAGCGCTCCTGCCACTGCCTCAACGGCCTGGTCGATCTCCGAAGTGGTGGTGGAGCGTCCGAGCCCGAACCGGATCGAGGCCGCCGCTTCGGCTGGGGTCAGCCCCAGGGCCGCCAGCACGTGTGAGGGGCTGCCGCTGCTGCAGGCCGAGCCTCCGCTCACCGCCAGCTGCCTCCGCAGGGCCCGGTGCAGCTGGGTGCCATCCACCCCCTCCAGATGAACGTTGAGGTTGTGGGCGAGACGGTGCTCGAGGCTGCCGTTCACCCGCACCCCTCCCAGCTCCAGCAGACCCGCCAGCAGGCGATCCCGCAGCCCGCCCAGGCGTTGTTGCCGCTCCTTCCAGTCGTGGCTGGCCAGCTCCGCCGCTCGCTGCAGCCCCACGATCAGGGGAACCGGCAGCGTCCCACCCCGCAGGCCCCCTTCCTGGCCACCGCCGTGCTGCTGGGGGGCCAGAATCATCCCCTCAGCGAGCACCAGGGCACCGATGCCCTTGGGGCCGTAGATCTTGTGCCCGCTGAGGCTGAACAGGTCGAGGCCCAGCTCGCCTGGACTGAAGGGGCGGTTCCCGAAGATCTGGGCTCCATCGCTGTGCAGGGCGATGCCCCGTTCGCGGCAGAGCGTCCCGATCGCGGCGAGGGGCTGCAGCACCCCGATCTCGTTGTTGGCGGCCATCACGCTCACCAGCAGCGTGTCGTCGCGCAGGGCCTCGCTGAATCGGTTCAGGTCCACCAGGCCATCACGCTGAACCGGCAGCACGGTGAGCGAGTAGCCGTGGCCTGCCAGGTAGCGCAGGGGCTCAAGCACCGCCCGGTGCTCCGTGGCCAGGGTGATCAGGTGACGGCCCCGCTGGCGGCGGGCTTCCACCAGCCCCTTGATCGCCAGGTTGTTGGCCTCCGTGGCGCCACTGGTGAACACCACCTGCTCCGGGGCCACGCCCAGCGGCCGGGCCAGGCTGCTGCGGGCCAGATCCACCGCCGCTGCCGCCTCCAGGCCCAAGCGATGGGAGCGGCTGGAGGGGTTGGCAAACAGCTCGCTCCAGTAGGGCGCCATCGCCGCCACAACGTCTGGATCACAGGGGGTGGTGGCCTGGTGGTCCAGATAGGGGATGGTCATCCCGGCTTCCCATCCCCACGAAACCGATCCATGCTGACAACTCCCGGCCTGTCGATCCTGCCCATGGCTTCCCCCCCGCGATGTCGGCGATGGTGCCCGCTGGCTCTGGCGGGTGCCCTGATCTCCCTCGCCTGGAGCCCTGCCGCCCTGGCCCAGAGCGTGTTCGTGCGCCCGGATCAGAATCGCCCCGCCGGGATGGCCCTGTTGCTGGAGCGGGACATCGCCGATGGCAAGCAGGCCCTGGGGGTGTTCGGCATCACCGCCGATCCCGTCCAGCCGCAGGTCTGGCGGATCAAGGTGTGGGAGGAGCTGCCCAACGACGTCAAGGTGCGCTCCGAGACGGTCCAGTGCTCACCCTCGGCGCCGCTGAGGGTCACCAACGATGGCCGCAGCCTGATCCTGCGGGAACTCAATCCCGGTGGGGTGGTCACGAATGCCAACAGGGTCGACCATCTGGTCTGGTGGGCCACCTGTTTCCCCGAGCAGGCCGGCAAGGACCCCAACAGCCTGCGCAGCCTGGCCCGTGAGCTGGGCTACAGCGGCAACCGGGTGGAGCGGGAGCAGGTGGTGCCCGCCGCCAACCTCTGAGCGCTGCGCAGGCCTGGATAGATTCCTGCCAACGCCAGCCGGTTCATGAGCCAGAACGAGTCCGCCAGCAGGCCGGAAGAGGAGACCAGCGCCGAGGAGCCGATCAGCCCACCGGCCCCGGCCCGTCTGCTCCTGGTCGATGACGAGCCCGGTCTGCGCACGGCCGTGCAGGCCTATCTGGAGGATGAAGGCTTCGATGTCACCACCGCCAACGACGGCGAGGAGGGTTGGACCGCGGCCCAGGAGCTGATCCCCGACCTGGTGATCAGCGATGTGATGATGCCGCGTCTGGATGGCTATG
This sequence comes from Synechococcus sp. WH 5701, assembly GCF_000153045.1. GTDB lineage: Bacteria > Cyanobacteriota > Cyanobacteriia > PCC-6307 > Cyanobiaceae > Regnicoccus_A > Regnicoccus_A antarcticus. Next base: position 952,002 of record NZ_CH724160.1, read on the forward strand.
GCCTGCTCAAGCGCCTGAGGGGCGACGAGCGGCTGGGGGGTACTCCGGTGATCTTCCTCACCGCCAAGGGGATGACGGCCGACAGGATCGAGGGCTTCCAGGCCGGGGTCGACGACTACATCCCCAAGCCCTTCGATCCCGATGAGCTGGTGGCGCGGGTGCGCAACGTGGTGCGCCGGCAGGAGCGGCTGCTGGCCGAGGCGGCCCGCTACGCCGATGCCGACATCGGCCAGATGGCGCGGCAGATCACCGAGATCCGCTCCCTGCTGCAGCAGACGGGATCCCACAAGAGCGCCACCCCGGCCACCCATTCCTTCACTCCCCGGGAGGCGAGCGTGCTCCAGTTGGTGGCCGAAGGACTCATGAACAAGGAGATCGCCCGCCGCCTTGAGACCTCGATCCGCAATGTCGAGAAGTACGTGAGCCGCCTGTTCACCAAGACCGGCACCACCAGTCGCACCGAACTGGTGCGCTACGCCCTCGAGAACGGCCTGGTTGACTGAGCCGCAGCCGCCGGGCTGGTTGCCGGCCCAGTTCAACCAGGGCTGGACCTACAGCGACCGGGTGAGCCAGGCCCAGGCCCAGGTTCCGGTTCTGATCAGCGTGTTTCTGGCTGAGCGCTACCGCCATTCCGCGGCCCCCCTCTGGAGGCAGCGCCTTCAGGAGGGCGAAATTCTGCTGAATGGCCGCCGGCTCGATGGCGATGGGCCACTCCACGCCGGCGACCGGCTCCAGTGGCAGCGTCCCCCCTGGCGGGAGGAGGCGGTGCCGGCGCGCTGGCGGGTGATCCACGACGACGGGGATCTCTATGTGATCGACAAACCCAGCGGCCTGCCCGTTCTTCCGGCCGGGGGCTTTCTGGAGCACACCCTGCTGCGTCTGCTGGAGCGCTCCTGCGCGGCTCAGGCGCTGCCGAGGCCTGTGCACCGGCTCGGGCGCCACACGTCTGGGCTGCTGGTCTGTGCCCGCCGGCCCCAGAGCCGAGCCTGGCTGAGCGCCAGGCTTCGAGAGAGCACCGCCCAGCTCCTCAACCAGCCCGGGTCCGAGGCCCGCTCTGCCGCCACCAGGGCTGGCGCCTGCCGCAAGGTGTACCGGGCCCTGACCGTGCCGGCCCCGCTGCAGCTGGCCCCGGGGGAGAGCCTGGCGATCACCACCCCGATCGGCCGGCGACCCCATGCCGGGCTTGGTCAGATCTGGGCTGCTGACGGCCCCGATGACCCTGGAGCCTTGCCCGCCTGGAGCGAGATGCGTCTGCTGGAGCGCCGCCCTCAGGGACACCTGGTGGAGGTGAGCATCCACACGGGCCGGCCTCACCAGATCCGCATCCATCTGGCCAGCGCGGGGGTTCCCCTGCTGGGCGACCCCCTCTATCGACCGGGCGGGGAGCCCCGGCCCGGCGCCCTGCCGGGTGATGGAGGCTACCTGCTGCATGCCCACCGCCTGCGCCTGCCGCTTCCGGCCGGGGGCTGGCTCGATCTGGAGGCCCCGGTGCCCCCGGAGCTCAGCTGATCACCCTTCAGCGGGGGTGTTGGCGCATCAGTCGCTGCACCTCACCGGCGTGGTAGCTGCTGCGGGTGAGGGGGCTGCTCACCACCTGCAGGAAGCCCAGCTCCCCTTCACCGGTGGCCCTGAAGCCGTCGAACTGCCCGGGGGTCACGAAGCGCTGCACCGCCAGGTGCTTCGGCCCTGGCGAGAGGTATTGGCCGATGGTCACAATGTCGACCTGGTGGGCCCGCAGGTCCCCCAGCACCGCCACCACCTCAGCGTCGGTTTCCCCCAGCCCCACCATGAGCCCTGATTTGGTGTAGGTGCGGGGCCAGCCCTGGCGAACCCGCTGCAGCAACTCCAGCGAGCGGCCGTAAATCCCTTGGGGACGCACCTGCCGGTAGAGCCGCGGCACGGTCTCGATGTTGTGGTTCAACACCTCGGGAGCTCCTTCCATCACGGCGGCCAGGGCCTGCCAGTTGCCGCAGAAATCGGGGATCAGCAACTCGATGGTGGTGCCGGGTGAGCGGCGGCGCACCTCGGCGATGCAGGCCACGAACTGGCTGGCGCCTCCGTCGTCGAGGTCGTCACGGTTCACCGAGGTGATCACCACATGGGAGAGACCCATGCGGGCCACCGCTTCTCCCAGCCGCTCCGGTTCGCTGGGATCGAGGGCCCTCACGCTCTTGTCGAAGTCGATGTCGCAGTAGGGGCAGGCTCGGGTGCAGCCGGGTCCCATGATCAGAAAGGTGGCCGTGCCGCCGGCGAAGCACTCACCGATGTTCGGGCAGCTGGCCTCCTGGCAGACGGTGTTGAGCTTCAGGTCCACCAGCAGGTCGGCCACCGCACCGATCCGCTCCCGCTGGGGGGCCTTGACACGCAACCAGTCGGGCTTGAGCAGGGCGTCGGGGGCCATCACTGCCGGAATCCTGAGGCAAGAAGTCTAGAAACCCCGCCTGGGGGCGATCCCGTAAACTGCCTTCGGCGGGATGTGGCGCAGCTTGGTAGCGCACTTCGTTCGGGACGAAGGGGCCGCAGGTTCGAATCCTGTCATCCCGATCGCTGAGCTCCGGGGGCGATGGCTGCCCGGAGCGATTCAGCTCAGTTCGGCCCCGGGGTAGCCGCGGGGGGTCACCATCACCCCGTCCTGTCGGCGGGAGGTGCTGTTGCCCACCAGGACAAGACTGAGCATGTCCACCTGATCCAGGGGCAGGTCTCCGAGGCTGTGCAGCTGCACGCTCTCCTCAGCCCGGCCCAGCTGGCGTGCCAGCACCACAGGGGTTTCGGTACTGCGCCCCTCCAGCAGAAGCTCGCGGGCCCGGCCCAGCTGCCAGTCGCGACCCAGCGAGCGGGGGTTGTAGAGCGCCACCACGAAATCCCCGCTGGCGGCGGCCCGCAGCCGTTTCTCGATCGTTGGCCAGGGGGTGAGCCGGTCGCTCAGGCTGATGGTGCAGAAATCGTGCATCAGTGGCGCCCCGGCCCTCGCTGCGGCCACCTGCAGGGCCGAGAGGCCGGGATGCACGGTGAACGCGGGCCTCTCGGCCGGCGCCCGCTCCAGCCAGAGCTCCAGGGCCAGCCCGGCCATGCCGTAGATGCCGCTGTCACCCGACGACACCAGGGCCACGCTCAACCCGGCGTCGGCCAGCTCCAGCGCCAGCCGGCAGCGGTCCCGCTCTTCGGTCAGTCTTCCGTCGCGGCGCAGCTGGTCAGGTCGCCGCAGGGGCTCCAGCAGATCCAGGTAAAGGCTGTAGCCCACCCAGACCGTGCTCTCGGCCAGGGCGAGGCGAGCGTCTGGGGTGAGCAGATCCAGTTGGCCCGGGCCGCTGCCCACCAGATGGAGCCGCCCGCGCTGCGGGGCCCACTGCCCTGTCGCCTGGGCCACCGCCAGGGTGGCGGCTCCGCGCTCCCCTGGCCGGGCCCGCTCGATGCGCTTCTTCAGCAGCAGCTCCGGCTGGGGGGATGACGCCAGCAGAGCGGCCGCTTCCGCCACGCTGGCGGTTCCCATTTCCCTGAGCACCGCCTGTGATGGGCTGGGCACCGGCACCGCCGCCAGGTCCTCGGCACTGAACAGCCGCAGTGGCCACTGATGGCTGCGGGCCAGCTCCAGCAGGGCCGGCTCATCGCCTTTGCGGTCGATGCTTGCCAGCCCGGCGACAGCTTCCGGTGCCAGCTGGGTGCCATCAAGGGCCTGCTCCAGCAGTCGCTCCAACAGGCTGAGGCTGGTGTCGCGCTCGCAGCCGAGGCCCAGCCAGAGGCTGGGGGGATGCCAGCGGCAGCCGGGACCCCGGCGTGGGCTGATCACCAGCTGCAGCGGAGGGCTCTCGGCGGGGGGCGGTTCCTTGGCCGGTTCTGCCTGGGGCTGCAGCAGGGTTGCGGCGGCCTGCAGGCCCTTCCAGTCGGGGCAGCCGCTCTCCTGCTGCACGGCGATCCGCTTGCCCCGGGCCGCGGCTTTCATCAGGGCAGTCCAGTCGCCCAGGCCTTTCCGCCAGCCCCAGGCCAGCCCGAAGCTGTCGAGGGCCAGGCTGCCGCCACCACTGCTGGCGCCAGTGAGCACCGCTTCGCCCCCCAGCAGGGCGGCCACCCGCTGGCTGAGCTGCTCGGCCCCAGCCCCATGCCCCCCCAGCAGGGGGATGGCGAAGCGCCCCTGGGGATCCACCACCACCACCGCCGGGTCGTGCTCCTTGCCCTGGAGCAGCGGGGCCACCAGCCGTGTCACCGCCCCGCAGGCCCCCACCACCACGAAGGCCGACGCGTCACCCCAGTGACGGCTGAGCAGCTCAGCGGCCCCGGCTCCAGGTTCCGCCCTGGCCTTGAGCAGCCCGCCCTGATCCAGGCGCTCGAGCACGGGGGCACCGGCCCTGCTCAGGGCCAGTCCCCAGCAGATGGAATCACTCATCCACCGAACCTGGCACGCAGCCGCTCCAGTGCCGATGCCTCCGCTTCAGGAACCACCACAGGCTCGGCCACCAGCTCCTCGGAGGGCTCTTCGGAGGGCTCACCCTGAGGGGTTGAACCCAGGGGTGTCTCGGCGGAGGCCGGCGGTTCTGTGGATTCGGGCGCAGCCAGCGGCTCTGGTGAATCAGGGGCATCCACAGGCGCCATCGACTCCACCGACTCCAGCGTGACTGGCTCTGGCTCCTGGGAGCTGTTGTCTTCTGCTGCCTCTGGCACCGTTGCTGCTTCCTCAAGCGGTAGCTGCGCGCTGACGGCTCCCAATGGCCTGGCGGCTTCGGCGCTCTCGGTGGCCATCCCCTCCCCCTGAAGGTCCGGCTCCGTTCTGGGTTCCGGCACCAGGGTGATCTCAGCGGCAGGCTCGCTCGGCCGCTCGCCCAGCAGACGCTCCAGATCCTCGGCGGAGATGGATGCCGTCTGCCAGGGACGGGGAGCTTCAGGACGCATCTCCAGGTTCTGAACCAGGCTGTTGAAGGGTGGATTCAGCGGTTCCCCCAGCCCGTCGAGCAGCTCCAGCTGCAGGGGGTTGCTGCCGGAGCGAAGACCGGAGAGCCAGAGCGGCTCCTGCCGGTCCACCTGGAAACTGTCGCCATTGAGAGTGACCCGCAGCCTCCAGTGCGAGCCTTCCCCGTCGAGGCGCTGCAGAGGCGCGTCAATCAGCAGCCAGTCGATCAGCACGGGTTCGTGATGGATCAGATCGCTGGGGGTGCTGCTCACCAGCTGGGGGGTCCCTCGCCGAGGCTGGCTGAGGGGGTTGGCGGCCAGGCCATGGAGGCGGATCTGCACGGCGGCGCCCGGATCCTTCACCGCTTCACCCCAGGGCCGGGCCGCATAGACGGTGAGGCGGTGACTGCCCGGGCTAAGTGGCGCCATCGTCAGGCTCAGCCGGCTGTCCTTAGTAAGGGGCGCCTTGGCGACGTCGGGACCGAGGCGCAGGGGCTCCTGGTCATCGAGCTGCACCACCAGGTGGGCGCCAAGACCCAGGGAGCCGGCATCGGCCAATGGCCAGTCTTCAAGGGCCAGCTCCAGCGACCAGGGGGCCAGAGGGAGCACGGTGTCGTCGGCTGGAGCCAGGATCCGCAGACGGGGCTGATGCTCCGCCAGGCGCAACCGCAAGGCCTGGCTGCCCTTGGGTGGGGACACTTCCCGCAGTCGTCCGGACGTGGCCGGACTGTTGTTCGTGACCAGCGGCTCCTGGGGCCTGGGCCGCAGGCTCCAGCCCCCGCTCAGCAGCACGACCAGGCAGAGCAGTACTGCCCCCAGGCCTCGAAGCCCCGCCGCCAGCATGCGCATCGCTCCTGATCGATGTCGGTCCTCGGCCCTGGTGCCGGGGACCATGGGGACAGTTTGCCCAGCGTGCCTCGGATCCGTAAAAAATGATGCCGAATGTATCCCCAAATCCGCCGGGAATTGGATAAAGAAAGCGCAGCATCGCGCCACCGATGAGTGATAGGGAGCTTGGGTCAGAGCCCTGTTCCAGACAGGGGTGGCGCCGGATTGAACCTTTGTTACTTACCCCCCAAGGGGCTTGAAACTCGCCCTTATACTTCCGCCAGCGGTCCCCTCATCGGGGCCCCAGCTCCAGTGCTGGCAGCGGCTTTCGGTCTTTTCCGAAGCCACTCCGCACTGGTGCCCATGGTTCCAAGGATCTCGATCCACGGAACCGTGAGGCCCACCGGCCTGGCCTTTCGGCCCGGTCCGGAGGGGTGGACCTCCACCTCGACTCCGTCCCTCGAGGAACGTCTCGATGACCATTAGCCCACCAGAGCGTGGGAAAACGGCGAAGGCCCAGGTCGACCAGGTGAACAACCCGGCCACCTTCGAGCTGTTCGGCAAGCCCGGGCATTTCGATCGCACCCTCGCCAAAGGTCCCAAAACCACCACCTGGGTTTGGAACCTCCACGCCAACGCTCACGACTTCGACAGCCACACGAGCGATCTCGAAGAGGTCTCCCGGAAGATCTTCAGCGCTCACTTCGGCCATCTGGCCGTCATCTTCATCTGGCTGAGCGGCGCCTTCTACCACGGTGCCCGCTTCTCCAACTACACCGGCTGGCTGGCCGACCCCCTGCACGTCAAACCAAGTGCCCAGGTGGTCTGGCCCATTTTCGGCCAGGAAATCCTCAACGCCGATGTGGGTGCCGGCTTCCACGGCATCCAGATCACCTCAGGCCTCTTCCATGTGTGGAGAGCCTGGGGCTTCACCAGTGAGTTCCAGCTGCTCTGCACCGCCATCGGTGCCCTGGTGATGGCTGGCCTGATGCTGAATGCCGGCGTCTTCCACTATCACAAGGCAGCTCCCAAGCTCGAGTGGTTCCAGAACGTTGAGTCCATGCTCAACCACCACCTGGCTGGCCTGCTGGGCCTGGGCTCCCTGTCCTGGACCGGGCACCTGCTGCACGTGTCCCTGCCCACCACCCAGTTGATGGATGCCATCGACGCCGGCAAGCCGCTGGTGCTCGACGGCAAGACCATCGCCTCGGTGGCGGACATTCCCCTGCCCCACGAATTCCTGAACCTGGATCTGCTGACCCAGCTCTACCCAGGATTCGGCGCGGGCCTCTCCGCCTTCTTCACCGGCAACTGGGCCGCCTACAGCGACTTCCTCACCTTCAAGGGTGGACTGAATCCTGTCACCGGCAGCCTCTGGATGACCGACATCGCCCACCACCATCTGGCGATCGCGGTGCTGTTCATCGTCGCCGGCCACCAATACCGCACCAACTGGGGTATTGGTCACAGCATCAAGGAGATCCTGGAAGGCCAGAAGGGTGATCCCCTGCTGTTCCCGGCTCCGAAGGGTCACGATGGCCTGTTCGAGTTCATGACCACCTCCTGGCATGCCCAGTTGGCCGTGAACCTGGCACTGCTCGGTTCGCTGAGCATCATCGTGGCGCATCACATGTATGCGATGCCGCCCTATCCCTACATCGGTATCGACTACCCAACGCAGGTGTCGATCTTCACCCACCACATGTGGATCGGAGGTTTCATCATCGTTGGCGCCGGTGCCCACGCGGCCATCGCGCTCATCCGCGATTACGACCCCGCCCAGCATGTGGACAATGTGCTGGATCGCGTGCTCAAAGCCCGTGATGCCCTGATCAGCCACCTCAACTGGGTGTGCATCTTCCTCGGCTTCCATAGCTTCGGCCTGTACATCCACAACGACACCATGCGTGCCCTGGGACGTCCCCAGGACATGTTCAGCGACACCACGATTCAGCTGAAGCCTGTCTTCGCTCAATGGATCCAGGGTCTGCATGCCGCCGCCGCCGGTTCCACCGCACCCAATGCGCTGGCCGGAGTGAGCGAAGTGTTCAACGGTGCCGTTGTCGCCGTCGGCGGCAAGGTGGCTGCCGGTCCGATCCCCCTGGGAACGGCCGACTTCATGGTCCACCACATCCACGCCTTCACGATCCACGTCACCGTGCTGATCCTGCTGAAGGGTGTCCTTTACAGCCGCAGTTCCAGGCTTGTTCCCGACAAGGCGAACCTGGGCTTCCGCTTCCCCTGCGACGGCCCCGGCCGTGGCGGTACCTGCCAGGTTTCGGCTTGGGACCACGTGTTCCTCGGCCTCTTCTGGATGTACAACTCCCTGTCCATCGTGATTTTCCACTTCAGCTGGAAGATGCAGAGCGATGTCTGGGGAACCGTGAATGCGGACGGCAGCGTCCAGCACATCACGAATGGGAACTTCGCTCAGAGCGCCATCACCATCAATGGCTGGCTGCGTGATTTCCTCTGGGCACAGGCCGCACAGGTCATAAACAGCTACGGCTCGTCCTCCAGTGCCTATGGCCTGATGTTCCTCGGCGCCCACTTCGTCTGGGCCTTCAGCCTGATGTTCCTCTTCAGTGGCCGCGGCTACTGGCAGGAGCTGATCGAGTCCATCGTCTGGGCTCACAACAAGCTGAGGGTGGCTCCGGCGATCCAGCCCCGTGCGCTGAGCATCGTCCAGGGTCGCGCCGTTGGCGTTGCCCACTATCTCCTGGGCGGTATCGCTACCACCTGGGCCTTCTTCCTCTCCCGACTCATAGCGGTCGGCTGACCTCACACCTGACCTTTCCCAATGGCAACGAAATTTCCTTCGTTCAGCCAGGGTCTGGCACAGGACCCGACAACCCGCCGTATTTGGTACGGCATCGCCACGGCTCACGACTTCGAGAGCCATGACGGAATGACGGAGGAGAAGCTTTACCAAAAGCTCTTCTCCACCCATTTCGGTCATCTGGCGATCATCGGCCTCTGGGTTTCGGGCAACCTGTTCCATATCGCCTGGCAGGGCAACTTCGAGCAGTGGGTCGCCGATCCACTGCACGTCCGTCCCATCGCTCACGCGATCTGGGATCCGCACTTTGGCCAGGGGGCCATCACCGCCTTCACCCAGGCGGGAGCCACCTCCCCCGTCAACATTGCGTATTCCGGTCTGTACCACTGGTGGTACACCATCGGCATGAAGACCAACGCCGAGCTGTATCAGGGTTCCATCTTCATGATGATCCTGTCAGCCTGGGCACTCTTCGCCGGTTGGCTCCACCTTCAGCCCAAGTTCCGGCCTTCCCTGGCCTGGTTCAAGAACGCTGAATCCCGCCTCAACCACCACCTTGCCGTTCTCTTCGGCTTCAGCTCCATCGCCTGGACCGGTCACCTGGTTCACGTGGCTATCCCTGAAGCCCGCGGTCAGCACGTTGGTTGGGACAACTTCCTGAATGTGCTGCCTCACCCCGCCGGTCTGGCTCCGTTCTTCACCGGCAACTGGGGCGTTTACGCCGAGAATCCCGACACTCTCAATCAGGTGTTCGGCACCTCGGAGGGTTCCGGTACTGCGATCCTCACCTTCCTGGGCGGTTTCCACCCCCAGACCGAGGCGCTCTGGCTGACCGACATCGCCCACCACCACCTGGCGATTGGCTGCATCTTCGTGATCGCCGGCCACATGTACCGCACCAACTTCGGGATCGGTCACTCGATCAAGGAGATTCTCGAGGCTCACAACCCCCCGAAGGGAACTCCTTTCGGAGGTGCACTCGGTGCAGGTCACAAGGGTCTCTACGACACGATCAACAACTCCCTGCACTTCCAACTGGGTCTGGCCCTGGCCAGCCTGGGGGTGATCACGAGTCTGGTGGCGCAACACATGTACGCCTTGCCGTCCTATGCGTTCATCGCCAAGGACTACACGACACAGGCTGCTCTGTACACCCACCACCAGTACATCGCCATCTTCCTGATGTGCGGTGCCTTCGCCCACGGTGCGATCTTCTTCATCCGTGACTACGACCCCGAAGCCAACAAGGACAACGTCCTGGCTCGGATGCTCGAGCACAAAGAGGCGATCATCAGCCACCTGAGCTGGGTCTCCCTGTTCCTTGGTTTCCACACCCTTGGTCTCTACGTCCACAACGATGTGGTCGTGGCCTTCGGTACCCCCGAGAAGCAGATTCTGGTGGAGCCCGTCTTCGCCCAGTTCGTGCAGGCCGCGAGCGGCAAAGCCATCTACGGCTTTGACGTGCTGCTCTCCAACCCGGCCAGTGCCGCCAGCCTGGCTTCGGCCAACATTCCTGGAGATCACTTCTGGTTGGATGCCATCAACGGCAGCACGGATGTGTTCCTGCAGATCGGCCCCGGGGACTTTCTGGTCCACCACGCCATCGCACTCGGACTGCACACCACCACCTTGATCCTGGTGAAGGGTGCCCTGGATGCCCGGGGTTCCAAGCTGATGCCCGACAAAAAGGACTTCGGCTACTCCTTCCCCTGCGACGGCCCCGGCCGTGGCGGCACCTGCGACATCTCAGCCTGGGACGCCTTCTACCTGTCGGTCTTCTGGGCTCTGAACACCGTGGGTTGGGTCACCTTCTACTGGCACTGGAAGCACCTCGCCATCTGGCAGGGCAACGTGGCTCAGTTCAACGAATCCAGCACCTATCTGATGGGCTGGTTCCGTGACTACCTCTGGCTGAACAGCTCCCAGCTGATCAACGGTTACAACCCGTTCGGCTCGAACAACCTGGCCGTCTGGGCCTGGATGTTCCTGTTCGGTCACCTGGTGTGGGCCACCGGTTTCATGTTCCTCATCTCCTGGCGCGGTTACTGGCAGGAGCTGATTGAAACCATCGTCTGGGCTCACCAGCGCACCCCGCTTGCCAACCTGGTTGGCTGGCGTGACAAGCCCGTGGCCCTGTCGATCGTGCAGGCCCGTGTGGTCGGTCTGGCTCACTTCACCGTGGGCTACATCCTCACCTACGGTGCTTTCCTGATCGCTTCCACCTCAGGCAAGTTTGGCTGATCCCTGCGATCAGCTACCCCGAGGGACGCACCTCCAACAATCAACCCCCGGAGATTCTCCGGGGGTTTTTTCATGACTCCTTGTTCCGGGGCCACCAGTGGCGTCCTTCCAGCAGTTTCATCTCCAGGTACACCACCGGCACCACGAACAACGTCAGGCCGGTGGACACCAGCAGCCCGAAGAACACCACCGTGCCGATGCTGATTCGGCTGGCGGCACCAGCGCCGGTGGCCAGCAACAGGGGCAGGAATCCGGCGAGGGAGGAGAGGGCCGTGAGCAGAATCGGGCGAAGGCGGCTGATGGCGGCCTCTTCCACCGCTTCGCGCAGGCCCTGGCCTTCCTTCAGGCGCTGGTTGGCGAATTCAACGATGAGGATGCCGTTCTTGGCGGCCAGGCTCACCAGAACGAGCATGCCCACCTGGGCGTAGATATCCAGGAAGAGCCCTCGGCCAGCCAGGCCGAGCAGGGCGCCGAGCAGGGCCAGGGGCACCGTGATCAGGATGATCAGTGGGTCGAGAAAGCTCTCATAGAGACCGGCCAGCACCAGGAACACCACCGCCATTCCCAGGGCGAACAGTTGCCAGGTGCGCCCTCCCGCCTGGCGCTCCTCCTTGGCCAGTCCCACCCACTCCAGGGCGATCACGGGATTGGCCAGCTCCTGTTTCACAGCCTCCAGCTTCTGGATCGCCTGACCCGTACTCAGTCCTGGTTTGGGCAGGGCCTGCACGGTGATCGAGCGGGCCAGCCGGCTGTGGTTGATCACTGTCGGGCCGCTGTCCTGTTGCAGCGACACCAGCTCACGCAGGGGAACCAGGTTTCCTGCTCGACTGCGTACCTCAAGGGCGAGCACGTCCTCGGCCGTGCGCCGGAACGCTCCATCCAGTTGCAGGATCACCCGCCTGACCCGCTCGCCTTCGAAGGTGTCGTTGACATAGCTGCTGCCGAAGCTGGCACCAATGGTGTTCACCACCGTGTCGAGGTCCACGTCCAGCGACGCCATGCGCAGTCGGTCGGGCTCCAGGCGCAGTTGCGGGGAATCGGCACTGAAGCGTGTGCCCACCCGCTCGAAGTCGCCCGTGGCGTTGGCGGCGGCGATGAATTCGCGGGTGGCTTGCTCGAATTCGCTCAGGCTGAGTCGCCCGCCGCTGAGATCCAGCAGCTCCAGCTCCAGTCCCCCCTCACTGCTGAAGCCCCTCACCACCGGTGGAACGCTCACCAGCACTGTGGCGTCGCTGATGGTGCTGCGCAGCCGTTTCGAGAGCCGCTCGGCCACCGCTTCGCTGCTGTCCTCGGCCCGGGAGCCGCGCTCGCGCAGCGGCTGCAAGCGCAGAAAGAAGATTCCCCGGTTCGGGGCACTGTCGCCGAAGGAGCGGCCGGAGTAGAAGTTGCCCACCCGTACCAGGGGCTCGCTGGTCACCAGCTCCCGCACCTGCTCCATCACCGCTTCGGTGCGCTGGATCGAAGCCCCGCCAGGCAGCACCACCACTCCGCGGATCTGACTGTCGTCTTCCTGGGGAATGAAGGCAGTGGGCAGTTGGCCCAGGCCCCAGCCCGCCAGGATCAGGCCGCCCAGCAACCCCAGCAGGATGCGCCGCCGCCAGCGAAAACTGCGATCCAGGGCCTGGCCATACTGATCCCCGAGCCGATGGATCCAGCGCTGGGGCCGATCCAGCAGCCTCCGCAGCCAGTGCGGTTCCTTCCAGCCGTGCTGCAGCAGCCAGCTGGAGGTCACCGGCGTGAAGGTGAGGGCATTGATGGTGGAGAACAGGATCGTGGCGCTGATCGTGATCGCGATTGGCTGGTAAAGCCGGCCCACGCTGCCGGGCATTGCCAGAACCGGCAGGAACACCACCACCAGCACCAGGGAGGTGGCGATCACGGCACTGCCCAGCTCCTGCATGGCGTTATGGGCAGCCCGCCAGGGTGGTTCCCCCAGCTCGAGCCGGCGGCCGATGTCTTCGCTGACCACGATGGCGTCATCCACCACCAGGCCCGTGGCCAGCACCATGCCGAACAGGCTGAGGGTGTTGATCGAGCTGTCTGTCAGGCGCAGGATCGTGAAGCTGCCCACCAGGGCCACGGGCACGGCCACCGCAGTGATGGCTGCCAGGCGGCTGTTGCCAAGCGCCAGCAACAGCACCAGCAGCACCAGCAGCACGGCATCGCGCAGGCTGCCCCAGGTGAGCTGGATGCTCTCGCGCACACTGTCGGCCACATCGACGATGCGCTGCAGCTCCACACCCAGCGGGAAGTCGGGCTCCAGCCGGCTCAGCGCAGCGTTAACGGCATTGCTCACCTCCAGAGCGTTGCTGCCGTCACGCTGGAAGATCAGCACAGCCAGGGTGGGTTGTCCGGCCAGGTTCATGGCGGTGCTCTCGAAACTCTCCTCATCGAGCTCGACCCGCCCCACGTCCTTGAGCTGCACCACTCCGCCATTACTGGCCCGGCTCACCACCAGGCTCTCCAGTTCGCCAGAGGTGCGCAGCCGCCCCTCCATCTCCAGGGGCAGGGTGATCTCCTGACCGGCTGGGCTGGGGGCGTCGCCCACCTGGCCCAGGGCGGCGAGGACGTTCTGTTCCTCCAGCGCGTCCTCGATGTCAGTGATGGTAAGGCTGCGTTGCTCCAGGGCCACCGGATCCAGCCAGACGCGGAACGCCAGTTCACTGCCGCCGGCGACGGCCACGTTGCCGACTCCGGGCACCCGCTGCAGCTCATCTCTGAGGCGCTGGTCGAGCCAGCCGCTGAGGAAGGCGTCGCTGTACATCCCCTTCGGGGTGCTGAAGCTGATCACCATCAGCAGGTCGTCGGAGCTGCGGCGCACCTGCACGCCAAGGCGGGCCACCTCGGGTGGCAGCCGGCGGTTCACCAGAACGGCTTCGTTCTGGGCATTGATCTGGTTGAGCTCGGGATTGCCCCCCTCAAAGGTGAGGGTGATCGAGCTGCCGTTGGCGGAACTGGTGGAGCGGATGCTCTCCAGCCGATCCAGCCCGTTCAGCTGCCGCTCCAGTGGAGTGGTGACCCCCTGCTCTACTGCCAGGGCTCCGCCCCCTGGATAGGTGGCGCGCACGTTCACCCGCACCGGCGCGATCGGGGGCAGGTTTTCCACCTGCAGGCCCGGCAGGCTGAGCAGGCCTGCCATCACGATCAGCAGGCTCACCACCAGGGTGAGCACCGGCCGGCGCAGGAAAGGATCGGAGACCGACATCGAGACGTCTGCTCGGGACACGCCCGAGGAGTCTGCCGGCTTTGCCAATGGAGCTGGGCCCCCCTGGAGCGATCACCAGGGGCTGCGGCCATGAAAAAGCCCCGCTGAAGCGGGGCCAGTGCCAACCCAGAGAGTGTGCTTGCCAGGTTGTGAGATCAGACCGTTCTGGGCTGCGACTCAGCCACCGCTCCAGCCGCCACCGACAAGGTCGACCAGAGGGGAAACCAGAGCCGTGCTGGCCAGGAACCAGGCGAAGGCGGCGCCACCGCAGCCACCAAGCCAGAAACCGCTGGCGAATTCTGCCCAGCCGGCCTTGGTGAACAGATCAGCGGGCGGGTTGTCGATCGTTGCGTCGGGGGGCTGCACGTTGGGGCCAGTGCCGGCGGTGCCGTAGATCGACAGGCAGATCGTGAGAATTGTCACTAGGCCGATCGTGGCCAGCAGGCCTGCGGTGGTGGCGTATTCCGTGTGCCGCAGGGGGCCGGTGAGGGCGAAGGGCCCGTAGAGGAAAAACCCGTGGGCCATTCCCACTTCAAGTCCTCGGCGGTTGGGGGACAGCGCCGGTCGGTAGGCGGGCAGAGCGTTCAGGAACGCCTTGGTGAAGTAGCTGCTGTTAATGGGGGTGGCGAGATTGCCGACGGTGGGGTCGGCCACGGGATGCACGGTCATGGGCGGGCTCGTGGTGGGAACGAAAGGCAGAAGAACGGGCGAGGCGCTCAGTCGGTCGCTTCGATCACGTTGAACAGCAGGGCCATGGCCACGGCAGGGCCGAGGATCCCCACCACGGGGACTAACAACGATGGCAGCCAGGCGGCGGCGAATTCTCCAGTCATGGCGAGGGCCAATACAGCAACCGCCGGTACTGTAAAGATCACTGCAGGGCAGGCCTTGTCGGCCTGCTGTTGCGACATAAAAGTTCAATCCCATGCAGCAGGCCATTCCCGCCGCCGCGGCCCTCCTGCTGGTGTTCTGGCTGCTGCGGCGCCGTAAAAATCCCCTGTCATCCGGCGATGACGGCAGTGCCGTCGCCGCCGTTAACCGGGCCCAGCTCGAGCGGCTCGTTCAACCAGCCGCCCCAGCCGCCCCAGCCGTCCCCTCGGCAGTTCCGGCCCTGGCGGCCCCCGCCTTCGCCTGGCGGCCCGGCCCTGAGTCCGGCGCGCGCCTGGATCCACGCCGGCGGCGGCAGGTCCGCGCCGAACTTCGCACCGCTGCAACGGGCAGCGCTGGCGAGCGTCTGGCGGCCGTGGCCGCCTGCCTGGCCTGGGGCGATCGGGCCAGTCTGCCCTTGCTGAAGAGGGCTCGCTTCGATCCCGACCCACGCGTGGCGGCCCTGGCCGCCGAAGGGATCTCGGCGTTCCGGGGGCGGACGGCGGCGGCAGCCGCTCAGCCCGCCAGGCTGCCCCGCAACGTGGCCCGCACCCGGTAGATCGGGCGGCCCTGGCTTTCGTGATACGTACGCATCTGCAGCTCCGCCAGCAGCCCGAAGCAGAACAGCTGGATGCCGGCCACGATCGCCAGCACCGCCACCATCAGCAGGGGACGGGTCCCCACATCGGCGTTGAGGAAGATCTTCTCGCTGAGCAGCACCAGCCCCAGCACCAGGCCGATCGCCAGGCAGGCCAGCCCACCGAAGCCGAACACATGCATCGGCCGGGTGAGGAAGCGCTTCATGAACCAGACCGTGAGCAGATCCATCAGCACCCGGAAGGTGCGATCGATGCCGTACTTGCTCTCGCCGAAGCGGCGGGCGTGGTGATTCACCTTCACCTCGGTGATGCGAGCCCCCTCGATGAAGGCCAGCGCAGGCAGGAAACGGTGCAACTCGCCGTAGAGGTTCATGTCCGCCACCACTTCCCGGCGGTAGGCCTTGAGGGAGCAGCCGTAGTCGTGCAGGCGCACCCCCGTGACCCGGGCGATCAGGCGGTTGGCGATCTTGGAGGGGAGCAGGCGCTTCAGCGCCGCATCCTGGCGCTGGTGACGCCAGCCGCTCACCAGGTCGTAGCCCTGCTCAAGCCTGTCCAGCAGCAGGGGGATGTCGGCTGGATCGTTCTGCAGGTCGCCATCGAGGGTGACGATCACGGCCCCGTGGCTGGCATCGAAGCCGGCGGCCATCGCCGCGGTCTGGCCGTAGTTGCGCCGCAGCAGCACCGCCACCAGTTCAGGGGTCGCTGCGGCGAGTTCCTCCAGCCGGGCCGCGGTCCCGTCGCTGGAGCCGTCATCGACCAGGACCAGCTCGAAGCGGCGGCCCAGGGGCCTGAGGCTGGCGAGCACCTGCTCCACCAGTGGGCCGAGGCTTTCCTCCTCGTTGAACAGGGGGATCACGACCGAGAGCTCGGGGCCGTGCGACGCGGTCATGACGGCGGGGCTGCATCGGAGTGCAACCTACGGGAGCCCAGGCTCAGGGCAGGGTGGTGCCGTCATGGCAGCGCAGCACCCGCCCGGCTCCGCGCAGTTCGCGGCGGTAGTGGCACGACACGGGATGGTCGCACTCGGGGCTGAGCTGGTCGATGCCGAGGCCATCGCGGCCATGTTCCTTGCCGGAGCTGTGCAGGTAGTGCCCGCCGCCCAGGTAAAGCCCCACATGGCTGCAGCGCTGGGGGCGGCCGAAGAAGATCAGATCCCCCGGCCGCAGCAGGGCGAAAACTCCTGGCCGGACGGCTACGGGCTGACAGAAGCGTTCCTGCTGGTAGGCGTCTCGGGGGATCCAGATCCCGGCGCTGGCGAAGGCGCTCTGCACGAAGCCCGAGCAGTCGAAATCGGGGCCGAGGGTGCCGCCCCAGAGGTAATGGTTGGGCTGTTGCCGGGCCCGCTCGGAGAAGGCCAGCACGTCGGGCAGGCGGGCGTTGATGTGGCTTGGCCCCAGGAGGCGGGGCCGGCTGGGCGGGGCGGGGATGGCCCGCTCCAGCAGGTCGCTGATCTCGAGCCAGCAGGGGTAGCCATCCTCCAGCAGGCGGGCCCGCAGCCGGGTTCCCTCAACCTGGCCGAGCAGCTGCAGCGTGCGGCCGCAGCGGGCCTGGGTGGCCAGCCCCGGGCCAGTGGAGCGGACGTGGCCATCGATGTCGGCGATCAGCCGCCAGCAGCGGCCCGCCTTCAGCCCATCGGCGTTCACCCCGGTTCCTACGCTCTCCATGGCAGCCGACGGTAGCGATGGCGTTCTACAGCCCCGATGCGGCGATGGGAGCGATCCTCGAGGGCCACCTCCAGGCCCTGGAGCTCCAGGGCCGCCCCGGTCTCGCGTCCCAGGTCTCGATCACCTGGCTGCGCTATTCGAGCAGCCTCATCGGCGCGGCTGAGGCCAGCGAGTCGTCGAGGCCCTGGCTGGAGCCAGTGGTGGGGGCCGCCTGGGCCGGCTCCAAGGCCCGCTATCCGGCCAGCGTGGTCAAGCTCTTCTATCTGGCGGCCACCGAAGCCTGGCTCCAGCGCCAGTTGCTCGAAGACGGCGCCGAGCTGCGCCGGGCCATGGCGGACATGATCCGCGACTCCAGCAATGACGCCACCGCCGTTCTGGTGGATTGGCTCACGGGCACCACCAGCGGCCCCGATCTGCCGGAGCGGGCGCTGCGGGCCTGGATCGAGGGCCGTCAACTGGTGAACCAGTGGTACGCAGCCCTGGGCTGGAGAGAGTTCGATGGCTGCAACGTCTGCCAGAAAACCTGGGGGGATGGTCCCTACGGACGGGAGCGGCAGTTCTACGGACCGGCCCTGGAGAACCGCAACCGGCTCAGCACCGACGCCACCGCCCGGCTGCTGCACATGATCATGGCTGGGAGCCTGGTGTCTCCCCCCGCCTGCGCCCGGATGCGGGAGCTCCTGAGCCGCTCCCTCGATCCCGGGCTGAGGGCGGCTGATCCGGAGAACCAGGTGGATGGTTTCATCGGAGGCGGCCTGCCCGCCGCTGCCCGGCTGTGGAGCAAGGCCGGCTGGATGAGCCAGGCCCGCCATGACGCGGCCTATGTGGAGATCGAGGGCCGCGCTCCCTTCCTGCTGGTGATCTTCAGCGAAGGGTCGGAGCGAGCCGTCGATGACCAGCTCCTGCCTCAGCTGAGCCGACTGCTCAGCGAGGCCTGTGCACCGAGCTGAACACCAGTGGCCTGAAGGCCTGCCCAGGCCTAACTCTGGGGGCCAGTCTGCTGGCTGAAGGTTCTTGGAACGGAGAGGGAGGGATTCGAACCCTCGACAGAAGTTGCCTCCTGTAACTCCTTAGCAGGGAGCCGCTTTCAACCACTCAGCCACCTCTCCAGGGGCGTGACGAGCTTATCAGCGATCGCGCGCGACCTCGCCAAGGCGGAGGCGGGGCAGGCGGTGCTTGAAGCCGCAGAGAATTTCCCAGGGGATGGTGCCACTGGCCTGGGCCCAGTCCTGGGGGGTGATGCGCTCGCCGCCGTCGTCGCCCAGCAGGGTGACCACCGAGCCCACCTCCAGCTGGGGAGCTTCGGTGGCATCGATCAGCAGCTGATCCATGGTGATCGCCCCCACCTGGGCCAGCCGGCGCCCAGCGAAGAGCACCTCCAGTTGGTTGCTGAGCAGCCTGGGCACCCCATCGGCGTAGCCGATCGTGACCACCGCCAGCCGACTCGGACGCCGGGTGGTGTAGCGGTGGCCATAGCTCACCCCCACTCCGGCCGGCACCTCGCGGATCAGGCACACTCTTGCGCGCACGCTCATGGCGGGCTGCAGCGGCACTGTGTGGCTCAGGTGCTCCGCGGGCGCCTGGCCGTAGAGCGCCAGGCCCACACGCACCAGGTCGTAGTGGAGCCGGCGGCAGCGCAGGGTGCCGGCGGAATTGGCCAGATGACGAACTCCGGTGGCCAGTCCCAGCTCACCGGCGCCGCGCAGCACGCTCTCGAAGCGCTGCTGCTGGAGAGCGGTCAGGCCGCCCCCTCCCGGGTCGGGAGCGTCGGCATCGGCCAGGTGGGAGTAGACCCCAGCCAGCAGCACCGCATCCAGCCCGAGGAGGGCCTGCAGCAGCCTCACCCCATCGCCCCAGTCGACCCCGAGCCGGGCCATGCCGGTGTCGAGCTTGAGGTGCAGCGCCATGGAGCGGCCGCTGCCACTGGCCAGGTTCTGGCAGAGCAGGGCCTCGCGCATGCCGCTGATGGTGGGCATGAGGTCCCACTCCAGGCAGCTGCGCAGTTCCTCGGGGTGAATCAGATTCCCCATCACCAGCACCGGTGCCTCCAGACCCGCCTGGCGCAATTCGATGCCTTCCTGCAGGGTGGCCACCCCCAGAGACGTGGCTCCGCCAGCCATGGCCGCGCGAGCAACCGGGGCGGCGCCATGGCCGTAGCCATCGGCTTTGACCACAGCCATCAGCGACGAGTCCGGAGCCAGCCACCGGCCCAGGGCCCTGGCGTTGTGCTCGATCGCTGTCTCATCCACCTCCACCCAGGCCCTCTGCCGCGGATGAAGCCCGGGCGCCACGAACCGCTGGGGATCCTCAACTGGCAGTGGTTGGCTGGGCTGGAGCATCGTTGCTATCTCAGACGGGCATTCCAGCAGAGTCAATCTGGTGTGAACCGTCAGTCCAATCTCGTGCCTGTTGGCTCAAACCCGTTAGCATGGCGGCCATCTGGGGATCTGGCACCCCTTCCGTGGACCATGCGCCGTGAGCCAGGTTCTGGTCCTGAATGCGTCCTATGAGCCTCTGAACATCACCAGCTGGCGTCGGGCCACGGTGATGCTGCTCAAGGGCAAAGCCGAAGGTCTTGAGCACGACCCGAAGCATCCCATTCGTGGCGAGATGTTGCTGCCGTCGGTGATCCGTCTGCGCCAGTTCGTGCGGGTGCCCTTCAAGCAGTTGCCGCTGACCCGCCGCTACGTCTTCCAGCGTGACGGCCACAGCTGCCAGTACTGCGGCTACCAGGGTGAGCAACTCTCGATCGACCATGTGATCCCCCGCAGCCGCGGAGGGACGGACACCTGGGAGAACGTCACCACCGCCTGCCTGCGCTGCAATGTGCGCAAGGGCAGCCGCACGCCCCGGGAAGCGGCCATGCCCCTGGCCCGGGTGCCGCGGCGGCCGGTGAGCACCCTCTATTTCGAGGCCACCCGCCACATCCGCTCCGGTCGCCAGGAATGGGCCAAGTACGTGATCGGGGCCTGAGAGGCTCACTTGAGTCGCCTGTGTCAGCAGCGGGCCTCAGTCCACGCCTGCGCCTTCGGCTACCAGCTGCTCCAGACGGGTCTTCTGCTCCGCTGCCACGCACGCCCCGATCACCTCGGCGAGCTGGCCCTGCAGCACCGGCTCAAGGGCGAAGTTGCGCCCCAGCCGGTGGTCGGTGACCCGGTTGTCCTTGGCGTTGTAGGTGCGGATCTTTTCGCTGCGCTCGCCGCTGCCCACCTGGGCACGGCGGGCAGAGCTCTCGGCGGCGGCGGCCTCTGCCAGTTCCCGCTCCAGCAGTTTGGCCCGCAGGATCTCCAAAGCCCGCTCTCGGTTCTGGAGCTGCGAGCGCTCCTGGGTGCAGAACACCCGGATGCCCGTCGGTTTGTGCAGCAGATCCACGGCCGTCTCCACCTTGTTGACGTTCTGCCCGCCGGCGCCGCCTGAGCGGGCCGTGCTGATGTCGAGATCAGCGGGATCGAGCTGGACCTCCACCGGATCGGCCTCGGGCATCACGGCCACTGTCGCGGTGGAGGTGTGAACCCGTCCCTGGGACTCGGTGGCTGGCACCCGCTGGACCCGGTGCACCCCGGCCTCGTACTTGAGCTGGCTGTAGACGCCATCGCCGCGGATCGCCAGGATCAGCTCCTTGAAGCCGCCCAGGTCGGATTCCGAGGCACTGAGGGGCTGCACACTCCAGCCCACGGTCTGAGCGAAGCGCTCGTACATCCGGGCCAGATCGCCTGCCCACAGAGCCGCTTCATCTCCTCCGGTACCAGCGCGGATCTCGAGCATCACGCTGCGCTCATCGCGGGGGTCACTGGGGAGCAGGGCGAGGGTGAGCTGCTGTTCCAGTCCATCGAGCTGGGCTCCCAGCTCCCTGAGTTCCTCCTGGATCAGGGCCTCCATCTCGGGATCCCCCTTGCTCTGGCGGGCCAGTTGCTGAGCCTCCTTCAGTTGCCGCTGCAGGCTCTGCCAGTGGCCGAGGCCCGTGGCCAGAGGCTCGAGCCGGGCCCGTTCCTTGGAGAGACGGCGCAACTCAGAAGGGTCGGCCGCCACGGCGGGATCGGCCAGCTGACGTTCGAGCGCTTGGAAGGTGCGATCGGCGGCCTCAAGGCGCTCACGCAGCAGGGATGGATCCATGGGGGCGGGTGAGCAGACAGCACAAAGCCGGACACCCGTGGGCGTCCGGCCTCCAAAGCAGACCTGAACGGATCAGGCCTGGGTCTCGGCCTCGGGCTTGGCCTCTTCTCCCCCGGCTTTGGTGGTGGCGTTGTCAGCACTGCCCATGCCGTACTTGCGCATGAAGCGGTCCACGCGGCCCTCGGTGTCGAGGATCTTCTGAGTACCGGTGTAGAAGGGGTGGTTGCCACTCCACACGTCCACGTGCAGCTCGGGCTGGGTGGAGCCGGTGGTCATGACCACCTCTCCGTTGCAGATCACCTTGGCATCGGGATACCAGGTGGGATGGATGTCGGCCTTGGGCATGGCTGGAATGGGCTGAATACGGAAGGGAGGGATCAGCGCTTGGAGAACTGGGGCGCTTTACGGGCTTTCTTCAGGCCGTACTTGCGCCGTTCCTTGGCCCGGGGATCACGGCTGAGGTGGCCTTCGGTCTTGAGCGGCTTGCGGTTGTCCGGCGAGAGCTCACAGAGGGCACGGGCAGCACCCTGCTTGATGGCATCGGCCTGACCGGTGAGACCACCGCCTTTGACGTTGACCAAGAGGTCGTACTCGGCGGAAAGGCCCAGGGTGTCCAGGGGTGCCTTCACCGCGCTGAGGTAGCTGGGGTTGTAATTGAGATAGTTGTCGCCTGGTCGGCCGTTGATGGTGATCGAACCGGTGCCGGGGACGACACGCACACGGGCGACGGCCGTTTTGCGGCGGCCCGTTCCCCAGTAGACGACGCGGTTGGAAGCGGTGCTCATTGTGCGGTGGCGGAAGGATCGAGAGCCAGAACCTGGGGCTGCTGGGCGGCGTGGGGATGCTCGGCACCCTTGTACACCTTCAGTTTGCGGAACAACTGACGGCCGAGGGCGTTGTGGGGAAGCATGCCCTTGATGGCCTTCTCGACGATCCGCTCGGGCAGGCGAGCCTGCAGTGCCTCGAAGGTTTCGGTCTTCATGCCGCCGGGACGGCCGGAATGACGTCGGTAGATCTTCTGGCTGGCCTTGTTGCCGCTGATGCGGATCTTGTCGGCGTTGATGATGACCACGAAGTCACCGGTGTCCAGGTGGGGAGTGAAGGTGGGCTTGTTCTTGCCACGCAGCACACTGGCCACCTCGCTGGCCAGACGGCCAAGGGTCTGATTCTCAGCGTCCACCAGAAACCACTGGCGGTCGAGGGAATCGAGAGAGGGAACGGAGGTCTTGTTCATCGCACCGGCGGGCCGGATCGGAGTAAGGCACCATCCGAACGGATGGGGCTGGACATGGGGCGGAAGGGCCGCATCGATGGGTGACCCCAACGGCACGACGCGCAATTCCTGAGCCTAACCTTTGGCCCATTGGCCCGTCTCCGGGACTCCGCTGGATGGATGATCCAGTGGCGAACACGCCTTGAGGCTGGTGGACAGCGCGGGCGGGCTCAGGGAAGGAAGCTCTGGCGGATCCTGGCATTCCAGCCAGAGCCGCGGTTGGCCATCATACCAGGCGGATAGCGGAAAAGGTGGCGAGGGATAGCCCACCCTCAGAAGGCAAAGCCCATGGGCAGGGGCCGCCTCCTTCACCTCCGAGCGGGCCCGCTGCCGCCAGCGCCGCTCGAAGCCGGCCAGGCTCAGCTGGCCCTCTCCCACCGCCACCAGCTGGCCCATGATCAGGCGCACCATCCCGTAGAGAAAGCCGCTCGCCTGGATCTCGACCACCACCAGGTCGCCGTGGCGCTCAAGGCTCACGGCCTGCACCTTGGTGCGGGCGTGGGGGCGGCGGCTACCGGCCCGCTGGAAGGCGCTGAAATCGTGGAAGCCCAGTAACCCGCGCAGAGCAGTGGCCATGGCGCGTTCATTGAGGCGCTGCCGGTAGCGGTGCCAGCTCCAGGGGGAGAGAAACAGGTTGGGTCTGCGGCCGTTGTAGAGCGTGTAGCGGTAGCGGCGGTAGCAGGCGGAGAAGCAGGCGTGCCAGGTGCTGGGCACGGCGGCGGCGGCCCTGACCCGGATCGAGGCCGGCAGGCGGCCGTTGAGGGCCGCTGCCCAGCGCTCGGAGGGAATCGGTCCGCTGGCTTCGAAATGCACCACCTGTCCTGCCGCGTGGACCCCGCTGTCGGTTCGTCCGGCGGCCATGGCCCGTATAGGGCGGTGCGGATCGAGTGTGGCCAGGGCCCGCTCCAGGGTCTCCTGCACGCTGGGCTGATGGGGCTGGCGTTGCCAGCCACAAAATGAAGAACCCTCGTACTGCAGGCAGAGGGCGATCCGCTGGATCGGACTCTGGTCTGTGCACGAGGGCAAGGTGGCGTCGACGTGGGGCGTCAGACCAGCTCGATGATGGCCATTTCGGCATTGTCACCCCGGCGGGGGACGGTGCGGATGATCCGGGTGTAACCCCCATTCCGCTCGCCGTAGCGCTCCTGGGCCTTGTCGAACAGGGAGTGCACCAGCTGCTTGTCGAAGATGTAGCCAATGGCTCGACGGCGGGCTGCCAGGCTGCCGTCCTTGGCGAGGGTGATCATGCGCTCGGCCTCATTACGCAGGGCCTTGGCGCGGGTCTTGGTGGTGGTGACGCGGCCTTCGCGGATCAACTGAGTGGTGAGTCCACGCAGGAGGGCCTTGCGTTGGTCGGCGGGTCGTCCGAGCAGAGGGACGCGGCACTGGTGTCGCATGATTCCGGGGAGATGGAAGAAGGTGAGGGAAAGTGAAACGTTGCCGCTCAGGCGGTGGTGCGGCTCTGGGGCAGGGAGATGCCGATGCGCTCCAGCGCTTCAATCACCTCATCAGCTGACTTCGAGCCGAAGTTCTTGATCTCGAGGAGATCTTCGTAACTGAAGCCCATCAGGTCGGAGACCGAATTGACCTGGGCCCTCTTCAGGCAGTTGTAGGCCCGAACAGAGAGGTTGAGCTCCTCCAGGGGAATCTGGCTTTCAGCTGAGGGCTCAGGCTCCAGGCCTGGCTCCTCCACCATGGTCAGACTGGCCAGGGGCTGGAACAGCTGGATCAGCTGATTGGCGGCCTGGGCCATGGCGTCGTCGGGTGTGATCGAGCCACTGGTGACGATCTCCAGGCGCAGGCGTTCGCGGGCCGACCCACCTTCGCCGACGGCCGTTTCATCGACTGTGTAGTTCACCCGGCGCACGGGCATGAACACCGCATCGATCTGGAGCAGATCGATCGCGCTGGTGTCTTCGTGATGACGGTCCACCGGCCGGTAGCCGACTCCCTTCTCCACATGAACTTCCAGTTCCAGCGAGTGACCTTCAGCCACGGTGGCGATCGGGCGATCGAAATCAATCACCTGAACCTGGGATGAGAACTGAAGGTCGGCGGCGGTGACGCTGGCGGGACCGTTCACGATCAGCCGGCCGATCTCAAGATCGCGGTTGCGGCTGTTGACGACGACTTCCTTGCAGTTCAGCAGGATGTCGAGGACGTCTTCGCGCACGCCCGGGATGGTGGCGTATTCATGGTTGACGCCGGCGATGCGCACGGCGGTGATGGCACTGCCCTCCATGCCGCCCATCAGCACCCGGCGCAGGGCGTTGCCGAGGGTGATGGCCTGACCGCGGTCCAGGGGCCCGATCACGAACACACCGGTCTGGGAGCGGTCGTCGGCGATGTGATGCTCGACCCGATCGATCTGATACTGATGCACGGCCTGATGGTGGTGAAGAGGAACGCCGAGGAGCGGCTGGGAACGGATGCTCAGACCCGGCGGCGCTTGGAGCGGCGGCAGCCGTTGTGGGGCAGGGGGGTGACATCCCGGATGAGGGTGATCTCAAGGCCGGCCACCTGCAGGGCCCGGATAGCGGTTTCACGCCCGGAGCCCGGACCGCGCACCAGCACCTCGATCTGACGCATCCCCTGCTCAAGGGCCCTGCGGCCTGCGGCTTCAGCGGCGGTCTGGGCGGCGAAGGGGGTGCCCTTACGAGCTCCTTTGAAGCCGCTGGCGCCGGCCGACGACCAGGAGATCACCTCACCGGCCGTGTCGGTGATCGACACGATGGTGTTGTTGAAGGTGCTCTGGATGTGTGCCACACCGTTGGGCACGTTGCGCTTGGTTTTCTTCGCGCCGGTTTTCTTGGCTGGCTTCGCCATGGACGGGGGGCTGGTGGGGTGAAAAGGTGGTGGGACTGAGCGGCGGGGCCGGGCTCAGGCAGGCGGATTACTTCTTCTTGCCGGCCACGGTCTTGCGGGCGCCGCGGCGTGTACGGGCATTGGTACGGGTGCGTTGACCGCGCACGGGGAGACCCATGCGGTGGCGGCGCCCCCTGAGGCAGCCGATGTCCTGCAGGCGCTTGAGGGCCATGCCCTCCTGACGGCGCAGGTCACCCTCGAGGGTGAAGGTTTCGACAGCTGCCCGCAATTTCTGGACATCGCCGTCGTCGAGGTCCTTGACGCGGATGTCGGGGTTGACGCCAGCCTTGGTCAGGATCTTCTGGGCCCGGCTGAGCCCGATCCCGTAGACGTACGTGAGAGAAATCTCGACCCTCTTGTCACGAGGGATATCGACACCGGCAATCCGAGCCACGAAAAAACGATTCAGTTGGGCAGAGGGAGCCCGGCCAGTGTGGGCAGGGCGGTGCGCCCCGAAGGGCACTGGGGGAGGAAGGACGCGGGGCCGGTCAGCCCTGGCGTTGTTTGTGCTTGGGGTTGGTGCAGATCACCATGACCCGGCCGTGGCGACGAATCACGCGGCACTTGTCGCACATCTTCTTGACTGAGGCACGCACCTTCATGGGCGGTGGCTCTCCTTTTTGCAAACAGCTAACGTATCACAAGGGTTGACTCACAACCGCACTCACCCTGCTCGCGACCGCCTCCACGGCCCCTTCCGCCTCCACCTCCCGGATCAAGCCCAGCTGGCGGTAGAAGGCGATCAGGGGTGCTGTCTGCTCGCGGTAGACCTCCAGACGGTTGCGGATCACCGCTTCGTTGTCGTCGTCGCGCCCGCGGCTGAGCAGCCTCTGCAACAGGATGCCGTCGTCGAGCTGCAGGAGCACCACATGCTCGATCGGCTGCTTCAGCTCGTCGAGCAACTCCCTGAGGGCTCCGGCCTGGGCCAGGTTGCGGGGGAAGCCATCCAGCAACCAGCCGCCGTCATGGCTGAGCAGGCGGGCCTTCACGATCGCCAGGACCAGCGCATCGCTCACCAGTTCGCCCCGGGCCATCACGGCCTGGGCTTCCGTCCCCAGCTCCGTGCCCGCCTGCACTTCGGCCCGCAACAGTTCGCCGGTGGAGAGGTGGAGCAGACCGCGTTCAGCGGCCAGCAACTGGGCCTGGGTCCCTTTGCCGGCTCCTGGGGGGCCGAGGAAAAGAAGGCGGTCGGACATGGTCGGATGGGATGACTGAGATGGGCGCGGCTGTGGGCTGGAGCGGATCACTCCCGCACCATGCCCTCGTAGCGCTGGGAGATCACGTAGGTCTGCACCTGCTTGGCGGTGTCGATGGCGACACCCACAAGGATCAGCAGGGAGGTGGCCCCCAGACCCTGGAAGGTGCGCACCTGTGTGGCGCCTTCCACGGCGGAGGGGATGATCGCCACCGCTCCAAGGAAGAGACCCCCCAGCAGAGTGAGCCGGTTCTGCACGCCGCTCAGGTATTGGGCGGTGGCGGAGCCGGGCCTCACACCGGGAATGGCCACGCCCCCACGTTTGAGGTTGGTGGCGATGTCGATCGGATTGATCGTGAGCGAGGCATAAAAGAGCGAAAAGCCGCAGATCAGCGCGAAGAAGATCAGGGCGTAGAGCCAGGGTGTGCTGCTGTTCGGGTTGAGGTAGCCGGCCAGCTGGATCAGCCAGGGGGCCCTGGTGATGTTGGCGATTGTCAAGGGCAGGAAGACCACCGCAGAAGCGAAGATGATCGGCATCACGCCGCCGGCGTTGAGCTTGAGCGGCAGGTAGCTCTGGCGGCTGGCGAGGCTGGCCTGACCCACCTGGCGCTTGGCGCTCACGATCGGGATGCGCCGGCTGCCCTCCTGCACGAAAATGATGCCCACGATCGTCACCAGGAAGATCAGCACCAGCACCACGATTCCGCCGATGGTGGCCCTGTCTCCGCTCTCGGCCAGCTTCACCGTGGAGCCGAGCGCCCTGGGCAGGGTGGCCACGATGTTCACGAAGATCACCAGGGAGGCGCCCTGGCCGATCCCCCGCTCGGTGATCACCTCACTGATCCACATGACCACCATCGCTCCGGTGACCAGCGCCAGGGTGGTCTGAATCACGAACACCGGCATGGGAATGCCGGGGAGGGCGTACTGACGAAGGATCAGTGCGAAAACGGTGCTTTGCAGCAGGCCCCAGCCCAGGGCCACGTAGCGGGTGATCTGGGCGATCTTGCGCCGCCCGGCTTCCCCTTCGTTCTTCTGGAGGTCCTCCAGCTGGGGCAAGGCGGCGGTGAGCAGCTGCAGGATGATTGAAGCGTTGATGAAGGGCAGGATCCCCAGGGCGAACACCCCCAGGGTGGAGATGCCACCGCCGGTGAAGATGTCGAGGAAGCCGATCAACTGGCCGCCCTGCTGGATGAACTGCTGGAAGGCCACCCGATCGATGCCCGGCACGGGGATGTAGATCCCCAGACGCACGAGCAACAGCAGGCCCAGGGTGGTGAGAACCCGATCCCTCAGTCCCTTGGACTGGATCACCTGGGTGATGATTTCCGCGGCACTGGGGTTACGGCCCCGGCTGACGAGCATGGCGAGAAGGGACGAGGGACGGACTGGCGGAGAAGGGGCAACGACGGCAAAGCCGCCTGCGCATCCGAAGAACGGCGGCAGACGGCTGGTTGCCTGGCGGATCCCTGAAAATCAGGGGTCAGGCCTTGGCCGATCAGTCGATCAGCTCGCAGGTGCCACCGGCCGCTTCAATCTTGGCGCGGGCCGAGGCGGTGAAGGCGGCCGCTTCGACGCTGAGCTTGATGCTCAGTTCACCGTTGCCGAGAATCTTCAGCGGATGCTTGGGGCTGGTAACCAGGCCAGCTTCCACCAAGGAGTCGAGGGTGACGGTGCTGCCAGACTCAAGTTCGGCCAGTTTGCCCACATTGAGCACGGTGAAGTGCTTGGGGTTGACAAGCGGGAAATGCTTGAGCTTGGGGATGCGCCGGTAAAGGGGCATCTGACCGCCCTCGAAGCCGGGGCGGGTGGGACGACCCGAGCGGGACTTCTGGCCGCGCATGCCGAAGCCGCAGCTGGCGCCCTGGCCGGCGGCGATGCCGCGGCCTTTGCGCAGTTTGCGGCGCCTGGCACCGGTCTGGGGGGTGAGGGTGCTGAGTGAGAGGGTCATGGGGCTCAGGAGTAAATCTGCTCGAGGGAGATGCCCCGTTCCTTGGCCGTCTCCTTGTGGGTGCGCAGAGACTGCAGCGCCTGAATGGTGGCGCGGGCGTTGTTGAGGGGGGTCTTGCTGCCAAGGCGCTTGGCCAGCACGTTCTTGATCCCGGCCAGTTCCAGCACCGTACGGATCGAGCCGCCCGCGATCACACCGGTACCAGGGGCCGCGGGGCGCATCAGGATGCTGGCGGCGCCGTCGACACCATGGCCGTCGGTGGGGATCGAGCTGGTGCGGGTCAGGGGCACCTTGACCAGGTGCTTCTTGCCATCGGCCACGCCCTTGCGTACGGCGCCGATCACATCACCCGCCTTGCCAACGCCCACACCGACCTGGCCGCGCTCGTTGCCGACCACGACGATGGCGCGGAAGCTCATCTTCTTGCCGCCTTTGACGGTCTTGGAGACACGACGGATCTGGACCACCCGCTCCTGCCATTCGGAGTCGCGCTCCTGGCCGCGGCGGTTGTCACCCCGGCGGCCACCGCCACCGCGGCGGTCACCACCGCCGCCACCGCGGTTGCCGCCGCCGCGGCGTTCCTGCTGGCCTTCGGTGGCGGCAGGAACGCCTACGGCCGCGGAGGGCACGTCGCTGGATCTGGTCTGTTCGTTGGTTTCGGTCATGGTTGGAGGCGGTTCAGAACTGAAGGCCCGCTTCCCGGGCGGCATCGGCGAGGGCCTTGACCCGGCCGTGGTACAGGTTGCCACCGCGGTCGAAGACCACCTGCTGGATGCCCTTGGCGATGGCACGGGTAGCCAGCAGCTGACCAACGGCGACGGACGCGTCACAGCAGGCGCTGGACTCGAGGCTGCTGCGCAGATCCTTGTCGAGGGTCGACGCCGCACAGAGGGTGGTCTGGGCCGCGTCGTCGATGACCTGGGCGTAGATGTGGTTGTTGGAGCGGAACACGGCCAGCCGCGGACGGTCGGAGGTTCCGTTGAGATGGCGACGCAGACGGCGGTGACGCTTCTGGGTCTGCTGTTTTCTGGAAAGGGTGGACATGGCAGTACAGGGTGGGAACGCTCAGGCAGGCCTCATTTCTTACCGGTCTTGCCGGCCTTGCGCAGGATGCGCTCGCCCGCGTACTTGATGCCCTTGCCCTTGTAGGGCTCGGGCGGCCGGATGGCGCGGATCTTGGCGGCTTCATTGCCCACCAGCTCCTTGTCGGCCCCGGACACCATCACCTGGGTGGTGCCTTCGACCGTGAAGCTCACGCCCTCGGGGGGATTGACCTCCACGGGATGGCTGTAGCCGGCGCTGACCACGAGCTTGCGGCCCTGGACCTGGGCGCGGTAGCCCACGCCGATGATCTCGAGCTTGCGGGTGAAGCCCTGGCTGACACCCTCGACCATGTTGGCGACGAGGGTGCGGCAGAGGCCGTGACGCTCCCGGGAACGGCGGCTTCCGTTGGACGGGGTGACCAGCAGGGTGTTCTCCTGCTGGCTGACCACCACACCATCGGGAAGGGTGCGGCTGAGCTCACCCTTTGGACCTTTGACCGTGACCGCCAGACCAGCCAAGGTGACGTTCACCTTGTCGGGGATGGGGATCGGCGCTTTACCAATACGAGACATGGATCGACTCCCTGATCAATAGATGTAGCAAAGCACTTCACCGCCGACGCCCTGCTTTCGGGCATCACGGTCGCTCATCACCCCTTTGGAGGTGGAGATGATCGCCACACCAAGGCCACCGAGGACCTTGGGAAGCTGACGGGTGTTCTTGTAGATGCGCAGGCCAGGCTTGCTCACCCGTTGCACCGAGCGGATGGTGGGCTGACGATGCTTGCCGCTGTACTTCAGCTCGAGCACGAGGAAGCGTTCGACGCCTTCTCCCTCCTCGCTGATCTGGGCGATGAAGCCTTCGTGCTGCAGCACCTTGGCGATGCTGTGTGAGAGGCGTGAAGCGGGCACTTTGGTGGTCTGGTGCTTCTTCTCACTCGCATTGCGGATGCGGGTGAGCATGTCGGAAATCGGGTCGTGATTGGCCATGGTTGGGATCCGAGGAGGGCTCAGTTGCTGCGGAACGGCATTCCCATCTCGCGGAGGAGGGCCCGGCCCTCTTCGTCGTTGCGGGCGCTGGTCACGATGGTGATGTCCATGCCACGGATGGCGTCGATTTTGTCGTAGGAGATTTCGGGGAAGATGATCTGCTCCCGCACCCCCAGGGTGTAGTTGCCACGCCCGTCGAAGCTCTTGGGGCTGACCCCGCGGAAGTCGCGGATGCGTGGCAGGGCCAGGTTGATCAGGCGCTCCAGGAAGGCATACATCCGATCTCCCCGCAGGGTGACGGCCACGCCGATCGGCATGCCCTGGCGAATCTTGAAGCCGGCGATGGCTTTCTTGGCGCGCGTCACCACCACCTTCTGTCCGGTGATCGTGGCCAGCTCGCTGATCGAGGCTTCAAGAGCCTTGGCGTTCTGGGCGGCTTCGCCAAGTCCCCTGTTGACGGTGACCTTCACCACCTTGGGGACTTCATGGATGTTCGAGAGAGTGAGATCCTTGAGCAACTTGGGCTGGATCGTCTCCCGATAGCGCTGTTTGAGTGACATGGCGGGGATGGGGGAATGCGCTTCTGGGCGTTGTCAGAAAGCGGACGGGGGTGCGTTCAGCGATGGGAGCGGTCGTTCTTGCCCTTCAGGCAAGAACTTCACCCGTCTTCTTGAGGCGGCGCTTCTTGGTGCCGTCGGCTTCGACGACGAGCTCCACGCGGCTGGGAACGTTGTTGGCGGTGGAGAACACCATCACGT
The DNA here is from genome assembly GCF_000153045.1 of Synechococcus sp. WH 5701. GTDB lineage: Bacteria > Cyanobacteriota > Cyanobacteriia > PCC-6307 > Cyanobiaceae > Regnicoccus_A > Regnicoccus_A antarcticus. Next base: position 983,254 of record NZ_CH724160.1, read on the forward strand.
TGGAGGCGTGGATGGAAGCCTCCTCGGTGAGGATCCGGCCGGATTCGCCTTCTTGGGTAGGCTTCATGTGGCGGGTGCGCAGGTTGATGCCCTGCACGACCACACGGTTCTCGTCGGGAAGGGTGCGCAGGACCTCACCGGTCTTGCCCTTGTCCTTTCCGGCAATCACCTTGACGGTGTCACCCTTGCGGATGCGCATCTTGACCCTTTGAACGGGCCTGGCTTTTGGGGTGGCTGTGGCCATCTCAGATCACCTCCGGGGCGAGAGACACGATTTTGGTGAAGTTGCGCTCCCGCAGTTCCCGGGCTACGGGTCCGAACACCCGGGTGCCTTTGGGGTTGTTGTCGGTGCCGAGGATCACGGCGGCGTTGTCGTCGAAGCGGATCGCATTGCCGGTGTCGCGGCGCAGGGTGGCCCTGGTGCGAACCACCACAGCCTTGACCACATCCGACTTCTTGACACCCATGTTGGGCATGGCGTCCTTGACGGCAGCCACGATCACATCACCCACGTGGGCATAGCGACGGTTGGTGCCCAGCACTCGGATGCACTGGATGCGCTTGGCCCCGCTGTTGTCAGCGACGTTGAGGAAAGTTTCCTGCTGAATCATGGTGGGATCTCCTCAGCTCGCGCCGGATGTGGTGAAAACCTCGGCCACAGCCCAGCGTTTGGTGCGACTGAGGGGACGGGTTTCGGTGATGCGGACCCGATCACCCACGCGACAACGGTTGTCCTCGTCGTGGGCTTTGTAACGGGTGGTGCGGCTGACGGTCTTCTGGTAGATGGGATGGGGGAAGCGGTTTTCAACCGCCACCACCACCGTTTTGTCCATCTTGTCGCTGACGACGACGCCGACCCTTTCCTTGAGTGCCATGGGTGGTGTGGGGGGGATCAGGAGGCGGAGGGGGCGGAGCTCTGACGCTCCTTCTGCACCGTCAGCAGGTGGGCCAGCTTGATGCGGCTTTCCTTGAAGCGGTGAGGATGCTCCAGGCGGCGGGTGGCCTGCTGGAAGCGCAGGTCGAAGAGATCGCGGCGGCAGGCGTTGATCTGTTCGCTGATTTCGGCGTCGGTGAGCTTGCGCACCTCGGCGATGTCAGGACGGGCCATGGGTTCAGGACTCCACAGGAACGGTGGTCTCCGGTTCGACCGCGCTCGCCTGCTCGTCAAGGGCCAGGAACTTGGTCTTGATGGGCAGCTTGTACTGAGCCAGGCGCATGGCCTCCTTGGCAATGGCTTCGGTGATTTCGGCACCGCCCATTTCAAAGAGAATGCGACCTGGCTTGATCACGGCCACCCAGAACTCGGGGTTGCCCTTACCGGAACCCATGCGGGTTTCGGCTGGGCGCATGGTGACGGGCTTGTCGGGGAAGATCCGGATCCAGATCTTTCCGCCCCGCTTGACGTAGCGGGTCATGGCCCGGCGGCTGGCCTCAATCTGGCGGGAGGTGATCCACCCGCATTCCTGGGCCTGCAGCGCAAACTGACCGAAGGCAATGGTGTTGCCTCGGCTGGCGACACCGCACATGCGGCCTCGCTGCTGTTTGCGGAATTTGACGCGACGTGGACTCAGCATGGTTCAGGCTTCCTGCTCACTCCTCGTTGGAGCGGTCTTCGAACTGTTGGGGCCGGCGATTGGCGCGGCGCCGTGGTGCTGCCCCGACGGGGAGTTTTTCCTGTTGACCAGGAAGCACTTCACCTTTGAACACCCACACCTTGATTCCCAGCACCCCGTAGGTGGTGGTCGCCACCTTGGTGGCGTAATCGATGTCGGCGCGGAGGGTGTGCAGCGGAACCCGGCCTTCCCGGGTCCATTCGGTCCGGGCGATTTCGGCGCCATTGAGGCGCCCACTCACCTGGATCTTGAGGCCGAGCACGCCGGCCCGCTGGGCCCGCTGCACGGTCATGCGCATGACCCGGCGGAACGCCACCCGCTTCTCCAGCTGCTGGGCGATGTACTCGGCCAGCAGGAAGGCATCGGCGTCGACCCGCTCCACTTCCACCACGTTGATGCGCACCTGGCGGTTGCGATCACCGACGGTTTTCTGAATGCCGGCGCGCAGTTCCTCGATGCCGCTGCCCTGGCGTCCCACCAGCACACCGGGTCGGGCCGTCTTGAGCTCGACCTCCAGCTGGTCGGCCTTGCGGGCGATCAGCACATCGCTGATACCGGCTGAGGCGTACTTCTTGTGAATGAAGCAGCGAATCCGGTCATCCTCCTGGAGGAGGGTCGGATAGGTCTTGCTGGGGGCGTACCAACGGGAGCGGTGGTCCTGGGTGATCCCCAGGCGCAGGCCGGTTGGATGGATCTTGTGTCCCATCGGGCGGTGTCCTCGGGGGTCAGGCGGAAGGAGCCACAGCAATGCTGATGTGGCAGGTTTGTTTTTTGATGGCGTAGGCACGGCCCTGGGCCCGTGGCCGGAAGCGCTTCAGGGAGGGACCCATGTCGGCGCTGGCGGTGCTGATCACGAGCGAAGCCGGGTCGAGACCCATGTTGTGCTCGGCGTTGGCCACCGCGGAGCGAAGCACCTTGGTGATCGGTCCGGTGGAGCGGTAAGGCATGAACTCGAGCAGGATCAGCGCTTCGCGGTAGGTGCGGCCGCGGATCTGATCGAGCACCCGACGCACCTTGGATACGGAACCGCGGATGTAGCGGCCGTGGGCGCGGGCTTCTTGGCTGGGGGAGGTGGTGTTGGCCATGGTGATTCGCTCCTTAACGGGCACCTTTTTTGTCTTTGATGTGGCCCCGGAAGGTGCGGGTGGGGGCGAATTCCCCCAGCTTGTGGCCCACCATCTGCTCGGTCACGTAGACCGGCACATGGCTTTTGCCGTTGTGAACGGCAATGGTGTGGCCGATCATCATCGGCAGGATGGTGGAGGCCCGTGACCAGGTCTTGATCACGGTCTTGTCACCAGCGCTGTTCTGCGCTTCGACCTTGCGCAGCAGATGGTCGGCGACGAAGGGTCCTTTTTTGAGTGAACGTCCCATAGCGAATCAGGCAGACAGCAGTGCGGTGTTGAGCATCAGGAATCCCGTCCGCCACGGCTCCGCTTGGAGGTGCGGCGACGCTTCCGCAGCACAAACCGATTGCTGGGCTTGTTGCGTTTGCGGGTTTTCAGGCCCAGGGCGGGTTTGCCCCAGGGGGTGACAGGACCGGAACGGCCGATCGGAGCCCGGCCTTCACCACCACCGTGGGGGTGATCGCAGGGGTTCATCACGCTGCCGCGCACCTGGGGACGGCGCCCGAGCCAGCGGGTGCGGCCGGCCTTGCCCAGGCTGGTGTTGCGCACTTCAGCGTTGCCCACTTCGCCCAGGGTGGCGAAGCACTCACGTCGCACCAGGCGAACCTCGGTTGAGGGGAGCTTGAGGGCGACGTAGTCGCCTTCCTTGGCCATCACCTGGGCGCTGGCACCGGCGGTGCGCACCATCTGACCGCCGCGGCCGGCGTAAAGCTCGACGTTGTGGACGCTGGAGCCCAGAGGAATGGCCGAAAGCGGCAGGGCGTTGCCCACTTCGATCGGGGCCTCGGGCCCTGAGACGACCGTCTGGCCCACCGTGATTCCAGCGGGAGCCAGGATGTAGCGCTTCTCACCGTCGGTGTAGAAGAGCAGCGCCAGCCGCGCATTGCGGTGGGGGTCGTAATGGATGGCGGCCACCCGGGCGACCACGCCGGTTTTGTCGCGACGGAAGTCAACGAGCCGATAGAGGCGCTTGTGGCCGCCGCCGCGGTGGCGGCAGGTGATCACACCGCGGTTGTTGCGACCTTTCTGGCGGTGTTTGGCCACCACCAGCGAACGCTCGGGACGGCGCTCGGTGACTTCACTGAAGTCGCTGGAGGAGCGGCCGCGGGTGCCGGGGGTGTAGGGGCGGTAGTTGCGGATTGCCATAACGATTCAGACCCCTCAGGCCTCTGGGAACAACTGGATGGCATCGCCAGGGGCGAGGCGCACCACGGCTTTCTTCACCTGGGCGCGCTTGCCGGCGAAACGGCCGACCCGCCGACTGCGGCGGGGGGGATTCATGGTGCTCACCCCGACCACATGGACATCGAACAGATGTTCGACGGCAGCCTTGATGTCGGGTTTGGCGGCCCGGGGATCCACTTCGAACGTGTACTGGTTGAGTTCCAGGGCACGGGTGGCTTTTTCGGTAATCAGCGGCTTGCGGATCACGTCCGCGAGCCGGCTATTGAAACGTTCAGTCATCGCCGTAGATCTCCTGAATCTTCGCCAGTGCCTCTTCGCTCAACACCAGCACATTGGCGTGGAGCAGGTCGAACACGTTGAGCTGATCAGCGGCGATCAGCTTCACCTTTTCAAGGTTCCGCACCGAGCGGCGCACCACGTCGCCGGGGGCATCGAGCACCAGCAGCACCTTGCTGCCGGCCGGCACGTCCCAGCGATCGAGGGCCGCCACGATCTCCTTGGTTTTGGGGACCTCAAGATCGGCGGCGAAGCCCTTCACCACCAGGATGTCGGCGGCGCGGCTGATCAGGGCGGTGCGCAGGGCCAGACGACGTTCCTTGCGGTTCATCGCCAGGGTGTAGCTGCGGGGCTTGGGCCCGAAGATCACACCACCACCGGGGCGCAGCGGGGTGCGGATCGAGCCCTGCCGGGCCCGGCCGGTGCCTTTCTGCTTGTAGGGCTTGCGGCCACCACCACGGACCTCGGCCCGGGTGAGGGTGCTGGCGGTGCCCTGTCGGGCATTGGCCAGCTGCCTGACCACCGCCCTGTGCACCAGGTCGGCGGCGGAGGATTTCTTGGCGACCTTCAGGTCAAGGCTGGCCTCACCGGCCTCCTTGCCCTGCCAATCGCGAACAACACAATTCACCATCTGATTTCTCCTCAGTTCGCGGCCTTGGCGCCGACCCGCAGGGCGGGTCGGATGCTGAGCAGGGCGCCGGGCTTGCCGGGCACCGAACCCTTCACCACCAGCAGGTTGCGCTCATGGTCCACCTTGAGGATGGTGAGGCCGCGGGTGGTGATTTGCTTGCCGCCGTAGCGGCCCGCCATGCGCTTGCCCGGATAGACGCGGCCAGGCGTGGTGCCGGCACCGGTGGATCCGGGTTCGCGGTGGTTCTTGGAGCCGTGGCTCATCGGCCCGCGGCTGAAGCCATGGCGCTTCTGGTAACCGGAGAAGCCCCTACCGACCGTGTCGCCGCTCACGTCCACCTTCTGTCCGGCTTCGAAGGCCTCGACGGTGATGGACGCACCGAGCTCAAGGCCATCAAGGGACTCGAGGCGGTATTCCTGCAGGTGACGCAAGAGCTCGTCGCCCGACTTCGCCAGGTGACCGGCTGCAGGTTTGTTCACGAGCTTGTCGCGGGTCTCACCGAAACCGATCTGGGCGGCGCTGTAGCCGTCGGTGGCGGGAGTCTTGAGTTGGGTGATGCGGCAGGGGCCCGCCTCGATCACGGTGACCGGGATGGATTTGCCGTTGGGGTCGAAGAACTGAGACATGCCCAGTTTCTTCCCAAGGATGCCGAAGGACATAGGAGGGAGAAACGCCAGCAGGACAGAGGCGCGCACGGGGGTGCGAACCACTTGAGACTGAATCGTGCAGACGCGCTGGGCCAGAAACCTGGCTCCGAATCAACCGGGAGGCAGGACCTCCTGGGGTGGGTTCGGTTGGGCTAGCGGTTGGCGAAACAGTTGGCTGGGACTTGTCCGCTCCTGCTGGGCAGGGTGGCAGTATCCCGGCGGTTCAGGCGTTGCGCGGAGCAAACCGGCAAACCTGGCCGCACTGGCCAGAAGAGACCGTCGCCAGCGACGATCCCGTGCACAGCTCTGGAGGCCCGGCTAGCGGTCGGGCGCAGATCAGATGCACAAGCGATCACCATACCCCACGACCTCCACCCACCTCCCTGACTCCCTGCCAGACTGCCGGCATCAGTTCTGAAGCTTCCCCATGCCTCTGCTGCTCTCCGGTCGTCGCTTCCGCCAGGACCTGGAGAAGGCCGGCGCTCTGGCCCTCTATGCCCCCCTGGAAGGAGGTGCCGAGACCCGCTTGCTGCGGCGCCTGCGGGCGGCCGGCTATGGCGCCCAGATCACCTCGGCCCGGGGCCTTGGCGACCCTGAGGTCTTCCTGTTCCAGAGCCACGGTGTTCGGCCGCCCCACCTCGGCCACCACAGCATCGGTCGCGGGGCCGCCGTGGGCGAGGTGCAACGGGTCATGCCCCAGTTGGGGGCCCTGCTGGAGGGCGTCAAGCCAATGGTGTTGTGGCTGCTGGAGGCCCAGGTGCTCTCATCGGCCGAGCTGCAGTCGCTCTGCGCGCTCACCAGGCGTGAGCCCCGGCTGAAGATCGTGGCGGAGCTGGGCGGCTCCCGCAGCCTGCGCTGGACGCCGCTGGAGCAGATGGTTGCCGCCTGAGCAGGCTCTGGCCTGCGGTCGCTGGGTCAAGTTGATCTGCGGGGCCAGCAATCAGGACCTCGCCTCCATCGAAGACCTCTGCGGCCTCTATGCACTAGCCGGGGTCCACTGCATCGACGTGGCCGCCGATGACGCCGTGGTGGCCGCTGCCCGCCGTGGTCTGCGCTGGGCCCGTGAGCAGCGGCCTCAGCTGAGTGCCCCCTGGCTGATGCTCAGCCTCAGTGACGGCGAAGATCCCCATTTCCGCAAGGCCTGGTTTGATCCCAGCCGCTGTCCGGCTGACTGCCCCAGGCCCTGCGCCCGAGTCTGTCCGGCCGGAGCGATCCCGGCCGGGTCCGGCGTGTCCAGGGAACGCTGCTACGGCTGTGGCCGCTGCTTGCCCGCCTGCCCCCACGGCCTGATCGAGGCCCAGAGCCATGGGCTCGACGCTGCGGCCGTGCCGGAGCTCCTCGCCCGCTTGCGCCCGGATGCGGTGGAGATCCACACCGGCCTGGGCCGGGGAGAGGCCTTCGCCCGGAGGCTGGAGCAGGTGGCGGCCTCGGGCCTGCCCTTGCGGCGTCTGGCCGTGAGTTGTGGCCTCGAGGCCGGCGCTGGCGCTGCTGGGGTCCACGCCGGTGCGAGCCCGTCGGCCCTGGCCAGCGAGCTCTGGCAGCGGTTCGTCCTGCTGCGCCGCCATCGCTTCCGGCCCCTCTGGCAACTCGATGGCCGCCCGATGAGCGGCGATGTGGGCGACGGCACGGCCCATGCCGCCGTCAACCTGCTGCTCGCACTGCGCCCGCTGGCGCCCCCCGGGCCTCTGCAACTCGCAGGTGGCACCAACGGCCGCAGCCTGCCACTGCTGCGCCAGCGCAGCGGTTGCTCCCAGGCCGCCCGCAGAGCCGCCGCCGGGGTGGCCTTCGGCGGCCTGGCCCGCCGGCTGCTTTCCCCCCTGGTGCTGGAGGCGGAGAGCCGCGGCCGGCGTCTGCTCGATGAGCCGGCCCTCTGGCCCCGGGCCCTGGCGCTGGCGCAGGAGCTCGTCTCACCCTGGCTGGCCGCCGATGGCTAGAACGTCGAAGCAGAGGGGCCGTGTCCATGCCCAGTCCAAGCGTTGCCTCCACTGGCGAGGCTGCCCGGTCAATCACGCCCCAGCGGATCACCGACGATCTCGACCGCCTGCTGGAGGTGCTGCCCGAGCGGGTCGGTGAAGCGCTGGCAAGCCCGCTCAGCCGTGATCAGTTGCTGGAGGTGGTGCTCGACCTGGGCCGTTCCCCAGAAGCCCGCTATCCGGGCCGTGCCCAGCTGCTGGATCAGCGGCCGATTGACCGGGCCGATCTGGCGGCGGTGGTGCAACGGCTCGGGTCTTTCGGTGGCGATAACCGGGCCGGCATCGAGCGCACCCTGCACCGCATCAGTGCGATCCGTAACCGCGGCGGGGAGGTGGTCGGACTCACCTGCCGAGTGGGCCGGGCCGTGTTCGGCACAGTGGCGATGGTGCGAGACCTGCTCGACAGCGGCCAGTCGCTGCTGCTGATGGGACGCCCCGGTGTGGGCAAGACCACGGCCCTGCGGGAGATCGCCAGGGTTCTGGCCGACGACCTGGAGCGGAGGGTGGTGGTGATTGACACCAGTAACGAGATCGCCGGCGACGGCGACATTCCTCATCCCGCCATCGGCCGGGCCCGGCGCATGCAGGTGGCGCGGCCTGAGCAACAGCATCAGGTGATGATCGAGGCGGTGGAGAACCACATGCCCGAGGTCATCGTGATCGATGAGATCGGCACCGAACTCGAGGCCCAGGCCGCCCGCACCATTGCCGAGCGCGGCGTGATGCTGGTGGCCACGGCCCACGGCAACGAGCTGGCCAACCTGATCAAGAACCCCACCCTTGCCGATCTGATCGGGGGCATTCAGTCGGTCACCCTGGGGGATGAGGAGGCCCGCCGGCGCGGCTCCCAGAAGACTGTGCTGGAGCGCTGCGCCGACCCCACCTTCCCCCTGGCGGTGGAGATGCACAGCCGCAGCCGCTGGCTGGTGCACCGCGATGTGGCCCGCACCGTCGACCAGCAGCTGCGGGGGCAGCCGGTCCGCCCTCAGGTCCGTGAGCTGGGCAGCGACGGACGGCTGCGTCTCAATGATCCCGAGCCCGGTCCTCCCTCCCCCCGGATGCCGCGCCGTGGTCTGGTGGCGGCCGGGGACAGCCCTGCTCCAAGCCCGGCCCTGGCGCCGGTGCCCCTGCCTGATCCCGAGCTGCTCCCGCCCCATCGACGCTCGGCACCACCCGCCCCTGCGGCCCCTCCCCTGCGCCTCTATTGCTGTGGGGTCAGTCCCCAGTTGCTGGAGCAGGTGGTGCGTAGCCGCCAGCTGCCCGTGCAGCGCGCCAGCCAGGTGGAGGAGGCCGACGCGGTGCTCAGCCTGCGTCAGCAGCTAGGCCGTGAACCCCAGGTGCGCAGCCAGGCCCTCGAACAGCATGTGCCGATCCTGGTGATCAAGGCCGACACTCTTCCCCAGATCCAGCGGGGTGTGGAGCGGTTGCTGCGCCGTCGCGGCGGTGATGGGTCAGGCGTCTCCACGGGGCCTGCCAGCGCCCCTGACGACGCCCATGGCGCCATGGAGGAATGCCGTCTCGCGGTGGAGCAGGTGGTGCTTCGCCAGGGCCGGCCAGTGGAGCTGCTGCCCCGCAGCCCGTCGGTGCGCCGAATCCAGGCTGATCAGGTGAACGGTTACGGCTTGCGCAGTGCCGAATTCGGCAGTGGCGACCTGCAACGGCTGCGGGTCTTTCCCCCCTGAATCGGCCTGGCCAGGGGGAGCGGGTTCGCCACCGGCACCCAGAGATTGACGAAGGTCGTCCCGCTGTGGGTAACTAACAGGGCAACCGGTAAGCGCCCGACCAACCCGGATCCATCCGCATGGATCACCTGGATTGGGAGGCCGCAGCTGGAGCTTTGGGCCGTCGCCAAGTGGTAAGGCAGCGGGTTTTGGTCCCGCCATTCCTAGGTTCGAATCCTAGCGGCCCAGTTCTGAGAGATCCCTGCGTGACCCCCAGCCCTCTGCTGGTGTTCGATTTTGATGGCGTCCTTGTCGACGGCATGGCGGAGTACTGGTGGGCGGCCCGCCAGGCGGCCCTGAGGCTGCGGCCGGATCTCAACCTTCCCGAGCAGGCGCCCGCCGCCTTCGTCCGGCTTCGCCCGCTGATCCACAAGGGCTGGGAGATGGTCCTGGTGGCCGCGGAACTGGCCCTCAGCTCCAGTGACCTCACCGCCCCGGGTGCGGCTTATGGCCCCGCCCTGGCTCCGGCGCTGTCGCACTGGGGCTGGAGTCCCGAGATCTTGCAGACCAGCCTCGAAGCGGTACGCCGGGACGCCATTGCGGCCGATCGTCCCCACTGGCTGGCCCTTCACCGCCCCTACCCCGAAGTGCCGCAGCGGCTGCGGTCCCTTGCTGCGGAGGGGGCCGACTGGGCCGTGCTCACCACCAAGGGCGGGGCCTTTGCCCGGGAGCTGCTGGCGGCCCAGGGCCTCGCCCCTTTGCACACCTTCGGCCACGAGGACGGCAGCAAGCCTGAGGTGCTGCTGCGCCTGCGTGAGTTGCAGCGACCGCTCTGGTTCATCGAGGACCGCCGGCCCACGCTCGAGGCGGTGCGTGCCACGGCCGGACTGGAGGCGGTGCGCTGCTTCCTGGTGAGCTGGGGCTACCTGGGGCCCCACGACCTGATCGACCTGCCCGAGGGCCTGGCGCTGCTGGATCCGGCGACCTTCGCGGCCCCCTTGGCGACGTGGCCCTGATCCGCTAGCGTACGCCTGTACTAATTCTGGGTTGCCCGGCGCCAGGGGGCGCAGCCGCTGTTTCGCCACCGCCTTGATACATCCAGCGGCTTTGGTGGCACCTGTAGCTGTGAGGCCGCACGGCGACATCCCCCCAGGGTCCGTCCCTCTCCGGTCCGTTCCTTCGTTCTCTTCTGACCATGCCTGCCGACTCCAAGAGCACCGACCTCAGGGCTGCCCAGCCCCGCTCCTCGAGCGGGACGGCAGCCGGGGCGGCCGAGCGCGACAAGGCTCTCAACCTCGTCCTCGGCCAGATCGAGCGCAACTTCGGCAAGGGCTCGATCATGCGCCTGGGGGATGCCTCCCGGATGCGGGTGGAAACGATGCCCACCGGTGCCCTCACCCTGGATCTGGCCCTCGGCGGCGGGTATCCCAAGGGCCGGGTGGTGGAGGTCTACGGGCCGGAGAGTTCCGGCAAGACCACCCTCACTCTCCATGCCATCGCCGAAGCGCAGCGCCGCGGTGGTGTGGCCGCCTTCGTGGATGCCGAGCATGCGCTCGATCCGGTCTACGCCGCGGCTCTGGGGGTCGATGTGGAGAACCTGCTGGTCTCTCAGCCCGACACCGGTGAAATGGCCCTGGAGATCGTCGATCAGCTGGTGCGGTCCGCCGCGGTCGACATCGTCGTGGTCGACTCGGTGGCAGCCCTGACTCCCCGTGCCGAGATCGAGGGGGAGATGGGGGACCTGGCGGTGGGCAGCCAGGCACGGCTGATGAGCCAGGCGATGCGCAAGATCACTGGCAACATCGGCAAGTCGGGCTGCACGGTGATCTTCCTCAACCAGCTGCGCCAGAAGATCGGCGTCACCTACGGCAATCCCGAAACCACCACCGGCGGCAACGCCCTCAAGTTCTACGCCTCGGTGCGGCTCGACATCCGCCGCATTCAGACCCTCAAGCGCGGCACGGAGGAATACGGCATTCGCGCCAAGGTGAAGGTGGCGAAGAACAAGGTGGCGCCCCCGTTCCGCATCGCTGAGTTCGACATTCTTTTCGGTCGTGGCATCAGCACACTGGGCTGTGTGATCGACCTGGCCGAGGAGACCGGTGTGGTGATCCGCAAAGGTGCCTGGTACAGCTACGGCGGCGACAACATCGGTCAGGGCCGCGACAACACGATCAACTGGCTGGAGCAGAACCCCGAGCAGAAGGAGCAGATCGAGGCCGAGGTTCGGCGGAGGCTCACTGAGGGAGCTGATGTGACGGCCAATTCGCTCAAACCACTGGCAGCAGCTGCCGCCAAACTGGCCGCCACCAGCTCCGCCGCTTCGTCGGCATCGGAATCGAGTGAATCAGCGCTGGACTCCGGGGCTACCGCTCTGGAATCTGCCGCCAGCTGAGATCAGCGCAAGCGGGCTCAGATCAGGGGCGCTTCCAGTCTGCTGGCCTCGGGCTCGTGCCCGGGGGTTGCAGGAGTTGACGCGGGCGGCTGGGCCTGTTGCAGGAACGTGGCGACCCGCTGAAGTTCCTGGATGGCCTCGGCGCCTTCGAGCTTCACCAGTTCGCAGCCGTTGCGTGATTCCACCCAGCTGATCCCGAAATCGGAGACCAGAAAGCGCACCATGTGGGCATCCCCGAGGTCGGCCACGAAAGAGGCTCCATGACCATCACGGCCATCACCGCAGACGTAACAGGTCGCCACGAGGCCTTTGCGCTGCAGGCTATTGGCTAGAGCCTGCAGGCTCATCACCAGGTCCAGCACCACGGAGCGGTACTGCTCAGCGAGGCGGGGAAACATCGGCCAGCTCAGGATTTGAGTTGATCCTAAGGTTTTCTTCCACTTTTTGCTGTGGCTTGATGCCGGTGTGGGCAAAGGCGCACCCGATCAATCGGAGAGGGTCCACCAGCCGACGGCCGGTCCGATGAAGCGCACCGTGATCCAGAACAGCACCAGGGCCGCGATTCCCACCCAGGCCCCCTGGGTGGAGACCTGAACGAAGCGGTCGGCCTGGCGGCGGGTCAGGGGAAGCCAGGGGGCCAGCCGTGGGGAGGTGTCCTTGGCCGAGCCTGGCTGCTTCTGCGGCCCGCGGGGTGGCAATCCCTGCTCTGAGCGGCGTTTGGCCTCTCCCATTCTTACCGGCGGCGTCCTGGCGGCAACCAGGGTACGGGCTTCCATTGCGGCTTCTGGATCCGGGTCGGTTTCAGAGCGGCAGCAACCTGTTCAGGGCCACCCAGGGCTCCAGGGCGCTGAGCACCTGGTGTCCCCAGCTGCGGCTGCGCAGGCGTCCGTCCAGCACAGCCAGCCGCCCGCCGCCCCGGCGCAGCCCCGCCAGCGCCAGCTGGAGACGGGTCATGGCCTCCGGTAGCAGCAGCTCCCGGAACCAGTCGCGGCCGGCCTGGCGCAGCCGGTTGACCCGGGCTGCCGTGAGCGGGTCTTCGAGGCTGGCGATCGGCAGCGGACCGACGATCACCTGGCGAGGCAGCGGCAGCCGCCCCTGGTGTTCCTGCCACCACTGCCAGCCGCAGCAGATCACCCCATTGCTCTCCGGTGCCGTGGTTTCGTGGCCCACCCGGCGGCCGAACTCCGCCGCCAGGGCGCTGGCGAGGCTGAGCCGCTGGGAGTGCTCATCCACCAGCACGATCGTCAAACCGCTCTGGCCCAGCACCAGTCGCCGGCAGTGATCGAGCAGATGGGTGCCGAAGTGCGGGCTGTTGGGGAAGGGTTGGCCCAGGGGGGCATAAAGGGGCAGCGGATCGGAGAGGGGCGGATCCGAGAGGTTCACGCTCACCTGCGGGTTGATGCCGGCCAGGGCGGCGTTGCGTCCGAACTGGCCCACCAGCACGGCGCCGCGGTTGTGGAGCAGGCCCTCCATGGCCTCCAGGGGCTCGAGCGGCTGGCGGTGCAGGCGCCACTGCAGCAGCTCCCGGTCGACACTGGACCAGCTGGTCCAGCCAGGTCCAACGGCGGACCGCCAGAGCTGCCAGGCCTCCGGCAGCGGGCCGAGCAGCGCCAGCAGATGCCGCAGCGGGGCTTCCTCCTCGGGACTGATCGGCACCAGGCCTGAGGGGGTTGGGGGATGGGCGAAGATCCGCCGGCTCATGCGCTCATGCAGGGCCAGAAGGCTGGGTTCGGCGCTGGGCAACACCCTTCGCAGACGCTCCCAGTCGCTGTTCTCGATCGGACGGTCGAGGGACTGGCGCAACTGCTGGTGCAGCCGCTCGGCCTCCGGCACCACCAGTTGCCGCTCCCCCAGCTGGCCCTGGCGCCAGGCCAGCTCCAGCTCGGCGTGGCTGAGCAGCCACAGCGGGGACTCAGCGGGGGGGGCGGCAGATCCTTCCCAGCAGGGAAGTTGCAGGCCCACGGCCTTCAGCCGGGGCATCTCCACCTGCTGCAGGCGCCGGCGCAGGGGGTCGCTCACCACCAGGGCGATCGGAGTTTCCCCCAGGGCCAGGGGGACCAGCAGGCCCACCAGCCAGTCGGGGTCGCTGCCCGGCGCCAGGCGCACCAGGGTGTGATCAGCGCGCCGCAGGCTGCGCGCCACCAGCCGGCTCATGGTCAGGTGGTGCGGCCAGCGGATGCCGCCCTCCTGGCGCAGGAGCTGCTTGAGCTGCTGGTGGGCGCGGGCTTCCAACATCGCGGAATCGTAGGAAGGTGGGGCCAGTGGGCCGTACCAGTGATGACAACCCTCTGGCAGGAGCGACCGGTGGGGGTGGTGGGTCTGGGCCTGATCGGCGGCTCGATCGGCCTTGACCTGATGGCCCTTGGCGTTGATGTGCGCGGGCTGGTTCACCGCCAGGCCACGGCGGAGCGGGCCCGGCAACGGGGCCTGGCCCGCCAGGTGAGCACGGATCCTGGGGTGCTCACGGGCTGTGCGCTGGTGCTGCTGGCCCTCCCGCTCGATCAGCTGCTGGATCCCTCGCCGGATCTGCTGGCGGCCTTGCCGAAAGAGGCGGTGATCGCCGACCTGGCCTCGGTGAAAGCGCCGGTGCTGGCGGCCTGGGAGCCGCTCGTTCCCCGCTTCGTGGCCACCCATCCAATGGCCGGCACCGCAGCGGCCGGTGTGGAGGCGGGCCTGCCGAATCTGTTTTGCGGTCGGCCCTGGGTAGCCACCCCCACAGGTCACACCGACCCGGAGGCACTGGCGCAGATCCGCGCCCTGGCGGGCGCGATAGGGGGGCGATGGCTGGAGTGCGACGCCCAGGAGCACGACCGGGCCGTGGCCCTGATCTCCCACCTGCCGGTGCTGGTGAGTGCTGCCCTGCTGCGTGCAGCGCAGCGGGGCGCAGAGGCGGCGCCCCATGGGGCGATGCCCCAGCTGGTGCGCGCCCTGGCCTCCAGCGGCTTCGCCGACACCACCCGGGTGGGTGGCGGCAATCCAGAACTGGGCACCCTGATGGCACGGAGCAACAGGGCCGCCGTGGCCGAGGCGCTGGGACACTACCGACAGGCCCTCGATGGTCTTGAGGCCCTGCTCGAGCGGCAGGACTGGGATGGGCTTGCCAAGGAACTGGAGGGCTGCCGGGCCCTGCGGCCGGAGTTCCTCTGCCCCCCGGCCTAGGGCAAGGCCAGGTCTTTTCCCCGAGCCTGCAGCAGTTGCCTGCTGGCCATCAACGCCGAAAGGCTCACCCCCGCGGTGCCCTCGCCCGGGTGGATGCTGTCGCCGCAGAGCCAAAGCCCCGGCAGGGGGGTGCGACTGGCCAGGCCGAAGGGCCCGAAGCGGGAGGGGTGCTGCCCCAGCCCGCCCACGAAGCCGAAGGGCCGCCCGGTCCAGCGGGCAAATCCCCGGGGTGTTGCCAGTTCCCGGTGACGCCAGTCCGTGGCGTCGAGCCCCAGGTTCAGCTCCAGGCCGTTCTGGATCTGGGCCATGGCCTCAGCCTTGGCCAACGCATAGGCCTCCCTCTCCAGCTCCAGCCAGGGGCGCGCCGGGGTGAACACGCTGGCGATCACCGTGGCCTGCCCGGCTGGCGCCCGCCCATCCCCCTCGCGGCTCACCGACACGAAGAGCGACCCTGGATCCGCCCAGTCGATCTGCAGATGGGCCGGACACCCCTCTGGCAGCAGGGCGCGCTCAACGGCGCCATAGAAGACCAGCGCCCCACTGGGGTCGGGAAAGCCGCTGATGCGCTCGCGGTAGGCCCCAGGCATCGCCTCCCCCAGCAGATCGGTCAGGGCCTGGGGGGGCAGCGCCACCACCACATCACGGCTGAGGCGGGTGAATGGGCGCCCGCCCGGCCCCTGACCCCGCACGGACCAGCCCTGCGGTTGCGCCGGCTGCAGACTCGTGACCCGATGGCGCAACCGCAGCTCGCCGCCCAGGGCGGCCAGGGCGGTTTCGAGACTGGTGCTGAGGGCTTGCATCGAGCCCTGAAGGTGCCACAGGCCCAGCGGCGCCTGGGCCATGGTCAGCACGCTGGCGCCGTAGAGGGCGGCGGTGCCCTCGGCCGGTTCCTGGGAGTAGAGGCGCAGCTGCAGATCGAGGAAGCGCCGCAGACGCTGGTCGCTGCTGCAGCCGCTGAGGCGCAGCAGGTCGGCCACGCTGGCGAGGGCCAGGGCCCCGCTGGCGAGATTGGCGGGCCTCAGTGCCCCCAGCAACTGTCCCAGGTCCCAGAGGCTGCGGGGAGGCAGCACCGGATGGCGCCCCGCGAACGACCAGTTGGCCCCATGCAGTGCGGCGCACAGGCTCCAGAAGCGTTCGCTGCCAGGGAACTGCCGTTGCCGTTCCTGGTGCCAGCGCTGGGGATCACGCCACAGGCTGACGGGCGGCTGGCCGTCGCTGAGATCCACCACGCAACCTGGATCGAGCGGAGTGGCCGCCGGCGCCTCGACCCCCAGATGTCGGAACAGCCGGTCATGGATGCCCCCGGGCTCCAGCCCCGCCACCTGGGTGGCTCCCACATCGAAGACATAGGCGCCACGGCGAAAGGTGCCGGCGCAGCCTCCCGTCTGGTGGTGGGCCTCCAGCAGCTGCACCGAGAGACCCTCCCGGGCCAGCAGCGCGGCGGCGCTCAGCCCGGCGATGCCGCCGCCGATGACTGTCACATCCAGCAGTGGTGCATCCGTAGGGGAGGGGCTGACGGCCAAGCGCTGAGCGGCAGGAGCGGCCGGCATGCTGGCAGGCGTGGCATGGCCTGCGATGCGCGAACCCTGGGTGCGTTGGCTGGAGGAGACCCTTGGCCAGGACGTGGAGCGGTGCCGGCCCGTCGGCGGCGGCTGCAGTCACAGCGCCTGGGCCCTGGAGCTCGCCGGTGGCAGTCGGCTGTTTGCCAAAACGAACCAGGCCCAGCTCCTGCCCGTGCTGGAGGCGGAGATGGAGGGGCTGCTGGCCCTGGGTGCGGCAGCGGGAGCTGAGCTGGTGGTGCCCAGTCCTCTGCACTGCGCTCTGGCGGGCTCCAAGGCCCTGCTGGTGATCGACTGGTTGGACCTGCTCGATGGTGGATCAGGTTCCGGTGCTGTTGGAGGAACGGCCGCAAAGGCTGAGCTGGTCTGGGAGGCGGCCGGGGCAGCCCTGGCACGGTTGCACCGGCGCAGTTCCGCCTCCACCTCCCCCGGCTTCGGTTGGCCGCGCGACAACTACATCGGCAACTCCCTTCAGCCCAATCGCTGGAGCCAGGACTGGGGACGCTTTTTTGCCGGGCAGCGCCTGGGCCCGCAACTGAAGCTCGCCGAGCGCTCGGGGCGGTCGCTGAAGGGAAGCCGGAGGCTGCTGGAGCTCACTCCAGAGTGGCTGAATGGCCATGGCGCCGTTCCCTGCCTGGTGCACGGCGATCTCTGGGGAGGCAATGCCGCCCGGATGGCCCTCAGCTCGATCACCCCGGGCTCAGCCGGGGTGGCCTTGTTTGATCCCGCCGTCTACCTGGGGGACAGGGAAGTTGATCTGGCCATGGCCCAGCTCTTCGGTGGGTTCTCGCCCGCCTTCTTCAGCGGCTACGACGGGGAATGGCCCAGGCCTGCCGGCCATTCCCAGCGTCGCCGCCTCTACGACCTCTACCACCTGCTGAACCACGCCAACCTGTTCGGAGGGGGCTACTGGGGACAAGCCCAAGGCTTGATCGCCGAGCTGGTGGACTGACCGGACTGTGTCCTGGATGCTCCGCTTCAGCCCAGGTATTCCTGGCGCAGGGCCTGAAATTGGGACACCACACCGGCGCGCTTCTCGCTGGTGCTGAGGTTCTTCCAGCTCCATTGGCCCACCACCACCAGACCGAGGAGCTCCAGCAGGCCTGGCACCACCGGCAGCAGGTTGATGGTGTCGAGAACCCCTTTGATCAGCACCTGGGCCACGATCACCGCCAGCAGGATGCCGACGCCCTTGCCGATCCGGCTGATCTGCGACCAGTCCACCTGATCCAGGGTCTGGTTGACCTTGGAGAGGATCTCGCCGTAGCGCTCACTGAAGTTGGCGCCAGCTTCGCTCTCCGCCCATGAAGTGCCGGCCTCGGTGGTCGTCGGCTCCTGTTCGGTGGTTGCGTCGCTCATCAATGGAGTGGCGATGGTGTGAGAGTCAAGGGCTCAAGGTATCGGCATGGGCAGCGGCTGGCCAGCGGGTTTGGTGGTTGATTCGCATCAGCTGACCGTTCTGCGGGCCGTGCTGGCTGCCGTGGCACCCCAGGAGGGTTGCGCTCTGCTGCTGGGGGAGCCCGCTTGCTCAGGCCTGGGTGCGCCTGCCTCCGCTCGTCTTCAGCTCATCTGGCCTTGCCTGAATGTCTGGCCGCAGAGCGAGCAGCGCTGTGAGCGTTTCGCCATCGACCCGCGCGAGCAGTTGCTGGCCCAGAAGTGGGGACGGCGGCGCGGCTGGCAGGTGCTGGGCACGGCCCACAGCCATCCCAGTTCGGCGGCGATTCCCTCCCCCACCGATTGCGCCTGGGCCTTCCCTCCGGCCTTGATGCTGATCCTTGGCGCCTCAGCAGAGGTGCGCGCCTGGTGGATCGCGGAGTCGGACGCCGATCCCTCCGCCCTGCCGGCTGCTCGGGAACTGGCACTGGTCACACCGGTTGTCTCGCCATCTCCGGGGGCCGAGGATTTGGGAGAGTAGGGAAAGGGCCGCCCGGCGCGGTCCCTTCTGCGGCCCCGGCCTTCTCGACCATGCTTCCCCCCGACATCAGCGGCGTCCAGCTCAGTCCCGACGAGGTGGCCCGTTTCTCCCGCCACCTGATCCTGCCGGAAGTTGGCATGGTCGGGCAGAAGCGCCTCAAGGCTGCCTCCGTGCTCTGCGTGGGCACCGGTGGGCTGGGATCCCCGCTGCTGCTTTACCTGGCCGCTGCCGGCGTGGGCCGCCTCGGCATCGTCGACTTCGACGTGGTGGATCACTCCAACCTTCAGCGCCAGGTGATCCACGGCACCAGCTGGGTGGGCAAGCCCAAGATCGAATCGGCCAAGGCGCGCATTCTCGAGATCAACCCCCACTGCCAGGTGGATCTCTACGAAACAGCCCTCACCAGCGAGAACGCACTCGAGATCATCGAGCCCTACGACCTGGTCTGCGACGGCACCGACAACTTCCCCACCCGTTACCTGGTCAACGACGCCTGCGTGCTCCTGGGCAAGCCCAATGTCTATGGCTCGATTTTCCGCTTCGAGGGGCAGGCCACGGTCTTCAACCTCGATGCAGAAAGTCCCAACTACCGCGATCTCTTCCCCGAGCCGCCGCCGCCGGGCATGGTGCCCTCCTGCGCTGAAGGCGGTGTGGTGGGCGTGCTGCCCGGCATCATCGGCGTGATCCAGGCCACCGAGGCCGTGAAGATCATCACCGGCATCGGTACCACCCTCAGCGGCCGGCTGCTGCTCTTTGATGCCTTGGCCATGAAGTTTCGCGAGCTGAAGCTGCGGCCCAATCCCGAGCGGCCGGTGATCGACAGGCTCATCGACTACCAGGAGTTCTGCGGTGTGGGCGGCACGGCGCCAGGCCAGGAGGAGGCTGGCAGCGTGCCCAGCATCACCGTGGCTGAGCTCAAAACCGTCATCGACGGCCAGCTGGAGGAGATCCTGCTGCTGGATGTGCGCAATCCCCCAGAAGCTGACATCGCCGTGATTCCGGGTTCGGTGCTGATGCCCCTCGATCGGATCGAGAGCGGCGAGGCCATTGAAGATGTGCGCCGGCTGGCCGAGGGCAAACGGCTCTACGTGCACTGCAAGCTGGGAGGGCGCAGCGCCAAGGCCCTGCTGGCCCTGGGCCGCCATGGCATTGAAGGGGTGAACGTGAGTGGCGGCATCCAGGCGTGGAGCGAGCAGGTGGACCCTGCCGTGCCGATCTACTGAGTGCTTGGGTGATTCACCCCACCTTCAGTAATCCACCCCGCGTTTGAGGTCGACGCCACGCTCGGCGTAGTGCTTGTGGCAGACCATCTCAGAGTGCACGCTGGCCAGATCGAAATAGGCGGGGGGATTCTTGCAGCGTCCTGTGATGATCACCTCCGTTTCTGCTGGTTTGCGTAGCAGGGTTTGCATGATCGGTTCAACCGGCAGCAGCTCGAGATCAACCGTGGGATTGAGCTCATCGAGGATCACCGTTTTATAGAGCCCGCTGGAGATGGCGGCCCGGGCGATTTCCCAGGCCCGCTCCGCTTCGACATAATCAATGGGCTGCTGTTGTCCTCTCCAGACGATGGCATCGCGGCCTGATCGGAGATGATCCACCAAGTGAGGGTAGCTCTCGCGCAGGGCCGCGATTGCCGCATCTTCGGTGTAACCACTACCGCCCTTGAGCCACTGCAGGATCAGCACGCGGTGGCTCTTGTCCTGGCTGATGCCCCGGCCGATCGCCTGCAGGGCCTTGCCCAGGGCACTGGTGGATTTCCCCTTGCCTTCGCCGGTGTAGATCTCGATGCCGGCGATGCCGGCGCTGTCGTTGGCCTCGCGCCGGTGGGCCCTCATCTCAGAGTGCAGATCGGCGAGCTGCACCAGCGACCGCGGCGCGCCCCGGCCGGTGACGATCACCTCCATTCCCGCCGGCTTGGCGGCGAGGGTGCGCACCACCTCCTCCACCTCCAGCAGGCCGAGGTCGAGCACCGGGCTGAGTTCATCCAGCACCACTACCGAATAGAGGGCACTGGCGATGGCCCCCCTGGCGATATCCCAGCCGCGCTGGGCTTCCTGGCGATCGAAGCGGGTGGCCTCCTGGGCGCTGAAATAGTCGCCGCGGCCGGTGCGCACCTGATCGATCAGATGGGGGAAGCCCTGTTGCAGGGCCTCGATCGCCGCGTCTTCGTCGTAGGCGCGGCCGGGGCCTTTGAGGAAGCGCAGCAGCAGCACCCGTGTGCGCTTGCGCTCGCAGATCCCCAGGCCGATGGTGCGCAGCACCACCCCAAGGGCGGCCTGGCTCTTGCCTTTGCCGTCACCGTCGTAGACGTGCAACTGGCCGTGGCTGCGCTCGTGGCTGCCAGAGGCCGTGCGGATGCCGATCGCACGTGACGACGCACCGGAGGCCGCGCTGGAGGTCGGTGCCATGGCCTGGCCTTCTACGGTTGGATCCTAACGACCTTGCCCGAGGCCATGACCTCTCCGGCCCTCCATCCACTGGTGGAATTCCTGCCATCGCCGCTGGAGCAGGCCCTTGGCCAGCTACGCCAGAATTTCAGGGAGATGGGTGCCGTGCTGGTGGCCTACTCCGGTGGTGTCGACAGTGCCCTGGTGGCGGCGATCGCCTCAGAGCAACTGGGCGCTGGCGCCGAAGCGGTGACGGGAGTGTCGCCTGCTCTGGCGCCCCATCTGCTGTGGGAAGCCCGCTCTCAGGCGGCCTGGATGGGCATCCGGCACCGGGAAGTGGCCACCCGTGAACTGGAGGATCCCGCCTACAGCAGCAATCCCACCGACCGCTGCTACGCCTGCAAGCGCGAGCTGCACGGTTTGCTGGCCTCCCTCACGGGGGGAGTGAGCCAGGTGCTGGATGGGGTGAACCGCGATGATCTCGGCGATCACCGCCCGGGCATCCGGGCCGCCCGCGAGCAGGGCGTGCGCTCGCCCCTGGCCGAGCAAGGTCTCGACAAGTCGGCCGTGCGTCAGATCTCCAGGGCTCTGGGCTTCCCCTGGTGGGACAAGCCGGCCCAGCCTTGCCTGGCCTCGCGTTTTCCCTACGGCGAACCGGTCACGGCCTCACGCCTGCAGCGGGTTGCCGCAGCCGAAACCTGGCTGCGCCAGCGCGGAGTGAAGCAGCTGCGGGTGCGCTGCCAGGGGGCGACGGCTCGTGTGGAGCTCCCAGCTGACCAACTTGACGACCTGTTCAGTTGGTTGCCGCGCCAGGAGCTGGTGGAGGCCTTCAGGGCCCTTGGTTTCGCCGCTGTGAGCCTGGATCTGGAGGGGTTGATCAGCGGCAAGCTCAACCGTGAGGTGAGCCTGAAGCCAGCAGCTCCGGGGCCACTGGCTTCAACCGGCCTCAGGCGGCCAGATCCAGTGGTTCCCTGATCTGCTCGCTGATCGAGTCCGGGGTTTCCCGGCGAAAACTCTTGAGGTTGCGGCTCGCAGCCTCAAGCTCATCGGCCAGCACCTGACAGGCTCGCTCCGGCATGGTGTGGTCGCCGCAGGTGAACACATCAACGGCCGCATAGCCCGACTCGGGCCAGGTGTGGATCGAGATGTGGGATTCAGCCAGCAGAGCCAGACCCGTGACCCCCTGAGGTTCAAACCGGTGGGTGATCAGATTGAGCAGGGTGGCGCCAGCACGTTTCGCTGCAATCGTGATGGCGCCCCTGAGAAATGCTTCGTCGTCGAGCTTTTTTGAATCGCAGTTGTAAAGCTCGAGAATGCAGTGTTTCCCCACCATGTCGCTGGTCGTGGGGGGGTGGCTCTGGGGGCTTTGAGCTCCACTCCATCCCGGGTTGGGGTGGAGGCAGGGCAGGCTCTGGGTCATCGAATGCGCGCATACAAGCCCCCATCCTACGCATCACTTCAGGTTTTCTACGGGCGACCGCCTCAATCCATCAGCTCCCCCCGGCAGATCCGCACCACCTGGGAGTCGCCCCCCTGCCAGGCGGTGCTGAACGACGTCAGGTGGGTGGCGCTCACCAGGCACTGGTGGCCCGTGCCCACCACCTCCAGCAGCAACTCCTGCCGCTTCGGGTCGAGCTCTGCCAGCACGTCGTCGAGCAGCAGCAACGGCGGCTCACCCCAGAGCTGCTGCACCAGCTCCAGTTCCGCCAGTTTCAGGGCCAGCACCAGGGTGCGCTGCTGGCCGGCGGATCCAAACCGGCGGGCCGGCTCCTCCCCCAGCAGCATCGCCACCTCATCACGGTGGGGGCCCACCTGACAGGCTCCCAGCCGCCGTTCCTCCGGCCGCTGCCGCCGCAGTTGCTCCAGCAGTGCTTCACGCCAAGGGGCCTCAGCTTCTTCCCCCTCCAGCTGGCTGCCGGCCTGGTAGCGCAACTCCAGCTGCTCGCGGCCGCCACTGAGCCGTTCCTGCCAGGCGGCGGCCAAGGGTTGAAGTCGGGCCAGGGCGCGGCGACGGCGGCGGTGCAGGCGCGTGCCGATCAGGGCTATCTGCAGATCGAAGGCGTCGAGGAGTGAGTGCAGCTGCTGCTCCCCCTGGCTCAGCCCCCGGCGCAGCAACTGGCTGCGCTGGCGCAGCAAGCGGCCGTAGCGGGCCAGCAATTCCCCATAGACCGGCTCCAGCTGCAACACCACTCGATCGAGCCACTGGCGCCGCAGGGCCGGCTCCCCCCGCACCAGCTCCAGGTCGAGGGCGCTGAAGCCCACGCAGCGCAGGGGGCCCACCAGATCGAGCTGGCGCTCCAGGGATCTGCCGTTGCGCCGGGCCTGGCGCCCCCCCTGGCGCCTCACCTCGAGTTCCAGCTCTTGCTGATCGAGCACAGGCGCTGGCGCTCCCGCCCCGGGGGAATGGCCGTCGCCGCACCAGCCCCGCACCAGCGCCCGGCTCTGGCCATGGCGGATCAGGTCACGGTCGTGGCTACTGCGGTGGGAGCGCAGGCTGCCGAGCAGCTCCACCGCCTCGAGCAGGTTCGACTTGCCTTCCCCGTTGGCGCCGACCACCAGCAGACGCGGCTCAGCGAGCTCGAGCGAGAGCTGGGCGTAGTTGCGAAAATCGAGCAGCTCCAGGCGATGCAGCCGAATGGGTCAGGAGCGACGTGCGGGTAAGCTACGACCACCGGGACAGGGATGACCTCCCCGCTCGGGCATGTAGCTCAGTTGGATAGAGCGTCAGATTCCGGTTCTGAATGTCGGGGGTTCGAGTCCCTCCATGCTCGCTTGATTCGGCTCCCCCGGTCGGTTTCCCTCGGTTGTGGCGAGCACAAGACCCATGGCTCGGATGCCGCCTGGGTCGACCATGAAGCCGTGCTGTTGAAGAGCTGAGAGCGCCTCCGGTGGCGCCGCCACCGAAATGCTGCAGCCACTCAGTTCGCGGCGCAGGCGGCTGAGGGCGCCGTGCACCAGCACCGCCAGAACGGCTGCCTGCTGGGGATCCCTCGGCCAGGCCGAGAGATCCCAGAGGTTGGCGTTGAGGGCCTGATCGCTGGTGGCCCGCACGAAGCCCACCAAGCCCCCCTGCTGATCACGCACGCAGAGCTGCCAGGCGCTGCGCTCCAGCACAAGGGCCAGGCGCTGCTCATCCCGTCGCGACTCGCCGCAGGCCATCAGCAAGTCGTTCAACTCGCCTGGCTGGGGAGGCTCGGTCTCCGTTCGGTAGCCCTCGGGCAGGCGCGGGGCGGGCGGTTGGCTGCGGAAGGGAATCAAGCGCGGCTCAACCGGTGTTGCGCATGCCCGCGGCGATGCCGTTGATGGTGAGAAGGGCGCCGCGCAGCAGTTCGCTACGGCTGTAGGTGCGGCCATCCTGGCCATCACCGCTGCTGGCTTCGCTCATCGGAGGCTGCCGGTTCTGGTCGCGCAGGCGCCGCAACAGGGCCACCTGCAGGTAGCCCAGGGGGACGATCGTCTGGTTGCGCAGATCGACCGAGAGCTGCAGGGCCGGATCGCCATCGAGCAGGCGGGCGTGGCCGGAGATCTTCAGGACCAGATCACGGGTGAGTTCGAACTCGGCCGCGATCACCTGGAAGATCTCCTCGAAGGCTTCGCGGTGGCTGGGGCGACCCAGGGCCTGCACATAGTGGTGAGCCAGGTCGAGATCCACCTTCGAGAGGGTCATCTCCACCTTGGAGATCAGCATCCGGAAGAAGGGCCAGCGCTGGTAGAGCAGACGCAGCAACTCGAGCTGGCCAGGATCGTCGTCGAGTTCCTCCTGCAGGGCTGCTCCCACGCCGAACCAGCTGGGCAGCAGGAAGCGACTCTGGGTCCAGCCGAACACCCAGGGGATCGCCCGCAGGCTGGAGAGATCCTTGGCTCCACTCTTGCGGCGGGCGGGGCGGCTGGAGATCTGCAGCTTGCTGATCTCTTCGATCGGTGTGACCTGCTGGAAGAAGGCCACCAGGTCGGGGTTTTCATGCACCAGCCGCCGGTAGTGCACCCGGGAGCGAGCCGCCAGGCGGCCCATCAGGTCGTTCCAGGTGGGGGTGTCATCGACGTTGGTGCTCACCAGGCTGTTCTGCAACACGGCGGTGGTCACCGTTTCGAGGTTGTAGAGCGCCAGCTCCGGCAGGGAGTACTTCGAGGCCAGCACCTCCCCCTGCTCGGTGATCTTGATGCGGCCATTGAGGGTGCCACTGGGCTGGGCCAGGATGGCCTGGTAGGCCGGGCCGCCGCCCCGTCCCACGGAGCCGCCCCGGCCGTGGAAGATGCACAGCGCCACATCGTGCTCGCAGGCCAGTCGCTGCAGCGCGATCTGGGCCTTGTGGATTTCCCAGTTGCTGGAAAGGAAGCCCGAATCCTTGTTGCTGTCGGAGTAGCCGAGCATCACCTCCTGCAGGGGTTTGTCGGCTTCGGCGCTGCTGGCCAGCAGGGTCCGGTAGAAGGGCTCCGAAAACAGGCGCTGCATCACCGCCGGTGCCCGCTGCAGATCCTCCACCGTTTCGAACAGGGGTACCACCAGCAACTGGGTCTGCACCGCCTTGGGGTCCACCAGACCGGCCTCCTTGGCCAGCAGCAGCACCTCCAGCAGGTCGGAGACCGTGTGCGCCATTGAAATGATGTAGCTGCGGCAGATGCGGGGGCCGAATTCCTGCTGCAGCCGCTGCAGCATGCGGAACACCGCGAAGGTCTCCTCGGTGGCTGGGCTCCAGCGGGCTGCTGGCGGCAGCATGGGCCGGCGGGTCTGCAGTTCCTGCAGCAGCCACTCCACACGTTGCTCCTCCTCCATCTCCCCGTAGGGAATGGGAAGTTGCAGGTAGCGAGTCAGTTCATCGAGGGCATCGCTGTGGCGGGTGCTCTCCTGGCGGATGTCGAGGCTGGCCAGGCAGAACGCGAAGATGTGCACCTGACTGAGCAGGGTCTGCAGCGGCTCACAGCTGAGGCCCGTGGTCTCGAGGCTGTCGCGCAGCAGTTCGAGGTCTTGGCGCAGCTCGTTCACCGAGCCGTAGTGCAGTTCGGGCGGGGCCGCGGCCATCGGCCCGGTGCCCGTGCTCAGCACCGCCGGACCGGCGTTCTCGCAGGGGGATTCCCAGCCGGCTTCGGCCAGCTGCTGGTTGCGCTGGTGGGTGAGGCGCAACCGTTCGACGATGTAGCTGAGCTTGAGGCGGTAGGGCTCGAGCCGGTAGCGGGCGGCCCGCTCCTCGTAGATCTCCGGGAAGCGCAGCCGGTCCATCTCCAGGGACTCGAGCAAGGGGGCGCTCACCTGGGACCACTGCATCGAGATGCTGAGCTGGTCGCGAAGGCCCTGCACCGCCGTGATGTAGCGCTCGATCATCAACTGGCGCTGATAACAGGCCGTCCGCCAGGTGATGTCGGGGGTGACGGAGGGGTTGCCATCGCGGTCGGAGCCCACCCAGGAGCCGAAGGTGCAGAAGGCGTCACGCGGCGCCTCCACATCGGGGTAGCTGCCGGCGAGGGCATTGATGATGCGCTGGCGCAACAGCGGCATCGCGTCGAAGAGCACCTGCTGGAAGTAGTGGAGGGCGTAATCGACCTCATCGAGCACCGAGGGCTTGAATTGGTGCAGCTCGTCAGTGCGCCACCACAGCCGGATCTCCTCCTCCAGCTGCAGCCTCAGGCTGCGTTCGTCTTGCAGTTCGGTGGGGTTGTCCTGCTGCAGGCGGTGGATCAGGGCTGCCACCCGGCGTTGTTTGTGCCGCACGGTGTGGCGCACGATCTCAGTGGGGTGGGCCGTGAAGACGAGCCGGATGTCGAGTTCCCGCAGCAGGTTCTCGATCTGGGCTGGGGGAACGTTCAGTCCCCGCAGGCGGGTGAACAGCTCCCGGAACGTGGCTGGATCGGTCTGGCTGGCCAGCGGTGGGGCGAAGGGATCGGGGCTGGTTGGAGTGGAGGCCTCCTGAAGGCTGGCCAGATAGCTGTCTTCCTCGATGTGCTGCTCGAGGATGTTCACCAGCTGGAAGTAGAGCGAGAAGGCGCGGGCCGCGGCGATCGCCTCCGAGAGGTCCATCTCGCGGATCAGCTGCACGATGGCCGCCGTGGTGTCGACCGTTCCGTCGGCAGCTTCCAAGGGGTCGCTCAGCCGCTTGAGCCGCAGCAGCCGCTCGGCCTGATCGGGCGGACACTCGCTGAGCAGCACCGTTTGCCAGAGATCCTCCACCAGCTCAAGCCGCTCTCCGAGCAGCCGGGTGACCCTGGGGGCTGGTGCCGTGGGAACTCCCTGGGGATCCTGGGCCAGAACGGCGGATGGGGCGGACAGGGGCTGCCGCATGGGGGCCGGCGCAGGCGAGGAAGGCTCCATGATCATCCCAAAGGGTGGGAAGCTGCTGTGTTGCGTGGTGCTGGTTCCACTTCGGCCAGCTGCATGGCTGTGGCTCCATCGGCCATGATCTCGCCCAGTGGCACTCCGGCGTCGTGCCGCTCCAGCCAGCGCATCGCCTCATTGCCCTGGCGCAGGATGGCGCCGAGCGGCTCCAGCCAGGGGCTGAGGCCGAGCCTGGCGGCGAGTGGCGCCACCTGCTCCAGCTCCTTCTGAATCCAGGCACCGGCTTCGATCTCCTCTCCCGTACGCCAGTCGTTGAGCGTGGCTCTCAGGCTCTGGCGTGCAGCGGCGCGGTCGTTGCTGTCGGCCAGCTCGGCCAGCTGATCCGGCCCCAGCCGGCTGGCGCGCAAGGGATCATGGGTTTGGGGATTCTCCAGCAACTGCAGCAGGCGTAGTTCCGCGAACACCGTCACGGCAAGAAGCTGGCGGGGATGGCTGATCAGGTCACAGATCCGGATCTCGAGCCGGTTCAGGTCGTGGGGCCGGTTCTCCCCGTTAGGCCGCACGGAGGTCCAGAGATGGCGCACGTTGCGCATGGCCCCGGCCGCCAGCTGGGCATCCATCCAGTGGATGTAGTGCTGATGATCGAGAAACAACGGCACGGTGGGCGGGGTGAGCGGGAACTGCAGCCAGCGCTGGGAGTGGGCGCCGGTGACGATCCCATCGAGGAAGGGTGAACTGGCGCTGAGGGCGAGCAGCAGGGCGCCCTCGCAGCGCAACAGCCGGCAGCCGGCAAACAGGGCCCCCATCTCGGTGAGCCCGAGGTTGATGTGAACGCTGGCCGTCACCACCCGGGTGCCGTAGGTGGCCTCGATGTAGCCGTGATAAGGGTTCGAGGGGTCGGAGCGCTCGAAGCGGTGGCTGTCTCCCAGGCTGAGGGTGCTGCCTGGGAGCAGGGTCAGGCTCCGCTCGCCCAGCCAGCGGCGCAGGCGCCGCCTCGGCTCCAGCAGCAGCTCCAGCTGGCGGGCGTAGTCGGCATCCGGAGGCGTGATGTACTCCAGGTTGCGATGGTCCGGTTCGGTGACGAACCCCTCAAGCTGGGCTGCGGCCTGCTCCGCCACCCCAACCACGGTGCCATCGGCCCGGCCGGTGAAGAGCTCCACCTCGAAGCCCTTGAGCAACAGGGGATGGCTCATGTGCCGCTCCCCTGCAGGCAGGCCAGGGCCTTGAGCAGACCGCGGGCTTTGTTGAGAGTTTCCTGGTATTCGGCGGCCGGCTGGGAGTCGGCCACCAGGCCCGCACCGGCCTGCACCTGCACCCGCCAGCCCCCCTCTCCGTCGGGGAGCACCACCATGGTGCGGATCGTGATGGCGGTGTTGAGGGCGCCGGCCAGATCCACCGCCCCGTAGACACCGGAGTAGGGGCCGCGCGCATCCGGCTCGTGCTCATGGATCAGCTGCATCGCCCGGATCTTGGGCGCGCCGCTGACGGTGCCGGCTGGGAAGGAGGCCTTGAGCAGATCCCAGACGTCGTGAGAGGAATCGAGCAGGCCCTCGACCTGACTGACGATGTGCATCACATGGGAGTAGCGCTCGACCACCATCAGTTCGGTCACCTCGACCGTGCCCGGACGGCAGACCCGGCCCAGGTCGTTGCGGCCCAGATCCACCAGCATCACGTGCTCGGCGCGCTCCTTGGGGTCGGCCAGCAGCTCCTGCTCCAGGGCAAGGTCGCTGGCTTCATCGGACCCGCGCGGGCGGGTGCCGGCGATCGGCCGCAGGGAGGCCCGGATGCCGCCGGCCACCGGCTCGGCCTTGACCATCACCTCGGGGCTGGAGCCGATCAGATACCAGCCGCCGAAGTTGAAGAAGGCCATGTAGGGCGATGGGTTCACCATCCGCAGGCTGCGGTACAGCTCGAAGGGATCCCGTTGGATGCGGGTCTCCAGCCGCTGGCTGAGCACCAGCTGGAACACGTCACCGGCGGCGATGTGCTCCCGGGCCGCTACCACTGCGGCTTCGAAATCGGCCTGGCTGCGGTTGCTGCGGGTGTCCAGCTCCATGCTGGGCTCAGCCTCCCAGCGCAGGGGGGTGACTCCGGCCGGCAGGGGCCCGTGCATGCGCTCCTCCAGCGACTGGATCCTGGCGGTGGCCTCGGCGTAGGCGCCGAGGGGATCGGCACCACCGCTGAGGTCGGCATAGGCCACCGCCGTGATCTGCCGCTTCACCTGGTCGAACACCAGCAGGCTGTCGGCCAGCATCCAGCAGCCGTCCGGCGGGCCTTCCGGGTCGCTGGGGTGGACGGGCACGCTCGGCTCGATCCAGCGGATCAGTTCGTAGCCCCAGAAGCCGAAGAGTTGTCCAAGCGGCGGCAGGCCGGGAATGGTGCTGGGCCGAAGCGAGGCCAGGCATCCGGCCAGCAGCTCGAAGGGGTTGCCCTGCAACTGGGCCTGACGGCCATCGCGCCAGCACTGAACACCGTCCTCCCCGCGCACCGTGAGGCTCCAGACCGGATCAGCCACCACGAAGCTCCAGCGCCCCAGCCGCTCGCCCCCCTCCACCGACTCGAGCAGCACGCCATGGCTGCTGGTGGCTCCCACCTTCAGCCAGGTGGTGAGCGGGGTTTCCAGATCAGCGGGCCAGCGCTTCCAGAGGGGGATGAAGGTGCTGCCGTCCGCCGCCTGGGCGAGGAACGCGTCGCGATCGGGAAAGGGCATCACGGCAACGGGCAGGCAAAAAAAACGGGGCACCCGGCCCCGCCTTTCTAAAGGTTGGAGGAATCCAGCCCGGAGTCGATTCCCGCAGAAGAGTCCAGGCTGGTTCCCGGGCGGAATCCCGGGAGCTGAACTCAGGAATCGAAGGTGTTGCGTCCGGAGAACTTGAGGGTGGCAGGGTCGGGGTTCTGGCCGATGCTGCGGGGGTTGTGGCCCACCATCGGACGACCTTCATTCACCTTCTCAGGGAAAACACCATCTTTCGGGTGCAGGTATTCAGTGTCGCCGCCAGGGAAGATGCGGTAGATCTTGTAATCCTCGATACGAGGTTTGAACTTGGTGCGCAGCTGGGTGCCGAGGGCCAGGCACTGCTCCTTGCGGGAGAAGTACATGATGTTTTCGCCTTCATTCATTTCCGCAGCTCCACCGGTGGGGAGCTCGAACACCTGACCCTTGCTGCTGGTCCAGGTGATGGCGTACTTCTCCTCGGTTTCGGCTGAGTTGAGCAGACCGCCCGTGCTGCCGATGGACTTGGGAAGTTGACCGCTCAGCGCCGTTGCTGTCATGGCTGTTGGGGATGGTGAGTCGGCGGACCCATCGGTGAGTCGGCGGACCATGTCGGCTGGAAGCTAGCACTGCAATCTGGGGCGTCTTGCCAGGCGGGGAGCTCTCTTCACACCCGTCAACAAACGTCCCCGTCGGCGTCGGTGTTGTGGCCCGCCACGGGAAAGAACACCGTCAGTCCCTGGCCTGCCCGTTCC
Source organism: Synechococcus sp. WH 5701 (assembly GCF_000153045.1). GTDB lineage: Bacteria > Cyanobacteriota > Cyanobacteriia > PCC-6307 > Cyanobiaceae > Regnicoccus_A > Regnicoccus_A antarcticus. The sequence continues at coordinate 1,013,524 of NZ_CH724160.1, forward strand.
GTGAAGCGCCCCCCAAGACTGTGGAACAGGCGCTGGGTGGCCTGGCGGCTCAGCTGCAGGCTGCCCGTGAGCGGATTCCAGCGCAGCACAGGCCCCACATCAGCGGCGGCGTCCTCCTCGGGGGTGTTGGGGAGTGCCGCTTCCCTCCCGGGCGGCTTGGCGCAGCGCAGTTGCAATTTCAGGCGCGACCCTGCCGGCTGCAGCCGGATCAGCACCGTGCTGCCCGAAGGCAGGCTGCGGATGAAGCGATCCACCAGGCCTCCCAGCATCGTCTCGAGTCGGTTCGGGTCGCTCAGCACTGGCGGCAGCTGAGCGCTGATCTCCAGCTGCAGCTTCAGACCCCGGCGCCCCAGCTGTCGTTGCCAGAGCTCCTCAAAGCCTTGCAGCAGCTGGGCCAGATCGGTGCGGGCCAGGGTCTGGCGGGGCCTTGGCTGCCGCTGGAGCTCGGCCGCATGGAAGATCAGGCCGAAGCGGTCGATCTGTTCGCTGCACTCCCCGTCGATCTGCTCCAGCCGCTGACGGACCACCGCTGGGAGGTCAGTGCGCCGCAGCAGCGAGCGGATCAGGGTGCGGATCGTGGCCAGGGGGGTACGCACCTCGTGGGTGAGGGCCTCGAGCAGGGCCAGTTCGCCGCTGCTCTCCGCCCGGCCGTTCGCATGGCCGTCGACCAGGGGCTGCAGAGTCAGGCTCGGGGCCATCGCCGCCAGTCGCTCCGCCAGCCTCGGCCAGAACTGCAGCGCCATGCTCTCCTCGCTGCGCAGTGGACCGAGCGCCTGCAGGGCCTGGCGCAAGCGCAGGGCGGCCTGGGGGGCCGTGGCCCGCAGTCGCTGATCCACCAGAGCCAGCGTTTCCGAGAGGGTGGTGGGATCGAAGCGCAGCACCAGCTGCCGCTGCTGTGGACTGCCCTCCAGGGCCATGGCCAGCTGCAGCTTGGGCGTGATCAGCACCAGCAGGGGGTCTGTCCCGTCTTCGGGCTCCAGGGCCAGGCGTTCGAAGGGGCTGCCGTGGCCTGGGGTCTTGTCAGTGCCGGCTGAGCCCACTCCGGGCAGCAGGGGGCCTGAGGGGCTGTGGCCGCCGGCGATCTGCGACGGCGCCCAGACCCAGCCCTGCAATGGCTCCAGCAGCTCCGGTTCGTAGAGCGCCGGCAGCGGCGAGGCCAGCCAGACACCCCGCAGCGGTTGCAGGGGTGGCAGGAAATCATCCTGAAGGGTGGCCAGGGCCGCCCACCACTGCCGTCTCACGGTGTCTTCATCGCTGCGGCCCGCTGGGACCCCCTCGGCCAGCCGGGCCCTCAGGGCGGCCAGGCTCACCATCGCCGCTGGGGCGGGCGGCCGTGGCGGGACACCGAGGCGCACAGCCCCAGGGAGATGAAGTTCACGAGCATCGCCGAGCGGCCGTAGCTCAGCCAGGGCAGGGGAATGCCGGTGATCGGTCCCAGTCCGATGGTCATGTTGATGTTCACCACCACCTGGAACATCAGCATCGCGCCGATGCCCACCACCACCAGCGATTCGTAATCCGTGCGTGCCCGTCCGGCGATCTGGAGCAGGCGCCACATCAGCAGCACGAAGCCGACCACCACCAGAGTGGAACCGATGAAGCCGGTTTCCTCTCCCAGGGCGCTGAAGATGAAATCCGTGTGCTGCTCGGGAATGAAGCGCAGCAGGGTGAGGTGGCCCTGCATCAGGCCGGTGCCCCAGAGCCCCCCTGAGCCGATGCCCACCGTGCTCTGCAGCAGGTGATACCCCCCGCCCAGGGGGTCCTGGGAGGGGTCGAGAAACATGGTCAGGCGGGCCCGCTGGTGGTCCTTGAGACCGTGGGACCAGAGCCAGGGAGTGCCCAGGGCGAAGACCCCCTGAATGGCCAGGGTCAGGGAAGTGGCCAGGACCTTCCAGGGCAGGGAGCGCCAGGCGACCAGTCCCATGGCGGGAACCCAGGCCACCAGAGCCCAGGGGATGGTGCCCGCCAGGATGGCGGTGAACAGAGGCGAGAGCAGCAGCAGCAGCCAGGCTCCTGGCATGCCCGACCAGAACATCATCACCAGCAGTACGGCCCCGAACACCAGGGAGGTGCCCAGATCGGGCTGCACGAACACCAGCAGCCAGGGCACGCTGATCATGGCCACCGGCCGGATCAGGTCCACCGGCCGCTCCACCGGATGGCGGGCGAGCACACCCGCCAGCAGCAGGATGGCCGCCACCTTGGCGAACTCGGAGGGCTGCACGTTGAAGCCGGCGATGTTGATCCAGCTCTGGGCGCCCAGCGCGCTGACCCCCACCACCCGAACCGCCACCAGGCTGGCCACCATGACCCCGTAGATCAGCCAGCGGAATGGCTGGTACCGCTCCAGCGGGATCCTGGCCAGCACCAGGGCGAGGCCCATCCCCACAGCGGCTGTGATCCAGTGCTGGTACCAGACCGCATAGGGAGCCTGGCGCTGGGTGCTGGCGATCAGGATTCCCGCCACCGCCACCATCGCCAGGGGAATGCCCCAGAGCAGCAGATCCACCCCCTCGAGCGGGCGGCGCCTGGCCGGCCGCGCCGCTGAAAACATGCTGCGCCGGCTGCCCAGCAAGGCCATTGCGATCAGGCGGTGGCCAGGGTGAGGCTCGTGATGCGTTGGGCCAGGGTCTGGAAGGCACGGGCCGTGGCGGACTCGGGTCTGGCGATCACCACCGGGCAGCCCTGGTCACCCCCATCGACCACCGCCATCTCCAGGGGCAGCTCGGCCAGCAGGGGCACCCCGGCCTCGGCCGCCAGGGTGGCCCCGCCGCCACTGCCGAAGATGGCGTAACTGGCTTCAGGCCGGTCGGGGGGGATGAAGGTGCTCATGTTCTCGACCACGCCGAGCACGGGAACCCCCATCTGCAGGAACATCGCCAGTCCGCGGCGGGCGTCCTGCAGCGACACCCGCTGGGGGGTGGTCACGATCACCACGCCGGCCATCGGCACAGCCTGGGCCAGGGTGAGCTGGGCATCGCCGGTGCCGGGCGGCAGGTCCACCACCAGCACGTCGCGCTCACCCCAGTCGGCCTGGTAAAGGAACTGGCGGATGATGCCGTTGAGCATCGGCCCCCGCCACACCACCGGTTGGTTCTCCTGGATGAGCAGCCCCATCGACACCATGCCGATGCCGCAGGTCTCGATCGGCACCAGCACCTGCTCGTTGCCGCTGCCGCGAACCTCCGGGGTGCGGTCGGCCACACCCAGCATCGTCGGGGCGTTGGGGCCGTAGATGTCAGCGTCGAGCAGGCCCACCCGCAGGCCGCTCTGGGCCAGGGCACAGGCCAGGTTCACCGCCACGGTGCTCTTGCCCACGCCGCCCTTGCCGCTGCTCACGGCGATGATCCGGCCCACGCCGGGGATGCCCTGGCGCTCGGGCAGGTTGCCGCCGCCGCCGGGTCTGTGGCCCGCGCCACCGATCGGCGACCCCTCGGGCCGTCCGCCGGCGCTGGGCTGGGCCAGCTCGATCTGTACATCCTCGATGCTCTCGAGGGCCATCAGCGCGGCGCGGGCTTCGGCGGCGATCCTCTCCCGCTGGCTGGTGGCGTAGCCCGGCAGAGCCAGGCTGAAGACCACGCGGCTCCCCTGGGGACGCACCTGCTGGATCCAGCCCAGTTCGAGCAGACTTCGTCCCGTGCCCGCGTCGCAGAGGGGCTCAAGGGCGGCGAGAGCCTGTTCAGCGGTGGCCATCCGTGGGTGCCGGCATCAGGGGTGATCCTAGGGGCCGCCCCCATGACAGAGGCTCTCGAAGGGTTGTGCGTCGGCTCGACGGGCTGGAATGGTGGAGAGGTTTCGGACGTCCGGCAGGGCGTGATCGTCAGTGGTGGAGCAGGGGCAGACGGACGTGGCTGATGGGGAGAAGGGCCAGGGGGGAGCTCAGCCCCTGGAGCATCCGCCGGCCGACTCCCGCGCCCGTGCCCGCACCCTGTTGATGGGTCTTCAGGACAGCATCTGCGCTGGCCTGCAGGCCCTTGATGGCGAAGGGGTGTTCCAGGAGGAGAGCTGGGAGCGGCCGGAGGGCGGCGGCGGCCGCTCGCGGGTGATGAAGGCCGGCCGGATCTTCGAGCAGGGCGGGGTGAATTTTTCCGAGGTGGAAGGCGATCAGCTGCCCCCCTCGATTCTCAGCCAGCGGCCGGAGGCCGCCGGCCAGCGCTGGTTCGCCACTGGTACGTCGATGGTGCTCCATCCCCGCAACCCTTACGTGCCCACGGTGCACCTCAACTACCGCTACTTCGAGGCGGGGCCGGTCTGGTGGTTCGGCGGTGGCGCCGATCTCACCCCCTACTACCCCTTCCTGGCGGATGCCCGTCACTTTCACCGCAGCCTGCAGGGGGCCTGTGACAGTGTCGATCCCACCCTGTATCCCGTCTTCAAGCCCTGGTGCGATGAATACTTCTTCCTGAAGCACCGCAATGAAACCCGGGGTGTTGGCGGCATCTTCTACGACTACCAGGATCCTGCCGGTGCGCTCTACAAAGGTCAGAATCCCAGCGGCCCGGCCGCGGCCGTGGCAGCTGCCACAGGCGCGGTGCCCCGCAGCTGGGAGCAGCTGTTTCAGCTGGCGAGCGCCTGCGGCAATGCCTTCCTACCCAGCTATGTTCCGATCGTGGGGAAGCGCCATGGCAGCGCCTACGGGGAGCGGGAGCGCCAGTTCCAGCTTTACCGCCGTGGCCGCTACGTGGAGTTCAATCTGGTGTTTGATCGCGGCACGATCTTCGGTCTGCAGACCAACGGCCGCACCGAATCGATCCTGATGTCGCTGCCACCGCTGGTTCGCTGGGAATACGGCTATAGCCCCGAGCCCGGCAGTCGCGAAGCTCTGGTCACTGAGGTGTTCACCAAGCCGCAGGACTGGTTCGGGGATGCCGCGCTGGAGGATCTCTGCCGGGCCCGGGGTGCTTTCGACTGAACCCCCGATCTCATGCTCGTGGAAGCCTCCGTCGCTCAGGGGCGGGTTGCGGGAGTGCCTAAGGAGGTGGCTGGCAGATTTCTTGAGCGGGGGCTGATGCCCTGCTCCAGGGCAAGGACAACCCGCTCGGCGATGGCGTTGAGCGCTGCATCCCGGCTGCCGGGATCCCTCAGGGCCGACTCCAGAGGACTCTCCAGCTTGCCGATCTCGAGGATGGCGATGCCCCGGCGAGGCGCTCCCAGCCCGCCGCGGAATTGGAAAGGGAAGGCCCCGAAGGAGGCGGCCAGGCTTTCATCGAGGAGGCTGGGGGGCTGGTGCAGCGGCGGGATCAGTCCAGAACCGAAGCCGTCGGGTCCATAAGCGTCGTAGTGGATCTCCATGGCGTATCCACCCCGGCGCACATGCTCCTTGCCCACGCTCCAGTTGGTGCGGGGATCATCCCCGTCGGCGATGCTGCGCTGGGCCGGCACGTAGAGGCTGATCGGCAGCCCGCGCTGGCGTCCGAGCGCCACCACCCTCTCGGCGGTGAGCAGATTCCAGTACAGCTCATCGCGGATGCCGGGCACCATCGGCCGGGCTCCGAAGCGATCCACGGCTTCACCGCTGGTGCCTGATCCGGCCATGCCCTGGGAATCGGCATGGCCGGCCATCACCAGGATCGGTGTGCCCGCCGCCAGCGATCGGCGGCCGATCCAATCCTTGTTGAGTGGTGTGCGCGGCCCGGTGAGCGGATCGATGGCGAGCATGGCCGGGGCCTCGGCGGCGCTGCCCAGCACCAGCACCAGGCCCAGTCCCAGCAGGGCCCAGCCCAGGGGGCGTGAGTGAGCCGAGGGTCGTTGCGGGGATGCAGCCTTGAGACGGTGCAGCATGGTCTGGGGATCAGATGGGGGAACTCAGCAGGGTGCCGTCACTGGCCAGTTGCAGCCGGGGCCCCAGTTCCAGTTCCAGGGCAATCAGCTCGTCGCGGTGGGCCCGCAGCCGCAGCTGGCTGAAGGGAGCGTCATCGTCGCTGATCAGGCGCAGTTCCACCAGCTCCTGGCGGGCCGCCCGCCGCCGGTAGATCAGCCCCGCGAGCGGGCCGAGCAGGGCCAGCAGTAGCGGCCACCATCCCAGCGCCGGCAGCAGCTGGCGCAGCACCAGACCGAGGCAGGCCGCCCCGACCGTTCCCAGCAGCGAGAGCAGCAGTGCCAGGGTGCCGCTGGCTCCCACCTGGCCGCGGAAGCGCAGCACCCGCCGCTCTGGATCCCCAGCCTCCGCCTGCCAGCCCCGCTGCCTCAGCCACTGGCTGAGGCCATCGAGCACCTCCAGGGCCGGCCGCGGCGACTGCACATCCACCACCGTGGTGCGGTCCTTGCTGGCGGCGCGCAGGAAGAACACCAGGCCGATGGCCAGCAGCAGGGTGGAGCCCAGGGCGGGGGACAGGGGCAACGGCACGCGGGCGATCCAAGGCGGAAGCGCCCCATTCTCTCCCTTTCGGCACGATGGCGTTGGTTGCTCCCGCGCTCATGCCCTCGGCCCTTGCCTCCACCCCCCAACGCTTCGCTGTCTTCGAGGGGGATCTCGACGCCGAATGGCTCAGCCTGCTGGCTCAGGCCCCGGCCCTGGCGGTCGACACCGAGGCGATGGGGCTGGTCCATGGCCGCGACCGTCTCTGCCTGGTTCAGATCGCCGACCACCTCGACAACGTCTGCTGCATCCGCATCGCCCGGGGCCAGCAGGAGGCGCCCCGTCTGCGCGAGCTGATGGAGAGTCCGGCGATCGAGAAGGTGTTCCACTTCGCCCGCTTCGATCTGGCAGCCCTGGGGGAAGGCCTCGGCATCGCCGTGGCGCCGCTGTTCTGCACCAAGGTGGCCAGCCGCCTGGCCCGCACCTACAGCTCACGCCACGGGCTCAAGGAGGTGGTGCAGGAGTTGGTGGGGGTGGAACTCGACAAGCAGTCGCAGAGCAGCGACTGGGGACGGGTTGAAGAGCTGGGTGAGGCCCAGCTGGTGTATGCAGCCAACGATGTCCGCTACCTGCTGGCCGCTCGTCACGCCTTGGCCGCCATCCTCGAGCGGGAGGAGCGCCTCGATCTGGCCCGCCGTTGCTTCGCCTGTCTGCCGGTGTTTGCCGAGCTCGACCGCAGCCGCTTCGGCTCGGTGTTCGAGCATTCTTCCCAGTCGCGCTGAGGGCCCAGGCGATCCGTGATTCCGGCGATCAGTCCTCGACCATGAAGCCGCTTTCGTCGTCTTTGGCAACCAGGAGCGCATCCAGCAGCTGACCCTGGGCCCTGGCCCCTCCCTGGGCCTCCTGGATCATGCGTTCAGCGATGGTGATGCGTTCGCCTGGCGCCCGGGTTCCTTCCCGGGCAGCCTGCTGGTCGACCCGGCGCCGGGCGGCGGCGATGCTCACCCCCAGCAGGGTGGCCAGCTGACCGGTGACGGTGGCGTAGGCCCGGTCGATCGGTGCTGGCATCGGGGACGCGCCTGAGTGAGGAGAAGCCCCATCATCCCTGGGGCTGGGCCAGCAGCTGCCGGTCCACCAGGGCCGCCAGACGCTCGCTGCCGCCTGTGTTCCCCATCCGCCGCCGGCCAATGGCCCCCAGATGCTGGCGGAGCTGGGCATTCCCGAGCAGCCGCTCCAGTTCGACGGCCATGTCCTGCGTTGAAGCGCAGGTCCGCACCGCCCCCCCCAGCAAGCGGCTCTGGCGCCGCGCAAACCCGCGCTTGAACTGCGGACCCGGCCCTGGCAGCGAGAGCACGGGGACCCCGAGACCGACCAGTTGCTCTGTGGCGGTGCCCGCGGTGGCCAGGCCCACCTCCCCCCAGCCGGCCCAACGCTCGAAGCAGCCAGGCCCCAGCAGCAGCAGCCGCTGCTGGAGCAGCCAGGCCGAGCTGCCGCCACAACCTTCCGGCAGGGCCACCTCGCGGTAGCCCTGGGCGGCCAGGATCGGCTCCAGGTCGTGGCGGCTGGGGCGGGAGCCGGTGGGGCAGAGCACCACCTGGGGCTCTCTTGCCGGCAAGCGGGCCAGGGCCGCCAGCAGCCGGCGGGCGTTGGCGAGGGCTTCCGGCAGGCGGCTGCCGCAGAGCAGCACGATCCGACGCCGCTGCCCCAACGGCTCGGGCAGGGGCAACCGATCGAGCTGATCCATCATCGGGTTGCCCGGCGCCAGCGCCGTCACCCCATGGCGCCTCAGCCCCCTGGCGGTGAGCTCGTCGCGCACCGCCACCAGCCGGGCGCGGCGATCAGCCATCAGGGCCCACTCCCATGGATCCCATTCGCTGCCCTTGCAGTGGTGGTAGCGGTCGGCGAAGGGGGCGCGGCCGGGTCCACTCCTCCAGGTGTAATCACTTTTGGGTGTGCCCAGGAAGCCGTAGGGCGCACCGCTGGCCCAGGCCAGCAGCAGTGGCAGCAGATCCCCCACCGCCAGGATCGGATCGCCAGCGGCACCCCAGCGGCGCACCAGCCGCCACTGGCGCCAGCTCAGGCCACCCAGCCCCGCCCCCAGGTCGCGCAGGAGTGCAGAAAAGCTCTGGTTGCTGAAGCCGCCGCTGGGCAGCCGCTGGCGGGGCCCCACCCGTTGCAGCCAGCCGTCGTGCTCCGCTTCCCGGTAGGTCTCTCCCTCCCCCACCAGCGGCAGGACCCTGAGCAGCATCTGCGGGCGCCGTTGGTGCAGCGCCTGCAGGATGCGCAGACCGATCAGATCTTCCCCATGGCCATTGCTGAGCAGCAGCAGCCGGGGGTGCCGTGGACGGCTGATACGATCCGCAGCACGGGGGTTCTCCCCTGAAATGGCGGCATGGCCAAGTGGTAAGGCAGAGGATTGCAAATCCTTTACCCCCAGTTCGAATCTGGGTGCCGCCTCTGATCTCCCTCCTGCCGGCGAGCCGCCGGATGGTTCGCTCACAGTTCGGCGGTGGCTGACCAGCGCTCGCCGGACAGGGCCTTGGCTTCGCAGCGCACGTCGTGCCTCTCCACCGTGCAGGTGCCATCGGCGGGCCAGGCGCTGGGCAGGCTGGTGGGCAGTCCCCGCTGATCGAAGCCCAGTTCACTCACGCTGGTGACCTCGGTGCTGAGGGGACCCTCCAGGCGGCAGTGTCCCTCGCGGCAGCTCAGCCCCGCGGCGCCGTCCTTGACCACCCCCACGAAGGTGACGAGGTTGGTGGTGATCTCGCCGCTGCCGGGGCCGACAAAGCGGATGTTCAGCAGTCCCTGCTGGTTCTGCTCGAAGCGCAACTCCGAGCAGGGGCCAGGGCTGGCCGCAGCGAGATTGCGTTCGCAGCTGCGGGTGGCGCGTTGCACCCGCCCGAAGTCGGTGGGCTGTTTCTCATCCGCCCGCAGGCCTGGCCCAGGGATCAGCAGGCTGAGCAGGGCCCCGGCCAGCAGCAGGCCCGCGTGGCGAGTGCCTGGCCCTACGCAGCAGTGGCTCTGGAATGGGTCGGGAATGGTGCTGACGGCCAAGGGGAACCCACGCGCAGGGCCTCCATTGTGGAACCGCCAGGCCCTTGGAGTGCACGGACCAGTGAAGCGGGCCTCAGTAGTCCGAATCGGCCACGCAGTAGCCCTGACAGCTGATGCCGTTGCTGGCGGTGCGACCGCAGTGGTTGCACAGCACCGGTTCACTGGGCTGCTGCTGGGGGGCCTTCTGCACCAGTGGTGCCGGCCGTGGCACAGGCGCTGGCGACTGGGTCTGGGGCGGCGGTGACGTCATGCTCCGATCATGGCGAGGTCGCTCGCAGCCCGGAGACCCCATGGCGCAGTTCGTCTCGATCGGCGTGGGCACCTGGGCCTGGGGCAACCAGTTCCTCTGGGGCTACCGGCCCGAGCTCCATGACGCCGCCCTGGAGGCCACGTTCAACAGGGCGGTGGCCCTGGGGCTTCGTTTCTTCGACACGGCCGACTCCTATGGCACCGGCCGTTTCACCGGCCGCAGCGAACAGTTGCTCGGTGGTTTTCTCCAGGCTCTGCCCCCTCAGCAACGCGATCAGCTGTGCGTGGCCACCAAACTGGCCCCTTTCCCCTGGCGCCTGGGCCGCCGGGGCTACGACCGTGCGTTCCAGTCCTCCCGCCAGCGGCTGGGCGGCCGCCTCGATCGGGTGCAGCTGCACTGGAGCACTGCTCGTTATGCCCCCTGGCAGGAGTGGCCCCTGCTGGAGGGGCTGGCGGATCTCGTGGTGGCCGGTGAGGCGGAGAGTCTCGGGGTCTCGAACATGGGGCCCCGGCGCCTGAGGGAGGTGCAGCGGCGGCTGGCCGAGCGGGGGGTGCGCCTGGACAGCCTCCAGGTGCAGGTGTCGCTGCTGGCTCCTGAGGCGGTGACCGGCGGGGAACTGGGGGCCTGTTGCCAGGATCTGGGGGTGGATCTGATCGCTTACAGCCCTCTGGCCCTGGGTCTGCTGTGTGACCGGGGCGGCGGCGACGTGGGCTCGCCCAAGGGCCCCCGGGGGCTGCTGTTCCGGCGGCTGCAACCGAGGATCGAGCCGTTGCTGGCTCTGATGCGGAACATCGCATCAGAGCACGGAGCCCAGGTGTCTGAGGTGGCCCTGAACTGGTGCAGGGCCCACGGGGCCATGCCGATCCCCGGCCTGCGCACCCCCGAGCAGGCCGAAGCGGCGGTGGCGGCGCTGGCCTGGCAACTCGACGAGCAGGAGCGCCTCGCCCTCGACCGCCAGGCCCTGGCCCTGCCGGTGAGGATGCCCGCCAACCCCTTTCTCAGTGATTGAGAAGGAGCTGAAGCCTGAGACGTGATCGAGGATCAGGCGGATTCCGCCGCTGCAGAAGTGCCCGTGGGGTCGGGGGAGAGCACCACAGGAAGGGCGGCGGCTGGCCTGGGGTGGATGTTCATCACCACCGGGGGGGCACCGCTCAGGGAGCCGCTGGGCCCGGTCCTGGCTCCGGAACCCATGTCCTTGTCATCGTTGTCGGCGGCGGAGTTGTGCTCATCGCAGGCGCTGAGGGCCTCCTGCAGGAGGGAGTCGAACGTGGCTCCCGGCAGGCGGTGGCGGGAGATTTCCAGGAAAGCCCGGGCCAGCGACTCCCCTGCTGCGGCGAGCAGGGCCGGGTTGTTGCGCCGCTCGCTCTGCTCCTCCTCGATGGCCTGCAGGAAGCGTTCGGTGACGCCTCGCTTGGTGCTGGCCCTGATCTGGGTCTCCTGCTCAGCTGGCTGGAGAGTGGGGAGTTGGTCCAGCTCCTCCAGACGCCGGTTGAGGCTCTCCAGCACCTCCTGAGCCTCCGTGGCCACCCGTGAGAGCTGGCCCTCGGAAAGGCGGGGCAGGTCGGCCACGAACACCTTGCCGTGGTCGCGCAGGGTGAGATAGGTGGGCCGACTCACGTTTCGCCCCTGGGGAGGAACGCTCAGCCGCCGCGGTGGTGCCGCCGGCTGGGGACCCGCTGAGCTGCGCCGTCGGGTGATGCGGGAGCTGGAGGTGTGCATGGTTAAGGACGTATGAATTACCGGGTGTGCTGCCAGCGATCAAGGACAGCAAAGCCCTCTTCAATCTGCCAGGAGAGGGTATGGGGAGGTCAGTACGGCAAACCCGCCAGGGGCACCTCGCCGGGGGCGCCGGCCTCCACCAGCCCAAGGATCCAAGCCTGGTGTCCCAGGAGCGCGCAAACCTCCAGGGCCAAGGACACGGCAGGCTCCGGCACCACCAGGCAGAAGCCGACCCCCAGGTTGAACGTGTTCCACAGATCGGCTTCCGGCACCTCGCCTGCGTCTTGCAGCCAGCGGAACAGCTCGGGCCGCTCCCAGCTGCTGGCCTCGATCCGGCCATGGGTTCCGGCCGGCAGGCAGCGGGGCAGGTTCTCTGGAAGGCCACCGCCGGTGATGTGGGCCATCGCATGAATGGGTACAGCCTGCTGGCGCAGGGCCTTCACCAGGGCGCCATAAAGACGGGTGGGCTCCAGCAGCGCCTCGATCACCGGCCGGTCATCGCCCGCCAGGGGTGTTGTCTCGGTGGTGCCGCTGCTCTCAAGAATCCGCCTCACCAGGCTGAACCCATTGCTGTGAACACCACTGCTGGCCACCGCCAGGATCCGGTCGCCAGGCTGCACCTGCCGGCCATCGATCAGCTCGTCCTCCTCCACCACGGCTACGCAGAAGCCGGCCAGGTCGTAGCGGCCGGGCGGATAGAAGCCCGGCATTTCCGCCGTCTCGCCCCCCAGCAGGGCGCAGCCACTCTGGCGGCAGCCGTCGGCGATGCCTTCCACCACCAGGGCCATGGCCTCGGGCGCCAGCCTGCCGGTGGCGATGTAATCGAGGAAGAAAAGGGGTTCGGCTCCGCTGGTGATCACGTCGTTGACGCACATCGCCACCAGATCGATGCCGACAGCATGGTGACGCCCGTGGGCCTGGGCCAGCTCCAGCTTGGTCCCCACTCCGTCACTGCCGGCCACCAGCAATGGGCGCCGCAACCCCTCGGGCAGTCGGCACAGTCCGCCGAATCCCCCCAGGCCACCGAGCACCTCAGGCCGGCGGGTGCTCTCGACACTGGTGCGGATCCGCTCGACGAAGGCCCTGCCGGCGGCCACATCCACTCCGGCCGTTCGGTAATCCATGGCGTTGCTCCTGCTGGGCAGATCCTCATCGCCGCTGATCCTCCGATGCCAGCGGCGATCCAGGCCGTTTGCCATCGGCCTGGATCGCCGTCCAGCTGGGCGAAAGCCTTTTGAGAAGGGGCCGCCCGCCAGATTGTCACAAGTTTTGATCAGCCCTGCTGATGGCACTGATTGGCGTCACTGATCGATGTCGGCGCTTCAGGCGGTTCTCTGCACTGTGGCTGACAGGGATTTCTTCGTCGATGACTATTCCTGATCAATTCTTCTGCCCAAGCTCTTAACAGGACTTCCTCGGACTTCCTGTAAGTTTTCGGGGTCGTGATTTTTCATCAGGGACTCAGCCACCGGTTTCGCGCTCTCAGCTCTTCCAATCGTTAGCGCGATCCATCAAGTAACGACCTTCATTCCGAAGACCGTTGCCTACTCGTGGTGGGTTTCGACTGTTATGCGTCGCACTTTCCCCCTGGGGGCCCTTGCCCTCCTCCTTTCTGGCAGCGGCGTTGCCGTTCCTGTGCTCGCCAACTCGGCTCGCACCGAGTCCGAGTCCCGCATCGCCATGGCCCGTCCGGCCGTTCCCGCACCAGCTCTTGAGTCGGCTGAGCCGGTTCAGCCTTCCCAGTCCGTCGCCATTCGCCAGCAGGAAAGCGAGGCACCGGCACTGGAGGCTCCTACCGCTCCCACCGCACCCGCACCCACTCCCCGCCGCTTCAAGCTGGCCGGCACCGGTGAAGCCAGCTGGTATGGCCCTGGTTTCTTTGGCAACCGCACCGCCAATGGCGAGGTCTTCCGCCCCGGCACCATGACCGCGGCTCACCGCACCCTGCCTTTCGGCACCAAGGTGAAGGTCACCAATCTCCGGAACGGGCGCAGCGCCATCGTGCGCATCAACGACCGCGGTCCGTTCCACGGCAACCGCATCATCGACCTTGCCCATGGTGCTGCCCAGAACCTGGGTCTGGTCGCCAGCGGCGTGGCTCAGGTGCGTCTTGAAGTGGTTCAGTAGGGCCTGAGGGCCTTTACCCGATCCACTTGAGTAGGCCCATCCGGCAATCTTCCGGGTGGGCTTTCGTTTGGCGCCTCCATGCAGCTGCTGCATACCTGTGATGAGTTGCGGCGCTGGTGCAGGCCCGCCGCTGGGCTTCCGGCCACGGACCTTCATTTCGTGCCCACCATGGGCGCTCTGCATCAGGGCCACCGCCGTCTGATCGAGCGGGCGTCCGCCCCCCTTGTCCCGTCGGGGCCGCCGCCACGGGTGCTGGTGAGCGTGTTCGTCAATCCGCTTCAGTTCGGCCCCGGGGAAGACTTCGAGCGCTACCCGCGCGATCCCCTTGCTGATGGCGTTCTCGCCTCCGCGGCAGGGGCCACTGCCCTGTTCGCCCCAACCGTTGAGGAGCTGTTCCCCGGCGGTGAGTCTGAGCTGACCCGGATCCTGCCTCCGCCCGCTCTGCTTCAGGGGCTCTGTGCCCGCACCCGAGCAGGCCATTTCGAAGGGGTGGCCACGGTGGTCGCCCGGCTCCTGGCCCTGGTGCGTCCTGATCGTTTGCTGCTTGGCGAGAAGGACTGGCAGCAACTGGTGATCATCAGGCGGATCGTGGCGGATCTGGCCCTGCCGCTGCGGGTCCAGGGATGCGCGACATGGCGGGAGAGCGATGGTCTGGCGGGCAGCTCCCGCAACCGCTATCTCTCGGAGCCGGAGCGAGGCCAGGCTGCACGCCTGCCCGCTGCCCTGGCCCTGGGGCGGAAGGCCTGGGAGAGGGGAGAGCGGGATACCGCCCGCCTTGAGCGGTTGGTTCAGGCAGAGCTGGAGCAGGCCGATCTGGCAGTGGAGTATGTGGAGATGGTGGAAGCCCGGCGGCTGCGTCCTCTGGACCCTTCCGCCCTATCCCAGGGTCCGCTGTTGCTGGCGGCCGCCGTCCGCTGTGGCCCCAGCCGCCTGATTGATCACCTCGTTCTCATGAACCGTCCCCCGATCGTCGCCATCGATGGCCCCGCCGGGGCTGGCAAGAGCACGGTCACCCGGGTCCTGGCCCGCCGCCTCGGCCTGATCTACCTCGACACCGGCGCCATGTATCGGGCCGTGACCTGGTGGGTTCTCCGCCATGGGGCGAATCCAGCTGTGGCGACGGAGGTGGAGCCGTTGCTGGAGGGGCTGCAGCTCAGCCTCGACCTGGAGGCCAGCGGCGATCAACAGGTGAGCATCAACGGCCACGACGTGAGCCAGGCGATCCGCCATCCCGATGTCACGGCCCAGGTGTCCCAGGTGGCGGCCCATGCCTGCGTGCGCGAGGCGCTCACCCAGCAGCAGAGGGCCCTCGGCGCCCGAGGCCGGCTGGTGGCGGAGGGCCGCGACATCGGCACCGCCGTGTTCCCCGACGCTGATCTCAAGGTGTTTCTCACCGCAACGGTGGCGGAGCGGGCCCGCCGCCGGGCCCAGGACCTGGAGCAGCGGGGGTTCGCCGTGCCGCCCCTGGCGGAGCTGGAGGCCCTGATCGCCGAGCGGGACCATCAGGATTCCACCCGGGAGGTGGCCCCCCTGCTCCAGGCCGAGGACGCGGTGGAGCTGATCACCGATGGCCTGGCCATCGAGGAGGTGATCACGACCCTGGTGGATCTGTTTCGTGAGCGCATTCCCGAAGAGGCCTGGCCTGCGCCGGAGGGTGGCGCAGCAGCCTGAGAGGGAAGCTAGCTGGTGGCCAGCAGGTCGTCGAGCAGGCCCGTGCAGGCATCCTCGAGCAGATCCAGAACCCCCTCGAAGCCATCGTCCCCGCCGTAATACGGATCGGGCACCTCACGGACCCGGTGCCTGCGGCAGTGCTGGGTGATCGGCCTGATCTGGGCCCTGGATTCACGTCCCCGGGTCATGGCCTGCACTGCCGCCAGGTTGTCGTCATCCATGGTGAGGATGTGGTCGAACGCATCAAGATCTGCCGCCACGATCTGGCGGGCTCGGCTGGGCAGGTGGATGCCACGCCCGGCTGCCGCGGCTCGCATGCGGGCATCGGCTGGCTGACCGGCATGCCAGTGGCCCGTGCCCGCTGAATCGACGCTGAAGGACTGCTCCAGACCCCGCTGCTGCAGGTGGTGCAAGAAGACCCCTTCGGCGGCGGGGGAGCGGCAGATGTTGCCCAGGCAGACGAACAGCAGACGGGAGCGCTCCATCAGCCCACCGCCTGACCATTGAGGCGAGCCAGGGCCAGAGCGGCCCGCAGGCGCACCACCAGGGTGTCGTCCCCGGGCTCGCCGGCCAGCTCCTGCAGGGCCTTGAGTCCGGAGTGATGCCCCGGCTCCGCCTGACCCATGGCGAGCAGCAGTTGCTCCAGACCCACCGCCACGGCGTATCGAACCACCCATTCGCCATCGCCGCCACCGGCCAGCAGGGCATCGAGACAACGCTGCCGCACGCAGGCCTGCTCACTTTGGGGCAGGGCCTCAAGGCGCAGCTGACCCAGGCCCCGGGCTGCGGCTCGCCGCACGCTGGGCCCGATGTCG
This sequence comes from Synechococcus sp. WH 5701, assembly GCF_000153045.1. Lineage (GTDB taxonomy): Bacteria > Cyanobacteriota > Cyanobacteriia > PCC-6307 > Cyanobiaceae > Regnicoccus_A > Regnicoccus_A antarcticus. Next base: position 1,029,458 of record NZ_CH724160.1, read on the forward strand.
CAGGCCAGGGCGCTCTCCAGCAGCTCCAGGCCACGCACATCGCCGATCCCGGCCAGGGCGCGAACGGCCCAGGCCCTGGCACCGTAATTGTGGCCATCGAGATTGGCCAGCAACGGCTCCACCGCCTGCTCCCCCAGGGCGATCAGGCCATCGACGGCCGCCACGGCGGCGCCTGGATTGTTGAAGCCCAGCACCTCCACCAGGCTCGGGGCCGCTTCTGGGTGGCAGGCCTCGGCGAGCCGTCGGGTGGCCAGCAGCAGACCCATGGAGCTGTCGGCCTGGCGCAGGGCCTCGATCAGCTCGGTGGGCTCGGCTGCCGCGGGGTTGGGGGAAGGCATGGTGCGCTCAGAGCAGGTCATCCATCACGGCCAGCAGGGCGGTGGTGTCCTCATCGAGGCGGGTGGGGTGAACACCTGCTGGATTCTCCACCAGCCCACGCAGGGCCATCAGTTTGAGACTGTTTTCCGCCAGGGTGCGCCGGATCGGCTCCAGCGCCGGCCGCCAGCCGGCGGCGCCCAGATCCATCAGGGCGGCGCGGCGCACCTGCAGCTGGGGATGCTCCAGCAGGGTCAGCAGCTGCTCGCCCCAGTGGCTGTCTTGCGTGAGCTGGAGCAGGGCCCGGCAGGCGGCACTGCGGATGAGGGGCCGCTCGTGGGCCTTGAACGACTCGATCACGGCCAGCACCCGGGGCTCACTCAGGCCGATTTCACCGAGGGCCTCCAGCATCGCCTCGCAGGGTTCCTGCAGACGGCTACTGCCGGGCTGAGGGGCGCCCGCCACGGCGGGTCCGCTGGCGAGCCTGGTGCAGAGAACCGTGACCGCTTCCGTGGCGCGAAGTTCTCCGAGCGAACGGGCCGCGGCTTCGCGCAGGCCATCGTCGGAATCGTTCAGGGCCTGAAGCAGGTGGGGAATGGCGTCGGCTTGGCCCAGCTTCCCCAGAGCCCGCGCCGCGTTGCGTGCCACCGCATTGTGCTCAACTCCGGCTTCGGCCTGGCGTGGCTGCCGCTGGCCGAGGGCCTGGCAGAGCAAGGTGATTGCTTCGGGATTCTGGCTGCGCATGCGCCCCAGCCACCAGGCCGCGTAGTACTGGGCCGATTGGTCCTCGCTCTGGCGCAGGCGCCGCAGCGCCTCGGCCTCGTCGATGGGGGCTCCGGCGGAAGGGGGCGGTTCGATGGGCTCGGCGGCGGCGACCATTGGCCGTGGCGGGAGGGGTGGGAGACAGAACGAAAAAAAGGAGGCCAGAAGGCCTCCTTGGGGTGTGAGACGTGCGACGAAGCCGTCAGGAACGCTGTTGAAAACCGCGAGCGGAAATCAGACGAGAGCGTTGATGGCGTAGTCGATGTAGTTGTTGGCGATGACGCCGGGGTCGCCGGAGATGCCGTGGTTGGCCTTGATGTAGCTCAGGGCCTCGACATACCAGGAGGGGGAGAGTTCGAAGGCACGGTTGATTTCATCGAGACCGGCGATCAGGTACTCATCGAGGGGGCCGGTGCCGCCTGCAACCAGGGAGTAGGTGATGTGACGGAGGTAGTAACCGATGTCACGGGCACACTTCTCTTTGCCCCGGGGGGTGGAAGCGAAGTTGGAACCCTGCTGCTGGGTGGTGTAGGGGTACTTGCTGTACACGGCCTGGGCAGCGCCGTTGACGAGCGCATCCGCATTGGCGGTGAGCTGACGGGCAGCCTCAAGGGCGTTGGTGGCGCGCTCGAAGCGACCGAAGGCGGCGTTGAGCTCGGTGTTGCTCAGGAACCGACCTTGGGAATCGGCGGCTGCAACAGCCTCGGTGAGGGGAGTCTTGGACATGGGAAGAGGGAAGAGGAAGGAGAACCTGAACGGAAGACCGAATCAGTCGGCTCAGCCGACAGCGGCGGCAGCGCGATCGAAGTAGGTGCCGATCTCGGAGGCGAGGGCGGAGCAGTCACCGGGGGTGATGCCGTTGCGATCGTTGACGAGAGCCATGGCGGCATCCTTCATCTTGCGGACCCCTTCAGCCACGGAAGCGCCGGGGACGCCGAGGGCGAGATAGGTCTCGCGGAGGCCGTTGAGGCAGCGATCTTCCAGGACGGAAGCATCGCCGGTGAAGACGGCGTAGGTGACGTAGCGGAGGATGATCTCCATGTCGCGCAGGCAGGCAGCCATGCGGCGGTGGGTGTAGGCGTTGCCACCGGGGGCGATCAGGGCCGGCTGCTGATCGAACAGATCGCGAGCAGCGTTGGTGACCAGGCTGGAGGCGTTGGAGGTGATGCGGTTGACGGCATCCATCCGCTTGTTGCTGTCTGCGACGACCGACGCCAGGGCATCGATCTGGGCAGAGCTGAGGAATTCGCCGCGGGCATCAGCCTGAGCAACGACCTTGGTGAAGGCGTCGAACATGTAAAAAAAGCTCCTGTTCTCGACGTTCGGGGTCGGGAGTTGATTTGAGGGCCGAACGGGAGATCCGATCGACTGGGCTATTCTGCGGGACAAAGCTTCCGAATTTCCGGAAGTTTACAAAGGGTCATCTTCGCTGCCGCCTGCGCGCTCTGCGGCCCAGGAATTGCTGAAGCGCCTCCTGTTCAAGCACCAGGAACCAGTGGCAGCAACGGATGCTGGTGGTTGCTTTGAACTGAAATTGGCCTCGATCGGTATCGCGCTACTGGCCATCATTGCCAAGAGCAGCATCGATCAGCAGATACAAAAAAGCCCGGCAGCCATGCTGCCGGGCAGATTCCATGAACCCTGAGGGGCTCCCGCGTTCAGTTCACAGGAGTGACGCTGGCCACCCGGCCACCTTGGCGATGGATCATCTGCTGGGCTTCCAGCATTTTGTCGAAAGTGACGAATCGTACGGTGTTGCTGCGCTTGTGCAGGCGGTAGTTGGTCAGGCCTGTGACCTCGACTCGATAGACCTTGGCTTTCTGGCCGATCCCCCGTGCCATCTGCGTGATCGACTCATTGGCCACCTTGGTGGGTTGGAAGCCTGAGCCCTTGGCGTTGGGGCTGACCACGGGCAGGGCGCGGTCCTGGTGCAGGGCCTTGCCGAGCCGGAAGTTGGTCCCGGCGGAGTCACCTTTGACGGAGGCGGCGGCGCCGCGGCCGAGCTGCATCATCCACGAGAACTGACGGCCCACCTGACCGGGGGAGTAGTCCCAGCCATGGATGTAGGGAACCTGCTCTTCACCGAAGCGATTCTGATACTCGGCGCTGTCGATATAGGAATCGATTTCTGCGTCATAGCCTTCGTCTTGAAGGATAGTGAAATGATGCAACATTTCAGCCTTGCTCTGAGGTGCACGACCCAGAAGATGTTTGTGGTTGAGTTCGATGAAGTGATATGGATTGCAGTTTTCGAAGAACTTCACGCGATAGAGGCCGCTCTTGGCCACCGTACGCACGAGTTCCCGCACACTCAGGTACCCATTGTTGAACAGCGACTCGGCGCCAGCCAGGCGCTCACTCTCCATCACATATTGGAAGCCGAGCACCTGGCGGTACACGGCGCGCACGATCGTGGCCTTGTCCTGAGCCGTGCCGTTGGACCAGTTCTCGTTGTTGCGCTCGTTGGCGAAACGTTCGATGCCTAGGTAGGCCGCATTGACAAGGGTCATGGTGGTGGGGACGAGCAGGGGAGAGGGGCCCGAGGGCCGGGGAGCCACTGTTTCAGCATCAAACAGGACTGGTAACAATCCTATGGGCGAACTGGCGCTTTAACTTGAAACTTCGGCCTAAATCGTTACGCATTGGTCGCCGGCCTCGGCAGCCTCAAGCGAGTTGCCTTGAACGAAAAAAGGAGGCCAGAAGGCCTCCTTGGGGTGTGAGACGTGCGACGAAGCCGTCAGGAACGCTGTTGAAAACCGCGAGCGGAAATCAGACGAGAGCGTTGATGGCGTAGTCGATGTAGTTGTTGGCGATGACGCCGGGGTCGCCGGAGATGCCGTGGTTGGCCTTGATGTAGCTCAGGGCCTCGACATACCAGGAGGGGGAGAGTTCGAAGGCACGGTTGATTTCATCGAGACCGGCGATCAGGTACTCATCGAGGGGGCCGGTGCCGCCTGCAACCAGGGAGTAGGTGATGTGACGGAGGTAGTAACCGATGTCACGGGCACACTTCTCTTTGCCCCGGGGGGTGGAAGCGAAGTTGGAACCCTGCTGCTGGGTGGTGTAGGGGTACTTGCTGTACACGGCCTGGGCAGCGCCGTTGACGAGCGCATCCGCATTGGCGGTGAGCTGACGGGCAGCCTCAAGGGCGTTGGTGGCGCGCTCGAAGCGACCGAAGGCGGCGTTGAGCTCGGTGTTGCTCAGGAACCGACCTTGGGAATCGGCGGCTGCAACAGCCTCGGTGAGGGGAGTCTTGGACATGGGAAGAGGGAAGAGGAAGGAGAACCTGAACGGAAGACCGAATCAGTCGGCTCAGCCGACAGCGGCGGCAGCGCGATCGAAGTAGGTGCCGATCTCGGAGGCGAGGGCAGAGCAGTCACCGGGGGTGATGCCGTTGCGATCGTTGACGAGAGCCATGGCGGCATCCTTCATCTTGCGGACCCCTTCAGCCACGGAAGCGCCGGGGACGCCGAGGGCGAGATAGGTTTCGCGGAGGCCGTTGAGGCAGCGATCTTCCAGGACGGAAGCATCGCCGGTGAAGACGGCGTAGGTGACGTAGCGGAGGATGATCTCCATGTCGCGCAGGCAGGCAGCCATGCGGCGGTGGGTGTAGGCGTTGCCACCGGGGGCGATCAGGGCCGGCTGCTGATCGAACAGATCGCGAGCAGCGTTGGTGACCAGGCTGGAGGCGTTGGAGGTGATGCGGTTGACGGCATCCATCCGCTTGTTGCTGTCTGCGACGACCGACGCCAGGGCATCGATCTGGGCAGAGCTGAGGAATTCGCCGCGGGCATCAGCCTGAGCAACGACCTTGGTGAAGGCGTCGAACATGTAAAAAAGCTCCTGTTCTCGACGGGTGGGGGTCGGGAGTTGGGTGATCAACAGCGAGAGCGCCGAAGGCGAACTCTCATGCCTAGTGCGAGAACATCTGGCGTGGACCGGATCAACCGGCTGGCCGGCTGGACCGACCGTTGGCCAGAAGTGGCTCGACTTGACCTGAGTATTGTTGGCCCTAAGCCCGTCGGCTCGCTCGATCATTCACAAACGGTCATCCCAGCGGCAACAGTGTTGCGGTGCAAGCTCTTTGAGTCCTTGGCGGGAGTTCAGGGTCAGCCCCATGGCCAGGCTTGGGCCGTTCTGTAACCGGACGAACAGTAAGATCCACCGGGCCAATGCGTTGTTCTGCCAGTCCCTGTTCCAGGGGGCTTGCCCAGGCTGACAGGACGGCCACAGCCAGCCCCCCAGCCCATGAACCGGAAACATAAAAAAGCCCCCCTTCAGGGGGGGCTACTTCAGTGGTGCCGATGGCTGTGGATGATCCTGAAGGCCTTGAGGGGCAAGATCAGGCTCAAAGCCGAATCACCGTCAGGACTCGGAGCTGTCGCCCGAGCCGCTGACACTCACTCCGGTGATGGTTCCCCCCAGGCGATGAACGAGCCGCATGGTTTCGTTCATGCGGGTGTAGGGGACCTGCATGGTGCAATCGGAGCTGCGCACGTAGTCGTTGTTGGCCAGGCCAGTGACCTGGATCGTGACCTGGCGATTGCTGCTGAAGCTGCTGCCGCGGGTGCCTGCAGAGACCTTCATGGTGGATGGGGAACGACGGGGATGGGGAAGAAGTTCAGTTGACCGGGCTGACGCTGGCGATGCGGCCGCCTTCGCGCTGGATCTGCTGTTGGTAGTCGAGCAGTTTGTTGAAGGGGATGAAACGCACCCGGTTGCTGCGCTTGTGCAGGCGGTAGTTGTTGAAGCCGGAGATTTCGACCCGGTAGGTGCGGCCCTGTTCGCCGGCGCCCACACCCATGCGCGTGACACCATCGGATTCGACGGAGCGGAACGCTGATCCCTTGGCATTCGGGCTCACCACTGGGATGGGCGCACCTTTGTGAACGGAGGGATTCAGACGCGACTGATTCTTGGAGGTGTCACCCTTGATCGACGCCGCCGCGCCGCGGGTGAGTTGCAGCATGTAGGAGAACTGGAGACCCTGCTGGCCGACGGAATAGTTCCAGCCGTGCAGATAGGGAACCTGCTCTTCACCGAAGCGATCCTGGTATTCGGCGCTGTCGATGTAGGAGTCGATTTCAGCGTCGAAGCCCTCGTTCTGCAGGATCGTGAAATGGTGAAGCATCTCAGCCTTGTTCTGAGGCGCCCGGCCCAACAGATGCTTGTGATTCAGTTCGATGAACCGGTAGGGATTGCTGTTCTCGAAGAAGCGCTGTCTGTAGAGGTTGCTCTTGGCCACCTGTCGCACGAACTCCCGCACGCTCAGGTATCCCCTGCGGAACAGTGACTCAGGACCCTCGAGACGCTCGCTCTTCATCACGTACTGGTAACCGAGAACCTGCTGGTAGACCGAACGAATCAGTCCGGCGATGTCGGCTTCGGTAGCGTTTGACCAGTTGTCCTTGTCGCGGACGTTCGCGAAGCGATCGATGCCCAGGTAGGCAGCGTTGACGAGTGTCATGGGCGTGCAGGCCGGGAAGAGAAGGGAGACGGAGGGGGTCGGGGAAGCCGTCGAAGCGGTGCTGAACACAGGCCACAACGTCCCCGACGATGCTGTCTGCAGCCGGATCCTATGGGGCCCTTTACGCTCTCACCGGTGCTTTTCAGAATCGTTACAAAGTCGACCCCTGGCGCCCGCTCCTGAGGCCGATACCATCCGACCATCGTGGTCACTGAATGACCCATGACATCGGCATCTGATTCCGAGGCCTGGCCCCTGCGCTTCGGCGTCCAGCTCAAGGCCCTTGGTGAGCTCACTGAAACGCTCACTCTGCGCTTGCTGGAGATGGAGGAGCGTCTGCTCCACCTGGAGGGTCAACAGGTCGGGTTGCTGGATCGCGCAGGCCGGGATGGCGTCGATTCAGCCGCTGTTCTCGACCTGCTGGAGCAGACCGATGATCGCCTGAGTCGCCTCGAAGGCCTGCTGGATCAGCCTGTTCACAGGCAGGTTCCCGAGGGGATGGCCCCTGCTGCAGGCCTCGTGAGGCCCTTGCGCGTGCTTGGCGCCGCCGACCCTGCTCCAGAGCAGGAATACGGGGCGGAAACACTGTTCCCAGACGAGGGGGAACAGCCCTTCATGGATGAGCTGAGCGCCTGAATCAGACCATCAGCTCAGGCTGCCCCCCCCTGGACAGCGCCTCAGCCAGGAGAGCCCGTGCTGAGCATCGCGGCCGCGGTGGTGATCAGGATGCGCAACAGTTCGACGCCGCCGATGGCGGCGAGTCCCAGCCAGAGGGTCTGAGCGAGCTTTGGAGGCTGACCATCGACCCAGGCGGGGGAACGCAGCCCCCGCTCGAGTTGTGCGCCAGCGCTGAACGGGCCGGCAGGGGCGCGGGAGGCACTGATGTCGCGCCAGTAGGAGGAATAGCGTGGAGCCTGCTGGTTGAAGGGTTTCTCGCCAAGGCTGCGGCCGGGGAGTACACGCGAGCGCTGGTAGGGCACTTCATCCTCGCCGAAGGTATCGACATATTCGGGTGAGTTGAGCAGGGCATCGACGAAGCCCTGCATTCCTTCGGTGGCAATCAGAATTGAGTAGGCGATCTGTTCGCGCTCTCCATGCACGGGCCTGCCGAGAACACGGCCAACCACCTGCTCCACGACGGCATAGTTGCTGTTGCAACGGTAGAAATCCCTGCGGAACTTCTCTGAAAGAAGCAGACCACGGATGAACTGCCTGGTGCTGATCTGACCGCGGCGCAGTCTGGATTCAAGGCCAGGCTCCCTGTCGGCTTTGAAGGCATGGAAGAAGATCTGGCGGTAGGCCCTTTCGATCAGTTCATCCATGGCCTGAGGACTGCGCTGCACCCCTTCCGGTGTGCGCCGTGGCTCTTCTTCGCTGCCAACCGACAGGTTAGTGACGCGGGCACTGAGGGCGGTGGGATTGAGCTCGAGCAGAGGCAGGGCCATGGAATGCCAGATGAATAGGCGATGAACTTAGGCACCCCTGATGAGCACAAACCCCTAGTGACAAAAGACCTCACAGAGCTTTACTGTGCACCCAAATTTATTTGACTAGCTTCATCATCTTTTGTTGCGCATTGTCCTAGCTTCGCCCCTGACCCAGTCCTGATCAGGCCCTGCTCATCAGGTCGTCCAGCTCTCCAGCCAGGCGAGTGGAATCTCAGGGCTGAAGTCGTCGGTACGCTGGAACTCGAACGGTCCCGCCAGGGATCCCCAGAGCTGGTCATGGGTGGCGGGATCGTGGCCCCGGTCGATCGTGCGCATCGACTCGCCGTCGATTTCAAAACTGCTCACCAGGTAAGCCGTGGCTCCCTTGCGTTCCACCAGGCAGCGGCAGCCGGGTTCCACCTCTCCGACGAAGCCCTCGCCCTGGCCGTGCACCACATACGTGCAACCCTCCAGCAGGCGCAGATCCTCGGTCTGGATCTGGGCCATGCGCTCAGGATCCTCAACCGCTCCCCAGAACCGCCGCTCGTCGTGGAGGGCGTGGTTGTGGATGCGCAGGCTGCCGTCCGGGGCGTTCTCGGCACGCAGCACCCGGATGCGGTAGGGCTGGCCGGGCGCGAAGGCGTACGACTGCTCCAGCAGCAGGGAGCCAGGCTCAAGCTGCGGCAGCGGGCGGAAACGCACCAGGATGTGGGCGTAGATGGGGGGGTTCTCGAAAGCCTGGTGCTGGTTGCTGAACCCGGCGCTCAGCATCCGAACCAGGCGCGTCAGGGAGCTGGTCATGGGGCGAATCCTATGGGGCCGGCCTGCCGCAGCGGCCTCAGCGCTTGAGCAGGCGCAGGCGGAATTCCGCCACCTGGCGCACCAGCTCCGGTTGGCTCAGGGCGAACGGGTGATCGCTCAAGGAGCTGATCACCCGCTCAAGGGCGTCGTCGCGGGCCCCTGGATCAGCTGGATCGAGGTCGCCGATCCTGTCCCAGGCTTCATCGAAGGCCATTCCGTAGCTGTCGGCATTGCTGAACTGCTGGTTGGACGGTCGCTCGGGAGGGGTTCGCATCGCGTCAGGGCACGTCAGCTTCGAGGGAGACCCACCGGGGCGATGGGTTGGACCCTTGGACAAGGGCCTTCAGGAAAGAATGCCAGGACCCAGATTTGAACTGGGGACACGGCGATTTTCAGTCGCCTGCTCTACCAACTGAGCTATCCCGGCCGGCCGCTCGGCAGCACCGCAGGATCTTAGTTCACGGCCTGGAGCAGGCGTCCGAGCCAGGCAGAGCAGCCCCAACACCGGGTAACCGGCGTCCTCGAGGGCTGCGGCCGCGGCCATGGCCGTGGCTCCTGTGGTGAGAATGTCATCCACCAGCAACAGACCCTGACGGGACCGTCGGCTGCGGGAAACTCCGCCTGGGACGACCCGGAAGGCCCCCTCCTGGTTGAGTGCCCGCAGGCGGCGGTTGAGGTGGTGTTGCCCCAGCGTGGCCCTGCTGCGCTCCAGAAGGGCCAGGCGGGGCAGGCCCAGCCCCTGACAGATCAGCAGTGGCAGCGGGTTGGCCCGTCGTTTCCAGCTGGGGATCGCCACGACGCTCAACTCCCGCAGCGGTGCAGGCAGGGTTATGGCTAGAGACCTCGCCAGACAGGGAATTGCCTGGCTGTTGGGCTCGCGCCGCTGGCGCAGCAGCAGGCTGCGCAACGCCCCCTGATAGAGGCCCAGAGCCCACCAGGGCATCGGCTCAAGGCCGCACAGCCCAGGCTGGGTCTCGAGCTCCAGCGATTGGCGGCAGGCCTGGCAGGGCTGCGGCTGATCACGCCCCCTCCAGCTTTCAGGCTCGGCCGGGCGGCCGCAGAGTGGACAGGTGGCCTGGGTGATCAGCTCGAGGCATCCCCTCAACAGGGCCTGGACCATGGCGGCGATCTCCCGGGATGCGTGCAACGTTGCCGCTCAGTGTTCCCAGCTCAGGACTCGGGCAGGGCCTTGAGCATGGCCACCAGGGTGCGGTGGGCGTCCTCACTGTCGCTGAGCACGTGATCGAAGGGCACCGAGAGGTTGGCGCCATCCACCTCCAGCTCCATCGCCTCGGGGCTGACCCGCAGCATGCGGGCGGCGCTGGCCTGCTGCGCCCCGCCGTAGTGGCGGGCGTAGGCCAGCACGGCTTCGCCATGATCCTTGTTCATGTGACGGCAGATCCGGTCGCTGACGGCTTCGCTGAGGGGATCGCTGGCCATGGCGGTGGGGCAAGGGTTGAGGCTGATTGTGGCGGAGAAGCGGCTCAGACCAGTGCGAATCGCTGCCAGAGCAGGAGCCCCAGCCTGATGGCACTGAAACCGACGTAGCCAGCCAGGATCACGAACAGGGCCATCGAGATCACGGTTCGCAGGCGTTCGTTCATGGGATCTCAGGTGGTGGTGCAGGCTCCTCCATCTTCGGTGCAGCCGTCGTCAGGGCGCTGAGGGCCAGCCTTGCCATGCCCAAGGCCGGTGCCAGGCCTGGACGGCTGAGCACCGGCAGGCCGATCGCCAGTTGTCGTAACTGCCGCCACTGGGGATTGCGGGCCCCGCCCCCCAGGCTGATCACCCGCCGCAGCGGCGGTGCACCCAGCTGGCGCAGGCGTGCCCATCCCTGGGCTTCGATCCGGGCCAGCCCTTCCAGCAGCCCCTGAAGGAAGAGCACATCGCTCACCGGCCGTGGCTCCAGGATCGGCAGCAGATCCGGGTCGTCGACGGGGAAGCGCTCCCCCCTCGATGGCAGCGGCCGGTAGTACAGCCCACTGGGTCTGGAGGGATCGATCTGACGGCTGAGTCGTTCCAGTTCGGCATCGTTGAAGAACTGACGCAGCACTCCCCCACCGGCGTTGGAGGCTCCGCCCACCAGCCAGCGCCCTCCCAGCCGATGGCAGCTCAGCCCTGGGGCTGCCATCGGCTCCGTCACGAACTGCTTGAGCACCAGGGTGGTGCCCAGCACCGTGACTCCGTCTCCGGGGGCTGGATCGGCAGCCAGTACGGCGGCGTTGGCATCGGTGCTGCCGGCCACCACCAGGCAGGAGCCTGGCAGCCCCAGCGCAGCGGCAGAGCCTGGAGCCAGCGGCCCCAGTGCTGTGCCGCTGGAGACCACCTCGGGCAACGCTGCCGCCCACGCTTGCCGCTTCAGCTCTCCGCTCCAGTGTTGTTGTCTGAGATCCCAGCCCAGGCGCAGGTTGTTGCCTTCCTCTCCCCAGCGCCAGTCACCCAGCAGCCAGCCCATCAGCCAGTCGGCCTGATGGCGCAGGAGCAGATCAGTGGCTGACCAGGCCCCTACCCTCTCCCGCGCGAGCGGGCCCAGCAAGCGCAGGGCCCTGGCCAGGCTGCCGCTGACACTGGCGGCGGCGCAACCGGCAGGCACCAGTGCCGAGAGGGCCTCTGCCTGCTCGGGGCAGGCCAGGCTGTAGGCCAGGGCGGGCCCCAGGGGTGTCCCGTCTGAGCGGCAGGCCAGCAGGGTGCCGGAGGTGCCATCGAGGCTGATGGCGCCCAACTGATGCCTGAGCTGAGCGGGAAGACCCTGCACCAGTGCGATCAGACCCTGCTGCCAGCCGGCTGGATCGTCGAAGCTGCCGAGGTAGGCCGTGGCCCGCTCGGCTAGCACCTGCCCTTGTGCATCGATCACCGCAAGGCGGATGCCGCTGCTGCCCAGATCGACTCCCATTGCCAGGGGGCAGATCTCGGCGCCGCCACGGCGACTGGGCACGGTGTTCAGGCGGCTGGCTGGCCCACGGGGACCCGATCGGCCGTGGCCTGCTGCAGCCTGGCGGCCGCCTCGCTCACGTCCTCCCAGGGGAGGTTCAGGTCGGGCCGGCCGAAATGGCCGTAGGCGGCCACGTCCTGGTAGAAACGACCGCCCCGCTGGCGGGGGAGATCGCGCAGGCCGAAGGTCTCGATGATCGCGCCAGGTCGCAGGTCGAAGTGCTCCTGCACCAGGGCTGTGAGGTCGTCGTCGCTGATCTTGCCGGTGCCGGAGCTCTGCACCAGGATGCTCACGGGCTTGGCCACCCCGATCGCATAGCTGAGCTGCACCTCCACCCGCCGGGCCAGGCCAGCCGCCACCAGGCTCTTGGCCACGTGGCGGGCGGCGTAGGCCGCTGAACGGTCGACCTTGGTGGGATCCTTGCCGGAGAAGGCCCCGCCGCCATGGCGCGCCGTTCCGCCATAGGTGTCGACGATGATCTTGCGGCCCGTCAGGCCCGCATCACCCTGGGGGCCGCCCACCACGAACTTGCCGGTGGGATTGACCAGAAAACGCACCGCCGCGCGCTCGGGTTGCAGGGGCAGACCGGCCGTAGCCGGGATCACCACATGGGTCCAGAGGTCATCGGCGATGCGCTGGCGCAGGCCTTCCTCATCACTGATTCCATCGATCTCGGCCAGGTGCTGGGTGGAGATCAGCAGGGTGTCGATCGCCACCGGCCGATCGTTCTCATAGACCACACTGACCTGGGTTTTCCCATCCGGGAGCAGGTAGGGAAGGGTGTTGTCGTGCCGCACCTGGGCCAGCCGGCGGGCCAGGCGGTGGGCCAGGCTGATCGGCAGGGGCATCAGCTCCGGGGTTTCGTCGCAGGCGAAGCCGAACATGATGCCTTGATCGCCGGCTCCCACCAGGTCGAGGGGGTCGCCGTCGTGGTCATCCGCCTCATTGACCCCCTGAGCGATGTCGGGCGACTGCTGGTCGAGGGCGGTGAGCACCGCACAGCTGTTGGCATCGAAGCCACCGGCTTTGGCGCCGGTGTAGCCGATCGTTTCGATCACGGACCGCACCAGGCTGGTGATGTCGACGCGGGCCGTGGTGCTTACCTCGCCGGTGACCAGGCAGAGGCCGGTGTTGACGACGGTTTCGCAGGCCACACGGCTGGCGGGATCGGCGCTCAGAAGTGCATCGAGAACGGCATCGCTGATCTGATCACAGATCTTGTCCGGATGGCCCTCGGTGACCGATTCAGATGTGAAGACGTAGCGGCTCATCCCGGCTTGCACCGACCTCAGGATGGCTGAGCTTATCGCCTGGCTCTGGTGATGGGTTCATCCCGGAGGAACGGGCCAACTGCAGCTCGCGCCAGTGATCAAGGCGGGGCAGATGCTCCGGCAGAGGCGGCCTGCTGGTCCAGCCGGCGCTGTAGCCCAGGGCCAGGGCCACCCCTGCCCGCTCGGCCATGCGCAGATCACTGCTGGCATCCCCGATCAGGGCACAGTTGGAGGTGCTGACACCAAGCCTGGAGCAGAGTCCGTGAACGGCCGCAGGGTCTGGTTTGGCCGGCCGCATCTCGGCGCTCCAGATCTCCTGAAACAGCTCAGAGAGCCCGTGGCCGCCAAGGAACCGGTGGATTCCCTCGCTGTCGTCGTTGCTGATCACCGCCAGCAGCACTCCCGAGCGGTGCAGCTCCAGCAGCAGGGGCTTCACACCCTCGGTGAGTGGAGCCAGGTACGCCTCGCCCGGACGGGCTCCGTGGCCCTGGATATGCTCGCGATCGATGTCGGCGAACACGGCTTCGCTGTGGGCCAGGGCATCTGGCCAACCCAGACCCACCTGACAGAAGGCAGTGGCGGTGGAGATCAGATTGTGACTGCGGCTGGCCACTGCGGTGGTGCCTGCCGGGTGGAGTTGATCGCCCAGCAGGCCATAGGCCCGCTCGAGCAGGCTCTGGAACTGGGGGCGGTTGGCTTCCGGCACATGCTCCAGGCAAGCCTGGAGACGGGCGCGGCTCAGGGCCAGCAGGCCTGGTTCACTCAGGCTGAGAGTGCCGTCCTTGTCGAAGAGGATGGCTTCAACCGATCCGAGGGGTTGACCACGCAGGAGCAGTTCAACCATCGGATCGGTGCAGGGGCCCCAGGCTATGGCGCTCAGTCGAGGGTGACGCCCATCGGCTCGTTCTCCTCGGCCTGCTCCAGCAGCATCTGCTTGTAGCGGGCGGCCATTTCCTCGGCCTTGTCGAACACCTTCTGGGGATCGGTGAGCATGTCGCCGGGTTCCGGCTCGAGAGCCTTGGTGGAGAGGGAGATGCGGCCCCGCTCGGCGTCGAGGTCGATGATCATCACCTTCATCTGATCGTTGACGTTGAGCACCGTGTGCGGGGTCTCGATGTGCTCGTGGCTGATCTCGGAGATGTGCAGCAGTCCGCTGACCCCGCCGATGTCGATGAAGGCGCCGTAGGGCTTGATGCCCCGCACGGTGCCGATCACCACTTCGCCCACCTCCAGGCGGTTCATCTTGCGCTCCACCAGGGCGCGGCGATGGCTGAGCACCAGGCGGTTGCGCTCCTCATCCACCTCCAGGAACTTGAGCGGGAGGAAATCGGCGACGAGATCTTCCTTGGGCTTGCGCGTGCTGATGTGGCTGCCGGGGATGAAGCCGCGCAGGCCTTCAACCCGCACCAGGGCGCCGCCGCGGTTGGTGGCGAACACTTCGCTGTAGATGGTGGCGTCTTCCTTCTGGAGCTGGCGCACCCGTTCCCAGGCCCGCTGGTACTCGATGCGTCGGATTGAGAGCGAAAGCTGGCCGTCCTCGTTCTCCTCACTCATGATGAAGAACTCACGGATCTCGCCCGGCTGCAGCACGTCGCTGAGGGCCTCGACCCGGTTGATCGAGACCTCCTGGAGGGGCATGAAGGCGGCGGTCTTGGCGCCGATGTCGATCATGGCGCCCTTGGGCTCCATGGCGAACACGGTGCCGTTCACCACGTCGCCGGGCTTGAAGTTGTAGTCGTACTTGCTGAGCAGGGAGGCGAACTCTTCCAGCGTGAAGCCGGCACCGTCGGTGTCGCGGCTGACGGCACGGCTGCTGGGATCGTCGGCTGTGGGGACCTCTTCCGGAATGTCGAGGTTCAGGTCAGCCGAGGTCTCGCTCGTCGGATCCAGATCGATCGGGCCTACGCCCGTCGGATCCAGTTCGGCCTCGGTGCTGCTGATCTCGGAAGGGGTCACGGTCATGGAAGGCTGGCGGTCTGCTCAGGGCAGAAGGAAGGGATACGCGTGCCTGCCCGCCGACAGACGCATGCGATCCATGATCATACAAATCCACCCTCCGCTGGAGCTCAGCGCGCGGCGGCCAGAGCACCATCGGGGTGCTGACGGGAGGGGCGCCGGCTGAGACCCTCGAGGGTGGCGACGAAGTCGCTGATGCCCTGAAACTGCCTGTAGACCGACGCGAAGCGCACGTAGGCCACCTCGCTGATCTCGCTGAGCTGCTGCAAAACCAGTTCCCCGATCTCAGCGCTGCTCACCTCGCGGCCATGGCGCTGCTGCTGCAGTTGCAACTCGATGTCGTCGACCACGGATTCCAGCCGTGCTGGCTCCAGACCGGTTTTTTCGCAGGCCCTCACCAGACCATGCAGCAGTTTGCTGCGGCTGAAGATCTCTCGGGTGCCGGTGCGCTTGACCACTGTGATCGGCACGGTTTCCACCCGTTCATAGGTGGTGAAGCGATAGTCGCAGTGGAGGCACTCACGCCGTCGGCGCACACTGCGGCCTGCATCCGCGGATCGGGATTCCAGCACCCGGCTATCGGTGTGTTGGCAGGAGGGACATTGCATCCCTTGGCGACCCACGCGGTTTGGTTAGTGGAAGTGTAGTCAGTAGAGGTTCGATTGAGAAGTGAGGAGTGCTCAAGACTGTGCCGGCGCCACCGCTGCGGTATCCCCTGCAGCAACTTTTTCGGTGGGCCGGGCGTGATGCTGATGGGTTGTGATCGCTTCCCGCATGAAAAAGCCCCCGCCGGGGCGGGGGCGTCATGTGTCCAAGGCCTCAAAAGGACTTGAATCTCACTTGCCGATCTTCGGGGGATCGCGGAAGGCGATCGCGAAGAAGAGGGTGGCGATCGCCAGGGTGAGGATGAGGATGTAAGCGAAGCTCTCCATCGAGAATCTCCTGAATGGGGGCGATCAGCTGAGCTTGGTGCCAGCCGGTGGGATGTAACCCTCGGGAAGACGGCGGGTGCTGCGGTCTCCCAGTTTTTGGAAGAGGCCGAATTCCACCTGCTCACCTAGGTCGGGGTCGATGCCGGCGAACACATCCCGGTACAGGGTGCGGGCGCCGTGCCAGATGTGCCCGAAGAAGAAGAGCAGGGCGAAAGTGGCGTGACCGAAGGTGAACCAGCCGCGGGGTGAGCTGCGGAAGGTGCCATCTGAGTGGTAGGTCTCGCGGTCGAATTCGAACGCTTCACCCAGCTGGGCCTTGCGGGCCAGCTTCTTCACGGCAGCAGGATCGGTGTAGGTCTGGCCGTTGAGAGCACCGCCGTAGATGGTGGCCGTCACGCCGGTCTGCTCAAAGGAGTAGCGGGCTTCGGCGCGCCGGAAGGGAATGTCAGCCCTGACGATGCCCTGGTCGTCTTCGAGAACTACAGGGAAGTTCTCGAAGAAGTTGGGCAGGCGGCGAACCTGGAGGTTGCGTCCGTCCTTGTCGGTGAAGCTGATGTGACCCAGCCAGCTGGTGGGCAGACCGTCGCCGTTGACCATCGGACCGACGCGGAACAGACCGCCCTTGGCTGGGCTATTGCCGACGTAGTCGAAGAAGGCCAGTTTCTCGGGAATGGCGCCATAGGCCTCTTCGGCACTGGCGCCGTTCTCCAGGGCCGTCTGGACCCGGCGGTTGATCTCCGTGCGGAAGTAGCCCTGATCCCACTGGTAACGGGTTGGACCGAAGAGCTCGACCGGTGTGGCCGCCGAGCCGTACCACATGGTTCCGGCCACGATGAAGGCCGCAAAGAACACGGCAGCGATGGCGCTGGCCAGCACCGTTTCGATGTTCCCCATCCTCAGAGCCTTGTAGAGGCGCTCGGGTGGGCGGGTGGTGATGTGGAAGATGCCGGCGATGATGCCCACGATGCCGGCGGCGATGTGGTGGGCCACGATCCCGCCCGGGTTGAAGGGGTTGAAGCCTTCAGGCCCCCAGGAGGGCTGAACTTTCTCGAGGTGTCCCGTGAGGCCGTAGGGGTCGGAGACCCACATCCCCGGACCGAAGACACCGGTGAGGTGGAACGCGCCGAAACCGAAGCAGCCGAGGCCGGCGAGCAGAAGGTGGATGCCGAAGATCTTGGGCAGATCAAGGGCGGGTTCACCCGTGCGGGGGTCCTGCCAGATCTCCAGATCCCAGTAGGTCCAGTGCCAGATGGCGGCCAGGAAAAGCAGGCCACTGAAAATGATGTGGGCGGCGGCTACGCCTTCGAAACTCCAGAAGCCAGGGTCGACTCCCGTTTCTCCGGTGATGCTCCAGCCGCTCCAGCTGCCGGTCACACCCAGGCGGGCCATGAACGGCATGACGAACATGCCCTGGCGCCACATCGGGTTGAGCACCGGGTCGGATGGATCAAAAATGGCGAGCTCATAGAGCGCCATGGAGCCGGCCCAGCCGGCGACCAAAGCGGTGTGCATGAGGTGCACGGCCAGCAAGCGGCCCGGGTCGTTGATCACGACCGTGTGCACCCGATACCAGGGCAATCCCATGGGGGTCAGGTCCGGGGTAACTAACAGCTGCCTGTGAGGACATGACGTCAGCACAGACAGCGGACGATCAAAAGGATCGTTCCGTGTTGGGGATCGTAAGGGGTTCCCCTGGCCTTCGGCAGCGTTGCCGGGGAGCTGAAACGAGCCGTGACGCGGTATCCGGCGGTTTGCCCCGACAGCTGTTTACAAAACTCAACTTGCAAGCCTCAGAATGGGGGCTTCCGCGTCTGATCCTGATGCCCGTGATCCGCTTCGTCCGTGAGGGCCGTGATGTTGAGTGCTACCCCGGCGAAAACCTGCGGGAGGTGGCCCTGCGTGAGGGGTTGGAGCTGTATGGGCTCAAAGGGCAGCTCGGCAATTGTGGTGGCTGCGGTCAGTGCATCACCTGCTTCGTCGATGTGGTGGCTGAAGCATCGCCGGGCGCGCTGACCCCACGCACCGCCGTGGAGGACCGCAAGCTGCGCCGACGGCCAGACGGCTGGCGGCTGGCCTGTCAGGCCCTGGTGCAGCGCTCGCTGGTGGTGCTCACCAGGCCCCAGGCGGGCCTCGCCGATCGCGAGGCTCTGCTGGCGGCGGCCCGGGCGGAGCCCCTGGGGGCCGGGCCCACGGCCTGGCCGGCCGCGGAGGAGCCCTCTGAGGCTGAACCTGCAGACCTGGAGTCAACCGCTACGGCCGGTGAAGCGGCGGAGGAAGGCTCCATTGGTGGGTGATACGGTCGCCCCACGCCATTCACAACCCTCCCTAGAGCTCCCATGGAAACCAATGATCTGGGTTTTGTGGCCAGCCTCATGTTCGTGCTGGTGCCGGCCGTCTTCCTGATCGTTCTCTACATCCAGACCAGCAGCCGCGAGCAAGGCTAATCAGGTGTTGGGAGTGCTTTCTGGCACCCCCGTGAACCGGCCTGCGCCTCAGCATGTGCAGCCGCCGTTAGTCGTGATTCACGGCTGACGGCGGCATTGTTATGAAGAGGCCTTGCTGGGCTCAGCGGCCCGATTCGGGCTCCCGCACCAGCAGCACCGGTGCCGGTGCATGCACGCGGATGTAATCGCTCACGGAGCTGCCCAGCAGTCGGTCGATGTCGACCAGGCTCTTGGCCACCAGAGGCCTGCGGTCCTGGGAAGCGATCACCAGCAGGTCGGCCTTGAGCTCTTCGGCCATGGCACAGACTCCGCGGCCCACGTCGCCGGTGCCATGGACGCCCTTGAGCTCAACGCCAAGGGCGCGGGCCCGCTGAACCGCTTTGTCGATCACCAGGTCGGCCGGGGTCTTGCCCCCTCGGCTGGGTTGAATGTCCTGGCGGGAGATGTGTACGCCTGTGAGGGTGCCTCCGGGAATTTCCCGCACCAGTTCGCAGGCGATCCTGAGGGCATCGTCGCCCACGCCTGTGCCGTCGAGGGTCACCATCACCCGGTTCACGTGGCGCACGTAGAGGTCGTCGCGCACCAACAGCATCGGCCGCGTCGAGAGCTGGAAGACGTACTGGCTGGAGCTGTTGGCCAGGATTGACTGCAGCCGCCCCAGCCCCCTCGACCCCATCAGGATCAGATCGGCATCAAGCTCGTCGGCCACCTTGAGCACAGTCTGCTTGGTGTCGCCCTGGCGGATGATGGCGTTCACATCAGCGGGATCAAGGCCAAGCCGCTGGATGGCATCGGCCACGATGCCGGCAGCCTTCTGCCAGTGCTCCTGAAAATCATCGCCCGCCTGCTCCGGAACCACGTGCAGCAGGTTGATCCTGGCCTGGCGAAAGGCCGGGAGTTCGCGCAGCATGCGCACCATCTCTTCGACGTGGCCCTTGCCGGAATCGGCGATCAGCAGATTGCGAAACACGGGGCTGTCACGGCTCTCCGGCAGCCTATGGCCTGCGTCTGACTGGTCGAGCTGTGGCGGGAGAGGCTGTAATGGAGTGGCAAAAGGGGCACCGCTGCTGGCTGCTGCGGTGCCGGGTACTGCCGCAGCACACCGATCACGGGGGTGTGATGTGGCACGGCGCCTACCTCGCCTGGCTGGAGGAGGCCCGGGTGGAGGCCCTCGCAGCGGCGGGGCTCCCTTATGCAGCACTGTCGGCCCTGGGCCTGGAGCTGCCGGTGCTGGCCCTGCGGATCGACTATCACCAGGCCGTGGGCCATGGCGAGCTGGTGGAGCTGCACAGCCAGGCCCAGCCCCGCCGGGGCCTGCGGCTGCCCTGGATCACCCGCTTCATGCTCAGTGGCGAGCGGCTGGCGGCTGAAGCCAGGGTGGAGCTGGCGCTGGTACGGCGTCAGGGAGCGGGCCTTCAGTTGGTGCGCCGCTATCCGCCGGAGCTTGAGCAGGCGCTCCAGAGGTTGCTCGACGGACCCGACAAAGCGTGCTAGTACATCTGTACTGAATGGCATGGTCATGGGCGAGCTGGTGTCGCTGTCCTTTGCGTGTCGCTCCTGGGCAGGAGCCGCCTCCACTCCAGGGGGCTCAGCGAGTGGTTCATCTCCGGGGTCATTGGATCGTCTGAGCCAGTTCAGCTTTGGCCTGGATCCTGGCCCTGGCCAGTGCTGGGCTGAGCGGCGGCAGTGGTGGTTGCTCTGGAGCAGTTGTCCAGGCCTGGGCTGGCGCCGCCTGGCCGAACTGGAGCGCGCCTGTGGTGGGCTGGCGGCGGCCTGGACGGCCAGCAGGGCCGAGCTGGCCTGCCTGAACGGTTTCGGACCTGGCGTGCTGGCCAGCATCGAGGTTCACCGCCAGAGCTGGGGCCAGGATCCGCTGGGAGCTGGAGGCTGGCCCGCCCAGGCACCACGGCGGGTGCTCGTGCCGGGTGACCCCGCCCGTCCCGCCTCTCTGAATCAGCTGCAGCGGCCGCCACTGGCCCTGCACTGGGCTGGTCGAGGATCCCTCTGGGCTCCCCTGCGGCGGCGTCAGGCGATTGCGGTGGTCGGCACCCGCCGGCCCTCGCCGCATGGGCGAGCCATGGCCGAAGCGCTGGGCGCCGCCCTGGCCGAGGCCGGCTGGCCCGTGGTCAGTGGCCTGGCGGAGGGCATCGACGCCGCAGTGCATCGCGGATGCCTGGAACGGGGCGGACGCCCCATCGGTGTGCTCGGGACCCCGCTCGATCGTGTCTATCCACGCCATCACCAGGTCCTTCAATCGGCCGTGGCCCGCCATGGTCTGCTGGTGAGCGAGCACCCCCGGGGCACTCCCGTGCGGCGGGGCCATTTCGCCGCCCGCAATCGCCTCCAGGTGGCCCTCGCCCAGGCGGTTGTGGTGGTGGAGTGCCCCGAATCGAGTGGGGCGCTCCACTCCGCTGCCCTGGCCTGGGACCAGGGGCTGCCGCTCTGGGTCGTTCCAGCCGACGCCGGCAAGTGCTCTGCCCTGGGCAGCAATCGTCTGCTGTCCCAGGGGGCGAGTCCGCTGCTGGCGGCCTCGGATCTGATCGCCCAGCTGGGCGCAGGCCCCCTTGGCCGCCCTCAGGCCACCACCACCACGGCGGCCAGCCCCTCGCCAGCCACACCCACTGGCGCGCCGGATCAGGCCCTGCTGGCCGCCCTGGGCCAAGGGGCCTCTCTGGAGCAGCTGGCGCAGGCCCTGGGCCGATCCGGGGCTGAGCTGGCCACCCAGTTGCTGCATCTGGAGCTGGCGGGCCGTGTGCGCGCGGAACCGGGCCTTCGCTGGCGCCCTGCCTCAGGGTCGCCTGTCTAAGTTTTGGCCATGGCTGCCTCCAGGCCCCTCCCCAGTGCTGCGCCCCAGCTGGCTCCTGCCAGCCAAGCGCCTGCAGCCCCAGGTGAGCTGATCCTGGGCTCCGAGCTGCTGGCCTGGCGCCGGCAGCGGCTGGGGGAAGGGGGCCGCGCTGCCGACCTCGACTGGCTGCTCGACCTCGGCGCCGGGCTGCGCTGGACCCAGCTGCAGCGGGTCTGGCTCGATCCCGCTTCACCCGTGCAGTTGCACACCGGGCTGGGCGAACTCACCGTCCTCTGGCGGCAGCATCTCGAGTGCCATACCCCCCTTCAGTATCTGGTGGGGGTGTGTCCCTGGCGGGAGTTCTCCCTGGCGGTGTCCCCGGCCGTTCTCATTCCACGCCAGGAAACCGAAGTGCTGGCGGATCTGGCTCTCGCTCTGGCCCTGGCCTTGCCGGCTCCGGCCCACAGGCCACTGACCTGGGCGGATCTCGGCACCGGATCCGGCTGCCTGGCTCTGGCCCTGGCCCGGGCGGCGCCCAAGGCCAGGGGGCTGGCGGTTGACTGCTCCGCCCAGGCCCTGGCCCAGGCTGAGATCAATCTCGAGGAAGCCGGTCTCCTCGATCGGGTCACGCTGCACCTCGGCCAGTGGTGGGAGCCCCTGCGCCCCCACTGGGGTGGTCTGGACCTGGTGGTCAGCAATCCCCCCTACATCCCCACGGCGGTTCTCGTGGAGCTCGAGCCGCTGGTGCGGGAGCATGAGCCGCACCTGGCCCTCGATGGCGGCCCGGATGGACTCGAAGCGATCCGGGCCCTGGCCAGCGGAGCCTGGGCGGCCCTTGCCCCCGGGGGCTGGTTGCTGCTGGAGCACCACCACGATCAGAGCCATGCCGTGGCCGAGCTGCTTCTCGCCTGCGGCCTGGTGGAGGTGACCTCCCATCGCGACCTTGAGGGGCGTTGGCGCTTTGCCCAGGCCCGGCGGCCCATGCCTGGGTCCAGGCCAGCATGGCCAGAATCCAGTAGGCCCCCGCTGGCTTGATGGAACGATCCCCCCAGCCACCAGCCCAACCAGGCCGGGCTCAGGCCATGCCTGCAGCACTCCTGGCCGAGTGGATTCTCGCGGGCGGTCCGGCGATTTTCCCCACCGACACCCTGCCGGCCCTGGCGGCTCTACCGGCAGCCGCCGGGCAGATCTGGGAGCTCAAGTCGCGCCCGAGCAACAAGCCACTGATCCTGATGGGGTCAGAGCCTGAGACGCTGTTCGCGGCGCTGGAGCTGTCGCCGCGCCCCCAGTGGTTGGAGCTGGCAGAGCGCTGCTGGCCTGGTGCTCTCACCCTGGTGCTGCCCGCACGGGGTGCGGTGGTGGCCGCTCTGCAGCCTGGCGTGGTGGCCGCCGAAGCCAGGCTTGGCCTGCGCATTCCCGCCTGCGAGCGGGCTCGCGAGCTGCTCCGCCGCACCGGACCCCTGGCCACCACCAGCGCTAACCGCTCCGGCGACCCTCCATGCCTTACGGCCTCCCAGGCCGAAGCCATGTTCCCCCAGGTGCCACGGCTGGCGCCGTTGCCCTGGCCCCACCCGTCAGGACAGGGCAGCACGGTGCTCGCCTGGAGCCTGGCCGGAACCTGGCAAGTGCTGCGCTCCGGTGCTGTGATGCCAGACCTGGATCTTCTCTGCAACTGAGGCCGCGATGCTCTGGCTTGTGCTGGCCGTGTTGGTCACGCTCGGTTTGTCCAACACCTTGATCGAGCCCTGGTTGACCTGGGCAACCCCGGCGGCCGGTTTGCACGGCTGGGGCTGGGCTGGGCTGGTGCTGGTTGGATTCATGCTGGCCGGTCGCCGGACCTGATCCGGGCCGCTGACCTACAGCAGGCCGCGGTAACGCACGAATAACTGAAGGATGGCCCAGGAGCCCAGGGTCACCTTGATGGCCACCAGGATGTTGAGCAGGGGAATCCAGCCTCCGCTGGCCAGGCTGCCGAAGGTGCCTGCCGGCGGAGCCAGGCCCGAGAGGCTGCACTGGGCCAGAATCAGGAAGATGATCACCGCCACCTTCTCCCAGGTGCCAGCGTGATAACGCTTGTAGAACGCCGCCGTGCGCTCGGCCGAGCCACTGATCACCAGCAGGCCGATGGCGGTCCCTCCGGCCACTCCCGCCCCAAAGCCCCCTCCGGGAGAGAGGTGTCCGCGCAGGGCCAGCTCCACGGCCACCAGGGCGCAGACGGTGGCCCCGAGTTGGCAGAGCACCAGGGATGGGGCATCCTCCATGGCCAGGATTGAGCGGGCAGGCGCTTCACCGCTCAGCAGCAGCTTCACCCCCAGCGCCGCGAGGCTGAACACAACCACCTCCCCCACCGTGTCGTAGAGCCGGGTGTTGAGAATGATCCCCGAGACCACATTGGGCACAGCTGCATCCCTGGTGATCGACGCCACGATGGACGTGGCGCTCGGCAGGGTGATCGCCTGATCGAGCAGGGGCAGGCCGCAGAGCAGGCCAGCCGTGAGCACATAGAGCAGGGTCCTCACGGCTGGGCTCCTGCGCCGGCAGGGGCGACTTGGCTGAGGGGGGCGATCGTGCCGCCGGCCAGGCGCCAGGCCCTGGCCCCATCGAGGCTGAGCAACTGCTCCAGCAGTCGCCCCGAGCGGATCAGAAGTTCGCCATCGCCCCCGAGCTGGCCATGGCAGGCCCCCCCCCTGGGATCGTCGATCACCTCGAGGCGGAGAAAGGCCTGCTGAAGCCAGGGCTCCAGCAGGGCCCGGTGCTCACTGCCCAGCGGTTCTCCCTCAGGCAAGGCCAGCCGGAACACCATCGACGAGCGAAGGGCAATGGCGTAGAGCGTGGTGGAGAGCAAGGTCCCCACCAGCGCCTCGGTGAGGGCCACATCGGCGGCCCCCAGCAGGGCATAGAGCAGGGTGGCTATCGCACCCAGGATCCCCCGCAGCACCAGGGTCTGGTACGGATTCCGCTGCAGCACCATCAGGATGGCGGTCAGGGGCAGCAGAGCCGCGATCGGCAGCAGCTGGGCCAGGTTTCTGCCCAGATCAAGGGGGGGGCTCATGGCGCCAGCTCAACCCCCTCCAGGAGTGGTGCCGTACTGCGGCGGGAGCAAAAGCCGAGGACGTAGCCGAACAACGTGTTCCAGATCACCAGGGAGAACAGGGCAAGGCTCAACACGGGCCATTCCGCCGGCTGGAGCACCAGCAGACCGAGCACGATCAGCGCCGAGCCGAGAGTGTCGGCCACCGACAGACCATGAAGCTTGGCCAGGTAGCTGGAGCGGCCCAGCAGAGGCCACGTTCCCATCAGCCAGAACACCAGTCCGCTGGCCAGCAGCAGTCCGCTCAGCAGCCCAGGGAGCATGGTCATGGGTCCATCTCCCGCAGCAGGTTGGCCAGCAGCATCACCCCCGCATTGCCCACGCTCAGCACGATCACGCCCACCACACCGATCATCCGGTCGCCGCGGGCCACATCGAACACCAGCAGCAGGATCGAAACCTTGGTGGAGATGCTGGCGAAGGCCGCGAGCCGGTGCCAGAGATCGGGATTGCGCAGCACCACCAGCACCGGCATCAGCAGTGCCAGCACCATCCCGTAAACGAGCACCATCATTTCCGCTGCTCCCGACCCAGCTCATGCACCAGGTAGTTGCCGTCGGGACGCCGGCCCAGGGCAATGGTGAGGGGCGTGAGCGTGATCCTGAACACCTCCAGGAACACCACCAGCGACGACTGGCTGCCTGAGCCCTTCAAGCTGGTGAACCGCTCCAGCCTGTGGGGCCTGAGGGTCATCGTCACTGCTTCGGCGTAGGCCTGAGGAATCGAGAGCAGCACGGCCCAGAGGGAGTGCAGCAGCAGCCCTGGGCTGGCCAGCCTCGAGCGGGCCCTGGGCAGCACCACCGCCAGGGTCAGGCCCGCGATCAGGTTGAAACGCCCCACATCGGCGGTGAGCAGGAGCCAGAGGCCCAGCCGGAATCCGGTGGTCAGCCCCCAGCTGGCTGCACGGCGCAGTCTCAGGCTATGGCCCGTCAACACGAGAGTGTCACCACCAGCGCGGTCCCCATGATGCCCATGCCGCCGATCAGGTCATCGAAGCGTTCCAGATCCGGCAACTTGATCGACGACCTCCAGGGCTGAATCAGCCTGTGGAGCGCCCAGCCGGCCAGCAGCACTCCCAGGGATTTCAGCAGCGAGCTCGCCTTGAAGCTGCTCAGCCAGAGCGTGCTGTCGTTGGCCATGAACGGCAGGCCATTCCCCAGCACCAGGGCGGCCAAGAGCAGCGCCACTCCCCAGTGGAACGGGGCGGCGGCAGGGGGGCGTTCTTCGCTCGGCCTCACGATCGGGCTGGCCCACAGCCGCATGTACACAGCGGCTGTGCCCACCGAGAACAACGTGACCAGCAGAACCGGCAGAGGGCCAAGCCGCTGTTGGAGCTGCTCCTTCGCCAGATACCCCACCAGCAGGGGACAGCCGGCGATCGAGAGGGCCGCCAACCGCATCGGCAGCGCCACCGACCACGGCAGGGGCATCTCGGACCAGCTCTCCAGCCTGCGGCTGGGACAGCGGCGCGTCAGCAGGAACAGGCAGGCTTTGGCGAGGCCGTGCCCCAGAGCGAAGAGGCCCGCCGTCACCGGGGAGATCACCACCAGGCCGATCTGTGAGACCGTGCTCCAGGCCAGGAGACGCTTGACGTCGGTTTCCAGCAAGGCAAAGACCACGGCAAAGCCCGCGCTGGCCAGCCCCAGCCAGATCACCACCGACGCCAGCTCCGGGCTCCCCTGGGAGAGCCTCACGAGCGGTGCCGCCCCAGCGGTGATGACCACCCCCGAGAGCAGCGCCGACACCTCAGCCGGGGCCTCGGCATGGGTGCGGGGCAGCCATAGCCCCGAGATGAACAGCCCCGACTTCGTCAACAGCCCGATCAGCAGCAGGGCCAGGGCGCCGGTCGTGGCGCCAGCGACCCCCTCAAAGGCAAAGGAGCCATGGCTGGCCTGCACCTGGGCACAGCCGATCAGAAAGAAAAGCAGAGCTGTGCTGCCCACGAGTAGGTAACGCAGGGCAATCCAGAGCGAGCGGAACTTGTGGCGGTCGGCGATCAGCAGGAAGGCGCACAGGCTCACCACCTCCAGGGCCACATAGAGGCTGATCAGGTCGTGGCAGACGAGGGCGGAATTGATCGAGCCAAGCAGGGCCATCAACAGCAGGCAGAAGCTGGGGTCGTCGTGGCTCTGGCCCCGCTCCAGCAGCACCGCGGCGCTCACCAGAGCATTGAGCAGCAGGAAAGGGGCGACAAAACCATCCAGCAGCAGCGACACGCCTGATGGCCCCACCAGCTGGATCAGGATCGGCTCGGGATCAAGGCTCAGGATCAGGCCTGCGGCCAGCGTGGCTGTGCAGCAGAGCAGCGCCATCCACCAGCCCAGTTTCGGCCACAGCGCGGCGCTGAAAGCCAGCAGGAACGGCAGCAGCAACCAGCCGATGATGAGGGCACTCATCCTTCGGCAGCCTCCTCCAAGGCATCGATCTGCAGGCTGGGCTCCCGCCGGGCCAGGTGGGTGATCACCACCAGCAGCAGGGCCTGAACAGAAAATCCGATCACGATCGCCGTGAGGATCACCGCCTGGGGCACCGGATCAGCAAAGTCGGCTGCCGGGGATGAAGCTGCCCCTGTGCTGGCTTCGAGAATCGGCGTGCGCACTCCGCTGCGGGCGGCCAGCAGCACGAAGAACCCGATCACCCCGGTGCTCATCACATCCAGTGCCAGCACCTTGAGAAAGAGGTTTCGGCGCAGGAGCAGTCCCAGAAACCCAGCCAGCACCGTCACCAGCACCAGGGCCTCGATCAACAGCGCAGGGGTGAGGGGGGGGAAGGAGATGGAGGAACTGGAAGCAAGCCGGCTAACGGATTTGAACCGATGACCTTCGCTTTACAAAAGCGCTGCTCTACCACTGAGCTAAGCCGGCACGGCGCTGAGCTTATCGCTCGCCCCGCGCCCAGAGCAGCAGCTGAGATCGATTGCTGCAGCCCGCCTTGGCCAGCAGGCTCGACACATGACTCTCGACGGTCCTGGGGCTCAGCACCAGTTCCGCCGCGATCGCCTTGTTGCTCAGGCCGCGCACCAGCCAACCCAGCACCCGTTGCTCGGCCGGCGTGGGAGACAGCTCCACCAGGGGCATGGGCCCACCCTCAACGGTTCGGTTCTGAGGATTCCCAACCGCTTCGCCTTTGAGCCTTGCCGGTTGCCACGGGTCCGGCTCAGGCGGTTGCCATGGAGGGATCACCGCCGGGGGGCGGTGGCTTGGGGCGGGCCCGTTTGATTGGCAGGTTGGCCACCAGGGCTGTGACGCGGTCCTCGGTTTCAAGGCTCACGTCACCTTCCTCAAGATCGATCTCCACGTAGCGCGAGACCACCTCGAGAATTTCCCGGCGCATCTGCTCGAGTAATTCGGGATTGAGGTCACTGCGGTCGTGGGCCAGCACCAGTTGCAGCCTTTCGCGGGCCATGCCCGCACTGGCGGGCTGACGACCGAGCAGCTTGTCGATGAAATCGCGCAAGGTCATCGCGGCTCAGAAGATTTTGGTGTGCATCAGGCGGCCCAGCTTGGCGCGCAGGCCCTGGCCCTCCTTGGTGGGGTCGGCCAGGGGGACCTCTTCACCGCGCAGGCGGCGGGCCACGTTGGTGTAGGCCTGGCCTGCCGGTGAACGGCTGCCGTTGAGGGTGAGTGGCTCGCCCCGGTTGGTGGACACGATCACCTGCTCGTCCTCGAGCACCAGGCCCAGCAGGGGCAGGGCCAGGATGTCGGTGACGTCGCTGACCGAGAGCATCTCCTGGTTGGCCATCATGCGTGGCCTGACCCGATTGAGCACCAGCTGGATCGGTTTGATGTCGCGGGTCTGGAGAAGCCCGATCACCCGGTCGGCATCGCGGACGGCCGACACTTCGGGCGTGGTGACCACCAGCGCCTCACGCGAGGCGGCGGCCGCATTCTTGAACCCCTCCTCGATGCCGGCGGGACAGTCGATGAGCACGTAATCGAATTGCTCGGCCAGCAGTCCCACGATCTTCTTCATGTCGTCGGGCGTGAGCCACTCGAGCATGCGCGGATTGCCGGCCGGCAGAAGGGAGAGGTTGGGTTCCTGCTTGTGCTTCACCAGGGCCTGCTCCAGGCGGCAACTGCCGGAGAGCACCTCCTGGGCGGTGTAGACGATCCGGTTCTCAAGCCCCAGCAACAGATCAAGGTTGCGCAGGCCGAAATCGGCATCGAGCACGGCGGTTCTGGCCCCCTGCTTGGCCAGGGCGATGCCCAGATTGGCCGTGAGCGTGGTTTTGCCGACGCCACCTTTGCCTGAACAGATCAGAATTGTGCGGTTCTGTGCGCTCGTCACGGGTTTGCCAGACATGCCCCAGATTATGGCCCCCATCTTTGGCCAGCCCATGGTTGAGCAGCCCGGCTTCCAGTAACGCCTGTGGGTGATGGGCGACGACGGGGTCGAGACGCTGGTTGATCTGATCGCTCAGCCCCGTGAGGGGGAGCGGCGTCTCAAGCTGTAAAAACGGGATGGAGTCCGAGAATCTGCAGCCAGCGCGGCTGGGGGGGGTCAACCGCTGAAGGGGGGCCAGCTCGGCTCGGAGGGATCGATGCGAATCACTCCCCCCACCAGGCGGGCCTGTTCGCAGAAGCCCTGCGGAGGTGAATCCTCCGGCCCCCTGGCGATCACCTCGGCGATGCGCAGCTGCAGGGGGCGCAGCTGCAGGGCCACGATCCTGGCGTTGGGATCACCGTGGCAGCCGGCATGGGCCACACCCCGCAGCCGGCCCCACACCAGCACGTGCCCGCCGGCGCTGACCCGGGCGCCCGGGTTGACATCACCAAGCACCAGTGCCGTGCCCTCCACCTGGAGGTGGTCGCCGGAGCGCAGGGTGCCCCGCTGAATCACCAGATCTGGGCTGTTGCGGGAGTCCGGACCGGGCCCTGGGGCGGTGCTCTTCTGCAGGCGTGTGCTGAGGCCGATGGCCGCCGCAGCCGCCAGGGTGAGGGCCTGGCGACCTTCCACGCCCATCAGCTCGAGCTGGTAGGTGGCCAACTGATGCTCAAGTCCGCGCAGGTCGGCCGCCGTGAGCAGCCAGTCGCCGCTCTGGAG
The DNA here is from genome assembly GCF_000153045.1 of Synechococcus sp. WH 5701. GTDB lineage: Bacteria > Cyanobacteriota > Cyanobacteriia > PCC-6307 > Cyanobiaceae > Regnicoccus_A > Regnicoccus_A antarcticus. Next base: position 1,058,684 of record NZ_CH724160.1, read on the forward strand.
CAGCAGCGCTCCGCTGTCGATCACACCATCGAGTCCCCGCTGCAGCTGCTCCGGCAGGGGGGCAGCCTCGGGACCAGGCTCCGGCAGCAGCAACTGGTGGGGGAGGCCGCTGCGGGCGGCGGGCACGAACTCGGCAGCCATCGCCGCATGCGGAGGGGCCCAACTTAGGCAGCGCCGCGGCGACTGCTCCCCAGGGCACGGGCCCGCTCCCGCAGGGGTTCACTCACCTCGGGGGGGTGGATCAACCAGGCCAGCTCCATCGGCTTCACCAGGCTGGCCACCAGGGGGGAGTGTTCCTCCAGGGCCGCCAGCGACTCCCCATCCCAAAGCCGCAACCCACCTTTGTAGGGGTCATAGCCGCGGTTCTGACGCTGTTGCAGGGCGCAGCACAGGCTGGGCTTCAGTCCGGCGGCCTCGCTGAGCCTCTGGGCCAGGGCCAGCAACTCCAGCCGTCCACCGGCATCCAGGTGGCTGACGTCACGGGCCCGGAGCAGGCGCCGGTCCAGCAGGCGTCCGCAGAGCTCCTGCAGATCAGCCGGCCCCGCCTCCCGCCAGCGCATCAGGTGGTAGCCCGTGCGCAGGTCGTCGTTGGCCAGGTAGGTCTCCAGATCGAGGCTCTCAGGGCGCCACAGCCACTTCGCCATCACCGCATCGGCGTCCACTCCGCCTTCGGGCCCGAGGCGGCGGGCCAGCTGGATCGTCCGGGTCAGCAACCAGTTGCAGACCACATTGAGCCGGTGGTTGTAGAGGCTGCGGTACATCAGGCTGCGCACCACCAGGTAGTGCTCCACCGCCATCAGTCCTTTCGGGTGCAGCGCCAGGCTGCCGTCAGGAGCCACGGTCAGGGCCCCCAGGATCCGCTCCAGATCGAGCTGGCCATAGCGGGTGCCCGTGCTGTGGCTGTCCCGTAGCAGGTAGTCGAGCCGGTCGCAGTCGAGCTGGCCGCTCACCAGGGAGGCCAGCGCCGGCTGTCGGTGATGACCGCGCTCCAGCAGGTCGGCCACGGCATCGGCACTGCCGGGGGCATGGCGCTCGAGAGCCTCACGCAAGGCCGGGTGTTCCCGCACCAGCCGGGCCGACCAGGTTTCGTGGCGCAGCCCATACATCTCCTCACCGGAGTGGCTGAGCGGGGCGTGCCCCACGTCGTGCAGCAGGGCCGCGGCGTAGAGCACCCCCTGATCCTGTGCCAGCTCGGGGGCCTGGCGCTCCAGCTGGTGCAAGGCAAGCCTGGCCAGATGCAGCACCCCAAGGGAATGGGTGAAGCGGCTCGACTCAGCGCCATGGAAGGTGAGGAACGCCGGCCCCAGCTGGCGGATCCGGCGCAGGCGCTGGAAGGGGGCCGTGTCGATCAGCTCCATGGCCAGGCCTTCGGCCGGTTGGCTTCGCTCCAGCCGGATCGCTCCGTGCAGGGGATCGTGATAGGTGCGCAGGCTCATGCTGTGGGGAGCTCCTGCAGCAGCTGCTCGGCGGCCAGCTGCAGCCAGTGGTCGTCGGCCCCACCTGGATTGAGGGGCTCCGGCTCGGGCAGCAGCCGGTCAGGTGCGATGCCCTGGTTCTGGATGTCACGGCCGCTGGGAGTCCTGTAGCGGGCCACGGTCACGGCCAGGCCGCTGCCGTCCCCCAGGTTGATCAGTGTCTGGATCAGTCCCTTGCCGAAGGTGCGGCTGCCCAGCAGAGCTGATCGGCCGTCGTCCTGGAGGGCGCCCGCCAGGATTTCGCTGGCGCTGGCAGTGCCCCCATTCACCAACGTGACCATCGGGCCGCTGTACAGCTGTCCGGCCGCGGCCTGCCGCCGCTCACTCAGACCGTCGCGGTTCATGGTCTCCACGATCGGCTGGGCGGCGAGGAAGGCATTGGCCACCGCCACTCCCGCCTCGACAAGACCGCCGGAGTTGTTGCGCAGATCGAGAATCACCCCCTCCACACCCTCCTGGTCGAAGCCCTGGAGAGCCTCACGCACCCCGGCGGGCACCGGCTCGCTGAACTGAGTGATGCGCAGCAGTCCCAGGCGGTGACCCTCGCGCTTGAGCAGTCTGGACCGTACCGGTTGCAGGTCCACCCGCTCACGCCTCAGCAGCACTTGTCTGGGTTCAGCCCGGGGGGTGGGCGGCTGGATGAGCACCTGCACGCTGGTGCCAGCCGGACCCCTCAGGCGCGCGGCCGTGGCCTCCAGTCCAAGGATGCGGCACGGCTTTCCCTCCACTTCCAGCACCTCGCTGCCCGAGCTGATGCCGGCTTCGGCGGCCGGCGACCCATCCAGCGGCGCAATCACCACGATCCCCTGCCCGTCCTCTCCCAGGCTCAGCTGCAGGCCGACGCCGCTGACGCTTCCCTCCGTTGTGGCGCGCAGGGCTTTGTAGTCGGCTGGGCGAAGCACACGGGTGTAGGGATCGCCGATCGGCTCAAGCATGGCCGCGATGGCGTCGTAGGCCTGGGCGCTGGTCTCGATCGGCTGTTCCAGGGCCTTCTGGCGCAGGCGCCGCCAGTGCACGGTTTCAAAACGTGTGGGGTCGACATAGCTCTGGTTCACCAGCCGCCAGGCCTCGACCACCAGCTGCTGAGCATCGTTGAGGGCCAGGGCCGGGCCGGGCTGCAGCCACAGCCCAACGCAGAGCAGCAGGGCCAGCGCCATGGCTCGTCCTCGCCAAGAGATCAGCGCGTTGGAGAGGGGCTTGGACCGGCTCATCGCTGGCAAGCCGGAGACAGGACGGCAATCACGGCCCAAGCGCGGGTATCGGTAGACTCTCGCAACCCCAACCCAGCACTGCATGGCGAACTCGTCTCCCGCCGCCAAGTCGTCTCCTGTTTTCGACTGGTTCGAGGAGCGCCTGGAACTCCAGGCGATTGCCGACGACATCTCCTCAAAGTACGTGCCGCCCCACGTCAACATCTTCTATTGCCTCGGTGGCATCACGCTGGTGTGCTTCCTGATCCAGTTCGCCACTGGATTCGCGATGACCTTTTATTACAAGCCCACGGTGGCTGAGGCCTATTCCTCGGTTCAGTACCTGATGACCGACGTCAGCTTCGGCTGGCTGATCCGCTCGGTGCATCGCTGGAGCGCCAGCATGATGGTGCTGATGCTGATTCTGCACGTCTTCCGCGTGTATCTCACCGGCGGCTTCAAGCGTCCCAGGGAGCTCACCTGGGTCACCGGCGTGGTGATGGCCGTCATCACCGTCTCCTTTGGCGTCACCGGATATTCCCTCCCCTGGGATCAGGTCGGTTACTGGGCCGTCAAGATCGTTTCGGGTGTCCCCGCCGCAGTTCCTGTGGTCGGCGATTTCATGGTCGAGCTGCTGCGTGGTGGTGAGAGCGTCGGTCAGGCCACGCTCACCCGCTTCTACAGCCTGCATACCTTCGTGATGCCCTGGCTGCTGGCGGTGTTCATGCTCATGCACTTCCTGATGATCCGCAAGCAGGGCATCTCCGGTCCTTTGTGATCTGATCTCCAGCCTCGATCAACTGATTCAGCCTTTTCACTCCTCTCACCCCACACTCGGTGCTTTCGATGCACATCCTCAAGAAGCCTGATCTCAGCGACCCCAGCTTGCGGGCCAAGCTGGCCAAGGGCATGGGTCACAACTACTACGGAGAGCCTGCCTGGCCCAACGATCTCCTCTACATCTTCCCGGTTGTGATCCTGGGCACCATCGCCATGGTGGTGGGCCTGGCAGTGCTGGATCCAGCCATGCTCGGCGACAAGGCTGATCCCTTCGCCACACCTCTCGAAATCCTGCCGGAGTGGTACCTCTACCCCGTCTTTCAGATTCTTCGGGTCGTCCCCAACAAGCTTCTGGGCATTGCCCTGCAGACGATGGTCCCCTTGGGCCTGATGCTCATCCCCTTCATCGAGAGCTTCAACAAGTTCCAGAACCCCTTCCGCAGGCCTGTGGCCATGGCCGCCTTCCTGTTCGGAACAGTGTTCACGATCTACCTGGGCATCGGTGCCGCTCTGCCCATCGACAAGTCACTCACCCTCGGCTTGTTCTGAAGTCGAGTGGACAGATCTCGACCTGGACAGATCTTGATCTAACTTCTCGCCTCCTTCCCATTGTTCATTGCAGCCGCCGTTGGCCTCGGCGGCTTTTTTTATGGTGGCGCGTCGATCGAGAGCACCGACACGTCGGCGGGATTGACACGCAGCAGGTGGTGCAGCAGCAGAAAGCCAATGATGGTCCAGGTCTGGTAGGTGCGGGATTGCTGCCCCACCCACGTGCCGGTGGGTCCATCGAAGTACTCAGCCCACTGCTGGCGCGGCAACTGGTTCAGCTGTGACCAGTAACACTCCTCGAGCATGGCTTTGGCCTGCCCCATCAGCAGTGCATCCGCCCGCGGGTGGTTTTGCTCATGCTGAAGGATGGCCCCACCGAAATACCAGAGCAGGCTCGGCCAGTGGCCTCCGTTGTGGTAGCTCCACGGCCAGTTCTTGGGATCGGAACCGGTCTTGGTCATCCACTCGGCCGCTTCCATGGGGGGATGGCAGATCCGCATCGGCATCTGCGCCATCAGGTGGCTGCGGTTGTGCAGCACCAACCGGAAGAGGCCCCGCTGCTGCGGTGCGGTGAGCAGTCCGAACAGGCACGCCAGGGAATTGCCCAGGCTGTAGAAGCGGAAGTCCGGACGCCCCGTGCGGATGTTGCCGATCAGGTAGCCGCCGCGGTTTTCCAGCCAGTCCTGGAGCCAGTCGGGGATCACCTGGGGCTGCACATTGAACTCGTTTTCATGCTGATGGTCGCCGTATTGCTCGGTGGGTCGGCGGCGCAGCACCTGCATCGTCTTGCTGGTGACCCAGTAGTGCTTGAGCAGAAAGGAGCGGAGGTCGTGGATCCACTGGCGGGTGAGCTCGAGCCGCTGCTCCAGCAAGCGGCTGCTGCGGTCACGTCGGGCGATCTCCATCAAATGGCCGCAGCTGCGAAGGCAGCCGAACAGGAGGACCTCCACCTCCAGCGGGGCTCCCCACACGTCCATCGGACGGTCGATCATGAAGGAGCAGTCTGGAACGAACAGCACCGGTGTGCCCTCGAAGGTGGGGTGCATCACCAGATCGAGCAGCAGCTGCACCCCCCGCTGCACCTTCTGGCTGGCTCCGAACTCCCAGTCCTGGCTGCGCTTGACGTAGTACCAGCACAGGATCGGCCACCACAGGCTGGCGTCCACCGAGGTGATCCGTCCGATCGAGCGTTGTCCGTAGTCGGCCATCAGCTGGCCGTTCTCCTCGATGAAGCTGGTGGGGAAGACGCCACGGGTCTGGTAGGTGCTGCTCTGAAGGTCAAGGCAGACGCTCAGAAAGTGACGAACAATGTCAAAGCGACCCTCCAGGAGCAGGTGAATCATCACCGGCACGTTGTCGCGCAGAAACACTTCGCCGTAATTGAGGGAGCCGTGGCTGCGGGGATGCTCCAGGGCGGCCACCGATCCCACCAGGGAGCCCTGCACCGACACCAGAGTGCGCTCGAATTTTTCGCGGGCACTGGCCACAACAGCGTCTTCTCGGGAGCTGGGGCGGATGCGAAGCCGCTCCTGGCTGAAATGTGTCGCCAAGCCTGGACTCCTCTTGAACGGGGCCGGTTCCTACGAAACCATAGACAGGACAGGCGATCTGGGCTGCTAAGCGCGGCGCTCGTCAGGTGCTTGCAGCACCTGCGGCCGAACCTGTGGTATGTTTTTGGACTGCGCGTGAGCCGGAAGGCGAGCGCTGCAGGGCTTACAACCAGGAGGAGGCGAGAGCCGGCCGACGGTGTTGTAAGTTTCAAAAGCGGTTGGGAGACCACCGCGAGCCACCGGAGGCCGAGAGGCTGAGGGAGGCGCACCTGGACAACTAAAAAGTTTAGGAACTGACGCTTTTGCTGTGTCAGAAGCCAAAGCGAGGTGATGAGCAATGAGCTCCTGCAAGGGAGGCATGGCTTGAGCCGAGCTTAGGAGTCTGACGAGATAGCAGCAAAGGTGTGAGGTCCCGTCAAAAGAAAAAAGCATCAGGATTTTGCCTGAATTTTGAGAAGGTTACTTTCACGGGTAATTTTTTCAATGAATGTTCAGGTGAGAGACGGTGCGACCGGATCTGAGTGATTTGGAAAGTCGTTGCACGAGCAGCTGAAAGACGTTGCGGCGACCGCATGGATGAGTGATCGAGACTCGATTGTCAGGGGAGACTCTGATGAGGAATGAGCGCGAAAGGTTATCTGTGAAGGTTGTTGTGATTGAGGTTGGCATGTTGTGTGATGCACTCTCGAACCCTTCTGGCTAGAAGGAGGCCTTAACTAATGATTGACGCAAGTCAGGTTATTGGGTAACGGCGACATCATTTGCGATGATAGTTGGCATGATTTTAGCGAAAGCCAAGGTTATGTGAATTAGAGTTTATAGGAATGATGACTACAACGGAGAGTTTGATCCTGGCTCAGGATGAACGCTGGCGGCGTGCTTAACACATGCAAGTCGAACGAGCCTTCGGGCTAGTGGCGGACGGGTGAGTAACGCGTGGGAATCTGCCCTCAGGAGGGGGATAACGGCCGGAAACGGCCGCTAATACCCCATATGCCGAGAGGTGAAACGAATTTCGCCTGGGGATGAGCCCGCGTCTGATTAGCTAGTTGGTGAGGTAATGGCTCACCAAGGCATCGATCAGTAGCTGGTCTGAGAGGATGATCAGCCACACTGGGACTGAGACACGGCCCAGACTCCTACGGGAGGCAGCAGTGGGGAATTTTCCGCAATGGGCGCAAGCCTGACGGAGCAACGCCGCGTGAGGGACGAAGGCCTCTGGGCTGTAAACCTCTTTTCTCAAGGAAGAAGACATGACGGTACTTGAGGAATAAGCCACGGCTAATTCCGTGCCAGCAGCCGCGGTAATACGGGAGTGGCAAGCGTTATCCGGAATTATTGGGCGTAAAGCGTCCGCAGGCGGCCTTGAAAGTCTGTTGTTAAAGCGTGGAGCTCAACTCCATTTCAGCAATGGAAACTACAAGGCTAGAGTGTGGTAGGGGCAGAGGGAATTCCCGGTGTAGCGGTGAAATGCGTAGATATCGGGAAGAACACCAGTGGCGAAGGCGCTCTGCTGGGCCATAACTGACGCTCATGGACGAAAGCCAGGGGAGCGAAAGGGATTAGATACCCCTGTAGTCCTGGCCGTAAACGATGAACACTAGGTGTCGGGAGAATTAACCCTTCCGGTGTCGTAGCCAACGCGTTAAGTGTTCCGCCTGGGGAGTACGCACGCAAGTGTGAAACTCAAAGGAATTGACGGGGGCCCGCACAAGCGGTGGAGTATGTGGTTTAATTCGATGCAACGCGAAGAACCTTACCAGGGTTTGACATCCTGCGAATCCCTTGGAAACTTGGGAGTGCCTTCGGGAACGCAGTGACAGGTGGTGCATGGCTGTCGTCAGCTCGTGTCGTGAGATGTTGGGTTAAGTCCCGCAACGAGCGCAACCCACGTCTTTAGTTGCCAGCATTCAGTTGGGCACTCTAGAGAGACCGCCGGTGATAAACCGGAGGAAGGTGTGGATGACGTCAAGTCATCATGCCCCTTACATCCTGGGCTACACACGTACTACAATGCTACGGACAAAGGGCAGCAAACTCGCGAGAGCTAGCAAATCCCATAAACCGTGGCTCAGTTCAGATCGTAGGCTGCAACTCGCCTACGTGAAGGAGGAATCGCTAGTAATCGCAGGTCAGCATACTGCGGTGAATACGTTCCCGGGCCTTGTACACACCGCCCGTCACACCATGGAAGTTGGCCATGCCCGAAGTCGTTACTCCAACCCGCAAGGGAGGAGGACGCCGAAGGTGGGGCTGATGACTGGGGTGAAGTCGTAACAAGGTAGCCGTACCGGAAGGTGCGGCTGGATCACCTCCTAACAGGGAGACAATAACTGATCGTGATGTCTGGCTCATTTATTGCTAGGCCATGATCCTGTCATCTCGATGGTTAATCGGTACCTCAACCGACAGAGACGAAGCCAGATGTGAATCCAGCGATGGAGAGACCTCTGAGCTGTCGTGGATGTCTTTTCAGTTCCTAAACTTTGTCTAGGTCACCCCGCAAGGGTATCCCTGGGCCATTAGCTCAGGTGGTTAGAGCGCACCCCTGATAAGGGTGAGGTCCCTGGTTCAAGTCCAGGATGGCCCATTCGTGTTTGGGGGTTTAGCTCAGTTGGTAGAGCGCCTGCTTTGCAAGCAGGATGTCAGCGGTTCGAGTCCGCTAACCTCCACTGACCAACCCGCCCGGATCGCGAAAGCAGAGGGAGAGAGCTTGTGGTGGTGATTTTAGATGATTGTACTGAGAAAAGGACTCTAGCTTCCTTTCATTTTAAGGTTTGATCAGTATCTTGATGCGAGTCAAGTACTGCCATAGGCCTTGATTGAAAAGACGCTGGACTCCAGCAAGATCAGCTGAAAGGCTGATGGTTGCGGTGTTCAGTAGAACCTTGACAACTGCATAGGTAAGTCTGTAAATAAAGCATCTCATGGATGCTTCATCAGCAGTCGATGATTCTGGTGGCTTTGGCTCCTGGGATCAACGTTTGTTTTTGGAGCGATTCTAGAGTAGGAGCCGAGACTCCACATTGCTCCTGGTTCTTGCCGAAAGAATCGGGTTTGATCTTGTTTTTAGAGTCAATGCGAGATCAATTGAAGAAATTCAGTTGATCAGGCGTTGAGGATGAAAGCAGGAGAATCTGCGTACAACCGCAGTAAGGTGATGTGGAGATAAATTGGTCAAGCTACAAAGGGCTCACGGTGGATACCTTGGCACACAGAGGCGATGAAGGACGTAGTTACCTGCGATAAGTCTCGGGGAGCTGGAAACACGCTTTGATCCGGGAATTTCCGAATGGGGCAACCCCTAGAACGGCCAGCTGAATCCATAGGCTGGCACGAGCCAACCCAGCGAACTGAAACATCTTAGTAGCTGGAGGAAAGGAAAGTAAAAACGACTCCCTAAGTAGCGGCGAGCGAACGGGGAAGAGCCTAAACCGATGGTTCCGACCATCGGGGTTGTGGGACAGCAACGTGGACCAGTGACGTTAGTGGAAGCGTTTGAAAGGCGCGCCATAGAGGGTGAAAGCCCCGTACGCGAAAACGAATCTGGCCTAGCTGTATCCCGAGTAGTACGGAGCACGTGAAATTCCGTATGAATCTGCGAGGACCACCTCGTAAGGCTAAGTACTCCTGTGTGACCGATAGCGCAACAGTACCGCGAGGGAAAGGTGAAAAGAACCCCGGGAGGGGAGTGAAATAGAACATGAAACCGTGAGCTTACAAGCAATGGGAGCCCGACTGATCGGGTGACCGTGTGCCTGTTGAAGAATGAGCCGGCGACTTATAGGCACTGGCAGGTTAAACCGGGAATGGTGGAGCCATAGCGAAAGCGAGTCTGAATAGGGCGATCGTCAGTGTTTATAGACCCGAACCCGGGTGATCTAACCATGGCCAGGATGAAGCTTGGGTGATACCAAGTGGAGGTCCGAACCGACTGATGTTGAAAAATCAGCGGATGAGCTGTGGTTAGGGGTGAAATGCCAATCGAACCCGGAGCTAGCTGGTTCTCCCCGAAATACGTTGAGGCGTAGCGTCTAGTGCTATAGCAGGGGGGTAAAGCCACCGTTTCGGTGCGGGCTGCGAGAGCGGTACCAAATCGATACGAACTCTGAATACCCTGTGTGAAACTAGGCA
>NZ_CH724159.1:0-125260 GCF_000153045.1 Synechococcus sp. WH 5701
GCGCACCTGGACAACTAAAAAGTTTAGGAACTGACGCTTTTGCTGTGTCAGAAGCCAAAGCGAGGTGATGAGCAATGAGCTCCTGCAAGGGAGGCATGGCTTGAGCCGAGCTTAGGAGTCTGACGAGATAGCAGCAAAGGTGTGAGGTCCCGTCAAAAGAAAAAAGCATCAGGATTTTGCCTGAATTTTGAGAAGGTTACTTTCACGGGTAATTTTTTCAATGAATGTTCAGGTGAGAGACGGTGCGACCGGATCTGAGTGATTTGGAAAGTCGTTGCACGAGCAGCTGAAAGACGTTGCGGCGACCGCATGGATGAGTGATCGAGACTCGATTGTCAGGGGAGACTCTGATGAGGAATGAGCGCGAAAGGTTATCTGTGAAGGTTGTTGTGATTGAGGTTGGCATGTTGTGTGATGCACTCTCGAACCCTTCTGGCTAGAAGGAGGCCTTAACTAATGATTGACGCAAGTCAGGTTATTGGGTAACGGCGACATCATTTGCGATGATAGTTGGCATGATTTTAGCGAAAGCCAAGGTTATGTGAATTAGAGTTTATAGGAATGATGACTACAACGGAGAGTTTGATCCTGGCTCAGGATGAACGCTGGCGGCGTGCTTAACACATGCAAGTCGAACGAGCCTTCGGGCTAGTGGCGGACGGGTGAGTAACGCGTGGGAATCTGCCCTCAGGAGGGGGATAACGGCCGGAAACGGCCGCTAATACCCCATATGCCGAGAGGTGAAACGAATTTCGCCTGGGGATGAGCCCGCGTCTGATTAGCTAGTTGGTGAGGTAATGGCTCACCAAGGCATCGATCAGTAGCTGGTCTGAGAGGATGATCAGCCACACTGGGACTGAGACACGGCCCAGACTCCTACGGGAGGCAGCAGTGGGGAATTTTCCGCAATGGGCGCAAGCCTGACGGAGCAACGCCGCGTGAGGGACGAAGGCCTCTGGGCTGTAAACCTCTTTTCTCAAGGAAGAAGACATGACGGTACTTGAGGAATAAGCCACGGCTAATTCCGTGCCAGCAGCCGCGGTAATACGGGAGTGGCAAGCGTTATCCGGAATTATTGGGCGTAAAGCGTCCGCAGGCGGCCTTGAAAGTCTGTTGTTAAAGCGTGGAGCTCAACTCCATTTCAGCAATGGAAACTACAAGGCTAGAGTGTGGTAGGGGCAGAGGGAATTCCCGGTGTAGCGGTGAAATGCGTAGATATCGGGAAGAACACCAGTGGCGAAGGCGCTCTGCTGGGCCATAACTGACGCTCATGGACGAAAGCCAGGGGAGCGAAAGGGATTAGATACCCCTGTAGTCCTGGCCGTAAACGATGAACACTAGGTGTCGGGAGAATTAACCCTTCCGGTGTCGTAGCCAACGCGTTAAGTGTTCCGCCTGGGGAGTACGCACGCAAGTGTGAAACTCAAAGGAATTGACGGGGGCCCGCACAAGCGGTGGAGTATGTGGTTTAATTCGATGCAACGCGAAGAACCTTACCAGGGTTTGACATCCTGCGAATCCCTTGGAAACTTGGGAGTGCCTTCGGGAACGCAGTGACAGGTGGTGCATGGCTGTCGTCAGCTCGTGTCGTGAGATGTTGGGTTAAGTCCCGCAACGAGCGCAACCCACGTCTTTAGTTGCCAGCATTCAGTTGGGCACTCTAGAGAGACCGCCGGTGATAAACCGGAGGAAGGTGTGGATGACGTCAAGTCATCATGCCCCTTACATCCTGGGCTACACACGTACTACAATGCTACGGACAAAGGGCAGCAAACTCGCGAGAGCTAGCAAATCCCATAAACCGTGGCTCAGTTCAGATCGTAGGCTGCAACTCGCCTACGTGAAGGAGGAATCGCTAGTAATCGCAGGTCAGCATACTGCGGTGAATACGTTCCCGGGCCTTGTACACACCGCCCGTCACACCATGGAAGTTGGCCATGCCCGAAGTCGTTACTCCAACCCGCAAGGGAGGAGGACGCCGAAGGTGGGGCTGATGACTGGGGTGAAGTCGTAACAAGGTAGCCGTACCGGAAGGTGCGGCTGGATCACCTCCTAACAGGGAGACAATAACTGATCGTGATGTCTGGCTCATTTATTGCTAGGCCATGATCCTGTCATCTCGATGGTTAATCGGTACCTCAACCGACAGAGACGAAGCCAGATGTGAATCCAGCGATGGAGAGACCTCTGAGCTGTCGTGGATGTCTTTTCAGTTCCTAAACTTTGTCTAGGTCACCCCGCAAGGGTATCCCTGGGCCATTAGCTCAGGTGGTTAGAGCGCACCCCTGATAAGGGTGAGGTCCCTGGTTCAAGTCCAGGATGGCCCATTCGTGTTTGGGGGTTTAGCTCAGTTGGTAGAGCGCCTGCTTTGCAAGCAGGATGTCAGCGGTTCGAGTCCGCTAACCTCCACTGACCAACCCGCCCGGATCGCGAAAGCAGAGGGAGAGAGCTTGTGGTGGTGATTTTAGATGATTGTACTGAGAAAAGGACTCTAGCTTCCTTTCATTTTAAGGTTTGATCAGTATCTTGATGCGAGTCAAGTACTGCCATAGGCCTTGATTGAAAAGACGCTGGACTCCAGCAAGATCAGCTGAAAGGCTGATGGTTGCGGTGTTCAGTAGAACCTTGACAACTGCATAGGTAAGTCTGTAAATAAAGCATCTCATGGATGCTTCATCAGCAGTCGATGATTCTGGTGGCTTTGGCTCCTGGGATCAACGTTTGTTTTTGGAGCGATTCTAGAGTAGGAGCCGAGACTCCACATTGCTCCTGGTTCTTGCCGAAAGAATCGGGTTTGATCTTGTTTTTAGAGTCAATGCGAGATCAATTGAAGAAATTCAGTTGATCAGGCGTTGAGGATGAAAGCAGGAGAATCTGCGTACAACCGCAGTAAGGTGATGTGGAGATAAATTGGTCAAGCTACAAAGGGCTCACGGTGGATACCTTGGCACACAGAGGCGATGAAGGACGTAGTTACTGCGATAGTCTCGGGGAGCTGGAAACACGCTTTGATCCGGGAATTTCCGAATGGGGCAACCCCTAGAACGGCCAGCTGAATCCATAGGCTGGCACGAGCCAACCCAGCGAACTGAAACATCTTAGTAGCTGGAGGAAAGGAAAGTAAAAACGACTCCCTAAGTAGCGGCGAGCGAACGGGGAAGAGCCTAAACCGATGGTTCCGACCATCGGGGTTGTGGGACAGCAACGTGGACCAGTGACGTTAGTGGAAGCGTTTGAAAGGCGCGCCATAGAGGGTGAAAGCCCCGTACGCGAAAACGAATCTGGCCTAGCTGTATCCCGAGTAGTACGGAGCACGTGAAATTCCGTATGAATCTGCGAGGACCACCTCGTAAGGCTAAGTACTCCTGTGTGACCGATAGCGCAACAGTACCGCGAGGGAAAGGTGAAAAGAACCCCGGGAGGGGAGTGAAATAGAACATGAAACCGTGAGCTTACAAGCAATGGGAGCCCGACTGATCGGGTGACCGTGTGCCTGTTGAAGAATGAGCCGGCGACTTATAGGCACTGGCAGGTTAAACCGGGAATGGTGGAGCCATAGCGAAAGCGAGTCTGAATAGGGCGATCGTCAGTGTTTATAGACCCGAACCCGGGTGATCTAACCATGGCCAGGATGAAGCTTGGGTGATACCAAGTGGAGGTCCGAACCGACTGATGTTGAAAAATCAGCGGATGAGCTGTGGTTAGGGGTGAAATGCCAATCGAACCCGGAGCTAGCTGGTTCTCCCCGAAATACGTTGAGGCGTAGCGTCTAGTGCTATAGCAGGGGGGTAAAGCCACCGTTTCGGTGCGGGCTGCGAGAGCGGTACCAAATCGATACGAACTCTGAATACCCTGTGTGAAACTAGGCAGTCAGACTGTGGGGGATAAGCTCCATGGTCGAAAGGGAAACAGCCCAGACCGCCAGCTAAGGTCCCCAAATCAATGCTGAGTGATAAAGGAGGTGGGATTGCCCAGACAACCAGGAGGTTTGCCTAGAAGCAGCCATCCTCAAAGGAGTGCGTAATAGCTCACTGGTCGAGCGATCCTGCGCCGAAAATGAACGGGGCTAAGCATTGTACCGAAGCTGCGGATTTAATTGTTCTTAGGAACATTCAAATGGTAGGGGAGCGTTCCATGTGGGGCGAAGCGTTAGCGTAAGCGGGCGTGGACTGCATGGAAGTGAGAATGTCGGCTTGAGTAGCGAAAACATGGGTGAGAATCCCATGCCCCGAAACCCTAAGGGTTCCTCCGGCAGGCTCGTCCGCGGAGGGTTAGTCAGGACCTAAGGCGAGGCCGAAAGGCGTAGTCGATGGACAACAGGTCAACATTCCTGTACCTGTCATGTTTTGGGAAGGGGGACGGAGAAGGCTAGCCCAGCCAGATGTTGGTTACTGGTTCAAGCGTTCGAGGCGTTGAGGGGTGGTGAAAACACCCTGAGCGGAGGCGTGAGTACGAGCTGCTACGGCAGCGAAGTGGGTGATGTCAAGCTTCCAAGAAAAGCCCTATACCCGTTAAGGCATGACGGCCTGTACCCGAAACCGACACAGGTGGGGTGGTAGAGAATACCGAGGGGCGCGAGATAACTCTCTCTAAGGAACTCGGCAAAATGGCCCCGTAACTTCGGGAGAAGGGGTGCCACCGCAAGGTGGTCGCAGTGAAGAGGCCCAGGCGACTGTTTACCAAAAACACAGGTCTCCGCTAAGTCGCAAGACGATGTATGGGGGCTGACGCCTGCCCAGTGCCGGAAGGTTAAGGAAGCTGGTCAGCGCAAGCGAAGCTAGCGACTGAAGCCCCGGTGAACGGCGGCCGTAACTATAACGGTCCTAAGGTAGCGAAATTCCTTGTCGGGTAAGTTCCGACCCGCACGAAAGGCGTAACGATCTGGGCGCTGTCTCGGAGAGAGGCTCGGCGAAATAGAATTGTCTGTGAAGATGCGGACTACGTGCACCCGGACAGAAAGACCCTATGAAGCTTTACTGTAGCTTGGTATTGTGCCCGGGCTCTGAATGCGCAGGATAGGTGGGAGGCTTTGATCCATGGCTTGCGGGTCATGGTGAGCCAACGGTGAGATACCACTCTTTCAGAGCTAGGGTTCTAACCTTCACCCGTTATCCGGGGAGGGGACAGTATCAGGTGGGCAGTTTGACTGGGGCGGTCGCCTCCTAAAAGGTAACGGAGGCGCGCAAAGGTTTGCTCAGGCTGGTTGGAAATCAGCCGACGAGTGTAAAAGCAGAAGCAAGCTTGACTGTGAGACCAACAAGTCGAACAGGGACGAAAGTCGGCTTTAGTGATCCGACGGTTCTGAGTGGAAGGGCCGTCGCTCAACGGATAAAAGTTACTCTAGGGATAACAGGCTGATCTCCCCCAAGAGTTCACATCGACGGGGAGGTTTGGCACCTCGATGTCGGCTCATCGCAACCTGGGGCTGAAGTCGGTCCCAAGGGTTGGGCTGTTCGCCCATTAAAGCGGTACGCGAGCTGGGTTCAGAACGTCGTGAGACAGTTCGGTCCATATCCGGTGCATGCGTAAGAACATTGAGAGGAGTTCTCCCTAGTACGAGAGGACCGGGAGGAACGCACCTCTGGTGTACCAGTTATCGTGCCAACGGTAAACGCTGGGTAGCCATGTGCGGAGAGGATAACCGCTGAAAGCATCTAAGTGGGAAGCCCACCTCAAGATGAGTGTTCTCATGGCTTAAGCCAGTAAGGTCACGGGAAGAACACCCGTTGATAGGCTCTACGTGGAAGCGCAGCAATGTGTGAAGCGGAGGAGTACTAATAGACCGAGGGCTTGACCAACACTTGGCCCTGCTCAAGACGAGCATGAGTTGCTGAATTTGCAGACCGATGAGGTGAAAGCCAAGTCGATTACCTATGTAGTTCTCAGGGATCACCTGAGAGTGAACAGATTCTTTCCTGGTGTTCATGGCACTGTGGACCCACTCCGATCCATCTCGAACTCGGTTGTGAAACGCAGTAGCGGCGACGATAGTTGGAGGGTAGCTTCCTGCAAAAATAGCTCAATGCCAGGATAAAACAATCTGAACGCTCAATTCTTGACTCTGCAATGCAGAGAAGAGACGAAAAGGCCACCTATTGGTGGCTTTTTTTGTAGCTTTTTGGGCCATGGTGGCCGGTCAGTACGGAAATTCAATTTGCTTCAGAGTCGTGATCTGGGCACGGGATCCTGGGTCGTGTTCGGGATTGCCTGGTCTGCTACTGAAGATCACAGCCAGGCCGCTGTGGTGGGCGGCATCGAGTTCGGCCAGGGAGTCACTCACGAACAGGATCTTGGCGGGGGGCGTGTCAAGGGATTCGGCAATCCTGAGGTAGCTGGCTGGGTCCTGTTTGTGGCCGATGCGTGTATCAAACCAGGCGCTGAACAACTGGCGAAGATCTCCGGCATCGCTGTGACCGTAGAGAAGTTGCTGAGCGGCGACGGACCCTGACGAATACACCGCCAACTGAAGCCCAGCGGCGTGCCATTGCACCAGGGTTGGCGCCACATCGACAAACAGGGGAGCGCACAGCGCACCAGTGGCATAGCCCTCAGTCCAGATCAAACCCTGCAGGTCTTTCAGAGCGGTGAGCTTGCGGTCTTCATCGATCAGGGACTCAAGAAAGCTGCAGAGCTGATGGAGGCTGGGTTGCTTGGTTGGTGACTGTTGAAGGTCCTGCTGATGCTGATCAACGCCTTCGTGCTGGCGAACGGGGTTGTTCATGGCTTCGCCGTTGGCGCTGTTCCAGGCTTTGCTGAGATCACAGAGCAATGGTTTGAGCTCCGGATCCTGGCTGTGCTCAAGCAGGAAAGTCTCAAGACGATCCCTGGCATAGGGGAAGAGCGTGTCGGCCACGAAACTCACGGGGCAAGTGGTTCCTTCGATGTCAAGCAGCACATGGCTGATGCCGGCCAGTGAGCGGTCGGTTCCATCAGCTCCTGCCGCCGTTTGAGATGTGAAGGTTGGATGATTCATGGTCCGGGGCGGTGAGGTAGGAGTCGCTCCCGCCAGCTCTGCTCCAGCAGGAATTCGAGAATTTCCAGATGGCGGCGGGCGCTGAAAAGATCGTTGCCCCAGGCATAGAGCCCATGGCCAGCGATCAGGAGGCCGTGGGGTGCCTCGCCCAGGTGTGGTGAGGCGGCGAGGCTGAGGCGGCGCAGATCCTGATCGTTGGCCAGCACGGGGATGGCGATGGAGGTGTCGTGGCTGCGAATGCCTGCGAGGCCCTTGAGCATCTCCAGCCCTTCGATCAGCACAGCTGCTTCTGCTGCATCGGCTGCTTGAGGGTGTGAAGCGGCTTGCAGAGCGTGCCGGGAGAGCAGGGTGGCGGCCTGGGAGTGGGTATGCAGCACGGCTCCGGCTCCTGTGCGTTTGACGATCTCCAGGTGCAGCAGGGTCTCGGCACTGGCTTCTCCGCTGCCTGCGATCACCTGGGCTTCGCCATTGACCAGGATCAGGTCCTGGGGTTGGATTGAGCCCTTGTCGACCCCGCTGGGGGCCATCAACAGCTCCAAGGGTTCCAGCTGGCTCACGCAGCTGAAATTTCCGCCCGTGCCGTCGCACCAGCCCCTGGCATGGATCGCTGCGATGACACGGCTCAGTGCCCTGGCCTGCTCCTCGGGCGCGGATGTGGGCACGGACCCTTCAACGGCTTGGACTCATCCTCTCGCACCTCCGTACGAGCCCCAAGCACGCTTCAACGCTGGCAGTTGGAGCACCAGTGGCTGCTGCGACCACCCAGCCGCTCACGCTGGATCGGCTGGCCGCAGCGCCGGCACGGTTGACCGCCGCGGCGGTACACCCAGGCCACGCCTCCGTAATTTCCGTTCGTGCCACTGAGATCACGAAAGTCGCTGAAGGTGGTGCCGCCCGAGCCGATGCTGATTTCGAGGACCTCGATGAGCGACCGGCGCAGCCGCTCGAGCTCCAAGAGGCTGAGGCTGCCGCTGCGGCGCTGGGGGGCCACGCCGGCTGTGAACAGGGATTCATCGGCATAGATGTTGCCCACACCAGCCACCAGCGCCTGATCGAGCAGGGCGGCCTTGATCGGTCGCACGGAGCCCTTCAGTTTCTGCTGCAGGTAGGCGCCGCTGAAGGCCTCGCTGAAGGGTTCAGGTCCCAGCTTCTGCAGGCCCGTCATCACGCAGGAACAGTCGAGTCCGCACGGGATGAACCACATCTGCCCGAAGCTGCGTACGTCGATGAAGCGCAGCTCCTGGCCCAGACGGCTCCAACAACGCACCCGGGTATGGGCGCAGGGCTCGCGGGGCTCCTCCAGCCAGAGAAACTGTCCGGTCATGCGCAGATGAACGCCCCAGTGGCCTGCCGACTGGCCGTCGCGGCTGAGCTCAGCCATCAGGTACTTCCCCCGGCGGCTCCAGGTCCCAACCAAGCAGCCGATCAGCCCGGCCCGGAACTGATCAACCTCCTCGGGAGCGGCGATGGCCCTCTGCCTGAGCACCTCGACCCGCTCAATCTCGAACCCCTTGAGCTGGCGCTCCAGCCCGCGCCGGACTGTTTCTACCTCGGGAAGCTCGGGCATCCGCTCAGAATCAATCCAGGCAGCCTGTCAGGCAGATGGGTGGTCGCCACGACGAATAAAATCCGCCCGAAGCTCAGCTTCAAGCGGATCAGTGCTGAAACCTGGGCGGCATGACCCGGAGGGGGCTCAGGCCGACTGCAGTTCGCTTTCGGCGAAGTTGTTGGTGTTGATGCCGCCTTCTGAGCCGCTGAAGCCGCTGTAATTGACCTTCTCGAAGCGCACCACCACGGGGTAGCGGATGCCCGAGGTGTCGACGGACGCCACGGTGCCGACTTCGTTGAACCAGTAGGACTCAGGCCGCTTGATGCGCACCTTGTCGCCGCGGGAGATCGCCATCGCTGCGCTGTTATGGGGTGACTGCCTGACGGAAGATACCTGCTCCAAAGGGGGGGATGAACCGCGGGCGTCACGTTTCGTCGTTCGGCTTATGGTTTGCCGTCACGGGTCTGCGTGGCAGCATCAGCGATTGCGCCGCTGGTCGTCGATGGAGGCACCCGTCCTCAGCCTGGAGCTGCCCGATCCGGAGCGGGACGACATCAGCACCATGGAGTTCCTCTCCCGCCTGGAGGAGGCCTGGGCCGTCTGCGACCGCTTCGATCTGCAAACTGAGATCTGGCGAGGGCGCATCCTGCGGGCGGTGCGTGACCGGGAGAAGCGGGGCGGTGAGGGCCGTGGCACCGGATTCCTGCAATGGCTGAGGGAGCAGGAGATCAGCAAGACCCGGGCTTACGGCCTAATTCAGCTGGCGGAGTCGGCTGATGGCCTGGTGGGCGAGGGGCTGCTCGAGCAGGAGAGCGTGAACAACTTCTCCAAGCGCGCCTTCCTGGATACGGCTCTGGCGGATCCGGAGGTGCAGCAGATGATCAGCGAGGCCGCCAACGACGGTCAGCAGATCACCCGCAAGCAGGTGCGGCGCCTCAGCGATGAATTCACCGCAGCCACCAGCCCGCTGTTGCCTGAAGAGATCCGCCAGCGCACTCAGGAGAACCTGCTGCCCCCCCGGGTGGTGGCGCCCCTGGTGCGCGAGCTGTCCAAACTGCCGGAACCCCAGCAGGACGACCTGCGCCGGGTCCTGCGGGAGGAGCCGGAGCTGGAGCGGGTCAAGGATGTGACCAGCACCGCCCGCTGGCTGAGCAAGGCGGCTGAGGCCGGCATCGCCGTGCGCGCGTTCCAGCAGGGGGACCTCAACCTCGAGAAGGCCCTGCAGGAGGCCCAGCGGCTCGATGCCCTCGGCCTGTTCGCCGATGCCGTCGCTCAGGCCCAGCAGCTGGAGAGCGCCGTGCTCAAGCTGCACACCAGCTGGCGGCGCCTGGGGGGCTTGCAGGAGCGCCTCTGGGTGGAGAGCGGCAGCAGCACCCCCCATCTGCGCGAGCTGCTCACCGCTCTGCAGAGCCTGAGCGGAACCACCTTGCGGGTGTCCCTCGGCGAGCTCTCGGGGGGGATGCGGATCCGCCTGCAACTGGTGGAGGAAAGCCCCGACCAGCTGACGCCTCCTCCCTTGCCCTGAGCGCCATGAGGGATCCGCTCGAATCGGAGCTCCAGCGCCATTTCGGTTGGACCGCCTTCCGCCCAGGGCAGCGGCCGGTGGTGGAGGCGCTGCTCTCCGGTCGGGATTGCCTGGCGGTGATGCCCACCGGGGCCGGCAAGTCGTTGTGTTTTCAATTGCCGGCCCTGGTGCGGGATGGCCTGGTGCTGGTGGTCTCCCCCCTGGTGGCCCTGATGCAGGACCAGGTGAGCCAGCTGCAACGGCGGGGCATCCCGGCGGCCAGCCTGCACCAGGGCCTTGATCTGCCCAGCCGCCGAGCCTTGCTTCGCCGCCTGGAGGAGAACCGTCTGCGGGTGCTCTACCTGGCCCCGGAGCGGCTGCAGGCCGAGGCCACCCGCCAGTTGCTGGAGGAGGTGCTGGAGCAGGGGCGCCTGGTGGCCCTGGCGGTGGATGAGGCCCATTGCATCAGTGCCTGGGGCCACGACTTCCGGCCCGATTACAGGCGGCTGGGTCAGTTGCGCAGTCTCTGTCCCGGGGTGCCACTGGTGGCCCTGAGTGCCACAGCGGCACCCCGGGTGCGGGCCGACATCATCCGCCTGCTGCAGTTGCGCCGTCCCCTGGTGCAGGTGCGCTCGGCCCGCCGCCCCAACCTGAGCTATGCGATGGAGCGGCGTCCCCACGACCCTTTGTCCCTCGTCCTGGAGGCGCTGGAGCAGGCCCGGGGGGCGGTGCTGATCTACGCCCGCACTCGCCGCTCGGTGGAGCACTGGGCCGCCCGCCTCTCTGCCGCCGGCCGTGAGGCGATCGCTTATCACGCGGGCATGGACCCGGAGAGTCGCCGGCTGGCCCTGGAGCATTTCCAGGAGAGTCCCCAGCCAGTGCTGGTGGCCACGGTGGCCTTCGGGATGGGAGTGGACCGCCCGGATGTGGGCCTGGTGCTGCACCTGGACCTGCCCGCCAGCGCCGAGGGGTACCTACAGGAGTCGGGACGGGCCGGCCGTGACGGTCACCCCGCCCGCTGCCTGGTGCTGTTCGATCCGGCCGATCGGCTCTCCCTGGGCTGGGCGATGCGGGCTTCGGCCCGGCAGATGAGCCCGGAACTTCAGGACCAGGAGCGCCCGCGCCGTGACATCGCCCAGCAGCAGCTGCGGCGGATGGAGGCGGTGGCGGAGGGCAGCGGCTGCCGTGAGCAGGCCCTGCTGCAGGCGGTGGGGGAACTGGTGCCGCCCTGTGGCCGCTGCGATGTCTGCCGGCGGCCCCGCTCGATCAGCGACTGGTCGCTCGATGCGGCGCGGGTGCTGGAGGCCCTGGCCCAGAAGGACGGCGTGGACCTGCGCCGCCTGGCCGAGACCCTGGAGCAGGCCCATGCCGGCGATGAGCAGCGCTGGGGCTGGCTGACCCGCCGTCTGGTGCAGGAGGAGCTGATCAGCGAAAGCGATGATGGCAGCCAGCGCCTCTGGCTGCGCAGCGCTGGCCGCCACTACCTCAGCCAGCCCTGGCCCCTGCGCTGGGCTGCCTGACTCGGCCGCTGGGATCTCTGTCTTCAGCCTGCGGTCTGCTTGCAGACGTCCTTGATCAGCTGCTCCTCGAAGTCGGTTGTGGGATCTTCCCAGCTGGTCCAGGCGCCTGCTTCGCCGGTGGCATTGATCTTGCGGGCGGCGCAGTTGATCGCCACGAACACCGGCTGGCCGCCACTGTTGAGGGCCGGAGCCACCTGGCTGCCACCCATCGGCCGCCAGTTGGAGAAATCCACCTGCAGCGGGCCATAGGTGCGCCAGTCCGGGGGGGCGGTGTTGCTGGGGTCGGGCTTGGGCTTGGGCTTGGGCTTTGGCTGGGGCTGGGCGGCGGCCACGGTGGGTTTCGGTGCGGCCGCCGCTGGTTTGGCTTCGGGTTCAGGCGTGGCCTGGGCCGCAGGCGTGGCGACGGCTGGAGCGGGCTGTTCGGCTTGTTCGGGAGGATTCGGTGCTGGTTTTGGCTCGGGTTTGGCCGCGGGCTTCGGAGCCGCCGCCTGGGGGGCAGGGGCTGGTTTGGCTGCTGCTGGCTTGGAGGCTGCTGGCTTGGAGGCTGCTGGTTTAGCGGCTGCTGGTTTGGCCGGTGCTGGTTTTGTGGCTGGAGTTCCGCTGCCTGCACCCAGACTGAGCTTGGTGCCCACCTGAAGGTTGTCGGGGCTCTCCAGCTTGTTCATGCTCACCAGCCGGGCCATCGGCACGTCGTAGCGCTCGGCGATCTCCGAGAGGGTTTCACCGGATTTGACCACGTGCACCCTTCCGGTCTTCGCTCCGGCCGCAGCGGGGGCCGCTGGCTTGGCAGGCTTGGCTGGACTGGCCGCGCTCTTCGCCGTGGGCACCTTCAGGCGTTGCCCCACCTGCACGAGGTCAGCGTCCTTGAGGCCATTGAGCTCCATCAGCTTCTGAACCGAAAGCCCATAGCGCTCGGCGATCTCTGAGAGCGTTTCGCCGGCGCTCACGGTGTGGCTGGCCTGCGCGGGACTGCCCTCGGGCAGCTTCAGGCGGGTGCCGGCCTCCACCAGGTTGGGGTCCTTGATGCCGTTGAGCTGAAGCAGCCGCTTCACCGACACCCCATAGCGCTCGGCGATCTCCGAAAGAGTTTCACCCGACTTCACCACGTGTTGAGGCCCCGCCAGTGCAGGCAAGGGCAGAACCAGGGCCACGACAAGGGCGGCCAGGGCACGGCGCAAGGGCTGCGGGCTGCGCATGGATGGCGTTCGGTTGGATGAACCTTACGGAGAACCCTCCGGAACGCCAGTCCCCGCTCAGGGCTCCAAGCCCGGGCCGCCTCCGGCTCGGAACTCAGCCCAGCAGCCGTTTCATCAGGGCGAGCCGATCGCCATAGGGCGGATAGCGGAAGGGAAGATCAAAGCGGAAGGGTCGGCGCAGCACGCTGCGCAGGTGCGAGAAGGTGTCGAAGCCGGCCTGGCCGTGGTAGCGGCCCATGCCGCTCTCACCGACCCCGCCGAAGGACAACTCCGGCACCACCGCCTGCATCACGACGTCGTTGAGGCAGACGCCGCCGGAACTGGTGCTGGTCAGCACCTGGTCCTGGGCCGCCTGGCTGCGGCTGAACAGGTAGAGGGCCAGCGGCTTGGGCCCCTGGCGGATGAGGTCGATGGCCTGGGGCAGCCCTGACACACCGACCACCGGCAGCAAGGGTCCGAACAGCTCGCCGGCCAACAGTGGATCATCGTCGCAGCCGCGGCTGAGGAGTTCGAAGGCGGAATCGCAGGCGATCAGGGTGGGTGCGATCCGGCGGGTCTGGGGATCCACCTGGCCGCCGCTGAGCACCCGGCCGCCGCGGCGAGCGCCCTCCAGCAAGGCCAGCAGGCGCTCGAACTGGGCCTGGTTGACGATGCGGGCCAGGTCGGGGGAGGCGAGGGGATCGTCGCCGTAGGCCCGCTGGAACTCGCCCCGCAGCCGCTCGATCAGGGCCGGCCGCACCGAGTCCTCCACCAGCAGGTGGTCAGGGGCGATGCAGGTCTGGCCGGCGTTGAGACCCTTGCCCCAAGCCAGCCGCCTTGCGGACACATCGAGATCGGCATCGGCCAGCACGATCGCCGGGCTGCGGCCTCCCAGCTCCAGGGTGACCGGCGTGAGAGTTCTGGCCGCGGCGGCCATCACCAGCCGCCCCACCCGGCCGCCGCCGGTGAAGAAGATGTGATCGAAGCGGAGCTCGAGCAGCTCGCCGGCCACGTCGGCGCCGCCCTCGAGCACCGCCGCCACCTTGGGATCGAGGTGGCGGCCCACCAGCCGGGCGATCAGGGCGGAGGTGTGGGGCGCCTGCTCCGAAGGCTTGAGCACGGCGGTGTTGCCCGCCGCCAGGGCGCTCACCAGGGGCTGGAGCGTGAGCGAGAAGGGATAGTTCCAGGGCCCGATGATCAGCACGCAGCCGAGGGGTTCAGCCACCAGCTCGGCCCGGCCGGGGAGCTGGGAGAGGGGAACGGATACGGGCCGCGGCGCCATCCAGCGCTTCAGCTTCTTCTGGGCCAGGCGCAGTTCCTGCCGCACGGCCACCACTTCGAAGTAGGCCTCCACCGGCGGCTTGCCGAGATCGGCGCTCAGTGCCTCCAGGATGGCCGGCTCGTTCTCGCTCAGCAGCCCATCGAGGCGCTGCAGCTGGGCCTGACGCCAGGCGATCGGCCTGGTGAGGCCTGAATTCACCAGCTCCCGCAGGGCGGCCGTCGAGAGCCGACCTGCGGGGTCAACGGCCCCGCCTGCGCCAGCAGCGGCGGAGGGGGAGAGGGAGGTCGGGCTCATCGACGGGTTGGCGAGAGTGGAAAAGCAGAGCCAGGCTCATGCTGGCAGCCGAACCAAGTCTGGCCAAAGACTGAGGCCGGCCGGGAGAATTGGCCTGGCTGGACATCAGCGGATTCGGATGAATCTGAGCCGGAATTGAAAAGAAACCTCAGCCCTATCCAGGCCCTTGAGCCAGCCAGAATCAGCTGGACAAAAGGCTGCAGAACGGTGAGTTGGAAAGCCCTTGACGAGACTTGAACTCGTGACCTCTCCCTTACCAAGGGAGTGCTCTACCGCTGAGCTACAAGGGCATGTGGAAAGGTGGGCCGGGTTGGATTTGAACCAACGTAGGCAGAGCCAGCGGATTTACAGTCCGCCCCCATTAACCACTCGGGCACCGACCCGAACCACACCTCGACAACTTACCAGCCGACCTCCCTCATGCAGCTGCTCGCCCTCAATGGTCCGAACCTGAATCTGCTGGGCAGTCGCGAGCCCGGGCTCTACGGCACGTTGAGCCTTGAGGCCATCCGCTCTGACCTCACCGAGCGGGCTGCAGCGTTGGGGGCCGATCTGGCCTGGTTCCAGAGCAACCATGAGGGCGCCCTGGTGGACCGCATCCAGGAGGCCCGCGGCCAGAGCACCGGCATCCTGATCAATGCCGCCGCCTACACCCACACCTCCATTGCCCTGCGCGACGCGCTGCTGGCCGTGGCCATCCCCTACGTGGAACTGCACCTGAGCAACACCCATGCCCGCGAACCCTTCCGCCATCACTCCGTCCTCGCCGACAGGGCCGTGGGTGTGATCTGCGGCTTCGGGCCCACCAGCTACCGGCTGGCCCTCGAGGGTCTGGTTGACCACCTGCGTCAGCAGCCATGAAGACTCCAGCGGCCACCGTGGCCAGGGTGCGCTGGCTGGCGGCGCCCACCGGTTCCGAGTGGCTGGAGCAGGCCCTGGCCCATCCTCTCGAGCTGCTGATCGATCACGCCCACTGCGAGCGCAAAGCGGCTGGGGCGGCACTGCAGCTGATGTTCCGCTATCCCTCCGATGAGTCCCTGGCGGCCGCCCTCAGCCCCCTGGCGCGGGAGGAACTGGAGCATTTCGAGCAGGTGCTGGCCTTGCTGGGGCGCCGGGGCCAGGCCCTGCGTCCGCTGGCGGCTCCCCCCTACGGCGCCGCCCTCGCCAAGCTGGTGCGTCGCCAGGAACCCGAGCGCATGCTCGACAGTTTTCTGGTGGCCGGCCTGATCGAGGCCCGCAGTCACGAACGCATGGCTCTGCTGGCGGCCCACAGCCCTGATCCGGAGCTGAGGGAGCTCTATGGGGAGCTGCTGGCCAGTGAGGCCCGTCACTTCGGCCTCTACTGGGTGCTGTGTGAGCGCCGCTGGCCGCGTCCTGCGCTGGTGGAGCGTCTGGAGCAGCTGGCCTGCCATGAAGCCGAGCTGCTGGCCCGGCTTCACCCCCAGCCTCGGATGCACAGCTAAGGGTCGAGCAGGGGGTAGCGGGAGGCGATGTCATCGCCGGTGAACCGGGCCACCCAGCCCTCAGGGTTGTCGAAGAAGCGCAGGGCTGTGAACCGTGGTGTCGCGCCCATGTCGAACCAGTGGCGGGTGCCGGCGGGAACGCCGATCAGGTCGCCTCTGGTGCAGAGCACCTGCAGCACCTCCTCGCCGATGTGGAGGCAGAACAGGCCCTGCCCCTCCACGAAGAAGCGCACTTCGTCTTCGGCGTGGGTGTGCTCGGCCAGGAACTTCAGGCGCAGGGCCTGGCGATCCGGGTGGTCAGGGCCCAGCCGGATCGCGTCGACGGTGGGGTAATGGCCCTGGCTCTGGATGCGGGCGATCTCGCCGGCGTAGGCGCTGAGGATGGCCTCTTGGTCGGCGTCTTCCGCCAGCTCGCTGTGGGCCGGCCAGCGCTCGAAGCGCAGGCCACGGGCGGCCAGCTCGGCGGCGATCACCGCGCCGTCGTCGCTGCTGAGCAGGGGCTCGGACTGGGCGAGCGGGCCCGGCGCGGGCGAATGAACGGAGTGGATCTGCAGGCGGCTCACGGCGGCGCAGCGGCGAAGGGATCGCGCCTGAGCCTAGAAAGCGTGCTGGCAGGCGCCGCCGGGAGCACCTCTGTGATTGATCGCTTGGATACAGCCTCGGTGTTGGCCTCAGCCTCCGCTTCGGGCTCCGGACCGGGCCTGGTGCTGGTGGGGGTCGGCCCCGGCGATCCGGAGCTCTGCACCGTGGCCGCGGTCCGGGCGATCCAGGCGGCGGAGGTGGTGGCCTATCCGGTCGCGCGCCTGGAGGCGGAGGGGATGGCCGCCAGGATCGCCTCTCCCTGGCTGAGGCCGCAGCAGCGGCGCCTGCCGCTGGTGTTCCCGATGGTGGCGGAGGCGGCTCCGCGCCGCCTGGCCTGGCGCCAGGCCGCCGAGGCCCTCGCGCTGGAGGTGGCCGCCGGCCGGCGGGTGGTTCTGCTCTGTGAGGGGGATGTCTCCCTGTTCGCCAGTGCCTCCTACGTGCTGCTGGCTTTGCTGGAGCACCACCCGGACTGTCCGCTGCGCCTGATCCCGGGGATCACGGCGGCTTCGGCGGCGGCGGCGGCCGGTGCCTGGCCCCTCGCCCTGCAGCGCCAGACCCTGCAGGTGCTGCCCACGCCGGATGATCCCGCCGAGCTGGAGGCGCTACTGGAGGCAGCCATGGCCTGTCCTGAAGGCCAGAGGCCAGTGCTGGCCCTGCTCAAGCTGGGTGCCCGCTGGAGCTGGGTGCGGCCCCTGCTGGAGCACCTGGGACTGCTGGAGGACGCCCTCTTCGCCCGGCATGTGGGCTGGCCCGAGCAGTTGGTGGCACCGGCCGCTGCGGTGCCGTCCGAAGGGGAGGGTGCCTCCGCCTACTTCTCCCTGCTGCTGATCCGCTGCGGCTGGCCCCAGGTGCTTCCCGAGATACCGCCGGGGCTGGGCTGATCAGGCCTGAGATGCTTGCCTGAGTGAACCGCCTGGAGGTCCATGAATCCAATCGACTGGTTCGCCCTGCTCCACCCCGTGCTGGTGATCCTGTTCGTGTATCCGGTGGTGGGGGCGACCATTCGCCTGGGAATCCTGGCCAGGGAGCGACGGCTGAAGATCCACCCCCAGCCGCCCACGGTGGGGGTGGAGCATGCCGATCACGGCCGCTGGGTGACCGGAGGGATGGTGGTGGCGGTGCTGGTGGCGCTGATCTACTCCTTCACCAGCAAGTTCATCAGCCCTGAGCCACCGTTCGCCGGTGGCGTCCAGCGCCTGGCTCTGCTGCTGCTGGTGAGCGCGGGCACCTTCGCCAGCCTGCTGGCCCTCTGGCGGGTGAAGTCCACGACTCTGCGGGCCTCGTTTGCGCTGCTCACCTGGGCAGGTCTGCTGGGGCTGGGCAGCCAGCCAGAGATCTGGCGACTGAGCGACAACCCCTTCGAGGGGTCGTTCTGGGCCTCCCATTACTGGAGCGGGGTCCTGCTCACCGGCTTGATGCTGTTCTCGATGTCGGCCAAACCGGAGATCTTCCGCTCCCTGAAGATGCGCCGCCTGCATGTGAGCGTGAACATCCTGGTGGCGGTGCTGCTGGCTGTTCAGGCGATCACCGGCAGCCGCGACCTGCTCGAGATTCCGGTGAGCTGGCAGAAGCCGGCGATCTACTCCTGCGACTTCGAGAAGCGCATCTGTCCGGCCCCAGCCAGCAGCTCCAGCGCCGCCGATGGGCTGGGGGCCCGCATCAGCTGATGGCGCAGCCGGGCGGCGCCGGCAAAACCCTGACAGGTCCAGCCCAGGTGCTTCCGGGCGATCAGCAGCCCCTGCTCCCCCCGGGCCGCCACCAGGGCCTCGAGGTGCTCCCGCGCCAGGGCCAGCCGTTCCGCAGGACCGGGCAGAGGCGGCAGCGCTCTTCCGCTCAGGGCAGCGTCGATGCGGCCCACCAGCCAGGGGGCTCCGAGTGTGCCCCGGCCCACCATCACCCCATCGGCGCCGGTGCGCTCCAGGCAGGCGAGGGCCTGCTCGGGGCCGGTGATGTCG
This sequence comes from Synechococcus sp. WH 5701, assembly GCF_000153045.1. GTDB lineage: Bacteria > Cyanobacteriota > Cyanobacteriia > PCC-6307 > Cyanobiaceae > Regnicoccus_A > Regnicoccus_A antarcticus. The sequence continues at coordinate 18,298 of NZ_CH724159.1, forward strand.
CCGTTGGCGATCAGGGGAATGAAGAGGGCCTGCTTCACCCGGGCGATGGCGTCCCAGTCGGCGGAGCCGGAAAAGCCCTGCTCGCGGGTGCGGCCATGCAGGGTGAGGGCCTGGGCTCCGGCCTCCTGCAGGGCCAGGGCGAATCCCACCGGATCGGAGGAGTCGCCGCACCAGCCCAGACGGGTCTTGACGGTGACTGGAACCGTGACAGCCGCGCTGACGGCCTCGACGATGCGGCAGGCCAGGGCGGGGTCGCGCAGAAGGCCGCTGCCGCCCCCCTTGCGGGCAATCTTGCGAACCGGGCAGCCCATGTTGATGTCGACCAGGAAGGCACCCGCCCCCTCGGCCCGCCGGGCCGCCTCCGCCATCGCGCCGGGCCGGTGGTCGAAAAGCTGAACGGCGATCGGCCCGGTTTCGGCTTCCAGTCCCGCCATCTTGTCGCTGCCGTGGCCCAGCTCCAGGCTGGTGGCGTTGACCATCTCCGTGAAGAGCAGGGCATCAGGGGCCCAGCGGCGCACGAAGCCACGAAAAATCCGATCGCTCACGCCGGCCAGGGGCGACTGCAGCACCCGGCAGCGCAGGCTCCGCGGGGTGCCGCGACCCGGCAGGCTCAGGGGTGCATCGTGGAGGGAGCTGGGAGCCATGGCCATGTCAGCGTCGTCAGCGTCGCAGCCGGAGGGCGCAGCGGATCCCCAGCCGCTCAGCCGAGCCCTGTTGATGATGATCCTGGACGACCGCCTCAGCGACCGCTTCGTCTGTGAGCTGATCTGGCGGCGGCTGGGCTATGAGCTCCAGGGGGAGCTGATCTGGCGGGCGGGGCCCACCACGCCGGCGGCCTGGGCCGAAGCCTTCCCCCAGGCGCCGGAGCTGATTGCCGAGCGCCCGGCCAGCGTGCGCCTGACCCGCTCGATCCCTGCGGAGCACAAGCAGTTGCTCAAAGCTCAGCTCGGCTTTGCCGGCTACCGGATCAGCGAACTCGTGCCGCGCCGCACGCGCCGGGCCACGGCCGTGAGCTGGCTGCTGGCTGATCAGGCCGCACGTGGGGAAGTGCTGCCCGAGCAGGGGCCGCTGCCGGAGCCGCTGGTCCCACCCGAGTCGCCGCTTCAGGGGCACCCCGGCGATCCAGCGGTGCACTGAAGAGGGACGGACCGGTGGGCGGCTGATCGAAGCAGCTTCAGTCTGTAGGGTTGAAGCAGGTAATCGTTGTTGAGATAAAAGTTCTTGGCGCTTCCAGTCGTCGCCATCATTGGGCGGCCCAATGTGGGCAAATCCACCCTGGTGAATCGGCTCTGCCGCAGCCGTGAGGCGATCGTGCATGATCAGCCCGGCGTCACCCGTGACCGCACCTATCAGGAAGGGTTCTGGGGGGATCGCCGCTTCCGCGTGGTCGACACCGGCGGTCTCGTCTTCGATGACGACAGTGAGTTCCTTCCGGAGATCCGTGAGCAGGCCAACCTGGCCCTCGCCGAGGCGTCCGTGGCGGTGGTGATCGTCGATGGCCAGCAGGGACTCACCGGAGCCGATCAGGCCATCGCCGACTGGTTGCGCGGGCAGAAGGTGCCCGTTCTGCTGGCGGTGAACAAGTGCGAATCTCCCGATCAGGGCCTGGCCATGGCCGCCGACTTCTGGGGTCTGGGTCTGGGTGAGCCCCATGCCGTCTCGGCCATCCACGGCGCCGGCACCGGTGATCTGCTCGACAAGGTGATCGGCTACCTGCCCACCACGCCTGAGGAGGAGACTGAGGAACCGATCCAGCTGGCGATCATCGGGCGTCCCAACGTCGGCAAATCCAGCCTGCTCAACTCGATCTGTGGTGAAGCGCGGGCGATCGTGAGCCCGATCCGTGGCACCACCCGCGACACGATCGACACCACGATCGAGCGCGAAGGCAAGACCTGGAAACTGCTCGACACCGCAGGCATCCGCCGCCGCCGCAGCGTCAGCTATGGCCCTGAATACTTCGGCATCAACCGCAGCTTCAAGGCGGTGGAACGCAGCGATGTCTGCGTGTTGGTGATCGATGCCCTCGATGGCGTCACCGAACAGGATCAGCGGGTGGCGGGGCGCATCGAAGAGGACGGCCGCGCCTGCGTGATCGTGGTCAACAAATGGGACGCGATCGAGAAGGACAGCCACACGATGGCGGCGATGGAAAAGGAGCTGCGCGCCAAGCTCTATTTCCTCGACTGGGCGCCGATGCTGTTCACCTCCGCCCTCACCGGCCAGCGGGTGGAAAGCATCTTTGCCCTCGCGTTGCTGGCGGTGGAGCAGCACCGCCGACGGGTCACCACCTCGGTGGTGAATGAAGTGCTGCAGGAGGCGGTGAGCTGGCGTTCGCCCCCCACCAGCCGCGGCGGCCGCCAGGGCCGCATCTACTACGGCACCCAGGTGGCCACACGGCCCCCCAGCTTCACCCTGTTCGTGAACGACCCGAAGCTGTTCGGCGAAACCTACCGCCGTTATGTGGAGCGCCAGATCCGCGAGGGTCTGGGCTTCGATGGCTCACCGATCCGGCTGTTCTGGCGCGGCAAGCAGCAGCGCGATGCCGAGAAGGACCTGGCCCGGCAGCAGAGTCGTTCCTCCTCCTGATGATCAGCCTCCTGATGGTGCGCCCCTGATGGACTGGCTGCGTCAGCTGCCCATCGGCCAGTACGTCGATGGGCAGCAGGGATGGCTACGGCAGCTCGATGCCCGACTCAAGTTGGGCTGGACCCTGGCCTTCCTGGTCACCCCGATTCTGGCCGGACCCCAATGGCGTCTGTCCCTGGTGGCGCTGCTGCTGCTGATCACAGCTGTCTGTGGTCTGCCCTGGCGCCTTTGGCGGCGCAACCTACCGGTACTGCTGGTCCTCTGCCTGCTGGTAGGCCTGCTGGCTGCTCTGGTGCCGGTGGGGGTGGTGGCCTCAACAAGCGCGATGCGCTCCCCCCGGGAACTCCTGCTGGCCCCGGCCCCCGCTGGCCAGCCAGCGCCCCAGCGCCTGGGACTGCGTTGGGAGGTGCTGCGCTGGGGGCCGATCCAGCTCGGACCCCTGCCGATCGGGCCGCTGGTGGTGAACCGCCGCTCTGCCGAGCTGGGTCTCAACAGCGCCACGCTGCTGTTCACCCTGCTGCACAGCGCCAACCTGCTGCTGCTCTCCACCCCGCCTGAGGAACTGGTGTGGGCGCTGAGTTGGGTGATCACGCCGCTCGGTGCCCTGGGGCTGCCGGTGGAGCGGTTGGGCTTCACCCTGCTCCTCTCTCTGCGTTTTCTGCCGCTGGTGCAGGAGGAGTTCCAGAACCTGCTGCGCTCGATCGCCACCCGGGCCGTGAACCTCAGGAGCCTGGGCTGGAAGGGTGGCCTCGGGCTGGTGCTGGCGGTGGCTGAGCGGCTGCTCGCCAACCTGCTGCTGCGCTCGGAGCAGGGGGCCGAGGCCCTGATGGCCCGAGGGGGGCATTGGGTGCCTCCGGCGCAGATGCGCCTGGCCCGGCGGGCGGCCCGCTGGCTGAATCTGGTGGCAGCAAGCGCACTTTTTTTGTTTCTCGGGCTGCGCTGGCAGTACGGTGCGCTGTAATTGGTAGCCATTGCATCCGACAGTGAGCGTCGACGCGACCACAGAGCGTTATCTCAATCATCCGACATTTGGCCTTCTCTATCGGGTGGCTCCAGCGGGTGAAGGTCGCGATCTCTTCGCCACCCTCTACGCCCAGCGGATGTTCTTTCTGGTGACCCTGCAGCCACGCGGTGCCCAGTTCGAGGTGATTCCGCTGATGGATGCTCGCCACGTGGCGGAGCAGAACCTGGCGCGGGCCCGGCGTGATGGCAGTTCGCACCTGCCCCGGTGGCGCCAGCTGTTCGATCAGACCTTCATCTGACGACCTGTGATGCCCGCTGACGCTCTCGCCCAGCGGCTTGAGACTCTGCAGGAGCAGTTGCCCCCACAGGCCCGCCTGCTGGCGGTCAGCAAGGGTCAGCCGGCGGCCCGCCTGCGCGAGGCGGTGGCCCTGGGGCTGCGCAGCTTTGGCGAGAGCCGTCTGCAGGAGGCCCAGGCCAAGCAGGCGGAGCTGGCCGAACTCGAACCCCTCGACTGGCATTTCATCGGTCGGCTGCAGGCCAACAAGGCCCGGGGGGTCCTTCGCCATTTCGGCACGATCCATTCGGTCGACAGTCTTCCCCTGGCGGAGCGGTTGCAGCGGATTGCCGCTGAGGAGCAGCTCAGTCCCCGCGTGTTCTTTCAGGTGAAACTCCGGCCCGATCCCGGCAAGACGGGGTTCGAGCCCCGGGAGCTGGAGCAGTGCTGGCCCCGGTTGCGGGCGCTGGAGCCCCTGGTGCCAGTGGGTCTGATGACGATCGCGCCCCTGGGGCTGGAGGCGGATCAGCGCTTCGGCCTGTTCCAGGACTGCGCTGCGCTGGCGGCGACCCTGGGCCTCAAGGAGCTCTCGATGGGCATGAGCAGCGACTGGCCCGAGGCGGTGCGGGCCGGCAGCACCTGGGTGCGGCTCGGCTCGGCTCTGTTCGGTCCAAGGGCTTGAGCTGTGTTTCGGAAATCGGTATCCAGGATGTGTCCAGTTGCAACCAAAGGCATGGGACGCTAAGTAAGTACATCTCCAATCGAAGGTGCCCACGGTGTCGTTGTTCTCCCGCCTGCGTGCCGTTGTTTCCGGAGACGACTACCTCGATGGTGACTACGACGACGAACTGGACTACGACCCCGGCGATTCGCCCGCCAGCTCGGCTCCCCCTGGACGCTCGGCCCTCTCCAGCGGCAGTGCCCTTGCCCTGACCAGCGACTTCAGCAGCGACGACCCCTTCGGATCCGTCAGCTCCTCCAGCAACGTCATCGGCATGCCGGGGCTCTCCTCCACGGCGGCGGAGGTCACCCTGATGGAGCCCAGGAGCTTCGATGAGATGCCCCGGGCGATCCAGGCCCTGCGCGATCGCAAGACCGTGATCCTCAATCTCACGATGATGGAGCCGGATCAGGCCCAGCGTGCCGTTGATTTCGTGGCGGGTGGCACCTTCGCCATTGATGGCCACCAGGAGCGGGTGGGCGAGAGCATTTTCCTGTTTGCCCCCAGCTGCGTCACGGTCACCACCGCCAGTGGGGAAGAGCCCTCCTCGCCCACGATCGTGCCCAGCCGTGATCCTGTCGGCAGCGAGAGCGATCCAGCCGCTCCCAGCCCGGCCTGGGGCCGTCAGGATTCCGCCTCCGGTTTCAGCCTCTGAAGCCCTCCCGTCTTGGTGTGATCGGCCTCGGCCGTATGGCCCGGGCTCTTTTGAAGCCGTTGCTGGATCAAGGGGTGATCGCCCGTGATCAGGTGCAGGCCGTGGTCGCCAGCGAGGACTCGGCCCGGCGTCTCCAGGCCGAGCTCGGTGTGGCCGTGGGTCGTGATCCAGCCCAGGCCTGGGCTGCCCCCGCCGTGCTGCTGGCGGTGAAACCCCAGCTGCTCTCAGCGGTTGCGGCTGCAGCGCCGCCGCCCCACTCTGGCGACGAGGCTCCCCTGCTGATTTCTGTGCTGGCCGGGGTGACCCTGGAGCGGCTGGAGCGGTCCTTCCCCGGCTGGCGGTGCGTGCGGGCCGTGCCCAACACCCCCTGCCTCGTGGGTGCCGGCATCACCGGTCTGGCCTGGGGCAAAGACCTGCCGGACGAGCAGCGCCAGTGGGTGCTCGATCTCTTCGCCCGCGTCGGGGTGGTCAAGGAGCTGCCCGAGAGCCAGCTGGATGGCCTGCTGGCCCTGGCCTCCTCGGGCCCTGCTCTGGCGGCGGTGCTGTTGGAAGCCCTCGCTGATGGTGGCGTGGCCTCGGGCCTGCCCCGGCCACTGGCCCTGGAGCTGGCCCTGGGGATGATGGTCGGCTCGGTGAAAGTGCTGCAGGAGCAGGGCCTGCATCCGGCCCAGCTCAAGGACATGGTGGCCAGCCCGGCCGGCACCACGATCGCGGCCCTGCGTCAGCTGGAGCAGGCGGGGGTGCGCAGTGCTCTGATCGAGGCGGTTCTGGCAGCGGCGGAGCGCAGCCGGGCTCTCAACGCCGGCTAGGGCCTCCAGCCAGGTCTTCCGGCTAGGCCTTGTCCTTTTCCCCAAGCCGCGGTTCCTGGCCCGCCAGCAGCCGCTGCAGGTTGCTGCGGTGTCGCCAGACCACCAGCGCGGTGGTGAGCAGTGCCAGGGCCAGGTAGGCCGGCCTCAATCCGGTGCCGGCTCCGGCAAAAGCCCCCAGCATCAGCAGGGGCAGGCTCAGGGCCGCCACGACGCTGGAGAGCGAGACGATCCGGCTGAGGGTGAGGCAGGCCAGAAAGGTCCCGAAGCAGGCCAGGCCCACAACCGGCACCAGGCCGAGCAGCATGCCCAGTCCCGTGGCCACGGCTTTACCCCCCTTCCAGCCCAGCCACACGGGCCAGATGTGGCCCGCCAGGGCGGCCAGACCGGCCGCCACCACCCACCAGTCGGTGATGGGGGTGAAGCCGCTGGGCTGCAGCAGGGCCTTGGCCAGCAGCACCGCGGCGCTGCCCTTGAGCACATCCACCAGGAACACGACCAGGGCGGGCCCCTTGCCCAGCTGCCGCAGCACGTTGGTGGCCCCGGTGGAGCCGGAGCCCAGCTGGCGCAGGTCGATGCCAGCCAGCCAGCGGCCGGCCAGCCAGCCCGTGGGCAGAGAGCCCAGCAGGTATCCCACCGCCAGCACCAGCAGGTGCAAGAGGGGTTGGCTCATGGCAGGTCCTGCTCCAGGGCCAGTTCGTTGGCGGTGGCGGCAAAGGCCAGCCAGAGGGGGAACTGAAGCACCGGGATGTCGACAACCTGCTCGGCGGCATCGATGACGATGAAGGGCAGCTCGCCGCGCTCCTCAAGCCGGTCGGCCCGCTCGATCAGGGCATCGGGCCGCTCGAACAGGACGATGCCGCTGTTGGGGCCGAAGTCTTCCCGGGCCAACCCCAGGCAATCCTGCAGGCCGCGGCGCCATTCCCCGAGCCGCTCGGGTTCTCCGGCCAGCACCAGGGTCTGGAAGCGGTCGCCGTAGAGATCCCCCAGGATCGCCACGGCCCCGGCGGTGATCAGGGCATTGCGGTTGCGGCTGCCGGTGCTGGCCTGGGCACCCCGCCCGCCCTGGTTGAGGAACCAGTCGTCGAGCAGGGCGGCCGCGGCTGGCTCCAGGCTGCGGCGTAGCTTCCAGGGATCGGCATAGAAATCGGGCTGGCCCTGGAAGCTGGTGAGGCGATCGCGGATCAGCTCGGCGTCCTGGCTGAACTGGCCCGCCGCCGCCGGAGGGATCTGCTGAACCGCCGCTGTCGCCGCCATTGAAGCCGCAGCAGGAGCCTCAGGGACAGGATCCAGGGGTGAGGGCTGCACCTGCAGGGGCTGCACCACCAGATCCATCAGTTCCGCCTGGCTGGCCAGGTCCTGCAGGGCCACCACCAGGTAGTCCTGGAAGCCCTTGAGCCTGCGGGCAATGCCGTCGGCGCGACCGCTGAGGCTGCCGTTGAGATCGGTTTCCAGCTGCCGCCGCCGCTGCTCCAGGCCCTCGATCTCGCTCAGAAGGGCCGCTCGGCGCTCACGCAGGTCGAGCAGGGCGAGCTCCAGCAGCTCATCGCGGGTGGCCGGCTCGGGCTGGGGCAACGGCTCGGAGCCGGGCTCTGTTGGGGGGGGGATGTCGCTCATGGCAGGCCGCTCAGGTGGAGATCCAGCTGCTGGCGCAGGGCGGTGGCATCAAAGAGCACCGGCAGCAGGTGGGGACTCCGCGCTTCACGGAAATAGAACAGCACCGGCAGGGGTCCCCAGAACACGGTCCAGCCGATCCATTCGCTATAGGGGAAGCGACGCAGCAGGCTGGAGCGGCTCCACACCAGCAGGGCATCACCGCTGAACTGCAGCCGCAGCAGCAGGGTCTGCACCAGCAGGAACAGCCCGAGCAGCCCCACCACCCCGGCGGCGATCGGAGTCCAGCTCCAGGCAGGCTGGAGGGGCAGCAGCGCCAGTCCCAGGGCGATCACACCCAGGGGCACCCACGGTCGGGGAGCCAGGATCACCCCGGCTGCCGGATCGGGACCGCTGGGGGCTAGGGGCTCGCTGCCCGCCGGCTCGTTGCTGGAAAGGCTCGTGGGAGTGGTCATCCCTCCATGCTGCAGCGCCTGCCCCCCCGTTGACCAGCTCAGGTCCCGAAGAGCACCTGGGTGAGGACTACATCCACCAGGCTCACCGTTACCAGGATCATCACCACGGCGCCGGTGGTGCTGGTGCCCACCTCCTTAGGGCCGCCCCGGGTGGTGAGGCCCCAGCCGCAGGCAATCACCGCGATCTGCAGGCCGAAGACCAGGGCCTTCACCAGCATCGAGGGCAGGTCGGAAGGCTCCATCCAGGTGCGCACAGAGTTCCAGAACACCGTGGGGGGAATCGAATAGAGGAAGGTGCTGCTCACCTGGCCCGACCAGATCCCCACCACAAAGAACAGCAGGCACTGCACCGGAGCCATCACCACCATCGCCAGCACGCGGGGCACCACCAGGTATTCCACCGGATCGGTGCGCAGCATCGTGATCGCGTCGATCTGCTCAGTCACCTTCATCGTGCCCAGCTGGGCGGCATAGGCCGTGGCCACTTTCCCGGTGAGCAGGGTGGCAGTGAGAAGTGGGGCGATCTCCCGGGCCAGTCCCAGCGCGAGGATGCCGCCCACGGAGAAACCTGCCCCCTGGCGCGTCAGCTCCGCCGCCACCTGAATGTTGAACACGGTGCCGGCGGCCAGGGCCGTGATGATCACGATCAGGAAGCTTCCAGGTCCGGCTTCCAGCATCTGCTCGAACAGATCGTTGAGGTTGATGCGGCCCTTGGCCAGGGCGGAGATCGACTGCCCGCCGATCATGACACTGCTGCCCAGCCGGTGGATGTAGCGGGGAATCCTCATGGTTGCAGTGCCGGCCGGCGGCGGCGGCGCTCCGGCCAGCGGCGCATCACCACCAGCCCCACCACGATCAGCACCACCGGGATGATGCCCATGCACAGCCGGATCGTCAGCAGGGCCGAGTCGGGCTGAAGCAGCCCTTTGGCGGCCTTGTAGCCGCTGAAGCTGAGGACGTTGCCGAGTACGAACACCGCCACGCCGATCCCCAGCTTCTGGGTGATCACCATCCAGGCGGTGTAAAGGCCGGCGGGTTTGTCGGGATCGGCATCGATGGCATCAGGCAGCAGGGCCCAGGGGATCAGGTACGCGGTGGCGGCTCCAAGACCAACCAGAATGATCGTGCTCACCAGCAACGAGAGATTCAGCAGGTTGCCGGCCGAACCGGTGGGGGAGATCTCCGGGTTGAGCGGCACCAGCACCATCGCCGCCATGCAGCCCACCATCCAGAGCCCCACCCCCCAGCGCAGGGCATGGACCCGTCCGTGCCAGTAGGCCACCCAGCTCCAGAGCTGCAGGCCCGCCAGGGCACTGAGCTGGAAGGGAATCAGAATCCAGGTGCTCCAGCTCTCGGGGATGCGCATCACCACCGTGAGGAAGATCAGCGACACCGGTTGCATGAGTTGCAGAGCGCACCAGAGCAGCAGGTAGAGCGCCAGCACCCGCAGGAAGCGGCCGTTGCGGCTGATCCGCCTCAGTTGCTTGCGGATCGGTTCGGGATGGCCGCTGGGGCGTTGGCAGTGGCGGGCGAAGGGGGCCAGCCCCCAGGCGCAGATCAGGCTGGTGACGGTGATCAGGACCCCTGAGATCAGGCCCATGCGCAGGTAGCCCACGGCGCCGCCCCCTACCAGCAGGGCTCCCAGCACCAGCCCGCTCAGGCCGGCGATGATCGATCCGGTGAAGCGAAGGGCGTTGAGCCGGGTTCGCAGGGGGGTGTCGGTCGTGAGCTCACAGGCCAGGGCCGAGTAGGGCAGATTGACGCAGGTGTACAGCCCCATCGCCACCAGCTGGATCAGCACGAAGACGACGAACTTCTGCCAGTCGTTGCCGGGGGGTACCCACCACATCGCAGCCATGCTCAGCCCGAGGGGCACGGCGCTGAAGGCGATCCAGGGAATGCGTGGCCCCCAGCGGCTCTTGGTGTGGTCGCTGAGGAAGCCAACGATCGGGTCGTTGATGCCGTCCCAGACCTTGATCACCATCAGCACCAGGCCCGCCATCCAGGCCGGCAGCCCCGCCACCCCGGTGTAGAAGACGAACAGGTAGAACCCGAGCAGGGTGGCCGCCATGCCGGTGCCGGCGTCGCCGAGGCTGTAGGACCAGAGCATCCGCTGGCGGGCTGCGCCGCTGAGGCTGGAGGCATCGCTGACAGGTGTGGGCGCCTGGGGGTTCAGCGTGGTCTCAGTGGAGGTCAAGAAGGGCTGTCCCAGGCGCAGGTCATAATGCTGCAGGCAAGCGTTTGTCGTGGTCGTTGGGGCCAGGATGGGCGCTCACCGACGGTACGCTTGTACTGGTGCGGGCGTAGTTTAGTGGTAAAACCTCAGCCTTCCAAGCTGATGATGCGGGTTCGATTCCCGCCGCCCGCTTCCTGTTCTCAATCAGTGTTTTCGGCCAGAAGCCCTTGCTGGTGACCAAAGAGGCCCAGGCGTTCACAGCTCAGCGGCGTAGCCCCTCAGTGAAGGCGAACACGTGCCCAACTCCTGCCAGCCTTCCGGGAGGTGGGCGCCCTGGCACTCCAGCCAGACAGCAGTCCAAGACCTAATCCAAGACCTTGTTGGCGACCTATGGTGAGACTTCTGTCCGTTTTGATCTGCTGATGGCGCACCGCGTACTGGCCGAGACGGCCGTGAGCATCTCGGAACTCAAGAAGAACCCCATGGCCACCGTGGCGGCTGGGGAGGGCATGCCTGTGGCGGTGCTCAACCGCAACGAGCCGGCCTTTTACTGCGTGCCGGCCAAGGCCTACGAGCAGCTGATGGACCTGGTGGAGGACCTGGAGCTGGGCCGCCTCGCCGACGCCCGGCTGGCGGACGGCCAGGAGCCGGTGCGGGTCAGCCTCGATGCCCTTTGAGCTGAACTTTCATCCCGAGGCCCTGCGGGAATGGCGGACGTTGACCGCAGGAATTCGGGAGCAGTTCAAGAAGAAGCTGGCCGAACGGCTGATCGAACCGCGCATTCCCGCCAGCAAGCTGCGGGGCTCCACCAATCGCTACAAGATCAAGCTCCGCGCTGCCGGCTTCCGGCTGGTCTACGAGGTGCGGGATCACGAGGTGCTGGTGCTTGTCGTGGCGGTGGGCAAGCGGGAGCGCAATGCTGTCTATCGCCAGGCTGACCAGCGCTGAGGTCCTCACCCCATGGCCGACTCAAGGCCCTCTGAGCTGGATCAACTCCGCCGGGAAAACGCCCGACTGATGGCCCTGTTGGAGGCCCATGGCATCGCCTGGCGCTCCAGCGGACCTGCCCCAGCTGAACCCGCGCCCGTTTCAGTCCAGTCCCCTGCCAAGGGTCCTGTTTCGCCGCAAGAGAAGGTGGCGCTGTTCCGGCATCTCTTTCGAGGCCGTGACGATGTCTACGCCCTGCGCTGGCAGAGCAGCAGCAGCGGGCGATCGGGCTACGCGCCGGCGTGCGCCAATGAATGGCAGCCGGGCGTGTGCGAGAAGCCACGGATTTCCTGCCGCGACTGCCACCACCGGGAGCTGCTGCCCCTGACGGATGCGGCGATCTACGGCCATCTGGCCGGCGACCACACCCTCGGCCTCTACCCCCTGTGGGAGGACGATCACTGCCACCTGCTGGCCGTCGACTTCGACGAGCAGGACTGGCGTGACGACGCCCGGGCCTTCCTGCGCTCCTGCCGGGAGCTGGCGGTGCCGGCAGCGCTGGAGATCTCGCGCTCCGGCGAGGGCGCCCATGTCTGGGTGTTCTTCGACGGGGCCGTACCGGCCAGGGAAGCCCGCCAGCTGGGGGCGGCCCTGATCAGCCACACCTGCTCCGCGACACGCCAGCTGGGGCTGAGCTCCTACGACCGGCTCTTCCCCAACCAGGACACCATGCCCAAGGGCGGCTTCGGCAACCTGATCGCCCTGCCGCTGCAGAAGGAACCCCGGCAACGGGGCTGCAGCGTGTTCGTGGATGACGACCTGCAGCCCTATCCCGATCAGTGGGCCTATCTGGCGTCTCTGCAGCGGTACTCGGTGGCGGGGCTGCAGACCGTGATTCAGACCGCCACCACCGGCGCCCATCCTCTCGACCTGAGCTTTATCGATGAGGAGGACCTGGCGACCCCATGGAAGGCATCTCCTCCGATTCCCAAGCTCAGCGGACCGCTGCCCGCCTCGATCACCCTCACCCTGGCCGATCGGCTCTATGTGGAGCGCTCGGGGTTGCCGCAGCCGCTGCTCAATCGCCTGATCCGCCTCGCTGCCTTTGCGAACCCGGCTTTCTACAAAGCCCAGGCGATGCGGCTGTCGGTGTGGGACAAGCCGCGGGTGATCGGCTGCGCTGAGAACTTCCCCCAGCACATCGCCTTGCCGCGGGGCTGCCTGGAGCCGGTGCAGACCCTGCTGCGGGAGCAGGGGATCGGCTGGGAGCTGGTGGATGAACGACAGAAGGGCTCACCGCTGGAGCTGGCATTCACCGGCCAGCTGCGCGGTGACCAGGAGACGGCGGTGGAGGCGATGCTCCGGCATGACATCGGCGTGCTGCAGGCGCCGACCGCTTTCGGGAAAACCGTTGTGGCGGCGGCGATCCTGGCTCGGCGGGGCGTGAACACGCTGGTGCTGGTGCATCGTGCCGAGCTGTTGCGCCAGTGGCAGGAGCGGCTCCAGACCTTCCTGGATGCCCCGCCGGAGACCATTGGTTCCATCGGTGGCGGCAAGGCCAAACCCACCGGCCGGCTCGACATCGCCGTGATGCAATCGCTGGTGCGCAAAGGCGAGGTGAACCCGGTGGTGCAGAGCTACGGGCAGGTGATCGTGGATGAATGCCACCACATCGCCGCCGCCTCCTTTGAATCGATCCTCAGGCAGGTGAGGGCCCGCTACGTGCTGGGGCTGTCGGCCACGTTGGTGCGACGCGACGGACTGCAGCCGATCCTGTTCATGCAGTGCGGCCCCATTCGCCACACTGCCGAGCGGCACGCCGGGGCGCCCCAGATTTTGGAGCTGGTGAGCCGCACCCATCAGCTTGAGAGCCTGCCAACTGATCTGCCGATTCAGGAGCTGATGCGCTGGCTGGCGGAGGATCAACGGCGCACCGACCGGATCGTGGCTGAGGCCCTCGCCTGCTGGGGAGAGGACCGCAAGCTGCTGTTGCTCAGCGAGCGCACGGACCACATCACGGCGATCGCCGCCGCGCTGGCTGAGCAGGTGCCGAACCTGTTTCTGCTGCATGGCCGGCTGAGCGCACGCCAGCGCAGCGCCACCCTGGCTGCGCTGGAGGCGTTGACACCGGAGGCGCCCCGCATCGTGCTGGCTACCGGGCGCCTGGTGGGTGAAGGCTTCGACCACCCGCCGCTCGACAGCCTGCTGCTGGCGATGCCCGTGTCCTGGAAGGGCACCCTGCAGCAGTACGCCGGCCGTCTGCACCGTCAGCAGTGCGGCAAGACCAGCGTGCGCATCATCGACTGGCTCGACCTCGGCCATCCTGTGCCGCAACGCATGTGGGAGCGGCGGCTGCGGGGCTATCGGGCCATGGGCTATTCCCTGATTTCAGATCAGTAACCCAGGCCGAACTCCTGGGCCTGGCTGGGTGCCGACAGCTTGACGTTCTGGTTGTGGTAATCGGCAAACGGGACCCCACGATCAAGCTTCACTGCTTCATCAGTTTCCAGAACCCCCACTTCGCCCCATAGATGTCGTACAGGCGTTCGACGTAGGCCGAGTGATCGGGATGGCCCTGCCATTCATCGATGCGGGCAGCCAGCTGTTCGCAGGTGCGGAGGTGTTCGACGGCATAGCGGTAGCGCTTGGCCCGCCCCATCCACAACGCAAAGAACACCATCGGCCGCAAGAGCAGTGTGGCCGCGAGCGGATGGTCGGCACTGAGGCGCTCGGCGGCAGCGCTGTGGATCGTGTAGGCGTCTCCCTCCCACTCGTCCTCATGGGCCAGCACATGGCGTGCGGCGCGGGCCAGTGCCGGCCATTCCACCAGGAAGTGCAGGCTTAGCAGGCTGATCGGGTGCTGCTCGGCCACCTGCAGGGCCCGCTCTTCCGCTTCCACATCCTCAAAGTCGTCAAGGCGCTTGAGGTAATCGCGCAGGTGCGGGATCGAGAGGGTCCTGCTGAACCACTGCCAGCGCATCTCCTGGGCTTCCGCCTGCCGGTTCAGGGCCTCGAGCACGGCAATGCGGCTGTCGTGCCACTGCGAATCGGGAAGACCTGCGGCATCATCCGTGGCTCCATCGAGGATTTCCAGGGCCTGCTCCGCCCGCCCGGACGTCAGCAGGTGTTGGGCCACGCTGGCGGCGATGTCGCGCCAGCACAGATCCTCGGCAGTGAACTGGGCCAGGTAGCCATCCACATCCCCCCGGGCCACAGCGATCTGGAGAAGGTGGGTGTTGCCGTCGCGGGCGCCGTGCTGGCGGCAGTAGCTGCCCAGCAGCTTCAGGCCCCAGTCGCCCAGGGCGTCTTTCAGCGCTGGCACCAACGCATCGAACTGCTCATAGGTGTTCTCGGCCAGCAGCTCAGCGGCATGTTGCGCCAGTGTTTCCGGCTCCAGCTGGGCGGCCTGGGGCCAGCGGGCCCAGCTGCTCGGCGCCCCGCTCGAACACCCCGATCACCGCCCCGGTGCTGCCTGTGCTGCGCGACAGCACACCCTCAGAGAGTTCAAGGAAACGCAGCAAGAGATCGCAGGCCTGCCTGGGATCACCGGCCGCGATCGGACCGATGATTGATTGCCTGGAGCTGCGCCTCCAGATCGGCCACAAGGGCCTTGCGTCTGGCCGAATCCACAAAGGTGCTGGCCCGGTCGATCGCGGTCAGGCGTTTGCGCACGTCCTGAACGGCGCCATCGATCCCCTCGGCAGCGGCCAGGGCAAGGCGCAGCCGCCGCTGGATCACGGCGTTGCCACCGCTCACCTCGATCAACAGCTCCGCCAGCGCTGCAGCACCCAGGGCTTCCAGGTTCTTGGCGTTGAAGGTGCGCTTGCTGGCCACCGGGTTACGACAGGGCAGGGCTCAGGCCCAGGGCCGTGGCGGCCTGCTGCATCCGCCCATCGAAGCTGGCCAGCTGGGAGCAGCGGCTGTGGAGCGCCACGGCCAGATGCAGGGCATCACTGGCCCGCAGGTCGAGAGCCGGATCCTGAAGCAGTTCGGCCGCCTGACGGAAGCGGCTGCGGTCCAGCGGACGCAGCTCAGCGCCGCCCTGCAGCAGTCTCTCGAACTGCACCGTGGCTGCCGATCGAGCGTCCTGGCTGAGGCCATGGCGGCGCTGCTTGATGCCAAGGGCGCTGTGGGTCTCGGTGATCAGCCAGTCGCTGCTGATCAGCGTGTCGCGGCACTGCTCAAACCAGTTCAGCGCTTGGGGGCTTCGTTCCTCAGTGGTCAGCAGGGCGACCACCACGCTGGTGTCGAGGTAGATCACGGCATCACCAGCGCAAACTGGTGCGGCATTCCTCGATCACCGATGGGGTGAGGGGCATGGTGGCCTGCAACTGGCGCAGATCGGCCGCAAGAGCGGAGCGATCCAGCCGCTGCACAGGCTCCAGGCTCAGCCGGCCATTGGGCCCAACGACGATCACGATCTGGTCGCCTTCCTGCAGGCCGGCCTGGCGCAGGCAATCGGCGGGGAGCCGCACCGCAAGGCTGTTGCCCCAGCGGCGGATCGCCTGCTGGAAGTGCCGGGCGGCATCCACGGAATGGTCACTGGGTTGGGACTGGGCCAAAGGAGCCGGCTCGGCCGCGGTCGGCCTATTGTAGATACACGACTCTACATCCAGTTTGCGTGGTTGAGCGCCGGAGATGCCACCGGCTCCAGCCGGTGATGGTGGCGTCCACGTTCTCGAGGTCCAACTGCAGCGGGCCCCGGCCTTGGGTGCAGCCCCAGTGGGCCACCGGTCGGTCACAGCAACCGGCAGCTGGCGAGGTTCATCGCCCACGCCTGGCCGGTCGTGAACGGTGAGATCACCCACTACCTGCGCGACAAGGCGTTCCTGATTTCGGTACCGGGGCGCTGGCGGGAGCTGCATGCGCGAGGGCAGAAGTTGCTGCGGGAGGGAGCAGCAGCACACGAGGTTCCGGAGCGGTTGGGCATCACCGTCGATCGCTGGGCTGAGATCTGCCAGGCCTGCGCCGTTCGTGCGGTGGCGATTGCTGTGAGTGCTGATGAGGAGTCGGGGGGGGTTAACGCTGCGCCTGAGGGTCAGGCGCCCACGCTGGTGTGAACCAGCTCCTTCTGTACCAACTATTTTTCTTCTGGAAATGCGCGGAAATAGTCAGCGCGCAGCTCATCGTGATAACCCCAACCAATATGAGCAGAAGACCTCATAATTGCTTCCAATCTTACTTTGAACGCGTCTCGGCTTGCGTCGGGCAAGTAGCAAACCTTTTTGATGGCGCGACGATACATCAGGTTCAGGGCAGCGTAGAATCCTTCATCGATATCGCCGTATTCGATCGTCAAGGCGTTTCCTTGCTCCACGAAAAAGGTCATCAGCTCCGCTTCTCCCAATGCATCGCCGACGGCCTTGCTGTAGTCACTGATGGCTTTTTTGGCTCTTGCAATCTGGATGGGCTTGTTCTTGTGAACATCCGGGTACATGCATTCGTCAACTATTTTCTTGTAGGACTCCAGCGGGTCCTCGACGACCGCTAGTGTCCTGTCCCGGAGATTTGTGCACAAAGCCGCTGGAGCTTCTCCAGGATTGAATCCGCTGTTGCCGTCCAGTTGAACGGTACCTTGGTCTTGTTGTAGGCGGCCACGAACTGCTCGATCTTGGCGATCAGCTCCTTGACGCTGGAGAAGCTGCCGCGTCGGATCGCCCGCTGCGTGATGATCCCAAACCAGCGCTCGACCTGGTTGAGCCAGGAGGCGTAGGTGGGGGTGTAGTGCACGTGGAAGCGGGGCCGCTGGGCAAGCCAGGCACGGACCTTGACGTGCTTGTGGGTGCAGTAGTTGTCCACGATCAGGTGCACGTCCAGATCCTCGGGGACGGACTTCTCGATCTGCCTGAGGAACCCCAGGAACTCCTGGTGCCGGTGGCGGGGTTTGCACTGGGTGATCACTTCTCCTGTGCCCACGTCCAAAGCCGCGAACAGGGTGGTGGTGCCGTGGCGGATGTAGTCGTGGGTGACGCCTTCCACGTAGCCCAGGCCCATGGGCAGCAGCGGCTGGGTGCGGTCGAGAGCCTGGATCTGTGTCTTTTCGTCGACGCAGAGCACCATCGCCTTGTCGGGCGGGTTCAGGTACAGGCCAACGATGTCGCGGACCTTTTCGACAAAGAACGGATCCGTCGACAGCTTGAAGTGCTTTTGCCGGTGGGGCTGCACCGAGAAGGTCTGCAGCCAGCGGTGAACCGTGGTCTTGGAGATGCCAGTCGCTGCAGCCAAAGTCCGAGCACTCCAGTGGGTGCTGCCATCGGTTGGCTTGGTCTGCAGGGCCCGGTTGATCACCTCGGCCACCCTGTCGTCCTCGTAGGTGCGAGGTCGGCCAGGCCTGAGCTCGTCGTGCAGTCCCTCGATGCCCAGATCGAGGTAGCGCTGGCGCCACTTGCCCACCGTTGAGCCCCTGACGCAGAAGCGTTCTGCCACGGCTGTATTGGTCTCACCAGCAGCACAGGCCAAAACGATCTGGGCGCGCTGAACGATCGAATGCGGCAAGGTCCGCGATCCAGCGAGGCTCTTGAGTTGACTCACCTCGTCTGCCGACAGCTCCAGCGGAGCCATGGGGCGACCCACAGGCATGGAACTACTCCCAGAGGAGACACTCCATATTCTACCGGCTATTTCCGGGACGGAACACTAGCCGAGCATGAAGAAAGGCCTGATTCTCCTTGGAGAGACGATAAAGGTCTGCAACCAAGTTGATCAGCTGAGGTGCGTCCAGCTTCGTGACCTTGGCCTTGACGTCTGACCAGGACGCCCCGGCCTTTTTACCTTTCTTCATGTGCTATACCCCTCTTTCCTATCTTTAACCAACTTGTTCTTCGGTGGTTTCCGTGGACCACTCCGGGTGGTAAATCTCTTTCCGATAACCAACCGCAGATCGTGGGCTGAACGGGTGTGAGCCGGTTGCGAATGCAGTGGTTTTCAGCTGATCCCTCAAACCGTAGGACGTGTTCGCGGGTCTGAGAACCACCCGGAACCAGATCCCTTGGCCCTACCGCTCCCTGCTCGGGGCCAGCGGCTCAGCGCTGGATCTCACCGGCAATAGCCAGCAGCCGCTTATCGAGGTTGCTCCAGCCTCCCCCGGATCCCCTCCCCTGGCCGCTCCACCCCACCCTGGCTGCGCTGCTGCCCCGCAAGGAGCACTACCTGCCCCGCGGTGAACGGGAGCCTGAATCCGCCTACCGCCGCCACGTGGAGGCGGCCCTGCCCTCGGGGTTCTTCCGCGATGCCCTGTGCACCTCTGCGGGGATGCTGGCCTCCAGCCACTGGCGCGCGCTGCTGGCCTCGCTGCAGAGCGTGATCAGTGACGTGGATGGCTGCGGCACCGACCTGGGGGTGTTCCTGGAAGCCGCCGATCTGCTGGTGCTGCGCGATGGGGCCTCCCTGGTGGCCGATCCCCAGGCCCCGTCCGGCTGGCGCAAGCAGCGCCTCGATCAACGCCACTACCGCGGCATCAGCCAACTCTCCGCCATCTGGTACGCCAGCCATGGCGCTGCCTTTGGCGAGGGGGAGCTGCCGCATTTGGGCCTGGCACACCAGTACCTCAACCACTTCCGCCGCCAGAGCGATTACCAGGAGCTGCTGCACCGGACGGCCCTCCCCGTTGGGGTGCGCACCGGCGTGGCAGGGCCGATGAGTTCCGGTCAGCCCAGCGAACCGGTGATGCTGGGCCCCAACACCGTGATCGATCTGCCGGAGGATGCCAGCTTCCAGTTCGTGGAGATCCAGGCCCGCTCGCTGGCCGAGCACCGTGCCTGGCTGGAGTCGCTCGATCAGGCCATGCGCCGCGATGCCCAGATCCCGGCTGCCGCTCAGGGGGCAGCACCGCGCACGGCGACAGAGATCTCGATGGCGGCCTCCCAGGCCTATGCCCTGCTCCAGAGCCAGGCGATCAAGAAGGCGTCGATGTTCTCCTCACTGCTGCAGCACTGGTGCGCCATCAGCGGTGAGCTTTTGCCTACCCAGGAAGGAACGGCCCTGGTGGTGGAGATCAGCCCGCTGGCACCGGCTCTCAAACCCCAGCCCACCGTGACGGAGATGCTGCAGCCCCACGAGCAGGGCATCGTCAGCGACGCCGCCCTGCGGCAATGGTTGGGGGATCTGGCCGGCATCGCCCCGACGACGGCGTAGCGGCGTGCTCAGCCGATCGGAACGCGGCAGAAAGGTTCACGCCGGAAGCGCCGGTAGACATCGAAATCGCTA
The DNA here is from genome assembly GCF_000153045.1 of Synechococcus sp. WH 5701. GTDB lineage: Bacteria > Cyanobacteriota > Cyanobacteriia > PCC-6307 > Cyanobiaceae > Regnicoccus_A > Regnicoccus_A antarcticus. The sequence continues at coordinate 37,683 of NZ_CH724159.1, forward strand.
TCTAGGCTGAGGATCTCGGCGACATCCAGCCGCTCCGAAAGCGTCACCAGGGTGAGATCAGCGAAATCGCCGGGCAGATCGGCATAGCGCTCGTTGAGCTCCACGATGCGAGCGTAATCCTCCGGGAGCAGGTTGATCGCCTCGATCCCACCGCGGCTGACGGCCCCAAGCAGATGGTTCTGAGCGGCCAGGACGCGGGGATCACCGGGATCACCCAGCAGCCAGAGCACCTCGGCGATGCAGATCGGTGAGGTGATCAATTGCGCGGCGGTCTGATCAAAGAAATCCACGACCGCCTGATGGAGGGGCTCCTGCTGCTGGTAGTAGCTGAGCAGGATGCCCGAATCAATCAGGATCTGCCGCATCAGCGCCGTTCCGCCTGTCGTGCAGTGAGTTTCTGGCCAAGAAGTCGACGACGCTGTTGCCTCTCTGCGCTGCCATGGGGCAGGGTGTCGAGGAAGCGCTCGGGATGCCCGCCGATCTGCTGGGCGATCGATGGACTGGGTTGACGCTGCTGCCAGCGCTCGCGGATCAGCTGGCGGATCAGGGAACTCCTGTCCTGGCCTGTTTCGGCCAGCAGTTCATTGAGACAGTGCTCTGTCTCGGTATCCAGCCTGACCGTGAGCGGCATGACCCGCAGGGGCTTACGCCCGTATGACGAATGAAGCGATTGTAGTACTGGTCTGTGGGAGGTCGGCAATGGCCCCTGGGTTCTGCGCTGCTGCCATTGCTGGATTCAGGTTCCGATGGGGGCTGGCAACCCGGCGATCAGGAGGCGATTCGCAAGGCCCTGAGTCTGTCCGCCACGGTGCCCTGCCTCCGATCAGCAGCTGCTGGCGGCCGGCCCTGAGCAGGAGCAGGCGATCGAGAAGCAGAGCAGCTCCGGACCGATCGCCGGCTCAGTGGCAGCTGACGGTGATGCGCCGCTGCAGAAAGCCAACGTGATCGCCTACGACACCGCCCCCCTGCAGCCCTTCGCCAAGGCCCGCCTGCTGCTGCATGAGACCTCCATCCACGGCGACACCACCTCAGCGGTGGTGGCCAGCCACGTGCTCGAGTGCTTCCTTGAGCGCGCCAACTACATCTCCGCTAAGGAGAGCGGCCCTGGCGTCGACACCGGCGACTTCACCTACATCGGCTATCACTGCCGCTCCGCTTGCCTGCCGCCCAACCCTGGTGCCTTCTGGCTGAGCAGCGATCTGGTCTGGCAGCAGCACGGGCGTCGGCTGGCTGCGGATGGCACCACGCTGGTGGCCCCCTGCGAGGGCTGGATCTGGCTGGGGAACCTGTCGCTGCTCAACCCCGCTGGTGATGCCGATGTGGACCCCTATGCCCAGCACACCCAGTTCTCAGTGCCGGAGTTTGGCGCTAGCTACGGCTCCGGCGGCATCGGCGCCCTGGTGCAGCCGCTGATCGGGGAGCGGGTGTTCGGGACGCTCAAGCCGAACAGGCTCCGTCAGTCCTGGGGTGTGTACACATTTGTGGGGCTGAGGTCTTGGCCACCCGCGTCGGCATTCGTGAGCTCAGGGCCCAGCTGGCCTCCCATCTCGAGTCGGTGACGCCGATTGAGGTGACACGCCAGGGCCACACGATCGTCCTTTACGTGCCCTTGCCCCAGCAAGGTGACCTGGACGACCGGGAACGACTCCTTGAGGCCGGCCGTCTGATACAGGCCGAGCTGGAGCGCCTCGGCCTCACAGAAGAGGATCTCAGCCCTGACGGTGGAGCGCAAGCGACTGGTCATCGACGCGAACATCCTGATTCGTGGCTGCCTTGGCTGCGGGTGAGGACCCTCATCGCCAAGTACGCCGATCGGGAGGACTTCTTCGTTGCGGAGGCCAATGTCGCCGAGGCGGCGGACTACATCGCCGATCTCGCCAGGGAGAAGAATCTCGATGAAGAGGTCTGCACCAACGCTCTGCTCAGCCTGATGCGCGTTGTTCAGATGGTGGAGGACACGGTGCTGGAGTCGGCTCGGGACAAGGCTCTGGCCAGGATCCGCGACGCCGATGACTGGCCGGCCCTGGCGCTGGGGCTGCAACTGGAGTGCGCCATCTGGACGGAGGACAAGGACTTCTTCGGGACCGGCATCGCAACCTGGACGAGCCGCACGGTGGTGCGCTACATGAACAGCTGATCACGCTCCTCGGCAACAGGAGATGGCAGCGCCGCGATGAGCTGCCGATCCACCAGGGCCAGCCCCTGCTGGGCGACGACGGCCGGCCGCTGAGCACCGCCGAGTTCCTCGATCAGTTGCGCATCCATCCCGTCTACGGCTTCCTGTTTCAGCAGCGCGGGGCCATGGGTGCAGCCAACGCCCTGGCGGCAACGTCGGCAACGGCCGGCGGCTTTGGGGAGGTGCTGAACCCCCACGCGATGAGCGCCAGTGAGCTCTACCGGGCTGGCTTCGTGACCAGCGGCAGGAGTCCACGCAGCTGATCCCGCGATGGTGGCTCAAGCCGCTTCCAATCCCAGGTGATCCACGTAGGGCTGGAAGTCGCGATCGCTGAACAGCAGGGGCACAGTCGCTTGGATGCAGGCGGTGGCGATGATTCCGTCGATTGTTTTGCGCACCGTGATGCCCCGACTGTGCAGGCTGCGGTAGTTCCCTGCCGCCTTGTAGGCGTTCTGGGGCCCGAGCATCGTCAGCAGGGGCATGGCACGAAACAACTGGCGGGCTGTGGCGACATCTCGGTCGTGGCGGAAGCCCTGCAGCACCTTCACCAGGATCAGATCACCGATCGCCACCGGCGTGCTGCCCAGCAGGCCATCCAGGCGCTCCACCTCGGGAGTGCTGACGCCATTGAAGAAGTCGATCCAGACCGATGAATCGACAACGGTCACGCTGCCTCGGCCTCTGCAGGGGACTGGTCCTGGCGGAGGCTCTCCAGGTCGCCCTCCCCGGGAGAGCCGGCCTCGGAAGGCCTGGATGCGCTTCTGCTGTTCCAGCCTCACAAGGGTGCGCAGGCCGATCTCGAAGGCTTCCCTCTTGGTGCGGGCTCCGCTGGCCTGCATCGCATCGCGCATCAGCTGGTCGTCGATGACGATGTTCGTGCGCATGGCCGGCCTCCTTGATGTGTAGAGCGTAGGCATGCCATACACATTTTGATTGCTCGCGCTTGGCGGCCAGCTTGCGCGCCAGCGCATGGGCCCGCTCCGCTGGCATGAAACGGGGCTTTTTGACGGCGACCTTGAGGCCAGCGGAGCAGAGGAGGCCATGGGACGGAGGCGAGGAACACCCGCCCGATCGCCCCGGCCGGTGCGGTCTGCCAAGGGCCGCGCAGCGGCTCGTGAAACCCTTGCCAGACCGCGCCGAGCACGGCTCCCCGGCGGTGCTGTTGACCTCGTAGTGGCCGGTGGCCTCGCGCCGCATGGAGCCCCTCCGGGCCGACCTTGAATATGCCGTCAGTTTATTCAAGGAAGCAGCACTTTCTCTGAATAAATCGACGGGCCGTCAGCGGGTGTCTCGCGCGTCGCGCCGCGGTCTCGGTGGATGCTCGCGTGGCTGGCCTTCTCAGGGCCGATCCTGTGGCCCAGACGGCTTTCAGGGGCAAAACATCTCACCAAACATCTCACATGGCGCCTTTTGCTTGTTGAGAAGTCAGACAACGCAATGAGACTGGGCGATTTGCGTCTCAGCCTTCCAAGCTGATGATGCGGGTTCGATTCCCGCCGCCCGCTTTCTCACCCCGGATTCTCATGCTTAGGCTCAGCAGGATCGTGCCGGGCTGCTCCTCGGCGAGCCCTGGTCAGAAGGGCTGCGAAGCAGTCGTCATTGCTGAATCCAGGTTTCAGCCAGGGCATGGTCAGCAGCCTCGAACAACCGGGTCTCGGCATTGAAGAATCTGGACACCAGCTTCTCCGCCAGGGCCAGGTGGTGCCCCAGGGGGCCGATGCCGGCCCAGCCATCGAACTGACGCAGATCCAGTAGCAGCCATACACCATCGAGCCCCTGAATCTCCGCGTCGATGTCGGCTTCGATCCGTTCATAGGCACTGGACTCGAGCGTGCCGATCAGCTGGACCTGGACCGCCTCGCCCTGCCGCTCCAGATGTATCGTGCCCAGCGACTCCACCAACCAGCGGCTGGCCCCTCCAGTTCCGCGTTGGCGAAGACCCGCTCCGGGCAGGGCCTCACAAGGCTGAAGGCAGCCACGGCCCTGCGGGACCAGGCCGCACCCAGGTCGTAGCCCTCGAAGACTTGCCCCAGCTGGGCGAGCAGCCTGAGGTGGTCGTGCTCCAGGGCACGATCCAGCGCCGGAGTGAGCACATGGTCATCATCGTCAGCGGTGATCTGCCCATGGAATGAAAAAGCGAGAGCGTCTTCCTGCAGAGCGCTGATGCATTCGATCATGGGAATCTCCTCAGGAAAGGCCCATCAGAACCGTAGCCATCTGACCGAAACGCACCCATCCCCTGAGCGGCTCCCTGGCCCTTCGCCTTGCCAATATAGATGTCATGGCACAGCAGAATCCTGGGTCATTGTCTTGGATCATTTTCCCCATAAGCGTTCTCCTCTTTCATGGCTGATTACACCTATGGGAAAGGCTCGACCATTACGGTCCGGAATGACGGGGACCAGTCGATCTACGTCTATAACTATGCCCTGGAGGCCCGCACAGGACAGCAGATCATACCCATCGATGAGCAGGCCTATATCAGGTTGGCGGCACAGTCATTTGTCGACATCAAGCTTCCTGATGTTGTTGCCACTCCAGACAGTGGCAGGCTCTACCAGTCCAATTCTCTCTACTTCTCTCGGTCGCGATTGACAGAGTCGCTTGAGATCAACAGGCTCCCCGACATCGGCAACGGGGACGTCGATGGGGACGTACCATTTTCGGCATTTGAATATAATTATCTTGGACCTGCGCCCTTTGTGGCTGGAGGACTCTCTGCCGATGTCACTCTCATTGATGCGTTCTCCTATCCCATTCAATGGCAGGCCAATGGGATCTCCTGGGGGCTGGGCGGGAGAGCACGCTTCGACGGCGACGGTCCGAACGGGCCCTCGCTCGGAGCCCTTGACCTTGTCAGAGCGTGGATGGCAGCTGTTCCTTTCACGAACCCGGAGAACTTCAACAGTTCGCCGCCAACGCCAGCGACCATCACGGCCAATCTGATCTGGCAAGGCAAGTCGAACGACATACTTGACAACAACAGGATCGTTGGTCCCAGCAAGCTATGGACCTATGGCTCGACGCTTCCTGGCTTTCTTCCTGAGAGCTTTTCCACGTTTTGTTCCACCTTTCCAGCGGAAGGCCAGCAGTTGGCCATGGCAGGTGCCTTTGGTACGCCGAATGCAAGTTCTCCAAGCAACAACAACGGCTGGCAAATCGTTAAGCCTCGAGAAGATGGTGGCCCAGGAGTCAGCAATGGATTTACCTATGCCCTGCAGCAGGCGGCCAGGGCCCTGGATGGCATCAAGGGCGGAGTGCTTGGAAATATTGTTCTGCCAGATGCTTTTCAGGGATTCTATACCTACCCGCAGGAAAACGTCCTCGGTGGAATCACGTTTCTTGCGGACCAGTTCCCGGTGACGATCAACGTGGGCTCGCTCTCCAGTGCGACAACGATTGGGGGCCCAAGTAACGATGCGATCTATGGAACGAATCAGTCAGAGGTGATCACGGGTGGTTATGGGGGAGATGTTCTCAGCGGGGGTCCCGGCCGGGATGCATTTCTTTTCCTGAGGAGTGACAGCAGCCTGCCTGGGGACGGCCTCGATGACATCTTTTCGAGTCTGCGTGGTGGCAGCGGAATGCCTTGGAGTGGACAGCGTGATGTCATCACTGACTTTGATCCATCCGAAGACAAGCTTGACTTCAGCCTTTTCGACCATACGGCGGGCAGTCCGGATGAGCTGCCGTTGAGGTTCATCGGGGCGGCAGCGTTCACAGGCCAAGCGGGAGAACTGCGGTTCGTGCCGATGCAACTGGGGTCCGTTGCCAACGGGCTCGTGCAGGGCGACTTTGACGGAGATGGAAGCCCCGATCTAGAGGTGATTCTGCTCGGCGTCAATACTCTCTCCGAAGACGCATTCAATCTCTAGGAGTGCGCTTGCCGATTCCCCGCTCGGCAGGCCAGGCAATGGGACGCTCCAGGAACCGGCGATCGACCAAGGTCTGGCTGTCCTCCACCGTCGTCAGGCCGATGTTGATGTCGGTGTCTTTGATCTCGAGCCTCACACTTCGCCCTCCGGCCAGCCGCACTGTGATCGCCTCGGTGCCCACTCGCACCCGCAGGGCCGGGACGAGAGGCCAGCGGTGGGATCGGATCCTCACGGCGGCGGTTCCCGAGCCTGTGGCGGCACCCCGCCTCAGGCCTCGACGGCCTTCTCGCCCAGGTGGGACGCCAGCAGCAGCATCAGGCTGCGGCTCTCCAGGGCGGCTTCCTCGGCAATCCAGGGCTGAGGGGAGGCCATCACGTCGTCACCGTCGGGGGCTCCGGTGTCGATCACCCTCAGCCAGCCGGCGCTGGCCTCTGGCAGCTTGAAGACCATGGGCTGGTAGTAGGCATTCATGCCGCACCAGAGCAGGGGGCCGTGGCGCATGTCGTGCAGGCTCCAGGCCAGACTGTGGGACCAGCTGCCCCAGTCGGGTTGGAGCAGTTCCACCCCGTGCCACTCGCGCCAGATCAGGTCCCGCTCGCCGGGCTTGGAGGGGGGGCTGTCGGCATGGGGGATCTCGGGATTGAGCAGCCTTTCGAGCCGGCGGCGCAGGCGCACCAGGCGGCTCAAGAACCGATGAAGGCGCTGGTCGTCCTCGTCGGGGCGCCAGTGCATCCAGCCCAGGGGATTGTTCTGGCACCAGGTGTTGTTGTTGCCCCCCTGGCTGCGGCGCACTTCATCGCCCATCAGCAGCATCGGCACCCCGGGTGCCAGCAGCATGGTGCCCAGCATGTTGCGGATCTGGCGGTTGCGCAGCTCGTTGATCTGCAGGTCGCTGCAGGGCCCCTCCACCCCGTGATTCCAGCTGTTGTTGTGGTTGTCGCCGTCGCGGTTGTCCTCGCCGTTGGCCAGGTTGTGCTTGCGGTCGTAGCTGACCAGGTCGGCGAGCGTGAAGCCGTCGTGGGCGGTGATGAAGGTGATGCTGCGGCCTGCCGTGGCCGGTTTGCCGCCGTAGAGATCAGGGCTGCCTGAGAGCCTCTGGGCCATCAACCAGCTGCCGTTGTCGTCCCCTTTCCAGAAGCGGCGCACGTCGTCGCGGAAGCGGCCATTCCAGGTGCCCATGCGCCGCGCCGGGAAATCATTGAGCCGGTAGAGACCGCCGCAATCCCAGGGTTCGCTCACCAGCTTGAGGTCGCTCAGTTCGGGGTCGGCCTCGATCTCCTCGAACAGGGGCGGTTTGTCGAGCGGGGCCAGCTCCTCGCCGCGGCTGAGGGCGATGCCGAGATCGAAGCGGAAGCCGTCGATGCCCAACTCCAGGGCCCAGCAGCGCATCGATTCCAGCAGCAGCCGCCGCGCCAGGGGGCGGTTGGCGGCGATGGTGTTGCCGCAGCCGGTGACATCCAGGTAGTCGCCCCGGCTGTTCTGGTGGTAGTAGAGGCGGTCCGCCAGTCCGCGCCAGCTCAGGGTCGGCCCGGCCTGGTTGCCTTCGCTGGTGTGGTTGTAAACCACGTCGAGCAGCACCTCTATCCCGGCCTGGTGGCAGGCGGTGACCAGCTGACGCACCTGCTGGCGCCCCGCCAGCGGGTCGTCGCCCACCAGATAGCCCTGGTGGGGCGCCATCCAGCTCAGGGGGCTGTAGCCCCAGTAGTTCTGGCGCCCGTGGGGGGCGTCCTGGGGATCGAAGGCCATCACCGGCAGCAATTCCAGGGCGGTGACGCCCAGGCTCCGCAGGTAGGGCAGGCAGTCGATCACGCCCAGCAGGCTGCCCTGGCGCTCGGGGGCCACGGGGCTGCCCTGGCCCCGGCTGAGCCCGCCTACGTGCAGCTCGTAGATCACCGTGGTCTGCCAGCTGTGGCGGGGCCTCGGCGCGGCCACGAAATCGAAGTGATCCCGCTCCGTGACCACCCCCTTCAGGCAGGCGGCGGTGTTGGGGATGGCGCCGATGGCGTCACCGCGGCGGTAGACATCCCAGCCGCTGATCGCCCTGGCGCAGGGATCAAGCAGCACCTTCGACGGGTTGAAGCCGTGGCCCCCGGGGTGGAGAGGCCCATAGACGCGGTAGCCGTAGCAGGTGCCGGCGCCGATCCCCTCAACTTCCACATGCCAGTGGTCGCCGGAGCGATGGCGCAGATCCAGGGGAATGATCCGGAAGGGCTCAGGCGAGCTTCCACGGGCAAACAGCAGCAGCTCCACTCGCGAGGCCGATGGGGCCACCAGGGAGAAATTCACCCCCCGGGCGGTGAGCGCTGCCCCGAGGGGCCAGGGATGTCCGAGCTGGATCGAAGACAAGGACTCGGGTCACCTCACGCTTCAAGCTAGTGCTGCGCAGGGGCGATGGTCCTCGGGAGGCGTTCATGCCAGCGGAGGACAGTGGCGAGAGGACCCTGGAGGGGGGGCGTCCTCCCATGCCCGTGCTCCCCGGTCTATGGGTGTTCGCCCCCAACCGCGACAGCCTGGGTGGGACCTCCTGGCTGCTGGCGCCTCCGGGCCAGGCGCCGCTGCTGATCGATGTGCCGGCCTACACCGCCGCCAACCTTGCCGCTCTGCGCCGTGCCAGTGGCGGCACGATCCTGCTCACCAGCCGCGAGGGCCATGGCCGTTGCCGCCGCTGGCAGGAGGCGCTGGGCTGGCCGGTGCGGCTCCAGGAGCAGGAGGCCTATCTCCTGCCCGGCGTGGCGGGCCTGCGTCCCTTCGGTGATGCACTCGATCTGGGCGGGGGTGTACGGGTGCTCTGGACGCCGGGGACCACCCCGGGGGCCTGCGTGGTCCACGCGGCCGGGGATCTCGACGTGCTCTTCTGCGGCCGCCTCCTGGTGCCGAGTGCTCCTGGTGCGGCCCGTCCGCTACGCACGGCCCGCACCTTTCACTGGGGCCGGAAGGGGCGCAGCCTCGAAGCACTGGTCCGCTGGCTGCCGCCCGGTTCCCCCCGTTGGATCGCCAGCGGAGCGGGTCTGGGGGCCCTGCACGGGGAGAAGCTGATCGACGGAGGCCGCGCTCTGCTGGATGGCCTGCTGGATCGTCCCTGAGGCTCCGCTGGGCGGCCGATGGGGCCGGAATGGGTGCGTTCGGGGCTGATTCGGCCCCAAACCGTTGTTCAGACGGGGTTTTTGGTTGCCCGGACCGCCCTTCCCCCATACGATTGGCGCGCTGTACCGTTCCGGCGCCGGCGAGAGGGTGTTTTTCCGCTCCGCCCAGCTCCCGCATTCTCCTGAAGGTTTTCGCCCCCGATGAACAAAGCTGATCTCGTCAACCTCGTTGCGGTTCGCACCGAATTGACCAAGACCGAAGTGTCCAAGGTCGTCGACGCCGCGATCGAGACGATCGTCGACTCCGTCGTGGAAGGCAAGAAGGTTTCGATCCTGGGCTTCGGCTCCTTCGAGGCCCGCGAGCGCTCCGCCCGCCAGGGCCTCAACCCCAAGACCGGCGAAAAGATCAAGATCCCCGCCAAGCGCGTGCCGGCCTTCACGGCCGGCAAGCAGTTCAAGGACAAGGTCCAGAGCTGAGCCCTGGGGCTTCCTCTCCCTTCCCGGCTCGAACACCTGATCGAGGCGGCCGACCGGCGCCGCCTCCAGGGACCCACTGGGCGGTTCGCCCCATCCCCGAGCGGCCCGTTACACCTGGGCAACCTGCGCACGGCCCTGCTGGCCTGGCTGCAGGCCCGCCTGAGCGGTGGCCGCTTTTTGTTGCGCCACGACGACCTCGACCTCCCGCGCCAGCGCCCGGGGGCGATCGAGGCGATCGAGGCCGATCTGAGCTGGCTGGGGATCACCTGGGATGGACAGCCGCTGCGCCAGAGCGAGCGCACGGGGTTTTATGCGTCGGTGCTTTCGGCGTTTCGCCGCGGCGGGGCCCTCTATCCCTGCCGCTGCAGCCGTCGGATGCTGGCGGATCTCTCTGCCCCCCACGGCGGCTGGCCGCTCTATCCGGGCACCTGCCGGGATCAAGCCGTGGGCTGGGGGCCTCGGCAGGGCCGGCTGCCCAGCTGGCGACTGAGACTGGAGCCTGGACTCTTGCGCTGGCGGGAGGAGATCGGTCCCGAGGGCTGTCTGGAGGCGGCCACGCAGGTGGGCGATGTGGTGCTCCGCCGGGCTGATGGCTTCCTCGCCTATCACCTCACCTCAGCCGTGGACGACCTGCTGCTGGCGGTGACCACCGTGGTGCGGGGCGCTGACCTCTGGCGTTCCACGGCGCCGCAGGTGGCGGTGAGCGAGCGGTTGGGGCGGCCGTTTGCCACCTCTTGGCATGTGCCCCTCTGGCTGGATGAGCGTGGGCAGCGGCTGGCCAAGCGGCAGGCGGCTCTGGGGCTGGAGCCCCTGCGGCAGGAGGGGCTCGATGCGGCGGCGGTGATCGGCCGGATGGCGGCCAGCCTGGAGCTGGTGCCCACCGGCAGCCGCCTGAGCGCGGCGGAGCTGCTGCAGGAGATGGATCTTGCGAGCCTGCAGGTTCAGCTGCGTCGAGGGGCCGAAGGGCTGGGAACTCTTAAGGAAGGTTTCGGGATCAAATGCCCGACTTTGAGATCAGACTGATCAACTACGCACCGGAGCATTTCCGTGTCCAGCTCCAGTCCGGAACGTCTCGTCAGTCCGGAGCGCTTCTCTCAAAAACATCCAGATCGTGAAGGAGTTCCGCCACGGGTGGTGGTGTCTTTCCCCGGCGCACTTGAAGCAGCCTCCGATCTTCGTGCTCCCGAGTCCTACCCCCACGTTCTCACCCATCCAGCCCGTCCGTCCACGTCGGTGAGCGGCTCAGCACAGATGGTTTCCAAGCGCTGCAGCCACTGTGGTGGCAGTGGGGTGCTGCGCCTAGGCGGGCACAGCTTCCGCACCTGCCTTGACTGCCTCGGCCAGGGCAGCCTTGCTGATCATCTGGCCGCCCCCCGCGACATCAGCGCTGCCTGAGTTTTTTCTGGCGCCAGATGAAGAAGGCCGCTGTGGCCACCACCACCCCCAGGGGCAAGGCGGTGAGCAGCAGCAGGATCACGGCGGTCCAGTCGGTGTACATGACTGCTCAAGGGAACAGACCCCATCATCCCAGCCACCAGGTGCCCCTGGCCCTCAGCAGATTCGGGGCAACAATTCGCCCCGGCCCAGCTCCAGGGGGCGGCGCACCCCCAGGGAGGTTTCCAGCAGCAACGCCTCCCCTCCGATCCGGCCGATGACCGCGGCGCTCGACTGCTCGTGGCGCAGCAGTTTCAGGGCATCCTGCGCCTGAGACGCCGGCAACATCATCACGAAGCGCCCCTCGCTGGCCATGGTGAGCGGATCGAGGCCCAGCAGCTCGCAGGCCGTGGCCACGGCGGCATGGACCGGTACCACCGCCTCGTGCACCAGGCCCCCCAGGCCGGCGTCGCGGCAGAGCTCATGCAGGGCGGCCGCCAGTCCACCACGGGTGAGGTCGCGCAGGGCATGCAGCTCCAGGCCGGCTGCCAGCAACGCCTGGACGCTGCCGTGCAGCGGGGCCAGATCACTCTCCAGGCTGGTGCTGAATCCCAGCTCCTCCCTGGCCGCCAGGATGGCCAGGCCGTGGCGGCCCAGGTCGCCACTCACCAGGATCGCGTCGCCGCTGCGGATCGCGGACGGCCCGATCGACACGCCGGCAGGAATCCGTCCGATCCCAGCGGTGGTCATGAACAGGCCGTCGGCCTTGCCCCTCTCCACCACCTTGGTGTCTCCCGTGACCACCGACACACCACAGCGGGCCGCGGCGGCAGCGGCGGAGCTCAGCACCCGGCTCAGGATGCTCAGGGGCAGCCCTTCCTCCAGGATCAGGCCGAGGCTGAGGGCCAGGGGTGTGGCCCCCAGCATCGCCAGATCGTTGACGGTGCCGAACACCGCCAGTGCGCCGATGTCACCGCCGGGAAACTCCAGGGGCCGCACCACATGACCGTCGGTGCTGAAGGCCAGCTCTCCGGCCTCTGTCGTCAGGCTGGCGGCGTCGAGCAGCACGCCGTCTGTGGCTCCCAGGGCCGGCAGGATCACCTGCTCCAGCAGCCGCTGGCTGAGTAGCCCACCGCCCCCGTGGCCGAGCAGAACCACCGCGCCGTCATCGGCACTGATGGGACAGGGGAAGTCCAGCGGTGCGGCCATGGATCAGCTCCGGGAGCGGTAGCGCCAGTAGGCGGCGCAGGCCCCTTCCGCCGACACCATCGGGGCTCCCAGGGGGCGCTCGGGTGTGCAGCCCCGGCCGAAGCGGGGACAGGCATCGGGGCGGGCTAACCCCTGCAGCACCCGGCCGCTGATGCAGCCTTGGGCGTCGGTGTCGGTGTCGGTGCCTGGCCGGGCCGCCGGCAGGAAGCGCCGTGCCGCGTCGAGGCTGTCGTAGGGAGGGCGCAGACACAGCCCGCTGTCGGGCAGCACCCCCAGGCCGCGCCAGTGCTGGTCGCAGGTCGTGAACACCTGTGAGATCAGGGCGCGGGCGGAGGCATTGCCCTCCCCCGCGCCGGCCCGTGGGTAGGCGTCCTCCACCCGGGCCTTGCCGTGCTCCAGCTGCCGTACGGCTCGCAGCATCCCCTCCAGCAGGTCGTGCGGTTCGAAGCCGCTGATCACGATCGGCACCCCGTAACGCGCCGCGATCGGCACGTACTCCTGGCTGCCCATCACGGTGCAAACATGACCCGCGGCCAGAAAGCCCTGCACCCGGCCTTCCGGCGCGGCCAGGATCGCCTCCATCGCCGGCGGCACCCGCACGTGTGACACCAGCAGGCTGAGGTTCCGTGCGCCACTGCTCCAGGCCTGGTGGGCGAGCAGGGCGGTGGCCGGGGCGGTGGTTTCGAAGCCCACCGCGAGGAACACCACCTGCCGCTCGGGATGAGACCTCGCCAGAGCCAGCACGTCGAGGGGTGCGGTCACCACGCGCACGTCGGCTCCGCTGGCGCGGGCTTCGAGCAGGTGGGAAGGGCCCGTTCCCGGCACCCGCAACATGTCGCCGTAGGAGCAGAGGATCACCTCCGGCAGGGCCGCCAGCTGAAGGGCCCGATCGATCGTCTCCGCCGCAGTGACGCAGACCGGACAGCCGGGCCCATGGATCAGCTCCAGCTGCGGGGGGATCAGCTGATCGAGGCCGTGGCGCAGGATCGCGTGGGTCTGGCCGCCGCAGACCTCCATCAGCGTCCAGCTCCTGCTGATCTCGGCGTGCAGCGCGTCGAGCAGCCGCTGCACCTGCTGCCGCTGACGGTGGAGGGGGCTGCCGCTCATGGACCCCAGGCCATGCCCATCGGATCAGCGGAGATGGCCCGCAGGTACTGGGCCCGCTCGAAGCTGGCGGGGTCGGGGCAGCGCTGCTGGCTCATGCAACCCAGCAGTTCCCGGGCGGAGCCATGGCCATGCTCCTCCAGCCAGTGGCTCAACTCGGCGGTCAGCGTCTGGAGGTGCTGCGGGCCGTGGCGCAGCAGCGCCGACACCACCATCGTCACGCTGGCGCCCACCATCAGCATCCGCACCACGTCGGTGCCATGGCTGATGCCGCCGCTGGCGGCGAACTCCAGGGGAACCCGCCCGTGCAACAGGGCGATCCAGCGCAGGGGAAGCCGCTGATCCGCCGCTGAACTGAGCAGCAGGTTCGCGCGAGGCTCAAGGGTCTCGATGTCGATGTCGGGCTGGTAGAAGCGGTTGAACAGCACCAGGGCGCGGGCTCCGGCGGCCTGCAGTTGATGGGCCAGGTGGCTGAGATTGGTGTAGTAGGGGCTGAGCTTCACCGCCACGGGCAGGCTGGTGGCGGTGCAGACGCTGCGCACGATCTCCACCTGGGCCGCTTCCATGGCGTTGGCGTCCAGGCTGCGGTCGGTGGGGACCGCATAGAGATTGAGCTCGATCGCCGCGGCCCCGGCCTGCTCCACCGCCCGGGCGATCTCTTCCCAGTGCCCCTCCTCTGTGCCGTTGAGGCTGGCGATGATGGGGATATCGACCCGCCGTCGGGCGGTTTCGATCTCGTGGAGATACCCCTCAACCCCAAGGTGACGGGGCTCGAGGTTGGGCTGATAGCTGAGGGCTTCGGGGTAACTCTCGCTGCCCTGATGCCGATGGTGCTCCCAGTCCTGCCAGTCGCGCTCGATCTGCTCCAGGAAGAGGGAGTGGAGCACCACCGCCGCAGCCCCGGCCTCGGCCAGGCGCGGGATGTGGTCGGGGTCGCCGCTCAGGGGGGCGGCGGCTCCCACCACGAGGGGGGAGGCCAGGGGCAGGCCGAGGTAATGGCTGCTGAGGTCGGGGCCGCTCATGGTTCCGCCATCCGCTCGTAGCGCTCCCAGCGCTGGCGGGCCTCCTGCTGGGCCTGGTGGGTGAGGGTCCGTGCCTGATCCGGATGGCTGTAGGTCAGCAGGCGGAACCGGTTCTCGCTGGCCATCGCTTCCGCCATCGGCAGCGTCGGGGCCCGCGAATCCAGGATCAGGGGGTTCTCGCCCCGCTCGACGCGGCGGGGGTCGTGGCGGTAGAGCAGCCAGCGCCCGGAGTCCACCGCCCGCTTCTGCTGCGTCATGCCCTGGGCCATGTCGATGCCATGGGCGATGCAGTGGGAGTAGGCCAGGATCAGCGAGGGACCTGGGAAGGATTCAGCCTCGAGAAATGCCCTGAGGGTGTGCTCGTCGCGGGCGCCCATCGCCACGCTAGCTACGTAGACGTGGCCGTAGGACATCGCCATCAGCCCCAGATCCTTCTTGGCGGTGGTCTTGCCGCCGCTGGCGAACTTGGCCACGGCGCCCAGGGGGGTGGCCTTCGACATCTGGCCGCCGGTGTTGGAGTACACCTCGGTGTCGAGCACCAGGATGTTGACGTCGGTGCCGCTGGCCAGCACGTGGTCGATGCCGGCGGAGCCGATGTCGTAGGCCCAGCCGTCGCCTCCGATCAACCAGACGCTCCGCTTGACCAGATCGTCGGCCAGGGAGAGCAGGGTGCGGGCGGCCTCGGCGCGGGAGGGCTCCAGCAGGGAGCGCAGCTCCGCCACCCGCAGCCGCTGCTCGTGGATGCCCGCTTCGTCGCTCTGATCCGCCTCGATCAGGGCCGTTGCCAGCGCCCCCGGCACCCAGGCCCCGCTCCCGGCGGCGAGCTCGTGCAGCAGCTGCTGCGCCATCGCCCGGCGCTGGTCGAAGGCAAGACGGAAGCCGAGACCGAATTCCGCGTTGTCCTCGAACAGGGAGTTGCTCCAGGCGGGGCCTCGGCCTTCACCATTGGCACTCCACGGGGTGGTGGGCAGGTTGCCGCCGTAGATCGAGGAGCAGCCGGTGGCGTTGGCCACCACCATGCGGTCACCGAACAGCTGGCTGGCGAGCTTGATGTAGGGGGTCTCGCCGCAGCCACCGCAGGCGCCGGAGAACTCGAACAGGGGTTCCTGCAGCTGCTGCTGGCGGATGTGGCGGAGGTCGAGGTCGCGCCGGTCCGGGCTGGGCAGGCCCAGGGCGTAGTCCCAGTGACTGCGCAGCTTCTCCCGCAAGGGGCGTTGCGGGGCCATGTTGATCGCCTTGTGCCGCGGCTCGGTGCGGTCGCGGGCCGGGCAGACCTCCACGCACAGACCGCAACCGGTGCAGTCTTCGCCGGCCACCTGGAGGGTGAAGCTGAGGCCGCTCCAGTGGGGGTCACGGGCGGCCGTGCTCGCGAAGCCCTCCGGTGCGTCCGCCAGGGCAGCCGGCTCGACCACCTTGGCCCGGATTGCGGCGTGGGGACAGACCATCACGCACTTGCCGCATTGCACGCAGATGTCGTCGTCCCACACCGGGACCGATTCGGCGATGTTGCGCTTCTCCCAGCGGGCCGTGCCGGAGGCGAAGGTGCCATCCGGAGGCAGGGCACTCACCGGCAGGCGGTCCCCCTGGCGTGCCAGCTGCGGCGCGATCAGTTCACGCACCCATGCCGGGGCTGAGGCCAGGGGGTCCGGTAGAGCCTTCCGTTCGGTGCTCGCCACGCCCTCGCCCACCGCTCCGATCGGCACCGGCCTCAGGCGGCTCAGGGCCATGTCGACGGCCGCCAGATTGCTGCGCACCACCCGCTCACCCTTGCCGCCGTAGCTGTGGCGGATCGCGCCGCGGATCGCCTCGAGGGCCTGCTCCTGCGGCATCACCCCGGCGGCGGCGAAGAAGGCCACCTGCATCACGGTGTTGATCCGCCCCCCCAGACCGAGTTCCCGGGCGATCGCCGAGGCCTCGATCGCCAGCACCTTGAGATCGCGCTCGACGATCCGCTCCTGCACCGCCCGGGGCAGCCGCGGCCACACCTGCTCTGCCGGCCAGGGACTGTTCAGCAGCAGGGTGGCCCCTGGCAGAGCTTCCGCCAGCAGATCGAAGCGCTCGAAGAAGTCCCAGTGGTGGCAGGCCACCAGGCGGGCCTGGCGCACCAGGTGGGTGGAGCGGATCGGCTCCGGTCCGAAGCGCAGGTGGGAGACCGTGACCGCCCCCGACTTCTTGGAGTCGTAGACGAAGTAGCCCTGGGCGTGCAGCGCAGTGGCCGCCCCGATGATCTTGATGGTGGACTTGCTGGCCCCCACCGTGCCGTCGGAGCCGAGTCCATACAGGATTGCGGCGAAGGGCGCGCCTGGGTCGCCGCCGGCTTGGTGGTCAGCATCCCTGCCGCTGTCGTCCTCCAGCGGCAGGGAGCGGTGGGTCACGTCGTCGTCGATGCCGACGGTGAAGGGGTTGGGGCTGTCGGGTCGCTCCAGGGCCGCGAACACCGCCCGCACCATGGCCGGCGTGAACTCCTTCGAGGCCAGGCCGTAGCGGCCGCCCAGCAGGCGCGGCAGGGGTGAGCCCGTCCAGCCCTCGCGCAGGGCATTGGAGACATCGAGGTAGAGGGGCTCGCCGCCGCTGCCCGGTTCCTTGCAGCGATCGAGCACCGCGATCGACCGGGTCGTGGCCGGCAGGGCCCGCAGCAGGCGAGCGCCATCGAACGGCCGATACAGCCGCACCTTCAGCACCCCCACCCTGGTGCCGCTGGCCGTGAGCGCGTCGACGGTCTCATGGGCCGTTTCGCAGCCCGACCCCATCAGCACGAGCACCCGTTCGGCCTCTGGATGGCCGTGGTACTCGAAGAGCTCATAGGCGCGTCCGCTCAGGGCGGCGAAGGCGTCCATCGCCTCCTGCACCAGGCCGGGTGCGGCGTCGTGGAACGGATTGGCGGCCTCACGGGCCTGGAAGGCCACGTCGGGGTTCTGGCTGGTGCCGCGGATCACCGGGTGATCGGGGCTGAGCCCGCGCCCGCGGTGGGCGGTGATCAGCTCTTCGGGGATCAGCGCGCGCAACAGGTCGTCCTCGATCAGCTCCACGGTCTGCAGTTCGTGGGAGGTGCGGAAGCCGTCGAAGAAGTGCACCACGGGCAGGCGGCTGCGCAGGCTGGCCAGGCTGGCGATGGCGGCGAAATCACCGGTCTCCTGCACCGAGGACGAACAGAGCAGGGCGCAGCCCGTGCCGCGCACGGCCATCACGTCGCTGTGGTCACCGAAGATCGAGAGGGCCTGGCCCGCGAGGGCGCGGGACGCCACGTGAACCACTGTGGCGGTGAGCTCCCCGGCGATCTTGTAGAGGTTGGGCAGCATCAGCAGCAACCCCTGGGAGGCGGTGAAGGTGGTGGTGAGTGCACCGGCCTGCAAGGCGCCGTGCAACACACCCGCGGCCCCGCCCTCGCTCTGCATCTCCACCACCCGGGGCACCGTTCCCCAGAGGTTTGGCCGACCCTCGGCGGCCCAGCCATCGGCCCATTCCCCCATCGGCGAGGCCGGCGTGATCGGATAGATCGCCATCACCTCGTTCAGCCGGTAGGCGACGCGGGCCACCGCTTCGTTGCCATCGAGGGTTGCCCGGGTCATCTGTTCGGCTCCGCCATGACGATCACCTCCTCAGGGTTGGACGATGCTCAGGGCGAAGCCCACGTGCACCAGCAGCTGGTCGCCCACAACCGCCTCGGGCACACAGGCCAGGCTCACCTCGCGGCGTACGCCCGAGAACTCCACCAGGCCCATGCGCCACAGGGCGGGGTCCTCCTCGGGACGATCCGCTGGTCGGCGATCCTCGATCCGGATCAGCTCCCCCGCTATGGCCAGACACATCGGACCCTCCGTCAGGGCGTGGCCCCCGCGGGCCTTCCCCGGTTCTAGCCAGAGCGGCCGAGGCTGACCGCCATCAGCTGACCCAGGGCGAGGCCGCCGTCGTTGCAGGGAATCCGCCGGGGCCAGAGCGGCTCGATGCCAGCGCGCCGCAGGCCCTTCACCGCTAGGGCGAGCAACAACCGGTTCTGAAAGCAGCCGCCACCCAGCAGCAGCCGCTCCAGGTCCAGTTGCACCGCCAGGGCCACCAGCGCGTCGGCCAGGGCCTGGTGGAAGGCCAGGGCGATGGCCTCCGGTGCCACTCCCCTGCGCTGATCTTTGATCAGGTCCTGCAGCAGGGGGTGCCAGTCGAGCAACCAGGGCTCGCTTCCGCTGCCCGGTTCTGTGTGGGTGCGCAGCACCAGCGCGTAGCGCCTCCGGCCGGCGGTGCCGGCATGGCTGGCCGCCGCTTCCAGCTTCAGCGCCGCCTGGCCTTCGAAGCTGCAGCGCTGCTGCAGGCCCAGCAGGGAGGCCACCGCGTCGAACAGGCGACCCACGCTGGAGCACCACGGGCTCTGCAGCCCCTGCTGCAGCATCCGCGAGAGCACCTGCCGCTCCTCGGCGCTGAATGCCGCCATAGAGAGCGTGCCGGTGGCCCGATCCAGCCCTTCCGATCCCCTGGCGGCGAAGAGCAGTCCCAGGGCTGCCCGCCGAGGTTCCCGCATCGCCCGCTCCGCCCCGGGCAGGGGGAAGGGCCGCAGGCGTGCCTCGGCCCTGAAGCCGGACTGCTCGAGCCGCAGCACTTCCCCACCCCAGAGGGTGCCGTCACTTCCCTGACCGGCCCCGTCCCAGGCCACCCCCACCTGGGGCGGGGCGAGGCCATGCTCCGCCAGGCAGGCCAGCAGGTGGGCATGGTGGTGCTGCACCCCCAACGGCACTGGGCAGCCATGGGCCGCCGCCAGCTCGAGGCCGATCCGATGAGAGCGGTAACTGCGGTGCTGATCGACGGCGTAGCCGGCGGGATGCAGGCCGTGGCGTGCCAGAGCGGCATCGAGGCTGCGGCGGAGGTGGGCTTCGCCTGCGGCGCTGTCGAGATCGCCGAGGTGGGGACCCAGCAGTGCGCGCCGGCCCCAACCAAGGGCCAGGGCGCTCTTGAGCTGCCCACCCATCGCCACCTCGCCGGTGGGGGCCTGCGTCTGAGGATCCACTCCAGGCTCACCCCCGCAGGGCAGATCCACGGCGGTGGGCGCGTAGCCGCGGGCATGGCGCAGCAGCATCGGCTCGCCGCAGACCACCTGGGCGATGGAATCATCCACCGGGTTGATGATGGGCCGGTCGTGCACCAGGAAGCCATCGGCCAGGCCGGCCAGCTCTTGCAGGGCTTTGGTCTCGTCGTGACTGAGCGGTTCCCCCGAGCGGTTGCCGCTGGTGGCCACCAACGGCTCTCCCAGCAGCTCCAGCAGCAACAGGTGCAGGGGACTGGAGGGCAGCATCACTCCCAGCCAGGGGTTGCCGGGGGCCACGGCGTCGCACACTCCGGCCTCCCCGCGGCGGCGCAGCAGCACGATCGGCGCCGCCGGGGAGCCGAGCAGCTGGGCTTCGGGCCGGTTCAGGTGGCAGTGGCGCCGCACCCAGGCCAGGTCTGGGGCCATCACCGCGAGGGGTTTCTCAGGGCGGCCCTTGCGCCGCCGCAGCTCGGTCACTGCCGCCTGGCAGCGGGCCCGCACCAGCAGCTGGAAGCCACCGACCCCCTTGAGGGCCACGGTCCGGTTCGCCTTCAGGGCGGCCGCGGCCGCCTGAAGGCAGGGACTGGGTCCCGAAGGATGGGGGCGGCGGGGGTCGCTGAGCCGCTGGCCGCCGGTGTCCCACCAGCTCAGGCGCGGTCCGCAGCGGGGGCAGGCGATCGTCTGGGCATGGCAGCGGCGATCGCTCGGATCGTCGTACTCGGCCTGGCAGGCGGGGCAGAGCGCAAACGCCGCCAGGCTGGTGTGGGCCCGATCGAAGGGCAACGCCCCCATCAGGCTGTAGCGGGGACCGCAGTGGACGCAGCTGATCAAGGCGTAGCCGCAGCGGCGGTTGTCGGGGTCATGGAGCTCGGCGCGGCAGGCCGGGCAGGGGGCCAGATCCGGCTGGATCAGGGCCCAGCGCACGGAGGTGTCCTCGCGCTTGCCTCCAGGGGACTCCATGGGCGCCGCCTGGATCTCGAACCCGGCTTCTCCCTCCACCAGGGGGCGCCGGTGGCGGCGGATCCGATCGATACGGCTGTGGGCCGGGAGCTGCTGTCGCAGCCGTTGCAGCAGGGTGGCGATCGCTTCAGCGGGCCCCTGCAGCTCCAGCAGCACCCCGGCACCGGTGTTGAACACCTGGCCCGAGAGGCCCAGCTCCCGCGCCAGCCGCGCCACCAGCGGCCGGAAGCCCACCCCCTGCACCAGACCCTCGATCTCCAGCTGCAGGCGGCTGATCACACCGGCGCTCCCTGGCGCTGGTGGCTCAGCCAGTGCAGCAGCGGCTCCATGCCGGCGCCGGTGCGGGCCGAGAGCTCGAAAATCCTCGCCTGGGGCGCCACCCCGGCAATGTTCGCGAGTGCCTGGGAGCGATCGAAGCCCACGGCTTCAGCCAGGTCAACTTTGTTGATCACCACCACATCGGCCGACTGGAACAGGGCCGGGTACTTGAGTGGCTTGTCCTCCCCTTCCGTCACCGAGAGCAGCGCCAGCCGCTGCCGCTCGCCCAGATCGAAGGCGGTGGGGCAGACCAGATTGCCCACGTTCTCGATCAGCAGCAGCTCCATCTCGCCTGTGTCGAGCTGATCGAAGGCTCGATTCACCAGGGAGGCTTCGAGATGGCAGAGGTCACCGGTCTGGATCTGAATGGCGCGGGCGCCGGCGGCCCTAAGGCGGCGGGCGTCGTTGTCAGTGGCCAGATCACCCACGATCACCCCCACCGGGCCATGGACCCACTGGCGGGCGAGGCGCTCGAGCAGGGCGGTCTTGCCGGCGCCCGGCCCCGAGAGCACGTTCAGCACCAGCAGGCCGGCGGCGGCGAACCGCTCCCGGTTGCGCTCGGCGTTGCTGTCGTTGCGCTCCAGCAGGTTGTGGCGCAGCTGGAGGGTGCGGCTGGGCTGACCGCAGGAGCAGTGGGAGCACATGGCGGGGCCGGGGGCGTTGTGCTCAGTCTGGAGATCAAGGACGCCCGTGACCGGATCGCTGAATGATCCGCAGCGTCAGTTCTCACTCCTCAGTTCTCGGTCCTGCTAGGAGCGACACGCCCCTGGATGGGGCCGCCCCGTTGTCCATCCCGCTGCCATGGCCCGGCCTTACCAACCCTCGTTGCTGCGCAGCCTGCACGGCACCACGGCCCTGCTGGTGCTGGCCTGCTGGGGCAGTGGTCTGTTGGTGTACAGCCGCTACGACGGCCGCTGGGGCCGTCTGCCGTTCGAGCTGGGCGGCGACTGGATCGATCTCCACGGCAGCGTCGGCGTGGCGCTCTGGCCCCTGGCGCTGCTGTTCGCCCTCTACAGCCTCACCCTCGGCGCCCGCCGCCTGCGGCGCCCAGCCAACGCCGCTGCCCTGCTGGCCCTGGCTCTGGCGGTCGGCAGCGGCAAGCTGATGCAGGAAGACTGGCTGCGGCAGGGCCAACTCCACCACCTGGTGTACGGCCTGCACCTGCTGGCCTGGCTGGTGATCAGCGCCGCGGTGCTCGGCCACCTGGTGTCGGTGCTGGGCACAGGCGGCCTCCCCCTGGCGCGCTCGATGTTCAGCCTGCGCCAGCAGCCCGGCGACCAACCTCGCCACTGGCTGGGGCAGTTGAAGCGCCCGTTCAGCGGGGGGCGCTGATCTATGGACTGATCCCCGGGGCTTCCGCTCAGGACACCTCCAGCCCGATCAGCTCCAGCTCCCGCCCCGCCAGCACCTCCGCCGCCAGGGCCCCGCAGTGCGGGCAGGCCAGGATCACATCCTCGGGCTCGAAAGGCGCTCCGCAGGGCCCGCAGCGGCAGAGGGTGGGCACCACCTCCAGCTCCAGCCGGGCACCGAGGGCCACCTCCTCGGCCATCACCACCTCAAAAGCGAAGCGGAGCGCGTCGGGGTCCACCCCGCAGAGCCGTCCCAGCCGAAGCCGCAGGCAATGAATCCGCCGGGCTCCCTCGGCCGCCGCCGCCTCCAGGGCGATTCGCTGTACCTCCTCCATCAGCGCCAGCTCATGCATCGCCGCACCAGCGCCCCACGGCCGCCAGGGCAGCGGGCAGCAGGGCGGCGGTGGCGGCCGTGAGCTCCGTGCCCAGCTCGCAGCTGTGGGCGCGCACCAGCAGCTGCCAGGCGGGCGGGGTGCGGCCGTAGAGGCGGCCGGCCAGCTGCAGCAGGGCGCTGGGGCTGGCGTGGTGGCTCAGGGGTTGGGGGCCTGGAGACCACCCCGGCAGCCGCTCCAGGGTCCAGCCGGGGTCAGGACAGGCCGCCGCCAGGGCTGCGTCCACGAACAGGACCCGTGCCGCTTCCGCCAAGCGTGATGCCAGCTCGGGGGTGAGCTGGGGGATCGCCAGCACCTCGAGCCCCGGTCGGCTCCAGCCCTCCACCCGCTCAGCGATCAGGAGGCCGACGCCGTCGTCCTGGCGGAGGCCATTGCCCCAGCCGATCAGCAGATCGTGGCGCCGCTGCCACGTATCTGCGCTCACTCCCGCCACCGCTCGCGCAGCAGCTCCCCGTCGGGGCCGAGCAGCTGCACATGCAACGGCATCTGGCCAGCGGCGTGGGTGGAGCACGAGAGGCAGGGATCGAAGCAGCGAATGCCTGCCTCCACCCGGTTGAGCAGACCCTCGGCGATCTCCGGCACGCCGGCATCGGCCGGGCCTGCCTGGATGTATTGGCGGGCGATCTGGGTGATCGTGCGGTTCATCGCCCGGTTGTTCTGGCCGGTGGCGATGATCAGATTCACAGCCTCGATCAGTCCGTCTGAGTCGACGCGGTAGTGGTGAAAGAGGGTGCCGCGGGGTGCTTCGCTCACGCCCACCGCCTCGCGGGCATTCACCCCGGCGTGGGCGCGCACGTGGGTGTCGCACAGGGCGGGATCATCAAGCAGCGCCTCGATCGCCTCCAGGGCGGCGAGGATCTCGATCAACCGGGCCAGGTGATAGAGGAAGGAGCTGGTGACCACCCGGCCGCCGCGCTGGCGCAGCTCCAGCAGCTCCCGGTCGGCCTGCTCGTGGCCGATGCGCTCGCAGACGTTGAGGCGGGCCAGCGGTCCCACCCGGTAGCTGCCCGCTTCAGGGCCCAGCGGTTTGTAATAGGGGAACTTCAGGTAGGTGGAGGGGTCCACCGCTTCGGCCAGGAGGCCGCCCAGCTGCTCGGCGCTGAGACCATCGGCCGGCAGCTCGGCCGTCACCAGGGCGCCCGTGCTGTCGATCAGGCGCAGGCGGCCGCCGTAGTGCTCCCACCGGCCATCCGGCCCCACCAGCCCGATGAACAGGGAGGGAAAGTCGCCGAACACAGCGGCCTCCGCGGCCAGCGGCCCATCCAGCAGGCGTTTGAACAGCTCGAGGGCGCCGCGGGTGGTGGCGACGGCCTCGCTCAGGCGCGAGCGGATCCAGTCGCGGTCGGGTGGCTGCAGCGGACTGCGCACGCCTCCGGGCACCGCCCAGGCCGGATGGATCTTGCGCCCACCCAGCCGCTCGATCACCGCCTGGCCGAACTGGCGCAGACGGATGCCGCCACGGGCCAGCTCGGGATCGGCGGCGATCAGCCCGAACACATTGCGCTGAGCCGGATCGCTGTCCCAGCCGAGCAGGAAATCGGGGCTGCTGAGGTGAAAGAAGGAGAGCGCGTGCGATTGGATGATCTGGGCCAGGTTCATCAGCCTCCGCAGCCGCTCGGCCGCCGGCGGAATCGTGACCACCAGCAGCTGGTCGCCGGTCTTGGCGGCGGCCAGCAGGTGGCTCACCGGGCAGATGCCGCAGATCCGCGCCGTGATCGCGGCCATCTCGCTGAAGGGGCGCCCGACGCAGAAAGCCTCGAAGCCGCGAAATTCCCCCACGTGAAAGTGGGCGCCGGTCACATCGCCGCCGGCATCGAGCTGGATGGAGATCTTGGCGTGGCCTTCGATGCGGGTGACCGGATCGATCAGGATCGTGCGGGTCATGGTTCAGCCGAAACGGATCATCTCCGGACCCTCCATCAGCGGCTGCTCGCCGCGCAGCAGGGCATCGAGAACGGCGCGGATGCGTTCGGCTGGCGGGGGGCAACCCGGCAGAAACAGGTCCACCGGCACCAGCTCATGCACCGGCAGCACCCGCTCCAACAGGTCGGGGACCAGGCCCGGAGCGTGGGGCCACTGGGCGCTGCCGTCGGCCAGCTCCAGGTAGGAGCGATCCAGCACGGCGGCGGGGCCTGCGAGCGGGTTGCGCAGGCCCGGCACGTTGGCGGTGATGGCGCAGTCGCCGAAGGACACCAGCAGGCGGGTGCGCTGGCGCACCTGGTGGATCAGGGCCAGGTTGTCGCTGTTGCCCACGCCCCCCTCCACCAGGGCCACATCCACGGCCTCGGGGTAGGTCTTGGTGTCGGAGGCGATCGGCGAGAAGACCATTTCGATGCGGGGTGCCAGTTCGATCAGCCACTCGTCGAGATCCAGGAACGACATGTGGCAGCCGGAGCAACCCGCCAGCCAGACCGTGGCCAGACGCAGCTTCGGCAGCTTCGCGGGCTGGCTCATGGGGCCTCCTGGCGGGCGTGGCGGGCCCGCTGCAGGGCCGCCAGCCGGCTGGGATCCTCGTGTTTCTCCCCCTCACTGTCGCCCTTGTGGAACAGGGCGCCGGTGGGGCAGACCATCACGCACTTGCCGCAGTCGGTGCAGGCGTCGACGGCGCCCCAGGGCTGATCCAGTCCGGCGATGATCCGGCAGTGCTCCCCCCGCCAGGCCACGTCCCAGACGTGGGCGCCCTCCACTTCGTCGCAGACGCGCACGCAGCGGGTGCAGAGGATGCAGCGGTTGTGGTCGAGCCCGAAGCGCGGGTGGGAGAGGTCGACGGGGCGATCAGGGAAGCGGTAGGGCAGGCGGGCGTGGTCCATGCCCACCTCCACGGCGCGGTCCTGCAGCTCGCAATGGCCGTTGGCCACGCAGACCGCGCAGAGATGGTTGCCCTCGGTGAACAGCAGCTCGATCACGGTCCGCCGGATCTCCCGGAGGCGGGGCGTGGCGGTGTGCACCACCATGCCCTCGCTCACCGGGGTGATGCAGGCCGGCTGAAGCCTGGTGCTGCCCTCGATCTCCACCAGGCAGAGCCGGCAGGCGGCCACGGGCGAGAGCCCCACCAGGTGGCAGAGGGTGGGGATGGCCACACCGGCATCGCGCGCGGCCTCCAGCACCGTGGCGCCGTCGGCGCTAGCCACATCGCGGCCGTCGATGCGCAGGGTGCGCACGCTCATGGTGCCTCCAGCCGGGCGAGGTAGTCGCCGCGGAAGTAACGCAGGGTGCTCAGCATCGGCTTGGGGGCGCTCTGGCCCAGGCCGCAGAGGCTGGTGTCCATCACCATCGCTCCGAGCGTTTCGAGCTGATCGAGGTCGGCCTGGCTGGCCTGGCCAGCCAGGATCTTCTCCAGCAGCCCATGCAGCTGCACGGTGCCGGCGCGGCAGGGCACGCACTTGCCGCACGACTCCTCACGGCAGAAGGCCATGAAATAGGCGGCCAGAGCCACCATGTCGGTGCCCTGGTCGAGCACCACCATGCCGCCGGAGCCCATGATCGTGCCCAGGGCCTGGAGGCTTTCGTAGTCGAGTGGGGTGTCGAGCCGATCGGCTGGCACGCAGCCCCCGGACGGTCCGCCGGTCTGCACGGCTTTGACCGCGGAGCCCTGCGGGCTGCCCTCGCCCATCTCCAGAACGACCGTGGCCAGGCTGGTGCCCATCGGCACTTCCACCAGGCCGCCGCGGCGAACGTGGCCGGTGAGGCTGAACACCTTGGTGCCGCTGCTGCCGGCGGTGCCGATGGCGGCGAACCAGTCGGCGCCTTCCCGCAGGATCGGCGCCACGTTGGCGAAGGTCTCGACGTTATTGATCAGGGTGGGTCTGCCGCCCACGCCGCGCTCAGCGGGATAGGGGGGCCTGGGGCGCGGCGTGCCGCGTTTGCCCTCGATCGAGGCGATCAGTGCCGTTTCCTCGCCGCAGACATAGGCGCCGGCCCCCACCCGCAGCTCCAGCGTGAAGCCGAAACCCGTGCCGAACAGCGCCGCCCCAAGCCGGCCCCGGACCACGGCCTGCTCGATCGCCAGGCGCAGCCGCTCGATCGCCAGCTCGTATTCGGCGCGGATGTAGATGAATCCGTGGTCGGCCCCCACCGCATAGGCGGCGATCGCCATGCCTTCCAGCACCCGATGGGGATCTCCCTCCAGAACGGCGCGGTCCATGAAGGCTCCGGGATCGCCCTCATCGGCGTTGCAGACCACCACCTTCCGGGCCCCGGGCATGCGGGCCACGGTGGCCCATTTCAGACCGGTGGGATAGCCTGCGCCGCCACGGCCGCGCAGGCCGCTGCGCTGCAGTTCCGTCACCACCTGCTCCGGGCTCCAGCCCCGTAGCACCCGCTCCAGCTGGCCGTAGGCCCCCACGGCGATCGCCTGCTCCAGGTCGGTGGGATCGATCAGGCCGCAGTGCTCCAGCACGATCCGCCGCTGACGCTGGAAAAACGGCTCGCTGAGATCCAGGCGCTCGCCCCTGGCGGGGGTCCACTTCAGGGGGGGCGCCTGAGCGGAGTCGCAGTCCTGATGCTGCCGCCGGGCCAGGGCGGCCACCAGGGTTTCGGCGTCCTGCGGGTCCACACCGGCATAGAGATCGCCATCGGGATCGAGGGCCAGCAGGGGCCCCTGGCTGCAGGGGCCCAGGCAGCCCACCGGTCGCAGCTGGATCCGATCGCCCAGTTCACCTCTGGAGATGGCCGTTTCGAGGGCCCCCATCAAGGCGCCGGAGCCCCTGGCCAGGCAGCCGGCCGAGGCGCAGCAGCGCAAGCCGTTCATGGCTCCAGCTCCTTCAGCCAGCGGCGCAGGCCGGCGGGGGTCTGCTGGCGGCCGACGGTGCCGTCGATCAGCACCAGGGGCGCGTCGCTGCAGGTGCCGAGACAGCGCACCTCCGAGAGGCTTGCCCAGCCATCCCCTCGCCTGGCGCCCAGCTTCAGCCCCAGTCCCTCCTCCATGGCGGCGATCAGGGCCGGGGCTCCCTGGATCTGGCAGGCGGTGCCGGTGCAGACCACGCAGCGGTGGCGGGCCGGCGGCTGGAAACGGAAGAGGTGATAGAAGCTGGCGGTTCCCTTGACCCGGCTGAGTGGGAGCTGCAGGCGCGTCGCCACGTGGCGGAGCAAGTCATCGCTCAGGTAGCTGTAGAGCTTCTGGGCGCCATGAAGCACCTCGATCAGGGCATCGGCCCGTCCCTGGGAGCGCAGCAGCAGGGGCTCCAGGGCCGCGAAGGACGCTTCAGGTGCCGCTTCGATGGACCTGTTGCCGGGACCTTTGGTGTAGGCCATGGGAAGCCTTCCCCCTGGAGTTCAGGCTAGGGAGGAGCGCTGTTGCTCCCCACCCTGCCCACCTAACGTGAAGATCTCTTCACAGAGGTTTCCTCTGACTACCGGTCTCACCCGTTTCCTGTACTTCCTTGGACCGGTCTTCATCGTCCTGTCTCACCTCGGTTGCCTGCTGCTGCTGGCCACTGGGCTGAGCCTGGAGGCGGCGAGCTGGGCCCTGGCCCTCTATGTGGTCCGGATGCTGGCCACCACGGCGATCTATCACCGCCTGATCACCCATGGCAGCTACAGAGCGCCCAAGCTGGTGGTCTGGATCGGGGCCCTGGTGGGGGCCTCCGCCGGGCAGATGGGGCCGAGCTGGTGGAAGGCCCATCACCTGGCCCATCACCGCCATGTGGACACGGACCAGGATCCCCATTCGCCCCTGCAGCCCCAGTCAGGACTGCGAGGGTTCTGGCGCTCGCAGGTGGGCTGGCTGCTGCAGCCCTCCTTCTTCCCGGAGCGGCTGCCCGCCGATGTCGAGGCCGACCCGGTGCTGCGCCTGATCGACAGGCTGCATTTCCTGCCCCTGCTCGCTCTGGGTGGCCTGTCGTATGCATTCGGTGGCTTGGAGTGGCTGGCGGCGTTCTGCCTGAGCACAACAGTGCTCTTCCACGGGGTGGCCACGGTGAATTCCCTGGCCCACCTCGCCGGTGATCAGCCCTTCATCACCGACGACATGAGCCGCAACAACGCCTGGGTGGCTCTGATCACGCTCGGGGAGGGCTGGCACAACCTGCATCACGCCTTCCAGTGGTCTGTTCGGCAGGGCTATGGGGTGAGCGGCGGCCGCGTGCAGCGGCTGCCCGATCCCACCTATGCCTTCATCCGCGTCCTGGAGCGCTGTGGCTGGGCCGATCGCCTGCGCTTGCCGGCACCTGATGACCTGCTGGCACGGGCTCGCCCATGAGGTCCCGCCACTGCGCCTGCAGGCCGTGGGGAAGTGGCCGCGGCTTGTAGTCGCGCGGGTCGGGTGGGCCGTGGCGCAGCACTGCATTCACCACCGTGGCGTAATGGCGGCTGCTGTTGACCGCCCCGTGGGGGACGCCAGGGGGGATGCGCACCAGCATCGGTTCGTCTTCCCGCAGGGGAATGAGCACGAGCCTGCCGCCCTCCAGCACCACCAGCTCGAGGGAGCCGCGCAGCAGGATCAGTTGATCGGTCTGGCGGCGGTGACAGAAGAGTGAGACGGGCTGATGGGGGGCGAGATCGGCGATCAGGGTTTCGTCGCTGGGCTGGGCCTGGCTGAAGAGGGCATTGCCTGAGGAGGTCCGCTCCAGCGGCACCAGTTCGACGCGTCGTGTGAGGGCCATGGGGCGGTCCTCTCGGGTTCAATGGATTTGTCAAGATTGTTGACAAATCGCTGCTTCGGTCGGCGCTGCTACTACCGAATCGCCGTTAGGTCAGGGAATGCTGGTGAGGCTTCTGGCGCGCCAGAGGCTGGGGAATGGGGGAACGGGCCGTGCTGGATTCGAACCAGCGACCGTGCGATTAGAAGTCGCATGCTCTATCCAGCTGAGCTAACGGCCCACCGCATCAGCCTAGATTGGGCCGCTGCGCAACTTGCTCGATGGCGGCCTCCCGGCTCAGTGACGCCCAGAAACAGGAGCTGGTGCAGCGATGGCGGGCTGGAGCATCCAGCGCCGCCCTCGCCGATGGCTTCGGCTGCAGCCCCAACACCGTGACCCGGGTGGTGAAAGGCGCCCTCGACCCCGAGCTCTACGAGCAGCTCAAGAAGGAGCGTGGCCGCCCCGTGGGCCAGTTGGAGGCGCCCCTGGAGACGACCATGCCGGAAGCCGCGCCCAGTCCGGAGGCCGTGCCCAGTCCGGAGGTCGCGCCTAGTCCGGAGGTCGCGCCCATGCTTGAGCCGGCCTTCCAGGCGCCTGCCGCCAACGGGAATGCGGACGACGACCTCGACCCGTTGAACGTCCTCGACAACGACCCCGACGACGACGGCTCCGGCCCCGGTGTGCTGGCGATCGACGACGCCGATGACTTCGGTGAGGACGCCGAGGGCGAGGACGGCGACGACGGCGAGAGCGACGACGGCGACGGGGATGACACCGATGCCGAAGGCAATGTCTTCACCATGGTGCCGGTGGTGGCGGGCGCCAACCTCGGTTCGGGGCTTCAGGAGGGCTCGGCCGTGGTCTGTCAGCCGCTGGAGAGCGCGCCCCTGCCCGCCAGCTTGTACATGCTGGTGGACAAGACGGTCGAGCTGCAGGCTCGTCCCCTCAGTGATTTCCCCGAGCTCGGCGCCCTCCCCGACGACGAGCAGGCGCGCCAGGCCCTGGTGGTGTTCGCCAATCCGCGCCAGGCCAAGCGTCAGTGCGGCCGCACCCAGCGGGTGATCAAGATGCCCGACAGCCAGGTGATTCAGCGCACGGCCACCTATCTGGTGGGGCAGGGCATCACACGGGTGGTGCTGGAAGGAGCGCTCTACGCTCTCCCCGGCGGTTAATCCCGGCGGGGCAGGAGCAGGGCGGTGGCGCTGCCGCCGCTGATCACCCCTGCCGCCAGCGCCAGCCCCACCAGGAAGCCGCTGGGCAGGGGCGCGCTGCGGCCGATGCCCAGCCGCAGGCTCGGGCGCTCCTCCAGGTTCTGGGCGCCGAGGCAGAGGATCAGCAGCAGCAGCAGACCGCCGCCGAGGCTGGTGAGCAACAGGCGCAGGCGCAGCAGCATGGCCAAGACGGAGGGGAGTGGAGCAGCTTGACCCTCAGCATGGTCCATCCAGCGCTGGCGGCGCTCACTCCGGTTGGTGCAGCAGGGCGTAGAGGCTGCGGCGGGAGAGGCCGGTCTCAGCGGCAAGCTGGCGGGCCGCATCACTGGCGCTCAGGCCTGAAGCCACCTTCCCGCGCAGCTCTTCGGTCAGCTCGGCGTCACTGCGCAGCGCTGGTTGCTCCGGCGTGGCACCGCCGATCACCAGGGTGCACTCCCCACGGGGCGGCACCCGCCGGAAGTGCTCCAGGGCGGCGCCCACGCTGGGCCCGATCTGCTGTTCATGGCGTTTGGTCAGCTCCCGCGCCACCTGCATAGGCCGGTCGCCCAGGGTGACGAGCAGGTCGTCGAGCAGCTCGATCAGCCGATGGGGCGCCTCGAACAGCACCAGCGTGCGCTCCTCCGCCGCCAGCTCCTGGAGCCGCTGGCGGCGCTGGCTGGCCTTGGCCGGCAGGAACCCCTCGAAGCAGAAGCGGCCACTGGGCAGGCCGCTGCTCACCAGGGCCGTGGTCACCGCGCAGGGGCCGGGCACGCAGATCACCGCATGGCCGCCGGCGCGGGCGGCCGCCACCAGTGCCTCGCCGGGATCGGAGATGCCCGGCAGGCCCGCATCGCTGATCACCGCCAGGCTTTCGCCCGCGGTCAGGGCTGCGAGCAGCTCAGGGATGCGGGCGGTCTGGTTGTGCTGGTGAAAGCTGAGCAGACGGCTGCGGATGCCCAGGCCGGCCAGCAGCTGGCCGCTATGGCGGGTGTCTTCGCAGGCGATGCGATCCACCCCCTCCAGGACCCGCCGGGCCCGGGGGGAGAGATCCCCGAGGTTGCCGATCGGTGTTCCCACCAGGTACAGCACCCCTGAGGCGGGTTCGCTGGCTTGCTCCACAATGCGGCTCTGTCCGACCCTGGCCGTGACCATGATGGCTGCCCCCTGCCTGCCCGCCGGCCTCGATCTCGAGGAGCTGCTGGTGCTCTTGCGGCGCCTGTGCTGGGAGTCGGGGTCGATTCTGCGGGCCTACGCCCGCGGCGAGCAGCCCCCCTTTGGCTATGGCGCGGCCCTGAGCGTCGATGAAGGCGGCGAGGGGCCAGTGACGGCGGCTGATCTGGCGGTGAACCAGCACCTGCTCGAGGGCCTCGCTCAGGCTTTTCCCGATGCCCCCTGGACCCTGCTGAGCGAGGAGACCGCCAAGGAGCAACTCAGCGCCGGCGTGCCCCTCGAGGCCGACTGGCTCTGGATCCTCGATCCCCTGGATGGCACCAAGGATTTCCTCCAGGGCACCGGCGAATATGCGGTGCATCTGGCGCTGGTGCATCAGGGCCAGCCGGTGCTCGGGGTGGTGCTGCTGCCTGAGAAGGAGGAGCTCTGGTTCGGTCTGGTGGGCGCGGCGGCTGAGGAGTTGATCGGTGGCGCCTGGCGGGAGAATCCGGCCGGCGAGCACTTCGCGCCCCAGCTCAGTGAACGCCGTGAGCCGGGAGAGCTGGTGCTGGTGGCCAGCCGTAACCACCGGGATCAGCGCCTGGAGCAGCTGGTGCAGGCGCTGGAGCTGGGCTCCTCGCTGGCGGTGGGCAGCGTGGGTTGCAAGGTGGCCACGATCCTACGCGGCGAAACCGACCTTTACCTCTCACTTTCAGGCCGCAGCGCCCCGAAGGACTGGGACATGGCGGCGCCGGAAGCGGTGCTGCGGGCGGCGGGCGGGGCCTTCAGCCACGCCGATGGCCGCCCTCTTCACTACAACAAGGGTGACGGATTGCAGGCCGGTTGCCTGATCGCCAGCCATGGTCTGGCCCATGCCGAACTGTGTGAGCGGGCCGCCGCCGCCATGGCGCGAATCGATCCGGGTTTCGAGCTCTGATCAGGGGGCTGGCTGAGATCCAGCAAAAAACCGCCTCACCAGGGGTGAAAGCGGCTGAGAGCTTGTCAGTGATCAAGAGCACTGAGGTTTGACGTTTGATCAGGCCCGGCTGATCAGAGACTTCATCAGGTCACAGGCTTGATCAGGCCACAGGCACCGTCTCCTGGGCCACGCCCCGCAGGGTGAGGTTGATGCGGCCGCGGTTGTCGATTTCGCGCACCCGCACGGTCACGGCGTCGCCCACTTTGATGACATCTTCCACCTTCTCCACGCGTGCTTCCGAGAGCTGGGAGATGTGGATCATGCCCTCCTTGCCGGGGAGAATCTCCACGAAGGCGCCGATCGGAATGATCCGGGTGACGGAGCCGTTGAACATCTCCCCTTCGCTGACGCGGCGGGTGAGACCTTCGATGATCCGCTGAGCTTCCTCAGCGGCGGCGCCGTCGTGGCTGGCGATCGTGACGATGCCGCCGTCTTCGATGTCGATCTTGGTGTTGGTGCGCTCGGTGATGCCCTTGATCGTGCGGCCGCCGGGGCCGATCACGGTGCCGATCAGTTCCGGGTCGATGCGGAAGCTGAGCAGGCGCGGGGCATGGGGGGAGAGCACATTGCGGGGCTTGCCGATCGCCTCGAGCATCTTCTCGAGGATGTGCAGCCGGGCAGGGCGGGCCTGGTTGACGGCCTCGGCGATGGTGCTCACCGCCAGACCGCTGATCTTCATGTCCATCTGCAGGGCGGTGATGCCCTTCTCGGTGCCGGCCACCTTGAAGTCCATGTCGCCGAGGAAATCCTCGATGCCCTGGATGTCGGTGAGGATGCGCACCTCATCGCCCTCCTTGATCAGGCCCATGGCGGCGCCGCTCACGGGCGCCTTGAGCGGCACGCCGGCATCCATCAGGGCCAGGGTGCTGCCGCACACCGAGCCCATCGAGGTGGAGCCGTTGGAGCTGAGGCACTCCGAGACCACCCGCAGCACGTAGGGGAAGCTCTCCTTGGGGGGAAGCACGGGCACGATCGCCCGCTCGGCCAGGGCGCCGTGGCCCACCTCGCGGCGGCCGGGGGAGCGCATCGGCCGGGTTTCACCGACCGAATAGGGCGGGAAGTTGTAGTGGTGCAGGTAGGTCTTCTCACCCATGGGGTTGAGATCGTCCATCTCCTGGGCATCGCTGGGGGTGCCGAGGGTGGCGGTGGACAGCACCTGGGTGAGCCCGCGCTGGAACAGGCCGGAGCCATGCACCCGCTTGGGCAGCACACCCACGGCGGCGCTGATCGGGCGCACCTCATCGAGGTTGCGGCCATCGACCCGTTTGCCCTCGCTGAGGATCTGGGCGCGCATCAGCTTCTTGGTGATGCCCTTGTAGGTGTTGCCGAGGGCCTTGCCGGCGGCGGCCACGCGGATCGGATCGTCGTCGGAGAGGCCGGCGATCTTCTGGGCCACGTCGGCCTTGATGACATCAAGCTGGGCGTCGCGCTCGGCCTTGGTGAGGCTGAACTGCTTGAGCACCTCACCGATGCCGGCGCCGCATTCCTGCTCCAGGAAGGCCGGCAGGGCAGGGTCCTGAACCTGGGGTTCGGGGAACACCTGTTCGATGCCGAGGTCGGCGAGAAGCTTCTGCTGGGCCTTGATCAGTTCGCCCACGGCTTCGTAGCCGAAGTCGATCGCTTCGATCACGTCCTGTTCGGGCAGCTGGTTGGCGCCCGCTTCCACCATCACCACACCGGTGGGGGTGCCGGCCACCACCAGATCCAGCTCGCTGCGCTCGATCTCGCGGTAGCTGGGGTTGAGCACGAAGTCGTCGCCGAGCAGGCCGACGCGCACGGCTGCCATCGGGCCGCTGAAGGGGATCTTCGCCAGCAGGGTGGCGATCGAGGCGCCGGTGACCGCCAGCACATCGGGCGGCACCCGCTCATCCAGCGACAGGCAGGTGGCCACCACCTGCAGGTCGTCGCGCAGCCAGGAGGGGAACAGGGGCCGCAGGGGCCGGTCGATCAGGCGGGTGGTGAGGATGGCGCGCTCGGGCGGGCGGCCTTCGCGGCGGAAGAAGCTGCCCGGGATGCGGCCGGCGGCGTAGAGGCGCTCCTCGTAATCACAGGTGAGCGGGAGAAAGTCGATCCCTTCGCGTCCCTTGGAGCGGGTGGCCGTGACCAGCACGGCGGTGTCCCCGCATTCGACCAGCACTGAACCCCCGGCTTGGGGGGCATACAAACCTGTGGTCAGCCGGATCTCCCGACCATCGAAGGAGACCGTCTGAATCTGTCCTGGCACGTCGTCTTATGTCCGTTTTTTATCACGCACCATTCTCGCATTCGGGCCTGCCGGGGCCTGGCGGCGCAAAAAAGGGTGGCACCTGGCCACCCTCGCGCTTCTGATCGTTAGCGCCGGAGTGGCTTACCAGCTCGACTTGACGACGCCGGGCAGCAGACCCTTGTGGGCGCGCTCGCGCAACTGGTTGCGGCAGAGACCGAAATCGCGGTAGTAGCCGCGGGGCTTGCCGGTGGCCCAGCAGCGGTTGCGCACACGGTTGGGGGCGCTGTTACGGGGAAGGTTCTGGATCTTGCGGTGGATCTCCAGGCGCTCCATGGGATCAGCGGCCGCTTCGAAGGAAGCCTTGAGCGCGGCGCGCTTGACGGCGAAGCGCTCCACAATTTTCTTGCGCTTCACGTCGCGCGCAATCATCGACTTCTTCGCCATGCGGCTGCTGCAATTCGTTCAGTGGGGGTTGAGCCTAGCGCGTGGCCTGACGCCCTTCCCGGCGGCCACTCGGGCCGTGGTCAGGATGGCTGGGGCAGAGATCAGCGAGGGGGCAGCCGGCGCAGAGGGGCTTGCGCGCGTTGCAGACGGCGCGGCCATGGAAGATCAGCCGGATCGAGAAGTTCTCCCATTCCGGCTGCGGCAGGAGCTTCATCAGGTCGGGCTCGATCCGGCGCGGGTCGCTCTGGCGGGTGAGCCCGAGCCGGTTGCTCAGCCGGCGCACGTGGGTGTCGACCGTGACGCCGGCGTTGATGCCGAAGGCATGGGCCAGCACCACGTTGGCCGTCTTGCGCGCCACCCCCGGCAGCTCCAGCAGTTCCTCCATCGAGGCCGGCACCGCGCCGTCGTGGCGCTCGATCAACAGCTGCGAGGCCGCCACGATGTTCCTGGCCTTGTTGCGGAAGAAGCCGGTGGACTTCACGTAGGGCTCCACCTCGCTGGAGCTCACCGCGGCGGCGGCGTCCGCATCGGGGAAGCGCTCGAACAGAGCCGGGGTGACCAGATTGACCCGTTCGTCGGTGCACTGGGCCGAGAGCATGGTGGCCACCAGCAGCTCCCAGGGGGTGCGCCAATCAAGTGAGCAGGTGGCGTGGGGGTAGTGGAGGGCCAGGCGCTCCAGGATCAGTGGCGCCCGCGCTCGGGCCGTGGCAAAGCGGGGCACCTCAGCGGCCGAGCAGCTGCTGCACCGCCGAGAGCTGGCTGGTGTCCTTGACGATCAGCACCACGCTCAGGCCCACCAGCAGCAGGAAGCCCGACTGCATGAAGGCCATCTGCAGGCGGTCGGGCAGGGGCCGGCCCCGCAGGCCCTCGAGCAGCAGCAAGGCGAACTGACCGCCATCGAGCAGCGGCAGGGGCAGGGCGTTGAGCACCGCCAGGTTGATCGAGATCAGCGCGGCGAACACGAACAGGCTGCCGCCGCCCTGGCGGGCCAGGCTGGCGCCCATCTCGACGATCTTCACCGGCCCCGACACCTGGGGAGCGGTTTCACCGAAGTGGGTGACCAGGGCCACGAAGCCATCAACGGTGCGGCGGATCAGCTGTACGAAGACACGGTTGGTCTGGCCGAAAAGCTCAAGCGGCCCCTTGGCGGGTCGGAACACCTCACTGCCGTTGGGCTGGAGCTGGGCGCCGATGCGGCCGATGCCATCGCGATCGGCGGGGGTGAGCCGCAGGCTGAGGGTTTCACCGGCGCGCTCGGCCTGGATCTGCAGCGTCCGCTCCGGGGCTCCCTGGATGTCGGCCACCAGATCGACCACGGCCTTGGAGCCACCACCCACGGGCACACCGCCGATGCTGAGGATGCGATCGCCGGCCATCAGGCCGGAGGCGGCGGCGGGCTGGCCCTGCTGCACTGCCGCCACCAGGACGCCCGGCGTGGCGCTGAAGCCGGCGGGCACACCCACCATCAGCCCCTGACCGAAGAGCACGGCCCAGGCCAGCAGCAGGTTGGCGATGACGCCGGCGGCGATCACCAGGGCCCGCTGGGGCAGGGGGCGGTTGCGCAGCAGGTCGGGATCATCGCTGGGGATCTCGCTGTCCTCCTCGTCGTCGGGGAAGGCGACATAGCCGCCCAGGGGGATGGCCCGCAGGGCGAACTGCACGCCCCGGCGCTGGCGCTGCAGCAGGGCCGGGCCGAACCCGATCGAGAAGCCGCTGACGCGGATGCCCTGCCAGGTGGCGGCGAGGAAATGGCCGGCTTCGTGCACCACGATCAGGCCCGCCAGGATCGCCAGTGCCGTGAGAACGCCCATTCAGGCTTTGTTGCGCAAGACACTCATTCTGGGGGTTTCAGGCCTGGGGCGTTCCCTTCAGGCTTCCGGCACCAGGCGATCGCAGCCCATGTAGGGCACCAGGACCTCCGGCAGGCGCACGCTTCCGTCGGCCTGCTGGCCGGTTTCGAGCAGGGCGGCCATGGTGCGCCCCACCGCCAGACCACTGCCGTTGAGGGTGTGCAGCAGGCGGGTTTTCTTGCCGTCCTTGAAGCGGATCGAGGCGCGCCGCGCCTGGAACTCGCCGCAGGTGCTGCAGCTGGAAATTTCGCGGTAGGCGCCGGCTCCGGGCAGCCACACCTCGAGATCGAACGTGCGGGCGGCCGAAAAGCCCAGATCACCGCAACAGAGATCGAGCACCCGGTAGGGCAGCTCGAGGGACTGCAGGATCGCCTCGGCGTCGGCGGTGAGCTGGGCATGGGCTGCTTCCGATTCATCCGGATGGCAGAACCAGTACAGCTCCACTTTGTTGAACTGGTGCAGGCGGATCAGGCCGCGGGTGTCGCGGCCGTAGGAGCCGGCCTCGCGGCGGAAGCAGGGGGTGTAGGCGGCGTACTTGAGCGGCAGCTGCTCGGCCGCAAGAATCTCGTCGCGGTGAAACGAGGTGAGCGGCACCTCGGCGGTGGGGGTGAGCCAGAGGTCGTCGTCGGCGCAGCTGAAGCTTTCCTCGGCGAACTTGGGCAGCTGGCCGGAGGCGGTGAGGCTGGCGCTGTTGACCAGGATCGGCGGCAGCATCTCACGGTAACCGCGGCTGGCGTGCTGATCGAGCATGAAGCTGATCAGGGCCCGCTCCAGCCGGGCGCCCTGGCCGATCAGGGTGACGAAGCGGCTCTGGGCGATGCGCACCGAGCGTTCGCTGTCGATCAGGCCGAGGCGCTCGGCGATCTGCCAGTGCTCCTCGAGGGACGGCTCACCGGCCACCGGCATGCGGGGTGTGCCCCAGCGCCGCCGCTCCACGTTCTCGGCTTCGCCGGCCCCATCGGGGCAGTGGGGGGAGGGCAGGTTGGGGAAGGCGAGCAGCTGCTCGCGCAGACGGGTTTCGAGGGATTTCTCCTCCTCCTCGAGCACCGCCACCTGTTGCTTGATGGTGTTGCCCCGATCGCGCAGGGCCTGCACCTCGGGGCTGTGGGGCGCTTCGCCGCCGCGGATCAGCTCGCCCACCTGGCGGCCGATGCGGTTGCCTTCGGCCTGCAGATCACTGCGTTGCTGCTCAAGATCACGCTCCTGGCGGGCGATCAGCTGCAGGGCCGTGAGATCGAGTGTCATGCCCCGCCGCCCGAGCTGCTCGACGATCAGCTCGGGGTTGTCGCGCAGCAGGCGCTGATCCAGCACGGCTCCAGAGGCGAAGGCGCGTGCAGCCTACGGACTGGTGCTGGAGCAGGCCTCGTGGAAGGGCCTCAGAGCACCTGCACCACTTCGTTCACTTCGGGGATCGCCTCGCGCAGCTTGCGCTCGATGCCCATCTTCAGGGTCATGGTGCTGCTGGGGCAGCTGCCGCAGGCGCCCTGCAGACGCACCTTCACGGTGGGGCCGTCGATCTCGACGATCTCGACGTTGCCGCCATCGGCCATCAGGTAGGGACGGAGCTCATCGAGCACCCGCTCGACGTTCTCGACCGTGAGGGCGCGGGGGTCGCTGATCGGGGCCTCGACGCTGGCGCTGGTGTCTGGGGTGGCGGTTTCAGTGCTCATGGCTCTGGGGATCGTTGAGATGACCTTAGGAAGCCACTGGCGGATCCTGGCTGGGTTCCCACTCACACGATCTGCACGGTGGGCCCATAGGCGGCCAGCTGGCGGTCGACGCTCAACAGCAGCAGCGGTTCCCGACGGCTCTGGGCGATCAGCAGCCGATCAAATGGATCGCGGTGACCGACGACGGCCTCCAGCTCGGCCACGGCCAGCAGATGGGTGTTGCGCAGGGCCAGCCAGCGAAAGCCCTGCTGGGGAATCGCCTGCTCCAGACGGACCAGATCCACCGAGAGACGCCCGAGCCCCTGCTTGATGGCGATCTCCCAGAGCGAGGCCTGGCTGACGAACACCGTGTTGGCCGGATCCCTCACCAGAGGAACCGCAGCGGCTGGAAGGCGCGGGTCATCGGCGAGCCACCACAGGACCAGATGGGTGTCGAGCAACAGCCGCGCCATCGCTCAAGTCGCGAGGCTGTCGAACAGCTCCTCGAGGGGGTGGTCGAAATCGTCGGTCAGTGTGATCTCACCGGCCAGGGCGCCGGGTGGTGCCACCCCCTGGCTGGGGGGGCGCCAGGGAACAAGCCGGGCGATCGGCACACCGGAACGGGCGATCACCACCTCCCGGCCGGCCTCCACGTCGTGAAGCAGGCGCGACAGCTGGCTCTTGGCCTGGTGCACATTCACCTGTTGGCTGCAGGCCGGCTCTGAATCGGCTGGCTCTGAGTTGGCTGGCTCTGAGTTGGCTGGCTCTGAGTTGGCTGGCTCAGAACGGGTCTTGGGGATGGGCGATCCCATGGCAGCCGGACTGAACCAAGACTTAGTCTAGTTTGATCCGAAATGCCTGCCTAGGATCAGCCGATCTTTCGGCGGCCTTCAGGGGTTGTCGGGCCTACGACGCGCATGACCGACGTTCCCGTTCAGCGGATCCGCAATTTCTGCATCATTGCCCACATCGACCACGGCAAGTCGACCCTGGCCGACCGGTTGCTGCAGGACACGGGAACGGTGGCGGCCCGCGACATGCAGGCCCAGTTCCTCGACAACATGGAGCTGGAGCGGGAGCGGGGGATCACGATCAAGCTCCAGGCCGCGCGGATGGAGTACACCGCGGCCGATGGGGAGACCTACATCCTCAACCTGATCGACACCCCGGGCCATGTGGATTTCTCCTATGAGGTGAGCCGCAGCCTGCAGGCTTGTGAAGGCGCCCTGCTGGTTGTGGATGCCAGCCAGGGGGTGGAGGCACAGACGCTGGCGAATGTGTATCTGGCGCTGGAGAATGATCTGGAGATCATTCCGGTGCTCAACAAGATCGATCTGCCCGGTGCTGATCCCGAGCGGATCAAGGAGGAGATCGAGGCGATCATCGGGCTCGACACCTCCAAGGCGATCGATTGCTCCGCCAAGACGGGCCTGGGTATTCCCGAGATCCTCGAAGCGATCGTGGAGCGGGTGCCGGCACCGCCCGACCGCGTGAACGAACAGCTGCGTGCGCTGATCTTCGACTCCTACTACGACCCCTACCGGGGCGTGATCGTGTACTTCCGGGTGATCAGCGGCCAGGTGGCGAAGAAAGACAAGGTGCTGCTGATGGCCAGCAAGACCAGCTACGAACTCGATGAAGTGGGGGTGATGGCGCCCGACCAGCGCCAGGTGGAGAGCCTCCATGCCGGTGAGGTGGGCTATCTCTCCGCCTCGATCAAGGCGGTGGCCGATGCGCGGGTGGGCGACACGATCACCCTGGTGGCCGATCCGGTGAGCGAGCCGTTGCCGGGCTACACCGAGGCCAAGCCGATGGTGTTCTGCGGCCTGTTCCCCACCGATGCCGATCAGTACCCCGATCTGCGTGAGGCGCTTGACAAGCTCAAGCTCTCCGATGCAGCGCTGAAGTACGAACCGGAAACCAGCAGCGCCATGGGCTTCGGCTTCCGCTGCGGCTTCCTGGGGCTGCTGCACATGGAAATCGTGCAGGAGCGGCTGGAGCGGGAGTACGACCTCGATCTGATCGTGACGGCCCCCTCGGTGATCTACCGGGTGAACATGATCGACGGCAGCACGCAGATGGTGGACAACCCCGCCACGCTTCCTGATCCGCAGAAGCGGGAATCGATCGAAGAACCCTATGTGAAACTGGAGATCTACACCCCCAATACCTACAACGGTGCCCTGATGGAGCTGTGCCAGGAGCGGCGTGGTGAGTTCATCGACATGAAGTTCATCACCACCGATCGGGTGACGCTGCACTACGAGATGCCGCTGGCGGAGGTGGTAACGGATTTCTTCGATCAGATGAAGAGTCGCACCAAGGGCTATGCCTCGATGGAGTACAGCCTGATCGGCTACCGCAAGAACGAACTGGTGCGCCTCGATGTGTTGATCAACAGCGAGAAGGCCGATCCACTCACCACGATCGTGCACCGCGACAAGGCCTACAACGTGGGCAAGGGCCTGGTGGAGAAGCTGAAGGAACTGATCCCCAGGCAGCAGTTCAAGATTCCGATCCAGGCCTCGATCGGCAGCCGCATCATCGCCAGCGAGAGCATCAGCGCCATCCGCAAGGATGTGCTCGCCAAGTGCTATGGCGGTGACATCTCCCGCAAGAAGAAGCTGCTGAAGAAGCAGGCGAAGGGCAAGAAGCGTATGAAGGCGATGGGCAAGGTGGATGTGCCCCAGGAAGCCTTCATGGCGGTGCTGAAGCTGAATCAGTAGAGCCGCCGCTCAATCCGTAGCCGCTGTCCGCCGTGATCAGGATGGCCCGCTCCTGTTCGGGCAGGGCCACGTAGAGGCAGTCGTCCACCCGAGGGCCTGAATCAGCGGCCATCCCGGTCCTCGCGAATCAGGGCTGCCACGTCAAGGCTGCGGCCCGCTGCCGGTGTGGTGGCCCGCAGGCGAGCCAGCTGGCGAATCAGGAGCTGCGCCTTGGCGCCTCTGGGATTGCTATCAGTCATTGATAGCGACAAGCTGTCTCGCTAGGGCTGAATCAGTAGAGCTGGCGGTGGCGCGGGGGTGGTCCGATCTGGGTCTCGGAGCCGCCCATGATGACCAGCCGGCGTGAGCGTTCCCGCTCGATCAGAGCCTTGAGGGCCTCGCGGATCAGCTGGGTGCGCTCCTTGATGCCGCTGAGGGTTCCGGCCTGAGCGAGCAGATCGTCGTCGAGGGTGAGGGTGGTGCGCATAGCAACGAGTCTGCTGTCGCGACGTGCGACTCAAGCCCTGACAGCCCGGGCCGAGCGATTTCGTTACGGTGGGGTTCAGCAGGGGGAAGCTTCATGACGCTGGCCCAGCCACTCCCGTCTCCGGCCCTGCAGCCGCTGCAGCTGCCCTGGGATTTGCGGCTCAGCCCCGATCAGTTCGAGCTGGTGTGCCAGGCCAATCCAGATGCGGTGCTCGAACTGATGGCCGATGGCCGCCTCATGGCCATGACCCCCACCGGCAGCGAAACCGGCGCCCGCAACCAGGTCCTTGGGGCGTTGCTCTGGTGGGCGCTTCGCCGGAGTGGCCTGCCCATGAAAGCGTTCGATAGCTCCACTGGATTT
The DNA here is from genome assembly GCF_000153045.1 of Synechococcus sp. WH 5701. Taxonomy (GTDB): domain Bacteria; phylum Cyanobacteriota; class Cyanobacteriia; order PCC-6307; family Cyanobiaceae; genus Regnicoccus_A; species Regnicoccus_A antarcticus. The sequence goes on from NZ_CH724159.1 coordinate 79,630, forward strand.
CGCCTGCCTGATGGCTCGGTGCTGAGCCCCGATGCCTCGCTGGTGCGTCTGGATCGCTGGCAGGCTCTCACCCCCGAGCAGCGCCGTGGCTTTGCGCCCCTCTGCCTCGATCTGGTGGTGGAACTGGTCTGCGCGTCCGACGAAGGAGGGCCCCGTGGCGCCAGTGCGCTCCGCCAGAAGATGGACGGCTACCAGGCCAATGGGGCGCAGCTGGGCTGGTTGTTGCTGCCCGAGGAGAGGGCCGTGGAGATCTGGCGCTCAGGGGCTACCGCCCCTGAGCGCCTCGACGACGCCAAGGAGCTGGATGCTGGGGAGCTGTTCGCGGGCCTGGTGCTGGAGCTGGCGCCGATCTGGGACGTTTGAGCAGGGCCTGTTCCATGCCACAGCGATCATTAAGTGGGTCCGTGCTGCGCTGGCCCAGTTCCGAGAGCGTGCTTGAGGCGGCGGGCCGGTGGGCCGAGCGCCAGGCGGCGGCCCATCCGGAGCTGGAGGCTGTGGGTGTGTTCGGCTCCTACGGCCGCGGCGATGCCGGTGTGGGCAGCGACCTGGATCTGCTGCTGGTGCTGCGGCAGTGCGAGCTGCCGATCTGGGAACGCCTGCGGCCCTGGGACACGGCCGATCTTCCGCTGGCCACCGACCTGCTCGTCTACAGCCGCCGGGAGTGGGAGAGCCTCCCCCAATGGAACCCGAAGCTGGCGGCAACGCTTGCGCGCGACCTGCGCTGGCTGATCGCTCCATCGCCGCCGGCGGCGACGCTTAATCAGTAATCAGTAGGCCAGGCGACGGGGAATGGATTCGAGCTTGGGCTCGGAACCACCGAGGGCGGCAAGCCGGCGGGCGCTTTCGCGTTGCACGAGGGCTTTGAGCGCTTCGCGGACCAGCTGGGTGCGCTCGTTGATGCCACTGAGCTGCTGAGCCTGACTGAGGAGCTCGTCGTCGAGATTGAGAGTGATGCGCATGCCCAATTTTGAGCCGCTGAGCCCCGCCTGCGGCGCCAAGGCCTGAGCAGAAGGCCAAAAGAATGCAAAATGGCGACGCAAACTCCAGAACGGCTGCGTTTTTGGCGGCGGTAGGGCGATTGTTCAAGGCGCCAGCGGGCAGCTTCTTTCTGTTCGGGCCGCGCGGGACTGGCAAGTCGACCTGGTTGCGCCAGACCCAGGCGGAGGCGCTCTGGCTCGATCTGCTCGATCCGGAGGCGCAGCGGCTGCATCAGGCAAGGCCCGAACGCTTGCGTGAGCGGCTGGCGGCGGAGCCCGGCCGCACCACCGTGGTGATCGATGAGGTCCAGAAGGTGCCTGCGCTGCTGGATGTGGTGCATGCCCTGGTGGAGCAGCGGCCCCAGCTGCGCTTTGTGCTCACTGGATCCAGCGCCCGCCAATTACGGCGCGGCAGCTGGAACCTGCTGGCGGGTCGGTTGGTGGAGGCTTCCCTGCATCCGTTCATGGCGGCGGAGCTGGGTGACGACTTCCGTCTGGAGGAGGCACTGCGAATCGGGCTGGTGCCGTTGGTCTGGGAGGCCGCCGAGCCGGGAGAAACGCTCCGCTCCTATGCCTCCCTCTACCTGCGCGAGGAGGTGCAGGCGGAGGCGATGGTGCGGGACGTGGGCGCCTTCGCCCGGTTCCTGGAAGCGATCAGCTTTTCGCATGGCTCCCTGCTCAATCTCTCTGAAGTGGCGCGCGAGTGTCAGGTGAGCCGCAAAACGGTGGAGGGCTATCTGGGCATCCTCGAGGATCTGCTGCTGGCCTTCCGTGTGCCGGTGTTCAGCCGGCGCGCCAAGCGGCAGCTGGTGGCCCATGAGAAGTTCTTCTTTTTTGACGCCGGCGTGTTTCGCTCGTTGCGGCCTGCCGGTCCATTGGATGGCGCCGAGGAGATCGAAGGGTTGGCCCTGGAGGAGCTCGTGGCCCAGCACCTGCGCGCCTGGCTGGCCTACCGAAGGGAAGGAGATCGCTTGTTCTTCTGGCGCACGCGGGCGGGTCGGGAGGTGGACTTCGTGATCTACGGCCCCCGCACCTTCGTGGCCCTGGAGGTGAAACGCAGCCGCCAGGTGGGCGCCTGCGATCTTCATGGTTTGCGGGCGTTCCAGGCCGACTATCCAGAAGCCAGTGTTGCCCTGCTGTATCTGGGAGCAGAGGTGCTAAGGATCGACGGGATCCTCTGTCTGCCGTGCGACTCCTTTCTGCGGAGGCTGACGCCGAATCAGTCGCTGCTCTGAGCCCGTGCAACGTTTGTTGAAGCCATCGCCCCACCTGTACTGAACCGGGTGCGGCAGCGCGCCCCGGCTGGGAACGCTTGGGGGGTGGTTGATTGAGGAGTCCGCCGATGGCGGTTCCATGGAAGGCTCGACGCTGTCGGGCCCAGGGGACCTGGCGCAGGCGAGCGCCGGAGGCTGAGCAGGGCTTTCTGCTGCCGCTGGCCTTCGGAGTGTCGCTGGTGCTGATGCTGAGTTCGCTGTCGGTGCAGACGGTGGCGCTGCAGGGCAGCCGGCTGGCGGCGGCGGAGCTGGAGCAGCGGCGGCTGGAGGACGCCCTGGCCTCGGCGGCGGAGCAGGTGGCGAGCCGCCTGAGCGGTACGCACGCCTGCCTGCTGCCCCTGGCCTCCAGTGCCTGGATCGCGCCGGTGCCCGGCTGCGGGGCGGGGCTGGATCCTGGGCCCCTGCTGAGCGGACGGGTGGGCGAGAGCGACTACCGGCTGGTGTCGTGGACTCCGGGGCTGCCGGGAGCGGCGGGCCATCCGGGTGAACTGCGGCTGGAGCTGAGCGACGGGGCCGTGCAGCGGTTGTACGCGCTGGAGCTGGCCGGGGAGGCCCCGCAAGCCCTGCACGTGGCGGGTCTGCGGGGGCTGGGGCGATGACGCTGGTGGAGGTGATGGTGTCGTCGGTGGTGGTCGCCCTGGCGGCGAACGGCTCCGCGCAGCTGTGGGGATCGGCCATGGTCTGGAACCATCGCGCCGAGCGGCGGCAGGAGCTGCTGGGCCAGCTCGACCTGGCGCTGCTGCAGCGGGAGCGGGCGCTGCGTGTGTCGGCCGCCGGGGTGACAGCGCCGATGAGCTGCGGCGCCGCGGCGGCGTGGACGGGCCTGCAGCTGAGCGCGGCTCCCGCTCCCCTGCCGGAGGGGGTCTCGGTGAGCGCGGAGGCCGCCGAGACGGAAGGCGCCGGGGCTCTGTGGATCACGGCCCGTGCGGAAGACCTGGAGCGGAAGCGGCTGTTCGCTCCCGCGGCCCATGGCCTGTGCCGGCCATGACCAGGCGATTCACCGCAAGCAGGGGCCCCGCTCAGGGCTTTTCGCTCACGGAGCTGCTGGTGGGCGTGACGGTGCTGCTGCTGCTGGCGGGGCTGGCGATCCAGGCCGGCGGCGAATCGATGGCGCGGCAGCGGCTGGAGGTGGCCACCCGGCGGCTGGTGCTGGGGATCGAGCGGGGCCGCTCGGCGGCGGAACGGCAGGGACGACCCTGCGGCCTCAGCCTGGCGCCGGGCGGATGGCAGGAGCCGCAGAGCGGGTCGCTGGCCGGCTGCGAGCAGGCCGCGATGCCCCTGGGTGAGGGGGTGGAGAACGGCACGATCGAGCTGAGCCACAACCTGCCCGACACCCTGCGTTTCAGCAGCAACGGCCTGGTGCTGGATGGCGGCACGGTTGTGCTCAGCAGTGAGGGCACCGAACTGCGCCGCTGCCTGGTGATGGCCCTGCCCCTGGGGGTGGTGCGGGTGGGCCGCTACGGCGGCGCGCCCGGCGGCCGGCCCGACAGCAGCGCCTGCAGCCCGGATTCAAGCCTGTGAGACCGCTGATGATGCCGAGGATTCAGACGACGAAACACCAGGCCAGCGCCGGCTTCGGGCTGGTGGAGCTGCTGCTGGCGATGGCGCTGGGGCTGATGCTGTGTGGCGTGGTGGTGGAGGCGCTGCTGGGGGAGGGGCGCAACGCGCAGCAGTTCTCGCGGCTGGTGCGGGAACGCAACCACCAACGGCGGGCCCTGGCGCTGATCCGCACGGATCTGGAGGGGGCCGCGGAGGTGGTGAACGAGGCGGCGCCGCTGCCGGTGAGCTGCGGGGTGGCCGGCCGGCAGGTGGTGCTGCAGCTGAAGCGCCAGGGCACGCTGATCAGCTATTCCGTGGGGGCACCGCCGAGCGGCATCTGGCGGGGCCAGGTGCTGATGCGTTGCGGGCCGGCCTATGGGCTGGAGGGGCGCATCGACCCCAGCAGCGCTTCGCTGAGCCGGGTGGTGGTGGATGGCCTGGCGATCGACCCCAGCCGCTGGACGGGTTGCGGACACTTGCCGGGTGCCACGGCCCTGAATGGGTCCATGGGGTTGCCCTTTTCGGCCTGCCTGGATCCGGCCAGCCAGCTGGTGGCGATGCGGCTGGAGCAGAGCTTCGCTGATGGTGGCGGGCCGGTGCAGCGGGTGCGCAGTGAGGCGGTGGCTGGGGCTGGGTAAAGTTCCTACGAGCTTGGATTCGATGGCTCGAAGAACAGCACAAAAGTTATCCAAAAATGACGCAATAGTTGATCCTTCGCTGATAACTTTTGTGGCAATCACGGATTTCTCGATTGTTTATTCCCGCTAAAGAAATAATTTCTCAAGAGTCGCACAGCGGGGATTGATTCTAGGTTTCTTGTGCTAGATGTTGGCCTATGGCGCGGAGATGGCAACGTTGCTTGTGCTGGCTCTGATTGCCGTGAATTCTGGAGGTCGGCGGCTTTGGGGAGGCTGGAGAGCGCTTTCTGAAGTAGCAGTATTCCGCCCAGGAATAGATTAGCATAGCCGAATGTGCTAAAAGGTTGACTACTGGATTTGGTTATTGCTGTCAATGGCTAAGCCTATGGCCAAGGCTTTGCTTGGAGATTGTCCGGCTGATCAATCAGCAATTTAGATCTCAGCCGCTATTGCCCGGACATGGCCAGGAATGATCCGAAGGAGGGCTTGTTGGTAGGATTTGGGGAGCCATTCCGGCCTGTGATTTGCCAGACGTGGCGCATCTGAGGGGCGCAAGATGATGGAGTTCTCATGATTCGAAGAATGCTGCGCTTGGTCCTGCGCCCGGCCCAGGGCGATTGTTGGTATTGACCTGGGTGGTGTTCAGGACAGACCCTCAGGGATTTGTTGTCCAGCTTGGTGCGAAAATGGTTGGTGCCTACATGATTGATTCAGTGGATTGGCCATGCGTGCGTCTGTAGGGCCGATGAAGTCAGCGCCAGGTCGCGTATCTTTGTATCGCCGCCTCCTTCCCAGCAGCTTGCTGGCTGTGCTCGCAGGGTTTGCCTTGGTAGTGCTGGCGCATCTGGAATTGTTGGATCGCTCCCTCGCCCAGCGTCACCGTCAGGCCTCTGATCTGGTGCTCCAGCAACTGCTGCAACTCTCACCCAGCGACACTCCTTCCGCCTTTCAGTCCAAACTGGATCGGATCGTGTCCCCTGGTCGATTGCTGTGGCTTGAGCTGGAGGATGGCCGACCCTACCGTATACCCATGAAAAATGTCACGGTACCGCTAGCGGTGTCGTTTCACCAGCTGGTGGGCATCGTGGAGCGCCGTTGCGTCGGACGCGATCACCTGATGAGGGTTGTCGCCGGTGACCGACATTATCTCTGCAGCAGACAGCGGCTCAGCTTCTCTGGCCGGCCAGCAGCGATGCGGGTGGTGGAAGACATTACCTCCGATGTGGAGCACCGGCGCGTCGTGCTGCTGCTGATGATGACCGTTGCATGTGTTGCCTCCCTCATCACCAGCACTTTTCAGCGTCTGGTGTATTGGCGAACGCTACGTCCACTTGATCGGCTTTGTCTCGAGCTGGGCCAGATTGACACCGAGAGCTTGGAGCAGATTCGTTTGTCGATCAGTGACCAACCGCTGGAGCTTCAACCTATCGTGACATCCTTCAATGTCTTGCTTGATCGACTGGCGGCTGCCCGTGAGCGACAGCAGACCTTCGTGGATGGAGTGGCCCACGAACTGCGCACACCAATCACGCTGATCAGGGGTTACGCCCAGAGCCTGAAGCACCAAGCCCGCGGCGGGCCTGGAGGCACAGAGACAGAGATGGAGTGCATCGCCAGGGAGGCTGAACGCATGGGACGGTTGGTAAGCGAACTTCTCGACATCGCCCGGGAGGAGGCCGGTCGCCTTCAACTGGTCCGGGATCCCCTCGATCTCGACGATGCCCTGCTCGTGGCCTTTGAGAGGCTTGAGCCCTTGGCTTCCGCTCGTCTGCGGCTTCGCTTGCCTCAGGACGGCGCGCCACCTCTGGGTCTGGGCGACGGTGAGCGACTGCAGCAGTGCCTCACCAACTTGGTGGACAATGCCCTCAAATTCACTCCTCAGGACACAGTAATTGAACTGTTCTGCTCAGTTAGCGCCAGAGAGGCAGTAGTGCATGTGCGCGATCATGGCCAAGGTGTGCCTCTGGCGGAACAGGAGCTCATCTTTGAGCGCTTTGTGCGTGGTTCCTCTGAGGCCAGTGCCAGCGGCAGCGGCATCGGCCTGGCGATGGTGCGCCTGCTGATGCGGCGTATGGGCGGTGATGTGCGGGTGGAGTCAACTCCAGGCCGCGGTGCCGACTTCCAACTGGTGCTGGAGCGGGCAGAGCTCAGTTCTTCGGTTCCCCCTCTTTGAGGATGAAGCCCACGCCGCGCACGGTCTGAATTAGGGTAGGTAAACCGTAGCGTTCGATCTTCTTGCGCAAGTAGCGGATGTAGACATCCAGCAGGTTGGCGTCGCCAACGAAGTGTTCGCCCCACACGTTGTGCAGAAGCATCTGGCGCTCCTGCACCCTGCGGGGTTCTTTGAGCAGGGCCAGCAGCAGGTCGTACTCACGCACAGTGAGCTGGATCTCCTCTCCGCCGCGGCTCACTTCATGGCTGGCGGTGTTCACCCGTAGGTCGGCGAAGCTCAGCACCTCCCCTTGGCCGTTGGCGGATCCTTGTCGGCGCAGCCGTGCCCGGACCCTAGCCAGCAGCTCCTCGATCGAGAAGGGTTTGGTGAGGTAGTCGTCGGCCCCGGCATCAAGCGCTTCCACCCGCTCGGCCACCGCATCTCGGGCCGTGAGCATCAGCACCGGGGTGTTGAGCTCGCTGGCCCTCAGCCGCAGGCACACCTCCACGCCAGTGAAATCGGGGAGGATCCAGTCGAGCAGCACCAGGTCCCAGGGGGCTTCGCGGAGGCGGATCAGTGCCTGCTGGCCAGTGCCCGCCATCTCCACCGCATAGCCCTCAACCGCCAGTTCACCGGCGAGGAAGCGGCGCAGCGCGGGGTCGTCGTCAACGATCAGTACCCGGTGCTGGTGGGCCATGGGAATCCTATCGATCGTTGCCAGGATGGTTGGGGACGGTTCATCTGGCTGTCTCGATCGCAGCCTGGCATACATACCTCAGCTCTTCGATAAGGCGCAGGAATTACGCGCGAGGGGCCGGCAATTGGCAGGGATCCTCCCCATGGCGGGCTTCCACCGAGAAGGTTTGAAGCTCAAGCAGATCTGCTGCCAGTGCAATCCCAGACAGAGCAGCTGGTTCGGCCAGATCATGCCGTCGCGGCAGACGAGTATCACCCAGCAGCTCCAGGCCTTGAGAATCTTCTTCACCGCCTGCAGGGCGGTGAAGCCCCTGGTATCTGGCTTAGTGCAAGCGGTCCCCAAGTGAAGAGTATCTGGCAGCTGTGCCACAACCTCAGCGCTTATGACGCCACCAATGTGGCCCTGACAGAAGCTCTTGACTGTCCGTTGCTCAGTGCCGATCGTCGCTTGGCGAGGGCACCTGGTCTGGTTTGTCCCGTTCAGCTAGTGTCCTGTCCCGGAGATTTGTGCACAAAGCCGCTGGAGCTTCTCCAGGATTGAATCCGCTGTTGCCGTCCAGTTGAACGGTACCTTGGTCTTGTTGTAGGCGGCCACGAACTGCTCGATCTTGGCGATCAGCTCCTTGACGCTGGAGAAGCTGCCGCGTCGGATCGCCCGCTGCGTGATGATCCCAAACCAGCGCTCGACCTGGTTGAGCCAGGAGGCGTAGGTGGGGGTGTAGTGCACGTGGAAGCGGGGCCGCTGGGCAAGCCAGGCACGGACCTTGACGTGCTTGTGGGTGCAGTAGTTGTCCACGATCAGGTGCACGTCCAGATCCTCGGGGACGGACTTCTCGATCTGCCTGAGGAACCCCAGGAACTCCTGGTGCCGGTGGCGGGGTTTGCACTGGGTGATCACTTCTCCTGTGCCCACGTCCAAAGCCGCGAACAGGGTGGTGGTGCCGTGGCGGATGTAGTCGTGGGTGACGCCTTCCACGTAGCCCAGGCCCATGGGCAGCAGCGGCTGGGTGCGGTCGAGAGCCTGGATCTGTGTCTTTTCGTCGACGCAGAGCACCATCGCCTTGTCGGGCGGGTTCAGGTACAGGCCAACGATGTCGCGGACCTTTTCGACAAAGAACGGATCCGTCGACAGCTTGAAGTGCTTTTGCCGGTGGGGCTGCACCGAGAAGGTCTGCAGCCAGCGGTGAACCGTGGTCTTGGAGATGCCAGTCGCTGCAGCCAAAGTCCGAGCACTCCAGTGGGTGCTGCCATCGGTTGGCTTGGTCTGCAGGGCCCGGTTGATCACCTCGGCCACCCTGTCGTCCTCGTAGGTGCGAGGTCGGCCAGGCCTGAGCTCGTCGTGCAGTCCCTCGATGCCCAGATCGAGGTAGCGCTGGCGCCACTTGCCCACCGTTGAGCCCCTGACGCAGAAGCGTTCTGCCACGGCTGTATTGGTCTCACCAGCAGCACAGGCCAAAACGATCTGGGCGCGCTGAACGATCGAATGCGGCAAGGTCCGCGATCCAGCGAGGCTCTTGAGTTGACTCACCTCGTCTGCCGACAGCTCCAGCGGAGCCATGGGGCGACCCACAGGCATGGAACTACTCCCAGAGGAGACACTCCATATTCTACCGGCTATTTCCGGGACGGAACACTAGTCCCTGCTTGAACAACACCAGGCAGCAGGCCCTCACTCCTGCCCCAGACTGACCCTGCCCCAGCCCAATCACTGATGACCACCCCGCCGATTATCGGGCTGCTGCGTCGCTGGAGGCCCCGTGACCTCTCCGGCCGGATGGCGCGCTGGGGGCTTGTGATCGTGCTGGTTTACGGGCTAATCGCCCTGCTCACGCCGCTGCTGATCCATCTGGGGGTGCTGGCGGATCCCAATGCCGGTCTTGACAATCCCATCTACGCCACTCCGTCGTTGCAGCACTGGTGCGGCACCGACCGGCTCGGACGCGACGTGTGCGTTCGCACCCTCTCAGGCGCCGGCGTGGCGCTGCAGGTGGTGCTGCTGGCGCTGGTGGTGGCCCTGGTGATCGGCGTACCCCTGGGCATGCTCAGCGGCTACCTGGGCGGCTGGTTCGACCGGGTGCTGGTGCTGCTGATGGACACGCTCTACACCCTGCCGGTGCTGCTCCTCTCGGTTGTGCTGGCCTTCCTGCTGGGCCGGGGCCTGCCCAATGCGGCCGCCGCCCTGTGCGTGGTGTACATCCCCCAGTATTTCCGGGTGGTGCGGAACCAGACGGCTCAAGTGAAGGCCGAGCTCTACATCGATGCCGCCCGCACCCTGGGGGCTGGGCCGCTCTGGATCCTGCGCCGTTACCTGTTCCGCAACGTGATCACCTCGGTGCCGGTGCTGCTCACGCTCAATTCGGCCGATGCGGTGCTGGTGCTGGGTGGCCTGGGTTTCCTCGGCCTCGGCCTGCCGGAAACCATCCCCGAGTGGGGCGGCGACCTCCAGCAGGCCCTCACCGCCCTGCCCACCGGCATCTGGTGGACCGCCCTCTACCCCGGCCTGGCGATGTTCGTGCTGGTGCTGGGGCTCTCGTTTCTGGGGGAAGGGCTGGAGACGTGGGTGAGCGGGGGGGATGGGGGACGCGGAGGGTGATGAGTCCTCACGTCATGTCCGTGAGGTAGGAAGGCGGCGATGGCTTGATCCATGTCAAGACAAGGCACAGGCAATTGTCCCATTCCCGTCTATTGTGATGGTTGCTGTGCTGTTTACTGCGGTTGAAGTCCCAGCCAGACAGCGAATACCCACCGGCCCTGCTGTCCACTTGGCTGTATAGGTGCCTCCGGTAGAAGCATCACAGGGTTGTGGATTGGCAACCCCAACAGCGGCAGGTGGATTGGGTGCACCGCCAATGTCCGAAGCGGCAAATGTCGCACACTCCTTCGCCAGCCCAAGAGCTTCACCAATGGCCGCTCCTGCTTGGGCTGCATTGCGGGCTTGCAGGTATTGCGGGAGTGCCACAGCGGAGAGAATGCCGATAACAGCAACTACGATCATCAGCTCCACCAATGTGAATCCCTTGGTGACGATGTTGGTACTGGCTTGGCGTTGCCTCAGTTGACGGATGATGGCGAGGTTCATGTGGGTGCGCATGGTCAGAGCTTTCAAGTCGACGCTCATCAGCGTTCCCTTCTCGGCGTGCGTGCGTCGTTTGGCTGAAACCCTCACCTCATGAGTCATTGAGGTCCACGGTTTTGATGGCAAACTCTGCTCGTAGCAATCTGTTTGGCCCTTGCCGTTGGCGTGGCCAGGGGCGCGATGACAAGGAAAATAGTGGAAATCTCACCTGAATCTCACCTGAATCTCACCTTTTTCTAATACAAAGCCAATCAGTTACTCATTGTTTTCTAAGCAAAGCAGATTCGCAGTTGACTCTTTTTGTTGTGAGAGGCTCCTCAGCGCTCAGCTCACTCCTGACCTTGGCCGGCGTCAGAATCACAGAAGTCAATGTTGTTCGCTAATGCCCATCTGGGTCACCCTTGGCCTCCTGGCCGCCTCTGTTCTGCTCTGGTTGCTGGGCACCGCCAACGGCGACGACGTGATCGGCCTGCTCGAGCGCCTGATCGCCCTTGGTGCCCTGGCGGTTGTGCTGCTGGTGGCGCGGCCGCTGCCGCTCGAGATTCTCGGCGTTGGCGTGGCCCTCTGGTTGCCCCGGGCCCACAGCGGCCAGGCGGCGCCGCCGCTGCCCAGCCGCAACGACGTGCTGATCCCCTTCCTCTGAGCCGCAGCTGGTTGAGCCGGCCGCTTCAGCAGCGCAGCTTCAGGGTGCGGGGCAGCTCCTCGCTGATCTCACCGTCAGCCGTGAGCGCGGGGTAGGGGCGCCCCTGGCGCCGGCACCAGTCGGCCACCTGGGGGTAGGCCCACTCGAACAGCAGGCCCTCGCGTGCTCCAGCCGGCAGGCCTTCGCCCGCTTCGGGCACCAGGCCCTCCGCCTGTCGCTGCCGCAGCGCCTCGAACAGCAGCACCGCCGCCGCCACTGACACATTCAGCGACTGCACCATGCCGCCGGTGGGGATGAACAGGGCCTGATCCACCATCGCCGCCGCCGCTTCGCTCAGGCCCCACTTCTCCGCCCCCAGCAGGAAGGCCGTGGGGCCTGTGAAGTCGCACTGGCGATAGTCCACGGCGTCAGTGCCCAGCTGGGTGCCGTAGAGCCGGAAGCCCTGCTGCTTCAGCTGGCCCAGCACCTCCTCCACCCGCTCGTGGGGGCGGAGCGGCACCCACTTCTGGCTGCCCTGGGCGGTGCTGTTGAACGTGCGCGGCCGGCCCTTCAGGCTCACCACATGGGCCTCCAGCACCCCCACCGCATCGCAGCTGCGCAGGATCGCCGAAAGGTTGTGGGGTTTGTCCACCGCCTCCAGCACCACCGTGAGATCGGCCATGCGCCGGTCGAGCACGGCGCGGATCCGCTCGAAGCGGCGGGGCAGCAGGGGCATGGGCGCGGTGCGGGCTGCGCTCAGTTCAGCACCGGATCCAGCCCGGGGATGAAGGCGAGGCTGTCGCCGCTGCTGCGCACCGCCACGCCCTCCTCGAAGCGGCGGAAGGTGCCCTGATCGTCCTGGGCCTGGCCGCTGCCGTCTTCGGCGCGGATCGCCACCCGCCCATCGCGGAAGAAGGCGTAGGCGTTGCGGGAGCCATCAGCCCAGGCCAGGTCGTACAGGGTGCCGCCATTGCGGGCGCTCACGCGGTTGATGCGGCACGGGATCTGCTCCTCCTCGCCGCCTGAGGCGCGGAACAGGCACACCGTGTCGTCGCCGCGGGCGATTTCAGGCTGGCGTGGGCGCCTCGCCTGGCGTTGGCCTGGAGGCTCCGCTGCAGGCTGGCCAGCTGTGCTTCCCGTGGGCAGTTGCGCCAGGAAATCGCGCACCACCTTCGACGACACCGCGAAATTCAGCCCCTCGCTGTCGCCGAATTTGAAGGTGGCGATGCCCGCCACACAGTTGCCCGCATCCAGCACCGGTCCGCCGGAATTGCCCGGGTTCACCGCCGCATCGATCTGCAGGATCTGCTCATTGCCGCGCAGGCTGCTCACCACACCACGGCTGAGGCTGAACTCCAGGCCCTTCGGGGCACCGATCACGAACACCTCCTGACCCACCGCCGAGGCCTGATCGCGCATGCGCAGCACCTTGCCGCGCTGGCCCTCCACCGCCAGCAGTGCCAGGTCGCTGGTGGGAGCCTCGCTTGATCCGCGCGCCACCACCCGGGCCCGGTCGCTGCTGCCATCCACCCACTTCAACCGCACCTCGTCGCTGCCGTCGACCACATGGGCGTTGGTGGCCAGGTAAGTCATGCCGTTCTGCTGGGCCACCACGAAGGCGCTACCCATGCCGCTGCCCGTTGACACCACCGCCACCCCGTCCCTGGCCGAGCGGAACACCTCCTCGGCGCTCTGGCGGCCTGTGGCGCAGGAGCGGGGCTCAATGGCCTCCGCCTTGGCGGCGGCTGCGGGCAGCGTCGCGGCCGCTGGCTTGGCCGCCGGCACCTCGGCGTTGGCGCGCACCAGGCCGCAGCCCGAGAGCGTGATGGCCAGGCCGGTGGCCCCTAACTTCAGCGCCCAGGCGCTGCGGCTGATCCTGCTGTTGCTCTGCATCGTGGTGGCCCGTCGGGGGGGCTCGAACGAGTGGTGAACTCCGTTCTATGGCCGTGATCGGTCCGTTTCGATCGGCTTTCCGCCGCCGCTGATGACAGGATCTTCCCGCCGCTCCCTCCGGTCAGCCCTTGTCATGGTTGATGGCACTCCGGGCTTCGATCAGCGGGTGTGGGACGCCGTGACGCTTGTTCCCGCCGGCCGGCTCGCCACCTATGGCCAGATCGCCGAGTGGATCGGTGCCTACGGTTGCGCCCGCCAGGTGGGCTGGGCCCTGCGCCGCCTGCCCCTGCCCTCGGAGGTGCCATGGCACCGGATCGTCAATGCCCGCGGCTGCATCAGCCTCAGCCCCTCCCGCGAAGGCAGCGACTGGATGCAGCGGCAGCTGCTGATCGGCGAGGGCATTCCGGTGGATGAGCAGGGCCGTCTGCCCCTGCGGCGCTATCTCTGGAGACCGCCGCCCCCCGCCGTTTGAGCGCCACCCCAGCCGTCCCAGCCATGCCGGCTCCAGACCCCGCCGCGATCGGCCTCGAGGCCCGGCGCGTGGCCTGGCGGGTGCTGCAGGCCGTGGCGGCCGGCGCCTACACCGACCTCGCCCTCGAGCGGGAGCTGCGCCGCTCTCCCCTGGCGCCCGCCGATCGCGGCCTGGCCACCGAGCTGGCCTGCGGCGCCATCCGCCAGCGGGCCCTGCTCGATGGCTGGATCGATGCTCTCGGCAAGGTGAGCGCCGAGCGCCAGCCGCCGCCGCTGCGCTGGTTGCTGCACCTCGGCCTCTACCAGCTGCTGTTCACGGCCCGGGTGCCGGCCTCGGCGGCGGTGAGCACCACCGTCGAGATCGCCAAGCGCGATTGCCTCGCCCGCCTGGCGCCGGTGGTGAATGGCTTGCTGCGGGCCTGCCTGCGCCGGCGGCAGCCCCTCGCCCCAGGCGCCGCCCCCTGGGAGCCCCTGCCGCTCCCCAGTGATCCTGCCGCTTCCCTGGCCCTGCGCGGCTCCCTGCCCCCCTGGCTGGCCGCCGGGCTGCTGGAGTGGCTGCCGCCTGAGGGGGCTGAGGCCTTTGCCCTGGCGGCCAATCAGCCTCCCGCCCTGGATCTGCGCGTGAACCACCTGCGCGCCAGCCGTGAGGGGGTGATCGAGGCCCTCGCCGCCGCCGGCGTGAGCGCCGAACCCCTGCCGGATCTGCCCTGGGGCCTCAGCCTCGGTGGCCGTAGCGGTGATCTGCGCGCCCTGCCCGGCTACGACGAAGGCCACTGGAGCGTGCAGGACCGCACGGCCCAGATGATCGCCCCCCTGCTCGATCCCCAGCCCGGGGAGCGGCTGCTCGATGCCTGCGCCGCCCCTGGCGGCAAGAGCACCCACCTGGCTGAGCTGATCGGCGATGCCGGCACCGTGGTGGCGGTGGACCGCTCCGAGGGCCGCCTCCGCCGCCTGCGCGACAACGCCCGCCGCCTGGGGCTGAACGCGATCGAGCCGCTCACCGCTGATGCCGCCATCACCGGCGCCATCGGCGGCCCGCCCTTTGATCGCATCCTGCTCGATGCCCCCTGCTCGGGCCTGGGCACCCTGGCCCGCCACCCTGATGCCCGCTGGCGGATCACCCCGGCCAGCATCAGCGACTTAGTGGCCCTGCAGCGCAGCCTGCTGGAGGCGATGCTGCCGCTGCTGGTCCCCGCCGGCCGGCTGGTGTACGCCACCTGCACCGTGCATCCCAGTGAGAACAGCGCCCTGATCGCCAGCTTCCTGGCGCAGCATTCCGGCTGGCGGCTGCTCTCGCAGCAGCAGCACTGGCCGGCTCCCCACGGCGGGGATGGGTTCTATGCGGCGGTGCTGCAAGCTCCCGGCTGAACCTGGCGAGGGCGGCGCGACTTCAGGGAGCGGGTGGCGGCGCTACCGGGGGTGGTGCCACGGGCGGCGGGGCCACAGGGGGCGGGGCCACAGGGGGCGGGGCCACAGGGAAGGAGGGGGTCACCGGCGGAGGGGCCACAGGTGCCGGTTGGGGGGCGGCCGGACGGCGCGGCGCTGGGCGGGCCGGTGTGGGCTCAGGGCCGGGAGCCGAGTCGCGGCCGGCACCGGATCCCCTGGGCGGGAGGCTCGGGGCCGGCGCCTCCGGCAGTTCGGGCAGGGGAGGCAGGTCGCTTCCGGGCTCGCTGGGTGGTGGTGCCTGCGACGGCTTCGGCCGGTCGCGGTCTTCGCCGGGGGTGGGCAGGTTGCTGGGCCGCCCGGGCTGGAAGGTGGATTTGGCTGCTTTGGTGGGCTTGAAGGTGCCGGTGAGCACCGGCTTGGGCGGGAACTGACGCACCGGCAGGTCCTTCACCACCACGGCCATGTAGCGCCCCCAGGCCGCGGCAGCCGAACCGCTGTCGCTGCCGGTCTTGCGGTTGTTGTCGTAGCCCAGCCAGATGCCGGTGGTGAGCTGGGGGATGCCGCCGATGAACCAGAGGTCGCGGGCCCCCTCCGAGGTGCCCGTCTTGCCCGCCACGGGGCGGCCGGGCAGGGAGGCCGCACCGCCGGTGCCGCCGCTCACCACCCGCTGCAGCATCCACACCATGGCGTCGGCGATGGTGCTGTCCACCGCCCGCCGCCCCTTGTCGCCATCCACGCGCCGGCTCCAGAGCAGCTCACCATTCGGTCCGTTGATCTCCTCGAACGGCGTGGCCGCCACAAACACCCCGCGGTTGATCACCGCCGCATAGGCCGTGGTCATGTCCAGCACGGTCTGCTCGTAGGCGCCGAGGGCCATCGGGTAGAAGCGCCCCAGCTCGCGTGTGATCCCCAGGCTCTGGGCCGTGGCGATCACCTTGTCGAAGCCCACCTGCTGGAGCAGGCTCACCGCCACGGTGTTGAGGGAGTTCTGCAGCGCCGTGGCCAGCGACACCCGCCCCAGGTAGCGGTCGCCGAAGTTCTTGGGGCAGTACCCCGCGAAGCAGCGCTTGGCATCCACCACCGTGTCCTCCGGCTTCATGCCGGCCTTCAGGGCAGAGAGATACACAAAAAGTTTGAAGGTGGAGCCCGGTGAACGCAGGGCCTGGGTGGCGCGGTTGAACTGGCTCTTGTTGAAGTCCTTGCCGCCCACCATCGCCCGCACCAGGCCGGTGCCGGGCTCCACGGTCACCAGGGCCCCCTCCATACCGCCGTAGGCGCTGGCGTCGATCACCTTCTGGCCCTCTTCCTGCCAGGCCAGATTCAGGCTGCTGCGGATCGTCAGACCCCCAACCTCCAGCTGCTCCGCGCTCAGCACCTTGGGCAGCTCCTGCGCCACCCAGCCGGTGAAGAAGGGCGCGCGGCTGTTCCAGTACTTCGGCAGGGCGGGCTTCAGCTGCAGCTCTGAGGCCTTGGCGTCAGCCAGCTCCCCGGCATCGATGAAACCGGCCTGGGCCATCCGCTCCAGCACCACGCTGCGGCGCTGCAGAGCCAGCTCCGGGTTCACCAGCGGTGAATACACCGAGGGGGCTGGCGGCAGCCCCGCGATCAGGGCTGCCTCGGGCAGGGTCAGCTGGTCTGGGGTCTTGGAGAAGTAGATCCAGGCGGCATCGGCCACGCCGTAGGCACTGGAGCCCAGATACACGTAGTTGAGGTACTGCTCGAGAATCTGCTGCTTGCTCAGCTGCCTCTCCAGCTTTCCGGCCAGGGCCGCTTCCTTCAGCTTGCGGATCAGCGTGCGGTCCTGGCTGAGGAACACCGTGCGCGCCAGCTGCTGGGTGATCGTGCTTGCCCCCTCCTCCACCGAGCCCCGGCTGAGGTTGCGCACCATCGCCCGGGCGATGCCGGTGGGGTCAACACCTCCGTGCTGGTAGAAGCGGCGGTCTTCGGCGGCGATGAAGGCCTCCTTCACCAGCTCCGGCATCTGGCCGCTGGCCACCTTGTCGCGTGTGGCCGGGCCCAGCTTCTGCAGCACCTCCCCGTCGGCCGAGAGGATCGTCACCGTGCCCGGACGGTTGAAGGTGCTGATCCGGCGAGCATCGGGGAGCAGGCTGTCCACAGCCTTCACCAGGGTGTTCACCCCCAGCGCGGTGGCGCCTCCAGCCGCTGCGGCGAAGGCCACGACCAGCAGCAAGCGCAGCCGGCGTTTGCTCACAGCTCCCTCACATCACCAAGGTCAGGCTGCTGTGACCGATCGCCAGCGCCGTGACCAGCATCCCCAGCACCAGGAATGGCTGGGCGCTCGCCTGATACTTCACATCAAAGGCCACCGGATCGCGCAGCAGCCAGATGTCCTG
Organism: Synechococcus sp. WH 5701; assembly: GCF_000153045.1. GTDB lineage: Bacteria > Cyanobacteriota > Cyanobacteriia > PCC-6307 > Cyanobiaceae > Regnicoccus_A > Regnicoccus_A antarcticus. The sequence goes on from NZ_CH724159.1 coordinate 96,708, forward strand.
AAAGGTGATCTGGGGAATGATCAGCAGCACCAGCAGCACCGCCGCGAAGTTCTGGCCGATGGCGATCAGCACCGCCACCATCGCTAGCTGAAACAGATCGATCATGCCGGCGCTGATCCAGCTGGCCCGCCTGATGCCGAACACCACCGGCAGGCTTTGCAGCCCAAGGGCCCGGTCGCCCTCCACACTCTTGAAATCGTTCACCACCGCGATGCCCAGGCCCGCCAGGCTGTAGGCCAGGGTGAGCAGGGCCGTGGTCCAGGTGAGCTGGCCGAACAGGGCCTGGCCGGCCCACCAGGGCAGGGCGATGTAGCTGGCGCCGAGGGCGTAGTTGCCCAGCCAGCCGTTCTGCTTGAGCTTCAGCGGCGGCGCCGAATAGATGAAGCTCACGAAGGAGCCGCCCAGGGCCAGCAGCAACACCACCGGCGTGCTGTGGCCGGCCCAGAGGTCGAGCCCCCAGGCCACGGCCAGCCCCGCGATCAGAAGCACCCAGATCTGCAGCTTCACCTGGGGCAGGGAGATGGCGCCCGAGGGGATCGGCCGGTAAGGCTCGTTGATCGCGTCGATCTCGCGGTCGTAGTAGTCGTTGATGGTCTGGGTGTAGCCGGCCAGTAACGGGCCGCTCATCACCATGCAAGCCAGTGACGCGCCCAGCTCGGGAAGGGTCCAGTGGAAGTTGCCCGAAGCCGCCGCCCCGCAGATCACACCCCAGATCAGGGGGATCCAGGTGACAGGCTTCATCAGCTGCAGTCGCAGCTTCCAGATGGAACTGGTGCCGCTGGCACCTTTCATGCCAAGCAGCTGCCTGGCGCCGCCGCCGCTGGGGGTGGGTTCAGGAGCGTCGCTCAATTCAGACCGCGGCGATTTCGTCGTCGAAGAACCAGCCTGTGCTGCCGTTGGCCAGCTCCACCACCACGCCGATGCCGCTGCCGTCGGTCATCTTGAAATCGCGGACGGTGCCGGTGGCGTCGCTCTGCAGCGTTTCGACCAGCTCGGCGGGGATCTGGTCACGCACCCGCGTGATCCGAACCTTTGAACCGATCTTCACGGCGCTCGAGGGATCTGAGGTGGCAGCCTGGGACATGACCGGCGCGACTGGATCGGGTGGCGCAACCTTAACAGCGAGATCATGGTGGCCCGGCGCATCATTCCCTGCCTCGACGTGGCCGATGGCCGGGTGGTCAAGGGCGTCAATTTCGTCGGGCTGCGCGATGCCGGTGATCCCGTCGAGCTCGCCTGCCGCTACGACGCCGCCGGCGCCGATGAGCTGGTCTTCCTCGACATCGCCGCCAGCCATCAGGGCCGCCGCACCCTGGTGGATCTGGTGCGCCGCACCGCCGAGGCCGTCACCATCCCCTTCACCGTGGGCGGCGGCATCAGCGCGGTGGAGGGCATCACCGAGCTCCTGCGGGCCGGTGCCGACAAGGTGAGCCTCAACTCCTCGGCCGTGGCGCGGCCGGAGCTGATCGGTGAGGGCGCCCGCCGCTTCGGCTGCCAGTGCATCGTGGTCGCGATCGATGCTCGCCGCCGCGCCGATGGCTCCGGCTGGGATGTGTATGTGAAAGGGGGGCGCCAGAACACCGGTCTTGATGCGGTGGCCTGGGCGCGGCGGGTGGTGGCCCTCGGCTCCGGTGAGATCCTGCTCACCTCGATGGATGGCGACGGCACCCAGGCCGGCTACGACCTGGAGCTCACCCGCGCCGTGGCCGAGGCGGTGGAGGTGCCGGTGATCGCCTCCGGCGGTGCAGGCAGCATTGATCACATCGCCGCCGCCCTGGTCGAGGGCAAGGCTTCAGCGGCGTTGCTGGCCTCCCTGCTCCACGACGGCGTGCTCACGGTGCAGGAGATCAAGGCGGATCTGCTGGCGCGGGGTCTGGAGTTGCGGCCGCTGGAGGCGGAGTCGCTGGCCCTGGCCGCTGTGGCCCAGGGCCTCGCGGCCAGCCGCAAACTGTCGTTACATTGATTTAGAAGCCTTCACGTAGGCTCCCCCTTCGCATTGAACCGCCTTGCCGGCCCTGCAGCCGCCTCTCTCCACCGCCATCGGCCTGTTGATGGTGGTTGTCGTGGTGGCCATGGTGGCCTGGGCGCTGCAGCTGATGCAATCGGCCAACGACCGTCGCGAATTCTCGCTGATGCTTGCCGGTTGCATGGTCTGCTCTGCTGCCGTGGGGCTCGCCACCGTGATGGTCCTCACCCTCACCGGCCCGAACCGACTCGCCTTCCGTGCCATCGGCTTTCCCCAGCCCATCGAGGAGCCCGGGATCAGCCTCGATTCGGTCAACCTGCCCTGGGATGGCTCCCTGGATTGCCTGGTCGATCCCAGCCGTTGCCCCGACCTGCGATCGTCCTGAGCGTCCCCCGCTCTCATCCCGTCGTTGAATCCCGGTGATCCCCAGGCGGTGCGTGAGCTCTTCGAGGCCATCGCCCCCCGCTACGACCAGCTCAACGACTGGCTCTCCTTTGGTCTGCACCGCCTCTGGAAGCGCCAAGCGGCCCTCTGGTTGCGCCCCAGGCCTGGCCAGCGCCTGATCGATCTCTGCTGCGGCACCGGTGATCTGGCCCTGGTGCTGGCCGGCAAGGTGCGACCTGGCGGGCAGGTGCTTGGCTTCGATGCCGCCAGTGCTCCCCTGCAGGTGGCCGCCGCCCGCGCCGCCCGTCAGCCCTGGCTGCCGCTGCAGTGGCGCCAGGGGGATGCCCTGGCCACCGGGCTTCCCCCCCAGTCGTTCGATGGGGCGGTGATGGCCTACGGGCTGCGCAACCTGGCCGATCCGGCCGAGGGGCTCAGGGAGCTGCGCCGGCTGTTGCGCCCCGGCGGGCGGGCGGCGGTGCTGGATTTCAACCGCCCCGATCCCTCCACCCCCGCCGGAGCGGCGGCGGCGGCCTTCCAGCGCCTTTACCTGCGCCGGCTGGTGGTGCCCACCGCCCGCCTGTTCGATCTGCCTGATCAGTACGCCTACCTCGAAGCCAGCCTGCAGCGCTTCCCCAGCGGCGCCGAGCAGGAGCAGCTGGCCCGCCGGGCGGGCTTCAGCTCAGCGCGCCACCGCCCCCTCGCTGCCGGCCAGATGGGCCTGCTCCAGCTGGTGGCCTGAGGCCTGCCGGTCGCCGCCAGCCGGTCCAGCCGCACGGGAGAATGCCCGCCGACGGTGGCGACTCCTCCTACCCCATGCATTTCCAGGACATCATCGCCACCTTGAACAGCTTCTGGGCCGACCAGGGCTGCCTGCTGCTGCAGCCCTACGACACCGAGAAGGGCGCCGGCACGATGAGTCCCCACACGGTGCTGCGGGCGATCGGCCCCGAGCCCTGGGCCGTGGCCTACCCCGAACCCTGTCGCCGCCCCACCGACGGCCGTTACGGCGACAATCCCAACCGCGCCCAACACTATTTCCAGTACCAGGTGCTGATCAAGCCCTCGCCGGACGGTATCCAGGAGACCTACCTGGCCTCGCTCGAAGCCCTCGGCATCCGCCAGCGCGACCACGACATCCGCTTCGTGGAGGACAACTGGGAGTCGCCCACCCTTGGTGCCTGGGGCGTGGGCTGGGAGGTGTGGCTCGATGGCATGGAGGTCACCCAGTTCACCTACTTCCAGCAGTGCGGCGGCCTCGACTGCCGGCCTGTGTCGATCGAGATCACCTACGGCCTCGAGCGCCTGGCCATGTATCTCCAGGATGTGGAGAGCATCTGGGACCTGAGCTGGAACGGCCAGCGCAGCTACGGCGATCTCTGGCTGGCCTCGGAGAAGGGTCAGTGCACCTACAACTTCGAAGCCTCCAACCCCGAACGCCTGCAGCAGTTGTTCGCCCTCTATGAGGCGGAGGCCACCGATCTGGTGGCGGCGGGCCTGCCCGCTCCGGCCCTCGATTACGTGCTCAAGTGCAGCCACACCTTCAACCTGCTCGAGGCCCGCGGCGTGATCTCGGTGACCGAGCGCACCGCCACCATCGGCCGCATCCGCCACCTGGCGCGCCAGGTGGCCGAGGCCTGGCTGCAGGAGCGCCGCGACCTGGGCTTTCCCCTGCTGGCGGCGCCCCTCAGGTGAAACGCAGCCTGCTGGCGGTGGTGCTGATCGCCGGCAGCTTCCAGGCGGGCCGGCTGACGGAGCGGGCGATCTGGCCCTGCCGGTTGCGGCCGCTGGCGGCCCTGGTGGCTCCGCTGCTGGGTCAGGAGTTGCCCAGTCCCCAGCTCTGTGAACTGATGCTCAGCCTGCCCGGCTGACGACCAGGGGCGCCTGAGCGGGGAACCCTTGCGGGGCTGGCGTTGGTCCCATGCCCTTTCTGGTGGTGTCGTTGGCCCTGGCGGGGCTGGCTCTGGGCACCGTGCCCCTGGCCGCGGCCCCCCGGCTGGCCCTGCTGCTCCTGCTGGGCGCTGCCGGCCATTGGCGGGCGCGGCGGCTGGGGGCACGGCCGCTGCCGGCGCTGGCCCTGCTGGTGATCGCCCCGTCGCTGTTGCTCTGGGCGCTCTGGCGTCAGCCCCAGCCTGGCCCGCAGGATCCGGTGCAACGGCTGCAGGGCCAGGGCGGCCGTGAGCTGGTGCTGCGCGGCGAGCTCAGCAGCGATCCCCGCCAGCGCGGCGATTCGGGTGGCTGCTCGGTGCCCCTGCGCACCGCCGGTGGCCGCACCGAACTGCTGCTCGAGCCCTGCCCGCCCCTGCGCCAGGGCTGGCTGGTGGAGGCCCATGGAACCCTGCGGCGGCCGGCCTCAGGGCCCCATCCGCTGCTGAGCGGTCCGGCGGAGCGCCTGGCCCGCCGCGGCATCTGGAGCCAGCTGCGCCTGGGGGCCAGCACGGATCTGAAGGTGCTGGCGCGGCCAGCCAGCCCGATCGCCGACCTGCGCCGCCGCATGGCCGCCACCTTGATCAAGCAGGGCGGCGAGCGCCGGGGCGGAATTCTGGCGGCCCTCGTGCTCGGCAGCGCCGTGGTGCCTCTGCCGGCGGATGTGGGCGCCAGCTTCCGCGCCGCCGGCCTCTCCCACGCCCTGGCCGCCTCCGGTTTCCACCTCTCGGTGCTGCTCGGCGCCGTGATGGCCCTCGGGCGGCGGCTGCCGAGGCTCCCCCGCTGCGCCCTGGCCCTGGGGGCGATGCTGCTGTTCCTGCTGCTGGCGGGCCCCCAGCCCTCGGTGGTGCGAGCGGTGCTGATGGGTGGGGTGGCCTTTGCGGTGCTGGAGAGCGGCGGCCGCAGCCGGCCGCTGGGGGTGCTGCTGCTGAGCGTGCTGCTGATGCTGCTGGTGCAGCCCTGGTGGATGCAGGACGTGGGCTTCCAGCTCTCGGTGGCAGCCACGGCCGGGCTGATCCTCACCGCCCGCCCCCTGGAGACGGCCCTGGCGGGGCGCCTGCCGGCCTGGGCGGCGGCGGGGCTGGCGGTTCCCGTGGCCGCCTCGCTCTGGACCCTGCCGCTGCAGTTGCACCACTTCGGCATCGTGCCGTTGTACGCCGTGCCGGCCAACCTGCTGGTGGCGCCCCTGCTGAGCCCGCTCACCCTCGGCGCCATGGCGATGGCCCTCTCGGCGGTGCTGCTGCCGCCCCTGGTGCCACTGCTGGCCTGGCCGCTGCTGCCCCTGAGCGGCCTGCTGCTGGCGATCACCCGCGCCATCGCGGCCCTGCCGATGGCCCAGTGGCAGCTGGGTCGTCCCCTGCCGGTGCTGGTGCTGCTGTTCGGTCTCTCCCTGCTGCCCTGGTTGTTGCCGGGCGCGGGGGCCTGGCCGAGGCGGCTGGGCGCGGCCGGGCTGGCGCTCGTGCTGGTGTTGCACCTGGCCCTGCTCGGCGGCGATGCGCTGCTGCTGGTGCATCGCTGGAGCGGCGATCTGCTGGTGGCCCGCCACCGGGGCCGTGGCGCCCTGGTCAGTGGCCAGGCCGATGGCCTCAGCTGCTCTGATGCCCGCAAGCTCGCGGGCGGCCTGGGCCTGGAGCGCTACGACTGGATCACCCTGCTCGACCCGGTCGCCCCAGACGATCCGGCCTGCTGGAGCGCCCAGACCTCCCTGCTGGTCTCCAGCAGCGACGGCCAGAGCAGCCTGCAGCCAGGACAACGGCTGGAGAGCCCCGGCCTCAGCCTCGCTCCCCTCAGCGGCGACAGCCAGGCCCTGGCCCTCGGCATCGGCCGCCATCGCTGGTGGCTGCTGCCCGACCCCCAGTCGCTCGAGGCCTGGAGCCATCAAGGTCCAGCCGGCGGCGAACCGGTGGCTGGGGTGTGGCTGGGCTTCCGCCCCAGCCGGCGCCAACAGCAGCAGCTGAGCGCCGCTGCCCCCCGGCGGGTGTGGCTCAGCGGCGCAGCCCCCGGGTTGCCCCAGGGCTGGAGCGCCAGCGGGGCGAATGGCTCGCTGCAGGGAGCCGCCGGCTGATGGCCCCGTGCAGATGAATCCGTAGAGTGAGTCCTGGCTGATCCACCGGTGTCTGCGGGCACGGGAGGTTGGTCCTGGAGAGGTGGCTGAGTGGTCGAAAGCGAACGACTCGAAATCGTTTGAAGGGAAACCTTCCGTGGGTTCGAATCCCACCCTCTCCGTTTTCACAGGATCCGAAGGGATCCGCGGAAATCCTGAAACCGTTGCGGGGCAGTCGAACTGCCCTTTGGGGTCGTCCGGGCAGATCCGCCGAGAGTCCGCTACAGCCGCTGCGGATGACGGTATTTTTGACGGTATAGCCAGCCGGGTCCGGGCCTATACCGTCACCCTGCTTGCTGAACCGCCGACATCCCTCCCGCGCCAGCGTTCCGGCGCTGTCCGCCATGCTCAGTGACAAGGCGATCCAGGCCCTGCGGCCCGACCCGGACCGCCCGGGCACCAAGCACCACGACCGTGACGGCCTCTATCTCTGGGTGGCGCGCTCCGGCTCCAAGACCTGGCGAAAGGACTACCGCTGGCAGGGAGCACGCCGCACCTTCACCATCGGCGCCTACCCGGCCATGCGGCTTGCCGATGCCCGCAAGCAGGCCCTGGAGCTGAACACCTGGATCAAAACCGGCATCGACCCACGCACCCAGGCCCCGGGCCAGCAGCGCAAGCAGGTGGAGAACAGTCGCCGACCGTTCACCCAGATCGCCCAGGCTTGGTTTGAGCACCACAGCGCCAGCTGGAGCCCCCGCTACTGCAGGGATATGCGGGAGAAACTTGATCACTTCGTGATCCCGGCACTGGGTCAACTGGATATCGAGGTGATCACCCGCAGCGACATTGAAACCCGGCTGCTCGCACCCATCCTCGCCAGGGGTGCCCATGAACAGGCCCGACGCTGCAACGACGTCACCCGTCGCGTGATTGAGCACGCCGTTGACCTCGAACTTCGGCAGGACAATCCAGCCGTCAAAGCCCGCAAGGTCATCGCCGCCACCCGCGTCACCCACTACCACCGCATCAGCTGGGTGGAGCTTCCCGAGCTGCTGGAAGTGATCGATCGCTTTGAGCGGCAGCGGCTGGCTGAGCGCAGCAGCCTCATCGCCCTGCGCCTGATGATGCTCACCCTGGTGCGACCCAGTGAACTCAGGGAAGCCCGTTGGAGTGAAGTTGATATCGAGGGTCGTCAGTGGATCATTCCCTCTGAACGCATGAAGACCCGCGTTCGTCACATCGTGCCGCTCTCATCGCAGGCGCGGCTGTTGTTTGACCTGCAGCGGCCGATCACTGGCCACACCGATCTGGTCTTTCACACCCCCAACCACCGAGGCAATGGAGAACTGCGGGTGATGAGCAATGGCTGCCTCTCGATGCTGCTGCGGCGCATGGGCTTCCAGGGGCGGCAGACACCCCATGGTTTCAGGGGGTTTGGGCAGACGAACTGCATCGAGCAGCTCAAGATCCCCAGGGTGGTCACCGAAAAGCAGCTGGCCCATGCCGATGGCAACAGCGTCAGCCGCGCCTACGACTGGGCCGAATACCTCGAGGAGCGCTCCGACATGCTGCAGCGCTGGGCTGATCTGCTCGATCAGGTGGCCGTCGCTGCGGGTCTGGCGCCGGTCTCAGAGCTGAGCGCAGAGATGGCTGGTCAACCATCAGCGCTGCAGGCCGCCTGACGCTTCGAGGTGATCCAGGCCTCCAGCTCCTGCTGGGACCAGGCCACCGCCCGCGGGCCAATCACGATCTGCCTGGGGAACTCGCCTGTGGCGATCAGGCTGTAGATGGTGGTGCGTGAAAGGCCGACCCGGTGGATCACCTCCGGGAGCCGCAGCAGTCGGTCGGTTGCGGATGTCATGGCTGATGGTCTGGGTCTCAGGTGCGTGTCTTGGATTGGTCTGGTGCCTTTCAGTTGGTCTGGTGCAGTAACGCCACCACTGCCGGATCCCAGAGGATCTGCTGGCGGCGCTCTCCCCGACTGCAGAGCGGCAGGGTGACGCCCCAGTCGCGACCGGCTTCTGTGAGCTGCCAGTCGTCGTCCTCGTTGCGCTGCTGCAAGCCGGCGGCAGCCAGCCCTTGGTTGGTGCTGAGGAGCGTGCGATCGAGCCGCTCTGCCAGCTGATCGGCCGTCAGCCAGGCCACCCCTGCGCGGTGCGAGAAGCGTTGCTGCACCTCAGCGCCGGCGGGACTGCTGTTGGCCTGGATCTCCTCCAGGGCGCTGAGCAGGGCCTCGGCATGGGAGACGCCGGTGAGGTGGATGATCTCGTCTGCCCCGCGCAGCACCTCTGCTGCGGTCTGCCTGCGAATGGCCTCGATGGACCTAGCTCCCTGTGCCGCTGTGCGTTGCTGGCTGCGCTGGATGGCGGGCAGCAGTTCATGGGTGAGCCAGCGCCGCATCCGCGGCGCGCTGGGGTTGTCGCTGTTCAGCAGCCGGCGCAGCAGCGCGGCCTCGTTGATCATCGCCAGGGTGAAACCACCGGCGCCGGGCCCCTCTTCTGAATGGAGGCAGTGCTCCCCGTCGCGCTGGATCGCTACGGCCCAGACCATCGGGCTTTCCGCCAGCGCGGCGCAGGCATCGGCGACGACGATCCAGGCCTCGCCCTGCTGATCGGTGCTCACCCGAATGCGATGCCCCTCGAAGAGATAAGGCACCAGAGCGGACGCGTTGCTCATGGCTTGGAAGGTGAGAGGACAGGGGCGCCATGGCGCGACGCGAATACTGCAGGGGTGAATCCCCCAGGGGGTGCGGCCAGTGGTGCCGCCACCGGGCCCGCCAGCACCAGCAGCACCGTGCTCAACTGCAGGGCCAGCACCAGCCACAGCAGCCACTGCAGCTGCCGCAGGCTGCTCAGCCGCACGGTGGTGGTGATCGGCCGGCGCGTGCGGCAGAAGGCCGGCAGCTGTGGCTGTGACATAGGCCGCGGCGTGCGGCCGGGGTGTTGGGGGTGGGCCATCAGAACGGCACCTCCTCATCGGCGAACTCATCGCCGTAGTCCTCCCCATCCGCCAGCGGGATAGCCTGCTGCTGGCGGGCAGCGGCTTCATCGGAGCGGTAGGCCTGCTCCGCCGCCTCGATCCAGGCCGGATCGCTCCCTTCCCGGATGCTCAGCGGCCCGTAGAAGCCGATCGTGACGTTGCGCGGCACCGCATCGGCAGCCGCCTGGTCTTCGATCTTGGGGCCCTTGGGGTTGCCGTCCTGGTCGTACTGCTGCGCCCAGCGGGTCTCCAGCACCAGCACATCACCCACCGTCAGCCGGCCGCGGCGGTGCTGACGGCGCGCCTCGATCCACTCGCCAAAGCCCTTGGCCTTGAGGATCAGCCGCACCCGATCCCCCGGTGCCGGCACACCGCCTTCGTTACCGATGCGGGCCTCCATCGTCGTGCCCGGCATGGCGATCGCATGCACGACCATCTCCTGCTTCACCTTGGGCCGGCCCTGGCGGTCGGTGCCGTTGGGGATCGGCTCCATCGCGCCAGTGGTGAGGTTCTTGCGCAATCGGTCGCGCTGCTCGGGGCGCACGATCGCCAGATAGGCCACCTCACCGAGGCGCTGCTGACGGATCACCGGCGCCGCGATGCGGCTGCCGTCGTTGAGTTCAATCGCCATGGGACTTGCTGTTCTGGGTGGACGGGGAAGGGGACAGGGGCAGCAGGGGCTCCAGGCCGGCCCCCAGCCGCAGCAGGTGATGGGCGGCGCCGGAGAGGCTCAGCTGGTGCTCGGCCGACAGCTGCCGCACCTGCCGGTAGACATCGCTGTGCACGCAGACGCACAGGTAGTGGCGGCCGTGCTGCGACCGCGGCTGGGGCCTGGCGTAGGCGCGGCGGCAGACGCTCATGGCGTCCCCCCCGCCAGCTCACGTTCGAACACGTCGATGAAGTCCTTGTGGCGCCGCTGGGTGATGCGGTCCTTGATCGTCCGCACCTCCCTGGGCACCTGGAAGTGGTGGCGGAACTCGATCGTGAACCGCTTGCGCGCCTCCTGAGGCATCGCGGCCAGGAACTTGTGGAGGGTGGCGATCTCCTCTTCCGTCAGGGGCTCCAGGTCGGACTCGCCGGCCTCGGGCATATCCGGAGCGCCGGTATCCCATTCGTCGCCTGCGTTGCCAGGGTCGTCCGCAGCGGGGGCGACGGCTGCACGGCCGGCGCCTGTAGCGCTCGCGCCCGCGGCGCCCGCCACCGACGGCTGCGGCCGCGGCTGTATCGGCTCGATAGTCCGAGGGGCAATGCCCACGGGAATGCCCAGCAGGCCCGCCAGCAGGGAGGCGGTGAGCGCATGCCAGGCCGCACTGCCCTCCTGCGGTGCCTGGGCTTCGCTGAACTCCTCGGCGCCGCCGCGGTGCCGCAGGGTCACCCGCAGCACTTCGTGCTCCTCGTTGATCAGCTTCTGAGCGCTGAACGAGAAGCCCAGGGCAAAGGCCGGCGCCGCTGCCTGAACGACCTCCTGCATGGAGGTTCCGGCGATGGCGGCCATCTGGGACTGGAACTGGGCCAGACCCTCGGCCCACTGGGCGCGGGCCTGCTCGCGGCTCTGCAACAGGGCCTGGTTGAGATCAAAGGCGGAGGTGGGACCTGGCGTCGGCTCCATCCGCCCGCAGGGGGTGGTGGTCATCGAAGGCACTGCGGGACCGGCGCCCGCTTGGCCTGGATATTAGCGGCTCGCTAATCCGAATCTGTATCATGCACAACGCAAGACATGGCGTACTCCGAGCCTGTTCGTGCTTGCCTCAGCTGGCGCCCGTCTTGGTGGACCATTCCTCCAGCCAGCGCTGCGGCAGCCACGCCTCTCCGTCCCACATGCCCTGCAGCTGCTCGGCGGAGTACGGCTCAAAGCCGGCCAGCATCGCCTGAAAGGCCTGCCGCTGCTTGGCTGGCGCCGCCTTGGCTGCGGAACTCAGGGCCTCCATCACGCCGATGCCGTGCTGCTTGGCGGTCTGCGCCAGCTGGCCGCGCCACTGCTCGCTCAGCTTCGCCGCTTCTGCGGCATCGACGTCCGGCTGGTCCGGCACCGCAGGCGCCTGGTAGGTGGTCGGCACCGGCAGCAGTCCCAGGTGGCAGCTCCAGAACTCCGCCGGCCCCCACACCCGTCCCTCGTCATCCACCAGAGGCCTGGCCTGGCTGATCTGGTCCTTGAGGGCCCGGGTGCGCACGCCGCTGAAGTCTTTGGCGGCAAGTCGGCGGTTCACCTCCGCCAGGGCAAAGAAGCTCTCCGGGCGTGGCTTGGGCGCCTTGCCGTTCTCGAACACGCTCAGGGTGCTGGGGGCCATCACTTCAAAGCCGGCCTCCTTGGCCCACTTGTAGGCCGTGTACTGGGTCCAGTTGTTCAGCTCACGCCAGCGCCTCAGCATCCGGCCGAACTGCTGACCGGCTTCGAGCTGTTTGGCCTCGATGTACCGGTACTCAGGGGACATCAGGACTTGGTTCTGGCCATTAGCGAAAGGCTAAGGCTTCTGCTGCCGATTGGAATCTGCAACGCCCTGATGCCAGTACCCAATGGCCCTGCCCCGCTGCCGCCAGTGCCGGCCCTTGCCGCGTCGAACCTCAGGCTCCACCAGGCCACAGAAAACGGCTTGATCAGGCGGGAACAGCGGCGCTGGCCAGCAGATGGCCTCCCGCAGCCGCCGCTCCAGTTGTTGGCGCTGCGCCGGCTGCAGCAGCGTCACCGGCTCCACGATTCGGCTGTCCGGCCCCAGGGTCCAGTCGTCGCGCTGACAGCCGAACTCCCAGTTGCGGCCATCAGCGGCGCGGGCCCACAGCAGCGCCCCGAGCTGGTCTCGTTCGATCGCGATCTCCAGCTGCCAGCCGCTGGCCAGATCGAGTCGCATTCGCCCCCACCAGATCTCGTGCCAGGGCCTGTCCGCCAGGAAGGCCTCCCCCGCCAGCAGCGCCAGCAAGGCCTGCTGGATCTCGGCGGCGCAACAACGGCTCAGTTGGCGCAGAGCGGGTGACGCAAGCCATTGCCACGGCACCACAGCGCCCACTCCCCCGGCGCGATCGGGTTGCCGCAACAACGGCAATGGCCGGGATGGCGGACGCGGATGCGCCGAAATCCATTGGGGTCAGCTTGGGGCTGCCTGTGGGGCACCCCTGGTGTGGGCACCCCAGGCGCGGACGCAGCAGAGGGACGGTGCGCGCAGACCTGCAGCCCGTGCTCGCGAATCAGGCGACAGGCCAGGAAGGCGCTGGTGCGCGCCTCCTCCAGGTGGGGCGAAGCGCTCATCGCCACCAGCTTCTCGACCTTGGTCAGCGCTTTCTGCGCCGCTGTTCCAGCGTCCATCGCCATTCAGCTCGCTTGTTCAGCCTAGCGAGCCTGAGTCGGTGCCGATAGTCTGGTTCGGTCCATCGAAGTCCCCCATGGCTCCGCTGATGACCCCGCTCTCGGTGCAGTTCACCCCCGAGCAGCAGGCCTGGCTGGATCGGCGCACCCGCGGGGGTCTGCTGTCGCGTTCCTCCGTGATCCGCCTGATCGTGGCCGAGGCCATGGAACGCGACCAGCTCGCCAGCAGCCCCCGTAAGCGTCAGGGGCAACATGGCCAGCGCTGAAGCGGCCACCAGTCCCAAACAGGCTTGCCGCATCGACCGCGCCGCCGCCCAGCAGTTCCTCTCCCTGCTGGGCAAGGACCCTGCCAGCGCGCGGCTGCGCGCTTTCCCCCACCGCGCCAACCCGGCCAAGGGGGAAATCGGCGCCCGCAAAGGCTCCTTTGACCTGACGGTGGCGGACCAGTGGCAGAGGGAAGGCCGCGGCATCTACCTGGTGATCAACGACGGCGGTGACCGCAAGAGCGAGATCACGGCCTGCCGGGCTTTCTTCGTGGAGTGGGACGACCGGCCGATCGACTGGCAGCTGAACGCCTGGAGGCAGCTGGGCCTGCCGGAGCCCTCGCTGATCGTGCTCAGCGGCGGCAAGTCGGCCCACTGCTACTGGCTGCTGCACCGCCCAATCGCGCCGCAGGAGTGGGCACCGTTGCAGGCGGAGCTGATCGCCTATGCCGGCGGCGATCCCCACTGCAAGGACGCCTCGCGGGTGATGCGGCTGCCGGGCTGCTGGTACGTGGATGCCTCCGGTGAGCCCACCGCTCTGGTGGAGCTGGTGCACGTGAGCGGCCAGCGCTACGCCCCGGAGGACATCGCCCTGGCGCTGCTGCCCGATGAGTTCGCTGAACCCGTGGCAGGCACTACGCCGCAGCACGCGATCCCCCTGGAGCAACCCAACGAGGACCCAGGCACTGGCATCCCGTTGCCTGATCTCGACGACGAGGACTTCGGGCCGCCCAGACCGCTCGATCAGATCCGCACCGCCATGGCCGCCATCCCCCGCCGGGTGGCCGGCAGCAACACCTACGCCGATTACCGCAACCTCCTCTGGGGCCTGATCCAGGCCTGTGAGCAGGCGGGCCACGACCGCGAGCTGGCGATCGCCCTGATGGAGGCCCACAGTCCTTCGGCCAGCTGCGGCTGGGACATCCGCCAGGTGGCCAGCTCCGGCGGCGAGCAGATCGGTGCGGCCACCTTCTGGTTTCACGCGCGTCAGCACGGCTGGCTGCCGCCGGAGCCGGCCCACACCCCCAGGCCTCCCGGGGCGCAGGCTGCAGGCAGCCGCCGAAACCAGGGCGACACCGGCGGGCGCCATCCAGGTGGCAAGAGCAGCGACCGCACCAGCAGCAGCAACTCCAGGGGCACCAAGGGATCTGGGGCTGGCGCAGGCCCGCAGCGCTTCTCGCCCAGGCCCGACACCCGGGTGCGCTGGGGAAAGGTGCACCTACCGATCAACCGCCGCCTCAATGCCCTTGAGCACTGCATTCGATCCCTGGTGCGGCGAGAGCGCAACAGCCTGCGCCGCTCGGCCCGCGTGCGCGAGGCCCATTCAGCCCTCCAACTCAAGACCGCCCTGCGGCTGCAGGAGATCGGCCAGCTGATCCTCGAGGCCCACGACCTGCGCAACGGCAACCGCTTCCGCGGCCTCGATCAGGCCGCTCGTCTGGCGATGCCGCAACCGGTGGTGGAGTGGGAGATCCCGGGCTGCATCCCGCGCCGCGACCTCTCGATCGTGGGCGGCCGGGCCAAGGTGGGCAAGACGCGGCTGGTTCATGCCCTGGCCCGCTGCCTGCTCTGCGCCGAGGACTTTCTCGGCTTCGGGGCTCCGGAGGAACCGCGGCCGGTGATCCTGGTGACCGATGACCAGGGCGACGGCGACACCGCCCAGATGCTGCAGCAGCTGGGGATCTGGGATCACCCGTTGCTGCTTTGGTCCCGTCGCTTTCGCGCCACCGAGGCCAACCTCGACGCGCTGCTGGTCTGCCTGGCCGCTCACCCCGGCGCGGTCGTGATCCTCGATTCGCTGCGCTCGATCACCCGCAGCTGCTGCTTTGGCGAGAACGACCCGGAGATGGGCTCCTTGATCTACGACCTCAAGCACCAGATCACCGATGCCGGCGGCACCCTGCTGCTGATCCACCACTGCAACAAGGCCAACGACACCACCGGTACCGAGGCCCTCTCCGGCCACAACGCCATCGCCGGCGCGGCCAACACGATCCTCACCCTGCACTACCTGGCCAAGGGCAATCGGCTGATCAAGGATTCTCCCCAGCGACGCCTGGTGCGCGAGGCCCGCTCCGGGCCGCCGGCGGATCTGGTGGTGGCGATTGACGGCAACAGCGGGACCTTCGCGCGGCTCGGCACCTACGACGACCTGCAGGAGCAGCAGGAGCAGGAGAGCGATCTCGACCGCGCCGGCCAGAGGCTGCGCAAGGCGAATGAGAAGCAGCAAGAGGCCCTGCGTTATCTCCAGGCCCTCCACTCCAAGGGTCTGGCTGGAATCGGTCTGCTGGAGCTGCTGCAGGCGATCGGCGTGGCGCCGGCAGAGGCACGGCTCAAGCGAGACCTGGAGGGAGAAGCCCTGACCACTTACAAGGGCCTGGGCCGATTCCTCGGCAGCCTGGATGGCCTGGTGACGTCCACCCGTGTGGGCACCAGCGGCCAGAGTTACTACCTGCGCTACGGGCTCAGTGATGCCGGGGCGGAATGGCTGGCCCGTGAGTTCAATCTGTAGAGGTGGATTCTTGCGATTCTTTCGATCCCCCTCCAGCGCAGACCATCTGACGGTCCCGGGTGAGCGGACGCTTTCGGGATTCTTTGGATTCTTTGCTGGCCACTCCCTGACCGCCGCCGCTCACGTGCCACTGACCCACGACCGCTGGAACAGGAGCTGGATTCTTGGGCTTCTTTGGACCCGCCTCCAGCGCAGGCACTTTGGCGCCCAAGGGGGATGGATCCGATCTGGATTCTTGGGATTCTTTGCGGCATCCCCTTCCCTGGAGCCGAAAGCCCCTGGGCAGCAAAGAATCCAACGCAGCCAAAGAATCCCACGTCCGATCTTCTGCCCAGATCCCCTGCGCTGCAACGGGATCCAAAGAATCCAACCAATTTGGTGTTTCACGTGAGGTTCTGGTGATGGCGCTCTCCACCACGGCCTCCTGCTCAGAGCGCCTGAGTGAATCCACGGGCTGGTTGTCGCCGATCCCAGGTCTGCAGCGCACGGAT
The DNA here is from genome assembly GCF_000153045.1 of Synechococcus sp. WH 5701. Lineage (GTDB taxonomy): Bacteria > Cyanobacteriota > Cyanobacteriia > PCC-6307 > Cyanobiaceae > Regnicoccus_A > Regnicoccus_A antarcticus. Next base: position 112,571 of record NZ_CH724159.1, read on the forward strand.
CCCGAGCACCGCTACTGGCTGGGGGACCATCTGTTCCCGGTCTCGATCACCGGCGTAATCGGCTCGGCCAAGAGCGCCTGGGCCCTGGCCCGCATCGAAGCCACCCGCCACCACTGGGAGCCGCGGGGCCACACCGTGCACCTGGCGCTGGAGGCCCTGCTGCACAGCCGCTTCCACCCTCTGGCGGTGCAGCGACAGCAGGCGGTCCAGCAGCTGGAGGCGCTACGGGCTTATGACTATCGGGACTGGATCGAGCCGCTGCTGGCCCACCCCCACTGGCAGCAGGTGACGGTGATTGCCTCGGAGCGGCCCACCTGCTGCCTGATCCGCAACCTGGCTGGCACCTATGACACCGGCTATGTGCACCGCAACAGCGGTCTGCGGGTGCTGGCCGACCTGAAAACCCTCTCGGGTCGGCACTCCAGCAGCTACTGCACCCGCGCCCAACTGGGGGGCTACATGGCGCTGGAAGCGACCTGGGGCGTGCACTACGACGCCGGCCAGACGATCTGGGCCCGGCCCGGGGACACCCGCTTCTCGCCGCTGTATTCCCGCGAGGAATGCCTGGCGGCCTGGGCAGCGGCGTGGGCGGGCTACGTAAGCCGCATGCGGCCCTGGTGATCCACTATCCGAATCGCTTTATTCGGACTATCGAGCCGCTATCCTGCAAGGCAGGCGCGCTGCCACCTGCGCCGCACGACGCCGCGCTTCTCCTCGCCGATGGCCGCCAGCTCCATCCCTCCTGATCCCGATGGCGGCGCCGAACTCGATGTGCTGCTGGATCGCATCACCGCCCTCAAGGCGGAGCAGAAGGCGATCGAGGCCGCGCTGACACCGCTGCTGGAGCAGCTCAGCGGCGCCCTGGAGGCCGGTGAGCTGGATGCGAACTTCTCCCACAACGACTGCAGCTTCTGCTGGTCGGCCGGGCGAATCAGCTACGTCTACCCCGAGCCACTGCAACAGCAAGAGCAGACCCTGAAGCAGGCGCAGCGGCTGGCGGTCGCCAGCGGGACTGCCAGCCAGAAGCAGGGCAAGGCGTTCTGGACGATCAAGCCGGGCCGGAGCTGAGCGATGGCCAATCCCCAGAAGCGCAAGGGGGATGCGGCGGAACGGGAGGCGGCGCTGCTGCTGAGCGAGCTGCTGGGGATGACGGTGCGCCGCCGCCTGGGAGCAGGGCGGACCGCTAGCGCCGGCGGTGACACCGGCGATCTCGACGGCGTACCTGGCCATGTGATCCAGGTGGCCAGCTGGGCCAACACCGCCGCCGCGGCCCGCACCAAGCCCGAGGAAGCCGCGCTGCAGGCCGTGCATGCCGGTGTGCCGTTTGCCGCGACCCTGGTGCGGTTCCGTGGCGGCACCTGGCGCGTGGTGCTCACCCCGCAGCAGTGGGCGGCCTACGTGAGCTGGATTCTGCGTAGCGGAGGTGGAGCATGAGCCCCGAGCAGCCACCGACGGCGGGCGCTTGCTTAGACGCAGGCGCCGAGTCGCTGGACGAGCTGCGCGAGGCCCCACCCCAGCAGGACGACGACGGCAACCCGATCTGGCCTGCTGCCGACCCCAGCAGGCCGGTGGGCAAGGGCAACCCGCCGCGGGGGCGCCGCAGCAAAACCCACAAGCCCCGCGCCACCCACATGGAGGTGGAGACCCGCATCGCCGAGGCACAGCTGTGGATCGCCCAGCGGCTGCCGCTGGCCGTAATCAGGGAAAAAGCTGCCCAGAACTGGGGAATCACCAATATCAAAACGGTCAGTCGCTATCTGGCGATCGCCAGGCAGCGGATGGTGGAGGAGCTGATCTCCGACCGCCGCCGCCACCAGGCCGAGCAGATCTTTGCCCTCAACGAATGCGCCAGACGGGCCATGGACGCCGAGCAGTTCAACGCCGCGGTCGGTGCCTTCCGGGTGATTGCTGAGATCGGTGGCCTGCTGCGGGCGCCGATCAAGCCGCCGGAGCCACGGGCATGACGGCGAGCAGCACCGCCACCGCGATGCCAGCACCGGTGCTCACGCCACAGGCCCCTGCAGAAGGCGGATTGCTGTTGCCGGAGCTCGACCCATGGGGCGACGGCGGCCTGCTCCACCTGCCCACGACCACCACAGGCGAGCCATCGGAACCCCAGAGTCTGCGCAGCTTCATCGCCGAGGCCTACCCCCGCTACGGCTTCCACCGCTGGGCCGAGCTGCTGATCGAGCTGCTCCAGCAGGTGGCCGATGGCCAGCTGAGCCGCTTGATCGTCACCTGTCCGCCCCGGCTCGGGAAAAGCCTCCTGGTCTCCAAGCTGTTCCCGGCCTACTTCCTGCAGCGCTACCCGCACCTGTTCGCGGCGATCGCCTCCTATTCGGCGGAGCTGGCCTATGCCCACTCCCGAGAGGCGCGTCACTTCTACCGGGTGACCGGCCATCTGCTGGCCCGCGATTCGGCAGCGGTGGGCAACTGGCTCACCCGCCAGCGCGGCGGCTGCATCGCCGCCGGCGTGGATGGGCCGTTCACCGGCAAGGGTTACAGCCTGGGGATCATCGACGACCCCTACAAGGGTCCGGGGGATGCGGCAAGCCCGGCACTGCGGCAGAAGCTGATCGACTGGCTGCGCTCGGTGTGGCTGACGCGCGCCGAGCCGGCCTCGGTGCTGGGTCCGGACGGCAGGGAGCAGCCGAACCTCTCGGCCCAGGTGGTGGTGCTCACCCGCTGGGACCACCAGGACGTGATCGGCTGGCTGCTGGAGCAGGAGCTGGGGGAGGCTCCCCAGCACTGGATCGTGCTGGATCTGCCGGCCATCGCGGAAGACCCAGCCGAACGGCACAAGCTGCCACCCACCTGCACCCTGATCCCCGACTGGCGACAGGCGGGCGAAGCGCTGTGTCCGGAGCGGTTCCCCCTGCCGGAACTGCTCAAGATCAGGGCCCGTCTCGGGGCCTACTGGTGGGCGGCGCTGTACCAGCAGCGGCCCAGCCCGGCATCGGGCTCAATCTTCCTGCGCCAGTGGCTAAGGTCGCCCTTCCCCCGCGAGCAGGGTAGCCAGCGTCACTACGCCCTGCTGGCCCTCTCGTGTGACCTGAGCTTCAAAGGGGAGGCGGAGAGCGACTACTGCGGCTTCTGCCTGGCCGGCCTGCTGGCACCACAAGCCCGGAATGGCATCCCCCGATCGGGTGAATCTCAGGGGCCGATGGCCCCGGCGGCGCTGGAGATCGAGGTGCTCTGGGCAGCGCGGCACCGCTTTGGCCTGCCGGAGGTGATCCGCTTCCTGCTGGGATGCCTGGAGGCGCTGGAGCAGCAGGGCCTGCGCCCCCATGCCGTCCTGATCGAGGACGCCGCCAATGGCCCGGCCGTGCTGCAGACGCTCAGGCGCCGCGTGCCGGGGATGCTGCCGATCACCGCCCGCGGCAGCAAGGAAACTCGTGCCCATGCCGTTGCTCCGCTGGTGGAGGCCGGCCAGATCCGTTTCCACCACCGCGCCCAGCCGCTGGTGGAGGAAGCGATCCGCTTCCCCAAAGGCAGCAAGGACCTGGTGGATGCCTTCTGCCACGGCGCCCTCTGGCTGGAGGGCCGCTACTGGAAGGCCCAGGGCATCCAGCCGGTGGTGACGCCACTGCTGGTGAGCCGGTGAGCATGCCGATGGTGTCCGCGGTGCGGGAACATCCCAGGCCTTCCGCAGTGGAGAGCCCACGCCCTGCCGTGCTGACCCCTCTTGCTGTGCAGCTGGTGCTGTCGCTCACGGTGGTGCTGGTGGGCAATACCGCTGGGGCGGAGCGAATGCTGCGGCAACGGCGCTACCGCCGGCCGGCGTGCAATGCCCGTGCGCAGCAGCTGGAGATCAACCTCCACGCTCCAGTGCTTCACCTGCCCAGAGCTCAGGGTCAGCAGCCTCCTCGCTGCAGGCCCCGGCGAGAACGGCCGGTGCGGCCACACGCCGCTGCCGATGCCCTGGCGCTTCAGCACAGGGATCTGGCCGAAAAAATCGCCGGTAACTTCGCTCGGCGCACCGTCCACCCCAGGGAGGACCTGCTGCAGCTGGCGATGATCGGCCTGATCAAAGCGGCGCGGCGCTACGACCCTTCACGGGGACCGTTCCGGCCCTATGGCCGCACCTATGCCAATGGGGAGATCACGCACTTCTTGCGGGACAACGGCTTTTTGCTGAAGGTGCCGCCGACGTGGCGGGAGATTCATGCACGGGGGCAGCGGTTGCTCACTTCCGGAATCGGTGTTGGAGAGATGCTGGAGCGAATAGGGATTAGTCGCGAGCAGTGGATTGAGATCGTCGATGCATGCTCAGTACGGGTGGTTGCTTTTCCTATTGATTGAACGCTCAAGATCAGAAGCGGGGAAAGATCTTCGAAATGCCGCCAGCACTTGCTCACGTCTTCTGCATCTTGATGTTAGACGCTTTAATGGAGATTTGGAGTGAATCGCTTGTCCAGACAATCAATTCAACAGGATGGCTTTCCCTTTCACTATCTTGCCGTTGTGATCTCTGCATTGAGCGCGAATACTCATGAGCGGCTCATATCCAACTGTTCTTGATCCTGGGTCACCACTAGTTCGTATCTTTGTTCCACATAGCGTGACCCCATTAAGAATGACTCCAGTCAGCTTGGCGCCACTAAGGTCAGCATTCGTCAGATTCGCTCCAGTCAGCTTAGCGCCACTAAGGTCAGCATTCGTCAGATTCGCTCCAGTCAGCTCCGCTCCAGTCAGCTTGGCGCCACTAAGGTCAGCATTCGTCAGATTCGCTCTCTCCAGATTGGATGGATGATTGTTCTTTGATGGCGTTAAGTCAGCATCAATAAACTCAGCACTCGTCAGATCTGAGTGAGAGAGATTAATCCCTTGTGCCCTGACCGTCTCGTTATTTAGGGCCTCCTGAAAAAGCTATTGCTCGGGCCAGCCTCTGATCCAGAGATGCCTGCGCCGTGATCATCTCAGCATGTAGCCAAACTCAGTCCCGATGAAATGAGCAGCGTGGGACGCCTCTCAGAGGCGATACATGCCATTAGCAAGCCTTGGAGTATGGCAATCAATACAACAAGAAGCTCCAGGAGCTTCTCGAGGTTCATGACCAACAGATTTATGGCGATGGTGCAACCTGAGGTCTCGGCCAGCTTCTCACGAACGAGCCCAAGCCCGAAACGGCGCTTCCCTTGGCCGAACTTCCCCTCTACACCGTTGCGCCGCCTCTGATCATCTAGAGCGATCTTCTTCTCTGCAGCGACGAGATCAGGATCATTTTTTGGCCTGCCAAGACGCGGCCCGCTCAAGCGAATTCCATGCCTCATGCAAAAGGCGCGGTTGGATCGTGTGCGATAGATCTGATCAGCACAGACAACCTTTGGATAAAAGCCATGGCGACGGTGAAAAGTGCGTACCTGGGATTTTAGGTCTTCTCCTTCGTTGTAGGGATCCCAGCTGAGACGATCCAGGAATGCAAATCCATCGCCACTGACCGAGATCGAGATCTTGGCACCAAATTCAACATTATTTCTAGTCTTGCCACGAACGATTGGCCTGATGTGGGGTTGTGTCAAACTGACGATTCGATCCTGAATACTTCTGGTGTCTGAGTGATACAGGATCTTTTGCTGCCTCACCAGCTCACTGATCACCAACAGCTTGCGATACCAATGGCGACCAGCCGCCAAAACTCTTGCACCGCAGGCGATCAGAGCATCGATACTGGACAGGTTTCGAGCCAGATGCCGGAGCTGCTGACCAATGGCCTTGCGAATCTTGCTGAGGCGCGGACGCTTCTTCTTGGCCACCGCCAGGAATTGACGACGGGCCTGACGCCGGTTGGTTCTTGGTTTGTGGCCAAACACATCACGCACTTGCTTGTGCATCTCATCAATCAGCTTCTCTGTCGTTTCGCGGGCTTCATTGAGAAGAGAGAGATCAGTGGGATAGCGAATATCGCTGGGCACGCATGTGGCGTCAATCAGAAGGATTCCTTGATGCCTCTTGGGCGCCTTCGCATCTTGGCTGGGGCGTTCAAGAGCGGCAGGCACTGATCCGTCACCATCATCAGGATCATCATTGTCGCCTTGTTTATTCTGTGCAATTTGTTGTTTGCCATGCCGGACGATCCGCTCGTTGCAGTCATTGATGGTCTTCTCTGGCAGCCGACGACGGAAATACACCATCATCGAGGGATCAAACGGTGCCTCGAACTGGAAGCCTTCCAAGCCAAGAAAGAACTGAAGATAGGGATTTTCCTTGATCTGCTCAACGAGCTCTTCGTCGGTGACCTGCAAGCGCTCCTTGATGATCAAGGCACCAAGGGCCATGCGAAAAGGCTTGGCAGGCGCTCCGAACCCCTTTGAAAACTGCGAGGCGTAGTGATGCTCCAGCTCATCCCAAGGGATCAGATCCGCCAACTTCACCCAGCGGTTATCCCCCGAGAGCTTCCCGCCGAATGGGAGGAAGAAATCATCAAAGGAGAGCTGATTGCCTTCCTTGCGGCGGTACATGTGGAAAACTTGGTGCAGCTTTTCGGCTCAATCCAGCCGATTTGCGCACATTATACCGCCATAGAAGTGCCCAGATCCACTGCACTGCAAGCGGTCTGGAGATCTTCAGGAAGCCCTATTTAAGCCCTTATTAAACTTTGCCTCACGAAGATTTGCCCTACTGAAATTGGCCTCATAAATCCATGCGCCATTAAACTTAGCATCTTGCAGCTCAGCTCTGATGCATTCAGAGTGTTCGTCGGTCAGACTTCTTTGCCTCCAGAAGATTCCAAAAGTCCCCGAGGGTATTCGCAGTAATGAGCAGGACGGACTAGCATCCAATCTAATTAATGGTGCGTTGCTGAGGTCTACACGATATAGTATCTCTCCAAACCCGATGAGATTCTCCAAGGCCGATTTTCTCCCTCCATCAATTGGCTCTCCCTTGTTCTCTTTAAGTGTATTCCAGTTAGAGGCGATGCTTTTACCTCGCTGATCAGCAACAAAAGAAAATATATTTAGTGTTCCTATTGCAGCGGCCAAAGCTGAGGCGGATAGCAGGCCTTTATAAACAATGCCTCCAAGGACTCGGATGTCGATGATGTGGCGTACGCCCTCTTGGTACTTCTTGTGTAGCTCCAAGTATGATTCGGGGTTGATTCCGTATTTTTCTTCGGATGCCCCTGAGAGCCTGATCATCGTAAACTGGCGTTTAACATCATCCTTTATCTTTGCAGTAGTAAATAGCTCATCGAGGAGACTTGAGAAATCATCCGCGCCTTTTTCTGCTGTGCCGCTAGCCATGATTAGTTCTCTCCAGCTGGGCAGAGTCTAACGCCATATGGACGGATCCTCGCCAAGTAATTACGAGGCTCTTTTAAGTCCGCATAAGAACCCGAGGCCATTCTGAGTCGAAGTCGAGACCCACTGTGGCAGTCAATCGTAGGCAGGGAGCTGATCACGCTCTGTTCTTCTACGGACCCACATAAGAACCCAAGCCCCCCCCGCCTGGCCGACCTGCTTGCCCTGGCGTCCTAACCAACACGATGCAGATCGTGCATGGATTGCCCAGGGACCCATTGATTCCTCTGGCAATGGCTCTGACCCAACCAACAGCCAGTGCCGACAGCCAACCGCCGCCGCAGGTCTGCATCTACAAGTCACCCCTCCTCCCCGACAGCCCCGCAACCCCACCTTCCTGAACATCCCCCCTGGCTGGAACACCCCACCCTCTCTGGCCTGAGGGAACGTCTGCAGCTGGTCTACGACTGCTGGACTCTGCTCGAACTCCCTGACGGCACTAGCCGCCGGCTTGTCTACCTCCCCCGCGGCATCGAGGAACCCGAGACCTGCTACATCAAGCGGCTGGAAGCCGCCCGGCCCACCGGCTTCTACCGAGATGCCCTGCGCACCTACGCGGGGATGCTGTCGCGGCTGACCTGGCAGGAGCTTCCCGACTCGCTGACCCGCGTGGCCACCGATGTGGACGGCCAGGGCACCGATCTGGGGGTGTTCCTATTCCTGGCCGACCTGCTCACCCTGCGGGATGGCGGCTGCCTGATCCTGCAGCTGCCGCCCCAGCACCGCTGGCCCTCAGAAGGGGACCGGCTGGAGGCCCTCGCCAAGGGAGACCGCCTCTCCCTGCCGCGGCTGCAGCTGGTGCCCCGAGGAGACCTGCTCAACTGGCGCCTGCCCACCGACACCGCCACGGCAGCACCAGCGTCGGGTCCGGTGGAAATCATCTGGCGTGAGCCGCGCCGTCAAGCCCTGCCGCCCCGTTACGCCACTGACAATGTGGCTGTACCCACGGTGGTGATCGATGCCCACGGCGGCTTGGTGCCGGATCCACAGGCCTGGCTGTACCGCAGCCTGTCTGTGATGGATGACGGCCTGGTGCAGCGCAGCTGGCAGGCCAACCCCAACCCCGGCGCTGTCGATGGCTACGACGTGGTGCCGGTGGGTGAGCCAGAGCGGATGCCGCAGCGCTTTGATCTGCCGGCCCTCTGGTACTCGGTGGATGGCACCGCCTTTGGCGAGGGCGATCTGCCCCACCTGGGCCTGGCCCACCAGTACCTCAACCACTACCGCTGCCGCAGCGACTACGAGGACCTCTTGTCACGCACCGCCCTGCCGGTGGGTGTGCGCACGGGCCTGGTGGATGTCTACGGCTTCCGCCGCAGCGACGGTGCCCTCGGCTCTGGGGCTGCCACTGGCGGCGCAGAAGGGCAACGGCCCCAGCAGCTGGTGCTCTCTACCTCCTCCTTCATGGACCTCCCCGAGGGGGCCAAGTTCCAGTGGGTCGAAATAGAAGCGCGCTCGCTGGCGGAGCACCGGGCCTACCTGCAGCAGCTGGAGGAGGCGATGCGCCGCGACGCCCTGATCCCCGCCGGCGGCCACGGCCCAGCCCGCACCGAGCTGGAGATCTCGCTCACCGCCGGTCAGAGCTTCGCGGTGTTGCAGTCGTTAGCGGGCCAGAAGAGGTCGATGCTCAGCACCCTGCTGCGCCAGTGGACCCGCCTCACTGGCGAAAAGCTGGCCGATGAACCGGCCTGCAGCGTGGAGATCTGCCCGCTGGTGCCGCCGCAGCCACCGCGCAAGCCCCAGCCCTCAGTGCAGGAGTGGCTGGTACTGCATGAGCGGGGGGTGATCGACGGGGCTGAGTTGCTGCAGCAATTGGGGCTTTCGAACTCAGCCTGAGGTCAATGACTCCGGCCGGTTAGACGACACTAATCTATTGTTTTGAATACACTCTACCGGCAGTCATCACACAGATCGACTGAAGCACAGTCCTACCATCCTTTAAGAAGACGCTGGCTACGATAGTAGCTGGGCCCTTGTCGCCCTCTTGGGCATTGGACCGGGTTTTGCAGGACGCGGTTGACCATGCGACAAACTACCTGTTGCGACGCAGGTCGATCCTTAGCGACTTGACAACCACCGTTGACATTACTAGAAAAACTTTCCGAGATCCCCATATGTATATGAATGTCTGCAGCAGGTCTCGATTGGCACGCTTTCGCCACTCTCTTCGCACGTTTCTTTTTGCTGTCCTTCTGCTTGTCTGCGGCAGTGTTTTTTCTATCACGAAGGGAGTCCCTCAACGGAATCTGATTTTGATTTGCTAGGGAAACTCTGGATAACCCGACCAATCCACGCGACAATGGCTCTGTGATCGCTGGGCATGGCTGGTTTAATGGGCGGCAAGCAGCTCGGATTCGGTGACTACGAGCAGACCACCGCGAGGAAACGCACCAAGAGGGAGCGTTTCCTGGGCCAGATGCAGGCTGTTGTGCCCTGGAAGGCACTGATCGATCTGATTGAGCCCTACTACCCCAAAATTGGCTCCAAAGGCGGCCGCCCTCCCTACCCGTTGGAGACCATGCTGCGGCTTCACCTGATGCAGCAGTGGTATGACCTCAGCGACCCGGCGATGGAGGATGCGCTGATCGAGGTGCCAACGATGCGGCGCTTTGCAGGCATCGACCTAATCAGCGACAGGATTCCGGATGAAACCACGATCCTCAGCTTCCGCCATCTATTGGAGAAGCACGATCTCGGCAAGCAGATCTTTGAGACGGTGAAAGCTCACCTCAAGGCCAACGGCATGGCCATGAAGCAGGGCACGATCATCGACGCTACCTTGATCGCCGCTCCCAGCTCCACCAAGAATAAGAAGAGCGAGAGAGATCCAGAGATGCACCAGACCAAGAAGGGGAACCAGTGGTATCTCCGCTACGCGGAAGGCTTCGCCTACGGGATGAAGGTCCACATCGGTGTGGACAAGGACAACGGCCTGATCCACTCGATCGAAACGACCTCTGCCAACGTGCATGACCTGACCCCGGCCGCAGAGCTGCTGCATGGACAGGAAACGGTGGTCTACGCCGATTCCGGCTACCAGGGGATTGAGAAGCGAGAAGAGAAGAAAGGCAAGGCCATCGGCTTCCGCGTCGCAATGCGGCCAGGGAAGCGGCGTGCTCTAGCCAATACCCCGGAAGGGCGTCTCGATGATCTGATCGAAACTGCCAAGGCTCACATCCGCGCCAAAGGTGAGCACCCATTCCGCGTGATCAAGCGCCAATTCGGCTTTCAGAAGACACGCTTGCGAGGCATGATCAAGAATGGCTGCAAGGTGAACGCGCTGGCAGCCCCCGCGAACCTGTTCATGGCTCGCCATTTGTTGCTATGCAAGACGTGAATATGGGAGACGTATATCTACCTGGAGCAATATTGCCCGGAATTGGTCGAGATTTCTGCAGAAAGGTGGCGAGATCTGGCCGAATCAAGCTTGATCTGCCCTGAAACTGTTCACTGCAAACGGATTGAGATCCAAGCGCATCTATATGGGCTTGTTGCTCAGAGCTTCCTTAGGTATAGCAACTTTTTCACTATCTATCTATTTAGCAATCTCCTTGGCTATCTTCCTTTCATGGGCAGCAAGGCACTTCATTGATTCTGCACCCGAGTACGCAGAGCGATGATTTAATCCAACAGAAGCCTTTTCGGCCCTGCTAATATTATGACTTCTCTTCTAGCTTCTCCCACGTTCTAGGGCCAACAATTCCATCTGAAACCAATCCAGACTTCGCTTGAAATCTTTTAACAGCATCTTCAGTATGAGGGCCAAAGATGCCATCAATCTGAATGCTCTCTCCGTGCAGGTTGAGCGATGTCTGCAGCTTGACCACGGATTCCCCTTTCTCGCCGACAACAAGAAATGCTTGATCGTTTACAGGTTGGATGCCTGAAATGAACATCGCTCTTTCTTCGGCTCGTCGTCGAACTAAGCCTGCCAATACCCTGCCGCCTCCCTTATTCCATCGCAGAAACTGATCAGCTGCTCCATGATAATCCCCAAGATTCAGAAGCTTGAGTAAAGTTGAATTCGCAAAAGCTCCTGGCCCAACATTAAAAATGAATGAGGACAGGGCATCGTACTGACATTGCGCGAGAGGCACTTTACAATGTCTTGCGATAGTAGGTTCGCACATATTAGAAATCTCATGAGCAAGAAGTTGCTCGGCTTCACTCATAGTGATTACTTCTCTGCCGTTGACGTTCGCCGAATAGCGCACGGGGACGCCCATCAAGCATGCGAGTGCTTCCGAAGCCAATGGTCGGAACACTTGCTGGGCACAAATAAGCTGTTATCTTGCCAGGATTGGTGAGGATATCATGACATCCTTCCCATTTTTTGATCAGATTAATTCCAGTTTGTGAGGTTTTCATGATTTGAGAAATGGTAGACTGAACGTGACTAGGAATAAGATCCGATGCGTGAAGCCAGCATGGCTATTGTTTCCAAAACAAGTTGCAGTTCTATGCTTGCCTGAAACCGAATGCTAGTGCCGAAATCATTTAAAAGATGCTTCGGTAACTTCTTCTCCAAGGGGAGATGAGTTGGAGTTGTATCTCGGGATGGTCAAATTGCAATGTTTACCCAAGCTTCAAAGAGGGTGGCGTCTTCAAAAAGTTCTTGCGGATCGATAGTATGAGATGGAATACTTAAGGGCACCTCGAAAAATCTACGTCGCTCCCTGACAGCCTATGAAATATGCAATAGAATTGGTTCAGTTCAACACAGCTGAATGGGACAGCGTGGATTCTGGGATGAGGAGAAGCGCATCCACAGGCTTCAGCAGAAGAAGCCCACGTTAGCGACCCTGTCCGAGACGATTCCCTGGGATGCCTTCAGGCCACTGCTGGAGCAGGGTTACAGCCATGAACGCAAGAGCAATGCTGGCCGTAAGCGGATTGATCCGATCATCCTCTTCAAGATGCTGGTGCTGCAGCAGCTGTTCAACCTCAGTGATGAGGAGCTGGAATTTCAGGTCAACGACAGACGCTCATTCGAGGAGTTTGTCGGACTGGGAGTGATGAACACCATTCCCGATGCCACCACTATTGCCTTCTTCCGCGAGCGGCTCCGCAAGGCGGGTGTTGTCGATGAGCTTTTTGAACGTTTTGAGGAGCACCTGCGGACCCATGGGCTGGAGGCCCGTGGTGGGCAGATCATCGATGCAACACTTGTCCCAGTTCCCAAACAGCGAAACTCAAGGGAGGAGAACAAGACCATCAAGGATGGAGCCATTCCAGAGAAGTGGTTGGACAAGCCAAACCGCTTGCGCCAGAAGGACACTGACGCTCGCTGGGTCAAGAAGAATGGCGTCAACCACTACGGCTACAAGAACAGCATCTGCATTGATGCCACTCACGGCTTCATTCGCAGATTTGCCATTACCCCAGCTAA
>NZ_CH724159.1:125356-289158 GCF_000153045.1 Synechococcus sp. WH 5701
AAAGGGCTCACGCTGCCATCCCTTGAGCGAGGAGGCCAAGGAACGGAACAAGGTCCGATCAACTGTACGGGCCAGGGTTGAGCATGTCTTTGGTGCAATCACAACCTGCATGCGCGGCAAGCTGACAAGGCGGATTGGACTGGCCAGAACGAAAGCTTGGTGGGGACTGCGTAATCTGACTTACAACTTTCTTCGATACCTGCATTGCAACTCAAAGGCAATGCTGGCTGTCTGATCATTCGGCAACGGGATAATTATCCCGCATTTAAGTCATGAATGTCAGTCATCAGGCGGATCTGCACGTGCAGAGGATGAGCATTTTGCTTCTCAAGGCAGCCTGGGTAGTGGCAATATTTCGAGGTGCCCTTAAGACGCCTTTGCCTTTGTACTGCGGCTGTTGATCAAGGCAGTGTGCCACAAGCTCGCTGCATATCCACCGCGTATCATTGTTCATGATCTTGCATGCAAGACTTTTGGCGTTTCCCTGAAATATCTCTCTAATAAGCTTGCCTATATGGCTCTTGGCTGCAGCTTGCCCTAGGATTAGCGATATATCATATTTACATCCGATTTCTTGTGCTGCAGAGTCAACAATGGCATCGGCTACTGCTTTGTCTAAGTCAACTGGTTTTCGGAAAAATATTTGACACTGGGGATTGTTGAAATAATCACTGAGTTTGGCTCTTCGAACACCGCTTTGAACATGCGCCTCAATGCACTCGTCTTCGCCGCTTACGATTAGCGCATGTGATGCCTTGATTTCACTAAGTCTTGACCAGCGAGTGAAATATGCAATCCCTCTTGAGACAAAGTTTGGATCTGAATGCGTAAAACCTACGTAGCCGGGTCCATAATTAGAAAGATAGCTCGGCTCTCTACTCTCAACAGTAAAGTATGGATGTGAGATGCTCATTGCTTTGCCTCCTGCTGTCTGTTCAGATTAATTCTGAGCAGGATTTATGTGATATGCCAGGCTTGTCACAACTGCACACACTGGGGATGACTTGGAGTGGCGTTCCTTCCTCGCTGCCCGCTGCTTCGGGTTTCGGGTCTCGGGTTTCGGGTTTCGGCACTTCTAGGGAACCCCTGAAAAACCCGCTAAAATCAGTCCAGATCCAAGACTGAGACTGGAACGGATGGCCGACCCTCTCCAGCTGGGCTTCACGGACTACGAGCAGATCTACGCCAAAAAGAGGACGCGCCGCCAGCGCTTCTTGGATGAGATGGAGGCCACGGTTCCCTGGGAAGCGTTTCTGGCCTTGATTGAGCCCGTGTATCACAAGCCCTCCAGCAAAGGAGGTCGTCCGCCGATTCCTTTGGAGGTGATGCTGCGGATCCATCTGCTGCAGCAGTGGTTCACGCTTTCAGATCCATTGATGGAGGAGATGCTGATCGATACGCCCTGCTTCCGCCGCTTCGCAGGGATCGAGACGATGGATGGCCGGATCCCTGATGAGACGACGATTCTCAACTTTCGCCATCTGCTGGAAGAGCACCGGATCGCGGAGCAGATTCTTGAGGGTGTGAACCAGATGCTTAGCGAGAGAGGAGTGATGCTGAGGGAAGGAACGATCCTTGATGCCACGATAATCAATGCCCCCAGCTCCACCAAGAACAAGGCCAAGGAGAGGGATCCTGACATGCACTCAGTGGCCAAGGGCAAGCAGTGGTTCTTTGGAATGCGCTGCCACATCGGAGTTGATGCCGCATCTGGCCTGGTCCACTCTGTTGAGAGCACCGCCGCCAATGTTCATGAGCTGAACACAGCAGCTGAACGGCTCCATGGGGATGAACGCCTCATCTACGGCGATGCCGGCCACATCGGCATCGAGAAACGAAACGACTTCCAGGACTGCGAGGCTGAGTTCAGGATTGCGATGAAGCCCGGCCAGCGCAGAGTGCTTCCAGAGACACCTGAGGGCAGGCTTCTTGATCTGATTGAGACGGCGAAAGCCCACTTCCGCGCCAAAGTGGAACATCCCTTTCGAATCATCAAATGTCAGTTCGGCTTCCGGAAGGTCTTCTACAGAGGTATCCGCAAGAACGACCTCAAGCTGAAGTTGCTCTTTGCCCTGGCAAACCTCTGGATGGTACGGGAACGGATACCTGATTCAGCGTAAAGCAAGGGTATAGTGTGTCTAAAGACCGATAATCATCCAGAAATCAAGCCAAAACGAATGGTGGGAACTGCCTGAAGTCTTTTCAAGGGCTTCTCTGAGCGAAAAGTGGGCTAAATCTGCTCAGTATCGTCTCATTGATGAGAATGAGACTAGATTATTCGAATTAAGGCGTCTTGATCAGAGGTTCCCTAGCTCTTTTGTAATGCGATTGAGTTGCAATAACACTTCGATGTGGTCTTCTTGCTTTTCCAGTTGGCACCTCAGCCATTCAAATTTCAAGCCTGGCAAACGACGGCATGACCCAGTCCTCCCCACCCACCTGCAGCTGGCGCCCCGGCGATGCCGAGGCCCTGCGCATCGCCCTCTCCATCCCGGTCACCAGTTCTGCCGTTGCGGCCTTGAATCGGGAGATGGCTCAGCTGCAGACCCACTACCCCACGGGGGTGTGCACCGCCCAGGGCCACCTCGATGCCATCGCAGGGCTGAATGAGCAGCTGGCGGCACTGACGCCGGCGGAGGTGAACAGCCCGGTGCGCAGCCGGCGCAAGGGCGTGGCCGGTGGCGTGGTGCCCAACCCGCTGCCGCTGAGCAAGTTGGCGGTGGTGGAGTACGCCACCGAGCTGCTGCTGGAGGACACCGAGAGCGAGTGGAACCCCGCGGGCCCCTCACCGGCGGTGGTGCTGGGTAAGCAGCGCAGCCAGCACATCGGCCAGCTGGCGCTGCTGCTGCCGCGGCTGCAGAACTGGCGCCAGTGCAACCCCGACCCCTTCCGGGGATCGCTGGTGCGGGGCTGAGCGATGGAGCAACCTCTCTCGCCACTCAACCAGGGCCTCAACCCCCTGCGGGGTGCGCCGCTGTGGGGCCAGCTGGTGTCTCTGCCTGCAGCCACCCCGGGGATCGACAGCCGGGTGGCCCAGCCCGCAGCTGCGCCCCCTGGGGCCTCGCCCCTGTGGCTGGCGCTGCAGCCCTACGCCAATGCCCGCCTCTGCCTGTTTGAGGTGGACCGACCCGAGAGCCGCAACCCGGTCCCCATTCGCCGGCACGTGATCGACTGCTTCCTGGAGCAGAGCGGCATCGTCAGCGGCTACAACGACACCGCCCTCACCGACCCCGGCGATGTGCTGCTGCGCGGCTACCTCTGCCGGGCGGCGATCCTGCCGGTGAGCACCAGCAACACGTTCGACTGGTTGGCGGCCGAGCTGGACTGGGCCACCCCTGGCTACCGCGACGAGGCACCACTGCCCTGGGACCCAACGCTGTTGGGCACGGTGCAGGCGCCCTGCCAGGGGGTGATGTGGCTGGGGGACCTGGCCCACCTCTCGTCTCAGGGCGGACTGCCCAGTGGCGGGCGGGCCCAGTTCGCGGGTTGCCAGGTGATGCACTTCGGGGCGGACTACGGCCCCGGTGGCATCGGCCTGCTGGTGCAGCCGCTGCTGGGGGAGTCGATCCAGCTGGTGCTCAGGCCCCACAGCGTGCTGGTGCTCAGGGATGGCGACACGCTGAACCTGATCGCTGAGCGCTACGGCACCACCGTGGCCACGTTGCGGCGCATCAACCCCCAGCTGGAAAGCACCCAGACAATCACAGCCGTGGAGGGCGATTCGCTGGCGGTGCTGGCCGGACGGCACGGGACCACCGAAAGCAAGCTGCGCAGCCTCAACCCGGTGCTGCAGCAGAGCGAGACCTACATCAGCGTCGAAGGCGACACGCTCAGCAGCGTGGCGGCGGAGCAGAACCTGACCCTCTCCCTGCTCCGCCAGTTCAACCCAGAGCTGAGCAGTTGGCCCAGCGAGGAACCGCTGCCCACTGGCACCACGCTGCAGCTGCCCGTCTACCGCTCCACCACTCCCATTCCCTCGGGGATGCAGCTGCTGGTGCCGGGGTACATGCCTTCCACTCCACTGCCAGAAGGGGAGTGGATCTACCTGCCGGCCCGGCGTACGGCGCCTGCTGTTGAGGAGGGAGTGGAGTCCCTGGGCTGACGGCTGGCGCAGCTCCACCACCACTCCGGCAGCCATGCGGGAAACCGCCATGTCCCACCCACTTCACATGTCGTTACAATTCCCGTAACGAACTGAAACACGCATGGCTGATCCCGCTCCCCGCTTCGGGTTTGTCGCATTCGCCGAGACCTGGAACGGTCGCCTGGCCATGCTCGGTTTCGTGATCGGCCTCGCCACCGAGCTGCTCACCGGCCAGGGCATCCTCCAGCAGATCGGGCTCGGTTGATCGCGATGAGCACCGACTACTCCGCCGCCATCACCGCCGTCGTCGCCCTGGTGGTGCTGCTCTCCGGCGTTACTGCTTTTGTGCTGACCCGCCCCAGCGACCTCGCCCAGACCCCCCAGCGATGACCGGCGTTGTTGCTCTCCTGCTGATCGGCGCATGGACCACGAGTGCCCTGCTCCAGCCCTGATAGGCCGACTGAGCCCTTCGCTCACGACCAACGCTTCCCATCCACCACACCAGAGCTCTCATGACCAACACCCCCGCCAACGACCAGTGGTTGCAGAACAGCGCCGAACAGCTGATCCACATGGAGCAGCTCAAGCGCGCTGAACTGTTCAACGGTCGCGCCGCCATGCTCGGCATCGTGATCGGCATCGTGGTGGAAGGCCTCACCGGTTTCGGCATCGCCCACCAGATCGGCCTCGGCGCTCTGGTGGATGGCTATGCGGCCTGCCGCACCCAGTTCCTGCCCTTCTGCTTCTGAGTCTCCGTCCGGCTCGTTGACCCACCACCCCCGGCACACCCGGGGGTTTTTGATGGCCACCGCTGAACTCCCACTCCCATGACGGGCAACCTCCAGGCCATTGGCTTCCTGTTCACCTGGGTTCTGGGCTGGGGGATCGGCGGCTCGCTGATCGATGCCGGCCTGATCAACGCCGGGGTCTATTCGCTGGAGGGGTCCCAGCTGGGGACGCTCGCCACCTTCATCCTCTGGAGCGTGCTTTGGGGCAGCTGCGGGGCCTGGCTCTACCGGCGTTGGACGCGGTCCGCTACCCCGGACCGCTGATCCGCTGCGGCCGGCGGGCCGTGTCGATCAGAAGGTTGATCAGCAGCTCGTTGCTGCTGATCAACAGGTGCGCCATCCATGTTCCCGCCAGCCTGGGTTCAGCGACGGCGTCACCGCGACAACGAACCATCGCCTGCTGGACCTCTGCCAGCTCCAGGCCGATGTTCCGCACCATCGCCTCGGTGGTTTCGCGCGGCGTAGGCTGGGGTGGTAGCTGCATGGGCTCCACTCTGGCCGGAGTGCTCAGCCAAAGCGGTAGTGCTTTTGCACCGGGGCGTGCACGTCCCAGGTGCAGCTCAGCCCGGCGTCAAACACCACCAGGTCTCCGGCGCCAAAGCGCACCGGCTTACCGCCATCGGGGGTTACCGTCACATCCCCCTCCAACAGCAAACAGGTCTCCTGCTCGTCGTAGGTCCAGGGGAAGGTGCTGACCTCACAGCCCCAGGTCGGCCAGTTGGACACACCCAGGCTGACCAGCTGAGCGGGATCCGGGTTGGACGTGACCGTGATGCCGGAGGCCATGGCTGTCTGCTTGAGAACCAGGGCCATGGTCTGCTCCCAGCCTGGCAACAGGAACTGCGAGCGCAGCCCGGACGGGGCGCCCGCAGCACCACAGCCGTGATGGGTGATGCCCTCTTCCTTCTTCTCTGACTTCAGCCGCACCAGCAGCGGCAACGCTCCAGCTCCCCTGGCCCCTGTCGGCCCATGGCAGGTCTACAGCCAGCACCAGCAGCAGCCCAACCAGGCCCCTGCCGGCTCAGCCCCGCCTGCCACCGACCCTGACCTGCTCGACAGCGACGGCGCCGCTGACGCTGGTCTGGATGCTGCCGACGGCGACGACGCCCTCGACCTCTCCCTGCCCCAGGACCCAGGTGTCAACGGCAGCCGCGACAACGACGACCCCCCTGCCGCTGCTCCCAGCAGTGCTGACCCCCTGCGCGCCGAGCGACGCCGCAGCAACCAGCTGGAGAAGGAGCTGCGCAAGGCCCGTGCCCAGCTGTCGCGGTTCTCGGAGATCAACCCCGATGAGTACGCCCGCCTGCAGGACGCCGAGCGCAAGCGGGAGGAGTTCGAGCGCCAGGTGGGCGAGCGTGAACGCCAGCTCAATGAGGCCAACCTGCGCCGCGTGCGCAGCGTCGAAAAGGAACGGGATGAGGCTCGCTCCCAGGTTCAAAATCTGCGCAAGGAGCGCTTGATGGAGCGCCTCTTCTCCGAGGCCGAGGGCCGCGTCGGCGGCGATGAGCGGGGCACCTTCTTTGACACCTTCGTGACGCTGTGCGGCGGCCACTTCCAGCTGGGGGAGGTGGATGGCCGCGAGCGGCTGCTGCCGGTGGACGGCAAGGGCCAGCCCCTCACCGCCGACGGGGTGGCCCTGAGCGATGGCGACTACATGGAGGAGCTGCGCCGCCACCCGGTGTACAGCTTCCTGTTCCAGCAGCGCAGTGGCCTGTATTCCGCTGCGGTGCCTGAAACGGGCCATGAGCACGGCGGAGCGGTGAACCTGCAGACGCTGAGCACCGCCGAGCTCTATCTGGAGGCCGTCAAGGGCACAACGCCCAGGGCGGCTGCGCCACGGCGCTGATCACCCCGCCGCAGAGCGATGGCCTGGTATCTGGTGTTCTGGCGCAACCGCTCCACCGCCACGGTGGTGCCGGCCGCCAGCGCCAGCCAGGCCCGCTCCCGTGCCCAGCACCGACACAAGAAGGGCTATGGGGTGATCGTGGCCGCACGCCGCGCCAATTCAGAGGACTCTCGTCTGATTCGCCGCGGCGTCTGGGTGCGGCGGCGGCGAGATGGCTCCAGCCCCCAGTTCGGCAGCAGCGGCCATAAGGCTGCGGCACGGCGCCACCGCAGCCGCTACCGCTCCTGGCTGTAGCTCACGGCTGCAAGCCCCGGCTGTAGGCCAGCAGCACGGGCGACCGTCCCTACCCGCGCGATCCACCAGCGGAGCGGGCGCTGCGGCTGGAGAAGCGAGCGCAGCGGGCGGTCGTTCCCCTGGCTGCTGCAGGGCTACCGGTTGCATGCTTCGCAGTCAGCTGTCAGTCGAGCCCACCCGAACCCAGTGAAATCAATCGAACAAAAGAACAATCAAACTGTGTTCAAAAAAGGGGGAGATATAGGGTGAAATCGCTAAAACGCGGCCAACGTGCTTACGAAATCTCCCAAATTCTGGAGATTGAATTGTTCGCCTGAGAACAGTCCCGCTCCAGTAGCAACGGCATCCGTCGTGCCTCGCCCAACGCTCCAGATCAGAAGCGGTACGACGGAGCGGCGAGCTCCATCACTCTTTGAGTAACTTGCAAAAGATGAGCAGACGTTCGTAGCAGCCATGCCACACGAGGCCATGACCGGCGGAAGACCATCCCATGTCGTCGTCATCGGAGCCGGATGGGCTGGTTGGGGCGCAGCCAAGGCACTCTGTGAAGCCGGTATTCGCGTCACCTTGATTGATGGGATGCCCGATCCAACAGGCAGTCAACCAATCACAACCAAAAGCGGTAAACCTTTCGAGGCAGGCACCAGAGGTTTTTGGAAAGACTATCCCAACATCAATGCCCTAACCAATGAACTCGGCGCTGGCGATATCTTCACTGACTTCACAACCAGTGCCTTCTGGTCGCCCGATGGGTTAGAAGCAACAGCGCCTGTTTTTGGAGACGCACCCCAATGGCCAAGTCCGCTTGGCCAGATGGTGGCAACAATCACCAACTTCACACGACTACCCATTCAAGACCGGCTCAGCATCGCAGGGCTTCTCTATACGATGCTTGACCTTTATCGCAGCGACAAGATTTTCCAGCAGTACGACGATCTCGATGCGCAATCACTCTTTGTCAAGCTCGGCATTAGCGATCGGCTCATCAATGAGTTCTTGCGCCCCACCTTGCTGGTTGGCTTGTTCAAGCCGCCCGAAGAGCTTTCGGCCGCGGTCACTATGGAGCTCCTCTATTACTACGCCTTGGCCCATCAAGACTCATTTGATGTCCGTTGGATCAAGTCGAAAAGCATCGCCGAACATCTGTTTGCGCCTCTGAGTCGAAGGCTGATCTCCCGCCATCATCTGCAGGTCCTTGGGGGAACGTTGGTGAGACGGGTGACTATGTCGTCTGACTCGCAGCGCGTCAGCTCGGTTGAGCTTATGAACGTGGCGACCAAATCAGTTCAGGTGATTGACGAGGTGGATGCTGTGGTCTTGGCCGTTGGTGCAAAAGGGCTCAAGTCTCTGATGGCTCAATCTCCTGAACTCAGCAAGGCAGCGCCAGAGCTTGTTGGCGCTGCTTCGCTTGGTTCCATCGATGTCGTGTCAGTACGTCTATGGCTGGATCGTTATGTTCCAATCGCTTACCCAGCCAACGTGTTTTCCCGCTTCGAATCACTGAAGGGCTCTGGGGGCACTTTTTTCATGCTGGATCAGCTGCACAAGGATGCGCAACAGGCTCTCTGGGGTGATGAGCAGCCCCAGGGCTCGGTGGTCGCCAGCGACTTCTACAACGCATCGGCTATCGCAGCGATGAGTGATCAAGAGATCATCGATCGGCTCACGCGTGACCTGCTCCCCATCGCTCATCCAGAATTCACCAATGCCAGGGTGGTTGATTCCGAGGTGCGGCGCTATCCAGGCTCGGTGTCGCTCTTTTCTCCGGGCAGTTTCAGAAAACGGCCACCCTTGGAAACCTCAGTGGAATCGATCGTCTGCGCTGGCGACTGGGTGCGGATGGGCGACAAAGAACATGGAGCCAAGGGTTTGTGTCAGGAACGAGCCTATGTGTGCGGGCTGGAGGCAGGAAACTCCCTGATCAGGCGCAAGATTGTCAACGGTGCCGATCACGCGCATCCCGTTCTCCCTATTCGGGCGGACGAGCCACAAGTCGTTCTAGGCCGTGCTCTCAACAAGCTCGTGATGGATCCAATCGAAGCCCTTGGTCTGAAACTGCCGTGGTTCAACTCCTAAGAGTTCGCTGAAAAACCCCGCCGCCTCTGCGAAAATGGGGCAACTGCACCAGTAGTGATGCGAGGCCAACAGGAGCGCAGCGGCTCCTTGTTCTCCTACGTCTCGATTGAGGAACGGATCCCGAGCAGCCATCCACTACGGCGGATCCGCAAGCTGGCGGACCAGGCTCTTGATCGGCTCAATCCCACTTTCTGCAGGCTGTACGCCTCAGAAGGACGCCCATCGGTGCCGCCGGAGCAACTGCTGCTGGCCTCGCTGCTGCAGGCGTTCTATGGGATCCGCTCCGAGAGGCTGCTGCTGGAGCAGCTCCACTACAACCTGCTGTTCCGCTGGTTTGTGGGCCTCAGCCCCGACGATCCAATCTGGCACCCGACCACATTCACCAAAAACCGTGATCGGCTGCTCAATGACGACGTCATGGGGCTGTTTCTGGAGAAGCTGATGGGAGCTCCGGAGGTCAAACCGCTGCTCAGTGACGACCACTTCTCCGTGGACGGCACGTTGCTACAGGCCTGGGCGTCACACGCCTCCCTGAAGCGGATCGATGGGCAGGAGGACCCTCCGCCTCCGCCAACAGGTCCTGGCGAAGGATTCGGTGCCCCCAAGGAGGGAAGGAAGCGAGCCAAGGGCGACTTTCGCGGCATCAAGCTCAGCAACGAGACCCACCGCTCCAGCACGGATCCAGAGGCCTTGCTGGCCCGGAAGTCCAATGCCCATCCAGCGCAGTTGAGCTATCGCGGTCATGTGCTCATGGAGAACCGCCACGACCTGATCGTCGATTGCCGCGTCACCAAGGCCACGGGCACCGGTGAGCGGGATGCCGCCCAGGGGATGGCAGCAGACAGTGCCGGTGCTCACCAGAAGACCATCGGCGCCGACAAGAACTACGACACGAAAGGTTTCGTGGCCGAGATGCGGCGACTGGGCGTGACGCCCCACGTGGCGCAGAACACCGCCCGCAGCGGTGGCTCAGCGATCGATGCCCGCACCACCCGCCACGTGGGGTACGCCAAGTCGATCAATGCCCGCCGCGGCATCGAGAAGGTATTTGGCTGGATCAAGGCGTTCGGCGGGCTGCGCCAGTTCAAACTGCGCGGCCAGGAAAACGTGAGCGCTGTATTCGGTCTGCACGTGATCGCCTACAACCTGATCCGCCTGGGCAACCTGTTCAAGCCGGCACTGGAGGTGGCATGAACGGCTGGTTCCCCAGAGGTGTGCCCGTTTGGCAGGTCAAAAGCCTCGAAAACAGTCCAAAAGGGCGTCATCCAGCCCTCTGAATCGTCCTGAGCGCCAGATCAACAAGAAATCAGCTTTTGGCTGGGGAAAACGCGCTTGCCGCGCTGGTTTTTCCGCAAACTCCTAACGAGTGCTGGACTGACGGCTGACCTCATTCAGGGCCCTCTCGCTGGGGGTGCCCCGCTCGTGCAGCAGCGGCTCGATGCGGAAGTTGAGGTCACTCACAATCATGTATTGCCGCCAGGGTTCCCGTGTCCACACCAGCAAGGTGAAGTTGAGCGCACTGTCGTCTGACAGTGCTGATTCCCGGCAACTCGGGCACGGAGTCGGTGCTGCGGCTTGCGGTGTTCCGGGTTCTGGCGGTGCTGGTTTTGCCGGTGCTGCTCTTGCGCGTGCGGCGGCTGGTTCTGGTGGCCATGGCCTCACTGGGCTTACTGCGGCTCTTGCCAGCCCTGCTGCAAAGGCCCGGCCACCAACCGGCAGCCGGGCCTTAGCCCAACGGCTCAGCAGACCGAGACGGTGCAGCCGGGGGTGCCCTGGAGCTTGCGGGCAAAGGCGAACGCCTTCTCGGCAGGGATCAGCCGCATCTTCTTGACGGGCTTGCCGCGGCGGCCCAAGAACGCGACCTCACAGGGGGTGGAGCCGAGCTTCTGGACTCCTGGCTGATGGCGGTGAACCACAAGCAGGCGGACTTCGCAGACGGGGCCTTGGGGAGTGGCCATGGCTGGGGTGGAGCAGAGAACACCGACCAGACGCCCCGCAGGCGCAGTGCTGGCCAGGGGCGAGCCCAGCGAGCCTCGCGTCAGCCCTGGCCAGCGCAAGCCGGAGGGGCATGCTGCGGAGGGGTTTCGCTTCGCCCAGCCAGCCACGCCCAACTGGCCCTGCTGCAGATCCGTGCTGAGCATCCACCGCGCCCGAGCAGTGGAGCTGCTCCGCCAACCCTGGGATCGAGACACAGGCAAGGGGGCCGCAGCTGCAGCCCCCAACCCATGGCGCTCAGGCCATCTGCAGCTTCTGCACAGACAGTGGCTGGCGCTGCAGCTCGAGCTCACAGCGCTGCATCAGCTCCTGCTCGGCCAGGAGCCGCTCATCCAGCTCATCCACTCGCGCCAGACACTGTTGGATCGCGGGGATCACCTCCTCCTCCAGCAGGGTGATTTCCTCTTCTCCATAGGGCTGCTCGATCCAGGTGCGGCGCAGCGGCAGCCCACGACGACGCAGCAGGATCTCCTCCACCGAGCGCAGCGTGGATTCGAGCAGCAGGAACGGATCTTCTTCTGGCCTGCAGAACGGGGAGGTGGCAGCGGAACTGCCTGCAGAGAGCGTGGCCATGACGATCGGCGCCAGGTGTGGCGCAGCGATGGGACCGATCCCAGCGGAGGCCCGACCGCAGGAGGGCCTCAGACTGGAGAGGCCCGGAGCAAGCCCTCCTCCCGCTCCCAGGCGTTACCGGTCCATGCGCGTGAGCGCTGCTCCACCCAGCAAAGCCAGCAGCAGCTTGAGGGTGGAATCAAAGCCGCCCTGCAGCTGCTCCAGCGTGCCGGGGCAGATCTGCCCGATCGATCGCCCTTCCAGCGCCCGCTGGCCGCAGACCCCAGCGGCGAGGGAATAGATCAGCAGCTGGGTGCCGATCACCACCGCCAGGATCTTGAACACAAACCGCTCACGGTCGAACGGCGGCTTGGGCGGTCGGCCCCCAGCCGGTGGCAGCACCAGCCTCGTCGTCACTTTTTTTCCTGGAACACCCCCACATAGACGGTGCCCTGCCGGTAGAGGGGCAGCACCTTGTCGCGCAGATCGGCGTTGTGCAGGCGTACGCAACCGAGGGTGGGGTGCAGGGGCTGCTGCGCTGCCCAGGCCCCGGGCCAGCCGCAGGCCGATCCACCGCCGTGGAGCATGATCCCGGCCCGGCCATGGGACACCTCCTGGCCCTCCAGCTCCTCCATGTCGAAGGAGTACCAGCCGTAGGCCATGGCTGTGTCGGAGCAGGGCGGGTTGGGGTTCTGCTCGTAGTCCGCGTAGAGCTGGCCGAGCTTGTAAAGGCCGGGCGGGGTGTCGGTATTGGCGCGGCTCCAGTCGGTATCCGCCCCCTGGCCGCGGGCCAGGCAGGGGATCTTCCAGAGGAACTGGCCGGTGTGGTCGTAGGCCTCCATGTCCTCATCCCGGTCATTCACCAGCAGGTAGGAATCCCCGGGCTGGACGGGGGCTGCCAGCTGCGGGCCGGCCATGCCGGCTTCCTCTGAACCGCGGGGATCGAGGCCGCCGCTGGGGACTGCCGGCGCCGGGGGCGCGGCAGGTTTCTGGCTGAAGGTGAGCGCCCAGGGGGCGTGCTCATCGAGGACGGCCTCGCTGCCGGGCAGTGCAGCGATCGCGGCATGAAGGGTCCAGACGCCGGAGACCTGCTGGGGTTCACCGCGAAAGGCTTCAAAGCGGTCCTGGAACCGCTCGGGGGTCATGGGGCTGGCCATGGGCGTGGTGCTGCTGAGCCCTGTTGCCAGTGCTGGCTTTGGGCCGCCGGCGGCAGTCAAAAGAGAGCGCCCCAGCCGCAGCCGGGGCCGCCCCCTCAGAAGGGCAGCTCGCTTTCGGGGAAGGAGCTCACCCGGTGAGGATTGAGGAGCTGGCGCTCAAAGAGCAGATCAGCGCAGAGCCGCTCCAGCCGCTCCAGAGGAGCAGGGCGGTGGGCCGATGCCTCTTCCCAGAGAAGCTCCAGGGTGCGGGAGCTCAGGAGCTGGAAGGCGCGGATCCGGGATGCGGAAGCCATGGCAGGCGTAGCGAAGACCCCGAAGCACGCCGGGCGGGGTCAAGGGGCAGCCACCGCTGCAATGCGGAGCGCAGCGAGGCCATCGAACAAGTCGGCGGACTCGCGCAGCCCTTGAGGCCGCCCGGACCATGAGGAGGGCTGCGCGTAGCCGATCCACTGAGCGCCGGTGGGGAAGATCTGCACCCTGCCGAGCGATTCGAGCGCATGCCCCCAGCCACCGCGGCGGCGGCCATGAAGCGATTACCTGCCACTAACCGCTTCATTGGATGAAGCGATTAGGCTGTGGTGATGGTTTCATCCTGGATCTGGCAGCAGCCGGACTGGCCCCAGTTCCGCTGGAAGGGCTCCGCTCTGGAGCCGCTGCTGGAGCAGGCCCGCGCTGCACGCCAGGAGCTGCTGAGCCGGTTGGAGACGCTGGAGCCCCCGCTCGATCGCGAGGCGATCTCCGCCTTGCTGGGCCGGGAGAGCCTGGGCACGGCCGCCATCGAAGGCGAGCTGCTGGATCCCGGCCAGGTGCGCTCCTCAATCGCGCGCCGACTGCGCCTTCCCCTGGCCGAGGGGCAGCCGGCCACCAGCGCCCAGGTGGAGGGCCTGCTGGATGTGTTGCTGGAAGCCACCAGCAGCCTGGAGGCTCCCCTCACCCTGGCCACGCTGAACCACTGGCATCGGCGCCTGTTTGCCGCTGGCCCCGATGACCTGCGCGCCATTCGGATCGGTGAACTGCGCGATGAAGCCCCGATGCAGGTGCTCTCCGTCGCCATCGGCCGTGAGCGCCTGCACTTTGAAGCGCCGCCCCGTGATCAGCTCGAGAGGCAGCTGGAGGCCTTCCTGGACTGGATCGCCTCCCCGCCAGCGCAGCTGGACGGGCTGTTGCGCGCCGGCCTGGCCCACCTCTGGTTTCTCACCCTCCACCCCTATGAAGACGGCAATGGCCGCCTGGCCCGTGCCATCACCGACCGGCTTCTGGCCCAGGACTGCAGGGCCCAGGCCCACCAGGAGTTGTCTGGCCGAGCCCTGGGCATCTCCGCCCAGATCCTGCGGGAGCGGGAGAGGTACTACACGGTGCTGGAGCGCTGCCAGCGGGGATATCTCGATGTCACGGGCTGGCTGAGCTGGTTCCTGGAGCAGCTCACGGCAGCAGCGGCCACCAATGGCGCCGTGATCGATGCGGTGCGGCGCAAGGCGGCCTTCTGGTGGAGCCACCGGCACAGCGGTTTCAACAGCCGCCAGCAGAAGCTGCTCAATCGCTTGCTGGATGCCGAACCGGAGGGGTTCACGGGCGGCATGACCCTGCGCAAGGCCATCAGCCTCACCAAGGTGAGCCGCGCCACGGCCTGGCGCGATCTGGCCGAGCTGGTGGAGCAACAAGCGATCGAGCCGATCGGCGAAGGCCGCAGCCGCGCCTATCACATCCATTGGCCAGGCGCGCCGCTACCAGTGGATGGCGGGTGAGCGGAGAACCTCTCCAGGGTGCGGGAGCTCAGCCAGAGGGAGGCGCAGATCCGGCCTGCGGAAGCAGACAAGGCGGATCGGGCAGGCAGGACGCGACCACTGCACCACCGTGCTGCAGGCATCAGGCTTCTGCGTTGGCCTGCGGCCGGATCTCCACCCAGGGTTCACCGCTGCGCAACAGCTCCAGCGCTGGCAGCAGGGTCGTGCTCAACACCTGCTGCAGTGCGGCATTGCTGCTGTTCCCCAGCCGCAGCCAGATCACCTGGGGAGGAGGGCCCTGCTCATCCAGCAGGCGGATGAAGTCCCGGTCTTTGGTCATCACCACCGCCTCAGCGGCCCGTGCCTGGCGAAAGATCTCCGGATCGCTGGCATCCCGCAACCCGATCTCCCGCACAGGGACGGCATCCACTCCCCATGGCTGCGCACCGATCCAGAGGGCCACGGCTGGCGGCAGCTGGGCATCCAGCCAGAGCCTCATCCCACCAACACTGGATGGTCGATCTCCCGGGCTGCGTAATCCAGTGCCGCACTGAGATCCTCCGGCTCCAGATCCGGGTAGTCGGCAAGGATCTGCTCGCTGCTCAGCCCAGCGGCATAGAGCTCCAGGACATCCCGCACGCGAATGCGCATGCCGCGGATGCAGGGCTTACCGCCGCACTGCTCCGGGTTGTGGGTGATACGGGATGGCGCCATGGGCTCAGGCTAAGCGGCTTCTTTGGCTGCTGATCACGCCACCAGGGCAACGACCTGGCAACAGCTGCTGTTGTCACTGGGGCCAGGCCCCTGGAGCGTGCCCTTGGGCCTGACCTTGATCGAGGCGCAGAAATACGCCCGCCGCGCCGAACAGCTGGCGGTGCTCAAGACCTTCGCGGAGGGGGAGCTGCTGCGCCGCCTGCCCTTCCGCAATCTCGTGGGCGGCTCGCTGAGCTTCCCGGCGGAGACCAAGCTGCCCCGCGTCGGTTTCCGGGCCGTCAACGAGGGCTACCGCCAGAGCTATGGCGTCATCAACTCCGATTCGGAGTTCGTGCACCTGTTCGGCGGCGACCTGGATGTGGACCGCTCGATCGTGGACCTGCAGGGCCCCGAGGCCCGAGCTGCCCAGACCGAGATGAAGGTGCGCTCCATGCGCCTGACGCTTGAGGCGGCGATCATCAACGGCGACGACACCTTCGATCCGCGTGCCTTCAACGGGCTGAGCAAGCGCCTGGTGCCGGGCGAGGACCAGACGATCGACAACGGCGGCAGCACGCTCAACCTGCTGGCGCTGGAGGCGCTGACCGACAGCGTGATCGGCTACGGAGGCGACAAGGTGCTGATCGCCAGCAAGGCCGCCCGCCGTCAGATCAGCACCGCCTCCCGCCAGGCCGGTGGCGATCTGTATGAGGTGATCGACGGCCGTCACTACTTCGAGGGGATCGAGATCCTGCTGGTGGAGGAGGACGCCGAGGGCAACGCGGTACTCGGCTACGACGAACCGGGAGACACCACCTCCATCTACTGCTGCGTGCTGGGCGATGCGGCGGTCTGCGGCCTGCAGGGGCCGTTCGAGGGGCGCTACGGCATCTCGGTGCGCGACTTCGGGGAGGTGCATGACGCGCCGGTGTTCCGCACGCGGGTCGATTGGTACGTGGGCTTTGCCGTGTGCAACCGCAAGGCCGCCGCGCGCCTGTTCAACGTGGCGCCCATGCCGCTGGTGCTGCCCTGAACCCTTCATCCCATCCCCACAGGAGACCCTTCCATGACCTCTCAAGCCACCCGGCTGCTCGATGCCCAGACGGTGCTCGTCGGCTGGATCAACCATTCCGCCACCGACTGCTACGAGCACACCCGCAGCAGCGGTGATGTCGTCAACCTCGGTACCGACCTCGATGCCACCAGCTCCTTTGTGCTCGTGGCCTCCCACCCCGGCCACAGCGAGGCGGTGACGGTGACCCTGGAGCTGGCGCCGCTGCTGGCCGATGGCAACGCCGGCAGCTGGATCACCGCCGCGGCCGTCGCTATCCCCGCTGCAGGCGGCAAGGTGGAGGCGATCATCAGCGGCGCCGCCCTGCTGATCAACCCGGCCGACAGCGCGCTGATCGCCCCGCCCTGCCTGCGATTGGCGCGGGCGACGGTCTCTCCCGCCACGCCGGTGGGGATGACCGTGGCGCTCACCGCCAACCAGGGGCTGTGAGGTGAGCGCCATGGGCAACCCACTCGACACCCTCAATGCGGCGGCGGAGGCTGATGCCCTGCCGCTGGAGCTGCTGCAGCCCCTCGACAGCAACAACCCCTCCTCCACGCCTGTTCGCCTCTCGGGCCCAGAGCAGCGGCTCAGAGTCACCCTTGATCCTGGTGTGGGAGATGTATCGCTGCTGCCGCCCAGCCAGCTGCTGATCGCCAAGGACGGGGCGACCCGCTCGATCTGGCCGGTGCATCTGGCCGGCTGGCAGGCACTGGGCTGGCAGCTGCTCAGCAGCACCATCGGCGGTGATGACGCGGCCCCGGTTAATGCCGGGGACAACGCGCCGGAGCCTGCAGTGGACTCCAGCCAAGAAACCCCTGAGCAGGAGCCCGCCCCGGCACCAGATGAGCCCACGCCCACCGGCGAACCGCTGGAGTCCACGGAAACCACCACCAGCGCTGGAGAGGCCCTGCTGGCCTCACAGCCCACCGACTTCCAGGCGATGACCAAGGCCCAGATCGTCGAGTTCTGCTCCACCGTCTACGGCGTGGAGCTCGATGGCAGCCAGACCAAGGCGGAGCTGGTGGAGCAGGCCATAGCGCTGGAGGCCCAGGCCAGTGCATCGGGCACTGCCAGCGGCAGCAACGAGGGCATCAACGATGCCGCAGATCTCGCGGCGCTGGAGCTGGGGGATGCCCTGCTCTGATCACGGCAAAAGGCAACCAAGCAGGCACATCGCTGGCTGGGGCCTGGCAACAGCTCAGCAGCACTGCCCTGGCGCCGATGGCCACTCCCGATCCGGCTGGGCTGGCCGAGCTGGCGGCCCAGTGCCGCACCAGCAGTCGGCCGCAGGGGGTGATCTTCCTGGGCCAGGCCCAGCTGCAGGACGGCGGCACCCCTGAACCACCCCCGTCCGGGGGTGTCAGCGCCGTGCAGGCCCTGGCGCCGCTGGTGAGTGCTGCCGCCGGCGATGGGGTGGTGGTGATCGCGCTGGACCTGCGCCTGCTCAGCCCCCTGCCTCCTTGATCTTTCCGCTCAACCGCCTTCCCCTTCTGCACTGATCGCCATGGCCACCACCACCGAGAGCCGCACTGCCGGCCGTTCCCTGCCCCAGCCCACCGACCTGCTGCTGGTGCAGCGCGGCAGCACGCCCCACCGGGCCACTGCTGATGAGGTCAAGGCGTTCATGCTCTGCCCGGCCACGGCGGCGGCGATCGGGGCGATCAAGCCCGGCACCAACCTCTCGGTGGATGCGGATGGCACTCTCCATGCCGCCATCTCCGGTGCCCTCACCTACCGGGGTGCGATCGATCCCACCACCACCGAGGCCCCGGCTGGGGCTGTGGCCGGAGATGTGTACCTCGCCAGCAGCGCCGGCCCTGCCCTGGCCAGCTGGAGCGGCATCGCCGGAGCGGAGATCGCCCAGGGGGATCTGCTGCTGTTTGACGGCAGCAACTGGAGTGCCAACGCCGCCCTGGGCCCCGATGGCACCGGCGTGATCCGCATCCAGGTGGCCGCACCGCTGATCGTCGATGAGAGCGACCCGGCCCAACCGCTGCTGAGCGTCGAGCCCGCAACCACCACCGCTGCCGGTGTGGTGCAGCTGGCTGATCCGTTGGCGCTGGCGGACGGCACGCCCGGGCGGGTGGTGGACGCGGCCCAGCTGCAGACGGCGATAGCCACTGCCCAGCCGGCCGGGGACTACATGCCGCTGGACCTCAGCACCCTGCCCGCCCTGCCCTGAGCACCGCAGCTGATGACCCTCCAACCAGGCGACCTGCTGGCGATCACCCGCCCCGCTGGGCCCCAGGCCGGCACCTACCAGCTGCAGGCAGCGGCGATGGCAGACCTCCTGAGCCCGCCGCCGGTGCTGGGAATCAGCGGCGTGCTCTGGTCGACCGTGCGCTCGCCTGCGGACAACAGCTGGCAGGCGATCTGCTGGTCGCCGGAGCTGCAGCTCTACGCCTGCGTCGCCAACAGCGGCAGCGGAAACCGGGTGATGACTTCCAGCGATGGCATCCGCTGGAGCACCCAACCGGCGGTCGCCGATCAGAACTGGGTGGCGCTCTGCTGGGCCGCCGAGCTGGGGCTGTTCGTGGCCGTCAGCGACAGCGGATCGGGCACGCGGGTGATGACCTCGACCGATGGCCGCAGCTGGACGTTGCGCGCGACGCCAGCCGACAACAGCTGGACCTCGATCTGCTGGGCACCCGAGCTGGGCTTGTTGGTGGCCGTGGCCAGCACCGGCACGGGCAACCGCGTGATGACCAGCAGCGATGGCCTCACCTGGACAGCCAGTCCGGCTGCAGCGGATCAAGAGTGGCGTTCCCTCTGCTGGGCGCCACAGCTGGGGCTGCTGGTGGCGGTGAGCAGCACCGGCGGGAGCCAGCGGGTAATGACCTCAGCCAATGGCCGCAACTGGACGCTGCGCACAGCCGCCGCAGCCAACAGCTGGACGGCGATCTGCTGGGCGGCGGAGCTGGGTCTGCTTGTGGCGGTGAGCAGCAGCGGCAAGGGGAACCGGGTGATGACCTCCCCGGATGGCCTCAGCTGGAGCAGCCGCAGCTCGGCGGCCGACAACGCCTGGACCTCCCTCTGCTGGTCGCCGGAGCGGGAGCTGCTGGTGGCGGTCAGCAGCAGCGGCACCGGCAACCGGATCATGACCAGCGCCGATGGCCTGAGCTGGACGGTGCGCAGCTCCCCGGCTGATCTGGGCTGGCGCTCGCTCTGCTGGTCGCCCCAGCGCCGTCAGTTCGTAGCTGTGAGCAACAGCGGCGCTGGCAATCGGGTGATGGTGAGCCCGTGACCCATGCCTGACACCACGACACCCCTGCCGGCGATTGGCTCGCGCTGCTGGCGCGACCTGATCAGCCCAGAGACCGGCGCAACGGTGCTCAGCCTTGCGGCCGAGACTCCCGAGGACGATCCGATGGTGGAGTTGGCCTACGACGAGGGCGGCAGCGGCTGGTGGCCGCTCTCCACGTTGGTGTTCGTGCAGGCCTGAGCGCAGGGGCCTCAGCCCGCCCCCACCAGCTGCTGCCTCAGGGCGGCGAGGGCCTTCTTCTGGGCCCGCTGCACGGCCATCGGGCTGATCTGAAGCTGCGCCGCAGCGGCTCGCAGCGAGAGGCCCTCAAGGATCGTGAGCCGGAGCGCTGTGGCCTGGGCGGCAGGCAGCTGATCCACCAGCTGCTCCAGCGCCAGGCCATTCATGGCCTCGCCGAGGGCCGGCTCGGCTTCTGGAGCAGCCAGTTGATCGAGCATGCAGGGCTCGCCATCGGATGTGGCATCGAGGCTGAGGTGCCCCAGCGGGCAGGTGCCCTTCTCGTGCTCCCGGCGGGAGATGCGCACCAGCCGGACCCGATCGCGCAGGTGGTGCTGCAGGGCACCGGTGATGCAACGGCGCAGATAGGGAGCTGCCGGCTCATCGGCTCTGCAGCGGGGAGCGGAGCGGACCAGGGCCTCCCGGGCCACCTGGATCAGATCCTCCCGCTCCACCAGCGGGAACAGGCGCCGGGCGGCGGCGGCAGCCAGGGCATCAGCCAGGGGCAGGTGCTCGAGCACCAGGGCATCGCGGGCCCGCAGGGCAGAACGGCTGAGAGCCGGGGACTGCTGGCGGCGGCTGAGGGAGGAAACGGGGGAAGCCATCGATAGGACGGCGGAGAACCCCATCACCACCGGCCGGCCGCAGCGCCGCGGCAAGGACGCCCGACATCGGAAGGCGCCTGGCCCGATCCTTGACGCGGCGTGAGGACTGGCCGAGGGATGCGGTGGGTGTGCGCCGGTCCGGTGACCAACCCCCTCCCCCACTGCCGGCGCTCCAGGGTGCCCAGCCCAGGGACCGCCCAATCGAACCGTCAGGCCGTTGCTGTGAGCCGCCTCGCTGAGGAACCTGCAGCGTCCACCCGCTCTGGGGAGGGAGGCAGCCATTGCTCCAGGAAGCCCAAGCCCACGGACGATGCGGCGACACCCGAAAGCCGGAGGCGGAGTGCCTCCGGCACCGGGGTGCTCAGAGCACCCGCACCTCGGCCTGGGGACCGAGCACCCGCTGCTGATTGGCAGCCAGGATCAGGGCCTGCTCGCGGGGCACGTAGTGCGGCTGGGCGCTGATGTTGCCCTCGCGATCGAGGAAGAGCACCCGCAGCAGCTGGCCTGCGGCATCGAGGAGATGCACCGAGATGATGCGGATCGGGCAGGAGCGGCTGAGGGGAGTGGCGGCCATGGCTGGGCTGGCGAACGACACCGCCGCTGAGCCCCGGCGCTGCCAGCACCGGGCAAGGGTCGCTGAGCGCAGCACAGCGACTTGCGTCAGCCCTTGCGCGGTGTGCAAGCCGGGGCAGGCCGGGTGGCGTGATCGCCAGGCCCCAGGCCTGACCTCAATCAGCAGGCTCAACCCCCATCCGCTTCAGGTGCTTCCGGGGAGACCAGATCGGCAGCTTTGCGGGCATCGCTGAGCACCTGCAGCAGCACCCGCGGCGATTCTTTGAGCAGCTCCACCCAGTGGCCCAGATAGGCGGCGTGATTGGCCATGGCACTGCCGATCTCCAGCCGATCACCGAGCAGCACAGCTCCTAGCTCGGCCACCAGCTCCTCGCGGGCATAGGCCCGGCCGCCATCGCCTCCTTCGCCCATGCCGCCGGAGAGATCACGGGCCAGCCGGGAGCTGTGGCCCGTGGAGTGGATCGCCTCATGGGCCCAGGTGGCATAGAGGGCCCCAGCCGAGTGGAAGGCCGAGCGATCCGGCAGCTGGATGCGATCCGGCCCCGGCAGATAGCAGGCCCGATCGCCGCCATGGCGCACCGGCACCGGCCAGCAACTGAGGACGGCCTCAGCCGCCGCCAGCCGCTCGGGCTCGGGCCGCTGGCTCACCCCCTCGGCCTGGAGGCGCTTCTGGATGAGTCCCTCCAGCGCCTCGCCCTCCAGATCGGCGGCATTGAAGACCGCCACTGGCCGGTAGCTCACCCAGCGTCGGCCAGCCCCAGCGGCTTCCTGGCCAGCAGCCCCACTCCCGCCCGTTCCAGCCGCATCGGCCGGAGCAGCCTCAGCCAGCCGGCCTTCTCCCCGCTGATGCACCTGGGGCCGCAGCACATGCACGGCCTTGCTCCCCTTGCGGGGGAAGATCCCAAGCGCCTTGGCCTCGGAAATGCCGCACCAATAGGGCAGGGCTGAACCCCTTAGGTGCATGCCCAGGGTGAGCAGTGCTGGATTGGCGCCGCGGTAGCGGCGGCCCGAGAGCAGATTCACGTGGTGCCCCCCGGAGGCTGCATCCCATTCCCGCCGCCAGGGGGTGGTGCCGGCCTCCAGCAGGGCGACCAGGGAGGCCACCAGCTTCTCCTCGGGCGAGACCTTGACAGCAGAAGTTCCTTTGGGTGATCGGGAGGAGCGGGATGGTGAAGCAACAGCCACGGATGGGCAAGCGCAGGACCGCAAGCGCAGGCGCGGCCAGCGTCAAGGGCCGGCCACAGCGCTCCGTGAACCCAGTGCCACCGGCGTCTCATCGCCAGTGGCGGGCCGGCTTGCGAAGCCCTTGCGCGGTCGCGCACGCTGAGGATTCCTGCGCGACGCACCCCTCAGCAATAGAGGGCACTCAAGAACCTGGTGCGTTACAGCTGCTTCTGCTTACACCGGCAAACCCCATCGAGACAGCCGACTGAAGAGGTGATAGTTGCTGGGAGGTAGCTTCCAGGAAGACCACCAGGATTGTGATCAGCAGGATGTAGTCCCGCAGGGCAGGTTCTATAGCCGTGGAGACTGCAGACCCGGTATTCGATCTGAGCTGATCATCGAGGATGCGTTCCAGGGGATCCCACAGGGGGTTGCAGCGAGCCTGCCGGTAGCACTCGGCGAGAGGCTGGTGGTGGCACGCTTCTGATAGAGAAGCCTGGGCCGTTGAGTGGGCGAACGCATTGCGCACCCTGCGCAGTGTGTGGAGTGCCAGCTCAAGCTGCCTGTCGATCAGGCCAAGTCGCCGAGCCAGTGCGATCCGGGCCCCAAAAGATCCCAGCGGTCGATCGGTGAGGAAGAGGGTCTCCGGACCAGAGGGTGGAGCCAATGCTGATTTGAGCAGAGCTTCCAATGCCGCATCCACTCGGGCTCCCCCCACCAGCACAGCGCCACGACCACGCTCGCTCATCATTTGCAGCGCAATGGTGCGAGCTGTTTCGGCAACTCGCAGCGCTTCTGGGGTAGGCCGACTCATGCAATTAATCCCTCCAATAGAAGTACAGACCGGCCTTATGAATTCTGGTCCATGTAGTTAAACAGCATCTCGACTCGCAATCTATCAACAGGACTCCGAGCACGAAGCTGTTCCAGGACTCCCCTTATTTTCTCAAGAGTGGCTTGATCGTCTGCATCAGTGACAGACTCAAATCGCTTAAGGAATGTGGCCACAAGGTGAAAGATGTCTGAATAGAACTCTCCGGACTCAGTTGATTCCTGAGATGGGTTGAAGCTGCTAATCCATTCGAGCCATTCACTTTCAGTTCGCCCGCGGAGCAGCCTTATCTCATCGGGATTCCAGCCGTTGCTCCCAGCAAGGCTCTGCATCAGGTGAGAAATCGATTGAGATGCGCCCTTAGCATCATAACGTCTCTGTATATCTTCACGTACTGCGTCAGGGAGCCTTGAGAAATTCAATGTGTAAGAATCCAGCTGTGGTTCTCGTTCCATATGCGACAGGATCGCGTGGTCGAGAAGAATCGGATCTACTTCAATCCCGCACTGATCGAGGAAGTCGATTGCACCATATGCTTTACCAATGCTAATTTCGCCACTGTGGAGCTGCAGAAACTCAAGCAGCTCACGAGTAAGCTGATCATGCGGCACAAAAAATCCTGATCCGAAATTGCTTAAGATTCTATCGCACTTTTGGTTGAATCCAGAGAGCCGCTCGTTAATATCGTTTGCCTGCAAAAGCCCTTTGTAACTATCTATGTCAACTGAGCCATGCCTGAAGAAGTCCAGGATCATGTTGTGGTGCGGCGCAGGAGTATATCCCAGCCTTGAGATGGATTCGTACTGAGCTCTATGCATCTGAGACTCGGCGGCTAGATGCTTGAAAAAATCATCTGCAAGAATTGACGAGGGATCTGGGAAGAGGTCTTTTCTGCTGTAGTAGATTACTGTCAGCGAAGAAACAGCAAGTTGGAACGATTCGCGAATATTCGGCCATTGATCGCCTAGAATTCTCGAAAAATAATCGACAGCCCACCGAGCCTTCCGCATCACTCGAATATTTGCACACGTAGAGATCTTAAAAACGTGCTCAAAAGATGATGGTCGCCCCATTTTAGAGGGCCATGCGATGGCCATATTTTCCTCTACAGTGGGCCTAAGAGAGACCTCCCTGTCGATGATTTTTTCGCGATACTCCTCAATGGTCTGCCGCAGGATCTGATTGCTTTCACCGAGCTTGTCATAATTGTAGATCAACAATATCTTGCAGTTCTGCTGTTCTTTGAGTGAACTCACAAGCCCGAGAAACGCCGAAGGTGACATTTGCTGACTCATACGCTCAATGTCATCGAAACAGATCAGAAAGTCTTTGATGTAGTACTTCCGAATCAATCCATCGATCAATGCAGACGCCGTGCCAAAGGCAAACCTGGCGCCACCAAGCTCCATCGTTGCTTGCCCGACCTTGTCAAGGAAGCTCTTGATTGGTTTAGATGCCGAAGTAAGCCTGGCTCCAGCCTTGTCACTTAAAGGCTCGTGAGAGGCAAAGATAGATGCTTCCAAGGAAGAGACAGAAGCACAACCAAAGAGAGACACATATGAGTAGGCCTTGATCTTACCCAGCTTATCATTATGCTTGGCCCATGCAAGAAAGTTCTGGAAGTAGTAGGTTTTGCCGACGCCCCAATCTCCTTTGAGCTCCAGCACTTGAATCGTGTCGCTTTCTAGAAACTCTTCTAGGGAGCCTCTGGGCAACGAGCCCTGAAAGAGGGGCCAAGGATGCAATTTGCTCGGAATGAACAATTTTTGGCGGATCTGAGGTTGGCTTGGCCTGATATCCCCCTTTCGGGTGCCAAAATGTGCCCATGTTGGCCGATTCTTTCCCTCGACAGGCACACTGATCCCCTGATCACGTACTGCATAGCAACCTGCGACGTGCCATGAACAGGTTCGAGAGGGCTACCAGCACATTCACTTTGCAGCGGTTCTTGAGCATTCCCCGCAGCCGGGTCTTCTGAAAGCCGAACTGCTGTTTGATCACCCGAAACGGATGCTCTCCTTTGGCGCGGATATGCGCTTTGGCAGTTTCGACCAGATCATCCAGTCGACCCTCCGGCGTATCCGGCAGCACTCGGCGCCTTCCGGGTCGCATGGCGACGCGGAAGCCGATCCCGCGGCCTTGCATCTCGTCTCGCTTCTCGATTCCCTGGTAGCCGGCATCTGCATAGACCAGGGTCTCCTCGCCGTGCAGGAGATCAGAGGCTGGGGTTAGGTCGTGCACATTGGCAGCTGTGGTTTCCACTGAGTGGATGAGGCCGTTCTCGCTATCCACGCCGATGTGGACTTTCATCCCGAAGTACCACTGCTTGCCCTTGCAGGTCTGGTGCATCTCCGGATCCCTCTCCTTCTTCTTATTTTTGGTGGAGCTGGGCGCCGCGATCAAGGTGGCATCAATGATCGTGCCCTGCTTCATCGCCATGCCGTTGGCCTTGAGGTGGGCTTTGACCACCTCAAAGATCTGTTTGCCGAGATCGTTCTTCTCCAGCAAGTGCCGGAACGCGAGAATGGTGGTCTCATCAGGGATCCGGTCGCTGATCATGTCGATCCCTGCAAACCGGCGCATCGTCGGCACCTCGATCAGCGTATCCTCCATCGCTGGATCGCTGAGGTCGTACCACTGCTGCAGAAGATGGATTCGCAGCATGGTTGCCAGCGGATAGGGCGGGCGACCACCCTTGGGGCTGGTCTTGGGGTAGTAGGGCTCGATCAGATCAATCAGCGCTTTCCACGGCACCACCTTCTCCATTTCGGCCAAAAAACGCTCGCGCCTCGTGCGCTTCTTGGCCGTGGTCTGCTCGTAATCACCGAATCCGAGCTGCTTGCTGCCCATGAACCCAGTCCGCGCCTGCGATTACAGGGATATTTTCGCGCGGATGGCTCGGGTTTTCCAGAGTCTCCCTAGAGCAATGCATGTATTCCGCGTTGATAGCGAAAGACCCTTGTGCCACTCCTCAGTACTTTCTGCTTCATTAACTTCTGGTATCCTCTGCTGGAACGGGATTTTCATGACAGGTCCTCCACAAACTCCGAGCAGGTAGTGCCGCTAGTGATCAACAGACAATCCCGGGCGCGGGTGCAGGCCACGTAGAGCAGGTGGCGTTCGGTGGCCACCACCTCATCGAGGTCGCTGTCATCGGTGATGGCCTTGATGCGCTCGGCGTTGGGGATCACGTCTTCATCGCAGGCCATAACGATCACGGCGCGGAACTCCAGCCCTTTGGCCAGGTGCATGGTGGAGAGGGTGGCCTTGCTCCCGAGGCGTATGGCCGCGGGCTGCAGTCGCTCATAGGGCAACTCGGCTAGCTGTAGAGCCGCTTCGGCGCGGGGGATCTCAGCCTCGCTGCGCACGAAGATGCCGAACTCCCTGGGGGTGAGGCCTTCGCTGCGGCGCTGCTCGATCCAGGCCGCCACCTGCTCGGTTTCGCTGTCGATGTCCTCGCATTCCCGGATGTCGGGCTCCGGACCGTTAAACACGGAAATGGCACCGCGTCGGTCCTGCACGTTGCCATCCACGTCGCGGGACTCCGGATCGAGCAGCTGATCGGCTTGGCTGCGGATCTGGTGAGAGGTGCGGTAGTTGATGCGCAGCGTGCGCGAGCGGCCTCGGATATCAACGCCGTACTGGGTCCAGGAGAAGGGCTGCTGGAAGATGCGCTGGCCCAGATCCCCCGCGAAGAACAGGGCATCTGTGCCGGTCCCCGCCAGGGCTGCCAGGAGACGGAGCTGGGCGGCGGTGATGTCCTGGCATTCGTCAACCACGATGTGCTGATAGGGGCGGCCGCCACTGCGATGGAGCTGCTCTGCGGTGCGATGGAAGACCTGATGGGGTGTGACCTGGCCTGAGCTCTCCAGCTCCTGGAGGACAGCGGCAAAACCATCCCAGAGCAGGCGGCGCTTGGCCTCGTTGAGGCGGCTCTTGCGGCCGAGGCGGCGCACATCGCGGTAGCTGTCCCAGTCGCGCAGACCGAAAGAATCAACGATCTCGTTGAACTCCTCCACCACGAAGCCCTCGCCATAGACGCGGCAGATCTCCGCCGGCGCGTGCCTGTGAATCAAGGCGCGAAGGTCCTCGGGCGCGATGAGCCGCGGTTGGCCGAGCTGGGCGGTGTGCATCCGCTCGCCCAGCTCCTGCATGGCCATCACATCCAGCCGCTCGAGCAGATGTGGCTCCCCCTGAATGAGGCGATGGAGCTTGTCCTGCAGCAGGGCCGCCAGTGGATCAGAGAAGGTGGTGAGCAACACTCGCACTTCAGGGTTGCTGCGAGCCAGGTGCACCGCCCGGTGCAGGGCCACCACAGTTTTTCCGGTGCCGGCAGAACCCTGCACGCGAGTGGGGCCATTGAACGAGCGGCTCACCCAGTCGGCCTGGCTGGGGTGGAGGAAGACGATCCACCGCTCCCATGGGTAGTCCAACGCCCTGGCGAGTTCTTCAGTTCCGGTGAGCACCCGGAAGCGGCGCTGGGCATCGGGATGCTCGAAGGGATTGCTTTGGTCTGGCTGCCTGACCTCTGGCTTTGTGGGTGTGGTGCCAGTCGCAAGATCAATGATCGCTTCGGCAGCCTCACCAGGGAGATGGGAGGCGATCACCAGCAGCATGTCGTCGTCCGCTGTGCGGACATCAGGGATCCATTCCGCGGGAACCCCGTAGCTGAGCAGGTCTTCTTCCGTGAGGTTGGAAAGCGGCCGCTTGGGCTCAGGTGGCGCTGCTGGCTCGGCAGGGACATGGACGCGGATCTGGATCTCGCGAACCGTTTCGCGGATCTCGACGATCTGAGCTGCGCCGGTGACGGGATGGGTTTCGATCTTGCGCCGGGAAGCCCAGTCGTAGGCAGGGTCGTGATGGTCGACGTAGCAGAGCATCACGCTGCTCTCGACCCTGTGGAAGATCAACCGGATGTCTCGGCTGGCACGGGCAGACCAGAAGTTCTTGTCTTTGATGTTGTCGAGACGATGGCACTGCAAGCCTGGATTGGCAGGGTTGATCTGCAGTTCGAAAGCGGCGAGCTTGGCCGCCTTTTGTTCATCACCGCCGAGTCTGTCAAGACTTGCCTGAAATGAGTCGGCGAGCAGAAAAGACATTTAAGACTTCCTCGGAGTCAACATAAAGAAAGTACCGCGTACAGATGAATGTTCATTTGACCTTGCAACCAGCCGCTGCCCGTACAATGTTCGCACAGGCCTCGGCATCTGAAAGTGCGTTGTGATGCTCGAGGTGCAAGCCAAGGTAGGCACAGACGCTGGGCAGATTGGCTGGTCTCAACTGCCAAGTCTGCCGAGCAAGCTTGACCGTACAAAGGTAGGGCGCACCTGGTGGCACAATTCTGTAGGTATCACAGCAGGCCCTCATGACACTGCTGTCAAAACTTGCGTTGTGGGCAGCGATGAAGCTGATCCCTTCGAAAAGCGGCCTGAATTCATGCCACAGCTCCTTGAATGTCGGCTCGCTCTTCACGTCACCCCAGGTGATGCCATGTATATCTGTAAACATAAAGTGGGGCGAAGGGGGCCTGATAAGTCGGTACGTACGAGAGACGACTTTGAGTGATTCGACGCGAATGATCGCAAGTGAGCAGACACTATCACGAGAATAGTTGGCAGTTTCAAAATCCAGCGCGACAAATGAGCTAGAATTCGAGATTGCTGGTAACTGACTTGCTGTCGTTCCCGATGATCGCCGTGGAGAGGACCTTCCCACTTCCTGACGGTTTGGGTCCAAACCAGCCTGGAGCAATACAGATTCAGCTCTTCTCAGAAAGAGCCGTTCCTCTCTGTCCAGATTGGCGCCACCCCAGCGTTGCTTGTATTCACGCAGAGCAAGAAACTGACTGACATCCGATGCTGACCAGCCATGAGACTGCAATCGCTTGACCTCTTCTGAATGAGGTTCCGTCATATCCCGAGTGTGGCAGAGCTGAGAAGAAGTAAGGAAAAGAGTGGCTGTCGAGGCGAAGCTGATAGAGGCTGACAGGATGGCAGTGGCATATTCTTGATGACCAGACTAAAACTCAATCCCAAAACTGCTGGAGTCAATCTCAAGCGAGAGAGAGGGTGCGTTTACGGATTCAACATGCTTGATTTCGAGATCGACAAGTTGCTCCGGCATTTCTTGAAGAAAATAAGCAGAGCCCTTCGGTATCCGCTGATAGGTGGCAATGAGGGCTTTAGAGAGATTGAGTTCGGTCTTAGCCCTCGTGAGAGCGACGTAGAGACACCGCCTCTCCTCTTCGAACTCGTCTTGACTTTTGGTGTAGGACGGCGGATAGTGACCTACCTGCAGAGCTGGAACATAAACGATATCTGACTCAAGCCCTTTTGCTGAATGGATGGTCGATACAATCACATAATCAGTATTTGAATCACCACCACGCTGAAAGCCCTCAGTAAATGGGTTCAATGCATAGCTCTCGAGAAATGTGGATATGCTATCTTCGCGTTCAGCGAGGGCTTGAAGAATCGGCACATCAGCTTTTCTGCTGGGCCATTCATCACGATAGAGTTTGCTGAACTCGTCTTCGAGAATAGCCGTGATTTCGCCAATAAGATTTGCCATATTAGCTGAGATCTTCTGTGCAATCGTTTGCATAGCAGAAGCTGGCCGACGGAACTTCGGATCAGATGCCTTAAGCAGGTCGATTCGTTCGGCTAGAGCATTTAGATCAGCAAACCTGTTAACTATTTCTGATGCGCCTTCGCCGCCAATTCCTGGAAATACCTGAAGGTAGCGCAGCCAAGCGATATCATCTACAGGATTATGCAGAATCCGAAGAGTTGAGACAATATCGCGGACATGTCGCGCTTGCAAAAACGAGAAGCCGCCATAGTAGGTTACGGGAATCTTTCTCTTGGCCAAAGCCGAATCTAGAGCCTTGCGCCAGACTGACGATCGAAACATAATGAGGTTGCTGCGGTATGGAATCCCTCTCCCGTGATCCTCCGAAATCTTATCTGCAATAAATTCAGCTTCTTCAAAAGGATCTGAGAAAATCCGCATGTTGGGCTTGCCACCCTCCAGCTCAGACCAGAGCTCCTTGTCATAGTTGATTGAACTGTCCTTAAGGAGCCAGTTGGAGATACCCAAAAACTCACTAGGAGAGCGATAGTTCTGAGTCAGAGTCAGCTTCTCTGAATTTGGTACAAGCTCAGTGAAGTCGTGAATGAAACGGTAGTCTGAACCACGAAAAGCGTAGATTGCTTGGGCATCATCACCTACACAGAAAAGACTGGTATGCTTTACTAACGGCTGCAGCAGCCTCCACTGGAGCGGGTTTGTGTCCTGCATCTCATCAACCAGAACGGCATCATAAGAGTTCCCAATAGTACTGGCTACTGCTGGATTCTCTAGATTTCTTGCAACAACATCTAGAACGTCATCTAGATCCAAAAGGTTTTGGCGACGTTTCGCCGCCTGGTAGTCAATGAAGATCTGCTTGATCTGCTCGTAAAAGGGCTTGTGCTTCGGTAGATATTGATCAAGGTAATCACCAAGCTTCTTGGACGAGTTTCGGCAGAAGGAGTAAATAGAGCGCAGCTCTGGCGCCTTGGGAAATTCCTTAGGCCTCTTGCCACGGAACATGCTCATCATGTCCTTCTGATCTTCAGGGTCAATGATCGTGTATGACCCATCAGCGTCATTCGAAATAATCCTCGAACACCATGAGTGGAATGTGGATGCATTGACCCGTTTCCCGATATCGCTGCCTGCATAGAAAGCAATACGGCTCACAAGTTCAGCAGCAGCCTTGCGCGTAAACGTGATAGCCAGAATGCGCTCAGGTGGAGTGCCATTTTCGAGCAGATGGCAGATCCGTGCGACCATCGTTTTGGTTTTGCCCGTGCCTGCCCCTGCAACGACGACGAGATGTGGCGCAGTTGATGTGACAGCTGCCAACTGCTCCGGATTAAGTCCCTCCTTGTAGTTCTGCATGATCAGACCCGATTTGATCGATCACCTACCCGATACACCTTCATCACCTCATCCCCGAGGTGGTTGATCACCTTCACAGCAATGCGGCCGGTTGTGGGCTTGGCGAAAGGAACGGAGGTGTCGCTGTTGAGTGACTCCCAGGCTTCCTGATCGATCTCGGCCTTGAGGGAAGTTTTGAGGCTCTTGTAGGGATCATTCTGACCAAGGAAATAGGCTTGGCGCACGAAGAAGCTCTCGCCGTTGTAGTCGCTGTCAATGAACCAGCAGGCGATGTTGTCTGGTTCGTCGCTACGAACTTCACCGGTGGAGGGATCGAAGACGTCCACGCCGTTGATCTTCACCTGGATCTGGTCATCAGGTGCATCGAGAATATCGATGTCGGGTTCGCCGAAGATAACGAACAGATTGCCCTTGCCGCTGTTGGCTAGATCCTGCTGCATGTGCAGATCGGCGTTCATGCGGGCCTTGAGCACGGGAATCGGGCCGAGCTTGTCGAACTCGGTGGACTGGGCTTCGTAGTTGAAGGCGCAGCTGATCAACACGTTGAAGCCGGCATCAGCGCACTCCCGAGCAGCCTCCACCAGATCCACACGCGTGACAGTGCCGAACTCTGGACCGATGAAGATGCCGGC
Organism: Synechococcus sp. WH 5701; assembly: GCF_000153045.1. Classification (GTDB taxonomy): domain Bacteria; phylum Cyanobacteriota; class Cyanobacteriia; order PCC-6307; family Cyanobiaceae; genus Regnicoccus_A; species Regnicoccus_A antarcticus. Next base: position 156,848 of record NZ_CH724159.1, read on the forward strand.
GGTTTTGAGGGTGCCATCGGCATCGCGGTAGCTGCCCTTGCCAGCAAGCAATTCGCCGGGCCATCCATCCAGGGATTCGAAGCTGATGCGGTCTTGCTTGTGGGCCTGTTGCACCCCGGCCACACGCAGGGTGTTGAGGATCATTTGGGCAAAGTCCGTGGCCCCCTCGGCTGTGGCCCCATGCTTCAGGGGGTCTGTGATGGTGTCGTCATCATTGACGATCATCGTGCGGTGGGGGCTCAGGCTCTCCACCGTGAATGGACCAGCGACGCGGACCTTCGATTTATCTTCGTAAGGTTTGTCGTAGAGGTATTCGGAATCGGCTTTCGCGGCGATGGAGGCATCAATCTCCTTTTGCCGTGCGATACGGGCATCCCACCAGTTGGCATGAAGGGTGATGGCCTGATCAGACCAGGTGGACTGGGTCTCGCGGGGGATCTCCCACTCCTGCCAGACCGTGCCAAGTGCCGTGTTTAGTTGTTCGCGCAGGGGCTCTAGCGTCGATTTCCACTTCTCCCAGATCGTGTCGATCTCGGTGTTATTGGCGATTGATTTCAGCGTGATGTGGGGAACACGCTCATAAACAAAACCTTGGCGGATGTTACGCGATACAGGATCAGCACTTGGCATTGAGCAAGTCAACTCAGCTTCCTTCAGCTTTCCTTCTGAAGAATCGGCCAACAGATAGTAAGGATAACGAGCACCCATGATTCGCGCACGAGCCAATGCAAGTGCGACACGAGATGTGTCAATCGTGATCCATCGTCGTCCCCATTGCTCTGCAACAGTTGCAGTGGTGCCAGATCCACATGTGGGATCTAGTATAAGATCGCCTGGATCAGATGCCATAAGAATGCATCTCTGGATAACGGCTGGAGCGGTTTGAACTACATAGACTTTGTCAGGGCTACCAGCAACATCAGTCCAAAGGTTTGACACTTCATAGGCCGGAAAGTCATCAAGAAAACGCTTGTATCGGAGAGTTGCCTTCCCCGCCCCTACACGAAGCGATTTAATGAGCCTGGCGAACCCCTCTTCCCCTGTTTTCCAGTAGCCAGACCTAGGCTTCCACTCCTTCCCCTGAAATACTACCGGAAATGAACCAGGAGGCCGATTAGAGACAAGTGACGTCCATTGATAATTCCGTCCATCTTCGTCCTTTTGGTCGTAGCGAGCCCCGGAACCATGTCCGATTCCGGCAGCCTTATCGCGATAAGGCTGCCTATATTTTAGATCTTGAACAGACTTTGCATACCAAAGGCAAATGTCAGCCACACTGGACAAATAACGCGCGCTTTGACCACCTGTTTTCTGGATAACAATCTCGCAAACAATGTTTTGATATCCAAACACTTCGTCCATCAAGGCTCTGGCACGATGAACGTTTTCATCCCCGATCTGGAGGAAGATAGAGCCCGAGTCGGAAAGGAGGTCCCGAGCCGCGACTAACCTGTCCCTTAGGGAACCTCTGATCAAGACGCCTTAATCCGAATAATCTAGTCTCATTCTCATCAATGAGACGATACTGAGCAGATTTAGCCCACTTTTCGCTCAGAGAAGCCCTTGAAAAGACTTCAGGCAGTTCCCACCATTCGTTTTGGCTTGATTTCTGGATGATTATCGGTCTTTAGACACACTATACCCTTGCTTTACGCTGAATCAGGTATCCGTTCCCGTACCATCCAGAGGTTTGCCAGGGCAAAGAGCAACTTCAGCTTGAGGTCGTTCTTGCGGATACCTCTGTAGAAGACCTTCCGGAAGCCGAACTGACATTTGATGATTCGAAAGGGATGTTCCACTTTGGCGCGGAAGTGGGCTTTCGCCGTCTCAATCAGATCAAGAAGCCTGCCCTCAGGTGTCTCTGGAAGCACTCTGCGCTGGCCGGGCTTCATCGCAATCCTGAACTCAGCCTCGCAGTCCTGGAAGTCGTTTCGTTTCTCGATGCCGATGTGGCCGGCATCGCCGTAGATGAGGCGTTCATCCCCATGGAGCCGTTCAGCTGCTGTGTTCAGCTCATGAACATTGGCGGCGGTGCTCTCAACAGAGTGGACCAGGCCAGATGCGGCATCAACTCCGATGTGGCAGCGCATTCCAAAGAACCACTGCTTGCCCTTGGCCACTGAGTGCATGTCAGGATCCCTCTCCTTGGCCTTGTTCTTGGTGGAGCTGGGGGCATTGATTATCGTGGCATCAAGGATCGTTCCTTCCCTCAGCATCACTCCTCTCTCGCTAAGCATCTGGTTCACACCCTCAAGAATCTGCTCCGCGATCCGGTGCTCTTCCAGCAGATGGCGAAAGTTGAGAATCGTCGTCTCATCAGGGATCCGGCCATCCATCGTCTCGATCCCTGCGAAGCGGCGGAAGCAGGGCGTATCGATCAGCATCTCCTCCATCAATGGATCTGAAAGCGTGAACCACTGCTGCAGCAGATGGATCCGCAGCATCACCTCCAAAGGAATCGGCGGACGACCTCCTTTGCTGGAGGGCTTGTGATACACGGGCTCAATCAAGGCCAGAAACGCTTCCCAGGGAACCGTGGCCTCCATCTCATCCAAGAAGCGCTGGCGGCGCGTCCTCTTTTTGGCGTAGATCTGCTCGTAGTCCGTGAAGCCCAGCTGGAGAGGGTCGGCCATCCGTTCCAGTCTCAGTCTTGGATCTGGACTGATTTTAGCGGGTTTTTCAGGGGTTCCTTAAGGAGACTCTGGAAAACCCGAGCCATCCGCGCGAAAATATCCCTGTAATCGCAGGCGCGGACTGGGTTCATGGGCAGCAAGCAGCTCGGATTCGGTGATTACGAGCAGACCACGGCCAAGAAGCGCACGAGGCGCGAGCGTTTTTTGGCCGAAATGGAGAAGGTGGTGCCGTGGAAAGCGCTGATTGATCTGATCGAGCCCTACTACCCCAAGACCAGCCCCAAGGGTGGTCGCCCGCCCTATCCGCTGGCAACCATGCTGCGAATCCATCTTCTGCAGCAGTGGTACGACCTCAGCGATCCAGCGATGGAGGATACGCTGATCGAGGTGCCGACGATGCGCCGGTTTGCAGGGATCGACATGATCAGCGACCGGATCCCTGATGAGACCACCATTCTCGCGTTCCGGCACTTGCTGGAGAAGAACGATCTCGGCAAACAGATCTTTGAGGTGGTCAAAGCCCACCTCAAGGCCAACGGCATGGCGATGAAGCAGGGCACGATCATTGATGCCACTTTGATCGCGGCGCCCAGCTCCACCAAAAATAAGAAGAAGGAGAGGGATCCGGAGATGCACCAGACCTGCAAGGGCAAGCAGTGGTACTTCGGGATGAAAGTCCACATCGGCGTGGATAGCGAGAACGGCCTCATCCACTCAGTGGAAACCACAGCTGCCAATGTGCACGACCTAACCCCAGCCTCTGATCTCCTGCACGGCGAGGAGACCCTGGTCTATGCAGATGCCGGCTACCAGGGAATCGAGAAGCGAGACGAGATGCAAGGCCGCGGGATCGGCTTCCGCGTCGCCATGCGACCCGGAAGGCGCCGAGTGCTGCCGGATACGCCGGAGGGTCGACTGGATGATCTGGTCGAAACTGCCAAAGCGCATATCCGCGCCAAAGGAGAGCATCCGTTTCGGGTGATCAAACAGCAGTTCGGCTTTCAGAAGACCCGGCTGCGGGGAATGCTCAAGAACCGCTGCAAAGTGAATGTGCTGGTAGCCCTCTCGAACCTGTTCATGGCACGTCGCAGGTTGCTATGCAGTACGTGATCAGGGGATCAGTGTGCCTGTCGAGGGAAAGAATCGGCCAACATGGGCACATTTTGGCACCCGAAAGGGGGATATCAGGCCAAGCCAACCTCAGATCCGCCAAAAATTGTTCATTCCGAGCAAATTGCATCCTTGGCCCCTCTTTCAGGGCTCGTTGCCCAGAGGCTCCTTAATCCCAGATGAGCAGGTTCTGACCCCAGACGACGACTACACGTGGCTGCATGAACAAGTTCAGGCTCTTGACTCTCGTGAGCGGCACTTGCTTCAACTACGTTATGGCGAGGAGAAGAACCGTTCTTACTCAGAGGTAGCCGGCTGCATGGGGATGACCAAGGAGTGTGCGCAGAGCCTTGAACGACGAGCGCTGCGCAAGCTGCGACGTCGACTCACGCCCGTGCTCAATCCTCGTGGGGCTTGATCTCTATTCAGCCAATCCACCGAACCCATTGATCAAGGCAAAGGGGTGCTGCACATCTGCCGCCGATCCGGCCTACCATGTTGCTTGCATCTGTCAATGGCCTGACTAGACAGGGGTATGGCTCTGCTGCAGCCAGCACCGTTAACGAAGGCCTGACATGAAACTCTTCAGACATCCATGCTCTCCTTGGGCATACTGCTGCGCTGTTGATGGTTCAGCCGCCGGTAATGGCATTCTCTGCTGGCCCCTCCCTGCCCCCCATTCCAATCGGAACCATGAGCTAAGCCATCAAAGCCACGGCCAAGAACGCTGAAGCCAAGCTTCAATCGGCCATGGACGAAGTCAAGCAAGGCCAGGCCGCCGCGATCTCCTTCCGGCATCAATCTGCACGTAGTCCGTAAATCCCTGCTGGAAGGGGCGGCCTATCCGATACAGACTCAGTATTGGAACTGGATGGACTCTAGCGGGTTCTTCAGATGGTATCTGATCCCATTCTTCACTTGGTTATCATCACATCAACACCGGGCGTTCGCCGCCGCACCATGACGCCGGTGTCGTGCTCGCTGCGATGCAGCTGCAGGTCGATCTCCTCCTCGCCGAGCCGCAGCCCGTTGACTTCAAGCAGGTTGATGCCCTTCGGGAGCACCGGCTTCCGGAACAGCACCTCCACCCGGTCCGTCTCGGCGTCGCGTCCGATGCCCATTCCGGTGATCGCTTCCAGCAAACCGAACACCGAGCCGCTGGCCCAGGCTTGGGGGCTGCAAGCCACCGGGTAGAGGGTGGGGTCTTCGTCGTCGCGACGCGGGAATCCGCAGAACAACTCGGGCAGCCGGTACTGCGGCAGCGCCCGGGCCGTGTCGAACAAGCCAGTGAGGATTCGCATCGCCTCTGGCATGTGGCCGTAGCGGGCCAGGCCCATGGCGATCAAAGCGTTGTCGTGGGGCCAGACCGAGCCGTTGTGGTAACTCATCGGGTTGTAACGGACCTCTCGTTCATCGAGAGTGCGCACGCCCCAGCCGTTGAAGCTGGTGGGCGCAAGCAGCTGGCGGGCCACCGACGCCGCCGCGTCGCGACTGGCGATGCCGGTCCAGAGGCAGTGGCCTGCGTTGGAGGTGCGCACGGCACAGGGTGTGCCCTCGCCGTCGAGTGCCAGGGCATAGGTACCGATGGCATCGCACCAGAAAGCCGAATGGAAGCGGCGGCGCAGCTGATGGGCTTCCTCGCGCAACTGCTCGGCTTGGGCGGTACGTCCGAAGCGATGCTCAATGCCTGCCATGGCGCGGCGGGCCCCGTAGGCATAGGCCTGTACCTCGCAAAGGGCAATCGAACCCTCGGCCAGACGACCGTCTGCGTGGTGGATGGCATCGTCGGAATCCTTCCACCCCTGGTTGCGAAGGCCGCCCTGGGCGGCGCACTGGTAGCGCAGGAATCCGTCCTGGCTACGCGCTTCGGCGGCCCTGATCCAGGCCAGGGCCAGCTCCAGCGCCGGCCGCAGGTGGTCAATGAACGACTTGTCATCGCTGCGCAGGAGATAGTCGCCCGCCAGGATCAGGAACAGGGGCGTGGCATCCACGGAGCCGTAGTACCGGGCGAATGGCACCTCCCCCAGGGCCGCCATTTCGCCCAGACGGGCTTCATGCAGGATCTTTCCTGGTTCGGCATCGACCGTTGGGTCGATGTGGCTGGCTTGATGGTCCGCCAGGTAGCCGAGCACGCCGCGGGCCAGGCGCGGTTCCACCAGGAGCATCTGGCGGGCGGTGATCAGCCCATCACGGCCGAAGGGGCAGCTGAACCAGGGAACGCCGGCGTAGGGGTAGAGGCCGTGCTCGAGCTGGCTGGAGAGCAGATGCACATCCGACATGGAGCGGGCCACCCAGCAGTTGAACGCCTGGTTGTCGGTGGCGATGGAGGCCGCCTGGCGCTGGCTGTCGCGCAAACGCTCGTTCGTCGCCGCGAGTGCGGCATCGAAGGCCTCTTCAACCGCAACACGATCGTCGGCGGGATGGAAATCCAGCAGGAGATGGACGCGACGGGTGCAGCGAGGTTCCAGTTGCAGGATCAGATTGATGTGGGTTTCACCCACCTCCGCCGCCACACCTCCCACCCGCAGGAGCGTGCGGCGATCCTCCCCGTCGAGCCCGCCGTAAGCCACTTCCAGGACGTCCTGGGTGTGCTGGCGGACCGTGCGCCCGCGCCGCGAACGTTGGTGTCCGCGGATCTCGAAGATGTCGCGAAAATCGGCGTCGAAGCGCAGGGTCAACGGCAGCAAGACCGCACCGTTCAGATAACTGGTGAAATCGAGGGCCTGCAAACAGCTCGTGGGGGTCAGAACAGTGCTGCGCTTCAGGTGCACGGACCCGGGCGGGGGCGCACCGGGCCCGTCGATGTCGTTGCTGAGATGGCTCATGTGAAGCCCCATCTCCTCACTCTCGGCGGAGCTCAGCACGATCGGGGACTGATCCCAGAGCAGGAGTTCCAGGCGGCTCACATGGCGAGCGCCGCGGTGAAAGATGCCGGAATCGGGATGGGTCTCGGGGCAGATTTCACCCCGGCGATCGAGCATCGCAAAGGTTTCCCCATTCTTGAGAACGAACGGGGGGAGCAGATCATGCGGCATGAGAACACGCTGCAAGGAGCCTGGCCGGGGAGGGGCTGCGACGGGCCTCGATCTGGCGCTGGAAGAGACGTTCGTAGTCGGCCGCCTGCCGGGCGACTGTGAAACGCTGCTCGAAATCATGGCGAACCCGCCGGCGATCCAGTCGCTCGATCCCCCGTACCGCCGTCACGGCCTCCTCGATCGTTTCCACCAGCAGGCCGTTGAGGCCGGGCCGAATCACCTCGGGGGTGGAGCCGTTGCGCCAGGCAATCACGGGCGTACCGCAGGCGTTGGCTTCGATCATCACCAAGCCGAAGGGTTCGGGCCAGTCGATCGGGAACAGCAGAGCCAGGGCGTTGCCGAGCAGCTCCTGCTTGCCGGCATCATCGACCTCCCCAATGAACTCGACCAGTGGATTTTCACGCAACAGAGGTTCAATGGTGGCGTGGAAATAGTCCAGATCAACGGCATCGATCTTGGCGGCTACCTTGAGGGGCAGGCCCAGAGCGGTGGCGATGGCGATGGCACGGTCAAGACGCTTCTCGGGTGAAATCCGCCCCACGAAGGCCAGGTATTCAGAGGGTGACGGCTGGAAGCGGTACAGATCTGTGGGCAGACCATGGTGAATGGTGCCGAGCCAGTGAGCCCCAGGCAGAGGCCCCCGCTGGGATTCCGAGATCGACACCAGGGGCACCGGATTGAAATCCCATTGGAGTTGGGCCATTTCCGGGCCCGTCAGGGGCCCGTGCAGGGTGTGGAGCTGCGCCACCGGCAGGCGGGCGATGCCGGGGTGGAGGCCATGGCCGGTATGGAAATGGACAATGTCGAAGCGATCGAGCTGAGCGATCACCTGATCAAGCTGGCGACCCTCTGGCACCCGTGGATCTCCCCGATAGCCGGCCGGCCTGAGGGCTCGTGGCACGCAGGGGAAGAGCTCGGCGCTGGTGAGGGAGTCACCGCTGGCAAACAGCACGACCTCATGACCACGGTTGACGAATTCTTCTGTGAGATAGTGAACAACTCGCTCCGTTCCGCCATATCGCAGCGGCGGTACGCTTTCAAAAAGTGGTGATATCTGGGCAATACGCATCGGTTTGCTCTTAAAGGATTAACTGGCAGCCCACCCCTATGGGCGCCCAGAATGCACATCTGCGGTCACCGAGGTGGCGCAGCAGGGGTTGGCAGCAATCTGCTCTTATTTGAAACGTAGGCAGGAAACAGTGGCGATGCGTCGAGAAAGGTGAATTACTGACACAGAACACAAGCTCACGGGATCAGGGCAGCACAGTTGAGCTAGCTACAGCGTTGACCGTTATGTTGCCGTAGATAAGGGGCACATCTGCAGCAGTCAAACAACAGTTTCAGGCCCATAGTGAAAGGAGAGGGGCTATGGCGTGACATGCGAACGGATTTGCTCTGGCAGCAATCTGGCCGTTCCATAGGCTCTGGCATTGATCTCACACCCTTGCGGACCTGATCATGAACAATCTCCAGTTCAAAGGTGAATGGCATGAATTGAAAGGGAAGCTCAGGCAGAAGTTCGCCGATCTCACCGATGACGACTTGGCCTACACCGAGGGTCAGGAAGAGGAATTGCTTGGCCATCTGCAGAAGAAGCTTGGCAAGAGCCAAGAAGAGATCACCCAGCTGATCAACACTCCTTAGGAGCTCTGTCGTGCTGAACTACGCCATAACCTTTTTGGTCATTGCGATCGTCGCTGCCGTCCTCGGCTTCAGTGGTATCGCCGGATCAGCTGCGAGCATCGCCCAGATCCTGTTTCTTGTGTTTCTCGTGCTTGCCGTGATCTCTTTCCTCACCGGCCGGCGCAGTTCGATATGAATGGCTGCGTGAATCACGATGTTCTGACCGGATTATTGAGCAACATTGGGCATGCTGCATGGATTGCCATAGTTTTTTATCGCTAAACCTCGTTTCCCCCTCGCCATCGTCACCATGAATCACCAACTTCGTTTTCTGCGCCAACTGGCCGCCACTTGCCTTGGCCTGGCCTTCAGCCTGCTCGTGTTGATCGCCACGCCGGCCTTGAGCGCTCCCGCCCAGGCCTCAGGAGCCTTCACGCTCAGCACCTCCCGCTTGCCCCTGGCCGCCACCGCAGGCCGCGTCAAGGCCGGCGCCAAGGACTTCGAGGGCAAGACCCAGGAATCGATTGGCAACATCACTGGCAACCAGGGAGATCGCCTTGCCGGCAAGGCGAAGCAAGCCGAGGCCAAAGTCCGGAATGCCGTCGAAGACGTCAAGGACAAGGCCGGAATGGGCTGAGCCAGGCCGCGCCGCTTCCATCTAGAAGCCATTATTGGCTTTGGTTTTCGATGAGTTGTGTTCTCCCCAGGACCGTGTCCACAGTTCTGGCCAGTTTCGCTCTCGCCATTCCAGCCCTCGCTGGTGTATTTTGTTCGAGACAGCTGGGACGCCAACACCTACCTTCCCTACTATCGCAAGCATCACCCCAGTAGCCAAAATCACGGCGAGAGCGGTAGGCCTGGCAACAGTGGTCATGCTCCAGGCCAAAACAAGTAGCTGGTCTTGAAACCTCTTACTGGCGGCGCCTAAGGAGTTCACTGAACAACCAGACCGCCTCTGCGAAAATGGGACGACGCCCCAGTCGTGATACGAGGTCAACAGGAGCGCAGCGGCTCTCTGTACTCCTGCGTGCCGATTCGAGGAGGGTATCCCGGCCCTCCACCCGTTGCGCAGGTTCCAGAAGCTGGCGAATCAGGCCCCCGATCGACTCGATCCCACCATTGGTGAGCTGTACGCCTCAGATGGCCGATCGTCCGTGCCACCAAAGCAGTTGCTGCTGCCCTCGTTTGGCCTTTCGGCCGAACGTGACGACACATTCAGCAAGCGGTTTGGTCCAGGCCTCCCGCTGCTTGATTCTGGACTCTGTTCGTCGTCAACGGTGCTGATCGGCGCCACGCTGGCGATGGCCGCAGACCTCGATCAGACCATGCCCCCCGCCCCTTCCGATTCCGGAGACTCCCAGCACCCGGCAGTCGGGATTCAACGCCAGCCTCACCGGCGCCAGCACGAGCATCGGCCCGGCTCGGCCGCCGCCTTCCGCTGGAGCGTGATCCTCAACAGTGCTCTCTCAGGCCTGCAGCTGGTGATCGGTGTGGCCTTCGGCTCTTTGGCGCTGATCGGTGACGCCGTACACAACATCGGTGATGTGGCCGGGCTGCTGTTCGGCTGGGGTGCTGAGCGGTTGAGCTCCCGGCCGGCCACGCTCCGCTTCACCTATGGCTTCGGGCGCAGCACCCAGCTGGCGTCGCTGGTGAATGCGGTGCTGATTCTGATGGCGGCCGCTGTGGTGATCGTGGAGGGTTTCCAGCGGCTTCTTCATCCGGTGGCGGTGGCGAGCACGCCGGTGGCCTGGGCAGCGGCGGCGGGAATCGTCGTGAACCTGCTTTCGGCGCGCCTGTTCGGCGACGACCACAGCCATGACCTCAACCGCCGCGCCGCGGTGGTGCATCTGCTCACGGACGCGGCCGTGTCGGCGGCGGTGCTGATCAGCGCCGTGCTGGTGGGGATCACCGGCTGGCCCTGGCTGGATCCGCTCACCGCACTCGGTGTGGGCCTTGTGGTGGCCTGGAGTGGCTGGGAGTTGTTGCGCGAGGCCCTGGTGGTGGCCCTCGATGCGGTGCCGCGCGGCATCGACATCGCCCAGGTGGATGGCGCCCTGCGTTCCCTGCCCCAGGTGGTGGATGTGCATCATCTGCACGTCTGGGCGATGAGTACCTCCCAGAACGCCCTCACCGCCCATGTCATCCGAGAGCCTGGCGCCGCGGATGACATGGAACTGCTGCATGAGGCCAAGCGCCGCCTGGCGCAGATCGGGATCTCCCACAGCACCCTGCAGCTGGAGCCACCGCCCTGACGTGCGCTCAGATGTGATACATCAGGGTCGGTTGGTTCCTGGCCCTGGTGTCCTCCAGCAGCTGCTTCAGGGTCAGGGCCGCCAGGACTCTGGCGCGGGCCTGCTCCAGTTTCTGCTCCAGGGCCGTGAGAACCAGGAAGGCCGTGGTGGAACGCTTGCCATCGGGACACGCTCCCCCTGCCTTGCCCTCCAGGCAGGCAAGCACCTCCGCCACCGTAATCAGTTCCGGTGATCTGGCCAGCTGGTAGCCGCCGCGGGGACCACGCAGGCTGTGCACCAGTCCGCTGCGCCGCAGGCTGGTGAGCATCTGCTCGAGATAACGCTCGGGAATCCCCTGGCGGCGGGCGATTTCACCGGCCTGGAGCACGCCGCCTCCTGAATACACCTCGGCCAGCTCGATCAGGGCCACCAGTCCGTACTCCGTTTTGGTGCTGAAACTCACGGATCACCGGATGCCTGGATCCATTGTGACAAGGGATCCACGGTTTCTGCGTGGGGTTTGCGGGAGGCGTTGGCACCTGGGGGCTCACAGCGGCGTGCGCGGCGCTGGGCTGGGGAACAGGGAGAGGAATCCCTCGCGGCGCAGGTCTTCCGCCTCGGCGGTGGCATTCCAGAGCGATTCGAAATAGAAGAACGTCACCCCCATCCCTTTCTGGCGGGCGGTCTGCACCTGAGCCTGAATCAGCTGCATCGGCGCGGGCTTGGTGCGCAGCCCCGTCATCACCCCGATCGCGGTGGGGATCTTCTTGCGCGTTTCCGCCAGCTCGGGGCGCGCCACCTCGGCCGCGAAGCTGGCCACATCCGGCCGGTAGAGCTGCACGATCAGTTCATCAACGATGCCGCGACGCACCCAGCCCAGCCAGTCCTGCAGTTGCAGCTTGTAGGCGAAGTCGTAGTAGTTGGGGGAGACGGAAAAGATCGACTTCGGTTTTCTGGCGTTCACGGCCTTGTGCAGTTGAGCCATGAAGGCCGTGATCTTGTCGGCGCGCCACTTGATCCAGGACTGATCCATCGGATTGCTCGGCACGGCACGCCCTGTCTCCTTGGCGTACAGCGCTTTGGTGTAGCTGTCGTAGCCAAACTCATTGGGCAGACTCATGTGGTCATCGAATTGGATGCCATCACCGTCGTAGTTGCCCACCACCTCCAGCACCAGCTCGGTGATGAATTGCTGCACCTCCGGTCTGAATGGATTGAGCCAGACCACTTCTCCGGCAGCGCTGATCGAGGTGCGGCTGCCGTCCTGCCGCTCGGTGAGCCAGCTGGGGTGTTGCAGAGCCAGCTCCGAAAACGGTGGCGCCATGAAGCCAAATTCGAACCAGGGGATCACGAGCATGCCTTTGGCATGTCCCTCGCTGATGACGTCCGCCACGATGTCCTGGCCTTCCAGTCCCTTGTATGAAAACGACTGAATCTTGCGCGCGCGGGTCACCTCACTGGTGTGAATGGCGTAGCCGGAATTCCAGACCACCGGATAGACGGTGTTGAAGTGCATGTCCTTCAACTGGTCCATCGCCGCTCGCAACTTGGTGCGATCGCGCATGGTGGTCATGTCATTGGTGGTCATCCAGACCCCCCGGATCTCGGCGCGGGCGCCCTGGGCGGCACTCGGCGCGTTCAGCGCGGGAACCATGACCAGCAGCAAGCTGCAGAGCATCAGAACCGGCAGCAGCCAACGCGTTCGTTTCATGGCGGCGGTCGGATCAGAGGCAGCCCGACCCTAGCGGTGGTTTCCGAAGGGCTCCAGCGACCGTGCTGGGGGCGTTCAGGGAACGGAGGGGGCGGGATTCGAACCCGCGGAAGGTTTCCCTTCGCCGGTTTTCAAGACCGGAGCCATCAACCACTCGACCACCCCTCCAGGGGCCTGCCATCAGCCCATAGGGCCGCTGGCATCGACAGTTTCCCATGGAACCCTGGCCGTGGCCGCTGCCGTTGGGACGGGCTCAGCGAAAGGGTGGTGACCACAGCAGTCCGCCGGCGTGCCGGAGCCGGTTGCGGCCCCGCTCCAGCCGCAGCGGCGAACCGGGTCCGAGGTTGCGCTCGTAGATCTCCCCGACGTGGCCCCCGGCGCGGATCGCCCCGGGGGCCGTGCGGACCCAGGTGTCGAGGTTGTCCAGGCGGCCAGGTGAGCTCCGTGGTGGTGCCGCTGACCACGCAGATCGAGCGACCGCGCAGTTGAGCGAGATCGCCGTAGCCGCTGGCGGCTGCCACCAGAAGGCCCTGGCCGTCGTGAACGACGATCGGCGCGAAGCACAGACCATTGGAGCCGCCAACGCGTGGCAGAGATCCAGGGCAAAGCCGCTGCAGCGGCCCGACGGTTCCACCAGGCTGAAGCCGGGCATGGTCCCTTCCACGCCGCAGTTGAGATACCCGCGCCGGCGGATCGCGCTGATGGTGGGGAAGATCACCGCGGGGTTGCTGCCAGAAGCGTGCCCACAGCGGCCATGGCGATGTCGGATCGGCGGGCGGAGCCAGGCTTGGATCGCTGTACGTTCTTGGGAGCCAGTTCGGATGCCATGGGATCAGCCCCCGACTCAGCGGTGGAGGCCCTGATGCAACGGCTGGAGCAGGATCCAGCGCTGACCATGACCTCCAGCAGATCCTGATTGACCTCACCGATCTGCCCGGCCCCGCCTGAGATGGCCCTGAGCTGGGGCGCGCGCACCTATGTGATGGGCGTGATCAATGTCACGCCCGATTCCTTCAGCGACGGCGGTCGCTTTGAGCGGCCCGAGGCGGCGCTGCGCCAGGCCCGGCGGATGCTCCGCCAGGGGGCGGATCTGCTCGATCTCGGCGGCCAGAGCACCCGGCCGGGGGCGGTGGAGATCGACGCTGAAGAAGAACAGGCGCGGGTGCTGCCGGCTCTGGCCCTGATCCGCTCCGCCTGCGCCGATGTCGCCAGCCCCCTGTTCTCGATCGACACCTTTCGCGCGCCGGTGGCGGCAGCCGCCCTGGCGGCCGGTGCCCACTGGATCAACGATGTGAGTGCGGGCCGCCGCGATCCCGAGATCCTCTCGGTGGTGGCCGACTTCGGCTGTCCCTATGTGCTGATGCACAGCCGCGGCGACAGCGGCAGCATGGATGATCTGGCCACTTACACCGATGTGTTGGCCGAGGTGCGTGAGGAGTTGCTCCGTTCCACCGAAACAGCCCTGGCGGCCGGTGTGTGCGCCCGGCAGCTGATCTGGGATCCGGGCCTGGGCTTCGCCAAGACCACCGAACACAACCTGGCTCTGCTCCGGGGGTTGGCGGCGCTGCGGCGCGAGGGCTTTCCCCTGTTGGTGGGTCCCTCGCGCAAGCGGTTCATTGGTGCGGTGCTCAACGAACCCAGGCCAAGGGCGCGGCTCTGGGGAACAGCGGCTGTGTGCAGTGAAGCGATCGCGGCAGGTGCCGATGTGCTGCGGGTTCACGATGTGGGCCCGATCGTGCAGACGGCCCGGATGGTGGACGCGATCCGGCGCAGCTGAACGAACGCTGGCGATCTGGCGGGCAGGATTATGTGTCGCTGGGTTTCTGGATTTAACGAGATGCAGGACGGCAGGGCTAGAAGACGTGCGGATGATCCGGACGACCTACCTCCAGAAGTCCCCGGCTTCCAGCAACCGAAGGAGAGCGCTGCCCAACGACGGCGCCCCCAGGTGACCAGACTTTGCCGAGCTCCCGATGAACCCAAGGACAGATCAACCGGATGGCAGGACACCAGCACGGACCTCCAGGCTCAGGTTCCTGCTCCGCCCTCTGCCGATGATCGCCCTGGCCCTGAGTCTGCTGGTCGTCGGCCTCACTGCGTTCGCCCTGCCAGCCCAGGCGAGCTACTTCTGGTACGGAGGCATTACCGACGGACCCTTTTACCCTGGAGGAGGTTCCACGGGATACAGCGACATCACCTTCTGGTGGAGCAGCAGCAACGCTGACGACTACGACAGGTATCGACTGTGCTGGCGCCAGAAAAGCAATACCGAGGATGGCAAAGACCCCTGCGACTACGACAGCGTTGTGAGTACATTGCCCGAGGTGCAGTTCGATGCGCAGAATCAAACGATTCTGGCGAACACGACCTATAAATTCAGGTTGAAGGCCCACAAGCGTAGGAATGATAAATGGAAGACACTGACCTCCACGATCGTCAACCCCTGCTTCTGGGCTGGTGGCGGAGGGCCGGGTTCCTTGCATCTTTCCTGTAGCAACAATCCCAACGACTGAAGCGTTCAAGCCAGGGTTTGGTCTGCTGATGCTCCCTTTCGTTCTGGTCCTGGCGTTGTTGTTGGCTGGACTGCGTTAATCCCCGGCGCGGAGATCGAAGCGATCCAGGTTCATCACCTTGCTCCAGGCCGCCACGAAATCCGCCACGAATCTGGCGGGCCCATCGTTCTGGGCGTACACCTCAGCCAGGGCCCGCAGCTGGGAGTTGGAGCCGAACACCAGGTCGACGCGGGTGCCACGCCAGCGCAGTTCGCCGCTGTGGCGGTCACGCCCTTCGAAGGTGTCCGCGGCTTCAGAGCTGGGTGTCCACACCGTGGCCATGTCAAGCAGGTTCACGAAGAAGTCGGTGCTGAGGGTGCCCACCCGGTGGGTGAACACGCCATGGGCTGAACCGGCGGCATTGGCCCCCAGCACCCGCAGGCCCCCCACCAGTACGGTCAATTCCGGCGCGCTCAGGCTGAGCAGCTGGGCCCGGTCGATCAACAGTTCCTCGGCCCGCACCGCATAGGCCCGCTTCTGGTAATTGCGGAAGCCGTCGGCCTGGGGCTCCAGCACCGCGAAGGAGGCGGCATCCGTTTGCTCCTGGGAGGCATCGCTGCGGCCTGGGGTGAAGGGCACCTCCACCGTGTGGCCGGCGGCACGGGCCGCCGCTTCCACCGCGGCGCATCCCGCCAGCACGATCAGGTCCGCCAGCGACACCCGGGTGTCGCCTGCCTGAGCAGCGTTGAAGTTCCGCTGGATCCCTTCAAGCACCGCCAGCACCCGGGCCAGCTGCTCGGGCTGGTTCACGTCCCAGTCCTTCTGGGGGGCCAGGCGCAGGCGGGCACCGTTGGCGCCGCCGCGCTTGTCGGAGCCGCGATAGGTGGAGGCCGACGCCCAGGCGGTGGCCACCAGCTCCGGCACCGTGAGCCCCGAATCGAGCACCTTGGCCTTGAGTTCGGTGATGGCGGCGGCGCCGATCAGGGGATGGTCGACGGCAGGGATCGGGTCCTGCCAGATCAGGTCTTCGGCGGGAACTTCGGGGCCGAGGTAGAGCACCTTCGGGCCCATGTCGCGGTGGGTGAGCTTGAACCAGGCTCGGGCGAAGGTGTCAGCGAAGGCTTGCTGATCCTGGTGGAAGCGGCGGGCGATCGGCTCGTAGATCGGATCGAAGCGCAGCGACAGATCGGCGGTGGTCATCATCGGCCGGTGCCGTTTCGCCGGGTCGTGGGCGTCGGGGATCAGGTGCTCCTCACGCACATCCTTCGCCCGCCACTGCCAGGCGCCGTAGGGGCTTTTCTCCAGTTCCCACTCGTAGCCGAACAGCATCTCGAAATAGCCCCGGTCCCAGGTGGTGGGGTTGGGCTTCCAGGCTCCTTCGATGCCGCTGGTGGTGGCATCAGCGCCCTTACCGCTGCCGAACCGGCTGTGCCAGCCCAGCCCCTGCTCCTCGATCGGGGCCCCCTCCGGTTCTGGACCCATCAGATCAGCTGAGCCGGCGCCGTGGGCCTTGCCGAAGGTGTGACCACCGGCCACCAGAGCGACGGTCTCCTCGTCGTTCATGGCCATGCGGGCGAAGGTTTCGCGGACGTCCCGACCGGAGGCCACAGGGTCGGGCTCACCGTTGGGGCCTTCGGGATTCACGTAGATCAGGCCCATCTGCACGGCCCCCAGGGGCTGCTCCAGTTCCCGATCACCGCTGTAGCGCTCATCGCCGAGCCAGGTTGTCTCCTTGCCCCAGTAGATGTCCTCCTCGGGCTGCCAGATGTCGGCGCGGCCGCCACCGAAGCCGAAGGTGGGGAAGCCCATCGATTCCAGGGCGCAGTTGCCGGTCAGGATGATCAGATCGGCCCAGGACAATCGGTTGCCGTACTTCTGCTTGATGGGCCAGAGCAGGCGACGGGCCTTGTCGAGATTGCCGTTATCGGGCCAGCTGTTGATCGGAGCGAAGCGCTGGTTGCCTGTACCGCCGCCCCCTCGGCCATCGGAGGTGCGGTAGGTGCCGGCGCTGTGCCAGGCCATGCGGATGAACAGACCGCCGTAGTGCCCCCAGTCAGCCGGCCACCAGTCCTGGGAGTCGGTCATCAGGGCATGGAGATCCCGCTTCACGGCGGCGAGATCCAGCTCGTTGAACGCCTCGGCGTAGTTGAACGCTGCCCCGAGCGGGTTGGAGGCCGGCGCATGCTGGTGAAGGATGGCCAGGTTGAGCTGGTGGGGCCACCAGTGGCGGTTCGACTGATCCCCGGCTGTGGTGGGCGCCCCGGAGCGGCCCGCAAATGGGCACTGGCTGATGGCGGTCATCGACTGTCTCCTGGCAAGCGACGTGGGCTGGAGTCATCCCTCTCGACCGTATGCAGCACCTCCGGGGTGGAGGAGGCTCCCAACACAATCCGTAGCGGCTGCGTTGATGGCCAGGCCTTCTCGATCGGTGACGACACAATCAGCGTTTGCAGCGAATGACCGGCCATCCTTGGCCTCCGTTGGTGTCTACGGAGCTATTGACATGCCTCCATCCAAAGGCAGCGAAACTCCATGAACAAAATTGGATGCAGGGCTGGCCAGAAATAAGGCCACATTGGCTACTTCTGTTGGCTCTCCAAAGCGATGCAGGGGAATTCTTTTTTCTTTTTCTTTTCTGGGCTCTTCCATGGATGGGCTGTCCCAGATATCATGACCCATTTGGGTTAGAATAACAGTGGGGCAGAGGGCATTCACTTGAACATTGTGCGGACCCCATTCAACGGCCATGGTCCTGGTCAGTTGATTGAGGGCTGCTTTTGATGCCGCATAGGCCCCTAATCCTGGGGTGCCGATGAAGGCCCCAATCGAAGAGATGTTGACCACCTTTCCATGTCCCCTCTTGATCATCTGGGGGACAATTGCTTGAGAAAGAAGCAAGGCTGAGCGAAGATTGACTGAAAATATATCATTCCAGTTGTCCTGGGTGGTTTCAAGGATCGACTGAACTCTGGCAATGCCGGCATTGTTGACAAGGACATCCCATTCTGGATCAAGGGCCAGTGCTTTGTCGCCGGCTCGCCTGGCTCCCTCGATCGACGACACGTCTTCTTCGATCACCCAGCAGTTGCGATGATTGTTCTCGACAATCCCTTGGATCCTGCCCAGTCCCTCCCTGTCCCTGCCGATCACACCGATGTCTGCTCCAGCCTCGGAGAATCTTTCCGCGATTGCGGCACCGAGGCCTTTTGAGCCTCCGGAAATCAAAGCCCTTTTGCCATCCAGTCGAAAATCTTTCATTGCCAGTGCCTCCACATCACCTTTGGCTTCAGCTCCTGTCACCACTGGGTTCTGGGCCATCGAAGCGGATTCGGCTCAAGGCTCTGAACCCCCCCAGGATCAGAATCCGTTCTCGACCACCAGGTCCTCGAGCGCCAGCTGCCCCGGTTTGGGCCAGGGGTCCTGGGTGCCTTTGCCAATCGCCACCATCGGACCCATCACGTGGTCTGCCGGCAGGCGGATCAGCTCAGAGAGCTTCTCGATCTCGAAGCCGATCATCGGGCAGCTCTGGTAGCCCATGCCGGTGGCTGCCAGCATCAGGGTCTGCATGGCCAGGCCGATGGAGCGCTGGGCCTCATCGCGCTGCAGCCACTCCCTGCCCTCATGAAAGGGGCCCATCCAGCCCACCAGCAGTTCAGCGACAGGCTGCGGAGCATTCACCCAGTAGCGCTCGGGCTGCTTGCTCCAGGCCTTCATGTCGGCGGTGAAGAGAACCAGCAGGGAGGCGTCGGTGATCTGGGCCTGGTCGTTGCCGTAGTCCTGGCGGATCGTGGCCCGCAGGTCGGGATCGCGCAGGATCACAAACCGCCAGTGCTGGATATTGAAGCTGGTGGGCGCCTGAATGGTGGCCTCCAGCAGTCGCCGCTCCTCTTCTGCCGTAAGGCGGTGGCTGGGGTCGAAGTGCTTCACCGCCCGCCTGGCGTAGATGGCGTCGATCACGTCCATGGCAAGGGAGCGGCAGGGGATCTTGGGGCCGACCCTATCGGCTCACGCTGGTTACGGTGGGCGCCTCTGGGGCTCTGGCGTGGGACTGCTCGTTGACGGGGTCTGGCACGACCGGTGGTACGACACCAGCAGCAGCGGCGGACGGTTCATTCGCTCCGCCTCGCAGTTCCGCCACTGGGTCACGCCAGACGGCCGCCCCGGTCCCAGCGGCGAAGGGGGCTTTGGCGCCGAAGCGGATCGCTACCACCTCTACATCTCCCACGCCTGCCCCTGGGCCCATCGCACGGCCATCTTCCGCAGCATCAAGGGTCTGGCCTCGATGGTGTCGGTGTCGGTGGTCCACTGGTTGATGGGGAACGAGGGTTGGACGTTTCAGCCGGGGGAAGGGGTGATCCCTGACCCGATCCACCACGCCGAGGTCCTGCATACGATCTACACGAACTCCGACCCGAACTACAGCGGACGGGTCACGGTGCCAGTGCTCTGGGACAAAGCGACGGGGCAGATCGTGAACAACGAATCCTCGGAGATCATTCGCATGTTCAACAGCGCTTTCGATGGCCTCGGTGCTGCCCCTGGCGACTATTATCCCGAGATTCTCTGGGATGAGATTGATCGGCTCAATCAGCTGATTTATGACACGGTGAACAATGGTGTGTACCGTTGCGGCTTCGCCACCAGCCAGGAGGCCTACGACGAGGCCATCCAACCACTGTTTGCCACCCTCGACCTGCTGGAGCAGCGCCTAGCGGATCAGCCCTACCTGTTCGGAAGGCGCCTCACCGAAGCAGACTGGCGGCTGTTCACCACCTTGGTGCGCTTCGATGCTGTCTATGTGGGCCATTTCAAGTGCAACCTGCGCCGCGTCGTCGATTACCCCAACCTCTGGCGCTATGTGCGTGAGCTCTATCTCTTCCCAGGAGTGGCTGAGACCGTGAACATGCAGCACATCAAGGGCCACTACTACCAAAGCCATCCCAGCATCAATCCTTCCGGTGTGGTCCCGGCTGGCCCGCTGATCGACTGGCCGTAGCCGTTCAGGGAGTTGTGACTCCCTCGATCCGGTCTTCGATCTCTTGGTAGATCTCCTGGAGCTGGGCGATGTTTTCCTCGCTGGTCTCCCAGTAGCCACGACCATTCACTTCCAGCAGAGTGCCCACGATGCGGCGGAAGCTGTGGGGGTTGAGTTCCATCAGTCGTTTGCGCATCTCAGCGTCGTTGATGAAGGTGTCATTGGCCTCTTCATACACGAAGTTGTCTACTGCACCGCTGGTGGCGCTCCAGCCCAGGGTGAAGTTGAGCCGCTTGGCCACTTCGCGCACCCCTTCGTAGCCGGAATTGAGCATGCCCTCGTACCACTTGGGATTGAGCAGCTTGGTGCGGGAATCGAGGCGGATCGTTTCGCTCAAGGAGCGCACCTGGGCGTTGGCGGTGGTGGTGTCGGCGATGTAGCTGGTGGGGGCTTTGCCGTCATCGCGCAGGCCGGCAATCAGCTTGGTGGGGTCGGAGTCGAAGTAGTGGCTCACATCGGTGAGCGAGATCTCGGCGGAATCCAGGTTCTGGAAGGTGACATCGGCGGTTTTCATCGCCGATTCGAACACCTCGCGGTTCTGGTTCATCTCGCCTGGGTTGTCAGCGTTGAAGGCGAAAGTTTTGCGGGACAGGTACATCTCCTGCAGTTCGCCCTCCTCTTCCCAGGTGCTGTTCTCCACCGCCAGGTTCACATTCGATGAATAGCTGCCGCTGGCATTGGAGAACACCCGCGTGGCGGCCTCGCGCAGGCTGATGCCCTGCGCCGCCGCCTGCTCCTGGGAGTGCTTGCGCACGAAGTTCAGCTCCAGGGGTTCATCGGCCTCTGCGGCCATCTTCACGCCCTGATCGATCAGGCCCATCTGGTTGATGAACAGATCGCGGAACACGCCGCTGCAGTTCACCACCACGTCGATGCGGGGGCGGCCCAGCTCCTCCAGGGAGATCAGCTCCAGCTTGTTCACCCGGCCGAGCGAATCGGGCACGGGGCGCACACCGATGAACCAGAGGATCTGGGCGAGGGATTCGCCGTAGGTCTTGATGTTGTCGGTACCCCAGAGCACGCAGGCGATCGTTTCCGGCCAGGTGCCCTGCTCCGCCTTTTGGCGCTCGATCAGCCGGTCCACCACCACCTTGGCGGCGGCGATGGCGGCGCGGGTGGGGATCGCCTGGGGGTCGAGGGCGTGGATGTTCTTGCCGCTGGGCAGCACGCCCGGGTTGCGGATCGGATCGCCGCCGGGGCCGGGGATCACGTATTCGCCGTCGAGGGCCCTCAGCAGGCTCTCCATCTCCATGTCGGCGCAGATCTGCTCGAGGCAGAAGCGCAGGTAGCCGAACAGTTTGTCGAGTTCGGTGGGCTCCACTGCCGCAAAGCCTGAGGCGCGGCAGGCGCTCAGCCAGGGGCTGGGCCGCTCATAACCGAAGCGCTCCAGCAGGGCGAAGAACCAGCCGAAGCGGCCCTTGAGATCCACCCGGCCATCGCTTCCGGTGACTGCACGCACCATCGAGGCCACCGCCCCGCGGCAGGCCTCGGTGATCCGTTGGTTCAGCTCCACATCCGCCAGCACCCCGGCGTCGTTGCCGCGATACACCTCATCGATCGTGCGGCCCAGGCTCTCGGCGAGCAGGGCCGGCAGGCTGCGGTAGCCCTCCTCCTCCCGCTCCAGAGCGGCGATGTTCACCAGGGTGGCGATCGCCTCCTCGGCGGTGGGCGGCTTGCCGATGGTGTGCAGGCCGCAGGGCAGCAGCCGGCTCTCGATCTCCATCAGCTGGCTGTAGAGCGCCCCCACCACGCCATCACGGCCGTCGAGGTCGAGCTCGCTGGCATCCACCTCCGGCAGAGTCACGTCCTTGTCGAGATTGCACTGGCGGGCCGTTTCGACGATCGCATTGACGATCTGCACGCCGCGGCTGCTCTCGCGCAGCTGCTGGTAGGAGCCCACCAGCTCGCCCAGCTCCTTCAGGCCCCGGTAGAGCCCGGCATTCTCGGCCGGTGGGGTGAGGTAGCTGATCGTGGCGGCGTAGCCCCGCCGCTTGGCGATCGTGGCTTCTGAGGGGTTGTTGGCCGCGTAGTAGTAAAGATTCGGTAGGGCGCCGATCAGTGAATCCGGGTAGCAGGTTTCGCTCATGCCCATCTGCTTGCCGGGCATGAATTCCAGCGAGCCGTGGGTGCCGAAGTGCAGCACCGCGTCGGCTCCCCAGACCTTCTCGAGATAGGTGTAGTAAGCAGCGAAGCCGTGGTGGGGGCTGGCGCTGCGGGAATACAGCAGCCGCATCGGATCGCCTTCGTAGCCGAAGGTGGGCTGCACGCCAACAAACACATTGCCGAAGTGGCGTCCGTAGATCAGCAGGTTGGTGCCGTCGGAGTTGAGGTTGCCGGGAGGCTTGCCCCAGTTCTCCTCCAGCCGCTCGGAATAGGGGGTGAGCCGCTCGTACTCCTCGACGCTCATGCGGTGGGCGATCGCCAGCTCCGGTGCACCCTGCAGGGCCTCGGGATCGTTGATCACCGCTTCCATTAGCGCTTTGGAATCACGCGGCAGGTTCTGCACGTCGTAGCCCTTGCGCTTCATCTCCTCCAGCACCCGGTGGATGGAGCCGAAGACATCGAGGTAGGCGGCGGTGCCCACGTTGCCCTTGTCGGGCGGGAAGCTGAACACTGTGATCGCCAGCTTCTTGTCGAGGCGGGGCTTGGTGCGCAGGGAGGCCCAGCGGATCACCCGCTCGGCGATCGCTTCCACCCGGTCCTGCAGGGTGTGGGCCTTGCCGGTGGCGTCGTCGCGCCCGCTGAGCACGATCGGCTCGATGGCGCCATCGAGTTCGGGGATGGCGATCTGCAGGGCCACCTGCACGGGGTGCAGACCCAGGTCGCTCTCCTCCCACTCCTGGGTGGTCTGGAACACCAGCGGCAGGGCCACCATGTAGGGCCGGTTCAGCTTCGAGAGCGCCTCGATGGCGCGGGGGTGGTCCTGGCGGGCCGGGCCGCCGATCAAGGCGAAGCCGGTGAGGCTCACCACCCCATCCACGATCGGCTGCTCGGGATTGAGTGGGTCGTAGAAGAAGGCCTTCACGGGCTTGGAGAAATCAAGCCCGCCGCAGAACACCGGGATCACCGTGGCGCCCCGGTATTCCAGTTCCTGGATCACAGCCACGTAGTGGGCCTCGTCGCCGGTGACGATGTGGCTGCGCTGCAGCACCAGGCCGATCACCGGACCACTGCGGGCTTTCTCGCTCAGGTCGGCGCGGCTGGCGTTCCAGTTCAGGTATTCCTTGAGGTCTTCGAACATCCCCGGCGCCAGGGGGTGCCAGAGGCCCAGATCCGGGAACACCACCGGTTCGGCCACCTCGAGCTCGGGCCGGCCGGTGTCGCCCCGGGGGAACACGTACTTATCGGCCAGCATCAACAGGAAGTTGCGCAGGTTGTCCGGCGTACCCCCCAGCCAGTACTGGAAGCTGAGCATGAAGGAGCGGGCGTCCTGTGCCTTCTCCACCGGCAGATATTTGAGAACCGTGGGCAGGGTGTTGAGCAGTTTCAACATGGCGTCCTGGAAGCCGGCGCCATTGGCCTCCTTCCGCTTCTTCATGAAGCTGGCGATGGCGCTCTTGCTCTGGCCCAGCTGGGCCATCGAGAACGTGCCGAGCTTGTTGAGCCGCATCACCTCCGGCATGGAGGGGAACACCACGGCGGCCTTGAGGCGGTCGCGGTGGGGCGCCACCGCCTCCACCACCTTCTGGGCCAGGTCTTCAATGAAGATCAACGAGGCGATGAACACATCGGCTTCGGCCACATCGGCGCAGAAGGCGGCGTAGTTCTCCGGATCGCGCAGCTCCTCGATCAGGTAGCCGCTCAGATCAACAGCCAGGGCGGGGTTGGTGGCGTTGAGGCTGGTGGCCGCCTGGGTGAGCGCGTTCTGGTACTGGGGCTCGAGCACCACGTACACCGCACGCATCACCGCCCGACCTTCACTGCCGGCTGGGGCCTCGCCTTTGCCAGGGCTGACCCGGCGGTTGGCGGAGCGGACCTGCGTGAACATCGGCGCCGGAGTTGAGCAATGTGAAGGAGCCTACGAAAGCTCCTCAAGCCGCGTGACTTTGCGCCCCAAGGCGTTACAGGAGCGCCGCCGGGGCCGGAATCGACGCCATAGGCTCCCCCCACGCAGAGATCACGCCCGGCCCATGACCCCCACCGACGCGCTCCCTGCTTCGATCCCGGTGGTGGTGGCCGGTGCCCTGGGCCGCATGGGGGCCGAGGTGGTCAAAGCCGTGACCACGGCGGGGGATTGCCGCCTGATCGGCGCGATCGACACCACCCCTGGCAAGGAGGGGGCCGACGTGGGTCTGGAGCTGGGCCTGGGGGAGCTGGAGGTGGCGATCACCGCCGATTTCGAAGGCTGCCTCTGCCAGGCCAGCCAGGCGGTGCGGGGCGATGGTCCCGGAGCCGGGGCTGTGCTGGTGGATTTCACCCACCCCTCGGTGGTCCACGAGCACACCCGCGCCGCGATCGCCTATGGCGTCCATCCGGTGATCGGCACCACCGGCCTGAGCCCCGAGCAACTGGGTGAGCTGGCGGTGTTCGCCGAAAAGGCCGGCATCGGCGGTGCCGTGATTCCCAATTTCTCCGTGGGCATGGTGCTGCTGCAGCAGGCCGCCGCCGCCGCCGCCCGCTTCTACGACTTCGCCGAGCTCACCGAACTCCACCACAACCGCAAGGCGGATGCCCCCAGCGGCACCTGTCTCAAGACCGCCGAGCTGATCGAGGAGCTGGGCAAAACCTTCAATGCGCCCCAGGTGGAGGAGCACGAAACGCTGGCGGGCTGCCGCGGCGGTCAGCGGGAGAGCGGCCTGCGGCTGCACTCGCTGCGGCTGCCCGGGTTGGTGGCCCACCAGGAGGTGATGTTCGGCGCCCCGGGGGAGACCTACACCCTGCGTCACGACACGATTGAGCGCTCCGCCTACATGCCCGGCGTGCTGCTCACCCTGCGCCGGGTGCGCCAGCTGCAGGGCCTGGTCTACGGGCTCGAGCGCCTGCTCTGACGCCATGCTGATTCCCCTCAAACCCGGTGAACTGCAGCGACTGATTCCGGCGGTGGCCAGCGGTCCCCAGTTCAGTTTCTGCAGCGGCAATCCCCAGAAGATCCTGCAGCGGGTGCTGATCTCGGTGATCGGCGGGGTGATCTCGCTGCTGATCGCCCAGAGCCAGTTCTCCTACCGCTTCGGTTCGCTCTGGCTGGTGGCGGGCTTTGTGCTGCTGCTCTACGTGCTCTGGGGCCCGATCCTGGAGGCGGGCCGCAAGAACGCCACCCTGCGCCGCTACCCCCGGGCGGCGCTCTACGAGGCGCGGGTGGGGGATCTGTTCACCAAGGAGCTGGTGGAGCAGCGCAAGGAGCAGGCGGATCAGCGCGGTCGGCTGGAGCTGGTGGAGAACCGGCGCACCTGGCTCTCGCTGGAGCTGGAAGACGACGACGGCTACCTGGGCTCGGTGCGCTTCCCGATGGAGAAGAAGCATCAGACGATCCGCCGCGGCATGGTCGTCCGCGGTCTGGTGCTGAGCGAGCGTCCTGATTTCTCCCGGATCGATGCCATGAGCGACGCCTGGATCCCGCAGCTCAAGGTCTGGGTGGGCGAGTACCCCTACCTGCTACGGCCGGCTTTCGAGGAGCTGTGCCTGCGGCGCCTGCGCTGAAGCGGGCCGCTTCAGCCAACAGGTGTTTACGTTCCGCAACAATGTGTTACATTGAGTTCATCGAAATGGAGATTTCCATGGCTCAAGCCACCGCCACCGCCCCCAACTCGGCTCCTGTGACCGCCAGCGAGCGCGCCACCATCCGCGGCGCCACCGTCACCACCGAAGACGGCGGCCGCCTCAATGCCTTCGCCACCGAGCCCCGCATGGAAGTGGTGAGCCCCGAGAGCGGCTGGGGTTTCCACGAGCGCGCCGAGAAGCTCAACGGCCGCATGGCCATGCTTGGCTTCATTGCCCTCCTGGCCACTGAATTCGCCCTGGGCGGCGAGGCCTTCACCCGCGGCCTGCTCGGCATCGGCTGAGTCCTGCCACCGCACTCAACCACTGGCCGCAGCAGACTTTCTGTTGCGGCTTTGTTGTGGCCGCCACTGAAGCCCATGAGCGCCTTTGCCCTGGCCCCTGTGCTGGCCCCACCTTGTCCGCCGATCACTGAGCGGTCGACCCTGCTCCGGGCCCGCGTACTCGGTGGGGGGCCCACCGGTGCCTTGACGGCCCTGGCTCTGGCGCAGGCGGGCTGGCGGGTGCAGCTGATGGATCCGCTCAGCGGCGCTCAGCTTCAGGCACGCCACCGCGCCTATGCCCTCAGCCACTCCAGTCGCCTCTTTCTGCAGCGCCTGGGGCTCTGGCCGCAGCTGGCGGATGTGGCGGTTCCTTTTCGCTCGCTGCGGCTCTGTGATCTGGAGGCAGGACGAGCGATCGGCTTCGGCCCGGCCGAGGTGGGGTTCGGTGTGGGCCGCTCCGACGAGGCAGCGGCTGTGGGCTGGATCCTGCAGCATCAGCCGCTGATGCAACGGCTGCTGGAGCAGCTTGAAGCCCATCCCGGCATCAGCCTGAGCCTTGGCGAGGCTGGAGTCCCTGTGGCCGACTCCCTCGATCCGCCCGATCTTCTGGTTGCCGCCGATGGCAGCGCCTCGCCCACCCGGGAGTCGGCGGGGATCAGGCGCTGGAGCCTCCCCTACCGCCAGGGCTGTCTCACCGCCCAGGTGCGCTTGCGCGGCTCGGCCCCCGATCAGGCCTGGGAACTCTTTCGCCGCGAGGGTCCATTCGCCGTGCTGCCCCTTGGCGACGGCACCGCCCAGCTGGTCTGGAGCGCTCCGGCTGAGCGCCTGCGACGGCTGGAAGCGCTCGATCCCGTGGCCTTTCTCGATGCCCTCGCCAGCGCGCTTCCGGACAGCCTTCAGCCCGAGGCCCTGCTCGACACTCCCCGGGCCTTCCCGGTGGCTCTCGAGCTCGTCCGCCGCTTCCACCGCGGTTCGCTGGCCCTGGTGGGTGAGGCGGCCCATCGTTGCCATCCGGTGGGCGGCCAGGGGATGAATCTCTGCTGGCGGGATGTGGAGGAACTGCAGCGGCAGGCCCTGCGGGCGGCGGCAGGAGGACTGTCGCCTGCCGCGGTGGCCGGGGCCTATGGCCGCCGCCGCTGGGCCGATGTGCTGATCACCCTGCTCAGCACCGACCTGCTGGTGCGGATCTTCTCCAACCGGCAGCCGCTGCTGCTGAGGGGTCGCCGGCTGGCTCTCGGCCTGATGCGCCGCTCCAGCGCCCTGAGGCACCTCAGCCTCAAGGCGATGACCCTGGGCCCTTGCCGCCTTGCCGCCCGCTGGTCAGAGTGAGGGCAGCACGGCTCCGGCCCGCGTGAGCCCGAGAGCTCCAATGATCCGATGGTGATCAGCACCTCCCCCCAGCCGATTCCCTCCTCCGCCCTGGTGCGTTACCTGCGCCATGAGCAGGGCCTGAGCGAGAACGCGCTGGCGCTGGGGATCCGCCAGGCCGATCAGGAGCAGGCTCCGCTGCCAGTGATCCTCTGGCGCTTCGGGCTGATCAGCCTCGATCAGTTCGATCAGGTGCTGGCCTGGCAGGACCAGCAGGCCTGATCTCAGGCGTAGACGATCAGGGACTCCACTGGATGGTCTCCTGGCAGGCGCGAGCGCCCGCCGAGGTCCGCCAGCTCCGCCACGAAGCCAAAGCCGCAGAGGTCGCCGCCGGCCTCGGTCACCAGCTGGGCACAGGCCGCGGCGGTGCCGCCCGTGGCCAGCAGGTCGTCGACGATCAACACCCGCGGCCCGCCCGCCAGAGCGTCGTGCTGGATCTCGAGGCGGTCGTGGCCGTATTCCAGGGCGTAGTCCACGGCGCGCACCTGGCCGGGCAGCTTGCCGGGCTTGCGCACCGGCACGAAGCCGATCTCCACGGTCGTGGCCAGGGCCGTGCCCACGATGAAGCCCCGGGATTCGATGCCCACGATCAGATCCGGGCGCAGCTGCGCGCAAACCCCCGCCAACAGGCGCACCACTTCCTTCCAGCCCCGGGGGTCACGCATCAGCGGAGTGAGGTCGCGGAAGAGGATGCCGGGCTTGGGGAAATCGGGCACATCCCTGACCAGTCCCCGCAGATCAATGGGCTCGCCCAACTCGGGGACTGTGGTGCTCAGGGCCATGGAGAAGCGATCGGGTGACGGATCGGCGCGGGCGCTGGCATCATCGCAGCCATGGCCGACGTCACAATCACCGCTCCAACCGCGGAAGCCGCCGTGGAGCAGCCCCCACCGCCACGGCCTGCTGCCCGCCTCTCGCGCCGGGGGCTGGAGCGGCTCGACCTGATGCTGCTCAGCGTCGAGGCCCTCGATCTCAACGGTGGCGAAGCCATGGTCTGGATGGCCAGCCAGCTCGGCTTCGGCTCCCTCTTCCCCAATCGTGTGGAGCTGTGGAAGCGGCGCTGCTACAACCCGTTGAGGCTGGCTTGCCGCCGGGGCGAACTCAGCGAACCTGAAACCGACGCCCTGATCAGCCTGCTCTGTGCCATGGCCGAGCGGCTCTACCCGATGCTGCGGCAGCTGCTCTCGGCCTCTGAACCTGAACCGGTCACCCAGCAGCGCTGGCAGCTGTTCCGCACCCGGCTCGATGAACTGGTGCGCGAACGTCTCAATCCCCGCCGTGGAGGCGTGCAGAAGTTGCTGGATCCCCAGGAGGGTCCCCGGCTGCAGCGTCAGCTGGTGCAGGGACTGGCCTTCGGCTCCGGCCGGGGCGGTTTCGACCGTCTCAAAGCCAGCTTGATGGATGCTGCGGCATGAAACTCAGTTACCGCTACGAGCAGACCAGCTGCCGCCTGCGCATCGATGGACTCCCTGACCTCTCCGCCGGCCACGGACCGGAGGTGATCGGTATCCTCTCGGCCTGGGAGCTGGATCTGGCCGGTCATCCCACCCTGGAGGGCAAACGCGATCACCTCCAGTCCCTGCTGGCCGTGGTGCTGCCCTACGCACGTCATCTCGTGAGTTCCGTGCCGCAGCCGATGGGGGCGGCGACGGATCCTGTGCAGATGGAGCCCATCTCCTCCTCCAGGGCCGGCCTGCGCAACCGCCTGGCCCACCGCTTGCGCCTGCACAGCAGCCAGCCCGACACCCAGCCCCTTGAGCTCAGCTTCGATGACGCCGAGCTTGCTGACTTGGTGCGCTGCCTGGATCAGCTCCGCCTCGATCCCCGCGTGCAGTTGGGGTTCAGCCTGCCCCCCGATCGCCCCCTGCACCGCCGCGAAATCCTTGAGCGCGTGCCCCTGCGTCAGCGCCTGGCCGCCCCCGCTGCCGGTCTGGCCGCCCTGGCGATCACCGCCGCCCTTGGCCTGATGGTGCCCCTGCCGCGGCGCACGGCCACCCCGGCCGCCAGCCCCGCGGCCACCCCCACCTCCCCGCTCACCCCTCCCCGCTAAGTGCCTGCCCCATTGACGAACAGGAACCTGTGGCCACACTCAAAGGGAGAGCCCCCTGGCGTTGCTTGGGTTGCCGATGATTCTGCGCTCCATGGTCCTGCTGCGATGACGACGAAGCCATGACCACCAGCTGGTCTGAACTGCGCCGACGGGTGAATCGGCTGGGGGCCTCCCTGGATGTGGTTGTGCGCAGTGATCCCGAGGTCTGTGGCCTCAGTGGCAAGGACTTTCACCTTTCGCTTCACCACGGCGGCCAGGGGGATTGCACTGTGGCGGGCCTCAGCCTGGTGGATTGCCCCAATGAACTGGTGCTGCTGGAATTCGAGCGCTGGATGCGTGGTGCGGGCTACACGCTCGATTGAGAGGCCGCCGCCATGAAGACGCACCTGCCGGATCCGGGCCGCAAGAGCCAGTTGCCCCGCAAGGTGTTCTCGCGCCAGCGACGGAGTGGATCCCCCTGGCGGGAGGCCGTGATGGCCCTGCTGAACGGGGCGGCTGGAATCGGGGTGCTGCTGCTGCTGATGCAGCTCCCCAGCCGGTTGGATTCGCTGCTGGTGCTCAGCAAGGTGATCAGCGCTCTGATCCGCGGGCTCAGCGAGATCGGCAATGGTCTGATCAGTCTGCTGGTGGGCCTGCTGCAGGCCTCTGGGCTGCTGCTGCTGCTGGGCCTGGCGATCGCGGCGCTGCTGTTGCTGATCAACGGGGTGTACCGCCTGCTGCGCCTGGCGATGCCGGGGCTGGGCGGGGTGCTGGCGCTGCCGGCGGGTTTGGCCCGACTGGTGTGGTCGGTGGTGCGCATCCGTGCGCCGGATCGTCCCGAGCGCTGAGCGCAGGGGCGCTGTGCTCAGGGCCGGGGAGCCAGCGACTTCCTCGACTCCCAAACCTCCTGAAGGCTGACGGCTCCATCGCGATTCAGGTCAATTTCCGAGAACCGCCGGTTCAGCCAGGGGAAGGACCGCGCCTCCTGGCGGCTGAGCCGGCCATCGCCATTGCGGTCGGCCTGGGCGAACATCGTGCGCAGCCGCACTCCCAGGAAGACCTTCTGACGGGGACTCAGGTCGGTGGGCAGCAGGTAGCCCCGGCCTTCCTGATCCAGCCGCCGGAAATTCGTTTCCAGATAGGGCTGGCCGCGGCTTTCCTGGGGGGTCAGCCTGCCATCGCGGTTGCGGTCCAGCTGCTCGAACCAGGCCTGCATCCGCTGGTGGTACAGCTGCAGCGACCGGTTGTCCTGGGCGAGCCCTGGTCCCGCCAGGCTGAGCAGCAGGGCGGCTACCACCAGCAGAGGCCGCAGCGGGCCATTGCCGGCAGACAGCTTGAGTCTTCTCCTGGAGCTGGTGGGGGTCGCCATGGCGATCACCTTATGGAGATCGGCGGGCCGGGTCAGCCCCTGCGGCCGCGGCTGCTGGGGTCAAGCCATGACCGGAGCTGTCTGCAGGGCCGGGCAGTCACCTTTGGCAAGGCGAGCCGGGGGGGAGGCCCCTGGGCGCGATGGGTTCCACTCCATACAGTCGTGCCAGCTGCGGCCCCCGCCTTGAGCCGAACCCACACGATCTGGGTGGTCGATGACGACCCCGAACTGCGCCAGTTGCTGGGCACCTACCTCACCGACCAGGGCTATGAGGTGCGCTGCCTCACAGACGGTCGCCAACTGATGGCCCGGCTGGAGTTCCAACGCCCCGATCTGGTGGTGCTCGATCTGATGCTGCCCGGTGACGACGGCCTCACCCTGCTGCGGCGCCTGCGTGATTCCAGCGACGATCTGCCCGTGGTGATGCTCACGGCCCGCGGCGAGGCGGTCGACCGGATCATCGGCCTGGAGCAGGGCGCCGATGACTACCTGGCCAAGCCATTCCTGCCACGGGAGCTGATGGCCCGCATCGAAGCAGTGCTGCGCCGCCGCGGCACCATGCCGGCCGGCACCCCCCTCGCCGATGGCGAGCTGGTGCACTTCGGCGACAACGTGCTGGATCTCTCCGCCCGCACCCTGGAGCGGCAGAATCAGCCGGTGACGATCACCAGCGGTGAATTCAGCCTGCTGGCCGCCTTCGTGCAGCACCCGCACCGTCCCCTCTCGCGGGAGCGCCTGATCGAGCTGGCCCGTGGCCCCGCCAGCGACACCGACACCCGCAGCATGGATGTGCAGGTGTCGCGGGTGAGGCGGCTGGTGGAGCCTGACCCGAGCCGGCCGCGCTATCTCCAGACGGTCTGGGGCTATGGCTACGTCTTCGTTCCCGACGGCCAGCCCCGCAACCGCTGAGCCATGGCCCCCTCGATCCGCTCCGCTGCCCTGTCGTTGCGTCTCGGGGGGTTCTTTCTTGGGGGATGGGCCCTCAGCCTGATGTTGCTTCAGGCCCTGCTGGGCAGTCGGATCGGCCAGGCCCAGATCGCCCAGATGGGCCCCCAGGTGGCCCTGAACCTGAGGCTCTCGGAGCTGGCGCTGGAGCGTTTTCCGCCGGCCACCGTCTCCCAGCTCAGCGGCCTGCAGCTGGGAGTGGGTCAGCCGCCGCGCCCTCCCCGGCGCTGGGGTCTGCTTGGTCAGGGGGATGATGTACGCCTCGAGCGGCAAGCCGATCAGCTGCAGCTGGAGCTGTGCCGCCGGCTGCCCCGCTGCCCCGAGGTGGTGCCGAACCACGGCGCGGCCCGCGGTGTCTGGATCGAGCTGGCTTCGCCCCTGGAGCCGGTCTGGCTCTATGCCCCCATTCGGCCCCGTTTCGGCTGGCCGCCCGATCCGTTGCTGGTGACGCTCTCTCTGGCGAGCGGCAGTGTGATGGCCGGGGCTCTGTTCCTGCTGCTGGAGGTGCAGCGGCCGCTGCAGCAGTTGGAGCGAGCCCTGGCGCGGGTGGGCCTTGACGCACAGCCGGAGCCGATGCCCCAGCGGGGCGCTCCCGAGGTGCGCCGCCTGGCCCAGCGCTTCAATGCCATGCTCCAGCGCCTGGAGGACAGTGAGCAGGAGCGGGCCACGATGCTCGCCGGTATCGCCCACGACCTCAAGACACCGCTCACGCGTCTGCGGCTGCGCCTGTCGCTGCTTGGGGATGCCTCCGCCAGCGCCCGGGCCGGCGCGGATCTCGACGACCTTGAGCGGATCACGGGCCAGTTCCTGCTCTTCGCCGGCGGCGGGGGAGGGGAGGCGGCGGTGAGCGTGCCCCTGGCGGAGCTGCTGGCGGAGCTGGCGGCCCGTTACGACGGCCAGCCGGTGGAGCTGGATCTGGCCCCGGTCACGGCCACGGTTCAGCCGATCGCCCTGGGCCGCGCCGTGGCCAACCTGATCGACAATGCCCTCAGTTATGGGCAGCCGCCCGTGCGGCTGGTGCTTCGGGCCTGGCAACAGGACGGCTTCGAGCTGCAGGTGTGGGATCAAGGGCAAGGCATCGCGGAGGATCAGCGCTCCCAGGCGCTGATGCCCTTCCAGCGGCTTGATGAGGCCCGCAGCGGCCACGGTCATTGCGGTCTGGGTCTGGCGATCGCCCAGAGGGTGGCCCGCACCCATGGCGGTGAATTGCGGCTGGGGGCTGAGCCCCTGGTGGATCTCTCGCCGCAGGAGGCTCCCGGGACGTTCTGCGTGAGCCTGAGTGGCCATTCCCTGGCCGATGGCCGTGTCAGGGCCTCAACAATCTGTCTTTAACCCATCCCCTGTTCACGAGAATGCCTCTAGACAGGAGGCATTGTTGGGGGTTCGGAGCTGAGCTTGATGGGGAAAGGCAAAGGCAAAGGCAAGTCCAAGGCCAAAAAGGGCAGCCATGCGGAGTCCAGCCTGGAGTCCTTTGTGGCCAGTTCCCATTCTCCTTACCCTCCCAACGGCCAGCAAGATCGCTACCACCCTTCCCATTTGGTAGGGGAGAGTGAAGACGATCTGGGAGCTCCCCCCGAAGATAAAATTGTCAAACTCAGCCGCAAGTTTTACGAGAAAGAACTGGAGAAACTCCAGGTCGAGCTGGTGAAGATGCAGTACTGGGTGAAACATGTCGGCTTTCGCCTGATCATTCTCTTCGAGGGCCGCGATGCAGCGGGCAAGGGCGGTGCGATCAAGCGCATCACCGAACCGCTCAATCCACGCGGCTGCAACGTCGTTGCCCTGGGTACGCCCTCGGATCAGCAGCGCACCCAGTGGTATTTCCAGCGCTATGTGGAGCACTTCCCAGCTGCCGGTGAGATCGTCATGTTCGATCGCAGCTGGTACAACCGTGCCGGCGTGGAGAGGGTGATGGGCTTCTGCACCGACGAGCAGGTGGAGGAGTTCATGCAATCGGCCCCCCAGTTCGAGCGCATGTTGGTGCGCTCCGGCATCGTTCTGCTCAAATACTGGTTCTCGGTCAGCGACGAGGAGCAGGAAGTCCGCTTCCGCTCCAGGCTGGATGATCCAGCCCGCCGCTGGAAGCTCTCACCGATGGATCTGGAGTCGCGCGACCGCTGGGTGGAGTTCTCGAAGGCCAAGGACCAGATGTTCGCCCACACCAACATCCCAGAAGCGCCCTGGTTCACCGTTGAGGCCGATGACAAGCGCCGGGCCCGCCTCAATTGCATCCGCCATCTGCTCTCCAAGATCCCCTACGAGGACATGACGCCCGCTCCGATCGAACTTCCACCTCGTAAGACCGTCGGTGATTATAATCGCCCACCGATGAATGAGCAGTTCTTCGTTCCCAACGCCTATCCCTGAATCCACAGCCCCTACCGCTCCATTGCCCCCTGGCCATGACCCGCTCCGACGATGACCCGGCCCTTGGTCCGGACTCTTCCCTGACCGTTCCTGCCACGGCTCCCCTGCGGGGGCCCGAGGGCAGCCTGCTCTACACGGGCAGTGATGGCCGCCAGTACATCGTCTGTGGGGATCCTTCCCAGGCTCTCGATCAGGACCTGATGGCCTCCTTTCAGGCCCTGCGCTCGGGAGCGCTAGGCCTGGAGGCCCTGATCCAGGCCGCCCAGGACTGGGTGAAGGAAGCCAGCGACCAGGGCCTCAGCCCGGAGGTGGCCCGCCGCACGCTGCTCTCGCGTCTCAGCCAGGCCCTCGACGATCAGTAGGGCTGATCAGTGCAGGCGATCGAACCAGAACCCCGCCAGTTGCCAGCTGCTCCAGAGAAAGATCAGCAGAAACAGCCAGTTCAGCCAGGGGGGGCGTTGCTTGTTCTCCAAACCCATCGGCCTGTGGCGGCGGCAAGGGGTCAAACCTATCGGCTCGGCTGCCATTGAGCACCCGGCTCAGTCCTCAGGCCTCTCGGGGCCGCAGGGGGCCAGCTCCCCGGAGGAGTCGCTCTGACACAGCCCCCAGCGCTGGCCGCTGGCTTCATCCACCCAGCGCAGCACTTGCGGCCCGCCATGGTTGCCTGCCGCGGACGGTACGGTGATCACCGCAAGCCTGGTCCTGCCCCTGCGGTAATCGAAGCGGCAATAGCCCAGCCCCGTGCCGGAGCAGCCACTGAGGCTGGCCAGGCGGCTGCCGGAGAGCTCCTGGTCAAGGTCATCGGCTCTGGCGGCCGCAGCGGGCTGCCAGCCCAGCTGCAACAAGCGTTGGTCGGCCGCGACGATCGGTTCACCCACCCGCAGGAGGGAGGCCAGGCCGAGGGCGTTGCCGCTGCGCTGCTGGGCCAGGGCCAGCCCGGCAGCGCCCAGCAGCGCCAGCAGCAGCACGCCCCCCAGGCAGCGGCCGCCCCAGCGCTCGATGGGACAGCGGGGGCATTGAGGAAGCGGACCTTCTCGAGCCGTTGCCATGGACATCCCCGCGGTGTATTCCTTCCTGGGTTTTCCCGGCTGGGGACCTGTTCATCTCTACCTTCCCCGTCAGGGGGATCCGGCCGGGGCGGCCCTGAGGCTGGGCGCTGCCCTTGAGGCCTGCCAGGCTGATGGCAACGGTCCCGGCGGTCTGTTGGCCGGATTCCTGCGCTGCCATCTCCAGGCTGAACCCCTGGGGTCACCGGAGTTTCGCCGCGACTGCCGCTATCGCTATCTGATCGTGTACAGGCCTCAGGGGCGCTGGGCGCTTCGGATCACTGCCTGGCGGCACCCGATGGCTCAGCAGGGCTGGCGGCGGCGCTGCGGACCGATCGAGCTGGATGGGTTCCTCAGGCGCTTCCATCCCTGCCGGGGAACGCAGCGGCTGGCTTGGTCCGCCTGAGGTCGTGGAGGCCCTCCAGCTGGTTGTAGACCGCCAACAACTGCATGCGGATGTGATCGGTGTTCTCGAGCTTGGCGAGGTTGGCCAGGACCGCTTCGATCTGGTCCTTGCTGTCGATCAGCAACCGGCATTCACTGGTACCAGGTTCGTAACTCATGGCGACTCGTGGGTGGGAAGGAACGGAATGGCGAACGCCCTCTGCATCGTGCTGTGAACATCATCCAAAGGAAAGGCTGGCGCTGACGCTGTTGGATCGGTTGCATTTCAACCGATGTCATCCGGTCCTGACAGGTCGCTCAGCTGACGGGGCATCAGCACCAGGAACAGCCACCACCACAGCAGCACCCCTGTGGCGAATGGAACGGTAAACCACCAACGGCCGAGCCAGAACCAGCTGCCGGCGATCAGGAGCACCCCGGTGAGCAGGATTGACCAGGGCTGGCACCACCAGGGTTTGAGCTGCCAGATCGACACCGCTCCCGGCGCTGGGGCGGTGTTGCCGGGGGGCTCACTCATCGGTTCGGGTGCATCAGGAATGGAACAGAAGCACCAGCCCCATGCGCAACTGATGGAACTCCCGTTCCTCACGGCTGAGATCCAGCCCCACGGCGAGCCCTTCCTTGAGGGCGGTCTCGTACGGGGGAATGGATGGTGCCGCTCCAGCACGCCAGAGGGCAGCGATTCCCACGGGGGTGGCATGCCAGCTGAAGCATGGGGTGAGCCCGATCGAGGGCTCCTCGAGGGCATCTTCAAGCAGGTCGCGGATTGGCATGGCTGGCTGGGCTCAGTTCAGCATCCAGATCCAGGCCTGGGCACGCAATCAGCTGAGAGTTTTCGTGATGTGATCGCCCAGGCTCGGGGCCCTACCGTGCCGCCATGTCAGGACTTCCCAGCCGGATCGCCCTCGTGCATGAGTGGTTCACGCCCCGCTCGGTTGGTGGGTCTGAACTGGTGGTGCAGCAGATCGATCGGCTGCTTGGCGAGGGCCGCCCCGCCGCCAGCCTCTTTGCCCTGGTGGATGGCGAGAGTTCCCGGTCGGGCGGCTGGCTGGAGGGCCGGCGCATCCAGACCACCTTCATCCAGCGCCTGCCCTGGGGGGTGAGCCATGTGCAGCAGTACCTGCCGCTGCTGCCCCTGGCGATCGAGCAGCTGGATCTGGCCGGCTATCCCCTGGTGCTCAGCAGCAACCACCTGGTGGCCAAGGGGGTGCTCACCGGCCCCGACCAGCTCCACATCAGTTATGTGCACACACCGGTCCGCTACGCCTGGGACCAGATGCAGGCCTACCTGGCCGGTTCCGCCATCGCCAGAGGCCCCCTGGGCCCGTTGGTTCGCTGGCAGCTGCATCAGCTACGCCAGTGGGATGTGAGCAGCAGTGCCCGGGTCGACCATCTGCTGGCCAACTCGCGCTTCACGGCACGGCGGATCTGGCGCTGCTGGCGCCGCTCCAGCCAGGTGCTGCATCCGCCGGTGGCGGTCGACCGCTTTCGCTGGGACCAGCCCCGGGACGATTTTTACCTCTCCCTCTGCCGCCTGGTGCCCTACAAGCGGGTGGACCTGGTGATCGAGGCCTGCAATCGCCTGGGGCTGCCCCTGCTGGTGGTGGGCGACGGTCCGGAGCGGGCTCGACTGCAGGCCCTGGCCGGCCCCACCGTGACGCTGCTGGGGGCCTGTTCGGCCGAGCGGGTGACGGATCTGATGGGCCGTTGCCGGGCCTACCTCTACGCCGGTCTGGAGGATTTCGGCATCGCCCCGGTGGAGGCCATGGCCGCGGGCGCTCCAGTGATCGGCCTCGGTCAGGGGGGGCTGCTCGACACCGTCCGCTGCCTGACCGCCGAGGCCCCCCATCCCACCGGCCTGCTGTTCGAGCAGCAGAGCGCCACGGCCCTGGTCCAGGCACTGGAGCATTTCGAGCAGGGACAGTTGTGGCACCGCCTGCCGGCGGAGCGCCAACGCCAGTGGGCCGAGCGCTTCTCGCCG
Organism: Synechococcus sp. WH 5701; assembly: GCF_000153045.1. GTDB lineage: Bacteria > Cyanobacteriota > Cyanobacteriia > PCC-6307 > Cyanobiaceae > Regnicoccus_A > Regnicoccus_A antarcticus. Next base: position 194,206 of record NZ_CH724159.1, read on the forward strand.
GAGCGCTTCCGCCAGCGGTTGCAGGCGGTTCTGGAGCGCCGCTGGCAGGGGCATCAGCGGCGCCTGCGGCGCTGTGCCTCTGGGGTGAGTGACCGCGAGGGCTGGTGAGTTGACCAATCAATTTTTAGAGTTCCCTCACCTTGGGGGCGTTGATGTCCGGAACGTCGCTCAGTGCCTATGAAGCCGCCGGCCCCGTCGCCCGGCCTCTGCACCTGGTTCCCCAGCTCGTGGTTGCTGATTCGATGACCACGGCGGTGCCCACGGCCGAGCAGTTGATCCGGGCACAGTCGAAGCGCTCCCGCGTGTTCAAGCGCAGCGGCGACATCGTGTTCTCCCTGGCGGTGCTGGCCCTGGGCAGTCCCCTGCTGCTGCTGCTGGCGGTGCTGGTGAAGCTCAGCTCGCCCGGGCCGGTCTTTTACGTTCAGCGCAGGATCGGCCGGGGCTACAAGGGCTTCGGCTGCATCAAGTTCCGCACGATGCGCAAGGACGCTGACCGCATCCTCAAGACCCTGCTGGAGCAGTCTCCCGAACTCAAGGCGGAGTTCAAAAAAGACTTCAAGCTCAAGGCCGACCCGCGGATCACCCCGATCGGTGTTTTCCTGCGCCGCTCCAGTCTCGATGAGCTGCCCCAGTTCATCAACGTGCTCAAGGGCCAGATGAGCGTGGTCGGCCCGCGGCCGATCGTCTGGGACGAACTGGAGCGCTACGGCCGCCAGATGGATGAAGTGCTGGCGGTGCGTCCTGGCCTCACGGGCCTCTGGCAGGTGTCAGGGCGCAATAACCTCAGCTACGACGCCCGGGTCCGGCTCGATGTCAGCTACGCCCGCCGCCGCACTGTCCTGCTGGATCTGGCGATCATCCTGCGCACGGTTGGGGTGATCCTCTATCCGCGTGATCGCGGCGCCTACTGACAGCCCTGCGCCTCAGCCAGCCAGCCCGCGCACCTGACTCAGAGCAATCAGCAGGGGCAGGCTCAGGGCCAGCCAAAGGGCCTCGAGGCGGGCGCTCAGCGTCAGGATCAGGTCCACGGCTGTGGGATCGGCCTTCGGGAAGCCCCGGCCGAGGATCGGTTTGGGCCTGGCCACTCCGCCGTAGTGGTTCACGCCCCCCAGCTGAACCCGGGCCGCCAGCGCAAAGGCCGCCATCGACACCCCGGCGTTGGGGGAGGGATCGCCCCGCCCCTGGCGGAGAGCCTCCCGCCCCAGCTGAAGGCTCTGAGCAAACCGGCCGGCTGCGGCCGGCAGCGTGAACGCCACCACCCGGGCGGGCAGCCAGGTGAGCAGGTCATCGAGCCGGGCTCCGGCGGTGCCCAGCCAGCGCAGGCGGCCGCGCCGGTAGCCGAGCATCGAATCGAGGGTGCTGGAGGCCTTGTACATCCAGGCCAGGCTCAGGGGGCCTGGAGCCCCATCAGCCACCCCCAGGGCCGTCCAGAGCCCGGCGCCGGCCAGCATCCAGAACAGGGGGCCGAAGAGGCCATCGACGGCATTCTCTGCGGCGGTCTCGGCCGCCGCGCGCATCAGCTCTGCCCGGCTGAGGCCCTCCACATCCCGGCCCACGATCCAGGCCAGGTGTCGGCGCGCCTGTTTCAGCTGATCCTCCTCCTCGGCTACTGGCGGCGGCGGACCGCTGATCGGGGCCAGCACCGTCCGCACGGCCTTCTCCAGGCTGCCGGCGGCCAGGGCACTGGCCAGGGCCACCAGCAGCACCGGCAACCCGAGCCAGGCCACGGGGGCCGGCAGGGACAGGGGTGAGGCGGAGCCCAGCGCCAGTTGTTCAATGGTCCAGCCGGCCAGGCCGCTGACGCTCACCACCACGGCGGTGAGGCCCAGTCCCACCAGGCGCAACCGGCGGGGGTGATCTCCGGCCCAGCGCTCCCCGGGGGAGCGCAGCCGCTGGATCGCCCAGCCCATCGCCTGCACCGGATGGGGCCAGCTGATCGGATCGCCCACTACGCGATCCAAGGCGCCGGCCAGCAGCATCAGCAGCCAGAGCTGGATTGGCGCCACCAACGCCATCACAGCGTCCTTGGTGACAGCCCCATGGCCAGGCTGCCAAGAAGGGCGCCGATGGCCCCCGATCGCGCCAGGGTCTGCCAGCGCAGGGGTTCATCGCCCAGGTGAAACAGGCCCCTCACCTGGGCCAGATCGCTGGCCTGGGCCAGGCCGCCCATCGGCAGGAATATCAGCAATGAACCCCAGCCCGGCAGCCAGCGGGTCGCGATCAGCAGCATCACCCCGGCCAGGGGGCGACGGATCAGGGGCAGCAGCGCCGGCAGGGTGACCAGGGCAGGCAGCAGGCTGTTCACCAGAGGTGAGGAGCTCAGGCCGATCACCATCCAGGTTGCTGCAGCGAGGGTGAGGCTTGTGCTGGCCTGGGCACTGCCCCAGGCCAGCACGGGCAGATTCAACCTGGGGCCCACGTTTGAGCCACCGGGGTGATCCGGCTTCAGGAGGCCTTCAGCCAGCTGAACATGGAGCGCAGGCCCACGCCCACCTGCTCGACCGGATGGGCCGCATCGCGGTGACGAGCCTTGATCATCTCCGGCTTGCCGGCCTCGCATTCGGCCACGAAATTGCGGGCGAAGGTGCCGTCCTGGATGTCGGCGAGGATGCGCTTCATCTCGGCCTTGGTGTCGGCGGTGATCAGACGTGGACCGCTCACATAATCGCCGTACTCAGCGGTGTTGGAGATCGAATCGCGCATGGCGGTGAGGCCGCCCTTCACCATCAGATCCACGATCAGCTTCACTTCGTGCAGGCATTCGAAGTAGGCGAGTTCAGGCTGGTAGCCCGCATCCACCAGGGTTTCGAAGCCAGCCTTCACCAGCTCGCTGAGGCCGCCGCAGAGCACGGCCTGCTCACCGAAGAGGTCGGTTTCGGTTTCCTCTTTGAAGTTGGTTTCCAGGATGCCGGCGCGGGTGCCGCCGATGGCCTTGGCATAGGCCATGGCCAAGGCGCGGGCGTTGCCGCTGGCGTCCTGGTGGATGGCGAACAGGGCCGGCACCCCCTGGCCGTTCTGGTATTCCCAGCGCACGGTGTGGCCAGGCCCCTTGGGGGCGATCATCACCACATCCACGTCGGCGGGGGGCTGAATCAGCCCGAAGCGGATGTTGAAGCCATGGGCGAAGCTCAGCACCTTGCCGGGCTTGAGGTGCGGCGCGATTTCGGCGTCGTAGACGGCCTTCTGGGTTTCATCGGGCAGGAGCACCATGATCCAGTCGGCGCGCTCGGCGGCCTCGGCCACGCTCAGCACTTCAAGGCCATCGGCCCTGGCCTTGTCAGCCGAACGGCTGCCCTCGTAGAGGCCCACCACCACGTTCACGCCGCTGTCCTTGAGGTTCAGAGCATGGGCGTGGCCCTGGGAGCCGTAGCCGATGATGGCCACCGTCTTGCCGTCGAGCAGGCTCAGATCGGCGTCGGAGTCGTAGAAAAGCTGGGCCATCCGGCGAATCGGGCAGGGCAAACAGCGACTTTAGGGTCGTGCCTGGCCGCTCAGGCTTCGCTGGGGTGGGAGATCACCCGATCGATCAGGCCGTAGTCCTTGGCCTCGGCCGCACTGAGGAAGTAGTCGCGGTCGGTGTCCTTGGTCACCTTCTCAAGGCTCTGACCGCACATGTCGGCCAGGCTCTGGTTGAGCATGTCCTTGATGCGCAGGATCTCGCGGGCCTCGATCTCGATGTCGCTGGCCTGGCGCTGGCTGGTGCCGCCCAGGGGCTGGTGGATCATGATCCGCGCGTGTGGCAGGGCCAGACGCTTGCCCTTGGTGCCCGCCGCCAGCAGGAAGGCGCCCATGCTGGCCGCCAGGCCCACGCAGATGGTCACCACATCCGATTTGACGTACTGGATCGTGTCGTAGATCGCCAGCCCGGCGGTGACCGATCCCCCCGGGGAATTGATGTAGAGGTAGATCGGCTTGCTGCTGTCCTCGGAATCCAGGTACAGCATCTGGGCCACCAGGCTGTTGGCGATGCCGTCGTTGACCTCCTGGCCAAGGAAGAGGATCCGCTCCACGCCGAGGCGGGTGTAGATGTCGACCCAGCGCTCGTACTGGCTGCCGGGCAGGCGATAGGGAACGCTGGGGGTGCCGATGGGCATGGCGGTGGGTGCGGAACGGGGTGGTGACGGAGTGAAAGACGAGCGGGGGGCAGGCTCTGCTCAGCGAGCTCAGCGGGCCTGGTTCAGACCGAGCCGGCCAGGGGCACCGGCAGCGGCTTCTGGCTGGTGAGGATCCGGTCGATCAGGCCGTATTCCAGGGCCTCCCGCGGCGTGAGGTAGGTCATGCGGTCGGAATCCTTCGAGAGCTGCTCGACACTGCGGCCGGTGTTGTGGGAGAGCATCTCCAGCATCACGCGCTTGTTGTGCAGCACTTCCTGGGCGCGGATCTGGATGTCGCTGGCCTGGCCGCGGGCACCGGAGCGGGGCTGGTGCAGCACGATCGAGGCGTGGGGCAAGGCGGCCCGGTGGCCCTTGGCTCCCGCCGAGAGGATCATCGCGGCGGTACCCATGGCCTGGCCGATGCAGATGGTGTGCACCGGCGGTTTCACGTAGCGGATCGTGTCGCAGATGGCGAAGGCCTCGGTTTCGAAGCCGATGGCATCGCCGGAGTACCAGCTGGTACCGGTGGAGTTGATGTAGAAGAAGATCGGTTTCTCGGGATTGTCGAACTCGAGAAAGAGAAGCTGAGCAATGATCAGCTGAGTCACATCGATCCCCATCTGACGCTTGGCGTCGTCATCGGAGAAGAGGGGCAGGCCGAGGTAGACGATCCGCTCCTTGAGCAGCAGCGACGGCAGATCGGGCGGCGGTGTGCGCATCACGGCGGAATCGCCGTAGTAAGGGGCCGACACCGACATCTGAAAACGCTCTACAGGGCCTGAAGGGGAGCCTAGCGGGGGCCCGTCGGCTGCTGGATGGCAGCGGGCTGTTTCGGCCCCTCCTGGTCGCAGCGGGCGAAGACCATGCGCCCGGCTGGGGTCTGCAGAGCTCCGGTCACGGTCACGGGCAGGCGCTGGCCGATGCGCGCCCTGGCGGATTCCACCACCACCATCGTGCCGTCCTCCAGGTAGCCCACCCCCTGGTTGGCCTCCTTGCCCTCGCGCACGATCTTGAGCTGCAGGGCGTCGCCGGGCTGCACCTCGGGTCGCAGGGCGATCACCAGGGCGCTCAGGTTCATCACCCTGAGATCCTGCACCTCGGCCACCTTGGCCAGGTTGTAATCGGCTGTGAGCAGGGTGCCGCCGGTGTCGGCGGTGAGCTTGAGCAGCTTGTCGTCGGCGCCGTTGCCCTCGTAGCGGGTGCTGTTCACCACCAGGCGGCGGCCGTAGGTCTCGCGCAGGGCGGCCAGCAGGTTCAGGCCGCGCCGGCCCTTCCCCCGCTTCTCGGCATTGCCCGAATCGGCCAGCTGCTGCAATTCATCGATCACGGCCTGGGCCACGATCACCTGACCCTCCAGCAAGCCCGACTCCAGCAGTCCGCGGATGCGTCCGTCGATGATCACGCTGGTGTCGAGGATCTTGGCGGTGGCCGGTTGCAGCACCCCATCGGCCACCAGCAGCGCCTCGGTGCTGGAAGGGTTGAACAGCCGCAGCAGCGTGCGCCCGTGCACCTCGGCGAGGTTGTAGCCCAGCACCCCGAAGAACACGTTGCTCAGCACCGCCGCCAGCGGCTTCACGAAAATCACTTCCCAGGGCAGCGGCAGCAGCAGGATCGGTGCCAGCAGCAGGTTGGCCACCAGCAGCCCCAGGATCAGCCCCACGGCGCGGCTCACCAGAAGGTCGGTGGGCATCGAGCGCACCTGGCGCATCAGGCGGCGCCGCAGCAGCTGGAAGAAGAACCCGGCCAGCAGCCCGAAGAAGGCCCCGAAGCCTCCGAGCACCCAGCGCAGGCCATCGAGGTTGGTCACCTCGATCAGCAGATTCTCCGGCAGCAGATCCACCCCCAGCCAGCCGGTGGCTGCGCCGGAGATCAGGAACAGCAGCAGGATGAGCGGGTCCACCATGTGCCTGTTGTGGGCTGCCCAGGGCCGGGAAACCGCAGCATGGCTGATCCCGCCCCATTTGACCGGGAAAGGTATCCGTACATTTGCCTACGGACATGTGGCGAATCCTGAAGGCGACCGCACCCAACCCCATTCCAGGCCGTGACCGCACCCCGCGCCGCCTACCTCCACATCCCCTTCTGCCACCGCCGTTGCTTCTACTGCGACTTCGCGGTGGTGCCGCTGGGGGACCACGCCGACGGTGCCCATTCCGCCTCGATCGCTGCCTATCTGCCGCTATTGCAGGCCGAGATCGCCGCTTCCCCGAACCCGGCCCCTCTCTCCACTGTGTACATCGGTGGCGGCACCCCCTCGCTGCTCACCCCAGAGCAGATGGGGGAGCTGCTGGATGGCCTGCGCCAGCGCTTCGGCTTCTCCCCTGGAGCTGAGATCACCCTGGAGATGGATCCGGCCAGCTTTGATCGCCCGCGGTTGGAGGGGATGCTGGCGCTGGGCATCAACCGGGTAAGCCTGGGGGGGCAGAGCTTCGATGACGCGGTGCTGGAGCGCCTGGGCCGTCGCCATCGCCGTCGACACCTGCTCCAGGCCGCCGCCTGGCTGCGCCAGGCCCAGGCCGCCGCTGATCTGGCCAGTTGGAGTCTGGATCTGATTCAGGGGCTTCCCGAGCAGGATCTGCCCCACTGGCGGCAGCAGCTGCAGCAGGCCCTCGAGCTGGAGCCACCCCATCTCTCCGTCTACGACCTGATCGTGGAACCCGGCACTGTGTTCGAGCGCCTGCAGCAGCGCGGGCAGCTGCCCCTGCCGGATCCGGATCTGGGGGCCGACCTGATGGACCTCACCGGGGAGCAGCTGCGGAGCGCCGGCTACGGCCGCTACGAGATCTCCAATTACGCCCTGCCTGGGCACGCCTCCCGCCACAACCGCGTCTACTGGAGCGGGGCCGGTTGGTGGGGTTTCGGCCTCGGGGCCACGTCGGCCCCCTACGGCCAGCGCCTGGCCAGGCCCCGCACCCGGGAGGCCTATGCCGCCTGGCTGCAGACCGGAGCGGCCAGCACGGCGGCGGGGCAGCCGCCGTTCGATGAGTGGCTGATGGTGGGTCTGCGCCGGCGCGAAGGGGTGAACCTGGAGCGGCTCGCCAAGGCCGCGGGCCTGAGCATGGCTGATCGCGCGTCGCTGCTGGGCTGGATGGCCCCCTGGCGCGAGCGGGGGCTGCTGCTGGTGGAGGGCCGGCGCTGGCGGCTGGCGGATCCGCAGGGACTGGCCCTCAGCAATGCGGTGCTGAGGGAGCTTCTGGCCTGGTGGGAAGCCCATCAACCTCCCGAGACGCAACTGGCGGAGTCGCCGATTGCAGCCAGCCCCTGAGGGCCTCCACGCAGAGCTGGCGCCCCGCCAGCAGCGGCGGGCTGAAGGGCGGTTGGCTCGGGGTCAGGCCCAGCAGGTCGGCCGTGACCCGCACCTGGCCGTCGCAGTCATCGCCGGCGCCGATGCCGATCACGGGAATGGCCAGCTGGCGCCGCAGGCTGCCGGCCAGATCCGCCGGCACGTGTTCCAGCACCAGGGCGAAGCAGCCGGCGGCCTCCAGATCCAGGGCCTGGCGCCGCAGGCGTTCCTGGCTGATCGGATCCCTGGCCTGGCGCCGGTAGCCCAGCCGGTGAACCGACTGGGGGGTCAGGCCGAGATGCCCCATCACCGGGATCCCACTGCGCACCAGCCGGTCGACCACGGCCACGGTTTCCGGCTCACCGCCTTCCAGCTTCACGGCGGCCGCCGCACTTTCCTTGAGCACCCGGCCGGCGGCGGCCACGGCCTGATCACTGCCGCACTGGTAGCTCAGGAAGGGCAGATCGCAGATCAGCAGCGGTTGCTGGCCCTGGGGCCGGCGCAGACCTCGGGCCACGGCCTGGGTGTGGCCGATCATCTCCGCCAGGGTCACCGGCAGGGTGGTGGCGTGGCCGAGCACCACCATCGCCAGGGAGTCGCCCACGAGGACCACTTCGGCACCGGCCTCCTCGACCAGCGCCGCCGAGAGCGCATCCCAGGCGGTGAGCATCAGGATCGCCACCCCAGCCTGCTTGCGGGCCACCAGATCACCGGGTCTCAGGGGCACAGGCAGGAACCTCTCGGGCTTCCATTGCTAACATCATCTCGACTCGGACCCACGCGGCCCGGACGCCCAAATCTGGTCAGGACCGGAAGGGAGCAGCCACACGGGATGCTCCAGGCAGGCGTGGACTCCGGGTCACCCCCTTGAATCAGTGGTCGCTTTTCAGCTGTCGCTGGAGCGGCTCTGGCGGTTGAGCAGGAAGGGAGGAATCTTGGCGCCGCGCTGGTCAGCCTCGGCTTCGGTGTGGGTGAGCTCGGGGCTGGCGGCGAAGGTCGCTCGGGGGCGCTCGGTGCGGTAGGTGCTGCCTGCCTCGAAGCCGGTGGCGATCACGGTCACGTGGATCTCGCCTTCGAGCTTCTCGTCGACGACCGCGCCCACGATGATGTTGGCGTCGGGATCAACCACGTCGTAGATCACTTCGGAGGCCGTGGTCATGTCCTCGAGGGTCATGTCCTTGCCGCCGCTGATGTTGATCACGCAGCCCTTGGCCCCATCGATCCGGGCCGCTTCGAGCAGGGGGCTGCTGATGGCGGCCTGGGCTGCTTCCACGGCCCGTGAGCGACCGGAGCCCACTCCGATACCCAGGAGGGCCGTGCCCGCCAGGGTCATCACCGAGCGCACATCGGCGAAGTCGACGTTGACCAGGCCAGGACGGGTGATGATGTCGCTGATGCCCTTGACGCCCTGACGCAGCACATCGTCGGCGGCGCGGAAGGCCTCCTGCAAGGGTGCGCCGGAGATGGCGTCCCGCAGGCGGTCGTTGGGGATCACGATCAGGGTGTCGACATGCTCCGCCAGCCGGGCGATACCTTCCTCGGCCTGCTTCATGCGCTTGCGCCCCTCGAAGCCGAAGGGCTTGGTGACGATGCCGACGGTGAGGGCGCCGCATTCCTTGGCCACCTCGGCCAAAATGGGTGCAGCTCCGGTGCCGGTACCTCCACCCATACCAGCGGCGATGAACACCAGGTCCGCCCCTTCAAGGGCTTCCTGAAGCTCGTTGCGGGATTCCTCGGCCGCCTTCTGGCCGATCATGGGGTTGCCGCCAGCCCCAAGTCCCCGGGTGAGCTTCTGGCCGAGCTGCACCCGACGCTGGGCGGCCGATTGCAGCAGGGCCTGGGCGTCGGTGTTGAGCACCCCGTAGCCCACCCCTTCGAGATCCGAGGCGATCATCCGGTTGACCGCATTGCTGCCGCCACCACCTACGCCGATCACTTCGATCCTGGCGCTCTGGCTGGGAACAATGCCGTTGCTGGAGGGCGAGGAGGTCAATGGGGTTCCGAGTAAAGCGTCAGGTGGGATGGGGTGTTGTCCTGCGGTGGGGTGGTCGCCCTGGGAACCGTTAACACTCATCTCGGGCAGCATTATGTCGTCGGCGGGCTGGAAAAATCCTGTGCGATGCGGCACTTTTGCGTGAAATCGGTTTTCTCGCAATGGTGCTGTGCGGGTTTGCGGGCCATTAGGGAGTCTGCGGCCTGAACGGCATCAGTCCACGCCTTGCCCTGCTTGTTTCGGATTGGCGGAATTGACTGCGGGAGCTGGCAGCCCCAGTTCGGGTTGGTCCGGGTCGCTCAGGTCGATGGAGCGCACCCCCTGGCCCTGGACCTGCTTCGGCAGTTCCCCGGACAGGTAACGCAAGACATCCAGGCGGCGAGCGAGGTCGCCGTCAGGCCCACCCAGTTTCACCTCCCCCAGAGTGCCGGTGGTCAGCCAGAGGGTGCCATCGGGCTCAAAGCGGATCGTCTTGAGTGGGCTGCCCAGGTCGTCGCGGCGGTTGATCAGCTTGACGATGGTGGGCTTGAAGCGGGCCTGCCATCCCTGCACCCGGATCGCCGTTTCGGGCTGGCTGTCGCTGGATCCCATGGCCTGCTGGCTGCTGCTGATCCAGTTGCCCAGTCGGTCGACATAGCCCTGCTCATTCCCCTTGGCTGTGCGCCGCTCCGCCCGCGCCACCACCTGGCGATCCACCAGCTCGATGCGCAGGCGGGGCGGGAGGATCAGTCGCTGCACGGTCACCTGCTCCACTGGCAGGGCGTCCAGGAGTTCGGAGCGCAGCAGCCGGGGATCGAGGGTCAGCAGGGGCATGGGGAAGCGCAGCTCGGCGGCGGCGATCGCCTGCTCACGGCTCACGCGTTCGCTGCCGCTCACTTCCACCTGGGACGGACCGTTCAGGGTCCAGCCCTGACGCAGCAGTCCATAGCCAAGGCCCGCTGCGGCCGCCGAGAACACCACGAGCCGCCAGACGTTGCGCAGGCGTTCCTGACGGCGCTGCAGCCGCAGCTGACGCCTTCGTTCAACTCCTGGTGCTTGGGAAACGGGGCTCACAGCTCACAACGGGACCGGGCCATCAGTTCATCCATCCAGCGCCGGGCCCGTTCGGCATCGGAGAAAGGCAGGTCTTTTTGCTGGCCATCGCCCACCAGCCGCACCCGGCAGCTGCCCTGGCTTTCGTCGGTGAGGGGTGCATCACCCGATCCCAGGGACATCAGCTCCAACAATTCCAGTTTGCTGATGACGAAGGATCCCTGGGGTTTGAGCACCCCGGCTTCGAAGGTGCTCCAGGTCAGGACCCCATCGGCGAGCCGTGCCGCGCCGCAGCCATCGAGTTTCGAGAGTTCCGAGCCCGCAGCCCAGTCACGGAACAGCCGTTGACGACGCCGCTCCAGCCAGCCGAGGGCCGTGAGCAGCACGAAGACCACCAGCAGGGGCAGCCAGAGCAAGCCGTGACTCATTCCGCCGGGTCCTCTTGAGATGATCCACGGTCCCATTCTCCCGCGCTCTCCACCAGCTGGTGCACGAGATCCACCAGCGGTACGCCGCTGGCTGCCCACAGCATCGGGTACATGCTCTGGCTGGTGAAGCCGGGAAGAGTGTTGATCTCGTTCAGCCAGAGCCGCTGCGCTGCTTCGTCGTAGAAGAAATCCACCCGGGCCAGCCCCTCAGTCGCCACGGCGGCGCAGGCCTGAAGCGCCATGGCACGCAGCCTTTCGCTCACGGCCTCGGGCAGCTCAGCGGGAATCACCGTGGAGCTCAGCCCCGCGGTGTACTTCGTCTCGTAGTCATACCAGTCGGCGGAGAAGCGGATCTCCCCCACCACCGAGGCCTTCAGGCCGCCCCCGGCAGCCGCCCCCTGGCCGAGCACGGCGCACTCCAGTTCCCTGGCCGTCACCCCCTGCTCCACCACCAGGCGCGGATCCAGGGCAGCGGCCAGTTCCAGCCCCTGCAGCAGAGAGCTGCGGTCGCTGGCCTTGCTGATGCCCACCGACGAGCCCATGTTGGCCGGTTTGACGAAGCAGGGGTAGCCCAGATCACGCTCCAGGCGCTGCAGAAGCCCCTCAGGGTCATGGCGCAGGTCTGCCGCCTGAACGGCCGCATAGGGCACCTGCGGCAGACCTGCGGCGGCAAATGCTGCCTTCATGGCCTGCTTGTCCATGCCCAGGGCCGAGCCGAGCACGCCAGAGCCCACGAAGGGCACCTGCATCAGGGCGAACAGCCCCTGGATGGTGCCGTCCTCGCCGTTGGGCCCATGCAGCACCGGAAACCACACGTCAACGCCAGCGGCCTCGGGGGGAAGGCCCTGGAAGCCAGCGCCCCCCAGGGGCTGATCGGCGGCGGTCTCGTTCAGCTGCTCGTCGGGGGCTGGCTCAGCGCTGGAGAGCACGGCCTCGGCCAGCTCGGGGCCCCACCAGCGGCCACGGCGATCGATGTAGAACGGCCGAACCCGGTAGCGCAAAAGGTTCTCCCCTTCCCTGAGGCCGCCCACCACGGTGATGGCCGAGCGGATCGAGACGGCGTGCTCATCCGATGCCCCCCCGAACACCAGGCCAACGCAGCGGGGGGAGCTGGGCATGGGGTCGGCTGGGTCCGGATCGGCGCCAAACGTATCAGCGCCGCCGCGTCTCAGCCCAACGCCACGCCGGTGAGGGAGAAAGCGCGCACTTTCTCAATACGCACGTTCACAAGATCCCCCGGCTGAATGATGCCGCCTTCGAGCTCAGCGGGGCTGCGGGATGGGGCCAGGTCCGGGAAGAAGGTCAGCCGGTTGGTGCGGGTGCGTCCCATGCGCTGGCCGGGGTCTCTGGGGTTCGTGCCTTCCACCAGTACCTGCTCGATGCGCCCCAGGTAGCGCTCGCTGCGCTGGCGCGCCGTGCGCTCCACCAGGGCGTTGAGCTCCTGCAGCCGCTCCACCTTCACGGCCTCCGGCAGTTGATCGGGCCAGTCAGCGGCGGGAGTGTTGGGTCTGGGCGAGTAGGCGGCGGTGTTCACCTGGTCGAAGCCGATCGCCTCGATCAACGCCAGGGTGCGGCGGTACTGAGCGTCGCTTTCGCCTGGGAAGGCCACGATCACATCGGCGCTGATCGCCGCATCGGGCATGCGCTCCCGGATGCGCTCGAGGATGCGCCGGTAGCGATCCACGGTGTAGCCGCGCGCCATCGCTTTGAGCACGTCGTCATCACCGCTCTGGAAGGGGATGTGGAAGTGCTCGCAGAGCTTGGGCAACTCGGCGCAGGCATCGATCAGGCGCTCGGTGAAGTAGCGGGGATGGCTGGTGGCGAAGCGGATCCGCTCGATTCCCGCCACGTCGTGGACGTGGTGAAGCAGGTCGGTGAGGGTGTGCTGGCGGCGGCCCTGGGGAGTGATGCCGGGCAGGTCGCGGCCGTAGGCATCGATGTTCTGCCCCAGCAAGGTGATCTCCTTGAATCCCCGCTCCGCCAACCCTTCCATCTCCAGGCGGATGGCCCCGGGGCTGCGGCTCTGTTCCTTGCCGCGCACCGAGGGCACCACACAGTAGGTGCAGCGCTCGTTGCAGCCGTAGATCACATTCACCCAGGCGCACACCTGGGAATCGCGACGGGCTGTGGTGATGTCCTCGAGGATGTGATGCTCGCCAGTGGCCACCACCTGCTGGCCGCTGGCCACCTGCTCCAGCAGGGTGTCCAGCCGGTTGGCATGCTGGGGCCCCATCACCAGGTCGAGCTCGGGAACTCGCCTCAGCAGGGATTCCCCCTCCTGCTGGGCCACGCAGCCCGCCACCACCAGGGTGAGGTGGGGATTGGTCCGTTTGCGCTGGGCCTGACGCCCCAGGTAGCTGTAGACCTTCTGCTCGGCGTTGTCGCGGATCGTGCAGGTGTTGTAGAGCACCAGATCGGCACTGTGCTCATCGCTCCCGGGCTGATAGCCCATGCCTTCGAGGATTCCGGCCATGCGCTCGGAATCGGCCTTGTTCATCTGGCAGCCGAAGGTGGTGATCCAGTAGCTGCCGCGCTGCCCGGCCTGGGCTGGGGCCGCTGCTGTGGCACTCGCTGTTGTGGTGGTCGCGCTCATCCCACAAGTTTCGACCATGGCCGAAACTTGTGGGATGCAGGCACGCCTTCGCTGGATCGCGCTCACCAAGGCGGTGCCCCTGGCGATCAGCCGGGGCACCACGGCGTCGGTGCGGCGGCTGGTGGTCGAGTTGGAGCACGAGGGGCTGGTGGGGCGTGGCGAAGCCGGCGGTTTCGAAACCGGTCACCGGGCCTACGCCACCGAAGCGGTCGCCGCGGAGCTGGAGGCCCTGCTGCCGCGCTTCGCCTCCGCCGAGGGGCTCGCCCTCGCCGCGGAACTGCCGGCCTTTCAAGCCCTTGATCCCTGGCTGTCCCCACTGTCGCCACCGGCCCGTTGCGCCATCGATCTGGCCCTGCACGACTGGTGGGGCCAGAAGCTGGGCCAGTCCCTCTGGCGTCTCTGGGGCCTGGATCGGGCCGCCTGCAGCCCCACCAGCGTCACCCTCGGCCTGGCTGGAGTGGGGCAGGTGCTGGCCCGGCTGGATCGCTGGCAGGACCGCCTGGGCTGCTGGCCCCAGCGGGTGAAGCTGAAGCTGGGCAGCCCTGATGGCCCAGGCCATGACCGGGCCCTGGTGCTGGCGGTGGTGCAGAGGCTGCAGGAACGGGCCGATGCTGCCGGCATGGTCAGTGAGCTGCAGGTGGATGCCAACGGCGGCTGGGATCTGGTTACAGCCCAGCAGCTGATCCCCTGGCTGGCGGAGCAGGGGGTGGTGCTGGTGGAGCAGCCGCTGCCCGCCCAGCTCGACCCCGAGGCCGATGCGGCCAGCTTCGCGGCCCTTGATCTGAGCTGCCCGATTCCCCTGGTGGCTGATGAGAGCTGCTGGAACCTGTCCGACCTGCTGCGCCTGGCCCCCCATGTGGATGGGGTGAACATCAAGCTGCTCAAGAGTGGCGGTCTCAGTGAGGCTCTGCTGATGGCCCAGACCGCTCGGAGCCTTGGACTCGATCTGATGCTGGGCTGCTACTCCGACAGCGCTCTGCTCAATGGCGCCGCCTCCCAGTTGCTGCCACTGGTGCGCTGGCCCGACCTCGACAGTCACCTGAACCTGATCGACGACCCCTTTGAAGGCCCTGAGCTTCAGGCCGACTGCCTGCTGCCCTCCAACCGTCCGGGCCTTGGGGTGATCGAGCTCTCTGGCCCCACCGCGGCGAGTGCCCCGTGCTGAGCGCCGATGCGCCGGTGGTGCTGCTGCTCCACGGCGGCCTCGACAACCTTTCCGGCAAGACGGGCCTGGCGATGTTGCGCTACCGGCAGGGTCCGGTGGTGGCCGTGGTGGATCCGGCCCATGCCGGCGCTGAACTGGAGCCCATCACCGGGATCCCCCGGCGGGTGCCGATCGTGGCCGACCTCAACGCTGCCCTGGCTTACAGGCCAGCGGTGGCGGTGGTGGGGCTGGCTCCATCCGGAGGGCAGCTGCCGCCGGAGCTGAAGGCCGATCTGGCGGCGGCCCTGCGAGCCGGGCTGCACCTGGCCAGCGGTCTGCACACCCCCCTGGCGTCCGATCCGGAGCTGGCAGCCCTGCGGGGGCCTGGGCAGTGGATCTGGGATCTGCGCCAGGAGCCTCCTGGTCTGGAGGTGGCCGCGGCCCGGGCGGCAGCGCTGCCTGGCGAGCGGGTTCTCGCGGTGGGAACCGACATGGCCGTGGGCAAGATGAGTGCCTGCCTGGAGTTCACTTCGGCCGCCAGGCGGGCCGGGCTGGATGCCCGTTTCGTCGGCACCGGCCAGGCTGGCATCCTGATCAGCGGCAAGGGTGTTCCCCTGGATGCGGTCCGCGTCGATTACGCCGCCGGTGCGGTGGAGCGTGCCCTGTTGGAGGTGGCTTCAGAGACGGCCTGCACGGAGGAGAGCCTGCTGTTCGTGGAGGGCCAGGGTTCCCTCTGCCACCCCGGCTCCTCAGCCACCCTGCCCCTGATTCGCGGCAGCCAGCCCACGGCACTGGTGCTGGTCCACCGGGCCGGCCAGAGCCATGTGAACAAGCATCCCCAGGTGGGCATCCCGCCCCTGGCGGAGCTGATCAGTGTGCTGGAGGGGCTGGCGGCCCTGGGAAGGCCCCATGGCACGCCGTCCCCACGGGTGCAGGCCGTGGCCCTGAACACCGCAGGGTTGTCAGAGGACAGCGCTGCCATGGCCTGTGCCGCCATCAGTGACGCGCTGGGACTTCCCTGCGCGGATCCCGTGAGGAATGAACCAGCAGCCGATCGACTGCTGGCCTCAATCAGGGCGAGCGAGGGGATTCGAACCCCCGGATGGCGGCACCACAAGCCGCTGCCTTAACCACTTGGCGACGCCCGCCGTGGTCTTTGCCAATGTATCAAGCAGCCTTGCACCCTCCCCTTGCGGCCAGCCTCTTCACTTCGCCTCGCCCGCTGGTGCTCTGCTCTGGCCGTGGGTGGAGGGGTCACCGGGGTTGCCCTGGCCTTCACCAACCCTGGACCCGAGGAGTTCGAGAGCTTCGCCGGTGATCAGCTGGCTGAACTGGCGGTGGAGGAGGTCTGCGCTCATCGCCTGCCGATGCCCCTGAAACTGGCGATCCAGAACTGCCCTGATCTGGTCCGCAGCCAGCACAAGGTTCTCGGTGACCTGGCCCGTCGCAACACCCGGCGGCAGAACTTCGGACTGTTCAGCCTCTACCGCACCGAGATTGGAGGCCCTTCGGTGCTGCCGTTTCTTGAGCTCCCCCTCTACCGGGTGCTCACGGTGGCGGCTGCGGGGCACTTCAGGATCCTGAGAACCTCCAGCGACAACGACCCTGACAGCGCCACCGCCGATCGTGCGCCGTGGTGAGCGCGGCTGAGTCGCTGCCGCCGCTGCTGCTGCCGCGCGCCCTGATCGACCCCCGCTGCCGCGACCTGCCCCCGGCGGATGCGGGCGGCCTGGTGGCCGTGCGTCTGAGCCATCAGGATGGGCGGATCACGGCGATCGAGACTCACCCCCAAGGCGATGGGGAGCTGCTGCCGTTGGCGCTCACCCCTCTGGTGGAGACCCATGCCCACCTCGACAAGGCCTTCAGCTGGGAGCGCCACCCGAACCCGGCGGGCACCATGCAGGGGGCCCTGGCGGCCAACCAGGCGGAGCACCAGGAACGCAGCCTCGAGCAGGTGCTGGAGCGGGGTGAGCGCGCCCTGGAGCGGGCCTGGCGCTATGGCCTGAGGGCCGTGCGCAGCCACATTGACAGCCTCGGCCCAGGCGCCGAGCCGGGATGGGAGGGACTGCTGCTGCTGCAACGCCGCTGGGCGCCGCGGCTGGCGCTGCAGCTGGTGGCTCTGGTGCCGGTGCGGCACTGGGGCACGGCGGCGGGAGGGGCCCTGGCCCGCCGGCTCGTCAGCAGCGGTCCGCGCGGATCGGTACTGCTGGGGGGGGTGCTGGGTGCCCCCCTGGCCCCCAGCCGTGCCGATGGTGAGGGGCTGCTGGCCCTGTTGCAGCTGGCCGACAGCCTCGGAGCTTCGGTGGATCTGCACGTCGATGAGAGTGGCGAGGGGGGCGGTGCGGGGGTGGCCCTGGTGGCCAGGCTGGTGCGGCGGCACCGCATCGGCGTGCCGGTCACCTGCAGCCACAGCTGCTCGATGTCGCAGTTGAGGGCTCCCCGCTTGAGCCGGCTCGCCGACGCCATGGCGGAGGCCTCCCTGACGGTGGTGGCCCTGCCCCCCACCAACCTCTGGCTGTTGGGACACCGCGCTGGAGACACCCCAGCCACCCGGCCCATGGCCCCGATCCGCCAGCTGCAGCGCGCTGGTGTCACGGTGGCTGTGGGGGGCGACAACGTTCAGGATCCCTGGTATCCGGGCGGGGATTTCGATCCACTGGAACTGCTGCGCTTCTGCCTGCCGGCGGCCCACCTGGCCCCCTGGCAACGGCAGGGGCTGGCCCCCTTCACCACCGCCGCCTCCCGGCTGATGGGTCTGGAGTGGGATGGGGTGCTGCGCACCGGGGCGCCTGCCGATCTGGTGGTGCTCGCCGCCGGCAGCTGGAGTGAGCTGCTGGCCCGCTCTCCCCAGCGGAGGGTGCTGCGCGCTGGCCAGTGGCTGCCCGCGCCGGCGGGCCCGGAGCTGGCGGCACGGCTGGAGGCGATGGCCGCGGCTATGCCCAGCGGGGCTGAGTAGACCGGAAGGAGGCGCGAGCCTCCGCCTGCCGTTCGCTGCAACCGCTGCTTTGCCCCTCGATCCAGCCACCCGGCCCCCTGCCCTGGCCGTCGCCACCCAGCTGCCGAACGATCTGCCAGCGCCCGCCACGGACGCCCAGCTTGAGGCTCTGGTGGCCGAGCTGAGTTCAATGGCCGCTGTTAGGACCGCCTCCGCCGCCACGGCTGGTGAAGCCGGCGCAGGGATGGCCCTGATCCGCACCGGACCTGAGCTGGAGCGCCTCTCCAGGGATTTCTTCAGCTACTCCCCGGTGCTGACCCCCCTGCTGCAGGACAGGCTGGCCCAACTGGTGGTCAAGGCCAGCCGCACCGAGCAGGTGCGGCTGGTGGCGGGAGCCTGCGCCCGTCATGGGGTGCCGCTCACGCTGCGGGGAAGCGGCACCGGAAACTATGGCCAGTGTGTCCCTCTGGCGGGGGGGGTGGTACTCGACCTCAGCGGCCTCAACCAGGTGCGGCAGCTGGATCCCCTCACCGGGGTGCTGACCGCCGAGGCGGGCTGCCTGCTGGCCGACCTGGAGCAGCAACTCGCCCCCCATGGGCGGGAGTTGCGCCTCACCCCGAGCACTCGCCGCAGCGCCAGCCTGGGGGGATTCATCGCCGGAGGCTCAGGCGGTATCGGCTCGGTGCGCTGGGGCTTCCTGCGCGACCCCGGCCATCTGCTGGGGCTGGAAGTGGTCACGGTGGAGCCTGAGCCCCGGTTGCTGCAGCTCGATGCCAGCGCCAGCGCCCCCCTCAACCACGCCTACGGCAGCAACGGCATCCTCACCGCCGTGACCATGGCCACGGCCGCAGCGGTGCCCTGGCAGCAGGTGGTGATCGATTTCAGCAGCTGGACTGCAGCGGTCGCGGCGATCCGTACCCTGCCCGCCACCGCCCTGCTGCTCAATGGCCTCTGCCTGCTGGAGGACGCGGTGGCCCGGCGTCTGCCCTGTCCGGGGGGGCACGGCCCGGCCATCTGTCCACCGGCCGATGGGCATCGCCTGCTGCTGCTGGCGGCACCCGACGCCCTGCCGGCCCTGGAGCCGCTGCTGGCGGCCATGGGTGGGCGGCTGGTCTGGCAGGCGCCGGAGCAGGGCAGCCGCGGCGTGCCCCTGCGGGAACTCTGCTGGAACCACACCACCCTGCACATGCGGGCCCATGACCCCGGTTGGACCTATCTGCAGATGCTCCTGCCTCAACCGGAGACCCCGGCGCTCGAAGCCCTCAAGCAACGCTGGGGGGATGATCTGCTCTGGCACCTTGAGGCCGTGCGCCAGCAGGGCTGCCAGCGGCTGGCGGGCCTCCCCCTGGTGCGCTGGCGCGGCAGGGAGGCTCTGCTGGAGCTGATGGAGCAGGCCCGGCAGCTGGGGGCCTTCCTGTTCAACCCCCACGTGCTCACGGTGGAAGATGGGGGCCTGGGAGTGATCGACGCCGACCAGGTGGCGGCCAAACAGGCCTACGACCCTGCGGGTCTGCTCAACCCCGGCAAGTTGCGGGGCTGGGGTGAACGCTGAATGGCCTAAGGGCAGTCGAGGCTGAGGCGGGTGCTCACGCCCGTGGTGGGATTGGTGCCCTGGGCCCGGCGGCAAAGGGCGCGCTGATCGGAGCGATCCAGCAGGGCGTCGCTGAAGTCGGCGTCATCGATCACGGCGCCGCTGAAGCTGCTGCCGGCGGCGATCACACCCCGAAGCAGGGCTCCGCTCAGGTCGGTGCCGCTGAAGTCGGCCCGGTCCATCAGGGCATCGGAGAGGTCGGCTCCGCTGAAATCGGAGCGCAGGAAAGCGGCCTGGGTGAGGATCGATCCGTGCAGATCCGCGCCACTGAAATCGGCATCCCGGGCCATCACCCCGGCGAAGGAGGTGTTGGCCAGCTGCTGACCGCTGAAGTCCTTGCCGTCCTGGTTGGTGAGGGTGTAATCGACCCTGTCCTGAAACAGGGCGCGATCCTGCAAGCCCACCCCTGCACTGGTGTCGAGGGCGAGGGCGGGAGGGCTCCAGGGGGAGCCCAGCAGCGAGGCCGCCAGCAGGGCCAGTAGTGCGACGGTCAGGGCTCCGGGCCAGCCGCGACGGTGTTGCTGGGGGGCCTGGTCGTGGCCTTCCTGGGGCTGGATCGGGTGCGTGGCAGGGGTCATGGCGCTGCGGCGGGATGCTGCCTCCACTCTCCCCCGGATCACCCCGATTGCTGGAGGGCGCCTGAACCGATCAGGGCACCGATCAGGTAGAGCGATCCCGCCACGACCACCACCCCTCCGTCGGCACTGGCCGTAGCGGCGCTGAGGGCCTCCGCCAGCGAGGGGCTCGCCCAAAGGCGTCCGGCCAGCGCGGGCGCCTCCGCCAGCAGCGCCTCCAGGCTCCAGCAGGGATGCTCAGGCACCGGCACCAGCCAGGCCCGATCGGATGGGGCCAGCAGGGCCCGGACCATGGCTGGCGCGGGCTTGTTGGCCAGCACCCCCAGCACCCAGCAGCGTTCGCGCTCGTTGGCCTCGCCCTGATCAAGTTCCTGGCGCAGGGCTTCGGCTGCAGGCAGGTTGTGGGCCCCATCCAGCAGCAGGGGTTGACCCCGCCAGAGCACCGGTTGCAGCCGCGCCGGCCAGCGGGCTGCCTTGAACCCCTCAACGATGGCCTGATCGGGGATCGTCCAGCCCCGTTGGCGCAGGGCTTGCACCAGGCCGAGGGCCACGGCTGCGTTGTGGCGCTGCACCAGTCCGGGCAGGCCGCTGCGCCAGCGCAGATGCCCGGCCACCAGATCCCCCTCGGCTGTGGCGAGCGGGTCGACCCAGCGCAAGCTGCTCCCGCTCTCGACGGCGCGCCGGCGCAGCACGGAAGCGGCCTCGGGGTGCTGAGGGCCGCTCACCGCCAGGCTGCCGCGGCTGAAGATCCCCGCTTTTTCAGCGGCGATGGCCGCGATGCTGGAGCCGAGCACTTCGGCATGGTCCATGCCGATGGCGGCGAAGCCCAGCACCTGGCGCTCGGGATGGACGGTGGTGGCATCCAGCCGTCCCCCCAGGCCCACCTCCAGCACCACCAGATCGAGGCCTGCCTCGGCGAAGGCCTGAAAGGCCGCCAGGGTCACCAGCTCGAAGGGGGTGAGATCGTGGCGCCGGGCCAGGGGCTGCAGATCGCTCAGCAGCCGGCGCAGCTCCGGGGCGGTGATCGGTTGGTCCCCCAGCTGGATCCGCTCGCACCAGCTCACCAGGTGGGGAGAGGTGTAGAGCCCGGCCTGCAGGCCACTGGCCAGCAGGGCTGCGTGCACCAGGGTGCAGATCGATCCCTTGCCGTTGGTGCCCGCCACCTGCACCGCTGCGAAGCGGCGCTCGGGATGGCCCAGCTCCGCCAGGGCCCTGCGCATCCGCTCCAGTCCCAGGTCAACACCGCGGCGGCTGAACGGCTCGATCAGATCGGCGAACGAATCGATGGCTGGCACCGGATTGAAGGCAGTCAGTGGCCGCCTCGATTCAGGTGCCCGCGCTGATCGCCAGCAGGGCTTGCTCCAGCAGCGCCACGGCCTGGCGGAGCTGGCGGGGCTGAATCACCAGGGGCGGCACCAGCCGCACCACCCTTGGCCCGGCGGGCACCACCAGTAAGCCCTTCTCAAGCGCCGACTGCACGATCTGCGGGGCGGTGGGGGCTTCCGGCCTGAGCACCAGGCCTTGGAGCAGGCCCCAGCCGCGCACCCCCTCCAGAAGCTGGGGGTGGCGGCTCACCAGCTCAGCCAGCAACTGCTGCAGCAGCTCGCCCATGCGCTGCACGTGGGGCACCAGAAGCCGCCGCTCCAGCTCCTGGGCCACGGTCAGGGCGGCGCGGCAGGCCAGGGGGTTGCCCCCGAAGGTGCTGGCGTGGTCGCCGGGACGGAAGTGATCGAAGGCCTGCTTCACCGCCAGGGCGCCGATCGGGAAGCCCCCGCCCAGCCCCTTGGCCGTGGTGAAGGCATCGGGCTCGACGCCCAGTTTTTCGTAGCCCCAGAGACAGCCGCTGCGGCCCATGCCGATCTGGACCTCGTCGAAGATCAGCAGGATGCGGTGCTGATCGCAGAGCTGGCGCACCCGCTGGAAGAAGGCCGGATCGCCGGGGTTGACGCCCCCCTCCCCCTGCAGGGGCTCCAGCATCACGGCCGCCACACGTGGACCGTCGGCTTCGCTGCGGCTGAGCAGAGCTTCGAAGGCGGCGGTGTCGTTGTAGGGAAAAAAGTGGAATCCCTCCACCATCGGCTCGAAGCCTTTGTGGTATTTGGGTTGACCGGTGGCGCTCACGGTCGCCAGGGTTCGGCCATGGAAACTGGCCTGGGCTGTGAGGATCAGCGGCCGCTCGATCCCACGCACCTGATGGCCGTGCTTGCGGGCCAGCTTGATGGCGGCCTCATTGGCTTCGGCGCCGGAATTGCAGAAGAAGACGCGGTCGGCGCAGCTGCGCCCAACGATCCAGCGGGCCAGTTCCTCCTGCTCGGGGATCTTGTAGAGGTTGGAGACGTGCTGCAGACGGCCCAGCTGTTTGCCCAGGGCCCGCCGCATCACTCTGTCGCTGTGGCCGAGAGTGCAGGTGGCGATCCCGGCCACGCAGTCGAGGTAGCGACGCCCGTGCTGGTCACGGACCCACACCCCCCGGCCTTTGACGAGCTCGAGAGGCAGGCGGGCATAGGTGTCCATCACCGCCGAAACCGGGGTGTGAGCCACCGCCAGCGGTGCCTGGGGCTGTGGAGGGGGCTGGCTGCTGGCCCGAGGCAGGGTGATGGGAGCGGTGGGACTTGAACCCACATGCCCGAGGGCGCTCGATTTTGAGTCGAGTCCGTCTACCAATTCCGGCACGCTCCCGCAGGGGCCACTTTACGCGGGCAGGAGAAAGCTCAGGACTCCAGGCGCCGGATCGAGGCGCCGACGGCGTTGAGCTTGCCTTCGAAATCGGCGTAGCCCCGATCAAGGAACTCCAGTCCCTGAACGGTGGTGATGCCATCAGCGGCCAGGCCGGCCAGCACCATCGCGGCCGAGGCGCGCAGGTCGGTGCCTTGCACGGGAGCTCCGCTGAGACGGGCCACCCCCTCCACCAGGGCGGTGTTGCCCTGCATGCGGATGTCGGCGCCCATGCGCTGCAGTTCAGCCACGTGCTGGAGGCGGTTCTCGAAGATGTTCTCCACCACCATGCTGGTGCCCCGCGCGGTGGCCAGCACGCTCATGAACGGGGCTTGCAGATCGGTGGGGAAGCCGGGGAAGGGTTGGGTGCGCAGGTCGACGGCCTGGATGTGTTCGGCGCGCAGGGTCATGCCCTCGCCGTCGGGAATCAGCTCGCAGCCCACATCCACCAGTTTGTTGAGTACGGCGCCGAGGTGATCGGGGATCACCGGGGTGACGCGCAGGGCGGAACGGGTGATGGCGGCGGCCAGGAGGAAGGTGCCGGCTTCAATGCGGTCGGGGATCACGGCGTAATCGGCTCCGTGCAGGCGATCGACGCCATCGATGACGATCGTGGGAGTGCCGGCGCCCTGGACTCGGCCGCCCATGGCGTTGAGCAGGCCGGCCAGATCCACCACCTCAGGCTCAAGGGCAGCGTTCTCGATCACCGTTTCCCCCTCAGCCAGGGCGGCGGCCATCATCAGGGTTTCGGTGGCACCGACGCTGGGGCATTCCAGGTGGATGCGGTCACCCGTGAGGCGCAGGCTGCGGCCCGGCACGGCGGCCGAAACCACTCCATGCTCAATGCTCACCTGGGCACCGAGGGTCTTGAGGCCTTTGACATGCTCGCTGACGGGCCTGGAGCCGATCTTGCAGCCGCCCGGCAGGGGGACCTTGGCCATGCCGAGCCGGGCGAGCAGGGGGCCGATGCAGAAGAAGCTCGCCCGCAGACTGTTCACCAGTTCATAAGGAGGAGTCGACTGGCTCAGGTGGCTGGCGTCGAGCTCCACCCAGTCGAGACCTCGTTTGACGCGAACACCAAGCGCGGTGAGGATCTCTCCCATCCCGGCGATGTCCGTCAGGGGGGGCACGTTGGTCAGGCGCAGGGTGTCGCGGCTGAGCAGACAAGCCGCCATCAGCACCAGGGCGGAGTTCTTGGCACCGCTGACCCGAACCTCACCGGAGAGCCGTCGTCCACCCATGATCTCCAGCTGGGGGGCAAGCAGGGAGGTGGGCGTCGGTGCGACGGTCAGGGTCATGGCGTTCGGGCCGACTTTTGGTTCCGGAATCTTGACAACCAAGCCGGCGACCGTCTAGGCGTCCGCCCAAGGAACTGTCATGGTTGGTTGCAAGTCTGCCTGATCGCCTCCAGCGCGGGGTCTGGGCTGTCGTGTCACTGGTCTGTGCGGCCCTCCGTGATTTAAGGTTTCTCGGTCGCTTCGGCGGCACGCCAGCGGATGTGGCGGAATTGGTAGACGCGCTAGTTTCAGGTACTAGTGGCAGCAATGTCGTGGGAGTTCAAGTCTCCCCATCCGCACTTTTCCCCAGCCCAGCCCACGCCCTCATCTCCCCCCTGCCGGGGCCAGTGCTTCTAGCCGTGGTGCAGCCTCACCCATGATTGTCATTAAGATCACGAATTCTTCTGAGGTTGTTGCCAAGAAGATCGGCAAGTTTCTCGAGAGTCTCACCCCCGATGGCATGGATGAATCCACCATCGAAGACATCGTGGTGAGCCGGTTGGTGGAAAACCTCAGCAGCGAGGGCATCGAGGGTGAAGTGGCCTCGATCCGGGGTGTCGATCTTGAAGAGTCCGGGATCCTGATCAAGGACCCCATGCATGTGCGCCGCCGTCAGTCGTTCTGAGGCCAGCGATGGGTCCCCCTGGGTCCCCCAGGCTCGTGAGCTGATCACCAGCCGCCGTAATCCGCTGGTGGGCCGGTTTCGCGCTCTTCACCAGCCCCGTGGCCGCCGTGAGCAGGGCCTGCTGCTGCTGGAGGGCACCCATCTGCTGGAGGAGGCCTTGCGCCTGGGCCTGCGGCCCAGTCAGGTGCTGGCCAGCCCCGGCTGGATCGAGCGTCACCGCTCCCTTCTGGAGGGCCACCCGCGCATGGCTGCCTTGCTGCAACCGGTCGCTGAGCCCGTCCTGGAGGCAGTGGCCACCACCGCCCATCCCGATGGGGTGGTGCTGACACTGCCGTGGCCGGAGCCGCCGGCTTGCGAGCGTGTTGATTTCGTGCTGGCGCTCGATCGCCTCCAGGATCCCGGCAACCTCGGCACCTTGATGCGCACCGCCCTGGCGGCGGGGGTGGAGGAGCTCTGGCACTCGGAGGGGGCCGACCCCTTTCAGCCCAAGGTGCTGCGCGCGTCCGCCGGCGCGGCCCTGGCCCTGCCCTGCCGCCGGCTCGAGCAGCTGCTGCCCCGCCTGGAGTCCGCCCGCACAGGCGGTGTTCAGGTGGTGGCCTCGGTGGTGGCCGGTGGAATTCCCTACTGGCAGCTCGACTGGACCCTCCCCACGGTGCTGCTGCTCGGCAACGAGGGGGCCGGGCTGGCGCCGGAGTTGCTGGCGGCCAGCAGCCACCAGGTCACCATTCCCCACAGCGGGGCGGTGGAATCGCTGAACGTGGCGGTGGCCGCCGCGCCGCTGCTGCTGGAGCGCTGGCGTCAGCTGACGGGGGAGAATGCGGGGCAACAACCGCAGCAGCCCAGGTGAGCGACGCCAGTGCAGCCAGCTTTGACTTCGATCTGATCGTGATCGGTGCCGGTTATGGCGGCTTCGACGCCGCCAAGCACGCCGCCGACCATGGCCTGCGCACAGCAATCGTGGAGTCGCGTGACATGGGCGGCACCTGCGTGAACCGGGGCTGCGTGCCCTCCAAGGCCCTGCTGGCCGCCAGCGGCCGCGTGCGCGAGCTGGCCGACGCCGAGCACCTGCGCGGCTTCGGCATCCACGCAGCTCCGGTGCGCTTCGAGCGCCAGAAGATCGCCGACCACGCCAACCAGCTGGTGGCCACGATCCGCACCAACCTCACCAAGACGCTGGAGCGTGCCGGCGCCACGATCCTGCGGGGCAAGGGCAGGCTGGAGGGCCCCCAGCGGGTGGCGGTGCGCGAAGCCAGCGGCATCGAGCGGGTGTATTCCGCCCGCGACGTGATCATCGCCACCGGCTCCGATCCCTTCGTACCGCCCGGAATCGAAACCGACGGCCGCACCGTCTTCACCAGCGACGAGGCCATCAGCCTGGAGTGGCTGCCCCGCTGGATCGCGATCATCGGCAGTGGCTACATCGGCCTGGAATTCGCCGATGTCTATACGGCCCTCGGCTGTGAGGTCACGATGATCGAGGCCCTCGATCGGGTGATGCCCACCTTCGATCCCGACATCGCCAAGATCGCCGCGCGCAAGCTGATCGACGGTCGCGACATCGACGCCCGCTCCGGAGTGCTGGCCAAGACGGTGACCCCGGGATCGCCGGTGCGGATCGAGCTGGTGGAGATGGCCAGCCGCGAGCCGGTGGAGACCCTGGAGGTGGATGCGGTGCTGGTGGCCACAGGCCGGGTGCCCGTGAGCAAGTACCTCAACCTCGAGAGCGTCGGTGTGACGACCAACCGCGGCTTCATTCCGGTGGATGAGGCCATGCGGGTGCTGGTGGATGGCAACCCCGTGCCGCACCTCTGGGCCGTGGGCGATGTGACCGGCAAGATGATGCTGGCCCACACCGCTGCCGCTCAGGGGAGCGTGGCTGTGGACAACATCCTGGGCCACCAGCGCCTGATCGATTACCGCTCGATTCCGGCGGCCACTTTCACCCATCCCGAGATCAGTTCCGTGGGCTTGAGCGAAGCCGACGCCAAGGAGCTCGCCGCCGCCGATGGCTTCGAGCTGGGCCTGGTGCGCAGCTACTTCAAGGCCAATTCCAAGGCGCTGGCGGAGCTCGAAAGCGACGGTCTGATGAAACTGCTGTTCAACCGCTCCAGCGGTGAGGTGCTGGGGGCCCACATCTACGGTCTGCATGCTGCCGACTTGATCCAGGAGATCGCCAATGCCGTGGCCCGGCGCCAGAGCGTGCGCGAGCTGGCCAACGAGGTGCACACCCACCCCACCCTGAGCGAAGTGGTCGAGGTGGCCTACAAGCAGGCGGCCGCGGCCCTGGTCTGACCGCCCTGGTCTGACGGTCCACCAGGCAGGACTGTCGCAGGAGATCTCGGCGTCCACCGCTTCTACGATCTGAGTCCAGCATTCGTTGCCGTCAGCCCTTGGAGATCCGTCGTCGCCCGCCCAATCCCCCCGTGCGGGTGGCCCACATGCAATTCGGCATTCCCCATGAGGAGGCGGCTCCGCGCCACATCCTCGAGGAGATCGTCTGGGAGAAGGACCGGGAGGTGACCGCTTCGCGCGAGCGTGTGCCCCTTGAGAAACTCAAGCAGCAGGTGGCGGAACTCCCCTCCTGCCGCGACTTCGTGGCCTCCCTGCGGGCCAGTTGCCGCAAGCCGGCCGTGATCGCCGAGGTGAAGAAGGCCAGCCCCAGCAAGGGCGTGATCCGTGAGGATTTCGATCCTGTGGCTATCGCCCTCGGCTACCAGACCGGCGGCGCCAGCTGCCTCTCGGTGCTCACCGACAAGGCCTTCTTCCAGGGGGGCTTCGAGGTGCTGGTTGACGTGCGCCAGGCGGTGGAGCTGCCGCTGCTCTGCAAGGACTTCATCCTCACGCCCTACCAGCTGTATCAGGCCCGCGCCGCCGGGGCCGATGCCGCTCTGCTGATTGCCGCCATCCTCTCCGACCAGGACCTCATCTACCTGCTCAGGGTGGCCCACGCCCTTGGCCTGGCGGTACTGCTGGAGGTGCATGACGCCGCTGAGATGGAGCGGGCGCTGGCGCTTGAGGGCGTGGAGATGATCGGCATCAACAACCGCGATCTCACCAGCTTCCACACCGATCTGGCCACCACAGCGGAGCTGATGGCCCGCTACGGCGATCGCCTGCGGCAGAAGGGAGCGCTGCTGGTGAGCGAATCGGGGCTGAGCAGCCGCGATGATCTCGATCGGGTGATGGGGGCCGGCGCCGATGCGGTGCTGGTGGGTGAAGCCCTGATGCGCGAGGCTGATGTGACCGCCGCGCTGGAAGCCCTGATCGGCGGCTGAACTCCAGTGCCCCCGAGCAGAGGGGCACCATCCCCTGCCCGGCGGCTGCGAAGAAAAAACCCGTCTGGAGCCTGCACAGGGTGCGAAGGCTCCAGACGGGGATTGGGGTGGGCGAGATCAGACCTTGCGGCTGTAGAACTCAACCACCAGCAGTTCGTTGATCTCGAGGGCCACCCACTCGCGCTCGATCCGGCCGTTCACCTTGGCGGTGAACTTGTTCTTGTCGAGCTCGAGGTTGGGGGGGATGTTGGCCAGACCCGGGAACTCCAGATTGCCTTCGGCAAGCTGGCGGCTGGCCTTGCGCTCACGCACCACGATCACGTCGCCGGCACGGCACTGGTAGCTGGGCACATCGACCACACGGCCGTTCACCGTGATGTGGCCGTGGTTCACCAGCTGGCGGGCACCGGGCACCGTGGGGCCGAAGCCGAGGCGGAAGCAGATGTTGTCGAGGCGGTTCTCCAGCAGCTTCAGCAGGTTGGTTCCAGTGGAACCCTCCTGGGCGCGCGCTTTCTTCACGTAGCGCACGAGCTGGCGCTCGGAGATGCCGTAGTTGAAGCGAAGTTTCTGCTTCTCTTCGAGACGGATGGCGTATTCGGAGCGCTTGCGACGGGCTTGGCCGTGCTGACCGGGGGGATAAGCCCGCTTGGCGGACTTACGGGTGAGACCGGGAAGGTCTCCCAAGCGCCGCGTGATCCTCAGGCGAGGGCCGCGGTAGCGAGACATGCAGACAGGAACAGAGGACGGGGTTCTGGAACGAAGCGCGCAGGCTGACCGTGGGCCAGGCCTTCCGGGGAGCATGCTGGAGGCATTCTCCAGGCACCCGGTCGTGCAACGACAGTTGTCGATCTTATCCGTTGGCTTCTCCGCCCTCAGCCAGGGGTTGCAGGTGGCCCTGCTCGCGCTGATCTCCGGCTACCGCCGCTGGATCTCGCCCGTTCTCGGTCCCCGCTGCCGGTTCATTCCTAGCTGCAGCGCCTATGGCCTTGAGGCGATCCAGCGCCATGGCCCCTGGCGGGGGGGCTGGCTCACCCTGAGGCGCCTGCTGCGCTGCCACCCCTTCACCCCCTGCGGTTGCGATCCGGTGCCCGAGTGAACCTGCCCGCCCCCCCCCTGCCAGAGCTGCTGCTCTACAGCCGCGATGGCTGTTGCCTGTGCGAGGGCCTGGAAGAACGCCTGCGGGCCCTCGTGCCACCTCCACCGCTGCAGGTGGTGAATGTGGATCACGATCCCGAGCTACAGGCCCGCTATGGGCTGGAGGTACCGCTGCTGGCGGTGCTGCGGCAGGGGCGGCCGCAGCTGTTGCCGCGGGTGGGGCCGCGGCTGGGGGGCGATGGCCTCCAGCGCTGGCTGTGGAAGTGTCTGGCCGAGCTGCCCGGCCCGCCTCCAAGCGCCTAAAACTGCGCGAACTCAAAAATGCCAGTCCCCGCCCCAGGGGATCACCTCCCGATGCCCCAGCTGCTTCATTCCCTTCTGCAGGACTGCGCTGTGGCGATTCCTGCCCAGTTGCCTGATGCCGTGGTCACCGGCCTGAGTTGTGATTCCCGCCGCGTGGCCGCCGGCACCCTGTTCATCGGCCTGCCCGGGAGCCAGGTGGATGGGGGCAGCTTCTGGCCCGCCGCCCTGGAGCGGGGGGCGGCGGCGGCGTTGATCGGGCCGGCGGCGGCGGCCCAGTGCCCGCCGGGGCCGGCCGATCCGGTCCTGGTGCTGGAGGACCCCGTGGCGGAATGGGCCGGCCGGCTGGCGGCCTCGTTCTGGCATGACCCCAGCCGGCGCCTGGCCCTGATCGGCGTGACCGGCACCAACGGCAAGACCACCACCACCCACCTGATCGAGCACCTCAGCGCCGGCTGCGGCAAGTCCACGGCCCTGTTCGGCACCTTGATCAACCGCTGGCCGGGACACAGCGTCACGGCGTCGCACACCACAGCCTTCGCCGATGTGCTGCAGGGTCAGCTGGCCCGGGCGGTGGAGGCCGGAGCTCAGCTGGCGGCCATGGAGGTGAGTTCCCACGCCCTCGACCAGCGCCGGGTGGCTGGCTGTCACTTCGCCGGGGCGGTGTTCACCAACCTCACCCAGGACCACCTCGACTACCACCCCTCGATGGAGGCCTACTTGGAGGCCAAGGCGAGGTTGTTCTCCTCGGAGCTGCTGGATGGCTCCGCGGTGGTCAACATCGACGATCCCTGGGGCGCCCGGCTGGCCGAGCGGCTCTCGGGGCAATTGGGGGAGCGGCTCTGGCGCAGTTCCCTGGCTGTGGCGGCCGCTGAAGTGGGTCCCGAGGATCTGCCCGAGCTGCGCCTGGACGACCTGGTCTTCGCCGCCGATGGGGTGAGCGGCACCCTGATCACACCCCTGGGGTGCGGGGCGTTCCGCTCTCCGCTGGTGGGCCGCTTCAATCTGATGAACCTGCTGCAGGCGGTGGGGGTGCTGCAGCAGCAGGGCCTGCCGCTGGCCCAGCTGCTGGAGGCCATCCCCAGTTTCCGGGGCGTTCCCGGACGGATGGAGCGGGTGATGCTCCCAGAGGCCGCTGAGCTGCCAGCGGTGCTGGTCGACTACGCCCACACTCCCGATGGTCTTGAAAATGCGCTGGCGGCCTGCCGTCCTTTCGCCAGGGGCCAGCTGGTGTGCGTGTTCGGCTGCGGCGGTGACCGCGACCGGGGCAAGCGCCCCCAGATGGCCGCGATCGCCGCGCGCCTGGCCGACCGGGTGGTGGTGACCTCCGACAACCCCCGAACCGAGGATCCCCAGCGCATCCTCGACGACGTGGTGGCCGGCATTCCATCCGGCACCGACCTGACGGTGGAGGTGGATCGGGCTGCGGCGATCGCGGCGGCCGTCGCCATGGCGGGCCCGAGCGATCTGGTGCTGATCGCCGGCAAGGGCCATGAGGATTACCAGATCCTGGGCACCACCAAGGTCCACTTCGACGACCGGGAAGAGGCGGAGAAGGCCCTGCGGGCGCGGCTCAGCTGAGCCTAACTGGGCGTGACAGAACCATTGATATCAGGGGGAATTCGCTGATGGATATCAGTCTGTCGAGTATCTTGCCCCACGTTGAGTTCTTCAATTAGCGATTCCATGTCTTCCCCCGTGCCCATGTCGAGGAAATTCCTCGCTGAGATGATCGGCACCTTTTGGTTGGTGTTCGGAGGTTGCGGCAGTGCTGTCCTGGCCGCTGTGTTTCCTTACGACCAAGCCGGGGCCAATCCCCTTGGGCTCGGTTTCCTTGGGGTTTCGCTGGCTTTCGGCCTCACCTTGTTGACCATGGCTTACGCCATCGGCCACATCTCCGGTTGCCACATCAATCCAGCGGTTACGTTCGGCCTCTGGGCCAGCGGCCGCCATCCTGGTTCGCAGCTGCTTCCTTACATCGCCGCCCAAGTGCTGGGGGGGCTGATTGCTGGGGGCCTCCTTCTGGGCATCGCCGGTGGTCGTCCCGGCTTCGAGCTGACGGGTAGCAACCCCCTCGCCACCAACGGTTTCGGGGCCCACTCCCCCGGTGGTTACGGCCTGGTGTCAGCTCTGGTGATCGAGGTGGTTCTCACCTTCATCTTCCTGCTCATCATCCTGGGGGTCACCCACAAGGATGCGATCAAGGACCTGGCCGGCGTGCCGATCGGCCTCAGCCTGGTGCTGATTCACCTGATCAGCATCCCGATCACCAACACCTCGGTCAACCCGGCCCGCAGCACTGGCGTGGCGTTCTGGGCAGGCGGCGATGCCATGGGTCAGCTGTGGCTGTTCTGGCTGGCGCCGATCGTCGGCGCCCTGCTGGCCGGCTGGGTGCAGCGCAACCTGCTGGATGGTCCGAAGGACTGAGCTCACAGGCTCCTAGGTGGGCCTGGTGAGTTCGGCCAGGGTCGCAAGAAGCACCTCCAGCTCCGCTCCCGTGGTGGTGATGTGGGTGCAGGCCCTGAGGCAATGGGGATCGTCGAGGGTGCGCAGCCAGATGGCTCGCTCTCCCAGCTGGCTCACCAGATCCCCTGGAGCGGCTCCCTCCACCACGAAGCTCACCAAGCCAGCCGGAGGTGGAACCTCCAGGAGGGGGTGCACACCCGGCAGCTGACTCAGGCCATGCCAGAGCTGCTGGCTGCGCTTCTGAATCAGCTCCAGCCGCTCCGGTGCCGGGGCCACCGCCTCCAGCAGCTCCAGCGACCGGCGCAGCCCGGCCAGCAGGGGCACGCAGGATGTGGCCACCTCAAAGCGCCTGGCATCTTGATGCCAGGCGCTTCCTTGATCATTTTCCTGGGCAAGGCTGCGCCAGCCGCCCATGGTGGGCTGTGCCTCAGCCAGCAGCCGCTCCGAGAGCGCCACTCCGCCCAGCCCCTCGGGGCCGCAGCACCACTTGTGGCCGGTGAAGGCATAGATGTCGGCCACGGCCGCCGCACCAGCGCCGCCAGTATCCGCCTCGTGCTCCGCCAGCGGCAGGCTCCCCACAGACTGGGCCGCGTCCACCAGCAGCCATGGCCGCCTGGGGTGCTGCTTCAGCCGGTGGGCCACGGCCTTGATCGGCATCAACTGGCCGGTGTTCCAGAGCAGGTGGGAGAGCACCACCAGGCGGGTGCGGGGGGTGAGGCTGGCCCCTAGGGCCTCCAGCACCGAGGCATTGGTACTGGCCAGATCGCCCCGCAGCCCTTTCACCGCCAGGGTGGAGATGCTGAGCCCTTCGCGGCGGGCCAGCTCCCGGCAGGCCGCCACCACGCCCGGATGCTCACAATCGCTGATCAGCAGCTCATCGCCCGCCTGCCAGGGCAGGCCCCACAGGGGCAGTACACAGCCACTGGTGACGTTCTCGGTGAGGGCCAGGCGCTCCGGCGGCACCCCGCAGAGCGCGGCCAGTGCCCCCCGCAAACTCCTCACTTCCCCCTCAAGCCACGGCCAGATGTCGGCGGTGAAGGGCCCAAGCTCCTGGATGGTCCGCCAACTGGCCGTGATTGCCTCAAGCGAGGCGTTGGGCAGGGGGCCCTGGCCGCCGTAGTTGAAGTAAGTCTTGTTGGCCAGGGCGGGCATCAGCTCCCGCAGTTGCTCTGGGCTGAGGGGGCTGCTGAGATGGCCGGGCTCGCGGTTCACAGATCGATCGTGCTGTTGCCGAAGCATGGCAGCGCGATCACCATTCAGAACACAGTGGCGGAGGGGAGGGCAGCTCCGGGATCAACTGACTGGCAGACGAGCCATTGGGTATCGGCACCAACTGGGAGGTTCCAGCATTTATCTTCGTCATGATCGTCTTGGCGTCGTGACAACACGATCAACGGGTTGAATTCAGAAGTCCATTCGGAGTGTCTTCTGTGGTGTGAAAGAATTGCTGGACATAGGCATGCTGTCCATGGAGCGCATTCTCGGAATGCGGGCCCGTGGTGACTGAAGGCAACAGTTTCCAGGCCTCACTTTGCCGTTCCAGGATATCCATGAGCTGCCATAGGTGGAGGAATGATTGTCCTTCCAAAGCCTTGGGAACCCCAGAAAAACCCACTAAGGAACCCCTGAAAAACCCGCTAAAATCAATCCAGATCCAAGACTGAGGCTGGAACGGATGGCCGCCCCTCTCCAGCTGGGCTTCACGGACTACGAGCAGATCTACGTCAAAAGGGGGACGCGTCGCCAGCGCTTCTTGGATGAGATGGAGATCACGGTTCCCTGGGAGGCGTTTCTGGCCTTGATTGAGCCCGTGTATCACAAGCCGTCCAGCAAAGGAGGCCGTCCGCCGATTCCTTTGGAGGTGATGCTGATCGATACGCCCTGCTTCCGCCGCTTCGCAGGGATCGAGACGATGGAAGGGAGGATCCCTGATGAGACGACGATTCTCAACTTTCGCCATCTGCTGGAAGAGCACCGGATCGCCGAGCAGATCCTCGAGGGTGTGAACCAGATGCTGAGCGAGAGGGGAGTGATGCTGTAGACGAAGTCGGCCGGAGGCCATGGGAAGGCACGATCCTTGATGCCACGATCATCAATGCCCCCAGCTCCACCCTTACCGAGGCCGCAGGCCGAGCGTGGCGGAGCCACTAGAACAAGGCTAAGGAGAGAGATCCTGAAATGCACTCGGTGGCCAAGGGCGAGCAGTGGTTCCACTGCTGCGCAGAAGGCTTCGCCTATGGAATGCTTTGCCATATCGGCGTTGATGCCGCATCTGGCCTGGTCCACTCGCTTGAGAGCACCGCGGCCAATGTTCATGAGCTGAACACAGCAGCTGAGCGGCTCCATGGGGATGAACGCCTCATCTACGGCGATGCAGGCCACATCGGCAACCGCTGCGGGGAAGCCGTTGGCTACGAGAAGCGAAACGACTTCCAGAACTGCGAGGCTGAGTTCAGGATTGCCATGAAGCCCGGCCTGCGCAGAGTGCTTCCAGAGACACCAGAGGGCAGGCTTCTGGATCTGATTGAGACGGCGAAAGCCCACTTTTGCACCAAAGTTGAGCATCCCTTTCGAATCATAAAATGTCAGTTTGGCTTCCGGAAGGTCTTCTGCATAGGTATCTGCAAGAGCGACCTCAAGCTGAAGCTGCTCTTTGCCCTGGCAAATCTCTGGATGGTACGGGAGCGAATACCTGATTCTGCGTAGTGCAAGGGTTTAGTGTGTCTTAAAGGTCGACATTCATCCAGAAATTAAGCCAAAATGCATGGTGGAAACTACCTGAAGTCTTTTCAAGGACTGCTCTGAGCGGAAAGTGGGTCAAATCTGCTCAGCATCGTCTCATTGGCGAGAATGAGGCTAGATTGCTCGGATTAAGATGTCTTGATCAGAGGTTCCCTAGGCTTCCACATGTTCACCACATGCTGACGGCCTGTCTGCATTCCTTAAGAGAACAGAATGGTTGCTCTCATTGGGCGCTTTCAGGTCTACACTCTCATTGACGGGATCACCATCCACCATGCGCCCAGATTCCATTCAGCAGGTCTGAGATGAGCATCCTGATCAGCTACTCCAAGATCCTTGAGATCGTCGGTGACATCATCCGAGTGGAGGTACCGCCCGGTGGCCACGACAGCGAGACAGCCCCTCGCTTCAACGACCTGGCGGTGGTGCAGGGAGCCGATGGCAGGGTATCCCTGGCCCAGGTGATCGAGCTGCGGGAGACGGTGGTGGCCCTGCAGGTGTTCCAGGGCACCAAGGGTGTTTCCACCGATTCCCAGGTGCGCTTCCTCGGCCACCCGATGACCGTCACCTATTCAGGCAACATTCTGGGTCGGGTGTTCCGTGGCACGGGCGAGCCGATCGACGGTGGCCCAAGCCTTTCGGAGGATGCCCGCGTTGTGATTGGTGGCCCTTCTGTCAATCCGATGCGTCGCATCCTGGCGTCAAAGATGATCCGCACCAATGTGCCGATGATCGATATCTACAACTGCCTGGTGGAAAGCCAGAAGATACCGATCTTCTCTGTTTCCGGTGAGCCCTTTAACAACTTCCTTGCCCGGATTGGCATTCAGGCCGATGCCGACGTGGTGGTGTTCGGCGGGCTTGGGCTGATTTTCGACGATTACTATTCCTTCCGCAAGACCTTCGAGGAGGCCGGTGTATTCCCTCGTACGGTGATGTTCGTGAATCTTGCTTCCGATCCCGTGGTGGAGCGCACGTTGATTCCAGACATGGCCTTGGCGGTGGCGGAACGCTTCGCAGTGGAGGAGGGCAAGCGGGTGCTTGTGCTGCTCACGGACATGACCGCGTTCGCCGATTCCCTCAAGGAGATCAGCATCGCCATGGATCAGGTGCCGGCCAACCGCGGCTATCCCGGCAACCTCTATTCCCAGCTGGCCCGTCGCTACGAGAAAGCCGCCGACTACGCCCAGGGTGGATCGGTCACCGTGCTCACGGTCACCACCATGCCCGGCGACGATGTGACCCATCCGGTTCCCGACAACACCGGCTACATCACGGAGGGCCAATTCTACCTCCATGATGGGATGATTGATCCCTTCGGATCGCTATCACGTCTCAAGCAGAATGTGATCGGCAAGGTGACGCGGGAAGATCACAATCAGGTGATGAACACCACCATTCGCCTCTACGCCGGTGCCCGGGATGCGCAGCAGAAGCAGGCCATGGCCTTTGAGCTTTCCGAGTTCGATACCAAGCTGATCAAGTTCGGTGACCTGTTCCGTACCCGCTTCATGGACATCAATGTGGATCTTCCCCTGGAAGCTGCTCTCGATCTGGCCTGGCAGACGATGGCGGAATGCTTCGAGCCCGAGGAGCTGCTGATGAAGCAGCCCCTCATCGACAAGTATTTCCCCAGGCAGGCGCAGAAGCCATGAGCAGGCTTTCCCTGACCAAGGCCTCGCTGACGCGCCAGAAGGGCCTGTTGAAGACCTACCACGATGTTCTTCCCTCCCTCGATCTCAAGCGGCGACAACTCAGTGCCGAGCGTGATCAGGCCAGCCAGTCGGTGAAGGCCCTTGTGGAGCGGCTCCGCTCCCTGGAGGAGGAGGTGGGCAGGGTCTGCCCGATGCTGGCCCACACGGAGATCCTGCTCGACGGCCTCGTCCGTCTCACCGACGTGCAGGTGGGGGAGGAGAACCTGATGGGTACCCGCCTGCCCCGGGTGGATCGGGTGAGCGTGGCGGTGGCGGATTACGGCCTGCTCTCCCTGCCCTTCTGGGTCGACCGGGTGGTGGAGTGTCTCAAGGACGCTCTGCGCACCAGGATCGAACTCCAGGTGGCTGAGCAGCGGCTCGAGCGGCTGCGGGAGGCCGAGCGCACGGTGACCCAGCGGTTCAACCTGTTCGACAAGGTGCTGATCCCCCGCACCCGCGGCACGATCAAGACGATCGCGATCTACCTCGCCGACGCCGAGCGGGCCGGAGTGGTGAACTCCAAGATCGCCAAGCGCAAGAAGGAGAAGGTGCTGGGCCGATGAGCATTGTTCCGCTGGCGCGCGTCACCGTTGTCGGCCTCTCGGCCGACAAGGACGACCTGATCGATGGGCTGCAGCGGCTCGGCTGCGTGCATCTGATTTCCCTGGCGGCGCCTCCGGAAGAGGGCACCTTCGTTACCGCCCGGCCGATCGAGGACGCGCGGCAGGCGCTGCGTTACCTGAACGACGTGCGGCGGCGTCGCCATCAGACCCGCGTGGATGCCGACTTTGATTTCGATCGCCTCATTGCCGAGGCCCTGGCCACACGGCAGCGCCAGCGGGAGGCCGAGGATCGGCTCCTGGCCCTGGAGGCCCGGCTGCGGGAGCTCGAGCCCTGGGGTGATGTGGCCCTGCCCGACCTCGATCAGCTGGGCGGACAGCGCCTCTGGTTCTATCGGGTGCCCCATCCGAAGGCCAAGCCGTTCCGCGAGGCCCTGGCCAACCTGGAGGTGCCGTTTCAGCTTCTCTACGCAAGCCCCCGCCACCTCTACTTCGCCCTGATCGCCTCCTCGGAGCCTGATCCGGAGGCCCTGCCCGTGCCCCGGTCCCATGTCGGCTCCGAGCCCACCGCCGTGGTGCGGCGGCAACTGGATGCAGCCCGCACGGCCCTCGAGGAGGTGGAGGCGGACCATGAAGCCCTGAGCCGCTGGATCTTCCTGTTGTCGCGGCACCTGGCCCGAGCCGAAGACTCCCAGGCCCGCGCCCAGGCCAGTGGCATGACCCAGGACGACGGCACCCTGCTGCAGCTCCAGGGCTGGTTGCCCAGGCGCGAGCTTGTCCGTCTCGATGCGTTCGCCCAGCAGCACGGTCTGGCCTTCCTGGCGGAGAAGCCCGAACCGAAGGATTCACCGCCCACGCTCCTGTCCAATCCGGTCACCCTGAGCGGAGGGCAGGACCTGGTGACCTTCTACGAAACCCCTGGCTATCGCGACTGGGACCCTTCGATCGTGGTCTTTTTCTCCTTTGCCCTCTTCTTCGCCATGATCCTGGCCGATGCCGGCTATGCCCTGGTGCTGGCTGTTCTGGTGGGCCTGTTCTGGAAGGGGATGGGGCGCAGCCCGGGGGGGCGCCATTTCCGCATCGTGGCGGTTGTGGGGCTCAGCTTCGCGCTGCTCTATGGCGTGCTGGCGGGAAGCTATTTCGGTATTGAGCCCCCGGCGGCATCGCCTCTGGCGCGGCTGAAGCTCCTCAACCTGAATGACTACGACGAGATGATGAAAGTCTCGCTCGTGGTGGGCTGCCTTCACCTGCTGCTCGCCAACGGCATCGTGGCCATCCGCGGGCCTGGTGTGGCGGCCAGGGCGAAACCGATCGGCTGGATGGCGGTGATCCTTGCCGGCCTTGTGGTTTATCTCGGAGCGGGCACGGCCTGGGCGGGGAATGTGGGCGTGGGCCTGGGGGCCGGTGGGTTGCTCACCATTCTTCTGCTGAGCAGCGAGCGGCCGATCGCCCATCCGGCTGATCTGATCCTGCGACTTGTTGATGGTCTGGGATCACTGACCAATATGTCCAAGCTGTTCGGCGATGTGATGAGCTACCTGAGGCTCTTTGCCTTGGGCTTGGCCAGCGCATCTCTGGCGGTTACGTTCAATCAACTTGCTGCGCAAATCTATCATTCAGACTTACCATTGGGTCTGCCGATTGCCATTCTGATTCTTCTGCTTGGTCATGGCATTAATTTGGTGCTGGCGATCATCAGTGGATTTGTGCATGGCCTGCGTCTGAACTTCATCGAATTCTTCAATTGGAGCCTTTCCGAGGAGGGGTATCCCTTTCAACCTTTCGTCAAAAAGGAGCCTGTTTCTTGAACGACCACCTCTCCCCCCTGGTGCTTGGTTGGATCGGCATCTACGCACCGGTCGCCCTCGGGGCCATGGGAGCGGCCATCGGCTGCACCATCGCCGGCCAGGCCGCCATCGGCGCCATGATGGAGGTGAACAGTGGCTATGGACGTTTCGTCGGTCTATCGGCCCTGCCCTCCTCGATGTCGATCTACGGCATTGTGGTGATGTTCATTCTCAACCGCCCGGTCAGCCCGGAGAATGCCGGAGGCCTCTTCGGCATCGGCGTGCTGGCCGGGGTTGCGTTCCTGGTGTCCGCCATTTACCAGGGTCTGTGTTGTGCCTCGGCGATCGCGGGCTCGAAGTCGAAGCCTGAGATCTTCGGCCTCTCCCTCGCGCCGGCGGCGATCGTGGAGGGCTTCGCGGTGTTCGCCTTCGTGTTCGCCCTGGTGGCCGCCGGCGGCATCCCGGCCACCTAGCGCCGTTCGTTTCATCTCGTTCCCCCGGCCCCACCGCTGCAGGAGTCATCCCATGCCCAGATCAGGATCCAGTCGCCAGGAGACCCCCGCTCAGGTGGCCGCCGGGGTGGAGCAGCTGATCGCCCGGCTGCGCGATCAGGGGGTGGAGGCGGGCCGCAGCCAGGCCGACCAGATGGTGGCCGAGGCGCGGCAGGAAGCCCAGCGCACCGTGGACCAGGCGCGGCAGCAGGCTGACCAGATCCTGGCGGAGGCCCGTCAGGAGGCCGAGAATCTGCAGACCTCCGGCCGTCACGCCCTGGAGCTGGCTCTGCGGGATGCGGTGCTGGCCATGAAGACCCGCCTGATGGAGCGCTTCCGCGGTGAGGTGCGGCAGCTGGTGGGGGAGGAGCAGCAGAAACAGGAGATTCTGGAAAAGATGATCCTGGAGGTGGTGGGCCGGGTGCGGCCGGAGGCGGACCGCTCCGAGCAGATGGAGGTGCTGCTGCCCCGCCATGTGGCCGGCCTGACCGAACTCAGCCAGAACCCCGAGGAACTCGAGAAGGGAGTGCTCACCCACTTCGTTCAGCTGATTTCCCGCTCCATGCTGCGGGATGGGATCAGTTTCGGCGTGGCCCGCGACGGCGGGGCGGGGATGCGTCTGCGGCTGGAGGATCGTGACGTGGTGCTGGATCTCACCGACAGAGCCGTGGCCGAGTCCATCCTGGAGCATCTGCAGCCCCGCTTCCGGGCCCTGCTGGAGGGCGTCGTGAAATGACCCCCCGGTACACCACCCTGATGGCCAGCCTGCCGCCCCTCGGCGGCCTGTTCGAGGCCCGCTCTCCGGCGATCTCCCGGCTGAAGCTGGAGCGACGGCTCACTCTGCTGGAGGACGGTGACCGTCGCAGCCTTGACCTGGCCATCAGCATCCTCTCCCAGTCAATGCGGCCCCAGGATCCGGACGGCGGCCCCAGCGATGCCCGCCTGCTGGAGGAGACCCGGGCCTTCTTCGCTCAGGTCACCAATCCCCTGCTGCGTCACCTGGTGAGCCATCGCCTCGATCTGCGCACTGTGCTGGCGGCCCTGCGCCGCCGCCATCGGGGGGAGGTGGATCCGCCGCTGGGCCAGCCATGGGGATTCGGCCCCTGGGTGGCCACGATCGAGCGCCACTGGAAGGAGCCCGCCTTCCGGCTGGAGGCGGTGTTCCCCTGGATCGTCGAGACCGTGCGCCTGCTGGAGGCCGACGATCTGATCAATCTCGAGCGGCTCCATTTCTCGGTGATCTGGAAGGACATCGACCGTGTGGCCCTCGGGCACCACTTCGATTTCGAAGCCGTGATGATCTACCTGGCCCGCTGGAGTCTGGTGGAGCGCTGGTGCAGTTTCGACGCCCAGGCCGCCACGGTTCGCTTCCGCCAGCTTGTTTCCGCCGGTCTCGGCCCCGTCACCGAAATCCCTGCCGCCTCCTGATGACCGATTCCTTCAACTCCGCCCGCGTGGTCGCTGTTCAGGACGACCTGGTGACCATTGCCATGGCG
The DNA here is from genome assembly GCF_000153045.1 of Synechococcus sp. WH 5701. GTDB lineage: Bacteria > Cyanobacteriota > Cyanobacteriia > PCC-6307 > Cyanobiaceae > Regnicoccus_A > Regnicoccus_A antarcticus. Next base: position 234,397 of record NZ_CH724159.1, read on the forward strand.
ACCACGGCGCCGCGGCCGATCCTCAAGAACGAGGTGCTCTACATCCTTCCGAAGCACAGGGAAGGGGAGCGACAGGAGCGGCTCAAGGCCGAGGTGCTGCGCGTGCATGGCAGCACCGCCGATGCCCAGGTGTTCGAGAGCACCCGGGGGGTGGGGATCGGGGATCCCGTGGAGCAGACGGGCGAGCTGCTCTCGGTGAAGCTGGGCCCTGGGCTGCTCACTCAGGTGTACGACGGTCTGCAGAACCCCCTGGCTGGCCTCGCCGCCGGCTACGGCACCTTTCTGCCCCGCGGGGCTGCGGTGGCCCCCCTCGACACCGAGAAGACCTGGTCGTTTCAGCCCACGGCCCGGATGGGCGAAACCCTGCGGGCCGGCGATGTGATCGGCACCGTGCAGGAGGGGCGCTTCACCCACAAGATCATGGTGCCCTTCAACCAGTCCGGCACGGTCACCCTGGACTGGATCCAGCAGGGTTCGTTCACAGTGGACACGGTGGTGGCCCGCGTCACCGACACCAGTGGCCACAGCCGCTCCCTCACCCTGGCGCAGGACTGGCCGGTGCGGCGGGCCCTGCCGGAGCTCCTGCTGCAGAACCGCTATTGCGAACGGCTCTATCCCGAGGAGCCGATGATCACCACCCAGCGGATCGTCGACACCTTCCTGCCCATTGCCCGTGGCGGCACCGGCTGCATTCCCGGCCCGTTCGGTGCTGGCAAGACCGTGCTGCAGAACCTGATCTCCCGCCACTCGGATGTGGATGTGGTGCTGGTGGTGGCCTGCGGCGAGCGGGCGGGTGAAGTGGTGGAGACCATCACCGAATTCCCGAAGCTCACCGATCCCAAGACAGGGGGATCCCTGATGGATCGCACGATCATCATCTGCAACACCTCCTCGATGCCCGTGGCGGCCCGGGAGGCCTCCATCTACACCGGTCTCACCCTCGGCGAGTACTACCGCCAGATGGGCTGCAATGTGCTGCTGATCGCCGATTCCACCTCCCGCTGGGCCCAGGCCATGCGCGAGACCTCCGGCCGTCTCGAGGAGATCCCCGGTGAGGATGCCTTCCCCGCCTACCTGGATTCCGCCATCAAGGGGGTGTATGAGCGCGCCGGCATCATCCGCACCAACGACGGAAGCGTCGGCAGTCTCACGATGATCGGCACGGTGTCGCCCGCCGGCGGCAACTTCGAGGAGCCCGTCACCCAGTCGACCCTCAGCACGGTGAAGGCCTTTCTCGGCCTGAGCGCAGAGCGGGCCTACAAGCGCTGCTATCCGGCGGTGGACATCCTGCTCTCCTGGTCGCGCTATTTCGGCCAGCTGGAGGGGTGGTTCGCCAGCCATGTGGCTCCCGACTGGGTCGATCGGGTGAAGGCAATGAATGATCTTCTCCGCCGCGGCGATGCCGTCAACCAGATGATCCAGGTCACCGGCGAGGAGGGTGTCACCCTCGAGGACTTCATCCTCTGCCAGAAGGCCCAGTTCCTCGACATGGTGTACCTGCAGCAGGACGCCTTCGATGACGTGGACGCCAGCTGCCCGATCGATCGGCAGAAGCGCTCCTTCGAGCTGGTCTGCGCGCTGATTAACCGCAGCTACCACTTCGAAGACAAGACGGCCGTCAGGGACTACTTCACCCGTCTGACCGGTCTGTACAGGAACCTCAACTATGCCGCGGAAGAATCACCCACCTACGCCGCCTTCCGCAAGCAGATCGACGACCTGGCCGCAGCGGCGAGCCAGCGGCAGCAGCCTCTTCCGGAGAAGCATCCCGTGGCAGATTCGACAACCAAGGCCTAGAGAGCAGGGATTCTGTTCGGCTTGAGCTTACTCATTCAAAAGATCTTCTTTTGCCTTTTCCAGATCTTTGCGTGCCGCATCGCTAACTTCCGGGTAGTGCAGGCCCAATGAATCCAGGGCTTCAACAACGGCCGCCGCAACCACCACGCGGGTGAACCATTTATTGTCAGCAGGCACAACGTACCAGGGTGCGCGCTCTGTCGCTGTGTGGCGAATGGTGTCTTCATAGGCGTTCATGTAGTCATCCCAGTAGGCGCGCTCACGGATGTCATTGGCGGAAAACTTCCAGTTCTTGTCTGGATTCTCAAGCCGTTGGAGGAAGCGTTTCTTCTGCTCTTCCTTGGAGACGTGCAGGAAAAACTTTCGAACCACGATGCCGTTGTTGGTGAGATAGCGCTCGTAGTTCCTGATGTCGCGGAAGCGATCCTTCCAGATGTCTTTGCCGAGCAATGCCTTTGGCAGGGTCTGCCTGGCGAGCATTTCAGGGTGAACACGAACCACGAGGGTCTCTTCATAGTAGCTGCGGTTGAAAATGCCAATCCTTCCCCGCTCGGGCAACATGACGTTGCTGCGCCAAAGGTAGTCATGGTCGAGATCCACGGCTGAAGGAGCTTTGAAAGAGCTCACCTGGCAGCCCTGAGGATTCACCCCACTCATCACATGCTTGATGGTGCCGTCTTTCCCGGCTGCATCCATCGCCTGGAAGATCAGTAGCAGGGCCCAGCGATCCTGGGCATAGAGAAGGTCCTGAAACTGAGCAAGCAATTGCACGCCCATGTCAAGGTCTTCTTTGGCTTGAGACTTGTGCTCTTTGCCAAACTGAAGAGTGTTGCCAGGATCAACCTGTTTCAGGTGAAACTTCTCTCCATCATCAATGCGAAAGGGTTTCGAGAACTTCTTCGCGCGGCCAATGAGGTCTTGCTGTTCACTGTTGAAGATCTTGCTCATGACGACTGGATACGACTACCCTCAGCATCGGGGTCGGCGGGCTGGTGCATCCTCCTTCCGTCGAAAAACGTTGGAGGGAACGGTGACTGCCGTTGAGGTTGGGTCGTGATGGTCTCCTGCACGCCTCAACAGGCTTACCTTGAGGGCCTTCTGCCGGTTGATCAGGGAGGAGCAGGCTGGTCGCGCTGCCCGGTGTCAACTACGTAGGCGGGCGCGCCTGCCTAGAGGGCCACCGGGAGGCCCGGCGGCTGCTCCCTGTCAGGGCTGTGCAGGCGGCGTCCTGCGCCTTTGGCAGACAACCGCCAGCATGGGAGCCTGTGGATGACAGGCAAGGAACAGCACGGATCGATGTGGATCGCGATCAGGATCTCCAGGTCCTGAACGCCTGGTGGAGCGCAGCCAACCATCCGGCGGTGGGGTTGATCCAGCTGCGGGACAACCCCCTTCTGCGGGTGGCCACTGAGGAGGACGGGGTGATCGTCCGCAGCCACGGCGCCCTGGATGGCTGGGTGCAAGATGGGAACCATGTCCCATCCTCGCTGGCTTCGCGTGTCGCAGGAAACCCCACCGCTGTTCGGAAAAACCAAGTTTCTTGAAGCGCAGATTGATGAATTTCTCGACAAGGTCGCGGAAGGATCGATCTATTTCGAAAACGGTCTGCTGGTACTGATCGATCAGGGCCTGACAGCGGCTTGTGAAGAGAAACTGCAGCAGGTGCTGGGTCTTCAGGAGCGCTGCAATGAGCTGCGCCGTTCCGTGGTGAGCACGTTATACACAGAAATGCTCATCCCGGACTTCCGCGGCAATGTCCTGAGCTTGCTGAGCAATCTCTATGGATTGCTCAGGGTCCTCACCAAGTCGTTTCAGGAGTTCATGATCGAGCATGCCACGACTTCGATTTCTGCAGAGGACAAGGTCGAAATTGAGGCCTTGATCGGCTTTGTTGTTAAATCCATTCAGTCCACGATCATTGCATCTCGCGCGTTCTTTAGAAATCCGCCGGCAGTGCGCGATCACATCTACGAAATCAGAGTGTTTTCCGCAGAGGCAGGCAAGGTGGCGCTCCGGCTCAAGACAAGAATCTTCAGCTCTGCCATGCCCTTGGAGCGGATGATGCATGCCCGTGATTCGATTGACATCATCGCCGCCATCTCCGAAATGGCGGAAGAGATCAGCGACGACCTTTCCATTTATGCGATCAAGCGGATCCTTTGATTCCCTGCATCATCCGCTCCCGCTCGTCCCGTTCAGACAGCCAGAGGCACCAATAGTGGAATCCATCACACGGGGGCAATCATGGAATTGATTGCCAGTCTCTTTTTCCTCTCCAGCGGACTCTTTCTTGGCTGGTCGCTGGGAGCCAATGATGCCTCCAATGTGTTCGGTTCTGCCGTAGGCAGCCGCATGGTGCGGTTTTCGACCGCGGCCTTTCTCTGCAGCGTCTTCGTGATCATCGGGGCCGTCTCGGCCGGTGCCGGCGCCTCCGGTGGCCTCGAGGCCCTGGGTTCTGTGAATGCCCTGGCCGGTTCGTTCACCACAGCGCTGGCAGCGGCGGTCACGGTCTACTGGATGACCCGACTGGGGCTACCGGTCTCCACCACCCAGGCCGTGGTTGGGGCCATTGTGGGTTGGAACTGGTTCAGTGGGTCGATCACCGATCCGGGGCAACTGGCCAAGATCGTCGGCACATGGGTCTTCTGCCCCATTCTCGCTGGACTGTTCTCAGCGTTGTTGTACTTCCTCGCCGTCCGATGGATCGGTCGGCTGAAGCCCCACCTGCTGCGCCTCGATGCCAATGTGCGCTTCGGCCTTCTCCTGGGGGGCATCTTCGGCTCGTACAGCCTGGGGGCGAACAACATCGGCAATGTGATGGGTGTGTTCGTGGATTCGTCACCCTTCAGAGACATCAGATTCGAGAATGGCTGGGAGTTTTCAGGCCTTCAGCAGTTATTCCTGCTCGGCGCCATCGCGATTGCCGTTGGTGTCTATACCTTTTCAAGGCGGGTGATGATGACTGTGGGAGGCAGTCTGATGACCCTCTCCCCCATGGGTGCCCTTGTTGTGGTGGTGTCGAATTCCCTCGTGCTGTTCATCTTCTCCTCCAGCGCGCTCTCCAACCAGTTGGTGAACGTTGGACTACCAGCAATACCCCTGATTCCTGTTTCCAGTTCCCAGGCCGTGATCGGAGCCGTGATCGGGATCGGCTGCCTGCAGGGGATCAAGGGCCTGCGTCAGGTGCGCTGGGGTGTCCTGGTCAGGATCGCTTCCGGCTGGGTCACCACCCCGCTGATCGCCGCGGTGGTCGGACTCTGCATGCTCTTCGTCGTGCAGAACGTCTTTGGAGCGCAGGTGTACAAGGAAGTCTTTTTTCAGATCACGCCACCGGTGCTCCAGCGGCTGGCCTCTCAGGGGATTCCCATCTCCGACCTGCCCGTTCAGGTCAAGCCGATCGGCCAGGCGGTTCGCTTCCGCAAGGAACTTCGCAGACAGGTCCGATTGAGTCCGTCGGAGGAACAGTTGGCCATCGCGTCAGCAGAGATCGATCCCACGACGGTCGATTCCAGCAGGCTGAAGGACCTTGACCCCGCCTTCCTGAGCCCCGATCAAAGGGCTGCGATCGCTGGCCTAGAGGGTCGTTCGTTCCGCCATCGTTGGCAGCTGGAGGAGGCGCTGGCCCAGCAGAGTTCTGCGTGGAGGATGGGGGTCGACAGACCTGGCAATGAGCACCAGAACAAGCAACTTCAGCAGCAGATGCGCACCCTGGCGAAGCTTTTTCTTGTCAGTGGCGAAAGCTCGGATCACCCCTGATCAGCCTCCTTGCTCCGGTCCGACTCCCGCCCCAGCGATGAGCACAACAACCGAATGCTCCATGGCACGGTAGGGGCCCGCAGGGCATTCCGCTGCCTCCTCCCACGGCACGATGTCGCTGGGGGAGGGCCTAGAGGTATCGATCCAGCGGTGCCAGGGGCTGGATCCATCCGGTGTGATCATGGGCAGGGCGAACTCGAGGGGTTGCCAGTAGGCATTGAGGATCAGGTGGAGCCAGGCCTTGTCCTGCAGCAGCTTCACAGTCAGGGAGATGCTGTGGGATTGATCGCCCCAGTCGGGATGGTTCAGCCGGGTGCCATGCCACGCTTTTGAGGCCCGGCGAATGAGCGTGTTCAGGCTGGTGCGCTCCCGCTCCGAGCGAAGATCTCGCTGCAGGCGGCGAGCGATCAGCAGCTTGACGAAGCGATGCAGGTCGCCATGCCGCTGGAGAAGGGCCCAGTCGAACCAGTTGCTGGAGTCGTCGAGACCGTAGGCGTTGTTGTTGCCATGCTGGGTACGCCTGACCTCATCGCCCATCAGCAGCATGGGGACTCCCAGCGAGAGCAGGGTGACGGCGAAGAAGTTCCGGATCTGCCGGTTGCGCAGGTCTTCCACGGCAGAGTCATCGCTGGGTCCTTCCACCCCACAGTTCCAGCTCCGGTTGTCATCGGTCCCGTCACGGTTGTTCTCTCCGTTGGCTTCGTTGTGCTTGCCGTTGTAGGAAACCAGATCGTTGAGGGTGAATCCATCGTGACAGGTCACGAAATTGATGCTCTGCTCCGCTTCGCGCTCTTTATGTCCGTAGATCTGGGGGCTGCCGATGAGGCGATCAGCGAACCTGCCCAGCGAACCAGGCGCAGCGCGAAAGAAGTCACGGGCGTCGTCGCGAAAGCGGCCATTCCATTCACGCCAGCTGTCGCCGACGAAACTGCCCACCTGATAGAGCCCTGCTGCGTCCCAGGCTTCAGCGATCAGCTTGGTTCCCGCCAGCAGCGGATCCGACTCAATGTCCCAGAGAACGGGGGGATTGGGAAGCACATTCCCCGCAGAATCGCGCGAGAGGATGGAAGCAAGATCAAAACGAAAGCCATCCACATGCATCTCCCCAACCCAGTACCGCAGGCTGTCGACAATCATCCGTCGCACGACAGGATGGTTGGCGTTCAGGGTGTTGCCACACCCTGAAAAATCGGCGTATTGACTGCCCCCGTCCCTGAGGAGGTAGTAATTGGGATTGTCGATGCCTCGGAAGCAGAAGGTGGGCCCGTTCACTCCTCCTTCTGCCGTGTGGTTGAAGACCACATCGAGAATCACCTCAATCCCCGCATGATGCAGGGCCTTGACCATGTCCCGGAATTCATCGACAGCCTCCAGGGGGTCTTCCCCGCAGCTGTAGCCCGGATGGGGCGCGAAGAATCCCAGGGGTTGGTAACCCCAGTAGTTCACATGGCCGGATGGGGCGGCCTGGCGATCGAAGGCGAACACCGGCAACAGCTCCACAGCTGTGATGCCGAGATCCTGGAGATAGGGGATCTTCTCGATCAGACCGGCATAGGTTCCCCGCCGCTCCGCTGAAACGCCCGAATTTGGATGGGCCGTGAATCCCCGCACATGCATCTCATAGATGATCGTGCGGGCACAGGGATGGCGTAGAGGCTGGTCATCCTGCCAGTCGTAGGCTCCCGGATCGACGACCACACTTTTCATGGCTTCGGAGCCCTCCGGGACTGCCACAGCCCTTCCATAGGGATCGAGCAACACCCGGGAGGGATCGAAGTACAAGCCGCGCGAAGGGTCCCAGGGACCATGGACCCGGTAGCCATACAGCTGACCAGGCTCCACACCCGGCACGAAGCCATGCCAATAGTGGTAGGTGCGATTCGTCTGGGGATCAAGGGTGACCACCCGTGATGGGTGGGTCTCGTTCACCCCGTCGAACAGCAGAAGGTCAACGGCTGATGCCGTTCTGGAAAACAGGCTGAAGTTGGCACCACCATGCTCCAGCGTGGCGCCGATCGGGTGGCTGCGACCCTGGGTGGAATCGTGCATGGGATCGGTCTGCAGGAATCAAGTGAGCACGGAGCCCTCCACGAAGGGATCTCCTGTCACAAGAGCCCGTAGGTTTGCTCCTGTGGTGCGCGCAATGTCCATCAGGGCTTCATGGGTGAGAAAGGCCTGATGGGCCGTGATCAGCACATTTGGGAAAGTCAGCATTCGTGCCAGAAGATCGTCCTGTAGCACGGTTCCGGAAAGATCTTCGAAGAATACCCCTTCCTCCTCTTCATAGACGTCAAGTGCAACGCCACCGAGACGGCCGGACTTCAGGGCTTCGATCAGGGCTGCGGTATCGATGAGTGCCCCTCGACTCACATTCACCAGGATCACACCAGGTTTCATGCAGTCGATTGTTTCGCGGCGAATGATATGGTGCGTTTCCGGAGTCAGCGGAATGTGGAGGGAAATGACATCGCTGAGACTTGCCAGAGTGAACGGATCCACGTAGGTGATGCCTTCACGGGCTGCCCATGCTGCATCGGGGTAGGGGTCGTAGGCGACAACCACCATGCCGAAGCCGCGCAGGATGCGAGCAACGATGCGGCCGATCTTGCCGGTTCCTACAATTCCCGCAGTTTTGGCGTTCAGATCAAACCCAACCAGCCCCTGCAGAGAGAAATTCAGTTCTCTGACGCGATTGAAGGCGCGGTGGACCCTGCGGTTGAGAGCAAGCAGCAAGGCCACGGCATGTTCCGCTACGGCGTAAGGCGAATAGATGGGAACCCGGGTGACAGTGATCCCAAGTTCACGGGCTGCGGCGAGATCGACATTGTTGAACCCGGTGCAGCGCAAGGCAAGCAGTTCCGTGCCCTGGGCGGAAAGCTGCTTCAGGCACTCCCTGTCAACGACGTCATTGACGAACACGCAGACGGCGCGGTCACCACGGGCGGCGCCTGCGGTCTCGGCACTGAGACGAAAGGAGAGAAAACGCAGGTGAATGTCTGCGCCCGCTGCAGCAGGTAGGTGAATGCGGTCGTAAGGCTTGGTGTCAAAGATTGCTGCGGAACAGCCAGCGGGTCCCATGCTGCTCTCCTGCACTGGCGTTCAAAGACTCTTGGTAATCTAGCCAGCTTCCCGCACAGGCCTGAACTCAGTCAAAGACAGCAGAGCATCTCACAGCGTGCAGGATCAATGGGGGTCTCCACGATTGACCAGTGCGAAGGTCGAATGCAGGGTTGTAGCGAACGCTGATGTTGCGAAAACATCCACGGTGACACAAGCCCCACCTTGATAACGGCGGCTGCGCGTGGCGTCGTCAGCCTGAACTGTTGCGAGGTTCATTCCCCAAACGTCACCTGGCAGGAGGCATTGAGCAACTGGGCTTCCTCGGGGGTTCCTGGCGGCTCCCCATCCAGCAGGCCCTGCTCGCAGTCCGCCGTGAGCTGATAAATCGTGCCCTCTCGCTCTGCCCAGAACTTGGTTGCTGAGGCCCCGACCGGCTCAACGCTCTCGTAGCGAAGGCCGATGTCCGTTTCGGGAACGATCACCGTTGGGTTCCCAGACTCAGTAGCCACGTCGACCAGGTTGTTGATCACCGACGTGGCCGCCAGAGCACCGAGACCCCAGCCCACTGCCCTGGAATCCCACCATCCCCAGGCAGGTCTGCGCGAGCGTCCATACCAGCCCCAGCCCCAGGGACGGGCACGTCGCCAGCCCCGTCGCGCCCACCCGGGTGTGCGCCGATCAATCCGGTTGGGACGAACCGCCCGCCGCCAGAGATCGGACGAGCGTCCGCCGCGCCAGACAGTCCCGGGCCTGCCCCGGTTGATGTTGCGAATGGTCCGGTTCAGGTTGTTCCGTCGACCGGAGTTGATCCCTCTGACGCCCCGTGTGCTTCGGCTCCAGCCGCCGCTGGGCCTGAAGCTGCCACGATTCACTCCCTGCCTGCCGAAGCCCGTTCGCCCGCGGCCACCCGGAGACAACCTCATTCCGCCCCCGCGACGGCCACCTCCTCCTCCGCGACGGCCACCTCCACCTGCGCCTCCTCGTCTGGCGATGGTCTCGTTCAGGTCAGACGCCGGAAGGACGTCGACACCGACAGCAACGCTCTGGCTCCAGTGTTGCGACTGAGGATGGATCACCTCCGCACCGCAAGGTGTTCCAACCACCACACTCAGCAGCAGCGACGTGGCGGCCAGAGCAAGGCTGGAGGGACGCTTGAGTGTCATAGACCCGCTCCGATGGCCTGGCCGCAGCCGTCATCAAAACAGGAGGTTTTCACCCGGCCGTCGGCGTCGAACAGGACCTTGACCAGATCACGCTCCCGGTATTCACCGGGGCGCTGCTCATAGAGGCTGCTCAGGAAATTGGGATTGACCACACAGAATTCACGTCCGTTGAAGCAGACCGTATTCGTCGAAAACTGCGCTGAGGCCGAGGCAACGGATTTCCACGTCTTCGTCTGTGGGTTGAAGCGCTCGATCCGGTTTTCGGGATCGTCGGAGATTCTGATCAGCTCAACCTGATTGCCGATGCGGTGGCGGTAGTAGGTGATGGTGCCCTGATCGTAGACATCGACCAGGCATTTCTGAATGGGACCCTGCTTGATGGAGCAATCGGTCTCAAGTTCGTACAGGGGTTTCTGGTCTGGCGGGATGCTTTGGGCCGTGGCAGGAGAGGCCAGAAACGATGCCCCTGCAAGCAGCAGCGCGAAGAATCGCCTTGCGGGAAGTGGCATCACTGGTGCTTACTTAATCTTTGTACTGCAGCCTCGCAGAGAGAGGCGCCTTTGTGGTGGATCCGAAGGCAATGAAGCATATCTTCACGGCCTGCCTCGGCGAAGTGTGAAGTGGAGTGAATTCCGGAGAAATCTGCCATTGGTTTGATTTGTCCAGGCAATACTTCCGGTTCTCTTCGTGCCGGGGATTCTCCTTGTCCTCAGGATCCTGATCGTGTGCCATGCAGCGGCTCCATTGACCAGAACAGCACTGGGGCCTTCTCAGTGCCTCGCCTCAAAGAGGATCTCGGCAGGTCAGCACAAGCTCTAGGGCAAGATTCTCAAATCGTTGACGGCACGTCCGCTCCAGCCGATCCCGCAACAGATCCACATCCAGGGCCGACAGGGCCGTTTGGGGATCGATGTACAGCACTCCCAGAACGGCACGACCTGAGCTGAACACGGCGTCGTCAACCAGCCGGATGTCCTGCGATTCCAGTTCCTGCCTGGCCATGGCGTGAACTGCCTGCCGGACCGTGGAACTGGCGGCAACGCCACCCAGCTCACGCAGCGCATGCCTGAGGCTCCGCAGCGGTCTCACCACCAACAACCCACACAACAGCAGAACGATCCAGGCATCACTCACCGGCACCATCCCCGCCAGTGGCGTTTCAAGCAGAAGGGGAGTGATGGCAAAGGCGATTCCCAGGCCGGCACTGAGGGCTGCACCCACCAGAGTGGCTCGCCGTTCCATGGCCAGCAGCTGGCTTTGCCTGCCGCCGCGCCGCCAGTGCTGGTGATGATTCCAGGCGATCAACAGACCGAGAGCCACCATCACAAGGGAGTACAGCACGATTCCTCCAATCCAGGGCGCGACGACTTTCGTGCCCTGGAGATGGCCCAGAATCCGGTCGATGGAGCTGATCGAGGCGAACAGTAGGATTCCCAGCAGCAGGAGTGATCGACTCCCGGTGTACAGGGTTTCCAGTGCCCAGTAGCCGAAGGGATACCGGCGGTTAGGCGGCCGCAGCAGCTGGCTGCTCAATCGTGCCGCCACGAGAATCATCAGCGCATTCAAGCCTGATACCAGGCCATCCAGGGCCAGTGCCTGTGCACTGCAGATCCAGGATGCGATCGCTCCTGTCAGGGCCATGATCAGGTTGATTCCGACCGCGAACTGCAGAGACCGCGATTCTTGATTGACCATACCGAGCCTGGAGTGCTCTGTTCATGAATGGAGAACAGTACTTCGGTTCTCAGCCAAAGGAGGATCTGAGTTGCCCATTTTCATGGACACCAATCAGATCTTCAAGGGAGTGAATACCGAGGCTGTGATGAACTGCTGCGGGGCATTGATCGAGCACCAGTTACCAATCGTGGATTCACGGCTCTTGCGTTTGACGTCACTGTCCCAGGGGATCGAGCGCCACCACCCGCGACGGCTGCGTGTCGTTCACCCAGCCGAATACGGCTGGACGATCGGCTGCTCCCCCTTCGTGCTGGTGGTGGAATCCCCGAACCGCCGTACCTCCCACGGCAGCCGCTCTGGCCTGGGATCGAGAGCGATCGCATCCTCAGCCCCGTGCGGGGTCTGCTGGAGTGATGGCTCCTGAGGGGTCGTCGACCCAAAGCACTTAACGGATTCTTGACGCCGGCGACTTAGGGAACCCCTGAAAAACCCGCTAAAATCAGTCCAGATCCAAGACTGAGACTGGAACGGATGGCCGACCCTCTCCAGCTGGGCTTCACGGACTACGAGCAGATCTACGCCAAAAAGAGGACGCGCCGCCAGCGCTTCTTGGATGAGATGGAGGCCACGGTTCCCTGGGAAGCGTTTCTGGCCTTGATTGAGCCCGTGTATCACAAGCCCTCCAGCAAAGGAGGTCGTCCGCCGATTCCTTTGGAGGTGATGCTGCGGATCCATCTGCTGCAGCAGTGGTTCACGCTTTCAGATCCATTGATGGAGGAGATGCTGATCGATACGCCCTGCTTCCGCCGCTTCGCAGGGATCGAGACGATGGATGGCCGGATCCCTGATGAGACGACGATTCTCAACTTTCGCCATCTGCTGGAAGAGCACCGGATCGCGGAGCAGATTCTTGAGGGTGTGAACCAGATGCTTAGCGAGAGAGGAGTGATGCTGAGGGAAGGAACGATCCTTGATGCCACGATAATCAATGCCCCCAGCTCCACCAAGAACAAGGCCAAGGAGAGGGATCCTGACATGCACTCAGTGGCCAAGGGCAAGCAGTGGTTCTTTGGAATGCGCTGCCACATCGGAGTTGATGCCGCATCTGGCCTGGTCCACTCTGTTGAGAGCACCGCCGCCAATGTTCATGAGCTGAACACAGCAGCTGAACGGCTCCATGGGGATGAACGCCTCATCTACGGCGATGCCGGCCACATCGGCATCGAGAAACGAAACGACTTCCAGGACTGCGAGGCTGAGTTCAGGATTGCGATGAAGCCCGGCCAGCGCAGAGTGCTTCCAGAGACACCTGAGGGCAGGCTTCTTGATCTGATTGAGACGGCGAAAGCCCACTTCCGCGCCAAAGTGGAACATCCCTTTCGAATCATCAAATGTCAGTTCGGCTTCCGGAAGGTCTTCTACAGAGGTATCCGCAAGAACGACCTCAAGCTGAAGTTGCTCTTTGCCCTGGCAAACCTCTGGATGGTACGGGAACGGATACCTGATTCAGCGTAAAGCAAGGGTATAGTGTGTCTAAAGACCGATAATCATCCAGAAATCAAGCCAAAACGAATGGTGGGAACTGCCTGAAGTCTTTTCAAGGGCTTCTCTGAGCGAAAAGTGGGCTAAATCTGCTCAGTATCGTCTCATTGATGAGAATGAGACTAGATTATTCGGATTAAGGCGTCTTGATCAGAGGTTCCTTAGGTTCTGACCAACAACCAGTGGAGAGTGAAGGCATGGTGTCCACCACCCAGTCCTCAGATCCGGCGGCCACCCCCGCCGATTCCGATCAGGAGCTCACTCTCCTCGACGCCTGGTGGCGCGCCGCCAACTATCTGGCGGTGGGGATGATCTACCTGCGCGCCAACCCCCTCCTGGCCGAACCCCTGCGCCATGAGCACATCAAGGCGAGGCTGCTGGGGCACTGGGGGTCATCGCCGGGCCAGGCCTTCCTGTGGGCCCATGCCAACCGGGTGATCCGTCGCCACGACCTCGACATGATCTACCTGTCGGGTCCGGGCCACGGCGCGCCCGGCGTACTGGGTCCGACGTACCTCGACGGCAGCTACAGCGAGGTGTATCCCGACAAGAGTCGGGACACCGAAGGGATGCAGCGCTTCTTCAAGCAGTTCTCCTTCCCTGGCCACATCGGCAGCCACTGCACCCCGGAAACCCCCGGTTCGATCCACGAGGGCGGCGAACTCGGCTACGTGCTCTCCCATGCCTGCGGGGCGGTGTTCGACAACCCCGACCTGATCGCCCTGGCCTGCGTGGGCGACGGCGAGGCCGAGACCGGCCCCTTGGCCACCTCCTGGCACATCAACAAGTTCCTCAACCCGATCGGCGACGGGGCGGTGCTGCCGGTGCTGCACCTCAACGGCTACAAGATCGCCAACCCCACCCTGCTGGCACGGATTCCGCGGGAGGAACTGGCCAGCCTGATGCGGGGCTACGGCTGGGAGCCGCTGTTCGTGGAGGGCCATGAGCCCATGGCCATGCACCGGGCCATGGCGTCGGCCATGGACGAGGCGGTGGCCCGCATCCTGCAGATCCGGGCCGAGGCCCGCCGCAGCGGCGAGGCGGTGCGTCCCGCCTGGCCGATGATCGTGCTGCGCTCCCCCAAGGGCTGGACCGGTCCTGCGGAACTCCACGGCAAGAAGCTGGAGGGGTTCTGGCGGTCCCACCAGGTGCCGCTGCCGGCCCCGAACAAGGACCCCGAGCAATTGGCGATGCTTGAGGCCTGGCTGCGCAGCTATCGCCCCGAAGAGCTGTTTGACGCCGACGGAACCCTCCGCTCCGAGCTCCAGGCTCTCTCGCCCCAGGGACCGCGGCGGATGGGCTCCAGCCCCCACGCCAACGGCGGCCTGCTGCGCCGCAAGCTGCGGCTGCCGCCGATCGAGAGCTACGCCGTGCCGGTGGAGCGTCCAGGGCAATCGGAGCACGAGAACACCGCCCCCCTTGGGGCCCTGCTGCGCGACATCATCGGCACGAACCCCGATTCGATGCGGGTGTTCGGCCCCGATGAGACCGCTTCCAACCGCCTGCAGGCCATCTACGAGGTGAGCAAGAAGGTCTGGATGGAGGAGCTGCTGCCGGAGGACGCGGGGGGCAGCGAGCTGGCCCGCAGCGGCCGGGTGGTGGAGATGCTCAGCGAGCACACCCTGGTGGGAATGATGGAGGGCTACCTGCTCACCGGCCGCTACGGCTTCTTCCACACCTACGAGGCCTTCGCCCATGTGATCGCCTCGATGTTCAATCAGCACGCCAAGTGGCTGGAATCCTGCATCCACCACGCACCGTGGCGGGCACCCATCGGCCCCTGGAACTGTCTGATCTCCTCCACCGTCTGGCGCCAGGACCACAACGGCTTCACCCACCAGGATCCCGGCTTCATCGATCTGGCCGGCAACAAGAGCGGCGAGGTGGTGCGCGTCTATCTGCCGCCGGATGCCAACTGCCTGCTGGCGGTGGCCGAGGAGGCGCTGATGGAGACCAACGTCTGCAACATCATCGTCTCCGACAAGCAGAAGCATCTGCAGTACATGACCCTCGAGCAGGCCCGCGCCCATGTGAGCAAGGGCATCGGCATCGTGTCCTGGGCCAGCAACGACGACTGCGGCACCGACCCCGATGAACCAGATGTGGTGATGGCCTGCGCCGGCGACATCCCCTCCAAGGAGACCCTGGCGGCGGTGGAGATCCTGCGGAGGGAGATTCCCCAGCTCAAGATCCGTGTGCTCAATGTGGTGAAGCTGTTTGCCCTGACCCAGCCGAGCGAGCATCCCCACGGCCTCTCCGACCGTGATTTCGACACCCTGTTCACCACCGACAAACCGGTGATCTTCAATTTCCACGGCTATCCCTGGCTGATCCACCGGCTCACCTACCGACGCACCAACCATGCGAACCTGCACGTGCGGGGCTACAAGGAAAAGGGCAACATCAACACGCCGCTGGAGCTGGCGATGAACAACCAGATCGACCGCTTCAATCTGGTGATGGATGTGATCGATCGTGTGCCCGCGCTCGGCTACAGGGTCGCCCACGTGAAGGAACGGATGAAGGATGCCATCCATCGCCACCGTGAGTACGCCCACACCCACGGCCAGGACTCGCCGGAGGTGACCGACTGGCGCTGGACTCTTCCGCTCGAGAGCTAGGAGTGGGCCACCCGGTGCCAGCCGCTCGCGGGCAGGCGGCCGTTCTGGTCCTGAACGCGGGCAGCTCCAGCCTCAAGGCGGCGCTGTTCAGCCGGGACGGAGACTGCCTCTGGCGCGAGCAACGCTCCTGGTGCCCCGACCCCCACTCCGGCGACGGCCAGGGCAGCGGGTCCATGGAACAGGTGCTGGATCACTGGCTGCCCCCAGCTCTGGCGGGTCAGGACAGTGACCTGCTCCTGGCGGCCCATCGGGTCGTTCATGGCGGTGAGCGTTTCACCGCCCCCACCCGGCTCGATCCAGACGTGCTCGGTGTGCTGGAGGAGCTGGTGAGCCTGGCACCGCTGCACAACGGTCCGGCCCTGAGGTTGATGCGCTGGTTGATCCGCTGGCGTCCCCACCTGCCCCAGTGGGCCTGCTTCGATACGGCCTTCCACAGCACCCTGCCACCGGAAGCCAGCACCTATGCCCTGCCGCAGGCCTGGAGGGAGCAGGGTCTGCGCCGGTTCGGCTTCCACGGTCTGAGCCATCAGCATGTCAGTGAAACGGTCAGCCACCGCTGCACAGGCCGTGAGCCGGCAGCCGCTGGGCCTCTTCGTCTGATCAGCTGCCATCTGGGAGCCGGCTGCTCGCTCTGTGCCATTAGAGCTGGCCGAAGCCTGGCCACCACCATGGGGTTCACGCCCCTGGAAGGGCTGGTGATGGCCACCCGCAGCGGCTCGGTGGATCCGGGTCTGTTGCTGCATCTGCTGCGGCAAGGTCTTTCACCCGCCCGGCTGGAGCAGTCCCTCCAGAGCGAGAGCGGGCTGCTCGGGCTCTCCGGCCTGAGTGGCGACATGCGTGAGCTGAGGCGGGCCGCGGAGGCTGGCCATGACGGCGCCACCCTGGCCCTGGCCGTGTTCCGTCAGAGTCTGCTCTGCGGCATCGGGGCGATGGCCGCATGCCTGGGGGGAGTGGATGTGATCGCCCTGACCGGCGGCATCGGCGAACACGACGACGCCCTGCTGGCGGACCTGGAGGACGCCCTGGCCTGGCTGAGGCCTTTCGAGCTGCTGCGCATCCCGGCCGATGAGGAGGGGGTGATCGCCCGCAGTTGCCTGGCCCGGATGCAGGCGGCCCCGTGATCCGGCCATGGGGCCAGCGCAGCCGCGGCTAGAGCACCTGACCGACCATCACGGCGGCGAGGGCAGAGAAGAGGGTGATCCCCAGGGCCGTGAGGGGGTTCTGTCCCTGGGCCACCGCGAAACTGGTGACGACGCCGGCTCCAAGACAGGCGACGACGATTTGAGTGGCGGCGGAGGGACGATCCACGCGGATGGCTACGACTGAGCGGAACCGTAGGGAGCGTTTCCGGGATCGCCAGGACGGATCCGGGGTTTTGTTACGGGGCGTCGGGGTTCGTTACAGGCCGCAACCAGGAAGCCGGCCGGGCCCGACCGGTGCTGGCCCACTGCTTGAGGGCATCAAGCTGCTCCCTGGCCGTGCGCGAGAGGGGCACCAGGTCGCTGGCGGCGGCGATCAGATCCGCCTCGCCGAACTCCCGATGGGACGCAAAGGCCAGGTGCATGGCCTCCACCACCGTCTGCTCCAGTTCGGCCCCCGAGAATCCGGCTGTGCGGTCCACCACCACATCCAGGGGAATGCGGTGGTCGGGGCGGCGGCGGCGCAGCTGCAGGTCGAGAATCGTGCGCCGCTCGGCGGCATCGGGCAGATCCAGCAGGAAGATCTCATCGAAGCGGCCCTTGCGCATCAGCTCCGGTGGCAGGCTCTCCACCCCGTTGGCGGTGGCCACCACGAACACCGCCGAGCGCTTCTCCGCCATCCAGGTGAGCAGGCTGGCCAGCACCCGCTGGCTGGTGCCGCCATCGCTGCGGCTGTCGCCGCCGAAGCCCTTGTCGATCTCGTCGATCCAGAGCACGCAGGGGGCCATGGCTTCGGCGCGGCGGATCATGTCGCGGGTGCGGGCCTCACTGGCGCCCACCAGGCCGGCGAACAGCCGCCCCACATCCAGGCGCAGCAGCGGCATGGCCCAGCTGTGGGCGATCGCCTTGGCGGTGAGGGATTTGCCGGTGCCCTGGGGGCCCACCAGCAGCACGCCTCGCGGCAGGGGCAGGCCATAGGCGGCGGCCTCGTCGCTGAAGGCCAGCCGCCGCTGCTCCAGCCAGTGCTTGAGCGCCTCCAGCCCGCCGATGTCGGCGGGGCTGGCCTCGGTGGGGCAGTACTCCAGCAGTTCGCTGCGGGCAATGGCCTGGCGCTTCTCCTCCAGCACCTCCGCCAGATCCGGTTCTCCCAGCTGGCCGCGCCGGGCCAGGGCCCGCGCCGCCACCTGACGGATGCGCTGTTCACTCAGGCCGCTGCAGCAGTGGGTGAGCTGCTCGAGCACCCCGGGGCTCAGGGGGTGGCCGCAGGCCTGGCCGATGCTCTCCAGCAGCGAGCGGATCTCACCAGCATTGGGCAGGGGCAGGTCGAGGATGGTGAGACATTCCTCCAGCTCCCGAGGCACCTGCCATTCCGGGGCGGTGATCACCAGGGTGCGGGGTTTCTGGCGCAGGCTGGTGGACAGGTTGCGCAGCCGGCGGCCGATGCCCGGGTCGTCGCAGTAGCGGTGGAAATCGAGCAGCAGCAGGATCGCCGCCTGATCCGGGGGCAGGCTCTCGATCGCCTCCAGTGCTCCCATCGGATTGCGCGTGGCCTCGCCCTCGCGGTTCGGCAGACCCTGGAGCCCTTCGACGAAATCCCAACGCAACAGGGTGCGCTGGCCGAGGCGTTGAGCAGCACGCTGAAGAAGGGTGGCGATGCGCTCCTCCTCGGGGCTGCGGATCCAGAGGATCGGCGCACGGGCTCGGATCAACAGATCAAGCTGATCGGCCCACTCCTCGCTCATCGCCACTGGCGCAGGGCCGACCAGCGTGGATCGATGGGGTCTCCCCCGTCGGTCGTGGAGGAGGATTCCAGGCTGGCCTCAGGGTGCTCCAGCAGCGCCGGTCCTGGGCAGTCGGGGCCACAGCGGTTCTGCAGGGGAAGCTGCAGGCTGAGTTGCTCGAACAGCCAGCGGGCAGGATCGAAGTCGCCGCGCGGATCGAGGCTCTCGATCAGCTCGCAGTCAGCGAGGTCATCGCCCAGTTGATCGGCCTCTCCGAGCCAGAGGCGTTCCTCCCCCCGGAAGTGCAGGGCGTGGTTGTAGTCGCTCAGGCAGCAGTCGCAGCAGAGGGTGACGATGGTTTCGGCCTCCCCCTCCACTTCAAGCACCGGCTCGGCGTGGCGGACACTCAACCAGCCCCGCACCGGGGTGAGGCTCTCGAGATCGTCCAGCTGCTGCTCGACAGCCCATAGCCGTGGTTCCTGGAGCAGGCGGAGCTCCTGCAGGGGCACGGGCCGCAGCAGGGATGGTTCAGGCAACGGCGAGGGACGCCGCGTCATCACTTCTTGCCCTTGGGCTCGAAGGGCAAGCGCTCAGCCCCGCCGCTGCTGGCGGCCACCGCCACCGTCTGCTGGCTCAGTTGCTGATCGAGGATGTCCTGCAGGTTCTCAGGCAGGGCCTCCCGGCTGAGCAGAAAGGTCTGCAGGGCCTGGAAGATGTTGGCCACCACCATGTAGAGCAGCACCCCCGCGGGCAGGGGGAAGAACAGGAACATGCCGGTGATCATCACCGGAGTGATCTTGTTGGCTGTCGATTGCTGCGGGTTCGGCGGCATGCCGGCCCCAGAGAGGATCTGGGAGATGAACAGGCTGGCGCCGAAGGCTCCCACCAGGATGGCGATGTCCCAGTTGACCGCCCCGTCGGTGTAGAAGCCCACCTGGCCGAGGGCCTTGATGAACAGGAATCCGCTGCGGGCCGCCAGGCCAGGCACGGTGGCTTCCACCGTGGCATCACCAGGGGCGATCGCCTCGATCAGCCCGGACTCACTCACCCGCACCACACCCTCGCCTTTGCTCACGCTCCAGGCCGGGGCGAACTTGGCGCCGTTCTCCACCCCTTCGAGGACGCTGCTGAAGGGCTGCCCGTCCTTGGTGTGCAGGTTGACCTGGGCTGAGTCGCCGATGCCGAGCTTGGTGCCGGCCTCGAGGCTGGCGACCACAGGCACATGGCTGGTTTCGGTGATGAAGATCGAGTGGCTGGCGCTGTTGAACGGTTTGATCTCCACAGCCGCGATCTGATCGGCCGGCAACACCTTGAGATTGAGGGTGTAGGGCACATCGGCGAAGGGTGAACCGCGCAGGGTGGCGAACAGGGCGAAGAGGATTGGCATCTGCACCAGCAGCGGCAGACAGCCGGCCAGGGGGCTGCCGAACTCCTTCATCAGCTTGCCCAGTTCCTCCTGCTGTTTCTGGGGGTTGCTGGCGTAGCGGCTTTTGATCTCCGCCTGACGCTTCTGCATCACGGGCTGGGCGATGCGCATGCGCCGGGCACTGCGGATCGAGCCTGCACTCAGGGGGAAGAGGGCCAGCCGGATCACCACGGTGAGGGCGATGATCGCCAGCCCGTAACTCGGCACCAGCCCATAGAAGAAGTCGAGGATGGGCAGCAGCAGGTTGTCGGAGATGTAGCCGATCACAGCGGGGAGGCGGCGGAAGGGTGAGGGTTTGGCACAGTGTGCCCGAGCAGCCGATCAGAGTGGCGCCGATGCGGGCAAATCCCGCCCGCAGGTCTCGGGTAGGAGGCCTGGGCCTGGGGTTCAGGCACTGGCAGCCTGGGGGTCGGCGAATCCTTTGGTGTCGGCTGGGACCTTGGCGCCGCCGCGACGGGCCATCTGCTCGAGGATGTAGGCCTCGGTTTCGCGGAAGCGGGGCAGGGATCGCATCTCAAGTTTGGCCCCGTCGGTCAGCACCAGCACCATGTCGCCCCAGGCGCCGAAGCCGCGGGGCACCGAGCGCACCTCCCGCACCTGGCTGTAGACCACCTGAGTCCGGTCGCGGCCCAGCCAGCCACCGCTGACTGAAATCCGTCGGCTGGTGATGCGGAAGCGCAGCCAGAGGGCCCGCACGATCGCTCCGACGGCGAAGGGAATGCCGATCAGAGTGAGGCCGAAGAGCAGGTTGAACAGCAGATCTCCGCGGGCCGGTCCCCCCTCGTAGAACGTGGTTTCGGTCACCTCAACGGTCATGGACTCAGGCCTGCCTTGCGGAACAGCTCGGAACATTCTCCCAGCAAGGCCTCGTGACTGGCCTCGAGGCAGCCTGGCTTGAGGCTGAGCAGTAGCCATAGACCGTTGGAGTCAGCGGGCCAATGGCCGCACTGCTCGCACAGCCAGCCGTGCAGCAGCCGCCTGAGCCGATTGCGCCGTACCGACCGCTTGCTCACCTTGGTGCTCACCACCACGGCGCAGCGGCAACCTTGGAATGGCGCCTGACTCAGAGGGGGGCGCAGCAGTGAGGGCTCACCGACCACAGAGCGCAGCACGAGGTAGGTGCCATGGAAGCGGCGGCCCTTGCGATACAGGTGATCAAAGGCTTTGTCGCCCCGCAGGCGCAGATCCCTGGGCAGGGCCATGGGGCGAGAAGGCTCCCTTCAGGCCTCAGACGGCCAGGCGAGCACGGCCGCGGCGACGGCGGGTGCGAATCACGCGGCGGCCGGTGTGGGACCGCATCCGCACGCGGAACCCAGACACCCGTTTGCGCTTACGGCTCGTTCCTTCCAGGGTGCGCTTGGTCATGGTGCGTCTCGGCTTCTGGCCAGTTATCGATCAATCAACTTAACAGCCGGGGGTCAATCGATCCCCGGGTCGATCTGGATCAGCCAGCTGCCCAGGTAGCCGCCAAAGGGCACATCACCCGGAGCCTGGGCCAGGGCATTGAACTGGTACATGCCGATGTTGAACGGATTGAAGAGCGACATGTAAACGCCGATGGTGCCATCAACCGGTACGGGCCGCTCCGGGAAGATTTCGATCGACTTGCCGCTGGCATTCACTTCAATGACGGCAGGAATCGTTTCCTTGCAACGGGTGCGTGAGAGCATCCCGCCTTCTTGCATCACGCAGAGCTTGATGTCTTTCGGGTCGATCTTGGCGTCGAAGTTGTTGGGAACGTCAATCGTGAGCTTGAGCATGGCCGTCTTGCGATCCTTCGGCCTGAGAATCAGGTAATACTCCGAGCGCTTCAACCGCGAGGTGTCGGTCATGAAGTAGTAGAGCCGGCGGTAGTCCTTGTTGTTATCCCAGCGAAACTCCAGCAGGCTGGGAGTGCCCTGGGCAAGGCTGACCGCCGGGGCGATGCCGGCGCCAGCGCCCGCCACCACGGCCCCCAGGCCCACCCCCACGGCAGCCATCAGCAGGCCGGCGCGGCTCGGCAAGGTGGCCGTCAGACGGCGCAGCCGTTGTTGCAGGGTCGGGAGGGTCATGGAGAGCGGATGAGGGGCGGCCAGCGCAAGGCGGGCCCGGGTGTTCTCTGGATTCTCGGCCGGCGCCAGCGGGGCCAGCCCCGCGGGGGGGCAGCGGCGCAGCTGTCAGTTGTGACCGGATCTGTCCGGCCTCAGCCGGGCAGCCCCCCTCAGGTAGGGGTGGAGGGGTGGTCGGCCTGGCTCCATCCAGGCGTGGGCCAGCAGACGGATGCAGCGGGGAAGGTCTCCGGCCACGGCCATCTGCTGACAGTCGAGCAGGGCGACCCCGTCCCAGCCGGGCTGCCGCCGGGCGACCGCTGCGGGGAAGCCGGCATCGAGATCGGCGGTGACCGAAAAGGTCACCGACAGCACCCATGCACCACTGAGCCCGTTGCCGTCGATCAGGCTGGCGAGCAGTTCGCTCACCGCCTCCTCAATGGCAGCTGCGGTGTTGGCCGTGGCGGTGGTGGCGCCCCGCAGCGCCCGCAGCTCCCGTTCCTCGCTCATGGCCGCCAGAGCCACAGTGGTTGACCGCACCAGGCCAGCTCCATGCTGAGAGCCTGCTGCAGACCTCCCAACAGGTTGAGGCCGGGGATCAGGCCCGCCAGCCGTTTCGGGGGCTTGCCGAAGATCACCGGCTGGGTCTTCGTCTCATCCAGACCGGCCAGCCGTGCCGCCAGCCTGCGGGCATGCTCTTCGTCGCCGAGTTCGTCGATCAGCCCCAGGGCAATGGCCTGGGCACCGCTGAACACCCGCCCGTCAGCGAATCCGCGCACCTCGCTCTCGTTCAGTCCGCGGCCCGTGGCCACCGCCTCGACGAACTGGCTGTAGCTCGAGTCGATCAGCCCCTGCAGCAGCGCCCGTTCATCAGCGGTCAGGGCCCGGTCCGGCGAGAGGATGTCCTTGTACAACCCGCTTTTGACGGTCTCGAAGCTGATGCCGATGCGTTCCAGCAGCTTCGAAATGTTGTTGCCGCGCAGGATCACGCCGATCGAGCCCGTGATCGTGCCGGGGTTGGCCACGATCTTCTCGGCAGCCACCCCCACATACACGCCTCCGGAGGCGGAGATGTTGCCGAAGCTGGCCACCACGCGGCAGCCCTTGCTGCGCAGGCGGCCGATGGCCGCATGGATCTCCTGGCTGTCGCCCACCGTGCCGCCGGGGCTGTCGATGCGCAGCAGCAGCGCCGGGAATTCCCTCTCCTCCACCTGGCGGAGAGCCTTGACCACCCGCTCCCGGGTCGGGCCTGAGATCGCCCCCTCGATCGCGATCCTCGCCATGCTCTTACGGGACTTGCGGCGCCAGGGCCAGGGCATGCGATGCAGATCGGATTCGCTGGATCTTAAAAAGGTCACCGCCGACTGCTTCGATGACACCTGCGCTGCGTTGGCTGTTGATGCTGCTGCCCTTCGCCCTCTGGGGCACGGCGATGGCAGCGATGAAACCCCTGCTCGAAACGGCCGGCCCGCTCACGATCGCCTGGATGCGGCTGTTGCCCGCAGCCCTGGCGGTCCTGGTGGTGGCAAGGCTGCAGGGGCGACCCCTGAAGGTGGCCGCCTCCGATCGCCCCTGGCTGCTGGCCTTCGCCCTGGTGGACGGCACCCTGTTCCAGGGGCTGCTGGCCCGGGGGCTGGAGAGCACCGGTGCCGGTCTGGGCTCTGTCCTGATCGATTCCCAGCCCCTGCTGGTGGCCCTGCTGGCCCGCAGCCTCTTCGGTGAGGCCATCAATCCTGTGGGCTGGTCGGGTCTCCTGCTGGGCCTGGCCGGCATCGCCTGTCTGGGCCTGCCTGCGCCGCTGCTGAGGCACTGGTGGCTGGATGGACCGGAGGCCCTGGGGCTGCATCCCTGGAGCCATGGAGAGACCTGGATGCTGGGGGCGGCGGTGGCCATGGCGGTGGGCACCGTGCTCTGCCGATACGCCAGCCGCGCCAGTGATCCGGTGGCCGTCACCGGCTGGCACATGCTGATCGGCGGAGTGCCCCTGCTGATCGGTTCCGTGGGGGTAACCCGGCTGGATGCCGCCGCGCTGCCCTTCTGGCCGGCCTGGAGTCCCCTGGAGTGGGGGCTGATGGCCTATGCCAGCCTGCTGGGCAGCGCCCTGGCCTACGGGTTGTTCTTCTGGTTCGCCAGCCGCGGCGATCTCACCGGCTTCACCGCGCTGACCTTCCTGACCCCCGTGTTCGCCCTGCTCTGCGGCCTGTTGCTGCTGGAGGAACGGTTGCGGCCGCTGCAGTGGTTCGGCTCAGTGCTCGCGCTCGGTTCGGTGCTGCTGATCAACCAACGCCAGCGGCTCTGGCGCCCGGCTCTGCCCGAACCGCCGGGTTTGTCGCCATGACCCCCCCCTGGCGCCTGCTCGTGGTGAGCACGCCGGTCGGAACGCTTGGCTCCGGTGGCGGCGGCGGCGTGGAGCTCACCCTCGAGAGCCTGGTGGCCGGACTGCTTGGCCGCGGCCACCAGCTCACGGTGTTGGCTGCCGACGGGTCGCGGCTCTCCAGCGGCTGCCTGGCTGCCCGGCTCTGGACGGCGGCCGGCGTCGATCAGCCCAGCTGGCAGCACCAGCGCCGTGATGCCCCCGTTCAGATTCCCGCTGCCGGGCTGCTGCCGGCCCTCTGGCAGCAGGTTCAGGCCCGCCATGCGGAGTTCGATGCGGTGCTGAACCTGGCCTACGACTGGCTGCCCTTCTGGCTCACCCCCTGGCTGCCCACCCCGCTGTTTCACCTGGTGAGCATGGGCTCGGTGGCGACGGTGATGGATGAGGTGATCGAGGCGGTGGCCCGGAGCGACCAGCGCCGGCTGGCGTTTCACACCAGAGCCCAGGCCAGCGATTTCCGCCTGCCCGCCCCGCCGCTGGTGGTGGGCAATGGCTTCGACCTGTCGGCTTACAGCTTCCGCGAGCGCCCGGATCCAGAGCCACTCCTGGGCTGGGCCGGGCGCATTGCCCCGGAGAAGGGGTTGGAGGACGCCGCGGCGGTGGCGGCCAGCCTGGGTGAGCGGCTGCTGGTCTGGGGGGTGCGTGAAGACCCGGCCTACGCCGCCGCTGTGGAGGCTTCGGTGCCCCCCGGCACCATCGACTGGCGAGGCTTCCTGCCCACCCCTGCGCTGCAGCGGGAACTGGGCCGCTGCCGGCTGCTGCTGAACACGCCCAAGTGGAATGAGGCCTACGGCAACGTGGTGGTCGAGGCGATGGCCTGCGGCGTGCCCGTGGTGGCCTACGCCCGTGGCGGCCCCGGGGAGCTGATCGTGCCGGGGGGCACCGGGCTGCTGGTGCCCCCCGACGACGTGGCTGCCCTGACCCTGGCGGCTCGTGCTGCTGCGGGGCTGGAGCGCTCCTCCTGCCGCCGCTGGGTGGAGCGCCACGCCTCCAGGGAGGCCTTCGCCGAGCGGATCGAGACCTGGATCCAGGTGGGTCTGCGCCCGGCCTAAGTTCGCAGCGACTCAGGCGCCACCCGTGTCCCCGCCCCCTTCCCGTTCCCCGGATGGGGGCCAACCCGCTGCTGGCCGCTGGGCGGTGCTGGGCCTGATCCTGGTGCTGGGCATCGCCTTGTTTGTCTGGCAGCTCGGTGCCACGGGGCTGGTGGATGAGACACCTCCCCTGTTCGCCGCTTCCGCCCGGGCCATGGCCGAAACCGGCCAATGGCTGATTCCCCACGTCAATGGGCTGCCCCGCTACGACAAGCCGCCGCTGATCTACTGGCTGATGGGGCTGGGCTACGGGATCCCCGGCCAGGAACAGTGGAACCCCCTGGGCACCTGGGCCGCCCGCCTGCCCTCGGCCCTGGCGGTGATCGCCGTGATGCTCAGCCTGGGATACACCCTGCTGCGCTGGCCCCAGTCGAGTGGGGGGCTGCGCTCCGCCTGCACCGCCCTGGGGGCGGCCCTGGCCTTCGCCCTCTCGCCGTTGATTCTGCTCTGGGGGCGGATCGCTGTCAGCGATGCCCTTCTCACCGGCTGTCTGGCCGTGTCGCTGCTGCTGTTCTGGCAGGGCTGGGCTGAGCCCCGCCGAGCGGTCTGGCCCGCCTGGATGGTGCTCGGCCTGGCGGTGCTGGCCAAAGGGCCGGTGGCCCTGGTCCTGGCGGGTCTGACCCTGCTGGGGTTCGGGCTCAGCCAGCGCCGCCTGGGGGCGCTCTGGCGACGGCTGCGGCCCCTGCCTGGCCTGGCGCTCACGGCTCTGGTGGCCCTGCCCTGGTATCTGGCGGCTCTGGCGCTGGAGGGCGAGGCGTTCTGGACCAGCTTCTTCGGCTACCACAATGTGCAGCGCTTCACCACCGTGGTGAACCAGCACCTGCAGCCCTGGTGGTACTTCGCTCCGGTGCTGCTGGTGGCCGGCCTTCCCTTCACCCCCCTGCTGCTGCTGGGGCTGCTCAGGGCCCTGGGCCGCTGGTGGCGCCGCTGGAGCGCTCCGCTGCTGGCCCAGCGCGCCTCCCGGCCCGAGCCCGCCGGCTCCCTGGCCAGTTACGCAGCCTGCTGGCTGCTGGCGGTGCTGATCTTCTTCACCCTGGCTGCGACGAAGCTGCCCAGTTACTGGTTGCCGGCCACGCCGGCCGCGGGTCTGCTGATCGCCCTCACCGCCGCCGAGGGCGGGCGGGCCAGCCGCTGGGCCCTGGGGGCCTCCGTGGCGCTGATGGCCTTGCTCACTTTGGTGCTGACGCTTTCGCCCCGCTGGATTCCCCTGATCAACGATCCGGAGATGCCAACCCTCCCAGCGGAGTTGCTGGCCAGCGGGCTGGTGCTGCGGGCGGCGGCCTGCTTCGCCCTGGCCACCCTGGCCGGGATCTGGCTTTGCTGGAAGCCGATGCCGCGGCCCTGGGGGCTGGTGCCCGCCCAGCTGCCCCTGGTGCTCTTCCAGCTGCTGGCAGTTCTGCCGATGTGGAGTCTCGGGGACGGGGTGAGGGGGCTGCCCGTGCGGACGGTGGCCGAGCAGGTGCGGCTGGCGCGCCGGGGCTCTGAGCCCCTGGCGATGGTGGGCATCCTCAAGCCGTCGCTGCATTACTACACCCGCCAGGTGGTGCTCTACGAGGGCATCTCCCCCACTGCGCTGGTGAACCTGGCCGACCGGCTGGAGAAGGAACATCGTCAGGGGTTGAGCCCCAGCTCCCCTGAGGCTCAACCCACCGTGTTGGTGGTGATTGATCAGGGCACGGCACAGGAACCTCACTGGCAGGGCCTGGCTCCCGACGAGCTGGGCCGCTCGGGGCTCTACCGGCTCTGGCGGCTCGATCGGGCCCGGCTCCAGCGGCGGGCCGCCCAGTTGCGGGCCGGCGGACTGACTCCCACCTGGCAGCGGCCGGTGCCGGAGCGTTACTGACCTTCGGCCTCCTCCGGCTTGCGGCGGCAGAGGCCGCAGTGGCCCCAGCGGGCCAGTTCGCCGGCGGGGGCAGGGCTGCCACAGGCCGTGCAGATCCCCAGCCCGTGCACGTCCACCCGGCTGGGATGGGCTGCCCAGACCCGGGCGATGTCCTCACTGCCAGGGAGTCCGGTGGCCGTGGCCTGGTGCTGACGGAAGCGCAGGTCGCGGATGGGAAAACCGGACCCGCGCAGGGCGCCCAGCAGCTGGTGGCGGTTGTAGCGCAGGGCCTGCAACCACTGGGGATGCTGTGCACCGACCGTGAGCACGCCGCCCTGGAGGCTGAGGGGGCGGCAGTGGGGGGCGAGCTGGTCGCCGGCGATCCGAGGCCAGGCCTGCCAGAGGGCGGCCAGACTTCCGGCCCGACGCCACTCCTGCTGCATCTGCTCCAGGCACGAGCCCACCGCCACGATCGGTGCGGGTGGTGCCGGCATCAGCACGCTCACGTTGCCGATCCGGCGCACCTGATCCCGCGAAGCCTTGGCCATGGCCTCAGGCTAGGGAGTGAGGGTGCGGGCAACCGTCCGTGGTGCGGCGGGCCACAGCGGCTACCCTCCGGTTTGCCCCCGCCTCGACCCATGGGCTTCTTCGACCGGCTCAGCCGCCTGCTGCGGGCCAACCTCAACGATCTGGTCAGCAAGGCCGAGGATCCCGCCAAGATTCTCGATCAATCCGTGGCGGACATGCAGTCCGACCTGGTGAAACTGCGCCAGGCCGTGGCCACCGCCATCGCCAGCCAGAAGCGGATCCAGAATCAGGCCGAGCAGGCCGAGTCCCAGAGCCGCACCTGGTATGAGCGCGCTGAGCTGGCCCTGAAGAAGGGTGAGGAAGATCTCGCCCGCGAGGCACTCAGCCGTCGCAAGACGTACCAGGACACGGCCACCGCACTCAACAACCAGCTCAACGGCCAGGCCGGCCAGGTCGACACCCTCAAACGCAGCCTCACGGCCCTCGAGGGCAAGATCGCCGAGGCCAAGACCAAGAAGGACATGCTCAAGGCCCGCGCCCAGGCGGCCCAGGCCCAGGAGCAGCTGCAGAGCGCTGTCGGCAACCTCGGCACCAACTCCTCGATGGCCGCCTTCGAGCAGATGGAGGAGAAGGTGCAGGCTCTTGAAGCCCGCAGCCAGGCTGCTGCGGAACTTGCTGGCGCCGATCTCGAGAGCCAGTTCGCGGCCCTTCAGGGGGGCAGCGATGTGGATGATGAACTGGCCGCCCTGCGCAACCGCCTCGAGGGGGGTGCCGCCGCTGAGCCGCTGCTGCCCGTCAGCGCCGAAACGCCCAAGCTGGAGCCCGTTCAGGCGGCACAAGTGGACGCCGAACTCGAAGAGCTGAAGCGCTCGATCGACAAGCTCTGAGCCCCGCGGGGGGAGGCGATCCACCAGACGACCCAGCCCGGCTCCATACAATCCCTGCAGCTGAACTGGGTCCGTGGCCGTTGCTGTTTTCACCGATGCCAACTTCGAGGCTGACGTGCTCGCCGCCTCAGGCACGGTTCTGGTCGATGTGTGGGCCTCCTGGTGCGGCCCCTGCCGGCTGATGGCTCCTCTGATGGACTGGGCCGCGGCTGAATACGGCGACAGACTTCTGGTGGGCAAGCTCGAAGCCGACCCCAACCCCGCCGCCCGCGACAGCCAGAAGATCCAGGGCCTTCCCACTCTCATCTTGTTCCGTGAGGGTCAGGAACTCGCCCGCCATGAGGGCGCCATGGCCAAACCCCAGCTCAAGGCCTTCCTGGATGCCCATCTCTGAACGGGTCACCCGCCTGGGTCAGGGGGTTTTCGCCCGCAACGACCGTCGCAAGATCGCCTATGGCGAGGGCCTGCTGAATCCGGAATTGCCCGCCGGGAGGCCGCCGCTGCTGGATCTCTCCCTCGGCTCCACCGACCTGGCCCCGCCCCCGGTGGCGCTCGAGGCCATGGCCTCAGCTCTGCAACAGCCCAGCAGTGCCTCCTACTGCCTCCACGGTGCCACCCTGCCGTTCCGGGAGGCGGTGGCGGCCTGGGCCCAGCGCCGCTTCGGCGTGACGGTTGACCCCGAGCGTGAGGTGCTGCTGCTGGTGGGGTCCCAGGAGGGCACGGCCCACCTGCCCCTGGCGGTGCTGAACCCCGGCGAGCCGGCTCTGCTGCTGGATCCCTATTACCCCTCTCACCGCGGCGGGCTGCTCCTGGCCTCGGCCTGCACCGAGTTGCTGCCCCTGCGCGCCGATCAGGGCTGGCGGCCCCCCTTCGAGGCGATCTCTCTGGTCGCCTGGGATCAGCTGAGGCTGATGGTGCTCGGCTTTCCCCACAACCCCACGGCCACGGTTGGGGAGCAGGCGTGGCTGGACCAGGCCGTCGCACGGGCCCAGCGCCATGGCTTCGTGCTTGCCCACGACAACCCCTATGTGGATCTGGCCCTGGAAGGCGAGGCGCCGGCGCTGTTGCGCAATCCCCACTGGCGCAGCTGCGGCATCGAATTCTTTTCCTTTTCCAAAAGCTGGTGTCTGGGTGGCTTTCGCCTGGCCTTTGCCATCGGCGCCGAGCCCCTCATCACCGCCCTGCGCCAGCTCAAGGGTGTGGTCGATTTCAACCAGTCGCTGGCTCTGCAGGCCGGGGCGATCGCCGCCCTGGAGCAGGCGCCTGAGTGGCCGGCGCAGCTGCGGAAGGTGTATCGGCTGCGCCGCGACCGCATGGCGTCGGCCCTCGAGGCCCAGGGCTGGGCGCTGCAGCGGCCCTCGATGGCGCTCTACCTCTGGCTGGGCCTTCCGGAGGTGGCCCTGGCCCGGGGTCTCGATTCGGAGTCGTTCTGCGCGGCCCTGCTGGAGGCCACTGGCGTGGCCCTGACTCCCGGCAATGGCTTCGGCCCCAGCGGTGAGGGCTGGATGCGGCTGGCGCTGGTTCACCCGGTGGAGGAGCTGGAGGCGGGCGCCGAGAGGATTGGCGAGTGGCTGCGAAGCCTCAATGGCCCCCTGAGTCCCAGCCATTGAGGACGCCGTGATCGGCCGGATTCAGGCGGCACGGCTCCATCCGGGCGCCCAGCTGGTCCCGGCCCCGCCGGCGCCGCGGCTGCCCTGGCGGCTCCTCTGGTGGCCCTGCTGCGGCAGTACCGAGCAGCGGCTGGAGCAGGACCTGGTCTCCGGCGGTCAGCCACCGCTGGCGCTGCTGGCCGGCCACCAGCGTTTCGGCCATGGCCAGCGGGGCCGGCCCTGGATCTCCCCGCCGGGTGGGGTGTGGCTCAGTGCGGCCCTGCCCTGGCCAGCGGAGCCCTCCACAAGTGCGGCGCTGGGGCTGGCGGTGGCGGTGGGCCTGGCCCTGCAGCTCGAAGCACTCGGATTGACTGTGCAGCTCAAGTGGCCGAATGATCTGCTCGTGGACGGGCACAAGCTGGCGGGTCTGCTGCCGCGCCTGAGCCTGAGGGGGGGCGTGATTCGTCTGGCCCGGGTGGGGGTCGGCCTCAACGGTCACAACCGGGTGCCGCCTGGGGCCATCAGCCTGCGCGAGGCTCTCGGGCGACGCACCACGGCCAGCGAGGTGCCGTCCCTGGCGGCCCGCGTGCTCACTGCTCTGGAGTGGGCGGTGTTCCGCAGCACCAGCCCTGAGCTGGTGCTGCGCCTGGCGCAGCACCGACTGCTGGTGCCCGAGGGGGGTGTGGCCTTTCGCCAGGAACGCTGGCAGGTGGAGGGCCTGAGCGTGGACGGCGGTCTGGTGCTGAGTCGCGCTGGCGAGCGGATCGTGAGCAGGCGCAGCTTCTGAGGGGCCCGCTGGCAGGGGTCAGTTGTGCGGCTGAACACAGGCGGAGTTCCTTAAACTCCTGCTGATGAGCTTGATTTCCGGTTTGCGTCGCTACTCCTGGCACTCCCGCCTGCTGCTGGGCTCGCTGGTGTTGGCGTCTGCCCCCCTGAGCCTGGCTCAGTTGCAGCCTCCGGCAGAGCTGGTGGCCCCGGTGGAGCCTGCCGCGCCAGCCGTACCCCAGGCCCCGGCACCGCCGGCTGTGGCTCCCCAGGCTCCCGCTCCCCGTGCCCTGTCACCTCGCCTGGCCAACGATCCCCCGGCAGCGCTGAAGCCGAGCTTCGACCAGGTTCCCCAGGCCCGGCCCCGCCGCTTTGATCAGTCGCTGGATGAGCTGGTGCGCCAGGGGGTCGTCACCCCTGCCGAGCGCAGCCGGGTTCAATCCTCCAGCGCCCTGCGGCCTGGTCAGTTGCCTGCCCACCAGCAGGCCTGCAGCAATGGTGCTCTCTCCGAGCAGGAGTGCCGCACCGGCGTCTCCGTGCGCTGGCGCGGGCGCAATCCCCTGGAGGCTGAGCGCCTTGACAACGACGGCAAGACCAGCGGGGCTCTGATGGCCGGCATGGGTCGCCTCGGCAGTGACGGCCTGCCTCTCCCTCCGATCACCGTGCCCGTCTCGGCTCTGCTCTCGGGTGCCGGCGGCAGTTTCCGTCTCAGTGATGTCTTCGGTGTGACCCCCCGCCCTGCTCCCCTGGCGGGCAATGGCAACCGGGGCCTGCTCTTCCCCCTGATCGGCTCGGCCGTCACCACCAGTGGCTTCGGCTGGCGCCTGCACCCCGTGCTGGGCAGCTGGCTGATGCACGCCGGCAAGGACCTGGCGGCTCCTGAAGGTACCCCCGTGGTGTCTGCCCTCACCGGGCGGGTGGTGAGCAGCGGTGTGGCCGGTGGCTATGGGCTGGCGGTGGAGATCGAGCACAGGAACCCCCTGCGCCGCACCCTCTATGGGCACCTCTCCGAGCTTTACGTCAAAGAGGGGGAACAGGTGAAGCAGGGGACAGTGATCGGACGTGTGGGCAGCACCGGCCTGAGCACGGGCCCACATCTCCATTTCGAACTGCGGCTGCCGGAGAATGGCGGCTGGGTGGCCGTGGACCCCGGCATGCTCGATCCCGGCGGCTCGGCGGTCGGTGGCCCCGATGCCATCGCCCTGCTGATGGGCCAGCTGCTGCAGAGCCTGGAGCGGCCCGTGGCTCCGGTCCAAGCGGCAGGCTGAATCTGGTGGTGGATTCTGGAGCGGTGGATCAATCGGCGATGCGGCCGTCGCGGAAATGCACCACCCGCTGGGCCCGCGAGGCCACGTCGTCTTCGTGGGTCACCAGCACCACCGTCATCCCCTGACGATGGAGATCGTCGAAGATCTCCAGCACCTCCTGGGTGGTGTGGGAATCGAGAGCACCCGTGGGCTCATCAGCCAATAGAAGGGCCGGCTGGTTGATGATCGCCCGGGCCACCGCCACCCGTTGTTGCTGTCCTCCTGAGAGCTCGTTGGGCTTGTTGTTCAGCCGCTGAGCAAGCCCGACCCTCTCGAGGGCTGCCACGGCCCGTTCACGACGCTCCTTGGCGGGGATGCCGGCGTAGACCATCGGCAGAATCACATTGTCGAGCGCACTCATGTGCGGCAGCAGGTGGAACTGCTGGAAGACGAAGCCGAGACTGCGGTTGCGCAGGTCCGCCAGGGCATCGTCATCGAGCTGCTCCACCGGAATCCCCCGCAGCAGATAGCTGCCGGAAGTGGGGCGATCCAGGCAGCCAATGATGTTCATGGCCGTGCTTTTGCCCGAACCTGAGGTGCCCATCACCGCCAGGTAATCGCCCGGATCGACCGTGAGGCAGAGGTCGTCCAGGGCACGAACCTCCGTGTCACCGGAGCCGTAAATCTTGCTGACATGCTCCAGGCGAGCGACCGGTTCGCCCGGAGCCAACGCGTTGGTGCTGGGGAGAACTGAGGAGGCCGGTGCGCTCAAGCCGCTCATCCCAGGGCGGCGGCGGCGGATTCACTGGCCGCGATGGCGTGCTGAAGCATCGGTGTGCCCGACACAGCCGCATTGGCCCAGGTGAACAACGGATTGGAGAGGATTCCACCGACGGCGGTCACCAGAACACAGCCCACCAGAGCGGCCCGCAGGGGCTGCATTCCAACGAGGCTCCAGCTGATCTCCGGGTAGGCCTTCACCACATCTGAGGCTTCCTGGGGTTCCTTCACCACCATCATCTTGATCACGGAGATGTAGTAGTAGATCGACACCACCGAGGTGATCAGACCAACCACGACCAGCAGGTATTGCTGGTCGGCCCAGCCGGCGAAGAAGAGATAGATCTTGCCGAAAAAGCCGAGCATCGGCGGGATTCCGCCCAGGGAGAGCAGACAGAGGCTCAGCCCAAGGGTGATCAGGGGATCCTTCTGGTAAAGACCGGCGTAATCGGAGATGCGGTCGCTGCCGGTGCGCAGGGAGAAGAGAATGATGCAGGCGAAAGCCCCCAGGTTCATGAACAGATAGGCCGCCATGTAGAGCACCATTGCGGCGTAGCCGTCCTCAGTGCCACACACCAGTCCGATCATCACGAATCCGGCCTGACCAATCGAGCTGTAGGCCAGCATCCGCTTCATCGAGGTCTGGGCCAGGGCCACCACGTTGCCCAGGGTCATGCTCAGGATCGCCAGCACCGTGAACAGCACCTTCCACTGGGCATCGAAGCTCTCGAAGCAGCCCACCAGCAGCCTCAGGGCCAGGGCGAAACCTGCCGCCTTTGAGCCCACCGAGAGGAACGCCACCACTGGGGTCGGCGAGCCCTCATAAACATCTGGAGTCCACTGGTGGAAGGGCACTGCCGCGATCTTGAAGGCCACCGTGGCCAGCACGAACACCAGGGCCAGGGCCGTGACGGGAGTGGCGCTGGTCTGCAGGGCCAGGCCCACCGCCTCCAGGCTGGTTTCACCGCCGGTCAGGCCATAGAGGAGCGAGGCGCCGTAGAGGAACACCGCCGCGGCGGCTGAACCCACGAGCAGGTACTTGAGAGCGGCTTCCCCGGAGCGGGCATCCCGCTTCATGTAGCCGGAGAGCAGGTAGCTGGAGACCGAGAGGGTTTCCAGTGAGATGAAGATGCTCACCAGATCGGTCGCACCGCAGAGGAACATCGCCCCCAGGGTGGCCGCCAGCAGAATCGCGGCATATTCACCCACGGGCGTGCCGCTGCGCTCCACATAGCGCCAGCTGATCAGCAGGGAAAGCAGGGTGGAGGCGGCCACGACGCCGCGGAAGGCGATCGCCAGGTTGTCGGCCAGGAAGGAGCCAAGGAACGAGGGCTCAAGGGGTGCGTTCCACTGCAGGGCCAGCAGCACCAGGGCAGTGCTCAGGCCTCCGTAACAGATGGGCGGCACCCAGCGGCTGGCGGCTTCCTCCCCGGCCAGATCGACCAGCAGGCAGGCCAGCAGGGCCACCAGCACGGCGGTCTCGGGTGCGATGGCACCGGCGTTGAGCTGCAGGGCCGTGATGACCGGGGCTCCTCCACCGGCCAGGGCGCAAAACACCGTCATCACTGGTCTATGGCAGGGCGTGATGACGCGGACTGTAGCCGCGATGGCAGGGCTTGTTTGTGGCCTTGTTCGGCAGGGTGGCCCCCCGATGCGATAAAGAGGGGATCGGTTTATGCCTGCCTGTGGCGCACACGCTGGTCATCGTCGAGAGCCCCACCAAGGCCCGCACCATCCGCGGCTACCTGCCGAAGGATTTCCGGGTCGAGGCGTCGATGGGACACGTGCGTGATCTGCCCAACAACGCCAGTGAGATTCCGGCTGCCCACAAGGGCGAGAAGTGGGCCAACCTCGGCGTCAACACCGCCCACCAGTTCGAACCGCTCTACGTGGTTCCGAAGGACAAGAAAAAGGTGGTCAAGGAGCTGAAGGAGGCCCTCAAGGGCGCCGATCAGCTGCTGCTGGCCACCGACGAGGACCGGGAGGGGGAGAGCATCAGCTGGCACCTGCAGCAGCTGCTCAACCCCAAGGTGCCCGTCAAGCGGATGGTGTTTCACGAGATCACCAAGGAGGCGATCGGACGCGCCCTTGAGGAGACCCGTGATCTGGATATGGAGCTGGTCCATGCCCAGGAGACTCGCCGCATCCTGGATCGGCTGGTGGGCTACACCCTCTCGCCCCTGCTCTGGAAGAAGGTGGCCTGGGGCCTCTCCGCCGGTCGGGTGCAGTCGGTGGCGGTGCGGCTGCTGGTGCAGCGGGAGCGGGCCCGCCGGGCCTTCCGCAGCGGTTCCTACTGGGATCTCAAGGCCCGCCTGGAGCATGACGGCAGTGGCTTCGAGGCCAGGCTCACCCATGTCGCCGGCGAGAAGATCGCCGGGGGCTCCGACTTCGATGAAACCACCGGTGCTCTCAAGGCCGGCAGCAAGGTGCGCCTGCTGGAGGAATCGGAAGCCCGCAGCCTGCGCGAAGCGGTGCTCAGCCAGCCCTGGCGGGTGGCGGAGGTGGAGGCCAAGCCCACCACGCGCAAGCCGGTGCCGCCCTTCACCACCAGCACCCTGCAGCAGGAGGCCAACCGCAAATTGCGCCTCTCGGCCCGCGACACCATGCGCACCGCCCAGGGGCTCTACGAGCGCGGCTTCATCACCTACATGCGCACCGACTCGGTGCATCTCTCCGATCAGGCGATCAACGCCGCCCGCGCCTGTGTCAGCGAGAAGTACGGGACCGAGTATCTGAGCCCGGCTCCGCGCCAATTCACCACCAAGGCCCGCAACGCCCAGGAGGCCCACGAGGCGATCCGCCCCTCTGGCGATGCCTTCCGCACCCCCAGGGACACTGGCCTGGATGGCAAGGATCTGGCCCTCTACGAGCTGATCTGGAAGCGCACGGTGGCCTCCCAGATGGCCGAGGCGCGGCTGACGATGCTGAGCGTGGAGCTGCAGGTGGCTGAAGCCAGCTTCCGCGCCAGCGGCAAGCGCATCGATTTTCCGGGGTTCTTCCGGGCCTATGTGGAGGGCAGCGACGATCCAGACGCCGCCCTCGAAGGCCAGGAGGTGCTTCTGCCTTCCCTGGCCGTCGATGATCGGCCAGCCTGCGCCGGGGTCGAAGCCCTCGGCCACCAGACCCAGCCGCCGGCGCGCTACAGCGAGGCTGCCCTGGTGAAGATGCTGGAGAAGGAGGGCATCGGCCGCCCCTCCACCTACGCCAGCATCATCGGCACCATCGTCGATCGGGGCTACGCCACTCTCGCGGGCCATGCCCTGACCCCCAGCTTCACGGCCTTTGCCGTGACCGCTCTGCTGGAGGGCCATTTCCCCGACCTGGTGGACACCAGCTTCACCGCTCGGATGGAGTCGAGCCTGGACGAGATCTCCACCGGCAAGCTGGAGTGGCTCCCCTACCTCACCGACTTCTACAAAGGGGAGAAGGGCCTGGAAACCCAGGTGCAGCAGCGGGAGGACGACATCGACCCCACCGTCTCACGCACGATCGAGCTGGAGGGTCTCCCCTGTGTGGTGCGGATTGGCCGCTTCGGTGCTTACCTCGAGGCCAAAAAGGTGGCCGACGACGGCAGCGAAGAGCTGATCAAGGCCACCCTGCCCCAGGAGATCACCCCGGCAGAACTCGACGGCGAGCAGGCTGAGCTGATCCTCCGCCAGAAGAGCGAAGGTCCCGAGTCCATCGGCGTCGACCCGGAAACCGGCGAGGCCATCTACCTGCTCTTCGGTCAATACGGCCCCTATCTGCAGCGGGGCCAGGCGAGCGATGAGATCCCCAAGCCGAAGCGGGCCTCCCTGCCCAAGGGCATCAAACCTGACGAGCTCAGTCTTGAGGATGCCCTCGGCCTGCTGCGGCTGCCGAGGCTGCTGGGGGAGCACCCCGAGGGCGGCAAGGTGCAGGCGGGCCTGGGGCGCTTCGGCCCCTATGTGGTGCACGACAAGGGCAAGGGCGAAAAGGATTACCGCTCGCTCAAGGCCGAGGACGATGTGCTGGTGGTGGGCCTCTCCCGGGCCCTGGAGCTCCTGGCCATGCCCAAGCGTGGTCGGGGTGGGCGCACCGCCCTGAAGGATCTGGGCACCCCCGAGGGAGCGAGCGAAGCCATCCAGGTCTTCGATGGCCCTTACGGCCTCTATGTGAAGCAGGGCAAGGTCAACGCCTCTCTGCCCGAGGGCATGGGCGCCGAGGCCATCACCATCGAGCAGGCTGTGGAGTTGCTGGCTGCCAAGGCCGCCAGCGGCAAGGGCAAGACCGGCAAGACCGCTGCGACGAAAGCCGCCGCCAGCAAAGCCAGCACCACCGCGTCCAAGGCCAAGCCGAAAGCTCAGCCCAAGGCCAAAGCCAAAGCCGACGCCGCCACCAAGCCCAAGATCCCCTCCACCACCAAGACCGGTCGCCCCAGGGCCAGCGCGGTGCGGATCATCCAGGCCGGCCAGAGTTGATGGCCCGGCCCCTCGCCCGTGGCCTGAGCCAGGTTGGGCTGGCGGCTGTCCTCCTCTCCTGCCTGGCCGGCTGCAGCGGCACACCGCTGGGTGAGCGGCTCTCCGGCAGTTTCGGCGCACCGGCCACGCCTGCCGCCGCAGGTACAGCCACTGGAACTGCTTCTCCCAGCCCAGTTGCCGGACAAGCCGCTGCGACATCCCCGTCCACGTCGCCCTCCCCGCCGGCGGCCACGGCTGCGGCCAGCGGAGCGGCCAAGCCCGGTGGGGTTGCCGCCACCAAGCCCGATGGAGCTTCTGCCTCCAAGCCGGTCAAGCCAGCCGCAGGCGCCCAGGGTTCAGGGTCTCCCCCAAGGTCCACCGCCAGTTCCGCCGCCTACCGGATCACCATCAAGTTGCCCGGGGCTGACCCCTCCGCCCCCGCCGAGGTGGTCACCGAGGCCCTGCGGGCCGCCGGGGTGAGCTTCGAAGTGGAGACGATCGAGCGGATGCCCTCCGAGGGAGGCCGTGCCGCCGCCGCTGCTGGTGCCAGTCCTTCCGCCCCGGCTTCCAGCCCCGCCCCGGCCCCCCGCTGAGTCCCGCTGTGATGCCTCCGCCGTCTCCCAACACCAGCCTCAGCCGCCGCCAGGCCCGTCAGCTGGTGGAAACCGCCTATCTGGCCTCCGCCACCGCCCTGCTCTGGGCAGGTCTGTACTACCTGCCCGTGGGCGGAGCCCTGTTTCGCCTCGCCCTGCCCCTCCCCCTGGCCCTGTTGCAGGTACGTCAGGGCTGGCGGCCCGGTTGGGAGGGGGCGGTGGTGGCGTCTCTGCTGCTGGTGGCGCTGATGGGCCCGATCCGGGGCCCGCTGGTGCTGTTCCCCTACGGACTGCTGGCCCTGTGGCTGGGATGGGGCTGGGCCGAGCGCCGCAGCTGGTGGCTCACCTGGAGCGTGGGCCTGCTGATCGGCAGTGCCGGCTTTCTGGTGCGGGTGGCCGTGCTCTCGCTGCTGCTGGGGGAGAACCTCTGGGTGCTGATCACCGCCGCCGCCGCCGGCCTGCTCGAGCGCCTCAGCTCCCTGCTCAACCTGGGGGTCGGCCCTGACCTGCTGCAGGTGCAGCTCATGGCCCTGGTCCTGGTGCTGGTGCAGAACCTGATCTACGTGCTCGCTCTGCATGCGGTGGCGTACTGGATCTTTCCGCGGCTGCAGGCCCCGATCAGTGAGCCGCCGCCCCAGTTGCGTTCCCTGGTGGCGCTCGATCCCCTCTGATTCCCCTTGATCAGCCTCTGCGGTGACCCGGACCAGTCACGCCGCTGGTGCGAGCGCCTTGCGCGCGACTGGCCCGCCAGCCAGGTGCTGCTGCTGCTCGCCGGCACCGACACCGCCGAGGTGCCGGGCATCTCCGCAGCCGGGGCCACCCCTGAGGTGCGTCGTCGTACGGCGGCCG
This sequence comes from Synechococcus sp. WH 5701, assembly GCF_000153045.1. GTDB lineage: Bacteria > Cyanobacteriota > Cyanobacteriia > PCC-6307 > Cyanobiaceae > Regnicoccus_A > Regnicoccus_A antarcticus. The sequence goes on from NZ_CH724159.1 coordinate 273,269, forward strand.
CCGACGCCGAACTGCTCCTGCTCGGCCCGTCAGGGCTGCGGCCCCATGCCCTTCCACCCCTCCCCGCCGGGGTCAGCCCGGCCCTGATCTCCCATGTGGTCTGCCGGGAGCTGGCCCTGGTGCCCCTGGTGGCCGACCTGGGCTGTGCGGTGGCCCCGGCGGTGCCCCATCTGCGCCTGGGCGGCACACCGGCCCGCTGCCTCAGCAGCGGTGCGGCGATGCCGCGGCAACGGGTGGAGCGGCTGCTGCGCCTGGGGCAGCGCTGGGCAGCCCGCTGGGTGGCGGCCCGCCACGACACCGCTACCGGCGAGCCGGCCCCTGTATTGATCGCCGAATGCGTCCCTGGGGGCACCAGCACGGCCCAGGCAGTGCTCACCGGCCTGGGGGTGGAGGCTGCGGGCCTGGTGAGCGGCAGCCTGCGCCAGCCGGCCCATGCGCTCAAGCGCGAGCTCACGGCTCGGGGGCTGGCGGCAGCGGCGGCTGGACCGGTTCCCGGAGCACTGCTGGCGCTGGATCCCCAGGCGGTGCTGGCTGCCGTGGGCGACCCGATGCAGGCTCTGGCGGCGGGGGTGCTGCTCGGGGCCGCAGGCCGGCGGGTGCCGGTGCTGCTGGCCGGTGGCAGCCAGATGGCCGCCGTGCTGGCCCTGGCCCTGGCCCTGGCGCCGGCCCACCAGCGCCCCTGTCTGGCGGAATATGGGGCCCTCGCCACCACCGCCTGGGTGGCCCAGGAACCCGGCAGCGACCTCAGCCTGTTGCTGGAACGCCTCGGGGAGCGCTGGGGGGTGAGGCCGATGGCCTTTGCCAGTTCCCTGCGCTTTGGCCACTGCCGCAGCGCCGCCCTGCGCGATTACGAGCGGGGGTACGTCAAGGAGGGGGTGGGGGCAGGCGGTCTGGCCCTGCTCTGGGAGCTGAGCGGCCGCTCCACAGGGGCCCTGGCTGCCGCCTGTGATCAAGCCATGGAGAGGCTGGAGGAGAGCACCTGATCGCCTCCTAGGGTCCAGCCATGCAGGCCGATCCCCGCCCCCTCAGCTGCTCCATGAGCCGCCGCAGGCTGCTGCAGCTCTCCGCCCTGGCAGGCCTGGGCCTGGTCGGGGGCTGCGGCAGGAATTCTGCTGTTCAGCTGGTCTACGGGCGCGGGGAGTTGCCCGCTGCCTGGGCGAAGCGTCTTCCGGATCCCTGGCGGGCCATGCCCGTGGATGGCCCCGCAGCGGTTCTCTCGGCCCATGCAGCAGCCCTGGTGCAGCTCGGGGACGGCTGGCTGGATGCGAGGGAAGCCACGGACTGGCAGCCGTTCGTGTCTGCGGGATCCCCAGCCGCTGCTGAGCTGTGGGAGGGGCTGGCGCCCGAGGCCCAGCCGCTCAGCCGCCTGTTTCGCCCTGAACCAGCCGCACCCCTGGCCTATCCCTGGGCCTTCGGCACCTGGTTGCTGGTGCTGCGCAACCGCCGTGATCTGGTGGCCCGGGCGGCTGAGGGCTGGTCGCTGCTGCTGGATCCCAGCCTGCGGGGGGAGCTGCTGCTGCCCTCCTCGCCGCGGCTGGTGATTGATCTGGCCCTGCGTCAGCTGGGGTTGCCTCCGGGCGATCGCGCCAGCCTCGGGGACCTCCGCCTGGGCGATCAGCTCAGCCGGCTGCGCCGCCAGGCCGCCGCCTTCGATGATCGCGATGGCCTCAACCTGTTGCTCTCCGGCCGGGTGGAGGCCGCCGTGCTGCCCAGCCAGAGGGTGCTGCCGCTGCTGCGCAGCGACACCCGCCTGACCGCCCTGCTTCCTGCCAGCGGGTCGGCCCTCTGGTGGAACCTGCTGCTGCGCCCGGCCCAGACCCGGGAAGTCCCGCCGCTGCGCTGGTTGCTGCAGGCGCGGGAGATGCCCCTGCTCAACCGCCTGCTGGCGGCCGGCTGGGTGCCGCCACTGCGCCGGGAGCTCCTGGCCGCTGCGCTCTCCAGCTGGCCGCCAGCGGTGGCCGCCCTGCTCTATCCGCAGCCGGCCGTGCTGGCGCGCTGCACCTCCCTGCCGCCGCTGGCGGAGGACCAGCGTCGCCAGTTGCAATCGCTCTGGGACCGCAGCGGCTCCTAGCCCCAGAGCCGGCGTCGCGGGGCCGCTGCCAGGCGCCGGTGGGTGTCGGCCAGCAGGGCTGGGATCTCCAGCCCATGGGGACAGCGGGGCAGACAGGCGCCGCAGCATCGGCAGGCACTGGCATCCAGCGCTTCCCACCAGTGGCCTGCCCTGCCGATCAGGTTGTAGCGCTCGCTGGCGAAGGCCTCCATGCCATGGCCCAGGGCCAGATTGCGCAGCCGCAGCAGCTCGGGGATCGGTACGCCGCTGGGACAGGGCAGGCAGGCCCGGCATAGGCCGCAGCGCTCGGCGCCGAGGCGGGCGCGGCCGCTGGCCTCCAGGCGGTCGAGGGCACTGAGCTCCTCGTTTTCCAGGGGGCCGGCAGCGGCCGTGAGTTGCCTGGCCAGTTCCAGATCCTGCCTTCGCTCGGCCCCGAGGGTCAGGCTGCTGATTCCCTGGGCCAGCAGGAATCGGTAGGCCAGCCGCAGGGGTTCCAGGGGCGCGCAGTCGGCGATCAGCTCCGGGGGAGGGTCGTAGAGGCGCCCGCCCTTATCGGCCGGTGAAATGGCCAAGACCCCGAGGCCCCCGGCCAGGGCCCGCTGGGCCAGCGGCAGCCGCTCCTGATCGAAGAGATGCAGGTGCAGGCTGCAGAAGCTGAACCGCCCGCTGGCCAGGGCCTGCTCGATCAAGGGGGTGGAGCCATGGCTGCTGAACCCCAGCTGACCCACCAGCCCCTGCGCCAGGGCCCACTCCAGCAGCCGGGCCCCCGCCCCATGGAGGGCCCAGTCCAGGTGCTCGGGCCTGTTGATCCCATGCACCGCGAGGTTGTCGAGGCGGCCTGCCCCGAGCCGCTCGAGGCTCGCGCGCAGCTGGGCCTGGCCGCTCTCGAGGGAGGCACCGGGCAGGATCTTGCTGGTGAGCACCAGATCGCCGCGCTCACTGGGGCGGCAGGCACCGATCCGGGCCAGGGCCTGGCCCAGGTAAACCTCCGCCGGCCCGTAGGAGGGGGCCGTCTCAATGTGGTTGATCCCCACATCTAGGGCAGCCTCCAGCACCTCCAGCATCTGCTCGGGGCTGCCGAGGGCCCGCATCGTGCCCAGGGTGAACAGGGAGACCTCAGGGCCCGTGCCGAACGGGCGCCGCTCTGGTGGCACGCCGGCCTCAGGAGTTGCTGGAGGAGGGGGCTGGCGGTTCATCCATTGGGCCGTTGGTGGGACCGTTGCCTGCAGTGTCTGGGCCCGACTCGTCGTCGTCGACGTCAGGGCTCTCCTGGCGCTGGGCCCTGCTGAGATTGCGGATCAGCTCGGCGGGGCTCACCTGGTCGAGAAAGCGGCGGAAATCGGCTTTCTCCTCGGCATCGGCCTCGGAATCCACCGGGATCGAGGCATCGGCCACCACCTCCTCCAGCATCCAGATGCCGCTGCCGGTGCGCAGGGCCAGGGCGATCGCATCGCTGGGCCGGCAGTCGAGTTCGCTGGCCTCGCCGTCGGAATCGGTGAGCTTGAGCACGGCCCGGAAGGTGGCGTCCTCGATCGAGTGGATGATCACCCTCTCCAGGCTGACCCCGCCCACGGCCATCAGCGCGGCCATCAGGTCGTGGCTGAGGGGCCTGGGCGGGGTCGTTCCCCCCAGGCCCGCGAGAATGTTCTGGGCCTGGGCCTGGTCGATCCAGATCGGCACCTGCCGGCGGCCGGACGGGTCCCGCAGCAGCACGATCGGACTGCGGCTGGCCGCATCCAGGGCGATTCCGGCAACGCGCATCTCCACCATGGTTCTGAAGCGCTGACCCTTTGTCCGATTATGGCCAGCAGCGCCGCAGCCCCCCATGTTTACCGGTCTGGTTCAGGCGGTGGGCCGCCTGCGGCGCCATGCCCACGGCGTCACCATCGAGGGACTGAGCGGCCTGGATCCGCTGGCCCTCGGTGACAGCGTTGCGGTCGATGGGGTCTGCCTCACGGTCAGTGCGCTGATGGCGGATGCCTTCCGCGCCGATGTCAGTGAGGAGACGCTGCGGCGCAGCACCCTGGCCGCCAAGGCCGAAGCCGGTGCGGCCGTGAATCTGGAGCCGGCGCTGCGGCTTTCGGATCGCCTGGGGGGGCACCTGGTCAGCGGCCACGTCGATGGCCTTGGCAAGGTGCTGGCGGTGACGCAGGACGCGGGCGCCTGGCGGCTGGAGCTGGCCTGGGAGGATCCTGCCTATGGCCGCTACGTCTGCGACAAGGCCAGCGTGGCTGTCGATGGCATCAGTCTCACGGTGGCGGGCAGCAGCCTGGCCGGGGAGCGCTTCTGGATCGCCGTGATCCCCCACACCTGGGGGAGCACCACGCTGCTGGAGCGGCAGGTGGGCGACCGGGTCAACCTGGAGGCGGATCTGCTGGCGAAGTACACCGAACGCTTGCTGCAGCAGGAGCCGCAGCGTCGGGCATCAGAGCCACCGCTGGATCGGGCCTGGCTGGCGGAGCACGGCTGGGGCTGAAGACTCGCCGTAGCCTGGCCCACCAAGCCGCTGAATAGGACTCCATGACTTCGCCGCTTCCACCCCTGCGTCCTCTCGAGCGGCGCCAGGTGACTGCCCTGCGCACCTTCACCATCGCCGAAGGGGTGCTGATGGTGGTGCTGGGGGTGCTGGCGCTGGTGTTCCCGGTTGTTGCCTCCTTCTGGATCACGGCAATGGTGGCCCTGGCCTTCCTGGTGGGGGGGCTGGTGGGCTGGATCGACAACCTGGTCAGGGCACGTCAGCTCAGCCGCCGTCACACCTTCTGGCGGCTGGTGGTCTCGACCCTGTTCCTGGTCACCGGCGGCTGGATGATCTCCCAGTTCCGCGGCGGGCCGATCCAGGTGGCCGACCAGGTGGCGGTCCTGTCCCTGGCGGTGGGGGTGGTGTTTCTGGTGGAGGGTCTGGTGGCGGCACTGGTGGCGATCAGCCACCGGGGTGCACCCGGCTGGGCCTGGGGATTGCTCAACGGCCTGGTCACCCTGGTGCTCGGCGCCCTGATCCTCTCGATGAAACTGGCTGGTCAGCTCTCGGTGCTTGGGATCCTGGTGGGGGTCAGCTTCCTGTTCAGCGGTGTCGACCTGCTGGCCTTCGGCGCCAGCTTCCATCCAGATGAGGACTGAAGTCCGGCCCGGTTGCCGCCACGCCTTTCAGGGATGCGGAGGGGAGGGCGGAGCGCTGGTTGGGCCGGCATCAGGATCGCCGCCGGCTCCATCCACGGGTTCGCTGGAACTGCTGTTGCCATCGACGGGCAGGAGCCAGATCGAGCCCGTTTCGTGGTGGATCTGGATGTGGAACTCCTGGCCGGGCTCCAGCCCCATGCGGCGGGTGTAGGCATGGCCGATCAGCAGGTTGCCGTTGCCATGCACGCGGGTGCGGAACTCAGCCTGGCGACCTTTCCCTGCTCCGGAACTGGCCGCGGCTCCACCCAGCCGGTAGCCCTTGGCTTCCACGAGGGCCCGGTAGAAACTCTTCTTGAGCAGCCGTCCACCCGGGCTCACATAGCCGCATCCCCGGGCGATTTCATCTTCGGAGCAGTTGCTCAGGGAGCGGGCCTTGTCGAGCAACTCTTTGCCCTGAAGCATGGTTCTGCCGAGAGACGGCATGACATTCGGCATGGTTGGGACAGTCTTACCCCCGATTGTGGCCAGGAGGATGCAGATTCGGCAAGGGTCCTCCCTTCAGAGCAGGTAGAGAATCCCGTAGAGAATCAACCAGATTCCATCGACGAAGTGCCAGTAGAGCTCGGCGGCTTCTACGCCGAAGTGATGATCGGCCGTGAATCGCCCAGGGGTGCGGGCCTGCCACCAGACGATCAGGATCATCAGAGCCCCCAGCGACACGTGCAGCCCATGAAATCCCGTCAGGGCATAGAAGGTGCTGGCGTAGAGATTGTCGGTGAGGCCGAAGGGAAGGGAGAAGTACTCCACCATCTGGCCGCCCAGGAAGGCCAGGCCAAGGCCGGCGGTGATCAGCAACCAGAGGCGGCAGGCCCCGAGTTGGTCGTGGCGCAACTGCTTGGCCGCGCGATGAAAGGTGAAGCTGCTCAGCACCAGCAGCACGGTGTTGATCGTGGGCAGGATCAGCTCCAGCTCGTAAACCGCACCATCAGGCAAGGGATTCACGGCCCTGAAGGTCAGGTAGGCGGCGAAGAAGCCGGCAAAGGTCATTCCGTCGGCCACCAGGAAGGTGGCCAGGCCGAACATGCGGTGGTCGGGGTGGCCCTCCTCGGCCGAGCCGTGGGCCATCGTCGCTGATCCCTCGGCCAGAGGCGCGGCAAGGGTGTCGGAGGGAGATTGATCCGAGCTTGGGGAGAAAGCTGTCATGGCGGCTCCTGGCGATGGAGGAGGAAATCAGGGACGACTGGAAACGAGGCTGGCCCGGGAGTCATCGCGACTACCGAGCCATGGAAAGGTCATTGACCGCTGGACCAGAGCTCGCGGCCGGTGGCTGCCCCGAGATCGATCTGGCCAGGAGGAATCCCATAGCCGTAGGGGTGTGTCACGAGGGGGGCTTCTCCTTTCCAGTTCTCCACCGGCGGCGGCGAACTGGTGAGCCACTCCGGCGTGAGGGCATTCCAGGGATTGTCACCAGCGACTCGGCCTGAGAAGGCACTCCAGAACACGTTGATCAGGAACGGCAGGGTGCTGAGCGCCATCAGCAGGGCGCCGACACTGCTGATCTGATTCACCAGAGTGAACTGGGGGTCGTATTCCGCCACCCGGCGGGGCATGCCGTTGAGACCGAGCCAGTGCTGGGGGGCAAAGCAGAGGTTGAAGCCGATGAAGGTGATCAGGAAGTGGAACCGACCGAGATCCTCATTCAGCATCCGGCCTGTGAATTTAGGGAACCAGTGGTAGATCGAGCCGAAGATCACGAACACGGTTCCGCCATACACCACGTAGTGGAAATGACCCACAACAAAGTAGGTGTCGTGCACGTGGATGTCGAAGGGGACCTGGGCCAGTGCCACCCCGGTGATACCGCCGAAGACGAAGTGGACGATGAAGGCGCAGGAGAACAGCATCGCGCTGTTCAGGGCGATCTTGCCTCCCCAGAGGGTGGCCAGCCAGTTGAAGAACTTGATGCCGGTGGGCACGGCAATGAAGGCCGTGGCGATGGTGAAGAACAGGCGCATCCAGGGCGGTGTGGCACTGGTGAACATGTGATGAGCCCACACGATCAAGCCCAGGAAGACAATGGCCAGAATCGAATACACCATTGTGGTGTAGCCGAACAGGGGCTTGCGGGCGTGTACCGGCAGGATTTCACTCACCAGCCCGAAGGCCGGCAGCACCATGATGTATACGGCAGGGTGGGAGTAAAACCAGAACAGGTGCTGATACACCACCGCATTGCCGCCCAGAGCAGGGTTGAAGAAACCGGTGTGGGCAATGATGTCGAAGCTGAGCAGCACCAGGGTGCCCGCCAGGACCGGAGTGGAGAGCACCACCAGAATGCTGGTGCCGAGCATTGCCCAGCAGTACATCGGCAGCTGCATCATCTTGAGGCCCGGGCGACGCATCTTCAGGACCGTGGCGATGAAGTTGATGCCGCCGAAGATGGAACTGCCTCCCAGCAGGAGCACACTCAGAATCCAGACCACCTGACCGGCCGCCGGTGTGGTCAGACTCAAGGGTGGATAAGCCGTCCAACCTGATTGGGCCGCGCCGCCGATGAAGTAACTGGCGATCAGCAGGAATCCGGCTGGCGGGATCAGCCAGAAGGCCACAGCGTTGAGCCGCGGGAAAGCCATGTCGCGGGCACCGACATAGAACGGGATCAGATAGTTGCCGAAGGCACCGTTCACCACTGGCACGATCCAGAGGAAAATCATCACCGTGCCATGGAGGGTCAGCACCTCGTTGTAGGTTTCCCGGCCAAGGAAATCCGAGATCGGGCTCACCAGCTCAACCCGGATCATCCCGGCCAGCGCCCCGCCGACGAGATAGAAGAAAAAGCCGGCCACCATGTATTGCAGGCCGATCACCTTGTGATCAAGGCTGAAGCTGAGGTAACGCAGCCAGCCCTCGGGCTGAAGCCCAGGCGGCGACGAACTGGTCTGGGGCGGAAGAGCGATGGTCATGGAGGCGAGCGGGGTGCGTTGGGGAAGACTCAGGGGCTGGATGGCCGGATTCTGAGGGCCTCAGGCCCTCTCAGTGCGGCTGCTCGCTCAGCCGGTGGAGTTGGAGCCTGGGGCTATGGCCACGGTTGCGGTGTTGTTTTTCTCGAACCAGGTGGCGAACTCATCGGGCTCATGCACCACCACCGTGGAGCGCATGCCGCCGTGGTAGGGGCCGCAGAGCTCAGCGCAGATGATCGGATAGCTGCCGGTTTTGGTCGGAGTGAACGTCAACAGGGTGGGCTGTCCGGGGATGACGTCCTGCTTGAGACGAAATTCGGGCACCCAGAAGGCATGGATCACATCGCGGGCCTCCATGCGCAGCTCCACCGGCTGGTCTTTCTGCACATGCAGCTCGCCGCTGGTGATGTCTCCCTGGGGATAATGGAAGAGGAAGGCGAACTGGAGCGCGGTGACTTCCACGGGGAGCGCTGCCCCAGGCGACACCTGGCCGGAACCGATCCCCCCCCAGATCCGCTTGGATGGCTCGGGGGGAGTGCCAAGAACTGAGGCCTGGATCACGGCACTGCCGCTGCCATCGTTCTCATTCGAAGCCATCATCGCCCCGTGCATGGCGTGGGGGTCGCTGAGGGGAACCATGCCGCCCATCCGGTCATAGATGTCGTAGCTGTAGATGCCCACGAACAGCACCACGATCGCTGGAATGGCGGTCCAGAAAATTTCCAGCTGCAGATTGCCCTCCACGGCCACACCGTCTCCGGATTCACCTTCGCGGCGGCGAAAACGGATCAGACTGAACACCAGCAGCCCAAAAATCCCGATGAAAAGGATGCTGCCAATGCTGAAGAGAACCTTGAAGAGTTGGTCGTAAATCGGAGCATTCAGGCTTGCTGCCACCGGCAGCAGCTCGACATTCTGGCCAATCCAGAGGCCACTGAGCACAAGGGCCATTCCCACAACGAGGCTGAGAACGGCAGACGGGATCGGCACGACTGGGACAAAGCTCTCTCCACCATATGGGGATCGCCGGCACAGCGCTCGGGGTCGTCCCCAAGCTCTCGGTGTGCCGCGAAAACCTGTGCGGAACTCAGCACATGATGGCGAGTCGTTGCGGATCGGCCCTGCACGGACACGTGCGTGCTTCCCCACAACCGAACGGCATCACCGGCCGTGATCGCTAGCTTTCCCCCATGCAATCCGCCCGCCTCACCACTCTCCTGACCTCCCATCTGGTGGTGGCGCTGATCGCTCTTGTGGGCATCGGCGGCGCCACCAGGGTCATGGAAGCCGGTCTGGCCTGCCCCGACTGGCCCCTCTGCTACGGCACCTTTCTGCCGGGTCGTCAGATGAATCTGCAGGTGTTCCTGGAGTGGTTCCACCGGCTGGATGCCTTTCTTGTCGGTCTGGCGCTCGTGGCCCTTCAGCTGGTGGTGCTCAGGCGTCCCGCCAGCCGGCGTCCGGCCTGGCTGATTGCCGCCAGCGCCGCAGCCCTTGGTCTGGTGGCCCTCCAGGGGGTGCTCGGTGCTCTCACGGTCACCCAGCTGCTCCGTTTCGATGTGGTCACGGCCCATCTCTCCACCGCCCTGGTGCTGGTCGCCCTGGTGAGTGCCATCCACCAAGGGCTGGCCGAACCTGAACGACAGGCCCTCTCGGCCGTGTCCCAGTCCGTCATGTCCCAGCCTGGCGCCGCCAAGGTTCTCGACCCGCTCGGTGCTTCGCCTCTGGCCTGGCTGAGGCGGCATGGCTGGTGGCTGGCCTCGGCCGTCACCGCTCTGGCGGTCTTCGTCCAGGCGGTCAGCGGTGCCCTGATGGCCACCCAGTGGGCCTCCGGCAGCTGCCTGAAGTCAGGGGTGGCCTGCAGCTGGCTGGCCTTGCACCGTCACCTGGCCACGCCGGTGGCCGCTGCGGTCGTGGTGCTGGCGATTGCCCATCTGCTGGTGAGCCAGAAACGGGCCCGTCAAGGTTCCTATGCCCTGGCGGCGCTGCTTTTGGTGTGCCTGCAGATCGCCCTCGGGGTGCTCACCCTTCGCCTCTCCCTCGCGGTGCCGTTGGTCACCGTGGCCCACCAGCTCACGGCGGCCCTGCTGGTGGCCGTACTCAGTGCCCTGGCCATGCGCCACCGGCCGATCTCCCTTTCCGCAGCGATCTCCCCCGTTCAGCTCCAGACCCCCCGCCTCGAGTCCTGCCATGGTTAGCGCCACCAGCCTCAGCCCCCAGCTCAGCAGCCGCGACCAGGTGGTTCCTTCCCGCTCCAAGGTGCGGCTGCCCCCCTGGCTCGAAATCGCCAAACCAAGGCTGATTCCCCTGCTCCTGGCCACAACCCTTGGGGGGATGGCCCTTTCTGAGGGCTGGCCGATGACGGCACCTCGCCTGGCCTGCACCCTCGGCGGCGGCGCCCTGGCCTCCGCGGCCGCCGGAGTGCTCAATTGCCTCTGGGAGCAGGAGCTCGATGGGCGCATGGTGCGCACCAGCGGCCGCGCCCTCCCCTCAGGTCGGCTTTCGGCCGGCACCGCCTTCGCCGTGGCGGTCTCCCTCACCTGTGCGGCTGCCCTACTGCTGGTGAGCGGCGTCAACTGCCTCGCTGCCGCGCTTTCCCTGCTGGGCCTCTGCAGCTACGTGTTGCTCTACACCGCCCTGCTCAAGCCCCGCACCACCCAGAACATCGTCATCGGCGGCGTGGCTGGAGCAATCCCCCCCCTGGTGGGCGCCGCTGCGGCCACCGGCCATGTGGGCCTGGGCGGCTGGTGGCTGTTCGGGCTGGTGATGCTCTGGACACCCGCCCACTTCTGGGCGCTGGCCCTGCTGCTCAAGGAGGACTACCGCTCGGTCGGTATTCCGATGCTGCCGGTGGTGAAAGGAACCGAGGTGACCGCCGAGGCCATCGGCCATTACGCCCGGGCCACCGTGCTGGTGAGCCTGCTGGGGGTGCTGGCCCTCCCCACTGGTGGCTGGCTCTACGGCCTGCTGGTCATTCCCTTCAATGCCAGGCTGCTGCAGATGGCCCACACGCTGGGCCTCAATCCCGATGAGGTGGCCCCGGCCCGGGGATTGTTCCGCTGGTCGATCCTCTATCTCTTCGGCATCTGCCTGCTGCTGCTGCTGGCCAGGCTTCCCGGTGCTGAGATCTTCAGCCTCCAGACCGGCGAATTGCTGGCTGAGCTCAATCTCCCCTCCCCCGCTTTCTAGATTGCAAGCGTCCATTGGCCGGGCAGGAGTGTCAGCAGCGCAGCCAGAAGCCATGATCCAGCTGGATCAGATCAGCAAGACGTACGGGCCGGTCACGGCCCTCGATGGCCTCAACCTGCGTGTTCCGGCCGGCAGCCTCTATGGCCTGCTCGGACCCAACGGGGCTGGCAAGACCACGGCCCTGCGCATCCTCTGCACCCTGCTGGCCCCGGATACCGGTGGTGTTCGCGTGGCTGGGCTCGATGCTCTGCAGCAGCCCCGCCAGGTGCGGGAGCGACTGGGCTACGTGGCCCAGGAGGTGGCCATCGACAAGATCCTCACTGGTCGGGAGATGCTGCGCCTCCAGGGCGCCCTGTATCACCTGGCTACGCCTCACCTGCGTCAGCGGATCGACGAACTGATCCAGCTGCTGGGCATGGGTGGGTGGATCGACCGTCGCTGCGGCACCTATTCCGGAGGCATGCGTCGCCGCCTGGATCTTGCCAGCGGCCTGCTACACCAGCCCTCGGTGCTGGTGCTGGATGAACCCACCGTGGGGCTCGACATCGAAAGCCGAGCCGTGATCTGGCAGGTGCTGAGGCAGCTGCGAGACGCCGGCACCACGGTGCTGCTCAGCAGCCATTACCTGGAGGAGATCGATGCCCTCGCCGACCGGCTGGCGATCCTCGACGGGGGCCGGGTGATCGCCGAGGGCAGCCCCAGCGAGCTCAAGCGCGCTCTTGGAGGTGATCGCGTCACCCTGCGGGTGCGTGAATTCAGTGATGAGTCGGAGTCAGCCCGGGTTCAGCAGGTGCTCCAGGGCTGCCCGGGCGTGCGCCAGGTGGTGGTGAACCGCGCTCAGGGCCATTCCCTCAACCTGGTGGTGGATGGGGAGGCCGTGATCGATCAGCTGCGTCGTCAGCTGAGTGAGGCTCAGCTGCCCGTGTTCTCCATGTCCCAGAGCCGTCCCAGCCTCGACGACGTCTACCTCCAGGCCACCGGCCGTACGTTGATGGATGCCGAACTGGAGGTGGTCGGCAGCCGTGATCCCAAGGCCGAGCGCAAACAGGCCATGCGCTGAGTTCCCTGTCGTGATGTCCCGCCCGATCTCCTGCCCTCCCGCTTCTCCCGTCCCCCGGCCATGACCAGCGCCTCGCCCCTGACGCTCAACGCCGCACCGCCCGATCAGGTCCCGGCTCAGCGTTCCGCCTTCGCGGACCTCTGCCAGGAGACGCTGGCCCTCACCCGCCGGCTGTTCCTTCAGTTGGCTCGGCGCCCCTCCACCCTGGTGGCTGGCGTGCTGCAGCCATTGATCTGGCTGGTGCTGTTCGGGGCGCTCTTCGCCAAGGCGCCGGAGGGCCTGCTGCCGGATGGCATGAGCTACGGCCGCTTCCTGGGGGCAGGGGTGATCGTGTTCACCGCCTTCAGTGCGGCCCTCAACGCCGGCCTGCCGGTGATGTTCGACCGGGAATTCGGCTTCCTCAACCGGCTGCTGGTGGCCCCCTTGCGCTCGCGCAGCTCGATCGTGCTGGCCTCGGTCCTCTACATCACCAGCCTCAGCCTGATCCAGAGCCTGGCAATCATGGTCACTGCAGCCCTGCTGGGATATGGCTGGCCGGGAGGCGCCGGTTTGCTGCTGGTGTTGGTGACCCTGCTGCTGCTGGTCTTTGCTGTGACCGCCCTCAGCCTGGGGCTGGCCTTCGCCCTGCCGGGGCACATCGAGTTGATCGCGGTGATCTTCGTCGCCAACCTGCCTCTGCTGTTCGCCAGTACCGCGCTGGCACCGATTTCCTTCATGCCCACCTGGCTGGGCTGGCTTGCGGCCCTGAATCCACTTACCTTCGCCATAGAACCCATTCGCGCTGCCTACGCCGGCAGCTTCTCCCTTCAGGCCGTTGTGCTCGAAGCTCCCTACGGGGATCTCACCGGCCTGACCTGCCTGGGAATACTCGCCGCCCTCGCCATCGGCCTCTTTCTCCTGATCCGGCCTCTGTTGGATCGCAAACTCAGTTGAGTCTCTCCGTGTCCACCACCCATCCCCTCCTTGCTGCTGACCCGATGTCCCATGGCAGCTCAAGGCTCTCTCCGCAGGACCTGCTCCAGGCTCTGGAGCAGCGGGATGGTGCCCTGCTCGCGGCCCACTCCCTGCGCTGGGCCCACCGCCATGGGGTTGAAGCGCTGGAGTGCCTGATCCAGGGCCAGGCTATCGATGAGACGGCACGGCTCTGGTGGCGCGAACAACTGGTGCGTCCAACCCCGGCGGCCGTTGTTGCCACCGAAGCTCTCCATGGTTCCAGGCCTGAAGGGGGTGCCACGATCTCCCCGGCGATGGAGCCGTTGCTCACCCCTCCCGTGCTGGAGGATTCCGTCCCCCTGCCCGCAGAGTGGCTGGTGCCGACCGGCCTTGACCAGCCGGTTGAGCCTGAGTCCGAGCCCGCGGTAGCCGGTGACGACGGGGAAACCGTTCAGCCTGAGCCCAAGGACGTGGCAGTCGTCGAACCTGCTGCTTTTGAGCCTGTCGCCTTTGACGAGGCTGCTCCTGAGCCGGCAGTTGCTTCGGTCACTGAGCCGTTGCCCCCCCTGGCGGAAGCTTTCGGCCCGATTCCCGGCCTCGAACCGCTGCCCAGTTTCAACGTGCAGGCCATCTTCACGATGCAGTCGGAGTTGGCGGAGAAGCCCCTGGCTCCCCCGATCGTTCCGCCGCTGATGGCCCCGCCCGCGGAGCTGCAACTGGAGGCCTTTCCGCCGGTGGAGGCTAAACCCCTGTCTGTATCCCAGACTCAACTCCAGGAGGAGGCTCCAACCGAGGCTTTCGCCATTCCGGCTGATCCCACTCCGGCGGAAGCGGCCCCTGAAAAGCCCGCTGGGCCTCGGCGCAATCCCTTCTCCCGCCTGCGCGGCCTGTTCAAGGACTGCGTCGAGGAGGTGGTCAGCACCTTTGGCAACGAGGAGGAGGAGGAGTCCTTGATGCCCCAGGAACCTGCGGCTGCCTCAGCCCAGACTCCGCGGCTGAGCGAGTACCAGGCTGTCCCTGGGGCCTTTACACCTCCTGACCCGCTGGTGGATTCCTTCCCTGCCCAGCAGCCTGCTTCCCGGGGCCCGATCGCTCCGCCTCCCTTCGCGCTGCAGCAGCCGCCTCAGCCCACCCGGCAGGCCCAGCGGCGGGGCCGTAACGAATCCGGCAGCGCCGCAGGCCGCGGTGCTCGGGCGAACCGGCCGTCGACTTCATCGCCCGCGCCCGCTCCCAGTCATCCCGCCCTCGACTCGCTGCGTTCCTGGCTGCCGGACACTCTTGAGCAGGACGACCATCGTCAGGCCTCCTGAGGCCCTGACCATGGTCGTTGATCCGCGCCTTCTTCGAGGAGCGCTGCAGGGCCGTCTGATCGTTTCGGTCCAGGCTCCCCAGGGATCTCCGATGCGTGATCCCTCGGTGATCGCCGCGATGGCGGAGGCCAGCCTGGCCAATGGTGCTGTCGGGGTTCGCCTCGAGAGCCCAGAGCACATCGGTGCCGTGCGGCAGCGCTGCCCCGGGGCCCTGATCGTTGGCCTCTGGAAGCGGGTCTACCCCGACAGCTCCGTGTACATCACTCCGGGCTGGGAGGAGGTGCGGGCTGTGTGGGCGGCAGGGGCCGACATCGTGGCGATCGATGCAACCGCCAGGTTCCGCCCGGGCGGGGAGGATCTGGCCAGTCTGATCGAGCGGTCCCAGCGCGATCTGGGGGCCCCGCTGATGGCTGATGCCGACAGCCTCGAGAATGGACTGAGCGCGGCGGCTTGCGGCTGTCAGTGGGTGGGAACCACCTTGTTCGGTTACACCGAATCCACAGCTGATCAACGCCCCCCGGCCTGGGAGTTGCTACCGCTTTTGCGCCAGCAGTTGCCACCTGAAACCGCTCTGATCTGCGAAGGGGGAATCTCCTCCGCAGATCAGGCGGCCAGGGCTCTGGCGGCGGGAGCGGACTCTGTGGTCGTGGGCACCGCCATCACAGGGGTGGATCTGCAAGTGGCCGCCTACGTGGAGCGTATGGCCGCGGGAAGGCCACGAAGGAACCCTCGCCGGCGCCGGCTTGATCTCCTCGCGCTTGGAGGCGGTGACCGCACCGCTGCTCACCTTGCCCTGCTGCCGCTCCCGCAGCCGCTCCATCACCACCGCGTCGTAGGCGGCCTCCACCTTGGCGCGAGCCTGGGGGTCGCCTGCGACCGCCTCCAGCTGACGCTGGCGGGCCATCTGCACCTCATCGAAGCTGGCGTCGGGGGTGACGCCAAGCCGTTCGTAGGGGCTGCCGCTGGGGGCGGGTTCAGAACCGTTGGTCATGGCCTCCGGTGCGTGGGGCTGGGTCGTGGCCCGAGCGTATCGAGGCGCGAGGCGTGTGGCTGTGCGTCAGGGGGCGATTGAGACCTGCCGGCCCTGCTGCTGCGGCTCAGAACAGGGGCTCGCTGCAGTGGTAGCCCGCGTCCTGCTGCAACTCCAGACGCCAGGCCTCGGCTTCGTCGATCGCCAGCCAGTGGCGGCTCTTGAGCAGGGGCAACTGGGGGGGCAGGTGGCTGCCTTCGCGGATTTCCACGGCTTCCTGGCTGGGCAGAAAGCGGACGTAATC
>NZ_CH724159.1:289258-560939 GCF_000153045.1 Synechococcus sp. WH 5701
CATCCGCCCATGCCACCCATGCCACCCATCTCCCATACCGCCCATGCCACCCATACCGTCCATGCCACCACCGGCACCGGCTGGGGCTGGTGGTTCCGGTTTGTCGGTGATCACCACTTCGGTGGTGATCAGCAGCGCGGCGATCGAGACGGCGTCTGCAGGGCGAGGCGCACCACCTTGGCGGCATCGAGGATGCCGACGGCCACCATGTCGTCGTAAGCGCCGGTGATGGCGTTGTAGCCCTTGCCAAGGTGCTGGGCCTCGGCCACCACAACGGAGCCGTTGGCACCGGCGTTGTTGGCGATCTGACGGGCTGGTGCCGCCAGGGCACGCTGCACGATCTCAGCGCCGGTGCGCTCATCGCCGCTCAGGTCGGCGATCAACTGGTCGAGTTCCGTGGCCAGCTGCAGCAGCGTGAATCCGCCGCCCGCCACGATTCCCTCCTCCACTGCCGCACGGGTGGCATTGAGGGCGTCTTCGATGCGCAGCTTGCGGTTGCGCAGCTCGGTTTCGGTGGGGGCGCCCACCTTGATCACGGCTACACCGCCGGCCAGCTTGGCCAGGCGCTCGTTCAGCTTTTCGCGGTCATACTCGGAGTCGGTGGCTTCCAGTTCACGGCGGATCGAGGCCACGCGGTCGGCCACGGCGGCGCTGTGGTCCTCGGTGCCCACGATGGTGGTGCTGTCCTTGCTGATCGTGATCCTGCGCATGCGGCCGAGATCACCCAGAGCCACCTTCTCAAGGGTCATGGCCCGGTCCTCGCTGATCAGGGTGGCGCCGGTGAGGATGGCGATGTCCTGGAGCATGGCCTTGCGGCGGTCGCCGAATCCGGGCGCGCGAACGGCCGCCACCTGCAGTACTCCCCGGTTCTTGTTCACCACCAGGGTGGCGAGCGCCTCGCCAGCCACCTCCTCGGCCAGGATCACCAGGGGAGCACCCGCCCGGGAGACGGCTTCCAGAACCGGAACCAGATCGTTGATGCTGCTGATCTTGCGATCAGTCACGAGCAGCAGAGCGTTGTCGTACTCGCACACCTGGCGGTCGCCATCGGTGACGAAATAGGGGGAGGAGTAGCCCCGATCAAAGGCCATGCCCTCGGTGACCTCCAGCTCGGTGGAGAGGGAGCGGGATTCCTCCACGGTGATCACCCCGTCGGTGCTCACCTTGTCCATGGCCTCAGCCACCATCCGGCCCACTTCCTCATCGCCGCCGGAGCTCACGGTGGCCACCTGACGGATGGCGTCACCGGCAACGGGCTGGGCGAGGGCGGCGATGCCCTCCACCACCCGGGCCGCCGCCCTCTCCATGCCGCGGCGCAGCCCCACCGGGTTGGCGCCGGCGGCCACGTTGCGCAGTCCCTCGTGCACCAGTGCCTGGGCCAGCACCGTGGCGGTGGTGGTGCCATCGCCGGCCTGGTCCTTGGTCTTGGAGGCCACCTGCTGGATCAGCCGGGCTCCCACGTTCTCGAAGGGATCCTCCAGGCTGATTTCCTTGGCGATCGTCACCCCGTCATTGACGATGTCGGGTGCTCCGAACGACTTCTCCAGCACCACGTTGCGGCCCTTCGGTCCGATCGTGACCCGTACGGCATCGGCCAGGGCATTCACCCCACGCTCAAGCGAGCCCCTGGAGGCGTCGGAAAAACTGATCAGCTTGGCCATCGGTCGTGCAGGAGGTGGAGAAGGTCTGACGCCGGGGTGGGACGACCTCCCAGGCGGAACTGGGCACGGCCACCGCACCCAATGGAATTCAGCGTCCCACAGCGGCCGGGGCCCAGTCAGGGTCCCGCTGGTGGGGAAAGCCGAATCGCTCGCCCACCCAGGCGCTGCGGCAGGCCCCATCTGCCGATAAGGTCCTGAGATGGAGGAAAACCTGCGCGCCAGCCTCTCGGCGTCGGTGGCCGATGCGCTCACCGATCCTGCGATCGACACGGTTTCGGGGGCCAGCCTGATGGTCTTCCTGGTCATCGCCGGCCTGGGACTGGCGATGGCGCTGGTCTACGTTCCCCTGCGCCTGTTCCTCACGATCACGGCCCGCAGTCGGCGGCTGCGGCTGCTGCAGCGCATCCGCCGCCTGAGGGAGGAGCTGGGGCAGCCGATCCAGTCGTGATCGGGCCTCAGCGCATCACCAGGCCACCATCCACCTGCAGCACCTGGCCAGTCATGTAAGCGGCGGCGGGATCGGCGGCCAGAAAGCGCACCACACCGGCCACGTCCTCGGGCTGACCGAGCCGACCCAGGGGGATGGCCGCCTGGATCCGCTCGACGTCCAGGTCTTTCGTCATGTCGGAGGCGATGAAGCCAGGGGCCACGGCGTTGACAGTGACCCCACGGCTGGCCAGCTCGGCGGCGGTGCTGCGGGTGAAGCCGATCACACCGGCCTTGGCGGCGCTGTAGTTGGCCTGGCCTGGGTTGCCCATCAGCCCCACCACCGAGGTGATGTTGATGATGCGTCCGCTGCGGGCCTTGAGCATCGTGCGGCAGACGGCACGGGTGCAGAGGAAGACGCCGCTGAGGTTGAGGTCGATCACGCTCTGCCAGTCAGCGGTCTTCATGCGCATCAGCAGGCCGTCACGGGTGATGCCCGCGTTGTTCACCAGTATGTCGAGGCGGCCGCTGCGCTCCAGCACCTGCTTGACCATGGCCTCCACGTCCGCCTCCTGGGAGACATCGGCGCGGTGACTCCAGGCCCGGCCGCCGGCGGCGGTGATGGCCGCCACCACAGCTTCGGCCGCGTCAGCGGAAGCGGCATAGTTCACCACCACCTCCGCTCCGCTGGCGGCCAGTTCCAGAGCGATGGCCCGGCCGATGCCGCGGCTGGCTCCTGTGACCAGAGCCACCTGGCCCGTGAGTGGGGCAACAGCGGATCCGGTCATCGGAGGGGCGGCGAGGAGAGGGCGATCGTATGCGCCCCCTGGCCGCCCTCAGTTGGTCATCGCTTCGACCCCCTCGAGGGCGGGGCCCAGAAGCTGGGCGAAGCGTTGCAATTCCTCCTTGCTGCCCATCACCACCAGCAACTGGCCCGGCAGCAGCCTCACATCGCCATTGGGGTTGGTGATCAGTTTCGGGGGAAGGGGAGCGCTGGTGATGCCGCGATACACGGAAGAGTTGTTCGCCTTCGGGGCGGGCATGCGCACGGCCAGCACCAGGGCCCCGGTGCGCCGGCGCAGTTCCAGCTCGGCCAGGGTGCGGCCGTTGAGATCGCCCAGTAGCTGCCCGTTGCTGCTGAGCTGAAACTCCTCCACCTCGCAGTCCGATCCGGCCAGCAGGTCCATGAACTGCACCGCCAGGGGGCGCAGGGCCGTGGCAGCCATGCTGCGCCCACCCGCCACGTAGGGACTCACCACCTGATCGGCGCCGGCCAGCCGCAGCTTGCGTGCCGCCTCATCACTGTCGGAGCGGGCGATCAGGCGGCAGCGGGGCGCGATGCCCCGGGCACTGAGCACCACGTAGAGATTGGCGGCGTTGCTGGGCAGGGCGGCCACCAGGCTGCGGCAGTGGTGAATGCCCGCTTCCATCAGGGTTTCATCGAGGGTGGCATCGGCCTGAAGCACTGGAAGGCCATGCTCCTCGGCGGCCTCCTTGCGGCCCTGATCCATCTCCACCACCAGCAGGGGGACGCCCTCGGCGGTGATCTGGTCGGCGATCTCCCGGCCGATGCGGCCATAGCCGCAGAGAATCACGTGGTCATTCATCGTGAGAAGCCAGCGGCGGAAGCGGAGTTCGCGCATCCGGCGGAAGTAGCCGGAATCGGTGAGCCCAAGCAGGCCCTGGATGGTCATCTGGACCACCACCAACCCCCCGGCGATCGAGAGGGTGGTGACCACACGGCCGGCCCCGGAGAGGGGCTCGGTGGTGCCGTCGCTCCAGCCCAGGGTGGTGAGGATGACCAGCACCATCCAGTAGCAGTCGCCCCAGTCCCAGCCCTCGGTGATGCGGTAGCCCGCCGCCGAGAAATTCACCAGGGCGACCAGGGCGATCAGGGGGGATCGCCAGGGCTGCCGGATCCTGGAGGAGGGAGGCCTGGGGCGTCGACGCCTGGTGGGTGGAGGCATCCGAGGCGCCGGGGTTGAAGAGGGGACGCTCAGCCCAGGCCAAGGGCTTGCAAGACGTCAGCAACATCGAGCTCGTGCAGGGACGTTGCCAGACCGAGTCCTTGTACACCAGGGCGGGAGGGCAGGCTGTCGCCGCTGCGACCCAGGGCCACCAGGGGGGTGCCGCTCAGGAGGGCGAGTTCGGTGGTGATCGGATCGCTGCTGAGCACCACGTCGGCGGCGGCCACCTGGGTGGCGCGCTCTACGGGGCTGCCATCGGGGCGGGCCTGCTGCACGCGCAGCTGGGGCAGCCGGGTCCGGATCGCTTCCGGCAGCTCCTGCCATCGCTGCGACGGCCAGTCAGGTTCTGCCGCCGTGGGCTGGGGGTCAGGAGCCAGCAGCAGCAGCGGGCCATCGCCTGCCGGCGCAGCGGCCATCGCCTTCTCCAGCGCGGTTTTGGGCAGGCTGAGGCGGTAGCTGGCCGCGTCGAGGGGCACGCCGATCGGGCGCAGCCAGGCCTCGAGCGTCTGGTTGGGCCAACCAGTCTGTCGGCTGACGATGCTGGTGGCGGAGAAGCCCCCGGTCGCGATCCGGGTGGGGATGTGGCCGAGGGACAGCATCAGATCGATCGACCAGCCGCTGCCCAGGTTCAGGCAGACCTGGAAATCGGGTTCGCGCACGCCCCCCAGCAGGTTGGCCCAGTCGGCCAGGCTCACCCCCTGATCGAAGCCATAGCCAAGAACTTTCTCCACCGCCGGCACCAGCTTCCAGGCCGCGGCCACCCCGGCGGGGCAGGCCACCTGCACCTGGGCATGGAGATGGTTGGCGACGGCGGCCACCGCCGGAATGGCCTGGAGCTGGGTTGCCATGCCGCCCGGGATCAGTACAAGAACACGCATCGGAGCGGTGGCTGAAGGGCGGCGGGCGGCCTGATTGTATGAATCTGGTCTGGTTTGTCCGCAGCGAGGGAGTCCCTTGTGCATTTGCTGATCGCCGCTGCTGGCAGTGGCCGCCGGATGGGTGCCGAGCGCAACAAGCTGCTGCTGCCCGTGGCAGGGCGCCCCGTGCTGGCCTGGACCCTGGAGGCGGCTCTCGCCACGCCTGAGATCAGCTGGATCGGGGTGGTGGGCCAGAGCCGGGATCAGGCGGAGGTGGCGGCCCTGGTGGCGGCCGCGGCGCCCGATCGGCCCGTGCACTGGATCGAGGGCGGTGACACCCGCCAGGACTCGGTGCGCCTCGGCCTGGCGGCCCTGCCGCCGGACGCTGAAGCGCTTCTCATCCACGACGGCGCCCGCTGCCTGGTGGAGCCGGAACTGATCAGCCGCTGCGCCGCTGCGGCAGCCCGGGGAGAGGCTGTGATTGCCGCGGTGCCGGTGTCGGACACGATCAAGCGGGTGGCGGCCGACGGCACCATCGAGGACACCCCCGATCGCCAGGCGCTCTGGGCGGCCCAGACTCCGCAGGGCTTTCCTCTGGCCCAGCTGCGCCGCGGCCATGCCACGGCAGCGGCCGAGGGTTGGAGTGTCACCGACGACGCCTCGCTGTTCGAGCGCCTGGGCTGGCCGGTGCGGGTGATCGAGGCCTCAGCCTCAAACATCAAGCTCACCACCCCTTTTGATCTCACCATCGCCGAGGCGGTGCTGGCTGCCCGCAGCGGCTGTTCTTAGAGCAGCAGGCTCAACTCGCCGCATTCCCCATCCAGGCGGCAGGGCACCCCCAGGGGCAGGGCGCCGTTGCCGGGCTCATGACCCACGGGCAGTCCCGCGAGGACGGGGATGCCGAGGTCGGCAGTGCGTTCGCGTAGCACTTGCTCGAGGCTGAAGCGTTCTCCGGCCGATACCGTCTCCTTGTCAGGTTCCTCACAGCCCTGGAAGCTGCCGAAGCCGATCCCAGCCAGCTGCTGCAACGCGCCGCAGAGGCGCCAGTGGGTGAGCATCCGCTCGATCCGGTAGGGGGCTTCACCCACGTCTTCCAGGATCAGCACCGCCCCCCTGAGATCGGGCAGGTGTTCCGTGCCCAGCAGGTGGGTGGCCACAGTGAGATTGGCCACCAGCAATGGTCCTTCGGCCTGCCCGCCCTGCCATGGGGTTCCCTGCAACGCCCCAGGCGCTTCGCCGAAGAGCAGCCGGTGCAGCCGGTCCTGGCTCCAGGGCGGCTCGGCCGCCAGGGTGGTGACCATCGGACCATGAACTGCGCCCCGCAGGCCCCGGGCCTGCTGGGCCAGCAGCAGGGAGGTCACATCGGAGAAACCCAGCAGCCAGCCCTCAGGCAGGGGCAGCGGTTGCTCCAGCAGGCGTGCTGCGCCCCAGCCTCCCCGCACGCAGGCCAGCAGCGCGGCCGGCTCGACAGAGGCTGTCAGTTCGCCAGTGCTGGCCTCTGCATCCGGCAGCAGGTCGGCCAGGCGTTCATGATCCCGGCCGGCCAGATAACCCCAGCGGCGCTCCGGGGTAAAGGGGAGCTCCACCTTCAGTCCCCATCCCTCCAGCACAGCGATGCCAGCCTCCAGCCTCTGGCGCTCCGCCAGGGCGGAGCTGGCTGCCACCAGCCTCACCCGGTCCCCTGGCCGCAGGGGGGGTGGCAACCAGACGCTCATGCCCCGCGTCCCAGCACCAGGGCCAGCAGCAGCAGGGAGCCGAGCTGCACCTGGCGGCTGAAGTGCTCCCCGTAGCGCGAGCGCGGCGGCTGCCCCCGCAGCCGCCCGGCTTCCCGTTGCATGCCCGCCGCCGCCAGGGTCCACAGGGGCCAGAAGATCCAGCTCACTCCGGCGCCGGTGGCCGCCACCGCCAGCAGCAGGGCGGCGGCGGCATAACAGAGGGCCACCGCAGTGGCAGCGCCCTCCCCAAGGCTGATGGCACTGCTGCGCACACCCAGGACGGCATCATCCGTCCGGTCGGCCATGGCGTACACGGTGTCGAAGCCGAAGGTCCACAGCAGCGTGGCCAGCCAGGCAAGCGGCAGGGGCCAGCCACCTCCCAGTCCGGCGGTGGCCGCGGCCCAGGGGATCAGCACGGCGAACCCCCAGCAGAAGGCCAGCACCAGCTGGGGATAGGCGAACCAGCGCTTGGCCGAGGGGTAGAGCAGCACTGGCGGCAGGGTGGCGGCCGCCAGGGCCAGGCAGAGGCCGCGGCCGGCCGCCGGCAGAGCCAGCACCACCGCCAGGGCGACCAGCAGGCAGGCGAGCAGCAGCAGCACGGCCTCGACCACTCCAACCCGGCCACTGGCCAGGGGGCGCGTGCGGGTGCGCTCCACCAAGGGATCGATGCGCCGGTCCCAGAGGTCATTGGCCACGCAGCCGGCGCCGCTCACGGCCAGGCCGCCGGCCACGATCAGACCCACCAGGGAGGGGGCTGGCGGCGCCTGGGGGGTGAGCCAGAGGGCCCAGCCGGCCGGGATCAGCAGGATCAGACGTCCGCTGGGCTTGTGCCAGCGCAGCAGCTCGAACCAACCCCGCAGGGAGGCGCGGATGTTCATCGGCGCAGGTTACGGCGCTTCGGGGCTGGGTCGGCCCGGGGCGGCGGCGTGAGGCGACTGGTTGCGTGCTTCGGTGGCAAAGTGACGCGGTCAGTGCCGGCTGGTCGCCCGATGGTCCCTCCCGACCCCGCCGCCACGGTGGCCGCTCCCGCCAGCCAGGGCCCCGGCGCTGGACTCCGGCATGTGGCGGCCATCGACATCGGCACCAACTCCATTCACCTGCTGATCGCGGCGGTGGACCCGGAATTGCGCAGCTTCCGCCTGGTGCTGGCGGAGAAGTCGACCACCAGGCTGGGGGAGCGGGATCCCGAGACGGGTGATCTCACCCCCGAGGCGATCGAGCGCGCCTTCATCGCCCTGCGCCACTGCCGTCAGCTGGCTGAAAGCCACGGGGTGGAGCAGATCCTCACGGCCGCCACCAGCGCGGTGCGGGAGGCACCCAATGGCCGCCTGTTCGTGCAGGCGGTGCAGGAGCAACTGGGTCTGGAGGTGGATCTGGTCAGCGGCCAGGAAGAGGCCCGCCTTATCTATCTCGGGGTGCTCTCGGGCATGGCCTTCGGGGATACCCCCCACCTGATCCTCGACATCGGTGGCGGCTCCACCGAGCTGATCCTGGCCGACGGGTCCGATGCCCGTGAACTCACCAGCACCCGCATCGGCGCGGTTCGTCTGCAGAGGGATTTCATCCGCGAGGACCCAATGCCGCCGGCTCGGCTCACCTTCCTGCGGGCGTTCATCCAGGGGTCACTGGAGCCGGCCGTGGAGCGGGTGAAACGTCAGCTGCGGCCAGGGGAAGTGCCGGTGATGGTGGGCACCAGCGGCACCGCCACGGCCCTGGCTGCCCTGGTGGCCGCCGAGCAGGAACGCACCCCCCTGCGCCTGCAGGGATTCCGCATGAGCCGGGAGCAGATCGATCAGCAGGTGAACCGGCTGACGACCCTGACGCCGGAGCAGCGCCGCTCCCTGCCTGCGATCAATGAGCGCCGCGCCGAGATCATCGTGCCGGGGGCGCTGGTGCTGCAGCAGGCGATGGCGATGCTGCAGGCCGGGGAGATGGTGATCAGCGAGCGGGCCCTGCGCGAAGGCCTGATCGTCGACTGGATGCTTCGCCACGACCTGATCGTCGATCGCTTCGCCTACCAGAGCGGCATCCGCCGGCGCACGGTGCTGCAGCTGGCCCAGCGCTATGGCGTCGATCAGACGCGTGCGGATCGGGTGGCCCAGCATGCCCTCAGCCTCTACGACCGTTGCCGCGGGGTGCTGCATCACGACGAGGGCGAGGGGCGGCAACTGCTCTGGGCCGCGGCGATGCTGCATGGCTCGGGCCAGCACATCAACATCGGCGCCTACCACAAACACAGCTGGTATCTGATCCGCCATGGCGACCTGCTCGGCTACTCCGAAACCGAGCAGCTGATGGTGGCGGCCATTGCCCGCTACCACCGCCGCAGCCTCCCCAAGAAGCGCCACGAGGCCTGGCTGCTGCTGCCGGGGCGTGAGCAGAGGCGCACCGTCAACGCGATGGCGATGCTCCTGCGGCTGGCCGCTTCCCTCGATCGCCGTCCCACACCGGCGGTGGCAGGCCTGCGCATCTCCTGCAGCACCAGTGAGCTGAGCATCGGGCTCGAGCCGGCCTCAGCTCTTGACCTGAGCCTGGAGCGCTGGAGCCTGCAGGGGTGCGCCGAGCCCCTGGCGGAGGCCACAGGGGTGAGGTTGCTGGTGGAATCCGACGGCCGGTAGCGATGACGACCGCAGAACCGGCCCTGCTGTCGCCATGACAGAGGCAGGACATTCCTGCTGCCAGTTCCATGGATTCTCCGACCGCCTTCGTGGCCGTGGCCCTTGCCGCCGTGTCCTGGGATGGGGTGCTCACCCGCGCCGGTTCCCGGGCCCTGCGCCACTCGCTCGACTACCGCGTGCCCTTCAATCAGATGGGGGATGCGGCGATGATTCAGCTGTTCGACCGGTTGCTGGCTGATCTGCGCAGCGATGGGGCACCGATCCTGATGGCCCGCGCGGCGTTGCAACTTGATCCCCACGAGCGCCGCACGGCCTTTGCGGTGGCGGCTGAGATCATGCGCTCTGATGGGCCATTGGTGGCCCAGGAACAGCAGATCCTCGCTGATCTTGCGGCTCAGCTGGAGATTGAGACCAGCGAATCAGCCCGGATTCTTGAGGTGATGGACATCCTGCATGCCGAGCTGGTCTGCAGTCCGGTGGCAGCCTGATGCTGCTCAGTCGGCCAGAGCTCAGACCTGAATTAGAGAATGGGCGATACTGGATTCGAACCAGTGACCCCTTCCGTGTGAAGGAAGTGCGCTACCGCTGTGCTAATCGCCCGCACCCGTTGATCTTAAAACACGGCGGTTCAGCCCTCTGACCCCCCTGCAGCGGTGGCCGCTCGGAACAGATGATCATGGCTGGCGGAGTACAGCCGGGAGCGGGCCTGCTCAGGGGCGGCCAGTGCTGGGCTCACCACATAGAGGGTGGTGCGGATCAGCTGTCGCTCCCGGCTCACGGCCGCCATCTGCTCCAGGGGCACCACCTGCAGCCACTGATCCGGCCAGCTCACCCGGTAGCCGATCGCCACCGGGGTGTCGGCGGCGTAGTGCTCCAGCAACTCCTGCTGCACCGACTCCACATGGCGGGCGCTCAGGTACAGGCAGAGGGAGGCCCGCAGGGAGGCCAGATGTGCCAGCGACTCCCGCTCCGGCACCCCCGTGCGCCCGCCGGCACGGCTGAGCACGATGGTCTGGACCAGTCCCGGGATCGTGAGCTCGGCCTTGAGGGCCGCAGCGGTGGCCTGGTAGGCACTCAGGCCAGGCACCACCTCCACCTCCAGGCCAGCATCGGCCAGGCGGCAGATCTGCTCCGCCAGGGCTCCGTAGAGGCAGGGATCACCATCGTGCAGGCGCACCACCCGCAATCCAGCCCGCGCCCGCTCCACCACCAGCTCCATCACCTCTTCCAGCGTGAGCGTGCTGGTGCGGATCCGCTCGCAGTGCTGCGGTGCCAGGGCGGCAATCTGGGGCGACACCAGGGAATCGGTCCACACCAGTACGTCCGCGGCTTCGACGGCACGGGTGGCCCGCACGGTCATGAGATCGATGGCGCCTGGGCCTGCACCCACGATCCGCACAGGGCTGGCAGCACCTGGAACAGGAGTTGACGTTGCGATCAAGAGTGGTTCCGCGGCAAGGGAGGAGCACCGCCAGGATCGGGCAGGGAGCGCTCCTGGCCGTAGATCCACCAGAGGCCGAAGCTGCCGAGAGCGATCAGCAGCAGGCTCATCAGCTGGGCCATGCGCAGACCTCCTTCGCAGAAGGGCGGCGTGGAGAACAGACAGAGGGGGTCGGTGCGCAGCCCTTCGATCCAGACTCTGCCGAGGCTGTAGCTCACCAGGTAGACGCAGCTCAGGGCGCCGGCCGGCAAGGGGATGCTGCCCTTGATCCCTGCGCGGAACAGAAACAGAAGCAGGGCCACCACAGCGATGTTCCAGAGGGATTCGTACAGGAACGTCGGGTGGAAATACTGCTGATCGAGGAACGGTCCAGGCCTGTTGAGGGTTGGGATGTAGAGCTTCCAGGGCAGGTCGGTGGGCAGACCGAAGGCCTCTGAATTGAAGAAGTTGCCCCAGCGCCCGATCGCCTGGCCGAGGGCAACGGATGGGACCAGTACATCGAGAAGGTTCCAGAACGCCAGCTTGCGCCAGCGGCAATAGGCGATCACCGCCAGGGTGCCGCCGATCAGGGCACCATGGATTGCGATGCCGCCACGCCAGATGGCCAGGGCTTCCAGCCAGTTGAGCTGATACTGGCGCCACTCCAGCAGCACGTAGTAAAGGCGGGCGCCCAGAACAGCCGCCAGCACCAGCAGAGGCAGCAGGTCAGCGATCAGCACGGGGTCGATGCCCCGGGCCTTCCCCAGCCGGGTGGCCAGCAGCAGACCGATCAGCACCGCCAAGGCGATCAGCAGGCCATACCAGCGCAGGGAAAAGGGGCCCAGCTGAAAGATCAGGGGCCCCGGCGAGGCGAACACGGCCAGGGCCGTGGCCGGGGAGAGAAACTCCAACGAATGCACTCAGGCGAACGGCATGGTGGCCAAGGGTCAGATGCCCTCGGCGGCCTGAACTTTCTCCACCTGCTTCTTCTTCAGCACCAGCATGATCTGGGCCAGAGCCACCGCAGCGAAGAAGGCGATCATCCCGTAGAGACGGACAGGATTCTGAAGGACGATTTCAGCATCGAGCTGGCCGAAGCCACCCACGTTGGGGTCGTCCGAGAGCGGCGCACCGGCGCTGACGCTGTCACCCACCGCCACGGTGAGGGTGGGACCGGCGGGAATGGTGTCGTTCACGCTCTGACCATCGGCGGTGCTGATCTCCACCACCGAGGCTCCATTCTCACCGGGGGTGATGGCGGCCACGGTGCCGTCCACGGAGGCATTGAAGACCCCGTTGTTGCTCTTCTCTCCGGTGGGATAGACCTGGCCGCGGCCGCGGTTGCCGCCCACGTGGATCGAATACTTGCCGAAGTGAATGGAGCTGTCGCTGCCGGGATCAGGCGAGAGGATCGGGAAGACGATCTCCTGGTGCTGGTCGCCGGGCAGGGGGCCCACCAGCAGGATGTTGGGGTCGTTGTCGCTGTACTGGGTGAAGTACACCCCTGCGGTTTCTTCCTTCAGTTCGTCGCTCAGCCGCTCCGGCGGAGCCAGCTTGAAGCCATCGGGAAGCATCACCACCGCCCCCACGTTCAGCCCGGAGCGGCTGCCGTCGGCCCCCACCTGCTGCAGGGTGGTGTCGTAAGGGATCTTCACGACTGCCTTGAAGACGGTGTCGGGCATCACGGCCTGGGGCACCTCCACCTGGGTGGCTTTCTTGGCCAGGTGGCAATTGGCGCAAACGATCTTGCCGGTGGCTTCGCGGGGGCTGTCGTAATTCTGCTGGGCCCAGAACGGGTAGGCCCAGCTGGCCTGGGGAGCCACCAAGAGGGCAGCAGCGACGAGCAGGGAGCTCAGCAGCAGGGAGAGGGAGCGACGCATGGGGGGTGGGCGAACGGGCGACGAAGGAGAGGGAGAACGCGGTGGATCAGACCCACCACGGCTTGTCGCCGCTGCGGAAGTCGGTGTCGCTCCACTGGCTCAGGAACACGGTGTCGTTCTCAACCGTGACGTTGGCCAGGGCCAGAGAGAGGGGTGCAGGGCCACGCACCACTTTGCCGGTGGCGTCGTACTGGCTGCCGTGGCAGGGGCACATGAACTTGTTGGAGCCGCTGTTCCAGGGCACGACGCAGCCCAGGTGGGTGCAGATGGCATTGATGCCGTAACTGCCGATCGCCTCAGGACCCTCCACCAGCAGGTAGGTGGGGTCACCCTTGAGACCCTGCACCAGGCTTCGGTCGCCCTCCTTGTGGGTGGAGAGCCAGCCCGTGGCCGTGACGGTGTTGCCCAGCTCATCCTTGGCGGTGATGCCACCGCCGCTGCCGGCCGCCTTGGGGGGAATGAAGTACCTCGCCACCGGATAGAGAGCCCCGAGGGCCACCCCAGTGACCGTGCCGAAGGTGAGCAGATTCATGAACTGCCGACGACCCATTCCGGGCACATCGCTCACAGGGATCTGGGTCATACGAGGCGTTCCTGGGTGCCGAAGCAACGTGCCGCCCATTATGACCGTTGCCCCTCCGGCAACCGGGGCCCAGACCGGGGGTCTGACCTGCTGCCGCAACATGCTGTTGTCACTCCCCCGGAGCGCTCCACCCCGCCGTCCTCGCTGTTGTCCGATCCCGCCGCCCCCCACGCCCCAGCGCCACTTCGTTATGAAGAGGTGATCGCGCTGCTGCGCTCCCGATGGCAGGCCTCCTACGACCTGCAGCTGGTCCAGCGCCGCGGGCGGTTGTACCTGCAGGTGATGTGGGCCTACCTCGAGCAGCAGTCCTTCCCCCTCGATGCCGCTGGCTACGAAGCCCGCCTGCGGGAGCTGGTGGAGGTGCTCAACAACCTCCAGGTGGCTGAGCAAGTGAGGGGGTGGCTCAGCACCACGAAGGACCGGCCGCGGCTGGGCAAGGCGATGAGCCTGGCCCTGGAGCCCGCAGCGGATGGGCGCAGCAGTGAATTTCTGCTCTGACGCGAACGGCGAGTGGTCAAGCGGGCTCGGGGCGCACCTGCTCCACCAGGGCCACCAGCGCCACCCCGATCAGGAACAGGGCCGTGATCGCTCCGGTGAGCAGCAGCATCGTGACCGGGTCGGTGGAGGGGGTGAGCACGGCGCCGGCCAGGGCCGAGCCCAGCACCACCCAGCGCCAGGCCCCCAGCATGGTGCGGGATCCCACCAGACCGAAAGCACCGAGCAGCAGCTGCAGCACCGGTAGCTCAAAGGCCAGCCCAGTGGCCACCATCAACAACAGCACGAAGTCGAGGTAGCGCTCGATTGACCAGATCGGCTCCACCACATCGGCGCCGTAGTTCACCAGGAAGCGCAGGGCCGCGGGCACCAGCGCCCACCAGGCGAAGGCCAATCCGGCCATGAACAGCACCGCCGAGGCCGCTACCGCGGGGGCCACCAGCCGGCGCTCGCGCCTGGTCAGGCCGGGAAGCACGAAGGAGAGCACTTCATAGAGGACGTAGGGGAGCACAAGGGTGAGCCCGGCGTAACCGGCCACCTTGAGGGAGACGAACAGAAATTCCCCCGGGGCCAGTTGCAGGAAACGCATTCCCACCGCCGGCACCTGCAGCAGGCGCACCAGGGGGCGCACCAGCACCAGGCAGACGGCCGCCGAAACCACGAGGGCCAGCAGGCTGCGCAGCACGCGACGCCGCAGCTCCTCCAGGTGCTCCAGCAGGCTCATCTCCACTTCGCCGGGGAACTCATCCGGGCAGCTGACGCGGATGGGTGCTGGCGCGGGCAGGGCGGTTTCGGTGGCTCCGCTGCTGGCTGTGGATGGGGTTGGTTCGCTCATGGCCCTGGCTCCGCTGGGACCTTAGGCACAGATTCCGCCGCAGCGAGCCAGTGGGCGGCTCGCTGCGGTGAGGCCCAGACCACCTCTCCCCCCTTGTGGGTCACGGTGCCGGCGGCAGCTCCGGCGATTCGTTGCAGCTGATCGCAGGGCACCTTCAGCACCGGCACCCGCCCATTGTGACGGGCTCGGCTGAAGTGGGCGGCCAGGTCAGCGGCCAGCTGGAGGTCGGCGTCGGCTGCCTCAGCGGCCGACGCCTTGAGCATCACGTGGCTGCCGGGACATTCCTGGGCGTGGAACCAGAGGTCGCCACGGCGGGCCTGGCGCAGGCTGATCCACTCGTTCTGGCGGTGGTTGCGGCCCACCTGCACCCTCAGGCCGCCGGGGGTGAGCAACTCCAGGGGGGACGGGGTGCTGGCAGGGGCTGAACGGGGCGGAGCGCGGCGCCCGGAGCGGCGCCCTTCGGTGCCTACCCGGGCCAGCAGTTCCTCGCTTTCCTGCTCGAGGGCCTGCAGCTGGCAGAGGGCCTCCTCCAGATCCCCGTCGTGGTGGAGGCCGTGGCTCAGCTCGGGGCCGTGCAGGGCGAGGAAGGCCAGGCTGGCGTCGAGTCGGTCAAGCTGGCGCTGATGCAGCTCCAGCCGGGGGGTGATCGAGACCACCGAGCGCCGAAGCCGCCGGGCGCGCCGGTAGAGGGCCTGGGCTTCGGCTACCTGGTCGCGGCTGGGAGCTGCCAGGCAGAGCAGGGCGTCGGCCTGACGGCTCAGATCATCCCCGCTCTCCACCTGATCGAGCAGGTCTTGCTGCTGCTGCCGCAGGCGTTCCTCCCGCTCCCGGGCGGCCAGCAGCTTCAGCTCCAGGCTCGCCCGCCGTCGTTGCAGCTCCCCCTGGCCCAGCCGCTGGCGGTAGTAGGCCGCCAGGGGGGCGTTCACGGGGCCAGAGCTGGCGGTGCCCCAGCAGCGGTACTGGCTTGAGCCGCCAGAGCCACTCCTGGAGTCATCGACCTCCCAGCCGAAGCGCTCCTGCTCAAGATCGTGCAACCAGCGCTGCCAGCGCGCCCAGAGGTGATCCCAGTGCTCCTGGCTGAGCGTGCCCACCGGTTGGGCCAGCAGCTCCGCCGCCGGCTCCGGCGCCCCATCGACCAGTTGCAGCGCCAGGGCCGGACTGATTCCCTGGTAGGTCTGCTGCAGGGCCTGGCGCAGGGACACGGGCACCAGCTGCAGCCGCCGCCGCCAGTGCTCCTGGGATTCTTCGAGGCTGGGGGGATCCGACTGCAGGGCCGGTGGTCGTCCGTAGCTGGAGCCGCTGGCGATCGGCCGAAGCCGTGATTGCTGCTCCCTCACCTGGCGGGCCAGGCTCACCACCCGTCCCTGGGCATCAAGCAGGAACACGTTGCTGTGGCGGCCCATCAGTTCCACCACCAGACGGCGGCCACTGGCCTCCCCGGGCCGGGGTGCGAAATGCAGATCCACCACCCGCTCGAAGCCCTCCTGCTCGATCGCCACCAGGGCCAGCCCCCCCAGGCCGTGCTGCAGCACGCGGGCCAGGGTGCTGCCGTCACCCTGTTTCGGCGGCGGATCGATCGCCAGCAGCCGGGGGGCCGCCGCCAGCCAGCTGATCTCCAGCCAGCGCATCCCGCTCAGACCACGCAGCCCCAGCTGCAGGGTGTGGGGATTGGGCTGCTGGGCCTTCTCGAAGCGGGCCGGCACCAGCAGGGGACGCAGCTCCGCCAGCACCGCCCGCAAGGTGGTGAGGTCCATGGCCTGGATGGCTGGGCTCGGCTGGGTCTGGGGCGCCATGGGCTGCCGCTCCAAGCCGGAGCGTGCGGTGGGATCCCACTACTCTGCTGGCCAGCCGAAGACCTTCATGGGATCGCCTTCAACGCCAGGACGGCTCACCGTGATCAGCGGCCCCAGTGGTGTGGGCAAGGGCACACTCGTGGCGTCTCTTCTGCAGCGCCATCCCGGCCTCTGGCTTTCGGTGTCGGCCACCACCCGGGCACCCAGACCAGGAGACATCGATGGGGTCACCTATCGCTTTCTCGATCGCGAGCGCTTCGAGGCTCAGGTTCAGGCGGGTGGCTTCCTGGAGTGGGCTGAGTTCGCTGGCTATCTCTACGGCACGCCGCGGGCCCCTGTGGAGGACCAGCTGGCCCAGGGACGATCGGTGTTGCTGGAGATCGAACTGGAGGGGGCCCGTCAGGTGCGGCGTAGTTTTCCGGAAGGGTTTCAGGTGTTCATCAAGCCCCCCAGCTTCGAGGAGCTGGAGCGGCGCATCCGTGGGAGGGGCACCGAGCGCGAGGAGGCCATCCAGCGGCGGCTCGGCCGCGCCCACCAGGAGCTCGAGGCTGAAGCGGAATTCGATGCGGTGCTGGTGAACGGCGACCTGGAAGTGGCCGTGGCTGAGCTGGAAGCGGCCCTTGGACTGGCCGCCGGCTGACAGCCGCCATAAAAAAGCGGCCCCGAGGGGCCGCTGATTGAATCTGAATGACAGTCGGAAGCCGGTTGGCAGAACGACAGGACATCGCGGGCAGACATCCGTTGGTCCTGTCGATCAGTCGTTGGAGGTTCTGCAGGGCACCGCGACTAAAGCGTAAACGAGAGTTCCTTCAAAGCGGGTGAAGGATCAGGTCGGGGAAGAGCCGGAAAATCTCAATGGTGAGGCCCGCCGTGAAGGTGAACCAGATGGCGGCCACAACGGGAGCAGTGGTGAGGAATTTTTTCATGGTTCCAGGAATCAGCGGGGGGAAACGGTCACTTTGGAGTCGGCTTCAATCATTTTTCCGCCGACGAACTCGTTGAAGGCGGCCAGGGGCCAGACGGCTGCGGCCAGGGTGGATTTGAACGCCAGGGGCATGTCGATCTGGATCTCCCGCATGGTGGCGTCCTTGCTGCCGCGAATGGCGATTAGGTAAGAGCGGCCGGCCCAGCCGATCGTGCCAGCGATGTAAAGGAAGAGGAGGCCGGGAATGAGGAAATCACCGGCATGGCTGAAGCGGCCATCCACGATCAGGCGGGGCAGGCCGTCATCGCCGCAGAGGGCCTGGCTGTACGCGTTGAACCGTGCATTGGCCTGGTCGGTGCTGGCCGCCGAGGCCCGCTGCTGGAAGCGGGGGCTCTCGGCACAGGGGGTCAGGCCTGCCACCGATTCCGTAGCCGAAGCCACGGGCGCAAAGCCGATAAGGAGAAAGGCCGAGAGCAGAACCGCGCACAGGCGGGGGAGAAGACGTCGCATGGAGAGCCTGGGTAGAAGCCGGGGGGAGTGCCCTGCGGAGCCCTGCATCGGCGTGGGGCCGCGGGGCAGGATGTCACACGCGGACAGTAAGGGAGCTCCCTGGGCGCCATGCCAACGGTTCTGGCCCTCGAAACAAGTTGTGACGAGTCAGCGGCTGCGATTGTGCGCGATCGCACGGTGCTGGCCGGCGCAGTGGCCTCCCAGGTGGAGGAGCACGCCCGCTGGGGGGGTGTGGTGCCGGAAATCGCCTCCAGGCGGCATGTGGAAGCCCTGCCCCACCTGGTGGAGCGGGTGATGGCCGAGTCGGGCCTGAGCTACGGCGATCTCGATGGCATCGCCGCCACGGTGGCGCCGGGCCTGGTGGGGGCCCTTCTGGTGGGATCGGTCACCGGCCGTACCCTCGCCCGCCTGCACGACCTGCCCTTCCTGGGGGTGCACCACCTGGAGGGTCACCTCTGCTCGGTGCAGCTGGGGGAGCCCCTGCCGCCAGGCCCCTACCTGGTGTTGCTGGTCAGTGGCGGTCACACCGAGCTGGTGCGGGTGGAGGGGGTCGGGGCGTACCAGCGGCTCGGGCGCAGCCATGACGACGCGGCCGGGGAGGCCTTCGACAAGGTGGCGCGGCTGATGGGACTGGGTTATCCCGGCGGCCCCGCCATCCAGGCGGCGGCTGCCGCCGGCGATCCCGAGCGCTTCCCCTTGCCCAAGGGACGGGTGTCCAGGCCTGAGGGTGGCTTCCATCCCTACGACTTCAGTTTCAGTGGTCTCAAAACCGCGGTGCTGCGGCTGGTACAGCGCCTGGAGCAGGAGCCCCAGGCGCTGCCGCTGGCCGACATCGCCGCCAGTTTCGAGCGGGTGGTGGTGGACGTGCTGGTGGAGCGGAGCTGTCGCTGCGCCCTGGATCAGGGGCTGGACACCGTGGTGCTGGTGGGCGGGGTGGCAGCCAACCGCCGCCTGCGCCAGGCCATGGAGGAACGCTGCGATGCCCTCGGCCTGCACTGGCGTGTCGCTCCCCTGGCCTACTGCACGGACAACGCCGCGATGATCGGCGTGGCGGCCGCGGCCCGTCTGGCCGGCGGGGCCCGCAGCGGCTGCGATCTGGGGGTACTGGCACGGCTTCCTCTCGAGCAGGCCGGCAGCCTTTACGAAACACGGTCCGGTTGTTAATCCCTTTAGAGTGTTTTCAACTCTGTCTTGAGACGAGAACAGATGGCCCCTGCTGAGATCAGCGAGAACCGGCTTGAGCCCGTCGATGTCGATCCCCAGGAACTCAACGCCTGGCGACGTGGCTTCACCCCCCAGGCTGAGATCTGGAACGGACGCCTGGCCATGCTTGGCCTGTCACTGGGTCTGGCAAGTCTGCTGCTGATCCGTCTGGCCACCCGCTCCTGAGCGGCAACCGCGGCCGGATCAGCTGATCCGGTGTTTCAGCTGATCCGGCCGCGCAATGTCTGGGCCAGTTCGTTCGGCTTGAGGCTGTGGGAGAGGGCTTCCTGGGGGGCCACCGCTCCTTCTTCCACCAGCGCTGCCAGAGACTGATTGATTGTCTGCATCCCGTCAAAGGCGCTGCGGGCCATGATCTGTTCCACTTCATCGAGATCCCCCCGCTGGATGTAATCCCGGCAGGCTTCAGTGTTGACCAACAGATCGTGATAGGCCGTGCGACTCCCACCCCGGGTGCGGATCAGCCCCTGGGAGATCACCGCCAGCAGGGATTCCGCCAGCTCCCGGCGCATCTGCTCCTTGCTCTGCGGATCAAATAGTCCCATCACCCGATCGACCGAGCGCACCGCTGAATTGGTGTGGAGGGTGCCGAACACCAGGTGGCCGGTCTGAGCCGCTTCGAGGGCGGTGGAGAGGGTGTCTCGGTCGCGGATTTCACCGATCAGGATTACATCGGGATCTTCCCGCAGCGCCGCTCTCAGTGCCGTGTGGAAGTGCTTGGTGTGATGCCCCACCTGCCGCTGCCGGATCAGGCTGGTGCGGCTGGTGTGAACGAATTCCACCGGATCTTCGACCGTGATGACGTGTTTGGCAGCGGTTCTGTTGATCCAGTCGATCATGGCGGCAAGGGTGGTGCTCTTGCCGCAGCCTGTGGGTCCGGTCATCAACACCAGCCCCTTCGGATAGGTGGCCAACTCTTTCAACACCGGCGGCATGGCCAGTTGATCCAGGCTCGGCACCTCGAGGGGGATCAGCCGCAGCACCATCGCCGGGCCGCGCACGCTCTCCAGCAGGTTGATGCGGATGCGCGCAAAGGGGAAGGCGTGGGCCCCGTCGAAGTCGAGGTCGTTGCCGAAGCGATCCAGGTCGGTGGGCTGCAGGATCTCCTCCAGCCAGCGCCGGAATTGCTCCCGGTCTGTGATGGGCCAACCCGTGGTCAGGATGATCCCCTGGCCTCGGAAACGCGGTGATTCACCGACTCCGAGATGCACATCGGAGTAACCCCTGGCTTCGGCGATCGCCACGATGGCTTCAAGGCTGGCTGGCAGATCGCCAAAGGTGGGTTGTGCGGGTTCCGGCATGGGATCGAACGAACCCACTGGTGAGGGCGCCGGCGGAGGTGGGGGCGGCAGCCTGACGGCTGTGGCCTCGACCATGGCCTGGGGAGCGCTGTTGCTCTCGAGCGGGTTCACGGGTTGGGTGCGGCCATCGCGCTCAGCATTGCTCGAAACTCAGCCCCTGTCATGCAGGCGCCTCAGGGCCCCTTCCCTAGGATCCCAGCCACCGCCTCGCCCCCTTGACCGCCACCGCACCGCTCGTGAGCATCGTGCTGGGCACCCGGCCAGAAGCGATCAAACTGGCACCGGTGATCCTGGCGTTCCAGCGTGATCCAGGCTTCCGCACCCGGGTGGTGCTCACGGGTCAGCACCGGGAGATGGTGGCCCAGGTGATGGATCTGTTCGGGCTCGCCCCCGACCGCGACCTGGCCCTGATGGCCCCGAAGCAGACCCTCACCCATGTCACCTGCGCGGCACTGCAGGGCCTGCGCGAGGAGTTCCTGGAGCATCGCCCCGAGCTGGTGCTGGTCCAGGGCGACACCACCACCGCCTTCGCTTCGGCCCTGGCGGCTTTCTACGAGCAGATCCCCGTGGGCCATGTGGAGGCCGGGCTGCGCACCGACAACCTGCTTGACCCCTTCCCGGAGGAGGCGAACCGGCGCCTGATCTCCCAGGTGGCCCAGTTGCACTTCGCTCCCACCGGCGTCTCCGAAGCGAACCTGAAGGCGTCCGGCGTGGTCGGGGAGATCCTGGTCACAGGCAACACAGTGATCGACGCGCTGCTGCTGATGGCCGCATCGGCCCCCCTGCCCCAGGTCCCAGGCCTCGACTGGGAGAGGCAGCGGGTGATCCTGGCCACCGTCCACCGTCGTGAGAACTGGGGGGAGCGGCTCAGCAGCATCGGGCGGGGGTTCCGCCAGCTGCTGGATCGCCATCCCGACACGGCCCTGCTGCTGCCCTTGCACCGCAACCCCACGGTCCGGGAGCCCTTGCAGGAGCTGTTGGGCGATCATCCCCGCGCTCATCTCTGCGAACCGCTCGACTACGACCAGCTGGTGGGGGCGATCCGGGGCTGCACGCTGCTGCTCTCCGATTCCGGTGGTCTGCAGGAGGAGGCACCGGCCCTGGGCAAGCCGGTGCTGGTGCTTCGGCGCACCACGGAGCGGCCCGAAGCGGTTACGGCCGGAACAGCGCGCCTGATCGGAACCGACAGCGAGTCGATCGTCAACGAAGGCAGTCGGCTGCTCGATGATCCCGAGGCTTATGCGGCCATGGCCCAGGCCCATAACCCCTTCGGCGATGGTCAGGCCAGCGGTCGGATCCTCGAGGCCAGCCGCAGCTTCCTGAACGGAGGCCGGAGCTGACCGGGGGCCCAGACGCTCTCAGGAACCCCGTTTCTTCGCCCAGGGGGGGAGGTCGATGAACACCCTGGTGCCTTCCTCGAGACCCGTGATGATCTGCGTGTCGCGGCCACTGCTCGAGCCCAGGGTCACCGGCTGAAAGCGGGGCTGGTTGTCCTTGCCCACCAGCAGCACGCCTGGCCGCCCTTCCTCCGTGACGACCGCCACAGTCGGCACAAGGGTCTGTGGGGGAAGACTGCCGGTCTGAAAGTCGATGTCGGCGGTCATGCCGATGCGCAGAAGGTTGTTGGGATCGCTGAGGGCGAGTTTCACCTCGAACGACGTGACGTTGTTGTTCTTCACCGCCCGCGGGGCCACCTGGACCACCCGGGCGGCGAACCGCTTGTCGGGGAAGGCATCCGCCCTCACGCTGGCGCTCTGACCAATACTGATCCGGCCGATGTCGTTCTCAGGCACCTTGGCGACCACCTCCATCCCCTGGGCCAGCTCCACCACCGAGGAACTGGAGGCGCCGGCGTTAGCCGAGGCGGAGGTGGTGGGGGTCACGAAGGCGCCGGGATCGGCGAATCGCTGGGTGATCACCCCGTCGAAGGGGGCCCGGATCGTGAGCTCATCGCGTTCCACCGTGCGCTGATTGAAACGCTTGCGGGCCACGTCCAATGAGGCCCGGGCCGTGAGGGCACGGGTGCGGAAGGACACGATGTCGTCTTCGCTGATGGCCCCCTCCTCGAACAGCTTTTTGCGGCGTTCGTAGTCGGAGCGGGCGCGGCTCTCTTCCGCCTCAGCCAGGCGAACCTGGGCCCCCAGTTCCAGCTCCCGCTGGCTCAGATCACCGCTGTCCATCTGGGCGATGGGCTGGCCCTTGCTCACCCGGTCGCCTTCATCCACGAACAGCGATTCAAGAACCCCACCGCGCTTGGGGCTCACGTTGACACTGCGTCCTGCCTCCAGCTCGCCGCTGGCGCTCACCACTCCCGGCAGGGTGCCTCGCTTGGCCACGACGGTGTAGTCGGCCAGATTGCTGCGCTTGGCGGCCTGACGCTGTCGCTGCCAGACGGTCACACCTCCCACCACCACCAGCAGGGCCACGGCCCCGGCCGCCAGCCGCCCCCAGCGGCGGCGGGGAGCCAGGCCGCCAACCCCAGTTGGAGTCATGGTCACGCTGGGAGACAGCGGAGACTCGGGAGGCTTCGTGGCTGGGGGTTGTTCGAGCATCCGCGTGGCGATGGCCCTGCTCCATTGACTGGGACCAGTCTTCCTGGTGTCGCCCCCAACTGTGGCCCCGGTCCCTGGAGGGTGCCCCTCTAGATTTCGTCCCATGCTCAAAGCCGGAATCGTGGGGCTGCCCAACGTGGGCAAATCCACCCTGTTCAACGCCCTGGTGGCCAACGCCCAGGCCCAGGCAGCCAATTTCCCGTTCTGCACGATCGAGCCGAATGTGGGCGTCGTTGCGGTTCCCGATCCGCGGCTGAAGATGCTCTCGGATGTGTCCAGCTCCCGCGAGATCGTCCCCACCCGGGTGGAGTTCGTCGACATCGCCGGCCTCGTGAAAGGCGCCAGCCAGGGAGAGGGCCTGGGCAACAAGTTCCTCGCCAACATCCGCGAGGTGGACGCGATCGTGCACGTGGTGCGCTGCTTCGAGGACGACGACGTGATTCACGTGTCGGGGGATGTGGATCCGGTGCGGGACGCCGAGGTGATCAATCTGGAGCTGGGCCTGGCGGATCTGGGCCAGATCGAGAAGCGCCGCGAGCGGCTGAAGAAGCAGGCGCGTACCAGCAAGGAGGCACAGGTTGAGGATGCCGTCCTCGCGCGGATCCAGGCCGAGCTGGAGCAGGGCGGTGCCGCCCGCAACGTGGAGCTGGGGGAGGAGGAGGCGCCCATGCTGAAGCCCCTGGGGCTACTTACCGCCAAGCCGATCATTTACGCCACCAACGTCTCGGAAGACGACCTGGCGCAGGGCAATCCCTTCAGCCGCGCCGTGGAGGAACTGGCCCGCAAGGAAGGCGCCGGCGCCGTGCGTATCTCGGCCCAGGTGGAGGCGGAGCTGATCGAGCTGGGCGAGGCCGAGCGTGCCGATTACCTCGAGGGCCTCGGGGTGAGCGAGGGCGGGCTTCAGAGCCTGATCCACGCCACCTACGGCCTGCTGGGCCTGCGCACTTACTTCACCACCGGTGAGAAGGAAACCCGCGCCTGGACAATCACCGCCGGTATGACCGCCCCCCAGGCCGCCGGGGTGATCCACACCGACTTCGAGCGGGGATTCATCCGCGCCCAGACCGTGGCCTATGCCCAGCTGCTGGAGGCCGGCTCCCTGCCGGAAGCCCGCAACCGCGGCTGGCTGCGCAGCGAGGGCAAGGAGTATGTGGTTCAGGAAGGCGACGTGATGGAGTTTCTCTTCAACGTCTGACGACATGCTGCGATGGCAAGGGTGGCGAGCTGCCACTGAGCGCATGCTTCATCCTGTAGATCGTGTCAACTTTTTCTGCAGGTTCAGGCTGGCCACTTCGTATCCAGCTGTCGCATAAAGCTGCAAAGCAGTCTTGTTGGAGTTGAACACATGCAAGACAATGGCCCCCACCCCCCGGGCCGGTTCTGAGAACACATCGACCTCGATCGCGCGCATCAGCGCCTTTGAGGCCCAGAAGGTCATCCAGGTCTGCAGGATATGTTCAGGATTCAGCGGCAGATTCATGGATCCCTGGTTGCCTGAATCCTTCATTCTCGATGCAGAGATCAAGACCATTCCAGAGCGGGAAGGTCTCGGAAAGCCTGGCGCACGCCTGCACTCCAGCCGGTGCTCAGGGTGGAGAAGTAGGAGTCGCCGTCGTGGAAGCGGCGTCTGTGGTGAATCGCCAGGCTGTCGCGCTCATAACAGATCAGGTCGATCGGCATGCCCACCGAAAGATTGCTGCGCATGGTGGAATCGAAGGACACCAATACGCACTTGGTGGCATCGGCCATTGTCGTGGTTGGGGTGATCACACGGTCGATGATCGGCTTGCCGTATTTCGCCTCGCCGGTCTGCAGGAAGGGCGTGTCGTCGCCGGCTTCGATGAAGTTGCCTTCGGCGTAGATGCGGAACAGCCGCGGGGCTTCTCCCTTGATCTGGCCGCCCAGAATGAATGAGGCGTTGAATGTCACCGCATTGCCCTCCAGGAAGGGGGCATCGCGATGTTCGATCTCGCGCATCACATCCGACACCAGCACGGCCACATCGAACAGGGTCTGGGCGGTCCACAGGGTCATGGCGCCGTCGTTGCGGCTGGCCCGTTGCTTCAGCAGACTTACCACCGCCTGGGTGCCGGCCAGGCTGCCGGAACTGAGCAGCACGATCACCCGATCCCCGGGACGCTCGAAGGTGCTCATCTTGCAGAACCTGGCGAAATCATCGACACCGGCGTTGGTGCGTGAATCGGAGGCCATCACAAGGCCCTCCTGCAGCAGCATGCCCACGCAATAGGTCACGGCCAGGTCTTCGCTTGGGTGAATCCATTGTTGCGGCGGACAGGCTCCGGCGTCTGTGCCGGCCGGCCCCGGCCAGGGGGGACAATGGGATCAGCAGCAATGGCCGGTGATGCCCTCATCCCAGACGTCCCCCGCCAACGATCCAGAAGCGCCCATCGATCCGGCCGCTCCAGCCGGTCACCCCCACAACTTCGACGTCCAGAAGGAACTGCACCAGCGGATCCGCAACGACCCCGACTACGACGACTGGGAATACGGCACCGAGCCTCTCCCCCATGAGTCGGAGGCCTGGATCCGTGCCCAGAAGGCCAAGGCCCAGGCCAAGGACACCTGAGCGACGTCACGCGCCCTCAGGTGTCTGGGTCTGGTTGGATCCGCCGTTGACTGGGGTGGGGATGGAAGCGGTTCAGTTGCCCCACCAGCAGCAGCCCGAGCAGGCTAAGCAGCGTCATCAGCAGCCACAGGCCGGCTCCATGCCGCTGGCTCTCCAGCAACCAGCCCCCCATCAGGGGGGCCACGAAGGAGCTGATGGCGAAACACTGGGAGAACAGGGCCAGGGCCATCCCCTGGTGCGACGCCGGCGTGACCTCGATCACCGCTTCGCTGGCCGTGGGGAGGAAGGCCGCCGCCGCTGCCGCCAGGGGCACCTGGGCCATCACCAGTAGGGACAGGCTCTGCCAGCCCAGGGCAGAGAGGGCCAGCAGCAGGCTGCCGAAGGCAAAGCCCAGCAGGCTCCAGCCCAGCCCGAAAGACACAGGCCGCTCCGCCAGCCAGCGCCCCAGGGGCCACTGGAACAGCAGCAGCAAGCTGAGCTGCAGGCCCAGCAGCAGGGCTCCGAGGCTCTCGCTCAGCGGCGCACGCTCCAGTCCGCCCCGCACCAGATCCAGCGGCAAGGCGCTCTGCAGCAGCGACACCATCGCCGTGGCCAGCAGCGTCACCCCGAGCAGTGGCAGCAGGGGTTTCACCAACCGGCGCCAGGGGAGCCTGCGATCCTGGTCGCCCGCGGGCGCCGCCACGGGCAGGGGTGAGCGCAGCAGCAGGCTGATCACCACCACCATGCAGGTGATGTCGACCAGATAGATGCCGCGCAGGTGCCGGCTGCCGGCCAGCAGGGCTCCCAGGAGCACCCCCAGGGCTACGCCCAGGGCATCACCGGTTCGTACCAGGGCATAGGCACGGCTGCTGGACTGGGGCGGCGCACTCAGGGGCACCGCCAGCTCGATGGCCGGCCAGTAGATCCCCATCGCCGTGCCGAGAAGCACTTGCCCCAGCACAAAGGCGGTGAAGGTTTCCGCGCTGAACAGCCGGCTGTCGGCCAGCACCGAGATCAGTGCCGCCAGCAGGACCGGCCGGGTGGTGCTGAGGCCATGGTCGAGCCACCAGCCGCTCAGCAGCCGACCCAGGGTGCCGGCCAGCGCCGCCGCGGCCAGACCCTGACCCACCGCCAGGGCTGAGAACTGTGCCTGGTGGAACACCACCGGGGTGAGATAGAGGATCCCCCCGGCCCCGAAGCTGCCCACCAGGCGGATCACGGTGAGTTCGCGCAGCGGCGCGGGAAACTGGAGCCACCAGATTGGTTGGCTTGCTCCTGCCTGCGGCTCTGTCACAACACGTCCGTCGGGGGCTGGCACTCCTGGCCAGTCTGCTGGTGGGCTCGGGAACGCCACTGCTGGCGGAGTCGGCACGGGCGGCCGACCGGCTGGATGTGCAGCTCGATGGCCTCTCGCTGCCCCTCGACCTGCACCAGCTCGATGCCTGGAGCCGGGATCCGAAGGGCAGCCGCAATGAACTGGCCATCTGGTTCGAACTGCTCGACGAGAGCAGCCGCGACGATCTGGTGACCCTGCTGCGATCACCCCTGCTGCCTGATCGGGGCTTTGCTCTGCAGTTGCTGCAGAGCTGGGCGGGCCGCCAGGTGCTGGAGGCGGTGGGGGAACTGTTCGCCGGAGGGAAGCCCGGCAGCGGTGTGTTGCTGCTGACCACTCTGCGGGAGCGTCTGCAGCGGCCCGAGCCGATCCGGTTCGTGGAACTGCTGCTCGAGGTGCCCACGCCCCAGCTCACCCTTGATCTCGATGGGCTGCTGCAGCTCGCTGCCCTCTGGCGGCATCAGCTGGAGGAGCAGACCCTGGCGCTGGAGCGGTTGCGGGATCTGCCGCTGCGCATTCGGGAGGATTCCGATACCAGTACACGACTGGCGGCGATTCATCCCGATCTCAGGCCCAGAACCATCGCCCTGACGGTGGCCCACAGATCAGCACCGCTGGAGTTGGAACTCTGGCCGGCCGTCAAGCCCCGCCAGGGCTCCTGGGTGGTGCTGATGCCGGGACTCGGTGGCAGCAGTGCCCAGCTCGGCTGGTTGGCCCAAGGCCTGGCGGCCCGGGGCTGGCCGGTGGTGCTGATCGAGCACCCAGGCAGCAACGAGACGGCGGTGCGCCAGATGCTCGATGGCCAGCGGCCCCCACCCGGGGCTGAAACCCTGCCCGATCGTCTGGCTGATGTGGAGGCGGTGCTGGCGGCGGAACGGCAGGGGCAGATCCCCCGTCTTGGCCCCTCGGTGGTGCTGATGGGCCACTCCCTGGGAGGGCTTTCAGCGCTGCTGGCGAGTGGCCTGCGCCCGGTCCCGGGCCTGGCCCGCCGCTGTGAGCGGGCTCTGGATGTGATCCCCCTGATCAACATCTCCAGGCTGTTGCAGTGTCAGCTCCAGGAGGTGCCCCTGCCGGAGCCGGCGAGGGGCCGGCCGAGAACCCTGGCCGCCGTGGTGAGTCTGAATGGCTTCGGCAGCCTGCTCTGGCCTGGCCGGGGTCTGGAGCGCCTCAAGGCCCCGCTGCTGATCATCGGCGGCGGGCTGGATCTGGTCACCCCGCCGGTGAGCGAGCAGTTGGCGCTGTTCCTGCAGCACCCGGATCCTCGCAGCCGTCTGGTGATGGTGGAAGGCGGCAGCCACTTTTCCGTGGTGCGCGTCAAGGAGCACGAGCAGGCTCTCTGGCGACTCGGCGATGGCCTGGTGGGGGTGGAGCCGGTGCGGGTCCAGGAGTTACTGCTCGGCCTCACGTCCGATTTCCTGGGGTCGGTGGACACGGCCATTCCGATGGCCCCACAGCGGCGCAGCCGCGATGGCGTGACGGCGTATGTGCTCGATGGCCGCAGCGCCCGGCGCTGGCGCAGCCGCATCGGCCCCTGAAGGAGTGGCTCAGAAGCGGATGCGTGGATCCAGCACCGCCACCAGCATGTCCACCGTCACGCTCACCAGCACCACCAGGGCTGCCACCACCACCACGATCCCCTGCACCAGGGGGTAGTCGCGTTGACCGATGGCCTCCTGTAGACGGAAGGCGATCCCGGGCCAGGAATAGGTGACCTCGATCAGCAGGGCGCCACCGATCAATGAGGCCACGGTGATGCCGGTGATCGTGAGCACCGGCAGGAGGGCATTGGGGAGGGCATGGCGCAGCACCACCCGGGTTTCGCTGAGGCCGCGGCTGCGGGCCGCCTCGACATAGTCGGAGCGCAAGACCCGCCGGAGGTTGAGCCGCAGGGCGTTGGCGAAGATGCCGCTGAGCAGCAGGCCCAGGGTGCTGGCGGGCAGCACCAGGTGCCGCAGGCTGCCGGCCAGCTGCTGGGGATTGGCGGCACGCAGGCTGTCGAGCAGATAAAAGCCGCTGCCGCTGGGGGGCATCAGGGTGGCGGGGAAACGCCCTCCCACCGGCAGCCAGCCCAGCCAGACGGCAAAGATCAGCTGGATCACCATCGCCGCCCAGAACGGCGGCAGGGCATAGGTACCGATGCCATAGAGCCTGCCGGCCAGGTCGAGCTTGCCCTCGGGGCGGGCGATGCCGCTGAAGCCCACCGCCAGCCCCAGCACGGCGGCGATCAGCAGAGCACACAGCCCCAGCTCCAGGCTGGCCGGCAGGCTCTGGCGGATCACCTCCAGCACCGGGGTCTGGTTGGTGAGCGATTCCCCCAGATTGCCCTTGAGCAGATCGGCCAGGAAGTGGCTGTACTGGACCGGCAGGGGCTGGTCGAGCCCCAGCTGCTGGCGCAGGGCCTGCCGCGCCGCCTCCGGCGCTCGGGTGCCCAGCAGGGCATCGAT
Source organism: Synechococcus sp. WH 5701 (assembly GCF_000153045.1). GTDB lineage: Bacteria > Cyanobacteriota > Cyanobacteriia > PCC-6307 > Cyanobiaceae > Regnicoccus_A > Regnicoccus_A antarcticus. The sequence continues at coordinate 318,361 of NZ_CH724159.1, forward strand.
GGGATCCCCCGGGGCCAGCCGCAGCAGCAGAAACACCAGGGTGGCGATCAGCCAGAGCATCACAGGAGCGAGCAGCAGCCGGCTGCCCAGATAGCCCAGCAGCTGGCGGCGGCGGCTCATGGCTCAGGCCTCGAAGCGGCAGGCCGCTGCTGGAGCCGGCTGAGCACCACACGGCCGGAACCATCGAACACCGGGGTGCTCAGCCCGGCCTGGGCCCAGGCCCTGGGTGCCACCAGCCAGACCGGGATGTAGGGGGCCGCGGCGGCGGTCTCCCGCTGGAGACGCTGGAGCAGCTCGATCCGCTTGGCGCCCTCCAGGCTCTGACTGAGGAGGAGGTCGTCGTTCAGGCCAGGGCGGGTCCAGAAGCTGCCGCTGGCGGCACTGGGTCCCTCCATGCAGCGCTGTCCCACGGCCTTGTCGCAGCCCAGCAGTGGCTGGAGATAGTTGTCGGCGTCGGGGTAGTCGCCCATCCACTCCAGCAGGATCGAGGCGAAAGCCCCCTCGCCGAGCTGACGGTAGGCCGTGGTGGATTCCATCCCGCTCACCTCCAGCACGATGCAATCACCCAGATCCCGGCGCAGTTGTTCCTTCCAGATCAGGGCGAACAGCTTGTCGGCGGGGATGTTGGAGCGGAAGGTGAAGGGCAGGTTCAGCGTCTTGCCCCGGCAGTAGCCGGCCTGCTCGAACAGCCGCCGGGCTTCCGCCGGGTCATAGGCCGGCCAGGCGGTGGGTTCGGAGCCGCTCAGGCTGGGGGGCACCAGATCTCGCAGCGGTGGACGCAGGCCATGGGTCACCCGCTGGCTGATCAGCTCATGGTCGAGGCTGTGGGCAATGGCACGGCGCACCACGGGGTTCTTCAGGGGCGGCTGGTCGCTGAGCAGGGTCAGGTAGCCGATCTCCAGCGCTGGACCCACCCCTTCCAGCAAGCGCCCCTTCTGGGCGTCCTGATGCAGCGAGAGCTGTTGGTCGCCCTCCAGGCTGGTGGAGAGCAGCACATCCACCTCGCCGCTGCGCAGGGCCCCATAGAGGGCGGTGGAGTTGCTGAGGTTGACCAGATCGAGCCCCTTGTTGGCGGGACGCTCTCCCCAGTAGTCGGCGAAGGGCTCAAGCCGTTGCTGCTGGTCGGCGAAGAAGGTGAGTTTGTAAGGGCCCGTACCCACGAAGCGGTCGTTGAGGAAGCGCTTGTCGTGGTTTTGGTAGGCGGTGGGAGAGAGGGGCGTGAGACTGACGGCGCTCAGCAGCTGGGGCAGGGCGGTGAAAGGGCGCCGCAGCTTCAGCTCCAGCTCATGGCTGCCGCTGGCGCGCACCGAAACGATGCGATCCCCCAGCAGGTAGCTGAGCTTGCCGATGGCCAGAAAGCGCTCCAGGGTGAACACCATGGCGGCGGCATCGAAGCGGGTGCCGTCGTGGAAGCGCACCCCCTTCCGGAGCGGCACCCAGGCGGTGAGCCGATCCGGACTCAGCCTCGGCAGGGCCGTGGCCAGACGGGGCCGCAGCTCGCCCTTGGCATCGATGACATAGAGGGGATCTCCCAGCGCGCTGATCAGCTGCAGCGCCCCGAAGCTGTAGGTGGCCGCCGGGTCAACCGAATCGATCCTGGTGCGACTGCCCACCACCAGCCTCCCCCCGGGCCGTTGGGGCTGGCAACCCAGCAGCAGCACCAGCAGGGCGGCCAGCAGGGAGACCGAGCGCAGCCCCTTCAAGGCAGGCAAAGCGTGCAGGATGTTCCCGGGTGCTCAGAGGCGCCCATTCAAGACCGCGACGAGCAGCTCTGGGAATGGGGCAGGTGATGAAGTTCCACCTGGCGGATCGACACCTCAAAAACCGGAGAGCCGTGCCGTGCCAGGGGCCAGCGCCGCACCCAGCAGCGGTCACGGGGCGCATCCACACCGATCACCTGATAAGTAGTGGCCTGAGCTGTCTCGCCGATGGTCCAGGTGGAGGAGCACTCGCCGCCCGGAAGACCGGCGCTGAGGGCCACATCGGTGGCGAGGTGTACGCAGTCACCCTGATGAAGGGTCATGGCGGTCGCGGGGTGGTGGGGCGAACGGCTGCCCTGATCAGGGCTGGCAGGGAAGGCGGTCAGGGCTGGGAACCGGGAAGCGGATAAGAGTGGTGAGGCCGTTATGGGCTCAGGGTTTCGCAGGGGTGGCTCAGGTGGCGTTCAATCTGGACAACTGCCGTGGTCACGTGAGGGCATCAGCATCCGCGTCAAATTTGCGCAATGTTTCCATCTTGGCCTTGCCCTGCCCCTGCCCGTCAACCATTGCGGCATGAGCACTCGTTCTCGCCACAAGAAGGTCTGCTGATGGCCTCAGAGGGTGCGCAGACAAGCCGCCACGCTCTGAACGTCACAGAGGGACTGGATCGCGGTGAGGGCCGCCTGGAATCGGGCCTCCTCCACTTCATGGGTGATGACCACGATTTCGGCCTGGCCGCCGCTGGCCTCCAGCTGCACGATCGACTGGATCGAGACCTCCTCCTGACCGAAGCAGCTGCCGATTCGGCCGATCACTCCGGCCTGGTCGCTGGTCTGCAGACGGACGTAGTTGCGGTGGCTGGTGCGGGCGCTGTCCACCAGACGGCAGCGGCGCCAGCGGCTGGCCGCCAGCAGCGGATCCAGCCCGCCGCCGGAGCCGCCCACCTGGCGGATGCCGGCGATGTTGAGGATGTCGGCCACCACGGCCGAGGCGGTGGGGCCTGCCCCTGCCCCGGGGCCGTAGAACATCACCCGCCCCACGGGATCTCCCTCCACCAGGATCGCGTTGTTGACCCCATTGACCACCGCCAGGGGATGGTCAGCGGGCACCAGCGTCGGGTGCACCCGTACATCGAGGCATTCGCTGCCATCTGCCGCGGTGCCCAGGTGCTGGGCCACAGCCAGCAGTTTCACCCGGTAGCCCAGTTGGCTGGCATAGCCCACATCCCTCGCCTGCAGGTCACTGATGCCGGCGGTGGGAATCAACGAACGCTCCACCGAGCCGCCGTAGGCCAGACCGGCGAGGATGGCGATCTTGTCGGCCGCGTCATCACCCTCCACATCGGCGGCGGGGTCGGCCTCGGCATAACCCAGCCTTTGGGCCTCCGCCAGCACCTCGGCGTAGGCGGCCCCCTCATCCGTCATGCGGCTGAGGATGTAGTTGGTGGTGCCGTTGATGATGCCGCTCACTCGGTGGATGCGGTTGCCTCCCAGGGATTGTTTGAGGGGCTCGATGATGGGAATCCCGCCACCCACCGCCGCTTCGATCAGCACGTAAACCCCCTGACGGGCCGCGGCATCGGCGATCTCCTCGCCATGGCGGGCGATCACGGCCTTGTTGGCCGTCACCACCGACTTACCTGCGGCAATCGCCGCGAGGATCAGGGTGCGGGCTGGCTCCAGACCTCCCATCACCTCCACGACGATCTCCACCGAGGGATCGTTCACCACCTCGGCCGGGTCGGTGCAGAGCAACTCGGGAGCCAGGGCCACGGACCGGGGCCGGTTGAGATCGCGTACGGCGATGCGGCGCAGCTCCAGCTCCGCCACCAGCGGATGGCGCCCTTCCGGGGAGGTGAGGATCTCGGCGACACCGGCTCCCACCGTGCCCAGACCGAGCAAGCCGATGCCAATGGTCATGCCGATTGCGCCGCGAAACCGATGATCCTAGAAATCATTCCGTCGCCAGGCCCCTGGCCTGGGCCTGCATCATCTTCAGGATGTTCAGGAATCCATTGGCGCGGGAGGGGGTGAGGCTGGCCTGAAGGCCCGTCTCAGCCAGAAAACCGGGGTCCAGCCCAGCGGCCTGGTTTGGTTCCAGGCCCTCCAGACCGGCGATCAGCAGTGCCAGCAGCCCCTTGGTGATCTGGGCATCGGAATCCCCCTGCCAGTGGAGCTTGCCGTCGACCAGCTGCCCCACCACATACACCTGGGAGACACAGCCCTTCACCTTGAACACCTCCTGACGGAATTCGTCGGGCAAGGGCGCAAGCTTCTTGGCCAGCCAGAGCACGTACTCGTAGCGGCGCTTGGGGTCACTGGTGCCGCGCAGTCGCTCCACGATCGCGTCGAGGCTGTCGCTGCCGGTGCTCATGGATGGGGCCAGGGCGGAAGTCGCCCCAGTGTGGCGCCTGCCCTCAGCTGCGGCGGCGCCGCTGCACCGCCAGACCACCCACCACAGCGCCCAGGCCGGTGATGCCGCCCATCAGTAGCAGCGAGCTGTGTTGATGGGCCGAGAACAGCGTGGACTTCAGCTCCGGATCGGCGCTGCTCACCCGATCGAGCTGCGCCTGGCCCGCTTGGGTGGGCACCTCGAGGAAGTCGCGGTGTCCGGGGCCCGCATCCACCTGCAACTCCCAGTCGCCATCGGCGCCGTGGGGCATGTTGAAGCTGAGGCGCCCCTGGGCATTCATCTGACCCACTTCCACGGGCTGTCCCCCATTGGGTGGCACCAGCCGCACCATGGCACCCTTCACGGGTTCCCCATTGGAGAAGTGGCTTTCAAGCATCAGCCCTTCCCTCAGGGATTCGAGCCGATCCAGGCTCGACTCGATCGCGTGGGCCTCGACCCTGCCTGGGGCCGCCATCAAGCCAACCAAAGTCCCCAGGGCTGGGAGGGCAAGCAGGCTGCAAAGCCGGGTGAAGTGTGGAGTCGTCATCGGCAGGGCGTGGTCGCGTCCGAGGGGAGGCTCCCCAAAGCTAAAGCGTCTTCAGGAGGCCGACCAGCGGCTGCCGGCGGCCTGGCCCTTGCCGGCCTGAACCATGCGGACCATCGAGCTGACCATCATCGAGAGGGCTTCACTGGGCTGGGAGCGGTGGCCAAGCTCCGCGGCCATCACCCGCTCGGGCACCGTGCCGGACCCGATCGCGGTGGCACCGACGCGGCGGGCGGGTGATGGGCGGGAGTGATCGAAGCTGAGGTCCAAGGAAGCTGGGGGTCGCACCTGGGGATCCTGGCAAAGGATCGGCGCGTGGATCACCACAGTCCGGGCCTCTCAACAGGTTGCAACCATTCGATCCCCCCGTCGCTGAGCCAACCGTCGAAGGGAACGTCCCACGGATCCCTCGGCAACTGCTCCACGGCGCAGGAGGCGGGGGCCACGATCAGGGCCGGCACCGAGCGCCAGCAGGGATCAGCCCGCAACCTGTCGAACCAGCCGCCGCCATAGCCCAGTCGGAAGCCGCGGCGGTCGAAGGCGAGGGCCGGCACCAGCAGCAGGCCAAGGGCCGTGGCCGGCAGCGGCGTCCCCGCCAGCGCTGGTGCCAGCACCCCCGCGGCATCGGGCTGGAGCGAATCCCCGGGCTGCCAGATTTCGTAGCGGAGCCTTCGCTCTCCTGCCGTAGGCCGGATGGCGGGCAGGGCCAGCCGGTCTGGAAGCACCCAGGCCAGCTCACGCAGATCCGGCTCACCTGCCAGGGGCCAGTAGAGCCCCAGCCGCTGGTCTGCCCTGACCATCGGGGGCACCCCACTCAGGGCCTGACCCAGCAGCAGCCGCTGCTGCGCCTCAGGCTGATCAGCCCGCCGCTGGCGGAAGTGCCGGCGCCAGAGGGGTTTGGGGTCGCCCAGCCCCGGTTCGCCCGCCATCAGCGCTGAAACCAGCCGGTGAGGGCCACGGCCAGGGCATCGGCGGCGTCATCGGGGCGGGGGGGATGCGCCAGGTCCAGTTCCCTCATCACGGCATCAAGCACGTCGTTCTTGTCGGCATGGCCGGAGCCTGTGAGCGCCTGCTTGATCTGCATCGGTGGGAACTCCACCACCGGCACCCGCAGCCTGGCCAGGGTCATCATCACCACCCCCCGGGCCTGCACGACGGAAATGGTGGTGCTGGAGCGGTAAAAGAAGAATTTCTCGACGGAGGCCAGCTCGGGGCTCCAGCGGCGCACCAGCCAGCGCAGGTCGCGGGCGATCTCCACCAGCCGCTCCCCCTCAGGCGTGCCGGCCTCGGTGCGGATCATTCCGCAATCCAGCAGTCGCTGGGGCGGACCGGTCTCGATCAGGCCATAGCCGACACGGGCCAGGCCAGGATCGATGCCGAGGATGCGCAAGGTCTCAGGCCGCCAGGGCCAGCTGGAAGGCGTCGCGGGCGATGTCGGCCATCTCGAAGATCTTGCAGAACACCTTGATCACGCGATCACCGGAATCGATCTGCTCCAGCGGATCCTTGCGCAGCCGGTGGCGCAAGCAGCAGGCCACCACCCGCGCCACGTCGTCGTCGCTCACTTCGGTGCGGCCTTCGAAGGCGGCCAGGGCCCTGGCCGCCCGGTTGGTGACGATGTCGCCGCGCAGGCCGTCCACATCCAGCTCGCCGCAGACCGCCGAGATGCGGATGCGCAGATCAGGATCGATCAGCACCTGGGGCAGCCGTTGCTGGGCGTCCACCACCCGTTGCTGCAGCGCGTCCTGGGTGGCTTGGTGGTGGCTGTTGAAGCCATCGGGATCGCTGTCGTAGCCGGTGCGCTGGTCCACCACCTGCACCCGCAGCTCCGGATCGCGCACCGTGCGCACTTCCACGCTCATGCCGAAGCGATCGAGCAGCTGGGGCCTCAGTTCCCCTTCCTCGGGGTTGCCGGAGCCGATCAGCACAAAGCGGGCCGGGTGGCGCACCGACACCCCCTCCCGCTCGACCGTGTTCCAGCCGGAAGCGGCCGAATCCAGCAGAACGTCCACCAGGTGGTCGTCGAGCAGGTTCACCTCATCGACGTAGAGCAGGCCGCGGTTGGCCTTGGCCAGCAGGCCCGGCTCGAAGGCACGCACCCCTTCGCTCAGGGCTTTCTCAATGTCGATCGTTCCGCAGAGGCGGTCTTCGGTGGCGCCCAGGGGCAGGTCCACCATCGGCACCTGGCGCGGCTCCACAGGTAGCGCTTCGCCGCTCTCGGCCCGCTGGCGCACCTCGGCGCTCTGAAGGTCGGGGTCGCTGGGGGAGCTGTTGTAGGGATCGCCGGCAACGACGTCGATCTCCGGCAGCAGATCTGCGAGGGCGCGGATCGTGGTGGATTTACCCGTGCCCCGGTCGCCCATGATCATCACCCCGCCGATGCGGGGATCGATCACGTTCAACAGCAGGGCGAGCTTCATCTCCTCCTGGCCGACGATGGCGGTGAAGGGGAACGCCCTGCGTTTGCGGGTCTGACTCACGGACGGGGGGCCGGCACGGATCCGGATTGTTTCACAGCTGCCTGTGGGAGCACTGGAGCGGGCAGCAGGCTCAGCACCTGCGGGGGTGTGGCGTCGGCGGGGTAGATCAGCCTCACCCTCACCTGGCGCTGCTGGCCGGGGGCCAGGCTGATGCGCCCGAGGCTGGGGCCCTTCTCGCCCTGGCGCTGCACCAGATGGAACCAGCGCCGGCCGGCGGGACGCCCCGCCGGCCCATCCAGCCCGCTCACCTCCACCGTGCCGCGAAAGACCACCGCCCTCGGTGGGGTGAGGTTGAAGCGCAGGCCGCCCTCGGGCTTGTCGGTTTTGCGAGGGGATTCGAGGGCCAGATCGAGGGCCACCGGGGCCTTGGTGTTGTTCACCAGGGGGAGGGTCAGGTCGTACTCCACGCCGTAGTTGCCATGCGCGGCCCAGGCGGTGCCCGGGTAGAAGGCCTGCAGTTCGGCGGTCTGCACCTGGCCGCTGCCAAGGCTGCCCCGCTCCAGCGAGGCGATCGGCCAGGACACCGGCGCACTGCGCACGGAGAGCGACTTGGTGCCCGGATCGGTGAGCCGGGCGCTCCAGCGGCTGCCCGTCTGCACGCCGCTCACCCGCGAATAGATGATGCCCCCGGGCTGTCCCCTGGGCGTGGGTACGTGTTCCTTGGCGCTGAGCCCGGCGCGCAGCAGGCGGCTCCAGACCTCCGGCTCCGGTGGCTGCTCGCCCCCGAAGGCGGCCAGGGTGGCCAACTCCACGGGGCCGTCGCTCTCCAGCCGCAGCTGCAGGTTGCGGCCGTTGAGCAGGGGATCGAGCCCCTTCACGGGAATCGGCAGGGCCAGCAGGGTGGTGAGCTGCCCCGGGGCCAGGCTCCATTCCTGGGGAATCCCGGCTCCGCGGCGGTTCTGCAGCAGTTCGGCGGCCACCCGTGAGCCGGGGCCTGCGAACACCGACGTGCCGTCGTGGGGCATCAGGGGCGGCAGCGGCAGGAAGGGAGCCGCCGGCTGGCTCGGGTCGCTCGACTGGGAGAGGGCCGTGGATCCAGCCAGCACCCGCAGCCGCACCGGCCTGCTGCTCACCGGGGCGGCCACCACCCCCAGCCAGAGCACCGAGTCGAGGGTTTCCGGCCGGCCGGCATAGACGTGATGGCTGAACAGGTCGAAGCGTCCCTGCAGGGGAACATTCAGGTGTGCGTCTGGGCTGGAGAACGGCTGGCCCGAGAGGGTTCCGCGGCCGTTGAAGGTGGAGAGCAGGATGCCGGGCTGGATGATCAGCTCGGGGTTGTTGTCGTTGACCACCGCCACCCGATCGAGCCCGCCGCTGAGGGGACGCACCTGCTGGGTTCTCAGCTCGGTGCTGGGGGCCACGGCCGGTGCTGGAGCAGGTGCCGGGACCGCCGCAGGGGCTTTGTTGGCCTGGGCCAAGCCTGCAGTGAGCAGCAGGCCGGCGGCCGTGGTCAGGAAGGGCATCAGACCTCAGCGCGGTTGGGGAGAGGGATCGCTGCGATCCACGAGGGTTTGGCTCACGGCGGCGGCCATGGCCCGGATCAGATCGGTGGAGCGGGGGTCGTTGAACGGGCCTTTGACCATGAACCCTGCCACGGCTCTCTTGCCGTTGGGGAGTTCGATCAGTCCGGCGTCGGCATAGGCGATGCCGATGTCGCCGGTTTTGTTGAGCACGGTCAGTCCCCGGGCCATCAGCTCGCTGTCGGGGTCGCTGGAGGCGCCCCCCAGACCCTTAAGCAGTCCGGCGGGCAGGAGCGTGTTGGTGCGGGAGGTGGCCATGATCGTGCGGAAATGGTCGCGGGCCCGCGGACTGAGCTTCTCGCCGATGTCCACCAGGGCGATCGAGCGGGCCAGGTCGCGGGGGCTGGTGGTGTTGGTGCCGTCGAGATCGGGCAGCCAGTTGTTGACCACCGTGGCGGGCAAGCCCAGGGCCTGGAAGTGGGCATTGGTGGCGGCCTTGCCGCCGAGGCGCTTGATCAGCAGGTTGGTGGCGCTGTTGTCGCTCACCCGGATCATTTCGGTGGCGGCTTCATAGAACGGGAAGCGGGTGCCCAGTGGCCGGCTGGCCATCCAGCCGGCACCCCCGCCCATCACCTCTTTGGTCAGAGGTAGCGGTTCGTTCCAGCGCAGCTTGCCGGCGTCGAGGTCGTCGAGGGCCGCCAGCAGGATCGGGGTCTTGATCGAGCTCGCCGCCGGCAGGGGCGTGTCGGGATTGAGCTGGGCAAAACGGCCGTCATCCAGCACCAGCAGGAAGCCGCCCACCTTGAGATCCTTCTGCTCGGCGGCCAGGGCCTTCCAGCGCTGGCTGAGCTTGGTGAGCTCCACCCGGGGCTCGAAGCGGCCCAGAGCCAGGCCCCCCTTGGGGGTGGGCACCGGTGAGCTGGCGCTGCTGGCCTTGGGGGCTTCCATCGCCCCCTGGGCCAGCTTCGGAGCCAGTTGTTTCAAGGCGGTGCCGGTGAGCACCCCGAGACCAAGACCCATCACCAGCAGGCGCAGGACAAGGGCGAGGGGTTGGAACCAGCCGGGTGATCCGGAACGGGGGGAGCGGCCCGAACGCACGATGAAGCCAGAGGCGACGGAGATTTCAGGACCTTAGGGGGTTCCCCGCTGGCTGGCCCAGCGCAGCTGGCGGACCATCCCCCGGACCAGGGCCACTTCCTCGGCGCTGATCTGGGCCCGCTGCAGCAGCGCCCGCAGCTTGGCCATCCGGGCATGGGCCGTGTGAGGGAGCAGAAACCCCACCTCCAACAGCAGCTCCTCGGCATCGGCCAGGGCGGCTTCGAGCAACTCCCGGCTGGCGGGTTCCGGCCTGATCACGGGGGCCGGACCGCTTGGCCGGCGTTCAGTGCCCCCCTGCTGGCAGCGGCGCAGCTCATGCAGGGTGATGGCCACCGCATGGGAGAGGTTGAGGGAGGTGTAACCGTCGTCGGTGCTGATCCGCAGAATGCGGCCCGCCTGGAGCAGTTCGTCGGTGCTCAGGCCCCGGTCTTCCCGCCCGAAGACCAGCGCTGGGGCGCTGGGCCGTTCCGACGGCCCAGGCCCGGCCTGGTGCTCCAGCAGCCAGGGGATGGCCTCGGCGGGACCTTCGATGGGCACGGCCTGAGAGTCCACCCGTCCACTGGCGGCGACCACCCGGGTGCGGTCGGCGATGGCCGCCGCCAGATCCGGATAGAGCTGGGCGCGCTCCAGCAACGCCCCGCCGTGGACGGCCATGCGTCTCGCTTCCTCGCCGAGGTGATCGCAGCGGGGGGCCACCAATCGCAAGTCCTGAAGCGCGAAATTGGCGCACAGCCTGGCCACGCTGCCCACATTCAGGGGGCCTGCGGGTTCCACCAGCACCAGGGCCAGCCCAGGGTGGCCAGGCGTCGCGCCGCCCCTCACTCCAGGCTGTGCAGATGGGCCAGGAGGTCGGCCATGGCCTGGGGTTCGGGCTGGAAGCGAGGCATCGGTGGAGTGCGGCCGCTCACGACCTGGCGGATCAACTGGCGGTCGCTGCGGCGCTGGCTGACCCCGTGCAGGCTGGGGCCCACCAGCCCCTGGGCGGCGATGCCGTGGCAGCCGGCGCAGTTCATCCGAAAGAGGCGACCACCGGTCTCGAGCGAGCCCGAAAGCTCCAGGGTGCGCCGGGTGTAGGGGTCGCTGCGGGCCGCCGGCAGGACGAGCAGCAGCAGCAGGATGCAGCCGGCTGCGGCCAGAAGCACCAGAGCGGTGATCAGGCCTTGGCGCTGCACCGGCGCCGGGGTGGCCTCCAGGATGGTGGAAGGATCGCCGGTCACGGATCACTCGGAAGACTCACCCAGCCTGCCTTGGCCGTGGGAGAATTGCGTCAGGCACGACTTCACGCTCCCGATGATCGAACCCCTCCTCTGCGGCATCGTTCTGGGTTTGATCCCGATCACCCTGGTGGGCCTGTTCGTGGCGGCCTGGAACCAGTACCGCCGTGGCAGCGCCTTGGGCGGCTGAGTCAGGCCTCAGGCACCAGAACCATCAGCCCACAACTGCCATAGCGGCGTCGATCGCTCAGGTGCCAGCCTCGAGGAATGTCCGGGTATGCGTCGCTTGAGCATTCCCACAGCAGGCGTCCCCCCTCAGCCAGCCAGCCCGAGGCGGCTACCCCCTCGGCGATCGGGGCGTAGAGCTCCGATGCGTAGGGGGGATCGGCGTAGATCAGATCGAAGCCACCTGCAGCTTCCTCCCCCAGCTGTTGCCCTGGGCTTTGGCACAGCCACTGAGGTAGCCCAGCCCTGATCACCCGCAGGTCGCAGGCTGGATTCACGCCGGCCTTGACGGCCTCCAGATTGCGCCGGGCGATGCTGAGGGTGGTTCGGTCGTGATCCACGGCCACCACCCGCTGGGCGCAACGTTGCAGGGCTTCGCAGCTCATCACACCGCTGCCGCAGCAGAGATCGAGCCAGCGGCAACCAGTCAGTTCACTCGCCAGCAGGTTGAGCACCGCCAGCCGCACCCTGGAGCTGGTGGGGCGTGCCTGCTGCCCTTGCGGACTGAGCAGTTTGCGCCCGCCACTCAGCCTCAGGCTCACGCTCCGTCCTGCTCCACCCAGCCCAGCCAGCGCTCGAGCATGCGCTGCCCCTGGGGTCCGGACTTCTCGGGGTGGAACTGGCAGGCCGCCAGGGGCCCTTGCCAAACCGCCGCGGTCACCGGCTGATCAGCGAAGAGGACCTCGGCGGTGCTGCAGGCCGGGTCGTTGGGAGCGGCGGCGTAGGAGTGCACGAAATAGACCCAGGCTGCTGGATGACCTTCGGGCAGCAAGGGGCTGGGGTTGGTGGAGATCAGCGGTGCCCAGCCCATGTGGGGGATCGGATGCCCCGGAGCGGAGGGCAGGGCCTTCACCCTGCCCTTGAGCAGGCCGAGGCCTGGTGCCTCTCCCTCCTCGCTGCCCTCGAACAGCAACTGCAGGCCCAGGCAGATCCCCAGCAGGGGGCGTCCTCTGGCGCTCCACTCCCGCAGCGGATCTGCCAGGCGGGCCCGGTGGAGGCGCTCCATGGCCGGATCGAACGATCCCACTCCCGGCAGGATCAAAGCGTCGCAGGCCTCCATCGCTGGGGCGTCCAGCACTGGAATCAGCTCTGCACCGAGTCGCTCCACGGCTCGGGCTACCGAATGCAGGTTGCCCATGCCGTAATCGATCAGGCCGATCCGGCTGCTCATGGCTGCGGCTCCAGGCAGCTGCGTTGCTCCGGATGGAGCAGGTCGTCGCTGCGGGGCAGATCGAGCGCGTTGATGGCGGCGATGAGCTGGTAGAGACGGCCGACGCGGCGTTGATCGAAGTCGAAACGCAGGCAGTGCCGCAGGCGATCGTTGTCGTCGCAGCTCTCTCCCAGCTTGAAATCGCCGCTGCGAAGCAGATCCTGGAAGCCGGAGCGGATGGTCAGCAGATCAGCCTCCGCCAGGGGCACATGCAGCAGCAGCTCCAGCTCGTCGTCGTTGATGCGGGTGGTGTGGAACACCCGGTAGAAGTGGCGGATCAGCTCGATCGCCTCGAAGGCGCTGCCGGCGCGGCTGATCAGGTCTCCGTCGTCTGGACCGATCAAGCCCTCGCGCTCGAGGCCGGTGAGAAGGTCCTGAGGCCAGTGTTGCCAGAGCTCATGGCCCGGGGGCGCCAGGAGCACCACCGGAATCGGAGCCGTTCGTCCCGTCTGGATCAGGGTCAGTGCCTCGAACAGTTCGTCGAGGGTGCCGAAACCGCCGGGGAGCACCACCAGGGCATCGCTCTCACGAAGGAAGAACAGCTTGCGGGTGAAGAAGTAGCGGAAGTGAACCAGGCGATCGCCTGCTGCGCTGACGTAGGGGTTGGGGTCTTGCTCAAAGGGCAGCTGGATGTTGAGACCGAAGCTGTGCTCCGCTCCCGCTCCTCTGTTCGCCGCTTCCATCACCCCGCCGCCAGCGCCGGTGATCACTTCAAAGCCGGCGGCCATGGCTTCACGGCCGACCTCCTCCGCCAGCTGGTAATTGGAGCTCTGCGGCAGGCTGCGGGCCGATCCGAACACAGCCACCTTGCGGGTGCTGCGGTAGGAGTGGAAGGCAGCCAGGGCCTCATGCAGATCGCTCAGGGCACCTGAGATCAACCGCCAGTCGTCCGTGTCATCGGCGATGCGGGCCATCTCCAGAATCGAGTGAAGCGAGCGCTCGATCAGCAGGCGATGGGGATGATCAACCAGGTCATCTCCCAACCGCTCCAGCGAGGGAGAGGCAGGAGCCATCGGTGGGGGTGAGGCGGCAGGAGCTGAAGGGCTGCTCAGAGGTATTTGGCGATCGTGCCGGAGAGTGTGTTCTTGGGAACGGCGCCCACCACGGTGTCCACTTTCTGCCCTCCCTTGAAGATCATCAGGGTGGGGATGCTGCGGATGCCGTACTGGCTGGCGACGTTGGGGTTCTCGTCGGTGTTGAGCTTGTAGACCTTCAGCTTGCCCTCGAATTCCTTGGCGATCTCGTCGACGATCGGAGCCACCATGCGGCACGGGCCGCACCAGGGGGCCCAGAAATCAACCAGCACGGGCACGTCACTCTTGAGCACATCCAGCTCAAAGGAGGCATCGGTGACGGCAGTGGCGCTGGACATCCGAGGGAGGGGACAAGGTGCCTGGAATCTAGCAACGAGGACCCGGAATCCCCCATGGCGGCGGAGGGACCGTAGGAAGACAAAATGCCCGGACGCGCCGGGCGGGTTGGTGTGAGGAGTGTGCGAGCCGGAGCCCCCACACCTTGAGGTTAACGCCCGTCTCCGCCGGGATTCCGTCGTTTCGGGCCTGAACAGGAGCCCTGGTGCGAGGGGCTACTTGCCCATGCCCAGCTGCTGGGCTTTCTGATACACCTTTCCTTCGGTGAGCAGGGATGGGGCCACCACCACATCGACCTGTTGCATCTCCTTAATCGTTCGGGCACCAAGGGTTCCCATCGATGTGCGCAGGGCGCCAAGAAGATTCTGGGTGCCGTCGTCGAGGCCAGCCGGACCGCGCAGGATCTTCTCGAGACTGCCGGTGGTGCCCACGCTGATCCTGGTGCCCCTGGGCAGCACCGGACTGGGGGTGGCCATGCCCCAGTGGAAGCCACGGCCTGGGGCTTCGCTGGCCCTGGCGATCGGCGAGCCGATCATCACCGCATCGGCGCCGCAGGCGATGCACTTGCAAATGTCACCACCGGTGACGATGCCGCCATCGGCGACGATCGGCACGTACTGGCCGGTCTCACGCTCGTGGTCGTCGCGGGCGGCGGCGCAATCGGCCACAGCCGTGGCCTGGGGGATGCCCACACCCAGCACGCCCCGGGACGTGCAGGCGGCGCCGGGGCCGATGCCCACCATCACCGCGGCAGCGCCGGCGCGCATCAGTTCGAGAGCCACGTCATAGGTGACACAGTTGCCGATCACCACTGGAATGCCGAGATCACGGCAGAGGGCGGCCAGATCGAGGGTCTCGCGCCCGGCCGGTCCGATGTGGTCGGTGGAGACCACCGTGGCCTGAACGAAGAAGAGGTCGGCCCCGGCTTCGGCCACCGCCTGTCCGAAGCGCAGGGCCGCCGCCGGTGTGGCGCTGACGGCGGCGATGCCACCGGCGGCCTTGATCGCCGCGATGCGCTGGCGGATCAGGTCTTCGCGCACGGGCTGGGCGTAGAGCTCCTGCATCAGGGGCACGAAGGCCTCCTTGCCCACCTCAGCAATGCGATCCAGGATCGGGTTCGGGTCGTCGTAGCGGCACTGGACCCCCTCCAGGTTCAGCACCCCCAGGGCCCCCAGCCGGGACAGTTCGACCGCCACCGACACATCCACCACACCGTCCATGGCGCTGGCGATGATCGGGATCTCCCGTTCGATTCCACCGATGGTCCAGCGGCTGTCTGTCACCTCGGGGTCCACGGTGCGACCACCGGGGACCAGGGCGATCTCGTCGATCCCGTAGGCGCGGCGGACGGTTCGGGATCGGCCTAACTGAATGGACACCACTGGGGTTTCTGCAGTCGGGCCAAGCTATCAACCGGTCTGGCCTCAGGGTTGACCACGGAACGACGCCCAGCGCTCCCGCCACGAGGCCAGCAGGGTCTGGCGGTCGCTGCTGCGCACCAGGTGGGTGAGCACGAAGCGGCTCAGCCAGATCACCCCGGCCAGCTCCAGCAGACCGGGAACCAGGGGCAGGCTCTCGATCGCCCCCAGCAGGGCTGCGTAGATCCTGAGCAGCAGCAGCAGGCCCACAAAGCCCGCCAGCAGCTTCAGGGGGCCGCTGTACTGCTGCACCTGCCGCTGAAAGTCACCGCTGCTGAACCAGTCACGCACCTTGCTGCTGAGCAGCTCCCACTCGCCGCCTCCTTCGCCGCTCCCGCTCTCGTCACTGGCAGGGACGTGCAGAGTTGTGGCCACGGCTGGATCGGCCTGGGGCTGAACAACGGGCGCTGGCGCAGGTTCAGGATCTGGTTGAGGCTCTAAATCTGGTTGAGGCTCAAGCTCCTCGATGGGCTGCGGCTCCGGCTGCACCTCAGGCGTGGGCTCGGGTTCTGGGGCTGGTTGCGGTTCGGGCTCCACTGCAGACTCGGCCCCGATGCTGCTCACCTCGGTGTCAGCTGTCGCCGCCTCGTCCGGGGCTGATGGACCTGGCGCGGACGAGGCGCTGAGATCCTCCTCACCGAGGGGAGTCGGGGATGGCAGGTCCTGGCCCTGATCGGGCTCATGGGATGCAGCAGAGGACTCGACCACCGGTTACCGCGCAAAACCGCCGGTGGAGCTTACGCCGATTCCTCCGGCTTGTCTTTGCCGCTGCTGCGCTCAGCCCTCGAGGGGAATCAGGCCCGGGCGATCACTCAGAGGGAGCAGGGGAAGCCTCAGGGGAAAGGAGCCCTCGCGCAGGCGCTGGATCAGACCGGCGCCGATTTCCTCGCCCAGGCGGGGGCTGTGGGCAGGTGCGCAACGCAGGCGGCGGGCGTCCACCTGGATCTCGCCGGCGAGCAGGTGGCTGTAGGGAACGAAGCCGAAGCTCGGCCGGATTCGGCGGGGAATCGAGAAATCGAGCACGGGGGCCTCAAGCTGGTCGTCGCCGCAGGCCGCCTGACGGGCAACGGCCAGGTTGATCAGGGGAACCGGCGCCGCGATCGCCACCAGCAGGGCACTGCCATGACCTTCGAAGTGGCAGGGGCGGATCCACTCGGCCTTCAGCTCCGCCAGGTCGACGCTCACCGCCGCTACGGCCCCCGGCCCGCGGGCATGGCCGCTCGGCAGCCGCCGGATCTGCGGCTGATGGCCGCTGCCGGCGCCGATCACCCAGCCGATCGCTCCTCCCACCAGCACGGGCGAGCCGGGGCCCAGCAGGCTCAGGCCAGGCATGGTCAGGCCGATGCTGCGAGATCCACCACTGCTGTAGAGGGCGCTGCCGTACGGGCCCAGCAGGGGGCCGTACGGGCTTTGGGTGACTCCTTCGGCGCTGCTCACCGCCACGATGCCGTTTTCGCTGATGGCCCGGTGCAGCAGCAGGCGTGCCACGCCCAGGCTTTCGAGCTTGAGCCGGGCCTGGAGTTCACGGCGCGGATGCAGGGCCGTGCCTTCACCACTGGCCACCAGCTCCACCTCCAGGCCCGCCAGCAACTTCCCCAGCACCTGGGCGCCGCCTAGGTGCTCCGGGTCTGAGATCCCACCTCCGATTGGAAGGGTCAGGCCGCCGCTGCCGCTGGAGCCCAGGGCCATGACCCCATCCAGCCGCGCCTCGCGCAGGCGCATGGGCGGATCACAGGGGCCGAGGCTGAGCTGGAGCGTGGCCTGGTCGGTGAACTCGGCGTTGGCGGCCACCACCACATCGGTGCGGGAGTAGGCCGCCTCCAGTCCCTCGGCGGCCACCAGGGCCCGGTAGTCCGCAGCGCTCCTCACCGCCAGATCACCGGCGCTCTGGCGCTCCTGCAGCTGCGCTTCGGTGCGGGAGCGAGGGGGGGCGGATCCCATCGGCGCAAGCAGCCCGGAGACGGTGGACCCAGCCTCGCTTAACCTGGCCTTCGGCAGTGTGGTGAGAGATGGCGGATCCAACGGGTCCCGGCGAGTCCGACGGACGGATCATCCAGACCGACCTGCGCAATGAGATGTCGCGCTCCTACCTGGAGTACGCGATGAGCGTGATCGTGGGCCGGGCTTTGCCCGACGCCCGCGACGGGCTCAAGCCGGTGCACCGGCGCATCCTCTACGCGATGTACGAGCTCGGTCTCACCAGCGACCGGCCCTACCGCAAGTGCGCCCGGGTGGTGGGCGAGGTGCTCGGCAAATACCACCCCCATGGGGATACGGCCGTCTACGACGCCCTCGTGCGCATGGCCCAGGACTTCTCGATGCGCATGCCACTCATCGATGGGCACGGCAACTTCGGCTCGGTCGACAACGACCCCCCGGCGGCGATGCGGTACACCGAATCGCGGCTGCAGGCGCTCACCACCGACAGCCTGCTGGAAGACATCGAAGCGGAAACCGTCGATTACATCGACAACTTCGACGGTTCGCAGCAAGAACCCACGGTGATGCCGGCGCGGGTTCCTCACCTTCTGTTGAATGGGTCGTCGGGCATCGCGGTGGGCATGGCCACCAACATCCCGCCTCACAACCTCACCGAACTGATCAATGGCCTGCTGGCCCTGATCGCCGATCCGGAGCTTGATGACCGGGCCCTGCTGGCCCTGATTCCCGGGCCTGATTTTCCCACAGGCGGTCAGATTCTGGGCCGCCGCGGCATCCGCGAGACCTACACCACCGGCCGCGGCTCAGTGACCATGCGCGGGGTGGCCTCGATCGAAACACTGGAAATTCCCGGCCGGCCCGATCGCGATGCCGTGATCATCACCGAGCTCCCGTATCAGACCAACAAAGCGGCGCTGATTGAGCGCATCGCCGAGATGGTCAACGACAAGAAGCTCGACGGCATCTCCGACATTCGCGACGAAAGCGATCGCGATGGCATGCGCATCGTGATTGAACTGCGCCGGGATGCCTATCCGCAGGTGGTGCTGAACAATCTGTTCAAGCTCACACCTCTGCAGAGCAATTTCAGTGCCCATATGCTGGCGCTGGTCAACAGCGAACCGGTGCTGCTCACCCTGCGGCGGATGCTGCAGGTGTTCCTCGAGTTCCGCATCGAGACAATCGAGCGGCGCACCCGTTACTTCTTGCGCAAGGCTGAGGAACGGGATCACATCCTCCTGGGTCTGCTGCTGGCCCTCGATCAACTGGATCCGATCATCGCCCTGATCCGTGCGGCCTCGGATGCGGCCACGGCCCGTCTGCAGTTGCAGGAGCGCCACGGCCTCAGTGAGATCCAGTCTGACGCGATTCTGCAGATGCAGCTGCGCAGGCTCACCGCCCTCGAAGCTGACAAGATCCGCCTGGAGCATGAGGATCTTGTCACCAAGATCGCCGACTACAAGGACATCCTGGGCCGGCGGGAGCGGGTGCTCGGACTGATCGAAGCCGAATTGATTCAGCTGCGCGAGCGCTACCCGTCTGAGCGCCGCACCGAGATTCTTGATCTCGAGGGTGGGCTTGAAGACATCGATCTGATCGCCAATGAGCGATCCGTGGTGCTGCTCACCGAGAACGGCTATCTCAAGCGCATGCCGGTGAGCGAGTTCGAGGCCACCAGCCGCGGCACCCGCGGCAAGGCCGGAACCCGCAGCCAGGGTGAGGAGGCGGTGCGCCTGTTCATCAGCTGCAACGACCACGACACCCTGCTGTTGTTCAGCGATCGCGGCGTGGTCTATGCCGTGCCGGCCTATCGGGTGCCGGTGGGAAGTCGTGGTGCGAAGGGCACTCCGGTGGTGCAGTTGCTGCCGATTCCCCGCGAAGAGCAGATCACCTCGCTGGTGGCTGTGAGTGCCTTCGACGACGATGTTCAGCTGCTGATGCTCACCAGCGGCGGCTACATCAAGCGCACCAGACTCTCGGCTTTCGCCAACATCCGCTCCAACGGCCTGATTGCCATCAGCCTCGAAGACGGCGACGCCCTGCGCTGGGCGCGGCTGGCCCTGCCCGGCGACAGCGTCCTGATCGGTTCGCTCAAGGGGATGACGATCCACTTCCGCCTCACCGATGGGGAACTGCGGCCCCTGGGCCGCACTGCCCGGGGTGTGCGCGCCATGGCCCTGCGGCCTGGGGATGAGCTGGTGAGCATGGACGTGCTGCCGGCTGAACTGGCCGATCAGGTGGCCAGCTCGTCCGCATCCGAGAACGAGGAGGAGGATGCTCCGGAGGCTGGCGAGAGTTCCGATGGGCCCTGGGTGCTGGTGGCGTCCGCCAGCGGGCTTGGTAAGCGGGTGCCGGTGACCCAGTTCCGTCTGCAGCGCCGGGCCGGTCTGGGCCTGCGCGCCATCAAGTTCCGTCGCGACGGGGACGTGCTGGTGGGGCTGACGGTGATGGGCCCCGGGGAGGAACTGCTGCTGGTGAGTGAGCGGGGGGTGATCGTGCGCATGCAGGCCGACGCGATTCCCCAGCAGTCGCGGGCTGCCACGGGTGTGCGCCTGCAGAAGCTCGACAGCGGTGATCGTCTCAGTGAGGTGGTGCTCGTGCCCCCGGCCCCCGATGAGGAGGATCTCGCTGACACCGCTGAGACCAGCACGGCACCGGAGTCCCCCTGACGCTCCCCCCCGCGGCCGATGTACTGGTGCTCGGGGCCGGCCCGGCAGGGCTGGCGATCGCCAGTGAGCTCGTCCCCCTCGGCCTGCGGGTGATGGGGCTGGCTGCAGGCGATCCAGCCAGCCCATGGCCGAACACCTACGGCATCTGGGCTCCGGAGCTGGATCAGCTCCACCTCTCCCATCTGCTGGAGCATCGCTGGTCGAACTGCGTCAGTTATTTCGGAGCCGATCCCGTGGCGCTCAGCCACGATTACGGCCTGTTTGATCGTGGGAAACTCCAGGGCCACTGGCTGGGGCGCTGCTCCGGCATGGATTGGCGGCAGGGACTGGCGGCTGAGCTGAACCACGACACGCAGGGCTCCCAGGTGACCACCCGGGAGGGGGAGGTGCTCAGGGCCCGCTTGGTGATCGACACCACTGGCCACGACCCGGTGTTCGTGCGCCGGCCGGCCCTGGGGCCCGTGGCCGCACAGGCTGCCTACGGGATTGTGGGCCTCTTCACGGCGGATCCGGTGCCGCCTGGCCAGTTCGTGCTGATGGACTACCGTAGCGAGCACCTGAGCCCGGAGGAGCGCCAGGGTCCCCCAACGTTCCTGTACGCCATGGACCTGGGCGAGGGGCGCTTCTTCGTGGAGGAAACCTCCCTGGCTCTGGCGCCGCCGGTGCCGATCAAGGTGCTCCAGGATCGCCTGAGGCGAAGGCTGGCCCATCGGGGCGTGGCGGTGCTGCAGGTGGAGCACGAGGAGCGCTGCCTGTTCCCGATGAATCTGCCGCTGCCCGACTTCAGCCAGCGGGTGCTGGGCTTCGGAGGGGCCGCCAGCCTGGTGCACCCCGCTTCGGGCTACCTGGTGGGCTCCCTGCTGCGGCGCGCCCCCGGTCTGGCGGCTGCCATCGCCGCCGCCCTGGCCAGACCTGATCTCTCCGCCGCCCAGGTGGCCGAGACGGCCTGGGGCGCCCTTTGGACACCGGAGCTGGTGCGCAAGCACGGCATCTACCAGTTCGGCCTGGAGAAGCTGATGCGTTTCTCCGAGCAGGACCTGCGCGAGTTCTTCAGCACCTTCTTCGCCCTGCCCGAGCGGCAGTGGTATGGGTTCCTGACCAACACCCTCAGCCTCAGCGAGCTGGTGGCGGCGATGGTGCGCCTGTTTGCCCAGGCACCAGCCGATGTGCGCTGGGGGCTGATGCAGCCGAAGGGGCGCGAGGCGCAGTTGCTCTGGCGGGCCGTGCGGGGGTAGCCGACCCGCGGATGCTCAACGGAACACCAGCACTGGCAGCGCGGCATGGATCAGCACCCTCTGAGTCTGGCTGCCCAGCAACAGTCCGCTCAGGCCCCGGCGCCCATGGGAGGCCATGAAGATCAGATCGCAGCCGTGTTGAGCGGCCGCCTCGATGATCGCCTCATGGGGCAGATCGTTGATCACCCCCTCACTGCTGCAGGGCACACCGGCGCTCTCGGCCACGGCTTGGGCGTCCGCCAGAATCCGCTCGGCATTTTCCCGCGCCACGAGGCTGAGGTGCTCCAACGTGCCGGCATCGAGCATGGTTCCGGTGCCCACCATCGACACCGGCAGGACACTGCGGGCATTGAAAAAGGTGATGCGCGCACCCACCTCCTTGGCGAAAGCCACGGCCCCATGAACGGCCTTCACGGAGATGTCGGATCCGTCGATGGGAACGAGCAGATGGGAGTACATGGCTGCAGGCCTGGGGTATGGCAAGCCCGAGGAAGTCCTTACCAAGGAGCGTACCTGGGCTGGTGCCGGAGTTCTTCAGCCAGGGGCGGCGGCGGGCCGCTGCAACCGTCGCACAGCGGAGTCGTAGAGGGCTTGCCCCTTCCAGGAGACCGCCACAATCACTGGCAGGGCCAACAGGAGCAGCACGGCGAGCTGAAGGGGCGCGCTGCTCGGGAATCCGTGGCTGGTGAAGAGCAGAAAGATGGGCCGGTGAAAGAGATACATGAAGAAACTGGCGGTGCTGATCGCCAGAATCAGGGGGGGCAGACGCAGATGGCGGCCCCAGCGCTCACAGACCAAAAAGGTCAGCAGCGGACCGAACACCGCCAGGGGGATGGCAT
This sequence comes from Synechococcus sp. WH 5701, assembly GCF_000153045.1. GTDB lineage: Bacteria > Cyanobacteriota > Cyanobacteriia > PCC-6307 > Cyanobiaceae > Regnicoccus_A > Regnicoccus_A antarcticus. Next base: position 340,155 of record NZ_CH724159.1, read on the forward strand.
TGAGGCTCGAGTCGATCCTGGCCTGGTGATGGAAGGAGAACAGGGTGGCCGCCACGGTGGCCAGGGCCGTGAGGGCGATGGTGCGGAATCTCACCCTTGGCTCCACCAGCGCCGGGGAGAGTACAAGGCCTGCCACGAAGGACGGGAAGTAGAGGAACAGGCGCGCATCCACTCCATCCAGCAGTTTGCCCAGCAGCACGTTGAGGCCGATGATCCCGGCACACACCACCAGGCGGTTCGATGTCCAGCGCCAGGGCGTCTGGCCCAGGCTGTGAACCAGCAGCAGCAGTAACGGCGCGAGCAGGTAGAACACCACGATCATCGAGATGTACCAGAGGGTCAGGGGCGGCTCCAGGCTGAAACTTGCGCTCAGAAGTGCCGCCCCGATGAACTGACCCGGCTTGAGCAGTCCGCAGAGATCGAAGAGCAGCAGGGCCGCCAGGTAGGGGGGATAGATCCGGACCATCCGCCGCTGGTAGAACCGCCAGACTTCGGCAGCATTCGTGATCCGGGACCTGCCGATCAGATGCCCGGAGATGAACACGAACAGCCCCAGCACCACCACCGTCACCCGGTAGGTGACGTCGTTCTTGTAGCCATCGATCGATTCGGCGTAGCCCAGCAGGTGCCAGAAGCCGACGATCCAGAGGATGCAGGTGGCCCGCATCAGATCGATGGCCTGATTGCGCTGGCGCGGGGCCGGCGTGCTCAGCGGCTGTTGCTCAGGCATGGGTGAGGGGTCGCTCGTCGGTTGGTGGATAAGGCTGCTGGCCGCTGACACTGGCCCAGTCCGCCGCGTTCAGCTGGGGAAACAGACCATCGTCGGCCTCGATGGCTTCGAGCCAGCCCTCTGGCAACGCCGCGCCGGTGTCGATGGCATGCATCAACCGCCAGAAACGATCGAGATGGCGGTGGATCCGCTCCCGGGCCAGCCCGGTGGTGGTGCCGGCCCGGAGGATGAAACTCCAGTCTGAGCTCTGGGCCAGCAGCAGTTCCCGTCCCGCTTGGGTGAGCAGCCGCCTCTGGCGCTCCGTGGCCACGCCGCCGTTCACCTGCTTCACCATCGCAGCGGAGGCGCGATGCCACTCCGGCACCACCCAGGCATTGCTCTGGTTGAGCCAGTAGTGGTGGTAGCCCCCCTGCCCCCAGCTCGAGGGGGAAGGCCGGCAGATCTGCAGGGGCTCCCCCCGCTCGAGGGAGCCTCGCAGGCTGCTGAACTCCACGCCAGCGGCAGGTCCCTGACGGAACAGTTCGGCGAGAAACTGGGGTCCCTCATACCACCAGTGGCCGAACAACTCCGCGTCGAAGGGTGCCACCAGCAGGGGGGGGCGGGCCATGGCCGCAGCCAGGACCGCCAGCTCCTCGCTGCGGCCGGCCAGGTAGGCGCTGGCGTGCTCCACCGTCCGGCTGGCCGCTGCCACCGGGTCGTAGGGCAGTTTCTGATCGAGCGCCGAGCCCTGGCTGCTGACCCTGTGCAATTTCAGGCCGAGGGGCCTTGAGCTGGTGATGCCATGGACGTGCAGCTCCGCTTCGGGCAGATCCCAGCCCAGGTCGCGGTGAAACTCCCGGTAGCTGCCATCACCTGGATATCCTTCCGAGGCCGACCACACCGGCAGGGTGGCGGCGCCATCGCGGGCAAAGAAGGCGATGCCCGCCGGCGAGCAGATCGGCGCGTACACCCCATAACGAGGCCTTGGCAGAGCATGAAGCAGGCCATGGGCATCGAGAACGGCGTAGCGCAGGCCGCACTGCCGCAGCAGCAGATCGAGACCTTCGTAGTAGGCGCACTCCGGCAGCCAGATGCCAAGCGGTCGCTCCCCCAGTAACCGTTGGTGCTCGCGCACGGCATTGATCAGCTGGGCCCGCACGGCTTCGGGGCAGTGACGCAGCAGCGGCAGGTAGCCGTGGGTTGCGGCGCAGGTGAGCAGGTCAAGCACCCCGTCCTGCTGCAGTTGCCGGAAGCGGTGCAGCAGCTGGCCGCCGCTTTCGACCCAGCTCTGGCGGGTGCTCTCGAGGGTGTCGGCCAGGGCGGTGGCGGCGCTGCGGTGGCTGGACGGGGCCTGACGAAGTAACCGTTGGCGCTGGGCGAGCCAGTCGGGGAAGCGCGCGCTCAGCACGGGATCGCTGATCAGGCTGAGCAGGGTGGGCGAGAGCCCGAGGCTGAGGCAGGGCTGCTGGGCGGGATCATCCCGGCTGGCTTCCAGCACCTGGAGCAGCGGCAGATAGCTCTCCAGCAGGGCCTGGAAGTACCAGTCTTCCTCCAGGGAGCCCGGCTGGCTGTCCCGGACAAAGGGGAGATGGGCATGAAGGACCAGGGCCAGGGTGCCTGTGGCCATCGACCATCCATCAATGAAGCCACCTTACGGCGCACCCTTCTGCGAGTTCTCAAGGCCACACGTCTCTACGCTGAACCCATGAGACGAGATGGGTTTCGGGTGGATCAAGGCAAGATCCGGCGCGTGGTGATCGTGGATGGCCACGGCATGTTCTACGCCCAGCAGAAGCTGGGCTGGTTCTTCGATCCACGTCGGCTGCTGGAGTTGGCCACCGCCGACCCTGGCGTGGAACTTGATGGCGCCTACTGGTACACGGGCCTGAAGGATCCGGCCGATCAGAGGCCGTTCCGTGATGCGCTCACCAGCCTTGGCTACACGGTTCGCAGCAAACCCCTGCGGGAATTCGGCGCGGATCCCGAGCACCGCCAGTTCGCCCGGGCGAACCTCGATGTGGAGATCTGCCTGGACCTGATGATGGTGGCCCACCGCCTGGATGAGGTCTGGCTGTTGAGTGGCAGTCGGGATCTGGAGCGGCTTGTGGAAACCCTGCGGGCCAAGGGCATCCGGATCACGCTGCTGAATGCCGATGGGATGGTGCCCCGGGAGCTGCGCAACGCTGTGGATGTCTTCCTGGATCTGGCCGGGCGGCGCAAGCAACTGGAGAAGGCCGAAGCGGCTCAGGCGCCGGTGTTTCAGCGGGGCCTGGAGAGTCCGCTGCGGGTCGAGCCGCTCAGCCGGGAGCTGGTGCGCCGTCCGCAGGAGCGTCAGGAGAGCGGTCCCAGGGAGGTGGTGATCGCCCCACCCCTCTAGGATCGATTCAACTCATAGTCACATCGACTTGCAACGGTCATGGCCAAGGACCCCGGCCGCGTTCTGATCTTCGACACCACCCTCCGGGATGGTGAGCAATCCCCCGGGGCCAGCCTCAACCTGGAGGAGAAGCTGGCGATTGCCCATCAGCTTGCGCGCCTGCGCGTCGACATCATTGAAGCCGGCTTTCCCTTCGCCAGCCCCGGTGATTTCAATGCGGTTCAGCGCATCGCCGCCGCTGTCGGCACCCCCGAAGGGCCGGTGATCTGTGGCCTGGCCCGGGCTGCCCGCGGCGACATCAAGGCCTGCGCAGAAGCGGTGGCCCCCGCCGCCAACCGCCGCATTCACACCTTCATCGCCACCAGCGACATCCATCTGGAGCACAAGCTGCGCAAGAGCCGCGCCGAGGTGGTGGCGATCACCGCAGAGATGGTGGCCTATGCCCGCTCCCTCGTCGAGGACGTGGAATTCTCCTGCGAGGACGCTGGCCGCTCCGATCCTCACTACCTCTATGAGGTGATCGAGGCCGCCATCGCTGCTGGCGCCACCACGATCAACATCCCCGACACCGTGGGCTACACCACCCCGGCCGAATTCGGGGGCCTGATCGCCGGCATTGAGGCCCATGTGCCCAACATTGATCAGGCGGTGATCTCGGTGCACGGCCATAACGACCTCGGTCTGGCGGTGGCCAACTTCCTCGAGGCGGTCAAGAACGGTGCCCGCCAGCTGGAGTGCACGATCAACGGTATCGGCGAGCGGGCCGGCAACGCCTCTCTCGAGGAGCTGGTGATGGCGCTGCATGTGCGCCGGGCCTATTTCAACCCCTTCCTCGGCCGCCAGGCCAGCAGCAGCGAGCCGCTCACAGGGGTGCGCACCGAGGAGATCTACAAGACTTCCCGCCTGGTGAGTAATCTCACCGGCATGGCGGTGCAACCCAACAAAGCGATCGTGGGTGCCAACGCCTTTGCCCATGAATCGGGCATCCATCAGGACGGTGTGCTCAAGAACCGCCTCACCTACGAGATCGTCGATGCCCGCACCATCGGCCTGGCCGACAACCGCATCTCCCTCGGCAAACTGAGCGGCCGCAGTGCCTTCCGGGCGCGCCTGGAGGATCTGGGTTACACCCTCGAGCGCGACGACCTCGACGAGGCTTTCGCCCGCTTCAAGGAGCTGGCCGATCGCAAGCGGGAAATCACCGACCGGGATCTCGAGGCGATCGTGAGTGATCAGGCCCAGCAGACCGAGGCCCGTTACGTGCTCAAGCTGGTGCAGGTGAGCACGGGCACCAACCTGCAGCCCACCGCCACCGTGACTCTCACCACCAGTGATGGCGCCGAGCTCACCGAGGCCGCCATCGGCACCGGTCCGGTCGATGCCGTCTGCCAGGCCCTCAACAGCCTGGCGCGGGTGCCCAACGAGCTGGTGGAGTTCAGCGTCAAGTCGGTCACCGAGGGCATCGATGCCATGGGCGAGGTCACGATCCGCCTGCGCCACCATGGGGTTCTCTACGCCGGCCATGCCGCTGACACCGACATCGTGGTGGCTGCGGCCCAGGCCTTCGTCAATGCCCTCAACCGGCTGGTGCACGGGATGGAGCGTCAGCCCCTGCATCCTCAGAAAGCGTCGCTGCCGGTGGCGGAGCTGCCGCGGCTGTGAAGGAGCAGCGGCCTCTCTGGGTGAGCGCCCTGCAGCTGGTGTCCCTGCTGTTGCTGGCCTTGCTGATGTTGGTGCCTCTGCTCTGGCTGGTGAGCACCTCGCTCAAGGGCCCCGCCGAAAACATCTTCTCCACCCCGCCGTCGCTGATTCCCGCCCAGCCGAGCCTGGAGGCCTATGGCCGCCTCTTCGCCGACCATCCCCTGGGCCTGTACCTGTTCAACAGCACGGTGGTGAGCCTGCTGGCGGTGCTGGGAAATCTGCTGTTCTGCTCGCTGGCGGCCTATCCGCTGGCACGGATGCGCTTCGCCGGCCGCGGCCTGGTGCTGGCCCTGGTGGTGGCCACCATCCTGATTCCCTTTCAGGTGGTGATGATTCCGCTCTATCTGATGATGGTGCAGCTGGGCCTGAGAAACACCCTCTGGGCCTTGATTGTCCCCCAGGCAGCCACGGCCTTCGGCATCTTTCTGCTGCGTCAGAGTTTTCTCGGGGTGCCTGTGGAGCTGGAGGAAGCGGCCCGCATTGATGGCTGCACGCCGGTGGGGGAATGGTGGAACGTGATGATTCCCGCGGCCAGGGCCGACCTGATCACCCTGGCGATGTTCGTGTTCATCGGCACCTGGAGTGACTTCCTCTGGCCCCTGGTGATCCTCGACGACCCCAGGCTTTACACCCTGCCCCTGGGACTGCAGCAACTGGCCAGCAGTTTCTCCCTCGACTGGCGCCTGGTAGCGGCAGGATCGGTGGTTTCGATCCTGCCGGTGCTGGTGCTGTTCGTGCTGCTGCAGCGCTACATCCTCCCCAGCGCCAGCGGTGATGCGGTGAAGGGCTGAGCCCTACCACGACAACGACCAGCTCCACGGCCTGGGTTCATGGGCCGGGATTCACTCCTGTGCGAACAAAGTGCATCGCCTTGCTGGTGTTGGTTCTGCCCTCGGTACTCTGCGTTCCTGAGAGTCGATCACCCACCGGGCGCCGGAATGGAGACCAGCCTGGTTCTGCAGAATCTGCTCTCACCGCCGGTGCTGTTCTTCGCCCTCGGGGTGATCGCCGTGCTGGTGGGCTCCGACCTGGAGATCCCGGCGCCGCTGCCGAAGCTGTTCTCCCTCTACCTGCTGCTGGCGATCGGCTTCAAGGGGGGGGTGGAGTTGCTCCACAGCGGCCTCGGTCCGCAGGTGATCAGCACGATCGCGGCGGCGATGCTGATGTCGGCCCTGGTGCCCCTCTACAGCTTCCTGGTGCTCAAGCGCCAGCTCGACACCTTCAACGCGGCGGCGATCGCCGCCACCTATGGCTCGATCAGCGCCGTCACCTTCATCACGGCCGAGAGCTTCCTGGGCCTCACCGGCATGCCCCACGACGGCTTCATGGTGGCGGCCCTGGCGCTGATGGAATCCCCGGCGATCATCGTCGGCCTGCTGCTGGTGAAGCTGGCCTCCAGCGCAGCGGCCGAACAACCCCGGGAGGGGATCCGCTGGGGCTCACTTCTGCATGAGGCCTTCCTGAACAGCTCCGTGCTGCTGCTTGTGGGCAGCCTGGTGATCGGTGGCCTGGTGGCGGCCTTCAGTCCGTCGGGGCTGGGCAAGATGGAGCCCTTCACCGGCGAGCTCTTCTACGGAGCCCTCAGCTTCTTTCTGCTCGACATGGGCATCGTGGCGGCCCAGCGGGTGGGGGATCTCAGGCGGGCCGGAGCTTTCCTGATCGGCTTCGCCCTGCTCATGCCCCTGTTCAATGCCGGGGTGGGACTGGCGGTGTCTTGGATGCTGGGGCTTCCGCAGGGGGATGCCCTGCTGTTCATGGTGCTCAGTGCCAGTGCCTCTTACATCGCCGTGCCAGCGGCGATGCGGATGACCGTGCCGCAGGCCAGCCCGAGCCTCTACATCTCCACCGCCCTGGGGGTGACCTTCCCGTTCAACATCGTTGTGGGGATCCCGCTCTACATGGCGATGGTGAGGCTCGTCATCCCTGCCGTCTGACCCCTCTCTGAATGTCCGGCCCTTGCCATGCAACGCCTCGATCTGATCTGCAGTGAACGGGAACTCGAGCGGGTGGTTCACCTGATCGACACCGCCGGTGCTCCCGGCTACTCGGTGGTTCGTCATGTCACGGGCCGCGGACCCCATGGCTCCGTCTCGGAGTCGATGGAGTTCAGCGGCCTGGGAGCCAATGTCCACGTGATCGTGTTCTGCGAGAGCGAGGCGCTCGAGACCCTCCGCCAGGGGCTGCGGCCGATCCTGGAGTACTACGGAGGGGTTGGCTTCGTCTCCCAGGCCGAGCCGCTCTGAGCACCAGCCCCAACCCCTTCATGGCTAGCGATCCCGCCATCGCCGCGTTCGGCTCAAGCTTCACCGCCATCACCCTGGCAGAGCTGGGGGACAAGACGTTCTTCGTAGCGTTCCTGCTGGCCGCCCGCCACCGGGCCCGCTGGGTCTTCATCGGGGCGTTCGCTGCCCTGGCGGCCGTCACCATGATTTCCCTGGCCTTCGGTCTGGGGCTGCGCAGTCTGCTGCCGGTGGAGCTGGTGCCCTGGCTGGCAGCCCTGCTCTTCGGCGGGTTCGGCCTGAAGCTGCTGATCGATGCCCAGGCCATGGGTGCGCAGGCCGCCGAGCAGGAGGCCCAGGAGGCCGAGGATCTGGTGAATGCCGCCGAAGCCAACCAGGACCAGAGCCGGGCCGGGGGCTGGCTGGTGGTGCGGGAAGCCTTCCTGCTGGTGTTCATGGCCGAACTGGGGGATCGCACCCAGTTCGCCACTATTTTTCTGGCCACCGCGCCGGGGTTCACCTTCAGTGCCCTGCTGGCCGGCACCCTGGCGGGTCATGCCCTGGTCACGGGTCTGGCGGTGGGGGCGGGCAAGTGGATCGGTCAGCTTCTCTCCGAGCGCCTCCTCTACCGGCTCAGTGGGGGTCTGTTCCTGGCCTTCGCCGTGGTGGCCCTGCGGCAGGCCCTGGGCTGAGGGATGAGGGAGCACGGCAGGGTTGTTGCTCAGCTCTGGCGGCCGCTGTAGTGGGCGCAGCGCTCACAGGGGCCGTCAGGCAGCACGGCGCAGCGCAACAGCGGCGAACGGGCATTGAAGCGGCAGCTGGGGTCGCCGATCACCCAGCCTCCTCTCCACCAGCGCGCTTCGCTGGGCTGCCGCTCCGCTTTCACCTGCAGGGCCACGGTGACCAGTTCGTAGCGGCCATTGCGCAGCTGGTAGCGGTGGTGCCGCTGCAGCACCAGGAAACTGCGGCTGCCATGGAGAAACCAACGGCCAGGCTGGGGAATCTCATCCAGCTCCTCGAGCTCGAGCTGGTCCAGCAGGCGGCCACTGCCGGCCTGACGAAGTTCGATGCGCAAGGGTTTCAGGGGTTCACCTCACCGGCCTCGCCGCTCACGCGTCTGGAGAACCCCCAGAGGAACAGGACCGCCACCAGCAGCAGCAGGGTCCACTCGGGCGGCACAAGCTGGGGCAGCCCGAGGCGGAGCAGCAGGCGCAGGCCCACCAGTCCGACAGCCAGGTAACCGGCCCGCTCCAGGTTGGGGTAGATCCCCAGCCAGCGGATGAACAGCTCGGCGGTGAGGCGCAGGGCGATCACCCCGATCACCCCACCGGTCATCACCAGCCAGAGGCGATCGCTCACGGCCACCGCGGCCGCCACGCTGTCGAGCGAAAAGGCGAGATCGGTGACCGCAAGGGTGAGCACCACAGCCCCTAGTCCAGACGCACCGGCATGGCCGCTGGAGCTGGCGCCCTGAAGAGCCTGCGCAGCGGAGGCGGACGCACCATCGCTGGGCCGCTCAGGTTCATCGCCGCTGGAGGCCTCCCCAGGCCGCAACAGGTTGGTACTGCTCAGCCAGAGCAGATAGGCGGCGGCAGCCAGTTGCAGGGGCCAGAAGTTCAGAACCCAGCGGGCCAGCAGGATCAGCCCCAGGCGGAAGACCAGGGCCAGGCCGAGGCCGAGGTTCAGGGCCTGACGCTGGAGTTGCGGATCCAGCAGCCGCCTTGAGATGGCCGCCAGGGCGATGGCGTTGTCGGCGGAGAGCACCGCCTCGAGAGCCACCAGCAGCGGCAGCAGCAGCAGCAGCTCCCCCCAATGATCCGCCTCTTCCAGCAGGGGAGTGAGGGAGGAGATCGACTCCGCTTCCATTGGCGTGCAGCGGGTTCGGTAGCGCCACTCTAGAAAGTCCCCTACACCGGCTTCCCCGCGATGCAGCTTCGGGCGCGACTGGCCCATGCCGACTCCGGTCAGCGGGTGGTGGAGGTGAGTGCCTGGGAGGAAGGCCGCTGCTTGGGCAGCGCCCTCGGGGAGGCCCCCAGCGCCGAGGCTGCCGAAGACAGGGCGCTGCAGCGGCTGCTGCAGCGGCTGCAGGAACAGGCCCCGCTGTCAGCGCCGATCGTTGTTCCCCAGCAGGGGGTGGGGGCAACAACGCCGCCAGCGCAGTCAGAAGTCAGACCATCTCCATCTCCATCTCCCGGTCCAGCCCCAACACCAACGCCAACACCAACACCAGCACCAACCCCATCAGCGCCCGCGCCCGCGCCGGCCCTGGAACCCACAGGGGGCCCCGACCGCCCGGCCGTCGCGGAAGCCGAACCGTTGGCCGATCCCGACGACTGGAGCGAGGAACTGGCCGAGCTGGAGCGGCTGCTGAGGCAGCTGGGCTGGGAGCGTGAGCAGGAATCGATCTATCTGCAGAGGGCCTTCGGTCACCCAAGCCGCAGCCGCCTGATCCGCTACGCCGACCTGCTCGCCTACCTCGCCGCTCTGCGCCAGCTTGAGCCTGGGGTGGATCCGGCCCAGGCCGCCCTGCCCCTGCGCCGCTCGGACCTCCTGCGCAGCTCAGATGGGCTGCTGGCGAGCCTGGGCTGGGGAGCGGCCCAGGGGCGCGCCCTCTTGGAGCGGGAATTCAATCTGGCCAGCCGCCAGCAGCTCAGCGACGACGACCTGCTGCGCTTCAACGACCTCCTGGCGCAACAGCTGGAGGCCCTTACCGCGTCCAGCCCGGAGCACGGCACTCCTTGACCAGCAGGGCCGGCCCCAGGCTGAGCTGGTTCTGGTTGGCGTAGGCCTCCTGCTCCAGGCGGATCTCGGTGGGGCTGGCCCTGGCATAGACGGGATCCTCCAGATGGCGCCGGCTGATCGGATCCAGCACGATCGAGAGCCCGAGCAGCTTGGGCCGGGCCCCCAGGCCGCCGTGGCGGCAGCTCTGGGCCACGTGAATCGCTTCGTGGTTGAGCACCCGCGCGAACTCAACGCTTCCCTTCTCGATCACATCGGGGCGGATGCGCAGGGTGCGGGCTGCCGGTTCCCATTCCCCGGCGGCCCGGGCTTTGCGGGGCGGTCCGATCACCACCTGCACCCCCGCCCGCTCCAGCAAGGTCAGCAGGCTGGCGATGGCGTCACGTTCCAGCTGGTGGCTGGGTGGATTGCGGCGCAGCTCCTCGATCTGGGCGATGCTCAGGGGCGGGTCTTCCAGGCGCCGTTTGTAGAGATAGCGGATGCGTCCGTTGCCAAGGGGTTCAGCCCGTGGCAGCCAGCTCTGATCAGCCGTGTCGAGCTGGGCCAGAAGCCCAGGCAGACCGGCGCTGGTGAGCACCCGATCGCCGGGCCGCGGTGGCTCCGGACGGCTGGCGAGCACCACCTCCTGCAGCTGGATGGTGAGGTCCTGCAGGGCCAGGAGGGTGTCGCTGCGGCGCGGCTGGGGGAAGAGCAGCGCCAGGGCGGCCAGACCACCAGCGGCACTGAGGGCCAGGCCCATCAGCAGGGAGGTGAGGCCCCCGGCCGCTGAGCGGGTCCTGGGGCCTCGGGAGCGTCGGGGTGGGCTGGATCGGCGCGAGGGGCGACGGGCTTTGCTCATGACGGCGCCAGGCGCGCGGACCGAGGCAGGCGCTGAAGGCCTCGGGAGTTTGTTCATAGCGCGTGGGAGGCCCCCTGGCGGCGGGCCGCGGCCGATGCCGCTGCTTGCGAAGATCGAAGCCCGTGCCCGGCTGCCCTCCGATGCCCCTCACCGCCCTGGTGCGCCAGCTCGAGCAGGTGCCCCTCACCGGGGAGGTGCTGGAGCGCAGCGGTCGGCCCGAGCGGCTGCGGCTCAGCGGGGCCGGACGGGCAGCCCGTGCCCTGATCACCAGTGCCCTGGCCCGTCGCGGCGGCAGGCCCCTGGTGGTGATCGTGCCCACGCTGGAGGAGGCGGGCCGCTGGGCCGCCCTGCTGGAGCTGATGGGCTGGCCCACGGCTCAGCTCTACCCCACCAGCGAGGGCTCCCCCTACGAACCCTTCGATCCCACCAGCGAGATCACCTGGGGCCAGTTGCAGGTGCTCGGTGAGCTGATCGATGGCTCGGGCCGTTCCTGGGCCGGAGCGATCGTGGCCACTGAGCGGGCCCTGCAGCCCCATCTGCCGCCACCCGCCGCCCTGGCCGCCCGTTGCCTCAGCCTGCGCAAGGGCAGCAGCGTCGATCTCGAGGAGCTGGCCGACACCCTCACCCGCCTCGGCTACGAGCGGGTGCCGACGATTGAGCAGGAGGGCAGCTGGAGCCGCCGCGGCGACATCGTCGATGTGTTCCCGGTGAGCGCCGAGCTGCCGGTGCGGCTGGAGTTCTTCGGTGAAGACCTAGAGAAGCTGCGGGAGTTCGATCCCGCCACCCAGCGCTCCCTCGATGCGATCGAGGCGGTGCGCCTCACCCCCACGGGCTACGGGCCGCTGATCGCCGATGCCCTGCGTGAGTCGATGCCGGAGGCGCTCACCGAGCTGCTGGCCTCAGAAGCTCTCGAGCAGTTGCTGGAGGGGGGCACGCCCGAGGGGATGCGGCGCCTGATGGGTCTGGCCTGGGAGCAGCCGGCTTCCCTGCTCGACTACCTGCCCGGCGCCACCCTGATCGCGGTTGATGAGCGACGCCAGGGGCTGGCCCACGGCCAGCAGTGGTTCGACCACGCCAGCGACCACCACGCCGAGGTGAGCGCTCCGTTGCCAGCTGACACCCTGCCGCCGTCGTTGCATCGGCCGGTGGCGGCAGCCCTGGCGGAGGCCGATCGCTTCGCCGGTTTCGACCTGGCCGAGCTGCACGAGAGCGACCGGCACCCCAACGCCTTCGATCTCTCCAGCCGTCCGGTGCCGGCTCATCCCAATGCCTTCGGTCGTCTGGCGGCGCTGGTGAAGGGTTATCAGCAGGAGAAGGCGCGGGTGTGGCTGGTGTCGGCCCAGCCCAGCCGCGCGGTGGCGCTGCTGGAGGAGCACGACTGCCCCGCCCGCTTCGTGCCCAACCCCCACGATTTTCCGGCGATCGAGCGTCTGATCGAGCAGGCCACACCGGTGGCCCTGAAGCTGCGCGGCACCGCTGAGCTGGAGGGGCTGCAGCTCCCGGCCTGGCGGCTGGTGCTGCTCACCGACCGGGAGTTCTTCGGCCAGCACAGCCTGGCGGCCTCGGGCTATGTACGCCGGCGCCGCAAGGCGGCCAGCCGCACGGTGGACCCCAACAAGATGCGCCCCGGCGACTTCGTGGTGCACCGCAACCATGGCATCGGCCGTTTCCTCAGGCTGGAGAAGCTGGCGATCAGCGGCGAATCGCGCGATTACCTGGTGGTTCAGTACGCCGATGGGCTGCTGCGGGTGGCGGCCGACCAGCTGGGCAGCCTGGGGCGTTTCCGCGCCAGCACCGACAGCCCGCCGGAGCTGAACCGCATGGCCGGTGTGGCCTGGACCCGGGCCAAGGAGCGCGCCCGCAAGGCGGTGCGCAAGGTGGCGATGGACCTGGTGAAGCTCTATGCGGAGCGTCAGCAGGCGGCCGGCTTCCCCTTCCCGGCCGATGGCCCCTGGCAGGGCGAGTTGGAGGACTCCTTCCCCTACGAACCAACGCCTGATCAGGTGAAGGCGATCGCCGAGGTGAAGCGCGACATGGAGAAGCCCGAGCCGATGGACCGGCTGGTCTGCGGCGATGTGGGCTTCGGCAAAACCGAAGTGGCGATCCGGGCGGTGTTCAAGGCGGTGACCGCCGGCAAGCAATGCGCCCTGCTGGCCCCCACCACGGTGCTGGCTCAGCAGCACTGGCGCACCCTCAGCGAACGCTTCGCTCCCTATCCGCTCAAGGTGGCTCTGCTCAACCGTTTTCGCACCACCGCCGAGCGCAAGACGATCCTCGATGGGCTCAGGGATGGAACGGTGGACGTGGTGGTGGGCACCCACCAGCTGCTGAGCAAGGGCACCAGTTTCGAAAAACTGGGGTTGCTGGTGGTGGATGAGGAGCAGCGCTTCGGGGTGAACCAGAAGGAGAAGATCAAGGCGCTGCGTAAAGACGTGGATGTGCTGACCCTCTCGGCCACGCCGATCCCGCGCACGCTCTACATGAGCCTCTCGGGGGTGCGGGAGATGAGCCTGATCACCACCCCACCGCCCCTGCGCCGGCCGATCAAGACCCACCTGGCGGCGTTGGATGAGGAGGCGGTGCGCAGCGCCATCCGCCAGGAGCTCGACCGCGGCGGCCAGGTGTTCTATGTGGTGCCACGGGTGGAGGGGATCGAGGAGGTGGCGGGCCAGCTGCGCGAGATGCTGCCGGGCCTGAAGCTGCTGGTGGCCCACGGCCAGATGGGCGAGGGAGAGCTGGAGAGCGCGATGGTGGCCTTCAACGCCGGCGAGGCCGACGTGATGCTCTGCACAACGATCATCGAATCAGGCCTAGATATTCCGCGGGTGAACACGATCCTGGTGGAGGACGCCCACAAGTTCGGCCTCGCCCAGCTTTATCAGTTGCGTGGTCGGGTGGGCCGCAGCGGCGTCCAGGCCCATGCCTGGCTGTTTTATCCCGGTGATGCCTCCCTGAGTGAAGCGGCGCGCCAGCGACTGCGGGCGATCCAGGAGTTCGCCCAACTGGGGTCCGGCTACCAGCTGGCCATGCGCGACATGGAGATCCGCGGCGTCGGCAACCTGCTGGGGGTGGAGCAGAGCGGCCAGATGGAGACGATCGGCTTCGATCTCTACATGGAGATGCTGCAGGAGTCGCTGGCGGAGATCCAGGGCCAGGACATCCCGGTGGTGGAGGAGACCCAGATCGATCTGCCGATCACCGCCTTCATCCCCGCCGACTGGATTCCCGAGAGCGACGAGAAGATGGCCGCCTACCGCGCCGCCGCCGACTGCCGCACCCGCGAGGAACTGGTGCAGCTGGCCGCCGACTGGGTGGACCGCTACGGCGCCCTGCCCTCGCCGGTGGCGAGCCTGCTGCAGTTGATGGAGCTGAAGTTGCTGGCGCGGCGCTGCGGCTTCTCACGCATCCGGTTGGAGAAGCCCAACATCGTGCTGGAAACCCCGATGGAGGAGCCTGCCTTCCGCCTGCTGCGCCAAGGTCTGCCCCAGCACCTCCATGGCCGGCTGGTGTATCAGGGGGGCGGCGGCAGCACGGCCAAAGTGCTGGCCCGCGGGCTGAATGTGCTGGCGGCCGAGCGCCAGCTCGACATGCTCAAGGAGTGGCTGGCGGCGATGGCCGAGCAGATCCCCGGAGCCGATGGCCTCACCGACGCCCAGAGGATGGAGCAGGCGGCCGCGAAGAATGCGGCGGTGTTGTCGGTGTGAGGAGTTGATGCTGTGAGGGCATCCAGATCGCCCAGCAGGACCCGGGGGTCCTCCTGGGCTGTTTCAGGAAGGTTTCAGATTGTCTTCTGTCTCATCTCCGCAAAAGTTCGTTACAGTGCAGCGAAATGAAACGTGATCATGGGTGAATTTGTGGGCGGGACCGGCGGCATCACGGCTGAGCTCCAGAGCGGCTACGCGCTCGCTTCGGCTGTGATCAGCGTGCTGGCCCTCGGCCTCTTCGCCTTGTTCCAGAACGACCAGGAGAACGACGACGACGACTCCAACCCCGGTGGCGGACTGATGCAGCCCGTGGCCTGAGGCACGGCAACGTCACCTCGAAGCTGCCGGTCACGGTGCAGCTTCGTAGACCCCCATCCCCGTCTTCAGGGGGTGGGGGTCGCAGATGTGCCCAGGGCCGCCGGCAAGTTGGCGCTTGTGGGGTTGAAGGTGGTGCGGGAGGCGCTGGTTGCGCGCAGCTTCTTGACCAGGGTCGATTCGGCAGCCCTGTACTGCACATCTTTTGAGGTGCCCAGGTCTTCGAGCTTGAGCTTGGAGGCCTCCGCTTCACTCAATTTCACCGACACATCCGGGTCGATGCCGTGCTTGTGAATGTCGCGGCCGCTGGGGGTGAGGTACTTGGCGATGGTCACGGTCATGCCGGAACCATCGGAGAGACCACGGACCGACTGCACGAGGCCCTTGCCGAAGGTTTTCTGACCCACCAGCACCGCGCGCTTGTTGTCCTGCAGGGCGCCGGAGAGGATCTCGCTGGCGCTGGCGGAGCCTTCATTCACCAGCACCACGATCGGTGATTTGGTCAGGGCGCGGCCATTGGCGCGGCGCACGTCCTGGATGCCGTCGCGGGTGCGGGTGGAGACGATGATGCCCTCATCCAGCAACTGGCGGGCTATCTCCACACTGGCCATCAGCAGGCCGCCGGGATTGCTGCGCAGGTCGATCACATAGCCCTGCACGCCCTTCTGCTCAAGGTCGCGGATGGCGGCGCGCATGTCCTTGGCGGCGTTGGCGTTGAACTGCTTCAGGCGGATGTAACCCACCTTGACGCCATCGGGGCCGGTGTTGATCTGGTGCTCGACGGCATGCAGCTCGATGCGGGCGCGGGTGAGCGGCACGGAGACCACTTTGCTGTTGCGACGCAGCTCCAGCGTGACCTTGGTGCCGGCCTGGCCGCGGATCAGCTTGACCGCATCCTCGGTGGTCATGCCCTTGGTGCTCTTGCCGTCGATCGAGACGATCACGTCTTTGGGCTGGACGCCCGCCTCAGAGGCGGGGGAGCCATCGATCGGTGAGACCACCACCAGCTCCTTGGTCTCCTTGTCGAGGCTCAGCTGGATGCCCACCCCGGAGAGTTCTCCGGAGGTGTCGATCTGCATCTCCTTGAATTCCCGCGGATCCATGAAGCGGGTGTAGGGATCATCGAGGGTGCCGAGCATCCCCCGGATCGCCTCATAGCTTTCCTTGGTGCTGCCGTAGCTCTTGGCCAGCAGGTCACGGCGCAGTTTGCGCCACTGATCGGGGGTGTATTTGCCGGTGGTGTCGAGGTAGTCGCGGAAGACGATCTGCCAGGCCTGATCCATCACCTCCTTGGGACTGTCGGTGATCAGCGAGGCGGCGCTCGGGGAGCCCAGCCAGTCGGTGCCGACGATCACGGCGGTGGCGCAGGCACCCAGTCCGGCGAGAACGGCGATACCGGTGCGACCCCTGCCCATTGGCTGATTCCCTGGCGTTTGACTGTCCTCTCAAGCTAGCCCGCTCTGTGGGGGTGAGCGAGGGATCGGGGACGGTCACAGGCAAGTCAGGATGTGACCCGTCAGGGATCGACCCAGCGGCCGTCCTCCTTGATCAGGGCGATCAGGGCCTGCACGCCTTCGGCCTCGGGGACCCGGCGGATCTCGTCGCGGCCGCGGTAGAGGGAGATGGTGCCGGGGGTCTTGCCCACGTAGCCGTAGTCGGCGTCGGCCATCTCGCCGGGGCCGTTGACGATGCAGCCCATCACGGCGATGTCCAGGCCGGTGAGGTGGGCTGTGGCGTTGCGCACCACGTGCAGCACCTCCTCCAGATTGAAGAGGGTGCGGCCGCAGCTGGGGCAGGCCACGTATTCCACCATCGTTTTCCTCAGGCCCAGGGCCTGCAGGATCGAGTAGCAGACAGGGATCTCCTTCTCGGGCGCCTCGGTGAGCGACACCCGGATGGTGTCGCCGAGGCCTTCGGCCAGGAGGGTGGCGATGCCGGCCGTGCTCTTGATGCGGCCGTAGTCGCCATCGCCCGCTTCGGTGACCCCCAGGTGCAGGGGGTAATGGAAGCCGCCTGCATCCATGCGGTCGGCCATCATCCGGTAGGCGGCCAGCATCACCGGCGCCCGCGAGGCCTTCATCGACACCACGATGTTATGGAAGTCGAGGCGATCACAGATGTGGATGAACTCCATGGCGCTCTCCACCATCCCCAGAGGCGTGTCGCCATAGGTGAACAGCATCCGCTCGGCCAGCGAGCCGTGGTTCACGCCGATGCGCAGGGCCTTGTCCTGCTCCCTGAGCAGGCTCACCAGGGGTTCGAGGGTGGCCTGGATGCGTGCACCGATGGCCTCCACTTCCTCGGGCGTGAACTCGGTGCGGTTGGGATCGGGCTTGTCGAACACGTAGAGGCCCGGGTTGATGCGCACCTTGTCGACGTGCTGGGCCACCTCGAGGGCGATCTTCATGCCGTTGTGGTGCACATCGGCCACCAGGGGCACCGGCTGGTAGCTGTCTTCGAGGCGCTTGCGGATTTCCCCCACCGCCTTGGCGTGGGCCAGGCTGGGCACGGTGAGGCGCACGATCTCGCAGCCGGCTTCATGCAGGCGGCGAATCCCAGCCGTGGCGCCTTCGATGTCGAGGGTGTCCTCGTTGATCATCGACTGCACCACCACCGGATGCTCGCTGCCCACCCAGACGTCGCCCACCCGCACGCTGCGGGTCTTGCGGCGATGGATCAGGGTGTCGTAGCGGGGGTTGCTGGACCAGTCGGCGGGGAGGCCCGGAAGGCTGGTGTCGGGGCGGGCGAGGGTGCCGGTCATCGCCAGGGGGGGCCGGGAAGTGGGCTAACCCTGCCACAGATCAGGGGTCGCCTGACGAATCCGGAGCGAGGTCTGGGGCGGCCCTGAGCTGGTCGAGGCGACTCCTGACCGCTTTGAGATCCTGCCAGGTGTGCCACTTGGGTGTCTCCGGCTCCCGCGAGGGATTGCGTAATAAATAGGAGGGGTGAAAGATCGGCAGGCACCAGCGTCCCTGCCACGTCCGCCACTGGCCCCGCAGGCGGGTGATGCCGCCTTTGATCCCCAGCACCCCTTCCACCGCGGTGGCGCCGGCCAGCAGCACCACCTGCGGTTGCACCAGCTCCACCTGCTGCAGCAGCCAGGGCAGGCAGGCGGCCATCTCCTGGGGGGTGGGCTTGCGGTTCTCTGGCGGACGGCACTTCACCACATTGCAGATGTAGGCGTCGCGGTTGCTGTCGATGCCGACGCTGGCAAGCATCCGATCGAGCAGCTGCCCAGCCCGGCCCACGAAGGGGGAGCCGCTGGCGTCTTCCTGAGCGCCAGGGCCCTCGCCGATCACCATCAGGGCGGCGTGGGGGTCACCCCGGCTCACCACCACCTGCTGGCGGCCATCCGCCAGGGAGCAGCGGCGGCACTCGGCGCAGCCTCCGGCGAGTTGCTGCAGCGCCCCCTCCCGCAGCGCCGTTGCCTGCCCCGCTGTGCCGGGATCACCCTCCACACTGCTTCTCCCCTGTGGCTGAGCTTCCACGCTGGCGGCAACGGGGGGCACCTGTCCAGGTGCCCGGCGCGAGGGTGCCCGCTCGAACCTTTCCCAGGAGGGGCGTCAGGCAGGATGCAAGATCTCCCTGGCGCTTCATCTTTGAAGCGCCGCGGCCCTTCGTGGCCGCTTCGCGCTGCGGCCGTCGGCCGCGCCCCCGCTGATGCCCCGCCCGTTGAAGCTCTCGGCCCGGGCCGAAGCCCTGCACCCCTCACTCACCCTGGCCATCGCAGCCCGCGCCAAGCAGTTGCGGGCCCAGGGCCAGGACATCTGCAGCCTGAGCGCGGGCGAACCCGACTTCGACACCCCGGCCTTCATCCGACAGGCAGCCAGCGAAGCCCTTGAGGCCGGTGCCACCCGCTATGGCCCGGCCGCCGGTGAGCCGGCCCTGCGCGAGGCGATTGCCGTCAAGCTCAGCGAGGAGAACGGGGTCCCCACCAAGGCCGAGCAGGTGCTGGTCACCAACGGCGGCAAACAGGCTCTGTTCAACCTCTTCCAGGTGCTGCTGGGCCCGGGCGATGAGGTGCTTCTTCCCGCCCCCTACTGGCTCAGCTACCCCGAGATGGTGCAGCTGGCCGGGGCCTCGGTGCGGCTGCTGCCCAGCGACGCCGAGCACGGCTTCCGCCTCGATCCTCAGCAGCTGGAGGCGGCGATCACCCCGGCCAGCCGCCTGCTGGTGCTCAACAGTCCCTCCAATCCCACCGGGATGGTGCTCAGCCGCCAGGAGCTGGAGGCCATCGCCGCGGTGCTGCGCCGTCATCCCCACGTGGCGGTGGTCTGCGACGAGATCTATGAATTCCTGCTGGCCCCGGGCCATGTGCACCACAGCTTCGCGGCGGTGGCACCCGATCTGAGCGATCGGGTGTTCATCGTCAATGGCTTTGCCAAGGGCTGGGCCATGACCGGCTGGCGGCTGGGCTTCCTGGCCGGCCCCAGCGCCGTGGTGAGCGCCGCGATCGCCCTGCAGAGCCAGAGCACGAGCAACGTCTGCTCCTTCGCCCAGTTCGGTGCCCTGGCGGCGGTGAGCGGCCCGCGCGACTGCGTTGTGGAGATGGCCCGGCAGTTCAGTGAGCGACGCGCCCTGCTGCATCAGGGACTCGCCTCCCTGCCGGGGCTCACCCTGCAGCCACCGGAGGGGGCGTTCTATGCCTTCCCCGATGTGAGCGCCTATGGGCTCGATTCAATGACGTTCTGCAACCGCCTGCTCAACGAGGTGGGCCTGGCCCTGGTGCCGGGTGTCGCCTTCGGTGACGACCGCTGCGTCCGCCTCTCCTGTGCCGCTTCCCCAGCCACCCTGCGCGATGGTCTGGCCCGGCTCGGTCACTTCATCTCCTCCCTCTGATCCCCCATGCAACCCCTCGCCTTCCGCGCTCGCCTACCGCGCGACAGTGTTCGCGTGGCTCTGCTGGCCGGCCTCGCCCTGGCCGTGGTGCCGGCGGCGCTGCCGCCCCAGCTGCAGCAGGCCGCACCCCAGCTCGCCGGCGCCCAGGCCCAGCAGAAGGTTCTGCGCATCAGCGCCATTCCCGATCAGAACCCCGAGAAGCTCAACCGCCTCTACGGGCTGGTGGCCAATGAGCTCAGTCGCCAGTTGAAGGTGCCCGTCAAATACGTTCCCGTCACCGACTACACCGCCGCGGTGAGCGCCTTCCGCACCGGCGATCTGGATCTGGTCTGGTTCGGTGGCCTCACCGGCGTGCAGGCCCGTCTGCAGAAGCCCGGCGCCAGGGTTCTCGCCCAGCGCGACATCGACGCCTCTTTCCACAGCGTCTTCATCGCCAACACCTCGGCGGGCCTGAAGCCCGTGCTCGGCGTCAAGGGTCTGGCGGAACTGAAGGGCAAGCGCTTCACCTTCGGTTCGGAGAGTTCCACCTCCGGGCGCCTGATGCCGCAGTACTACCTCAGCCAGGCCGGGGTGAAGCTCAAGGATTTTGCCGGGGGCGCCCCAGGTTTCAGTGGCAGCCACGACGCCACCATCGCCCTGGTCCAGAGCGGTGCTTACCAGGCCGGTGCGGTCAACGAGCAGGTGTGGAAGAGCAGCCTGCGCTCCGGCAAGGCCGATCGCCGCAAGGTGAGTGTGATCTGGCGCACCCCCGGCTATCCCGACTACCACTGGATCGCGCAGCCCAACCTGGATCAGCGTTTCGGCAAGGGCTTCACCGGCAGGGTGCAGAAAGCCTTCGTGAGCCTGCGCCGCAGTAACCCGCAGCAGGCCCAGATCCTGGAGCTGTTCGGGGCCCAGCAGTTCGTGCCAGCGCTGGTGGGCCAGTACAGCGCCATCGAGAAGGTGGGCCGCGAGATCGGCAAGATCCGCTGAGCCGCGGCCAAGGCCCATGCCCCTAGCCTGGAAGACAGATCCGGGCGGTGGTATGCGCTTCAACGGCAGTCTGGAAGAGCTGCAGGCCCTCGTGGCCCAGCTGGGGCAACCCGGCCACTGGGTCCACCAGGGGGCGTTCGAGATGTACGTTCTCGACGACGAGGAGACCAACATCCGCCTGAACTGGTGGCCCCGCAGCGGGGACCTCAGCCTGGTGGGGGACCCGGCCCAGCGGGTGGATCTGGAGGCGGCGCTCAAGGCGCTGCTCGCCTGAGCCCCAGGATGCTGGCGACTGAGTGGTCTCCGTTCTCATCCGGCCTGAATCTCCTGCCTTGATCAGCTCCCCCGACCGTCCTCTGCTGGAGCTGCGCGCCGTCCGTGTGCCGGGCCGCACCGCCCCCCGTCTGGACGATGTGTCGTTGCAGCTGCGGCCGGGTGAGCGGGTGGCCCTGGTGGGCCCCAGCGGTGCGGGCAAGAGCACCCTGCTGGCCGTGGCCAATGGCCTGCTCAGCCCTGAACGTGGCGAGGTGCTCTGGAACGGCGCCGCACCGGCGCGCTCCAGGCGCCGGCGCAGGCGGCAGCAGGCTCTGATCGGCACCCTCTGGCAGGACCTGCGCCTGATCGAGGAGCTGACGGTGCAGCAGAACCTGAACGCAGCGCGGCTGGCCCGCTGGGGTTGGCCGCGGGCCCTGCTCAACCTCGTGCTGCCCATCGAGACCGCCGCCAACGCGGCGGTTCTCGCCCGGGTCGACCTCAGCGCTGAACTGCTGGAGCAACCCGTGACCGCCCTCTCCGGCGGCCAGCGCCAGCGCCTGGCTCTGGCCCGCTTGCTGCGGCAGGACCCTCTGCTGCTGCTGGCGGATGAACCGCTGGCTCACCTGGATCCGCGCCTGGCGCGCGACCTGCTGGGCCTGCTGCTGGAGCAGGCCAGCGGCCGCCGCGCCCTGCTGCTCAGCCTGCACCGCCCCGATCTGCTCGATGGCTTCGACCGGGTGGTGGCCCTGCGCAAGGGCCGCGTGGTGCTGGATGCGGCGCCCTCGGCGCTGGCGGGCCCCCAGCTGGCGGCCCTCTACCGCTCGGAAGCATGACGGCCACATCCGCCTGGAGCTGGGGGCCGCTGCGCCTGGCCCCGCCGCTGCTGCCACTGCTGCCGGCCCTGGTCTGGCTGCCGGTGCTGCTGGTGCTGCCTGCCGTGAGCCACGGCGGCGGCTGGGACCTGATCGGCCAGTTCGCCGGGGCGGCCTTCAGCCCGTCGCTGGATCCGCTGGTGCTGGGCTCGGCCTTCTCCGGCCTTGAGGTCACCGTGGGGATCGCCCTGCTCGGCTGGGCCCTGAGCCTGGCGCTGGGGTTGTTTGGGGGGGTGCTCAGCTCCCGCACGGTGTGGCGCACGACCATCGGCGGCGCCTGGCCGGCGGAGTGGATCCGGCGGCTGCTGGCGGTGCCGCGGGCGGTGCATGAGCTGCTCTGGGGCCTGCTGCTGCTGCAACTGCTGGGCCTGCAGCCGGTCGTGGCGGTGCTGGCGATCACGATCCCCTACGCCGCCTTGGTGGCTCGGGTGGTGAGTGATCTGCTCGACGCTCTCCCCACCCAGGGACTGGAAGCCCTGCGCCTGGAGGGTGCCCCGGCGGGCCCGGCCCTGCTCACAGCCCTGGGACCGGCGCTGCAGCCGGGAGTGATCAGTTATGGCGGTTACCGGCTGGAGTGCGCCCTGCGCAGCGCCAC
This sequence comes from Synechococcus sp. WH 5701, assembly GCF_000153045.1. GTDB lineage: Bacteria > Cyanobacteriota > Cyanobacteriia > PCC-6307 > Cyanobiaceae > Regnicoccus_A > Regnicoccus_A antarcticus. Next base: position 362,290 of record NZ_CH724159.1, read on the forward strand.
CCTGCTGGGGGTGTTCGGTCTTGGCGGGCTGGGCACCGACCTGCGCCTCACGCTCCAGTCGTTGCAGTTCCGTGAACTCTGGAGCGGGCTGTGGATGCTGCTGCTGGTGATGCTGGCTCTGGAGGCCATGCTTCGGGTATTGCGTCAGCGCTGGGCGATGCCGGCCCGCTTCGGTCTGACGCGCCGCTCCGTAGGGCGTGGTGGCCGGGAGGTGGCCCTGGGCCTGTTGTTGCTGCTGCCGCTGCTGGTGCTGGTGGCCGTGGCCCTGGGGGTCAACCCGCTGCAGCTGGGGCAACTCCAGCCCCTCCCGCCCTGGACGGCCGACTGGCCGGCGGTGGTGGCCTTGCCCTGGCCCTCGCTGATCGGCTCCACCCTCGGGCTCACCCTGCTGGCGGCCGCCCTGGCGGTGGGCAGTGCACCGTTGCTGCTGCTGCTGATGGCCCCCTGGCCCTGGGGCCGGGTGCTGATGCAGGCCGTCTGGGCCCTGGGGCGCCTCTGGCCGCCGCCGCTCACGGCCCTGCTGCTGCTGTTCGTGCTGCAACCGGGGGTGCTCACGGCCGCCCTGGCTCTGGCCTTCCACAACCTGGGCATCCTCGGGCGGTTGCTGCTGGAGGCGGAGGAGTCGGCGCCGCTGCAGGCGGAGGAGGCCCTGGCCGCCGCCGGCGCCGGACCGCGGCTGGCCCTGCTCTATGGCCGCTTCAGTGCCCTGGCCCGCTCCTACCTGGCCTATGGCGCCTACCGCGCCGATGTGATCCTGCGCGAGACGGTGGTGGTGGGCCTGGTGGGTGCGGCCGGGCTGGGCAGCTTGCTGTTGGAGGCTCTCAGTTCCTTCGCGATCGATCAGCTGATCGCCCTGGTGGCGGTCTATGTGGTGCTGACCCTGATGGGGGAAGATCTCAGCGACCGCCTCCGCCGGCGCCTGCTGGCGGCCTGACGCCCGAGCCCATGGCCGTGACCGCGACGCCGCGCAAGCTGATCGTCCTGGGGGACAGCGGTGTGTACGGCTGGGGTGATCCTGACGGCGGCGGCTGGTGCGAGCGGCTGCGGCGCCACTGGATGGGGCTGCCCGATGGACCCGTGCTCTACAACCTTGGGGTGCGTGGTGATGGCCTGGAGCGGCTGGCGGCGCGGCTGCATGCGGAGGTGAGCTCCCGGGGTGAGCTGCGCCGTCAGGCACCCCAGGGGATCGTGATCGGCGTGGGCCTCAACGACACCGCCCGGGTCGGGCGGCCCGACGGCCGCCACCAGCTGGCGCCGGAGGCTTTTCTGTTCGGGTTGCAGCAGCTGTTGCGGGAGGCGGTGCGCCTGGCGCCGGTGCTGGTGATCGGGCTGACGCCGGTGGACGAGGCGGTGATGCCCTTCGCCGGTTGCCTCTGGTATCAGCTGGCCACCGTGCACCAGTACGAGCGCCTGCTGGAGGAGGCCTGCCTGGAGGCCGATGTGCCCTTCCTGCCCCTGCTGGAGCCTCTGCTTGAGGATCCCCACTGGAGCCGGCTGCTCAGTGCAGACGGCCTGCATCTCAATGCCGATGGCCATGGCCGGGTCTACGAGCACATGCGCCAGTGGCCGGCCCTGCTGGCCTGGGCGGGACTGGAGACGCGATTGGAGCGCACGCCGGCCCACTGAGCTCGCCGGCCTCTTCATCCATCCACCGGATCAATCACCCATCTGGGGGAGGTGGGTTCCCCGGATGGGGTGAAGCGCCGCCGGGGCCAGGCGGCAGAGGGTGGAAACACGGACCCACCGCTGTCCCCACCATGCCCGATCCACGACCCCAGCCCCACCAGGACCAGGACCTCCACAGCCGCAATGCCGAGCTGCTGCAGCGCTTTCACAGCAGCGGTGACCACCGCCTGCGCAACCGGCTGGTGGAGCTGAATCTGCCCCTGGTGCGCCAGGTGGCCGTGCGTCAGAGCGGGAGCACCAGGGTGCCGCTCGACGATCTGGTGCAGCTGGGCTGCCTCGGGCTGATCCGCGCGATCGAGGCCTTTGATCCGTCGCGCCACACCGCCCTGAGCAGCTTCGCTGTGCTCTACATCCGCGGGGAGATGCAGCACCACCTGCGTGACCACGAGCAGCCTCTGCGCTGCTCCCGTCAGCTGCGCGAGCTGCACCGGCGTGGCCAGGCCCTGCTGCAGCAGCGTCAGCATCGCCAGCTGCCTGCGCTGGGGGAGGAGGAGCTGGCTGCGGCCCTGGGCTGCTCGCCGCAACGCTGGCGCGAGGCGCTGGAGCTGCATCAGGCCCTGCGGCTGCGCAGCCTCGATGCCCCCGCCAGCGATGGGGAGGAGCGGGGCGACACGCTGCTGGAGCGCCTGCCGGCCCGGGAGCTGCCTGATCCCTGCCGCGCCGATCACGAGGGGGATTCCCTCTGCTGCGAAGGCGAGAACCAGCGCTGGCTGAAGCGCCGGCTGGAGCGGCTCGATCCCAGCCTGCGCCAGCTGATGCTGGAGCGGGTGCTCCATGGTGCGTCCTGGCGGCGGCTTGGGGTGGATCAGGGGCTGCCGGCCCGGGCCAGCCAACGGCGCTTCGATGCGCTGGTGCTGCTGTTGCGCGAAGAAATCCAGCAGTTGGTGCTGGCGCGCCAGGCCCCGCCGGTCTGGCCGGTGCGTTCGCCCGTGGTGGCCCCTGCGCTCAGAGCTCCAGCAGCGGGGCCAGCCCCATCGCCAGCAGGGCGGCGATCAAGGTCTGCAGACCGTTCACCAGTTCATTGCTGAGCCAGGCCAGACGCCCCTGCAGGGTGGCGCCGATCAGGCTCTCGATCAGTGTGGCCACCAGCCCCACTGCCGCCACCAGCAGGGCCGCGGCGACGGTGGGCAGCAGGCCAAGGACCAGCAGAGCCGCGGCCATCACGGCGCTGCCGCCGAGGCTGGCGATGGTCCCCTCCAGGCTGATGGCCCCTTCGCTGCCCGGGGGCACCGGCCGCAGGGTGGTGATCAGCACGGTGGTGCGGCCCCAGCGTTTGCCGATCTCGCTGCCGCAGGTGTCGGCCAGCTTGGCGGCGAAGCTGGCGGCGAAGCCCAACATCAACAGCGGAGCCGGTGCGCCAGGCACGGTGGTGAGCAGGGCCAGCACGGCACCGGTGGCCGCCGAGCCCCAGACGTTCTCGGGCCCGCGCCGGCCGCCACGGCCTTCTGCCAGCCCCTGCTGCTGCTTACGCCGGATCCCGAGCCGGGTCACGGTCGAGCCCATGGCCAGGTAGAGCACCACTGCCAGCCAGCCGCGCCAGCCCAGAGAGCCCCAGAGCAGGGTGCCGAGGATGCCGGCGTGCACCCAGCCGGCCCTGGTGAGCAGCGGCAGCCGCTGGGCCAGGGCGATCAGCACGGCATTGATCACGAAGGCCAGCAGCCACTGGGTCGCAGGCGGCGGGGCGGAGGGCAAGGCGGGCAGCACGGCACACGGACGATGACCACCAGTTTCCCCGGCACCCATGGCGCTGCCGGCGCTGGCGCCGCGGCAGGCCTCTGTTGCACTCCCCTAAGGGCTGGCGGTGGCGGAGCCGCGGCGGCGGATAATCAGCCCAAACGTCCTGGCTGGCCGGCGTCATGATCTTCAAGCCCAAGGGGTTCTTTCTCAACCTCGACAAGGACGCGGACGCCAAGCCGGCGGTGGTGGCACCCGTGGCCGCCAAGCCAGCAAAGCGAGCCAAGGCTGAACCGGTTGAGGCCGTAACTGCCCCTGCGGGTGCTGACGCTCCCGCCGCCACCTCCTCGTCCTCCGCCTCCGCTGCAGCGGCCCCGGCGCTCACCACCGCCGAGGCGATCGCTGCCGAGCTGCGCCGTGAGCAGGAGAACCGCCCGGCCCCCAGCGTCGTCACCTTCTCCCCCGAGTGCCTGATCCCATCCGGCGCGCTGCCCCGGGCCCGCCGCCGCGCCGGCGCCAATCTGGGCCTGTTCAAGGAGATGGCCAGCGGCATGCTCGGCCGCTGAGCTGAGCGCCACCTTCAGGGATCGAGGCTGCCGTCCAGTGGTTTCCCCCTGGCTTCCTCCCGCCACTGCACCAGCGAGGCCAATCCCGCCACGGCCGCTGTGGAGGTGCGCAGGATGTGGGGGCCGAGGCTCACGGCCTGCCAGCCGGCTGCCTGCGCGGCCGCGCCTTCCGCTGGGCTCCAGCCTCCCTCGGCCCCGATCGCCAGCGCCACCCCATCCATGGCCCCGGCCAGTGGATCGGCTGGGGCCTGCGCCAGGGCAGTACCCAGCAACGGCAGCTCCGCCTCCCGGGTGCTGGCCAGCAGGGCCAGCGCAGCCCGTGTTTCGCCCAGGTAAGTGATCGCTTCCAGAGGCTCCAGCAGCTGCGGCAGCCAGAGGCGTTCGCACTGCTCGCAGGCCTCGCGCAGGATCGCCTGCCAGCGGGACGCCTTCCAGCTGCCCCGTCTCGCCCCGTGCTCGGCCACCAGGGGCTGGAGGCGGTCCACCCCCAGCTCGCAGGCCATGCGCACCACCACGTCGAAGTCGAGGCGGGGGATGGCCACGGCCAGCTCCAGCCAGGGGCTGGCGGCCGCCTGGCGCTGCAGGGGCTGGCCAAGAGGCTGCTCCAGGCGGGCCTGGGGGCCATCGAGCAGCACCGCACTCCAGAGCTGGCCCCAGCCGTCGACCACGGCGAAGCGCTCTCCGGGGCCGTAGCGCAGCACGCGGCTGAGGTAGCGGCTTTCCTCGGGGGCCAGAGCCAGGGTGGTGCCGGCCGCCAGCCGCTCGGGGGCGATCAGCAGGCGGCGCAGCTCACGCACCACTGGCCTCAGTTGGCGCCGTGGGGGAAGAGGGCCTCGGGCACCTCCTCCACTGGCCAGTCGTCATTGACGCCGCCGATCACGATCTCCTCGATCTCCACCACGTCGTTGTCGAGCTGACGCAGGGCGTTGATGAGCACATCGAGAGCCACCCCATCGCTGGTGCCCAGGTCGACCCAGCAGCGGCACCAGGCGTCGCGGTATTCCGGTTCACCCATGCTGTGCATCAGCGCGGGGAGAGTCGCCTCGGCGGCCTCAATGTCGTAGTGCATGGCGCTGAGGTCGATCCCCTCCTCGTGCACCTGCAGGCATTCGGCGTTGAACCCGCCCAGCTTGCCCAGGAAGAACCAGCTGTCGAACACCGTGTCGATGTATCCCTTCTCCCCCTGACCGGGGGGATTGGGGAAGCGCAACCAGATCCAGCAGTTGAACGGATCCACCTCGCGGAAGCGAATGTCCATGGGCGTTGCTCCTTCCAGCATCGACTGGTGACCCCATCAAACACGGTGGCGGCTGCTGCAAGCTGGTGCGGTCCGTGGTCCGCCATGCTGGAGCTCCGATCGATCCGCTACCACCCGGCCACCACCCCCGAGCCGGTGCTGCGCGATCTCAGCCTGACACTGCCCGTGGGCGAGCCGGTGCTGGTGGCTGGTCGCAGCGGCAGCGGCAAGAGCACCCTGCTGGAGCTGATCAGTGGGCTGGCGGAACCCAGCGGCGGCACGATTCTCTGGCAGGGCCAGCCGGTGACGGGCCGTCAGCGCCGCTGGCTGAGCGGCCTGGTGTTCCAGTTTCCCGAACGCCATTTCCTCGGCCTGAGCGTGGGCCAGGAGCTGAAGCTGGGGCAGCGCCGGCTGGGGAGCGAGCGGCTGGAGGCGGTGCTGGGCCAGGTGGGTCTGCAGGGGGTGTCGCTGCAGCAGGCGCCGGAGCGGCTCAGCGGCGGCCAGCAGCGGCGCCTGGCCCTGGCGGTGCAGCTGCTGCGTGACCCGAAGGTGCTGCTGCTGGATGAGCCCACCGCAGGGCTGGACTGGTCGGTGCGCCACGAGGTGCTGCAGCTGATCGCCCAGCTCGGCCGCCAGCGGGCTCTGCTGGTGGTCACCCATGAGCCGGAGGTGTTCCAGAGCGTGGTGAGGCAGGCCTGGCGCCTGAGCGACGGGGGCCTTCAGGCCCTGCCGGCGCTCCGTACGATGCCCTGAGTTGGCGGAGGGCGCAGCGATGCCCGATCAGTTGGTACGGGCCACGGCGGCCGATGGGGGAATCCGCCTGGTGGCGGCGCTCACGACCGTCACCAGCCGCTACGCCCGGCGGCGCCATGGCCTGTCGTATCTCACCACGGCGCTGCTGGGGCGGGCGATGACGGCGGGGTTGCTGCTGGCCAGTTCGATGAAGGTGGCCCACGGGCGGGTGAACCTGCGCATCCAGTCGGATGGCCCGCTGCGCGGGCTGATGGTGGATGCGGGCCGCGACGGCAGTGTGCGCGGCTATGTGGGCAACCCCGGCCTGGAGCTCGATCTGATCGAGGACGCCGAGGGCCTGCATCAGTTCGACTTCCGCAAGGCCACCGGCACCGGCTACCTGCATGTGGTGCGTGACCTGGGCAAGGGGGAGCCGTTCAGCAGCACGGTGGAGTTGGTGAGCGGCGGCATCGGCGACGACGTGGCCTCCTACCTGCTCCATTCCGAGCAGACCCCCTCGGCGGTGTTCGTGGGCGAGCAGATCGACAGCAGCGGCGTGCGCTGCTCCGGTGGAGTGCTGGTGCAGGTGCTGCCCAAGGCGGCGCGGGAGCCGGCGCTGGTGGCGCTGCTGGAGGAGCGTTGCCGGGAGATCACTGGCTTCAGTGCTCGCCTGGCCGCCTGCAAGGACGACCTCAAACTGCTGCTGGAAGACATCTTCCCCGACCTCGATCCCCAGCTGCTGGAGGACGCCGAGGCCCGTCAGGATGTGACCTTTCACTGCCCCTGCACCCGCCGCCGCAGCGTCAATGCCCTGCGGCTGCTGGGTGAGCAGGAGCTCGCCTCGATCCTGCAGGAAGACGGCCGCGCCGAGCTCACCTGCCACTTCTGCAACGAGGTGTATGGCGTGGAGGAAAGGGAACTGCGGGAGCTGATCGCCGAGCTATCGCTGGCCTAGGCGATCAGCAGGGCGCCGAGCAGCAACAGGATCAGGGCCGGCAGGCTCTGCACCTGATTCAGGGCCAGGGGCAGACCGAGGGGCAGGGCCGGATCGAGCCCCAGGGTGAGCAGACCTCCCAGCAGCAGGCCCACGCTGAGCAGGGCGAAGCTCCAGCCCACGGCGGCCAGGAAGCGGCCGTTTCGGCGCCTGAGGTTGACCACCGTGACGCCGGTGGCCAAGGCCAGAAGCACCTCAGCTGAGCCGGGCGGGGTGATCAGCACCAGAAGCAGCAGCAGGCCATCGGCCACCAGGGGAAACCAGCGTTCGCGCCCGTCCGCCAGGGCAATGCTGGGCATGGAGAAGCTGGGGGCCTGCAGCTTGTTGCCGCCACTGAGCTGGGGCAGGGAGGGCAGCTGGGGCAGGGAAGGCCGCGAAGGAACCCTCGCCGGCGCCGGCTTGATCTCCTCGCGCTTGGAGGCGGTGACCGCAGCGCTGCTCACCTTGCCCTGCTGCCGCTCCCGCAGCCGCTCCATCAGCACCGCGTCGTAGGCGGCCTCCACCTTGGCGCGAGCCTGGGGGTCGCCTGCGACCGCCTCCAGCTGACGCTGGCGGGCCATCTGCACCTCATCGAAGCTGGCGTCGGGGGTGACGCCAAGCCGTTCGTAGGGGCTGCCGCTGGGGGCGGGTTCAGAACCGTTGGTCATGGCCTCCGGTGCGTGGGGCTGGGTCGTGGCCCGAGCGTATCGAGGCGCGGGGCGTGTGGCTGTGCGTCAGGGGGCGATTGAGACCTGCCGGCCCTGCTGCTGCGGCTCAGAACAGGGGCTCGCTGCAGTGGTAGCCCGCGTCCTGCTGCAGCTCCAGACGCCGGGCCTCGGCTTCGTCGATCGCCAGCCAGTGGCGGCTCTTGAGCAGGGGCAACTGGGGGGGCAGGTGGCTGCCTTCGCGGATTTCCACGGCTTCCTGGCTGGGCAGAAAGCGGACGTAATCAGAACCTCCATCCCTGCGGGGGCGAACCAGCCAGATCGGCTGAGGCATGGCCGTTACCTTGACCTTTCGTTGCAATTGATTCTGGCGAGGCCGGCGGCGGGCTGTGGCTCAGATCGCGATCGGTTCGACGCCGCTCACCACCGGCGCCACGGCGCTGAGCTCGAGCTCGGGGTGATCCTCCTTGAGCTGGTTGAGGTTCCACTCGTTCTTGAACAGCAGCACTGGCCGGTCCCAGGCGTCGCGCACGGTCTTGCAGTTGAAGATGCGGCCGACACTCTCCAGCGCCGGCCAGCCGCCCACCACCCAGCGCGCCACGCTGAAGCCGAGGGGCTCCAGGCGTGTGTCCACCCCGTATTCGTTCTCCAGCCGGTACTGCACCACCTCCATTTGCAGCTGGCCCACCGCCGCCAGGATCGGATCACGCTTGCTGGCGTCGGTGTCGTAGAGGATCTGCACGGCACCTTCCTCGCGCAGCTCATTGACCCCCTTGCGGAAGCTCTTGAAGGCCGAGGGGTTGGGGTTGCGCAACCAGGCGAAGATTTCCGGGCTGAAGCAGGGGATGCCCTCGTATTCCACCTTCGGGCCCACATAGAGGGTGTCGCCGATGGCGAACATGCCGGGGTTGTTCAGGCCGATCACATCGCCGGGGTAGGCGGTATCGACCACCTCGCGGTCCTGGCCGAACAGCTTCTGGGGACGGGAGAGGCGGATGGTGCGGCCGCTGCGGGCATGGCGCACGCTCATGTCCTTCTCGAAGCGGCCCGAGCAGACCCGCACGAAGGCGATGCGGTCGCGGTGACGCGGGTCCATGTTGGCCTGCAGCTTGAACACGAAGCCGCTGAACTCAGGTCGCAGCGGATCGACGGGGCCGCCATGGCTGGTCCTGGCCACGGGCCGCTGGGCCAGCTCCAGGAAGGCATCGAGGAAGGGGTGCACGCCGAAGTTGGTCATCGCCGAGCCGAAGAACACCGGGCTGAGTTCACCGGCATGGACCAGCTCAAGGTCGAGGTCGGCACCGGCGCCATCGAGCAACTCCAGTTCCTCAAGGGCCTGAGCCAGGAGTTCCGGCTCCACCAGTTCGGCCAGTTCGGGGCTGCCGGCGGCCAGACGCTGCTCGGCGGCCTGACGGCCCCGTTCGGCCCGCGTGAACAGGATCACATCGCGGCTGCGGCGGTCGATCACCCCACGGAAGCGGTCGCCGCTGCCGATCGGCCAGTTCACCGGCCAGCAGGTGAGGCCCAGCTCGCTCTCGATCTCATCGATCAGCTCCAGGGGCTCACGCCCCGGCCGGTCCATCTTGTTGATGAAGGTGAAGATCGGAATCCGCCGCATGCGGCAGACCTCGAACAGTTTGCGGGTCTGGGGCTCGAGGCCCTTGGCGGCGTCTTCGAGCATCACCGCGTTATCGGCGGCCGCCAGTGTGCGGTAGGTGTCTTCCGAGAAGTCCTGGTGGCCGGGGGTGTCGAGCAGGTTGATCGTGCTGCCGTCGTAGTCGAACTGGAGCACGGTGGAGGTGATCGAGATGCCGCGCTGCTTCTCCAGTTCCATCCAGTCGGAGGTGACCTTGCGCTGCTCGCCCTTGGCCTTCACCGCCCCGGCCTGCTGGATGGCACCGCCGTAGAGCAGCAGTTTTTCGGTGAGGGTGGTCTTGCCGGCGTCGGGGTGGGAAATGATCGCGAAGTTGCGGCGCCGGGCCACGGCGTCAGCCAGGGCCTGCTGCTCGGGATCGGCGGCCTGGGCGGCCGGGGCTGAGGCTTGGGCTGTCATCCCCCCAGCCTGCCACCCCTGGTTGTGGCGAGCGGCCCGCGAAGCCGATCTAGCTTGAGGGAACCTGGGGCATTCATTATCAAACGCTTCTCGGCCCTGGCTCTCACCACCGCCCTGGTGATGAGTTCGGTGGTCTATGGCGCCGACCGACCGGCAGCAGAGACCACGGCGCTGGCAAGTGACAGGATCACGCTTGTGGAGAGCGGGCTCAGCGCCGCAACCACCAAGGCGCTCAACCAGTCCGCCAGTGCCGCCTTCGCAGAAACCAGTGCACCCGGCGCCGTGATGGCCGTGAAGACCGCCGAGGGCACCTGGGTGGCGACGCTTGGCTACGAGGACTGGGCCAGGACCGTGCCTATGGCCGCGGACGTCAACCAGCGCATCGGCAGCGTCACCAAGACCTTCACGGTGACGGCGCTGCTCCAACTGGCCGAGCGGGGCGCGCTCTCGCTCGACGACCCCATCGAGACCTACGTGCCGGGAATGCCCAACGGCAGGGCGACTCTGGCCCAGCTGGCCGGGATGCGCAGCGGCATCCCCAGCTACACCTTCAACCAGAGCTTCCAGGACGCGCTTTTCGCCGATCCCGATACTCCGTGGACGCCCCAGCAGCTCGTCGACCTTGTGAAACAGGACGCGCCGTTGTTCCCACCGGGAGAGATGGTCTTCTACTCGAACACCAACCTCGTGCTGCTGGGGATGGTGATCGAGCAAGTCACGGCCAAGCCCATCGAGACTGTGCTGGCTGAGCAGATCCTCAAGCCGCTGGGGCTCGACCACACGCTGATGCCCACCGACGCGACCTTTGCGGCGCCGCACGCCCAGGGCTACACGCTTCAGGGCGTCAAGGGCAGACAACCGGTTGATGCCACGGACTGGAACCCGTCGTGGGGGTGGACGGCCGGGGCGATGATCTCCAATCTCAACGACCTTCTGGTGTGGGGTGAAGCGCTCGGCACCGGCAAGGGGATCCTCTCGGGCGCGACCCAGGCCAAGCGCCTCGCCTCGTTCGACTTCACCATCCCGATCTACCTCGGGCCTGATGCACGGGCGCCCCAGACCCCGGCAAGGGCCTATGGCATGGGCCTCGCCCGCGCCCTCGACTGGTACGGCCATGAGGGGGAGCTGCCGGGCTTCAACACTGAGGTGCAGCACTACAAGCCGAAGGGCATCACCCTGGTGGTGATGGTGAACACCGACATCGCCTCGGGGCAGACCTGCGCGGAGGGCCAGCCGACCGTGCCCGGGAACCCTGGTGTCGGTCCGTGTCAGTCCGCCGCATCGCGCATTGCCCAGGCCCTGGCGGCCGCGCTCGGCCACCCGATGGTGGAGCCGAACCCAGCCGCTCGGTAAGGCACTGCCACTGGTGGCCGCCAGCGCTTGCACCCCCTACGGGTGGCGTTATGGTTCACGAACCTGACCACCCCCTCCGCCGTGACCCTCACCCCAGCGCGCCCCGATCTGATCGATCCCGCTGGGCGCCTTCAGGGCGGCCAGATCGGTGCCAACGGCCTGCTGGAGCCCGATTTCCCGGCCACCGCCCCGGCGGCGAACCCCGTTTTTTACCGCACCTATTCCCGCCGCACCGAGGGCGGTCGCGAAAGCTGGCACCAGGTGTCCGAGCGCAATCTGGAGGGACTGCGCCAGCTGGGCCATCTCGATGCGGCGGAGGTGGAGCTGATCCGGCGCATGCAGAAGCACCAGCAGGCCCTGCCCTCGGGGCGCTGGCTCTGGATCGGCGGCACCCCCTGGATCGAGCAGCGCCACAACTTCTCCGGTGCCTACAACTGCACCTCCACCAACCTGATCGACTGGGAAGCCTTCGGTCTGATGATGGACCTGGCGATGATGGGCTGCGGTACCGGCGCCATCATCGAGCCGCACCTGATCGAGCGCCTGCCGCTGGTGCGCAACCGGCTGGTGATCGAGAGTGTGACGCCGATCGGCCTCACCCCGGCCGGAGCGCGTCAGGAGGCCACCAGCCACACGGTGGAGGGGCAGCGGGTGGCGATCAAGGTGGGTGACACCCGCCGCGGCTGGGTCGACAGCTACCAGCTGCTGCTGGAGCTCTGCAGCGACGAGCGTTTCGATGCCGACAGCCCGATCCGGGTGAGCGTGGATCTCTCCGACGTGCGGCCGGTGGGCGAAACGCTCAAGGGCTTCGGCGGCATGGCCAACCCCGTCAAGCTGGGGGACCTCTACGGCCGCGTGGCCCAGATCCTCAACAAGGCGATCGGCCGCCGGCTCACCTCGGTGGAATGCTGCCTGCTGATTGATGAGGCGGCGGTCACGATCGTGGCCGGCAACATCAGGCGCTCCGCCGGCATGCGCCAGTTCGCCGCCGAGGATCTCTCCGCCGCTGGCGCCAAGGAAAATCTCTGGCAGCAGGACGCCAGTGGCAACTGGAGCATCGACCCCGAGCGTGATGCACTGCGGATGGCCAACCACACGCGGGTGTTCCACAGCCGCCCCAGCAAGGAGGTGGTGCTGGAGGCGGTGCTCAAGCAGTTCCAGAGCGGGGAAGGCGCGATCCAGTTCGCTCCCGAAGCCATCGCCCGCTCCAATGCCGATCTGCTGCCCACCGCTGAACTGCGCAGCGAGTTCATCGATATCTATGTTGATCAGGGCCGCGAGGAAGCCGGCCGCTGGCTGCAGCTGCACCACCCCGAGATCACGGCCGCCGAGCTGGAGCACCGGCTGGGGCGCTACGGGCTTAATCCCTGCGGCGAGATCCTCGGCGCTGATTTCCACTGCAACCTGGCCGAGATCCACCTGAACCGGATCGATCCCGCCGACCACCAGGCCCAGGCCGATGCCTTCAGGGCCGGTGGCCTGGCGGTGGCCTGCCTGCTCAACCACGACTTCGAAGTGGAGCGCTATCGCCAGAGCCGCGCCTGGGATCCGATCGTGGGGGTGAGCTTCACCGGCCTGTTCGACTTCTTCGTGCATGCCTTCGGCACGCCCTGGCTGCGCTGGTGGGAGCAGGGCCGCCCTGAAACCGAGGAAGGCCTGGCGTTCAAGGCCCAGGAAGCGGAGTATCTGGGCCGCTGGAAGGAGATCGTGAACGAGGCGGTGTGGGACTACTGCGACCGCCATGGCCTGCGCCGCCCCAACCGTTGCACCACCGTGCAACCGGCCGGCACCAAGAGCCTGCTCACCGGCGCCAGCCCCGGCTGGCACCCGCCCAAGGCGCAACGCTTCATCCGCCGCATCACCTTCCGCAAGAACGATCCGGTGGCCCTGGCCTGCATGGACTACGGCTACACGATCGTGCCCAGCCAATCCGACAAGGACGAGAACGGACGGCTGCTGGATGATCCTTTCGATCCCCGTTGCGGCGAATGGCTGGTGGAGATCCCCACCGAGGTGAGCTGGGCGAACATCCCCGGCGCCGATGCGGTGGAGATCAACAATTTCTCGGCCCTGGCCCAGTTCGACTTCTACATGCAGGTGCAGAAGCACTACACGGCCCACAACACCTCCGCCACGGTGGAGTTCCGCGAGAACGAGATCGAAGGGCTGGCCGAAGCGATCCACCAGGCGATCGATGGCGGTGAGGGTTACATCTCGGCGGCGCTGCTGGCCCGCTTCGATGCCAATGCCACATTCCCGCGGCTGCCGTTCGAGCCGATCGATCTGGCCACCTACACCCGCCTGCAGCAGGAGGTGGTTGCCCGCCGCCGCACGGCTGATTTCTTCGAGGCGCTGCAGCGTTACGACCAGGGTGAACTGGTGGAAGCTGGTCCTGCCGGTTGCGATTCCGACAAGTGCCTGCTGCCCCTGGCCAAACCAGCCCCATGAGTATTTGCAGCCGGCGCCATGCGGGTTTAGAAGCTCCATGGGCGGGCCTGGTGATCAGCCTGCTGGTCCTGGTTCTGCCTGTCCTCCCGGCTCGGGCCAGCAGCGATCTCAACCCCGATATCGAGAAGATGTGCCAGGGCCTGGCGGTGATCAACACCGAACTGGGGGCCACCGCCGCACCGGGTTCACCGATGGGCAAGCGCATGCAAACCGAGCTGTCGCTCTCCCAGGCTCAATATGGCGCGCTGTGGTCGCTGATGAAGCTCACCAATACGAGCACCTGCTCGTCGTTGTACTGATTCAGCAGGAGTTCAACCATGGGTCGCGGCCGCCTCGAAGCTTTCAGGGATGGGGGTGCTCTGGGCCAATCTGCATCTGCTCTTCTGGTTGTCGCTGGTTCCCTTCGCGACCCGCTGGATCGGCGAAAACCACTACGCCGCCCTGCCCACGGCGGTCTACGGCCTCAACCTGCTGCTGGCCGCCGTGGCCTACTGGATCCTGCAGCAGGCGATTATCAGCAACGAAGGGAAGAACTCCCTGCTGCGGAAGGCCATCGGCCGCGACCTGAAGGGCCGCCTCTCGCTGCTGCTCTATGCCCTTGCCGTGCTCGCTGCCTTCGCAGCACCATGGCTGGCGCAAGCGGTGTATGTGCTGGTGGCCTTGATCTGGATCATCCCCGATCGACGCATCGAGCAGGCCCTGCTGGAGGAGTGAGCTGATGATCCGGCCAACGGACTGCATCGCTGTGAACCGATGGTTCTCTGGTCAGAGAACCATCGCTCCCATTTTGGGACCGGTGTGCAAAACTCAGACCTCATCAGGGGTTCGTGGCATCACCGAGGCTGGTCAGCAAGTGGTTCACGGAATGGGGGAGACAGTGGCGGGTGGTTCCCGGAACCATCCAATGACAGGTTGGAAGGGCAATCCGATCTTATACTCTGCACATGAAATCACCTGATCAATTCCCCGCGATCGCCCAGGCTCTTGCCTCTGATGTCGAGAGTGCGGCATCAGATTCGAAGCGTCTAAAGCTTCGTACCCTTCTCGCCAAGTTTGGCTACGAAAAGAGATCGGACAGCAATACGGCTGAAATTACTAAGGCTCTAAGCGAAGCGGGCCTCGTTGTTAATCCACCTTTGGTGAGGTACGGGGACAATTGGGAGATAAGTACAGAAGACTGGATTTACCTCTCCATTGCCAAAGACTCGGTCGAGAGCATAAGCCGAGGCGTTTCTCCGCCTCGGAGCTGGAATTCAGATGGATGGTTTGACAGAGTTGCCAGCTTGTTATTAAGAACCGAAAAGGAAGTAGAGATCAAATTCGCGGTTCCACTTCTCATCCGTCTTGGATACTCTGAAGAGGACAGGTTTGATGGCATGCCCGTTCCGGCATCGCACGGCTCACGCGGCTCAACTTTAGTAATTGATCATGCTGCTTTCAATTCACAACTAGATGCATTAAAGGGGCAGCCACTTATGACGATCGAGGCTAAGCGTGACAGCTATCTATCTAAGACAAGGCAGCTACATCAAGCACATGATCAAGCCAAAAGCTACTGCTACTGGACTCAGTGCGACTTCTTTATGGTAACAGATGGCCAGAGTACGCATGTCTATCGTGTTGGTCGTGGCACGTACGACGACATTGAGCCACTCTTTGAATGTGAGCGACAAGACCTCAAGTTACGCTTCCCGGAGCTGTACGAGCTGGTATCCAAAGAATCACTAACCAGCCACTACCTAGGGAAGCTTTCATCTACTGAAGAGGCAACATGACTCTCCTGTTGCCATCCAACATCAAGATCCAGCGGCCGGGCATTCCCGAACCTTCTGAAGGCATATGGATACGCTCCGCCGCTGATCTTGAGCGTTGGCAGGGCCGATGATGACTGGAACATTTGACGCAAGCAACATGAACACTGGAGTGCTCGGCATCAATAATTCCCAGCGGGAACGGTAGATCCGTTGTAGTTGATCCATTCGAAGGTGTTAACTATATGCAGCTCCTGCTCCTTGCTTTGACTCCTACCGGCAAGAACTTCAACATGCACCTTGCTATGGTCGTGGGCCTCGGAAATACTGGAGACTCCCACGAGCGGCTTGCCTCGCGACGCCAGATGGCCGTGCTAAAATTGCCAGATGGCAAGTCAGAACGCACCGACAACTGCTTCTTTCAGCCCTGACCAGGGAGGACCAGCCTCAATCTTGCGTCTGCGAGCAACCAGCTTGGCCGGGCTTCGCGATGCTGTCCGCAGTGGTCTGCCTTTCTCCGCGTTTGTGGCGCTGACAACGCAACTCGAAATTTCTCCGCAGCACTTCACAGCAGTTTTCGGGATCCCTCCTCGAACCGTCGCCCGCAGGAAGGAGGCGCGACACCTCAACCCCCAGGAGTCTGATCGGCTTTATCGGGTTGCAAGAGTGGTCTCGCAGGCCGTCGAGGTCCTTGGCTCCATCGACAAGGCCCGCGTGTGGCTGAAAACTCCCAACCGTGCACTGGGGTGCGAGATGCCTCTCGATCTTCTAGACACCGAAATCGGCGCTCGTCAGGTCGAAGAAGTCTTGCTGCGCCTCAACTACGGGATCTTTAGCTGATGCGCGTTTGGCGGATCTGCCGCAAGCCCTACGTGGATATAGCGCTTGATGGAATCGGCGGTATGTACACCTCTGGACGCTGGCACATCAAGGGGCATCCCATTGTCTACACCGCCACCTCTGCGGCGCTCGCGGCGCTGGAAGTGCTCGTCCATGTCGATCCACTCACGGCTCCGACCGATTTAAGGCTGCTCGCCATCGAAATCCCTGATGACCTGACCACAGAAGTACTCGAACCGGTCACGCTGCCGGAGGACTGGCATTCCGTGCCAGCTCCTGCATCGCTCCAAGCACTCGGGTCTTCGTGGCTCACGAGCGGACGCACTGCGGCTTTGAACGTGCCGTCCGCAGTCATCACGGTCGAACGCAACTTTCTGCTCAATCCTCGGCATCCAGAAGCGCAGAAAATACGTATCATCAGCGATGAGGCTTTCACGTTCGATACGCGGCTCTTATGACGAGAAGCCAGCCAACAACGCCATCCATCTGTGCCGCCACCGCGAGCTAATCTGCTTTAAGCATCACTCACTGCAGCCAGACGATGGCAAGCGTTAGCTGGCAGAAACTTAACAAAGCACACGAAAGGAAATCGAACCCATGAACCAAATCGATGAGCAGCAAGCCTACGAGATCGGAATCGAGGCCTACACCTATCTTTACCCGCTCGTTGTGATGGACGCGACGCGGCGTCAGGCTGTCAACGTCGAAGCCGGGAAGGCCTTCGGGCGTGGACCGATGAACACCTTCACGCACGTCCCGGCATTCCCCCCGGCGGATTTCCGCGATGTTGTGCGGCCAAACTTCGACACGCTGTACTCGATCGCTTGGCTGGACCTCACGAAAGAACCGATGGTGGTCGCGGTTCCGGACACGCAGGACCGCTACTACATGCTCCCGATGCTCGACATGTGGTCGGACGTGTTTGCCTGCCCTGGCAAGCGCACGACGGGCACCGGCGCAGGTCGTTTCGCGGTTGTGCCGCCCGGTTGGCAGGGCAGGCTTCCCGAAGGCGTCCAGCGCATCGACGCGCCGACGCCCTATGTCTGGATCATCGGGCGCACGCAGACCAACGGCGAAAAGGACTACGGGGCCGTCCATCAGGTGCAAACTGGCTACACGACGACGCCACTGTCACAGCTGGGCAAGACTCCGCAGCCGGTCAGGGCAACGATTGATCCGACCGTGGACATGAAGACGCCTCCGATGACGCAGGTTGATGGTATGGACGCGGGCAAGTATTTCGGCTACGCCGCTGAACTCCTGAAGGTCAATCCGCCGCACATCACAGACCAACCCATTGTCGCGCGGATGCGACAATTCGGGATCGACCCCGGCAAGTCCTTTGATCTCGGGAAAGCTGATCTGGCTGTCAAGCGTGCACTGGAGCGCGCAGCGCCTGCCGCTCTTAAGGCCATGCGGGCGAAGATTCCAACGCTTGCCCGCGTCGTGAATGGCTGGCAGATGAACACGGACACGATGGGTGTGTATGGGAACTACTATCTCAAGCGGGCCATTGTCGCGCTGGTCGGTCTGGGCGCCAACCTGCCGGAGGACGCGGTCTATCCGCTGAACATCGGCGACGCGGACGGCAACCCGCTGAACGGGGCAAACCAGTACGTGCTGCACTTCGCCCAGAATGAGATTCCGCCCGCTCAGGCCTTCTGGTCGATTACGTTGTACGACGAGCATGGGTTCCCAACCGCCAATGACCTGCAGCGAAACGCCATCGGCGATCGCGATGCACTCACGTTCAACGCGGATGGCTCGGTCGATTTGTACATCCAGCATGTGTCGCCTGGGGCCGAGAGAGAGTCGAACTGGCTGCCGGCACCGGCAGGAGACTTCAACCTGACTATGCGAGTGTATGCACCCAAGAGCGAGGTCACTGATGGCCGATGGGCGCCCCCGGCCGTGATAAAGACGCGGTGATCCCCTAAGCCAACACGGACGAGTCCCCCTCGGTTTCATTAACAAGGGCACAAGGCGGCCGCCTACGGCGGAGCCTTGTGCCCGGCGTTAGGCACATAAAAAACCCACTGAACCCTCATTGCTTCACTCCTTCGGAAGGTTCAATCTTGCGGGAATAACCTTGCCCCCCTGGGCGGAGCCCAGCACCGTTCAGCCTTGCCCCGGTCGTAACCCTCCTGGCATCCTGAGGAGACTGAACTCTTCCCCCCGTTGTCCTACGCCGCTGAGAGCCCGCTGAGCGACGCCGGCAGCAACGATGATCTCCACGATGAATTCCTCGGCGCTCTCGCCGCCTTGGGCGGATCTGCGGGCAATGGTCGCCTGCGGGAGACGCTGGAGTGGGACGAGGCCCGCTTGACAGGCACGTGTGATCGCCATCCATGCCCCCTGCCGCTGGAGCAGTGATGGCCGCGCGCGGCCCTGTGAACGGGAGTTGATGCAGAAGGGGATCTGGTGTTTCTCCTCCCCCACCCGTCAGAAGGCCCACACCCCCCATCGCACCGATTACTTCGGCTGGATGCTGCAGGGGGAGAAGCTCTACCAGGCGCTGGCGGCGTCCCATCCCCTGATCTGCCGCTTGCCCATCGCCGGGCCTGGCTGCTCGGAAACCTTCCCCCATGCCATCACCTGGCACCTGCGCGCCGGCAAGGCCAAGGCGCCCCAGAAGCGCACGCAGCGGCGTGAGTTGCTGCAGCAAGCAGGAATCGACCTGGCACCGCTCACCAACATCGACTGGATCGATGCCGCCTTGTGCGCCCTCACCGCCCACCACGCCGCCACCGGTGGGGAGTGCCTGATCCATGGCGAGCCGGAATCGGGCCTGATCATCGTTCCCAGCTTCCCTGCCGCAATGGCCTCCAGCCGTGGAGTTCGGCCAGACTGCCCTTCATGAGCGCCTCAGCCCGCCCCTCCAGCTATCACTACGTGGTGGATGAGCCACTGCTGCGCACCATCACGGCCGAGATCCAGGCAGCCATCCCAGGCGCTGAAGTACGCCTGTTCGGCTCCCGCGCCCGCGGCACTGCCCGCCCCGATTCCGATTTGGATCTTCTGGTCACCGTGCCGGATGCCTGGCTGGCCAGCCATTCGCGTTTGGAGGAAACGGATGCCCTGGGTTGGAAATTGGCCCATCACCGCCTCCCGATCGAGCTGCTGCTTTACTCCGCCAGCGAGGTGGAGCATCGTCGTCGTGGGGGGATCAATGTGATCGCCGAGGCCTTCCGCTATGGGCGGCGGCTGGATCCTGCGGAGCCACTGCATGGCCCCGGCTGAAACGTCGTCCGGCTTTCTGCGCATCGCGCACCGTGATCTGCGAACCGCGATGGCCATGGCGGATCCGTCCCTTTTTGAGGAATCCACCTGGGGATTTCATCTGCAGCAGGCGATCGAGAAGACTCTGAAGGCCTGGCTGCTGGTGCTCACGCCTGAGCAACCACCCTTCAGTCACAACCTCAGGCTGTTGTTTCAGATGCTGCGCGACCAGGGCGCCGCTGTTGAGCCCTTCCTTGGACTCAGCCGCTTCACCCTCTTTGCTGTGGTGTGGCGCTACGACGAAGAGCCGGAGCTGGAACACCTCGATCGCGCCGCCTGGAACCAGCTCTGCGCTGACCTGCACGCCCACGTGGCCGCGCTGATCCCATGAACGAGGCCGAAACCCGCGCTGAACTGATTGATCCGCTGCTGGCGGCGGCTGGCTGGGGCGTGGTGGAAGGCAGCCGCATCCGGCGTGAGTTCTCGATCACTCCCGGCCGGATCGAGGGCGGCGGCAAGCGCGGCAAGCCGCTCACCGCCGACTACGTGCTCACCTACCGCAACACCCAGCTGGCGGTGGTGGAAGCCAAGGCCGACACCCTGTCACTCAGCGAAGGCGTGGGCCAGGCCAATGATTACGCCGCCAAGCTGCAGATCCGCTTCACCTACGCCAGCAACGGCAAGGGCGTCTACGCCATCGACATGGCCACGGGCGAGGAGGCCGAGGCCGCCGGTTTCCCCACGCCGCAGGACCTGTGGGACCGTACCTTTGCCGAGGAGAACGCCTGGCGTAATCGCTTCGCTGCCATCTCCTATCCCGACAAGGGCGGCAGCTGGCAGATCCGCTTCTACCAGGACATCGCCGTGACCCGTGTGCTGGAGGCCATCGCCAGCGGCCACGACCGCATCCTGCTGACGCTGGCCACCGGCACCGGCAAAACCTCGATCGCCTTCCAGATCATCTGGAAGCTGTTTCAGGCCCGTTGGAACCTCTCCTGGCAGGCCACCCGCCGGCCCCGCATCCTCTTCCTGGCTGATCGGAACAACCTCGCCGATCAGGCCTTCAACGACTTCACCGGTTTTGCCGCCTTCGAAGACAACGCCCTGGCCCGCATCGAACCTGATGCACTGCGCAAGAAGGGCCGGGTTCCCACGAACGCCAGTGTGTTCCTCACCATCTTCCAGACCTTCATGAGCGGACCGGCGGCGGACGGCAAGCCCTCCCCCTGGTTCGGCCAGTACCCGCCCGATTTCTTCGATTTCATCGTGATCGATGAATGCCACCGCGGTGGCGCCAACAACGAATCCACCTGGCGCGGCATCCTCGAGTACTTCGCCCCCGCCGTGCAGCTCGGCCTCACCGCCACCCCCCGCCGCACCGACAACACCGACACCTACGCCTACTTCGGCGAGCCGGTGTTCACCTACTCCCTCAAGGAAGGCATCAATGATGGCTTCCTCACTCCCTTTCGCGTTAAGCAGGTCACGACCACCCTCGATGAGTACGTCTACACGCCCGACGACACGGTGGTGGAAGGCGAGATCGAGGAAGGCAAGCTCTACAAGGAGGCTGACTTCAACAGGATCATCGAGATCAAACAGCGGGAACAGCAGCGGGTTGAGATCTTTCTGGGTCAGATCGATCAATGTGAGAAAACCCTGGTGTTCTGCGCCACCCAGGATCACGCCCTGGCGATCCGTGATCTGATCAACCAGCTCAAGACCAGCACCGATCCCAACTATTGCCAGCGGGTCACTGCCAATGATGGCGAACTGGGCAACACCTGGCTGCGGACCTTCCAGGACAATGAGAAGTCCATCCCAACCATCCTCACCACCTCCCAGAAGCTTTCCACCGGCGTGGATGCCCGCAATGTGCGCAACATCGGCCGCGGCACCCGCCTGTACGACGGCAAGGATTATTTCACCATCTACGACTTCGTAAAAGCGCATCAACTTTTCAGCGATCCCGAGTGGGACGGCGAACCCCCGGAACCGGAAGACGTTGTCTCTCGACCACCTCGTCCTCCCATCGAACCCCCGGAAGCCAAGGACCACGACGGCAAGGATGAAACCAGCGACCAGACCCGCCGCAGCAAGGCCCGCATCAAGCTGGGCGATGGCAAGGAACGCTCCATCCAGCACATGATGGTGACCAGCTTCTGGCACCCAGACGGCACACCGATGAGTTCGCAGCAGTTCCTTGAACTGCTTTATGGCAAGCTGCCGGAGTTCGTCAAGGACGAGGCCGAGCTTCGGGAACTCTGGAGTTCGCCAGACACTCGCCGTAAGCTGCTAACGGGCCTCGAGGAGAAGGGTTTCGGTGCAGCCCAGCTGGCCGAGATGCAGAAGATCATCAATGCCGAGAACAGTGATCTGTTCGATGTCCTGGCCCATGTGGCCTATGCCCTGCAGCCCATCCCCCGCGAAGAGCGAGCCGAGCATGCACGCCTGTACATCCATTCCAGGTTCACCAGCAAGCAGCAGCTCTTCCTGGATTTTGTTCTCCAGCACTACGTGACGATGGGCGTGCAGGAACTGGCCCAGGAAAAGCTCACACCGTTACTGCAGCTCCGCTACCAGAACTCCATTGCTGATGCCGTGGCCGATCTGGGACGACCAGAAGAAATCGGCCAGCTCTTTTCAGGCTTCCAGAGGTATCTTTATGAGACTTCAGCCTGATGAATCCTGCTTCACCAAGGCCAGTGGCCGAGAACAGATAGAGCCAAACAATCCGATGCATCTGACCCGCCACCCAGGGCTTGCTGAAACTCCCACCAGCTCTTGGCGGGCAAGTGATCGGGAGACCTCACAGGTTTTCATGAGAGCATTTCACCGGGTTCTTGCTATATTGAACATTGAGCAAGCCGTTGCTGATTATTCCGCCAGTTTCTGAGTATCGCCTGTCGTTGTTGTTCCAGGAGGGCATGCGTTATGGCAGGCTCTGGCGGTGAATCTGTCAGTTAGAAAAACAGCTGAGTGTTCTGGAGCCATGTGCCACCTTGACTGGGAAGATACAGATGCCACAGAGTTCACAGTTGAAGCTGACTGTAATGGTATCGTTTGGGAGAAGTTTGCAACATGCCGTCAAGCCCAGAAATAAATAAGATTTCGCCCGGTGCAAATTATCAGCTATCCATAATCCTCTAGCCCGGAAGTTCCTTGCTTTTAAGTCGGCTTCGCTCCACTAGGGCTGAAACCCTTCTATAGGCGACTGGCTCACATTCAGATACAGAAAATGGGGTCGCCGGGGTTGCGTCTCGGCAGAATCCCCACTTGGTTCTGAGCTTGGGCGTTGGACAGTCCACCTTTTCTGGCAGACTTGGCTTTCATCGGATTGGACAGGTGGGTGCGACGAATGAATGAGCAGCTGAATCCAGAAAAGATCCTCCAGACTGGCCTCGCGTTCTGGGCGTCAAAGACGTTGTTGAGTGCCGTCGAAATGGGACTGTTTACCGAATTGTCGAGCGGTCCAGAGAGCCTCGACAAACTGAGCGGACGTCTTGGCTTGCATCCACGCTCGGCCCGTGACTTCCTCGATGCTTTGGTGGCGTTGGGCTTCTTGACACGCACGGGCGGCGAGTACTCCAACACCCCTGAAACGGAACTCTTCCTCGACCGGAACAAGCCTTCGTACCTAGGAGGCATCCTCGAGATGGCAAACCACCGCTTGTATCCATTTTGGAACAATCTAACGGAAGCACTCCGCACCGGACAGCCGCAGAATGAAGCCAAGTCGGGTGGCCCCGAGCTCTTCGAGATTCTGTATGCAGACCCGGCACGCCTCAAGGAATTCCTTGCCGCCATGTCAGGGATCAGCCACGGTGCGAATATGAAGATTGCGAAGACATTTCCGTGGAAGGAATACCGTACATTCGTCGACGTGGGCACTGCACAGGGCGATCTCGCTGCACAGATCATCCTAGCCAACCCGCATCTACGGGGCGAGGGCTTTGACCTGCCCGAAGTGGCGCCGATCTTCGAGGAGTACATCGAGGGCCTCGGCATCAAGGATCGG
The DNA here is from genome assembly GCF_000153045.1 of Synechococcus sp. WH 5701. Taxonomy (GTDB): domain Bacteria; phylum Cyanobacteriota; class Cyanobacteriia; order PCC-6307; family Cyanobiaceae; genus Regnicoccus_A; species Regnicoccus_A antarcticus. Next base: position 385,505 of record NZ_CH724159.1, read on the forward strand.
CTGACTTTCGTGCCGGGCAGCTTCTTCACTCAGGATATTCCTCCGGCCGACGTCATTCTGATGGGACATATCCTGCACGACTGGGATCTGCCAACCAAGAAGATGCTGATCAGAAAAGCTTTCGATGCCGTGCCCACTGGCGGCGCCCTTGTCGTCTATGAAGCTATCATCGATGATGACCGCTCAAAGAACGCGTTTGGATTGATGATGAGCCTGAACATGCTCATCGAGACTCCTGGTGGCTTCGACTACACGGGGGCTGACTGCGTCCGATGGATGCTAGAAGCTGGGTTTACGTCAACCTGGGTCGAAGAACTGGTCGGGCCCGACTCTATGGTGGTTGGCATCAAATAGCCTATCTTCCTGAACAATGCCTTAATCAAGCATCTGTTGTCTGCGGTGATCCCGGCGCCGGCTGCCAATTTTTCCGGTTCATATTTACGCACCCAGGCAAACTTCAACTGGAAGTGGTTCAGGCTTGGCTTTGCGACATTTGCGGACAAATCCCACCAAAGCATTGGCAATTCAGAGAATCGAGTTGATAATTCAGTCGTCCGGATTCTCTGTGGAAGCAGGAGTTGCATTGACTCCCTCGGAGTGACAACACGTCATTCCACTCTCTTCACACTTGGATCAGAGTAGTTGGTCCTCTGCTTTTATGCCACAAGGACGAGTGTGGCCGACTTCTCTGGCATATGCTGTTGTCGCTGCCTACAAGTAGTCAACCTCGTTGTGGAGATGCTCATGGAAAGGACTGGCCGGCTACATAGGGTTACATATATTCGTTCCGACCAATCTCTTGGCTTTACTCGGTTTGTCGAGGAATACTTGGAGGAGAAGCCTTTGGTGGAAGGGGGCGATGCCCCGGCGTTCTGGGGCACGGATCCGTTGCCGCCAGGGGGCATGTCTTTTATGAGAATGGATAAGGGATGGGCGTGGGACTGGCATAATGCACCTAGCTTGGATTTTCTTTATGTATTAGAAGGCGCTTTTCAGATTTCTGTTGGAGCTGAATGCATGGTTGAAGCTCGAGTGTTTAAGCCGGGAGACTTATTTGCTTTTGATGATCCCTGTGGTCGCGGTCATAGAGCAGAGGCGCTTGAAGAATGCTGCCTGCTGCACATCGATGGGCTGAGATGAAGGAGTGATTCCGCGCGAAGTAGGAGCTGAAGAGGCCCTGGATAACAATGCTGATTGCGGCAGATTGGTTAGTGATCGCAGTCCAGGACTGGACTGGGGTCATGGGCGGTATGCGGCTTGGATTCACTGATTCCGAGCAGGCCACCGACCTGAAGCGTGCCAATTAATATCAATTTCTTGCCGATACTGATTGCGAGGTGACTTGGCGGCCTCGGTATGAGCTTGTCAAGATGCTATAGCCGCCTATTACAATCATCCGAGATGCAATATGGTCTATCAGCTTTGGGAGGAGTTTCATGGCCAGCCCTGGCGAGCGGGTCATTGAGGTTGTTTGCACAGAGGACAAGCTGAGGGCTGATCTCGCAGATGGACACTCCATCTCTGCTCCAACTCTGTGCCTCTGGCCTGGTTCCTGCACCTTCTTCATGCCACCCCTCTGGAGCGCGGCATCGCCTCGCTTGAAGCCGCTCCCCGGCTAACACGGGTATGCACCTGCGCCGACCCCTCCCCAGACTTCCCCTCGATCGCATGCGTCCTATGTCCGTCTTCTGTCCCGCGATAAGCCTCAAGACTCGTCAGCGCTGGCTGGCCCTGCTCCTGCTCGGCGGCGGCCTACTGCTGGCAGGCCCGCGGGCACTGGCGGATCAGGAGCCGGCAGGGGTCAAGGTGCAGACGCTGGTCCGCTCCGGTGAGGCATGGAACGGCACACCGCTGCCCCCTTATCCCAGAGGCGAGCCGGAAGTCACCGTGCTGCACATCACGATTCCTCCGGGGATGAAGCTGCCCATGCACATCCACCCAGTCATCAACGCCGGCATGCTGATCCGCGGGCAGCTGCTGGTGATCAGCGAGGCGGGTCCCAGCCTGCAGCTGAGGGCGGGGGACGGGCTGATCGAGATGGTGAATCAGCCCCACTACGGCAGCAACAACGGCACGGAACCCGCCGAGATCGTGGTGGTTTATGCGGGGGTGAAGGGGAAGCCGTTCACCGTGCTCGAACCCGCCCCTAAAGCCGATTCGACTCCTGGCTCTCCAGCCCCATGACCGCTGGCTGGCCCGTTTCTTCAGGAGGTCCGGGTATTCAAGGCAGCGTCTTGTACGGGATGTGAAGCCATGGCTGGCATCTTGTATGGATCTAGCTAATTGTGAGATGGGCCCACAGCGCCCACTATCGCTGGAGACAGCCGTCATGCAGATCCAAGTGAACACAGACAAGAATATCTCAGGGCACGAGGCTCTGGCTCAGAATGTCGAAGACACTCTTCATCAAGTTCTAGCGCGCTTCGCTGATCACATCACCAGGCTGGAAGTGCACCTCAGCGACGAGGATAGTACATCGAAGACAGGCACAATTGACAAGCGATGCTTGCTTGAGGCGCGGCTGGCGGGACGCGAGCCGACAGCCGTGAGCGACCTGGCCCGTACAACTGAGCAGGCAGTAACCGGAGCTGCTCATAAGATGGTGAGCCTGCTTGACAGTGAATTGGGTAAGCTTGGTAGGCACTAGGGTGTCCATGTTGGCCTGTCAGTCATGGGCCCAGGTTCAGGATCCGGCGGTCGGGCTCAGACGTTTAGGGTGCATGAACAGAACTACTTCCCACCGCTGATCTTGAGCAGACTGATCAGCCGATGCCGATGGCCGCGATGGTGGCTCAAGCCGCTTCCAAGCCCAGGTGATCCACGTAGGGCTGGAAGTCGCGATCGCTGAACAGCAGGGGCACAGTCGCCTCGATGCAGGCGGTGGCGATGATTCCGTCGATCGTTTTGCGCACCGTGATGCCCCGACTGCGCAGGCTGCGGTAGTTCTCCGCCGCCTTGTAGGCGTTCTGGGGCCCGAGCATCGCCAGCATGGGGATGGCGCGAAACAACTGGCGGGCTGTGGCGACATCTCGGTCGTGGCGGAAGCCCTGCAGCACCTCCACCAGGATCAGATCACCGATCGCCACCGGCGTGCTGCCCAGCAGGCCATCCAGGCGCTCCACCTCGGGGGTGCTGACGCCATTGAAGAAGTCGATCCAGACCGATGAATCGACAACGATCACGCTGACTCGGCCTCTGCAGGGGACTGGTCCTGGCGGAGGCTCTCCAGGTTGCCCTCCCAGGACAGCCGGCCTCGGAAGGCCCTGATGCGCTTCTGCTGTTCCAGCCTCACGAGGGTGCGCAGGCCGATCTCGACGGCTTCCCTCTTGGTGCGGGCGCCACTGGCCTGCATCGCATCGCGCATCAGCTGGTCGTCGATGACGATGTTCGTGCGCATGGCCGGCCTCCCTGATGTGTAGAGCGTTGACATGTTATACACATCTTGATTGCTCGCGCTGGCGGCCAGCTTGCGCGCCAGCGCAAGGGCCCCTTCGGCGGGCATGAAGCGGGGCTTTTTGACGGGACGGCCGGGAGCGGCCGTAGTGCTGGGTGATGCGCTTCTCCATCCCGATCGCATGGGCAGCTGCAAAGGCCAGGTCAGAGAACCCGGCCAGGGCAAGCAAATGCAGGGGCGATGACTTACTCCCCGTCCCCCAGGAAGATCAGCGAGTCCCGGTTCACCCACAGCACCCGGCCGCTCTGGCCTGGGTAGCCCACCCTGCACCAGGTGCCCTGGCTGTTTGAGGTGCACGCCAGCTTGTCGAGCGTTTCCCCCGCCACCAGCAGGCCATGACACACCCGGACATCCCTGCCCTGGAGGCCCTCAGCCGCGACTACAGCGAGACGCCCCGGCGGGTGCTGTTTGTGCTGGGTTCCGGGAAGAGCCCAGCGGTGGAGGTGTTTGAGGCTGCAGCGCAGCAGCGCTCCACCAGCATCGATCCCCAGCACCTGGCGGAGATGGCCGCCGGCAGGCGCCGCTCGCTGACGCTCTGCACCCCGATGCAGATGGTGCCTGAGATCGTGCGCTCGCTTGCCCACAGCAATGTGGCCGTGTACCAGGTGCAGCTGCTGGAGGAGTGAGCCCAGACTCACTCCATCGTGCGCACGGGGGTGGTGCACCAGCGGCTGCGGCCGATGCCGGCAGCACTCTGGAAGCGATCGTCGCGGAAGTCCGCTCGGCCGGTTCTGGGCTCAATGCGGGCCACCCGCCAGAGCTCCTGCTCGCAGTTGATCGTGACGGTGATGCGGGTGCCGTCGGTGGCGTTGATCCGCACGAAGCGCACACCGTCGTAGAGGCCCAGGGGCTGGCCGCCCGCTGCCTGAAGCAGCACCGCCAGGTTGCTGCCTGCCGGGGCTGCCAATGCGGCAGCCGGGTGGCTGACAAGGCAGCCGGCGATGGCCGTGAGCAGCAGGGGGAGACGGCGTGAGAGCAATCTGGTCATGGCGAGGAGAGGCGGCGTGCTGGGCAGCATTGTGGTGGTCACCCTCGGTGCCGTGATCCCGCTGGTGATCCTGCGGCTGCTCAAGCGCGCCTGAACACTAAAGGCCTGAAGGCCAGGTCGCCAAAGGAAAACCCCCCTGTGGCTTGAGGGCTACGGGGGGTGCGATCAAAGGGTGATCCAGTTGCTGCTACTGCATCGACTGCAATTGATCCAGCAGCTGGTCAGTTGCAGTCGCTTTTCTTGGTGTAGGTGATCGACTGATAACGGCCGTCGGTGGTGCGAATCGTCACGCAGTTGTTCGTGGAGGGCTGCTCCCAGTAGGTGAAGGAACTGTCGGCCAGCTTGGTGCCACCGCGGTAGGTGTAGCCCTTCGACGTCAGGGTTCCTTCGGCCTGGCCCCCTTTGGCGCCCACCAGGGATTGCAGATCGGAGACCGGAGCGCCCTCCCGGGCCGGCTCGGTCGTGGTGATGGGCTTGCCGGAGATCAGACCGCCGATCAGGGCGCCCACCGCGGCACCCAGGAGTGTGCTGGAATCAGCCTTCTGGGCGGAATCCTCGAAACGGGCGTCGGGGTTCTCGACACGGTCGAGCCGAACGGAGAGCTTGCGGGGTTCCCCGTCGTTCCAGCTGAACACCTCATGGTCCGACTGGGCGCTGTGAATGACGCTGCGAATTCCGTCGTAGGTCTGCACACTCAGCGCCTGCACATTAGGACCCGAGAAGCTGAACTCAGTGCCGTCATCGAGCTTCACGACATAGGCATCGGTGTTGCCTGCCTTTTTGTGCTTGAAGGTGCAGTGTCCATTGAAGGCTGCGTAGCCACCGGTCATGAGCTTGCAACGGCCCTGGGCCCTGACCAGCACCTCGGCCATGGCCGCCGGGGCGAAGGGGGCGGACAGGCCCGCCAGGAGAAGGCCAGCGCCGAGGGCTGCAGAGGTTTGACGAAAGCTGCGAACCATAGTTAATGCTGAAAGTGAAATTCTGATCAGACCGCCTCATTGACAGTCCACGTTTGACGCATAACACACGCTTCAGGGCTAGGCCAAGCCGATTGGACCCTTTGCTCACCGACTTGCCCCGATGGTTCCCCTGATCAAACCGAACAGCGTCAGCGCGGCCAGCAGCGGCCAGATCAGCAGCAGATCCACCCGGATGTTGGCCTCAGGCGTGCGGAGCTGCACCAGAGCCTCCCAGGCGGCATACACCCCCCAGGCCAGGGAGGCCCACAGCAGGGGGCGGGCTGACGGCCCGCTGACGGCACCGGAGAAGCGCAGCACGGACCAGCCAGCAAGCAGGACCAGGGCCACGATCAGAATGTGGCCGGGTTGTCCGACCAGGACTTCAGTGAGGAGGGCCACCGTTCACTACCGAGGGCTCCCACAGGAGCGTGAGAGTTTCCTTACCTAGAACAGAATGCCGCCACAAGCGAGAAGGCACTGATGCAGTTGCCCATCCTTGACCAGGAACGAGCTGATGAACGGTGCCTTGGAGGCCTGGCTGGTCAGGGCACTGCGCCAGGCCGGGCGGCCCACAGTGGGTGCTGGCCTAGTGAGCGACGCACCGGAGTTCTCCCTAGGAGCGGCGACAGCAATGCCAATCCCACCGGTGGCACCCGCCAGGTGACCTACAAGCTGGTGCCGGGCGAGGCGATGGGGCAACTCGAGCCGGTGCGGTCCACCCAGTTCTGAGCAGAAGGCAGCCAGGCCTTGCCTGGATCAGAGGCCGCGTGGCGGCGCGGCGATGGCGGGCCTGTCGCAGGGCAGGGGATGGGTGGGGCTGGCGTCGTCGTCGGTGTTGAGCATGGCCACGCCCGGGAGGGCGCTGCGCAGGGGTTCAGCCGGGGGCGTTGAAGGATTGCTCGGATAGCCGCGGCCGTTGAAGGGCAGACGGGCGTAGTAGCCGTGGCCCGCATCGATCCGCACCCGGCTGATCAGGTCTCTCCAGCCGTTGTGGCGCTGGTCGCTCACCACCAGCGGCGGCTTGAACAGCGACATCTGTGACACCAGGCGCAGACCCTTGCCTTTGGGTCCGCTCTGGAACACATAGGCGTTGCAGCCGCCGGTGCCGCAGGTGTAAGGGCCGATGACGGTGGCCACCAGCTCGTCCTGCCGGTCTCCGTTCAGGTCGATGCGGTTGTAGGCATAGCGCAAGGGGCCCGCCGCCCGACAGGCGTTGCGGCGCTGATGGATCTCGGCCTGACGCCATTCCGCCGTACCCGGGTCGGGCCCATGGCCCTGGTCGTCCAGCACCGATACGGGAAACAACTCCTGTTGCAGCGCCTCTTCCAGGACGCGGTTCGCTGTGGCGATCGGAGCCACGATCTGACGGATCCGGGGGGCTGGACCGCTCAGCTGGGCTGATGCGTTCTGCAGGGTTCCGGCCAGCGCCAGCAGGGCGGCAGCGGTGCCCAGGGCCGCCGGGCCGATCCGGAAATGCGGGATGCCAGGGGCCATGGGGTTGCGGGGCGAAGGCGAGTGCAGCTCAGCTGGCCAGCCGCGCCGCCGCCAGGGGATCGGCGCAGCGCTGCTGGTCGAGGTGGCTGATGTGTCGCCGTTCGTTGTAGTACAGCTCCTGGAAGCGCAGGGCATCGCCGTTCAGTTCGCTGAACATCGAATCGATCCTGCTTTCCATGCTCAGGGCAGCGGCGGCGCTGGCCTCCGCCTCACTCTCCTCCAGCAGCCGGGCGATGCAGCGCTCCAGCGTTTCCAGCCGCTGAGACCCCCAGGCATCAAGCAGATGGCGGCAGCGCTTGAGGCTGCGCTGACGCTCCAGCACCGCCGTGGTGCCGCGCAGCTGCAGCAGGGGTTCAGCCAGGGCCATGCGTTGCAGTTCGCTCGGCTCCAACAGGGGGGTGAGCCTGTTCAGCAGCTCGCTTTCCTCCACCAGCAGCCGGTCGCTCAGGAGACGCGGCAGATCCAGATCGGCCAGATCGTCGCCCGGATCGCTGCCCCGGTTGATCGCCTCCAGCCGGCCGACGCCGAGGTTGTCTTCTTCCAGTTCGCTGATGCTTGCCCAGAGCAGGCGGTGGTGGGCGATGGCGAAATCCTCCAGCTCCCGCTGGCGCAGCTCCCGCCTGATGGCGCCGCGGTGGCGGCCGGCATGCAGGTAGAGCCGCAGCAGCTCCGCTTCGGCGCGCTCGCGCAGGCCGATCTCCCCGGGTTGCTCCCAGCGGCTGGCCCGGCCATGCCAGCGTTCCCCCTTCACCTGCTGGCGCAGGTCTTCCTCCAGCTTCTGGGCCAGCCGCGCCTGGCCACCGCTGAGCCGCTCGGCCACCTGCTGGAGGTAGTGGCTGCGCACGGCGCTCTGGGGCAGCTTGCCCAGCAGTTCCACCAGCGAGGCCACTGCCTGCTGGAACTGGTCGGAGCGGGCCAGATCCTTGCCCTCCAGCGCCTGCTCGATCTGCCAGTCGAGCCAGAGGGGTGCCCGCTCCAGCAGGGCCCGGTACTCCCCGGCACCATGCTGCTGGAGGAATTCATCGGGGTCCTTGCCGGCGGGCAGGTGCAGCACCCGCAGCTCCAGCTGACCCTGCAGCGCCTGCTGCTCCACCGCCCCGATCGCCCGCTGGGCGGCGCGCACGCCGGCACCGTCGGTGTCGAAATTGAGCACCAGGCGGCGGCTGTCGCAGCAGCGGCAGAGCTGGGTGATCTGCTGGCTGCTCAGGGCCGTGCCCAGCGACGCCACCGCATTGGTGATGCCGGCGGCATGGAGGGCGATCACATCGAAGTAGCCCTCCACCACCACCGCCTGGTCGTCCTTGCGGATGGCGTTGCTGGCGCGATCCAGGCCGAACAGGTGCTTGCCCTTCTCAAACACCTCCGTTTCCGGCGAGTTGAGGTATTTCGGCTCGCCGCCATCGAGGCTGCGTCCGCCGAAGCCGATCACCCGGCCCTGACGGTCGCGGATCGGCACCATCACCCGGTGGCGGAAGCGGTCGTAGAAGCCGTCGCCGCCCTTGCGCGGCACCACCAGCCCGGCCGCCTCCAGCAGCTCCGGCGCCAGGTTCTCCACCTGGCCGAGGTGGTTGAGCAGACCGTCCCAGCGCTCGGGCGCATAGCCCAGGTCGAAGGCGTCGATCGTGCCCTCACTCAGACCCCGCTCCTTGCTGAGGTAGGCCAGGGCGCCGGCGCCTTCGGGGCTGCGCAGCTGGCTGCGGAACCAGCCCGCCGCCAGGCCGAGGGCGCGCAGCAACGCCTCACGGCGGGAGAGCTGCCTGCGCAGGCGCTCCTGCTGCGGTCCATCCAGCGTTTCCACCGGCAGCTGGTACTTGCGCGCCAGATCCAGCACCACCTCGCTGAAGCTGATGCGCTGCAGCTCCATCAGGAACTTGATGGCGTTGCCGCCGGCCCCGCAGGAGAAGCAGTAGTAGAACTGCTTGGCGGGCGACACCGTCATCGACGGCGACTTGTCGTCGTGGAAGGGGCAGATCCCCACGAACTCCCGCCCCTTCTTCTTGAGCACCACGTGCTCGCCCACCACATCAACGATGTCCGCGCGCTCCTTCACCGCTTCGATCGTGCGGGGGTGGAGGCGGGCGTGGGGTTGGGACTGGCTCAAGGGATGGCGCTACCGCTGGGGTGGCTCTGGAGCCCATTCTGCCCCACCACACCAGAAGTGGTGCGTCTCCGATCCAGTGCAGCCCCCGGCCTGGCGGGCGGGCCTGTGGATGGTCGCCAGCGCCCTGGCCTTCAGCCTGATGGGGGTGTGCGTCAAGGCCCTGGGCGGCCGCCTGCCGGTGGCGGAGGTGGTGCTGGCGCGGGCGCTGGTGAGCCTGCTGATCAGCTGGTGGATGCTGCGGCGCGCCGGCCTCAACCCCTGGGGCCAGCGGCGGCGGTTGCTGGTGGGCCGCGGCATCCTCGGCACCGCAGGGCTCTATTGCGTCTACCTGGCCCTCACTGGCCTGCCGCTGGCGGTGGCCACGGTGCTGCAGTACCTGCACCCCACCTTCACGGCCCTGCTGGCCTGGCCGCTGCTGGCCGAGCGGCCGGGCTGGCGGGTGTGGGGCGCCGTGCTGCTGGGTTTTCTGGGGGTGGCGGTGCTGGCCGCTCCGGGCGGGGCCGGGGCGGTTGGTGCCGGTTTTGGCGCTGCGGCTGACGCTGGTCTGCCGGCCCTGCCGCTGCTGTTCGCCCTGGCCGGTGCCCTGCTCTCGGCCCTGGCCTACGTGAGCGTGCGCGCCCTGCGCAGCAGCGAGCATCCCCTGGTGGTGGTGTTCTATTTCCCGCTGATGGCCCTGCCGCTCAGCCTGCCGCTGGTCTTGTTGCAGCCGGTGGCCCCCACGGCCGCTGAGCTCGGCTGGTTGCTGGGGGTGGGGGTCTTCACCCAGCTGGGGCAGATCGCACTCACCTACGGATTGATGGGCATGGCGGCCGCCCGGGCCACGGCCATCAGCTACGTGCAGGTGCCGCTGGCGGCGCTTTGGGGGGTGTGGTGGTTCGGCGAGACCGTGCCGGCCAGAGCCGGGTTATCGGCTCTGCTGGTGCTGCTGGCCACCCTGCTCAGCCTGCGGGCCAGTCCTGCCCCGGCCAGCCGCTCCGCCTCGACGTGATTGGTCAGTTGTGGAGAGAGTCAGGAGGGAACGACGGATTCGGGAAGCATCAGCAGGGAACCGATCAGAAAACCCATCGCCCCCACGAGGGTGAAGATCAGCGACACCGTTGGGAAAGCCGGCCCCATGCTGGAGGGCAGCACAATGCTGACCACGGCTGACAGCAGGAACCCCACACAACCAAGCAGGTTGGTGGTGGTGACCCACCAGGACAGGCTGCGGGGCTGCCATGCCCACGGGGAATGGCAGGTTTCCATGAAGGCGAAAGAGCCGGAGGCCATGAACAGCAACGAACCGAGAATGTTGGGCGCCCAGATCAACAGGTCCTGGTCGAACCAGTCCAGCCCGGTGTTGAGCGCGTTGTAGGTGTTGAGATTGAACAACAGCGTGCCGGGGAACTGCAGGGCACAGCTGAGCCAACCCAGATCCCCGGGCTTCCACCCGAACCAATGCCAGTGTCTTCGACTGCGCTTTTGCTGGCCGGAGACCGGAGGGGCGTTGGCGGCCTGAAACAACTGCAGGTAGGCGGCGGTGGTGAACGGGAAGGAACCCAGAAGGAACACCCTGCTCACGGCCTCCGGGCTCAGACGCCACTGCTGGGCCAGCGGTGGGTGGAGGCTCAGCCAGCTTCCGAGCCCGAACAGCACTGATCCAAGGGCAAACAACACGCCGATCCACCAGTTCAGCTCCCGTGGCATCCACAGGCATCGACGCAGGGCCATCTCCAGGGCCAGGGCGTTGTCACCCGCTTGCACAGGCAGACCCTTGCGATTGTGGCGTGAGCGCCACAGGCTCACGATCTGCCCCTCTCTCCAGGTCACGCGCTTGGTGATGAACGGCCATGGACCGTCCTGCACCAAGACGGAGCGTCCAGGCCGGTCGGCGCTGATCGTCATCGCAGCTGTCTCAGTGATGGAAACCCGACGCTTCCCGGCTGCTCAGCGAGGTGCTGACGGGATGGAGCTGGAGATGATCAATGGCGCTCCTGATGTCCTCCAGCAGCAGGTCGGCGAGGTCACGGCTGACGCCGTGCCGCACCAGGATCCGCTGGATGGCCTGATCGCTGCAGTGGGCCGGCAGGGTGTAGGCAGGCACCTGCCAGCCCCGCACCCGCAGGCGATCGGCCAGGTCGAAGAGGTTGAAACCCGGATCCACGCCATCCTTGATCCTCCAGCACAGGGCGGGAATTCCTGTGTCGGGATCACCGCCGTAGATGATCTCGAACGGACCAAGTGTTTCGATCTCCTTCGCTAGGTGCTGGGCGGTGGCATAGCAGGCGTTGTGCACCTTGCGGTAGCCCTCTTTGCCCAGGCGGATGAAGTTGTAGTACTGGCAGACCACCTGGCCGCCGGGCTTGGAGAAGTTCAGGGTGATGTCGCGCATGTTGCCGCCCAGGTAGTTCACCCAGAACACCATCTCCTCGGGAAGATCCTTCGCCTCTCGCCACAGCACCCAGCCGACGCCAAGCGGTGCCAGGCCGAATTTGTGGCCTGAGGCATTGATCGATTTCACCCTGGGCAGGCGGAAATCCCAGATCAGATCCGGGCTGCAGAACGGGGCAAGAAATCCCCCGCTGGCACCATCCACGTGGATGGGGATGTCGAGGCCGGTCTGCTGTTCATAAGCATCGAGCGCTTCGGCCACCTGCTGCACCGGCTCATACTGCCCAGTGAAGGTGACGCCCAGCGTGGGCACCACTCCGATCGTGTTCTCATCGCAATGCTTGAGCACCTGCTCCGGCGTCATCATCAAGCAACCGGATTCCATGGGGATCTCCCGGTGCTCGATGTCCCAGTAGCGCGTGAACTTATGCCAGCAGATCTGTACAGGACCAGTGACGAGATTCGGCCGGTCCGTGGGCTTCCCCTGCTGGCGCCGGCTGGCCTCCCAGCGGCGTTTCATCGCCATGCCGCCAAGCATGGCCGCTTCGCTCGATCCGAGTGTGGTGCAGCCGATCGCCCCATCGATCGACGGGGCATTCCAGAGATCGGCCAGCATGCGGGCGCAGCGGGACTCGATTTCGGCAGTCTGCGGATATTCGTCCTTGTCCTCCATGTTCTTGTTGATGCACTCATTCATCAGCTGATGAACTTCCGGCTCCAGCCATGTCTGGCAGAAGGTGGCCAGGTTCTGGCGGGAGTTGCCATCGAGCATCAACTCATCGTGGATGGCGGCATACACAGCCCTGGGATCTTTCTCCTTGGCTGGAAACGTGCGCTTCGGCATGCCAGTCGAGAGATCGCCGGAGGCATAGATGTCGTCGTCGCTGGAGTGACGCTCAGATTGAAGATCTGGCTTGGATGCCATTGAATAACTTGGCGATTCGATTGAGCTAACTCTATGGCATTTGCAGATTGATTACTGGCGCCTTTGTTGTGAGGCGGCTGGCCCTGATCAGGCTGGCCGGTCGCGCTCGAGCGGCAGTGGATCCACCAGCCACTCCTGGCTGAGGCTGTCGGCGGCCGCCCCGACCGGGCGGGCCAGCCGCCAGCTCTCCCCCCGCTCGCCCCGCAGCAGATACAGCTCAAAGGGGCTGTCCACCCGGTAGGGATCGTCCGCCAGGCGCCAGTCGAACTGCCCGGTGAGGTGCAGGCCCTTGCCCAGCCCGATCGGAATGGCCTCCTGGTGATCGACGCGCACCCGGCTCACCTGGGGCCGCCCCTCGCTGGGCTCCAGCGCCAGGGCGTCGGCGATGGCTCGCTGGGTGAGCTCGATCTGCAGCCCCAGGGCCTGCAGCAGCACGGCCCGGGGCGGTTGGCCCACCGCCTGGCAGCCGCCCAGCCCCAGCAGCCCCACCCCGAGCAGGAGCACCAGCAGGGCGCTCAGCAGCGACCTCCTCCACTGGCTCCGCGGGAGGGGGATGGCCACAGACCGGCTGGCGGGGGTTGGCGGACCGGGCAGCATGGATCGGTTCAGGAGTGGTCTCCATGATCGGCTGGCTGCAAGGCCATGTGGCAGAGCCGTGGCAGCAGGGCAACCGTTGCGGGCTCCTGCTGGCCTGCGCCGGCGTGGGCTACGAAGTGCAGCTCACCCGCCGCCACTGGGAGCTGCTGCCCCCGGCTGGCAGCCCGCTCTGCCTTTACACACACCAGTCGATCCGTGACGACGGCTGGACGCTGTTCGGTTTCGGGGCACGCCACGAGCGCGATCTGTTCCGCCTGCTGGTGGCCGTCAGCGGTGTCGGACCCCAGATGGCCCTGGCCCTGCTGGGCACCATGCCCTGCGAGGAACTGGTGCGGGCGATCGTTCAGGCCGACCTGCGCCGTCTCTGCCGGGCGCCGGGGGTGGGCAAGCGCACGGCCGAGCGGCTGGCGGTTGAGCTGCGCGGCAAGCTGGCTGAGAGCTTCGGGGCGGCTGCCGCCGCTGGCGATGACGACCTGCTCGATGGGGTGGCCGGCAGCACCGATGGCGACCCCGGGCCGGCTGCTTCCACCCGCGAAGAGCTGCAGCTCACCCTCACGGCCCTGGGCTACGAGCCTCTGGAGATCAGCCGTGCCCTGCGTGCCCTCGGTCGGGAAGGACTCGATCCGGCCCACGACGCCGACGCCTGGCTGAGCGCCTGTCTGCGCTGGCTCGCCCGCGAGGCCGCCTGAGCGGGCCGCTTGGTGGCCAGCACCCTGAGGCGTTAGGTTGATTGTTTGCACCGTCAGGGCCCGACGCCGGCATGCCGCTCGATACCACCAAGAAGCAGGAACTGATCAACTCCCACCAGACCCACGGCACCGACACCGGTTCGGTCGAGGTTCAGGTGGCGATGCTGAGCGAGCGGGTGACCCAGCTCACCGGCCACCTGCAGAAGAACAAGCACGACTTCTCCTCCCGCCAGGGGCTGCTGAAGATGATCGGCCGCCGCAAGCGGCTGCTCGGTTATCTGCGCGCTGAGAGCGAGGAGCGTTACAGCCAGCTGATCGCCAAACTCGGCATTCGGGGCTGAGTTCAGCCATGGCGGCCAAGCGCAAGCCCCTGCCGTTTGAGCCGGAGCGTCAGCCCAGGGCCGGCGCCACAGCCAAGGCCGGCACGACAGCCAGATCTGGCAGCAAGGCTCAGCCCAAGGGCTCCCAGGTGATTCCGCCGGCCGTGGCCAACCGCATGGCCCGTCGCATCGGTGTGGCCACCGGTATTCCTTCCGTGCTGGGCATGGGCGTGTTCATCGGCAGCTACCTGCTGGTGAGCCACGGCATCCTCGACGTGCCGCCTGTGGTCACCCTGGCCAGCTCAGGGGGCCTGTTTCTGCTGGGAGTGCTCGGTCTGAGTTATGGCGTGCTCTCCGCCAGTTGGGAGCAGGAGCCAGGCACCCTGCTGGGCACCGAGCAGATCGGCACCAACATCGCCCGCATGAAGGCCTCGATCAAGGCCATCCGCCAGGGCAGCGGCAGCGGCGCCTGAGGCTTCAGGCGTTCTGCAGCGCCGAGTGAAGCCTGGCGGTGAAGGCGGCTTCAGTGAGGGTGCTCAGTGCAGCGGCGCCATCGCGCACGCAGAACTGGTGACCGAGGCGCACGTAACGGGCTTCGTCGTGGAGCTGCACCTTCGCCACCACCGGCACTCGCACGCCGGCCTCCTCCTGCTCCGGTCGGTGCCGCACCAGACACTCCCTCAGGCGGTGCTGCACGGTGATGTCGCTGGCCTGATCAGCCATCAGCTCCACCAGCAGCACATCGAGGTCGTCGATGGCGCGGCAATCATCCAGGATCAGCTGCACCCGGTCGTCGCGGCGGTCCACTGATCCCCAGATCATCAGCCGCGCATCCACCATCAGGTTGTCACTGAGGCGGGCGTAGGCCTTGGGGAACACCACGCACTCGGCACTGCCGCTGAGGTCCTCGAGCTGCAGCACGGCCATGCGATCGCCCTTGCGGGTGGTCACCTGGCGCACCTCCGGCAGCATCGCCACCACACTGACGCGAGCCTTGTCGGCCTGTTCCTCCAGCCGCCCGAGGCTGATCGGCGAGAGCATCCTGATCGGCCGTGCCAGCTGGCGCAGGGGGTGATCCGAGAGGTAGAAGCCCACCAGCTCCTTCTCCAGGCGCAGTTTCTCCTTGGGGGGGTAGTCGGCCACCGGCGCCGCCTTCGGGGCGGTGCTCTGATTGGCGGGGCCTGGTTCGGCTGCTGCCGATCCGGCGGCTTCACCGGGGGTGGCGAAGAGATCGAACAGGTTGCCCTGGCCGCTGGCGCGGTCCCTGGCGCGGGAGCTGGCCCAGTCGAGCACCAGATCGAGGTCGGCCATCAGCTGGGCGCGGTTGGCACTGGGTTCCAGCCCATCGAGGGCACCGCAGTGGATCAGCGACTCCAGCGCCCGCCGGTTCATCAGCGTGGTGGGGATCCGGTCGCAGAGGTCGGCCAGGGAGGCGAAGGGACCGTCCTGGACACGGGCCTCCAGCAGCTGGCGAATGGCGCCATCGCCGAGGTTACGTACCGCCGAGAGTCCGAAGAGGATCTTCTCCCCTTTCGGGGTGAAATCGATGCCTGAGGCATTGAGATCGGGGGGCATCACCTCGATGCCCATCGCCTGGCAATTGGCGATGTAGCGCTGCACCTTGTCCGTGCTGCTGGCATTCACCGTCAGCAGGGCGGCCATGTAGGCCACGGGGTAATGGGCCTTGAGGTAGGCCGTCTGATACGTGACGGCGCCGTAGGCGGTGGAGTGGCTCTTGTTGAAGCAGTATTCGGCGAACAGCACCATCTGCTCGAACAGCGCTTCGGCCACCGCGGCGCTCACCCCCCGCGCCGTGGCTCCCTCCACGAACTGGCTGCGGTGTTTCTGCATCTCCGACACCTTCTTCTTTCCCATCGCCCGCCGCAGCAGATCGGCTTCTCCGAGGGAATAGCCAGCCAGATCCTGAGCAATGCGCATGATCTGCTCCTGGTAGACCATGATCCCGTAGGTCTCCTTGAGGATCGGCTCCAGGGCCGGGCAGGCGAAATCGATCGCTTCGCGGCCATGCTTGCGGTTGATGAATTTCGGAATCAGGCCGGCATCGAGCGGACCTGGCCGGTAGAGGGCCAGGATCGAGGAGATGTCCTCCAGCGAGGAGGGCTTGAGGTCGCGCACGATCTGACGCATGCCGCTGGATTCGAGCTGGAAGATGCCCTCCAGGTCGCCGCGCGCCAGCAGGGCGAAGGTGTCGTCATCGCAGGGGGGTAGGTCGTCGGGATCAATGCGCTCACCGCTGCACTGCTCCACGAGATCGAGGGTCTTGTCGATCATCGTGAGGTTCTTGAGGCCGAGGAAGTCCATCTTCAGCAGCCCCATCGCCTCCACGTCTTCCATGAAGTACTGGGTGATCACCTGGCCATCGTTGTTGCGCTGCAGCGGCACCAGCGAATCCAGCGGTTCAGCCGCGATCACCACACCGGCGGCATGCACGCCGAAGGTCTTGTTGGTGCCCTCAATGCGGCGGGCCATGTCGACCCAGCGGCGCACCTGGGCATCGTTCTCATACTTCTCGCGGAATTCCGGTGCCGGCGACTCGGGGCCGATCATCTCCTTGAGTTTGGCAGGCTTGCCCCGCACGACGGGAATCAGTTTGGCCAGGCGGTCGGCATCGCCGTAGGGGATGTCCAGCACGCGGGCCACATCCTTGAGCACCGCCTTCGAGGTCATCCGGTTGAAGGTGATGATCTGGGCCACCTTGTCCTCGCCGTAGCGCTGGGTGACGTACTCGATCACCTCGCCGCGGCGCTCGATGCAGAAATCGGTGTCGATGTCAGGCATCGACTTGCGCTCGGGGTTGAGGAAGCGCTCGAACAGCAGACCGTTGCTGACGGGATCGATGTTGGTGATGCCCAGGGCATAGGCCACCAGGGAGCCGGCGGCCGAACCCCGGCCCGGCCCCACTGGAATGCCCTGTTCGCGGGCGAAGCGGATGTAGTCCCACACCACCAGGAAGTAGGTGGGGAAGCCCATCTGCTCCATCACCTGAAGCTCGAAGGCCAGCCGCTCGCCGTAGAGCGGATCGATCGGATCACTGCTGCCCAGGTGCAGCCGCTGGCGCAGCCCCGCCTCTGACACCTCCGCCAGATAACTCACCGCCGTGTGCCCGTCAGGGATCGGGAAGCGGGGCATCTGCTGGCGGCCGAGGATGTCGTAGGCCTCAACCTTCTCGGCCACCGCTGCGGTGTTGGCGATCGCTTCGGCTACCACCTCCGGCTCGAGGTGATCGGCGAAGAGGCGGCCCATTTCCGCTTCGCTCTTGATGTATTCGGTGCCGGTGTAGCGCAGGCGCTTCTCGTCGGTCACGAGCTTGCCGGTGAGCACGCAGAGCAGGGCGTCGTGGGCCTCCACGTCGGCACTGCTGAGGTAGTGGGCATCGTTGGTGGCGATCAGCTCGATGCCCAGCTCCCTGGCGATCCGCACCAGCTCCACGTTCACGATCCGGTCTTCCGGCGAGCCGTGGTCCTGGATCTCCAGGTAGAAGTCGGCTCCGAAGCGCTGGTGGTACCAGCGGGCCACGTCGCGGGCCACATCCTGGCGGCCCTTGAGGATCGCCTGGGGAATCTCACCGCCCAGGCAGGCAGTGGCCAGGATCAGTCCTTCGCGGTGCTGCTCCAGCAGCTGCTTGTCGATGCAGGCCCGCGAGAAGATGCCGCGGCCGCGCATGCCGCGCAGGTGGCTGAGGCTGGTGAGCTTCACCAGGTTGCGGTAGCCGGTGTCGTTCTTGGCGAGCACCACCAGGTGATACCGGCGTTCGCCCTTCACCCAGGGATCATCGATCGAGCCGTTGATCACGTACATCTCGTTGCCGATGATCGGCTTGATGCCGGCCGCCTGGCAGAGCTTCAGCAGCTCGATCGCGCCGTACATCACCCCGTGATCAGTGAGGGCCAGGGCCGGCATGCCCAGTGCCACGGCCCGCTCCACCATCTGCGGCAGCTGGCTGGCGCCATCCAGCAGGCTGTAATCGCTGTGGTTGTGGAGGGGGACGAAGGCCAAGGACTCAGGCGTCAGACGCCACCACAGGGTGTTGCCACGTTACCGGCCACCAGATGTGGTGTCAGCCGGCGGCTGACTCAGGGCACCAGGGCTGCGGTGGGTCTGGTGTCCATCACCCGGGCGGCCTGCTCGTAGTGGTGGGCCACCTGCAGCAGGCGGGGCTCCTCGAGCACGCCGGTGATCAGCTGCAGGCCGATCGGCAGGCCGCCGTCGTCGAAGCCGCAGGGCACGCTGATCGCCGGCAGGCCGGCCATGTTCGCCGGGATCGTGAGCAGATCGGCCAGGTACATCGCCAGGGGATCCTCGGCGTGGGCGCCGAAGCGGAAGGCGGTGGTGGGGGAGGTGGGTGTGAGCAGCACATCCACCGCGCCGAAGGCCGCATCGAAATCGCGGCGGATCAGGGTGCGCACCTGCTGGGCCTTCTTGTAGTAGGCATCCACGTAGCCGGCCGAGAGGGCATAGGTGCCGATCAGGATCCGGCGCTGCACTTCATCTCCGAAGCCCTCGGCGCGGCTGCGGGCCGTCATCTCCGCCAGGCTGCCGGCCTGCTCGGAGCGGTAGCCGTACTTCACGCCGTCGTAGCGGGCCAGGTTGGCCGAGGCCTCCGAGGGGGCGATCACGTAGTAGGTGGCGATGCCGTCGTTGAAGCGGGGGCAGCTCACGTCCACCAGCTCGCAACCCAGGGCCTCAAGCTGGGCGGCGGCCGCCAGTACCGAGGCCTTCACCTGGGGATCGAGGCCCTCGGCCTCGAAGCATTCCTTCACCAGACCCACCCGCAGGCCCTTCACGGGTGCCTGCAGAGCGGCGCTGTAATCGGGAACGTCAGCCTTGAGGCAGGTGCCATCGCGGCGGTCCTCACCGGCGATCACCTGGAGCAGCTCGGCGGCATCGGCCACGCTGGTGCTGAACGGTCCCACCTGATCGAGGGAACTGGCGAAGGCCACCAGGCCCCAGCGGCTCACCCGCCCGTAGGTGGGCTTAAGGCCCACCACCCCCGCAGAAGGCGGCCGGCTGGCGGATCGAGCCGCCGGTGTCGGAGCCCAGGGAGGCGACGCATTCGCCGGCGGCCACGGCGGCGGCACTGCCGCCGGAGCTGCCGCCCGGGACCCGCTCGGGGTTCCAGGGGTTGCGGCTGGGTCCGAAGGCGGAGGTCTCGGTGGAGCTGCCCATGGCGAACTCATCGAGGTTGGTCTTGCCGATCAGGATTCCTCCGGCCTGCCACAACCGCTCGGTCACAGTGGATTCGTAGGGCGGCACGAATTGCTCCAGCATCCGGCTGGAGCAGGTGGTGCGGATGCCTTTGGTGCAGAGGTTGTCCTTGATCGCCAGGGGTATCCCGGCCAGGGGCGGCAGGGTTTCACCGGCAGCGCGAGCGGCATCGATGCGGTCGGCATCGGCGCGGGCCCGCTCCGCTGTGACCTCCAGGAAGGAATGGAGGGTGCCCTCGACGGCCTCGATCCGGGCCAGGTGCTGGTCGGTGAGCTCCCGGGCCGACACCTCGCCGCGCTCCAGTTGCCCACGCCACTCGGCGATCCCCATCAGCCCTTGCCTTGCATCGGGCGACGCTATCAGCCAGGGTCCAGGTCTTCGGTGAGGGGTTCACCGCGGCGGGCCTGCAGCAGTTCGTGCTCGATCGAGCCCGGTTGCTCGTTGTTCACATCGCCGAGAAATACGGGAAGCTTCGCCTCCAGATCCTCCCGGCGCACGAAGGGCCCGAACCAGTAGATGACATGCGGCGCTTGGGTTTCCACCCGGGCCCACCAGGCCACCCCCAGACCGTTGGCCATGCCTCTGAGCAGCCGAATCAAGGGGTTCATCGAACCTGGGCGAACCGCACCATTGTGCCGATTGAAGGGCCGCTCCCTCGCATCAGAGGCGGATGTCTCCCTGGAAGGGCGAGCCGGTGGGGGGCGTGAAGCTCAGCTCGATCTCTTCGGGGAGGGCCACCTGCAGTTCCAGCTCAGGAGCGGGGTTCTCTGGAGCCGCCTCCGGACTCGTGTCCTGAACGTCGTCCTGAACGTCGTTCTGAATGCCCTCCTCGGCGATCTCCTCGATCGGCTCCTCGATCACCTCCTGGATCTCGCTGGTCGCCTCAGGAGCGGGATCGCCAGAGCTGTCGGTCTCTGGCGATGTGGTCTCGGGCACTGGTTCGGCGGGGGGCACGGCCGGGCTGCTGCTGGCGGCCGCGGTGGTCGGCACCTGGGGCCGCACCAGCCGCGGTGCCGGGGCGTTGCCGCTGATGTTCTTCATCCAGCCCCGCCGGGCGATTTCATAGAGCAGCAGGGCGGTGGCCACCGAAGCGTTCAGGCTGGGGGTGGCGCCGCGCAGGGGAATGCGGATCAACTGGTCGCAATGCTTGCGGGTGAGCATCGAGAGGCCCTGGGCCTCCGAGCCGGTGACCACCACCAGGGGACCATCGAGATCCGCCTCCATCAGGCTCACGTTGCCTTCCTCGGCCAGGCCCACGACGCGGTAGCCCGCGTCCTTGAGCTGCTCGATCGAGCGGTTGAGATTCACCACCCGGGCCACGGGCAGGTGCTCGAGGGCGCCGGCCGCCACCTTGGCCACCGAGCCGGTGAGGCCCGCGTTGCGCCGCTGGGGCAGCACCAGGCCATGGGCACCGAGAGCCTCGGCGCTGCGCACGATCGCCCCCAGATTGTGGGGATCGGTGAGCCCGTCGACCGCCATCAGCAGCGGCGCTTCACCGATGGTGCTGCAGCCATCGATCAGGCTGGCCAGATCCAGGGTTTCTGCTGCCGCAGCCTGCAGCACGATCCCCTGGTGCACGGCGCCGCCGCTGATCTGACCCAGGCGCGCCCAGGTGACTTCCTCCACCAGCACGCCATTGGCCTTGGCATCGCGCAGCAATTGCAGGAAGCGTGGGGCGAAGCGCAGCTCCGGGGTGCACCAGATGCGGTGGATTGGACGATCGCCCTCCAGGGCGGCCTGGGCCGGGTGGCGGCCCCAGACCAGATCGTCGGCGGGCTCGGCGCCGAAACGCTCGGAACTGCCGCTGGCCTCAGGACCCGGGGCTTCGGGCTCGCTGAAACGCGATGGGCGGGCGGGGGGACGGCCCGGCTGGAAGCGGGGCCTGTCGCCATCGGGTCGGCTGAAGCGGGGCGCCCCGAAGCTGGGGCGGCGGCCCTGATCACGGCCCTCAGGGCGCCCCTCGGATCGGCCCTCCGGGCGGCCTTCTGGGCGGCGCTCGGGCCTGCCCTCGAAACGACCTTCAGGCCGGCGACCCGCTCCCGGGCGCTGGTCGTCGAAGCGTCGCGCTGCGGGGCGGGCGCCGATCACGCGGGTGGGGCGACCGGCAGGGCGGCCCTCCCCCTGGGGACGCTGGACACTCTCACGCCGGGGGCGGTCCTCCCGCCCGTCGCGCCCCTCGCTGCTGCCGCGCCATTCGGGACGGGGCCCGCCGAAGCGGGAAGGTTTGCCTCCTCTGGCCCCACCGGAAGGGCGATCACCGGAACCAGCACCCTTCGGCTTGCGGCGCTCAAAACGTTGGCTCATGGGTCGCTCGGCAAAGGGTCAGAAAGGTCGGTCTCGTCCAGATGATCCAGAAGCTGGGCAAGCCGCTCGGGATTCCGCAAAAAGAGCCAGCCCACCATTGTCTCAAATCCCGTGGCCCGGCCGTAGCTGGCGGGATCACCGCCGCGAGGACCCCGGCCGGCCCGGTTGCGGCCGCGGCGCACCAGCTCGCGCTCCCGTTCGTCCAGCAGCGGCTCCAGGCACTGCAGCGCCTGGGCCTGGGCCTGGGCCCGCACCCGAGCCACCACGGCCTGGTGCAGTTCATCGGGGCGGCCCGCCTGGTGGCAGTGGCGCAGGCGCTGGTGCAGCTCCCAGACCGCGTCCCCCAGCCAGGCGAGCTGGAGGGCACCGAGGGTCTCGGGCTGGTGACGGTGCCGGGGATCGGGCTGGATCTGGCGCAACCAGGCCCGGCCGTCGTGTTCAGGGTTTGGCAAGGGCGGCCAGGGCCGTGTTCAGATCAGGCTGGAGGTGCAGGAACTGCTCCAGCCTCACGAGTTTCACCGTCTGGATCACGCGGGCATTGCCCACCATCACAAAGCCCACCTTGGCATCGGCGCACTGTTTGGCCAGCTGCACCAGCACACCCAGTCCGGAGGAATCGATGAAATCGATGTGGGTGAGATCCAGCAGCACGGCTCGCTTGTCGCTGCCGCGCTGCTCGGTGATGAAATCGCGGAACTGCTTGTCGGAGTAGGCGTCGAGCTGGCCGGTGAAGCTGAACAGCAGACAATCCTCCCGTCGCTCTAAGCCGCCCCGCAGAGATACGGTCAACCGGTGCAGTTCAGGAATCGTTCCAGCCCTCGCGAGAAAACAAGAGGCTGAAGTGTAAGCAGGGATGGGAGCAGGTTCAGCGCCGGTTGAAGGTCTGGCATGAAAGCGTGGCCGCCGGTGCTGCCTCAGGGGCGTCGCTCGGCCATCAGTCGCACGAAACGGCCGAAGTGGTGATCCGCGTCGTGGGGCCCGGGGCTGGCCTCTGGGTGGTACTGCACGCCGAACACCGGCTGAAGGCGATGGCGCAGGGCCGCCACGGTGCGGTCGTTGAGGTTGTAGTGGGTGACCTCCACCAGGTCCTCGGGCAGTGAGCTGGCCTCGATCGCGAAGCCATGGTTCTGGCTGGTGATCTCCACCAGGCCCTCGCCGCCGCAGGGATGGTTCAGCCCGCGGTGGCCGTAGCCGAGTTTGAAGGTGCTGCCGCCCAGGGCCAGGCCCAGGATCTGGTGGCCCAGGCAGATGCCGAACACCGGCAGATCGGCCTGACCGAGCAGATCCCTGGCCAGGGCGATGCCTTCCGCCACCGCCGCCGGATCGCCCGGGCCGTTGGAGAGGAACACCCCCTCCGGCTCCAGCGCCAGCACCTCGGCGATGGTGCTGCTGGCGGGAAGCACCGTGACCGTGCAGCCATGGGCCGTGAGCCGCTCGAGGATGGCCCGCTTGATGCCGAAATCGATCGCCACCACCCGATAGGGCCGCTCCGGCGACGGTTGCAGGCGCTGATCGAAGCCGGTGGCGCACAGTTGCTGCCAGAGATAAGCGCTGGGGGCGGTCACCCTCGCGGCCAGGTTCAGCCCCTCCATCGAGGGGCTGCGGCGCACCAGCTCCAGCAGCTCGCGGGGGGCGGTGCCATCACTGCTGATCACGCCGTTCATGGCCCCCCGCTCGCGCAGGTGGCGCACCAGGGCGCGGGTGTCCACTCCGGCGATGCCCACCACCCCATGGGAGGCCAGCCAGCTCGGCAGGTCGCCCCGGCTGCGCCAGCTGCTGGGGGCGGGCGCCAGCTGGCGGGCGATCACGCCGCGCACATGGGGGGCCTCGGCCTCCTGATCCTCCGGGTTGACACCGGTGTTGCCCAGTTCCGGATAGGTGAAGGTCACCAGCTGACCGGAGTAGCTGGGATCGGTCATCACCTCCTGATACCCCGTCATGCCGGTGTTGAAAACCACTTCACCGATGGCGGTGCCCCGCGCCCCGAAGGCCGTGCCCCGCAGCAGGGTGCCATCCGCCAGCACCAGCACGGCCTCGTTGGCGGCCGGGCTGCCGCTGGCGGGCTCGGTGGTGCTGGCCGAAGCCGGGGCTGCAGCGCTCAAGGGGGGGATGTCGGGTGAATCGATCATCCCCCAGGCGGCGCTCAGCTGGCTGACGGCGGCGCCTGCAGGGCGGCCCTGAGCTGCTCCAGTCGCTGCCAGGGGGCCTCACCGCTGAGGGCCACGAGGGCCTGCTCCAGCCCGGCCGCCACCGAATCGGCCAGTCCGGCGGCCCAGAGCACCAGGGCCGTATTCAGGGCCACCACCTCGCGCTGGGGGCTGGTGGCCTGCCCGCGCAGCACGGCTTCGAGGATGCGGCGGTTGGTCTCAAGATCCCCGCCCGCCAGCGCGGAGAGGGGGGCCAGCCCCAGGCCCAGCTCCTGGGGGTCGACCTCCATGGCCCGCACCGTTCCCCCCTCCACCAGGCGCAGCTGATTGACTCCCGCCAGGGAGGCCTCATCCAGGCCGCCATGGCCGTGCACCACCACCGCCCGCTCCAGTCCCAGGCGGGCGAGGGCATCGGCCATCGGCTCCAGCAGATCCGCTTTGGCCACCCCCAGCACCTGCGCTTCCGGCTGCAGGGGATTCACCAGCGGTCCGAGCAGGTTGAAGACGGTGCGCACCCCCAGGCGCCGGCGCACCGGGGCGAGCTCCACCAGGGCCGGATGCCAGCCCGGGGCGAACAGGAAGGTGACCCCGCTGCTGGGTAAGGCGGCCACCACGGTCTGGGGATCGGCCCTGAGGTTAAGGCCGATCGCCTCGAGCACATCAGCGGAACCCACCTTGCCGCTGGCACTGCGGTTGCCGTGCTTGGCCACCGTGGCGCCGCAGGCGGCGGCCACGAAGGCCACGGCGGTGGAGATGTTGAAGGTGTCGGCCCCGTCGCCGCCGGTGCCGCAGGTGTCGACCAGCTTCAGGGGCGGGCGCTCGCCGGGCAGGCAGGAGGCCTCGCGCAGCACCCGCGCCATCGCCGCCAGTTCCTCGCCGCTCACCCCCTTGCTGCGCAGGGCCGCCAGCAGGGCTCCGGTGAGTTCGGGCTCCAGGCTCCCCGCCAGCCAGCCCTGCATCAAGGCCGTGGCCTGGGGTTCCGAGAGCGGCTGGCCCTGCAGCAGCTGCTCCAGCAGAGTCGGCCAGGGAGAGGGAGCAGCCATCGGTGCGAGACGAACGTGGGAGGAGGCCCGGTCAGAAAAAAAACCCGGGTGCGAGGCACGCCGGGCCGGGTGATGGGGAAGTTTCCACTATCTCTGCCAACGGCGCTCCGCTGCGGTTGCTGCCGCCGCTGAGCGGGCCCTTGCTCACCGTTCGTTACCCCCTCCGTCGTTATCCCTCCGTCGAGGAGGTGTCGAAGCCGCTGCCCACCGCCTCGGCGCCCACCACAGCCCCAGGCCGGTAGCCCTGCGCCCAGATGGCGCGGGTGCGGCGCTGCAGGTCCTCCAGGCTCAGGCCCCACAGGCGCAGGGTCTTGCTCAGGTCGTCCTGCAGATCCTCAGCGCCGGGGAAGCCGTCGTAGCGGTTGAGCAGCCGGGCCAGTTCCGCCAGCTGGCCGTCGCTTGGCTGCTGGGCCGCCAGCAGGCCGTCCACCAGCTCCCGGTCGGTGGCATAGAGGGGATGGGCCTGGGAGTGGGCGGCGGAGCCGTCGGACGGGGCCATGGGGCGAATCCTTAGGTTGGGTCCATCTGCTCCGCATCATGGCCGCCATCCGTCTGGGCCTGATCTGGCGCTACCTCCGCCCCCACCGGCGCGAGGTGTACCTCGGTGTCACCGCCCTGGTGGTGGTGAACCTGCTGAGCGTCAGTATTCCGCTGCTGGTGAGAGGCGTCATCGACGACCTCCAGGACGGTTTTTCCTCATCGACGCTGCTGCGTCACGCGGGGGTGATCGTGCTGCTCGCCACGGTGATGGCGGGCGCCCGCCAGCTCTCGCGCATGCTTGTGTTCGGCGTCGGCCGGCAGGTGGAGGCCAACCTGCGCCAGCGCCTGTTCGATCACATGCTCCGCCAGGAGCCGGGCTGGGTGCAGGCCACCGGCAGCGGTGAAGTGATCAGCCGCGCCACCAGTGATGTGGAGAACGTGCGCCGGCTGCTGGGCTTCGCCGTGCTCAGCCTCTCCAACACCGCTCTGGCCTATGCCCTCACCTTGCCGGCGATGCTGGCGATCGACCCCGGCCTCAGCCTGGCGGCGGTGGGGCTCTACCCGGTGATGCTGGTGGTGGTGCGCCTGTTCGGCGGGCGGATGATGCGTCAGCAGCGGCGCCAGCAGGAGGCGCTCGGCAGCCTCAGCGACCTGATCCAGGAAGACCTCTCCGGCATCAGCGCCATCAAGATCTATGGGCAGGAGGATCACGAGCAGGGGGCCTTCTCCCGGCGCAATGGCCGCTACCGCGACGCGGCGCTCTCCCTGGCGCGAACCCGCAGCACGCTCTTCCCACTGCTGGAGGGCATTTCCTCGATCAGCCTGTTGCTGTTGCTGGCGCTGGGCAGCGGCCAGCTCGAGAGCGGCCGGCTGAGCATCGGCAATCTGGTGGCCCTGATCCTGTTCGTGGAGCGGCTGGTGTTCCCCACCGCCCTGCTGGGCTTCACCCTCAACACCTTCCAGACCGGCCAGGTGAGCCTGGAGCGTGTGGAGGAGCTGCTGGCGCGGGAGCCGCGGGTGGTGTCACCGCCCGTGCCCAAGGCCCCGGCCAGGGTCGCGCGCGGGGCTGTGGAGGCCCGTGGGCTCAGCGTGCGCTACGACGGCGCCCAGCGTGAGGCCCTCCAGGACGTGAGCTTCCAGCTGCGGCCAGGGGAACTGGTGGCGCTGGTGGGCCCCGTGGGTTGCGGCAAGACCACCCTGGCCCGGGCGCTGGGGCGGATGGTGGAGGTGCCCGAGGGGCAGCTGTTCCTCGATGGGGTCGATGTCACGGCGCTCTCCCTCGATGATCTGCGCCGTCAGGTGGCCCTGGTGCCCCAGGAGGGCTATCTGTTCACAGCCACCCTGGCCGACAACCTGCGTTACGGCGACCCGGAGGCCGACGACGCCCGGGTGGAGGCGGCGGCCGAGCAGGCCCGCCTCGCTGGCGACATCCGCGGTTTTCCTGATGGCTATCAGACCCTGGTGGGGGAGCGGGGCATCACCCTCAGCGGCGGCCAGCGCCAGCGGGCGGCGCTCGGGCGGGCGCTGCTGGTGTCAGCTCCCCTGCTGGTGCTTGATGACGCCCTGGCCAGCGTGGACAACAACACGGCCGCGGAAATCCTCGATTCGATCCGCGCCGAGAAGGGGCGCACGATCCTGATGATCAGCCACCAGCTTTCTGCCGCCGCCGCCTGCGACCGGGTGCTGGTGATGGAGGACGGCCGTCTGGTGCAGCAGGGCCATCACCAGGAGCTGGTGGCCATCCCGGGCACCTACCGGCGCCTGTGGGAGCGGGAGCGGGCGGAGGAACGGCTGCAGCAGGTGGCCTGATTCGCACGAGTTGTTGAACAGCACAGACAAGCCCGCGGGGAGGGGCTTAGCTGAGGCAGATCACGCGAGGACGATGGAGAACCCCAAGGGCTACAACCTGCGCTGCACCCTCACCTTCGGCGACATCTACGGCCAGGTGCTGGTGTGGATGGTGGTGATCTTCGTGAGCCTGGCGGCGGGGCTGGCTCTGATGGGCTCCAGCAAGCCGATCTTCGCCCTGGTGGGGGTGGGCGTGATCCTGGTGCTCTCGCTGCCCTTCCTGCTGTTCGCCTTCACCACCACCCTGCTGAACCACATCGCCCTGGAACCCTCTCCGGCCCCGGATCGCGTTGCCTAGGCTCAAGTCTTAAGCAGAGCAGCGGTGTTCGGACTTTTCAACCAGGCCCCCGGCGCGGCCAAGGGCAGGATCGTGTCCGCCGAGGAGGCCCTGCCAGGGCGTGACACCCCGATCGCCACGGCCAGCACCCATGTGGTCCTCGGCACGCCCCTCCAGGCGCCTCTCCAGCCTGGCCAGGAGGAGGCTTTCTTCGGCTGCGGCTGTTTCTGGGGGGCCGAGAAAGGGTTCTGGCGCCTGCCGGGTGTGATCACCACGGCCGTGGGCTACTGCGGCGGCCACACCCCCAACCCCACCTACGAGGAGGTCTGCTCCGGACGCACCGGCCACACCGAAGCGGTGCGGGTGGTGTGGGACACCGATCAGGTGGGCTTCGCCGATCTGCTCAAGTTGTTCTGGGAGTGCCATGACCCCACCCAGGGCATGGCCCAGGGGAACGATCGCGGCAGCCAGTACCGCTCGGCGATCGTGGCCAGCACCGAGGCCCAGGCCGAACTGGCCCGCGCCAGCCGCGATCATTACCAGCAGCAGTTGAGCGCAGCCGGCTTCCCGGCGATCACCACCGAGTTGCTCGCCGGCAAGCCCTTCTTTTTCGCCGAGACCCACCACCAGCAGTACCTGGAACGGCCAGGCAGTCGGCCCTATTGCTCGGCTCGACCCACCGGCGTTCGACTGAGCGCCTTCCCCGGTTCTGACTTCAAGCTCCCGGCTTCCGTCTGGGAGCACTACGACTGGAGCCAGCCCCATTGCGTCCTACGCAGTCCCGGCGGCCCCATCACGCTCTGAACCACACGGGCGACTCGTTGCCTACTTGAGGGTCAGCACTGAGGGAAGAGATCAGGACTCCAGTTTCCTGCGGCAGCGGGCTGCTCCCGGATGGCTGGAGCTGACTGCTGCAGAACTGCAGGGGCACACCACGGCAGAGCGGTATGCACGGATCGAGCCCGAAGAAGGGAGCGGCAAGCCCACCTACAAGCGCCAGCCCTGGCCCCAGCCGACAAGCAGCTACTCGCCAGCTGGCGCATCTGCTGCCAGCTATCGGGCCTGATCTCTACACGATGACGGTGGTACGACGGCAAATGATGCGTGCGATCGAGCGGATCGAGGTCCAGGGCGGTGAGGTCGTGAGCGTCACCCTGGCCGGGGGATGAGGAGGGGCTCCGCCATGTGATCCATCAAGATCCTCGACGCTTGTGGCCGCTCGCCTTGCGCCAGAAGTATTGGCTGCGACCATCCGCTTCCCCACGCTTATCGACGACAGCCATGGGATCGTCAACGGAACACCGGGCAGCCCTGGCTGCCCTGGGCCTGAACACCAAACCCAGAAGCCGGCACGACCTGGCGCGGCTTGTGGCGCGCTGCCACCCGGCCTCCCAGCCATGGAGCGCCGTGCAGACTGCGGCCTACCGGCGGGTGTGGGAAGAACTGGAGAGCGGCTGCGAGGCTGATGTCCCAGTGGCGGCCTGAGGAACGACCATCGCCGCAAGGATCAGCAGCGGCGGACTTGCTGAGCGGACCTATGAGGAGATGGTCGATGGTTCCCGATCCACCAGATGTGGCGACGGCGCTGGAGCTTCTGGGTCTGACGGTGGTCCCGGAGGATTTCGAGGCGTTGGCCTGCCAGGTGGCCTGGATGCACCCTGCTGCGGAGGCCATCAGCGACGCCCAGAGCCTGGCCTACCGGGTGGTGTGGGAAGCGGTGGAGGAACGCATCGAAAGCCGGAGCGGAGGTGACCTCTGACAGGCAGACCGCCCACCTGCACGAGGCCAGAGTTTGTGCCCAGATCAGGGCTGGGTATCGCTTCTTACGTCAACTAGTCGGCGACATTCGTAATGTTTCGTTGCACTCACAAGGGTTTCCCATGGCGCGAGCCACTCAAGCCTGACCATCTCAACATTGAGGTTGCGCCCGTTTGCATACACCTCAGCCACGGTTCGGCCGTAGCGATCGATCGTCTGGGGCCTGATCTCGAGGGGACCGCTCCCAACCAGCTGGCGCAGGGTCTGGGTGGCGGCTGCGTCGCTGGCGCCCTGGGCCGTCTCCGGAGCGTCAATACAGTCCAGACGGACGGTGACGGACTCACCGCTGCTGGCCCTGACCCGGATGGTGTCGCTGTCACCGACTGAGATCAGCCCGGCCCTGCCACTGATCAGTGTTGCCTTGGGCCGAGGACTGGATGGGCCTCTGGGCGGAGGTGATCCACCTTTGCCCCCCTTACAGAGGGCTTCGCAGGGGATGCCGTCGCCATCACCATCGATGCGCGTGTTCCCCGACTTCAGGGATCGCATCGCCTCCTCACAGGTGCGGAAATTGGAGCACCGCTGAGCAACTGCCGGCTGAGGACAGACCAGCAGGATGGCCAGGGAGCAGAGCACGAGCAGCCATCGCCTGGAAGGTGCCGGAGACTTCATGCCTGGATCAATGGGTTCGCAACGGTGATGACTGGTTTGCTGCGCAGGAATGCCTGCCGCTTCGTGGACGGTTCGCCCATCTGCTTGGTCAAGTGACGCAAGGGCTGGAAGCCCCGCCCGGCCGCTGCCGAAAACGATCCCACTGCTCCTGCTCCTGACTGACCCGGATCAGCTGGAGGCGATCGAGGAGCTGCTCCAGCAAGGGCAGCGCCACCAGCTGGAGGAAGCGCCGCTCTGTAGGCGAGAACGGAGCCCCATGGATTCGCATCGCCCTTGCCGCGGGGCTGATGATGGGAAGGAACGCCGCCAGTCCCGTTCCGGCGCAGATGTCTGGTGGTGGTGCGCTCCCTGCTTCAGTGCAATCCCCCCTGACTCTTCCTTTTGCTGGTTGGACTGTGGTTTCGGACCAGTCCGATGGGTATAACGACTGTCACTGCCGGATCGACCAAGGCCACTGTGGACTCGGTCCGTGGTGGCAATACCATACGGGTGAAAGAATCCAGCCAACGCATAAGCTGACTTCCCGGTCAAGTTGACTCACCACTTGCGCACCCTACTCGGGCTCTACTGCTTCGCTGCCGCTACTAAACCCATCCAATTGAAGGGCCTTAATTCGTGGCCCAAAAACTTTCCGAATGCGAATCACAACATCAACCATCCAATTCAGATGGTCAGGCCACTGGTCTTTGATGCGGATATCGGCTTTTCGTCGAAGCGAGATGACTTTATCACTCGCCTCCGGATTGGGATTCCAGTTCTCGCGTAGTTGCCCTCGGTTTTCTAGAATCTCTCTGGCATTTTCAGGAGGGGGCAGACGCAACGGCTAATCACAATACCGAACAAGCCAAAAACCGTTTCTTACTTTCGTAAGACATGATTTCTTATCCATGCTACGCTCTTAGGGTATACCTTTAAAGCACGAGTGAAATATGGAAAAAGGTTTAGGAAAATTTGAAAAGTACCTCTGGTTATGGGTCTTGCTGTGTATGTTGATTGGAATATTTCTTGCTCAATATTTTCCCGGCCTTAGCTCAATAATGAATAAATGGAAAATAGGGAATGTTTCAATACCCATAGGAGTCTGTCTGTTTTTAATGATGTATCCAGCATTGCTTAATTTCCAAGTCAGTGAGGTAAAAAAGCTTCTTAAGGCTCCCAAACCAATAGTACTTACCTTATTGTCTAATTGGTTGATCGCTCCATTGGTAACAGCAGTTCTAGCCTATTATTTTCTAGAAGGACACGATCAGCTGATTGTGGCACTTATATTGCTAGGTTCCAGCCCTTGTACGGCAATGGTTATCTTGATTAGGTAGCAAACTCCGCGCTCCTCAGGAGGTGCTCCGGCCGTGCGGTGCAGCTGCAGATGGCATGAACCACCCGCTCGGTCATCTCTCCCAAGTTGAAGCGCCGGTTGAAACGGTAATTGAAGGCGCCCAGGTAGCGGTCTGCGTATTTAGGGCCTCCTGAAAAAGCTATTGCTCGGGCCAGCCTCTGATCCAGAGATGCCTGCGCCGTGATCATCTCAGCATGTAGCCAAACTCAGTCCCGATGAAATGAGCAGCGTGGGACGCCTCTCAGAGGCGATACATGCCATTAGCAAGCCTTGGAGTATGGCAATCAATACAACAAGAAGCTCCAGGAGCTTCTCGAGGTTCATGACCAACAGATTTATGGCGATGGTGCAACCTGAGGTCTCGGCCAGCTTCTCACGAACGAGCCCAAGCCCGAAACGGCGCTTCCCTTGGCCGAACTTCCCCTCTACACCGTTGCGCCGCCTCTGATCATCTAGAGCGATCTTCTTCTCTGCAGCGACGAGATCAGGATCATTTTTTGGCCTGCCAAGACGCGGCCCGCTCAAGCGAATTCCATGCCTCATGCAAAAGGCGCGGTTGGATCGTGTGCGATAGATCTGATCAGCACAGACAACCTTTGGATAAAAGCCATGGCGACGGTGAAAAGTGCGTACCTGGGATTTTAGGTCTTCTCCTTCGTTGTAGGGATCCCAGCTGAGACGATCCAGGAATGCAAATCCATCGCCACTGACCGAGATCGAGATCTTGGCACCAAATTCAACATTATTTCTAGTCTTGCCACGAACGATTGGCCTGATGTGGGGTTGTGTCAAACTGACGATTCGATCCTGAATACTTCTGGTGTCTGAGTGATACAGGATCTTTTGCTGCCTCACCAGCTCACTGATCACCAACAGCTTGCGATACCAATGGCGACCAGCCGCCAAAACTCTTGCACCGCAGGCGATCAGAGCATCGATACTGGACAGGTTTCGAGCCAGATGCCGGAGCTGCTGACCAATGGCCTTGCGAATCTTGCTGAGGCGCGGACGCTTCTTCTTGGCCACCGCCAGGAATTGACGACGGGCCTGACGCCGGTTGGTTCTTGGTTTGTGGCCAAACACATCACGCACTTGCTTGTGCATCTCATCAATCAGCTTCTCTGTCGTTTCGCGGGCTTCATTGAGAAGAGAGAGATCAGTGGGATAGCGAATATCGCTGGGCACGCATGTGGCGTCAATCAGAAGGATTCCTTGATGCCTCTTGGGCGCCTTCGCATCTTGGCTGGGGCGTTCAAGAGCGGCAGGCACTGATCCGTCACCATCATCAGGATCATCATTGTCGCCTTGTTTATTCTGTGCAATTTGTTGTTTGCCATGCCGGACGATCCGCTCGTTGCAGTCATTGATGGTCTTCTCTGGCAGCCGACGACGGAAATACACCATCATCGAGGGATCAAACGGTGCCTCGAACTGGAAGCCTTCCAAGCCAAGAAAGAACTGAAGATAGGGATTTTCCTTGATCTGCTCAACGAGCTCTTCGTCGGTGACCTGCAAGCGCTCCTTGATGATCAAGGCACCAAGGGCCATGCGAAAAGGCTTGGCAGGCGCTCCGAACCCCTTTGAAAACTGCGAGGCGTAGTGATGCTCCAGCTCATCCCAAGGGATCAGATCCGCCAACTTCACCCAGCGGTTATCCCCCGAGAGCTTCCCGCCGAATGGGAGGAAGAAATCATCAAAGGAGAGCTGATTGCCTTCCTTGCGGCGGTACATGTGGAAAACTTGGTGCAGCTTTTCGGCTCAATCCAGCCGATTTGCGCACATTATACCGCCATAGAAGTGCCCAGATCCACTGCACTGCAAGCGGTCTGGAGATCTTCAGGAAGCCCTATTTATCGAATCGCAGAGCATGGAACGTTCCGCTGAAGCTGGTTTTCAAGTTACTGAGTACCGTGTTGATCCAGCGGAATTCAGGCAGTTCGTTGGGATGGCGCCCCTTCACGACCACAGCTTGATGAAAGCAACCGACTTCTGCTACGGCACGGAAGCAGGCAAGTCCGTCAGAGATCACCTCACATCCAATCGCCAGTGCATCTTGAGCCCAGTCAGCGATGGCGGCAAAGGAGAACGTGGCCACGGTGGCAAGCTTCACGTGCCGGGGGTGGCCCGCATCATCGAGAGAGACGGCCGCCACAATCGGCACCTTGTTCTCCGATCCCCGTCCTGCCTTGCCACCACAGCGTTCTCCGCCAAGGTAGGCATCATCCACCTGCACCTTTCCCCGCAGGACATAGGCCTCCTCCCGCTCGCTCATCGCCTGCATGATCTTGTTGTGAACCAGCCACGCTGTTCGGTAGTTCACCCCGAGATGGCGCATCAGGGCGAGGGAAGAAATGCCAGTCTTGGCCTGGCCCACCAGATAGAAAGCCAGGAACCAGGTGGTCAGCGGTAACTTGGTCGCCTCCATGATGGTGCCGGCCGTGAGGGTGGCCTGATGGCGGCAGCTCCGGCACTGATAGCGCTTGTGGCGACGGCCACCGATGAGCCCATACTCCTTGCCCTCACAACGGGGGCATCTGAAGCTGTCGGGCCAGCGCGCCTGCTCCAGGGCGGCCTCGCAATTCTCCTCGGTGCCGTAGAGCTCGATGAACTTGGGCAGCGACAGGCTGGCCTGGAACTGAATCCGATTCATAGCCATGCCAATCACCCCTGGTACACACGTACCAGCTTATGCGACAAAGCCGGCTGACGGAGCTTGCTACCTAATCAAGATGGTTATTGTTTGGGGAAGCTTAGCAAAGGGCAATCAAGAACAAAATGTGATTACAACAAGTATAAACACTTTTACAATAATGTTCTTATATGCCCCAGTTGTCATCCTGCTAACAGGCGTTCAAGGGATAGACATTGATAAATTCGAGTTATTCATTTCTGTTTTGGTATTCATTGGCATCCCCATGCTGACGAGCCTTGTCTCGCGTAAACTTCTAATCAAGCGTAAAGGGAGAGTCTGGTTCGAAACTGTTTACAGACCTCTTTTGGGCAAGATTGCTATAATTGCATTACTATTTACCTTGATACTCCTATTCACTTTAAATGGAGAAGTGTTGATGCAAAACCCTCAAGACATGCTTCTAGTTTCAGTACCACTTTTGATTGGGTTTGTGATTATAGTAGCATTGAACATACTTTTAACAAAGTTATTCAAATTGAAATATAAAGAAGCAATTGTAACTGTAATAATAGGCTCTTCGAGTCATTTTGAAATTGCTATAGCCACTGCTATAGCTCTAGGGCACCTCGAAAAATCTACGTCGCTCCCTGACAGCCTATGAAATATGCAATAGAATTGGTTCAGTTCAACACAGCTGAATGGGACAGCGTGGATTCTGGGATGAGGAGAAGCGCATCCACAGGCTTCAGCAGAAGAAGCCCACGTTAGCGACCCTGTCCGAGACGATTCCCTGGGATGCCTTCAGGCCACTGCTGGAGCAGGGTTACAGCCATGAACGCAAGAGCAATGCTGGCCGTAAGCGGATTGATCCGATCATCCTCTTCAAGATGCTGGTGCTGCAGCAGCTGTTCAACCTCAGTGATGAGGAGCTGGAATTTCAGGTCAACGACAGACGCTCATTCGAGGAGTTTGTCGGACTGGGAGTGATGAACACCATTCCCGATGCCACCACTATTGCCTTCTTCCGCGAGCGGCTCCGCAAGGCGGGTGTTGTCGATGAGCTTTTTGAACGTTTTGAGGAGCACCTGCGGACCCATGGGCTGGAGGCCCGTGGTGGGCAGATCATCGATGCAACACTTGTCCCAGTTCCCAAACAGCGAAACTCAAGGGAGGAGAACAAGACCATCAAGGATGGAGCCATTCCAGAGAAGTGGTTGGACAAGCCAAACCGCTTGCGCCAGAAGGACACTGACGCTCGCTGGGTCAAGAAGAATGGCGTCAACCACTACGGCTACAAGAACAGCATCTGCATTGATGCCACTCACGGCTTCATTCGCAGATTTGCCATTACCCCAGCTAATATTCACGACAGCCAGATGCTTACGCAGGTGCTAGACCCTGAAAATAGGGATGACTTTGTCTGGGCTGATTCTGGCTATGCAGGTGCTCAGTTTGAGGATCTCCTGGACCTGGGTGGTTTTGAGAGCCGAATTCATGAAAAGGGCTCACGCTGCCATCCCTTGAGCGAGGAGGCCAAGGAACGGAACAAGGTCCGATCAACTGTACGGGCCAGGGTTGAGCATGTCTTTGGTGCAATCACAACCTGCATGCGCGGCAAGCTGACAAGGCGGATTGGACTGGCCAGAACGAAAGCTTGGTGGGGACTGCGTAATCTGACTTACAACTTTCTTCGATACCTGCATTGCAACTCAAAGGCAATGCTGGCTGTCTGATCATTCGGCAACGGGATAATTATCCCGCATTTAAGTCATGAATGTCAGTCATCAGGCGGATCTGCACGTGCAGAGGATGAGCATTTTGCTTCTCAAGGCAGCCTGGGTAGTGGCAATATTTCGAGGTGCCCTCTATTTGGCTTAGGATCTCAAGCTGCCCTCGGTACAACCATGGGACTATTCTGGGAAGTGCCAATTATGTTGGGATTGGTGTATTTTGGTAAATACCTAAGACGAATATCTTTTTGGAATGGATAGTGGCTTTCCTGATCGTGCCTAGGCTACAGATAAAGGTACCAAATGAGCTTATCTGTAGCTAAGTGAGGTGGTCTGGTTTTTCTGGACAGTTCCCATCGTTAACCTCTGAGGCGGGGCACCGCCCCTGAAAGGGGCTCCCACCGATGAGCAAGCACCGCGCACACAGCCCCGAGTTCAAGGCCGGGGTCGCCATGGAGGCGATCAGTGGTCGCAAGCCGCTCCAGGAGATCGCCGCTGATCATGCGGTGCATATGATCCAGGTGAGCCAGTGGAAGAAGCAGCTTCTTGGCAATCCGCATCTGACTCCTAGAGACCAGGAAACACTTGACTCGCCTCAGGACGAACGATACTCTAATTGATACTTAGGGCCTCCTGAAAAAGCTATTGCTCGGGCCAGCCTCATATCCAGAGATGCCTGTGCCGTGATCATCTCAGCATGTAGCCAAACTCAGTCCCGATGAAATGAGCAGCGTGGGGCGCCTCTTAGAGGCGATACATACCATTAGCAAGCCTTGGAATATGGCAATCAATACAAAAAGAAGCTCCAGGAGCTTCTCGAGGTTCATGACCAACAGATTCATGGCGATGGTGCAACCTGAGGTCTCGGCCAGCTTCTCACGAACGAGCCCAAGCCCGAAACGGCGTTTCCCTTGGCCGAACTTCCCCTCTACACCGTTGCGTTGCCTCTGATCATCGAGAGCGATCTTCTTCTCTGCAGCGACGAGATCAGGATCATTTTTTGGCCTGCCAAGACGCGGCCCGCTCAAGCGAATTCCATGCCTCATGCATAAGGCGCGATTGGATCGTGTGCGATAGATCTGATCAGCACAGACAACCTTTGGATAAAAGCCATGGCGACGGTGAAAAGTGCGTACCTGGGATTTTAGGTCTTCTCCTTCGTTGTAGGGATCCCAGCTGAGACGATCCAGGAATGCAAACCCATCGCCACTGACCGAGATCGAGATCTTGGCACCGAATTCAACATTATTTCTGGTCTTGCCACGAACGATTGGCCTGATGTGAGGTTGTGTCAAGCTGACGATTCGATCCTGAATACTTCTGGTGTCTGAGTGATACAGGATCTTTTGCTGCCTCACCAGCTCACTGATCACCAACAGCTTGCGATACCAATGGCGACCAGCCGCCAAAACTCTTGCACCGCAGGCGATCAGAGCATCGATACTGGACAGGTTCCGAGCCAGATGCCGGAGCTGCTGACCAATGGCCTTGCGAATCTTGCTGAGGCGCGGACGCTTCTTCTTGGCCACCGCCAGGAATTGACGACGGGCCTGACGCTGGTTGGTTCTTGGTTTGTGGCCAAACACATCACGCACTTGCTTGTGCATCTCATCAATCAGCTTCTCTGTCGTTTCGCGGGCTTCATTGAGAAGAGAGAGATCAGTGGGATAGCGAATATCGCTGGGCACGCATGTGGCGTCAATCAGAAGGATTCCTTGATGCCTCTTGGGCGCCTTCGCATCTTGGCTGGGGCGTTCAAGAGCGGCAGGCACTGATCCGTCACCATCATCAGGATCATCATTGTCGCCTTGTTTATTCTGCGCAATTTGTTGTTTGCCATGCCGGACGATCCGCTCGTTGCAGTCATTGATGGTCTTCTCTGGCAGCCGACGACGGAAATACACCATCATCGAGGGATCAAACGGTGCCTCGAACTGGAAGCCTTCCAAGCCAAGAAAGAACTGAAGATAGGGATTTTCCTTGATCTGCTCAACGAGCTCTTCGTCGGTGACCTGCAAGCGCTCCTTGATGATCAAGGCACCAAGGGCCATGCGAAAAGGCTTGGCAGGCGCTCCGAACCCCTTTGAAAACTGCGAGGCGTAGTGATGCTCCAGCTCATCCCAAGGGATCAGATCCGCCAACTTCACCCAGCGGTTATCCCCCGAGAGCTTCCCGCCGAATGGGAGGAAGAAATCATCAAAGGAGAGCTGATTGCCTTCCTTGCGGCGGTACATGTGGAAAACTTGGTGCAGCTTTTCGGCTCAATCCAGCCGATTTGCGCACATTATACCGCCATAGAAGTGCCCAGATCCACTGCACTGCAAGCGGTCTGGAGATCTTCAGGAAGCCCTACTTAAGGAACCCCTGAAAAACTCGCTAAACTCACTCAAGATCCAAGACTGAGACTGGAACGGATGGCCGAACCCCTCCAGCTTGGCTTCACGGACAACGAGCAGATCTACGCCAAAAGGGGATCAACACCTCATCTACGGGGATGCCGGCCACATCGGCGTCGAGAAACGTGTCGATTTCCAGGACTGCGAAGCTGAGTTCAGGATTGCCATGAAGCCCGGCCAGAGCAGAGTGCTTCCAGAGACATCAGAGGGCAGGCTTCTGGATCTGATTGAGACGGCGAAGGCCCACTTCCGCGCCAAAGTTGAGCATCCCTTTCGAATCATCAAATGTCAGTTTGGCTTCCGGAAGGTCTTCTACAGATGGATACGCAAGAACGACCTCATACTGAAGTTGCTTTTTGCCCTGGCAAACCTCTGGATGGTTCGGGAACGAATACCTGATTCAGCGTGAAGCAAGGGCTTAGTGTGTCTATAAAATCGATCATCATCCAGAAATCAAGCCAAAACGCATGGTGGAAACTACCTAAGGGCACCTCGAAATATTGCCACTACCCAGGCTGCCTTGAGAAGCAAAATGCTCATCCTCTGCACGTGCAGATCCGCCTGATGACTGACATTCATGACTTAAATGCGGGATAATTATCCCGTTGCCGAATGATCAGACAGCCAGCATTGCCTTTGAGTTGCAATGCAGGTATCGAAGAAAGTTGTAAGTCAGATTACGCAGTCCCCACCAAGCTTTCGTTCTGGCCAGTCCAATCCGCCTTGTCAGCTTGCCGCGCATGCAGGTTGTGATTGCACCAAAGACATGCTCAACCCTGGCCCGTACAGTTGATCGGACCTTGTTCCGTTCCTTGGCCT
The DNA here is from genome assembly GCF_000153045.1 of Synechococcus sp. WH 5701. Taxonomy (GTDB): domain Bacteria; phylum Cyanobacteriota; class Cyanobacteriia; order PCC-6307; family Cyanobiaceae; genus Regnicoccus_A; species Regnicoccus_A antarcticus. The sequence continues at coordinate 424,070 of NZ_CH724159.1, forward strand.
CCTCGCTCAAGGGATGGCAGCGTGAGCCCTTTTCATGAATTCGGCTCTCAAAACCACCCAGGTCCAGGAGATCCTCAAACTGAGCACCTGCATAGCCAGAATCAGCCCAGACAAAGTCATCCCTATTTTCAGGGTCTAGCACCTGCGTAAGCATCTGGCTGTCGTGAATATTAGCTGGGGTAATGGCAAATCTGCGAATGAAGCCGTGAGTGGCATCAATGCAGATGCTGTTCTTGTAGCCGTAGTGGTTGACGCCATTCTTCTTGACCCAGCGAGCGTCAGTGTCCTTCTGGCGCAAGCGGTTTGGCTTGTCCAACCACTTCTCTGGAATGGCTCCATCCTTGATGGTCTTGTTCTCCTCCCTTGAGTTTCGCTGTTTGGGAACTGGGACAAGTGTTGCATCGATGATCTGCCCACCACGGGCCTCCAGCCCATGGGTCCGCAGGTGCTCCTCAAAACGTTCAAAAAGCTCATCGACAACACCCGCCTTGCGGAGCCGCTCGCGGAAGAAGGCAATAGTGGTGGCATCGGGAATGGTGTTCATCACTCCCAGTCCGACAAACTCCTCGAATGAGCGTCTGTCGTTGACCTGAAATTCCAGCTCCTCATCACTGAGGTTGAACAGCTGCTGCAGCACCAGCATCTTGAAGAGGATGATCGGATCAATCCGCTTACGGCCAGCATTGCTCTTGCGTTCATGGCTGTAACCCTGCTCCAGCAGTGGCCTGAAGGCATCCCAGGGAATCGTCTCGGACAGGGTCGCTAACGTGGGCTTCTTCTGCTGAAGCCTGTGGATGCGCTTCTCCTCATCCCAGAATCCACGCTGTCCCATTCAGCTGTGTTGAACTGAACCAATTCTATTGCATATTTCATAGGCTGTCAGGGAGCGACGTAGATTTTTCGAGGTGCCCCTAAATATCTTTTCAAGGGCTGCCCTGAGCGAAAAGTGGGCAACATCTGCTCAGTATCGCCTCATTGACGAGAATGAGACTAGATTATTCGGATTAAGGCGTCTTGACCAGAGGTTCCCTAACTGAGGGTGACCTTGGTTCATGCAGCGGACGATCTCTGTTCTTGGTGAACGTGGTCGGGTGCCAGTCGGATCGTCGGGACTCAGGCCTACAAACCAGCGGAAGATCAAATTGTAATCGAGCTGCTCGAGTGGCAGACTCTCATGCGGATGCCATAGAACGGATGCAGTAACGAGGCGAGCAGCAATTGCTCTGGCGGCACCGATGGCCGTCCTTATGAGAAATACTGTGACCTGGAGGGGGATGAGGTGCAGATGCAGGTACGGTGCCCTTTCTCCAAAGGCGATGAGATACACCCACTCTCTTTCGGCTTGGACCACGGATGGGGTTCACGTCAACGTGACTGCCTCTGGGTCTGGTCGCGGAGGACATCGAGACGCAGCCGATGCGCAGCTGACGTTCACCACTGGTCACCTTGAGACGACGATATGAGATGACGGCCCGGAGGTGCCCCGCCCCATCACCACGGCCATCTCCATCAAGGCCACGGTCAGGGACCCAGCCAACGGTTCGTGATCTCTTCGATGTGGCCGCTGCGGTGCAGATCCAGCAGGCTTAGGTTGAGGGGCAGGCGAAGGTCGCTCTGCGCGGGAATCACCAGGCCGTAGGTATCGGTGGCAAGGCTGAATGAAGCAAGGTGAAGATCAGCCTCTGGATGCTGACGCAGGTAGTACTGCAGCGCCGGCTGATCGAAGACCAACCCATCCACCTCGCCGCGCTTCACCAGCGCCACCGCATCAGAGAGTGAGTCGCTGACGCGCACCCGGGCACCAGCCGACTCTCCCCAGCGCCGGCTGGTGGTGCCGGCCACCACCGCCAGTCGAGCCCCTCGCAGATCTTCTGGATCGCGGATGCTGGATGTCCCCACCTGCGCGAGCGAGACCGTGAAGGCCGAAGCGAGGCCGGCCGTAATCGACGACACCGCCAACAGGGTCACCACCATCCAGACACCCGCGATGATCCGCCCCGCTTTGGTGAGCGGAGCCTTGTCGCCGTAGCCGACGGTGGTGAGCGTGACCAGGGCAAACCACATCCCACTGCCCAGACCGCTGAGATAAGCACGAGGAAACTGAGCGTCATTGCGGCGCCGCTCCGCCAGCCAGATCAGGTTGCCAACCAGGAACAGGGAGAGCAGAAGAATGCCCACCGAGGAAAGCGCCGCCAGGCCGAAAAACGGACGGATGCGCTGCCAGAGCGAGGACGGCTGGGCTGGCAGGAGCACGCCCACCTTCCCGTAGAAATACGGCTGGGTGAAGGTGATCCGGCCAGGCCGCAACCGCTCGGCCGTGATGCTGATCGGCCCGATCGCCAGATCGAGTTCCCCCTCGCCAACGGCCTTCACATTGGCCTCGGTGCTGGGCATCGGCACGAGCTCAAAGTCGAGATCGTTGGCGCCGGCGATCTCCTCCCACACATCCACGCTGATGCCTTCGGCGCCTTCGGCCGTCTCCCCAGGGGTGCGGATCACGAATGGAGGAGAACCGCTCACTCCCACCCGTAGTTCGCGAGCTGGGGACGGGACAGGCCGAACGACAGGACACACAAGGGCCGCAGCGAGCAGCAGGAGCAGGGGGCGACGGTGAGCTGCCCTCATTGGCCTGATCGGTTCTGGCGTTGGACAGTCTCCCTCTGGGCAGGCGCGAATCATGGTTCCTTCTGGTGGCACGACACACCTAACCCAAGCTCTCCTTGCCATCGAAGCGACCTCAAAGCACAAAGCGCCAGATTCGACGAGCTGGCTCGCCGAGATGCCCTGGCTCACAACGGATCTGAACAGAATTCGCCATCTCGGCAATCCGCTTACCTCTGCTCGGGGTGTTGACAACCACTCACTCTATGTTAAGATCGAAATAACGGATAACCAGTTCGCTTCTGGTCCATATCAATAATCAGCGCTTGCCAAAGGCTGTGGCAGTGCCATGTGAGCGCTCGATTTTTTGGATTCCAGAAGTGGACCTTAACTCTGCCATCACTCATTCCGGTGAATAGCTGGATTTGTCTTCCAGGCACTCCCGAGAAGCAATGCGCAAGGGTGCTCCGTTGTTGAACTTCAGGAGAAACATTCATGACCACCACCCATAACCCGATGCCGACCACCAGCAGCGAAGTGGATCAGCGACGCGCCAATGAACAGCTCCGCCAAGCGATCCTTGACAAGAAGCAGGCTCAAATCGAGGCATGGTCCGCCCAGATCGATGAAATGCAGCAAAGACTGCAGAGTGCTGCTGAAAGCGTTCGCGGTGAAACCGAGAAGCGGCTGGCCGAGCTGCGCCAAGCCCGTGATCAGGCCAATGTCCAACTGGAAAGCCTCCAGAAGGCCACTCAGGACAGCTGGGAATCCCTTCTTCAGCAGAGCGACACGTTCTTCCAGGAGCTTGCTGGGCGATTCCACGAGTTCGTGAGCAAGCAGAGCTGATCGGCAGCGCTGGGGTGCCCCCTGCACGCCTCAAGCGGATTGACACACCCCGGTGTTCGATCTCTCCCAGGCGCTGCGTCGTGTACGGCCGCTGGCACGGGCTGCTCAGCTCGTCCGCTGCACCAGCGAGGAGGCCGAGGCCTTCTTTGGCAGCACACCGATCGGGTACGGGTGCTCGACTCCCTCCCCTAACGGCCTGCAGTCCTGATCAGCGATGCAGCCGGTGGCCTCCACTGGTGCATCGGCGGGAGTCATGGAAGCCTCGACCCCTCGATGCTGCAGGACCACGAGCTGTTCCTGGCCCGGCTGCTTGATAACCGCTCCACCTACCCACAGCTGCAAAGTGGTGCCTGCCCGGGCATCGAGGCCATCGACGGCCCGGATGGACTGGCGGAACAACTGCTCACGGCCGCCGTGGCCTCCGTCGACCCAGATCAGATTCACACCTGAGGATCGTCCATACATCAGAAACTTTTATTTTACGTTGTCTCCCATGCCTTTCCCGCACCACTCTGTTCCGCCCGTTGCTCTGAGATGGCAGAGGAATGGTGAATTGGCGCCTCAGGATCTTTTCAGTCTTGTCTGTCGGCTGCGCGCGGTGGAGCCGGGTACCCATTGCAATGAGCTGTGGCGCCTAGGCCAGAAGTATCCACGCGTTTCCCCTTTTGGGCGGACACCTCGTAGGCACTGAGCGATCCCGTACCAGAACATCAGGCATCGGCATGGGCGCGGCGGCGCCATAGCCGCCACATCTTGTCCAGCTCCAGATAGAGGAAAAACAGCAGGCTGAATCCCACGCAGATGGCCAGATCATGAAGGCACAGCGGCGTGGTCACGAAGAAATTGGAAAGGGCCGGCACGTAAAGCAGCGCCATCTGCAGGGCGGAGGTGACAAGCACGGCCCAGAGCAGCCAGGGATTGGAGAACGGATTCACCTGCACCAGGGGTAGATCGCTGCGGGCTGTCAGGGCATGGCCCATTTGGGCCAGACAGAGCGTGGTGAATACCATCGTCTGCCATGGGGCCCCAGATCTGAAGGCATAGACCATCAACACGATCGTGATCGCCGCGAACACCACACCGATGCGCAGGACGTAACGGCCGATCCCCCTGGCGAAGATCGATTCACCCGGCTCGGCCGGCGGCCGTTGCATCAGACCCTCCTCGCCGGGCTCCAGGGCCAGCGCCAGGGCGGGGAAGCCATCGGTCACCAGATTCATCCAGAGGATCTGGAGGGGGGTGAGGGGAACGCCCACCAGGCCGAGCAGCGGCGCCGAGGCGATGGTGATCAGCTCGCCGACGTTGCTGCCGAAGATGTACTTGATGAAGCGGCGGATGTTGGCGTACACCAACCGTCCTTCCTCGACCGCATTGACGATCGTGGCGAAGTTGTCATCGAGCAGCACCATATCGGAGGCTTCCTTGCTTACCTCGGTGCCGGTGATGCCCATCGCCACGCCGATGTGGGCCTGCTTCAGGGCCGGGGCGTCGTTGACGCCGTCGCCGGTCATCGCCACCACCTGGCCATTGGCCTGCAGCGCTTTGACGATCCGCAGCTTCTGCTCGGGCGGCACGCGGGCATAGACGCTGCAGCGGCTGAGGACCTCCTGGAGCCTTGCGTCGTTGAACTGCTCAAGCTCCCTGCCCAGCACCACCTCCGCCTCCCCATCCAGCAGGCCGATGGCCTGGCCGATGGCCCGGGCGGTGAGAGGATGGTCGCCGGTGATCATGACCGGCCGGATGCCGGCCTCCCGACAGCGGGCCACGGCCACGGCCACTCCCGGGCGGGGCGGATCGAGCTGGGCCATCAGCCCGAGCAACACCAGATGATCGAGCGCTTGCTCGGGGCTGGAGTGATGGGGCGCGCAGCCGAAAGCAAGCACCCGGAGGCCGGAAGCGGCCAGACCCCGGGCCTGCTCCAGCCACCAATGCCGCTGGGAAGCATTGAGCGCCGTCACACCATTGCCGCCGATCCAGCGATCACAGCTGCGGAGGATCACCTCAGGCGCCCCTTTTGTGATCAGCAGGGTGTGGGATGCGCTGGCCACCTCCCCAAGGGGGTGTTGCAGGGTGCCCTCGCTGTCCTCCACCCACACCGCCATCAACTGGCGCTCCGAGCTGAAGGGAATTTCAGCGGTGCGTCTGTACCGGCTGCGGAGGGCGAAGACATCCAGCTGGGCCTTGCCGGCAGCCACCACCAAGGCCCCTTCGGTGGGATCGCCCAACACATCCCAGCTGCCATCCTCTGCCTTCTTGAGCTCGGCATCGCTGCACAGCACCCCGGCCGCAAGCAGCAGATCCCTGGCACCAGCGGTGATCCCAGCCACCGCACCCTCGGGGGCGGTGAGCTCAGCTGGAGTGAAGGAGCCGTGGGGGTCGTAGCCCTGGCCACTCACCACGATCGATTGGCTGCCGCAGCGCAGCTCCACCACCACCTGACGGTTCAATGTGAGGGTGCCGGTCTTGTCGGTGCAGATCACTGTGACCGAGCCGAGGGTCTCTACGGCGGGCAGGCGGCGGATCAGGGCGGCTCGCTGCACCATGCGCTGGGTGCCGATCGCCAGGGTCACGGTGATCACGGCGGGCAGACCCTCCGGCACGATCGCCACGGCCATGCTGAGCGCCACTTCCAGCAGGCCCAGCAACGGCTGGCCGAGCAGCCAGCCTCCCAGCACCACCACGGCCACCAGGGCCAGTGCCGAGATGACCAGCACGTTGGCCAGGCCATCAAGCCTCTCCTGCAGGGGGGTCGATTCACCCCCGGCGGTGTTGATCAGCTGGGCGATCTGGCCCAACTCCGTGTCCATACCGGTGGCGGTCACCACCGCCGTGCCACGCCCCCGCACCACCTCGGTGCCCTGAAACAGACAGTTCTGCCGCTCCAGCACCGGGGTGGAGGCCTCCAGCAACAGATCCGCCTTCTTGAACACGGCCTCGGCCTCGCCGGTGAGGGCCGCCTCGCGCAGGCCCAGCTCTGCCGCCTCCAGCAGCCGGGCATCGGCGGGGACCCGATCGCCCGCTTCCAGGCGGATCAGATCGCCAGGCACCAGCAGCTCGCTCGAAAGCCGCTCCCAATGAGCGTCACGCCGAACCGTGACCAGGGGCTGGGCCATCTCACGCAGCGCCAGCAGGGCCTGTTGCGCCCGGCTTTCCTGGATATAGCCCAGCAGGGCGTTCAGCCCAACGATCAGCACGATGGCGATCGCATCTTTCGGGAAGCGATGGGCCTGGAAGGCGATGGCGGCCGACATTGCGGCCACGGCCAGCAGCATGAGCAGCATGATGTTGCTGAGCTGATCCCAGAGGATGCTCAGGTGGCTGCGGCCGGCTGCCAGCTCCAGCCGGTTGGGTCCCTGCCGGGCCAGGCGCTCGGCCGTCTGGGCCGTGCTCAGCCCCTCGGTGCTGGCATCAAGCTCCCGGAGGCAGTCCTGGGGAGTGAGGCTGTGCCAGGCAGGCGGAACAGGGCGGCTCAACGGTGACAGGCTGAAGTTCAAGTCACTTTTTCGCATCACAGAACACTGTCGTTGTCGCTGGGGAAAGCCACTGGAATCAGCTCCCTGCTGGAGGCGCTCTGGGAGGACTCCTGCAGGCCCGACTGAGCCCGCCCGAAGTGAAGGTCAGTCGCTCCTGGCGGTGCTCAGCAAGCTCCTCTGCGGCCTTGGAACAAGTCTGGGGATCACGAGCGCCGATCGCGTTGCGGGGGTCGATGGCTGGCAGGTTCTGCCCGGGCTGATCCCCAGGGGATTGCCCGTCCAGGGATTCGCCAGCACGGCGCTCCTTTCACTACTGCTGGTCAGCTGAGCCACTCCGCCAGCTTGGTGAAACGCCTGCGGCCCAGGTGGTTCTTCACGGCCATGGCCAGGGCTTTCTTCTGCCCCACCAGCACCACCAACTGCTTGCCACGGGTAATGCCGGTGTACACCAGATTGCGCTGCAGCATCGCGTAGTGCTGGGTAAGCAGGGGAATCACCACGGCGGGGTATTCGCTGCCCTGGCTCTTGTGGATCGTGCAGGCATAAGCGGGAACCAGGTTGTCGAGTTCCCCCCAGCCGTAGGTCACCTCCCGGCCGTCAAATCGCACCGTCAATTCACTGGCATCGGCGTCGATCGTTTCCACGGTGCCCACATCGCCATTGAACACCTCCTTCTCGTAGTCGTTGGCCACCTGCATCACCTTGTCGGCCGGCGCGAACCGCCAGCCGAAGCGCTCCACCTGCTCGGTGGGATCCGGGTTGAGCAGGTGCTGCAGCTCGATATTCAAGGAGCGGGAGCCGCAACCACCGCGGGCCATCGGGCAGAGCACCTGCACCTGGGCGATCGGATCGAGGCCGAAGCGGGCCGGGATGCGTTCGCCCACCACCTTGAGGATCAAGGCCACCGCCTGCTCGGGTGTCTCGGCAGGAAGGAAATAGAAGTCGGTGGTGGCCTCAGCCGGTGGGGGGCGCAGATCGGGGATGGTGCCGGCGTTGATGGCGTGGGCGGTGGTGATGATGCGGCTGGAGGCCGCCTGGCGGAACACCTCCGTGAGCCGGGCCACCGGCAATGCGCCGCTGTTGATCAGATCAGCGAGCACCTGGCCGGGCCCCACTGAGGGCAGCTGGTCGACATCACCCACCAGCAGCAGGGCAGCCTCTGGTGGCAGGGCCTCAAGCAGGGAGGCCATCAAGGGCACATCCACCATGGAGGTTTCATCCACCACCAGCAGATCGCACTCCAGCTGCAGCTCGGCGCTGCGCTTGAAGCCGAAGGCCGCCGGGTCGAACTCCAGCAGCCGGTGGATCGTCTTGGCCTCCAACCCGGTGGTTTCACCCATCCGCTTGGCGGCCCGGCCGGTGGGGGCGCAGAGCAGGATCCGCAGCTTCTTGGCCGCCAGGATGCGCAGGATGGCGTTGATCAAGGTGGTCTTGCCCACCCCAGGCCCACCGGTGATCACCAGCACCTTGCTGGAGAGGGCCTGCTCCACCGCTGCCTTCTGGCTGGCAGCCAGCTCAAGGCCCAGACGTTGCTCCACCCAGCCCATCGCCTTGCCGGCCTCGATCGTTCCCCAGGGCGGGCGGCCTTGCGCCAGCTCCTGAAGAGCCGCCGCGATGCGCCGCTCATCGCGGTGCAGATTTGAAAGGAAGATCGCCGGCTCAGCGCCCAGGGTGTCGGCCACCAGGGAGCCCTCGCTCAGCTCAAGATCCAGGGCGCTCTGGATCAGACCGCTCTCCAGGGGCACCCGCTTGGTGGCGCCGGTCTCATCGAGTGGCCCACTGGGCCGCTCCACCGCCAGCAGTTCACCGGCCAGCTTGAGCAGCTCGGCGCTGGGCAGGCCGCAGTGGCCATCACCGCTGGCCTCCAGCAGCGCGTAGTTGATCCCAGCCCGCAGGCGGATCATGGCCTCAGGCTCGATGCCCAGCCGTGCAGCGATCGCATCGGCGGTGCGGAAGCCAATGCCGCGGATGTCACGGGCCAGGCGGTAGGGGTTTTCGGCCATCACCTGCACGGCGTCATTGCCGTACGTCTTGAAGATCCGCACCGCCCGGGCTGTGCCGACACCATGGCTGTGCAGGAAGACCATGATTTCGCGCACCACCTTCTGATCCGCCCAGGCCTGGCTGATCCGCTGGCCCCGCACCGGGCCGATGCCGGGCACCTCCCGCAGGCGCTCCGGGGCCTGCTCGATCACCTCGAACACCTGATCCCCGAACACCGCCACAAGCTTGCTGGCGTAGATCGGGCCGATGCCGCGGATCATTCCCGAGCCCAGGTACTTCTCAATTCCCTCGGCGGTGGTGGGCGCTGAGGCCCTGAGGAAGGAGGCCTTGAACTGCTGGCCGTGCTCCCGGCTGTTCACCCAGGTGCCGCTCACCGTCACCCATTCGCCAGCGCTGATCTCAGCGGCATGACCCACCACCGTCACCAGCTCGCGGTGGCCGCGGGCCTTGATGCGCAGCACGCAGAAGCCGTTCTCGGCGTTGTGGAAGGTGACACGCTCGATCGAGCCCGCCAACACCTCGGTGGGCTGCGGGCTGGCCTGGGCAGGATCGGTGGGAGACGGGCGTGCCAGGGCAAGAGTGGCCTGTTCGCTCACCTTTGCAGGGTTCAGCCTTGCGCGTGGCGCAGGGTGCGCCAGTGAACGCTCTCGGTGCTCACCTCCCCTCCGAGGCCAATCGGGCTGTCACCTGGGTGGCCGTCGCGGCTTTCGCCGATCCGGTTCCACCAACGCCTGGCGAAGTCCCACGCCTCCTCGGACGATTCGACGTGCTTATTGAGCTCCGGGTGGGGCTGACCCTGTTGATCCACCATCCGGTAGCGGCGTGGCTGGGGGCTGGTGCTCATCAGGGAGGTGTCGGCCATCGGTGCTGGCGATCACCATTGGGAACTGCAGGCCTGCCAGCCCTTCTGACGCAGTTCACTCCAGAGCTTGAGGGCTTCCTTTCGGCTCAGCTTCTTGCGCTTCTTCAGCAGTGGAATCGGCTCCCCACTCAGCCACTCACCGCTCGTGATCTCCAGCCGCTGGATGTGGCGATCCCAGGTGCTGCGCTTACGACCGACCCGCTGGGAGCGCTAATGGACGCGAGCCTGGTCAGGTGCCTGCAACTGCGTCTGAGCAGGGGGAGGCCAAGATGACACACAAGTTCGCGGTCACTTTCCATGTCGTTGCGTGCAGTTTCTGTGCGCGTTCAGGCACCCCGCCATTGGGGTCTGCCTCTGGCGACGGGGGTGCTGACGCTCATCTCTACCGGCTGTTCCAACCCCCCGGGACCACCAAGAGAAGGGCCACTGCCGGTGCAGACAGAGCCCGCCCGGCTGGCTGACTTCAGCACCAGCGTCGACACGGTGAGCAGCCTCGAGGCCCTTGATCTAGTCCAGCTTTCCGCCCAGGCGGGCGGCAGGATCGAGCAGATCTTGGTGCGCCAAGGCAGTCAGGTCCGAAAAGGTGACCTGCTGTTGGTGCTGGATCAGGAGCAACAGAAGGCCGACGTCATCAACCTGCGAGCCAAGGCCGCCACCGACCAGCTCAACTACGAGCGCTACGAATCACTTGTCCGCCAAGGGGCCGCCAGTCCCATACAGCGGGATCAGTTTCGCCAGGAATCGATTGCATCCAGGGAAGCCCTGATTGCAAGGGAGGCAGATCTCCGCTTCCGTAACCTGCGCGCACCGATCAGCGGCATAGTCGCCGATCTGCAGGTCAAACAGGGTGACGTGATCACGAGTGGTGACCCCTTCACCAAGCTGGTGCGAAACGATCGGCTAATGGTCCGAATAGAGATACCGGTGGTTTACGCCGAGCGGGTGCGGATCGGCCAGCCCGTTTTCCTCAGCGACCCGGCCACAGACCGCCCTCTGGCCAACGGCCGAGTGAAATCGATCGATCCGGTGGTCGGCGATGGGAGTCAGACGCTGCTGGCCAAGGCTGAGTTCGATAACCAGGGCGGCCGTTTACGCAACGGCGTCAAGGTCCGCACGCAATTGGTGCTGGAGCAAAGCCAACAACTCTCGGTGCCGTTCAAGGCCGTGCAGCAGCTCCCCGGTCAGAGCTTCGTGTTCATCCCCGGAAGCCTCACCCAGCTCCGCGCCAACCCCGACAGGGCTGACCTGGCCTCCCTCGCCAAGCTGCCACCCACCACCCTGGTGGCCCTGCAGCGTCCTGTGGTTCTTGGGCCGCTCCAGAACAAGCGCTATCCAGTGTTGAGCGGCCTCAGCCCTGGAGAGACCGTGATCACATCCAACCTGATCAACCTCCGTCACGGTCTTCCGATTCAGCCCAAGCCCTGATCCGCCGTCTGCCCCATGTCGCTCTCGAACCAATTCATCCGGCGACCAGTGCTCACTGCGGTCTGCAGCCTGCTGATCGTAATCGCCGGGCTGATCTCGATCCCGCTGCTGCCCGTTGAGAACCTGCCGGACATCGCACCACCCACCGTGAGCGTGTCGGCCAACTACACCGGCGCCGACGCGATCAGTGTCGAGCAAGGCGTTACCTCCGTACTGGAACAACAAATCAACGGTGTCGAGGGGATGGAATACATCACCTCCAGCAGCGCTTCCGATGGAAGTAGCGCTATCACTGTGGCCTTCGCCAGCGGCAGTGACAAGAACATCAACCAGGTGAATGTGCAAAACCGGGTTGGTCTAGCGGAACCCCAATTGCCAGAGGAGGTGCGCCAGTCAGGTGTCAGTGTGAACAAGGCCTCAACCTCGATCCTGCTCGTCTATATCTTTGGAAGCTCCGATGCCAAGAAGCCGTACAGCGTTGAGACGATCAGTGGCCTGCTTGACCAGGGTCTCACCGACGAGATCAAGCGGGTGACGGGGGTCGGCGACGTGGCCTACTTCGGCAACCGCCAGCTCGCTATCCGCCTCTGGCTCAACCCAACCAGTCTGGCCGTCAATGGCCTGACAGCCAGCGACGTGGTGGATTCTCTAACGAGCCAGAACAGGCTGGTGCCGGCCGGCCAGATCGGCGGCTCGCCTGCTCCAGCCGATCAGGAATTCACCTTCAGTATCGAGCTGCAGGGCCGGCTCACCTCTGTTGAGGAGTTTGAGAACCTGATCGTGCGCAGGACCCCCAGCGGCGGTCTGGTCCGCCTTAAGGACGTCGGCAGGGTCACTCTGGGCGGTGAGAGCTATGACGTCAGCAGTACCGACCTCAACGACGTCCCGTCGGTGGGGATGGCCGTTTATCAACTCAGCGGCAGCAATGCACTGGAGGTATCTACCGGTGTCAAGAAAGTACTCGAGAGCTTCGCCAGCACCCTACCGGTCGGGGTGAAGATGGAGAAGGTTTACGACAACAGCGATTTCATCAACGCGTCGATCGAAGAGGTCGTTGGGGCACTGCGGGACGCAATCGTGCTGGTGGTGTTAATTCTATTCCTGTTCCTGCAGGACTGGAAGGCGACGTTGGTGCCAACGATCGCCATTCCTGTATCGCTGATCGGCACCTTCGCCGTTGCCAAGCTGGTCGGCGTATCGCTCAACCAACTGACGCTGTTCGGACTTGTGCTGGCGACCGGACTGGTGGTCGATGACGGCATCGTGGTGATTGAAGACACCGTGAGCAAAATGCGCTCAGGCCTTGACGCTCTCTCAGCAGCGCGGGCCGCCATGAACGAACTGTTCGGAGCCATCCTCGCCACCTCGCTGGTGCTGATCGCCGTGTTCGTCCCAGTGCTGTTCTTCCCAGGTGCGACAGGGACGATCTACAAGCAGTTTGGCGTCACGATCATGGCGGCGATCGCAATTTCTACGTTCAACGCTCTTACCTTCTCACCGATGCTCTCGGGCCTTCTACTGGATCGTTATGAGGGATCTCCCAGCCGTGCCAACTACGCCACCGGCGGAACCACCCTGGCCTTCATCTTTGGCGTGCTGCTGAGCGGTGGTGGCGTTCTTACGATTCTTGCTGCTCTTGTAATCGGGACTGTGCTGGGCTACGGCATGGGCAACATCACCGGCAGGCCACTGATGTTGCCCATGGCCATTGCAGGAGCCCTTACCGGTGTGGTGATCGGCGGGACGGAACATCCGCTCACCGTGGTGATCTGCACCGCCCTGGGGTTTCTGGTGAGTTGGTTCACGCCCGAAATCTTCAGCCGCTTCAACGTGATCTATGCCGCAATGGAAGGTCGCTACCACAGCGGCCTGGACTGGGTGCTGGGCCACAGGCGGCTAGTCATGGGACTGTTACTGGGGGGGATTGTTCTCACGGGTGTGGCCTTCACGGCAATTCCCACCGGCTTCGTGCCTGTGGAGGATCAAGGGTATGCCCTGGGCATCCTGCAGGCGCCTGAGGGAACCTCGCTTCAGAACACGGAGCGAATCAACCGACGTGTGGCAGAGATCCTGCGCAATGAGCCGGAGATCGCGACGGCTGCGTTGTTCAGTGGAGCTGGCTTCGAGGGGAACACCCCAAACCGAGGCTTCTTCTTCTTCGGGCTGAAGCCATGGGAGGAGCGACGAAGACCGGATCAGAGTGCTGCTGCGATCGTGGGTCGCCTCAATAGACAGCTCGCGGTGATCGAAGACGCTCGCATGATCGTCGTGGAGCCGCCGCCGATTCGCGGGTATGGAAATTCTGGGGGCTTTGAGTTCCAGTTACTTGATAGGAGTGGAGGTGCTCTGGGTCTGGCCAAGTTTTCAGGGGCAGCGGACGAGCTGATCGGAAAAGCCAATGCCGATGACGCGTTCGGCGTTGCCTTCACCCAGTTTTCGGCCGTCTCCCCGAAGCTGCGAGTTCAAGTGGATCGCGATCGGATGGAGGCCCTTGATGTTGATTTCGGCGAGGCCATGCAGGCCTTCAGCGTGAGCATGGGTGGTAGCTATGTGAATGACACATTCCAGTCCGGCAAAGTACGTCGTGTCTATGTGCAGGCCGACCAAGGCTACCGTTCCACCCCCGAACGGCTTGCTTCGCTGTACGTGAACAACCGCGTCGGTAAGCCGATCGTCCTCTCGGAATTCTTCAGAGTTGAGCCCATAACTGGCCCTGCAGTGATCCCCCACTTCAACCTTTACCGCGCTATCAAAATCGAAGGGACTACGGCGCCGGGCCGTAGTACCGGTGAGGTGATCAAGGGCATGCAGAACCTGTTTCGCAGTCTGCAGATCAACGGCCTCGGCTACGACTGGACAGGCATCTCCCGCGAGGAAATCAAGGCCGGCTCCCTGGCGCTGGCGATCTTCGCCCTGGGGATCCTCGTGGTGTATCTGGTACTGGCAGCCCAGTACGAGAGCGTCAGCGATCCACTGATCGTGCTCATGACCGTTCCCACTGCCATGTTGGGGGCCCTGCTGTTCCTAAGCTTACGGGGTGAAGTGTTAAACGTCTATGCACAGGTGGGCCTGGTGATGTTGATCGGCCTGGCGGCAAAGAATGGAATTCTGATCGTCGACCTGGCGAATCAGCGCCTGGCTGGTGGCCTTGATGTCCTGGAGTCAGCCCGGGAGTCCGCTCGATCCAGACTGCGTCCGATCCTGATGACAGCAATCGCGTCTTTGCTCGGATTCCTGCCCCTGGTGTTCTCCAGCGGTGCTGGTGCACGTAGCCAGATTTCCCTTGGCACTGTGGTCTTCGGCGGCTTGGCCGTCGCCACCGTACTGTCGCTGTTCGTGGTGCCGGTGTTTTATGTGGAGCTCAAAAGCTGGCTTGGGCGCCAGGCTGAAAAGAGCGAAGAGAAGAAGATCTGAAACCACAGAAGCTCCGTAGTCAAATCCTTTGTGGTGGAGTCACGATTGTGTTCAGCCGCTGCTTTTAAATAGGGCCTCCTGAAAAAGCTATTGCTCGGGCCAGCCTCTGATCCAGAGATGCCTGCGCCGTGATCATCTCAGCATGTAGCCAAACTCAGTCCCGATGAAATGAGCAGCGTGGGACGCCTCTCAGAGGCGATACATGCCATTAGCAAGCCTTGGAGTATGGCAATCAATACAACAAGAAGCTCCAGGAGCTTCTCGAGGTTCATGACCAACAGATTTATGGCGATGGTGCAACCTGAGGTCTCGGCCAGCTTCTCACGAACGAGCCCAAGCCCGAAACGGCGCTTCCCTTGGCCGAACTTCCCCTCTACACCGTTGCGCCGCCTCTGATCATCTAGAGCGATCTTCTTCTCTGCAGCGACGAGATCAGGATCATTTTTTGGCCTGCCAAGACGCGGCCCGCTCAAGCGAATTCCATGCCTCATGCAAAAGGCGCGGTTGGATCGTGTGCGATAGATCTGATCAGCACAGACAACCTTTGGATAAAAGCCATGGCGACGGTGAAAAGTGCGTACCTGGGATTTTAGGTCTTCTCCTTCGTTGTAGGGATCCCAGCTGAGACGATCCAGGAATGCAAATCCATCGCCACTGACCGAGATCGAGATCTTGGCACCAAATTCAACATTATTTCTAGTCTTGCCACGAACGATTGGCCTGATGTGGGGTTGTGTCAAACTGACGATTCGATCCTGAATACTTCTGGTGTCTGAGTGATACAGGATCTTTTGCTGCCTCACCAGCTCACTGATCACCAACAGCTTGCGATACCAATGGCGACCAGCCGCCAAAACTCTTGCACCGCAGGCGATCAGAGCATCGATACTGGACAGGTTTCGAGCCAGATGCCGGAGCTGCTGACCAATGGCCTTGCGAATCTTGCTGAGGCGCGGACGCTTCTTCTTGGCCACCGCCAGGAATTGACGACGGGCCTGACGCCGGTTGGTTCTTGGTTTGTGGCCAAACACATCACGCACTTGCTTGTGCATCTCATCAATCAGCTTCTCTGTCGTTTCGCGGGCTTCATTGAGAAGAGAGAGATCAGTGGGATAGCGAATATCGCTGGGCACGCATGTGGCGTCAATCAGAAGGATTCCTTGATGCCTCTTGGGCGCCTTCGCATCTTGGCTGGGGCGTTCAAGAGCGGCAGGCACTGATCCGTCACCATCATCAGGATCATCATTGTCGCCTTGTTTATTCTGTGCAATTTGTTGTTTGCCATGCCGGACGATCCGCTCGTTGCAGTCATTGATGGTCTTCTCTGGCAGCCGACGACGGAAATACACCATCATCGAGGGATCAAACGGTGCCTCGAACTGGAAGCCTTCCAAGCCAAGAAAGAACTGAAGATAGGGATTTTCCTTGATCTGCTCAACGAGCTCTTCGTCGGTGACCTGCAAGCGCTCCTTGATGATCAAGGCACCAAGGGCCATGCGAAAAGGCTTGGCAGGCGCTCCGAACCCCTTTGAAAACTGCGAGGCGTAGTGATGCTCCAGCTCATCCCAAGGGATCAGATCCGCCAACTTCACCCAGCGGTTATCCCCCGAGAGCTTCCCGCCGAATGGGAGGAAGAAATCATCAAAGGAGAGCTGATTGCCTTCCTTGCGGCGGTACATGTGGAAAACTTGGTGCAGCTTTTCGGCTCAATCCAGCCGATTTGCGCACATTATACCGCCATAGAAGTGCCCAGATCCACTGCACTGCAAGCGGTCTGGAGATCTTCAGGAAGCCCTAAATAGAGTGAGTGGCTATGGCTCCAGCCAGCCCTTGCCTGCCAGTGATGGCCCCTGACAAGACGTTGACGTCTTGACGGTGGCCACAGATGCGGGTTTTATCAGTATGTTTCTTGTTCGGTTGGGGCCAATCGGCAATCTTTCGCTCGAAGCAACGATCTGACCGAGGGTTTCCTAGCGATCCCCAGACAGAAACCACACAGGGCTGAATTCTGGAGCTTTGCGGTCATTGAGGGCTGATGTTGCCGATCTTTGAATAGCGGCGTTCGCGGTTGTTGTAACCCTCGATCGAGAAGGCCAGATCACGCTGAGGCTGCTGGGGTGAGGTCAAAACTTTTCGATTGTCATCCAGATTGAGCTCCAGCTTGAGGGTGGAGAAGAAGCTCTCTACCACCGCGGATAGAAGGATCAAATTCTGTTGACTTCAGGAGCTTTCCGAGATTCACCTCA
The DNA here is from genome assembly GCF_000153045.1 of Synechococcus sp. WH 5701. Taxonomy (GTDB): domain Bacteria; phylum Cyanobacteriota; class Cyanobacteriia; order PCC-6307; family Cyanobiaceae; genus Regnicoccus_A; species Regnicoccus_A antarcticus. The sequence goes on from NZ_CH724159.1 coordinate 440,941, forward strand.
GATTCCAATAGGCAAGCATGGCCACTGTCTGGTAGCTGCACAGTACGCGCATTGGGCAGGTGTCGAACGAGTCTTCCGGCTTCGTCAACGGATGGGAGAAGCCGGTCTGCACCTGACGCCAGCAGCAGGACGGGCTGAATGATTCGTTCCAGCGGCAACGTCTCAAGGGCGAACTTCGAGAGCAGGGAAATCCTCCAGGCAGCACTTCTGGGAGAAACTGATTGCATAGCCTGCAATAAAGCCTGTCGATTAGACAGAGAGACCCGCTGTGGCTGGATCAGGAGTGGGAGCAGGCCGAAGGTAGATAGCCGATACAGTTTGGGCGGCAAGCGTTGAGTGATTGATGCTCCCCAGCTGACCCATGGTTGATGAGCAGCAGAAGTGGCAGGATTGATGAGAATCAGATGTTGGCAAAGGGAAGGGAAGGAGGCTGCAAGCTGCAGGGCCAGACAACCGCCAAAGGATTCACCGCAGATGTAGGTAGGTCGTGATTGGATTTGATGCTGCTCATTGGCGATCAACCGAGCAATTTGCTCGACAAGTGTTTCCCAGCCGGTCAAGTCATCCGAGGGCATGGAAAGGCAGCGGATGTCGAATGAGGCCTTCAACCCTGAAAGCTGAGGCCTGAGTAATTCTCCAGTGCCATCCATCCCTGGCAGATAGACAAACAGAGGACGAGACGGCTTGAGAGACTCGCCAAGGGGGGAGGACAGTGGATTGACTAGAAATGGCATGGAGGAAAGAACCAGTTACGAGCAGCCTTGGCGCATCAGTTCGATGATCTGATTCCGGCAAGAGTCGGTCAGCTCTCGTGCAAGCAATCCACCCTGTCGCCCGCAATACTCGGCTCTTTGCTTATCTTTTACCCATAGGGGGTGTCCCACAAGCACGCGGACATGCTGATAACGAACGCTGTGGTGCCAGCCACCACGATCAAACAAGGGCTCTGATGGGTCAGCCAATTTGAAGAGGCTGAGTGGGGCGAGGTTACTTGTCTGCTCCTGAAGCGAAGCGATGGCTACTGGCAGGATGGCTACATCGCCAACGGGAGCCCGCATGGCGAGGTGGGCAAAACCGCGGTGGAAGGACCTGATTCGATTTGGTGTCGTAGATTGAATCATAGGTTCTGCGCCTTCTGGAAAGATCCCGACAACTTCTTTCTCATGCAGCAGGCTGACGGCTTTCTGAAAGAATTCCTTGGGCCTTTGTTGTGGTGCATCGAGAGGGAATGCCCCCATCGCTGAGACCATCTCCCTCAAGCCTGGGACCCGACTCATGTAGTAGTGGCATACAAATCGTATTGGCCGGTTCAGCGCTGCCATCAGCAAAGGAGCGTCTAGTAAGCTGCGATGGTTGCTAACAAGGATGATGCGATTAACAGCGGGAACTCGCTCGATAAAGTGGTAAGTGGCTTTCGTGCCTGCGGCACTAATAAGAAGCCGCGAGAGATGGAGCGGAAGGTCGGCAATCAGCTCAGGCGCTGATGCAACGGTGCTCGCTGACAAAGGGCTTGGTAATGGGGATCTGAATTGTCGTCCTATCATAGTTCTGGAATGCTCAACATCGCTAAAGGTCGGCAGAGTAGGTTGTCTATTGATTGGTTTGAATTACGAGCGATGCAGGGGCAAAATATTCCACGTTTGAGGGCTCCTTCCAGCGAGACAGCAGCTGGCCAAAGGCGTGCCGACTTGGGCGACTGATTCAATGACAAGCTGCTAAATATATCAAAAAGTTATTATACAGTGCTCTTGGCTAAACCGCGTTAGGTGCACTTTCCCTTCATCGACCGAGGGGAGCCGATCCTCGAGCGGCCTGCCCTGCTCCAGCGGTGACAGAGGCTTTCCGGTAAGCGAGCGATCGAGCAGTGGCAGAAGCTGCGGAAGGCGGGCTGGAGACGGGTGGAGGCGCAGTGGTAGCCGAGATCAACCCGTCGGCGCTGAGTTGCTTCCACCTCAGACTGCGCGGCGGAGCAGGGTCGCGTGCTTCAGCCAGTTGGCTCTTGAGGAGTTCCTTTGAACCTGGCAGCCGTGCCCCACAGGGCCTCGATTTCCTGTCGCTGCACCGAGCAGGAAAATCGCTCCCAGAGGATGCCGTTGATATCCACCGATGTCTCCATCACCGTTGCGTTCGGATCCTCCCAGCCGAGATGGCGCAGCTGGCCGGCCTCCCCGACGGGTACGACGCGGATCGAGAAATTCAGCGCCGTGGTTCGCCAGAGCGCATAGTCACCTGGAACGATGCAGTCCGGCTCCAACCCCAGCCGAGCGCTGTAGTCGGCAATGGAGGCCTCGATATCTGCGACGCCGAGAGCAAGATGAAGGCGACGATCCATCGGATACGAATCTGGGCCTTGGATCCTCCCACCAGGCTTCTCTTCCTTCCTGGCGCCTCCGGCAACACGGAGATCTGGCGGCCAGTCGCTGAGCGCCTCAGGCACGGCGCTGAGCGGATCCATCAAGGCTGGCCGGGCTTTGGGGGCGAACGGCTGGATTCGAGGGTGCAGGGGTTTGACGACCTGCTTCAACTTGTCCTTGAGCGTCTGGATCGACCCACCGCCGTGATCGCCCAGTCGATGGGTGGTGTGCTGGCCCTCCAGGCCGCCCTTGCCGCACCCCATCGGATCACCCACCTGGTGCTCGCCGTCACCTCTGGCGGCCTGCCGATGGTCGAGCACGGGGCCGAAGACTGGCGTGAGGCCTTCGCCGCCGCCCATCTCCAGCTGCCCGACTGGTTCGCCGCCTCCAACGTGGACCTCTCCGATCAGCTGCCTGCGCTGACCATCCCCACCCTGCTGCTGTGGGGCGATGCCGATCCGATCAGCCCGGTGGAGGTGGGGAAGCGGCTGGCCTCACGACTCCCTGGCGCCCATCTGGTGATTCTTTCAGGCGGGACCCATGATCTGGCGATGGAGCGAGCTCAGGAGATCGCCCCACTGATCGATCGGCACCTGAGCACTTAAGTGCCGCTGCGGCAGTACGCCCGCAAGGTGGAGCGGGGCCTGCGGTATTACCTATCCGGGCAAGACCTGCCACTCATTCTGGCCGCGGTGGACAGCCTTGGTGCGATCTACCGCTCGGTGAACAGCTCCCCCTATTTGGCCGCCGCCGGTATCGAGGGCAGCCCTGAGCGCCGCTCCGATGACGAGCTGGCCCAGGCGGCCCGTCCTGTGTTCGATGCGCTCAACCGGCAGCGGCTGGCCGACTGGCGCGAGCGGTTCGGCCTGCGCCGCAACCAAGGCCGTGCAAGCACCGATGTCGCCCAGGTGGCCAGGGCCGCCACCTTCGAGGCAGTGCAGAGTTTGCTGGTGGACATGGACAGGGTGATCGACGGGCACGTTGACGAAACGGACGGCCGCATCGACGAGGTCATGGCCCCCGGCGCCAGCTCCTGTAGCGTGCTCAATGAGATCGCGAGGCGGGTGCTGCTCTCCGGCGGAGAGGTGCTGAGTGTGCGGAAGGAGGACCTCCCCGATGGTGCCCCCGTCGCCGCGATCCTGCGCTATGCCCTTTGATGGGAAATCGATTATCGAAGGGGATGAAGGCTGATCCGATTCCCCGTTGGCGGTTTCCGCCATCATTTCCTTACGGCGCAATGTCCAGAGGCTTGGTCCGTAGGCTATCTACACAAAGACGAGGCCGAGACTTTGGGGTTCCCCCGATATCGTTGACATCGTTCAGGGGTTCACCAAGTGAGTGTACGGCATGATGATTCCAGGGTCTGCCTAGTTTTCTCGGGAATCATAGCTATTCTAAAAAGAACAGGGATTTGATTCTGCAATCATGATTCCAAACAACTCTGAAGAATTGCTTCCCAGGGACATTGAGGTCAACTTTGGTGCATGGGGGGTCCGCAATTACCACACCACCTTGGAGCAGCGTGCCATAGCTGGTGCAACCATTACCGGCGGATACATCTCCATGGTGGTTGCCGCAACGGTGATGGCAACAGCTGGGCTTCTGCTCAACAGTGCGGCAGTTGTCATCGGTTCGATGTGCGTCGCCCCATTCATGGCTCCCTCACGGGCTGTATGCATTGGCGCACTTTTCCGAAATGGTCGTATTTTAGTCGGAGGATTCGTCAAACAGTTTTTCGGGCTACTTGCGATCGGGGCCTGTCTTTCGGCGGTGATCACATTCGTGTTGAGGATGTACATTCCAGATATCGATACTACTCCGGAGATCCTGCTAAGGGCGATGCCCTCTGGGAAGGAGGTTGTCTTGAACGTACTGATCGCCGTGTCAGCAGGTGCGGCAGCATCGCTAGCCCTGGTTGCACATCCTAAAATTGCAGAACACCCCTGGGGGCAAGCAATCGATGCGGTTATAGGGGTCCAAGTGGCGATCTCCCTTATTCCACCAGCAGCCGTAATCGGCATCGGATGGGTAGTCGGTAAGCCAGAGCAAAGCTGGAATGCGTTCTGCCTGCTAGTCCTCAACGTCGTGGCATTGGATCTCGTTGGCAGTATCTCTGTTCTCGCCATCAGCGGTGTGCGCCGTCGGCACCTTGAACTTGAAAAGTCGATTCGTGCCATCGCGGCAGGGATCCTCAAGGGTGTACCGCATTTCGTTGCCATCGGCAGTAGCGTCGACGTGACTCTCCTGGGCGAGCGCGATGCAATTGTGGACATCAGATTGCGTTGTCAAAATAGAGGTTTTGCGCTAGACACCCTGGCCCATGAGATTGGCGCCGAGGTCATGAATAAAGCCTCATGTCAAGCTGATGTAGCCATAGAGATTGTTTCAACGATAACCTGCATTGGCATCAGGCATTCCGCAGCAGCTGGAAAGCACAAGATGTCGAAACTGTAAAATAGCCGTCTTTGCTGGGCAGGTTTGCCTCTAGCCTTCCTGAACACATTTCATCCAGGCTATTAATCAGGTAATTCAGTATGTCTTTGCAAGTGGTATCTTGCCCATGCGGATCCTGCGGTTCAACACTCGACTATCCCAGGTGAGTAGGTTGAGGTGGATGGCTTTTATTGGACAGATTCGGCCCCTGACATCGTTAACTCCGGGGTGGTCTCATGAACTGGCTCCTGCTCGAGATCCCCTGCCTGTTCAGGAGTGTGCCCCTGCATACCCCTTCCAACTACTGCCGGCAGTTCCTGGCTCGGCCAGGCAGCTGGCCCCACTGCTCGGCCCGCCCCAGCGGCGTGCGGCTCACCCCGTTCCCCGGCCCCTGCTTCCCTCTGCCTGAGGCGGTCTGGGCGCAGTACGACTGGGGCATTCAGCACTGCGTGTTGCCCAGTTCCAATGAGCCGATCAGGCTCTGAACTCAGGCCCCTGGCGCCGAAGAATTGGTGCCCGTAACAAAGCCCGGAGGGTTGGCCCCGGGCTTTGTCTGGTCAGCTGTGTTGCCGGTGAAGGATCGCAGCTGCTCAAGCGGACGTTGCGTCCGTTCTGGTGTCTTCAATTGTGGGGCGGAGCTGCCTGGCGATGGCACCTGGGGCCATGGCTCTAGCGGGGTCTCCCGATGGGTCCGGGGCACCTGAGACGGTGCAATCGACGGCGGTGCAAAAGACAGTGTCGATGGGCAACGCCAGGGAAACCAGTGATCCCTGAAGATTGTTGGAGCAGGGTCCGAACGTCAGTTCGCTCCTGGTGGCTGCTCAGGGGGGGTGTCGTCCATGTCCTGGAACCTCCGAATCCCGATGTGCACACAATCGGACGGACGTCCTGCCCACGCAAGGGGGTTGTGCTCCGGGCGCAATGGGTCTTCATCTCATGACAAAGGTCTTCACCTGCTGTCGGCCCTGGCAACGCGCAGCATTTCGCCGGCCTCGAAGTCCCGTTCCTTGAACAGCAGGGTGATTTGAGCGATTAGGAATTCGCCAACCACCAGATCTCGCACAGGGCCTCCTCCAGCTCTCCCACCGAGGGCACATTGAGGAGGGTCTGGTGCTGGCCGGCAAAACTGGCGGCGGCCACCGCGTCCACGAACGTTCCGGAGAGGGCGAATCCCGGGGGCACCGGCTGGCCTCGCGGGTTCCCACCACCCCAGGGATTCCGTATTCCCGCGCCACGACCGCAGAGTGGACAGCAGGCCACCCCTGTCGGTCACGAGCACGTCGCCCTTCTGGATCCGATCGAACTCCGGGGGCAGCGACACCCGCCGGACCGGGCCCTCGTAGACGCCGGGACTGGCGGCCAGGCCCCGCAGCAGCACGTCGGGCAACTCCAGGGCACGGGGGTTGGTGATGTCGAAGCCATCGAGCAGGCGGTTACCCACCAGATCCAGATAGGCCGCCATCGCAAGGCCCGTGCGTCCATCGCGCGTCCGCAGGGCCTCCATGTCGGCGGCGGGATCGTCCGTGGTCTGGAGGGTTTCGCGGGCCGGGGGATCCTGTTGCAGCGCGGCGATCAGCAGCGCGCTGGACGCGTTCGGGCAGCTCGGCTTCGGCCAGGGGTGTCACCCGGCCGGTAGGCGAAGCCATGCACGTAGGCCATCTCCAGGGCCTCGAACAGCAGGCCGTAGGCACGGGCGAAATCGGCAGTGCCATAGCGGCTTACCGGTCGGGGGAAGTGGATGGAGTCGAGCTCCCAGTACCCGTCACCCGGGAACTCGAAGACAAGCTCACTGAATGGTGCTGGAGATATCGGTGAACCCGGTGGATCGAGAGAATGCTTCAGCTTCACTCAGTCGTGAGCCCTTCATGCCCGTGGCGCCACCAGCAGCCACGGTGGCGGCTCGCTGGCTTCAAAATCAAGGCCATGGAACTCCACGCCGATCTCGCCCAGCGGGTAGTGCTCGACACCACGGCCCTCCCCTGGAGCCCCTCACCGATGGCCGGTGTGGAGCGGCGGATGCTGGATCGCCTCGGCGGTGAAGTGGCCCGCGCCACCTCGATCGTGCGTTATGAACCCGGCAGCCGATTCGAGCGGCACAGCCATGGGGGCGGCGAGGAGATCCTGGTGCTGGAGGGCACGTTCTCCGACGAGCAGGGCGACTACCCAACAGGCACCTACCTGCGCAACCCGGCCGGCTCCGCCCATGCGCCCTTCAGTGAGCAGGGCTGCACCCTTCTGGTGAAGCTGCATCAGATGCAGCCGCTCGATCAGCAGACCGTGGTGATCGACACCCGCAGCAGCGACTGGTTGCCTGGCCTGGTGACTGGCTTGCAGGTGCTGCCGCTGCATGCCTTCGGCTCCGAGCATGTGGCCCTGGTGCGCTGGGCGCCCGGTACGCGCTTCCAGCTCCATGGGCACCCTGGCGGCGAAGAAATCTTTGTGCTGGATGGAGTCTTTCAGGACGAGCAGGGCAACTATCCCGCCGGCAGCTGGCTGCGCAATCCCAACGGCAGCCAACACCGGCCCTGGAGTGAGGCGGGCTGCACCATCTGGGTCAAGACCGGACATCTGCTCACCCGTTGAGCAGGGTGGATGGGCCATACGGATTTCCCCACCCAGAACCGGGTCAATGCTGACCCATGCCTGATCCGAGCAGGCGGTAATCCGTCACTGGCAGATTCGGCGTATCGCTTTTCGGTTCCATGAGATTACTTCGATTAGAATTCGGGTTAGGAAGGGAAGACTGATCAAGATTGATTCGATGCGTTTGATGAAAAATCCACTAAATCTGCAGTTGAACGACATGGATCGTGAGGCCATGGATGCTCCCCTCAGTTCCCTTCGCCACAGCCCATCACATTTGCCAGGGTGAATGCCATGACAGCTCCATCAGAACTTACCAAGGTCAAGACTTACGCAGAATCAGAGGGAGGCATGTGGGAGTCCGAAGGCTCCAGGTTGCTTGATCCCGCTGTCGTTGAACCGAGGATGTACCGTGCCAGCCCAGGTAGCGAAAGCGGGTGGGGCTTTCACCGTCGTGCAGAGCTCCTGAACGGGCGGCTCGCCATGCTTGGTTTCGTGATCGGGGTGTTGGTCGAGGCCTTCTCTGGCCAGGGGATTCTCCACCAGATCGGCCTCGGTGCCTTGCTGAATTAGGTCAGTATTTTCCTGGGAGTTTCTGCTCCTAGCGAAGGCCAGATCTGGCAGAAGGGTGCGGCGTGAAGCTGCACCTATTTCTGCGCATGCTTTGACCGTTGACGCGCAGAAACCCAGACCAGCACAGTCATTCTCTTTCTGTGTCTCCATTGCTTTCCCTCTGGCATCATGGAAGCACAGCACCGTGATCTTTCTGGGGTCAAAGTGTCTACGCTGGCTTCACCCAACGATTCACCACCATGGCTCTCCGGATGCGCTGGCACCTGCTGACCGTGCTCACTGGCATCATCTCCATGCTCCTGCCATGGGGAGTTGTGCCACCAGCCTCACGCGCCAGCGGGCTTGGATTCAGCTCGGCCCTCGCCATGGGGAACCCCACGGCCATGGACGATGCTGCTGCACAATGCAGAGCCATGATCCAGGTCTCGGATTGGCAGGCTGCCGTGGAGGCTTGCAGTCAGGCGATTGAGAGGAATCCGAAGCTGACCACCGCCTGGATCGACCGTTGCCAGGCCCAGCTCGAACTGACCCGGTTGAGCGGGGCGCTGGCCGATTGCAAGCAAGCCATTCGGCTGGAGTCTGACAATTCAGAAGCCTATCTGCGCCTTGCCGACGTGAAGGCTGCCGTCACCCCCGTGAACTATCCCAGCGTGCTGGAGGACTACGGCAAAGCCATCGCGCTTGATCCCAAGAATGCAACGGCCTACAACAACCGCGGGGTGACACGGAACTCCCTGAAGGATTATCCAGGAGCACTGGCTGATTACGATAAAGCAATTGAGCTCAACCCCAACGATGCTCTGTACTATTTCAACCGCGGCGAGACACTCTTTCTCAAGGGGCAGCGGGAGCTGGGATGCTCCAGCTTTCGCCAGGGTCATGACCTGAAGCCTGACTTCAGCTTGACTACGCCGGATTTCGACGCCGCCTACCTCCAGTCCTGCAACCAGATCAAGGAGCCGGGCCATGGCTCCTAAGCTCAGGCAGTTGTGAAGACCTGATCGGGGGTCGTGAGGATGGCTCGATACGTCCGATCCAGAGTTGGAGCTGCCGCTCTTGGTGCTGCCGTCCTTGGCGTGACCATGGTTGATACGGCCGTGATGGCAACTCCATGCCTTTCTCGGGCGAAGGGGCCCGTGGCCGGATCTTTTGGGTTCGACTGGCTCCAGCCCAGCTCAGCCGCCTGCACGCGACTTCAGCCAGAAAGCATCAGTCAGTTTCGCACCTGTACCCATCAGACAAGCGGCACCTTTGGCCTCAAAGATCCGGCATTTGCCTGCAGGAGATCCGAGCATAGTGAAGTTCTGATCTACGTCGACAAAGCCACCTGTGAGCGTAATCTCGAGGTGATGAAGTCGAATGGTCCTTGACGATCCAGAGCACACTCAGAGCCGCTTCAACAAGGCCCCGATTGAGATGTAGTGAAAGGCATAGCGCTCTGGAGTCGTCATCAGGCGCTGCTCGATGCGTTCCTAGATCCACTCGAGGATTTCCGCCTGGGGCAAATTCTCGGGAAGGGCAGCCGCCAGAATGGCCTCGGTGAAGGCCCGCATGAAGCCGGTGTACTGCCTGGCCCAAGCATTCACGTCGCCGTCGAGTTCCCATTGCTGGTTGAAAGGAACCACAACCTCCTGGGCCTCAGCTTGAAGCACCTCGAAGCAATCCTCATGCTCAGCACCCGGCTGCAAAGGCGCCAATAGCTCCTCCAGGCTGCGAAAGTAGATTGGAAAGAGGAGCTGCTCGTAGACCACCTGGGGAAGTCGTCCCTGCTCCACGGCATCGAGCAGGGCATCACTGAGCACGTCATAGATCCCATGGCTGGTGGAGAGTTCCCCACGGCGCCCAAAGACCTGCACAAGCAACTGCCCACCGCTCACCAACTCGGCTGCACGTGCTGCGTAGAAGGCCTTGAGGTCTGAGGCCGCCTGGGTACGGAAGGGAATCAGGTCCTGATCCGTCACGTCCACACCGCGCCGCGGAGCATGGGGTCCTGGTGCCATCGGCAGGATGAAATTCGGAAGATCGGCCTTCGGTTTCTCGTTCAGAAAGCCGATGGCATTGAACGTAGTGGCGAGTTGGAGCGATCCGGCCGGCACCAGGCGGCCAAAGGCTGTACCGGCCACGGCACAGGCATAGATCTCCTCAGCCGCGAGCTCAAGCCGACCCTGAGGAAAGAGATTAAGAAACAGCCTGTTGAAATCATTGCTGGGAAGGTCATTGAATCCCACCTGAATGGGCAGGGAGGACACTCTCCGTAGAGCCCTGATCAAACGCTTGATGGCATACACGGCGTTGGCTCCTTCAGAGCTGCCGATGTCAAGGAAACGGTAACAATCTTGCCCCTGGGATGGAGCTGGCAACCGCTCGATGGAAGCCTCCAGCCAGGGCAGAAATGGCTCCATTGCTGCACGTTGGGCCTTGGAGTTGGCGTCGTAGTAGCCCCCTCCTTTCATCCCTGTGGTGGTTGGCATGGAGATCTCCAGAAATCTTTGGCGGCTGCGAAGCCTCCAGGTCCCACTGATGTCACGATCGGCTGGGTCTGGCCTAATGACAATGTGCCCTAGTGTTCCGTCCCGGAAATAGCCGGTAGAATATGGAGTGTCTCCTCTGGGAGTAGTTCCATGCCTGTGGGTCGCCCCATGGCTCCGCTGGAGCTGTCGGCAGACGAGGTGAGTCAACTCAAGAGCCTCGCTGGATCGCGGACCTTGCCGCATTCGATCGTTCAGCGCGCCCAGATCGTTTTGGCCTGTGCTGCTGGTGAGACCAATACAGCCGTGGCAGAACGCTTCTGCGTCAGGGGCTCAACGGTGGGCAAGTGGCGCCAGCGCTACCTCGATCTGGGCATCGAGGGACTGCACGACGAGCTCAGGCCTGGCCGACCTCGCACCTACGAGGACGACAGGGTGGCCGAGGTGATCAACCGGGCCCTGCAGACCAAGCCAACCGATGGCAGCACCCACTGGAGTGCTCGGACTTTGGCTGCAGCGACTGGCATCTCCAAGACCACGGTTCACCGCTGGCTGCAGACCTTCTCGGTGCAGCCCCACCGGCAAAAGCACTTCAAGCTGTCGACGGATCCGTTCTTTGTCGAAAAGGTCCGCGACATCGTTGGCCTGTACCTGAACCCGCCCGACAAGGCGATGGTGCTCTGCGTCGACGAAAAGACACAGATCCAGGCTCTCGACCGCACCCAGCCGCTGCTGCCCATGGGCCTGGGCTACGTGGAAGGCGTCACCCACGACTACATCCGCCACGGCACCACCACCCTGTTCGCGGCTTTGGACGTGGGCACAGGAGAAGTGATCACCCAGTGCAAACCCCGCCACCGGCACCAGGAGTTCCTGGGGTTCCTCAGGCAGATCGAGAAGTCCGTCCCCGAGGATCTGGACGTGCACCTGATCGTGGACAACTACTGCACCCACAAGCACGTCAAGGTCCGTGCCTGGCTTGCCCAGCGGCCCCGCTTCCACGTGCACTACACCCCCACCTACGCCTCCTGGCTCAACCAGGTCGAGCGCTGGTTTGGGATCATCACGCAGCGGGCGATCCGACGCGGCAGCTTCTCCAGCGTCAAGGAGCTGATCGCCAAGATCGAGCAGTTCGTGGCCGCCTACAACAAGACCAAGGTACCGTTCAACTGGACGGCAACAGCGGATTCAATCCTGGAGAAGCTCCAGCGGCTTTGTGCACAAATCTCCGGGACAGGACACTAGAACAAGCGCAATGGGTCTTCACCTTGTTCTCCATCGCTTCAGCCTGCTGTCGACGCAATTCACGAGGACGGCAACGTTCTGCAAGCCTCCCTGCGAGAGCGCCACGACGGCCGGCCGATCAGGGATCATGCGGTCTGACCGCTGAGGTCCCCAAGCAGCTTCCGGTTGCCCTTCACGAGCCGGGCGCGTTGATGGGGGAGTTTCTTTCATTCACTGCTTTCGTCAGCCCATGAACGTTCTGTTGTTCCTGCTCGTGGGCGTCGTCGCCGGATGGCTGGCGGGTGGGCTGTTGATGCATCTGCTGGCCGGGATCATCGGTGCCCTGATCGGTGGCCTCGCGCTGGCGGGCCTGGGCCCCTCGATTGGCGCTCCGCTCCTTGACAGCGTCATCAAGGCGGCGATCGGCGCGGGGCTGGCGGTGCTGTTGTTGCGGCTGATCAAGCGAGCCTGAGCGTCTTCTGGAGTGTTGTGCCAGCTTGGAGTTGGGCACGCACCACGCGCTGCCCAGCCACTGGCTGCATCAGCAGGAGGTTGTCCCATGCATGTTCATTCACTGGATCTACCCGAAGCCCTGACCCTGCTCGACTTGGAGCAGTTACCTGAGGATTTCGGCGAGCTTTCACGTCAGGTGGCCTGGCATCAGCCCGCCACCCAGCCATGGGGTGAATCCGAGACCCTGGCTTATCGGGTGGTCTGGCAGGCCGTGGAGGAGAAGATCGAGCACCCAGCTGAGTCCCTCAGCGGTTGAGGCCTTCCATCCGCCAGGTCACGAAGCTGCCCACCGGGCTCCAGAGCAGGAAGGGAATCAGCAGCAGTGCCGCCGGCCGCGACAGCGGCAGCACCACCACCGCCAGAGCCACTCCCCAGGCCCAGCCGGCCAGGCCGATCACGGTGCCGTTGCGCAGGGTCCGGCTGCGACAGATTAACCAGGTGTAGCTCTGCACCAGCAGCACCAGCCCCAGGTAGCCGGCCATCAGCGCCAGGCTGGTGCTCGCCTGCCACACCAGCAGAGCCGAGGCATAGAAACAGAGGTAGATCGCCAGCCAGATCGCCGGGATCCAGCGCTCGAAGGTCAGCCAGCGGGGGCGTCGCAGGTGCAGAAACCAGCGGAAGTCGTCGCCGGAGGGGTTGAGCAGGGCTCCAACCGCCACGATCACCGCCAGGATCACCAGGGCTGCCACCATCGCCAGTCCATGCATGGATCCCCAGGCTGATCGGGCATGGGCCACCACGACGGCTGTTTCTCCTGTGCCGTCATCAATCCCTACCCCGGGAAGGTCCTGCCCATGGCCACTGCCATCAGTCTCCAGCGCTTGCTGCGCGAGCGCCGCTCCAACCTTGATGAAGCCCTGGCCGTCTTCGATGCGTTGCCACCGGTGGATCCGGCCATGCTCTGGGGACGCTGGCAGGGCAGCGAGATCCGCACTGGTCATCCGATCGAGGGCTGGCTCGAGGTCTGCGGCTGGTATGGCAAGGAGTTTCTCGATGCCGAGACCGTGCACCCGCTGCTGATGCGCATCGGCTCGGGCGATCCGTTCCCGATCCGGCCTCTGCCGGGGGCGCTGGAGCTGGCCCGCTGCGTCTCCCCCCAGGCCTTCACCCTGCCGGGGCCGCTGCTGCGCCGGTCGCTGTTGCTGCTGCGCACCCGGCGTTCCCAGGCCCGCCTGCGGCGCATGGAGGTGCGTGGTGTGGTCAGCGCCACGATGCTCTACGACCATCTGCCTGCGCATGACGCCTTCCGCCGCGTCGACGACGACACCGTGCTCGGGCTGATGCAGGCGAAAGGGGACCCCCAGCCCTACCTGTTCCTGCTGGAGCGTCGTCTTTGAGGCCTGGGTTACGTTGACGCCAAGCCGCTGAGGTCGTGTGCAGATCACCGTGTGGCAAGCCCTGGCCAAAGGCGGCCGGCTCGAGCGCTCCCAGGCCACCCTGCTGGATCCAGGACCGGATGAGGTGCTGCTCGAAGTGCTGCATTGCGGGCTGTGCCACAGCGACCTCTCGATGCTCGACAACTCCTGGGGGATCAGCACCTACCCGCTCGTACCTGGCCACGAGGTGGTCGGGCGGGTGGCGGCGGTGGGAGCCGGCGTGGACAGCGGCCTGCTGGGATCGATCCAGGGCCTGGGCTGGATCGCCGGCAGCTGCCGCCACTGCGACTGGTGCCTCGGCGGCAACGCCAACCTCTGTCCCTCGCTCGAGGCGTCGGTGGTGGGTCGACATGGGGGCTTCGCCAGCCACGTCATGGCCCATCAGGACTGGATCGTGGCCATCCCCGACGGCGTTTCAGCCGCCGATGCCGGGCCGCTGTTCTGCGGTGGCATCACCGTCTTCGCTCCGCTCTTCGATGAGGCGGTTTCGCCCACCTCGCGGGTGGCCGTGATCGGCATCGGCGGGCTGGGACACATGGCCCTTCAGTTCGCCCGCGCCTGGGGCTGTGAGGTCACCGCGGTCACCACCTCTCCGGCCAAGGCGGACGAGGCCCGCCGCCTCGGGGCCCATCGGGTGCTGGCCCTCTCCGAGCTGGGAGACCATCCAGGTGTCTTCGACCTGATCATCAACACCAGCAACCACGATCTCGACTGGCCTGCCCTGATCGGCAGCCTCGCGCCCCTGGGCCGGCTGCATCAGCTTGGTGTGCCGCTCAGCCCTCTGCAGATCCCGGCGTTCCCGCTGATCGCCGGCCGTCGCAGCGTCACCGGCAGCCCCACCTCGTCGCCGGCTTCCCTGCGCCGCATGGTCGAGTTCTGTGCCCGCCACGGCATCGCACCACTGGTGGAGCACCTGCCGATGGCCGAGATCAACACGGCGATCGAGCGGCTGCGCCAGGGCGACGTGCGTTACCGCTTCGTTCTTGATGGACCGGCCTGATGGCGGCCCCAGCTGAGCTCTGCTGATGCTGGAGGTGGCCCTGGCGATGCTGGAGCGCGACGGCCGCTGGTTGGTGCAGCTGCGCGATGACATCCCAGGCATTGTCTCCCCGGGCACCTGGGGCCTCTTCGGCGGCCACCTCGACCCTGGCGAGAGCCCGGATCAGGCCCTCAGGCGGGAGCTGCAGGAGGAAATCAACTGGTGCTCAGGGGAACTTCCCTTCTGGTTCCGCCACAGCACCTCGCAACGGATTGCCCACTTCTTTCGCTCCAGCCTGCCGCTGCCCCTGGAGAAGCTTCAGTTGCTGGAGGGTCAGGACATGGTCCTGGCTGGCCTTGAGGAGCTGGCCACAGGCCAGGTCTGGAGCCCGAAGCTGCAGCAGGCCCGGCCCCTCGCCCCCTCCCTGCAGCTGGCGCTGGAGACCCTGCGCCGGACCCCATGACCGCGGCTGATCCTTACCTCGAGCTGCAGGCCGTTGAGGCCTACCTGGGCACCCGCCGGGTGTTCGACAACCTCAGCCTGCGCCTGCACCGGGGGGAGAACAGTGTGATCCTGGGGCCGAACGGGGCCGGCAAGAGCGCCCTGATCAAGCTGCTCAGCCGTGAGATCTACCCCGTGGTCAAGCCGGGCTCCCACCTGCGTCTGTTCGGCCATGAGACGGTCAACCTCTGGGATCTGCGCGCCCGCATCGGGCTGGTGTCCCGCGACCTCCAGGTTGGCTATGTCGGCGCGGTTCCAGCCAGTGACGTGGTGCTCTCGGGCTTCTTCGGTTCGGTGGGGATCGGTCCCAGCCAGCATCCCAGCCCGGGGCAGCGCCAGCGGGTGCAGGACCTGATGGTTCGGCTGCGGCTGGAGGATCTGGCCGATCGCCCCTACCGCCAGCTCTCCGATGGCCAGCGCATGCGCCTGTTGCTGGCTCGCGCCCTGGTGCACGATCCCCAGGTGCTGGTGCTGGATGAACCCACCACCGGCCTTGACCTGCGCGCCAAACACCAGTTGCTGCTGGTCCTGCGCCAGCTGGCCCAGGCCGGCACCACCCTGCTGCTGGTCACCCACCAGATCGAGTCGATCATCCCCGAGATCAGCCGCTGTCTGCTGTTGCGTGAGGGCGCGGTCGTGGCTGATGGCCCGGCGGCGGAGTTGCTGACCGATGGCCCCCTCAGTGATCTGTTCGAGACGCCCCTGCAGGTGTTCAGTGCAGCCGGTTACCGCCAGGTGCTGCCCGCATCCCCCCCCTGACCAGGCCCCAGCCCCGCTGGTGCCGGGGTGAGGAATCGCTGATGCCTGGCGTTCCCAGGGCGGCTGGGGCAAACTCAAGTCCTGGCAGGTCACGGGGATGTCGACGACCAAGCAGCACCGCAGGCCGCGCTGGCTTGGGCTTCTGGCCTGGGCTCCCCTGCTGGGTCTTCCCTTCGGTGGCATCGCTGTGGCGATGTCCTCGCCCTGGTGGGAGAACTACGAGGTGCGTGAAACCTTTCTCTGCAACGGCACCAACAAGGTGGTGGTGGAACGCAACGATGCCCAGGCCTCGCTGCTGGCCGGCCGCTCCCGCACCACCGTTTTCCGCGAAGACTCTCCGCTGCCGGGCCTGCGCTACGGCACCGATCGTCTGCGCCTGATCCTGCGCGGGGATGAACTTACCCTGGAGCGGCTGCCGCAGCGGATGCTCTGCCTGCGCACGGATCAGGTCTGATGGCATGAACCCCCTCCCCGACCGCACCGTGCTGCTGCTGATGGCCCTAACCCTGGGAGCGGTGGCGGCCCTGGTGTTCTGGAGTGTTCGGCTCCAGCCGGCCAAGGAAACCCCGCTGCTCTGGAAGGATCCCCCCGGCCGCAGCAGCCCAGCCGTACCGGCGGCCCAGCCGAAAGGCACCCTGCTCTGAATCCCTTGGCATCCCCCGACGACGGCCCGGAGGGCAAACGACAACTCCACCCCTTGCCGAAGGGGCTGGTGGAGCTCTACGGCCTGCTGGCGGTGCTGTTCGTGCTCGTGCCCGAGTGGATGGCCGGCGGAGCCATGCGCTCGATCCCCGGGGTGCACCAGGGCAACCAGCTGCCGGTCACGGCCAGTGCCTGGCGCCGTCTGCCGGAGCTGCGCCTGGCGGCCCTGAACCTGGCCCAGCTGCGGCAGCTGGCGCGGCGCCTTCGCCTCTGGGGCTACGCCAGCCAGAGCCGCGAGAGGCTCACCAGGCGGATTCTCAGGCGGCTCAAACGGGTGCGCACCTGGGAGTCGTGGCTGCCGCGGGGGCTGTGATAGCTTCCATTTCACCGGGGCGTAGCGCAGCTTGGTAGCGCACCACTTTGGGGTAGTGGGGGTCGTGGGTTCAAATCCCGCCGCTCCGATTTTTTAATCGTTCATCATCTCTTCACCGGCTTCCCCAGCCGGTTTTTTTGTGTGCTGGCCCGCCAGCAGGGCCTGAAGCGACCAGCGGTTGCTGTCCTGGCTCAGCCGGCCTCCAAGCTCGAGCCAGTGCTGCCAGCCTTCGCTCTGCTGGCGCTTGATCCAGTGGCTGAGCTGGGGGAAGGATTGGCTGGGGCAGGAGCCGAGCACGTCCTCAAGCACCTCGGCCAGCACCTGCAGGTCGTGCAGATCCCCGAGAATGTCCTGGGCCTGCCTGAGATCGGTGAGCCAGCGGCTGAGGGCAGGATCGAGGTAAGGCTCCAGGTTCTCGAGGCCGTAGCGCACCCCCTTGATCCGCTTGCGCAATCCATGCAGCGCCGGATCGCCGGGATCGTCGCTGAACCAGCCCGGTTCGAGAAACAGCCCCGTCACGGCCTGGGCGCGCCATTCCCCCAGCCAGGGCTCCAGGGGCAAAGTCCCCAGGCTGGTGAAGCGGGGTCGATCCTGCCAGCGGTGCAGGCGTTCCAGCAGCTTCAGGTAACGGTGGCTGCGCAGGGAGTCCGCCAATCCCTCGAATGCCCGGCGCCGATCGCGGGTCAGCTGTTTCATGGCGGGCCGCAGCGCCTTGGCCTCACGGTCGGGCAGCGAAGGCAGCAATCTGGTCTCCAGGCGCTCGCGCAGCACATCGAGATCACGGCAGAGCCCAGTGCGCCGGGCCACGCGGGCGATGCGGCGCTCGCTGATGCCATCGGGCAGGGTGAGGGCCGGCTGGAACTGCACCAGGGCGGTGCGTAACCGCCGCAGGCTCACCCGCAGCTGATGCAGGGGTTCGGGATCGGTATCAGCCAGCACCTCGGGCTGCAGACGCCCCAGCCGTCTGGTCTGCTTCTGGATCAGCTGGGCCGCGTGGACCCCGTTGCTGATGGCTTCAGGGATCGGCAGCGGGGGTGCACCGGACTGATCGAGGCCTTGGTCCCTGGGTGGTTCCATGCTCGCGGTTGGCGATGACTCCATTCTCAGGCAGGCTTGCCCAGGGCCGATGCTCAGCGGGGCAGCGGCCGCTTCAACTGCTGGAAGCTGCGGCCCAGGGCCTGGCCGACCGTGAGGCCCACCGGCAGATCGCCGGAGAAGGAGCTGCCCAGCACGTGGCGGTAGAGCTTGGTTTCCACCAGCAGGTAGGTGCTCTCGGTCAGGGGAATGGCGCCGGCGGCCTTGACGATCCGGCGGCCCTGGCGAACGAAGGCCGTGACGAACCGCTGCAGCTCAGGACGCTCCTGCAATTGCTCGTTGTTGATGTACAGGAACAGAGGACGGGAGAAGGGGAGGTAGCGCTCCTTCTGCACGGTCTCGAGCGAAGGATGCACGGCTCCCTTTGGCCCCTCCACCGCCAGTGCCCTCAGGCGGTTGCGGTTGGCGGCGTAGTAGCTGTAGCCGAAATATCCGAGGGCCTGCAGGTCATTGGCCACACAGTTCACCAGAACGTTGTCATCTTCACTGCTTCTGTAATCACTTCGGGAGTTGGTGGCATTACCGTTCACGGCTTTGTTGAAATAATCGAAGGTGCCTGAATCCTTGTCGGGGCCGCAGAGCGTGATCGGCTTGGCCGGCCAGGCGCTGTTCACCTGATTCCAGCGCATGATGCGGCCCTGGGCACTGCGGTTCCAGAGACGCCCCAACTCCCTGGGGGAGATCGTCCTGGCCCAGCTGTTGCGGGGGTTGACCGCCACGGTCAGGGCATCGAAGGCGATCGGCAGTTCGATGAAGCGAATGCCCTTGGCTGCACAGGCTTTCAGTTCTTGGCTGTTGATCGGTCTGGAGGCGTTGCTGATCGCCACCGCCCCGGAGCAGAACGCGCGGAAGCCGCCGGTGGTTCCCGTTTCCTTGAGCTCGAAGCGCACATCGCGTCCGGGGGGGCTCTGGCGGAAGCGGCGGCTGGCTTCGGCGGTGATCGGGAACACCGTGCTCGATCCGCTGATACGGATCACCCCCTTGCTGCTCTGGCCCAGGGCTGGGCCGGACGTGCCGAGCGTCGGGAGCGGAGCCAGAGCGGCCAGAAGACAGATCCACAGCCCACGAGGCAACCGAAGCAACGTCACAGTCGAGCCCATGGAATGGATGACCTTCAAATCCACTCTGGGGGCTGCGGGACTGCTTCTCCGTTAATGAGGGGTTAGGGCTGGGTTGTGATTGCCACAACCCCATAGGCTCGGCTCCGGGTGTTCGGACGTTCAAGGCGGATGGATCCTGGCTGGAGTGACGAGCCCGCCTTTGATGACCGGCTCGGCGATCAACCACTGGAGCACTGGGCCGAGCTGGTGCGTCAGCGGCGGTGCTGGTTCTGGGATGAGGGGTATCCGCTGGTGCGGATGTTGCAGCGCTTCCTGCTCGAGGCGCCGGAACTGGCCGAGGCCCTGGGCTACGCCGACACCGACTGCCTGCTTCGGGAGGGCTATGGCCTTGATCTGGTGCTGGGTGAACGCATCAGCCAGCGCCTGCTTGAGGATCCCAGCACAACCACTGCCCGGCTCTGCCGCTCCTGCGGTGAGGTATTCAGCGCCCGTCGCCGCGATGCCTGCTATTGCTCCAGCACCTGCCGCTCCCGGGCGAGCCGGCAGCGCCGGCGCCGGGCTCAGCGGCCCTGACTCACTCAGCCAGCCCAGCCTTTGAGGGACCAGAGCAGCTCGCCGGCGTCCCAGCCCAGATCATTGAAGAGTGCCACGGCCCTGGCATCCTCACTGTCCAGCAGCAGCTGGGCGAAACCCTTCACCAGTTCCGCTGCCGTGAAGCTGAATCCAGCGTCGCCGGCCACCACCGCCAGTTCTTCGGCTTTGAGGGCCCGTTTGACCTTGTGCTGCAGATCCTCGTCAGCTTTGAGGCGCTCGATGAACTGTTCAATGGATGGAACCATCGGTGGCAAGGAATCGAGCTGAGCCGTCAGCCTCAGGCAGCGCCATTGATCTGTCAATCCAACCCAGACTCAGCCCAGACAAGTCAAGACAAGACGGCCTGATCAGCGTCCAATGATCGTCTAGTCCTGAAACAAGCCGCGGCGCCACAGCCAGACACTCTGCAGCAGTGCCGCCAGCCCCATCAGCACCACAACAATGCGGTAGCCATACTTGAGACTGAGCTCAGCCATGTTCACGAAATTCTTGCCATAGATGCTGGCCATGTAGGCATCGGTCACCGAGTCTCACTGGTGGCGCAGCAGCTCACAGGCCTCGAAGATCAGCACCACCCGCTGCTCCAGCTGCTCCAGCAACGGATCCAGGAGCGCAGGGTGCCCGGATCGGAGCGCGTCATCCATGCGTTGTGGCGATCCGTGCTCCCCCGGGGGAGGGGATGGTGCGCTGGAGCAGGTGCTCAAGCACCAGGCCCGTTGCCAGCAGGCTTCCCTGCAGCAGCAGGCAGCAGCCGATCTGTGCGCGGCGTTCCCAGAGCAGGCCCGACATGACATCAGCGGAAGGGGCCTTGCAGTTGAGACGACCTGCCCCCGTCGCGCTGCTACCCGGGCGACATCGTGGGGCATGGTGGAGCACCGGAGCCCCTGGCCAGGGCCGCGGCTTCGAGATGGCCGCTGATCCGGCCCAGGTGCTGGCTCACCCGCCGCAGCCAGCGGATCGCCTCCAGCCGCTGGCTCGCCAGCTCCACCTCGACGCCGCCGCTGGCCACCTCCGCCATCACCCCTTGCCTCAGCGGCTTCACCCGCCGGTGCAGGCTGCGGCCGGTGGCCTGGCTGCGCCGTGCCACCTCACCCCACTGCTGGGCCTCCACCAGGGGCTCCAGCTGCTCCAAGGCCGCCAGCAGGTCCTGGCGCTCCCGTTGCAGGGCGCCGCTCTGGCGCACGGTGCTGGCCCGCTCCGGTTCTTCCTCACAGCGTTCATGCAGGCGCTGCAGGTGGTCGAGGCTGTGCAGGAGGTGCAGCAGCCGCTGGGCTTCGGGTTCATCCAGACGGCGCAGGTGGATCTGATCGAGGAACTGCTCGATCCGGGCCAGGTCGGCCTCCAGATCTTCGAGGCCTGCCGCCCGGCGCTGGCCGTTGCTGGCCGCGGCACCCAGGGCCTGGCGCAGATGGCGCATCAGCTCCAGCAGCCCACGCTGCTGGGCGGTCTGGGCCAGATCCAGGGCCCGCCCGGTGTCGGCGCTGGGAGGCTCATCGAGATCATCGGCCGCGCGCCCGTCCGGGGCGGGCAGCAGGGCCTGGATCATGTGGGCGAACGAGCTGGTGAAGGGCAGCAGCAGGGCCACCCCCAGCAGGTTGAACCCCGTGTGAAAGGCGGTGAGCGCGAATTCGGGATCCGCGGCGATCGGCCCGGCCAGCCAGCGCTGGCCCAGGCCCAGATAGGCCGGCAGCAGCAGGAAGGCCATCACCGCCGTGGCCAGGTTGAAGACCAGGTGGGCGGCGGCCGTGCGCCGGGCGCTGAGGTTGGCGCCAAGGGCCGCGATCTGGGCGGTGATCGTGGTGCCCACGTCCATGCCGATCACCAGGGCACCGGCCTGGCCCAGATCGATCGCTCCGGCGGTGAGCGCCGTGAGCGCGGTGGCCACCCCCGCCCCCGACGACTGGGTGATCACGGTGGTCAGCAGTCCCAGCAGCACCAGTTGAAAGCGCCCGGCCACGCTGGCTCCATCGAAGCGCTCCGGTTGCAGCAGCACCCCATGGCCGGCCATGGCCTCCTGCAGGGTGCCGATCCCGAGGAAGAGCACCCCGAAGCCCGCCAGGGCGAAGCCGATCTGGGCCAGACGCCCCCGGCCCAGCAGTCGCAGGCAAGCGCCGAGGGCGATCAGGGGCGGCATCAGCCTGGCTAGGTCAAGCTTCAGACCGAGCAGGGCCACCAGCCAGCCCAGGCCGGTGCTGCCCACGTTCGCTCCGAAGATGATGCCCAGGGAGCTGGGAAAGCTGATCAGCCCGGCCTGAACGAATCCCACCGTGGCCACGGTGGTGGCTGACGACGACTGCAGCGCTGCGGTGGTAGCGGCGCCGATCAGGGCGCCGGACCAGGGGGTGCGCGTGAAGCGGAGCAGCCACGCCCTCAGGCGGCTGCCGGCCAGGGCACGCAGGGCCTCGCTCATCACGGTCATGCCCATCAGGAACAGACCGAGCCCCCCGAGGGCCCCGATGGCGGCACCGCCACCCATGCTCAGGCCAGCCTGGTGAGCGCTCCGTACCCAGCCAGCCAACGGTTCACCCGTGGTCGGATCGAGGGCGGCACTTCCTGCAGCAACTGGTCGAGCTCAAGGGCTCCCAGACGGCGCAGATCTCGCACGTTCACCCGCCAGAGGGCCTCCGCTTCACGGATCAGCCGTGCCCAGGTGCGCGCTTTCTGCCAGCGGCGCAACTGCTGCTGATGGCGGCGTCTCTCCGGCAGGACCGGTCCTGCCCGCTGCTCCATCGCCATGGCTGCCCTCAGGACTTGCGCTGCTGCCCACAGCTTGCGCCTGGCGGCTGCACTTGACAGCAATTGGCAACGATGGAGTCGTGATCGGATGCAATCAAGCCACTGGCTTCAGGCGGCGTGGCGGCCGGCTGCATCCGGCTCCACCGGCCTGACGGAAAAATCGAGCTCGCGCGCCTCCCGCTCGCTCAGGCGCCGGCTCCAGGCCTTGGCCACCGGATCGTTCCAGCGGAATCCCGCTTCCCGTGCCCGATGGCGCTGGTCGTAGGGCAGCTCGGCCCGGTAGAGACGCCGTGGCTCAAGCCCAGCCAGAAACAGAGAGTTCAGGTCTTCGCAGCGCTCGAAGACCTGGGCCAGGTAGATGCAATCCGTAAGGGCCCGGTGGGCGGCCCAGACCGGGATGCCATAGGCGAGGGCCAGATCCCGCACCGAAGGGGTGGCCTTCAGCCGGCGCTCGCTCGGCCAGCGCAGGTCATCCATGCTGCACAGCCAGGGCTTGTCGATCGCCGGCAGAGGCCCCCGGCCGAACCAGGCGCGATCGAAGGCGGCGTTGTGGGCCACGATCACATCGGCGCTGGCCACCAGCTCCTGGAAATAGAGCAACCCTGCCTGCCAGGGCTGCTCCAGTCGGCTCACGGCGGCATCGATGCCGTTGATGGCCTCGGCCGTGTTGCTCTGGCAAGGCAACAGCAGCGACAACTGGCTCAGCACGGCGCGGCTGGAGACATGAAACAGCACCGCTCCCACTTCGATGCAGTGGTCGCGCTCCGGGTCCAGGCCGGTGGTCTCGGTGTCGAGGATCAGCAGCCGCTGGGGACAGGTCAGCTCGGAGCTCGTGGCCTTGGCCGGCGGCGTCTGAACAGCGGTGGGGGCGGCGGCCGCTGGCTCAGTTCGGCCTGGTTCAGCCGCATCGGGCACGAGGCTGAGCAGACTGGTCTGCTGCCAGCGGTTGGCCTGCTGGCCTGCTGGATCCAGGGGCTGAGGGGATCCCGACGGTGCTGCCATGGGCCGGCTCCCCCAGCGTGGTTGCGTTCCATGATCCCAGCTCCCTGGAGCTGATGGGGTTAATGGGTCTGCAAGCCATGCAGCCGGGTTCGCTGCGGCCCCCACGCTGCCTAGGGTGACTTGAGCTGTTTTTGATGCACCCGTGGGCAAGGCCATCCAGGTCGGTGACAGGGCTCCCCTGATCGTCCTGAAGGATCAGAACGGCACGGAGCGCCGCAGCGATCAGCTCGCAGGGCGCCCCCTGGTGCTCTTCTTCTATCCCAAGGACGACACCCCCGGCTGCACGATGGAGGCCTGCGCCTTCCGCGACAATCACGCTGAGCTGCAGGCCCTCGGCGCCGAGGTCTGGGGCGTGAGCGGCGATGACGGCGCCAGCCATGGGCGCTTCTCCCAGCGGCATCAACTCCCCTATCCCCTGCTGGTGGATCAGGGCAACAGCCTGCGTCAGGCCTTCGGGGTGCCCGGCGCCCTGCTCAACCTGCTGCCGGGCCGCGTCACCTACGTGATCGATGGCGAGGGGGTGGTGCGCCACGTGTTCAACAACCTGCTGGATGGGCCGGCCCATGCCCGTGAGGCCCTGGCCGCCCTCAAGCGGCTGGTTCCCCAGGCCTGAGCGCGGTGAGTCGCTGGCGTCAGCAGGGGAGTCTCTGGTGTCTGGATTCTCCCGAGTCATCGGGTGTGATCGAGTTCATCGGTGGCAGTTACCTGGCCGCCACCCCCCAGATCAGCTACCGGCGTCTGCTGGAGGCTCTCTGCCGGCGCGGGCTCAGCCTGCGGGCCTGGAGTTACGTGCCGGGGTTCGACCATCAGGCCCAGGCCACCGAGGCCTGGCGGGCCTTTCGGGGGGCGCGGCAAGGAACATCGGCGGGAACACCGGCGCTGCCGGTGCTGCGCCTCGGTCACAGCCTTGGCTGCAAGCTGCACCTGCTGGCGCCGGACGGGGGCCGGGGCAGCAGTGCCCTGGTGGCGATGAGCTTCAACAACTTCTCCGCCGACCGTTCGATCCCCCTCCTCGCTGATCTGGCCCCCCGGCTGGGGGTGCGCACCGAATTCAGCCCGTCGCCGCAGGAAACCCTGCGACTGGTGAGCCAGCTCTACGGCGTGCCCCGCAACCTGCTGATCCGCTTCGGCAGCGATCCACTCGACCAGAGCCCCCCGCTGCTGGAGGTGCTCCAGCAGCGCCCCGGTGACGGCAGCTCTCTGCTGCAGCTGGGCGGCGACCACCTCACTCCCGCCAGCGCCGGCCTGCGTCAGAACCTGCTGGGGCCGTGGGCCGATGACCCCCTGCGCCAGCGCCAGATTGATCGCCTGGCCGCCACGATTGACAGCTGGTGGCGGCAGGACGGGGGCCAGGCCGAGCGGGGGTAGGACTACTACGGTTGCAACCGATTGATTGACAGCACCAGCAGGCTCCGACACTGTTTGTGCGATCGGATACCAAACCAGGACAGCTTGATCATGCTTGATGCCTACATTTCCGGCTGGAAACGCGCCTTCGATTACAGCGGCCGATCCACCCGTGGCGACTACTGGTGGTACTTTCTGGCCAACTTCATCGTTGCCCTCCTGCTTGGGCTGGCGGCCCAACTGGTCAGCCAATTGAGCACACTGCAGACCCTCTATTCCATTGCCGCCATCGTGCCGGGCATTCCCCTCTGCGTGCGTCGGTTGCGCGACGCAGGCAAGGCCTGGACCTGGATCTTCATCACGCTGGTGCCCATCATCGGCGCCATCTGGTTGATTGTGCTGCTGGTGATGCCGTCGGTGCCTGGCTGAGCCAGACAGATCGAACGGGCACGATCAGACCCGCAGCGCATCGAGCACCGAGCGGTCCTCCAGGGTGCTGGTGTCACCGCTCACCTCCTCACCGGCCGCCAGGGCCCGCAGGATGCGGCGCATGATCTTGCCGCTGCGGGTCTTGGGAAGGGCGCCGCTGAAGCGGATCTCGTCGGGGCGGGCGATCGGACCGATCTCGGTGCCCACGTGCCGGCGCAGTTCGGCGCCAAGGGCTTCGTCACCGCTGAGGCCCACTTGAAGGGTCACGAAGGCCACGATGCCCTCACCCTTGAGGTCGTCGGGGCGGCCCACCACGGCGGCTTCGGCCACGGCCGGATGGCTCACTAGGGCCGACTCGATCTCCATCGAGCCCAGCCGGTGGCCGGAGACGCTGATCACGTCGTCGACCCGGCCCATCACCCAGTAGTAACCGTCGGCGTCGCGGCGGGCACCATCACCGGCGAAATAGAGGGGCCGGCCGTCGGCGCCGGTGATGTGCTCCCAGTAGCTCTTGCGGAAGCGCTCGGGGTCGCCGTGCACGTTGCGCATCATCCCCGGCCAGGGTCGTCGCACCGCCAGGTAACCGCCTTCATCCACGCCTACGCTTCTGCCTTCACTGTCGACAACATCGGCGGCGATGCCGGGCAGCGGCAGGGTGGCGGATCCTGGTTTGGTGGGGGTGGCCCCGGGCAGGGGGCTGATCATCACCCCGCCCGTCTCGGTCTGCCACCAGGTGTCGATGATCGGGCAGCGGTCATGGCCGATCACCTCCCGGTACCACATCCAGGCCTCGGGGTTGATCGGCTCCCCGACTGTGCCGAGGATCCTCAGGGTGCTCATGTCGTAGTGATCCGGCACCTCGCGGCCGCTCTTCATGAAGGCCCGGATCGCCGTGGGGGCGGTGTAGAAGAGGGTCACCTTGTGCTTCTCGATCACCTCCCAGAACGCTCCGGGTTTGGAGGGCCGTGGGGCCCCCTCGTACATCACCGTGGTGGCGCCATTGGAGAGCGGGCCGTAGACGATGTAGCTGTGGCCGGTGATCCAGCCCACGTCGGCGGTGCACCAGTGGATGTCGTCTTCACGGAGGTCGAAGATCCACTGGAAGGTGAGGTGGACCCAGAGGTTGTAGCCCGCTGTGGTGTGCACCACCCCCTTCGGTTTGCCGGTGGAACCTGAGGTGTAGAGCACGAACAGGCGGTCTTCGCTGGCCATCGGCTCCGCTGGGCAGTCGGCGCTCTGGCCGTCCACCAGCTCATGCCACCAGCGGTCGCGGCCCTCCTCCATCGCCGTGGGCTGCTCGGTGCGGCGCACCACCAGCACGTGCTCCACCGTGGGGCAGCCGCCATCGGCCAGGGCCTGATCCACCGCGGGTTTGAGTGCTACGGCCTTGTCCTTGCGGAAGCCGCCATCAGCGGTGATCACGGCCTTGACGCCGCCATCGATCAGCCGGTCGCGCAGGGCCTCGGCGGAGAAGCCGCCGAACACCACCGAGTGGGGCGCGCCGATGCGCGCGCAGGCCAGCATGGCAATCGTGGCCTCCGGCACCATCGGCATGTAAAGGGCCACCAGGTCACCCTTGCGGATGCCGAGCGCCTTGAGGGCGTTGGCGGCCTTGCAGACCTCAGCATGCAGCTCGCGGTAGCTGAAGCGGCGGCTGTCCCCGGGTTCCCCTTCCCAGATCAGGGCTGTCTTCTCGGCCCTGGGGCCATCCAGGTGACGATCGAGGCAGTTGTAGGCGAGGTTGGTGGTCCCCCCCTCGAACCAGCGGGCGAAGGGCGGGTTGCTCCAGTCGAGCACCGTGTGGAAGGGCTCGAACCAGTGCAGTTGCTCCCGGGCCTGCTCGCCCCAGAAGGCGTCGGGGTCGGCCTCAACGCGCGCCACCAGCTCCCGGTAGGCGGCCATGCTGCCGATGCGTGCCCCGGCCGCCAGCTCCGCCGGCGGCTCGAACACCCGCTCTTCCTGCAGCACCGATTCGATCGTGACCTGGCTCATCGGGTCGGGGGCGACACCAGGTCATTGTGGACTGAGAGGATGCGTCGATGAACAGCCCCGCGGCCTGTCTGTTCGACCTCGATGGTCTGCTGCTCGACACCGAGCCTCTGCACGGTCAGGCCTGGCGGCAGGCGGCCCTGGAGTTTGGCCTCGAGCTCAGTGATCAGCAGCTGCTGGAGCTGCGCGGGCGCCGGCGCCTGGACAACGCCAGCAGCGTGATTGCCTGGATCGAAGCGACGGGCCGTCAGCCCCCCAGCAGCGAGCAGTTGCTGGCGGTGCAGCAACCGATCGCCCGGGAGCTTCTGCCCGGGGCTCGGGCGATGCCCGGGGCTCCCGAGCTGCTGCGTCGCTGCCAGGACCTGGCCATTCCGATGGCCCTGGCCACCAGCAGCAGCCGCGACTCCGTGGGGATCAAGTGCGCTCCCCATCCCTGGC
The DNA here is from genome assembly GCF_000153045.1 of Synechococcus sp. WH 5701. Taxonomy (GTDB): domain Bacteria; phylum Cyanobacteriota; class Cyanobacteriia; order PCC-6307; family Cyanobiaceae; genus Regnicoccus_A; species Regnicoccus_A antarcticus. Next base: position 468,410 of record NZ_CH724159.1, read on the forward strand.
TGGAGCAGATCGAGCTGATCGTCTGCGGTGATGATCCCGAGCTGACGGAAGGCAAGCCTGCCCCTGACATCTTTCTGCTGGCGGCCCGGCGGCTGGGGGTGGACGCGAGTGCCTGCTGGGCCTTCGAGGATTCCCTTGCCGGGGCCCAGGCGGCCCTGGCCGCAGGAGCCCTGGTGCATGTGCTGCTCCCCGACGGCCTTGGGCGGGAGCATTACCCCCAGGAGGTGCGCTGTCTGCTCTCCCTGGCTGAGCTGGAGCTCTGAGTGCTGAGCGTGACCCGGCGCCTGGCGCTCAGCTGTCCTGGGCTGAACTTGTGAAGCGCTGGTAAAGGCGAAAGCCCAGCCCGCCCCAGAGCAGCGTCCAGACCGTGAAGGTGGCCAGGGTGCCCAGCTGGTTCGTCTCGATCGAGTACACCCCGGCCTGGATGAAACCGGCATCGATCAGGGAACCACCGATCCCCCAACCCAGCACCCAGCTGATCATGAAGCCAATGGCCTGGAGGTTGCCGGTCATGGCAGCGCCGCGGAACATCTGCGGCATTCTCCTGTGCTTCGATCCCACGCCCATCCATCTGGCGCGTTTGACTACCAGGCACCGGTAGGCGCAGCAGACACCTCGTGCTGAGCTGATAGTTGAGAGGACCCTGGCTGCTGGGTCATCTCGACAGCAGCCACCTTCACCGAAGCTTCAATGGCCTGCTGGCGATAGCGTCGCAGGCAGTATTTGCAGCCACCAGTGGTCTGCAGGTGACGCTCAGGCGTGATCACGATCAGGCGAACGGGATGATCCAGGCAGCGGATCTTCACTGGAGATCGATAACTGCGGTAATCGATCTCCTCGTAGCTGTAGTGGTGGCCAAACCGTTCCATCGCCCGCTTGAGGAAGGTTTCGCGATCGATCCTTACAGCCATGGACGTTCTTTTACTACAGGCAACACGACAGTTAAACGGTGCGAGCCCTTGGCTCAGGGATCTCGCCCTAACCCTTGGCCACTTCCCAAACTATCGGATGGCAGAACGGGGGGCTCCCCAGGATTTCCATCTTTCTGAAGATTGATGGCCAGGGGAACCCTGTGGCAACCCTCAGCTCACCACCACGTTCGTGACCCGCCCACCGAGACGGTTGACCCGTTGCAGGGCCTCGTTCATGCGGCTGAAGGGAACGCGGATCACGTAGGCGCCACTGCGTACGTAGTCGTTGTTGGCCAGGCCCGTGGCGGAGATGGTGACCAAACGGCCACTGCCGCTGCTGCTCTCACCGGCTGACACCCGCAGGGCTTCGACCCGGTGCTCCTGGGAGGGGGACCGCAGGGGTGCTTCAGGGGAGAACTCGGAGGAAATCCCCGACTGGGTGCTCACCAGCGCCTTGAACGGTCCTTCGGTCGAGACGATCACCACCCGGCCACCGGCGCCACGTACCGGCATCGCCTTGTCCTGGTGCAGGGCCTTGCCCAGGCGGAACTGGGTGCCGCTGGTGTCTCCCTTCACGGAAGCCGCGGCTCCGCGGGCAAGCTGCATCAGCCAGGAGAACTGACGTCCCTCATGGCCTTTGGAGTAATCCCAGCCGTGCAGGTAGGGCACAGTGTCAAGACCGAAGCGTTCCTGGTATTCGTCGCTGTCGATGTAGGAATCGATCTCCGCGTCGTAACCCTGGTCCTGCAGGATCGTGAAGTGATGCAGCATCTCCGCCTTGTTCTGAGGTGCCCGCCCCAGCAGATGCTTGTGGTTCAGTTCAATGAAGCGATAGGGATTGCAGTTCTCGAAGAATCTGGATCGATAGAGGCCACTCTTGGCCACGGTCCGCACCAGTTCCCGCACGTTCAGAGCGCCGTTGCGGAACAGGGACTCAGCCCCATTGAGACGCTCACTGGCCATCACATACTGCTGACCGAGCACCTGCTGATAAACGGCCCGAATGATCTGCTTGGTGTCCTGCTCGGAGCCGTTTGACCAGCTTTCCCTGTTGCGATCATTCGCGAAGCGATCAATGCCTAAGGCGGGCGCCTGGACCAGTGCCATGAGAAACGTTGCGGGGGACAAGGGAGAAGAGGGCAAGCCAAGGAGCGCCATTCGTGCCATCAATCGCGTGCTTGCTGGCAATTGTTAGCCAACAAGTGCTTGCTACGATTTCGCCACTCTTGCTGCCGGCAACACTGTAAGCTGAGTGAGCGTTTCCGCGTATTTCTTCACAAGCATTTAATCAACGCAGGGAATCTTCATGTTCTGAAGGGTTGAATCATGCCCCGCAACGGCCCTGAGCCGGAGTCGTCGCCTGTGCTCTTTTCCTGTTCGGCTTTGCGGCCATGGGTGAGATCCTGAGGTCAACGGCGCTTCCCCATCCAGGCTGAAACGCGGGATGATGGCCAGCATCTCCAGCGCCATGTCGGCGATGGCTTCAGCGTGGTGAGGGAGCGATCTGGGCAGCCCACTGGCAACCATGTAATGATCGCCGATGGTCTTGATCTTTTCGAGACCATGGCGATCGCTCAGATCGTCGAAGGCGCTGAACACGTCGTTGAGGCGTGAGACAAGGTCATGGCAGGGAAGTAATCGCGAAAGCTCCGTGAATCCGACGATATCAGCGAAGAGAACGCTGACATCGGCATGAATCTGAGCGATCAGGTCGCTTCCATTTTTCATCTCGTCAGCGATTAGTTCAGGCAGAATGTTCAGCAGGAGTTTCTCGACTCTTTGTTGTTCATCTTTGGCCAGAATTTCTGCCTGCATTCTGCGATTCATTTACTGATACGTGCGTAAAAACGACTGATTGAAGGCTGACTCCACGTCAGTCAGCTCGTCATTGCCCCTCACCGGCATCAGGATGTTTGCCGGATCAATCGAACTGTCTTCGAGGAATGCGCGGCCCGCCAGGGTGAGTTGCTCACGCAGGGCCAGCACCCTCGAGATCACCAGCCGATCAAGAATGAACATGGTCGCGAAGGTGAGGAACAACGCAATCCCAAGAACGATCAACAGGATCTTCCCCACATAGCGAACCGGGCTTGCTTGCAGGCCACTGGCGTCATGGCGGATCACGAAGCGAAGATCACCACCACCGAGCTCCTGAGGGCTCCAAACTGCGTCATAATGTGTGGAGAATGATATCCAGGAGGAAGACGCTTTCCCTGCAGCTTGGCTGGGCTTGATTCCCGTTGTCGGAGCTTCCCCGAAGCTGCCGAGGACAAGCCTGCTTGAATCCGTCAGAAGGCTGGCCCCCCTGATCGTGTTCACCATGGCAGGTGAGGCCAATTCTTCAATGGCGGTAAGCAGTTCCGTTGCTGTGGCGTTCAAACCTTTGGCTACAATCCACTCAACCTTGGTATTGGTGAGTGCACGCATCTGCTGCTCCAGCCGTTCGGCCTGCCGCATCACAGAGGGGATGAGCACGAGGGCTTCCACCAGGATGAAGTTGAGAAAGATCCAGAAGCTGATGCGGCGTGAAAGTCGTGCCTTCAGGTCAACACCAGCGACGACTTCACGCCACCAGGAGTGCACGTGACTCGCGAGCCGGTTCATCCTCACCAAGTTCCCCAAGACCCATCATGGTCGCCCTCATGAGACCCGCAACTGGCTGAGGGGCGTCAGGCCACCCATGGCAATGTGGTGTTCCGGTTTTCCCAGTCCGATGCTTTCCAGGTCATGTCAGATCACGGCGGCCTCCAGCCTGGCTGTGATCGCCCTGACCGCTGCAGCCCAGCTCTGGATTCGCTCTGCAGAGCACAGGTTGCACTGGAGTTGCCTGCTCTATGCCTCCGGGGAGAGTCCTGTTGTCGTCACGAAATCGATTCAGACGGTTTTACCAGGATTCAAGGCCAAGGGCGGGAAGGAGTCGGTGAGTGGTGAACGCCTCTACCGGCTCTGTTCCACCGTGCTCGATTCGGTGGCCTGGTAGCCCAGCAGGCCGAAGTTCCGGGGATCGCGGGAACTCAATCGCCGGCCGCGTGATAGCTGCTGCGCACCAGGGGGCCACTGCGCACCTGCTGGAACCCGAGCTCGCGGGCGATCGCACCGAGGCGCTCGAACTCGGCGGGTTCCCAGTAGCGGGCCACCGGCAGGTGGGCGAGGGAGGGGCGCATGTACTGGCCAAGGGTGAGGCGCTGACAGTTGGCCCGTCGCAGGTCCTCCATGGCCTCCACCACGTCCTGCTCGGTTTCCCCCAGGCCCAGCATCAACCCTGATTTGGTGGGGATTTCCGGGGCCAGCTCCCGGGCCGCCGCCAGCAGGCCCAGCGAGCGTTCATAGGTGGCGCCACGCCGGACCTGGCCCTGAAGGCGTCGCACGGTTTCGAGGTTGTGGTTGAAGCAGACGGGACCGGCGGCCAGCACGGAGGCGAGCCGCTGGCGCTGCGCGGCTTCTGCCTGGGTCTGATTGCTGTGGCCGCCCCAGAAATCAGGGGTGAGCACCTCAATGGCGATCAGGGGGTTGCGGCGCCGGATGGCGGTCATGGTGCCGGTGAACAGCACGGCGCCGTGGTCGGCCAGATCGTCGCGGGCCACGGCGGTGAGCACCACATAGCGCAGGGCCAGCTGCTCCACAGCCTTCGCCACCCGCTCCGCTTCCTGGGCCTCGAAGGGTGCGGGCGGGCGGCCCTTCTCCACCTGACAGAAGGCGCAGCTGCGGGTGCAGACCGGTCCGCCCAGCAGAAAGGTGGCGGTGCCAGCGGCGTAGCACTCCCCTCGGTTGGGGCAGCGTCCCTCTTCGCAGATGGTGTGCAGCCGCTGCCCCTTGACCACGGCCTGCACCGTTTCCAGGGCCGAGGCACTGCCGATCGGGCGGCGCAACCAGGAGGGAAGCCGCTCGGCAGGGGCGATGGCGCTGTAACGGCTGATCGGGCGAACCATGGCGCTCACTCCATCCGGCGGCGGCCCTCGAGAGCCCGCGCCAGGGTGACTTCATCGGCGTACTCCAGCTCGCTGCCCACCGGCAGCCCGTAGGCGATGCGGCTCACCAGGCAGAACGGCCGCAGCAGCCGGGCCAGGTAGAGGCTGGTGGTGTCCCCTTCCACGCTCGGTGGCAGGGCCAGGATCACCTCCGTCATCGTCTCCTGATCCACCCGGTTCACCAGGGGTTGGATCTGCAGCAGTTCAGGTCCGATGCCATCCATCGGTGAGATCAGTCCGCCCAGCACGTGGTAACTCCCCTTGTATTCGCGGGTGCGCTCCAGGGCCAGGAGGTCACGGGAGTCGGCCACCACACAGAGCTGGCCATTGCGCCGTTCTTCATTCCGGCAGATGTCACAGAGCCGATCGGCTGAAAGGTGGAAGCAGCGGCTGCACTGACCCACCTGGCGGCGGGCGGCGATCAGGGCATCAGCGAAGGCCTGCACCTGTTCCTCGGGCTGGCGCAGCAGGTGCAGGGCCAGGCGCTGGGCGGTGCGCGGACCGATCCCAGGCAGGCGCTCGAACTGATCGATCAGCCGCGCCAGGGGCCTGGTGAAGCCGCTCAGGAATCCGCCGCAAGTGGAGCCAATCTAGGAGCGAGGCCACCGGCAACAATGGTGCCGGTGTGATCTCCCACCCCTCCCGCTTGTTCGTTACCCCATGGCGCAGCGCCCTTCGTTCCCCTGGTTTCTCTCGGCACGCCGGGGCCTGCTCGGTCTGCTGCTGGGCAGCCTGTTGCTGTTGGGCGGCCTGAGCGGTTGCAGCGCGGCGGCGGCCGGGCTGAATTCCTTTCAGAGTCCGGACGGGCGCTATGCCTTTCTCTATCCCACCGGCTGGACCCGGGTGGCGGTGAGCAACGGCCCCCAGGTGGTCTTCCACGATCTGATCAACAGCGATGAGACTCTCAGCCTGGTGATCTCGGAGGTGAACGCCACCAATGAATTGGAATCCCTTGGCAGTGCCGTGGCGGTGGGCGAGAAGCTGGGCCGCATCGTGATCGCCCCCCAGGGCAGCGGCCGTGAGGCTGAGCTGGTGGAGGCAGGCGAGCGTGAGGACGGCGGTCACACGTTCTATGACCTGGAATATGCGGTTCACCTCTCCGACCGCGATCGCCACGAGCTGGCCACTGTGGTGGTCGACCGCGGCCGCCTCTACACCCTGGCGGCAAGCACCAATGAATTGCGCTGGCCGAAGGTGAAGGACCTGTTCCGGAATGTGATCACCTCCTTCACTCTGCAGATCTGACGCTTGGCTGATGTGCTGGTCATCGGCGCCGGCCTGGCCGGTTCCCTGGCGGCTCTGGCCCTGGCCGAGCGCGGCGCAGGGGTGGAGCTGCTGGATCCGGGCCAGGGGTTTTCAGCCACCGGCCTGAGCTATGGCGGCGTGCCCTGGTGGGCCGGGCACCCTGGGCCCCTCGACTCGCTCATGGCCACAGCCCCGGCGGCCTGGCGGCAGCTGGAGCAGCGCCACGGTCCCCTGGGCTGGAGCCCTTGCTCCCTGCGGCTGCACTGGAGCGAAGCTGAAGCAGCAGGAGCAGACGATCAGGTGTTCCGCGACCGTGCTTCGGCGTCTTGCGGCAGCTCATCGCTCGACCAGACCCTGGCCCTGGTCGAGTCTCTGGCGCGCCGCCATCTGGGGCCTGATCAGGTGGAGAGACTCGATGCCTCGCCTGCCTCGGGGGTGCGGCGGGTGCTGCGGCTGGGCTACGGCCGCATCGACAGTCGCCAGCTGTCTCTGGCCCTGCCACTGGCCCTGGAGCGGGCCGGGGTGCGGCGGCGACGCGGCCGTTGCGGCCCCCTGCGGGCCGGGGCCCTGCCCGCCCAGCAGGTGGTGCTGGCTGCCGGGGCCGGCTGCCGTGCCCTCTGGCCGGCTTTGCCCGATCGCCTGCGGGTGAGCTGGGCCGGAGTGCTGCGGCTCGATGATGGTCCGCTCAGCCGCGAGCTGCTGAACAGTTCCGCTCTCACCCAGCCCAACGACATCCTCATGCCGCTCGTCGCCCAGCGCCAGGGTCTCGAGCAACGGGCGGATCAGTTGGAGCGGCCGGAGTGGATCGTCGATGCGGGCCTGGCCCCCTGGGGTGAGGGCCTGCTGCTGGGGCAGAGCAGCCTGATCAGGCCGGGCACCAGCTGTGGCGCCCCACCCCAGACCGCTGCTCTGGAGCTGGAGCTGCGGCGGGCCTTGGGGCGGATTGATCCCCGCCTTGAGCAGGTGCCGGCCTGCTTTGAGCAGGTGCCCGTGAGCTTCTGCAGCAGTGGCCCACCTCTGGTGGGTCCAGTGGCTGGGGCGCCTGGCCTCTGGCTGTTCGCCGGGCTGAGCAGCCCATTCGCCCTGGCGCCTGCCCTGGCCGAGCTATTGGCAGAAGCACTCAGCGGCGAGCCGCGGGCCCTGGAGAGGCTGCCGGGGGCCACAACAGAGGCCAGTCCTGGCTGGGGTTGAGCCTCACTCAGAAGAGGAAGCGCTGGCGGTTGTCGCCATCGATCGTCGTGGCATTGATGGCTTCCACGTCACGGGGGGGCCAGTCGGCCTCCCAGTAGCTGATGCCGTTGAGATCGAAGGGCCGGCCGCTCAGGCGCTCTGCATCAAAGCGGGTGGTGGCCATGGCCGTGATCAGGCCGCCGATTTCCATCGGCCCCAGATCCGTTTTCAGGTCCTGGCCGGCCGCTCCGATCAGGCTGGGCAGCCGCACCAGGTTCTCAGGGCGCGTCAGTTTGCTGAACAGGGCGGTCAGGACCAGTTTCTGACGGTCGATCCGGCCGATGTCACCCTCCTCATCATGGCGCCAGCGCAGGAATCCCTCCAGATCGCGGCCCTTGAGGGTCTGCAGGCCCGGCTGCAGGTCGATGTAGAGGCCCTGGCTGTTGTCGACGTAATACATGCGCTTGGGCACGTTCACCTCGACACCGCCAAGCACATCGCCCATGCGGCGGATCGCCCCCAGATTCACGAGCAGGTGGTGGTCGATCGGACGGCCCAGCCGCTCCGAGAGCTCCTGCTTGACCGCATCGGCTCCGCCATAGGCATAGAGGGCGTTGGCCTTGATGCCCCCGTAGCGGGCCGAGTCGATGTAGGTGTCTCTGGGCACCTGGGTGACATGGGTGACGCCGTTCTCGATGCGGATCGAAAACATCACATCAGTGTTGCCCCCACCCACGTCGGTGCCGAGCACCAGCACATCGCGGCCATTGGCCCCCCAGGCGGCGAAGGGATTGCTGAGTTGGCCGGTGAGCTTGGCGGTCTGGGAGGCCCAGTCCTGGGGCAGCAACGAAGCCAGGGGACCGGAGAGGGCCAGACCTCCTCCCAGACCCATCAGCATCGCCAGAAAAATGGGAAGGGGGCGGGATCCTTGGCTGGAGGTCATCGGAACCTGGGGAGGTTGGCTCTTCAAGACCACAGCGCCGCAACTGTCGTGAAGACGACGGGAAGCCGGGTGGGGTCGTGGCCTGAAGAGCTGGGCATGAGCTTTTGTGACAGGGGGAGGGGTTTGGCCCTTTGTCACCTTCATTAACCTTATTTCATCCGGACCAATCGGCTCTCCTCCACCCAGGGGCAGTTTGTTCCAGTTCCCTGGCTGGACCCACTCAGCTGGCGGGCGGTCCTCCCAGGCCCACCTGGCCGCGCACCAGCCGGCGGGCCTCGGGCAGGGCGGGGCTGAGGTCCATGGAGCCGAAGGCGGGCAGATTCTGGTGACGCAACCAGCTGCCCCAGTGGAACTCCAGGAAAGGCACCTGCGGCTGGGCGCGGATCAGACCCTCCTGCTTCAGTTTCCAGACCAGGCTGCGGAAGGGGTCATCCTCCAGACCACCCAGGTCCATCGGCAGCCGCTCGGGCGGGAGGGGGCCCCGGCCTTCGCCATCACGCAGGTAGAGCCAACCGCGGCGGTTCAGTTCCTCCAGGCAGTGGGCGCGGCTGGCTCCCACCAGTTCCAGCACCACCGAGCAGAAGGCCGTGGCGCTGGAATCCACCTCCATCAGGGCCCGCAACCGGTGGTGACGGTCGATCATCCAGTGCTCCCCGGCACTGCTCACCGCCACCGGTACCGGCCGGGTGCGCAGGTAGCGGCGACGCTCGGCCGCCGTTTCCCTGGCGAAATCACTGGCCCTGGAGCGCACCTCCGCCAGTCCCAGGCAGAGCTGGGTGGGCTGCAGCCTGCTGATGGGCAGCTCCAGCAGCTCCTGCCGGGCCAGGGGCGGCAGCTCAAAGGGACCGGATGTCTGGGCCATGGGCGAGGGGCCGCCGCCGCTGGGGACCTGGTGGAATCACATGACCCCATGCTGGTGCATTCAGGCCAGGAGCGCCTCGTCCTCGCGCAGGCCGGCCTGAACCCGCCAGAGCCGGGCGTAGGCGCCGCCGCGGCGCAACAGTTCGTCATGGCAGCCCTGCTCGACGATCCGGCCCTGTTCCATCACCACGATCCGATCGGCGTGACGCACGGTGCTGAGCCGGTGGGCGATCACCAGGGTGGTGCGCTCGGCGGTGATCAGCTCCAGTGAGCGCTGGATCGCTGCCTCCGTTTCATTGTCGACAGCGGCCGTGGCTTCATCGAGGATCAGCACTGGTGGATTCTTGAGAATCGCCCGGGCCAGGGCAATACGTTGGCGTTGGCCACCTGAGAGCCGCTGCCCCCGTTCCCCTACCACGGTGTCGTATCCCTGGGGAAGCGCTTCGATGAAGCCACTGGCTTCGGCCAGGGATGCGGCTCGTGCAATCGCGGCCGGGCTGGCGGCAAAACTTCCGTAGGCGATGTTCTCGCCCACGCTTCCGTGAAAGAGGTACACGTCCTGGCTCACCAGGCCGATGGCATGGCGCAGGTCGCCCAGCTGCAGCTCCTGGATCGGCTGGTCATCCAGCAGGATCTCGCCCTGTTGCACGGCGTAGAGCCGCAGCAGCAGCTTCACCAGGGTGCTTTTGCCGGAGCCGGTGGCACCCACGATGCCCAGTGTGTGACCGGCTGGGACTGCCAGGGAGAAGTCGACCAGCAGGGGCTCCCGGCCGGCGTAGCCGAAACTCACCGAGCGAAACTCGATGGCGCCGCGCACGCCCGCCAGGGGCAGGGGACGCTCACCGCCAGGGATCGCGATCGGTGTATCCAGCAGATCCAGCACCCGGTTGCTCGAGGCCATGGCCCGCTGGTAGTCGTCGAGGGTGCGCCCGAGGGTGGTGAGCGGCCACAGCAGACGCTGAGTGATGAACACCAGGAAGCTGTAGGAGCCCACGGCGATCGTGCCTCGCCAGGCCTGCAGTCCGCCGATGACCAGGATCGCCAGGAAGGCGAAGAGGATGGCGAATCGGATCAGGGGAATGAAAGCAGCTGACAGACGAATGGCCCGCTGGTTGGTGAGTCTGTAGGCCTCACTCTGGCCGCGGATTCGCTCCAGTTCCCAGGACTCGGCGGTATAACTCTTGATCGTGAGCATCCCAGCGAGATTGTTGGAGAGGCTGCTGTTGAGATCTCCAGCCCGTTCACGCACATCGCGGTAGCGAGGAGCCAGCCGCTTCTGGAACAGAATCGAGCCCCAGAGAATCACTGGGATGGGCAGAAAGGCCACGCCGGCCACACCCGGAGAGATGGCCGCCATCACACCACCGACGGCCAGCACGGTGGTGGTCAGCTGCAGCAGTTCGTTGGCGCCATGGTCGAGAAAACGCTCGAGTTGATTGATGTCGTCGTTGAGGATGGCCATCAGCCGGCCGCTGCTTCCGGCCTCGAAGAACGCCATCTCCAGCTCCTGCAGGTGGCCATAGGCCTCCAGCCTGAGCTCGTGCTGCATGGTCTGGGCCAGGTTGCGCCAGAGCACCCCATAGAGGTATTCGAACAGTGATTCGGCGCTCCAGATCACAAAGGAAGCCACCGCCAGGGCCGTGAGCTGGGAGGGGACGGTCCTGAGCCCCAACTCCGCCAGCCAGGAGGTCTGCTGACGCACCACCACATCCACGGCGAGGCCGATCAGCACCGGTGGGGCCAGGTCGAACAGTTTGTTCAGAACCGAGCAGCTCGAGGCCAGCCAGACGAGCCGGCGGTGAGGTCTCAGGGCTTCCAGCAGACGGCTGATCGGGGTGCGCGCTCGCGGGTGGGCCATGACATCAGGCGGCTGGGCATCGGCCGGGAGGGCCAGAGGCCATTAAAGAGGGTGTGGAGCCAGTGCCGGCCTGTTCACCGGTGGCCCGCCGCCACCAAGCTCGCGAGGGCTGGCATTGTTGACATCGAATCATGTGACCCATCCACTCCGCATCCTGGAGATCGTGGATCGCTTTTTGCTCTGAGGCGTCGTCGGTCAGTTCAACGAAAGCGGAGCCGCTGTTGCGGCCGGTTTTGCGATCGAGCGGCAGGCTGCACTGACCGACTTTCACCGTATTGGCAGAAATATTGGCAGAAATATTGGCCGGTAAGAAGGACTGTATGTTTTGAATCGCTGCTCATGATACAGGGCGTGAGGCGGGGAAACGGTGTCCGAACTTCTCCGCTGCGTTCTGAGACACCGTTGAGCGCTTGCGTTGCAGCTTCTTTGGTCTGACCGACAGGCTCTTCAGAGCTTGATGGCGAAGCGTGAAGCGGAGTGGAAGCAAATCCAAGGAACGGAGCCTGCCGGGGAGGGATGACCCAATGTCATGAAACCAAGACGCATTGATCCCGAAGCAATGGTTGCCCCTGTTCCCTGGAGCCTCGACTGGTGTGAGGACGGCGAGCTCGCCCCTCAGGATCGCTTCGATCTCCTGCAGACCCTGGTGCTCTGCGAGACACCGGAGGTTCAAGTCAGCCTGATCACCGCCATCGAGACTCTTTCCTTCCGGCAGGTGAGTGTGCTTCACACCGACGATGTCACCGGGGTGTGTTCCTGAGCCAAGTCTGAGCCAAGCGCCCAGCTCAGAGCTCAGAGGCTGTAGCGGGCCATGGTGCGCTGGCGGCAGGTGCTCTGAGCCACATCAAGACCAGCGCCCTGGTTCACCTGATCCACGAAACAGGAGCAGGCGAAGGAGCCGAGCCCTGGCGGGGGAACCTTTCGTGCCGCCTGGAAGGCAGCACTCACGGTGGCTAGACAGAATTTGCTGACCTGCTCATCCTTCTGAGCAGTGCTGGCGGAGGCCTTGAGCAGAGTCTCGGCCTCCACGCCCCCCGCCAGGGTCAGATCAGTCAGGCCCGCCAGGGCAACGGTGGCCAGACGCAGGATCACTCCGGTGGAGGTGGAGGGAGTGCGCTGGCCTTTGGCCTTGGTGCTGGAGATCAGGGACATGGAGGGGCAAAGAGAACGCCGGATCGGCGTGCTGGGCTGACTCAGGAGTTGTGCCGGGTGATCTGAAGCTCTTTGTTCATCACCCGCAAACGCCGCAGAGCGTTGAAGACATCTTCGGGCATCCCACTGGGAAGATCCACGGTGCTGTGCGTGTCGAAGATCTGGATGCGGCCGATGCTGCGGCCGTTCAGGCCGGCTTCGTTGGCGATAGCCCCGACAATGTTTCCGGGCTTGACCCGGTCCTGCCAGCCCACCTCAATCCGGAACCGTTCCATGTCGGCATCCGGAGGTGTGGAGGCGTCCAGTCGGCTGCCGCCCGTGCGGGAGGGTGAGCGGCGATCACCGCGTCGGTCGTCGTCGCCGCTGCGCTGCCGTTCCCGGCTGGGGGTGGGCTGGCGCCAGGTTTCAGCGCCTTGCACCAGCAAGGGGCGATCGCCCACCGCCAGTTGCAGGGCGGCCAGGGCGAGTTGCTCGGGGGTAGCGCTGATCTCGCTGCCCACCCGCTGCAGGATTTCGCTGAGCAGGGCCAGTTCCTGCTCGTCGGAGCGGGGGGTTCCCACCAGGGCGGTGACGCGTTCGCGCAGGCGATCGAGCCGGCTTTGGTTGATGTCGGCATTGGTAGGCACCTCCATCGGAGTGATGGCTTTACCGACGGCCCGCTCCAGTCCGCCCAGGAAACGGCGCTCCCGCGGGGTGAGGAAGAGGATGGCGTCGCCCTGGCGGCCCGCCCGGCCGGTGCGGCCGATGCGGTGCACGTAGGCCTCGCTGTCGAAGGGGATGTCGTAGTTGATCACCAGGGTGATCCGGTCCACATCCAGCCCCCGGGCGGCCACGTCGGTGGCCACGAGCACGTTCACCTGTCCGCTGCGCAGCCGCTCAACCGTGCGCTCCCGTTGGTTCTGGGGCACATCACCATTCAGTACGGCTACGTCGTAACCCTGTTGTTCCAGGGCTTCGGAGACGGTGAGGGTGATCGCCTTGGTGCGGGCGAAGATAATCACCCCCTCGCTGCTCTCGGCCTCCAGCACTCGCGTGAGGGCCTCCAGTTTCTGGGCGCCATGCACCACCAGGTGACGCTGACGGATGGTGCTGTTTTCAGCACCCTTCTGCTGAATGGTGACCTCAGCCGGGTTTTGCAGGTATTTGCGCGAGAGCCGGCGGATCTCCGAGGGCATGGTGGCGGAGAAGAGCACCACCTGCCGTTGCTGGGGGAGTTGCTCAAGCACCCATTCGACGTCATCGATGAAGCCCATGCGCAGCATCTCGTCGGCTTCATCGAGCACCAGGCAGCGCAGCCCGGAGAGGTCGAGAGTGCCCTGGCGCATATGGTCCATCACCCTCCCCGGGGTGCCCACCACGATCTGCACGCCGCGCTTGAGGCGAACGATCTGGTCGCGGAAATCAGCACCGCCGTAGATCGGCAGCACGCGCACCTGGGGGAGCTTGGCGGCATAGCCGTTGAAGGCTTCAGCCACCTGCAGGGCCAGTTCACGGGTTGGGGTGAGCACCAGGACCTGGGGGGTGCGCTGCTGCGGATCGAGGCGCGCCAGCAGGGGCAGAGCGAAGGCGGCGGTCTTGCCAGTGCCGGTCTGGGCCTGGCCCACCAGGTCGCGGCCGAGCATCAGCTCGGGAATGGCGGCCTTCTGAATGGGAGACGGGTCGCTATAGCCGCAGTCGGCCACGGCGGCGAGAATCTCAGCCCCCAGACCAAACCCGGCGAATGCGCCGGCCGGAGCTTCCTCAGCGGCTTCACCGGGCTGATCGAGCGGGCCGATCAAGGTCGATTCGACGGCAGTGGCTTCTGCCGATGACTGCCCTTCAAGGGCGCTCAGGTCGACACAGCTGGAGAGGGTGCTGGGCTGAATGGAGGGGGTGGTGGTGATGGGATCGCTCGCGATGGGTTGGATGGGGGCTTGGGCGGGATGGGCGCTCAGGTCGATGGAGCACGCAAAGCTCTCGCTAGCGTTGAACTGGGTCACGATGAGTTGATGGGGGCCTTGGCCTGGGAGTTCCTTCAACGCAGGCCGGCAGGTACCCGTATCTCGCGGCCACAGGGCCTGAAAAAAGACTGCCTTGCCCTTAATCAAAGGGTGAGCAATTATCGTAACACCCAGCCCTGAAGCTCCCCATACGGCTGCAGAACAACCGGATGGTCAACCCAGGCGTCCGTAGTCGTCGGCGAAGCGCTCGATGTCGTCGTCGTTGAGGTCGTCGCCCCGTTGCACTTCCACGATCATCAGCCCCTGCTCGCCGGCGCTGGCCCGGTGAACTGCCCTCTTGGGGATGGTCAGGGTGACGCCCGGAGATGCGCTCAGCTGCCCGCCCTCACACTCCAGGACGCCATCGCCTTCGACGACCACCCAGTGTTCGCTGCGGTGGTGATGGCGTTGAAGGCTGATGCGGCTGGAAGGATGCAGCCACAGCCGCTTGATCAGGTAGCCCTTGGCACTGATGAGGATTTCGAACCAGCCCCAGGGGCGTTCGCTGCGGCGCTCGACTTCCCCGCCGGATTCCGCCATCGCAGATCAGTCGAAGGCGGCTGGTTTCCAGGCCTGGGCTCTGACCTGGCTGATTTCAGCGATCTTGTCGTGGGCGTGGAGACGTCGCTGAATCTGATTGCTGCAGCCCTGCCAGGTGGGGGGTGTGGTGCTGGCGTCGAAGCAGGCTTCGCTTCGGTCATCCAGCATCCGGCCCAGAGTCGGCTCCCCTCCCTGGGGTCCCGGCAGCAGGAGGTAATAGCGGATCATGGGGACCGGGCTGGGGACAACTCCAGTCTGTCTCATCGCGGCATGGGCGTCAGCGCCCAAGTGCCCTGCTTTCAGCTCCAGAGCCATGGGCGCCCGGTGCCTCTGTAGCAACGGCTTCATCTCAGGGGTTGCCTGCCGACTTGGATGTCTTCCAGACACATGGTCTGAGATGCCCAGCACCAATCGCCTTGCCGCCATTCAGCGCACCCAGGAGCGCCCCGCGACGGTCACGGCACCCATCGCCTCCCTTGATGAGATCTGGGCCGCTGACGTCTTCAATCTCTCGAAGATGAAGTCGTCCTTGCCCAAGGAGATCTTCAAGTCGGTTCAGAAGACCATCAAGGAGGGAGGCAAGCTCGATGTCAGCGTCGCCAACGTGGTGGCCCAGGCGATGAAGGACTGGGCCGTGAGCCGCGGTGCCCTCTACTACGCCCACGTCTTCTATCCGCTCACCAACTCCACCGCCGAGAAGCACGACGGTTTCATCTCCACCCAGAGCGACGGCTCCGCCATCTGTGAATTCACCGGCAAGGTGCTGGTGCAGGGCGAACCGGACGGCTCCTCCTTCCCCAACGGCGGCATTCGCTCCACCTTCGAGGCCCGTGGCTACACCGCCTGGGACATCACCAGCCCGGCCTTCCTGATGTCGACGCCCAATGGCGTCACCCTCTGCATCCCCACAGTCTTCGTGTCGTGGACCGGGGAGGCCCTCGACAAGAAAACGCCGCTGCTGCGCTCCAACGCGGCCATGAACAAGCAGGCCCAGCGTCTGCTGAAGCTCCTGGGAAACACCGACGTGGCCCCGGTGAACTCCAGCTGTGGCGCTGAGCAGGAGTATTTCCTGGTGGACAGCGCCTTCGTGAGCCTCCGCCCCGACCTGCTGCTCTCGGGCCGCACCCTCTTCGGCAGCCCGTCCCCCAAGGGACAGCAATTCGACGATCACTATTTCGGTGCGATCCCCCAGCGGGTCCAGGTCTTCATGCAGGACGTGGAGTACCAGATGTACCGGCTGGGCATTCCCGCCAAGACTCGCCATAACGAAGTGGCGCCTGGTCAGTTCGAGCTGGCCCCCTTCTTTGAGGCGGCCAACGTGGCCACCGACCACCAGCAGCTGACCATGACGTTGCTGAAGAACACGGCGCGCAAGCACGGCATGAACTGCCTGCTGCACGAGAAGCCCTTCGAGGGTATCAACGGCTCCGGCAAGCACGTGAACTGGTCGGTGGGTAACGCCACCCAGGGCAACCTGCTCGATCCCGGCAGCAGCCCCGAGGAGAACATGCAGTTCCTGCTGTTCTGTGGAGCAGTGATCCGTGGCGTTCATCTCTACGGACCACTGCTGCGTGCCGTGGTGGCCACGGCGGGCAATGATCACCGCCTGGGTGCCAACGAAGCCCCTCCGGCGATCATCTCCGTGTACCTCGGCAGCCAGCTGGAGGAGGTCTACACGATGATCAAGAACGGCAACATCGGCAGCACCGATCACGGTGGCCTGATGCAGCTGGGTGTCGACACCCTGCCGGAGTTCCCCAAGGATCCCGGCGATCGCAACCGCACCTCCCCCTTCGCCTTCACCGGCAACCGCTTCGAATTCAGGGCCGTGGGCTCGAACCAGTCGGTGGCTGGCCCGCTCGTGGCCATGAACACGATGCTGGCCGATTCGCTCCAATACATCTGCAATGAGATGGAGGCCAAGATGGCCGCCGGAGCCAGCCTGGAGGACGCCGCCTCGTCCGTGCTCAAGACGATCATGGAAGAGCATGGCAACGTCGTTTTCGGCGGCGACGGCTACTCCAGCGAGTGGCACCAGATGGCGGTTAACGAGCGGGGTCTTGAGAACCTGCCCACCACTGCCGATGCCCTGCTCGTGCTTGAGCGCGACTCCATCAAGGACCTGTTCTCGCGCATGGGGGTACTCACCCCGGTGGAGCTGCAGAGCCGCTTCGAGGTCTATGCCGAGCAGTACGTGCTGGCGGTGGAAGTGGAGGCCAAGCTGGCCCTGCAGATCGCCCGCACCCAGGTCTATCCCGCGGTGATGGAGTATCTCGGCAGTCTGGCCAATTCCCTGCGCTACCAGGAAGATCTGGGCCTTCCCCCCGATCGTGCCATGGCCGGCCGTATCGCCAGCCTCAACCAGGAGCTCCTGGCCAACTGCACGGCACTGGAGTCGGCCCTGCCGAATCCCCCCCACGGCCCAGTCGCCCACATGCGCCACTGTGCCGACACCCTGCTGCCGCTGATGCACAAGATCCGCGAGGCCGTCGACGGCCTCGAGACCCTGGTGGATGACAACACCTGGCCGCTGCCCACCTACCAGGAGATGCTGTTCGTCCGCTGAACCTGTCCGGCTGCCCTCAGGCGGGCAGCCACCCCTGGCCTTCGGGGGTGATCAGCACCGCCTGCTGCCTGGCCCGCGTCAGCGCGGTGTAGAGCAGGCGCCGGTCCCAGCGCCCCTCCCCCTCCGGCATCAGGACCAGCACCTGCTGGTACTGACTGCCTTGCGACTTGTGGATCGTGATCGCGAAGGCCACCTCTGCGGCGGCCATCCGGCTGGGATGAACCAGCCGCGACCCCCCTCCGGTGGCGCTGGTGCCCTCATTTCTGCCGTCACCGGGATCCTGGCTTCCCCAGAACAGCAGCTGACGCTGGCCCTCCACGTCAACCACCACCCCCACATCGCCATTGGCGAGCCCCTGCTCCGGCAGGTTGCGCTGGCACAGCACCGGCGTGCCGGGGGGCCAGCTCGCTGGTCCCCGGCTCCAGTCGTCGCCCAGCAGCCGCTGGTTCAGCGACTCAACCCCCCAGCGCCCGCGCCGGGTGGGGGCCAGCACCACGCAGCGCTCCACCTCGTCGAGCAGCTCCTGGGTCAAGCCATCAGGATTCTCACTCCAGCGGGCGGCCAGCTGAGCCAGCTGCGCCTGATGGGCCCTGAGCCGCTCGAGTAACTCGGCGGGCAACCGGCCGGCTGGGCAAGGCCACCAGCTGAGGTTGTCCGAGGCCTTGAGCAGGCTCAGGTCCTGCAGAAACCCATGGGCGTCACCGCGCCGTAGCCGGCCGGCCGCCAGGGCCAGGGCCCCATCGTTGCGGTAGGTGGTGCTCAGTTCGATCGCCGAATCGCCCATGGCCTGGCGCCTGGCGGGGGCCTGCAGTTCCTGCAGCACCGCCCCGGGCCCCACCGGGGCCAGCTGATCGGGATCCCCCACCAGCACCAGCTGAGCCTGGTCGGGCATGGCCTCCAGCAGGGCGGCCATCAGGGGGAGATCCAACATCGACACCTCATCCACCACCAGCAGATCCAGGGCCAGGGGGTGCTCCCGGTTGCGTCCGAACCGCTCACCGCGGCTCTCCAGCAGGCGATGCAGGGTGGTGCAGGGGCTGGCCGCCAGCTGGGCGCCCAGGGGCGGCGGCAGGGTGGATCCTCCGGCGGCGATGGCCTGGCGCAGGCGGGCGGCGGCCTTGCCGGTGGGTGCCGCCAGCTGCAGCCTCCAGCCGGGGCGTTCCTCCAGCACCGCTGCCAGCATTTGCACGATCGTGCTGGTCTTGCCGGTGCCGGGGCCGCCCCCGAGCAACACCAGCCCCTGGCTGAGCAGGGCCGCCACCGCCGCCTGCTGACGGGGATCCAGCGCGCCCCGCCGCTGGGCCCGCTGGGCGGCGGTCTGCCGGCAAGCGGGACTCAGGGGCGGCTGCACGCTGGCTGTGGCCCGCCGCTCCAGTTCGGCCATCGTGCCCTCCAGCTGCAAAAGCCAGCGACGCCAGCCCACACCCCGTCCACTGAGCATCAGCGGGGACGGGGAGTCGTCGCCAGGCGCCCCAGGCTGGTCTGGGCCCTGGATCCAACCGCAGCGCACCAGGACCTGGCGGTGACCCTCAGGCCAGTGCTCCACGCTGACGATGCCCTCGGGGGCTGGCCCGTCCAGGGGCAGGTGCAACTCACCACGAACCAGGGCCGCACTCAGGGCCCCAATCAGCTCGGCCAGCAACGGATCGCTCTTGATCCCGTAAAGCCTGGGAAGGGCTTCGGCCAGGGCGGGCCCCAGGGGGGTGAGGGGGGCTTTTGGTGTCATCGCTGGCCCTCCCGCAGCAGGGCATCGAGGGCTTCGAGCCGCCCCAGCGGGGCCGGCTCCACGAACATCCCGGGCACCGACAACTCCGCCATCGTCAGGTCCGGTGG
Organism: Synechococcus sp. WH 5701; assembly: GCF_000153045.1. Taxonomy (GTDB): domain Bacteria; phylum Cyanobacteriota; class Cyanobacteriia; order PCC-6307; family Cyanobiaceae; genus Regnicoccus_A; species Regnicoccus_A antarcticus. The sequence continues at coordinate 487,436 of NZ_CH724159.1, forward strand.
CGGGCTGATGGCACCGGGGACGCCCCTCAGAAAGATGTACACAGAGCCGCCGAGATCGCGCTGGGGGTTGTAGCCCGGCAGGCGCCAGCCCAGGTAGCGGTGCAGGGCCACCAGATAGAGGTGAGCCTGCAGCGGGTAATGGTGGCTCTCCATCACAGCTGCCATCTCGTCCCGTCCGTAGTCGAGGGGCCCGCAGGCGACCGGCTGGCCCTGGGGGTCACGCTGCCCCAGCCAGTTGCTTTTCCAGTCGGCCACCCACCAGCGCTCCTGCCCGTCCCCCCCGGGCGCGGTGAAGACCAGATCGATCGAGCCGGTGAGGAATCCGCGGCTGGCCACGTTCAACTCCGCCAGCCGCTGGGGGTAGGTTCCGCTGACGCTCCCCTCGGGGTGCCGGCTGAACACCTCGGCCAACCCCTGGGCCCGCACCAGGGCTCGCCCTGCTGAGGCGTCTGCGCCCAGGGCCAGGGGCAGATCGAAGGGCATCTCGCGCAGCTGCCGCCGAGGATCCAGCTGGGCCAGGCACACCTCTCCCAGCGCTCCTCCCATCGGCGTGTGACGCAGCTGCTCGAGGAACTGCAGGGTGGCCGGAGCGTGCTCCAGATCCAGTCCAGCCCGCTCCAGCTCCCTCTCCACCAGCTCCCGGTGGAGAGGGTCGTCACCAGGCTGGCGGTGATCGACCCGCTCCAGGATGCGGTGCAGGCAATCACCGGCGGCGGCGCCGCGGGGAAACATCGCCAGAGGGCCGTTGCGGCCCCCCCAGGTCTCTGGCCCCTGCTTCGGGCTGACGGGATCTGTGGCCTGAGGGCCTGGGCCATCCGCATCACTGGCGGTGCGATCGAAGCCATCGGTTTCGCGGCCCTCCTCGATCGCCTCCGGTGCCAGCGGTTCCCCATGGGCCCCCTGGGTCCAGCTGGAGTAGCTGCTGCGCCCCCAGCCCGAGAGCAGTGACCAGCGGGGGACCGGGCCGGTGCGCAGATCTCCGGCCTCCGCCGGCACCTGCCAGCGCCGCGCGGCCGGCTGCTCGGGATCGCCGCTGATCAGGGTGATCGGCAGGGCGCGCCGCTCGATCTCTCCCTCGAGATGCTCGAGCCACTCCTGATCGGAGCGACCGGCATCAATGTCGTCGTCGGCCTCCAGGGCTGGCAGGGGTTGGTCGCTGAACAGCCAGGGGATCAGGGGGTTGCTGCCCTGGCCCCGGGCCGGCCCGAAGCCGAGCACCAGCAGCTCCCTGGCGCGGGTGAGGGCCACGTAGGCCAGCCGTTCCCGCTCCGCCGTCAGGGCGGCCTGCTCCTGCTCCGCTGCCTCCTGGCCAGGCCCCCAGCGCTGATCGAGATGCACATCGAGCTGGGGCCCGCTGGCCTGCGGCGGGGTCCAACGGCGCCCGATGCCCCGGCCCCCCCGGCGGTTGGTGCTCCCTACCCCCTGCCAGAAGTAGGGACAGATCACCACGGGGAATTCCAGTCCCTTGCTGCGGTGCACTGTCACCACCCCCACCGCGGAGGCGACCGCATCGCTGTGGGGCTGCTGGTTCTCCGGCGCGGTCTCGGGCGGGTGCAGCCGCCGCCGCCGCAACCAGTCGGCGCTGGCGGCCGCCCCGAGCCGCTGCTGGTGCAGCCGCTCCTGCACCAGCTCCGCGCACTGCTGCAGGTCGGCCAGCCAGCGACCCTGCAGGGAGAGCCGGGCCAGCTCCTCACTGCGCAGTAGTCGCCCCAGGGTGGCCAGCAGTCCGTCGTCGGGCAGGCGCTCAGCCAGGCGGGCCAGCTGGCCGGAGAGGCGATCCCACTCCTGGCTGCCGGCGGCCGCCAGCTGCTGTGGACTCCAGCCCAGCAGGGGGGAGGCGGCCAGCAGCCGCAGGCGTGGGCCGCTACCAGGCTCCGCCAGGGCATCGAGCAACCGCTGCAGCAGGGCGGCCCCCTCACCGGCGAACACATCCCCCTGGCTGAGCAGGCGGCTGGGGAGCCCACGGCGCTCCAGGGCCTCGCGCAGGTCTTCGGCCTGCTGGTGCCGGTCCACCAGCAGGCAGAGGTCGGAGGGTTGCAGAGGCCGGCTCCCCTCCCCTTCACCCATCCGCCATCCCCTCAGCAGCAGATCCAGCACCAGGGCCGCCACCCGATCACCCACCCGGTTCTCCAGCTCGCCTCGGCTGGGGAGCGCCTCTGCGGCGGCGCGATCGCTCCCCAGCCAGAGCAGCTGAAGGGGATGTTGTCCCGCCGGCAGGATCAAGGGCTCTCCCCCCTCAGGGCGGGCGGCCTGAAGGGGCGGCACAGGCAGCTGCGAGCGCGGCAGGCCCGGGGCCATCAGACGGTTGAGCGCCTCCAGCAGGGGCGGCGAGGAGCGGAAGTTGCGCGCGAGCCGGTGACTGGTCGCGGCTGTGCTGCTGGCCGTTCGGTAGGTGTCGAGATCGCCTCCTCGGAAACGGTAGATGGCTTGCTTGGGATCTCCCACCAGCACCAGCAGGTGCCGGGGCTGGGCAGCAGCGGCTGCGAAGGCCCGGTGCAGGATCCGCCACTGCAGGGGATCGGTGTCCTGGAACTCATCGATCAGCGCTGCCCCGTAGCGCTGGGAGAGGGCCTCGATCAGGCCAGGCCGCTGGCTGCCGTCGCCACCGGGATCGAGGCCAACGAGCAAGTCGCCGTAGCTCATGCGCCCTCCCCGTTGCCGCCGCCGCGCCAGCTCCGCCCGGGCCCAGTGGCAGAAATGGCCGAGCACCGCCTCGGCAGGGCCGTCCACCAGGGCCGCCGCCGCTTCCAGCAAGCGGGGTTGGGGCAGCTTCGGCCGCGGACCCTCCAGCGCTGCCGCTGCCTGGCTAATCGGCCCCGGGTGGAAGTAGTCGGGAATCCAGCTGGTTTTCTCCTCCAGCAGCTCGGTGTAGGAGCCCGGGCACGGCTGATGCTGCAGCCAGGCGCTCAGCAGCTGGGCGCGTTTGTGCCGGGGTTTGGCGCTGTAGGGCCCCTTGCTCTTGAGGCCGGCCTGCTTGCGTTCCGCCGCCGCCGCGCAGAGAGCCTGCTCCAGCGCCTCCCCCTGCTGCTCCCAGAGGGCCTGAAAGCGCTGCCAGTCGGCCTTCCACTGGGCGAGCCACTGGTCGGGCAGGGGGCGCTCGGGGTCCCAGCGCGGCGGCAGCTCCGGGCTGGCCAGGGTCGGATCCCCTTCCAGGGTGGCCAGCAGGCTCTGCAGCGCCTGGATCTGGACCCCCTTGCTGATCAGTCCCCGCAGGGCGTGGGCGGGCAGGGGCAGCACCTGCTGCTGCCAGTAGTCGTGCACCACCTGCTCCTGCAGCAGTGCCCCGTCGTTGTCCAGCTCCACCTCAGGGGCCAGGCCCGCCTCCAGGGCCTGACGCTGCAGGCTGCGGTGGCAGAACCCGTGGATCGTGGTGATGTCGGCGGCGTCGAGTTCCTCGAGGGCCAGCAGCAGCTGGGCGCGCAGCCGCTCGTAGTTCTGCGGGGGGATGTTCCCCAGCCACTCCTTCAGCTCCTGATCAAGACCCTCGTGGCCTGCCGGATCAGGGGTCTGCAGCAGCTGCTGGGCCTGCTGCAGCCGCCGGCCGATCCGGTCCCTGAGCTCGGCGGCGGCGGCCTTGGTGAAGGTGACCACCAGCAGGGCACGCAGCGACAGCTGCCGCTCACCCACCAACCGCAGCACCAGGTGGGCGAGGGTGAAGGTCTTGCCGGTGCCGGCACTGGCCTCGATCAGGTGCACCCCTGGATCCAGGGGCAGGCCATTGGCTGCCTGGGCTCCGGCGCCGCTCATGGCTTCAGCTGCTGCTCCAGCAGCGGTTCATGCAGGGCCATGGCCAGGGAGGAGAACGCTCCGAAATCGCCTCGGAGGAGGGAGTCAGCCGGACACTCTCGGCCGAAGCAGAGGGCCATCGCCTCCTGTTGCCGTTCGCCGTCGGTCCAGGGGGGAGCCCCCTCCCAGCTCTGCAACGCCTTGGCGGAGCCATCGCCGGGGCGGCTGTGCTCAGCCTGGGCATAGGCCCAGCCGGTTTCCGGGGGCACCGGCCAGCAGTGGTGGCGATGGCTCTGCCGCCAGCTGAGCAACTGCTGCAGCTGTTCGGCCGCGGCCTCCGCTCCGACGGCCTGCAACCGCTGCGCCACCACGAAACGATCCTTGTCGCGAGCGATCAGGAGAGCCTGCCGCGGGGCCTGGCCGCTGGCACCCGCCAGCAACAGCCGCAGCCAGAGATCGAGCCGGTGGGGGGTGCGGGCCCGGGCGGTGTGCACCAGCACCAGCAGATCGTCGCGCCAGTCAAGATCCGCCTCCAGGACCCTGCTCAGTGGTGCCCCCTGCCGCTCCGGCCACCGCTGCCGCTGGCGGCGGGGTTCCCCCAGCCGAACCAGGAGTTCCTGCAGCGATGACCAGCGCTGGCTGAGGGCGTCGCCTTCCAGCTCCCCCGCCGTCAGGGGAGGGGCCAGGCCGCGGCCGCGCCACAGCCGCAGCCAGTCGGGCGGGTCAGGGTCATGGCTGCCGCGGGCCAGTTGATCGCGCAGCAGCTGGGAGCGCCGCAGCTCATCGAGGCTGAGGGCTTCAAGGTCTTCCACCGGGTCGGCCCATTCCCGCGGCCGCAGGCCCAGCTGCTGCAGCCAGCTGTCCTGGGGCGCCATCAGCCAGCGGCGCAGGTCTTCAAAGGGATCAGTGGTGGGATCCCCCTCAGGCGCGCTGGTGCCGTTTGCAGCGACTGGCTCGGGTGGCTGACGCCGGGCCAGGGGTTGAAGTGGTTGAACCGCCAGCGCCGGATCCTCGAGGCGCTGGCGGGCCTGGCGCAGGCGCTGGTCGCAGCTGGGTGGCGGCCGGTGACCTGCCGGCAGGAAATTGCGGCGATCGAGCGGGTTGACGGCGTGGTCCACCACCAGACCCTCGAAGCCCTCGGCACCGAGGTCGGCCCGCAGCTGATCCAGCCACTGGCGCACCGGGGCCGGCGGTGGGAGGGGATCGCCCTTGCGCTCGTCCCGGCTGCTCCAGCTGACCAGCAGGTGATCGCGGGCCGAGAGCAGCGCCTCCAGCAGCACATAGCGGTCCTGGTCGGCCGGATCGGGGTCCCCCAGCAGGCGCTGATGCTCCATGGGATGGAAGCTGGGCCGCTGTCGGCGGCGTGGGAACACTTCCGCATCGAGGCCCATCAGCACGATCACCCGGTAGGGGATGGCCCGCATCGGCTCGAGGGCGCTGATCGTCAGGGCGCCGCTGCGGTGGCCGAAGCGGCCGCTGTCGGCGGCCAGCCGCTCCTGCAGCACCGCCGCCACCACCGTTGGCGGGATCGTCAGGGTGCAGCCGGCGGCCCCGGCCGTCCACTCGGCGATGGCCTGGTGGATCGTTGTCAGCTCCCAGGCCCTCTCGCCGCCGTCGCCGAAGAGGTCCTCGAGCAGGCCCCTGAGACAGGGGCCCCACTCCTCGGCGCGGCGGCTGTGGCGCAGCTCCGCCAACGCCCGCCTGAGGCGAGTGAGCAGCAGGATCCAGCGCCCCTGGCTCTCAGGCGTGCCGGCCAGGGGGTGGGGCGCGCAGTCGCCGATGGCCAGCCCGGGCTGGTCGGGGAGCACCAGGCCCAGCAACAGTCGATCGATCGCCCAGCTCAGGCTGTGCTGCTCGGCGCCGCCGCGCTCGCTCCCGTCCAGCCCCCAGCGGAAGCCACTGGCCTGCAGTGCCCTGGTGATGGCGGCAGCCTCGTGGGGCTCCAGCTGATGGTGCTCCTGCAGGGCAGTGCTCTCGAGCAGGCCTTCCAGGCCCGAGGCCGTCAGGCGCTCTCCCGCCAGCCGCAGCACCTGCAGCAACGACTGGGCGATGCCGGCGTCATCGAGCTGGCTGCGGTCGGTGAGCCGCCAGGGCAGCTCAACTCCCGTGGCGTCGCTGTCGGAGAAGACCGACGCCAGCAGGGGCGCCAGCTGGTCCACCTGGGGAGTCATCACCAGGATGTGGCGCGGCTCGAGGCTGGGGTCCGAGGCCAGCAGCTGCAGCAGGCGATCCCGCACGATCTGCACCTGCCGCAGCCTCCCCGGACAGGGGTGGAACTCCAGGGAGTGGTCCTCCCCAGAGCGCTTCAGGGGAGAGGCTGCCGCCCGCTGGGCGAGTTGCTCCTGCAGCTGCTCCAGCAGGCTGGGGTTGCGCTGGGCGGCGGCCGCCGCCGTGGCCGGCAACAGGAACAGATCCCGCTCCTGTGCACTGCCCAGCTCCGACTCGCCGGTGCCCTCCAGCAACTGCTGGAATTCCCCCCCCAGGCGGCCGAAGCGGGCCTCGAGACCCGGGGTCTGCAGCAACCAGTCGAGGCCGAAGGGCTGCTCCAGGGCCAGGGCGTCCTGGAGTTCGCGGCGGCGCTCAATGCAGCGCTGCCAGAGGTCGGCGCAGGGGGTGAGCAGGTAGAGGTCCACGGGCACCACCAGGGCCAGGGCCTGGAGCAGCTGCACCTGCACCGGCGGGGCGCTGCTGAGGCCGAACAGGCGCAAGGGGGAGGCGATCGCTTCGCCGCTGATCTGTCCTTGGCGCAAGCGCTCGATCAGGTCCAGGGCCTTGAGCCCGAAGGGCTTCTGACCCAGGCGGTCCCGCAAGTGCTGAACCAGCAGGGGCTGCCAGGCCAGCGACTCCGGCAGGGCATTCCCGCGGCTGTCACCACTGCCGCCCTGCCACCACGCCAGGGCCATCGCTGGCCTGTAGAGGCTGAGGTCATCGAGGCCATCGGCGATGGCGCGGGCCAGTTGCCAGAGGGGGGCATCCAGCTCGCCCCCGTCGTCGCGGTGCTCCAGCCAGCGCCGCAGCGGCGCGGCTTCCGGCGCCTCCACCAGCTGCGGCAGCAGCTCCAGCACCGGCCAGACCAGGTCGCCCGCCCGCCAGGGGTCGCTTCCCTCGGTGCTCTCGCCAAGGAGCTGCTCGACGATGGCGCGCAGCTGGCTGCCTGGAAAGGGGAAGCGGATGTTGGCGGCGATGCCCCCCAGCTCCAGGGCCAGCTGCTCCCCCAGCCAGCGGCTGGTGGGCCAGGTGTTCACCACCACCGATACCGTCTCGAAGGGGTCGGGGGGGGCGAGAAGCAGGTGTTGTCCCAGCAGCTGGGCGAGCAGGTCGGCCCGGTTGCTGCGATACACCGTCAGCATTGGACAGCCATCAGCATGGGATCGCCGTCAGCATGGGATCGCCGTCAGCGGGAGCCGGCCACCACCTTGGATGAACGCCGCTGGCCCGGGGCCGGTAGCTGTGCCTCGATGCTGCGCAGGCCAGGCACGCTGCACAGTTCGCCGGTTTCCGGACAGTAGGCGCTCAGCCGTCCGCCGTAGCAGGCGCCGGTGTCGATCTTGACGATGCCGTTGGCACTGCGCTCCACCCGGGCCACGGGGGTGTGGCCAATGATCACGTCCCCGAAGCGGCCGTCGTATCGGCTCCAGAAGGGATGACGGATGGAGAGGTCGGGCAACCAGCTGCTGGGATCAAAGCCAGCATGGGTGGCCACCCAGCCCTTGCCCCAATAGGCCAGGGGAAGGCTCTCCAGCCGCTCGCGCCAGAGGCGGCATTGACGGCTGCCCAGCTGCCGGTAGGTGTCGGACCCCGCCAGGGCCGGATCACTGGTCCCCCGTTGCCTGCTGAGGGCCTTGAGCAGGCTCTGCTCGTGGTTTCCCCGCAACCAGACGGCCCGCCCCTGCTCCACCAGCGCCCAGGCCAGGAGCATGGTGCGCTCAATCTGGGGCCCTCGATTGATCAGATCACCGCAGAAGATCAAACGTTCGCTGCCGGGCAGTCGGCTGATCAGATCCTGGAGAGCGGTGGCGCAGCCATGGACGTCACCGATCACCCAGTGACGGGGGGACTGCGTTGGGGACGCCATGCAATGGATGCGCCGAAGGGGAACTGCGCTGTATCCAGTGTGGCCTCTGATCTCCACTTCTGTCAGCCCGATGGCGATCAGCGCTGGCCCAGATCCTTCGCCGGCCCTCTGAAGCTGGTACGGTCCGAATCATGCCGCTGGGGTCCGATGAATCCTGCTTCCTTGCCGGTGTCCCAGAGAGTGCAGGCCCTGGTGAAGGCCCTGAACGGGGCGAAACGCACCAATGAGGCGCTGGCCCGCTGCCGTGACGGCGACGCGATGATCGAGGTGCTGGTGGACGCCTCCCGCAAGCTCGGTCTGGGGCTCAGCCGCGAGGATCTGCTGGCGACACCGCCGATCCGCGACTGGATCTGGTGGAAGAACAAGGAAGCGCTGCTCACCATCGGCGACAACCTTCCCCGTTACCAGCAGGACGGGGGCCAGGGGCGAGCGCCCAAGGCAGCCGGGGGGGAGCAGGAACCTCGGCGTCGCTTCCTCGGGCTGTTCTGAGCGGCCGATAATCAGGGCAACATGCGTGATCTGAGACATCCAGCGGATCTCTCAAGAAAATCCTTGGATTTCATGCCGCTCAGGCCACCTTCAGGCTGAGAGCATGAACCAACCCAGACGTCAGCACGTCAACACCTTGATCACCACGGATCTCCACTGGCAAGAAAATGGAGAGCTCCATCCAGACGATGTCGCACGTCTGAGGGAGCGGCTCCTCGCTGATGCCGCCCTTAACCCAATCCAGCTTCAGCTGCTGGATGGCTGGATGGTCACCAAGCAGAAGCAGCCGGCCTGAGCCGCTCAGACGGCCTGCTGGGCCAGGGGATCCTCAATTGAGGCGCTGGGGGCTTCAAAGCTGCCTTTGGCCACGAATTCCAGCCGCAGCTTGAGGAAATCGATGAATTTGGGATCGGTGGAGACCACGGCCGCTGCAGGGCTTGGCACCTTGGTGGCCAGTGCCGAAAGCTCAGGGGCGCTCAGAAAGGCTGGACGCTTGAGCAGCCAGAAATCGATCGCCTTGCCCACTTCGCCGTAGTTGCGCACCCGCTCGCGCAGCACCTCCTCCAGGGGTTCCTCCACCGTCAGGAATTGCTCACTGGCGGCGATGAAGTGATAGGTGGTGGTTGGGGAGGCGCTCATGGGGTGTTGCTGCTGAACAGGGGGTCGCGGCGTGGATTCTGAATCAGGGAGCGCATCTCCCTCACAGCGCTCTGCAACCCCACGGCCAGGGCCCTGGCCACGATCGTGTGGCCGATGTTCAGCTCCTCGATCCCCTCGATCGCGGCGATCGGCTCCACGTTCTGGTACGTGAGCCCGTGGCCAGCATTGACCCGCAGCCCCAGGGAACGGGCCACGAAGCTGCCCTCTTCGAGCCGCGCCAGTTCCCGCGGCTGCTCAGCCCAGTCGGCCTCGGCGTAGGCGCCTGTATGCAGCTCCACCCAGCGGGCACCGCTGGCACGGCTGGCTTCCAGCTGAGTGACCTCCGGATCCACGAACAGGCTGACCGGGATGCCTGAGCCCTGCAGGCGGCCCACCAGTGCCTGGAGCGTGCCGAGCTGGCTCACCACGTCGAGTCCGCCTTCGGTGGTGACCTCCTGGCGATGTTCCGGCACCAGGGTCACCATGTCCGGGCGGATCCGCAGGGCGATCGCCTCCATCTCAGGGGTGGCAGCCATCTCCAGGTTGAGGCGGCTGCGCACGGTGGCCCGCAGCAGCTCGACGTCGCGCTCCTGGATGTGGCGCCGGTCTTCGCGCAGATGCACGGTGATCCCATCGGCGCCCCCCAGCTCCGCCAGCAGCGCCAGGGTGACCGGATCTGGTTCCAGGGCCCGGCGGGCCTGACGCACGTTGGCGATGTGATCGATGTTCACGCCAAGGCTGGCCATGGCTAGCGGATGTGCTCGATGAAGCTTTGATCCTATGGATCAGGCCCGGTCTCTCCGAGGCCGTTGCGGGGTCGCGCTCAACCGCAGAGGCAACTGCCCGTGCCCTGAAACGAAGCACTGCGGCGCCCTCTAACTTGCAGCGATTGGGGGATACGGCTTCTGGTGACGGCCAAGACGACGGAAGTGATCGAGGGACCACTGAGGACCGAGCCGAAGCATCTCTCCAGCCTGGTGGCCCGGGAGAGCAGCGTCTGTCGGGGCATCAGTCCCGTGCTGTCCCCATTGGCGATGCTGGTGACCCAGGACCTGGCCCTTCCGGGGTTCTTCAGCTCGATCGAGGTGCTGGGATCCGAGCACCTGCCTCTGGAGGGTCCGGTGCTGCTGGCTCCCACCCACCGGGCCCGCTGGGACGCCCTGCTCCTGCCCTACGCCGCCGGCCGTCGGATCAGTGGCCGCGATTGCCGCTTCATGGTCACCGTCACGGAGATGAGGGGGATCCAGGGCTGGTTTCTCGACCGTCTGGGTTGCTTCCCGATCGACCAGGGACGGCCGGGCACCAGCTCCCTTCGTTATGCCGTCGACCTGCTGGCCGCTTCGGAGCAGCTGGTGGTGTTTCCCGAGGGCCAGATCCGCCGTCAGGATGAACCGATTCGGGTGCACCAGGGTCTGGGACGGTTGGCGCTTCTGGCCGCCAGCCAGGGGGTGGATGTGCGGGTGGTTCCGGTCGGGATCGGCTACGGCAAGGCCCCTCCGAGCTTCAGGAGCCGGGCCGCCCTGGCCTTTGCTCCTGCCCTGGCGGTGGAGGGCGATGGCGGCCGCGCCGCGGTCCGCGCCCTCAACGACCGGCTGGCGGTGGCGATGCAATCAGCTGAGGAAGCGGCCCGCATCGCTGTGGGTCGTCCCTTCGCTTCCCCGTAGAGTCCGACGAACTTTCGGTGTTGTTCTCCGTGCGCCGGCCCTACGTTGCCCTCGGGCTTGCCCTGGCGGCAACCCTGCTCCCCTTCGCCCCGATTCTGCCCCTTCAGGCCCAGGGTGAGCCCCCGAAGGTGCTTGAGGGTTCGGCTGGAACCTTCAACCTGCAGGCCGTCAAGGACCTCCTCAGCCGTGGTGATGCAGCCGTGGCCCGTGGTGATCTGGCTTCCGCCCGCAAGGACTACGACCAGGCCAGGGATGCCAGCTTGAAGCTGCTCGGCTTCTACCGAGATCTGAGCGGTTCCTTCCGTGGTCTCGATGCGCGCATTCCCCGCGAGATGGACCAGAAGGGCCGTGAGTCGCTGGAGCTGCTGGCTCAGTCCAACCTGCGTCTGGCCGCCCTGCTGCGCCGACAGAACCAGCCTGAGGTGGCCGTGCCCCTTCTGGTGGAGGTGGTGAAGGTGATGACCCCGACCCGCGAGGAGGGGCGTCGCGCTTACCAGACCCTGGTGGAACTCGGCTTCGCCACCATTCCCTACACCGCCGTGAGCGACTCCCCGGCAACGCCGTAAGGCAGCTGGGCGCTCCGGCTTCTAGATTCCACCTCAAGTGGATGGATTCCCTGTCATGGTGCAATCGGAGCAGGTGAAAGAAGCGATCTGCGCCAGCCTCCCTGATGCCGAGGTGGAGGTGGAGGATCTCACCGGGGGTGGCGACCATCTCCAGGTGAAAGTGGTGTCCTCCGCCTTTGCCGGCCTCTCGAGGATCAAACAGCACCAGCTGGTTTACGCAGCCCTGCGCCGGGAGCTGGCCAGCGAGGCCATCCATGCCCTGGCCCTGCAGACCACAACGCCCGTTGGCGTGGGCTGATCCTTCCGCTCCTCCTTACTCCCCCAACTCTTTTACCCCTGGCATCCATGGACAGCGCCGTCAAGCAACGCATCGACAGCCTTCTGAGCAGCAGCCCGATCGTGGTGTTCATGAAGGGCTCAAAGCTGATGCCGCAATGTGGTTTTTCCAACAATGTGGTCCAGATCCTCAACTCCCTGGGTCTGCCCTTCGAAACCTTCGATGTGCTCTCCGATCAGGAGATTCGCCAGGGCATCAAGGAGTATTCGGAATGGCCCACCATTCCCCAGGTCTATGTGAACGGCGAGTTCATTGGCGGCTCCGACATCCTCATCGAGATGTACAACTCCGGCGAACTGCGTGAAACCCTCACGGTGGCACTGGCCAGCTAGGGATTCTCCTCACGAAACATCATCGAGCCGGCCGGCCTCCAGGGCGCTGAACAGTCGCCACTGATCAGTTGCGACTGTTCTCGAACAGGGTGCTGAGGTTGCCGTCGGGGCCGATGAAGCTGGAGGGGTCCATGATCCAACGCTCGATCAGGTCTTCCAGGCGGCGCTGATCCAGAGGTTGCAGCACGGAACCGCGGCGCAGGGCATGCAGATAGCCATCGGCGTAGAGCCTGAGTTCGGAGGGGCTGTGGTAGCGGCTGGCCAGGTCCTGGCAGGCGTCACAGATCGACTGGAAGTGACGGATGGCGTCTGGATTCTGCAGCGCGGTCATAGGGGCACAGGCTGTCTGGGCGGGGGTGGCATCGATCGATACCGACTGCTCCCGGGGTGTATCGGGTAGCCTAGGGACTCACCCGTGGCCGCGTGTGGAGCTCACACCAAAGCCTGATTCCAGTGATCCCACGTCCATCAAGCTGACGCTGGAGCCACGTTCCGGTGGTTCAGCGATGTTGAAGCGTGTTCTGGTTGTCGACCCTCATCCAACCCTACGCACGGTCCTGGCCCAGAGACTGCGTCAGGATGGATACCTGGCCGCTGCTGTGGCAACGGCGTCTGAAGCCCTTCAGCTCTGCGACGACCAGACCCCCGATCTGCTGGTGAGCGCCGAACTGCTCGAAGAGAGCACAGCCCTGCGCCTGGCGGCCCATCTGCGCACCCCGGTGATGGTGCTCACGGCCCGCAGCGGCGCTGATCCGGTGGTGGCTCTGCTCGATGCCGGTGCCGACGACGTGCTGCGGAAGCCCTTCGGGCTTGAGGAGCTGGCGGCCCGCTGCCGCAGCCTGCTGCGCCGCAGCGGCACCGGTCTGCAGGAGCGCGTCTGTGTCGGTCCGCTGGAGGTGCATCTGCTCCTGCGCCAGGTGACCCTGCGCGATCAACCCGTGGAGCTCAGCCCAAGGGAATTCGCCCTGCTCTGTGCCCTGCTGATGCCCCCCGGCATGGTGCGCAGCCGCCAGGAGTTGCTGCGCATGGCCTGGCCCCCGTTCAGCGGCGGTCCCCGCTCCGTCGACACCCAGGTGCTCACCCTGCGCCGCAAGCTTGAGCTGGCCGGTCTTGGCGAAGGAGGTGGCATCGAAACCGTGCGCCAGCAGGGCTATCGCTTCAGCCTTGAAACCCTCCCTGAAGCCCCTGAGCCCTCCCTCAGCCCGGCCGGTGGTGTGCGTTCCCAGGCCGCCGGCGCCAGCTGACGCCGAGCTTGGCTCAGCCCAGGCTCGGAACTTTGTCCATGGGCCAGGTGGTGATCGCCACCAGCTCCCCCAGCAGCATGGTCAGCGAGAGACCAGCCAGGGCCCAGTAGGTCCACGCAGGCGATATCCTGCCCACGCCCGAGAGATCCAGGCCGCTGGTGCGCTGCACCTGCAGCAAGAAGGCGGGGAAGCGGGCCACCCGCTGGGGCAGCAGCAGGCGGCGGCCATCCCGGGAGCGCAGGTAATAGACCCGTCCGCCCTGGCTGGTGCCGACGCTGGTGAGAGCCTCAAGCTGCTGCCAGGGCAGCTGCCAGCCCCGGCGCAGCAGCCAGGCGCACCAGCGGGGATGGCCCACCGTGATGCCCTCCTGATCCAGCCTCACCCGCTCGCTGAGCAGGCCGGCCACCAAAACGAAGCCCAACGGCAGGGCGGCTGTGAGTGACGGCCGCAATGGGGGCGTGGCCAGAAGCGGCAGGGGCAGCACCAGGGCGAGGTAAAGCCCCAGCAGGGTGAAGCGAATCAGCGGAGCCACCGGGTACGTCTGGGGCTGATCCGGTACATCTCCTGGCGGATTGGAGGCCATGGGGCTCAGCTGTGACCGAACAGTTCGGCTTCGCGACCGCGCCAGAAGGTGCCCAGACGCATCAGGTCGTTGTGGGCGTCCTGCACCCTGCGCAGGTATTCATCGGCCCCGAGGGACTCCTTCTCTTCCTTGAGCCGGCTCAGACGCAACTGCAGCAGCATCCAGGGCTTGCTGAGGGCGTCGTTCTGCTCCAGATAGCGGGCGAGATCCTCGTGGTTGGGGGTGGGGACAGGACCCATGGAGGCATGACCATCAATGGCGCTCACCCTATGGAGCGTGAGTGATGGATGCGAGCGTGCCTGGGTCGGGTTTCCGGCTTGGTGCCCGCGCTGGGCCTTGATGGCGGTTCAGTCGGGCAGGGCCCAGGGGTTGAGGCCCAGATCGGCGCCCACCCGGTGGGCGCAGGCGAAGCCGCTGAAGGCCACCGCGTTCAGCCCCTGGCCGGGAAAGCAGGAATCACCCACCAGATACAGCCCGGGAATGCCGCTGCGGTTGAAGGGCATAGGCAGCAGCCCCGGCAGGCGCAGGGCCGGCACCGGTCCATAGCTGCCCTGGTGACGCCCGAGGAAGCGCCGGTGGCTGCGGGGGGTGCCCACTTCCCGGTGGCTGATCGCCGCGCCCAGGCCGGGCAGGATCTGCTCCAGCCGGAGGATCAGGCGATCGGCCGCCGCTTCTTTTTCGGCGCGGTAGTCGCTGGGGGAGAGCCCCTGCCAGGCCTCCAGGCTCGAGGGAGTGAAGGCATGGACGATGTGCCTTCCCTCCGGTGCCAGCGCCGGATCGAGCAGGGTGGGAATCGAGACGAAGATCGTCCCCTGCTCCGCCTCCATCGCGCTCCAGTCCTCCAGCAGCAGGTGATGGCAGTGGCTGCCTGCGGGAATCACTTCAGCCTTCACTCCCAGATGCAGGGACAGGAAGGAGGGCGAGGCCTTGTAGCGACGCCGCCAGGTGTGCTCCGCGGCCGGCACCTTGGCCTCCTCCACCAGCCCGCCGAAGGTGTCCCAGCGGGTGGCGTTGGAGATCACCCGGCCGACCCGGATCGTTTCACCCCCCGCCAGCTCCACCCCCACGGCTTTGCCGTCTTCAATCAGCACCCGGGTGACCCGGGAGCTGTAGCGGATCGAGCCGCCGTGGCGCTCCAGACCCCTCACCAGGTGGCGCGCAATCGAGCCCACGCCGCCGCGCGGATAGTTGATCCCGCCGGCATGACGGTCGGAGAAGACCATGCCGGCGTTGATCATCGGCGTGCGATCCGCTGGCATCACCGACCAGCAGAAGCACTCCATGTCGATGAACTTCAGCAGCGCCGGATCCTTGATGTGCCGGCGGGCCACATCGCCCACATTCACGGGCAGCCAGCGGGCCAGGCCGAGGCAGGCCAGCGGTGCCCGCACAAACACCTTCGCCAGGTAGGCCGGATCCTCGAGTGAGAGCAGCGGCATCGCGTCGAGACAACGGAACACGCTCCAGCAGGTGTCGTAGAAGCGGCGGATGCCGACGGCCTCATGGGGGAAGCTGGCCGAAAGCCGCTCGATGAAGGTGTCGTAGTCGCGATCCACCGCCACGGTCAGACCGCCGGGGAGGTGATACTCGAGCTGGGCCGGATCGGGGATGGTGTCCTGCCGTTCGCCAACGTCGGCCAGGGCGCGGGTGAGCAGGTTGGTGTGACCCTTCTCCCCGAAGCCGAAGATCATCGAGGCGCCCACGTCGAAGGTGTAGCCCTGGCGCTCGAAACTGCCGCCGCTGCCGCCGGGGATCAAGTAGCGCTCCAGCACCAGCACCCGCGCCCCTTTGGCGGCCAGCTGGGTGGCCGTCACCAGGCCGCCGATGCCGGAGCCGATCACGAGCGCGTCCCAGCCCTGGGGGTTGGCTGTGCTGGCGGTGGCCGAGCTGTCAGGGCTGGAGAGGACGCTCACGGGGGTGGGCCGGCTGGCAGGCTTGACCCTAGGCAAAGGTCAGCGCAGCACTGCGGGCTTCGGGCTTGAACGGTGCCAGATCGGCCAGGGAGCGATCGCGGTAGGCGCCGTAGCGGGCCCGCTTCTCCCGCACCCGCACGCTCAGTTCGGGCATCAGGCCGAAGTTGGGGGGCATCGGCTGGAACTTCGCGCTGGGGGCTTCGGCGATGAAGTGGGTGAGGGCGCCGATCATGGTGGTGGGCGGCAGGGCGATCGGGCTTCGGCCATGGGCGAGGCGGGCGGCGTTGGTGCCCGCCAGCCAGCCGCCGGCCACCGCGGCGGCATAACCCTCGGTGCCGGTGATCTGCCCCGCTGCCAGCAGGGTGGGCCGCTGCCGGAACTGCAGGGTGGGATCAAGCAGCTGCGGAGCTTCAAGGAAGGTGTTGCGGTGCATCACCCCGAAGCGCACGAACTCGGCGTTCTCCAGGCCTGGGATCAGGCGCAGCACGCGTTTTTGCTCCCCCCATTTCAGGTTGGTCTGGAAGCCCACCAGGTTCCACAGGCGACCGTCGCGGTCTTCCTGGCGCAGCTGCACCACGGCATAGGCCCGTTTGGCGCGGCGCACGTCGCGGTCGTGAAGGTCGCCCCAGCGGGGATCCCAGAGGCCGATGGGTTTGAGCGGGCCGTAGCGCATGGTGTCGTCGCCGCGACGGGCCAGCTCCTCGATCGGCAGACAGCCCTCGAAGTAGCTGGCGCTCTCCTGCTCGAAATCCTTGAGTTCGGCCTGCTCAGCCGCCAGCAGGGCCTGCCGGAACCGCTCGTACTGCTCCCGGTTCATGGGGCAGTTGATGTAGTCGGCGTCGCCCTTGTCGTAGCGGCTGGCGCGGAAGGCCACCCCCAGATCGATGCTCTCGCCCGCCACGATCGGGCTGGCCGCGTCGAAGAAATGGCAGTCGTCGCGGCCGGTGAAACGGCGCAGATCCTCGGCCAGGGAGTCACTGGTGAGGGGGCCGGTGGCCAGAACGGTGATCTCCTCGGGCTCGGGCAGCCGCAGCTGCTCGACACGCTCCACCTGGATCAGGGGATGGGTTTCAAGGATGCGGGTGAGATCAGCGCTGAACCGGCCGCGATCCACAGCCAAGGCACCGCCGGCCGGCACCGAGTGGCCGTCAGCTGTGCTGATGACCAGTGACCCCAGCTGGCGGAGTTCCTCCTGAAGCAGCCCGGCGGCCCGATCACTGGAGAGGGCTCCAAAGCTGTTGCTGCAGACAAGTTCAGCGAATTCGGCGCTGTGGTGGGCGGGAGAGCGCCGTACGGGCCGCATCTCCACCAGCCGCACCGGCAGCCCTGCCTGGGCGATCTGCCAGGCCGCTTCAGTGCCGGCCAGGCCGGCACCGATCACCAGAACCATCAGGCGCGAGAACGCTTGAGCATCAGCTGCAACTGACCGATGGCCGCACGGCCGATGTTGAACACGGCCCAGGCCACGGCGAGCAGGATCGGGGCGGTAACCAGCAGCAGCCGAGCGTCCATCGAGGGAGAATCATCGTGGGGCGATCTTACGGACAACCGCTGCCGCCTCAGAAGGGCTCCTGAGCGGTTGATCCAAATCGCAGCATTCAGGTCCCGCGGCCGGCATGGGCAGCGGCCAGCTGGCTGTAACGCAGGGCGTGCTGGAGCTGCTCGGCGGCTTCGAGCTCGCTGAGGCTGCGCTTGGCCTTTGCTGGGATTCCCGCCACCAGGGTGCGGGCGGGAACGTCTCTGGTCACCACCGCCCCTGCGGCCACCAGTGCTCCCTCCCCCACCTGCACCCCATTGAGAACGATGGCGCCGATGCCGATCAGGCAGCCATCCCCCAGGGTGGCTCCATGGACAACGGCACGGTGGCCGATGGTGACCCCCGCGCCGATCAGCACCGGCTGGCCTGGATCCCCATGCAGCACGGCTCCGTCCTGGACGTTGCTGTTGGCCCCGATCTGAATGCTGCAGAGGTCGCCCCGGGCCACGGCCATCGGCCAGAGGCTCGCTCCTGGGCCGAGGCTCACATCCCCGATCAGCACCGCTGAGGGGGCCACCCAGGCTTCAGGGTGAACGCTGGGCTCGGGCCAGACAAAGGAAGACATGGCGTCACGGGGGCAACGGGGGATCAGGGCCCCCTGATGACCCGACCATGCTCCCTTGGAGGAGGTGCCCCCTGGGTGATACGTTCCAGGGGTGCCCGCGAGGGCAGCCCACCAGGGCGGGTCGCTAGCTCAGCGGTAGAGCACTCGGCTTTTAACCGATTGGTCCTGAGTTCGAATCTCAGGCGACCCATCTTTGGCAACGACTGGGATCTCAGTCAAAAACCAAGTACTCAGCAGGTTTTCTAGGTTCTGAATCGGCTCAGTTCTTGTGCCTGAGACAGTCACACGGTGTCAGGCGGATCCAGCATGAGGCTGTTTTCTGTCCTTAGGCACCAACCACTGCCCGGTTGTGTTCGCCGTCAGCCCGAACACCGCCACGTCGAGGCGTGACTTGTAATCCGTACCAGCGAAGCCGGTGTTGGCGGGGAATGACCCAGCTGTTCTTCAGCGTCCCCGCCAGCGGCATGGTGCCGAGCGCCAAATCTCCGATCTGGGAGGACGCTTTCTTCATCTGGCCGAGGATCATCGGATTCACGTTCTCCGGCTTCCACTGCTTGCCCAGCTGAATGCCGAGATAGTTGAACGACTGCAGCAGCGCGTTGATCTGGCTGGCCGGCAGCGGGTTCTCATTCATGGCTGCCGAAAAGATCGACCAGAACTGCAGAGGGTCGTCGAACTCCATGTGGCTGGTGGCTACCTCCGGCTTCAACTTCGAGACTTCGTAGCCGTAGGCGATGGGCTTCGGCGCAGCGCCATCCTTGTATTGCGAGAGCTGCCGGATACTCTCCCTTCCAGCTTGGTCCTACAAGGGCAAACTTGCCGTCCTTGTGTAGCCGGAGGCTCCGCCAGCCGGATAGGCGAAAGCGTTGGTCCACATGTCGACAATTTCGATCATGCAGGAGCGACTGCCGGAGTCGGGCGCGGTGAGGATGACGGGTTCGGCCCCAAGATCAGCAAAGCCAAAGCCATCGATCACATCGAAGTTCGGTGATACGTAGCCCGATTCAGTGGCCAATTGTGGCGTGGAGGTGTCCTCCATGCGCCAGATGCTGTTGGGTGCCGCCTTGGGCTTAGGGCCAACGGCCACGGTGGAGCGCAGGCTGTACATGGCGAAGAGCGGGGCGCCGTAGGTCGCGGCCTGAACCGCCATGGGATCAGTCCAGTCCTCGATGGCCTTCGCCTACTCTGGTGAGGCTTCCGGTTGTTTCGCCAGGACTGAGATTCTTGGCGCAGCCATCGCAAAGCCTAATGCCAAGGCCATCAAAGCCACGCTAAACTTCATTGCACCTGCGCTGAATGTCAAGCCCATGGGGAATGCAATTGATGCAATCCCGTTTGGCATTTTTAGAGTTGCCTGGAATTTGCAATCATTGCCTTGGCGATTGTCAGGCTTTCCCAATGCGCCAAGAAGTTGATTGCACGAGTTCTGGTTTGCTGCAGGTGTGGTTCTCCTTGAAAACTGTCGGCCGAGATGAAGCGTTTTCTCTTGCTGTTGTCCTTCGCACTGACACCTGCGGCAATCGCCAGTCCCAATCCTTCGAGCCAGTCCAAGGCCGCTGATCCATCGGGCATCCCTGCGCCCTTTCTTCAACTCCTGACACTCGATCAGACCGTGACGGTCGATCAGGACTCCACCCCTGCGTCGTTGGTCCAGGCTTCGCCAGAGAGCGAGCAACGTGCATCGGATTCGGGCGATGGCAAATCGACAGAGGAAGCAGCGGCAGCACTTGCCAAGGCAGCACAGAATCCGATCGCCAACCTGATCAGTCTGCCCTTTCAGAACAACACCATTTTCGGTTACGGACCGCTGGGAAAGCGAACCCAGAATGTTCTCAACATTCAACCGGTCATACCGGTTCCACTCAGCAAGGATTTGCTGTTGGTCACCCGCACGATTGTTCCATTCATCTATCAACCCACTTCGGCATCAGGGAATACAGGTGAGTTTGGCCTTGGGGACATCAATCCCCAGTTTTATTTCAGCCCAAGAACCAACAGCAACATCACCTGGGGCCTCGGGCCTACATTTGTTCTTCCTACGGCCACACAGTCGCTCACCGGCCAGGGTAAATGGAGCGCAGGCCCAGCCGCTGTGGTGGTGGTCACCACCAAGCACATGGTCTTCGGCGCCGTCGGTAACAATGTCTGGTCGTTTGCCGGGGCCAGTGATCGCCAGTCGGTCAATCAGTTCCTGGTGCAGCCTTTCCTGAATTACAACCTGCCCAAGGGGTGGTACCTGGTGTCGGCTCCGATCATCACCTCCAATTGGCAAGCCCCCGAGGGGGACGAAGAATGGACGGTTCCCATCGGCGGTGGTGTTGGCAGGGTGTTCGCAATCGGTGAGCAGAAAGTGAACGCCACTCTTCAGGCTTACTGGAATGTGGTCAAGCCCAGCGGAGCAGGGGATTGGACCCTGAGGGCACAATTCCAGTTTCTTTTTCCCCGCTGATTATGGTGCTCCCCCAGCTAAAAAACTCCTGATTCTGATTTAATGGAAGATATTAATCGCTCTAGTTATCACCCTGTTGGCGTTGATCAATCCGCCTCCTTCCAGCGTTGTTCTCGCGTTCATGGCTCTAACCCTGCTCGAGCAGCGGCCTGAAGGCATCCCATGGAATTGTCTCAGATAAGGTCGCTAACGAGGGCTTCTTCTGTTCAAGGCTGTGGATACGATACGCTTCTTCTCATGCCAGAATCCACGCTGTCCCATTCAGCTGTATTCAACTGAACCAATTCTATTGTGTCTTTAACAGGTTGCCAGGGTGTGGCGACAATTTTTCGAGGTGCTCTTAGATGATCTACGGAGACGAGTCTGCGCAAAGTCTAGAGCCGAACTAAGAGGCTAAGTAGCGGAATCGAGATATGAGCAGTCACAAGGAGTTCGGGTTGTATCCAGTGCTTCCTGAAGATCACAAGATCGCCTCCGGCGCAAGAGTTTTAACGGCTGGTCGCCATGGGTATCGCAAGTTGTTGGTGATCAGTGAGCTGGTGAGGCACTAAAAGATCCTGCATCACTCAGACACCAGAAGCCTTCAGGATCGAATCGTCAGTTTGACTCAGCCTCACATCAGCCCACCGAGAGCCATGTGGCAGCTGTTTCGGTTACGGATCCCCGGATCGCGCGGTAGCCAGCGGCTCCAGGAGCAGGGCCTGGCTGTCTTCCAGGGTGATCGGCGCTCCGAGCAGCTGGTCGCCCGAGATCTCCAGCCCCGGAGAGCCCAGCAGCAGATTCCAGCCGGCTGTCTGATCCGGGAACAACTCCGGCAGGCGGATGGCCATTGCCTCCCCGCCCATATGGGCGACCAGGGCCACCGCTGACCCGTCGCCGGAGGTGACCTGGCTGGCGGCAGGTTCCGCCTGCAGCGGTGCCCGCCGCAATCCATAAAAGATCGTGGTGGTGGGTGTGGTGAGCAGATCCAGGCGGTCGTCGCTGCCCGCCAGATTTTCGCCCAGCCAGGGCCGGGCCCGACGGAACTGGCGCAGGGCGAGGTTGAAGTTCGCCTGCACGGGCTCCACCCGATCTTCGTGCCGCCAGATGTTGCAGGCCGCGTGCATGTCCTCCATGAAGCGGCGGGAAAAGGCTTTCAACCAGGCCACATCAAGCACCGTGGCATCGCCGTCGGCATCGGCCGGCGCGACGCTCTGGCACGCCGCCACCATGCGTTCAAGGTCGTAGTCGGTGGTCGCGATCGCCTCGCCGAGGGCGGCAAGGAACTGGCGCAGCGCATCGAACTCCGTGAACCCCAGCTGCTTGAGGGTCGGAAACAGGCTGGGATCGTGGAACTGCTCGGGGCTGATCTGCCAGTTGAGAAATCCTGGCCCCTCCTCCGCCACCACCTTCACGCCGTAGCGGTCGTCGGTGTTGCGGAAGAATCCCCAGGGCGCTCGCATCAGGCAGTGGATGAAGTCCATCGGCAAGCCCGGAGCGAATCCGTAGTTGAGCGCTCCGATCGCCGGGTTGTCGTAGGCATTGGCCAGCACGTCCGGCAGCGTGCTGCCCAGCCGAAGGTTGATCGCCTGCGTCGCTGCCACCTGGGTGCCGCGACGCAGGGTGTCGTGGTTGCCGCAGCCGGTGACCCAGCGCGAGCCGAACTTCGTCATTTCGCATACCCGCCGCCACTTATGCGCCCAGAACCCCTGCAACGCCGGGGTGTTGTGGGCAAAGATCAGCGGTCCCCACTGGTAGGCATCCGGGCGCAGGTCCACCAGATCGCGGTAGGTGGAGATTTCCTCCCAGCCCTCCGCCGGCCAGGGGCGGCCGTCCTCGTAGATCACGAAGGGTCGCCAGCGGGCAGGGCCGATCTCCTGCACCAGATCACCCATGGCCAGGAGATAGGGATCGTCGTACTCCACCCGCTCGCTGAGCGGATTGAAGTACTTAAAGTCCTGGCCGCCGTCAATGCGGATTCCATCGGCACCGGTGTTGACCTTGCGGCGCTGCATCTCCAGCAGGATCGCGCGCACGACCGGGTTCTGGTGGTTCATATCCTGGCCGTACATGTTCGGCCCCTTGAGGTAACGCCCATTCAGCAGATCCGCCGCCTGGTTGTCGGCGTGGCCGTACACCAGGTCGTAAATCAGTCGGATCGGGCCGGTGGGGAAGTTGTGCAACTCGGCGACGAAGTCCACCAGCTCATCGGGCCGCAGGGTCTCCAGCAGGGCGGGATTGGTGGCGGCGCTGCCGAAGATCAGCACGTCGTACCCCCAGTTCTGCAGCTCGGGGCGGCGCAGCCTCACCTTGACCCTCCCCGGGGTGCTCAGGATCCCCTCGGTCTCGGGATCCAGGCTGCTCTCGTCGTCGGGCCGCAGGCTGAAAGTATCGTCGTCGTCAGCCGTGCCGGCCCTCGGCTCCACATTGGGCTCAATCGGCAGCAGCTGCACGGCGTCGTACCCCACCAGATTGGTCTCGGCGGGGGTGAGGGGCAAACCCGTGCGCACTTTGCCGGCCAGCTCCTGGAAGAGGGCGGTGAGACCAGAGATGTAGCTGTTCGGGGAGGCGGTGCGCACATGCAGCTGGAGGATGTTGCCGGGCGCAGGGATCTCAACCACCGACGGACTGCTGCCATGCTCGTCCACTGGCTGGGTTGCCAGCTCGGCGGCCATCGCCTCGTAGTAGGCACGGTCGGCGCGGCGCCGCTGCAGCCCCTCGAGGTCGTAGACCTCGGCAGGGGCTTGGACCCCGAACGGATAGGACACTGCCAGGGGATCACCCACCACACGCACGTCGTTGCTGTCGGGGGAGAGGTAGCGCAGCCAATAGAGCGAGCCGATCGTGTCGGCGTCGCCGGCGCGCAGGCCGCTCACCACTCCCCAGCGGTAGTCCCCCTGCTTCTCCAGCTGCACCGCATCGCGCTGGAAGCGCACCGTCTGCTCAGGGCGCCTGGGATCCATCGACTCCAGCGGGGTGAATACCTCCAGCAGGATGTTGCGAGGCTGAATCAGGTCCCCGGCGAGCTCCGGAGTCCAGAAGCCGATCGTGGTGAGCCCGCCAGGCTGCCAGTGGGCGCCGAGGCGAGTGGCGAAATGACGGGCCTTCTCGAGGGTGGTGGCGTCGCTGCTCTCGATTGCCGCGGCCCAGGCCAGCAGCTCCGCCGTGGGCCCGGCCTCGAGCGCCACCGGAGCCGGGGAAACGGGAGAACGGGAGCCTTCGGACACGGTGTCTGCAGAGCGGGATCACAACACAGGCAGGCTGCCAGCCGCCCCAGCTGCAGCCACAGGGTGCCACGGCTCGGTTGCGGCGCTGCCGACCAGAACTCAAAGGCGTATCTATCGCTCCCGTAGCGGGGGTCATGGCCCGTGCAAGTGTTCTGATCGAGACCTTTGCGGAGATTCAGAGGGCTTGATTTCATTTCTACGAGGCGCGCTCGAGACTTTGATTGTTCGCTTTTGATACACGTGCGTGCACCTTGTTGTTCACGACATTGTCTCGACTGACTACTTTTTGATGGCAGGCTGCAGGCGATCACGTGTAGGCATGAGGCGACCAGTGCTTTAAGCGTAACTTGCTCTAGTTGTTTTTAGATATACTAATGAAAATGCGCTTGTCGTGGATAAGCTGTGTACCATAAAGCGGCGATCTGCTCCGGCTATCGCTGCCCCTGGGGGGCGGACAAGAAACTATTGCTATCGAAGCAGACTTGATCGCGGCCTGTCCACTCAAGGGGCTTGTTCAAAGGTGTCGCTTCTCCTCAGGCAACCTCTCCGAGCCTTCGCTTCGCCATCAACACTCAGGCTACCTCCGCTTCACTTCTCACACTAGCGCTCAACTTCAGGCCCAAGGCCGACACGACCTTGAGGATGGTGTCAAAACTCGGACTGCGCTCTCCAGACAATGCCTTATAGAGACTTTCTCTGGATAACCCTGAATCCCTGGCCACCTTGGTCATACCTTGTGCCCGTGCGATGTCACCCAGTGCCTTAGCAATGAAGGCCACATCCCCATCCGCCTCCTCAATACATGCCTCGAGATAAGCCGCCATCTCTTCCGGAGTTCGTAGATGCTCGGCAACGTCGTAGGGGCTGGTCATGATTTTCATCAGATTTCCTCAGTCAGATTGTCTGCCAGCAGAAGGGCCTCATCAATGTCCCTGACTTGTGAGGTCTTGCCTCCACCAGCCAGAAGGATGATCAATGCAGATCCCCTCTGCAGCTAGTAGACCCTGAGTCCTGGGCCATAGTTGATCCGCAACTCCGAAACGCCGGCCCCAGCGGGCTTTACGTCACCAGGATTGCCGCAGATGAGGCGTTCAATCCTGGCCTGAACCTTCGCCCTGGCCCTCAGATCACGTAAACCCTCAAGCCATTGGACGAAGCGCTCTGTCTGGCGGACTTCAACGATGAACCAACTGTAGCCGCTTGGCTACAGCAACGCAACGCTGCCTTGCTGGCACCCATCATGGACGACACATTCTTCGAGCGCTGAATAGACGGATCCGCATAACATCCCCCTCCTCTTCCTCTAGCAGCATAAGGGCGCTGGGCCCTGAGGCCAGCACTGCCGAACCCCTATGATGGTATGGGTTCTTGGACAGGCGCATTGAGTCCCAGTATCTTATTTGGGTCCGCATAAGATTGTTCAGTATGTTGCATAATCTCACCTTGGTGGATGATGCCTAAAAGGTCTTGGTCTGTGCGGCTTAGGCCTGCTTCAGTTTCATCCGTTTTGCTGAACATTTTCTCGAGGCTTTAACTGCCATCGTAGGGAAGTAGAAAAAGGGTGGGTTGAATACAGCCTCCCTATCCGACCTCCTTCTTCTTCCGTATGAGTCGACTGGCCAGGGACCTGCGCTGCCTGCAAGTTAGTCAGTCTGTGGGCGGCTACGCTCTGATCGTCAATGTCAAAGGCGAAGCTGCGAGGAGCTTCTACCTCCCTCTTGGAGGGCAGCCAGGCCAGTCTTGAGCCCATGTGTCGCGGAACCTGCGGAGGGTGAGGGGTTCCAGCAGTCCGAATGGGGAAGGAGGCTGTCCAGTCAGTAACGCTCACGCTGACTCCCGGAATGCTTTGGTCCACCAGTAAGACTGGAATGGGATAGCCAGGGTCCTGTCAGTTGGTCAATACAGACTGGTCATAGCAATGGATCTGCCTGTTTTACAATTTGGCACCACCGATTGGTCCGGAGTTCGAATCTCAGGTGGTCCATTGCTCACTGATCCGAGCGGACGTTGTGGTGTGCCTGCTCAAGGCGGAGAGATCAGCTGCTCATGGATTGAGGTTTTCCAGCACGTCGAGCCCCTTGAGCAATAACTTCTCAGACTGTTCCTTGAGTCGTTGCTGATCTGTTTTCTTGATACAACCCTGGGTCACGTAGTTGATGCTTCGCGTGGCTGGGTGGTAGCCAACTAAGCGCAATCTGCAGAGCTCGCGCCCTGGCTGGCCGGCTTCACGCCGGAGCACGTCTCCCTCCAGGCATCGATAGCTACTCGATCCATCACGCCGGCACAGGGCCAGGTTGCGGAAGACCACATCCTTGCCCTGAGCTTTCATGCGGCTGTTGGCAAAGCTGGTGAACGAAACGGGGTCATAGCTGAAGGGCGCGGCCATGGCCTGGGCACCCAGCAGCAGTCCGGCCAGTCCCAGCGACGAAGCCGCGATCCAGCGGAACCCTTGCCGCGCCATTGCTGAGCTCCCCATGTCTGAGTTTTGGCTGGAAACTCAACGGTACAGTGGTCTGTTGGATCCATCCCATGGCGCATGGCTGAACCTCTCGATCATTCAGCCTCGATGGATGACACCGCGCGGCAACCGCCAGAGTTCACCCACGAGGACTGGCGACGGATCTGTGATGCCCTGCGCTATCTGGGCAGGGATCTGCACCGGCGGTCCTACGCCGTCGATGCCCAGCGGCGCGAACTGCTCTGGGCCGAGATGGATGCCTGCCTGCTACTGGCGGAGCGGATTGGCAACTCCCTGCATGAACCATAATCCTGATCAGGCGATGGGCGAATCCGGGCAGCCTGCAGTTATTTATGGTGCTGAATGCCTACTTTGCGCCAGAACTGATCTGGGCTGATCTTCGTACTTTGATCCTATGTTTTGATGCCATGGCCAAGATGTGCGTTGGCCGTGGTTCAAGATAATGGAGAGCGATACTTTGTGCGTCTCTGTGGTGCCAGCGATTCCTGTGGGTTGAGCGCAGGAAAACCCATCATCCAGTTTCGGACAGTTGCAACGGGCTGAACTGCTTATCATTTGCTCTCTTAATGGCCCGAGCGAATTTTCCCATTGGGTGCTGGCTATCCTGCTTCTTTGATTCTTGCTTCGCTTGTTATTGCATGCTTTCTTTTGCTTCATTCGCTCGGCCAGGCAGGAGTAGCGCATCTTCAACTACATCGGTCGCCATAGGATCCGTGGTGATTTCTTCGGTGGCCTAACCGCTGCCGTGATCGCCCTGCCGATGGCTCTGGCCTTCGGTGTCGCCATCGGCGCCAGTGCCCCGGCCTGCTGCCCGATGATCACGCTGGACAGAGACTGCATCAGGCCCTGTCCCACGCTGTGGAGGCTCAGACGGAGCCGAAGGCCACCTGACAAGCGGCATTGAGCAGCTCCGCTTCGGCGGAGCTGCTCGGTTCGCGGCCATCCAGCAGGCCCCGGTTGCAATCAGCCGAGAGCTGGTAGGTGCTTCCATCGGCGGTCACGGCGAAGTTGACCCCTTGGGAGCCGGAGGGCTGAACCGAGCCGTAGAGCAACTGGTAATTGGTGTTGGGCACCACGATGTAGGTGGTGTTGCTGCTCACCGCGTTGTCGACAGCACTATTGATGATGGCTGCCGTGGCCAGGGAGGCCACACCCCATGTTGCGGCTCTGGCCCCCCACCATCCCCAGGTGGGAGACGACCACCCGCCGTACCAACCGTGATTCCATGGCCGCGCCACGCCCCAGCCCGGGCGAGCCCAGCCGGCATTCACATTGACATTGTTGATGTTGACACGCCGATTCGCGTCCCAGTTCACGTTCCGGTTGACATTCCGATTGACATCGCGGTTGATATTCCGGTTGACGTTCCGGTTCACATCGCGATTGACGGATCTGTTGCCGTCGCGGTTGATGTTGCGGTTTCCGCTGGTATTGATGTTCCCACGGCCGATGTTGTTGCCGCCGGAGGGCCGTTGGATCGATGGCCGCGCCGAGGGGGACGACACCCTGTTGCTCCAGCCGCCGCTGGGACGGCTGTTGCCGCGGTTCAGGCTGGCACCACCGCCGCTGATGCCGGTGCGGGCACGGCTGCCACCACCACGGTTGCCGCCGCCACCGCCACGACTTCCACCCCCTCCACGACCACCTCCACGGGCCACCAACTCAGGACTGATTGGTCCTTGGCTGCCACCAAGGGGTGTGTCCAGTGCCAGGGCTGCACCTGTGGGGAAGGCAAGAACGCCAGTGAGCAAGAAGCTTAAACCCGCAAGTCCTTTCATTTGCGCACCACATCGCAGCCGTCGTCGTAGCAGCTGGCATCGACACGTCCGTCGCTGCCGAAGTGGACCATCACATGGTTACGGTCTTTCATCAGGGCGGGGCGGTCCTGGACGACGCTGTTGAGATAATTGGGGTTGACGACACACAGATCCTTACCGTTGAAGCAAACCGTGTTGGTGGAGAAGCGGGCTTCGGCTCGCTTCAGGCTTGTCCATGACTTGGAGTCATTCGACCAGAGATCCATGCGTACGGGTTGATCACGCACCCGGACTGTCATCACTTCCCCGCCGATCTTGTGGCGGTAGAGGGTCGACTCGCCCTCATCGACCGCTTCAACAATGCAGGCTTTGGCGGGCTCGCCCTTGAGGCTGCACTGGGTGGTGAGGGTGTAGAGAACCTCGCTTTTCCCCTCGCCGGCGCTCAGGATCACCGTGGTGGTGACCGCCGCCATGGCGAGCCCGCCGCGCAACAGGCCGCGCAGCAGATGGTGACGTAATGACATGGAGCTGGAGTGCCTTCTTTCTTCAACCTACCAGCGGGTTTCCCAGCGAGCCCCAAGGAATTCACACTCTTCTTCATAAGCTAATGCCAAAGGCAACTTGTGCCATTGGAAAGTGATGCCCTCCATCGATCATCGGCATTCAGTTCAGGGGAGACCTGTTTGCTCCGCGGCTCGCCACCAGGTAACCGCTGAGGGCCAGCAACAGCACCTTCACCAGCTCCTCCTTGACCTGATCCAGGTCGCGGATGTCCAGCAGGGCGATGCCGATCAGGTCGAGGTCGATCCCGGAGACGACTCCCCCCCAGCAGGTGCCCACGGCGGGATGGCAACGGTCAGGAGCAGAACCTGCGGGGAACATCTGCCTTGGTCTGTACTGCCAGTCCCCCTACGATTCGGCCATGCCCAAATCTCAGCCCATCCCCGAGCTCAGCCATCTCCCTCAGGACTCCAGCCAACTGGGCAGCACACGGCCCAGCCGCCGCGAGGAGCCCGGGGCGTCGGGTCAACGCAAGCGCTATCTCGCCTCCCTGGAGGCGACTGATCAAGCGAGCTGAGGGAGATCAGGCCCGGCTCGTCAGCCTCCCGGCAGCGGTGAGCTGAAGAAACCAAGCGAATTCAGCCATAACCCCAGTAGCAGCAGTGGCAGAAACACCGCACCGGCGATCTGAAGTTTCACGGTGGTGGCGGACCGTTCCTTGGGGGCCATGGCAGCGGCGAAGCCGTGGTGAGCAGCCATCCTGGAGCACCCGCTGAGCCTGGATGTCACTTGCCGCCCCAGCCGAGCAGCCGGGCCTGCCGCCCTTGCCGCCGCTGCCGTCGCTGCGTCTGGCGGTCGTCGGCCACGTGGAGTGGGTCAGCTTTGTGGTGGTGGAGCACCTGCCGTCGGCCGGTCAGATCCAGCACGCGCTCGAAACACTGGAGCAACCTGCCGGTGGCGGTGCTGTGGTGGCCGCCCAGTTCGCCAGGCTCACGAACCAACCGGTGGCCTTCTTCACGGCCCTGGGCCGCGATGCCCTTGGCGAGCGGGCTGCCGCTGAGCTGCGGGCCATGGGACTGGAGCTGCATGTGGCCTGGCGCGAGGCCCCAACCCGCCGGGCGATCACCTTTGTGGAGGCCAGCGGGGAGCGCACCATCACCGTGATCGGCGAGCGGCTCGCGCCCGCCGCCAGCGATCCCCTGCCCTGGGCGGAGCTGGCTGCCTGCGACGGTGTGTTCGTGACCGCCGCCGATCCGGCCGCCCTGCGGCTGGCACGCCGGGCGCGGCTGCTGGCGGCCACCCCCCGGGTGCGCCTGCCGGTGCTGCAGGCGGCTGCCGTGGAGCTCGACGCGCTGATCGGCAGTGCCCGGGATCCCGGCGAGCGCTATAGCGCCGGCGATCTCTGCCCCGCTCCTCACCTTTATGTAGGCACCGAAGCCGAGCAAGGGGGCTTCACCGTGCCTGGAGGTCGCTTCAGCGCGATCGAGCGTAGCCATCCCCCGGTGAATGCCTATGGTGCCGGCGACAGTTTTGCCGCGGGGCTCACGGCGGGGCTGGCAGCTGGCTGGGAGCGCTCAAGCGCCCTGGCGCTGGCCTGCCGCTGCGGAGCCGCCGCCCTCGATGGCCGCGGGGCCTATGCCTCCCAGTGGCGCGCGCCCCTCACTGGATCACCACCAGATCGTGGGTGCCGCTCTGCTCCAGCAGCGCCGCAAGGCTGAGCAGGTCGCTGCCGCGGATCAGGCCGATGCAGCCATCGGTGCCACTTTCGGGGCCCATGCCGGCACTGGGATCGTGATGGATGCCCAGGGCGCGGCGCGCCGTGGGGAACTGGGGCTCCAGCCCGATCCAGAGCACCCGCCCCAGTTCCACCGGATCTTCCGGTCTGATCTCACTGACCTCGGTGAGCCGGTAACGCCCCGCCGGCAGGGGTGCCTGGCTGCCCAGTCGGTGACGGTCGGCCTGCTGACGCGAGGCCCGACCCACCACGGCCTCGAAGCTGTAGGTCTTCTGGCCGGGAACCGTCAGCTGCAGCTGCCAGACGGGATCTCCGGTGGCGGGCAGGGTGCGTGAGCTGCGCCTGAGGCTCAGGACGCTGCCGGTCTGGGCGATGGCGCCCTCCACGGCCATCAACGTGATCGCCGCGGCGAAGGTACGGGCACAAGCCCGGGCCAAGGGCCCTGGGTGCCAAAGGCCTGTTTCAGCTCTGATTCGCCTCCCCATCGTTCCCTTGCAGGGGGCTGGTCATAGCGGGCTTGCCAGCTCCTGCAATGGGGCCTGGACCGGAACTGACCCCAGGCCCTGCGCAGGCCGATGGAGATCTCGGCCAGGCTGGGTTCCGCCTGAGCCCCCACACGACACCAACGCATGGACCCGACACTCGCTGGCACTCCTGACGCGGCCGATCTGCTGAGGATGGAGGCGATCAGTCGCAGACAGGGAGGTGCCGTTGAGGCCGCCCAGCTGATCGGCAGCTGGCGCCTGCAGCGCACCTGGCCGAGGGGATCCCAGCGGCCGGCGGATCTGGCCAGCGGGCTCCTGCGGGCCTTCGGGGCAAGGCTGGTGATCGAAGCCCCCGGCCCCGGCGAGGAGCTGGCGATCCGCAACAGCGTTCAGCTGGGGGGCGTTGAGCTCACCTTTGCCGGCCAGGCTCGGCTGGAGGGCAAGCGGCCCCTGCTGCTGTTCCGCTTCGAGCGTCTGCGTCTGGCGCTGGGCCCCTGGCGGGCCCTCGATCGTGCTCTGCCCCAGCAGCTTCCATTTGATCAGCAACGGGCCTCTGGGCTGCCCTTCTTCGCCCTGATCGGCGGCGGTGTGAACCAGGGCTGGTTGGCGGCCCGGGGCCGTGGTGGCGGTCTGGCGCTCTGGACCCTCGATCCGGCTGATGACAGGGCCCATGCGTCTGCCTAAATTCGAATCAGAGCCCGGCCTCCTCGACCCTGAAACCCTTCCTGCAGGTTCTGTTCCTCACCTGGGTGCTGTTCCGTTGCCTCGACTGGTACGGCCGCTGGCGTGCCGTTCTGGCGAGAGACCGGCTCTCCAGTGAATTCGCCAGGGAACTGCGGCGTCGAGGGCTGATCAGCACCTTGCGCTGAGGCCACGCCCGGCGCGGCGATCACTATCGGCAAAGCTCTGTCACAAGTGCTGGCGTTCAGAGGCAAGGCCCGTCAGCAGCGGCCACGCTGGAGGGAGCTGATGGACCCCCTCATGCATACCCACGATCTTGAAAACCACGACAATCTCTATGCCCAGGAAATGCCGATCCAGGGCAGCGAACCTGTGATGGAAGCCCGCAGCCATGTCTCCTGGGCCGTCATCGCCATGGTGGTGATGGTGGCTGTCCTGGCTGGAGTGGCCGCCATGGGTCATGGTGGGTCGCTGGGCTGAATTTGAGCTCCATGACCATTGCCCCCCTTCCCGGGCTCATCACCCTGCTGGCCGTGATCACCTTTCAGGCCACTGCCATGCAGGTGGGCCGTGCGCGGCTGCGCGATGGGGTGAAGCCGCCGCTGATGACCGGACCGCCGGCCTTTGAGCGGGCCGTGCGGGTGCAGCAGAACACCCTGGAGCAGCTGGTGGTGTTCCTGCCGGCTTTCTGGTTGGCGGTCCTGGTCTCCAACGCCACTGCGGCCTCGGTGCTGGGGGCGATCTGGGTGCTGGGTCGTGTGCTCTATGCCGTGGGCTATCTGCGGGCTCCGGAGCAGCGGGGGGCGGGATTCGCCATCAGCTTCCTCGCTTCGACAGTGCTGCTGGTGATGGCCCTGGTGGGCTGCGTGATGCGCCTGCTCTGAGCCCCTGGCCTACGCTCCGCTGCCAGGTTGCTGAATCCTCCTGGCCCGTCCAACGTCTTCCCTGAGCACCCGCCTGCGGGGCCGCGATCTTCTCGCCGATCCCTGCCTGAACAAGGGGACGGCCTTCAGCCGCCAGGAACGCCGGGCGTTCGGGCTCGAAGGCCTGCTGCCCCACGCCGTGGAGAGCCTGGAGACCCAGGTGGAGAGGCACTGGCAGGCCTTCCTCAGCCTGAGGAACGACCTGGAGAGGTTCCGCTTCGCGGTGGCCCTGCGCCAGGCGAATCTCACCCTCTTCCATCGCTTCCTGGCGGATCACATCGAGGCGGTGATGCCGATCGTGTACACCCCCACCGTGGGGGCGGCGATCCAGCGCTTCAGCCTCGATTACCGCACGCCCTCCGGCGGTGTGTTTCTGGCGGCGCCCGATCTAGAGCGGATCGAGTCGGTCTTGAGCCAGGCGGCGACCGGGCCGGTGGATCTGATTCTGATCACTGATTCGCAGGGAATTCTCGGCATCGGCGATCAGGGCATCGGCGGCATCGAGATCTGCCTGGGCAAGCTGGCGGTGTACACGCTCTGCGCCGGGCTGGATCCCGCCCGGGTGCTGCCCCTGGTGCTGGATGTGGGCACCGATCGTGTCGAGCTGCTGGAGAACCCCCTGTATCCCGGCTGGCGCCACCCGCGCCTGGATGGTCTCGACTACGACCGCTTCCTGGCCCGCAGCGTGGAGGCCCTGCAGCGCCAGTTCCCTGGTGCGCTGCTGCACTGGGAAGACTTCGGCACCGGCCATGCCCACCAGCTGCTGGAGCGGTACCGACTGCAATTGCCCAGCTTCAACGACGACATCCAGGGCACCCGCGGGGTGGCCTGCGCGGTGGTGAAAGCGGCCTCCCACGGCGCCGGCCTGCCTCTGGAGGACCACCGCATCGTGGTGTTCGGGGCTGGCACGGCCGGTTGTGGCATCGCCGAGGGGCTGGTGCGCCTGCTCACCAGGGCAGGATTGAGTGAGCCGGAGGCGCGCCGCCGCATCTGGGCGATCGACCGGGAGGGTCTGGTGCTGGCTGATCAGCCCGGCCTTTCCCCCATGGCCCTGGCGCTGGCCAGGGATCCCTCCGAGCGTTCGCTGTTCGAGCACGACACGCAGGGCCGGATCGGCCTGCTGGAGGTGGTGCGCGCGATTCAACCCACCGTGCTGATCGGCACCTCCACCGTGACCGGGGCCTTCAGCCGCGAGGTGGTGGACACGATGGCGGCGGCTGTGGAGCGGCCAATCATCCTGCCCCTCTCCAATCCCACACGCCTGGCGGAAGCGACCCCCGCTGATCTCTACGCCTGGACAGGAGGACGGGCCCTCGTGGCCAGTGGCAGCCCGTTCGAGCCGGTGAGCTGGCAGGGCAGCCTGCGCCGGATCGGGCAGTGCAACAACTGTTTCCTTTTCCCCGGCCTGGGCTTCGCCAGCGTGGCGGTGGGCGCCACCCAGGTGAGTGAGGGAATGATCGATGCCGGGCTCGACGCCCTGGCCGACCGCATTCCGGCCTTCCGGGATCCGGAAGCCCCCTTGATGCCCGAACTCACCCAGGTGCAGGCGGTGTCGCGGGCCGTGGCGGAAGCCGTGGCACTGGCGGCGGTGCACGAAGGCCTCGCCAGCCGAGCCGCCAGCGCCGAGGAGGCGATCGAGCGGCTCGATCAGGCCACCTGGACGGCGGCCTACCGGGAGCTGGAGGCGATCTGAAGGCCTGGGGGCCGTGCCTCCGCGCCGGCTTCAGAGGTCGTCTTCGACGTTGGGCTTGATCGTGCAGTCGGCGAGTGGGTAGCTGACGCAAAGCAGGGCGAAGCCTTCGCCGATCTGATCGTCGTCGAGGAAGCTCTGATCCGACTGGTCAACGCTGCCGGAGAGGATCTTGCCGGCGCAGGTGCTGCAGGCCCCGGCGCGGCAGGAGTAGGGCAGGTCGATGCCCTGCTCCTCGGCGGCATCAAGGATGTACTGGTCGTCAGGGCAACTGAACGACTTGCCGTCTTCCAGGGTGATCGTGAAGGAGGCCATGGCTGGGAACAGCTCAGAGTTGCCCACACTTGCTAGGCAACGCATGACCGCTTTGGGGTAGCCCTCGTGACAGTGGGCCGCCATCGCCGCGGCAGACAGGGCGGAACCAGTGCCTGTGTGGTGGCTTGAACACAACGTTCACTGCTGACTTGCGTCCCTCCAGCGCCCTGACCATCAATAGAGAGAGTGAGAGCCGCTGGAGTCGTCTGTGGTCAGGGTCTTGGTTCCTGCGGAAAGCCGGGAGGGCGAGCGGCGTGTCGCCGCCACACCAGAAACGGTGCGCCGGCTCGTAGCGAAGAACTCCGAGGTGTTCATCGAATCGGGCGCGGGCCTGGAGGCCGGATTCAGCGATGAGGCCTTCATCGAAGCCGGCGCCTCGATCGTGGCCAAGGGCTGCCCAGACACCTGGAGCGCGGCTGAGCTCGTGATCTGCGTGCAACCGCCGGTCCAGGACAGCGACGGCGGCAGCGGCGGGCTCGAGCGGCTGGCTTCCGGCTCCCTGCTGGTGGGTTTGCTCGATCCTTATCTGAACCGGGCCCTGATCGAGCGGCTGAGCAGCCGTGGCCTCTCGACCCTGGCCCTGGAGCTGCTGCCTCGCATCAGCCGGGCCCAGTCGATGGATGTGCTCTCTTCCCAGGCCAACATCGCCGGCTACAAGGCCGTGCTGCTGGCGGCCGCCGAACTGGATCGCTTCTTCCCGATGCTGATGACCGCCGCTGGCACGGTGCAGCCCGCCAAGGTGCTGGTGCTCGGAGCCGGCGTGGCTGGTCTGCAGGCGGTGGCCACGGCCCGCCGCCTCGGCGCGGTGGTGAAGGTGAGTGATGTGCGGCCTGCCGCCAAGGAACAGGTGGAATCCCTGGGCGCGCGCTTCATCGATCCTCCCAGCCGTGAGGCGCCGGGTGAAACCGGTGGCTATGCCCGCGAGGCCGGCGCCGCCTTCCTGGAGGCCCAGCGCCAGCAGCTCACCAACCATCTGGCGGAAGCCGACGCGGTGATCACCACCGCCCAGGTGCCAGGACGACCTGCGCCGCTGCTGATCACCGAGGAGATGCTCAAGGCGCTGCGGCCCGGCTCGGTGGTGGTCGATCTGGCGGTGTCGACCGGCGGCAACTGCGCCGGCAGCCAGCCCGATCGCACCGTGGAGATCGGCGGGGTGCGCATCATCGGCTCCTCCAACCTGCCGGCTTCGGTGCCCCACCACGCCAGCGCCCTCTATGCGCGCAACCTGGCCGCCTTCCTCGAGCCCCTGTTCTCTGACGACGGCCTGCAACTCAATCCCGAGGATCCTTTGCTCGACCCCTGCCTGATTTCCCACCAGGGCGCCTGTCGCCGCCCCGAACTGTGGCCCAGCCTCAAGGAGGTGGCGGCATGAGCAGTCATCTCAGTGGCACCGCCGCCCTCTGGGTGCTCGTGCTCGGCAGCCTGCTGGGGCTGGAACTGATCGGCAAGGTGCCTCCCACCCTGCACACCCCGTTGATGTCAGGAGCCAATGCCATCAGCGGCATCACCTTGCTGGCGGCCCTGGCCCTGATCGGTCAGGCCCCGACCCCAGCCCTGAAGCTGATCGGTGCCGTCGCCCTGGGGTTTGCCCTCTTCAACGTGGTGGGTGGATTTCTCGTGACGGATCGGATGCTGGCGATGTTCCGCCGCAGGGAGGCGAACTGATGGTTGAACTCTCGATCGAACTGGGCTCGGTGCTGCTGCTGGCCTTCGGGCTCAAGGGCCTGGCCAAGATCCGCACCGCCCGCAGTGCCAATGGCCTCGCCGCCCTGGCGCTCGGCCTGGCGGTGGTGGGCCTGCTTCTGCAGCAGGGACTGGGTGGCTGGCCCTGGATGCTCCTGGGCCTGGGCATCGGTGGTGGCCTCGGGGCCGTGCTCGCCCTGCGGGTGGCCATGACGTCAATGCCCGAAACGGTGGCGCTCTTCAACGGCTGCGGCGGCATGTCGTCGCTGCTGGTGGCGATCGGTGCGGTGCAGCTGCCCACGCCGCTGAATCTCGTGGGCCAGGTGTCGGTGCTGGTTTCGGTGCTGGTGGGCGCGATCACCTTCAGCGGCTCGCTAGTGGCGATGGGCAAGTTGCAGGAGTGGCTGGGGACCCCCGCCTGGACCCTGCGGCCCCAGCGCCACGCCGTGAACATCATTCTGGCTCTGGCCTGCCTGGCCTGCTGCGTGCTGGTGATCAAGGGCATGGCCGTGGCGCTGGTTCCTCTCACCGTGCTGTCCCTCCTTCTGGGCGTGGGCCTGACCCTGCCTGTGGGTGGCGCCGACATGCCGGTGGTGATTTCGCTGCTGAATTCCTATTCGGGTGTGGCCGCGGCTGCCGCCGGTTTCGTGGTGGGCAGCGAGCTGCTGATCGTGGCGGGAGCCATGGTGGGCGCCGCCGGTCTGATCCTCACCCAGGTGATGTGCACGGCCATGAACCGCTCGCTCACCTCGGTGCTGTTCGGCGGCGCCCTGGGGGCTGCATCGAGCGAGGCCGGTGATGCCGGCGGCCGTGAGGAGTACACCAATGTCACGTCCTGCAGCCCTGAGGAATGTGCCCTCACCCTGGAGGCGGCCGAGCGGGTGATCTTCGTGCCGGGCTATGGCCTGGCCGTGGCCCAGGCCCAGCACAGTCTCAAGGAGCTCGCCCGCCTGCTGGAACAGCACGGCATCGAGGTGCGCTACGCCATCCACCCGGTGGCCGGCCGCATGCCCGGCCACATGAACGTGCTTCTCGCGGAGGCCGATGTGCCCTACGACCAGCTGGTGGAGATGGATGCGATCAACCCCGACTTCCCGCGCACCGATGTGGTGATCGTGCTGGGGGCCAATGACGTGGTCAATCCCCGCGCCAAGAACGATCCGGCCAGCCCCCTTTACGGCATGCCCGTACTTGAGGTGGATCAGGCGCGCACGGTGTTCGTGGTCAAGCGCAGCCTGGGCTCGGGCTACGCCGGCATCCGCAACGATCTCTTCGAGCTGCCCCAGACCTCGATGGTGTTCGGCGATGCCAAGCAGGTGCTGCAGAGCCTCCTGCAGGAGCTGCGTTCCCTGGGCGTGGGCAAGGTGCCTGCTGGAGCAGGCAGCGCTCGCTGAGCCAGAGGCAAGCAGCCTTGCCGCTCAGTGCTGGCCGGCCATGGGCGCCGGCCAACCCCCTCTGATGGCCCCCTGGGCCCGTCCTTCTCGGCGGCTCCAGGGGGCTTTCTCACGCCAGATCGCCACCCATGGCCCGGCCAGCTCCTTGAGGGCCATGGCCCCATCGATCAGCAACACCAGAGCCCACACCAGCAGCGGCAGCCAGCCTCCCTCGCAGGACGCTGCGTCGGCCTGGGGTTGCTGGATCGGTGCCTGTGGGGTCTGAGCGGGTGCACCTTGATCGGGTGCACCTTGATCAGTGGCGGCCTGAAACGCAGCGGGAACCTCAGATCTCTCTGCGAACGGCTCCGTGACAACCAGGCTGGAGAGAGTGTCTGCAACCTCCTCAGCTTCCGCGAGCCCCTGCGGCTGAGCGATGCTCTCCTCCAGCAGCAGGGCCTGGCTGGCTTTCCAGGAGGTGGGTGGATGGCGGCGCCAGTAGGCCGCTTCAGCGCTGCCTGGACGACCACGGCTGGAGAGGGTGGGAATCATCGCCGCATCAAGACATGGATCCCAGGGCCTGGCCGCTGTTCCCATCGTCACAGCCCCGTTCTCTTAGGGTAGGTGTCTTGTGAGGCCTGCTCCGATTTCCCGTCTGACCCACCCAGCTCCGGGAGAGGAGCAGATCAGCCCGCCCGTTTCAGGGGCCGATCCAGCCCCTTCCGGAAGCCCGGTCCAGGATTTCGCCTCCTTCGGGTTGTCCGAGCCACTGCTCAAGGCGATCGCGCTCAAGGGCTACACCTGCCCCTCTCCGATCCAGGTGCAGGCGATCCCGGCTGTGCTCAGCGGCAGGGATGTCATGGCCGCCGCCCAGACAGGAACCGGCAAGACCGCCGGTTTCACCCTGCCGATGCTGGAGCGGCTGCGGCATGGGCCCCATGCCCGCAACAACCAGGTGCGCTCCCTGGTGCTCACCCCCACCCGGGAGCTGGCGGCCCAGGTGGCGGAGAGCGTCCAGGCCTATGGCCGCTTCCTCGACCTGCGCGGTGACGTGGTCTTCGGCGGAGTCAAGGTCAATCCCCAGATGCAGCGGCTGCGCCGCGGCGCCGACGTGCTGGTGGCCACCCCCGGCCGCCTGATGGATCTCTACCAGCAGAACGCGATCCGCTTCGACCGGCTCGAGATCCTGGTGCTGGATGAAGCCGACCGCATGCTTGACATGGGCTTCATCCGCGACATCCAGAAGATCCTGGCCCTGCTGCCGCCGAAGCGTCAGAACCTGCTGTTTTCGGCCACCTTCAACCCTTCGATCCGCAAGCTGGCCCATGGGCTGCTGCATCAGCCCCTGCAGCTGCAGGCCACACCCGAGAACCGGGCGGCGCCCCTGGTGGAGCAGGTGATGCACCCCTGCGACATGGCTCGCAAGGGCGACCTGCTCTCCCACCTGATCCGCAGCAACGACTGGCAGCAGGTGCTGGTGTTCTCGCGCACCAAGCACGGCGCCAACCGGCTGGCGGAGCGTCTGAGCCAGGAGGGTGTGGCCGCCATGGCCATCCACGGCAACAAGAGCCAGGGGGCCCGCACCCGGGCGCTGGCCAGCTTCAAGAGCGGTGAACTGCGGGTGCTGGTGGCCACCGACCTGGCTGCCCGCGGCCTCGACATCGAGCAGCTGCCCCATGTGGTGAACCTGGATCTGCCCAACGTCGCCGAGGACTACGTGCACCGCATCGGCCGTACCGGCCGTGCCGGCCAGAGCGGCCATGCCCTTTCCCTGGTGGCCGCCGAAGAACACGAACTGCTGCGGGCGATCGAGAAGGTGATCGGCAACCCACTGCCCCGCTCGGAGATCCCCGGCTTCGAGCCCACGATCCACTCGGCGCCACCGCTGGATCTCAGCGGTGGTCGCGGCAAGGGCGGCCGCCGAGGCGGCGGCCAGCGCAGTGGCCCTGGCGCCTCAGCACCTCGCCGCAACGGCCCCCGCAGCGGCTCCCCCCGCAGCCAGCCGATCTCGCGCGAAAGCAGGCCCCGGGGGCGGGGCTGATCAAGGCGGGTACGGTGATGGCTGATTTCAAGCTATCTACGGCCCACACACCATCCCTTCAGCTGTCCTCAGGGTGATGGATGCCCTGCACAGGTTTCTGGCCGCTCGGAGTGCTTGACGACGATCGTGCCGTTGAGGATCACGTAACGAATCGCTCGCTGTTGACGGCAGTGAGGCCTTTTCGGGTTTCCAATCGACATTGTCGATGACCTTGGCCGCATCGAAGATCGTGAGATTGGCCACGGAGCCGACCTGAAGCCGCCCGCGCTTCTGCATGTCCGGCACCATGGGCACATGGGACCTGGTGCGGGAGATTCCGATCTAGGAACTTGACTCAATCAGTGGAAACAGGTAGAGCCCCTTTGAGTGGTGTAATTCAGGAGGTCCTGTGACCCTTTCTGGAGGGTGAACAGGAGCATTCAGAGGATGACTGCCTGGTCTAGTCTGGTCTGGTCGCCTGGATGGCTCCACCATGCCCCGCCCCCCTTCCATCGGCCCGACTCCGGTGGTGAACATGCTGGAGGCCAAAACCCATTTGTCCCGTCTGGTGGAATCCATCGAAACCGGTGAGCAAAGCGAGGTGGTGATCGCCCGCAATGGTCGCCCTGTGGCTCGCCTCACCACCCTGCGGCCAGCCATTCAGCAGCGCCGCCTCGGCGTTGCCAAGGGGAGCTTCCGTGTGCCGGCCTCAATCGACGACCACAATCCGCTGACCCTCGACCTGTTCGAGCAGCCCTGATGCGGATCCTGCTGGACACCCATGCCTTCCTCTGGGCCATTGCGGATGACCCACGGCTTGGCCCGATCAGCCGGGAGCTGATCGACAGCCGGGCAGAAGCGGTGCTGCTGAGCCTGGTATCGCTCTGGGAGATCGCGATCAAACACAGCCTCGGCCGGGGCGATATGCCGATTACCGCCGTCCAGGCTCTGGCCTGGACCGAAGAGTCCGGCTTCGATTGGCTCCCCCTCGCCCCTGGGCACATCCTCTGCTTGGAGGACCTACCACCGCACCACCGTGATCCCTTCGACCGCCTGCTCATCGCCCAGGCGATCAGCGAGGACCTCACCCTCCTCAGCGCCGATGCCGTCTTCAGCTCCTACGGAGCTCCGCTCCAAGCGGCTGGCTGTTGATTCCAACGCCTGGCTCCGGGCTCCAACGGCTGCCCACCAGCTGACACGGGTACCCGTGGCCGGGATCCTCGACCAGGGCCATGAACCCCCTGGTCCGGTATTTCAGGGGGACCAGCCCCGGCGGCGAAGCGCTCTGGATGGGGGCGCGACATGGGGCGATCGCTAGGCTCAATGCGCAGGAACTGCGCCAGATCGTGGAGCAGCAGGTGAAGCGCCTGGCATGGCGCCTCGAAGACAAAAAGTTGGCTCTCCAGTCGATGGCGAAGCCCTCGACTGGCTCGCTTCGGTGGGTAACGACCCCGTGTACGGCGCCCGGCCGCTGAAGTGCGCCATCCAGCGCGAACTGGAAACGCCGATCGCCAAGGCGATCCAGGCCGGCACGTTCCCAGCCGGCTCCACCATCGCGGTGGAGGTGGAGGCCCAGGGTGTGTCCGACGACAATCTGGTTGAGGGGGCGTCAACCTGATTGACACGGGACAGGGTGAGAGCTCACTCCTGCGGTTCCGGCAGGGGGAGGCCGCCCGGGTGCCGGCGCTGGTGTAACTGAGATACTTGGACCACCAAGGATATTCCAGCCTTGCTACATCCTTCGGGGGGTGGCAATCAATGAATCTACAAAGGAATTGCGCAATAGCGACATGCTATTGCGCAATCCGTGCCGCTACCTTGAGTCGAGTGATTGTCGCTTATGGTGCTTTATTCCATAGTTCTATTTCGCTTTCTCTTTTCTTTTTAAGACCAAGGCTTGCTTTGTCGCCCACATTTGTCCATCGTCTCATTTGGTCTGGTACCTCATTATGCCGGCCTTCATTAAGGACTTTCAGCAATTCGGATTCTTTGAATGCTTCTAAGCCAATGCTAAAGATGAATTGAACAAGTGCTGTCTTCTGATTACTATTTAATTGGACCTTGACCAGTTCCTTCACAAGCTTACGAGAGGGTTCAAGGTCTTGATTGAGCAGATCTTCTGCCTGTATTTTTGTTATTCCGCCCTGAAAATTAATTTCTTTACCCTTGATGCTGATCCTTTTTGTGGATACTTCTTTCTCAGTAAGGACATGGTTAAAACCGATGACCGTGTTCCCTAGGGAATCTATTCTTGGCTTCAGATCCAGCCCTTCATAGGATATTACAAGTTGCTCGTGTTCGCAGAGATCCAGAGCTTTTTGGTTAATCGTCTGGGTCGGGATCTGCTCACAAAGCCGCTGATTGACTGTCTTTTGTTCCTCGTATTTTTTGAGGTTGAGTTGAGCTTCTTTTAGATTATGGTCCGCCCTTTGCCACTCATTATATAGAATAGCGAGGAGGACTGCGCTAATCACCAAATATACACTGCTCAACCATAGAAGTTTCCTTGTCATATCCCGTTCCGCAGCCGCCAAAGCCTCCTTTGCCTGAGCCGCCTCCGCTTCCCGCGCGCGGCGATCGTCGCGACTGTCTTTCACCACCCTGGCCAGCACATCGTGGGTTAGTTCCAGGTGTCGCCGCCCCTGACGTTCTTCCGCTCGCAGCAGCCTGCGGGCGATCAGCAATTCCAGCTCCTCTGCAGTGACCCCGGGAAGCACGAGGGCGTCCTCCCAGTCGTGGCTGTCCCTGTAGCCCTGCTGGGTGATCAGCTCCTCCTCCACGAAGGTACGGACCCCTGGATCCAGCCCCTCCATGCCCCGTTCGTAGAACCCCTTGAGGATCTCGCGGTCGGCACCGGCCATCAGCTCGGCGGTGATCCGCTCCAGCGGTGGCTCCGCCTCAAGGCGCTTGGTGTTGAGCTCCCGGCACACCACACTGAGTAGGGCGGGGTCGATTTCCATCTGCGGGAATTCCGCCGGATCCGCCGGCGGATCAGGGGCGTTCTTCCAGGTCAGCTGCAGGAGGCGACGCGCCACCTCGTCGTCCACCAGTCGGCCACCGGCTTCGGTGACCACCGCATAGGCCTGGGTTCCGTTCATCGGCAGCAGGCGGAGGCGGTTCACCATCAGCGAGGGCATCGCCGTCTTGAGCCGTTCGATTTCGGCGAGGAAGTCTTCACGGAAACTGAGGACAAGCTTCGCCGTGGCACGACGGAACTCATAGCGGCCGGCGGCCTCGGGTTCCTGCTCGAGCTGCTGCTTCACTGAAGCTGGAGGCCGGTTTTCCACCAGATCGGCCAGTTCATCAAGGAAGAGTTCAGACCGCTGCCGCAGGCTCTCCTCCTGCTGGCCCAGGGTGAAGATCTCTTCGAACTGATCGAACACGATCACCGGTATGACCGGCCGGTTGAGTTCGCTCCAGAATTCCGCATCGCGGCGGTGCAGAAAGGTCCAGAGTTCCTCCTCCGGCCGGGGCCTTGAGCCCTGCACACCTTCCCGTTCCACAGCCGCCCCAAGGGCCTGCCACACCTGCTGGCGCAACGACGGCGCTTCGGCGGCGTGATCGAGGCGGATGTAGACGGGAAGGAAATCCTCCGCACGCAGTGCCGGGAACAGCCCGGCCTTCAGCAGCGAGGTCTTGCCCAGGCCCGAGCGGCCGAACAGCACCGTGAGCGCCTCTCGCCGAACCAGGCGAATCAGCTCGGCCGTCTCCGCGGCGCGGCCACGGAAGAACGGCTGATCCACCTCCTCGAACCAGGCGAGGCCCGGCCAGGGTTCTTCGCCGCTGAGATGGGCATGGGAGAGATCGCTCATCGCGAGGTATCCCTGAGCCGGCGGTGGAAGTTCCGCACGATCTCGGTGAGGCGCTGGGCCACCTCGGGGGTGAGTTCGCCCCCCGGCAGAGAAGGGCCTTGCTTGCGGCGGAAGCTCTCGGGGAGAAGGCTCTGATCAAGCCGCGTATCGTCCACCACCACGGGAACGATGAACTCCTCATCGGGAGCCATTCCACCTGCCCTGTTGCTGGCGGCGTTCCACTCGCGCCAGAAGTAGCGGCGCCGATTCTCCTCAGCCAACGAAGCGTGAGAGATCACGGGCAGAAACAGTGAGCAGCGCTCGATGCCGCGCTCGATTGAAAGGGCCCAGTCATCGGCGGGCCTGAGCTCGTGTTGATCGAACCACACGTCAAGGCGGGCCGCTCGCAAGCCTTCCGCAAGGCGCTGGGCGGCGTTGCGATCCTCGCTCGCATAGCTCACGAACACGGCACCCTCCCGCGGTCCCGTTTCACCCGCTGTCGCTTGCATCGCCCCAACCTCCGCCCCGGCTTCAACAGGATGCGCCGCATGCCACCGCTGCGACAATTCCTCGACGAACGCACCCGCCGACATCTCCAGTACATGGGAATCGGCACTGAAACAGGAGAGAAACTCGGCCAGGGATGGCTCACTGGTTGCCCGCTCATCGGCCATGACGACCCATCGCTTGCGCTTCTGTGACAGAGCCATTCCCCTTGCCGTCCGCAGGAAAAAACGTGCCAGCCAGTCGCCGAAGCCACAACCGAGGAACAGCAGGTGGTTGGCTCGAAGCGCATCGAAGAGCTTGACCGGGCGCCGCTGGCCATCCTGAAGCGCGTGCAGGAACTCCAGCAGATCCTCGTCGCAGATGGCGTAATCGGGCGTTGAAGATGCACGGCCGAGCAGCTGAACGATCACCTGCTCATCCAGATCCTCATAGGGTTCCG
Source organism: Synechococcus sp. WH 5701 (assembly GCF_000153045.1). Classification (GTDB taxonomy): domain Bacteria; phylum Cyanobacteriota; class Cyanobacteriia; order PCC-6307; family Cyanobiaceae; genus Regnicoccus_A; species Regnicoccus_A antarcticus. The sequence continues at coordinate 531,140 of NZ_CH724159.1, forward strand.
GCAGATCATGGACAGTATTGGTCGCGCAGGCGATCGTCCTGGGCTTCGCACCGTGACAAGCCTGGGCTAGGGCCAGCTCCAGTTGGCTATCGAAGGTGAGGGACACAAAGACTTTGAATGTGGGAATACTGGCCAGGGCACGGAGGGCCGGGGAGAGTGTCGTGGGCGCCTTGCGGAGGATCTGGAGAAGCCTCGGATTGAGTTCATCCCGCTCGTCACCGCGGCGGATGCTCTGAGCCACGACATCGTTGAGGTCAAACGGATCCGGAAGATCGGAGAAGGGCAAATCGATTCGTTCCGCCAGGCTTCGGGCGAGCCAGTGATACAAAGGAATCGAATTTCCACCCTCTTCAACAGCCACCAGCTCCGGGCCGATCACAGGAATCACCTTGCCCTCTTCCACGAAGAGCAGCAGGTCTTCCCAGAATCGCTCCAGTGATTCAGGCATTTCGCCAAGGCCCAAGAAGTTCAGAATGAAGATCTTCGGCTTGGGAGTGACGTCTACGAACTGAAGATAACGGTCTCACATGCCATCACCATCTTGTTCCAACAGTAGGCAAGGCCTGCCTGAGCGTCAAGAGATTGGTTGGCCGTTAGCCGCTCCACCAACACGCAAAGCATTCATGTCGATCCAGCGTTGTGTAATCCTTCAATCAAATCAGTCAGATCTTTGATTTTGGCTAGGGTTGGTTCAGTGCCTGAATGCGTAACTCCCCATGCCAGTACTGCCGCATGCGTTCGTGGTCATGCCCTTCGGTCGCAAGCCTGGAGGCGATGGGGTGCCGATTGACTTCAATCACATCTACACCGACTTGATTCATCCGGCCCTGACGAAGGCTGGTCTGGAACCGTTTCGCGCTGACAAGGAGCAGCGTGCCGGCAACATCCACAGCGACATGTTCCAGGAACTGCTGCTCGCCGATCTGGTGGTGGCCGATCTCACCATCGACAATCCCAATGTCTGGTATGAGCTCGGCGTTCGCCACGCCCTGCGCGCCCGAGGGGTGGTGCTGATCTGCGGTGGCAAGGTCCCCACGGCCTTTGATCTCCAACCAGACCGAAAACTCCGCTACGGCCTGCTTGATGGTGTTCCCGATCCCACCACCCTGCCGAGCGATATCGAGAACCTGGCGGACATGGTGCGGGCCACCATGGAGAGCTGGCAGGGCCGGCGGATCAGCCCAGTGTATGCCCTGTTGCCCAATCTTCAGGAGCCCGACTGGACGAGGTTGCGTGTTGGGGACGTACGCGAATTCTGGGAGCAGCATGATGCCTGGCTGGAGCGAATCGAGCGGGCCCGCCGAGCCGACCACATCGGTGACATGCTCGTGCTCGCCGATGAGGGCCCCGTGGCCGCGTTCCGTGCCGAGGCCTGGATTGCTGCCGGCACCGCTCTGCGCAAGGCAGAGCGATTCCGGCTCGCCCTGGAGCAGCTGGAGAAAGGCCTGGCCATCGAGCCCACCCAGATCAAGGCACTCCAGGAGAAGGGCATCTGTCTTCAGCGCCTGGCGATCACCGGGGAGCCGGGCCACAGCCTCGATCGGGCTCGTGACCATTACCAGAAGGTCCTCGAAGCGAACCCGAAGGACTCAGAAACCAGGGCCCTTGCCGCCCGGGTGGACAAGGACGCCTGGGTAGAAGGTTGGCACAGTCCCGATGGCACGCCGGAGCAGAATCGGGCGGAGGCCGCCGAAGCAATCGACTTGCTCACGATGGCGATGGATCAGTACGCGGCGGCCTTTCGCACCAATCCGGCTCACTATTACTCCGGCATCAATGCTCTCACCCTGATGCATCTTGCCCGCCATCTCACCGGCGAGCGCAGCCGTGTGCACCAGATGGAGGTGATGGCGGGGGCGGTGCGCTTCGCCGCCGAGTCCGAGGCGGATCCCGCTCAGCAGTTCTGGGCCCTGGCCACCCTTGCTGATCTTGAGGTGCTGGTGGGGAACCCCGAGGGGGTACAGGTTGCCTATCGCAAGGCCATCGCCCGCAATGACAAGGATCGTTTTGCGCTCGAATCCGTGCGCACCCAGTTGCTGCTCCTGCAGGATATTGAGTTCCGGCCTGAAACAGTGAGTGCGGCCATCACAGCCCTCGATCGTGCCATCGAGAAAACGAAGCCCGCCACGGTTCGCTGGCGGCCTCGCCAGGCCATCTTGTTCAGCGGCCACATGATGGATACACCCGATCGCCCCCAGCCCCGGTTCCCGGCCGCCATGGAGGCCGCAGCCACGGAGAGAATCGGCTCTGCCCTCGATGCCCTCGGCGCCGGTGGCGATGACATCGCCTACTGCCAGGCAGCCGCGGGCGGTGATCTGATCTTCCTGGAGGCCGCCCTGCAGAGGCAGGTGCGATGCCAGGTGCTGCTGCCTTTTGATGAGGCCACGTTCCTGCAGCGCTCGGTGCTGCCTTCGGTGCATGGAGACCAGTGGCGTGATCGCTACTACGCCATGAAGGAGAAACTGACGCTGCCCATCCGTCTGATGCCCGTGGAGCTCGGACCCACTCCGCCGCAGGTGAATGCCTTTGAACGCTGCAATCTCTGGGTACTGAATTCCGCTTTGGCCTGCGGCATTGATCGTGTGCGGTTCATCGCCCTCTGGAACGGTGCTGTAGGCGATGGCCCTGGCGGCACGGCCCATCTCCATCAAGAAGTGCAACGCCGCACCGGGCGGGTGAGCTGGATCGACACACGCTCCCTACCTTCCACTTAGGCCCGTTGATTGCCCCGAGGATCACGACATCATGACTGACGTCCCCGCGAATCACCCCATCCTGGCCCGGATGACTCAAGAAGGGCCCAAGAAGATCCTGGCGTGTGATGGGGGCGGCATCCGGGGGCTCATCAGTGTTGAGATCCTGGCCCGTTTGGAGCACGACCTGCAGCAGAGCCTGGGCCAGCCCGATCTGCTGCTGGGCGACTATTTTGACTTCATCTGCGGCACCAGCACGGGGGGCATCATCGCCGCATGCCTGTCATCCGGGATGTCGATGAGCCAGGTTCGCGACTTCTACGTGAACAACGGCGCCAGCATGTTCGAGCGGGCCAAGTGGTACATGAAGCTACATCAGAATTATGAAGCTGAACCCCTAGCCCTGCTGCTGCAGCAGGCGCTGACCTGTCAGCTCAACGGCCCCGGTTCCATCTTCAACGAAAGCGCACCCCCCGTTGAACTCGGTGATCCAAGGCTGCGGGGTCTGCTGATGCTTGTGCTGCGCAACCACAGCACCGATTCTCCCTGGCCGGTGTGCAACAATCCCCTGGCGAAATACAATCAACTCGATCGCAAAGATTGCAACCTCCATCTGCCGCTCTGGCAGCTGGTGAGGGCGAGCACGGCGGCGCCCACGTTCTTCCCTCCGGAAATGGTCAGCTTCGCGCCAGGGACCGACAGGGAGTATCAGTTCGTGTTCGTGGACGGGGGCATCACCACCTACAACAACCCGGCTTACCTGGCCTTCCAGATGGCCACCGCCAAGCCCTACCACATCAACTGGAAGACAGGCGTCGATCAGCTGCTGATCGTGTCGGTTGGCACGGGCAATGCCCCTGCCGCCCGGCCGGACCTCCGCCCGGAGGAGCTCTGGCTGCTCGATCATGCCAAGACGATTCCCTCGGCGTTGATGAATGCCGCCATTGCGGGCTGGGACATGGTCTGCCGTGTGATGGGCGAATGCCGTTTCGGGGGCGAGGTGGACCGCGAGTTCGGCGCCATGATCCAAGAGCCTCTTACGCCGGCGGATCAGAGCAACTGGACGGGGGCCAAGCAGTTCGCTTATGTGCGCTACGACCCCCTCACCAACGCGGAGGGATTGATTGAGATTGGTCTGGCTGATGTGAGCCTTAAAGAATTTGAAACGATGAGCATGGAGGAGAAGCAACGTATCAGGGATAGCCTCAAGCCGATGGTGGAGAAGCTGGCCAAAATGGATGACGTCTCCCTGATTCCCGAGCTCCAGCGGGTGGGAGCGGCCTATGCGCAGAAGAACGTGAGCCTCGATCATCTGGCCGGCTTCGTGTGACCCATTGAGCGCGATCTTCATCAGCCACAGCAGCAAGGACAACGCCTGGGCAAAGCGGATCGCCACCTGGCTCGAGGAACAGGGCTACGGGTCGCTGTTCCTCGACTTCGACCCAGAGGCGGGCATTGTTGGCGGGCGCCAGTGGAGGACAACCCTCTACCAGAAGCTGCGCCTCAGCCGGGCGGTGATTGCCCTCTGCAGCCAAAACTTCGTGGCCTCCGAGTGGTGTCTGTCGGAGGTGGCGATCGCCACAGATCAGGGCAAGGCTCTCATCCCACTGCAGATTCACCCTGCGAGCGAGCTTCCCATTCCCAAGCTCCTCCAGCACATCCAGGCGATTGATTTCCGCACGAACCCTGAGCTGGGATTTCAGCGCCTGGCGCAGGGGCTCGCCACCTGCCTCGAGTGGAAGGACAAGTTGCCCCTCGCCCCCGATCGACCTCCCTATCCCGGCCTTAAAGCCTTCCAGGAGATCGATGCGCCGTTGTTCTTCGGCAGGGATCGGGAAAGCGAGGAGGTGGTGGAGCGGCTGCGGAGCCTGCGCCGGCGGGGAGGCTCCCTGCTGCTGGTCCTGGGGGCGTCGGGCAGTGGCAAGTCGTCGCTGGTGCGGGCCGGGGTCGTTCCCCAGCTGCGGCAGGATCCCGCCACCTGGCTGGTGCTGGAGCCGTTCCGTCCTGGAGCTGAATCCTTCGAAGAGCTGGAAGACGTGCTCGCCGCTGCGTTCGAAAGACTTGGTGAGAGCCCACCTGAGGTGCCGAGGTCGGTGGAATCGTTCCGGCGACTCTTGCGACAGCTCCGCCGCCGAAGCGGTCGGCGGGAGGCCACCGTGGTGATCGTCATCGATCAGCTGGAAGAACTCCTGGCGGACAGAGGGGCATCCGAGGGTGGGCGCAATGCCGGCGACGCGGATCAGTTCCTGACGTTCCTGGGCGGCCTTCTCCGCCATGACGAAGGCCTGGTGCTGGTGATGGCCACCCTTCGCTCAGACTTCCTGGGTGCGTTTCAGCTCCATCCAGCCGATCTGAGCGGTCCGGCCGACCAGTATCTGCTTGGACCGATGCGGGAGAAGAACTTCCTCCAGGTGATCGAAGGCCCGGCCCGCAGGGTGGGCCTCGATCTGGAACCGGGCCTGAGCCAACGGATGGCAGCGGAGACGAACACCGGCGATGCCTTGCCGCTGCTGGCCTACACGCTGTGGGACCTATGGGAAAAGCACGGAAAAGAGGATGGCGATCTCACCGAGGCGGAGTATTTGACCCATGGGGGCCTGAAGCATGCCGTGCAACGGGCCGCCGACCGTGTCCTCGCACCGGAACGGCGGACCGAGGAGGAGCTCGACGCCCTGCGAGCGGCCTTCCTGCAACTGGCTCGCCTCAATGACGAGGGTGGGGTCACCCGCCGCACGGCCCTCTGGAGTGAAGTGCCTCCGGCCTGCCACCCCGTTCTTCGGGAGTTCGTGCAGGATCGGCTGCTGGTCTCCGGCAAGCAGGAGGGCACCATCGAAGTGGCCCATGAGGCCCTGCTGCGCACCTGGCCCCGGTTTCAGGAATGGCTGCAGGACAGCCGGATGGAGCTGGAGCAGCGGCGGCGGGTGAAGCGGCTCTGCGAAGACGTGGAAAGCCCGCAAACCCCAGTGAAGGTCCGTCTCGATGCTCTCCGGAGCCTGCAGAGCCTGGCCGAGGACGACCCCAGTGCTCTCCAGACAGCGGAGGAGACCCTGAGCGTGGTCCTATTCGATGCAGATCGACTCCCCCAGGAGCGCCGTATGGCAGCACGTCTGATGGGAACGTCTGGTGGCGCCATGGCGGAGCAGGCACTTAGGGGCCTGCTGAATGGCGAGCAGCTGAGGGAGCAGGCCGATCGTGAGCTGGCTGGGGAGAAACTGAAGATGCTCACCACAGCCGCCACTGACCTCCTGCATCTCCAGCAGAGGCGGGGAACCTCCCACGGGCCACCAGATTGCACCCTGCTGGTTCCCAGCGCGACGCTGGAGGCTGATGGCCTGGCGGTGAGTACGCGGCTGGTGAGGTTGAAGCTGGGGCCGATCCCCAGGGAAGCCAGCTCCCCTCCACCTCTGCGACCTGAGGGAGCGCAGGGGGCCTGGTTTGAGGAGTTGACGCCAGGGGTGGCGCTCACGCTGGTGGAAATTCCGGCGGGGAACTTCCAGATGGGTTCAGCCGAGAACGAGTCGAAGCTCTACGACCATGAAGGCCCCTTGCACCTGGTGCGACTGGAGGGGTTCTTCATGAGCCAGACACCGATCACTCAGGCCCAGTGGCGGGCTGTTGCGCTCTGGCAACCCCGGGAGGGCGAGAGCTGGGGCCGGGAACTGAACCCCGATCCCTACCGCGATCCCTCCACGTTCCAGGGCGTGGAGAAGGAGACCCGCCTGCTGGAGGGAGAGTTGAACACCGACCAGCGCCCGGTGGAGCAGGTGAGCTGGCATGAGGTGATGGATTTCTGCTCCCGTCTGAGCCAGCGCACCGGCCGCACCTACACGCTGCCGAGCGAGGCCCAGTGGGAATACGCATGCCGTGCGGGCACCACCACGCCGTTTCTTTTTGGCGAAACGATCACCATTGACCTGGCCAACTATGACGGGCGTTTCGTCTATGGCGACGGGGGCCCCTGCCGGGAGCAGACCACGCCGGTGGGGAGCTTCCCGGCCAACGCCTGGGGCCTGCAGGACATGCACGGCAACGTGTGGGAGTGGTGTCTCGACCACTGGCACGACAGCTATGAGGGGGCGCCGGAGGATGGGAGCGCCTGGCTGAATCCGGAGGATGACACGAGGCTGCTGCGCGGCGGCTCCTGGGAGAACAAGCCCAGGGACTGCCGCTCGGCCTCCCGGTGCCGCGGCCGCCCGGGCGACCACGTCAACTGCGTCGGCTTCCGCGTCTGCTGCCTCCCCCCAGGGCATTCTTAGGCCCTGATTCCCTCAAGCCCTTGGCCCTTGGGTCCTTTCTGCTCTCGGCTGTCGGCTGTTCCGTGTGGCGCCGCTGCTCGATTGCCCTCGGGATTTCACCCCCAGGTACCGGGTTCACCACAACCGAACGTCAGATCTGCCCCCGCCAGCCGCCTGAGGTGGTCACCGTTCCGCAAAGGTCCGCTTTGTACCGGTTCCGGACCTTTTCCCAGGAGGTGCTCAGCCTGATGGGTGAATGTCGCTGAGTGCTTCCTCACGGGGCATCGGCCCACAGGTTCAGAGCACTGACGCCTGGCCGGCCAGGTTTCGCAACTAAGCTGCCCCACCAGACCCTTCCCTCCGCAGGGCCCCATGCTCACCCTGCCCCCACGCTTCACCTCACGCCGTCGCAGTTCGCCGAGGTATGTGCCACCAATCCGGAGGCGGTGCTGGAACTCGAGGCGGACGGCACCCTGATCGAGATGACCGCCACAGTCGGCTCCAGAGGGGCCCGCAACCAGATGCTCGGAGCCCTGCTCTGGCTTGCGGTGGAGCAGAGCCGTCTGCCGCTGAAGCTGTTCGACAGCTCCACCGGCTTACTTCTGCCCGATGCTTCGATCCGCAGCCCCAATGCCAGCGCGGTGCGCCTGGATCGCTGGCAGGCGCTGAGCGAGGCCCAGCAGGAGGGCTTCCCGCCGCTGTGTCCGGATCTGGTGGTAGAGCTGGCCAGCCCGTCGGATCCGTGGGAGGCTTTGAGGCGGAAGATGGCTTCCTATCTCGCCAACGGCGCCCGGTTGGGCTGGCTGCTGTTGCGTCAGACCCGCTGTGTGGAGGTGCGTTCGGCGGGGGAGAGGGAGCCCCGGCTGCTCAGCGATCTCACCCTGCTGGAGGGGGCCCGGAGTTCCCGGGGCTGGCGATCGACCTTCGCCAGATCTGGGAGGTCTGAGGCCAGGCAGGGGGATGCCGGCTCGCTGCGGCAGGCAGGACAAGCCTCTGCCGGTACCCACGCCTGTCCACCGACTATCCGACGACAATCTGGCTTGAGGGGCGCTTTGCATCAACCTGATTGACACGGGACAACCGACACATCAGGGTCTCATGGCCTTCGCGTCGTCCCCGTTGTCCTCCAATGGCTCATAGAGCTGCTCGAATTTCTCGCGGGAGATCGCGTAGGGGTCCTGGCCGTCGGGCTGGTTGAACACGAGGACATCACCGGTGCGGTAGTGGCTTCACCCTCCTTGGTGGTCACCACGCCATCGGCAGCGGCCGGCTCTGCCCAGATGGTGGTGTGTTTCTCGTACAAACCGCCGCCGACCGGACGATAGGTGAGGGCGAAGGTCTCGGCATCGATGCTGTAGACATCGCCGTGGTTGTTCACGATCCAGTCGCCGGCTATGCAGGTCTGTCGCCCTCCCCATTTGTCGTAGTGGAAGCCTTCGGTGAGGAGCGTGAGCTGGATCGCCTGCACCGGCAATCCAGGCTGCCTTTGATAGGGCCTGCGCCCTGTTGAGGTTGCCGCCGCTGCGGACGATGGGGATGGCGTGGCCGCGGCGGGTAGATCGAACAGCGCAGGAAAGTCATCCTTCCCCACCTTGCTCTCCCCAGCCAGGAGGCCAAGCTTGAGGAGCTGCTGGAGGGTGGACGGATCGTCCATGCGGGCTATGCGCTTCAACACCCGCTCCCTATCGGCAACGCCGCCCAACGCCTCCCTGTGCAAGGCATCATCGCTGATGCCATCGCGGGGGTTGGGATCGGAGTAGATCTTCACGTCGTAGCGTCGGTAACGGAATCGCGGCTCGCTCACCAGCTCATTGGGGGGAAGCGTGCCCAGTTCCGCATCGATGCGTCGGGGCTGGTGTCATTCCCCCATCCCCTGCATCAGCGCCTCCACCAGGGCGGAGCAGTCATCCATCAGGCTCTGCAGGGCGCTCACTCCGCTCACAACAGAAATCGTCGAGGGGTGTCGGGCCTCCAGGGTGCGTCCCGTTCCCACCGACACGATGAGCAGCTGGTCCGCTCCGGTGTTCCACACCATTCCATACCCCTTGAGCGTGGCGCAGAGGTAGGCCTGCAGTGATGGATTGTTGTGGAGGCGGACCCCTCCGTCCACGAAGTTCCCCCGCACGGCTCTGGCCTCGGAGCCATTGGCGATTTCGATTCACTCCGGCGCGAAGAACGTGGGAGCGGCCGTGGAGGCCCGCACCACCTTCCACAGGGGATAGTCGGCGTTGGGAATGGGGTGGCTGCCTGAACGGGCGTTGAAATATCTGCCGCGGGGGTTGTTGGTGAGCGGCCATGGGCTGCCGGTGGCGAGCCGCTTGGTCACAACCAGCAGGCCGGTGCGCAGGCTTTGCCTGTCTCCGAGGGGGCAAGCGGCACCGAGCCTCTTTTTCAGGTATCCCTCAAGGGCGGCTTTGTTGTAACGGGGCTGGAACAGTCCCAGCCGCCACCAGGGCCGGATGAACACCGACTTCGCCAGGTTCCTATACAGTTCAATCACCTCATCCACACGCAGGCCCTGGGCCAGCAGGGCGGCGATGATCGAGCCGGTGGAGGTGCCGGCGATAGATCGAAGTAATCGCAGAGCCGGAAAGCCGGATCATCCCCATGGCGCTCGCGTAGCAGACTCTCGATGGGGCGGAGGATCCCCAGCGTGAGAATGCTCCGCACACCCTCGCCATCGAGAGAAGGATCCGCTTGCAGCCTGAGCCGGCAAGGTGCTCCTCGAGGCTCGGTGCCCGGAAGGCCCGGGGTTAGGGGCACGGGGATGTCACCGATGACATGGGCGGCGTCAGCCTCGTGGTTCACGCCCATCATCCCCGCTCGCCGGCGCCGGTATCTCCCCCGCCTGTCAGTGCGGCGCAACGATCAGCACCTCATCTAGCGTGGCTGATGACCGCCTGGTTCCTGGCCAGTGGTCTTTCCCAGTGATCTGTTTGTTGCGCTATGGATCTTCGATTGAGCAACACTGCTCCACGGGTGTCGGAGCGAATGGCCGAGCTGGAGATAACCTGCTTTGTGATCATGCCATTCGGCAAGAAAGATGTTGGCGGCAAGCAGGTGGACTTCAACGCAATCTACAACGAGATCTTTGAGCCTGCGATCCGCAATGTGAAAACGCCTGAGGGGCGAGAGTTGATTCCGGCACGCACCGATATGGATGCCTTCTCTTCCTCGATCAACCAGGAGATGTTCGAGTACATCATGTACAGCCGTATGGCGTTTGCGGATATCAGTGGCTTCAATCCCAACGTTTTCTATGAAATCGGTGCCCGTCACAGTGTGCAGGAGTCGGGCACGGTGGTGTTCCGACAGGCCGGCCATGAAATCCCCTTCGACATCCGAACAATCAAGATCTTCGAATATCGTCATGAACAACCGGATCAGGTCGACGATTCGCGTATTTTTATCACGCAGGTGCTGTCCGAGTCGCTCCGGCGTAACCGGCTTGACAGTCCGGTCCGACTTGCTCTGCGAGCGCAGTGGGCGGCTCCCCTCATGCCGGTTGTCGCACCCTCTCGGGCTCCTTCCGTAGGGGCACAGCCGGCGGACATTCCTGCCGGAGCCTCCCAACCCGCTGCTGCCGGGGAGCCTCCCATTGTGGATCCGCAAGCAGCGAAAGAGCGGTGGACCAAGCAGCTTGTTCAGCAGTTGATGCGTGACGGTGAAGAGGCGACTCGCCTCGGCGATCTCGAAATGGCGCGAATCAACTACTGGAGTGCACTTCGTTTTGACCCACTGAACATCATCGCTCGCATGCGACTCGCGCTGACACTGAAGAGCCAGGGGAAATATTACGAGGCGCTGGGTGACTTCACCATGATCACCAAACTGGCCCCCAACTATGGTGAAGCATGGCGGGAAAAGGGTGTCGTTGAAGGCTTGATTGCCCGGATGATTCCAGCCAATGCACGCACCAAGGCCGGGTGGTTGCCCGATGGACACGATGCCTTGGTGCGAGCGACCCTGCTGATCCCTGAAGACTTTGATGCCTGGTCATCACTTGGAGGCCTCTTGAAAAACGTACGTCAGGACCTCGCCGCCGCTCATCAGATGTACGCTCATGCAGCGAAACTCTCCGGTGGCCATCCCTACCCACTCCTCAATGCCCTGAAACTGGAAGCGCTCAACACTGGAAAGATGGATCTGGAGGCCGCAGGCGAACAACTGCAGCACGCAGAAGATATTCGGAGGGCGCAGACCATGGCCACTCCTCCCGCCGATACCCCATGGTGCTATTTCGATCTGGCGGAAATACAACTTTACCGCCACCGGAAAGATGAATTTCTTGCCTCACTCCGCCAGGGAATTGATGCTTCAACTGCGGCCTGGCAGGTTCAGACCTTTCGTGATTCTCTGAAGGGCACTCTCGTTGCCAAGGGCATCGAGCTCGATGGCCTTGGCGAAGGCATCGAAGCCCTTGATGAGGCACTGAGAGTCAGGAGCTGGTCATGACTGGCTATATTATCGGAGGCGATCTAGGTTTTGCGCCAGGCGCGGTGGCAGGGCCTCGATGGCTGAGAAACCCTCGACGACTCTCTCCACTGTCCTCGAGGAAGCCCTGCGCAACGCCTGGGCGCGGTAGAGGATCTGGTCGCTCACGGCCAACCGCCTGCGGCAGCGGATCGTCCGGGCCCGGCGCATTGCCCTGGTCCTGGCCATCGCCACGGCGATCCTGGCGGTGGCGGCGGGGCAGGCGGCTGACCTGCCGACCCCCTGGGGCCCGACGCCGGGGTGGGGCACGGTGCTGTACTTCCTCGCGGGGGTGGGCGCCTGGTTTGCCCGCCGCACCAAGCTCGGCGGCATCCGCACCTCCGCCACGGCCCGCGCCGTGGCGGAGGGCCTTAAGAATTTGCTGAAAAACCCGCCCCCCCTGCGAAAAAGGGGCAACTGCCCAGCTGAGATGCGAGGTCAACGGGAGCGCAGCGGCTCTCTGTTCTCCTACGTGTTGATCAAGGATCGGATCCCGGCCAGTCATCCGCTGCGGCGGATCCGGAAACTGGCGGATCATGCCCTTGATTGCCTCAATCCCACCTTCTGTGAGCTGTATGCCGCAGAAGGCAGCTTGAGTTCCCGCTGATCGTGATGCGCCACCATGAATATGCCAGCAGCTCAGCAGCGCCTGCTGAGGGCGAGAAGGCATCAAGGAGTAACTGGCAGGCTCGCGCCGATGCAAGCCCTCCTTGAGCTCAATCTCTGCATCACAGGGTTCTCCAATCGCGTGTCTGCAAGGCTGCTTGCCAGCCATGGGTCTTCTGGGCCGATCCGTTGTTGCTGAGCACCCGGTGGCATTAGCGCTCTTGGCTTCCGGGCCGCTCAGCAACCCCGCCGTGGTGCTCCCTTCTCGCCAACGGCGACGTGGAGCCTCCCGTGGCCGAATCCAGGAGAGGTACCCCGACGCGGATCGCCGGTGATCGGGTGACAGATCGCCCCGCCCAACGCGCACCAGCCACTTGCGGTCAGTGCACTCGCTGATGCCGTGGTCAGCGGCGAGGTGAGCGAAACTTCTTCCCTCGACGGGATGCGGCTGGTTCAGGCGTTCACGACCGATCGGCGTGTGGCGGGCATTGGGCTGGGGAGGTATGAGGTGTGAGATCTCGGGCTGTTGGGTGGCACCACAGAGCCAGACAGGGTTGAAATGACGTGAAGATGATCAATCCATGTAGAAGAACTGCAGATCCACGGGGCCTGCCTGATACTCATGGGTAACGCCACCTTCGTAGCTTCGCAACCGGTAGGTGCCGAAGAACGTGTGGGATCCCTTCGAATCAATCATGGTCAGCCGTGCTGGGCAGATGCTCTCGTTTGCGGGCTGCGCTGGCCTGCAATTGTGGTCGTTGTGGTGCAGCTGAATGGTTCGGCTGTCGGCGAGGACGACCGTTGTCTTCTGCCAGCCATCGGAGCCGGTGCCGTAAGCCGCCATCGCACAGAACACTTCGTGTCCATTGAGCCGGCAACGTGGTGAAAACTGGGCCTGAGCAGACGCGTTGATCAGGACGATCGGACAACAAAGGCCCACAACGGCAGCGAGCCGCCGCAATCGTGCCCGACGGCTGCGGCCAGCTAATGGATCAGGATGGGCAACCACGAGGGGTACGGGGACGGCCAGAACTCGATGGTAAGGATCTCCAGTTCGTGCGCAGCGTCATGAAGGGCCTCAGGCGGCACATACACATTACGAATGATGAATCGAGAGCGCCTCCAGACGCCTTGTGGTCATAACTGAGTGGAGAGGAGTCACCCATCTGTTGGGTCATCCCTCTTCTCCCTCCATCCCCCTTTGCATGGCTCCCAGCTATGGCACTTCGGCGAGGCGACAGCGGTGATCGGGTGAGCTCTCTTCAGACCAGCCTGAAGAAAGCTGGGTTCGATCCCGGAGCGATCGATGGATCCTTCGGGCCTGGAACGGAAGCGGCGGTGATCGCCTTCCAGAAGAGTGAAGGCCTGTTCGCCGACGGTATTGCCGGCGTGGAAACGCTTGGGGCGCTTGAGGAGGAGATCCTGCCTGACGACGCGCGGCCGGATGCCACGGCACTGTTCAGCGTGGAACTGGTGGCCCAGATGTTCTCCTCGGCCACACCACGGCGCAACATCAGCACCCATCTCCCCCATGTTCTCGAGGCCATGCGGAGGGTCAGCCTCGCCGATCGCGACATGCTGCTGATGGCCCTCTCCACCATCCGCGCCGAAACGGAGGGGTTCGAGCCGATCGATGAATTCAGGTCCAGGTTCAACACGGCACCCGGAGGCCCACCCTTCGGCCTTTACGACAATCGCTCCGATCTGGGCAACCAGGGCCCCACTGATGGAGCCGACTTCAAGGGTCGCGGATTCGTGCAGCTCACGGGCCGAAACAACTATCAGCGGATCGGCGATCAGATCGGTGTGAATCTGATCGCCGATCCCGCCAAGGCCAATGAACCCGCTGTCGCCGCCCTGATCCTGGCAACGTTCCTGAAGAACAAGGAGCGCCGGGTTCGTGGAGCCCTGCTCATTGATGACCTCGCCGAGGCCCGGCGTGCCGTGAATGGGGGCACCCACGGGCTGGCCTCGTTCTCCACAGCGTTCACGACCGGCAGGCGACTCACCGGTGCGTTGGTGCCTCCGCCGGTGGCGGGCACCCCCACCACGGCGCCGCCCCTTCCGAGGCCGGCAACCGCCATCCCTGCTCCGGCACCAGCCTCCGCACCGGGCATGGCTACGGCGTCACGCCCCCTGCCGAGGAGCTCTCAGGTCGGTGCTCAGATCCCAGCCTGCAGCACCGGCCTGATTCAGGGATTGTCCGAGCAGGTGCTGCAGAAATTGATGGCGGACAAGCCGGGTGTTCTGGCACGGATCAATCATCCCCTTATTGACTGCAGCGGCAAGCAGAACAATCCTTATCTGCAAAAGAAAGCCCTTCAGGATCTTGTCAAGGTCGTGGAGGAACGGGGCAGCAAGCTGCTGATCAACAGCTGCCTGCGTACACCGATGCAGCAATATATGCTCTTTGAGCAGAAGCAGCGGGGCATCTGCGGGATTATGGCGGCCGCACCTCCTCCCAACAGCAACCACAACAGTGGCCTGGCCATCGACGTGGAGGATGCCGCAGGCTGGCGACCCTTTATGGAGCGTCATGGCTGGCGATGGATCGGTTCCTTCGACCCCATGCACTTCGATTACAGCCCCGGTGGTGTGGACCTCGGCGAACTTCAGGTGGAGGCCTTCCAGGAACTCTGGAACGACCACAATCCTGCCAACCAGATCAAGGTGGATGGGCAATGGGGGCCCAGCACAGCTGCCTGCGTGGATCGCTCCCCCGCCATGGGTTTCGGGGCCCCGCTGGCCCTCACACGCGGGATGATGAGCACGGAGGTCGGTCGGTTGCAACTGATGCTGCGCAAGGCCCTGAGCCTCACCCCAGCAGATCTCCCAGCCGACTCCCAGTTCGGCCCCAACACCGAGCGCCGGGTGTCGGAGTTTCAGAAGGCGAAGGGGATTCCCGCGGACGGCATTGCCGGCCCCGCCACGATCAAGGCCCTGGAGGAGGTCACCGGCGAGAAGCTGATCCCGGCCTGAGCCCGAGTCCGTTCAGTGATGGCAGTAGCCGACCTCCCCTTTCAGGGGAGGCTTGCAGGGAAAGCGCAGGGGGATGAAGATGCGGTTGCCCGTGCTCACGTTCGTGAGTTCCTTGTTGCCCTGCTGGAAGATCTCTTCACTCCAGATTCCCCCCAGCCTGTCGCGATAGTGCTGGGGTTCTGTGGGGTTTCTGCGTGTCAGGCGGGTGTAGGTCATCCGCAGGCCATCCTTCCAAGCCACGCGGAAGCCCTCGGCAAGCTGCGCGTCGATGCAGCCGATCGTCTCGCCGTTGTAGGCACAGTCTTTCCATGCATCACGAGGAATCTGTGGGGCAGGGGGAGGCAGCCTCACCTGGGCCTGGCTCAAGGCCGGCCACGCTGCAACTCCTGTCACCATCACAAAGAGGTGAAGAGCAAGACGTCCGGCAGCCGCTGGCATGGGTTGGCCTGGAAGATAAAGGCTAGTGTACCGGCGAGGCGTTTGGCAGAACACTGGATCTCGGAATGAACCAGGCCTACGATCTCTCACCAAGCGCTTTCCCCCCTGAGCTGGATTGGAGCGCTGGCAATCAGGAGGAAACGCTGCGGAGGCTGTATGACTTTGTGATGCAGGAATGCAGTGCTTCGATCAGCTGGTACTACCGCAAGAAGGGATCCAAGAAGTGGTTTGGCCTGCTCCTGCGCTTGGGGGTGATCCTCTCGGCGGCCGAGGCCACTGCAGGCGCCGCAGCTGGTTGTCGCATGAGCGTCTCGCCTGAGATGTTTCGGGCAGTCAGTCTCCTGAGTTACGTCCCAAAGGTTGACAAAGACTTAGTAGCGGCGGCCATGTAGATGCGTCGGCCGGCGGCCATGAGCGGTGTTCGTGATCCAGCCTGAGCAGGTCAGAGCCCACCGGCAGCAGGGAACCGAGATGCTGCGCAAGCAGTTCCCCGGCGCCGTGCCCGTGATGGAAGCCGCCCGTGACGATGTGCTGGCCTTCCTGTACTTCCCCCAGGAGCACTTGCGCAAGATCTGGAGCACGAACCCACTCGAGCGCCTCAACAAGGAGACCATACGCCGCCCCAACGTGGTCGGCATCTTCCCCAACGACGCGGCGATCGTGCGGCTGGTAGGCAGCCAGCTGCTGGAGCAGCAGGAGGAATGGCAGCTGGAGCGGCGGCGTGCGCTTATTCTCCGAGGCCACGATGACCAAGATCCCGGACCCCGAGGAGCCGCGGGAGCTCACCGATGGTGATCCGGCAGAATCAGCCGATGCAGCCGCCAGCCGCATTACACCAAGAATCCTCGATCACTGAGTTGCAAATTCAGCGATCAGGGGCCATAATGGATAGCTGGAGCTGCGCAATCAGCTTCCACGCAGTCAGCCTTTGACTGCTCCTGTTCACCCTCCATAAAGGGTCACAGGACCTCCTGAGTTACACCACTCGGAGGGGCGCTAGCCTCACCCTTTTTGATAGACATGATTAAGTTTCTCGTCACGCCACTTATCCTCACTGGTTCGTTGGTGGTGCTTCCAGCACACTTGCTACCGCCGGCTTCAGGAATGGAAAAGGTTGAATCAACACGAACAGCGCAACGTAATGTTGATAATGACTTCCACTTTATGATAGCTTCCTCCGCAGGATTTGATACACCCTTTGATCCAGTTGCTACCGCAAGCTTGCGGACAGGTGAAATGGTGAATGCAATCAAGAGGAGCGGCCGGCAGGATCCTTCATCATCCGAACCAGATCTAATTCCATCTGCCTTGCTGATTCAAGCCGGCCTACGTGGACTGCTGCCTCCCTCTGAACGGACGGGCATAGCGATGCCTGGCAAACCCGACAGCAACGACCCTGAGCCATTGGTAAAGGCACAGAGCAACATGATGAAGATATACCAGTCTGGGAGCGAAGCAAACACTGAGCAAAGAATGATTGCTATTCAGGCGGTCATCGAAGGCGCCAGCATGCTGGAAAAGTATGGCTACACAAAGGCAGCCTCCATCCTAATTCAGTGGGCCGCAAGGGTTCCATTCTGATGTTTCTTCCATGAGGTTATCCTTGTGGGTATGATAAGAGCTTAATGACAGCCTTTTTAAAGGAGTCTACACTGTTTAAAGATATTACTCTTTTCCATGAAAACCTGCTTCGTGATTGGGCCAATGAATCCAGATCACTTGCCGAAGCTCCATTGGCTTGCCAACAAAGTGGTGTCCGAAATTCTTAAAGACAAGAACTTCAAAGTATTTACTCCTGATGTACAACAAATCGGAAACATCATGGATCATGTGATTCGCTCTGCCGATCGTGCGGAGCTTGTGGTTGCTGATACAACAGGGAACAATCCAAACGTACTGTATGAAATTGCTATATTAGATGCTATGGGTCGAGCCTGCGTACTGGTCAAGCAAAATAAGAACGAGGGAGTAGAACAAGTCGAATCACAAGCTGATGAAAATCGCAAAGAAAATGATAAAATGGCATTTGACCGTGCCCAGTATCGGTATTTCTCTGTAACGACAGGCGAAACAGATCAGGCTATTGAAAAACTCAGAGATGTGATTGAGGATACTTTAAAACGTCAAGAAGAATCGCAGATTCAAGAAAATCCACTAACAAACTTCTTCCGAGCGCCCTTAAATAGCATGGCTCCGACTAGGGGGCTTGTTACGGGATACTTCGACAACTTTATAATGCCAACACTGAAAGGAAAGGTAACAGAGGGGCCTCCATTCTGCGTCGGTGCGGATGATCTAAGTCTAGAGATCGTAATTCCAAATAAAGTTCGATTAGCTAATCGTAGCAGAGTTGAGCGTTTGAAAGTTAAGAAAATAATTTTGCCAGTTACTCTTGAAGCCGATGGGCGTGAAGTGAAGGCCTTCGTGTGGAACCCGGAGCTCTCTGGTAATCACGATATCGCTCTCCTAGACATACCTACGGCTCTCGTACAACTTGAAGAAAACGTACGCATGAGACTCGGCCTCCAAGATCTAAATGTAGACGCAGACGATTACAAGTTGCTTGAAAAAGATGAGATCAAACAGTTTCTTCGATATCTCAAGCACAAGATAAATGAAAATATACGAGACGTTAATATCGAAAGGCGATTGAAAGTCTTGATGGTTGACGAGTGCCGCAATCCTGGCATGTTCGACATCTAGGTGTGTTGTTTCACCAGCTCATTCAGCGATCAGCAGCCGCTGGTGGCACTGCTGAGGGCTGAGGCCAACGACAGCCATGTGGCAATCATGGCTGGTGTAGATACCAATATCTCCGGGCGGTAACCAAGTGCTGGATTCATCCGCTGTTTTGTCAGCTCTATGGCCTGAAGCACCATCTACAGGGCTGACTTTTAGGAGTTTGCTGATAAATCCGGCCGTCCCTGCGAAAATGGGGAAACTGCCCTAGTGTGGTGTCCCGGAGATTTGTTAGCAAAGTCGCTGGAGTTTCTCCAGGATTGAATCGGCCGTTGCGGTCCAGTTGAAAGGGGCCTTGGTCTTGTTGTAGGCCGCCACGAACTGCTCGATCTTGGCGATCAGCTCTTTGACGCTCGAGAAGCTGCCCCGGCGGATGGCCCGCTGGGTGATGATCCCAAACCAGCGCTCCACCTGCTTGAGCCAGGAGGCATAGGTGGGCGTGTAGTGGACGTGGAAGCGCGGTCGCTGCGCCAGCCAGGAGCGAACCTTGGTGTGCTTGTGGGTGCAGTAGTTGTCGACGATCAGATGGACGTCCAGATCCTCGGGAACGGACTTCTCGATCAGGCGCAGGAACCCCAGGAACTCCTGGTGCCGGTGGCGCGGTCTGCACTGGGTCATCACATCGCCAGTGGCCACGTCCAGGGCGGAAAACAGTGTGGTGGTGCCGTGGCGGATGTAGTGGTGGGTGACGCCCTCCACACAGCCCAGGCCCATGGGCAGCAGCGGTTGGGTTCGATCCAGCGCCTGGATCTGCGTCTTCTCGTCGACTTCCCACCGAACTCGGCACCGCAGCCGTGCAGACCATCGCCTGGGACCGGGTCATCAGCGAGCGGCTCCGCTTCGGCCTTGCCGAGCGCGACACCATCACGACGCTCGGCGGCAGCCCCGCCTCAGCCTCTCATCAGGAGCAGGAGCAGGAGCAGGCGCTGACGATGCACCGCCTGACGCAGCAGGTGGTCTGCTGCCGGCTGGCGGAGGCCAACCTCGACGGGCCGATGCTGGTCGCTGTGCTGAACAAGGCCTGTCCGGCCGCACCCGAGGATCCGGCCACCTGGCGTCGCTTCGCTGCGCTCACCTCGAACATCCAGCGCCTCGCGGCCTTCAGGGAAGAGCCTTGGTTGAACAGACGCAACTACAGCTGGCTGGTTGAACGCCTGGGGGTCTATCTGCGACGCGGGCCAGCGGGGTTCGCCGCCTCACGCCAGTACCTCGAGCAGGCGGTCGCGATGGATCGGGCCGATCTGGGCGAGGAAGACCCCGACACGCTGACCTCGATGCACAACCTCGCCAACACGCTCCTGGCACAGGGCGACTTCAGCGGCGCCAGAGCGCTTCACGAGCGCGTGCTGGAGGACAGGCGCAGGGTGCTGGGCGAGGAAGACCTGGACACGCTGATCGCGATGAACAACCTCGCCAACACACTGCGAAAGCAGGGCGACCTAAGCGGCGCCAGAGCGCTTCACGAGCGCGTCCTGGAGGTCCGGCGCCGGGTGCTGGGCGAAGAGCAACTACAGACGCTGGAATCGATGAACAACCTTGCCAACACGCTCAGAGCACAGGGCGACCTCATCGGTGCACGCGCTCTTCAGGAACGCGTGCTGGAGGTCCGGCGCCGGGTGCTGGGCGAGGGACACCCGGACACATTGAGCGCGGCATCCAACCTCAGCCTGATTCTCGAGGCTCTCCACGCCGGCTGACTGAACCAA
Organism: Synechococcus sp. WH 5701; assembly: GCF_000153045.1. Classification (GTDB taxonomy): domain Bacteria; phylum Cyanobacteriota; class Cyanobacteriia; order PCC-6307; family Cyanobiaceae; genus Regnicoccus_A; species Regnicoccus_A antarcticus. Next base: position 551,009 of record NZ_CH724159.1, read on the forward strand.
TGAACCCCATGCCTTCATTACCTTGCCCTGGGCTTGACCTGGGCTTCCCCAGGATTCTGGACAAGTCGGCAAGGGTGACGTCATCAGTCACTTAACCATCTACTACCTCAGCCGGTTCATTGACAAGAAGCAGTTCATCGCTGCTCGTACACCCACCCCTGCGAACCCCTGATCAGTGCGCACGAAATCGGAGGAACTACAGGGCACCTCGAAAAATCTACGTCGCTCCCTGACAGCCTATGAAATATGCAATAGAATTGGTTCAGTTCAACACAGCTGAATGGGACAGCGTGGATTCTGGGATGAGGAGAAGCGCATCCACAGGCTTCAGCAGAAGAAGCCCACGTTAGCGACCCTGTCCGAGACGATTCCCTGGGATGCCTTCAGGCCACTGCTGGAGCAGGGTTACAGCCATGAACGCAAGAGCAATGCTGGCCGTAAGCGGATTGATCCGATCATCCTCTTCAAGATGCTGGTGCTGCAGCAGCTGTTCAACCTCAGTGATGAGGAGCTGGAATTTCAGGTCAACGACAGACGCTCATTCGAGGAGTTTGTCGGACTGGGAGTGATGAACACCATTCCCGATGCCACCACTATTGCCTTCTTCCGCGAGCGGCTCCGCAAGGCGGGTGTTGTCGATGAGCTTTTTGAACGTTTTGAGGAGCACCTGCGGACCCATGGGCTGGAGGCCCGTGGTGGGCAGATCATCGATGCAACACTTGTCCCAGTTCCCAAACAGCGAAACTCAAGGGAGGAGAACAAGACCATCAAGGATGGAGCCATTCCAGAGAAGTGGTTGGACAAGCCAAACCGCTTGCGCCAGAAGGACACTGACGCTCGCTGGGTCAAGAAGAATGGCGTCAACCACTACGGCTACAAGAACAGCATCTGCATTGATGCCACTCACGGCTTCATTCGCAGATTTGCCATTACCCCAGCTAATATTCACGACAGCCAGATGCTTACGCAGGTGCTAGACCCTGAAAATAGGGATGACTTTGTCTGGGCTGATTCTGGCTATGCAGGTGCTCAGTTTGAGGATCTCCTGGACCTGGGTGGTTTTGAGAGCCGAATTCATGAAAAGGGCTCACGCTGCCATCTCTTGAGCGAGGAGGCCAAGGAACGGAACAAGGTCCGATCAACTGTACGGGCCAGGGTTGAGCATGTCTTTGGTGCAATCACAACCTGCATGCGCGGCAAGCTGACAAGGCGGATTGGACTGGCCAGAACGAAAGCTTGGTGGGGACTGCGTAATCTGACTTACAACTTTCTTCGATACCTGCATTGCAACTCAAAGGCAATGCTGGCTGTCTGATCATTCGGCAACGGGATAATTATCCCGCATTTAAGTCATGAATGTCAGTCATCAGGCGGATCTGCACGTGCAGAGGATGAGCATTTTGCTTCTCAAGGCAGCCTGGGTAGTGGCAATATTTCGAGGTGCCCTACAAAGTGCAGCCAAATGCCTATGCATCTGGTTGGATGGGAGAACTAAACTTGGTTGGCTTTTTCTGGAGATATGCGGATGTAGCACCCCGCGGCTCACTGGGAGTCAAAACTCATTGTGAAGGTTACAATCACATCAGACTCAGTCCCCGTCAGGGCTCAGTGATGATAGGAGCCCGGCTGTCAATAAACCTCCACCAACCCATCCCCATTCCGCCCCGGAACCGTATGAAGTACCGAGACCTGGCAAGTGATTCAGCCATCGTGCTAGTCCACGGCTTTGCCGGTGACAAAGCCTGGCAACCCATGATCGATCAACTGCTGGAGCACCCAAACCTTACGAGCTGGGACATCGACTCGTTCCAATACGTCTCATCATGGATGCCGCGCTGGCTGCGCTACCGGCTGGTCTGGAGCCCGAGTCTGACCAACATCGCTGACTCGTTTTCCACCTACTGCATGTCAACGCTGAACCGCTACAAGCATTTGTCTCTGCTTGGGCACAGTGCCGGCGGCCTGATCATTGAACGGGCGTTGATGGACAGCGAGTGGCTGCGCAACCGTGTCCGCCACGTGGCCCTGTTCGGGGCTCCGACAGGTGGCGTCAGGGCCGCTCGGCGCCTGGCCTTCCTCAATCCGCAGTTGCGAGATGTTGCCGCAGAGAGCACTTTCCTGCGCACGCTCCAGGCTGATCTCTCCAGACAATGGAAGGATCCCACTTTTGCTTGGCGCATCGTCGCTGCGGTGGACGACGTGACCGTCCTCCGGGAATCCGTGTTTTACGACTTTCCACGTGCGGTCAGACGCACGGTGCCTGGCGACCACGTGACGATGATCCAACCCACTCGGCAGGACGAGCCGGTCGTCGGCCTGGTTGCGAACCTCCTCTGCAGCCCGCGCCTTTTTCTGAGCTATGTGCGCGAGGACGAAGCGATCGTCAAGGACGTCTTTGCCACGCTTGTGCGCCACGAGTTCACACCTTGGATCGACCAGGGGAAGCTGGTCGCGGGCGATGTCTGGGACAGCAAGATCCTTGAAGCGCTGCGCGAGTCTGATCGTTTCCTCGTGTTCCTCTCGGCGCACGCGATTGCCAAACTCTCGGGCGAAGGTGTTTTCCGGCATGAAGTTGACACGGCCGTCGCTCTTCAGAAGGAGCGCGGGGCACAGTCGGCTTTCGTCGTCCCTGTACGACTCGAAGACGTGCCCCTGCCCCAGGACCTTGCCAGCTTTCAGTGGTATGACCTCTTCACTGGCAGCGCCGAGGGGCTGGCGAAGGCGCTCGAAGCGTCGACGCTCAAACCGGAGTAGCCGACGATTCAGCTGCGTGTCGATCCAAGTGACTGTTGGGAAGATGGATCACCCATCCAGCGCCAGCTCAGCCGAAACCATCCCCCACCCGCGCCCGTAACTGCTGCAGCATCGCCCCGCCGCCGCTGGCCTTCTTCCCTTCCAGCTGCGCCTCGCGGATCAGCAGTGGGCAGCCCCCGGTGGCCACCACAAGACCAACCCCTTCCGCCACCTCCAGCACCGTGCCAACCGCAGGCCATGCCGTCTGCGCAGGTTGACCCCAGCGCTGGGCCAATGAGGCCCCCTCGGCACTGAGCTGATCGGCCAGTCGCCGCACCAGGGGTTCGGTGGCCAGCAGCTTGAGCCGCTGGCCTCTCCAGGTGGTGCGCGCGCCGGGATGCAGTCCCATCACCCGCCGGTGGATGGCCAGCGCCGGGGCGTTCCAGCTGATCGCGTAGTCGTCCTTCTGCAGCAGGCGGGCATGGGTGAGACCCTCCTGCGGCTGGGGATGCAGGCCAAGCTGCCGCCAGCGGTCGGCTTCAGGGCCGGGCCCCGCTGCGGCGATCAGGGGCATCGCCTCCACCAGCAGCTCCGCCGTCAGCCGGCTCAGGCGTTCGCCCAGCTGGGCCGCGGTCTCCAGCAACCCGATCGCGAGGCGCCGCTCCAGCAGCACCGGGCCCGTGTCGAGGCCCTCCTCCATCGCCATGATCCCCACGCCGGTCTCGGCGTCGCCTTCGATCAGGCACCACTGGATCGGGGCGGCGCCGCGCCAGCGGGGCAGCAGTGAGCCATGGCCGTTCCAGCACCCCAGCGGCGGCTCGGCCAGCACCTCCTTCGGCAGCAGCTGCCCGAAGGCCACCACCACCGAGACGTCCGCGCCCAGTGCCCCCAGCTCCGCCTGCATCTCCGGTTCCCGCCGGATCCGTACCGGCGTGAACACCGGCACCCCCAGCTCCAGGGCCCGGGCCTTCACCGCCGAGGGCATCAGTGCCGCGCCGCGCCCCCGGCGGCGGTCGGGCTGGCTCACCACCCCCACCAGCTCATGGCCTGCCGCCACCAGCGCCTCAAGGCTGGGCACCGCGTAGGCCGGGGTGCCCCAGAACAGGATCTTCATCGCCGGCTCCTCGTTTGGCGGGCCTCAGGCGTCGCCGGTGATCGAGAGCCCATCCACCCACACCAGCGGGCAGACGCCATCGGGGGTGACCTTGGCCTCGCCCTCGAAGCCCACCAGGCCCTTGAGCACGGCGCGGATGTCGCCGGCCACGGTGGCGGCTTCGATCGAGCGGGCTTCACCACCCTGGATCAACCAGCCATCGAAGGGCAGGGAGAACGATCCCTGGCTCGACTTCACGCCGGCATGGAGGGCCGAGAGTGAATCGATCCAGACGATCCCATCCTGGCTGAAGCGATCGAGACCCCTGGCACCGGTCTGCTCATCGGAGCTGCCGGCCGGGCCGATCTCGAACCAGTGGGGCCCCACCGACACCTTCGCCCCCAGACCGGCATGGCCGGTGGGCGCCACGCCGAAGGCGCGGGCCGTGGCTTCCGAGTGCAGGAAGTGGCGCAGGATGCCGCCCTCCACCAGCGGCAGGCGCGCCACCGGCGTGCCCTCGCCATCGAAGCTGGCGGCACCGATGTTGCCGGGGTGCAGGCCGTTGTCGTGGATCGAGAGGAAGGGAACCGCCAGCTGGCTGCCGAGCGACTCACGCTGGCTGAGGCTGACCCCATCGAGCACGGCACGGGCATTGAAGAGGCTGCTGAAGGCGCCGATCAGATCAAGGAAGGCCTCCGGGCTGAACACACAGGTGTAGCGGCCGGTGGCGATCGGGGCGTAGTCGAGGTGCTGGATCGTGCGCTCGGCTGCTTCCTCGATGCAGCCGGCCACATCCAGTTGCTCGGCGCCGTAGGCCAGGCGCACTGCCCCGCTGCTGCGGGGCTTGCGGCCATCTTCCTCGGCGCGGGCGTAGAGGTAGAGGCTGGCGGTGCTCAGCTGCTGCTCGCGGCAGGCCCCCTCGCTGTTGAGGTAGAGGCGCTGGCTGTTGCGCTGCGCCAGACCGTTGTAAGGAACGGTGCTGATGGCGGGGTGGCGGCCCAGCAGCTCGGCCTCAGCCAGCTTGAGGGTGCCCAGCAGCTCGAGGATGCCCCTGGGTTCACTGATCGGTTGCTCCAGCTGGGCCAGTGGTGCCTTGGCCAGGGGCGAGAAGCCGGGGGTGTCGTCGGGGTTGCCGTAACGGCTGGCCTCACCGGCGCCGGCCAGGGCGCGGGCCAGGCCCGCGGGGGAGAGATCGGAGGTGCTGGTGATGCCCACCAGGCCATCACTGTTCCAGGCCCGCACGGTGATCGAGCTCCGCTGGGCGCCCTTGAGCTGCTTGGCCTCACCCCGATCCACCTGCACGGAGGTGTCGGTGCTGCAGGAGGCACCCAGGTCCCAGCGGCTCACGCCCAGGTCCTTGGCCAGGGATTCCAGCTGCCCGGCCAGCTCACTGGCGTGCAGGGCGCTGGGGCTGGCGGTGATGGTGTCGGTTCCCATGATCAGCGGCCCCCCACAGTGATGCTGTCGACCTTGATGTGGGGCTGGCCCACGGTCACAAAGATGCTGCCGCTCACCGAGCCGCAGAAGCCGGCGGCCAGTTCCAGATCGTTGGCGCACATGGAGATGCGGGGCATCACTTCTTTGGCCTCACCGATCAGCGTGGCCCCCTTCACCGGCTTGCCCAGCTGGCCGTCTTCGATCAGGTACCCCTCCTCCACGGCGAAGTTGAATTGGCCGGTGGGTCCCACACTGCCTCCCCCCATCGACTTGCAGTAGAGGCCCCGATCCACCGAGCCGATCAGCTGCTCGGGGCTGTGGGGACCGGCGGCGATGAAGGTGTTACGCATGCGGCTGGCGGCGGCGAAGGAATGGCTCTGACGGCGGCCGCTTCCCGTGCGGGCGTGGCCGGTGCGCAGTTCCCCGGCACGGTCGGAGATGAAGCGCTGCAGCACACCGTTCTCGATCAGCACCGTGCGCTGGGGCTCCATGCCCTCGTCATCCATGGAGAGGCTGCCGAAGGCGCCGTCACTGAGTCCTTCATCCACGGCGGTGACGGCCTCATGGGCGATGGTCTCGCCCACCTTGTCGGCGAAGGGGGTGGTGCCGCGCTCCACCTGGGTGGTTTCCAGCAGGTGGCCGCAGGCTTCATGGAAGATCACGCCCCCGAAGCGATTGGCCAGCACCACCGGGTAATTGCCGGCGTCCACATAGTCGGCGTAGAGCATTGAGCGGGCACTGGCGCAGAGATCGATCGCCGAGGCCTCCGCATCCCACTGGCGCAGGTCATCGGGGCGGCCGGAGCTGCCGTAGCGGCGCCCCAGGCTGGCGCGGTGGTCGCCGTCGGCCGCCAGGGCGTTGATCCCCACCGACTGGTGCAGGCGGATGTCACGGGCGAACGTGCCATCCGTGGCGGCCACCAGCACCTCCTGCCAGTCGCGGGCGTAGCTGCCGCGGCGAGCCTGGAGATGATCCCCGTGGCGATCGAGCAGCGCCGTGGCCTCCAGCAGCCGGGCCGTGGATTCATCCAGACCGGGGCAGTGCTGCAGCCAGGCCTCTTTGCTGGCCCCGTGATCGTTTAGGGAAGCGAGTCCGGCAAAGCTGTGGGTGCCGAGGTTGCTGCGCGTGAGGCCCAGCATTCCCAGGGCCTGATCCAGGGCCTGCAGCAGGCCCGCCTCACTCAGGTCGTTGGTGGACACGAAGCCATCGCGCTCCCCCAGGAACACCCGCAGGCCAGCCCCACGACCGAAGGCCGGACTGACGTTGGTGATCCTCTCCTGCTCCGCCAGCAGACCGATGTGGTCGGTGCTCTCAAGGAACACCTCCACCAGGCTGGCGCCGGCGGAGGTACCCGCTGCCAGCACGGTTTCGAGCCGATCCCGCCAGCGTTGATCGAGGCTCTCGCCCGTGAGGGTATCCGTGAATGAAGGAGTGGGAGTGGCGAGCAAGACGGTTCAGAGAGGACCGTCAGGCTAACCAGGCCAAGCCTCAACGCACGGCGGGCTGGAACTCCTCACTGCGGATCGGTGCCATCAGGAACAGCTTGGCCATCTCCAGGCCATTGGCCATCCAGTGGGGGAGCTTGCGCAGGGCCCTGATCGGGGCTGGGCCGCCTTTGGCGTCAGCCTCACTGAGGGCGGCGTTGTTGGTGACGATCCGCTCCAGGCGTGAGTAGAACTTGGGATGCTCCACATTGAGCACCACGGGGAACACCCTGGCCGAAGTTTCGTTGGTCTTGGCGATCACCATCTTGTCGTACTCGCGGGCATCGAGGCCGAGCGCCTCGTAGAACTCCTTGCGGGCCACATCACGCACGTACATGGTGGCGAACACCGCCAGCAGGAAGAATCGGCACCACAGCCTGGATTGCAGACCGCGGACGGTATCGGGCTGGGCCTTCATCAGGGCATCAAAGAAGTCGCCGTGGCGGTTCTCGTCCTGGCACCAGTTCTCGAAGAAGTTGAAGATCGGGAAGATCTTGCTCTCCGGGTGCTTCTCCAGGTGGCGGTAGATGGCGATGTAACGCCAGTAGCCGATCTTCTCGGAGAGATAGGTCGCGTAGAAGATGAACTTCGGCTTGAAGAAGGTGTAAGCCTTGTTGGCGGTGAGGAAGCCCAGATCCAGTTGCAGGCCGAAATCACCCATCGCCTTGTTCAGGAAGCCGGCATGGCGGGCTTCATCGCGGGCCATGTGGGCAAAGCACTCGGCCAGCAGCGGATTCTTCTCCTTGATCCGGCGGCTCAGTTCCTTGTAGAGCAGAAATCCGGAGAACTCGGAGGTGCAGCTCTGCTCCAGGAACTCCACAAACACCTTGCGGGTCTCGGGATCGAGCTTGTCGGCGGCGCCCTCGAACTCCTCGTTGCGCACGAAGTGGTGGCGGTTGTAGTCCTTGCGGAACTCCTCGCAGATCGCTTCGAGCTCCTGCTCGTTGGGCCGCAGATCCATGGCGGCCATCGCCTCGAAATCCGTGGTGTAGAAGCGCGGGGTGAGGATCGTGTCCTTGACCGGCTCCTTGAAGGCCTTGGCCTCAGCGGCGTTGGTGCCACGGGTGGCGGTGGGCGCAGCGACGGGGGGCACCATGCGAGCAGAACGGTGGGGTGTTCCGCCCATCGTAGGTGGGCTTTCCGCGCATCCGGCCTGGATGTGAAGCGCTCAGTTGGGGCCCAGCCACTTCTGGCTGTTGAGCCGTGACACCACCCTCGAGATCAGCAGGGCCAGGGTCGTCTTCTTCTCATCGATCAGGAACGACTCCAGCAGGCTGGGTTCGCTGCCCGCCTCAGCCAGCGCGATGGTCTTGGCGGAGCTGATGCTCGCCTCGGTGAAACAGAGCCAGAAGCGCCGGTCACCAGGGAAGCTCCCCATCACCAGCCAGCAGGGGCTCCCCACCACCGGCATCGCCCCCTGCTCGAAGCTCAGCTGCGGGGTTGCTCCGCCGAAGGCCTCGATTTCCTTGAGCAGGGCAGGCAGGAACAGCTGAGGGATGAACTCGGCGAAGGGCTTGTCTTCCGGAGCCGGTGGCTTGACCTTGACGGGATTCGGCGCGGGGCTGGCGGAGTCGCTCACGGGCTGGAGCCTCAGCTCGAAACACTGCAATCAATCCTAGGCATCTCCGGCCGCGCGACTGTCGAGGGGCTCCGCTTCACCAGTCGTCGCTGGGGGGTGTGTCCCAGCCCTCGGCGTCGCCGTTGCCGGGGCTGGCCGTTGCGGTGGCTGAGGCCGGCGCTCCGCCGCTGCCTGTGCGCAGGATCCGGAAGGGCACCGAGAGGGTGGGTGGTGGCTCCTGGGGCGCGCGCTCGGGTCCTGCGTATCCCCCGGGCGGTTGCTGTGGTGCAGGTCTGGCACTCGCTTGGGGCCTGTCATCCCAGGGCTCTGGCTCGCGCCGGTCGCCGCCGCCGGATGGCTGAACCGATCGCCGCCGCAGGGGCTGATCGCCCGGTTGCTGCAGGGCCAGGGCCGTGAGGCCGGCGCTGAGGGCGGCTCCGCCGCTGGCCGCCAGGGCCAGCCAGACCCCGATCGGCAGGGCTGGGGAGGTCCAGATCAGCAGCCGCAGGCGGCTGGCGGGGGTGGGGTTCAGGGCCGCCACCAGCAGCACGGCCAGCAGCGGGGCCAGCAGAGGCAGGAGCAGGAGGCGTTGCAGCACGGAGGGGATCAGTCCGGGAGTCAGACCGGCGGGCGGGGCTCAGAGGCTGGCCGCGGCGGCCACCGGGCCATCCCAGCGGCGCAGGGAGCCGAGGTCGTAGCCCAGGCCATCGAACACCCGGATCACCAGAAAGTCGATCATGTCCTCCAGGCTGGTGGGGCGGTGATACCAGGCGGGAATCGGTGGGGCGATGCGCGCACCCGCCTCGGCCAGGGTCGTGAGGTTGCGCAGGTGAACCAGGCTCCAGGGCATTTCCCGGGGGGCGATCACCAGCGGCCGTCCCTCCTTGAGGTGCACATCGGCCACCCGCTCCACCAGATCGAGGGCCACGCCACTGGCGATCCGGCCCACCGTTCCCATGCTCGCCGGCAGGATCACCATGCCGCGGGTCCGAAAGCTGCCACTGGCGATTGCCGCCGCCTGATCGTTCCAGCGGTGACAGCGCAACTGGCCCGTTGTCACGCCCGTGCGCTCCCGCCAGAAGCAGGCCTGCAGATCCGGTTCAGAGGGAATGCGCACCCCCTGCTCCGCCAGCCAGACCCCGATGGCCCCGCGGCTGGCCACCAGCTCCACCGTCTCGCCGGCCTCCAGCAACAACTGCAGACCCCGCTCCGCCAGCGGCATGGCGGAGGCACCCGTGACCGCCAGGACCACCGGATCCATCCGCTCAGTCCTCCCCGTCTTCGCCGCTCTCCTCGTCGCCCTCCGGCAGCAGCACGGCCAGATCGATCTGATGGCGCAGGGCATCGACGTTCTGGATCTGCACGTCCACCTGGTCGCCGAGCATGTAGGTGCGGCGGTTCTTGCGGCCCACCAGGCGGTTCTGGCGGGAGCGGTATTCGTACCAGTCGTCCTTGAGGGAACTGACGTGCACCAGACCCTCCACCTGGGAGGGGGGAATCTCAACGAAGAAGCCGTAGCTCTGCACGCCGCTGATCACACCGCTGAGGGTCTGACCCACCAGGGGTTCCGCCGCGCGGGCCTGGGCCATGGCCAGCAGGTCGGCCTCCACCTCGGCGGCGAAGCGG
>NZ_CH724159.1:561352-662168 GCF_000153045.1 Synechococcus sp. WH 5701
CTGCCAGGTCGCGCGGGGCGGGGGCGTTGCCGTCGTCGCTGAGCTCCACCGGGATGTCGAGGCCGAGGGCCGCCTTGGCCACCTCGTTGATCTCGGTGCCATCGGCCGGCGGGTTGACCGCAAAAATTGCCGGCAGCCCCAGGGCGCAGAGATGGGCGCCGAGGGCGCGGTTCGCGAGGATCAGCAGCTCCCGCAGCAGGGCCGTGGGCTGGTGCTCGGGCAGCTGCACCATCCAGCCCTGGCGGCGCTCCTCAGGAGCGGGGACGCAGAGGTCGCCGAGGGAGTCGAGGCTGGGGCGGGGCAGATCCAGCTCCAGGGAGCCGCTCTCCAGCCGGTGCTGGCGCAGCAGGGTCGTGATCTCCAGCAGCCGCTCCAGCTGGGGCAGCTGATCCTTGATCGGCTTGAGCGCCGCCGGGACGGTGCGGGCCTTGGGCTTGCGGTCTGCCAGGGCCTGCAGGGCGCTGCCATCGACAACGGCATCCACCTTGATGCTGGTGAGGGCAAAGCGGTAGTCGCTCAGCTCCCCACTCTCGTTGCAGCGCAGCCCCACCGAGACGGCGGCCTGAGTTTCACCGGGCCTGAAGGCAGCGGCCTTGCTCAACGCCGGGCTGAGCAGGGGCAGCCAGCGGCGGCCCAGGCAGATCGACTCCCCCTGCTCCCGCAGCCAGAGATCGAGGCTGCCGCCGGGGGTGAAGCGTTCCGCCAGCGCCGGCACGTGGATCCACAGGCGCAGGCCCTCTTCGCCGTCCTCCAGGGAGATGGCAGGCAGGATCGGGGCGTCGGCGCCACTCCAGCCACTCAGCACCAGGGTCGGCAGGGCCGTCAGGTCGGTGCGGTCCTTCTCGCCGGGGGCCTTCAGGCTGGAGCGGGGCGCCGCCGGCCGCTGGCGCAGACCATGCTTGGTGAGCAGCAGATCCAGATCGGCCTCTTCGCCACCGTTGATCGGCAGGCGCCGCTCCACGTGCCCCAAGGGCGGGAACTGTGCCACCGGATAGCGGTCGAGCAGCACTTCCACCACCGACTGCTTCTCGGGGTCCAGGTAACTGGCATCGGAACCCGGCAGCTCCACCGAGGTCAGCAGCCGGTCGTCGAGGGGCACGGCCAGGAGACGGTCGTCCTGCTGCTCCACCTGGGCGAGCAGGTGGGTGGTGGCCCGCTCGAGGATGCACTGAACGCCACCCTCCGGAGAGCGGCGGCGGCCCCCCTCCCGGGTGATCTTCACCAGCACCCGGTCACCGTTCCAGGCGTGGTTGAGCTGGTGATCGCGGATGTAGATGTCCTCACCGCCGTCCTCGCGCAGGGCGAAGCAGAAGCCCTTGCTGGAGCAGCGCAGACGCGCCTCGATCAGGGTGTCGTCCTGGCGCCGCTGGATGCCGTCCTCGGTTTCCACCAACACCCCCAGCCGGCTCAGGCCCTCCAGGGCGATGCGCAGCTGAGATTTATCCGGGTTGAGGCTCAGGCCGAGCGCTTTCTCCAGCTTGGCCACCGGCAGGGCGTCGGCGGCGGGGAGCTGCTCGAGCAGGTGGGCGACCGTGAACTTCATCGAAACGTCAAGGCGGAGTTGGAGGTGAGGCGCGCGGCATGATGCCGACAGGGCGTGCAGCGAAGCCCCGGGGCATCGATGTCTCCGACAACAACTTTACGGAGCGTCGGTTCCGGAACGCAGGATCAGCCTCAGGCCGATCACCAGGAAGCCCAGGGAGGCCGCCAGCTGCAGGGCATCGGTGGGAATCAGGCTGGAGAGCGAACCGCCTGCCAGGGCCCCCAGCAGGCTGGCGAGCACGAGGGCGCCAGCACTGCCCAGAAACACCGCCAGGGTGTTGCTGGAGGTGCCGCTGATGGTCACGATCGTGAGCTGGGTCTTGTCGCCAAGCTCGGCCACGAACACGGTCAGGAAGGTGGAGGCCAGAAGTGGGAGCTGCATGGCTGCGCCAGGGGGCTCAGGGGTTGGGGAAGTCGAGGACGGGCTGGAGCAGGCCGAGGCTGGCCTGCCCCCCCAGCCAGAGGCCGAGGGACACCATCAGGACGCCGGAGATCCGCTCCAGGCGCTGGGCCGGCAGCACCGCCGCCAGCCAGCGCCCCAGCAGCACGCCCACCAGGCTGGAGCAGATCAGGGCCAGGGCGGCCCCGGCGAACACCACGCCGGGCCGTCCGGATTCAGCGGAGAGCAGCAGAGCGGCCAGCTGGGTCTTATCGCCCAGCTCGGCAAGAAACACCGTGGTGAAGGTGGTGGCGGCCACCGCCACAAAATCCGACGACTCCGGGGTTTCTGGCTCGGAGCTGGCACTGGCCTCAGGGCTCAAGCTGGCTTCAGTGATGGCGCTGGCCTCCTGGCCAGCGCTGAGATCCGGATCGACGAGGTCGCTCATGGCTGGTTCTGGTGCTCGCTGGGTGCTGGGGGCGCAGGTTGGCCGCCAGGCTGACGGGTGGAGCGCTCGAAGCGACGCATCACGAGCGAGCGCCCTCCATATTCCTCTCGGATCTGCTGCCGGCAGCAGGCGATCGCGAAGGCTTCTCCCTGCTCGGGCGGTACGGCGAACAGCTGGGCGAGGGCTCCCACCCGGCAGAACCCGGGCCGATCGGCGTAGATGCGGCAGGTTCTCGAGCCCGTGTTGAAGTGGCGGCACCAACCGTCCGCCCCCACCATCGAGAGGTAGAGCTGGCGCTGCTCCTCACTGAGGGCGTCGAGGGCTTCGCCCCGTTGTTCCGGGTCCAGACGGCAGCAGGCGCCGCAGCCGCTGATGCAGCTCCAGTGGGGTCCTGCGCCCATCCGATCAGCTCCCACCGCTGTGACAAGGCGTCACAGTGGCATGGGGGCGGTGTGGGCTGAGGTCTCGGCGACCCGTACGCTGAATCCCGGACTGTCTTTATCCGAGCGCCGCATCCATGGGAATCGATTTCCATCTGATCGCCAACTTCCTGGCGCTGGCCCTGATCACCCTGGCGGGCCCTGCCGTGATCTTCATCCTCTTCTACAAGCGCGGCGCTCTCTGATCGGGCTCAGGCCTGAATCCCAAGAGCCAGGGCTGCCTCGTCGATGAGTGCGCGCAGGTAGGCCGGCTGATCAAGCGCCGGGAGCTCCACATGGAGCTCCCGGCCTTCTTGATTGCGAATCAGCACGCCATTCCCTTGGCGCCGGCACCAGTAGGAGCGCTGGCGCCGTTTGAGCAGGACATCCCCGCCGCCACTGCCGCGCAACCCCACCAGCTCCAGTTGCAGGCGCTCCTCCCCCTGCCAGCTGTCGCTGCGCAGGCGGTAGGCGACATCCACGAGCTCCGGCACGGTGCCTTCCCCCTGCCAGCGCCAGGCGATCGCCCGCAGACGGCTGCCCTGCTGCTCCAGCTCCAGCTGAAGGTGGCCGCCGCGCAGCAGCCGCTGACTGATCACCCGGCAGGCGTTGCTCCAGAACACCGGCGCCGGTAGCCCCGCCCCGAGGGGCTCCAGCCGCTGCAGGTCGCGCCAGAAGCCACGGCCGATGCGGTGCAGGGCCAGACAGGCCTCCGGCTCCACCGGCGAGCCGCTGCCCCGGTCGCCCAGCCAGCTGGCCGCCAGCCTGTTGAGCTGCTCATGCAGATCGGCCAGCCGCTCTGCTTTCACGCTGAAGCCACCGGCGGCGGGATGGCCGCCATGGCGCTCCAGCAGGGTGCCGCAGTGGCTCAGGGCCTGATCGACCGCAAAGCCTCTGGGTGCCCGCACCGACGCCCGCAGCCTGCCGCCCCCCTCCCCGGCGAGCAGGGCCACGGGCAAGCCATAACGCTCCACCAGTCTGGCGGCCACGATGCCGATCACTCCGTGATGCCAATGGGTCTGGGCGAGCAGCACAAAAGGGCTGGGCTCGGGGCCATCGGCTTCGACCAGGGCCACCGCCTCCGCCTCGATCGCCTCACAGAGCTCCCGCCGCTGACGGTTGAGGGCCTCGCAGTCCTGGGCCAGGGCCATGGCTCGGTCGTGGTCGCTGGTGGTGAGCAGATCCACCACCAGGGCAGGATCCCCCAGTCTCCCCACGGCATTGATGCGCGGCGCCAGTTTGAAGGCCACCGCTGTGGCATCGAGGGGTTCCTCCCCCAGACCCGCCAGCCTCTGCAGCGCCTGCAGGCCAGGCAGGGACGACGCATGCAATCGCCTGAGTCCATCCCGCAGCCAGCGCCGGTTCACCCCCAGAAGGGGGGCCATGTCGGCCACCGTGCCGATGCAGAACAGATCCAGGGCCATGGCGGTGGCATCGGCGCGACCCAGCTCCGTGGCCAGCACCATCGCCAGCAGATAGGCCAGCCCGACCCCCGCCAGGCCCCGGTAGGGGGAACCCTCGGGGGTGCAGGCCGGATGGAGCAGGGCCAGATAGGGCGGGTGCTCGGCGGGGAGCGTGTGGTGGTCGGTGAGGATCACCTCCACCCCCAGATCGCGGGCCCGATCAAGGGCCTCCCGGGCGGCGATGCCGTTGTCGACCGTGACCAGCAGGCGTACCCCTTCGCCCCAGAGGCGTTCGACCATGCCGGCATTGAGGCCGTAGCCCTCGTCCTGGCGGCTGGGGATGGCGGCCTGCGGCCGGGCCCCCAGCCGCTCCAGCACCCCTACCAGCAGGGCCGTGCTGGTCATGCCATCGGCGTCGTAGTCGCCGCAGATCGCCACTGCCTCCGCCTCGGCGCAGGCCCGCATGAGCCGCTGCACCGCCACGGCCAGGTCGGCGAAGTGCAGCCGGGGGTCGGGGGCGGGCGGGGGCTCCAGCAGCTCCCTGATCGCCTCGGGGCTGTCGTAGCCCCGCCGGCGCAACACCGCCAGCAATTCCGGTGGCAGGCCCAGGGCCGCCATCTCCCTGGCCAGGTCCTCGTCCTGACTGGGCTGCAGGGGGACGGGCAGTTGCCAGCGCTGCTCGGGCGGTGTGAAGGGCAGAGGAACCTCGGGAGTGTGGACCCATTCTGATCGGCTCACCCTCAGCTCCTAGCCTCAGCCGATGCAAGCCCGTGACGTCAAGGGTTCCCTGCGCGCCCTGCTCTGGGACGTGGATGGCACGCTGGCCGAGACCGAACTCGACGGCCACCGGATCGCCTTCAACCGGGCCTTTGCGCAGCAGGGCCTGCCCTGGCAGTGGGACCGCTCCACCTACATCGAGCTGCTGGCGATCAGCGGCGGGCGTGAGCGGCTGCGCTGGTTCCTTCAGCGCCAGCAGGGAGGGGAGCCTGAGGCCTCGCTGCTGGACGCCTTGCACCAAGCCAAGCAGGCCCACTACCGCGAGCTGGTGGTGGCTGGTGAGGTTCAGCTGCGCCCGGGCGTGCGGCGCCTGATCAAGGCGGCGGCGACGGCCGGTCTTCAGCAGGCGATCGTGACGACAAGCGGTCGTGAGGCGGTGGCCGCCCTGCTGGAGAATCAGCTCAGGGACCAGAGCCGGTTGCTGCCGCTGCGCATCTGTGCAGACGATGTGGGCGCCAAGAAGCCCGATCCCGAGGCTTACGTGCTGGCCCTTCAGCGCCTGGGGCTGGACCCCGGCCAGGCTGTGGCCCTGGAGGATTCCCAGGCGGGCCTGGCGGCGGCCACCGCAGCCGGTCTGCGCTGCCTGGTGACCCTCAGTACCGCCTCCAGCCAGGACTCGGCCTCGCTGTTCCGTGCCGCCTCCAGCCTGACGGATGGCCTGGGGGAGCCCACGGCGCCGATCAGGGTGCTGCGAGGGCCCGCTTGTGCCGGCGGCCTGATCACGCTCTCCTACCTGGAGCAGTTGCCACCAGTGCCATGAGCCCCTTGCCCGTGCAATCCACCCGCCTGCAGCAGGCACTGGAGAGCAGCGGCCGCACGGCTCTCTCCGGATGGCGCGGCAATTGGCGCCACCGCAGTCTGGCCCTGCTCGCCCTGCTGCTCGGCCTGTTTGCCGGCAACAACGTCACCTCCTTCGTGCTCTATCAGGTGGGGCCACGCCCGTTGATGGTGTTGCTGCTGGTGGTGCTGGTGGAGCTGGTGGCTCGTCTGCGCAGCCACTGGGTGCGGGGTGAACCTTCCCTGGGCTGGGTGCTCTGCGACAACCTGCGCATCGGGGTGGTCTACGCCGTGGTGCTGGAAGGGTTCAAGCTCGGCTCGTGAGCGGCCCTCCCTGGCCCTGGTGCTTCCCGCCGGAGCCCCACCGCCGGCTGCTGGTCCGCTGCGGCGTCAGCGATCCCCTCGCCTGGGCGGAGGAGTGGCGTCAGCGGCTCGGGGCCTGGCAGGGGCCGCCCCATCCCAGCCTGCTCTGGGGCCTCATCCTGCCCCTGCTCAGCAGCTGTTACTCCAGGTCTGGCAACGGCGGAGCTGGCTTGCGGTATCCGCTGCTGATTGGGCTGAACGGGCCGGTGGGCGCAGGCAAGACCACCCTTGGCCGGGAGCTGGAGCGGCTGGCCCCCAGCCTCGGCCTGCGCCTGGCGGTGGTCTCGATCGATGACGCCTACCTCCCCTTTGAGCAGAGGCTGCAGCGGCTGGCGGGCAATCCTTTCGGGGTGAGTCGCGTTCCGCCCGGCAGCCACGACGTGCCCTTGCTGCTGGAGTGCCTGCGGCGCTGGCGCTCGGGGGAGCCGCTGCAGCTGCCCCGTTTCGACAAACGTCTGCGCGCCGCTCAGGGGGATCGGGCCGGCTGGCGCCGCTTCGAAGCCGTTGACGTGCTCGTGCTGGAGGGCTGGCTGGTGGGCTGCCGGGCCCTGGGGGTGAGCGCCCTTTCCATGGCGATGGCCAAGCCCTTGAACGAGTGGAACAACTCACTGAGTCCTGCGGAACTGGCCTGGCTGCCCCGCTGGGACCAGGAGTTGCAGGCTTACCAGCCGCTCTGGAATCAGCTCGATGGGCTCTGGTTGCTCCGGCCCAGCCGCTGGAGCCTGCCATTGCGCTGGCGCCTCCAGGCCGAAGCACGCCAGCGCCGATCCTCTGGTCAGGGACTCCAGGCTTCAGAGGTGGCGGCCATGGTCCGGGCCACCCTTGCCTCGCTGCCCCCTGAGCTCTATCAGGTTGGACTGGAGAGAACAGTGCCAGGATCTTCGGCCGCCACCGCCTTGATCAAGCTCGATGGCAAGCGCCGCTGCATCTGGAGCGGGTCGGCGGACGACGCATCGTGATCACGCACAAAGGAGCCGGTTGAGGGCTGAATTGAGCGGAGCTCAGCTCTCGGTGTCGTCGGCGGATTCGTCGATCGGATACACGAAGCCTTGCGCACGACCACTCAACACGGCCTTACCAAGCGACATCGCCTTGCGGGCGGCCACGGTTGCCTTCGCCTTCCAGTGGGCATGGCGCTGATTGCGCTTGCCTTTGGAGGTTTTCTTCTTGGGAACAGCCATCCCGCCCGATCAGCCAAACAATAATCTTCCGCTGTCGTGAGGCCTTTCGTCAAATCGCTAAGCTCGCCCCAGAAGCAGAACCCTGTGAGCAGCCCGCGTCCGGTGCTCCCTCTTTGGCCGGAGGGTGTCCGTGCTCTCCTGGCCGCGGCACCGGCCCAGCCGGAGGCCACCACCCCACCGTCCAGCCCGCCCCGGGAAGGGGGGTTGATCGGCCGCCTTGTGGGCCAGTCCGAACCACCGCCCTCCTACAGCGAGCTGCTGAAACTGATCGAGGGGGGCACGATCAAGGAGCTGGAACTCTCCCCCCGGCAGCGGGAGGTGCAGGTTCAGTTCAAGGACGGCCGCAGCATCCGGGTGCCCGTCTTCGCCAATGATTCGCTGCTGCTGCGCACGGCCGAGCAGAGCCGCGTACCGCTCACGGTGCGTGATGACCGCCAGGACGACGCCACCGCCGGGCTTTTGGTGAATGTGCTGCTGGTGGTGCTGCTGCTGGGTGGGCTCACACTGCTGCTGCGCCGCTCCTCCCAGGTGGCCAGCAAAGCGATGGGTTTCGGCCGCAGCCAGCCCCGCCTGCAGCCGGAGGGCTCGGTCAGTGTCCGCTTCGAGGACGTGGCCGGCATCAATGAGGCCAAGGCTGAACTGCAGGAAGTGGTGAGCTTCCTGCGGCAACCGGAGCGCTTCACGGCCCTAGGCGCCAAGATCCCCCGGGGGGTGCTGCTGGTGGGGCCGCCCGGCACTGGCAAGACCCTGTTGGCCAAGGCGATCGCCGGCGAGGCTGGGGTTCCCTTCTTCTCGATGGCGGCCTCGGAGTTCGTGGAGCTGTTCGTGGGGGTGGGCGCCAGCCGGGTGCGCGATCTGTTCAAGCGGGCCAAGGAGAAAGCTCCCTGCATCATTTTTATCGACGAGGTGGATGCGGTGGGGCGCCAGCGCGGCGCCGGCATCGGTGGCGGCAACGATGAGCGGGAGCAGACCCTCAACCAGCTGCTCACGGAGATGGATGGCTTCGAGCAGAACTCGGGTGTGATCCTGATCGCGGCCACCAACCGCCCGGATGTGCTCGATGTGGCCCTCACCCGGCCAGGGCGTTTCGACCGCCAGATCCAGGTGGACCTGCCTGACCGCCGTGGCCGCGAAGCGATCCTGGCAGTGCACGCCCGCAGCCGCCCCCTCGATCCGTCAGTGTCGCTGAGCACCTGGGCCGCGCGCACCCCAGGATTTTCCGGCGCCGATCTGGCCAACCTGCTCAATGAGGGGGCCATCCTCACCGCCCGCCGTCATCGCAGCAGCATCGACGATCAGGCGCTCAGCGACGCCCTGGAACGCATCACCATGGGCCTGGCGGTGGCCCCTCTCCAGGACAGCGCCAAGAAGCGCCTGATCGCTTATCACGAAATCGGCCACGCCCTGCTCAGCTGTCTGGTGCCCCATGCCGACAAGCTCGACAAGGTGACCCTGCTGCCCCGCTCCGGCGGTGTCGGGGGCTTCGCCCGCACCATGCCCGATGAGGAGATCCTCGATTCGGGACTAATCAGCAAGGCCTACCTGGAGGCCCGTCTGGTGGTGGTCATGGGCGGCCGCGCCGCCGAGCTGGTGGTCTTCGGTCCCAGCGAGATCACCCAGGGCGCCTCCGGTGATCTGCAGATGGCCACCCGCATCAGCCGCGAGATGGTCACCCGCTATGGCTTCTCTCCCCTTGGTCAGGTGGCTCTGGAGGGGGATGGCCATGAGGTGTTCCTCGGCCGTGATCTGCTCCACACCCGACCCAGCTACGCCGAATCCACCGGCCGTCAGATCGACCTTCAGGTGCGTCAGCTCTCACAACATGCCCTGGATCAGGCGCTGGTCCTCCTGCGCCCCAGGCGTGCCCTCATGGATGAGCTGGTCGACCGGCTGATCGAGCAGGAAACCCTCGGGGGAGATGAATTCCGGGTCATCGTCGATCGTTTCGAGGCCACCGGGGCTCTCCCCGCCGAGTCCGGTCCCCCTGCGGCCGTGCCGGTGCCTGGGCACGCCTGAGACACAGAGCCGGATCCGGCCAGAGGGTTGATCAGGTGAAGCGGATGTCGAGGCTGCGCAGATAGGTGTGCAGGGCGGCATCCTGGATCGGCAGCAGCAGGGCGTCCTCGCCGCTCTCGTTGACGTGGCCGTGCCAGTGGCCCGGCGGGGTCACGAAGGCGGCACCAGGCTCCCATTCCATCCGCAGGGGGTTGCGGATCGTGCCGTCGGGATTGAGCTCGGGCCCCGAGAGGGTGGCGCAGCCCGGGGCGCAGGCGATCACCAGATCCAGGGCCACCGACTGGTGGCGATGGGGGGGCTGAACGGCCCCGGCCGGCACCAGTCCGTACATGGCCCAGAGGGTGTGGGTCACGGTGCGGCTGGAGGGAAGGTCGCTGTTGGCCAGCAGCAGGCTGAGCCGGTTGCTGCGCGCGCTGCTGGGTTCCGCCGCCAGGGCAGCCAGCTCCCGCCGCAGCCATTCGCCCGGGTAATGGGTGGCCTCGAAGCGGGGCTGATCGGCGCTCACCCCCAGGTGGCTGAGCAGAGGGGCGTCGTGGACCCAGTAGAGAACGCTCTCTTCACGGGCTTCCAGTTGGGCCGCCTCGCCGCAGGGCAACACAAACAGATCCCCCTGGCTCCACTCCTGATCGACCGCACCGCCGAGGACGCCCGCCGGCCGCCGGCAACGGCCGGCACCACGCCAGACATAAAACAGGAAGCTGGTGGCGTTGGCCCCGGCGCTGATCGACTCACCGGCCAGGATGCGGATGAAGTTGGCGCTCAGGGCCGGGCTGGTGGCCGGACCCCGGCAACCCAGCTCGTGGCTGAGATCGAGGGGAAGGATGGCGCTGGGGCCGCTGGCGTGCAGCTCAGGTCCCCAGTGCCCCTCCGGAATCGGCTCGGTCAGACCACGCCGCACCGGATTGGCCGCCTGGCGGTAGTCGAAGAGCAGGGCCTTGCCGGCCGGAGCCATCGACAGGGCGGCGCTCTCATCAGGCCGCAGGGCCACCGGGGCTTCGGGAGCTTGGGTCATGAATCCAGCCGCACGGAACGTGCGCTGAGCCTATGGACGAGCACCACCCCGTTGGGTGATTGCGGGCACACCTGTGCGGGGGCGGGGCGCCGTTGTGAGCGGAGCCTGATCAGCCACCGGCGACGGCGGGCACGATGCTGACCTCATCGCCGTCGGCGAGGGCCGTGGCCTGGTTGTCGAGGAAGCGGATGTCCTCGCTGTTCACGTAGACGTTCAGGAAGCGCCGCAGCTTGCCGCTCTCATCGGTGAGCCTGGCGAGGATGCCGGGGAAGCGGCCCTCCATGGCCTGCAGCAGCCCATCGACGTTGGTGGCCTCCAGCTCGACGCTGGATTGATCCGCGGTGAACTTTTGCAGGGGGGTGGGGATCAGAACCTGAATCGCCATGACGGTGGAAGGCGGCGGCAGCCGCCACGAAAGGATGGTGGTGGGGAGATGGATCGGCTGCCTCAGACGCCGATCGGCTCCCAGCTGGCGCGGTGCAGCGACTGGGCCCGCTCCCAGGCGGCATTGAAGCTGGCGAGCTGGGGCTCGATTGTGTGCGGTTCGCCCACGGACGAGGCCACGGCTTCGGTGGTTTTCAGGCCGTTGCCGGTGATGTAGGCCACGGTGGTTTCGCTGGGGTCGATCTTGCCCTGCTCTACCAGCTTCTTGAGCACCGCGATCGTGGTGCCGCCGGCGGTTTCGGTGAACACGCCCTCGGTTTCAGCCAGCAGCTTGATGCCGTCGATGATTTCAGCGTCGCTCACTGCGGCGATCGTGCCGTTGGTGCGGTTGGCGAGGTCGATGGCGTAGGGGCCGTCGGCCGGGTTGCCGATGGCGATCGACTTGGCGATCGTGTTGGGCTTCGCCGGGGTGATGAAGTCGCGGCCTTCGGCAAAGGCCTGGGCGATCGGGCTGCAGCCTTCGGCCTGGGCGCCGCTGAAGCGCACCGGCTTCTCGTCGACGAGGCCCACCTTGATGAATTCGTCGAAGCCCTTGCGGATCTTGGTGAACAGGGAGCCGGAGGCCAGGGGCGCCACGATGTGATCCGGCAGTTGCCAACCCAGTTGCTCGATCACCTCATAGCCGAGGGTCTTGGAGCCCTCGGAGTAGTAAGGGCGCAGGTTGATGTTCACGAAGCCCCAGCCGTAGGTGTTGGCCACCTCGGAGCAGAGGCGGTTCACCTGGTCGTAGTTGCCCTTCACCGCCATCAGAGTGGGGTTGTAGATGAGGGTGCCCAGCACCTTGCCCATCTCCAGATCACTGGGGATGAACACGCAGCACTCCATGCCGGCGTGGGCGGCGATGGCTGCGGTGGAGTTGGCCAGGTTGCCGGTGGAGGCGCAGCTCACCGTGGTGAAGCCCAGTTCGCGGGCGCGGGTGAGCGCCACCGACACCACCCGGTCCTTGAAGGACAGGGTGGGCATGTTGACGCCGTCGTTCTTGATGTAGAGGTTCTTGAGGCCCAGGCGGCGAGCCAGCCGGTTGGCCTTGAGCAGGGGGGTGAAGCCCGTGCCCACATCGATGGGATCACCCTCGATCGGCAGAAACTCGCGGTAGCGCCAGATCGAGGTGGGGCCGGCCTCGATCGAGGCCCGGCTGACGCGACGCCGGATCTCGTCGTAGTCGTAGACGACCTCCAGCGGGCCGAAGCAGACGTCCTCGCAGACGTGGCGGGCACCGGCCTCATAGGGGTGGCCGCATTCCTTGCAGCGCAGGCCCGTGAAGGTGGTGCGGGAGAGGGTGGCGGTCAAGGCCCGACAACAGCTGTGGGGCCAAGCTAACAGCGCCGGCAGGAAGGCTCCGTTAAAGCCGATCTGCTGGGTCGGGTATTTGGCCCGGACAGCCCCCGCCGTGCTGAAGAGCGGCGCAGGCGTTGTTGCCCGCCGCTGCCTAACCTCACTCCGTGGCCTCCCGTTTTCCGCGCCTGCTGTCGCTGCCTGCGGCCCTGGCTGTGCTGGCGCTCCCCCCGCTGGCGCTGGTGCTGATCTCCCGGCTGGGCCTTGAGCTCGACTGGTTCGCCCAGTTCGGCTTCGAATCGGTGCTGTGGCGCCGCTGGTGGCTGCAGATCGGGGCGTTCCTGCTGGTGATGGGGCTGGGGGTTTCCCTGCAGATGCAGCAGCTGCAGCGTTGTTGGCGACTGCGCAGCGCCAGTGCCACCAAGGTGATGCCGCGCCAGGCGATGCTGCGGCTGGAGCCCCTGCCCCTGGTGTTGGTGCTGGTGGGCCTGGAGCTGCTCCTGGCCGCCGGACTCACTTACCTGATCGTCCAGGCCCGGGGGCTGATCAGCGCCCCCTTCAGCGGTGAGATCTTCAGTGGCTTTCCGGTGCTGGCCGAGCTGCCGCTGCCGCTGCTGCTCGCCATGGCCGCCGGACTGCTGCTGCCGCTGCTGGTGAAGCCGCTGCCGACCCTGAGGCTGGTGCTGGTGGCTGCCCTGGCCGGATCAGCCACCGCCCTGGCAAGGGGCTGGAGCCTGTGGTTGCCCGCCCTGCTGGCGGTGCGGTTCGGGGAGGGGGATCCCCTCACCCATCTCGATCTCAGTTTCACGGTTCTGCGCCTGCCCGCGCTTCATCTGCTGCTGAGTGTGCTGATCGCCCAGACCACCGTTGGCCTGGCCGCCTGCCTCTGGCTCACCTTCACCGAAGGCAGCAGCTTCAGTGATCTGCGCTTCGTGGGGCTCAGCCGCGATCAACAGGCCGCACTCAAGCCCCAGATTGCCGTGCTGGCACTGGTGATGGCTTTCAGCAGCGCTCTCGCTCCATTCGATCTGATGGTCGAGGGCAGCGGCGTCGCCTCCGGCGCCGGCTTCGTCGACCTGCATGTGCGTTTGCCTCTGCGCCTGCTGCTGGCGGCGTTGATGCTGCTCTCGGCTGCCGGTCTGCTGCTCTCGGTGCGCCGCCAGTGGTTGCGCCAGGCGGTGCTGCTGCCCTTGCTGGGGACCCTGTTGCTGGTGCCGGTGGCCGAATTCCTGGTGGCGCCCCAGGTGCAGCGCTTCTGGGTCCAACCGCGGGAGCTGGAGGTGGAAGCCCCTTACCTGCAGCGAAGCATCCAGGCCACCCGCCGCGCTTTCGGGCTGGAGGGGCTCTATGAACAGATCCTTGAGCCCCAGCAGAAGGTCACGTCGGCCGACCTGGCGGGGTCGCAGGGCACCCTGGCCAACATCCGGCTCTGGGACAGCAAGCCGCTGCTGGCCGCCAACCGCCAGCTTCAGCAACTTCGGCTCTACTACACCTTCCCTTCGGCGGCGGTCGACCGCTATCCCCTTCTGGGCGATCCCCTGCGCAACGGCTCTCAGCAGGTGCTGATTGCGGCCCGGGAACTCGACAGCGGCGCGCTTCCGGCCGGGTCGCGCACCTGGCTGAACCGCCACCTGGTCTTCACCCATGGCTACGGCTTCACCGTCTCGCCGGTGAACAGCTTCGGCAGCGATGGCCTGCCCCAGTTCTTTGTCAAAGACCTGGGCAGCAGCGGCCGCGTCCAGGGCATCCCGAAGCTCGGCATCAGCGATGAGGCGGCTCGAGCGGCCCTGCCGGTGGGCCGCCCCCGCCTCTACTACGCCTCGGCGCCTGCGCCCTACGTGATTGCGCCCACCAAGGTGCAGGAGTTCGACTTCCCTGACGGGGAGCTCAACGTCTACACCCATTACGACGGGGAGAGAGGAATTCTGCTGAACAACTCCTGGCAGCGATTCAAGGCGGCCGTTTATCTGCGGGAGCCCAGGGTGCTGCTGACAGGATCCTTCACCCCCGAGTCGCGGCTGCTGATTCGCCGTCAGGTGAACCAGCGGCTTGAGGCCCTGGCCCCCTTCCTGCATTTCGAAACCGAGCCTTACCTGGTCACCGCCAGGGTCGAGAACGAGCCGGGCTTCCGCGCTGAGCAGCACCAGTACTGGATGCTCGATGGGTTCACCACCAGCCGCAGTTATCCCTACAGCGATGCCAATCCCAGCGGCATTCGCTACTTCCGCAATCCGGTCAAGGCGGTGGTGGACGCCCACGATGGCCGGCTCTGGCTTTATGTGAACGATCCTTCCGACCCGATCCTGCGCACCTGGCAGCGGGCATTTCCCGAGCTGTTCAAGCCGCTTGAGGCCATGCCCCAGGCTCTGTTGAGCCATATCCGCGTGCCGCTCACCCAATTCACGATTCAGTCGGAGCGGCTGCTGCGCTATCACGTCACCGATGTGCGCACCTTCTACAACGGCGACGACGTCTGGGCGGTGCCGCTGGAGATCTACGGATCCAGCAACATTCCCGTGGAGCCTTATCACGCCACGCTGCAGCTTCCCCGCCAGCAGCGGCCCGAATTCGTGCTGCTGCTGCCCTTCTCGCCGGTGCGGCGAACCAATCTGGTGGGCTGGCTGGCCGTTCGCAACGATCCACCCCACTACGGCGAACTGGTGCTGGTGCGCTTTCCACAGCAGCGGTTGTTGCTGGGCCCGCAGCAGATCTCGGCGCTGATCGAGCAGGACCCCACCATCAGTTTCCAGTTCGGACTGTGGAACCGCACGGGATCCCAGCTGGTGCGCGGCAACCTGCTGGTGCTGCCGGTGGGCAAGGGACTGCTCTATGTGGAGCCGATCTATCTGCAGTCGAAGAACAACGACCTGCCCACGCTGGTGCGGGTGGTGGTCACCGATGGCCGCCGCTTCGCGATGGAGCCCGATCTTGCCAAGGCGCTTGACTCGCTGATGGCCACGTCAGCCGAAACGGCACTCCCGGCTTTGCCCCTCTCTGCCCTCGAGCCCATTCCCTGAGCGCTGGTCACAGGGATTGCAAGCCATAAAAAAGGGCCCCTTCGGGCCCTTGGTTGATCAGCTAACGCTGTTCAGATGTTCAGCAAAGAAGTGAACCTCAGGCCTCAGACGGCGACGGCGGTCTTGGGATCGAGGCTGCCCTTGGCGTAGAGGGCGGCGTAGTAGTTGATGTTCTGCTGCTTGATCTTGCTGGCCTGGCCGGCGCACCAGAACTGCTGGTAGCGGTCGAGGCACACCTTCTTCATGTAGGCCCGGGCCGGCTTGTTGAAGTGGCGGGGGTCGAAGTTGGCGGGATCCTTGAAGGCCGCCTCACGAACGGCGGCGGTGAAGGCCAGACGGTTGTCGGTGTCGATGTTCACTTTGCGCACCCCGTTCTTGATGCCGTTCTGGATCTCTTCCACCGGCACGCCATAGGTTTCGGGGATGGCACCTCCGAACTTGTTGATCATGTCGAGCCACTCCTGGGGCACGGAGCTGGAGCCGTGCATCACCAGATGGGTGTTGGGGATGGCCTTGTGGATCTCGGCGATCCGGGAGATGGCCAGCACTTCCCCGGTGGGCTTACGGGTGAACTTGTAGGCGCCGTGGCTGGTGCCGATGGCGATCGCCAGGGCATCCACCTTGGTTTTGGCCACGAAGTCGGCGGCCTCGGCGGGATCGGTGAGCAGCTGCTCGCGGGAGAGGGCACCCTCGAAGCCGTGGCCGTCCTCGGCCTCACCCTTGCCGGTTTCCAGGGAACCGAGGCAACCCAGTTCGCCCTCGACGCTCACACCCACGGCGTGGGCCACATCCACCACTTCCTTGGTGACGGCCACGTTGTAGTCGTAGCTGGCGGGGGTCTTGGCGTCGGCCTCGAGCGAGCCGTCCATCATCACGGAGGTGAAGCCGTTGGTGATGGCGCCAAAGCAGGTGGCGGGGCTGTTGCCGTGGTCCTGGTGCATCACCACCGGGATGTCCGGATAGGTTTCGGTGGCGGCGATGATCAGGTGACGCAGAAAGATCTCACCGGCGTACTGACGGGCGCCGCGGGAGGCCTGCAGAATCACGGGGCTGTCGGTTTCGTGCGCCGCCTCCATGATCGACTGGACCTGCTCGAGGTTGTTGACGTTGAACGCCGGGATGCCATAGCCGTTCTCAGCGGCGTGGTCGAGGAGCAGCCGAAGCGGAACGAGGGCCATGGGAAAAACCTCTGGAGGTTGGGTGGGTGGTGCGTCAGGGTCGGCCCCGGAGGACCGGATCACCGGCGTCGGGACCTTGACGCAGGCTGGGCGCGAGTCTAGTTGATCCCCTGTGATTCAGGCCTCAGCGGCCGAGGCTCTGGCGCAGGCCGCTGGCGGCGGCCTCAAGGGCCAGGTCGCAGCAGAGCTGACTGCGCTCTCCTTCGGCCAGGCCCGGCAGCATCGGCCGGCCCTCGCGCACGCTGTCGCTCCACCAGCCCTGCAGCCGCGCCACCGGGGCGATGCGGCCGTCGGCCCAGGTGCGGCCAAAGGCCAGGGCCGGATCGGGCGGCACCGGTTGGGGCGGCTCCCCCGGCCGGGCCAGCCAGAGGTGGAAGCCGTGCACATAGTCAGCCTGGTTGTCGCTGCCCAGGATCAGGCTGGCCTCGCTGCCGTGGAACTCCAGCCAGCAGCCCCGGCCCGCGCGGGTCACCGACGAGAGGCTGAGCTGGGCCGGCACCGACGCCCCGGAGGCTGATTCCAGCTCCAGTTGAAGCAGGGCCACATCGTCGGCATCCACGACTCCGAAGTGCCCCGTGCGTCCAGGCAGGGGCCGCTGGGTGATGGCGGTGGAGAGGCTTGCGCTCAGCTGGCGCACCGGCCCCACCAGCCACTCCAGGCTGTCGAAGGCATGGGTGCCGAGCGAGCCGAGCACACCGCCCCCTTGCGAGCGCTGCGAGGCCCAGCTGAACGGCCTGCTGGGATCGGCACGGCTGCTCATCAGCCAATCGAAGCGCACCAGCCAAGGCTCCCCCAGCACTCCCTGGCTCAGCAGCGCCCGCAGCTGCTGGAACACCGGCACCGCCCGGTACTCAAAATCCACCGCCACGCTCAGGCCCCGCTCAATCGCCAGCCGCCTCAGCTCCCTCACCTGGGCCACTTCCAGGGCGACGGGTTTCTCCAGCAGCAGGTGCTTGCCGGCTTTGAGGGCGGCGAGGGCCAGCTCGAAGCGGGGGCCTGGCGGGGTGGCGATCACCACCGCCTCCACGGTCGGATCGGCCAGCAGCGCTGCAAAGTCGCTGTGGCCCGGCAACTCAGCGGCGCGGCAGGCGGCCTCCAGGCGCTCGGCTCTGGGGTGCCAGAGGGCCACCGGCTCGGTGCCCGGGCAGGCCCGCAGGGCGCTCAGGTGCACCTTCTCACCGAAGCCGAGGCCGGCCACGGCGACCTGGAGGGGTTGACTCATGGCAGCTCGGGGTTCAGAGGATCAACGGGACGCCAGCAGCTCGGAGCCGGCCGCGCAGGCCTGATCCAGCACTTCGCTGATCAGGTCATCTCCGCCTGTGGGCTGCCATTCGGCCTTGAAGCGGGGCAGGCCGTTCACGGACGTGTCGCGGTAGAGCTCCTGACCGCAGTCGAGCTCCATCACGTAGAGCTGGCCTCGATCCTCCGAGGCCGGCTGGAACCGGGTGAGTACCGAGAGCTCACCGCCACGGCTGAGGCGCAGGCTGCCCGTATCCCACCACTGGCGGCCGGCGGTGCTCTCGGGCACCTCCTGCCAGTTCACCGGGCCAGCGCTGGCGGGGCCGGGTCCCGCCGCCAGGGCGATCAGCAACACCGCTGCCGCCAGCACGGCGGCACGCAGACACCGTTGCAGACCGTTCATGCCGCCACCGGTGCCGTGGTCGGGATGGCAGTGACGCCGTGCAGACGCAGCAGGCTGGCCAGGGTGCTGCGCAGGCGGGTGCGCGGCACGATCAGATCAACGAACCCATGCTCCTGCAGGTACTCGGCGGTCTGGAAGCCTTCGGGCAGCTTTTCGCGCAGGGTCTGCTCGATCACCCGCCTGCCGGCAAAGCCGATCAGGGCCTTGGGCTCGGCCAGGATCAGGTCGCCCAGCATGGCGAAGCTCGCCGTTACCCCGCCGGTGGTGGGATGGGTGAGCAGGGGGATGTAGAGGAGTTCCTGCTGGCGGTGGCGCTGCAGGGCACCGGAGATCTTGGCCATCTGCATCAGGCTGAGCATCCCTTCCTGCATGCGGGCGCCGCCGGAGGCGCAGACGATCAGCAGGGGCTGGCGCCGTTCGGTGGCCTGCTCGATCAGCCGGGTGAGCTTCTCGCCCACCACCGAACCCATTGAACCGCCCATGAAGCGGAAATCCATCACCCCCAGCGAGAGGGGCAGGCTCTCAAGGCGGCAGTGGCCGGTGACCACCGCATCGCGCAGCCCGGTGGATTGCTGGGTGTCGCGCAGGCGGTCGGCGTAGCTGCGACGGTCCTTGAAGGCGAGGGGATCGGTGGGGGCTAGCTCGCTGTCGATGGCGCTGAAGCTGCCCTCATCGGCGATCACCCGGATGCGGGCGTCACTGTCGATGCGGTGGTGGTAAGAGCAGCCGCTGCAGACGCTGGCGTTGGCAATCAGATCCTTGCGGTACACCACAAGCCCGCATTCCGGGCACTTGCTCCAGAGTCCGTCCCCGTCTTCGACCTCCTGGGTGGCGCGCACGACCGGATTGGCCTTGCGGCGATCGGCGAACCAGTCGAACAGGGACACGGGATGGGACCTGGCAACGGAGCGGTGACTCCATTAAAGGGTGGCGCCCCACCGGCTCCATTGCTGCAGCCACCAGCCCTCCCCCGCCAGCCAGACCGCCAGGCCCCCAAGGGCGAGAAAGGGGCCGAAGGGAAAGGGTTGAGCTGGCTGGAGCCTTCCGCTCAGCCGGCCGAGAAGTCCCACCACCGCACCGCTGAACACCGCCAGGGTCACCGCCAGGCCCATGCCCGTGAGCCCGAGCCAGGCCCCCAGCAGGGCGGTGAGCTTGGCGTCGCCCAGCCCCAGGGCCGGTTTGCCCATCAGCCGCTCGGCCAGGGCACTGAGCCCCTCGAAGGCGAGCAGCCCCAGACAGGCGGCGAGCAGGTGATTGAAGAGCAGGGTACGGGCGACCTCCCCTGACTGGCTGAGGCCGGCGGCGAGGGTGACCGCCAGGCCCAGCAGCAGACCCCAGCGGCAGAGGGGTTCCGGCAGCCAGAGATGGTCGCAGTCGATCAGCAGCAGCGGCAGCAGCCAGCTGATCAGCAGCCAGCCGGCGCCGATCAGCAGCCAGGCGGGCGCGTCCCCCAGAGCGGTGGGGCTGGCCTGAAGGGCGGCCACCCAGAGACCGGCGCAGAGCAGTTCCACCAGGGGGTAGCGGGGGGAGATCGGGCCCCGGCAGTGACCGCAGCGGCCCCGTAGCAGCAGCCAGCCCAGCACCGGCAGGTTCTGGTGCCAGGCCAGGTGCACTCCGCAGCGGGGGCAGTGGCTGGCGGGCAGAACGACCGACTCCCGCCGTGGCAGCCTCCAGCCCACCACGTTGAGAAAGCTGCCGACGCAGGCCCCAACGAGGGCCACCAGCAGGGGCATCAGGAGGTTGGCGGCCGTGTCGGGCTTCACAGGCATGGCACTAAGGCGCGGTTGGCGTTCGCTCAGCCACGCTGGGGACTTCGGATCGTGCGGGGTCGACCAGCGCTGCGGCCGCGGATCAGTTCCAGAGGCACGAATTGCTCATGCGGTAGGAGCACCGGTGCCTCAAACACCACCCGGCCCTGGCCACCGCCGCTTTCGAGCACGATTCCGATCGGCTCCGCCCCCCCAGGGCATTGCTCCACGTAGTGGAAATAGACGCGGCGTGCCTGCTTGATGACCACGCCGCTGTTGATCTGATCCCAGCGCACCGGAGGGTTGCCGGGATTGGAGGCACCTCGGATCTCGAAAGACGGCATGGGCGCCCTTCCGGAACCGGTGGAAGCCGCCGGGGATGTGGGGTCGAATGATGGAGGTGTGGCGAAGGTAATCGGCCTCACCCATTCCGATCGGCCCCTGCAGCTTAATCGCTCAGGCGAGTTTGTTCTTATCCTCGATCATGCGGTGAATGATCGGAGTGAGGATCAGCTCCATGGCGAAGCCCATCTTGCCGCCGTTGACCACGATGCTGGTGGGGCTCGACATGAAGGAGCCGTTGATCATCCGCAGCAGATAGGAGAAATCGATGCCCCATTTCTCACGGGCTCCCTTGCGGAAGTGGATGATCACAAAGCTCTCGTCCGGGGTGGGGATGTTGCGACAGATGAACGGGTTGGAGGTGTCCACCGTGGGCACCCTCTGGAAGTTGATGTCGGTACGGCTGAACTGCGGGCAGATGTGGTTGATGTAGTCGGGCATGCGGCGCAGGATCGTGTCCACGATCGTCTCGGCTGAATAGCCCCGCTCGGCGTTGTCACGGCTGATCTTCTGGATCCACTCCAGGTTGGCGATCGGCACCACGCCGATCAGCAGATCGACCAGGGAGGCCACGTCGTAGCCGTCGCCGACCACGCCGCCGTGCAGGCCTTCGTAGAAGAGCAGGTCGGTCTCTGAGGGAATCGGCTCCCACGGGGTGAACTGGCCGGGCTCCAGCTGGGTGCCGAGACGCGCGTTGTGCTCGGCAGCTTCCTCCACGGAGTGGAGGTAGTAGCGCTTCTGGCCGCCACCGGTTTCGCCGTACGACTGGAACTGCTCGGCCAGCTTGTCGAACAGGTTGGCCTCGGGGCCGAAGTGAGAGAAGTTGACCCCGGAAGCCTGGGCCTGGGCCATCTGCTCCTTCATCGGGCCACGCTCGAAGCGGTGGAAGCTGTCTCCTTCGACAACCGCCGGCACGATCCCCTCCCGCTGGAAGATGTGCTCGAAGGCACGCTTGACGGTGCTGGTCCCCGCGCCCGAGGAACCGGTGACAGCTACAACCGGGTGACGCTTGGACATCGGCGCAGGGCGGGAGGATGAAGGAATCGAGTTTGGCAGGTCACCGGTCCGGCAGCACTCGGCTGCCAGCGGTGCAGCCGCTCAGAGCACCGCCAGCAGCTGTTCGCCCATGGCCGAGCAGCCCAGCTGGGTGCAGCCCTCGGCCATCAGATCGCCCGTGCGGTATCCGGCGCTGAGCACCCGGTCGACGGCCGCTTCCAGCTCGCAGGCCGCCGCCTCCTGCTTCAGGCCCACCCGCAGCATCATTGCGGCCGAGAGCACCATCGCCATCGGGTTGGCCAGGTCAGCCCCGGCGATGTCGGGGGCGGAGCCGTGCACCGGCTCGAACAGGCCGGGCCCTTCGGCGCCCAGCGAAGCCGAAGGCAGCATGCCGATCGAGCCGGTGAGCATCGCCGCCTCGTCGCTAAGGATGTCGCCGAAGAGGTTGCCGGTGAGCAGCACGTCGAACTGGCGAGGCGCGCGCACCAGCTGCATCGCGGCGTTGTCGACGTAGAGGTGGCTGAGCTCCACCTGGGGATATTCGGCGGCGATCACCTCCACCCGGTCGCGCCAGAGTTGGCTGACATCAAGCACGTTGGCCTTGTCGACGCTGCAGAGCCTGCCGCCACGCTCGCGCGCCAACTGGAAGGCCACCCTGGCGATCCGGTCGATCTCGTCGTCGGCATAGACCATGGTGTTGAAAGCCCGAACCCGGCCTTCGGCCTCCACCCGCCCCTTGGGTGTGCCGAAGTAGATGCCGCCGGTGAGTTCGCGCACCACCAGCAGATCCACCCCGGTGATCACCTCCGGCCGCAGGGTGCTGGCCCCGATCAAGGCCGGAATGATCTTCACCGGGCGCAGGTTGGCGAACAGGCCAAGGCCCGACCTGAGGCCCAGAAGGCCGGTTTCAGGCCGCTGCTCCCGGGGCAGGGCATCGAAGCGGGGGCTGCCGATCGCAGCCAGCAGCACGGCGTCGGCGCTGCGGCAGGCCGCCAGGGTGGTCTCCGGCAGGGGCACACCCGTGCGGTCGATGGCGTCGCCACCGATGGGCTGCTCGTCGTAGGTGAGGCCGAAGCCATGGCGCACGCTCACCGCATCGAGCAGGCGCCGCGCCACGGCCGTGATCTCCGGTCCGATGCCGTCGCCGGGGAGCAGGGTGATGCGGTAGCTGGTCATTGGCTGCAGGCCCGCGGAGGTGAAGAATGCGCTGGGCGCGAGGCTACTTCTGCAGCTGGCGCAGGGTCTTCGCCATCTCCGGCAACTTGTTGAAAGCTGCGGAGCAGCGCAGCCACAAGCGGTTGGGGATGGCCGGGTAGCCGCTCACCACCTCGCCGGCGGCCACCTCCCCGTGGATCCCCGACTTGGAGGAGGCGATGGCGCGATCACCGATCCTGGCCCGGTTGGCCACGCCCACCTGCCCCGCCAGGATCACCCCATCGCCGAGGGTGGCGCCGCCGGCGATGCCCACCTGGGAGGCCAGGGCACAGCCGCGGCCGGTGACCACCCCATGGCCGATCTGAACCAGGTTGTCGATCTTGGTGCCGGCGCCGATGCGGGTTTCCCCCACCGAGGGGCGATCGATGGTGGTGCCGCAGCCCACTTCCACCCCCTCCTCCAGCACCACCAGCCCGGTCTGCGGCATCTTGCGCCAGCCGCTGGCGGTGGGCACGAAGCCGAACCCCTCCGAGCCCACCACCGCCGTGGAGTGGACCACGCAGCCGCGGGCCAGGCGGCTGCCGGGGTGCAGCACCGCATTGGCGTGGATCTCGCAGCCCTCGGCCAGCTGCACGTCGTCGTAGAGGACGGCACCGGCGTGGAGGGTGCAGTCATCGCCGATCACGCTGCCCTCACCCACCACCACATGGGCACCGATGTGCACTCCCCGCCCCAGGCTTGCCCCCGGGGCGACCACGGCGCTGGGGTGGATGCCGGGCGGCAGGCGGCGGGGGGGGTGCAGGGCCTCGAGGGCCTCGGCGAAGGCCAGCCGCGGGTTCTTCAGGGCCACCCAGGCGATGCCCCGGGCACTGGCGAGCTCCTGCAGCGCGGCATCGGCCGGCAAGAGCAGAGCGCCTGCCGCGCAGGTTTCGAGAGCTGCCGCCAGGCTGTGGCCGGGCTCGAGAAAGGCCAGCTCCGCCGCGCCAGCCCGGTCGACGGCCGCCGCCGTGATCAGCTCAGGATCAGTGGCCAGGTCTCTCGGGCTGGCCTCGCTCAGCTCGCTCAGGTGCGTGAGCAAGGTGCTGAAGCGCATTGCTGGGATCGCGGCCGGCGGGCGGATCGTAGGGCGGCCCCTCAGCCCGGGACTGCCGCCGGCGCGGTGAGCACCAGGTGGTCGCGGTGGACCACGGCATCGCCAGCGCCGTGCTCCAGGGTGCTCTCGGCCGCCTGGCTGCTCAGCCCCAGCACCTGGGCCACCTCAGCGCTGCTGAGGGCAGAGAGGCCGCGGCCGATCTCCCGCCCTTCCAGAGACAGAAGCCGTACGGCATCCCGGCGTTCGAACTCCCCGTTGACGGCGCGGATGCCCACCGCCAGCAGGGAGGCCCCCCGCTCGATCAGGGCCCGCTCGGCGCCGGGGTCGATCAGCAGCTCCCCCTTGGGCAGCAGGGCATGGGCCAGCCAGCCCTTGCGGTCGGGCAGGGGGCTGGGGCTGGGCCGGAAGAGGGTGCCGAGGCGCTCGCCGGCCAGCAGGGCTTCGAGCACCGCTGGATCGCGGCCATCGGCCAGGCGCACGGCAATCCCGCTGGAGGTGGCGATGCGGGCGGCGGCCAGCTTGGTGGTCATGCCGCCGGTTCCCCATCGCCCGCCGCCCTGGGCCACGCCGCTGAGGCGCTCCAGCTCCAGCAGATCGCGCACTTCCTCGATCGGCTGGGCACTGGCATCGCTGCGGGGATCGCCCGAATAGAGCCGATCCACATCGGTGAGCAGCACCAGCTCATCGGCGCCGATCGCCACCGCCACCAGGGCCGAGAGGGTGTCGTTGTCGCCGAAACGCAGTTCGTCGGTGGCGAGGGTGTCGTTCTCGTTGACCACGGGCACCACGCCCCAGCTGAGCAGCTGCTCCAGGGTGCGGCAGGCATTCTGGTAGCGGCGGCGGGAGGCCAGGTCGCCGCGGGTGAGCAGCACCTGGGCCACGGAAGTGTCGTGCTGGGCGAAGGCCGTTTCGTAGAGACGCATCAGCCGGCCCTGGCCCACGGCGGCGGCGGCCTGAAGGGCCACCACCTCCTCGGGGCGCTGCCCAAACCCAAGGGCATGGCAGCCCAGGCCCACCGCACCGCTGGTGACCAGGGCGATGGCCTCCCCCAGCTGGCGCCGCCGGCTGAGGCTGGCGGCCAGGCCGGCGATCACCGCTTCGGTGTCGCGCTGGGCGGTGCCGCGCAGCAGGCTGGTGCCCACCTTGATCACGCGGCGTGTCGGGGGGGTAGGCGGCGTCATCGGTTCCACTCGGTGCCCACCAGCCGCGCCAGTCGCACCTCCAGGCGCTGCAGGCGATCCTGCTGGCAGGGTCGACCCTCCGGACCGACGGGCTTCACCAGCACGGTGAACAGACCGAGGCGGTTGCCCACGAGCACATCAGTGAAGAGGCGATCACCGGCCAGGGCCACCTGCTCGGGAGGGAGGTCGAGGTCGGCCAGCACCCGGCGCAGGGCGCTGCGGCGGGGTTTGCCCGCCGAGGTGGTGAAGGGCAAATCAAGCTGCCGGGCCACCGAGCCGATCCGACGCCTGGAGGGGTTGTTGCTGAACAGGTGCAGCCGCAGACGATCCTTGGCCTGCCGCAGCCACGCCTCCATCAGCGGGGGCATCTCGGCCTGGCGGCGGGGAAGCAAGGTGCGGTCCACGTCCAGCACCAGGGCGCGAATACCACGATCGAGCAGGCTCTCCAGGGGCATCTGGGCCAGGGTGGTGCTCAGCACCCAGTCAGGGCGCAACAGCTGCTGGAGTTTCACCCAACGCTCTCCCGGTCCTCGAGCTCGGCCTCGATGCGCGGCTGCACCCGCTCGAATTCCTCCCCTTCCACCAGCACCGCTTCGTTGTTCTGCATCCGGGCCACGACGAAGAAGGGATCGAGGGGGATGTAGAGGCCGTATTCCTGGTCTTCGGCGCGGAACTGGATCAACATCTCGTAGAGGTCGGTCTCCTCGTCGCCATCACCATCTCCCTGGAGATCGTCCTCGAGGTCATCGGGGTCCGGTTCCTCCAGTTCACCGCTCACGGTGAGGGTCACCGCCGAGCGCACCAGGGTCAGGTCGTGCTCCTGCAGCACCACGTCGGCCACGGTGAGGATCGATTCGGCGGCATCGACCTCCTCGACCACCTCGTCTTCCTCGTCGTCGCCCTCGGCGATGCGCACCAGGCAGACCGGGGTGTCCACCGGCGTGAGCAGGGCGTAGTCGTGGCCATCGAGGGGGATCAGTTGCTCGAGAAAGCAGAGCAGCTGGCGGTTCTGGCCATCACGAACGAGCACCGTGGGCACGTCACCGGATCCAGTGATCGACGGTCCTTCGGCACTCATGGGGAATCAGCAGGTCCCATCAGAATGTCTCAGCGCCGGCCGGCCGGTCGAGCCTCGGTGTCGCTGGGCTGACCGGAAGGGCTTCGGGGCCTTCCCGCAGCCACTGCTCCAGCAGCAGGGCCGCCGCGGCGCTGTCGAGCTGGCCGCTGCGGTCCCCGTGCAGCCCGCGGCGCTCGCCCGCCTCCCAGCTGCTGCCGTGTTCATCCACCCAGGCCAGGGGCAGCTCCAGGGCCTGGGCCAGGCGCTGGCCGTAGCGGCGGCAGTGCCTGGCCTGCACGGTGGGCTGCTGACTGGCATCGAGGGGCAGCCCCACCACCAGGGCCTGCACGCGGCGCTGGGCCACCAGGGGGCGCAGCCGCTCGAGATCGGCGGGGAAAGCTCCACGGGCCAGTGGAGCCAGGGGGGTGACGGTCAGTCCGAGGGGGTCGCAGCCGGCCAGACCAATCCGCCGCCGGCCCACATCGAGAGCCAGAACTGAGCGGGGCGGCGGCGGCTGGCGGCTCAACGGCCGCTGCCCGGGGCCTGGGGACAGCCGAGGGCCTGGGGGCCGTGGTGGCCGCCCACTCCCCGCTGCAGCGGGGTGGGAACGGGGCGGCGGCGGGGCTTGAAGGGGTCGAGCACGGTGTCGAGCCGCCAGGACTGGCGGCTGAGCACGCGCGAATCCTGCCGCCGCCAGACACTGCGGGCCATCAACAGCTCCTCCCCCTCAGCCACCGCGCCGAGGTGGCTGAGCCAGCCTTCGCGTTCATGGTCGTCAGTGTCGCTGCGCAGGCGCAGGGGTGAGACTCCGCCAGCCTGATGCCTCACCAGCCTCGCCAGAGCGGGGCCATGCAGATGGGACCAACCGGGGTGCAGGGTCACTTCCAGCTCCGCTGGACCCAGGCGGTGGTTGCGCAGCCGGCGCACCGCCGCCACCGCCTGCTGGCGGCTGGTGTCCACCCAGAGCAGCCCCCGCCCGTCGCTCTGATCGAGCACGTCCTCGATACGGCGATCCAGCAGCTGGCGCAACTGGGCCGGGCAGGTGGCCTGCTCCAGGTGCCAGAGCAGAGGGGCGCTGCGTCGGTTGAGAGGGCGCAGCTGCAGGTCGATGCCGGCCGGCACGGCCGCCGGCTGGCTGGTGCCGGCTTCGGCCGGATCCGGCTCCCAGTACCAGAGGGTTTCCTGGAGCAGCGGCTGGAACCCCTGCTCCCGCAGCAGGGCCAGGCGGTCCTGGTGAGCGGCGGGGACCCTGGTGATCCAGCTGGAGGCCCCAGGGCAGCGGTGGAGGGCCTCGCGCAGCAGGGCTCCCTCCACCTGCCTGGCGGTGGGAGATCCCGGTTCGCTCAGGGCTCCGCGGCAGAGACGCAACTCCTCCACCCCCCAGCAACTGCCGCTGCGGTTGAGCCGTCGCACCACGCTCAGGCCCAGCAGGCGATCACCGCCGCTGTGAGCCACCAGCACTTCAGGGGCCAGAGGGGGGCGCCGCACGAGGGTGTTCAGCAGCCGCTCAGGGGTCTGCAGCAACAGCGCTTTCTGCAGCAGGGGTTGCAGATCGATGACGGCGGCGTCCTGCAGGTGCGGCAGCATCCAACCCTGCAGGGGGGAGACCTGCACGTCCCCAGGGCCGGCGAGTGAATCACCTCCCGGGGAACGGGTTGGAGTGGGGTGACGCACGGAAGAACCGCTGATGATCAACTGTATCGGGGCGAGACAGGGACCTTGAGGCTTCAGGCGGGTCGGACCAGCACAAGGGGTGTGCGTTCGTTGGCGTTGCCGGCCGGGTTGGGACGCAGGGCACGCCTGAGCAGGTCTTCGTCGCAGCCAGCGCTGGAGGCGAGCACCTTGACCCGCCCGAGATCGTTGACATCAACCACCGCCACCGGCACCCCAAGAGCCTGGGCAAGCTCCTGACAGCAGCGTTCGGGCTGATCGGGACCAAGCACGATCGTCTGGTCGTAGGGAGGGGTGGTGCCGGTGATGTCGTCGATCAGCCGGGCCTGCTCACCGGCGAGGCGGTAGAAGCCGCCTTTGCTGCCCACCAGCTTCATCAGGCTGCCGGCCAGCCAGGCGCAGAGCACCCGCGCCGGCCCCACGGTGTCGATCAGGCTCTGCAGGCCGCAGGCTGTGGCCAGGCTGCTGGTGGGATGAAAGACGCGGCAGAGCAGCCGGGCCAGGCAGGAGGGCTCCACCATGGACGGGTGCTGGTAACGCCCCTGGATCACCGCCAGGGGCGTTTCGCCGATGGTGAGGATGTCGCCTGGACGCAGCACCGGCCCGGCATAGCGGCTCAATACCTCGGCGGGATCATCGAGCACCCCCAGCAGGTGGGTGGGTACCGCCAGCACCTGGCAGCCGTCGCCGTCGCGCCAGGCAGCAGTGGCCGGATCGAGTGGTTCGGGATGTCGCACCGGCACCAGGAAGCCCTGGCGCCGCTCCAGGCGACCGAACGGTCCGTAATTGACCCAGATCACCTCCAGCCAGAGGGTGTCGAGCAGGTCCTCCAGGATGGTGTGCCGCTCCTCAGGGCTTGGCCCGGTCGCGCCGCCGGGCAGGCTGATGCTCACGCTGGCCCTGAGCTGGGTGCTCTTGTGCCCTTTGACGATGTAGGCCGCCCAGTAGCCATCGGGCCGGCTCGGCTCGTCGGGGTGGTCGGCGACGATCCTGGTGCTCACCCTCAGGCGGGAGAGATCCTGGCGGCCGAGCACGGTGGGTCGCAACTGCAGCTCGGGCACCATCACCTCCATGCGGGCATGGGGATTGGCGATGCGGAAGCTGCCCTCCAGCGTCACGGCGCCCTTGTTGGTCCAGCGGGTGGTCCAGGGTCCCGAACTCAGGCGCAGGGGTGAGGCCGGCCGCAGGCGGTGGCGTAACTCCAGCCAGAGCAGGGTGAGGCCGAAGAGCAGCGCCAGAAGCAGCAGCGCGCAGAGCAAGGGAGGCAGGGACGGCAAGGGGCAGGGGCGCCGGGTCTGCGGGAGCGTAGATCGTGTCTGGGGCCAGGCGCTGGCGGGGTGGACACCGCCGCGGCCTAGGTTCAACCGCTGGCCATTGCGGCGCGGGTGATGAAGAAGACCTTCGTTCTCGACACGAACGTGCTGCTGCACGATCCCCTGGCGATCACCCGCTTCGAAGACAACACGGTGGTGATCCCGATCGAGGTGGTCGAGGAGATCGACCGCTTCAAGCGTGATTCCTCCGAGAGGGGCCGCAATGCCCGCCAGACCTCCCGCCTGCTCGATGAGCTGCGCGGCAAGGGCAACCTCTCCGAGGGGGTGGAGATCAATGCGGAGCACCACGGCCTGCTCAAGGTGGTGTTCTGCCGCAACGAAACTCTCGCCCAGCTGCCGCCTGAGCTGAAATCCGGCAATGGCGATAACAACATCCTGGCGGTGGCGCTGGAGCAGCGCCTCCAGGACGTGATGGGCAACCAGCCCCCCGTGGTGCTGGTCACCAAGGACACCAACCTGCGCATCAAGGCCGATGCGGTGGGTCTCATCGCCCAGGACTACAGCACCGACAAGGTGGCGATCGCCGACCTCTACCCGGGCTTCAGCGAGTGGGTGGTGACGGCAGAGCAGATCGACCAGCTGCACCAGCAGGGATCCGTGGCCCTCGACCAGCTGCCGCCGCGGTTGCCGCCCCAGCCGCCGCTGCTGCCCAACGAAGGGGTGACCCTGGTGGATGCCCTGCAACCCCAGCACACCCTGCTGGCGCGGGCGGACGCGGAGGCCAGGGGTTTGCGGACCCTGCAGAAGGTGACCCGGATCAAGCTGGGACGGGTCAGCCCCCGCAACCGGGAGCAGACCTTCGCCCTTGATCTGCTGCTGGATCCGGCCATCAGTCTGGTGACCCTGGTGGGCAAGGCCGGCACCGGCAAGACCCTGCTGGCCCTGGCCGCCGGGCTGCATCAGGTGGCCGATGATCACCTCTACGACCGCCTGCTGGTGACCCGGCCGGTGATTCCCCTGGGCAAGGACATCGGCTTCCTTCCCGGCGATTTTCAGGAGAAGATGGGTCCCTGGATGCAGCCCATCATCGACAACCTCGACTACCTGCTCGGTGGTGAAGAAACGTCCCAAGGCAGCATGCGCTCCAGCCGAGGTCCGCGCAGCAACTGGTCGGACCTCAAGGGCATGGGCCTGCTGGAGGTGGAGGCGATCACCTACATCCGCGGGCGCTCGATCCCGCGCCAGTACATGGTGGTGGATGAGGCCCAGAACCTCACGCCCCATGAGGTGAAGACGATCGTCACCCGGGTGGGAGAGGGGACCAAGATCGTGCTCACCGGCGATCCGTATCAGATCGACAATCCCTATGTGGACGCCGACAGCAACGGCCTCACCTGGCTGGTGGAACGCTTCAAGGGTCAGCGGCTGGCGGGCCACGTCACCCTGCTCAAGGGTGAGCGTTCCCCTCTGGCGGAGCTGGCGGCGAACCTGCTGTAGCAGCTTCAACGATTCATCACGGGGACTCATCAAGGCCACAGGGCGTTGACAGCCTTGCGGCATCGGGGCGCGCCACACCCAGCGTCACTGCCCTTCGTTCACGGCACAGGAACATGAGCAATCAAACCAGGAAACACCGCTCCCACCTGCCGATGCCGAACACGGTGCGGCCGGGACTGATCACCTACGACGCAAAGGATCCCGATACCTCATTCCCGCCGATCGAGCAGTTGCGGCCGCCCGAAGGAGCGCCGAACGTGCTGATCGTTCTCATCGATGATGCCGGGTTCGGCTCCGCCAGCGCCTTCGGTGGCCCTTGCCAGACGCCCACGGCAGAGAAACTGGCTGCTGGCGGTCTGAAGTTCAACCGCTTCCACAGCACCGCTCTGTGCTCGCCTTCGCGTCAGGCGCTGCTCACCGGGCGCAACCACCACTCTGCCGGCATGGGCGGAATCACCGAGATCGCCACGGGTGCGCCGGGCTACTGCTCGGTTCTGCCTAACAGCATGGCCCCTCTGGCCAAAACATTGAGGCTGAATGGCTACGCCACCGCGCAGTTCGGCAAGTGCCATGAAGTACCGGTGTGGCAGACCAGCCCCGTCGGACCGTTTGACGCCTGGCCGACGGGCGGCGGCGGCTTCGATCATTTCTATGGCTTCGTCGGCGGTGAAGCCAATCAGTGGTACCCCACGCTGTATGAAGGCACCACACCGGTGGAGCCGGACAAGACACCAGAGCAGGGCTATCACCTCATGGAGGACATGGCCGACAAGGCCCTGAACTGGATCGGGCAGCAGAAAGCACTGACGCCCGATCAGCCCTTCTTCGCCTATTTCGCGCCTGGCGCCACCCATGCTCCGCACCACGTGCCAAAGGAATGGGCCGATCAATACAAAGGCCAATTCGATGCAGGCTGGGATGCTCTGCGCGAGCAGACGATCGCCCGCCAGAAGCAATTGGGTGTGATCCCTCCGGAATGCGAACTTACCGACCGCCATGGCGAGATACCCGCTTGGGAGGAGATGCCGGAGGCCTTCCGCCCGGTGCTGAGCCGCCAGATGGAAGTCTATGCCGGCTTCATGGCCTATACCGACCATCACGTGGGGCGCATTGTCGAGAGCCTTGAAAAGCTCGGCATACTCGAGGACACACTTATTTATTATATCATTGGCGACAATGGCGCCTCTGCCGAGGGCTCATTGAACGGCTGTTTCAATGAGATGAGCTATTTCAATGGCCTGCAGGCGCTGGAAACGCCTGAGTACCTGACGGAGCGGCTCGACAAGCTGGGCGGGCCAGAGTCCTACAACCACTACGCCGTGGGCTGGGCCCACGCGATGAACACGCCTTACCAGTGGACCAAGCAGGTGGCGTCCCACTTCGGAGGCACCCGCAATGGCACCGTCGTCCACTGGCCCAGGGGCATCAGAGCCAAGGGCGAGATCCGCTCCCAGTTCACCCACTTGATTGATGTGGCACCGACGATCCTGGAGGCGGCCGGCCTGCCGGAACCCGTGTCCGTCGATGGAATCCAGCAGGATCCGATCGAAGGGGTGAGCATGCTTTACACCTTCGATGATCCGGGCGCCGCTGAGCGGCACGAAACCCAGTACTTCGAGATGTTCGGCAACCGCGGCATCTATCAC
Organism: Synechococcus sp. WH 5701; assembly: GCF_000153045.1. Taxonomy (GTDB): domain Bacteria; phylum Cyanobacteriota; class Cyanobacteriia; order PCC-6307; family Cyanobiaceae; genus Regnicoccus_A; species Regnicoccus_A antarcticus. The sequence goes on from NZ_CH724159.1 coordinate 592,886, forward strand.
AAGGGATGGACGGCCGTGACCCACCACTCCACACCCTGGGTTCAGGCTGTTCCGCCTGCCCTCGATGACGACGTCTGGGAGTTGTATGACACGAGTAAAGACTGGAGCCAGGCGAAGGATCTTGCCAGAGAAATGCCGCAGAAACTGCACGAACTGCAGCGCCTCTGGTTGATCGAGGCGACGCGCTACAAGGTGCTGCCGATCGACGATCGGCTGCTCGAGAAGCTCAACCCCGACACAGCTGGCCGCCCGACCCTGATCAAGGGCAAGACGCAACTGTTGTTCGAGGGCATGGGCCGCCTGTCGGAGAATTGCGTTCTCAACATCAAGAACAAATCCCACTCGGTCACGGCCGAAATCGTGGTACCGGAGAAGGGCGCCGAGGGGGTGATCATCTCCCAGGGCGCGAACATCGGCGGCTGGAGCCTTTATGCCAAAGGGGGGAAACTCAAGTACTGCTACAACTGGGGCGGCTTCCAGCGGTTCTACGTGGAGGGGGAGTCGCCCATCCCTGCTGGTGAACACCAGGTGCGGATGGAGTTCGCCTATGCCGGCGGCGGCCTGGGCAAAGGCGGCACCGTCACGCTCTACACCGACGGCCAGAAGGTGGGCGAAGGCCAGATCGGCGCCACTCTGGCGATGATCTTCTCCGCCGATGACGGTTGCGACATCGGCGAGGACAGTGGCGCTCCTGTGTCGGAGGACTATGGTCCCCGCGGCAATGCCTTCAATGGCCAGGTCAAGGGCGTGCAGCTTGCGATCGATGAGGCGGCCGAGAGCCTGGATCACCGCATCGATCCGGCCGTGGCGATCCAATTGGCCATGGCGCGGCAATGAGCCGATCGCTGCGGATCGAGCCGCGCTGGCCGGCCGGTCTGGCGGTCCTGGCTGGCAGTCCTGCTGATGGCGGCAGCGTTGACCCCGGTGGTGGCCGTTGGTGTGACGGGCGGTCAGGCTGGGTGGTTACTGAGGGCCTCCTGAAAAAGCTATTGCTCGGGCCAGCCTCTGATCCAGAGATGCCTGCGCCGTGATCATCTCAGCATGTAGCCAAACTCAGTCCCGATGAAATGAGCAGCGTGGGACGCCTCTCAGAGGCGATACATGCCATTAGCAAGCCTTGGAGTATGGCAATCAATACAACAAGAAGCTCCAGGAGCTTCTCGAGGTTCATGACCAACAGATTTATGGCGATGGTGCAACCTGAGGTCTCGGCCAGCTTCTCACGAACGAGCCCAAGCCCGAAACGGCGCTTCCCTTGGCCGAACTTCCCCTCTACACCGTTGCGCCGCCTCTGATCATCTAGAGCGATCTTCTTCTCTGCAGCGACGAGATCAGGATCATTTTTTGGCCTGCCAAGACGCGGCCCGCTCAAGCGAATTCCATGCCTCATGCAAAAGGCGCGGTTGGATCGTGTGCGATAGATCTGATCAGCACAGACAACCTTTGGATAAAAGCCATGGCGACGGTGAAAAGTGCGTACCTGGGATTTTAGGTCTTCTCCTTCGTTGTAGGGATCCCAGCTGAGACGATCCAGGAATGCAAATCCATCGCCACTGACCGAGATCGAGATCTTGGCACCAAATTCAACATTATTTCTAGTCTTGCCACGAACGATTGGCCTGATGTGGGGTTGTGTCAAACTGACGATTCGATCCTGAATACTTCTGGTGTCTGAGTGATACAGGATCTTTTGCTGCCTCACCAGCTCACTGATCACCAACAGCTTGCGATACCAATGGCGACCAGCCGCCAAAACTCTTGCACCGCAGGCGATCAGAGCATCGATACTGGACAGGTTTCGAGCCAGATGCCGGAGCTGCTGACCAATGGCCTTGCGAATCTTGCTGAGGCGCGGACGCTTCTTCTTGGCCACCGCCAGGAATTGACGACGGGCCTGACGCCGGTTGGTTCTTGGTTTGTGGCCAAACACATCACGCACTTGCTTGTGCATCTCATCAATCAGCTTCTCTGTCGTTTCGCGGGCTTCATTGAGAAGAGAGAGATCAGTGGGATAGCGAATATCGCTGGGCACGCATGTGGCGTCAATCAGAAGGATTCCTTGATGCCTCTTGGGCGCCTTCGCATCTTGGCTGGGGCGTTCAAGAGCGGCAGGCACTGATCCGTCACCATCATCAGGATCATCATTGTCGCCTTGTTTATTCTGTGCAATTTGTTGTTTGCCATGCCGGACGATCCGCTCGTTGCAGTCATTGATGGTCTTCTCTGGCAGCCGACGACGGAAATACACCATCATCGAGGGATCAAACGGTGCCTCGAACTGGAAGCCTTCCAAGCCAAGAAAGAACTGAAGATAGGGATTTTCCTTGATCTGCTCAACGAGCTCTTCGTCGGTGACCTGCAAGCGCTCCTTGATGATCAAGGCACCAAGGGCCATGCGAAAAGGCTTGGCAGGCGCTCCGAACCCCTTTGAAAACTGCGAGGCGTAGTGATGCTCCAGCTCATCCCAAGGGATCAGATCCGCCAACTTCACCCAGCGGTTATCCCCCGAGAGCTTCCCGCCGAATGGGAGGAAGAAATCATCAAAGGAGAGCTGATTGCCTTCCTTGCGGCGGTACATGTGGAAAACTTGGTGCAGCTTTTCGGCTCAATCCAGCCGATTTGCGCACATTATACCGCCATAGAAGTGCCCAGATCCACTGCACTGCAAGCGGTCTGGAGATCTTCAGGAAGCCCTACTGATCGAAGCTCAGAGGCACCCAGCCGTCCTCCTGGGTCACTGCAGCAATGGCGCCCAGGAGAAAGAGCCTTGCGCAGGATCTCGGTGTCGATGAATTTGTCGCAGGCGGCCACGAAGGGTTTGGGCGTCTTCTTCTCGCCGAAGGCGTAGACCGCCAGCCCCGCCGCACGGATGCGGGCGGCCAGTCGTGTGACGTCGTTGTCGGAGGACACCAGCCAGAAGCCGTCCACCCGGCCGCTATGCAGCAGATCCATGGCGTCGATGATCAGGGCCACCTCCGCCAGCAGTTCGCAGATCACTGGGGTCTGGGCGTTGTCGGCATCGATCAACTGATGCTCGGCAGCCAGAGTCTTCGTGTTGGTGCAGTCTTGATTGCCCAGTCACTCCTTCATTCTGACAATTCCTGACCCGCAACAGTGGTTCACACCATCGCCTCCGGCTTCACCCATTGGTCGAACTCCTCGGCATTGATCTCGCCAAGCACCAGGGCCGCTTCCTTGAGGCTCAGCCGGTGCTCGTGGGCGTGTTTGGCGATAGCGCAGGCGCGGTCGTAGCCGATCGCCGGGGTGAGGGCCGTCACCAGCATCAGGCTCTGATCGAGCAGATCACTGATGCGACTCTCGTTGGCCTCGAGCCCTTCGATGCAGTGCTCGCGGAAGCTGGTGCAGCCGCCGGTGAGCAGCTCGATGCTTTCAAGCACGTTGTGGGCGATCAGTGGCTTGAACACATTGAGCTCAAAGTTGCCCTGGCTGGCCGCCATCTGCACAGCGCTGTTGTTACCCATTACCTGCAGGGCCACCATGGTGAGGCTTTCGCACTGGGTGGGATTCACCTTGCCCGGCATGATCGAGGAGCCAGGTTCGTTCTCCGGCAAGCTCAACTCGCCCAGCCCACATCGGGGTCCGCTGCCGAGCCAGCGGATGTCGTTGGCGATCTTCAGCAGGCTGCCGGCCAGCACCGTGAGGGCGCCATGGGCTGCCGCCAGGGGTTCATGGCCCGCCAGGGCCTGGAACTTGTTCGGTGCGCTGCTGAACGGCAGACCGATCCGTTCGGCCAGCCGTGCCGCCACCTTCTCGCCGAAGCCTGGGGGGGCATTGAGACCGGTACCCACCGCCGTGCCGCCGATCGCCAGCTGGTGCACCTGGGGCAGCGTGTGGCGCAGAGTATTCAGCCCCAGCTCCAGCTGGGCCACATAGCCGCCGAACTCCTGGCCCAGGCTGAGTGGCACAGCATCCTGCAGATGGGTGCGGCCGATCTTGATGATCCCTGCAAACCTTTCCGCCTTGGCATGCAGGGCGGTGATCAGCGCCTCCACGGCCGGAATCAACCGCCTCTCCAGTTCCAGCACCACCGCAACGTGCAGGGCGGTGGGGAAAGTGTCGTTGCTCGACTGGCTCAGGTTGACGTGGTCATTGGGGTGGACCGGCGCCTTGCTGCCCAGCCTGCCGCCAGCGGCCTCGATCGCCCGGTTGGCGATCACCTCGTTGACGTTCATGTTGGTCTGGGTGCCCGAGCCCGTCTGCCAGACCTTCAGCGGGAACTCCTCATCCAGAGTCCCGCTCGCCACCTCCTCGGCGGCGACCACGATCAGCGCCGCCAGCTTCGGCGCGAGCTTTCCTTCGGCTTGGTTCACCTCGGCGCAGGCCGCCTTGAGTTGGCCGAAGGCCTGCACCACCGCCAGCGGCATTGCCGCACCGAAAGGGAAATTACGTATCGAGCGTTGGGTCTGGGCCCCCCAGTAGTGCTCCGCTGGCACCTCAATGGCACCGAGGCTGTCGCTTTCGCGGCGTGTGGGGGCTACCGGCTGGATGGTCATCAGCCTGCGGGCACCACTTCGCTGTTCAGCTCATTGAAGCTGCGGGTGGCGCTGGTGTTGGCGCTGCCGGCGGGATTGAGTCCGGTGGCCTTGCTCAGGGCGGAGCTGATGGATTCAGTGTTTACCTGCCCCTTGCCGTCGAACACCACGCGGCCGGCGGGATCGAGCACCACCACCTGGGGGATCAGACCCTTCCAGTAGTGGGCGGGGTCGCTGCTGCCCTCGTCGGGCCGGTTCTGGAGCTGATCGGTGGTGAGCGGAATGATCTCGACCCTCGATCCCCACAGCCGCTGCAGCTCCGAGACCACGGGGGAGAACTGCTTGCTGTCAGCGCTGTCATCGAGATAGAAGATCAGAACCACGGGCCGGTGGTCGGCCAGGGCCTGAGCCAGGCTGCTGCGTGGCGGCACCAGCGAGCCATTGCCGGCATAGAGCGAATAGATGTTGCCGTCGTAGCTGTTGGTGGTGAGAGCCGCCGCCGCTGGAGACGCCGTGGCCAGCAGCAGCCAGGCGCCGAGGATCAGGCTGAGCAGACCGGCTCTGAGGGCGGAGAGGGGACCGGCTTGGAAGCCGATGCGTGCAGGAAGGCGCAACCGAACACCAGATGGGCTGGGGCCATTGTGACCCTCAGGGCCTGCTGATGCCTCGCCCGAGCCCCTGGAGGATCCCTCGCCCCACCAGGCCGATGGCACGACCGATCACCTGGGTGAGCACCACCACGATCAGATCGCCGGCGCGCTGCAGCAGGGCCCGCAGCTGCGGTGCCAGGGCATCACGGGCCTCCAGGGCCAGGGTGACGCTCTGCTGCAGCCAACCCAGCTGGCGCAGTTCCTCGTCGCGGGGTTCGGTGAGCAGCAGCGGGCAGATCGTTCCCCCCTCCTCGAGGCGGTAGAGCCGCCGCTGGCTTTCGTAGAGCTGGATTGGCTTCTCGAACCACTCGCTCCAACGCTGCTGGGCATTGAGCTGGTTGCGCAGGCGCTCCAGGCTGCGGGTGGCGATCAGCTCCTTCACCAGCAGGTAGCGGCGCAGTTCCGGCCAGTCACCGCAACTGGCAAGCACATCGGCGCTGATGCGCTCGGCGCTGCGGATCACCCAGTTGCTCACCAGGGCCTCGAGATAGAGCAGGGCCTGGGGTTCGTCGGGAGCCAGCAGGCGACCGTCCACCAGCAGGGGCTGGGCGGAGATCAAGGCCGCCAGCATCGGCTGGCTGGGGGGGAGATCAGGGTCGTCGAGCTCGAAGCTCCCCTGGCTGGAGAGGGTGTCGGCCACCGGCAGCAGGGCCCCCTGCTGGGGCAATTGGACGTAGGGACCAGCCATCTGGCGCAGGGCCTGGCGGCGCAGTTCCGGCTGCAGGTTCTGCCAGCGGCCCTGCAGGTCGTCGCCGCGCAGGCGCTCCTGGCGCAGCTGCCGCAACAGCTGATCCAGCTGGGCCAGCAGGGCCAGGAACAGATCCCGCCGCCGCTCCTGGCTCAGTCCCTCCAGGGCGAACAGCTCGGCGCTGCCCTGGCGCAGCAGGGGCCCCTGGCTGGCCTGGCTCAGCCGTTGATGAATCGCCTCCCACACAGCCACGGCGGTGCGCTGCCGAAGGGTGATGGCGGTGCTGCCGCCGCTGGGGGGGCGGGGCTCCTGCGCGGGGGGGCTTGGCTCCGGGGGCAGACCCGTGGCCCCCCAGGCCATCGACGCCGGCCCCCACAGCCAGATCAGCACGGTCCGAGCGGAGCGCAGTTCCCGCTGCCGGCCTTCCAGGATCAGCTGCAGCAGCAGGTTGGCGGGAGGAGGGTCCAGCAGCCGGCGGCCGAGCTCCAGCTCCTGATCGATCTGCTGCAGGCCGCTGATCAGCAGCCACTGGCCGAGCCCCATCGTTCCAGCTCCCCAGGCGCCGCCCGAGTTGGCATTCACGCCGGAGCTGCCTTCCCCGTGCAGGGCCACCACCCGCCCTCCCTGAAGCAGGGTGCCCACGGCTTCCAGCAAGGCTTCCGGCTCGGGCTCCTGCAGCAGTCCGGCGGCCGGAAGCTGAAGCAGCCACTCGCTGCTGCAGCCGGGCCGTGCGGGAATCAGCAGAAGCAGGGGCGCCGGCAGCCAGCGCTGCTCCAGCCGCTCCAGCTCCAGCAGCAGGTTGCCGGGATGGATCGGAGCCTCCAGGCTCCAGATCACCAGCTGCGGGGCGCCTTCGAGCTCAGAAGGTTCGCCCGCCACCCGGCAGGGGGGGCTCGCCTCCGCGAGCAAGCGGCCCAGTCCCTGACGCAGCAGTGGCTGGGCCAGCAGCAGCACCTGGGACCCGGGGGTCCCGGCAGCCCCAAGGGCGGCCGCAGGCTCAGTCACGCGCCGGTCCGGTACATGGGCTCAAGGTAACGAGCGCGCGCGAGAAACTCCAGGGCTGGGATCGGATCAGGGCCGGCGGCGTCCGTAGAGCTGGAGGGTGTACGACTCGATGCTGTAGCCGGTGAGATCCTCGATCTGTTGCACTAGCTCTTCGGGTAAGACCACGTCGAGGTCCTCGATCTCGCCGCTTTGCAGGCAGGTGAGGTGGCTGTGGGGATCGCTGCGGTAGCCGTAGAGCCGGCCACTGGCGCGATCGAGGCACTCGATCACACCAGCGGATTGCAGGGCTTCGAGGTTCTGGTAGACGGAGGTGTGGCCGATGTTGCGGCCCTGGGCATTGAGGCGCTCGAAGATGTCGCGGGCGCTGAGGTGACGCCGATCACTCCAGAGCAGCTCCAGCACCATCCGCCGCTGGCGGCTCAGGCGCATGCCCAGATCACGGCAACGTCGGAACGCCTGGGCCACCGTGGCGCGCAGGTCGGACGGGGTCGAATCCAGCTGAGCGCTCTCACCGGCAGCCCCAGCCGACTCTCCGCCGAGTGATCGGATTTCTCCGGAGCTCACCGGCACGGCTGTGGTGGTGACGGCGACGGACACGGAGACGACGGCAAGATCGGGAGTAATCCTTATGTTAAGGGGAGGGATCGATCAGCTGGCTACACGCAGGGGTGAGCTCCTTTCGATCAGCAGAGTGAGGCATCGATGGGGTCCTGCAGTCGCGCGGATCCCACCGCCTGCAGAGCTTCGCCCAGGTCGACACTGCCGTCGTAGAGAGCGCGGCCCACGATCACTCCCTCGACCCCCAGCGGGGCCAGGCTGAGCAGGGCCAGCAGGTCGGTGACCGAGCCCACGCCGCCGGAGGCGATCACCGGGAGGGAAGTGGCTCCGGCCATGGCCCGCAGGGCCTGCAGGTTGGGTCCGGCCAGCGTGCCGTCGGTGGCGATGTCGGTGCTGATGATCGCCGCCACGCCGCTGCCCTCGAAGCTGGCGGCCAGCTCGGTGGCCACGGTTCGGCTGTCCTCAATCCAGCCGCGGGTGGCCACCAGGCCGTTGCGGGCATCGATGCCCACGACGATGCGGCCGGGATGGCGGGCCGCCAGCTGCCGCACCAGCTCCGGCTGCTCGATCGCCACGGTGCCGAGGATGACGCGATCGAGGCCGCAGGCCAGCAGGTCGTCGGCCCGCTCCGCCGTGCGCACACCGCCCCCGAGCTGTACGGGGATCGTGAGGGCGGCGGTGATGGCGCGCACCACGGCATCGTTGACGGGCAGCCCGCTGCGGGCCCCGTCGAGGTCGACCAGGTGCAGTCGTTCGGCCCCCTGCTCCTGCCAGGAGAGGGCCTGGGCCACCGGATCGTCGCTGAAGCGGGTGACCTGGTCATAGTCGCCCTGGTGCAGGCGCACGCAGTGGCCGTCGAGCAGGTCGATGGCGGGGATGATCTGCATGGCGGGGCGGTTGCAGCCGTGGTCGTCACTCATCCTCGCTGGGTGGCGTCCACTCCTGGCGGCTTGCCAGGTCTGGCTACTGCTTGAGCGTTCCTGCATCGGGGCCTTGAAGGCCGTCTGTGAGTTTCCGCTCGCGTTGCCGCAGCCCGCTTTCATCTGATTCAGAGCCTCAGACGGCGGCTGATGGCTTCGGTGTTGGTGCTGGGCATGGAGATCAGCATGGCAACGCGTCGTCTCATTGTTGTGCAGCCTCAACCCATACCTTCATCCCAGTGAGGTTGACGGGTCCAAACTCGTTGGCCAGGGCAACATCGGCTGCATCCTTGCCATAGGCAATCGCGATCCGATTTCCCTTTGGCAGGGCCTGTGTGGGATCAAAAATATACCATCGACCTCCGACGAAGACCTCAAACCAGGCGTGGAGATCCATTGGCTCAAGCTTGTAAAGATAGCCCACCACCATGCGAGCAGGAATGCTGAGGCTGCGGCACAAAGCAATTCCTAGATGGACAAAGTCACGACAGACGCCGACTCGTGTGCTGACGGTTTCCAGCGCAGATGTTGAGGCGTTGCTTGTGCCATAGCGATACTCAACATTGGCGTGAATCCAGCCGCTTATTGCTTCGGCCTGGTCATAGGCAAACTCATGGCCTGCAACAATCGTACGTGCTAAGTCACTCAGCAAATCGGACTGACAGTAACGGCTTGGCAACAAAAACGGCAGAGCGTATTCAGGTAGCTCATGCACAGGGACAAAAGCGGCTCCTGGCGCGATGTCAATTCGATCAGCGGTTTCGACTGTGACTGTATTCTCGATTTGAAAGCAGCCTGGAGCGATCAGAAGACGCTGGCAGAGATTGCCATTGATGTCAACGAAATCTGTGGCGACAGTATCCGGCTTGACTTCATTCGCCTCTCGTACAACCCTCTGTCCAGGGCCACTGCGAGGTCGCAGCATCACGATCAGCGAAGAAGGAGCGGATGCCTCAAAGAGAAGTTGGCAGCCTGCATTAAGACGCATATCCTTGCTGTTGAGCTGGCATCTGTGCTGCGATCCTGAGATTTTAGTTCAGGCTCGGGTTTTTGCCATCCTGCTGGCTCGGTCATCCCTCAGCGATGGCGTAGCAGGCCATCGGGCCAATAGCCCTGCCAGTTCCCGGGGATTTTGTCCCGAGCAGTCAGGCGGGCAATAAATCGATAATCGACCCAGACGTCCTGCAGCGCCTGGACTTTGAGCCGTTGCGAGCGGTGGAGTTGAGGAGGAGAGGACGGTGATGCGGTTGCAGGACGGCGGCATGCCTAGACCTTGGGTTGGAACACCCTCGGGAGGCCCCCTTGGGCTCACCTGGGCAGCGTCAGATCTTTGTTCCTTCAGTCCAATCGCACTGAGTACCATGTCCAATCGACTAGATGCACAAGCAAAAGAGACGGAAGGCCGTCTTGAGTCCGCCTATGGCGAACTGACTGGTGATACCGGACACCAGATTCAGGGCAAGGCAAAGCAGGTGCAGGGATCAGCCATGAATGTGGCAGAAGATCTGAAGGCGGGGGCCAAGTCAGCGGCGAAGACTGTCGCTGATGTGGCGGATCGACTTGCCGACAACCTCAACTGATCGATTCTTGGGCGGCATCCAGGCCGCAGGCGGTCCACCATTCTGGTGGGGTGCGTCCATGACCCTCGCTTTAAAACATCACTCGCAAAATCATCATGCTGGAAACGATCATTGTTGTGCTGGTCGTTCTGTGGTTGGTTGGCTTGGTTACCTCCACGTCCTTGGGAGGCTTGATTCACTTATTGCTGGTGATTGCTGTAATCATTATCATCTTTCGTCTTCTCAGTGGGAGGAGGGGAATCTGATCGGTGGGAGGTGAATCGGAGTTGGCCTTGACAGCGGATTCCCGTGTCAAGGTGATTCCTGGTCTTCATTCATCGTTACGCTCGTGGTTGTTGGAGTGCTGTTGTGGCTCGTCAATAACTACATACCAATGGATCATAAGATCAGGATGATCTTGAATGTCGTTGTTGTGGTTGCCGTAGTCGTCTGGCTTCTCAATGTTTTTGGATTGATGGACTCGATTCGTGGGGTCAGGGTCGGACGCTGAGTCGTCAGGGATCAATGCCTGGACGTGGGCCTAATTTTCTGGGCTACTGCTCTTAATTCGGTAACGGAAGGTATGTCGTGAGGCGAGAAAATCAGTGCTGTGGAAACTGCCGCTTCTGGAAGGGCTGGCATGGGGATTCCAGTTCTCTCCCATCCCTGGGTAGTTGCCGCCGTTATCCCCCTTCAGAAAAGGTTGCTCTCGACGAGGCTGAGCGCCACGAGAGGATCACAAGGTGGGCCTACAGACACCCCGTAACCCAGCGGAGCGATTGGTGTGGGGATTGGCGGTTTGGCCGTTGAGATCAAGGGGTGATAGCTGTCCCTACACCTGCACGGTTGTACCCAGCCCATAGGGTTCGAGATCGGCCGGCTCGCGGATTCCCAGCTCCTCGCGCCAGCTCTGAACCGGCCGCTCCCAGCCCTCCTCCCAGCGCACCGCCGCCAGGCAGGAGGCCGAGCGTGCGATGGCCATCGCCTGGGCCAGGGCGGCGCTGAGCTGCTCGAAATCGAGCTGAACAGCGCCATGCTGGCTCTGCTGGCGGAAACTGTTCAGTTGGGCGGCGCTGTTGAGCAGTACGTAGGCAGGGAAGCCGATCTGGTTGGCGGTGATCATCAGCACACCGTTCTCTCCCACGGGGCCTGTGCCGAAACCCGTCACCACGTGGTGGATGTCGTGGGTGGTGGCGATCCGCTGGGTCAGCCAGCGCGCCTCGGTGTCGATCGGGCGGGGCCGGAAGAATTCAGGGTCGTAGTTGAGCTCGCGGATCAGCTGGGCGTATCCGCGGCCGAGGCTGCCTTCCGGCATCTGGATCATGCGCTCGATGTCCGGCTGCAGGGGCGGGTAGCGCTGGTCCATCATCTCGGCGCCCCCCGGCACGGCGCGGAAGCGGCGCACGCAGGCGTCCATCTGCGGGCTCTCGAGCATGTTGTCGACCAGATCGGCCACTGAGTGCAGATCGCCGCCGCTGCGGCCAATGGCCGCCAGCAGCTTGAGGTTGTTGACGGAGCGCAGCAGCTCGGTCCAGCGGGGCATGGTCTGACGGGCGATCCTCGGCGTTCAGCATCGCAGCGGCAGCCTCCCCGGCCGCTTGAATGGCGCCCTCCCCGCTGAATGACCGTGCAGATCCTGGTGATGGGTGGAACCCGTTTCATCGGCAAGCCGCTGGTGGCTCAGCTGCTCGCCGCCGGGCACGAGCTCACCCTCTTCACCCGTGGCCGCCAGCCCCTGCCCGAGGGGGTGGAGCATCTCTCTGGCGACCGCAGCGACCCCGCTGCCCTCGAGCCGCTGCGCGGCCGCGCCTTCGACGTGATCATCGACTCCAGTGGCCGCAGCTGCGCCGACAGTCAGGCCGTGGTGGAGCGCACCGGAGCACCGAGCTATCGCTTCGTGTACGTCAGCTCAGCCGGCGTCTATGCCGACAGCGAGCTCTGGCCCCTGGATGAGGAGGCCACAACCGACCCCGCCAGCCGCCATGCCGGCAAGCTCGACACCGAAGCTTGGCTGCGCCAGCAGGCGATTCCCTTTACCAGCTTCCGCCCCACCTACATCTACGGACCCGGCAACTACAACCCGGTGGAGAGCTGGTTCTTCGATCGGATCGTCCACGGCCAGCCGGTTCCCCTGCCCGGCGATGGCAGCACCATCACCCAGTTGGGCCATGTGAGTGATCTGGCCACGGCGATGGCCCTCTGCCTGGATGTGGAGGCCGCGGCCAACCGCATCTACAACTGCAGTGGCGCCAAGGGCGTCACCTTCCGGGGCCTGGTGGCCGCCGCGGCAAAGGCCTGCGGCGTCGAGCCCGAGGCCGTGGAGATCCGCAGTTTCGATCCTTCTGGGCTCGATAAGAAAGCCCGCAAGGCTTTCCCCCTGCGCCTGGCCCATTTCCTCACCGACATCCACCGGGTCCAGAGGGAGCTGGCCTGGTCGCCCGCCTTCGATCTCGAAGCCGGCCTGGCCGACAGCTACAGCAATGATTACGCCCTGCGCGGAGCCACCACCCCCGACTTCAGCTCCGATCAGGCTCTGCTGGCCGGCTGAGGCCCGCCCGCAGGTAGCTGGCGCCTGAACTGAGCGCCAGCAGCAGCGAGGGCCAGAACAGCCACCAGCCCAGGCTGCGCAGACCGTTGGCCAGGGGCCAGGTGAGCGGCCAGAGCAGCAGCAGCAGGGCGGCGAACTGGAGCACGGTCTTCGCCTTGCCGGCGGCTGAGGCCGGAGCGCCGCTGGCCTGGCCGGCCCGCCAGCCGGAGATCAGCAGCTCCCGCGCCAGCAGCAGCCACACCGCCCAGAGGGGCAGGGTCCCCTCCCTGGCCAGCCAGAGCAGGGGGGCACTGATCAGGATCTTGTCGGTGAGCGGGTCGAGCCGTGCCCCCCAGACCGAGCCGCCGCCCGAGCGCCGGGCCAGCCAGCCGTCGGCCCAGTCGCTGAAGCCGCCCAGCAGCAGCAATGCCCAGCCCAGCCCCGCCTGACCGGCACCGAGGGCCAGCAACAGCGGCAGTCCCAGGAAAGCCCTGGCCACAGTGAGTGCGTCGGCCAGGCGGCGAGCCAGGGGAACGGCGGGCCGCCCGCCAGCGGATTCAGGTGTTGAAGGGGTCATGGCGGCGGGGCCTGGGCGAGCCCCCACGCTGGCCTAGAACCCTTGCAGACGCTCTGCACCGATGACCCCCGACACCCCAGGAACCGTACGGGTGGCCGACGCGATGTCCACACCCGTGCTGTCGGTGACACCGACCACGCCGCTGCAGGAGGCGGTGAAGCTGATGAGTGATCACCACATCAGCGGCCTGCCCGTGCTCGATGAGCAGGGGGCCCTGATCGCAGAACTGAGTGAGCAGGATCTGATGGTGCGGGAGAGCGGCTTTGATGCCGGCCCCTACGTGATGCTGCTCGACGCCGTCATCTACCTGCGCAATCCCCTCGACTGGGACAAGCAGGTGCACCAGGTGCTCGGCAACACGGTGGGCGATGTGATGAGCCGCCATCCCCACAGCTGCAGCGCCGAGGTGACGCTGGCGGCCGCCGCCAAGCTGCTGCACGACCGCTCCACCCAGAGGCTGTTCGTGCGTGAGGGCGAGACCGTGGTGGGGGTGCTCACCCGCGGCGACGTGGTGCGCGCCCTGGCGGCCGAGGGCTGAGCTCCTGCCAGGGCACGATCGCCCCGTCAGCCACCAGCCAGACCTGCTCGCGCGGATCGCAGGGCTGTCCGCCGGTGAGCTGCCCGAAGGAGGGCAGCACCAGCCGCCCGCCTCCGGGGTTGTAGCTGAAGCAGGGCAGGCGCAGTCGGTCGCTGCGGTCGCCGATCAGCGCCACCGGGTGCAGGTGACCGCAGACGTGCAGAAGATCGGCAGACCCGGCGGGGGGCAGGTCTTCGGGGCCATGGCTGAGCCAGAGTCCCCCCCGGGCCGTGGCCGGCTCCTGGGGCAGTCCCTCAATCCAGCTGCCACGTTCGTGGTTGCCGCCGATCAGCCTCAAGGGGCAGCCCAGCAGCTGGGGCAGGGCTCTGAGCTTCTGGCGCAGCTCGGTGGTGAGGCCGATGCGGCTGTGGATCAGATCGCCCAGCACCACCACCTCCCGGGGCCGCCAGCGGTGGGCCAGGGTCAGGAGAGCGTTGAGGGTGCCGGCATCCCCGTCGCTGGGCAGGGCGATACCGTGGCTCTGGAAGGTTTCGGCCTTGCCCAGGTGCAGGTCGGCCAGCAGCAGCAGCTCTTGCCGGGGATCCCAGAGGGCCTTGGCTGCCAGCAGCTCCAGCCGCTGCCCCCGCCAGTGGAAGGGGGCCCGATCAAGGGGTTGATCCGCCATCGCCGCGTGCGCTCAGTCTGTGGCCATCGCCGCCTGGTAGGCGGGCCGGGCGCGGGTGGCCTCGATCGTGGCCTGAACCGCCGGGTAAGGGCTCAGATCGAGTTGGGGGAAAAAGATCGGCAGGTAAGCCAGGTGAGCGTTCACGGCGCAGTCGGCCACACCCCAGGCCTCACCGATCAAGGGGCTCCCTTTGGCGAGGAGTTGGTCGAGAGCGGCCATCAGCCGTGGAAACTCCCGCTCCCGGGCCGACTCCACGAACAGGGCCGTGGCCAGGGTGGCATTGGCGAACAGCACCCACTGCTCGGCCAGGGCCCGTTGCTCGGGGCTGGTGTACTCCTGGCCGTAACGATCAGCGAGGTAGAGCAGGATCGCGCCGCTCTCGAACAGGCGCAGGGGTCCGCCCAGAGGGGCCTCGGCGCTGGTGTCCTCCAGGGCCGGCACCTTGCCGAAGGGATTGAGGGCCAGGAAGGCCTCCTGCCGGTGCTCTCCAGCCTGCATGTCGAGCAGGCGCCAGGTGTAGGGAATCTCCTTTTCGGCGAGATACCAGCGCGGCATCGAGGCCCGCGAGCGGGCTCCTCCGTAAAGAGTCAGGGTCATGGGATGGGTGCGGTGTAAATCCTCGCCGCAGAATGGAGCCTCATCAGCAGGAAGCGCCAGTGGCCGACAGCCTGCTCCGTCTGGCGCCCCATCTGGTGGGCCGCGCCCGTCGCGGCATCGTCGGCGACAGCCGTTATGCCAGCGCTTTGCGCGAGGCGGTGCGTACGGCCTCCCAGGATCCGCTCGGCGGCCCGCTGCTGATCAGCGGCGAACCGGGGCTGGAGAAGGACAACATCGCCGCCCTGATCCACTTCGGCTCCCCTGCCAGGCGGCAGCTGATGGTTCGGCTTGACGGCGCGCTGCTGCGGGGCGATGGCGTAGAGCTCTTCGGTGCCGCCGGCCGTGGCGGTGAGGCCTCCTTTCTGGAGAATCCCGAGGTGGGTGCCCTGCTGATCGACAAGCTCGATCGGGTCGATCCCCAGTTGTTGCCTGCCCTGCTGGAGCTGGCCAGCAGCGGCCGCTGGCAGGCCCCGGATCCAGCCGAAGCCCTCCACCACTTCCCCGGCAGGGTGTTCTTCACCACCGAGGCGGTGGTGCCCGGCTTTGAGCGCGTCTGCACGCTGATCCGGGTGCCGCCGCTCAGGGTCCGGCGCCAGGACCTGGGCGACTGGCTGCGCTACGACCTGCGTCTCAAGAGCAGGGCCCTGGGCTGGCCGGTGGCGCCGGTGGTGGGCACGGAGCTAATCCGGCGCCTGCAGACCCGTGACTTCCCCGGCAATGTGCGCGAGCTTGAGGATCTGGTGGAGCGGGCCCTGCGCCAGCTGCCGGTTCCGGCTGAAGGCGAGCCGCCACCGGAGCTTCCGGAAGAGGTCTTCTGGCTCCCCTCCCGTCAGATCCGCCCGCGCTTCGATCTGTGGCGCTGGAAGCCGTCCCTGCGTCTGCGGATGCGCTCACCGCGGCTGTGGAACGCCCTGCTCTTCGCTCTGGTGAGCTGGGTGTTCGTGCTGGTGAATCTGTGGCTGTGGCTGGGTCCCCAGGACCGTGCCCACAACGGGATGCTGAACCTGTTCTGGGCGTGGTGGTGGCCCCTGATCCTGCTGGGGTATCCCCTGGTGGGCCGCCTCTGGTGCTCCTTCTGCCCGTTCATGGTCTGGGGCGAGATCAG
This sequence comes from Synechococcus sp. WH 5701, assembly GCF_000153045.1. Lineage (GTDB taxonomy): Bacteria > Cyanobacteriota > Cyanobacteriia > PCC-6307 > Cyanobiaceae > Regnicoccus_A > Regnicoccus_A antarcticus. Next base: position 608,767 of record NZ_CH724159.1, read on the forward strand.
CCAGAAGCTGGCCGCTGCCCTGGGCTGGCAGCCCTCCCGCTGGCCGAGGGGGGAGACCGACCGCTGGGCTGCGCCGGCCCTGGCCGCCGGCTTCGCCGCGATCCTGCTCTGGGAGGAGCTGGCGAATCTGGAGAACAGCGCCCGCCTGAGCAGTTGCCTCTTGCTGCTGATCACCGCCGGCGCCGTGATCGGTTCCCTGCGCTTCGAGAAGCGCTTCTGGTGCCGTTATCTCTGCCCGGTGGGGGGGATGAACGGCCTGTTTGCCAAGCTTTCTGTGCTGGAGCTGCGCGCCCAGGTGGGCACCTGCAGCGGCAGCTGCAGCACGTATGCCTGCTTCAAAGGCGGTCCCGCCGACGGGGAGGGCCTGGCCACAGCTGGTTGCCCGCTCGGCACCCACCCGGCCCACCTTGAGGACAATCGCAACTGTGTTCTCTGCCTCACCTGCGCCCAGGCCTGCCCGCACCGCTCCGTGCAACTGAGCCTGCGGCCTCCCGCCGCTGATTTACAGCGGGAGATGACCCCACCCGACGGTGAGGCAGGTCTGATTCTGGTGCTGGCCGGCGGCGTCTGCCTGAAGTTCTGGGATCGCCTGCTGGGGGGACTGCCCCTGGCCCCCGACAGCCTGCAGGAGGGTCCCCTGCTGCCGCGTCTGGCCTTCGCCACCCTGGCCCTGGCGCTGCCCTCGGCCCTGGCCCTGGTGGCGCTTCGGCTCGGGAGCTGGCTGACGCCGCCGGCCCGGGCCGCCCGGCGCCTGAGCCTCGGGCTTTATGGCCTGCTGCCCTTTCTCTGGGCCCTGCTGCTGGCGCGGCATCTGCCGGTGGGGATGGCGGAAGCGGGCCGGTTGCTGCCGGTCACTTTCCAGCGGCCTCTGCCCAGCTGGAGCGCCGATCACCACGTGATTGCCTTCTGCCAGAGCCTGGTGCTGGTGGTGGGGGTCGGCGGGTCGCTGGTGCTGCTGCGCCGCCTGCTGCTGAACAGCCGGGCGGCCCTGTGGTGGGGCAGCGCCGCGGCGCTGGTGCTGGGGGCGGGTGGGCGCTGGCTGGTGGCGGTGGCGAGTTAGGTAGGAACCCACGGCAGGATCCGCCTCGCCTTCACTGCAGCGCGCAGAGCCGCCGGATGTCGGAGCTGCTGTACAGGCTGCGGGATTCGCCGGGGGTGGCCACCGCGAAGTTGTGCTCTTTTGTGAGCAGGTTGGCGGCACCGAGGCGGTTGGCGATCTCGACCCGCTCCAGGCCGCGGCTGCTCCGCCAGAGGCGGCAGTCGTGGCGGGTGTCATAGGTGGTGGCTGCCGCCCAGACCCCACCCGGGCTGGCCAGCAGGGCGGTGATCGCCAGGGCAGGCCCAAGGCAGTGGTGGCTCATCGCGACGGCATCCAGCGGCGTCCAGTGTCCAACCGGATGTGTTCCTCTTGCTACACCAAACGCGAGGCGCTCGGCCAGGATTCAGCCATGGATGGAGAGCTCCAGTGACTCGACGACGCCTCCAGCGCCAGCTACCGGGCGAAACCCGCCACTGGCTCGAGTGCCGCCTGCACGCCCTCGAGAGCCATGAACGATTCGAGGAGGCCTATGCCCTGCGCATGGAAATGGCTGAGTGGCTGCTGGAGGGTGGCCACGATGAACCGGTGAACAACCTCACCGTGGCGCGGCTGCTGCGGGATGGAACGGTGTTGGTGGATTCCCTGCTCAGCGACCCGACATAATAACGCCAGAAGGTTTTCCCCCATGACCATCGCCCTGCTGATTGCCCTGGTGGGCTCCCTGGTGCTGATGAACTGGATCGTCAAGAAGCTCAGTAAGGCCTGAGCGAACGGCCCCGCCAGGTCCAGCCCCGGCCGGTGCTCGTTTTCCAGATCGAGACCGGAGCGATCGCGGCAATCACCAGACCCCCCAGCCAGGCCAGCCACCAGTGGCGCAGGCCGAGCCCGAAACGCCAGCGGCTCCAGAGCCTGACCGCCAGCTGCAGGGCCACTCCCACCAGGGCCGGCGTGAGCAGTGACGGCCAGGCCAACGGCTGCTGGATCGCCTGCAGCCCCGCCAGCAGCAGCAGCAGCCAGGGGCCGCTGAACAGGCCCAGAACCACGGCGCCACTGGCGAGGGTGAGCAGCGGGTTGCGGTTCAGTCCCAGATGCCAGTTCTTGGTCCAGCCCTCCCAGAGCGAGCCGAAATCGGGATACATGCGTAGCTCCAGCAGGTCGATGCCGAGCAGGTAGCGCAGGCTGAGGCCCCGCTGCTTGATCGCCCGCGCCAGGGCCAGATCCTCCACCACCTCCGCCGCCAGGGCTCGATGACCCCCGATGGCCTCATAGCTGGAGCGGCGGAAGAGCATGAACGGACCGGCGGCGAAGGCGGTGGGGTCGTCGGGATTGTTGGCGCGGGCGATCGGAAAGCCCAGGCCCAGCAGCGCCACCACGATCGGTTGCACCACCCATTCGGCCAGGCAGCCGCAGCGGATCCGCGGAGCGAGGGTGAGCAGATCGGCCCCGCTGCGGCGGGCTTCGGCCACGGCACTGGCCAGGGCCGCCGGCGCCACGTTCACATCGGCATCGATGAACAGCAGCCACTCCGTCGCGGCGGGGTCCGGATCGGGAGTGGGGCGCTGGGGCAGCAGTCGCACCGCTTCACTGCAGGGCCAGGTCTTGCCACTCCAGCGCTCGCCGGCTGGGCGGGGCCCGCAGCGCAGCACCTCCAGGGGCGGGGATGGGAACGCTCCGGCTTCGATCAGTGCCTCCAGCCCCTCGACGGTGCTGTCGCTGGAGTCATCGTCAGCCACGACCAGCCGCCAGTTCATCCCCCCCAGCTCACTGGCGAGCAGGGCGCCCACGCAGCTGTTGATCCTTGTTGCCTCGTTGTAGGCAGGCACGATCACGCTGAGGATGTCGCGACCGTTGGCTGCATCACCCCCCTTCGAAGCGCCCGCTGGGGTGGCCCCCAGGCGCGGAGCGCGGCCCATGGTGAGCTCCAGTGCCAGCAAAAGCACCAGCAGCCCGAAGGCCGCGAGCCAACCCGCCGCCAGCAGCAGCTGAAGCGCGATCGTCATGGTCATCGGGCCCAGCCCAGGGGCGCCCACTCTCGCCGCTCATCCCGAGCTGACCCGGCTCAGCCGTCGTCTTCAGCCTTCCGGGCTTCGGCCACCAGCCGTTGCACCCGCTCCAGCACCGACTCGTTGCTCATGCGGTTGTTCAGGCGCTCCACGAGCAGCGGGAACGCGAAGGGACCCGGCCGTGGTGTGCGCTCCAGCAGTCGCTGGGCGCGGCTGAGGCGCTCGAGGGCCTGGCGCAGGCGACCCAGTTCCAGCTGCTCATCCATCACTTCGCGGCGGGCCTGCTCCAGCAGAAGGTTGCCGGGTTCATGGCGGTTGAAGACATCGAAGAGCAGGGCAGCGCTGATCTGCAGCTGACCACCGCTCTTTTTCTGCCCCGGGAAGCCATTCACCACCAGGCCGGCAATCTGGGCGATGGACCGGAAGCGGCGGCGGCAGAGCTCCGAGAGGTTGATCGAAGCCTCCAGATCCGCTTCGAGTTCCGTCTGATCGAGCAGGGCCTCGCTCCAGTCCTCGTAGAGCGCTTCGAAGGGATAGCCGCGGGGGGCCAGCAGCTCAAAGCCGTAGTCGTTCACCGACACCGTGATCGTGGCCGACTGGATCCGCGTCAGGCGGCCGGCCCAGAGGAAGCCCAGCCCCTCATGCACGAAGCGCCCCTCGAAGGGGTAGGCGAACAGGTGGCTGCCCTCACGGCTGCGGGTCACCTCCACCAGGAACTGATCTTCCCGCGGCAGGCGCGAGAGGTCGGCCTGGCGGCGCAGCAGGGGCTCCAGGGCCCGCAGTTCAGCCGTGTCGAGCCGGTGATCTTCTGCGCTGGCTGCCGCCGGATCCGCCGACTGGATGGCGCCGGCACAGCGGTGCACTTCCCGGCGCAGGTGAACGCTGAGCAGATCGGAGAGGGCCATCTGGCCCCCGGCCCAGGCGGGCACCGTGCGGCTCTTGCGGGTGCTGGCTTTCACCAAGGCGGTCATGTCGCGCAGCCGCACGAACTCCAGCTGCCGCCCGGCGAAAAAGAACACATCACCCGGCTTCAGGCGCGAGACGAACCCTTCCTCCACATGGCCGAGGGTGGCTCCGCGCACCACCTTGACGCTGATTGAACTGCTGGAGGTGATCGTGCCGATTCCCAGTCGGTGCAGGCGGGCGATGGCGGGATCCTTGACCCGGTACAGGCAGGGCTCCTCCCGCTCCAGCTTGCGGAAGCGGGGATAGGCGCCGAGGCAGTCGCCGCCGTGCTCCAGAAAGCGCAGGCACCACTGCCAGCTGGACTCATCGAGGTTGCGGTAGCTCCAGCTGCTGCGCACCCGCTCCAGCTCCCGCTCCGGATCGAAGCCCGGCCCGCAGGCCAGGCTGGTGAGGTGCTGCAGCAGCACATCCAGCGGCGCCACCGGCGGCCGGCGGGTTTCCACCAGCCCCTCCCCCAGTCCCCGCCGCATCGCCGACACCTCCAGCAGCTCCAGGGCGTTGGTGGGCATGAACAGCACCTGGGAGGTGCCACCGGGGTTGTGGGCCGAGCGGCCGGCCCGTTGCAGCAACCGGGCCAGGTTCTTGGCACTGCCGATCTGCACCACCCTCTCCACCGGCTGAAAGTCGACCCCCAGATCAAGGGAACTGGTGCAGACCACCCAGCGCACGTCCCCCGCCTTCACCCCGGCTTCGATCGCCTCGCGCTCGGCCCGGTCGATCGAGCCGTGATGCAGGGCCAGACCGTCCTCCATCTCGGGACAGGCGTAACGCAGGCACTGGTGCCAGCGCTCCGCCTGGTTGCGCGTGTTGGTGAACAGCAGGGTGGAAATGGCCGGATCCAGGGCCGCCACCAGCTGCTCGTACATGCGCAGGCCCAGGTGGCCCCCCCAGGGGAAGCCGTCGATCGACTCCGGCAGCAGGCTGCGGATCTCCGTGCCCCGTCGCACCCGCGCCCTCACCAGCAGGGGGTCCTCTGTCGCCCCAACCCCCACCGCTGCCCGGGCGGCCTCCTCCAGGTTGCCGATGGTGGCGCTGATCGCCCAGGTGCGCAGCCCCGGGCGCTGCCCCCGCAGCCAGCTCAGGACCAGCTCCGTCTGGGTGCCGCGCTTGCTGCCCATCAGCTCGTGCCATTCATCCAGCACCACTGCTTCGAGGCCCGCGAACAGCTGCTGCGCTGCCCGGTTGGCCAGCAGCACCGAGAGCGATTCCGGCGTGGTGATCAGGATCTGGGGTGGCTGAGCGAGCTGACGGCTGCGTTCGCTGCTGGCGGTGTCGCCGTTGCGAATGCCCAGCGTCAGCGGCCAGCCCATGGCCTCGATTGGCTCGCGGATCGCCAGGGCCAGGTCGCGGCTGAGGGCACGCAGGGGCGTGAGATAGAGCAGGCGCAGGCCCGGTCCTGGATTCGCCAGCATGGCGGCGATGGGTCCCATCACCGCCGCATAGGTTTTGCCGGCGCCGGTGGGTACCTGGATCAGACCGTTCTGCCCGTGCAGATAGGCCTTCCAGCACTGACGCTGAAAGGGAAGGGGTCGCCAGCCCTTGTGGCGGAACCAGGCCTCGATCGGCTCGAGTGCAACGGGCTGGGAGGCCAAGGCGGGGGGGTCCGGATCAGGTGGTGAGGATGCCCACCACCACCGCGGCGATGGCCAGGATCACAGCCCCCAGCACCACGCCGGCCGCCACGTTGCCCTTGCGGATCTCGGCGCGATAGTCGATCGGGGAGAGCTTGTCGAACAGCAACAGGCCCGCATAGATGAGGATGACCCCGACGACGGTCCACCCGACCGTCAGCAGGAGCTGGAGCAGGGGTTTGACCATGGCGGCATCCCGAAGCGCCCTTCAGGCTAAGGACCGGTCTGGTGCAAAGCCCGGCCCGGCGGATGTGCGGCGCTGGCCGCTGCTGCTGGGGCTGTTGCCCCTCATTCCTCTGCTGGTCCTGCTGCTCTCGTTGCTGGAGCGGCCCCAGCGCCAGCAGATCGCGGTGGCACCGGAGGAGTCGAGCACCAGCGAACCCCTGCGCCTGGAATCAGGCGGGTTCGGCAGTCCGCTGATCAAGCTGCGGGCCGAGCTGCCCGTGAACAGCTCGATGGGCCTGGGGGTGGAGCTGCTCGATGCCGGCGGCGCCACCGTGCTGGAGCTGGCGAAGGACGGTTGGCGCGAAACCGGCACCTGGTCGGAGGGGGGCGAGAGTGGCCGCTGGGAGGAGAGCGACGACGGGGTGCGGCTGTCGCTGCGGCCGCCGCAAGCGGGGATGTACCGGCTGCGGCTCACGCTCGAGGATCTGCTCGATACGGCTGGCCGGCCCCTGGAGAGCCCCCTGCTGGTGCTGCTGGAGGTGCGCAACCACAGCGTCGATGCGCCGCTGCTGTGGTTCACCGCCCTGGTGACGCTGCTGATGGCGGGGATCGCCATGAGATCCATCTACCGCAACTGGCGCCTGCGCAAGGTGCTGCGGCTGGAAGACAACCACTTGCGCCTGCGCTGCCGCCTGGGGGGGCCTGGCCTGGTGCGTGTGGCGCTGAGGGCCCGCTACGAACGATCCACCAGCGACGCCGGCCCCCTCGCCCCCCGGCTGCAGGCGGAGCTGCAGCTGGAGGTGAGCGATGCCCTCGGCCGCTCGCGCCTGGGCTTCAAGAGGGTCTTGCCGGTGGCGGCCCATTCCAGCGACGGCGACCACTGGCTGACGGTGGAGGAGGTGCTCCATCTCAAGGTGGACGAGCCCGCCAGCCTGGGGTTGCGGCTGACGCTGCCCGAAACCATCGCCGATGGCGGTGAGCCCTGGGAGATCGAGTGGATGAGGCTGGTGCTGGAGGACGGCGTGCTCAGCGCCCACCCGGTGGCGGTGCTGACGCTGGAGGCCTGAGATGGCTCCCGAGCGCACGTTGATCCTGGTGCTCACCCTCTCGGCGGTGACGGTGGGCACGGTCACCGCGGTCAGCCGGCCCTTTCTGTTCCAGCTGGGGCAGGAGGGGGTGCCGTCAGGATCCAGTGGGGTGAGCTACCGCGGCAGTTACCGGGGCGGCCAGTGGGTGCCCCGCAGCGGTCGCTCCAACTGGCCTGGATTCCAGGGGCGGGGCCCCGGGACGGCCAAGTAGGCATGCCGCCCTTCTCGCCGCTGCAGGTGCGGGTGCTGCTGGCCACCGCCGCGCTCTCTTCCAGCGTGGGGCTGGTGCTGGAGCTGATGCTTGTCACCCAGGCCAGCTATCTGCTCGGCGACGTGGCCCTGGCCACGGGGATGGTGATCGGCACCTTCCTGGCGGCCATGGGGCTGGGGGCCTGGCTGAGCCAGTTCGTGGGCGGCGGCGAGCGGCCCCAGCAGCGGCTCCTGAGTGCCTTCCTGCTGGTGGAGCTCTGCCTCTCTCCGCTCTGCCTGCTGGGACCGCTGGCGCTGTTCGCTTTGTTCAGCGTCGATGGCCCGCTCTGGCTGGCCCTGGTGGTGGTGACCGTGCTTGTGGGGGTGCTGGGGGGCATGGAGGTGCCCCTGCTCACCAGGCTGCTGGAGAGCCAGCAGCACCTGCGCAAAGCCCTGGCCCGGGTGCTGGCCCTGGATTACCTCGGGGCCTTGCTGGGGTCCCTGCTCTTTCCGCTGCTGCTGCTGCCCAGGTTCGGCCTGCTGCCCACCGCTGGCCTGCTGGCGATGATGCCCCTGATCAGCAGCGCGGTGCTGTGCTGGGTGTTCCCCGGCTGCCGCCGCTGGCGTTGGCCGGTGAGCGGTGCCCTTCCCCTGGCTGCGCTGGCTGCCTGGGCGTTGGTGCCCCTCGGCAACCGGATCGAGGATGGCCTCTACGACGATCCGGTGGTGGGGCGGGTTCAGTCGCGGCATCAGCGCATCGTGCTCACCAGCCGCCGCGGTGATCTGCGCCTGTTCCTCGATGGGAACCTGCAGTTCTCCAGCCTCGATGAATACCGCTACCACGAGGCGCTGGTGCATCCGGCCCTGGCCCTGCACGGGCGGCCCGAGCGGGTGCTGCTGCTGGGGGCGGGCGATGGCCTGGCGGCACGGGAGATCCTGCGTTGGCCAGGCGTGCGCCGGCTTGATCTGGTGGAGCTGGATCCGCAGATGCTCCAGCTGGCCCGGGCCCATCCCTTCCTGCGCCGTCTGAACCAGGCCAGCCTTGACGACCCGCGAGTGCAGACGCACATCGGTGATGCCTTCGAGCTGGTGCGTCGCCTGCCCGGCCCCTACGACGTGGTGATCGCCGACTTCCCCGACCCCGACAGCCCGGCCCTGGCGCGGCTCTACAGCGTCACGTTCTATGGGCGCCTGCTGGGGCGGCTGGCGCCCGCTGGCTTACTGGTGACCCAGGCCTCCACTCCGTTCTTCACTCCGAAGGTGATGGCCTCGATCCAGGCCACCATGGCCGAGCTGGATCTGGTCACGCGGCCCTACAGCGTCGATGTGCCCAGCTTCGGGCCCTGGGGGTTCGTGCTGGCCCATCGCCCCGGCCGGCCCTTGCAGGTGGCAACCCCGCCGTTTGAGGGGCGCTGGTTCGATCGCGCCCAGCTGGAGACGCTGTTCGTGCTGCCCCGGGATCTTCGTCCGCCAGGCGATGCGGTGGTGCTGCCGAACCGTCTGACGCGGCCGGTTCTGGATGGATACCAGCGCCAGTCCCTCTGGCGGCAGGACTGATCCCCGCCCGGCGCTGCTCGATAGACTGATCTCCTCCGGGCGTCGGGCTCCGGGCCGAGGCCGTGCCCATGGGCGTCTGGGTTCTGCTGGTGCTGCTGCTGGTGGCGGCGTGGGCCCTGCGCCAGCTGCAGAAGCGACGTCGACGCCCAGCGGCACTACCCCAGGAGCGCACGCTCTTCGACCTGCGCACCGGCGACATCGTCCAGGCCGACGGCCGCGACTGGGTGGTGGAAGACCGCCTGCTCTACGACGAGGAGGGTTTTCAGTGGCTCGAGTATCTGCTCCGCGATGGCAGCGAGGGCCGCTGGCTCTGTGTCTGTGAAGACGACTGGCTGGAGGTGAGCTGGCTGGAGCAGGGCCCGGCTGAGCTGGCCCGCCAGCTGGATCGTCAGCCCCTGCCCTTCCCAGGGACGATCACCTGGGAGGGGGTCACCTACCGGCTCAAGGAACAGGGCCGCGCGGCGGTGAGCTCCACCTCCCGCACCATGAACCGGCGTATGAGCGGCTGCCGCTTCGGCGATTACGAGGGTCCCGATGGCCTGGTGCTGTCCCTGGAGCGCTGGGATGGGGGCAGTCCCGGCTCCCGCCCACCGGCCCCTGGCTCTGAGCTCGAGCCCACGGAGAATGAGGCGGAAGTGACCCTTGGCCGCCAGCTGGATCCTGCTTCCCTGGTGCTGCTGCCGGGGGATGGGCGCTCGGTGTACCGATAAGAGGAACTATCCGCAGTGGAAGCTAATTGGAGACTTTCTGAAGTGATCCTATCTGAAGCGAACCTAGGCCGGTGATTCGCGATACATCTATGGCAAAACTTGTCGGCAATTGAATTGCTAGGCGAATCGGTATGTCATTTCAGTGGTACACTATTACAATAGTGTGAATTAACGTTTTTTGGCTGGGAAGGTGATGTCCGGTAACTCGCGAACAGGCTTCAGGTGATTAGAACTTGTTCGATCCCGTTAAGCCAGGTCAGGGCCATTGCGGCGTAGCCCTCAGAATTGGGATGAAGACCATCGGAAAGTGATGAACCGATTGCGGTGAACTGATCGACAACGGATACCGTTAGGGAACCTCTGATCAAGACGCCTTAATCCGAATAATCTAGTCTCATTCTCATCAATGAGACGATACTGAGCAGATTTAGCCCACTTTTCGCTCAGAGAAGCCCTTGAAAAGACTTCAGGCAGTTCCCACCATTCGTTTTGGCTTGATTTCTGGATGATTATCGGTCTTTAGACACACTATACCCTTGCTTTACGCTGAATCAGGTATCCGTTCCCGTACCATCCAGAGGTTTGCCAGGGCAAAGAGCAACTTCAGCTTGAGGTCGTTCTTGCGGATACCTCTGTAGAAGACCTTCCGGAAGCCGAACTGACATTTGATGATTCGAAAGGGATGTTCCACTTTGGCGCGGAAGTGGGCTTTCGCCGTCTCAATCAGATCAAGAAGCCTGCCCTCAGGTGTCTCTGGAAGCACTCTGCGCTGGCCGGGCTTCATCGCAATCCTGAACTCAGCCTCGCAGTCCTGGAAGTCGTTTCGTTTCTCGATGCCGATGTGGCCGGCATCGCCGTAGATGAGGCGTTCATCCCCATGGAGCCGTTCAGCTGCTGTGTTCAGCTCATGAACATTGGCGGCGGTGCTCTCAACAGAGTGGACCAGGCCAGATGCGGCATCAACTCCGATGTGGCAGCGCATTCCAAAGAACCACTGCTTGCCCTTGGCCACTGAGTGCATGTCAGGATCCCTCTCCTTGGCCTTGTTCTTGGTGGAGCTGGGGGCATTGATTATCGTGGCATCAAGGATCGTTCCTTCCCTCAGCATCACTCCTCTCTCGCTAAGCATCTGGTTCACACCCTCAAGAATCTGCTCCGCGATCCGGTGCTCTTCCAGCAGATGGCGAAAGTTGAGAATCGTCGTCTCATCAGGGATCCGGCCATCCATCGTCTCGATCCCTGCGAAGCGGCGGAAGCAGGGCGTATCGATCAGCATCTCCTCCATCAATGGATCTGAAAGCGTGAACCACTGCTGCAGCAGATGGATCCGCAGCATCACCTCCAAAGGAATCGGCGGACGACCTCCTTTGCTGGAGGGCTTGTGATACACGGGCTCAATCAAGGCCAGAAACGCTTCCCAGGGAACCGTGGCCTCCATCTCATCCAAGAAGCGCTGGCGGCGCGTCCTCTTTTTGGCGTAGATCTGCTCGTAGTCCGTGAAGCCCAGCTGGAGAGGGTCGGCCATCCGTTCCAGTCTCAGTCTTGGATCTGGACTGATTTTAGCGGGTTTTTCAGGGGTTCCTTAGCTGTTGGAAAGAGCGATTTGACAGCTCATCCCTAATTAGGTTATTGTATTGAAGGATCTCATCTCTAGTAACATTGCTAATTGGATCCTTTTTCCATTTGTCGCTAACTGTTGGGATGGTGCCAACAATGACGTCAAGTTCTAGTCCAGAAGCATTTGCTTCTTGATCCATTCTGTTCATAAAGAAGGTCAAGCGGTCAAAAGCCGACTCGGCCAGCTTGTCCTGTTGTTCGCCTTGAGCATCATTGTTCTTATCACCAGCGGGAGAGGCTCCGAATTCGGTGCCGACGACTTGATGAATCAGATCATTCGTCCCCAGCATTAACAGCACAACATTGCGATCGGTGATGACGTCTGAGAAATATGTGGTTGAGATTGCGAGATCTAGGTCACTCAGGAGTCCATCGCGAATCGAGCCCTCGTTCGATTCGTTGGCCTGAAGCGAAACATATGTCTTATCAGCAAGTGGTTCGTCGGTTCGGGCGATTCCTCTGCCGGATTTTCCCCAGTGATTGGGGTCACGACTAGGATCGTCATCAATGATCTGTTCCCCGACAAAATCAAATTGATAGCCTTGACGTTCAAGCAGATTTTCCAGAGGGGCTCGGTAGCCACCTGGCTCTGTTCCAGCCGTGATCGAATCGCCCATGGGCATGATTCTGATCGTTGGAGACTGGCCGGGGAAGAGTTGTCGAATAAGCTGACTATTGCCTGATTGTGCGAGCAAGGATTTGATGAAACGCTCCAGTCCTGATGTTGTAGTCATGTTTTCTTCAAGATTTATAGATATCAGAGATCCGAGCAATGATTTGAGCATGTTAAGCCGTAAATCGATGTTGGGAAACGTGGATGTATCTGGTGAGACTATCGTAGCCAGCGATGGTCGCCTTCCACGGGCTTCATGGATCGTCAGGGTCGTGGATCGAGTTGGCTGTCACGGTCAGGACTGGATCAGCGGCCTTCTTCGACACCTTCCACCTATTGATTCGATTCCACCAGGAGGGCCAGGGCGCTGCCAATGCTGTCGGCCTCGGCCGCCGGCTTGTCGCGGCGCCAGTGCAGGATGCGCGGGAAGCGCACCGCCAGGCCGCTCTTGTGGCGCGAGGAGCGCTGGATGCCCTCGAAGCCGAGGTTGAACACCTGCAGGGGCTCCACCGACCGCACCGGCCCGAAGCGCTCGATGGTGTGGCGGCGGATCCAGCGGTCGAGTTCGTTGATCTCGCCGTCATTGAGGCCGGAGTAGGCCTTGGTGAAGGTCACCAGGCGTGGGCTGCCGCCCACGCTGGCCACGTCAGCGGTGGTGTCCCAGAGGCCGAAGGTGTAATCGGTGTAGAGGTTGGCGCGGCGGCCGCTACCCGCCTGCGCGTAGAGCAGCACCGCATCGAGTTCCATCGGCTCGAGCTTGAGCTTCCACCAGTCGCCCCGGCGGCGGCCTACCCGGTAAGGCGACTCCAGCCGTTTCAGCATCAGCCCCTCGGCCCCCACGTCGCGGGCGCGGCCGCGCTGCCGCTCCAGCTCCTCCCAGCTGCCCAGGGGCACGGCCGCTGAGCCGCGCAGGCGCTGCCGCTCCGGGTGATCGCTGCGGGCCACGGCATCATGCAGCACCTCCAGCCGCTCCAGGCGCCGCTGCAGCGGTTCGTCGCGCCGGTCGGCACCTGCCGATTCGAGCAGGTCGTAGGCCACGAAGGCCATCGGGCACTGGCGGCGCAGGCTCGCTCCCACGCTCCTGCGGCCCAGACGCCGCTGCAGGGCAGCGAAGCCGTGGGGCCGCTCTTCGCTGGGATCCCAGACGATCACTTCGCCGTCGAGCACGGTGCCCTCCGGCAGGGCCTCCCCCAGGCTCACCAGCTCGGGAAAGCTCTCGTTCACCAGCTCCTCGCCTCGGCTCCAGAGAAAGCTGGTGCCGGCGCGGCGGATCAGCTGGCCGCGGATGCCATCCCACTTCCACTCCGCCCGCCAGTGGCTGGGATCCCAGCCCTCCAGCTGGGCCGGATCGAGCGGACTGGCCAGGAAGAAGGGAAAGGGCCGGCTCGCAGGCACCGCCGACCCTTCCGCCGCAGGGGCGAGCAGGCTGCGGAAGGCGTCGGGCGTGGGCTCAAAGCCCCCCATCAGGCGTTGGGCGATCTCGGCCTCCTCCAGCCCAGCCACCCCGGCCAGGGCCCGGGTCACCAGGCCCGTGGACACCCCCACCCGGAGGCCACCGGTGAGCAGCTTGTTGAACAGGAAGGCCTGGCCCGGAGGAAGGCTGGCCCAGGCATGCAGCACGGCTTCGGCCTGGACGGCGGGCTCCAGCGCCGCGATCGCCGGCAGCCGCTCCCCCATCCACTCCGCCAGCGGCCGCTCGATCACCTCGGACTCGGGCAGTTTCAGCTGGGGCAGCAGCAGGGCGATCGTCTCGGCACTGTCGCCCACCTGGGTGTGGCAGTCGTCGAACAACCACTCCGGCAGGGCTGAGACGGCCAGAGCGATCTCCCGCAGCCGCCGGCCCGTGATCAGCCGCTTGCGCCGCTTGCCGAGCAGCAGGGTGAGCGCCCAGGCCCCATCGGCGGGATCCACCGTTCTCAGGTAGTCCTCCACCGCCGCCACCCGGGCACGGGTACCGGGGCTGCGATCCAGCTGCTCATAGAGGGCGCAGAAGTCGCGCATGGGCGGCCGCTCGAGCTGTTCAACCCTCACCCTGGCAAGCGCCGTGGCCGATCGCTCCCGCACTGCCGTCCGCGGGAGGATGGGGGCCAAGGCCCTGCGGCCATCCGCTGTGACAGCCCGATGAAGTTCAAGGACTACTACGAGACCCTCGGCATCGAGCGGGGAGCGAGTGAGGAGGAGATCAAGAAGGCCTACAGGCGTCTGGCTCGCCAGTACCACCCCGACATCTCCAAGGAGGCGGGTGCTGAGGAGCGTTTCAAGGAGATCAGCGAGGCCAACCAGACCCTCTCCGATCCGGAGAAGCGCCAGGCCTACGACGAACTGGGCCGCCATGACCCCGGCGAGGAGTTCCGGCCGCCGGCGGACTGGGATACACGCTTCTGGCAGGGCCAGGCCCACCAGGAGGTGGACCTCTCCGAGCTGTTCGAGCAGATGGGATTCCGCAGCTCCCAGCGACGGCGCCAGGCGGGAGGTGTGGACTTCCCGATCCGCGGCCAGGACGTGGAGGCCGTGGCCCGGCTGACGCTCGACGAGGTCTCCCGCGGCAGCCAGGTGACCCTGGAGCGGCCGGGCGGCGGCAGTGTGCGCATCCGGGTCCCCCAGGGCGTGACCGATGGCGAGCGCCTGCGCATCCCTGGGCGCGGCGGTCCCGGCAGCGGCGGTGGCCCTGATGGCGATGTGTACCTCCACATCCAGGTGCTGCCGCACAAGCTGTTCCGGCCGGTGGGTCATGACCTCTACCTGGAGCTGCCGGTGACTCCCTGGGAGGCGGCCCTCGGCTCCCAGATCGAGCTGCCCAGCCTCGATGGCCGCGTGCGGGTGACGGTGAAGCCAGGGGCGCAGGCGGGCCAGAAACTGCGGCTGGCCGGTAAGGGGCTGCCGAAGCGGGGCGGGGGAGCGGGGGATCTCTATGCCGTGCTGCAGATCGTGATGCCCACGCAGATCAGCGAGCGTGAACAGGAGCTCTATCGTGAGCTGGCGACGGCGTCCACCTTCCAGCCCCGTCCGCAGTTCACCGGAGGGACGACCGATGCCTGACGATCTCCTGATCCCCGTGGACGCCGACAGCCCGGTGGAATCAGCGGAGCTGCTGGCGGCCTCAGGCCTGGCCCATGAGGAGCTGGTGGAGCTGGTGGAGTTCGGCGTGTTCGAAACCAGGGAGGGCGCCACGGGCTGGAGCTTCCAGACCCGGGTGGTCCATCAGGCGCGGAGGGCGGTGAAGCTGCGGGACACCTTCGGGCTCAACCCTCCCGGCATGGCCCTGGCTCTCACCTACCTGGAGAAAATCGAGGCCTTGGAGCAGCGGCTGCGGGAATTAGAGTGCCTGTTGCCCCGATGAGGCCTGGACGGCCGTTGCCATGGAGGCTTCAGATCTCACCACCGGATCGCTGACCACCCGGCACCTCAGTGTGCAGAAGGTGAGCGATCTCTCCCTTTATATGGAGCATTCGTCCATCATCCAGAGGCTCTGCTCCGAGCTGGGGTTCAAGGAACCGGCCACGGCGATGGCCTGGGTGTTCGATCAACTGGAGCAGTCGGAAGATCTGCAGAAGGCGATCTTCGACCTGCTCAACGACTGACTCTTCGCCGACAGGCCGAGGAGCGGTTCGAGCAGTTCGTTGTACACACTGTCTTGGGGAGTTCACGTCCTGCGCCGCGGCATCACCCCCCTCACACCCCGGGTGCTGGTGAGGGTGCTCCTCTCCTTGCAGTTGCCCGCCCTGATCGCCCTGAGCACACAACTGCCGCTGCGTGAGACGTTGCTTCGGTTCTGCGATCTACCCTGCGCCCACCGGTCCAACTAGGTGAAGCACCTGTTGGTGAGTCTTGTGGGTTCATCACTTGTGGCTCTCTTGCCGTGGCCTCCCTCGGTGATTGCTGCTCCACAGGAGGGAAGGCCTTCTTCAGATGCACTCTGGACGATTTTGAGTCCTGTTTGCCTCCAGAAAATACGGGAAATTACTGTAAGTGCCCTGCTTTCATTTTGTCCTGCTGTCATGATCGTTGCGAGCCGGATCAAGCTGTTGTCTGGGCTCTGACGCCAAGCTTTGTGGCCATCCGCAACTCCAACAGTTGTGGCTGTGAACCTGGTTTCGTGGCTGGTTTGGCCTTGCCGCGCCAGAGACTCACCGGGCTGGAAGATCCAAGCCGTCCGGATGCCATCTGGCCTTTTGCCTGGACTGTTGCCAAGGTGCATCTCCCCAGTGAGGATTCCATCGCCCTGCTGATCAATCCCCCGTCGGCACGGAGTCAGAATCAACTGCATGTTCACATCCTCCAGCTTCGCCCTGCCTGGCGAACGGCTTTGGATACCGACACTCCCGTATTGCCGGAGGGGGTGGCTGCCATCAAGCTGTCCCACGGCACCGTCACCACAGCCGATCACGACAGCATCCGGGCTGGATGGATTGCCGAAACTCAGAACTGGTAGCGCATGATCGCCGCCAGGCTGGCTTCACCAGGGATGTCGGCCTTGCGCACACCCATCACTTTGGCGCCCATCACCAGGGCACGGCTGGCGATTTCATCGACGATGCCATAGCTCTCGGCGCTGGGGCCATCGGCGAAGGTCACTGTCCCTTCGTCGTCGATCGTGCCTGGGGTCACATCGTCGATGTCGATCAGCAGCAGTTGAATCGCGCCATAGGTGGCTGCCCGGGCCGCCTGGGCCAGATCGGATGTGGTCCGACCCTGACTGGCGCGCAGTGTGTAAAGGGACTGGATCTCCGCCAGTTCATCCCGGAACAGCTCATCAAGGATGGCGCGGGCACTTGCGGCCAGATCGGCATCGCTCTGCGTTTCGGGATTCTCCAGGATCACAGCCCGTGCGAGGTGCGGATACGACTGAACTTCGCGGTAGATCGACTGCATTGGTTCGCTGGCTGCCAAAATCAGTGGGGTTTCCCGGCCCACCAGCAGCAGCCGCAGCGCCTGATCGATCTTGCGAGCGTACTGGGCCTGGCGAACCTTCATGCCCTCGGAACCCTGGAGACGACCGCTGGGCGAGCGGTCCCTGATTGAAGCCTTCCCGGCCGAGCTGGCCACATCCTTCGGCATGCCGTTCAACTTGATCTCGACGGCCGGCAGGTCGGAGGAGACCGCCACCAGCCGCACACTGTTCTGTGCCAGGGCCAGGACGTAGGCGGACTGGGGCACGGTGACCGCCCGCAGCAGGGGCTGGACGTGGAAGCGGTCGCTGACCTCCACGGTGGGCTTCAGGTGGTTGGGCAGGCGGAAGCTGCGCAGGCCTTCCGGCGAAACAAAGACCGCAAGACTGTTGGCCTGGACCTCCCAGAAGTCATCGTCGTCGATGAGGTCGTGGAGAAGCTCCTCGATGACCAGCACCTCACGCTTGTCGTGGGCGGCGAGCTGCTCAATGGCCTCGCCAGCGAGGTTTTTCAGGGCGATGCGGTCGGCCTGGGCCTCCTGGGTCAGCGGTGTGGTGGGCAGAACCAGGCTGACCCGGGCCGGGCCGTGATGGAGCATCAGTGCTTCGATCTCGGCGCGGGTGGGGATGTCGACGTGCAGCATGGAGGGAAGGATCCGGGAAATAATTCGTTCCACGAATCTACAGGCCAAGAAACCTTAAAATATTCAAAAGGAATCCTGTTGGCAATCAGATAAGCTTTTGTATTGCAACATGCTGGAATTCTTGAGTTGACAGGGAGGTGATGCCTCGCTCCTCCTCTGCTCAGGATTCAGCAGGACAAGCAACTTTTCGACCCCGGAATCTGGGCTCTTCGCTGTCAAGCTTGTTGCGAAACCCTTCCTCTTTGGCTGAGAAGGGATGCGGTTGTCGGTGCCGACTGGTTGATCCTCCGCAGTCTCAGCAAGGACTCACGTTTCCAGCAACATCTTCGAGAGGTTCGGCAGGCCCGCACCCTGGTGATAGCGGTCGCGCTTGAGGTCGGTGCAGTGGTCCAGTAGGATCTGCTTCACCCGGTCGGGGTAGCCGATGAACTCGCTGCGCACTGACAGGAAAGCGGCCAACAGGCCTGAGATGTGGGGCGCCGCCATGCTCGTGCCCGACAGGGCGATGTAGAGCTCATCGACGCCCTTGCCCCGGTCGCGCTCGGCGCTGCGGTTGGGGTCGCTGCTGCTGCGGCACGACAGGATTCGCTCCCCAGGGCCCACCACGTCGGGCTTCAGACGCCCGTCGGCCGTGGGGCCCCGCGAGGAGAAGTACGAGGTGCCGTAGCGGTGGGGCAGGGTTGGGTGCACCGATCCAACGGCGATCGCCTCCTCCAGGTTGGCCGGATCACCGATCGAGAGGTCGAAGGAGCGGGTGGAGCTGAAGCCGTCGACCACGATGTCGCCGCTGCCCTCGTTGCCTGCCGCGAGCACCACCAGCACCCCCTGGCGCACCAGCCGCAGCAGGGAGGCGCACAGGGGCGAATCGCCGCAGCCGAAGCTGGCCGGATCGAAGGCGCCCCCCAGACTCTGTTCACCCCCTGGATCACCAGCCGGCGGCCGTTCTGGTTCTGCGTCCAGATGTGGTCGATGGCCTTGAGGATCCAGGCGTCGTAGCCGCTGCCGTTGTCGGCCAGCACCTTGTAGGTCACCAGCCGGGCCTTCGGCGCCATCGCCAGCAGGTCCGGCCCCGTCGGGCTGCCGACTGCCTGCAGCCCCCCGGCGATCACTCCGGCCACGTGGGTGCCGTGGCCGTTGGCGTCGTTGCCTCTGCCGGGCAGCACCGGCCCCCGCTCGGTGCAGTCCCACTCGGCGGCGATCGTTCCCCCGGGGGCGAAGAGCGGGTTGTGGAAATGGGGATGGTGGCGGTCGATGCCCGTGTCGAGCACGGCCCAGGTGATCCCCTGGCCATAGGCGTTGTACCCCAGCTGGGCGGTGCGGGCCTGCACCGTATGGATCGACTCGCTGATCAGGGCTTTTTTCTTGCTGTTGCTGAACATCCGGTACACCGCCGGGGAGGCGATGCCGTAGTGCTGGCTCAGCGAAGCGGCCAGGGTTTCCACCTCGGCGCGGGTCAGATTCACCGCCACGTAGCGATCCAGCTGATCCTCCAGGTGAACCGTGTCGGCTGTGATCGGATCCTTCAGCACGTTTGCATTGATCCAGCCCAGCACCTTGTCCCTGGCACTCTCAATGGAATCTTCAGGCCCTCCCGGGGCCGCTGCCGAACTGCCGGTCAACCTGGGGCGGTCGATCAGCTCGATCAACACGGGCACCCGCGCTGTGGCGTCCGCATCGAGGGAATCGGCCAGGTTGCGCGCCACGGTGATCGGGCTGACCGGCTGGAAGCGGGAGCGGTCCACCGCCCCCATCACCGTTTCCTGGGTGAAGCGGCGCGAGAGATAGCGGCTGGCGGAGTGGGCCTTGCTGGGCGGCCAGACGATGCCTTTCACCCGTTCATCGGCCACGGCGGGTTTGCCGCTGGCGCTGTACTCATCGGCCAGGCTCTGATCCAGGCAGACAATGTCGCCGTCCTGGGCAAGGTTCACCCAGCGCTTGACGCCAGCAGGAATCGGCAGCTTTTTGCCATGCCACTTGTGCAGCACGTCGGTCACCTGGGGCAGCCCCAGGGGTGAGCCGATGGTCAGGAAGAGATCAACGGGCAGCTCAGCGCCGAGCTCCATCAGGGCTTGATAGGTGACCATGCTTCCCTGGCTGTGGCCGATCACCACGAAGGGGCCACCGCCGGTGGTCACCCGGTCCTTGACCGTCTGCACCATGCGCTCGCGCTTGGCCCTGTTGAAGAGGAAATCGTTCACATCAGCCAGGAAGACCTGGGTGAACAGGGCCGTCACCGGGCTCCACAGCCCCCTGGCTTCCATCGACTTCGCCGCGGCCCCTCCCATCGGCGCTCCCTCCTGGGCCACCGCCTGGGCGGCCTCCTCCAGTTGCTTCGTCATCGCCGCCACGAAGGCCGCCGACTCCTCGGGTGCGTCGCTGTCGTCTACGGAGGCGGCCAGCAGCTCCTTCGCCTGCGATGGCAACGGGACCCGGTCATCGCCGATGGCCCGGGTGGAGAAGCCCGCTGCCTCGGGATAGCGCTCCCGGTCGACCCAGTAGGCCATGCGGGTGCGTTCCCCCTGATCGGTTCCGAACAGGGCCCGGTCCCACTCCGAGCGCAGCACCACCTCGGGGGGCATGTTGGAGATGCCATGGCAATAGATCACCGTGCGGGCGGCGGCGATCCCCGAGGCGTCTGCGCCCTTGACGCCGCTGCTGAGGGTTCGGGCGGAGGGTTTCTTCGGGGCTGCCATGGCATCAGCGAGCAGAGACGGACCGGGTACAGCTCGTCCTGCCGTCCCTGCACAGCCATAGCCAGCCCAGCCCGCCACCGCCCACGGCCTGCTGGCGATGTCATCGTTCTTCAGCGATCCCGCGACACCCTGCGCCGGATCGTGCGGAGCTGCTCGACTCGGCCTCCTGAGCCAGGGCCCACCAGCGCTCCACCACCTCCGGACTGCCGTACCAGCTGGGCCCGAAGGCGCCGCCGTGGGCCACCCCCGGCAACACCAGCGGGGTGGAGCCCTCCAGCAGGGCGGAGGCCACCGGCACCAGGCCGTCGCCATGGTCGTGGGCATCACCGGTGCTGTTGCGGTAGGCCGTGGGTGCCAGGCGCCGGGCCATGGGGGTGGCGCTCTCCAGGTCCAGATCGCCCGCCACCGACACGTAGCTCACCCGATCGGCGAAGGGCGTTCCGGGCAGGCGCCGCTGCACCATCTGGCGCAACACCGTGGCCTTCAGCGCCGTGTGCGGGCTGCCGAGCATCACCAGGGTGTCGGCCAGGGCCTTGCCGTCGTAGCTGCGGCCCTGGAACGGCGCGTCATCCAGGAGCAGTCGCAGCATGATGCCGCCGGAGCTGTGGCCGATCAGGGTCACCCGGCCGGTGGGAGAGTGCGCGGCCAGCTCGGCCACGGTCGTGGCCACTCGATCCAGGATCCGCGCCCAGGCGAAGGCGAACACGGTGAGCAGCCATTCGGCCTTGCTCACCGGCACCATCTTCACCGGCTGGCCGCTCAGCTGCTTGAGCCGGGCCACCATCGGGGCGTAGGCCTCAGGGCTGATCAGGAAGCCACCGAGGATCACGATCGGTTGTCGGGGCATGGGGCGGAGCTCAGTGTTCATGTCCCCGGCGGGATCTGGTCCCGTGCAGGGGCCGTCTGTTTCAACAGGGCCAGAACCTGCTCGTCGTGAAGCTGCTCGAAGTGCTCGTACCACAGACCCACGGCCTGGAGATCGTCCACGAGGGCCAGGGCCACCAGGCCATCCACCAGCTGGCTCAGCTCGGTGGCGACGCCGCGATCGACCACCGGCACCGCCAGGTCCAGCGAGGCCGGCTCCAGCTTCCGGAGGGAGAGCAGGGCGGCTTTCATGGTCATGCCGGTGGCGATGCCGTCGTCCACCACGATCAGATGACGGCCCCGCAGCTGCTCGCCCGGCGGGTCTCCGAAGAGCTGTTGCCGGCGCCTCAGTTCCCGCTCCTGCGCCCGCAGCCAACCATGCATGGTCGCGGTGGTCGCCCGAAGATGCGCCCCCTCCCCGTTGCGCCAGACCACCACCCCACCGGCGGCCACCGCACCGATCGCCAGCTCCGGCCAGGCCGGATCGGCGACCTTGCGCACCGACCAGGTGGCCAGTGGAAGCCCCAGGCGAGAGGCCATCGCCGCCGCCACCGGGACACCGCCCCTCGGCAGCGCCAGCAGGGTGGTGTCACGAGCGCGGCCCCGGCGATCAGCGAAGGCGTCCACCAGAGCGAGACCCGCCTGGTGGCGGTTGGTCCAGAGAGGAGGTCGGTCAGCCATGTCGTGAGGAGGGGTGAGGGATCGCGAAGCCTTCAGGTCCTGCCCCCTCTCAGGTGCAGGAGAAGCCAGGTGCGGGCCAGGTGGGCGGCCTGCTCCAGGGTTGCGGGCTCTTCGAACAGATGGCTGGCTCCCGGCACCACCTGAAAGGCATGGGGGGCGATCAGCTGCGCGGCCGCCTGCCGATTCAGCTGGAGCACCTCGTCGTCCCATCCTCCGACGATGAACAACGTGGGCCAACAGCAGCAGCCCGGCTGCCGGATCCGGAAGCGTCGGACTGCCTGCCAGTGCCGCCCCTGCCGACTGGACGATGACCTCTCGTTCACTGACGGTGGAACGGCTCACAGCATCGCCCTGAGTCTTCCCTGTCCTAGCCACAGGAGGCCATCGTGGATACGTTCAGGATGATCGTTCCGATCCCCCCATCCTCCCGGTGCCTGCCATGACCTGGACCCCCCTGAATCAGCCGATCGCATACTCCAGGACCTGAGGGAGGAATTCACCGGTGAACCCTCGCCGGACTGACCGACGCTGAACTCGCCGGGGCAGCTGCTGCGCCAGCTCACGGTGAGCCGATCTCCGCATCATCGGAACGCTCCCCTTCGAACGCCCGTCCCAGGGGTGCAGCGTTGATGCTCTCCACATCGCGCAGGTAGCGCGCCAGGCCGTCGCTGTTGCCGTGGGTCACGTACACCTGGCGGGCGCCGGTTTTCTTCACCGTGTTGAGCAGGCCGTCCCAGTCGGCGTGATCACTGAGGGTGAAGCCGCGCTCGAAGCCACGCCGCCGCCTGGCACCGCGTACGGCCATCCAGCCGCTCACGAAGGCGGTCTGGGGATCCTTGAACCTCTTCATCCACACCGACCGGTGCGCTGAGGGGGGCGCGATCACCAGCTTCCCCGCCAGGCTTTCGCTGCGCGGCAGTTCGCTCACGGGCCGGGTGGGCACCATGGTGATCCCCTGCTGGCGGTAGGCGGGCATCAAGGTCTGCACCGCACCGTGCAGCAGCACCTCCTCGTCGACCCCGAGTGCCGCCAGTTCCGCCAGCAGCCGCTGCGCCTTGCCGAAGGCATAGGCGAACAGCAGCGATGGCCGCTCCGGTGCACCCTTCCACCAGCTGAGAATGTCAGCCGCCACCTCCCGGCCTGGCCGCCAGCGGTAGATCGGCAGGCCGAAGGTGGCCTCGGTGATGAACACATCAGCCGACACCGGCTCAAACGGGGCGCAGCTGGGGTCGGCATCGCGTTTGTAATCGCCGCTGATCAGCCAGGTTTCACCCCCCACGGTGATCCTCACCTGGGCTGAGCCGAGCACATGCCCGGCGGAGTGGAACGACACCACCGCCTCGCCGATCCGCAGCTCGGCGCCATAGTCCACGTTGGTGAGCGTGATGCCGGCCCCCAGGCGCTGGCGCAGCACCGCCTCGCCGCTGCCCACTGCCCAGTAGGAACCGCAACCCGAGCGGGCATGGTCGGCGTGGGCATGGGTGATCAGGGCTTTCGCCACCGGCCGCCAGGGGTCGATCCATGCCCCGGCTGCCGGGCAATAGAGCCCCTGTGGGGTGAGCTGGATCAGGCTGCCGGCCGGCAACGCCATGACACCACGTCGTCAACAGGTCATCCCTGCTCTAGCAAGCCTTCCCATGACCACGACTGGGTCCCCTTGATCACGGCCGCTGCAGCCAGCAGACCTGTGAACCATTGATCAACGGCCGCCGGGACATTTCGTTGCCTGGAGTCAGGTGTTTGTAAATCTGGGGGTGTGTCCTGTTCGTGGGCCGATTCGGCTGTGCGATGGTCTTGACATCATCTGCCCTGTCTCTTGGGGCCCAGACGCTGCCAGCGCGTCATGTCATGTTCATCGCGACATGTTTACCACGTCCATCTGAACCTTGCCTGCTCTAGCGATGTCAGTGATCTTTGCCTTCATTGCCCCCATCGTTTTGGCCCTGGCCTTTTCACTCACGGCCTGTGCCAGTTCGGGCTCCATAGCCATGGATGATTTCTGTAATCCCATTGGTGGTGACGGTCTCGGTACATCCACCTGCACCGACTACCTGGCCCAACAGCAGGGCATCGCCGAATCGTTCGTCATCCTTGAGCCGGGTGGGCTTCCTCAGAACGATCTCCCGGATGGCCCCCTTCCTGATCTGAAGGGCTGATGCATGATCGCTGAACCGCATGGTCTAGTTCAGATCAGGAGGTTCTGACGTCTGCGGCCTTCAGTGCCGATCAACAGGAGCTGATCACGGTCGCCTTGCAGCAGGTGCGAGAGCTGTCCGAGGGGATGACACGGCTGCGACTGGATGGGGCAGCCGGTTGCGCCGTTGTCTCAGACCACTCTCGATCTTCCGCTGGGTCCCTCCTCACTGAGTGGCGATGGCACCACCTTGGCGGCTTACATTCCCCGCAAGGGATCGCTGTGTGGCGCGTGGGTCATCACCACCCGTCGTGACTCAGCCAACCCCTGTCTGCATGGCCGTGTGGAAGCAGGACATCAATCCCAACGGTGACCGATGGACGCTCAACTTGGAGAGGGTCCCGAGTCTGCCCTGACGGGATGGGAGTGCCTCCCCCTACCGGCTCAGCTCCAGCATGCGCTGGATCGGTGCCAGGGCCCTGACGCGCAGCTCCTCATCCAGTTCGATCGCCGGGCTCATCGTGTCCAGGCAGCGCCACAGCTTCTCCAGGGTGTTCAGCCGCATGTAGGGACAGGCGTTGCAGCTGCAGCCGTCCTGTCCGGGCACCTCATGGAAGGTTTTGTGGGGCAGCTTTAGGCGCATCTGGTGAAGGATGCCGGGCTCGGTGAGCACCAGGAAGCTGTGGGCCTCGCTGCTGGCGGCGCGGGCCAGCAGCTGGCTGGTGGAGCCGATGAAGTCGGCCAGATCCAGCAGATTGGGCAGGCACTCCGGGTGGGCGATCACCTCGGCCTGCGGGTGCTCCAGCTTCAGCCGCAGCAGCGCCTGCTCGCTGAAGGTTTCATGGACGATGCAGCCTCCCGGCCAGAGGGTGAGCTCCCGGCCGCTCTGGCGGGCCACCCAGCGGCCCAGGTTCTGATCCGGTGCAAACAGGATCGGCCGATCAGTCGGCAGCTGCTGCACCAGGCGCACGGCGTTGCTGCTGGTGCAGATCAGGTCGCTCTGGGCCTTCACCGCCGCCGAGCAGTTGATGTAGCTCACCACCAGGTGGTCCGGATGCTCGGCGCGGAAGGCGGCGAAGCCATCGGCGGGGCAGGCATCGGCCAGGGAGCAGCCCGCCTCCAGATCCGGCAGCAGCACCGTTTTTCCGGGGCTGAGAATCTTGGCGGTCTCGGCCATGAAGTGAACGCCGCAGAACACGATCACCTCGGCATCAGTGCCGGCTGCCTTGCGCGAGAGCTCTAGCGAGTCGCCGATGAAATCGGCCACATCCTGGATTTCGGGGCTCTGGTAATAGTGAGCCAGGATCACGGCCTTGCGGGCTCGGCGCAGCTCATCGATCGCGGCCGGCAGGTCGCGGGGGTTGGTGGGGGCTTCAAGGGCGGCAAAAACCAACCTTGACCTCAACTGGGGCAGGATGAAACCAGCCTAGGGAAGGGAGCAGTCGTCACGGCCCACATGCGCCTTGCCATTGCCGGGGATCTGCACGGGCAATGGGACCGGCGTGACGTGACCCTGCTCACCCAGATCGCCCCCGATGCGCTGCTGGTGGTCGGCGATCTCAGCGACGGTCAGCAGCGCATTGCCGCCAGCCTCGCCGATCTGCCCCTGCCGGTGGCCTGCATCCTCGGCAACCACGACACCGGCAAGGACCACAGCGGCCGCAAGCTGCAGCGCCAGATCGATCGTCTTGGGGAGCGTCACTGCGGCTGGGCTCTGCGCCGGCTTGATCCCCCCGGCCTTTCGGTGGTGGGTGGCCGGCCAGGCAGTGCCGGTGGCGGCCACCACCTCTCCAAGGCGGTGCAGGCCCTCTGGGGTCCCGTCGAGCTGGCCGAGTCGGCTGGGCGGATCGCCGCGGCGGCCCTCTCCGCCGACCCGCGCCTGCCCTTGGTGCTACTGGCCCACTGCGGTCCCAGTGGCCTCGGCAGCGAGGCCAGCGACCCCTGCGGCCGCGACTGGAAATCACCCGCCTGCGACTGGGGCGACCAGGACCTGGCCCAGGCGATCGAGCAGATCCGCACCGAGCGCCCCTTGCCCCTGGTGGTTTTCGGGCACATGCATCACGCTCTCAAGCGCGGGCGGGGGGAACGGCGCAGCTTCCTGATCGATCGCCGCGGCACCGCCTATCTCAATGCCGCCTTTGTGCCGCGCCATGCCGTCGATGGTGAGGGGCGGCAGCTGTGCCATCTGTCGTGGGTGGAGCTGGAGGGGGGTCAGCTGATCCATGCCAGCCACCGCTGGTACGACCCTGAAACGGGGCGGTTGCTCTATGAACAGCGACTGCACCAGCAACCGGTGGCGGAGCACCAGCCGGTGAGCGACCAATCCGAGGCGCTGCCGTGCTGATCTACGCCGCCATCAGCGGCCATGGCTATGGCCATGGCTCCCGCAGTGGCGCCATCCTGCTGGCCCTGGCCCAGCGCCAGCCCGGCTGGCGGCTCGTGCTGTCCACCTCCCTGCCCGCGGTGTTCCTGCGCACGGTGTTTGGAGTGGTGCCCTTCGAGCTGCGCCCCTGCTCCTGGGATGTGGGGGTGGTGCAGGCCGATGCCCTCGGCGCCGACCCCGCCGCCACCCATCTGGCCCTCAATGATCTGGAGCGGCGCCTGCCCGATCAGATCGCCGAAGAGGCGCGCTGGCTGAAGGCCCAGGGCGGCCCGGTGCTGCTGCTGGGCGATGTGCCACCGGCGTTGGCGCGGCTGGCTCAGGCCGGTGGCTGGCCCCTGATCTGGGTGGGCAATTTCGGCTGGGATGCCATCTATGAGCCGATGGGCGGCCCCTTCCTGGCCTGGGCTGAGCGCTGCCGTGCGCTGTACCGCACGGGCCAGGGCCTGATCCACTGCCCGTTCTCGATGCCGATGGACTGGGGGCTGCCGGAGATCCGGGTGGGGCTCACCGTGGCGCCGCCCCGTGAGCGGGCGGAAGTCTTGCGCCAACAGCTGGAGTTGCCGGAGCGCGGCCGCTGCGTGCTGGTCAGCTTCGGTGGGCTGGGGTTCGAGCTGGGGGAGGAACCCTTCCGCCGCTGGCCCGAGCTTGTTTTCGTGAGCACCGACCCCTCGGCCGCAGGGGCGGTCAATGTGCGGCTGCTGCCCAAGGGGCTGCGCCTGCTGGAGTTCATGCCGCTGGTGGAGCGGCTGATCACCAAGCCTGGGTACAGCAGCTTCTGTGAGGCCCTGGCCCACGACGTCGGCATTCATCTGGTGCACCGGGAGGGCTTTGCCGAGGCGCCCGTGCTGGAGGAGGCCCTGCGCCGCCATGGCCGCCACCGGTTGCTGAGCCAGGAGCAGCTGCGCTGCGGCGACTGGCAGCTTGATCAGCCCCTGCTTGCGGCTGCCGTGGGTCCGCTGGCACTGGATGGGGCCGAGAAGGCCGCCGGCTGGCTGGAGCAACAGGCGCTCGCCTACTGCTGAGATCGCCGGGGAGCATTGCGGCGCAAGCGATCTAGTGTCCGTCGCTACCACGGCATGAGCCTCAATCAGCAGAGCTGATGATCAACGTGGTGAATGATTTCGCTGCAATAAACCCTGTGCTGAACAGTGATGTGAACCCCTCGACCAATTCTGATAGCCGGTGGACGGTCGTGCGACTGTCACTAATGCGATCCCCGTGCAAGGGCTTGTTCGACACATTGGCGTGCAACCCAAGCCCGCCGAGATGTATTCTTCCATCGCTTCGACGGTTTCCTCTGAATTCTTCACTGATTACTGAACCTGGTTGCATCCATCAGAGTTTCTGATCAGCTTTATCAGACATTCTTGGCCCAGCAGTTCTTCTTCCGTTCAGCAGTCACGAACGGATCCGAACTCATCCCAATCTTTCTCTCCAGCACAGCAACGTCTCGCCTGGCCGGTTCCTGATGGGATCAACCAGGATTCAGTGCGGCTGCAAATGTCCTTTCTCCCCTCAACTCCTTTGCTCGCCATCGCATCCCGTTTCAGCCGCTTCTGCCTGCCGGCTCTGGTTCTCGCCATCAGCGCGCCAGCCCATGCCACGGCCTGGGACGAGATCCGTCTGCCCGGAGCAGCCCCGTCCAGTCAGCCCCAGTCGCTGGCGATCGCCACACCCCAGGATCTGCCTGGTGCGCGCGCCATCTTCGAGATCACCCCTGAGCGGCGTGCCCTGCTCAACACCATTCGCTATGCCGAGGGCACCTGGGCCAACGGCGAGGACGTGGGGTACCGGATCATGTTCGGTGGCAGCCTGATGGCTTCTCTGGATCGCCATCCCGATCGGGTCAACCGCACCGTGGGCTATGCCAGCGCCGCCGCTGGTGCCTATCAGTTCATGCCGTTCACCTGGTCGATGGCCACCCGTGCCCTGGGAATCACCGGTTTCGGCCCCCAGGTCCAGGATCAGGCCGCGATCTTCCTGATTCACCGCCGTGGGGGCCTGGCCCTGGCCGATCGCGGCATCCTGACCCCTGAACTGGCCGCCAAGCTGGCGCCGGAATGGGCGTCATTCCCCACCCTCGCCGGCCGCAGCTTCTACGGCCAGCCCGTGAAGCGCTACAGCCAACTCAGGGCCTTCTATGAGGCGAACCTGGCCAACCTGCGGGCCATCGACAACGTCCGCACAGATCTCGCCCAGGCCGCTCCTCCAGTTCGGCCCGCCTGCACAGACGACAGCCTCAGCTGTGCCCTGCAGGAAACCAGCTCAGGTCGCTGATTTCCCAGCGCGGCTTGCGTTACTCGCCGCTGCCTGAGCCCTCGCTGCCGCCGGGCACACCCATCGTCTTCTGGGCGATGAGATAGGCCGCCACGGCTCCGCCCAGAAACCCCAGCGCGTTGCGCAGCACTGGCAGCAGGTCGGAGGTGCGGGTCACCACAGGCCCCAGCCCGAACACCACGAACAACATCACCCACAGCGGTGAGAGCAGCAGCACCCAGCTCCAGGCCACCACGTCACCTTGTTTGCGTGGGTAGCCGGCAAAGCCCACGATCAGACCTCCCAGCAGCGAGGTGCAGAAGGTGAGCAGCCACTGCTCCTGAGGCAGACCCGGCACCACCTGGCAGCCGCCCCGGTCCAGGCACGTTTCCACTGCCGTGAGCGCATCCACGATTGCGCCATCCTCGCCGTGGTCGCGCACGTAGTACTGGTTGCCGAAGCGGGTCTGCAGTTCCACCCAGAAGGTGCGCGGCATCAGGGCGAAGAGCGCATCGCCCACGTTGAAGTTGAGCAGGTTGCCCCCACGGGGATCGGCCACCAGCAGCAGGCTGCGCTCATCCAGCCCCCAGAACTGTTTCACCGCCAGGCCGGGCGTTCGCTCGTACTGGGTGAGCACCCGCAGTTTCCAGCCGCTGCTGGCCTCGAAGGCCTCCAGATGCTCCTCCAGGTTGGCCCGCTGACCATCGGTGAGCGCCCGGGCCAGATCGATCACGGGGGTGGGGTGATCCGGCAGGAGCGAGGGATTGTCGGCGGCCTGGGCCATCCCGCCCGCCGCTCCCCCCAGCGGCGCCAGCAGCAGCACCAGGGCGGCCAGACAACCCAGGATGGAGCGGTGGAGAGAGCTGGCGCCAGGGGCCATGCGGCTGCTTCAGTGGCCCTTCATTCTCTCCGAGTCGCCGCCCCCCCGTGCCACTGCCCGCCTGGCTGGAAGAGCGCCTGCTCCAGGCCGGCGGCAGCGTGCCCTTCCTCACCTACATGGAGTGGGTGCTCAACGACCCCGAGCACGGCGCCTACGGCGCCGGTCGCCTCAGCATCGGCCCAAGGGGAGATTTCGCCACAGCCCCGTCGCTCGGCCCGGAGTTCGCCGCTTTGCTGGCCCCCCTGATCGCCCAGTGGCTGCAGGACCTCCCCCAGGAGCGCCTGAGCCTGGTGGAGACCGGCCCCGGCGAAGGCAGCCTGGCGGCGCAGCTGGCCGAGGCGCTGGCGGCCGGCTGGCCCCAGCTGACCGAGCGGCTGGAGCTGGTGCTGGTGGAGCCCAACGCCGGGATGGCGGCCCGCCAACGCCAGCGTCTCGCGGGCAGCCCGCTGCCGCTGCGCTGGAGCAGCTTTGAGGAGATGGCCGCCGCTCCGCTCACCGGAGTGGTGCTCGCCCACGAGGTGCTCGATGCCCTGGCGGTGGAGCGGATCGAGCGCAGCGGGGATCACTGGCGCCGTCAGCAGGTGACGCTCCAGCAGGGAACCTTGCGGCTGGAGCCCGGCGACCCCCTGGAGCCGGAAGATGAAGCGCGACTGGAGCCCCTCGGGCTGCTGCCCCTCGATTCACGGCGACCAGAGGGCTGGTGCAGCGAGCTCCACCCCGGGCTGACCCCCTGGCTGGCAGCCTGCGCCGCCGCCGTGGCTCGGGGCCGCCTGCTGGTGATCGACTACGCGCTCGAGGCCTGGCGCTACTACGCCCCCCAGCGCAGCAACGGCACCCTGATGGCCTACCGCGCCCAGCGGGCCAGCTCCGATCCTCTGCTGGAGCCAGGCCACTGGGACCTCACCGCCCACCTCTGCGTCGAGAGCGTTCTGGAGGCCGCAGAGGCGGCCGGCTGGAGTTGCCTGGGCCAGCGCCGCCAGGGGGAAGCCCTGCTTGCTCTCGGTCTGGCCCAGCGGCTGCATGGCCTCCAGCAGCCGGTGCCATCGGCGGTCCGGGCCTCCGGCTCACCAGGCAGCGATGGGTTGGCGGCCCTGCTGGCCCGGCGCGAGGCCTTGCTGCGCCTGGTGGATCCCGCCGCCCTCGGCGACTTCCGCTGGCTGGCCTTCAGCCGCGGTGAGGTCGTGTCTGCGCTGGCCTCAGGCGCTGAATTGTTCCTGAAGGACCCCGACCCGGGCACGTAGCTTGCCCCGATGGAGTCCACCATCCTCGATGTCGACCTGCTGGCCTTCGAGCGGGGTGATGCGCGCAGCCGGCGGGCGGTGGTCGATGGGGTGAAGCGCAGCCTGGCTACCGGCTTCGTGTACACCAGCAGCGATCTGTCCGGCGATCTGCTCGACACGGCCTACGGGATGCTGGCCCGTTTCTTCGCCCTCGATGGTGCCAGCAAGGGCCGCTTCACGGCTGCCGGGGCCTCCGGCCAGACGGGCTACACGGGCCTGCTGGTGGAAACCGCCGCCGGCAGCGAGCGGGCCGACTGGAAGGAGATGCTCAATTGGTCGGCGCCGATCCCGGCCTCGCACCCCCTGCGCCGCCGCTATCCGCTGCTCTACCCCGAGCCGGTGCTGCCCGAAGCGGTGGTGCCCGGCATCACAGAGGTGCTGCTGCGCTTCCATGGGGCGCTCGCCGATCTGCAGCGGCGCGTCCTGCGGGTGATCGCCCTGGGCCTCGGCGCTGCCGAGAGCTTCTTCGAGGAGATGGTCAGCGAGGCCCCCACCCTCAGCCGCGCCATCCGCTACCCGCCCATGGCGACCGCCCCGGGCCCTGGCCATCTCTGGGCCGCCGCCCACGGCGATATCAACCTGATCACCGCCCTGCCGAGGGCCACCGGCGCCGGCCTGGAGGTGGAGGTGGCCGGCGGCTGGGTGCCGGCGCTGCCGCCCGAGGGGCAGGTGATCATCAACAGCGGCCTGATGCTGGAGCGGCTCAGCAACGGCCTGATCCCCGCCGGCCTGCACCGGGTGGTGGCGCCGCCCGATTCCGCTCAGGAGCGGCTGAGCGTGGTGCAGTTCTGCCACGCCCGGCCCTCCACCCTGCTGGCTCCGCTGGCCAGTTGCTGCACAGCGGAGAATCCCCAGCGCCAGGCCGGGGTTCTGGCGGCCGATGCCCTCGAAGAGGTGCTCTACCGCATCAACCTGCTGTAGCGGCGGGGCGCCGGATCTGGGTGCGCCCGCGGCTGTCGCTCAGGCGCGGCGGCAGCCGTCCCGGATTCAGCCACTGCATGTTGCGCATGTTGACCGTGCTGTCCCGGCGCCGGCCGTTGTTCCAGTCGTAATCGAGAACGGTCAGGGTCTGAAACGGTGCCGTGCTCTGCCCCAGCAGCTTTCGGGGACCGCTGCCGAGGGCGCCGAGCTGGATCAGGTCGAGCTGGCCGATCCGGCCGGGGTAGTAGGCGTGCTGATGGCCGCTGATGTAGGCCTCCACCTGGTTGCGCTCGAGCAGCTGGCGCAGCTCCTGGCTCTGGGCCAGCACGTTGCCGGCCGTGTCGCGTCCCTGGGAGACCCCCAGCAGCGGCAGGTGTCCCACCACCAGGCGCGTCTTGGCCGCGCGGGCTGCCGCGCTCGCCAGGCTCCGCTCCGCCCAGCGCAGTTGTTCGGATGGAATCCGGGCGGAGGAGGCGTCGAGCACCAGCAGGAACATCTCCTCCTGGAGTACTGAATAGAAGAAGGGGAAGCCTGAGCCGTCGGCAAAGCTGAGGCCGAGGTCCCCCTGCTGGCGGCGCCAGTAGCGGCTGGCTTCCCGCCGCTCCCGCTCGAAGGCATAGCGGCCGCCCACCCAGCTGCTGGAGGCATCGTGGTTGCCCATTGCAGGCACGAAGGGCAGGCCCGCCCGCCGCAGGGGTCTGAGCACCTGGCGATCGAACCCGGCCCACATGGCCTGCAGCTGGGCGGTGTCCAGACTTGCCTTCTGGCCGGCCACCATGTCGCCGGCGCAGACCACCAGATCCGGCCGCAGGGAGGGGATCAGGGCGATCCCCTGGCCCACCTCGGGGATGTAACTGGTGGAGCCGTAGCTGGCGTTCAGATCACTGATCAGCACCAGACGCCGGTCGCCGCGGGGGGGCAACCCCAGACCAGCAGCGCTCGCCGCGGCCGCCCCCAGGACCAGTCCCCCCAGGCCGAGAACCTGACGTCGGGTGAGGGTTGGCGCCATGGTCAGGTCACTGCCGCTGCGGCTCCATGCTGCCGCTGCCGGTCCAGAGTGGCCCCTTCGTTCACCACAGACGGCATGACCACCGCCCAGACCCACACCACCCTGGTGCTGGCGGCTGATCAGCCCGATCGCCTGGCTGGGTTCTACTCCGCCCTGCTCGACACCCGCGCCCAGCAAGGACTCCAGTCCCAGCACTGGCGGCTGGCCTGGCCCGGTGACGGCCGGCTCGAGATCTATGCCCCCTCCTCGAGACGGCCCCAGCCCCGCAGCACAGGCCGCCTGGCCCTCTGTCTGCAACGCTCCAGCTCGGCAGAGGATCGCCTGCACGATCTCCAAGCCTGGGTGACGAAGGCCGTGGACTTGGGGGCCACGGCCCAGGAGGAGCCCCGGCTGGAATCCTTCGGTGCTGAAGCCTGGCTGTGTGATCCGGAGGGCAACCGCTTGCTGCTGCTGGTCTGCTGAGGCTGGCGGGTTCCGCGCCGAACCCCATAAGCTGCCTCGGGCCAGAACTCTGGCTGGCGTGAACGACCACCTGTGAGCAGGAACCGATGAGCCACCAGCGATGAGCAGCAACGACTTCCGTTACGAACCGGTGGAGAAATTCGGCGAAGGGTTCACCACCAACCGGCCCTGGAACACCACCGCCCTGGCCGGGGTGGAACTCCTCAATGGCCGGGTGGCGATGCTGGGCTTCAGCGCCGCCATCGTGGGCGAGTGGCTCACAGGTAAGGGCATCGTCGGCCAGCTGGGCGCAGTGCTGGCCTGGTATCTCGGCTGACTAACGGCCGTAGAGGGCGGTGAAGGAGGCCATGCCCAGGCTCTGGCTGTTGACCATGAAGCCCACCAGGGCCGCCGAAGGGTCGGGCGGCAGCTCAAGGCGCTTCACCTTGAGGGCGTGCAGGGTGAAGGTGTAGCGGTGGGGGGCGTTGCCCACCGGCGGGCATGGCCCGCCCCAGCCGGGGCTGCCGTAGTCGGTGCGGATCTGGCGGGCGCCTTGGGGAAGACCCATGCCGTCAGCGCGGCCCGCGCCCGCCAGCAGCTTGGAGCTGCTGGCGGGGATGTCCACCACCAGCCAGTGCCACCAACCGCTGCCTCCTGTGGGGGCATCGCTGTCGTGCACCAGCAGGGCGAAGCTCTGGGTCTGGGGCGGGGCCTGACTCCAGCTCAGTGCCGGGGAGATGTTCTCCCCGGTGCAGCCGAAGCCGTTGAACACGTGCTTTGCGGCGATGGTGCCGTTGGCCTTGATCTCGGGGCTGATCAGGCTGAAGCTCTCCGAGCGGGCCATGGCTCCCAGGTTGGTGACCACGACGGCCAGAAGGGCGGTGGCGGCTCCTTTGATGCGGAAGGAGCGTCTCGAGGGCGACGTCATCAAGGGGTTGTGTTGTTGGCCTGAGGGTATGCGGCTGATGCTCAGGGACTGGATCAGAGGCAGCCCTGGACGGAGATGCGGTAGCTGAACCCCAGGGCGCCGGGGTCCTTGCTGGCTCCCACCTTGAAGTTCATCTGGCTGGCCTGCTTGCCCTCGATGGCTGGGAATGGGCCGAACATGCGGCCGGTGCCGATCGGAGGATTCATCGTTTCATTCACTACTTGAAGCGAGCTGCCATCGCTGAATTTCATGAAGGCCTCCACGGGGTACTTGGCACCGGCGTCGGAGGAGTTGGCGGTGAAGAAGAACTTGAAGCTGGTGAAGGGCTTGTCGACGATGAAATCAGTGTTCCAGTTCGACTTGCCGAACAGCTTGCCCCGTCCCACCGACTTGGCCACGATCGGGCTCATGCCGTTGCCCCCGATCGGGTTGAGGAAGGTACAACGGGGCTCGGCCTGGGCCAGGCCAGCGGCAGGCCAGCCCAGCAGCAGGCCGCCGGCGACCGCCAGACCAAGGCCAGCGATCCGACGGCCTGAAAATGGCTGAAATGGCTCAACCGTTGTCTCTTTGGTCTTGGTCATGGTCAGAAGTCGTGTCCACCGGAAGCGATAGTCTGCCATTGCATGCCGTTCTTGTGGTGTAGATCAAATCTGGGACTCCAGATCATTGTGCCCTACTGGTACCAGTGCGTGGACCACCTTCGCCAAAATTGTGGGTCGGGATGATCCAGGTCTTGCCATGTTCAATTGCTCTATACGATCAGGCGGCGTGGGACCTGCTGAAACGCAGGCCGCCGGCCACAGACCTCGCACTCCAATCTGAAATCTCAATCCGGTCAGTCGTCTGTACTACGCCGCGTCAACGGCGGTGTGCACGCCTTGTTCCAAATCGCAGGATGTCGGTCTGGCCCTTGGCGCCCAGGCGGGCGAGGCACGATTGTCCGAGGTGTTGCGGGAGGCTGGCTTCAGACGTGTTCGACGCGCCGCTGAAACGCCGTTCAACCTGATTCTCGAAGCACGCAAGTAAGGCAGCAGGGTGCTATAGAGGAGCGGCCCCATCAACGGGGTGGCCCGTTATAGATCAACTCCTCCACCTCGCGGCCGTCCGGGGAGATCTTGATCTCCGTTTCCAGGGTGGGAGGCAGATCCCGCTCCTGCCAGGCGGGGGGGCCGCCCAGGAAGCGGAAGATGAAACCATCGCTGTCGTTGCTGACCAGACAGGGGTTGTCTGGGTCCGCGGTGGCGAACATGCAACTGGCGGGGCGGTAGGCCTCGAGCCCTCCGTTGATCTTCACGGCACGGGTGCGGGCCATGTTGATGGCGCGCACCGCTTCGACCGGCACGCGGTCCTGGGCCTGGATCGGCAACGTCGCGCACAGCAGGGCCGCAACACCACCGAGAACGAGGCGTTGGGAAAGGTTTTTGGCTTGGAGTTGCATGGACATTCACAGCAGATGCACTTGCTCTAGGAACAGACCTCCGGCCTGGCAAGGTCGAAGGGCAAATTGTTCACCTCGAGCTGATCCTCTTTCTGACGGGAGCTGGCATAGACACCAGCTGCTTTGCTAATGGAGTGCGCTGCTGTTCTCGTCATGGAGAGATCCCGTCGCCGCATCGACTGATACTGAGGCAATCTTTGTCTCAAGCCTCTTTCGTCTTTGAACTGGGTCTCGATCTGTCTTCTCTGACAACTGCTTTTTGCATGAATAAGTTGTTTGGAATTGAGAGCACGGATCCGTCTTCACCCTGTAAAATGATAAAGAATAGCCCAATATCGATGATCGTGCCTTCTACGGCAAATTCCACATCAAGAATTTTCACCTTATCGCCAATGCCGGCGGGATGAGCAAAGAAGATAATTGTCGTTGACGTAATATTTGACAAAATTGACCATTGCGCAAAGAAGGCGATTCCAAGAATTGTCAGCATTGATGATAAGAAGAAGATCAACTCAGATCGTTCAACGCCCCAGATTGAGAGAAAGCCGCCAACAATTATAAAGAAGAGTAGAAAGTCTAGGATCTTCACGATCACTGTGGTCCTGGGATTTCCGTATGAGTATTTTCGCTGAGCGGCTTTGATCGCGGCGACGATGATTCGTCTTGCCACGGCGGAGGCAAGCAAGACGGCAACTGTTTCAAGGATCTGTGTGCTGTACAATTCCATTTTATTTGAGTTGAGCAATTGATTTTAGGATTAGACTGCTGATCTGAGCTAGTTCTCTCTGTTCCCGACCTACTTTCGGGAAAGGTGATGACACCTCTGACGCAGAGTAAGCTGCCGGCCTGTCGCCTCTTCAAGGCTGATCATGGCAGGCCAATCGAGGTGCCTTCAGCCCTGCCCTCTGCCAGATAGATGCCAGAGGAAAGACCAGCTACAGCACAATCAGAAGAAACACCAAAGAGTGCCCCTGTCTCGATCAGGAGGTTCTAGAGCCCAGAGGGTTCGCCAGCGCGGTTGGACTCCTCCGGATGAGGCATGACCTCACACACCCTCCCAGATCACTGCGATCCAGCGGTCGCCCGTGAACAAACCCTTCCCCCAGCTCTCCTCCAGATCCACCAGGGGTTGAGCGGCTACAGCCTGCTCGGCACTCAATCCTTGCTGTTTCAGGGCTGACAGACGCTTCCGGGAGGTGGCCAGCATGGTGCGATAGCTCTCCAACTCAGCTTTTCCCCCCACGACCCCATGCCCCGGGATGATGCGGGTCTCTGGTCCTGCAAGGGCAAGCACACGATCCACTCCGGCGATCGCCCCAGAGAGGCTGCCGCCATTGGCGGTGTCGATGAATGGGTACATGCCGTTGAACCACACATCACCGGTGTGAATCACGTCGGCTGTGTTGAAGTGCACGATGGCATCTCCGTCAGTGTGGGCGCCAGGCAGGTGCAACAGATCGATGGTCTCGTCATCGAGATGCAGCCGCAGAGTGTTCTCGAAGGTCAGCACCGGCAGGGCCTCGGGCGGAGCCGGCGGGGTCACCCTCTCGAAAGCCGGGATCCTGGAGCCCTCAGCCAGACGCTTGCGCACATTCTTCTGGGCCACGATCGTGGCGCCACTGCGGGCAAAGCCTGCGTTGCCGTCGGTGTGGTCGTGATGGAAGTGAGTGTTGATCAGCCAGGACGGATCTGTGCCACCCAAAGACCTGACGGCCGCCCGCACCGGTGTGGCCAACCGGGCGAACTTGGCATCCACCAGCAGGGTGCCTTCCGAGCCGGTGAGCACTCCGATATTTCCTCCCTCTCCCTTGATCATCGCCACGGAACCCCGCACAGGAGCGGCCCGGACCGTTCCGGGCTCAGCGCTTTGAGCAGCCAGCTGTGGATGACTGACCAGGCCGATCAGCAGAGCCACAAACAGGCCAAGCGCAAGCCGAACACGGGGACGAGGCATGAATGAATCAAGCGTGATGAGGCGCATTATCCAGAACCTTCGTGTGTTGTCTCACGTGATCATCCACCGATCAGCAGAACCATCAGCTGAGCAATGGATCCAGGAAGCTGAGCGGCCTTGCCATGGTCGCCGAAAAGCCGAGGATGCCGCGGTCCCGGTAGCTGTAGAGCAGCGTGTCGTCGGTGTCCAGCAGGAAGGTGCCGCCCCGCTGGGTGAGGAAGTCGTTGCGCGACACGTAGGTGCTCCAGTGGCCCAGCACTTCCGTCATGTTGCGCAGGCGCACCGTAGCCAGCTCGAAGGGTCGCTGGAACCCGGTCCCGCCTGCTCTGGCGAAGAACGACCCCTTGATCGGCGGCAGGGGTCCCGCCTGGATGGTCTCCTCGTCGGCGATCCGCTGGGGAGCGCTGCGATCACCTGTGTAGCCACGCAGCACCTCGGCCAGGGTGCCGGGGGACCCGATGCCGGCGCACATCAGCAGCAGGTTCGGCCACGGCCCGCCGATCTGCTGGAGCCCCTCGTAGAGCCCCAGGGCCCGATGTAGCTGGGGTTCGGCGTCCACCTCGAGGCATTCGAGTGGAAACCCCGTGAAGGCGTAGAAGCGCTGGCGGCCCGCCTCGTCGCCGATACCGATCGCCAGCACGGCGATGCCGGCAGACTCCAGCTTCGGCAGGACCGGCACCAGGGCCTGGGCGTATTCGAGGCTGTCGAAATCCCCCAGCTGGCTGAGCAGCAGCACGAGTCGGCGCTGGCCACGCCCCATCCCGTCTACTCCCGTCAGCCGCTCAAGCAGGGGAGCAGGTGCAGGCGGGCATGCCTCGCTGCCGGCTGGATCGGCGGTCGTGGGATCGGAGCTGGGCACAGGGAACGCGACGGTCAAGGCAGGACCATGGTGGCGCGCTCCAGAAACGCCTCGGCGCTGGAGCTCAATGCATCCCGCCGCTGCGGGTCCATCCGATCCAGCAGGCGCACCATCATCGAGAGGCGGGGGTTGGCCTGGAAGAAGGCGCGGTGGCCGTTGATGAAGCGCCAGTAGAGGCCGTCCCAGATCTCGCACCAGGGTCCGCGCTTGAAATCTCCCATCTTGAGGATGTAGTTGGAGCCGCAGATGTAGGGCTTGGTGGCAAAGATGCCGCCGTCACTCATCTGGCCCATGCCGTAGACGTTCGGACCCATCACCCACTCATAGGAATCCAGGTAGCGCTCCATGAACCAGCGCTGCACTTCTGCTGGGTGGATCTCGCAGAGCAGCATCAGGTTGCTGATCACCATCAGCCGCTCGATGTGGTGGTTGTAGCCCGTGCGGTTCAGCCGCTCGATCGCCGCATCCAGCGGAGGCAGGCCGGTGCTGCCGTCGGTCCAGCAGGGCGCCAGCCGGCGCCGGTGGTTCCAGAAGTTGCGGCTGGCCTGGGTCTCGCCATGCACGCGATCGATGCCGCGCACGAACTCACGCCAGCCGATCACCTGGCGCAGGAACCCCTCCAGCGAGGCGATCGGCACCGGCTGTTCACCGTTCTGCCGTCGCTGCACGTGGGCCAGGGTGGCCTCGATCACTCCAGCTGGACTGAGTAGACCGATGTTGAGCAGGGGAGAGAGCAGCGAATGGTGCAGGGTGCCCAGACGCGCACTCAGAGCGTCCTCGTAGGGGCCGAATCCCTCGAGCCGGTCCTGGAGAAACCGCTGCAGCCAGGCGTCGGCCCCGGCGTGATCGAAAGGAATCCAGAGTTCCCCCAGCACTCCGGGGTGGGCGGCGAAGTGGCTGGTGATCAGCTGCCGCACCGCCGGTTCATGGGGGCTGGCCGTCACAGCCGGCAGGGTCGGCTCCTGGTAGCCCTTCGGCAGTCGGCGGCGGTTCTCGGCGTCGAAGCTCCAGCGGCCACCGCTGGGGGTCCCGTCGGCTTCGAGCAGCAGCCCCAGGCGCCGGCGCTGCCGCTCGTAGAAGGTCTTCATGAAGGGGCGGCGACGTCCTTCGAACCAGGCCCGACTCTCGGCAACGGATTCAAGGAATGCGGGTGAGGGCAGCACGGTCAGCCGCACCAGGTGCTTCCGGCAGAAGCGATGCAGCCTCTGCTCGAATCTGCGGTCGGCGATCTCCGCCACCTGCAGCTCCCCGCCTTCGCCCAGCTCCGCCGCCAGCCGCTCCCAGAACGAAACACCCGCCGAAGCCGCCAGCTCGAAATAGCGCACCGCCAGCCCCCGCTCGACCAGGGCGTCGCGGAAGCTGCGCATCGCCACGAAGGTGTGGAGCAGGCGCAGCTGGTGGTACCGGTAGGTGGAGGCCACCGCAAGGTCTTCGATCATCAGCACTCGGCTCCCGGCAGCGAGCTGCAGCGGTGAGGGGGGGAACCACTCGCGGTGCAGCTGATCGCCGAGGATCAGGGTCAGGACCATCGCTGGCGGTGCATCTGCTGGAGGTCATAGCGGCGCACCTGACGGTCCAGATCCAAGCGGAGCGGCAGGCCTCCAAAGCTGAGCGCACTGGAGCCCGTCATGATGAGCGACGGATCCGAGCTGAGGCGTCCAACGATGAGAATTGACCACACCCTGCGGCGTCGTCCCCTCAGGTCGGCCGTTGCCCTGCTTGAAACCGTCCGCGATCCGGCCACGGTGGTGGTGAAGGGTCTGCCGGTGATGGAGATTCTCAACGACTCACCGCTCGGGGAGATCCCGCGCAGCCGGCTTCTGCAGGATCCCAGCCTGGTGGCACTCGCCGCTGAGCGCTGTCAGGGGGAGTGGCCGCAACCCGAACGCCTGCGTGCCATGCCGCCAGGAATCCCTAGATGGTGGTTGACCAGTGGCCTGGAAGCGCCAAGATCATCGCCGTGCGCAACCAGAGCATCCGCAACGGCAGGGCAGCAGACGGGACCCGATACTGCTTAACGAGTCTGCGCACCAGCATCAAGCCCCCTGCTGCTCAGCCTGAACATCAACGCCCTGCGGCTGGAGGGGATCTGGTCGATGGCTGAGGGCATGACTGGCCTACGACATCATGGGGCTGATAAGGCTGCTGGGCTGGCGGCGAGAGCCGGCCACAACCTTCCAGTCAGGATAGCTTCTGTAGGACCTTCCCAAACTGAAGATGCAGGTTCCATCTGCTCTCAATCACGGAGATACCCTCACAGAGATATCGATGTCTCGGATCGGGGCGGTAACCCAGTCGAACCCCGTCCCGGGCCCGTTCCGGAACACGTAGAGTTCTACATGAGGGGCGGAATTGTAGCCAGTACTCGTACGTATCAGGTTTGCCATGAAGTTACTTGAATCCGGTAACTTCACCGAGTCGAAAGTGTTGTTGGTGTATCGGGTTTGGATATAGAGTTTTCCTAAATCGCCGAACGGAAGGCCGGGCAGTGCGCGGGGTTCAATGTTGAAGCCAAGAAAATCATTGTAGAATGCACCTAGTGGCTGGTCTCCAACAGCCATGAGCCCAAGCACTCCGCCGGCTCCGAATGTGCTTCCTGGTGCGCTCGCCGTTTTCCCACCGATCTCGAATTTCACCTGATCAGGGGTATGGCTGTGGGTGGTGCTGGACGTGTTGGGGTATTGCGGGGAGTCGATCTCCATCATTAAATAGAGCGTTTCGCTGCTTCCAAGGCCGGCACGACTCAGTATCGCCGGATCGACGCCACTGAAATCGATTTCTGCCTTCACTTCATATCGGTAAGTATCTGCTTTTGCGGTATTTGCTCCGACCGTCAGGAGAAATGCAGTGGTAACGGTGGAAAGTGCTTTGGTAAAATTCATGTCATAGTCTCTTTTGAAAGTAGGCTGGAGGCGTACAAAGACATCTCAGAAGCGCTTCTTCATGCCATTGAAGTGCCGAGGTTCGGGATTGCCAGACAGGCGAAAGGGAAACTCAACCGCTACTACCTAGATTGAATATTAGCTGGGGATCGACGATCAGTCAATGCGACACCCGGAAGCTCAGCGGCCTTAAGGAACCTCTGATCAAGACGCCTTAAGGAACCTCTGATCAAGACGCCTTAAGGAACCTCTGATCAAGACGCCTTAAGGAACCTCTGATCAAGACGCCTTAATCCGAATAATCTAGTCTCATTCTCATCAATGAGACGATACTGAGCAGATTTAGCCCACTTTTCGCTCAGAGAAGCCCTTGAAAAGACTTCAGGCAGTTCCCACCATTCGTTTTGGCTTGATTTCTGGATGATTATCGGTCTTTAGACACACTATACCCTTGCTTTACGCTGAATCAGGTATCCGTTCCCGTACCATCCAGAGGTTTGCCAGGGCAAAGAGCAACTTCAGCTTGAGGTCGTTCTTGCGGATACCTCTGTAGAAGACCTTCCGGAAGCCGAACTGACATTTGATGATTCGAAAGGGATGTTCCACTTTGGCGCGGAAGTGGGCTTTCGCCGTCTCAATCAGATCAAGAAGCCTGCCCTCAGGTGTCTCTGGAAGCACTCTGCGCTGGCCGGGCTTCATCGCAATCCTGAACTCAGCCTCGCAGTCCTGGAAGTCGTTTCGTTTCTCGATGCCGATGTGGCCGGCATCGCCGTAGATGAGGCGTTCATCCCCATGGAGCCGTTCAGCTGCTGTGTTCAGCTCATGAACATTGGCGGCGGCGCTCTCAACAGAGTGGACCAGGCCAGATGCGGCATCAACTCCGATGTGGCAGCGCATTCCAAAGAACCACTGCTTGCCCTTGGCCACTGAGTGCATGTCAGGATCCCTCTCCTTGGCCTTGTTCTTGGTGGAGCTGGGGGCATTGATTATCGTGGCATCAAGGATCGTTCCTTCCCTCAGCATCACTCCTCTCTCGCTAAGCATCTGGTTCACACCCTCAAGAATCTGCTCCGCGATCCGGTGCTCTTCCAGCAGATGGCGAAAGTTGAGAATCGTCGTCTCATCAGGGATCCGGCCATCCATCGTCTCGATCCCTGCGAAGCGGCGGAAGCAGGGCGTATCGATCAGCATCTCCTCCATCAATGGATCTGAAAGCGTGAACCACTGCTGCAGCAGATGGATCCGCAGCATCACCTCCAAAGGAATCGGCGGACGACCTCCTTTGCTGGAGGGCTTGTGATACACGGGCTCAATCAAGGCCAGAAACGCTTCCCAGGGAACCGTGGCCTCCATCTCATCCAAGAAGCGCTGGCGGCGCGTCCTCTTTTTGGCGTAGATCTGCTCGTAGTCCGTGAAGCCCAGCTGGAGAGGGTCGGCCATCCGTTCCAGTCTCAGTCTTGGATCTGGACTGATTTTAGCGGGTTTTTCAGGGGTTCCTTAAGAGTTCGCTGAAAAATCCCATCCCCTCTTTG
Source organism: Synechococcus sp. WH 5701 (assembly GCF_000153045.1). GTDB lineage: Bacteria > Cyanobacteriota > Cyanobacteriia > PCC-6307 > Cyanobiaceae > Regnicoccus_A > Regnicoccus_A antarcticus. The sequence continues at coordinate 651,012 of NZ_CH724159.1, forward strand.
AAAATTGGGCAATAACCCAGTTGTGATGCGAGGTCAACAGGAGCGCAGAGGCTCTCTATTCACCGACGTCTTGAGCGAGAAGCGGATTCCGGCCAATCACCTGCTCAGGCGGATCCCAGGCCTGCCTAAACGTGTGATCAAACCGTGTCTGGCGCAGCGTGCATGCCTCCCACAGACGATTTCATTCGCACGGCCTTGGCCGTGGCGCTCTCCGATGGGCTGCTCAGCGTGGAGGAAGTGGCCCTGCTCAGGCGTTGGGGGATGTTCTCGAGGCAGGACAGGAGCCGCTGCGACACTGGCTCGACGACCTGCAGCCTGATGAGCCGTCGGTCGCCCGATTTCTGATTCGCCTCATCCCCCCACAGTGTCTCCTCGAGCGGGATGTGGCCATCTTCGGCAGGAAGCTCCTGCACATCCCACCGATGTGCAAGATCAACCCCCTGTATGAGGAACTGATGGCCCTGCGTTTTCGGGCCTTGTGTCCCCTCGAGGAGGAGGCCAGCTCCATTGAAGAGGCTGAACAAAGCTGAGGGGGGAGATCCACCCATCGAGCCTCGCAGCCTGGAGGTGCCATGGTCTTGAATTGGGCTTGGCATCAGCACGGTTCCCGATCACGAGTCCTCCCCTGGTTCTGGTTCACGGCTTGCTCGACAGCCCAGCGGTGTTCAACAAGCTCCGGCAGGCGCTGGGGGAGCGACGACCGCATCTGTTGATCCCTGCCCTTCCCCTGCGCTTTGGCCTCACCCCGATCGAACAGGCGGCTGAGCTGCTCGGTGGCCACATTCAGGCAACCTTCGGGATGGAGCAGCCGATCGACCTGCTGGGCTTTTCGATCGGTGGGGTCATTGCCCGCAGCTGGATCCAGCTGCTGGAGGGACACCAGCGCACCCGGCGCTTCATCAGCGTTGGCAGTCCCCAGCAGGGAACGCTCACGGCTCAGCCCTGGCCTGGGCGCGTGTTCAAAGGCATCGCTGGTCTGAAGTGGGGCAGCGGCCTGCTGGAGCGCCTCAACAGCAACCTCGACACCCTCCACCGGATCGAGTGCCACAGCTTCTACTCCGCCATCGATCTGGCCGTGCTGCCGGGATGGCGCGCCGTCCTGCCGATCGGCGCTCGCACGGAGCTGCCGGTGGCGACCCATCCCCAGCTGCTGCGTGATCAGGCCGCCATCAGGCCCCTGGCCCAGGAATTGCTCCGGGCCTGATGCCGACCTGTTAAGGCCACCCGCCAATAGCGTTGATCAGTACGGCGGCTGAACTGTTGATGGGCTGGGTTGCCGTTTCAATCTTGGTGCGCTGGCTGCTGGGCTGGGTCCTGGGTCTGCGCCTACCCGTTCTTCCGGCCGGCTCGCCTGTTGAACCGCTCTCGGTGTCGGTGCTGATCCCCGCCCGCAACGAGGAGTCGACGCTTCCGCATCTGCTCGATGGTCTCGCCCGACAGAGTCTCAGGCCCCTGGAAGTGATCGTGATCGACGATCACTCCAGTGATCGCACCACCGCCATCGCCACCGAGCCCCGCTCTGGTCTGCCCGTCCGTGTGCTGCCCTCGCCATCGTTGCCGCAAGGCTGGTGCGGCAAGACCTGGGCGTTGCACAACGGTGTGCTGGCCAGCCGCGGCGAGCTGCTGGTCTTCCTCGATGCCGACACCGAACCCGGGCCTGAGTTCCTTGAGCGGCTGGTGGCGGTTCATCAGCAGCTCGGTGGGCTGGTGTCGGTGCAGCCGTATCACCGCACTGAGAAGCCCTATGAGCAGCTCTCGTTGCTGTTCAACCTGGTGGGGCTGCTGGCCGTTCCCCTGGGACCCGCCTGTGGGGTGGCCTTCGGGCCGGCGATGGCCACCAGCCGCGCCGACTATGACCGCAGCGGCGGTCACGCGGCCGTCGCTGGCAAGGTGGTCGAAGACTGGTTTCTGGCCCATGCCTATGAAAAGGTCGATCTGCCGGTGAGTGCTTTCCTTGGCTATGGCCAGATGTCTTACCGCATGTATCCGGGCGGTCTGAACGACATGGTGGTGGGGTTCGACAAGAACTTCGCCACCGCGGCCGGTGAAGTGCGCTGGAGCTGGATGCTGGCGGTGGTGCTCTGGCTCTCCGGACTGTTCTGGGCCGCCTGGTGCCTGCCGGCCTCCCTGCTGGGCTGGCCGCTGGTGGGTGACCGCGCCCTGCTCAGCAACGTGCTGGTCTACGGGGCCTATGTGCTTCAGCTGCTGGTGATCACCCGGCCCGTTGGGCGCTTCGGCTGGATCAACCTGCTGTTCCCCATTCCGGTGCTGTTTTTCCTCGGGGTGTTCCTGATGGCGATCCTCAACCTCAAGCGGGGCCAGGTGCGCTGGAAGGGTCGCCTATTCAGTACGCGCTGATGGCATCGCTCAGCGGTTTCGGTGCAGTGGCCGCCTCAGTGAGCCTGTGGCTCCTCTGGTCGGTCGTGATCGGGGCGCTCGCCAATCAGCTGCCGGATCGGCTGCTTGGCCGGCATGACCCGCATCAGTCTGATCACCTGGGTGCGGAGCCGCTGCGGATCTACGAACGATGGCTGGGGATCCGGGTCTGGAAGCCCTGGATTCCGGATGCCGGCGATGCCCTGCCGGGGGGTATCCGCAAGGCGAGCCTGGCCCGTCGCGACCCTTTGGCCCTGCAACGGCTGAGCCTGGAGACCAGGCGGGCGGAGCTGGTGCACTGGGCGCTCTGGCCCGCCTGGATCGTCACCGCCCTGTGGCTGCCGCCGGCCGGGGTGCTGATCAACCTGATCTTCGCCACCCTGTTCAACCTGCCGTGCCTGCTGCTGCAGCGCTACAACCGCCTGCGCCTCTGCAGGACCCTGAGGAGGCTCTCGAGCTAGCGCCTCTCGAGCCGGCAGCCCTGACCAGCGGCTGCACCCGTCAACGGCACACGAGCTCAGCCTCCAACTCCAGGGCCACCGCCAGGCCCTCGTCTTCCACGTGCCTGGCCACCACCAGCCGGTGCACGCCTTCTTCGGTCACGAAGCCATCCTGGGCCGGATCAAAGGTGGCGCAGGCGCGCAGCTGGATGGCCAGGGTGATGCGGCGGGCTTCACCGGCGGCCAGGAGCAGGCGCTGAAACGCCACCAGGGTTCGAGCCGGACGCTCCACCTCCCGAGCGGGTGGTTCCAGGTACAGCTGGACCACCTCCCCCGCCTCCATGTCGCCTGTGTTGGTGATGGTCACGCACGCCTGCAGCTGAGTCATCCGGCCATCAGCGCGCTGGATCTCGGCTGTCAGGTGCGACGCCATGAACTGGCTGTAGGACAACCCGAAGCCGAACGGAAACGCCGCAGGATGGCCGTCACGCTGCAGGCGCCGGTAGCCATGCCAGAGGTCGTAGACGACCATTGGGGCTCGGGGCTCGAACGGCGGCAGGTGGGAGGCCTGGGACGGCACGGAGAAGGGCAGGCGGCCGGACGGCGACATCCGGCCGAGCAGCACATCGGCCAGGGCCGCGCCCCCTTGCTCGCCCGGATACCAGAGCATCAGCAGTCCTGGAACCAGCTGCCGCCAGTCCTCGATCAGCATGGCGCCACCGCCCATCAGCACCACCACGGTGCGTGGATTGGCGGCGGCGACCTGGCGGATCAGGGCCACCTGATCCGCGGGAAGGGTCAGGTCGGTGCGATCACCGGCGGCAAAATCACCACCCTGGCGGGCTGAGGCGAAGCTGGTGATCCAGGCGAGCAGGTTGGCCACTGGTCGCCACTGCGGCATCAACCGGCGCCGCCCCAGCAAGCGCACCATCCAGTCGGGAGGCGGGACCAGGCGCAGGATCGGCGCGATGTCCCCCGGGTGGATGTGCTCCCCCTCCAGGCGCCAGTCCAGACCGGCCACCACCACGGCGGCGTCGCAGTGCACCGCCAGCTCCGCCGCTGCCTGGGGGCTGCTGCCGCTGGCCTGCTCGATCCGCAGATCCGGAGCGGCTGCCCGCAAGCCCTCCAGTGGCGTCAGCACCGCTCCGGGCAGGGGTCTGGTGTCTGAGGATCCCCGATCCCCCAGGTTGGCCATCGACGCCAGGCTGCCGATCACGGCCAGTGAGGTCAGGCCGGTGAAGGGCAGCACCTGCCCCTCGTTGCGCAGCAACACGATCGAGTTGGTGGCCGCTTCGCGGGCCAGGGCCCGATGCGCCTCGCAGGAGCGGAGCGATGCGGGGTACGTCCCGGGGGGCACGCCCAGCTGCACCTGCAGCAGCCGCAGCACGGCCTCGTCGACACACTGCATCGGCACACGGCCGTCGGCCACGGCCTCGGGCAGGCACCCGGCAAAGACCATGCGGAAGGGCATTTCCAGGTCTTGCCCGGCCAGCATTGCGGCGACGCCATCACGCACGCCGAAGATGAAATCGCTGACCACGAAGCCGCCGAATCCCCAGCGCTCCTTGAGGATCCGCCGCAGCAGTTGTGCATGCTGGCCGCACCAGAGGCCGTTGACCTGGTTGTAGGCGCTCATCATTGAGCCGGCGCCGGCGTCCACGCAGTCGCGGAAGTGGGGGAGATAGAGCTCATGCAGCACGCGCTCGCTGACCTGTACGTCGACTAGGAAACGGGAGCTGTCGATCGAGTTGAGGGCGAAGTGCTTGACGCAGGCCACGGCATGGCGTTCCAGCCCCCGGGTCATGGCGGCCCCCATGGCGCCCACGTGCACCGGGTCCTCCCCGTAGGTCTCCTGGGCCCTCCCCCAGCCGGGGTGGCGGAGGAGGTTGATGCACACCCCGGCCACCCAGTTGGCCTTGAAGGAACGGGCCTCGCGGCCGATGGCCTCACCGATGCGTTCCTCCAGATCGGGATCCCAGCAGGCACCCCGGGCCATCGGCACGGGAAAGGTGGTGGCCCCACCCTCCAGCACCACGCCGCGGGGGCCATCGACGAACTGAAGCCCGGACAGGCCAAGACGGGGCACCTGCCCCGCCGGCCACGGATGGCGGTGGGAGGCCTGATGGAGGGCGATGTCCGCCATGCCGGACCAGAATGGGGTGTCACCGTCGAGCAGCTCCAGCTTCTCGGCCGTGGTGAGCTCCGCCAGCAGCTCCAGGGCCCGGGCCTGGATTGATGCTCCTGGGTCCTTCATCGCCATCCTCCAGAGCATCGATGTCCGTCCAGCTATAGGCCTTGGTTGAGGCGTGGTTGAGGGCTGCTGGGGTCTCTCAATACTGAATACGGATCAGTTGGTCGAAGCGGAAGGGCGTCTTCTCATCGGGTCTGGTCCCCAGTTCCTGGTTCAGCTTCATGCTCTCGACCCCAAGGTCGTACCCAGTTCTCTGTGGGTCGCAGTTGTCTGAGCGGAGGTCCTGGCGATGTTTCTCAGCTATGGCATCCGTCGATCGGGCGGGGGCACTGCCGAGTTGCTTCAAGAGCTGCTCTGAACGCTGGATGCACTCCTGAGTCTGTGCGGTCGCAGGCAATCCTGTTGCTGTCACGACGGCGCAGATGATGAAGACGAAGCTTTTCAAGCAACCACGACCAGATATTCCGTCCATTTCTAGTGTTCCGTCCCGGAAATAGCCGGTAGAATATGGAGTGTCTCCTCTGGGAGTAGTTCCATGCCTGTGGGTCGCCCCATGGCTCCGCTGGAGCTGTCGGCAGACGAGGTGAGTCAACTCAAGAGCCTCGCTGGATCGCGGACCTTGCCGCATTCGATCGTTCAGCGCGCCCAGATCGTTTTGGCCTGTGCTGCTGGTGAGACCAATACAGCCGTGGCAGAACGCTTCTGCGTCAGGGGCTCAACGGTGGGCAAGTGGCGCCAGCGCTACCTCGATCTGGGCATCGAGGGACTGCACGACGAGCTCAGGCCTGGCCGACCTCGCACCTACGAGGACGACAGGGTGGCCGAGGTGATCAACCGGGCCCTGCAGACCAAGCCAACCGATGGCAGCACCCACTGGAGTGCTCGGACTTTGGCTGCAGCGACTGGCATCTCCAAGACCACGGTTCACCGCTGGCTGCAGACCTTCTCGGTGCAGCCCCACCGGCAAAAGCACTTCAAGCTGTCGACGGATCCGTTCTTTGTCGAAAAGGTCCGCGACATCGTTGGCCTGTACCTGAACCCGCCCGACAAGGCGATGGTGCTCTGCGTCGACGAAAAGACACAGATCCAGGCTCTCGACCGCACCCAGCCGCTGCTGCCCATGGGCCTGGGCTACGTGGAAGGCGTCACCCACGACTACATCCGCCACGGCACCACCACCCTGTTCGCGGCTTTGGACGTGGGCACAGGAGAAGTGATCACCCAGTGCAAACCCCGCCACCGGCACCAGGAGTTCCTGGGGTTCCTCAGGCAGATCGAGAAGTCCGTCCCCGAGGATCTGGACGTGCACCTGATCGTGGACAACTACTGCACCCACAAGCACGTCAAGGTCCGTGCCTGGCTTGCCCAGCGGCCCCGCTTCCACGTGCACTACACCCCCACCTACGCCTCCTGGCTCAACCAGGTCGAGCGCTGGTTTGGGATCATCACGCAGCGGGCGATCCGACGCGGCAGCTTCTCCAGCGTCAAGGAGCTGATCGCCAAGATCGAGCAGTTCGTGGCCGCCTACAACAAGACCAAGGTACCGTTCAACTGGACGGCAACAGCGGATTCAATCCTGGAGAAGCTCCAGCGGCTTTGTGCACAAATCTCCGGGACAGGACACTAGGTACGCTTCGTCCATTTCAAGGTACGCTCCGTCAGTTTCAAGATACGTTCCGTCGGTCGCTTCGGCCTCGCTGCATGTCAAGGGGCTCTCCTCCCGCCAGGCTCCTGGGACGGAAGAGCATCAGTCCCATCGCAATCAGGAAGAAACCGGGTCAGAGCCGGATCGCACCCCACCAGTGCCCGGGCTTGGGCGGAGTCGGGCTGAAGCAGCTGGAAATCAGCGAATTCGAAGCCCGGCGCCACGCTGCACCCCACCAGGACAGCCTCGCTGATCGGTTCCGCCGCCTGCCAGTGTCCGGCTGGAATCACATGGCAGAAGGTGTTGGCTTCAGCTGAAAGCGTGATGCAGCTGGGGGCCTGGCTTGTGCCATCCCAGCTGTAGAGATTCAGCCCCCTGCCCCGGTAGAGGTTCCAGACCTCATCAGAGGCCACCTGATGAAACAGGCTGCGTTCACCCGTCCGGAGCTCGAAATAGATGTGGGTGAGAGCGCGGCGATCATCCTCTGTGGGGGTGCTCACGCGATTGCCTGATCGAAACACTTCTCGGAACCGGCCCCCTTCTGGGTGGTCGATCAGATCCAGGGGTTGCATGGGGTGGTCGGCCGTGACCCAAGCCTAGATCGGTGCTGCCGCAGCATTGCCGCTGCGCAGCTCACGAGGCCATGGCCCTAGGGTTTGGGCCCCCAGTCCCAACTCCTTGATGCAGAGCTCGATGCGACCGGCCGGAGGTGATGGACCAGGAGCTGGCTTTCAACTGATCGCAGCCGTGGCCGTGGCGCTGCTGATCCTGCTCACTCAAACCATCTTCATCGTCCCCGCCGGCACCGTGGCCGTCGTCACTACCCTTGGTCGGGTGACGGGCGGTCAGCGCAGCCCGGGCCCCAACATCAAGGTGCCGCTGATTCAGGCCACGTCCTTTTTCGATGTGCGCACCCAGGTTCGACCTGAGCAGTTCTCCACCCTCACCAAGGATCTGCAGGTGATCGAAGCCACCGCCACGGTGAAGTACTCGATCAAGCCGCAGGAAGCAGGTCGGATCTTCGAGACGATCGCCACCGAAAACCAGCAGATCTATCCGCGAATCATTCAGCCATCGCTGCTGAAAGCACTTAAATCTGTGTTCTCCCAGTACGAGCTGGTGACCATCGCCACCGAGTGGAACAGCATCTCTGAGCTTGTTCAGGACATGGTGGCCCAGGAACTGAGCAAGTTCGACTACGTGAAGGTGCAGGGACTTGACCTCACCGGATTGCAGATCGCCGAGGAATATCGCTCGGCCATTGAGCAGAAACAGATCGCCGATCAACGGCTCTTGCGCGCCCAGACCGAAGTGAAGATCGCTGAGCAGGAAGCCAAGCGTTACCAGATCCTCAACTCCAGCCTGGATGATCAGGTGCTCTTCAAGCTCTTCCTCGACAAATGGGACGGGCAGACCTCCGTCGTTCCGGCCCTGCCCGGCACGGTGGGTGGCGGCACGCCGGTGATCGTCAACGGTCGCCGCTGATTGTCAGGCGGAAAGGAAACCGAGGATCACCACAGCCCCGGCTCAGTCGTAACGGCAGGCCGGGGTCAGCCCCGGCACCGTGAATTCCTGGAACCAGAGGAAGTCGCGGCTTCTCCAGCCGAGATCAAACGGCGCGGTCGAAGCCCATTCTCCAGCCTCCAGCTGGAAGTGTGAGCTCAGGTACTCCGGCACCAGGGCTTCCACCTCCTGCTGTCCCTCGCTCTCTTCCTCTGGAAAGAGTCGATCCAGGTAAAGCACCGCAAAGATCGCGGCTTCCTCGTCTACCACCACCACCTCGAAGGGGCCGTCCTCGGCCGGCAGGGGGGTGACTTCGAAGAATTCATCCCGCTCGAGCGGATCCGCCGGTGCCTTCTCCATCAAGGCCGCCAGGGCCTGCTTGAAGCGATCAAGGGTCACGCGGGGTCAGCTGCGGCAGTCCCTGCATCCTCGCCCTGCCCCCCAGGCCCCAGAGCCAAAGCGTTACAGCCAGCCCATGCAGAAGGACCGGCGGCCAGAGGGAGCCGGTGGCTCCGTAGGCCAGCACACAGGCCATCCCCAGCAGGGTGCACTGGCTCAGGAAGCGCCCGTCGCGGAACACCCCTCGCCCCGGTGGGTACCAGCAGCGGGCCGCCACAGGGTGATACAGCACGAACAGGCCCACGCTCAGGGCTCCCCAGGCCACTGCCCCAGCCAGGGAATCCCCCTCGAGCGGATGGGGCAGCAGGGCCACACGGAACAGAAGTTCCTCGCCCAGGGCCGGCATCAGCAGCAGGCCCGGAATGGCCAGCAGCGCCGGACCGAGCGCCTCCAGCCTCCAGGGGCTGAGAAAGCCCGACCGCCAGCCCAGCGGCAGGGCCAGCGCCGCGTAGACCGCCAGGATCGCCAGAGCTCGGCCCAGGGCGGCTGGACCCAGGGGCGCGAACAGGGCATCGCTGAGACGCCGAAGCAGGGTGGAGAGAATCGGGATCTGACCCAGCAGCAGGGTGGGTGCCAGGGGCTCGATCGTGGTGTCCCCTCCCGCCAGCTGGTTGCTGCGCAGGAACCAGAGGCTGGCGCCGTGCTGCAGGAACACCCGCGCCATGTCGTCGTGGGCGCGGCGGGGCAGCATCGAGCGCCAGCTCAGCAGGGCATCGAGCCCCGTTTCGCCCCGCACGAACGCTTCGCCCGCCACCACCGCGGCGTTGTGTCGCCAATCCGGGCGCACTGTGCCGAAGGGGGTGAGCAGCTGGTCGAGGGAGGAGGAGAGGCGCGCCAACTGGCGGAAGGCCTGGCTGGCGTTCTCCTGGGGGTGGGCCTTGAGCCAACGGCGCAGCCCAGGGTCGTCCGCTGCCCGGCGGCGCAGGCGATCGATGGTGATGTAGAGCGCCTGGCTCGAATCCTGCACGCACGAGGTGGACGGAGTCACCGTGGAGACCCCGCTGCCGTCACCACTGCGGTAGCGAGCCATCAGCACCTCCGCCTGGATCGCCAGCTCCCGCAGCAGCGAGAGGGGCTGCCCGTCCACCGTCAGGTCGTCGAAGGGCTTCAGCTTGATCAGCACATCGGAGATCGGCCGTGAGCCCAGCCAGCCCCGCTGCAGATCACCGCTGAAGGCGGTCCAGTCCTGGGTTCCCGCAACGATGCCGTTGGGGTTGTTGGCATAGATCTGGTGATAGTGCAGATCGAAGCGCGGCTCGCCGGTGATGGCATCGCTCACCACCCGCGCTTCCCCGAAGGCGAAGTGGCCGGTCACGGTGAAGCCGCTGATCCGTTCACCCTCCGGCCCACCGATGCCGCCGAAGCTGTGGATCAGCAGGGCCCGATCCCCCAGCCGCCAGCGCTCGCCCAGCAGCACCCGCTTGATCCGCCCCCGTTGCCGGGGGGTGTCGGCCCAGTTGCCGCGCAGGATGTAAGGGATCCCCTGGCGGGCCGCGGGCAGCACGGCATCGGGGCGGAGCAGGTGCAGGGCCCTTGGCTTGATGGCCTGCACCGTGAACAGCCCCTCGGCGTCGGGGGCGCCGTAGAGGTACCACCCCTGGGCGCCCACGGGATTGGAGCTGAGCCCCCGGGGAGTGGAGATCCAGCGGCCGTAGCGATCACGCGGCTGCTGGGGCACACGCACCACATCTTCAGGGCCGCTGAAGTCTCCCTGGCTGGGGCTCCAGTGGCGTACCCGGAAGTGCTCCGGCTCCCCGCTAACGGGGCCAAGGATGCGTCCCAGGCCCACATAGGGCTTCCTGAAGATCTCCAGACCGCTTGCAGTGCAGTGGATCTGGGCACTTCTATGGCGGTATAATGTGCGCAAATCGGCTGGATTGAGCCGAAAAGCTGCACCAAGTTTTCCACATGTACCGCCGCAAGGAAGGCAATCAGCTCTCCTTTGATGATTTCTTCCTCCCATTCGGCGGGAAGCTCTCGGGGGATAACCGCTGGGTGAAGTTGGCGGATCTGATCCCTTGGGATGAGCTGGAGCATCACTACGCCTCGCAGTTTTCAAAGGGGTTCGGAGCGCCTGCCAAGCCTTTTCGCATGGCCCTTGGTGCCTTGATCATCAAGGAGCGCTTGCAGGTCACCGACGAAGAGCTCGTTGAGCAGATCAAGGAAAATCCCTATCTTCAGTTCTTTCTTGGCTTGGAAGGCTTCCAGTTCGAGGCACCGTTTGATCCCTCGATGATGGTGTATTTCCGTCGTCGGCTGCCAGAGAAGACCATCAATGACTGCAACGAGCGGATCGTCCGGCATGGCAAACAACAAATTGCACAGAATAAACAAGGCGACAATGATGATCCTGATGATGGTGACGGATCAGTGCCTGCCGCTCTTGAACGCCCCAGCCAAGATGCGAAGGCGCCCAAGAGGCATCAAGGAATCCTTCTGATTGACGCCACATGCGTGCCCAGCGATATTCGCTATCCCACTGATCTCTCTCTTCTCAATGAAGCCCGCGAAACGACAGAGAAGCTGATTGATGAGATGCACAAGCAAGTGCGTGATGTGTTTGGCCACAAACCAAGAACCAACCGGCGTCAGGCCCGTCGTCA
>NZ_CH724159.1:662215-775679 GCF_000153045.1 Synechococcus sp. WH 5701
GCTCCGGCATCTGGCTCGAAACCTGTCCAGTATCGATGCTCTGATCGCCTGCGGTGCAAGAGTTTTGGCGGCTGGTCGCCATTGGTATCGCAAGCTGTTGGTGATCAGTGAGCTGGTGAGGCAGCAAAAGATCCTGTATCACTCAGACACCAGAAGTATTCAGGATCGAATCGTCAGTTTGACACAACCCCACATCAGGCCAATCGTTCGTGGCAAGACTAGAAATAATGTTGAATTTGGTGCCAAGATCTCGATCTCGGTCAGTGGCGATGGATTTGCATTCCTGGATCGTCTCAGCTGGGATCCCTACAACGAAGGAGAAGACCTAAAATCCCAGGTACGCACTTTTCACCGTCGCCATGGCTTTTATCCAAAGGTTGTCTGTGCTGATCAGATCTATCGCACACGATCCAACCGCGCCTTTTGCATGAGGCATGGAATTCGCTTGAGCGGGCCGCGTCTTGGCAGGCCAAAAAATGATCCTGATCTCGTCGCTGCAGAGAAGAAGATCGCTCTAGATGATCAGAGGCGGCGCAACGGTGTAGAGGGGAAGTTCGGCCAAGGGAAGCGCCGTTTCGGGCTTGGGCTCGTTCGTGAGAAGCTGGCCGAGACCTCAGGTTGCACCATCGCCATAAATCTGTTGGTCATGAACCTCGAGAAGCTCCTGGAGCTTCTTGTTGTATTGATTGCCATACTCCAAGGCTTGCTAATGGCATGTATCGCCTCTGAGAGGCGTCCCACGCTGCTCATTTCATCGGGACTGAGTTTGGCTACATGCTGAGATGATCACGGCGCAGGCATCTCTGGATCAGAGGCTGGCCCGAGCAATAGCTTTTTCAGGAGGCCCCACATAGCGGCCGCTGATCTGCAGCGGTGGCCGGCCGATGCTCAGTCGGGTGGAGCCATCCGCCCCCGGCTCCAGCTCCACCTCCTCCAACTGCACGATCAGATCGTCGTTTGGGCGTGCCCCCGCCAGCGATTGCAGCGGTCCCACCCGCAGGCGCCCATCCAGGCGCCGGGGCAGGAGGTTGCCCTGCCCCTCGATCTCCTGCGCCGCTGCAGCGAAGCGCACATCGGTGCTCACCCGCTCCACCAGCTCCCGCAGGGCCGGCCGCTGAGCCCACTCCAGGTGCAGCACCTGTCCCTCCAGCCCCTGGGCCGTGGGCGGAGCGTGCTCGATCTCGACCCAGACCCAGTCGCCGGGCTCCCGGCTGGTTTCAGTGACGCTGGGCAGGATCAGCCGGCCGATCCAGTCGGCGTGTGGCTGGTACAGGCGTGAATCGGGGCGCTGGCTGAGCGGGTAGTGGCTGGGCCGGTTGAAGGGCGCGGCCTGGGCCAGGGCGTAACTGCTGCCGGGGGCGGGTGCGCCGGCCAGCGCGGGAGCCAGCAGCAACGACACCGTCAGGGTCAGGAGCAGCAGGAAAGGGAGCAGCCGCCAGGAGCCTCGCCGCTGCCGTGGCCGCTGGGGGGAGGTGGATGTCATGGCGGGGAGGGTGCCACCTCCAGCTGGGCGGCGCCGCAGCGGCTGCAATAGGGAAGGTGCCGGTGGGTGGGCTCGTGGCAGTGGACGCACTCGCGGAACTGGGCATAGCCGCAATGCGGGCAGTGGCGGCCACCGCTGGGGAGCTTGCGGGCGCAGTGCAGACAGCGGCCGCGCTGCACCCGCTCCGCCGCCTGCAGCCTCGGGTTGAACACCAGGGCCTGCAGCAGCTTGATCAGGGCGAAGCCCACCAGTGGCACCGCCAGCAGGTAGAGGTAGCTCACCAGGAAGCGCAGATTGCCTGCGATGGCCCGCACCACCGCCAGCAGCAGCTCGAAGATCAGCCCTATCTGGGCCGCTTCAGCCAGCTTCAGCAGCAGCGGGATCAGGGAAATCACCAGCAGGTGCCAGCTCACCAGCGCCAGCAGGCCGTGCCCCCTGCGCAGGGCGTGGCGATGGATCAGCAGGCTCAGCAGCACCAGCGGCATCAGGAAGAGGCCCTGCAGCAGCAGGCGCTGGCTGGGGGCCCAGAACTGGGCCCTCGCGAAGGCCCGCTCCATCGCCTCGTAGCCGCCGCTGCGGTTCAGGAACGTCAGGAAGGACTGGCTCTCGCTGGCCTCCAGCAGCTGCTGGCTGAGCGTCACCACCTCGGCCCGCAGGGCACCGATGCGGGCGTTGTTGGCTTCGATCCGCCGCCGGGCCTGCGAGGCCGGCACCTCCTGGATGGCCTTGGAGGCCGGCTGACCGGCGATCTGCTCCAGCAGGCTGGAGTCGTACTGGGAGCGGATCGCGGCGTTGCCCTGCTCCAGGGTGGTGATCTCGGTTTCGGCCACATCCAGCTCCCTCTGCCGCTGGCGCAGCTCCGGCTGGGCGGCGATGAGGTCCTGATGGCCGGCGAAGTCCAGACAGATGGGCGCAACCCGGCCGAGGTGGTCACGGCTGGCCTCGAGGGCCCCGGCGCGGACGCCAGGTTCGGGGGCTGAAGCCTGCGGTTCCCCCGGTGCACGGCGCGGAATGGCCCGGCGCAGGATCGCCAGGTCCCGCTCCAGCCGGTCGTTGTTGCCCTCCCGGTAGAGGCTCCACTCGGCCTGACAGGGAAAGGCCTGCTGCGGGCTCAGGGGCCACTCGGCGATGGCGGCCATGCCGCTGAAGATGTTGACCAGCAACACCAGATCGACCAGCACGATCACCAGCAGGCTGGCCTTGTTCAGGGGCTGGCCGTTCAGGGTTCCCGAGCGCTGCAGCAGCCCCCTGATCTGGCGCCCCAGCCGGCGCCAGGCGTGGGACAGGGGGGCGGTGAACGGGAATCCTTGCGGCATCGGCGCTGCCCTAGGGCCAGAGGCTCAGCGTCGCAGGCACCGCGTCCAGTCGCCAGAGCTGGGCCCGACGGCGCAACAGCTCCTGCCCCACGATCGCCTCCACCCGCAGGCTCGCGAAGATTGGGTTGGCGGTCACGATGGCCTCGACAGGCTGGCCTGGATCGCCTCCTGGCAGCGCCAGGCCCGAGAGGGGCTGGCGGCGGGCCCTCTGCTCGCCGCAGAACCCCGCGAGCCGCAGAGCCCTGGCTGCTGCCAGCGGCTGCAGCCGAGCCGCCAGGGCCGTCGTGATGAACAGCCCTTCGGCGCCAGTGTCGGCCAGGGCGAGGGCCGAGCCCGCCGGTGTGCCCAGGGGCAGCAGCGGCACCCCTTGGCGCCAGACCAGCGGCAGGGTGGTGACGTCCCCGGCATGGTCTCCCCGTCGAAATCGCTCGGCATCGGCGAGGGCCAGCGGTCCCAGGCTCAGGCGCTGGCCGTGGGGGTCGATCCAGAGCGGCTGCTGGCGCAGCTGCGGGGCCCCCAGAACACCGTCGACCCCCGGGGGCAATCCAGCCACCGGCAGCACCAGCGCCTCCATGCCGCTGAGCTGGAGCCGTTCACCATCAGAGGCGATCACCAGTTCGGGCAGTTTCACCCGCTGGGGCTTGAGGTCTGGACAGGCCTCACCGGCACCGGCGAGCGCGAAGGTCTTCGGATCCACGAGCTGGCTCTCGAGGTTCAACCGGCGCACCAGCTCGGGGCTCACCAGGGTGGTGGAGGCCCCGGTGTCGAGCATCAACCGCACCATGCCGCCGCCGCTCTGGAGGCTGAGCACGGGGGTGTCACCGCCGCTGGCCCGTTCGAGGGGGATGTTCACCTGGCCGCTGCTGCGCCCAGACGCCAGGGGCGGTCCCCCAAGCTGAATCAGGGCCGCTGTTGTGGTGGTCTCTATGGAGCCTGGGGAGGCCCCTGCGGGCTGCACGCCAACGAGCCCCAGAGCAAGCCCCAGCCCCAGCGCCGCAGCCCTGCTGATCATCTGCCGTCGGCGCGGCGAAGGATGACCGCCAGGGCCCCATCGGGCCGCCGCAGCTCCAGACGATTCGCCTCGATCTGCCATGTGCTGGCAGATTCAAGGGCGCTCAGAAACTGGATCTCCTGCTCCATCACTCCCCGGGGCCGCACGCAGATCCTGCGGGTTGCCGCCGGCGGCCCCACCTGGATCGTTCCCTGGCCGAGCACCGCCGTTGCGGTGTAGCGGTTGCATCCAGCCGTTCCCGCCAGACGCCCGCGCGCGCTGAGCTCCAGGCTGAGGGTGGTCCCCGTCAGGGTGCTCACCACCGCCTGCTTGCCGTTGTTGAGCCCGGTGACGATCCAGAGGGCGCCGGCGATCTCCTGGGGCTGGGGCCGGAAGCGGACCACTGGAGTGCCATTGGCGGCCATCAGCTCCAGCTGGCCGTTTCGGAGGTTGTAGCCCCTGGCCGCCGTGAGGGCTGCCCTGAAGGCCTGGGCCTGACGCATCTGCTTTTCGGGGCAGGCCATCTGGGTGGAGGGGCCCTGTTCGCTCACCCGGAAGAGGGAGCCCCTTACCTGCACGGAAGCGGAATAGCGGTTGCAGCCGTCGCTGCCACTGATGCGGCCCTTCTCCAGGCGCAGGGTCGGAGCTGGGGTCACCAACGTTCTCTGTCCCGGGATCGACTCCAGCAGCCAGGCACTCCCCTCCAGGGGCGATGGTCGCGGCAGCTCGGAGGCTGGCTCACCCGCTTGCCTGGTCTCGGCCGGCAGCGGGCTGACCGTGATCGCCAGCAGGGCCCCCAGGGCAAGACCGAGTGAAGCCCCTGCCCCTGCGCTGCGTCTTGTCACGTCAAGCCCTGTCAACCGTGGCACCCATCCTGGTGCCCAGCAGCACCAGCAGCAGCCCGATGACCGTGATGGGGTGGATGGCCTCCCCCAGCACCAGGGCTGCGCTGATCACGGCCACCACGATCGTCAGCGATCCCCACAACGACACCTGGGCCACACTCCAGTGGCGGTAGGCCTGGCGCAGGGCCAGTTCACTGCCCAGGGACAGCCCGAGTCCATAGATCACGATCACTCCCACCACCCACGCGGCGTTGAGCAGGTGGAAATGGGAGGGTCCGAACAGGATCAGGGCCAGGGCGCCGAACACCAGGGCTGAGACCGTGGTGGTGAGCCCCACCGTGAGGGCCGCCGGCCAGCCGCGCTGGGCGATGGCACGGCCGCTCACCCCGGCCCCCGCGAAGGCGACCACCCCCACCAGCGCCCAGACCACCCCCAGCAGTTCATCCATCGGTCCGCCCATGCCGGCCATTGCCAGCTGGGGAAGCAGCAGCCCGAGCACGATCAGCCCGAAGCTCAGCCAGAACCCCCGCGGCAGCGTTTCCCCCAGCAGGCGCCTGGCCAGCAGTGCCGACAGCGGCAGCACCAAGGCGAACAGCAGGGTCTGGCTGATCACCGAAAGGGACTCCAGGGCAAAGTAGAAGGCCACGGGTCCCAGGAACAGCCCGAGCACCGTGTCCAGCGCCAGCAGACGGCGATCGCGCCCCTCCAGCTTGGCCAGTACCTGCGGCAGCTGGGCCCGTCCGGGCAGCAACACCGTGAGGCCCACGATCAGCTGGGCCACGAAGAAGACGTTGCAGAAGCTGATCGGGTTCTCGCCGCCGATCGGGTGAGTCGCCCCGAAGGCCTGCAGCCCTTTCAAGGCGGTGGCGTTGAGCCCCTTGAGCACCACGTAAAGCAGCAGCGGTAACCAGGCCATGGTTGAGCGCTTCGCTTGGATCGGCTGGCGCATGGCTGGAAGGCCTGCCTTGGCTCAACTCAGAAAAAGAATTTCACCCCCATCTCCACTCCATTCTGGTTGATGTCATAGGCATTCTCCGGGGATTGATCGTTGGTGCCTCCCAGATGCAGGTAGCGCCAGGAGAGATTGAGCTGGGTGTTGTTGCCCACCGCATAACCAACCCCTACCTGGGCATTGGCTGAATAGTCGTCGGAGTTGTTGACGCCGAAGCCGCCGAGATCACCGCGGGCGAACAGGCGCAAGCGTGGCGAGAGAAACACGCTGGCCTGGGTTCCCAGCAATGGCTGGGTCACGGTGCCGCCGAAGCTCCTGGAGCGGGAGAGGCTCAGATTCGGTCCGTCGAACTGGGCACTCAGGTCGTAGCGCATGTCGACGAAACGCACGCCGGCATAGGGGATCACGCTGAAGCTGCCGCCCTTGGCGATGGCCTGTTCCCTGTCACCGAAGCGATAGCGAAGGGCCACGTCATAGATCCCCTGGATGTTGTTGAGCGTCGCGCTCAGTTTCCTCCTCCCTAAGGGGGATGTGGTGGCGTCCTCCCCGCGCACCGACACGTAACTCAGGTCGGTGAGCAGCCCCAGCCGCTTGTACTCGACGCTGCCGCGCACATAGGCCGCCATGGTCAGCGGGCGCAGCACCTGCTCGAGATCGAGGTCCACATCGGCGGTCAGCCCCTTGACGGTGGTGCTGCCGGTGGTGCGAAGAGGGAAAAAACCGTAGATCTCCGCTGTGGCGCTCCAGGGAGAGGGGGCCTCGGCGGTCTCTTTCCCTTCTGTGCTGGAAGGCCCCTCTTCCGCGTTGCCGGTGGTCTCCTCCTCGGCAAGGGCGATTCCAGGGCCGATCAGGGGCTGGATCAGGGCGATTCCAAGCAGGAGCAAGGCCTGATGCCGCAACGACACCCAACCGCGATCAGGGCGAAACATGGGCTTCTGTCTTGAACATCACTTGGGGGAGGGTAGTGGGAAGGTTGACGGTCGGCTCAGGCCGATTGTCGTCCCATGATCTCCAGATAGCGATCCTCGAGTTCCCTCACCAGCAGCTGCTCGAGGCCAGCCTGACGCAGTTGCTCCTCCACCTCCGGGGCCGTGAAGGCGGCCTGCAGGGACTGGCGGTAGTCGTGCTGGAGCACGGCTGGGGCCCCGGCCGCATGGGTGGTCACCAGTCGCTCAAGGGCGGTCTGATTGGCGGGACGACGCAGATCCTTGATGTAGATCGCGGCCCCGGGGGCCGCCAGCTGGTGCACCGTGCTCCAGAGAGCCTGGGGATCGTGGAGATGATGCAAAAGGCTGTTGCTCACCACGGCGTCATAGCCCCCCTGCAGCCGAGATGAGGGGAGCAGGGCCTGCTCGAAGCTCACGGATCCGCAGGGCAGGGAACCCTGCTGTGGCTGATGCTGGCGTTTCTGATCCAGGCGGGCGATGGCGATGGCCAGCATCGCGCCGGAGCCATCCACCCCCACCACCTGGCTGGAGGGGTAGCGGCTCGCCAGGCGAAAGGTGATGTTGCCGGGGCCGCAGCCCAGATCGACGATCCGCTCCCCCAGCTGAGAGCCGAAACAGACGGCGATGCGCTCCACCATGGCCTGGTCGGTGGCACTGAAATCGGCCTCGGCGTAGGCCCGGGCCTGCTCGACCCCATCCATCAGTTCGGGTTCGCAGACGCGCTCGATCGGGATGCTCCTGGAGGTGTTGACCAGTCTGCCTCTGGTCGCTTCAGCGGCTGGAGCTGCTCGTGGGAGGTTGGCGCTCTCCGCTGCTGGAGAACCGCTGCCAGCTGATCTGCTCGATCGTGCCCAGGGTCTGGGACTCGCCTGAGGCTGTGGTCACTGTGATCAGATCCGGGCGGCCCGCCATCACCTCAAGCCCTGCCCCCAGGGAAAAGTTGCCGGTGCCGGTGAACAGGCCCCGGAACAGTTCCTTGCCCTCGCCATTGCGCACTTCCAGCCAACTGGGTTCCCGGCTGCTGAGCTGAAGGCTCCCCTGACTGGGCTTGCCGGTATTGGCTGGCTCGCTTGTTTGGCTGGCAGGGCTGATGGCTTCGCTGGCCTCGGCGCCCACGGGTGGGCTCGTCAGGTTGCTGGCGGCGGGTTGGCTGGGCTTCCAGCCGAAGGCCAGGCCGGCCACCAGGGCCAGCACACCGGCACCGCCTGCCAGCAGCCAGGTCATCCCGACCTGTCGGCGCTTTCGGGTTGGCTGAAGCTGGGCGGCGCTGCTGGGGTCCCGGGGGGCCATGGCAGGAGCCGCCAGGCTCACCCTGGCCACGGGAGCCGCGGTGGGTGCGGCTGTGCGTTTCACTCCAGGCAGGTGGATGTCCAGCAGGGGCTCGGTCAGCTGGTCGGCGTCAAGGCCGAGGCTGGTGGCCACCCGTCTGGCCTGGGCGATCAGGTAGATCCGCTCGGGCAGCCGCGTGTGGTCGCCTGATTCCAGGGCTTCGAGCCGGTCAGCGGAGAGATAGTTCTGCTCCGCCAGCACGGCCAGCGGGATGCCCTGGGCCTCACGGGCTTCAGCGAGCGCCCGGCCCAGGCTCACCAGGATGGGTAGCCGCTCACAGGCGGAGGAGTCGGCTTTGGCTGCCGAGTCTCCGGGCTCCGCTGGGTGGGACGCGCGCTCGCTCACGCTGGGGTTGCGGTCGATGGATCACTCCATCATGAAGGGAAGCTCCGATGGCGTCGGATGCCTCTGCTGCATCATTTTCCCTGCCCAGTCAGGTTGTGCTCGCAGGAGGAGCTCAACGGGCTGGGGGAACGACCACACAGGTCAGCGGTTGCTCCGCTTGTGCGGGGGTGCGGATCCAGCTGGCTTCCCGGCCCTTCACCCAGAACTCCTGGCCCAGGGAGCTGTAGCGGGCGCCACTGGCGGAGCGGGCCTGGGGCAAGCGCACCGCTTGGCCCTCCACGATCAGCACCACCTGCCGTGGGTCTTCGGGGAAGAACAGGGCCGTGGCCTGCAGCGTTTCTCCAGAGCCGCTGCAGAGATACTCCGCCCGGATCGCTGGTTCGGCGCTGGAAGCCTGAGCGAGCAGCAAAACGGTGCCCAGGCCAGCGGCCAGGGGCGACAGGACCATCGCGGGACGCAGCAACGAAAGGCCGACCATGGCGTGGATCCTGCCGTGCCCTTGCACTGTGCCATCACGAGACCCAATCTGGTCCCAGCAGACTGCAGGCCGATGCACCATTCACGATGAGGAGCTCCAGGCCCCCGCTGCGCCTCTCCCGCTCTGGGCAACGCCCCCGGGCCACCCCCTGGATCGAGGGGTTGGCCCGGGTTCTGCTCGCCCTGGTGTTCGTGCATGCCCTGGTGGGAAAACTCACGAACTTTGCCGCGGTGGCCGACAAGATCGCCGCCAAAGGTCTTCCCCTGGCCCCTCTGCTGTTGGTGCTGGCCATGGCCCTGCTGGCGTTGGGATCGGCCCTGCTGATCCTGGGTTGGCGTCAGCGCCTGGGCGCGGTGCTGCTGCTGGTCTTCCTCGTGCCCACCAGCCTGATCTTCCACAACGAGCTGGGCGACACCGCCGAGCGCATCCAGCTGCTGAAGAACCTGGCGATCATCGCGGGTCTGCTGCTGGTGGCCAATCAGCCGGGCGAGCGGCGGCCGAGGCTTCGTCGTTAATAGAGCCGGCTGAGCACGAACTCGGGCAGGCCGAGCAGGGCAGTGCGCGAGTCGGAGGGACTGAGCCACTGCAGGGCCTCACCGGCCTCGCGGGCAAACCCTTCGGCCAGGGCCCTCGAGCGGGGGATCGCCTCGCAGCCCCGCACCAAGGCCAGGGCCTGGGCGAGATCGTCGGGCTCACAGAGTTCACGCTCAATCAACCCCGCCAGGGCAGGACGTTCCTCCAGGGCATAGAGCACCGGAGCCGTGAGGTAGCCGGTGGCCAGATCGCTGGCGGCGGGCTTGCCCAGCTGTTGGTCGCTGCCGGTGAAGTCGAGAATGTCATCGACCACCTGGAAGGCAAGGCCGAGCTGGCGCCCAAAGCGGTAGAGGTCTTCGAGGCGGTCGTCAGCGAGGCCGCTGAGCACGCCGGACGCCTTGGCGCTGTTGGCGATCAGAGAGGCCGTCTTGCAGTAGCTCTTGTCGAGGTAGGTCTCGAAGCTCTGGCCGGTGTCATAGCGGTAGAGGCCCTGCCGCACCTCGCCATCGGCCAGGTCCATGATCACGCGTGAGAGCAGCTTGACGACCGCGAGGTCGTCGAGGTTGGCCAGGTGCCAGCTGGCCTGGGCAAAGAGGAAATCGCCGGCGAGCACCGCCAGTCGGTTGTTGAAGCGGCTGTGCACCGTGTCCACTCCGCGGCGGGTGGAGGCCTCATCCACCACGTCATCGTGAACGAGCGAGGCGGTATGGATCATCTCGGTGATCTCCGCCAGGCGCCTGTGGCGGCTGGAGAGTTCACCGTCGGGGGAGAGGGCGCGGGAGAGCAGCAGCACGATGCCGGGGCGAATCCGTTTGCCTCCAGCGCTGAACAGGTGCTCGGCTGCTGCCTGAAGAATGGGGTGCCCTGCTCCGATCAGACTGCGCAGATCGCTCAGCAGGGTTTCCAGGTCGTTCTCGACCGGCTGGAGCAGCTCTGCAACGGTGGCCATGTCTCCCGCCCGGTGAGCAGATCCTAGAAGGCTCCCACCGACGAACGCAGGCAGACCTGCTCCACCAGGGGTTGCCAGCCCAGCCAGGGGGCTGCGGCCAGCGCAAAGGCCTCGGCATCGCCCGTGACGCAGAATCGCCCACGCTCCACAGGCACCTCCCGGGGATGAAGACCGCAGCAGGGGGCCTGGTAGACGGGTGACTTGCCCAGCCGGTGGCCCAGCTGAGCCACCGCGGCCTGAGCTGGATCCACCAGCACCACCTCAGGAGGAAGCAGCTCACGCAGCAGCTCCTCCAACAGGGGGTAATGGGTGCAGCCCAGCACGATCGCCTCCACCCGCTCCGCCAGCAGCGGCTCCAGGTAAGCGATCGCCGCGGCACGCAGGCGTGGATCGGCGAAATTGCCGTCTTCGATCAGGGGCACGAAAGCCGGACAGCCGATCTCGATCACATGGCAGGAGGGATCGGCCTGGCGAAGGGCCCGTCCATAGGCCCCACTGCTGGCCGTGGCGGGAGTGGCGAGCACCCCCACCCGCTGGCACTGCAGTTGGCTGGCCACGCAGTCGATCAGCCCGAACACAGGCACGCCTTCACCGGCTTCGGCCTCGGCGATGTCGAAGGCCAGGGCATTGGTGGTGTTGCAGGCCATCAGCACCGCATCCACCTGCTGCTCCCGCAACCAGCCCACCACCTCTGCGGCGATCCGGCGGATCTCGTTGGGGGAGCGATGGCCGTAGGGCACACGGGCGGTGTCTCCCAGGTACACGAAGGGGAGGTCGGGATGATGCTCAAGCATCCGCCGCAACACCGTCAGCCCGCCCAATCCGCTGTCCAGCAGGCCGATACGCTGCTCCATCAGCCCCCTGCCAGATAACGGAGAATACCGCTGCTGATCGCCTGGGCCAGCCGCTGACGGTGGGAGGCGGTGGCCAGGCGGGGGGAGTCGATGTCGCCGGTGACGAACCCGGTTTCCACCAGGGCGGCGGGCATCACCGTGCGGCGGATCACGAAGAACCGTCCCGTACGGACCCCCCGATCAGGACTCCCCGGTGACACCGCGAGCACTTCCGACTGGATGGCGGCCGCCAGAGCTCTGGAGAGTGAACTCTGGAAGTAGAAGGTTTCGATCCCGTTGACATCCGGCCGGGCCATGCTGAGGGCGTTGGCGTGGATGCTCACGAAGGCATTCGCCCTGCTGCTGTTGGCCAGGGACACCCGCGGCGGCAGGTCCACGTCGATTTCCGAGGTGCGGGTGAGCAACACCTGGACCCCCTTGGCCTGGAGCAGCCGCGCCACCTGCAGGCTGATGTCGAGCACCACATCGGTTTCGCGCAACCCACCGATGCCCACCGCCCCGGGGTCGGGGCCCCCGTGGCCCGGATCGATCACCACCCGGTAACGTCCGCGGGGCACATCGGGAAGTCCGGCTGAGGAGAGGGGTGTCCTGCGGTAGCCGGGGGTGAAGCCCGGATTCGACCGCCACGGCACGGAGACGGCGTTCACATCCCCCTCACCCATGGTGCGCAGGCTTCGATTGGGAAGACCCTCGAATTCGAGCTTCCAGCGGTCCCTGGCCGTGCCCACCAACCTCAATCGTCTGGGATCGAGCTGGGTGCCCGGCTGGAACTCGAGCACCAGCCGGGTGGTGCTGGGATCCGGCTTGCCGATGCGGACCTCCCGCAGGACGCCGTTGCCGCGGATGCTGCGGGTGCGGCTGGGGGCTCCCGGCAGATCCACCCACACCCTGGGCCCGGTGTTGCCCCGGCCGGCCTCGAAGAAGGCCTGCAGGGAAATCGACGGGGAGGTGCGCAGCTCCAGCACCCCATCACTGTTGATGCGCCAGGCCGCCAGGGCACTGGCCGCCCGTGCCGGCAAAGCGGCCAGTAGCAGGGCGGCCTGAAGCACTCCACCGAGGAGAACGGTGCTCAGCGGGCCGAGACGGGGTAGGCGTGGCTTGCTCAGGATCAGAACAGCGAAGGACGACGGTGGTTGAGGCTCGGCATCTGGGCACGGACCCGCTGGCCATGGTCAGGGTCGACGGGGGCCACCGCAAGCCCGACACCAATGCCGGCATCGGCCAGGACCGTGCCCCAGGGATCGATCACCAGAGCGTGGCCGTGGCTCTGGCGGCGTCCGTAGTGCAGGCCCGTCTGGGCCGGAGCCAGGACGTAGGCGGTGTTCTCGATTGCCCGAGCCTGCAGCAGCACCTGCCAGTGGTCCTTGCCGGTGAAGGCGGTGAAGGCAGCCGGAATCATGATCAACTCAGCGCCGGCACCGGCCAGGTGGCGGTAGAGCTCAGGGAAGCGAACGTCGTAACAGATCGAGAGGCCGATCCGGCAGAGGCCGGGGGCATCGACCACGGGCGGCAGGGCGGTGCCGGATCGCACGGTTTCCGATTCCCTGTAGGTGTTGCCGTCGGGCAGATCCACATCGAAGAGATGGATCTTGTCGTAGCGGGCGAGCAGCTGGCCGTCGCGGCCCACCAGTTCCGCCCGGTTGTAGGTGACCCGCTCGCCGGCGGGCACGGGAAAACCACCGCCGAGGAGGGTCACCTGGTAACGCCGCGCCATGGTGACGAGGAAGCGGCTGCAGCGGTCCGCCAGGCTGGGGGCCAGCTCCAGGCGGCGGTTGTCGTCGCCCATGAAGGCGAAGTTCTCCGGAAGGCCCACCAGCTCGGCGCCGCGCCGGGTGGCGAGCTCGATCTGCTCTTCGGCTGCGGCGAAGTTGGCGTCCGGATCGGGCGTGCTGGTGAGTTGCACTGCGGCAGCCAGAAAGCTCGTCACCGGAGGGAAGTGCCAGGTCGGCGGAACTTTAGGGGGAGGTCCGGCAGGGTTCCGGCCTGCACGGCCCCCTCACGGGCTGGTCTCAGCTGGCCTTGAGCACCCCGGGTTCGGCTTGCATGGGCACGATCGTGAGGGTGTCGAGCGCGGCACAGCACTGGAAATCGGCGTCGTGGTTGCCGAGCCTCTCCAGCCGTTGGCCGTGGCTGGCGGTGCGCAGGCAGCCCTCGGGGTCGTGCCGCCACTGCTGCCAGAGGGCCAGGGCCGCCACCATCTCGTCGTTGCCCGCCGTCACGTTGATCCCCGCGGCAGGGGCCAGCTCGAACAACGCGGCGCCCACGGCACCCGCCGCCAGACTGTCCTCCAGCGAATAGGCACCCTCCCAGCCGCTGCCCACGATCCAGACGTTCTCGACACCCCGCTCGATCAGCCGCTTGGCCACCGCAGTGCGGTTCGGCAGGCAGGCGGTGAGGAGCAAGGGCAGATCCCGCACCCGATCGAGGGAGCGGGTGCCGTTGGTGGTGCTCATGAAGATGCGCTTGCCTGCCACCAGCTCCGGGGTCACGCCCAGGGGCGAGTTGCCCAGATCGAAGCCCTCCACCCTGGCCCCACCGCGCTCACCGGCGGTGAGACGGCGCTCGGAGGGCCAGGCCGCGGCGCTGGTCTTGAGGGCCTCGAGGTCGGCGAAGGCCTGGATCGCCTCGGCGCCGTTCTCCAGGGCCCAGGCCATGGTGGTGGTGGCCCGCAGCACATCGATCACCACCGCTGCATCGGGGCTGCCGCCTTCGGCACCTCCCGCTTCCGGCACGCATTCGGAGGTGTGGAAGGTATGGATCAGCACGGCACGGCAGGCGGGGAGGGTGCGCCACAGTAGGCAGCAACGGATCTGAACCGATGCAGGCAGTGTTGCCGCGGAGCACCACCCGAGACCTGCGCGGTTTTCTGGCGCTGCTGGAACAGCGCGGCCAGCTGCGGCGAATCACTGCGCCGGTGGATCCCGACCTGGAGCTGGCGGCCATCGCCGACCGGGTGCTGGCCCGCGGTGGACCCGGCCTGCTGTTCGAGAACGTGATCGGCAGTTCGATGCCGGTGGCGGTCAACCTGCTGGGCACGGTGGAGCGGGTGGTCTGGAGCATGGGCCTGGAGCGGGCCGAGCAGCTGGAAGACCTGGGGGAGCGCCTGGCCCTGCTGCAGCAACCCCGCCCCCCCAAGGGCCTGCGCGAGGCGGTCCGTTTCGGCGGGGTGCTCTGGGATGTCGTCAAGGCCCGCCCCGACCTCGACCTGCTTCCCCCCTGCCACCAGCAGGTGTTCAAGGGCGAGCAGGTGAATCTCGATGCCCTGCCGCTGCTGCGCCCCTGGCCTGGTGATGCCGGCGGCGTGGTCACCCTTGGCCTGGTGATCACCAAGGACCCGGAAACGGGGGTGCCCAACGTGGGCGTGTACCGCCTGCAGCGCCAGTCGGTGAACACGATGACTGTGCACTGGCTGAGCGTGCGCGGCGGCGCCCGCCACCTGCGCAAAGCCGCGGCCCTGGGCAAGCCCCTGGAGGTGGCGGTGGCGATCGGCGTGCACCCCCTGCTGGTGATGGCCGCCGCCACCCCGATTCCCGTGCAGCTGAGCGAGTGGCTGTTCGCCGGCATCTATGCCGGAGAGGGGGTGCGCCTGGCGAAGTGCAAGACGCTCAACCTGGAGGTGCCCAGCCACAGCGAGGTGGTGCTGGAGGGCACGATCGCGCCGGGCGAGGTGCTCCCCGATGGCCCCTTCGGCGATCACATGGGCTTCTATGGCGGCCTGGAGGATTCCCCCCTGGTGCGCTTCCACTGCGTCACCCAGCGGCGTGACCCGGTCTTTCTCACCACCTTCAGCGGCCGCCCGCCCAAGGAGGAGGCGATGCTGGCGATCGCCCTCAACCGGATCTATACGCCGATCCTGCGCCAGCAGGTGCCGGAGATCGTCGATTTCTTCCTGCCGATGGAGGGCCTCAGTTACAAGCTGGCGGTGATTGCCATCGACAAGGCCTACCCCGGCCAGGCCAAGCGGGCGGCGATGGCCTTCTGGAGTGCCCTGCCCCAGTTCACCTACACCAAGTTCGTGGTGGTGGTCGACAAGACGATCAACATCCGCGATCCGCGCCAGGTGATCTGGGCGATCAGCGCCCAGGTGGATCCCCAGCGGGATCTGTTCGTGCTCGAGGACACCCCCTTCGACACCCTGGATTTCGCCAGCGAGCGGCTCGGGCTCGGTGGCCGTCTGGCGATCGATGCCACCACCAAGATCGGCCCCGAGAAGCGCCACGACTGGGGCGAACCATTGCGGCGCACGGCTGAGCAGGAGGCCCGGGTCGACCGGCGCTGGGCCGAGCTGGGTCTCGCCGACATCGATGCCCGTGATCCCGATCCGGTGCTGTTCGGTTACACCCTTGAACACGTGCTCGAGCGGCTGGCCGTCCCCGGCGCCTAGGCCGATGCTCCCTCCCAGGCCGTGATGCTCAAGCGCCGGGGCCTGCAGGCGATCCAGGCGTTACTGGAACTGGCGCTGGAGCCCGAGAGCTGGCGCTCGGGGCCCGACCTGGCCGCCAGCCTGGCGATCCCCGAGCCGATGCTCGAGCAGGTGCTGCTGCAGCTGCGCCGCGCTAAGCTGGTGGAGGCCCGCCGGGGTCGCCATGGCGGCTACAGGCTTCAGCGCACCGCCGCCGCCATCCCCCTGTTGGAGGTGCTTCAGGCGGTGGAGGCAGACCCCTCCCAGCCTCCAGCCGTGACGGCGCCATCGGAGCAGGCGGGGGAGCAGGTGGCCCTGGCCCTGGAGCGGCGGCTGCAGCTGGCCCTGGAGCGGGAGCTGGCCAGGCTCACCCTCGAGGAGCTGCTTTACGACCTGCGCAGCACCCAGGAGTGCCTGCGCCAGGAGGGGGGATTGATGCTGGGCTGAGAGCGCCGCTCAAGGGGCTGCCGGCAGCAGCAGAGCCCCGATCGCGAAGCTGGCATACAGGAGCAGAAGCTGCAGCCCTTCGTACCAGCTGAGCTGGCGGTCCTTGCTGATCCAGTCGACCATCAGCACCGTGCAGCCCAGGCAGGCCAGGGCCACCGGAGGGAACGCCAGATGCAGGTAGCGCTCCATCACCATCCCCGAGAGGACCAGTACCGGCAGCACGAACAGCAGCAGCTGCAGGCTGGATTCCACCGTGCTGCTCATGGCCAGATCCATGGTGCCGTTGCGGCCCGCCTGGACGGCTACCACGGCTTCCGCGAAGCTGCCGAACAGGGGCAGCAGCACCAGTCCCACGAACAGGGGATTCAGATCGAGCTGGGCCACCAGTTGCTCCAGGGAGCTCACAAGGGCCTCCGATACCCCCACCAGCAGCAGGCTGACCAGGGCGATCAGCACCAGGATCGTGGCCAGCGAGGCTCGTTGCCGGCCATGCGCGCTGACCATCTGGATTCCACCGCTCGCCTCGACTCCGGCAAACAACCGACGGTGGGTGCCGAGCTGATAGACGAAGGAGAGCAGGTAGTACCCCAGCACCAGGGCCGCCACCAGGGCTGAATAGAGGGCGAAGCCTTCGAAGCGGTCCGAGCCCGCGGAGATTCCCTCTCCCTGATGAAGCAGGAAGATCGAAGGCACCGAAAGCAGAATGGTGCTGATCAGCAGCTGCTGGGTCTGCAGCTGGGTGCTGTGAGCGTGGATCGGCACCGCGATCACCCGGCGGCTGGCCACCAGGGTGCTGAGCCCGAGCACCAGCAGGCAGTTGGTGATCACCGCTCCCGCCAGGCTGGTGACCACCAGGGGGTAGAGGCCGCTGTTCAGGGCGGTGAACGAGACCACCAGCTCCACCAGGTTGCCCAGAGCCACCCCCACCAGACCCCCGAGCCGGTTTCCCAGCCGCTGGGCCAGGGCGTCCACCAGCACGGCGATCATTCGCCCCAGGGGCACCAGCCCAAGCCCGTGGAGCCCGAAGCTCAGCAGCACCGGGATCCGCTCCTGGGCGGGAAAGGCAACGGAGAGCAGCGTCAGCAGGGTGAAGGGCAGCAGCAGGCTCCAGCGGCTGATCAGCAGCCGCCGGATCAGATCAGCCATCGCCTGGCTCCTCAGCTCCCAGGTAGGTGGTCCTGAGGTCCTCATGGGCCAGCAGCTCGGCGGCGCTGCCGCTGAGGCTGACGCTGCCGGCCTGGAGCACCACCCCCCGGTCAGCGATGGCCAGGGCCGCCTGGGCGTTCTGCTCCACCAGCAGGATCGTGAGGCCCTCGCGATGAAGCTGCTGCAGGATTGCCATCACCTCGGCCACCAGCATCGGTGCCAGCCCCAGGCTGGGTTCATCCAGCAGCAGCAGCCGCGGACGTCCCATCAGCGAGCGGGCGATCGCCAGCATCTGCTGCTCGCCGCCCGAGAGGCTGCCGGCCGGTTGCGAGCGGCGCTCGCGCAGGCGGGGAAAGAGCTCGTAACAGCGCTGAAGATCCTGCTCGATCCCGCGCCGATCGCGGCGCAGGTAGGTCCCGAGCTCCAGGTTCACCGCCACGGTCTGGCGGGCCAGCACCCGCCGCCCCTCCGGGCAGTGACCGATCCCGAGCCGCACCGTTCCCTCGGTGGCGGTCCTGGCCAGGGAGCGGCCGTTCCATTCGATCCGCCCCGCCTCCGGCTTCACCAGCCGCGAAATCGCCCGCAGAGTGGTGCTCTTGCCGGCACCGTTGGAGCCCAGCAGGGCCACCAGCTCCCCCTCGTGGATGTGCAGATCGACGCCGCTCAGGGCGCTGATCGCCCCATAGCGCACCGAGACATCCCTCAGGGCCAGCAGCGGCGGGGCGGCGTTGGCGCTCAAGGGCTCACCCCCAGATAGGCCTCGATCACCGCCGGGTCATGGCGCACGCTCTCAGGCGTGCCCAGGGCGATCCGCCGGCCGAAATTCAGCACCGCCAGCCGGTCGCAGAGGCGCATCATCAGCGGCACATGGTGCTCAATCACCAGCACGCTGAGATCGAAGCGGAAGCGCAGGCTCCGGATCAGGGCCGAGAGCTCCTCCTTCTCGATCGGGTTCATGCCGGCGGCTGGTTCATCCAGCAGCAGCAGGCGCGGGGCAGTGGCCAGGGCGCGGGCGATCTCCAGCCGCCGCTGCGACCCATAGGCCAGGCTGCCGGCCGGCAGCCTGGCCGCAGAAGTCAGATCCACCAGCTCCAGCAGCTCCAGTGCCTGCTGGCGCAACTCCCCCTGGCGCTGACGAAACGATCGTCCCCCCAGCAGGGCCGCGTGCAGTGGGGAGCGCGCGCTGTGGTGCAGGCCGATCAGCACATTCTCCAGGCAGCTCAGCCGCTGGAACAGGCGCAGGTTCTGGAAGGTGCGGCCGATCCCCAGCCGGTTGATCTGGTCGGGGGGCAGTCCGTCGATCGCTCCCTCACCCCAGCGGATCGACCCCGCCGTGGGCCTGCCCACACCGGAGATCAGGTTGAACAGGGTGGTCTTGCCGGCTCCGTTGGGGCCGATCAGACCGAAGATCTCGCCCGGCTGCACCTGAAGGGACACCCGATCAAGGGCGAGCAGGCCGCCGAAGCGGCAGCTCACCTCCTCCAGGACCAGCAGGGGAGCTGCAGCCGTTCCTTGGGCTGAGGCGGCCGGCATCAGGGTCGTCGCAGCGCGTCCCGGAGCCTGGCGAAGCGCTCCGGGGTGACCAGGCCCTGGGGAAAGAGGATCGGCCCCACCAGGATCACGAGGCCGAAGAGGATCAGGCGCAGATCCCCCACCGGCCGCAGCAGTTCTGGCAAGGCCGTGATCACCAGGCCCCCCAGCACAGGCCCCAGCCAGATCCGGGAGCCCCCGAAGACTACGAACGCCAGGGTGGTGACGCTGGCATCGAAGCTGCCCTGACGGGCGTTCCAGGTGTTGAGGAAGTGGGCGGCCAGCACACCGGTGAGGGCGGCGATCACGGCGCTGAGCACGAAGGCGGTGAGTTTCACATCGGCGGTGGGAATGCCCATGCAGCGGGCTGCCAGTTCGTCATCGCGGATGGCCGCCATCGCCCGTCCCAGCCGCATGGCCTCCAGCCGGGCACAGAGCCAGCAGACCAGCGCCAGCAGGACCCCGGTGGCCAGGGCATAGCCCCCTGGGCCGGCGAAGGGCTGGGGAATGCCGAAGATGCCCACGGCTCCGCCACTCCACTCCAGGTTCAGGTTCAGCACCCGCAGGATCTCCACCAGGGCGATGGTGGCGATGGCCAGGTAAATGCCGCGCAGCTGCAGCACGGGTCGCCCGAGCACCAGGGCCACAGCCGCTGCCACCAGGGCCGCCAGCAGCAGCTCCAGGGCCAGGGAGGTCAGGGGGTAGCCGGCCCCATCGCCCCAGAGGGCGGGCCAGCGGGTGGAGAGCAGGGCGGCCACATAACCGCCGATGACATAGAAGCCCGGTGTGGCGAGTGAGAGCTGACCGCAGCGCAGCGGCAGGTAGACCGAGAGGGCCAGCAGGGCGCCGAAGCCCATCTGCACCAGAAGGGAGAGATCGCTCACACCTTGCTCGCCAGGGGTTTGCCGAGCAATCCCTGGGGCCGGAGCAGCAGCACCAGAAACAGGATCGCAAAGGCCACACCGTCCTTGTAGCCGGAGAGCTCCGAGGGCACCAGCGCTTCAGCCAGCCCCACGATCAGGCCGCCGAGCACCGCCCCCGGCACGCTGCCCAGCCCGCCCAGCACCAGCACCCCCAGACCCTTGAGCCCGTAGCCGATGCCGAAGTAAGGCCCGGCGATGCTCACGCTCAGTCCCACCAGCCCGCCGGCCACGCCAGCCAGGAACCCGCTCAGTGCGAAGGCCAGGCGGATCATGGCGCCGGAATCGATCCCGAGCAGGCGGGCGGTGGTGGGATCCTCCGCCACCGCCTGCAGGGCCTTGCCGTTGCGGCTGCCCTCCAGCCAGAGAGTGAGCAGGACCAGCAACAGGGCGGCAACCAGCAGCAGAAGCAATTGCACGGTGCGGATCTGGGCGCCGCCCAGGCTCAGCGCCGGCGGCAGGGCCGCCAGGGTGGAGGCAGGAATCGAGTAGCTCTCAGCTCCCATCAGCAGCTGCACGAGGTTCACCAGCACCACCCCAGCACCCAGGCTGGAGATCAGGTAGAGCAACGGTTCGGCGTTGCGCTGGCGCAGGGGGCGGAAGGCCACCGCCTCCACCCCCAGGCCCACCAGGGCGGAGCCGGCTCCGGCCAGGGCCAGGGCCAGCCAGAACGGCAGGGCAATGGGCAGTTGCCAGCCCGCCAGCAGCCCATTGGCCCCCACCGCGCCACCGATCAGCAGGTAAGTGAGGTAACCCCCGATCGTGAACATCGCCCCATGGGCGAAGTTGATCACCCCAAGCACCGAGAACACCAGGGTGTAGCCGAGGGCGAAGAGGGCATAGACCGCCCCCGAGGCCAGTCCGTTGATCAGAATCTGCAGGAGATGAACCACGCTGGGTTCAGGGCAGCAGTGCGAAACGGCCGTTGCGGCCGCCGGGCTGCATTCTCACCTGGGCCACGTGGAAGCTTTGCTGCACCACCTCACCATCGGGGCTGAAGCTAATCTCGCCCAGGGGGGTGTCGTAGCGGCCAGAGAGCAGTTCGGCCATCAGAGCCTTGCGTGCCTCCCCCAGGGGAACCTTGTCCAGCGGCTGGCGTTGGTTCAGCCGCTGCAACGCTTCGGCCACCACCTGATAGGCCGTGAAGGCCTGGGCCGTGAGTTGGGGGGGGATCGCTCCGCCTTTGGCCTTTTGATACAAGGCCACAAAATCGCGGTTCACGGGCGTGTCGAGCTCGGGGCTGTAGGCCTGGGCGATCAGGATTCCCTCGCAGTAGGCCTGGCAGATCGGATAGATGTTCGGAGTGTTCATGCCATTGCCCACCACGATCGCGCCCCTGTAGCCCAGCTCCCGCAGCTGACGGATCAGGTTGCCCCCATCCACCGCCTGGGCCGAGATCACGATCAGATCGGGCGTCTCGCGCAGGGTGGCTGTGATCTGGTTCTGAAAATCCTGGTCATTGAGCTGGGTGCGCTGCACCGTCACGGGTTTGAGCCCCTTGTCGGTGAGGGCCTTCTGGAAGATGGCGGTCTCGGAGGTGCTGTAGGCGTCGTCCTGGGCGTAGAACACCGCCGCCCGCCGGATCGAAGGGGTCAGCTGCAGGGCCTTGGCGATTGAAAGGGGAGCAATCTCGGTGCTGGGGGCCGACACCCGGCTGATGAAGCTGCCGATCTGGGGAATGCCAGTGGCGGTGTTGGAGGGGGCCACCACCGGCACGCCGCGCCGCTGGGCGATCGGGTCGGCCGCGAAGGCCTGCTGGGAGAGGGTCGGACCGATCAGGGCCACCATCCCGGCATCGATCAGCAGGTTGAAGGCCTGGCTGGCGGTGGCCTCATCGCCGCCGCCGTCCTCGAGGCGCAGGTTCAGCTCCAGGCCACCCTGAGGGTTGGTGCTCTGGCGTTGCTGGAACCAGGTCTGAGCGAGCTTCAGGCCGATCTGCTGATCCTGCCCGTAGGCATTGGCATTGCTGGTGAGCGAGAGCACCGCCCCGACGGGGACACCACCCTTGAGCTGCAGCAGCTGGTCTTCGGCGCGGGGGCCGCAGGCCACCAGAGCGGACCCCACGGCCAGAGCGGCCCCCAGGGCGGCCGCGATCCGGAAGCGCTGGCCTGCCTGCATCAGGCGATGGCGGCGAAGCAGTCGCGGAAGGCCCTGAGGGTGGCTTCGATGTCGGCGTCGCTGTGGGCCAGGGAGGTGAACCCCGCCTCGAAGGCACTGGGGGCCAGGTAGACACCGCGCTCGAGCATGGCCCGGTGCAGCCGGCCGAAACGCTGGCTGTCGGTGGCCTTGGCTTCTTCGAAGTTGCGCACCGGCCCCTCACAGAGGAAGAAGCCGAACATGGCGCTGATGGAGCCGCCGCAGATCGGCAGGCCGGCCTCGCGACCTGCCGCCAGGATGCCATCGCTGAGGCGCTTGGTGATCGCCTCCAGCCGTTCGTAGGTGCCGGGCTGCTTCAGCAGCTCCAGAGTCTTGATGCCCGCGGTCATCGCCAGAGGATTGCCGCTGAGGGTGCCGGCCTGGTACATCGGCCCGGCCGGTGCCACCATCGCCATGATCTCGGCCCTGCCGCCATAGGCGCCCACCGGCAGGCCGCCGCCGATCACCTTCCCCAGGGTTGTGAGATCGGGGGTGATGCCGAAGCGGGCCTGGGCGCCGCCATAGCTGATGCGGAAGCCCGTCATCACCTCATCGAAGGTGAGCAGGGCGCCGTGCTCGGTGGTCAGTTCGCGCAGGCCCTCGAGGAATCCCGGCTCGGGTGTGATGAAGCCGGCGTTGCCCACCACGGGCTCAAGGATCACCCCGGCGATTTCGCCGGGGTTGTCGGCGAAGAGCTGCTTCACCGCCTCCAGGTCGTTGTAAGGGGCGGTCAGAGTGTTGGTGGTGGTGCTGCGCGGCACCCCTGGGGAATCCGGCAGTCCGAGCGTGGCCACGCCCGAGCCTGCCTTCACCAGGAACATGTCGGCGTGGCCGTGGTAGCAGCCCTCGAACTTGATCAGCTTGTCGCGGCCGGTGAAGGCCCGCATCAGCCGCAGCACCGACATGCAGGCTTCGGTGCCGGAATTCACGAAGCGCACCATCTCCACGCTGGGGACCGCCTCGATCACCATCTCCGCCAGGGTGTTCTCCAGGGCGCAGGGGGCACCGAAGCTGGTGCCCTTGTCGAGGGCCTCATGCAGGGCGGCGATCACCTCGGGGCGGGCGTGACCACAGATCGCCGGCCCCCAGCTGCCGATGTAATCGATGTAGCGGTTGCCATCCACGTCCCAGGCGTAGGCGCCCTTGACCCTGTCGAAGACGATCGGGTCACCGCCCACCGAGCGAAACGCCCGCACCGGTGAACTGACCCCACCGGGCATCAGGGTCTGTGCGGCACTGAAGAGGTCCTGGGAACGGGATGTGTTCAGGGCAGGAACCGAAACAGGGGCCGAAGTCAAGGCGTGATCCGCGAACGTTGAAGGGGGTGAGGAGCTGGGGCCGACCCTGAGGACTGCCGTGGCACCACCCGACCATGGTGCATCCTCGCCCAACGGACTGCCGTTCGCGTCAGCAGAAGCACCGGCAATGCCAGCGGAACACGCCTTCAGACTCCAACGGACCTCCCGGTTGCGCAAGACTTCGCAACGAGTTTTCCCGGCCCAGGGCTCCTGGAGGGTGCCCACCCGCCTAGCTCGCTATCGTCAAGGTGCTGCCCGTTGTTGTTGGCTGACCCCTTGGCCGAGCCGCCTGCCCTGACCCTGCCCTGGGGGCGGATCGAGCGGCGACTGCGTCAGTTGCTGCCCGCCAGGGCGGTGGTGGCCCGTCGCCCGGAGCTGCTCACTTATGACAGCGATGGCCTGACCCTGCAGCGGCATGAGCCACCCCTGGTGGTGTTGCCCGAAACCACGGAACAGGTGGCAGCGGTGTTGCGTCTCTGCCAGGAGGAGGGGGTGCCCTTCGTGGCCCGGGGCAGCGGCACCGGCCTTTCCGGGGGTGCCGTAGCCGAACAGGAGTCGCTGCTGGTGGTGACCAGCCGCATGCGCTCGGTGCTGGCTCTTGATCTCGAGAACCAGCGCATCACCGTGCAGCCGGGAGTGATCAACAGCTGGGTCACCCGCGCCGTGGCCGGCGATGGCTTTTACTACGCCCCCGATCCCTCCAGCCAGGTGGTCTGCAGCATCGGCGGCAACGTGGCCGAGAACGCCGGTGGGGTGCACTGCCTCAAGTACGGCGTCACCAGCAATCACGTGCTGGAGCTGGAGGTGGTGCTCCCCGATGGCCGGGTCACCCGCCTGGGGGGCAGCCTGGCGGAAATGCCCGGCCTGGATCTGCGCGGAGTCTTCATCGGCAGCGAGGGCACCCTCGGCATCGCCACCGCCATTACCCTGCGGCTGCTGCCTCAGCCCCAGACGGTGCAGGTGCTGCTGGCTGATTTCCCCTCAATGGAAGCGGCCGGTGAGGCCGTGCGCCGTGTCACCGAAGCGGGGGTGCTGCCGGCGGGGATGGAGATCATGGACAACTTCACGATCAACGCCGTTGACGACCTCTTCGGCTGCGATGAGTACCCCCGCGATGCGGCGGCGGTGCTGCTGATCGAGCTCGATGGCCGCCTGGAGGAAGTGAGCGCCGCGGCGGAGCGGGCGATGGAGCTCTGCTGCCAGGCCGGCGCCCGTTCCCTGCGCCAGGCCGAATCCGAGGCCGATCGAGCCCTGCTCTGGAAGGGCCGCAAGTCGGCCTTCGCGGCCGTGGGCCGGATCACCCCCACGTATTACGTCCAGGACGGGGTCGTTCCCCGCAGTGCCCTGCCGCAGGTGCTGGCGGCGATTGAGGAGCTCAGCCGCCGCTACTCCCTGCCGGTGGCGAACGTCTTCCATGCCGGCGACGGCAATCTGCACCCGCTGATCCTCTACGACGTCAGCCAGATCGACGTGCAGGAGCGGGTTCAGGCCCTCGGCGCCGACATCCTGCGACTCTGCATCGACGCCGGCGGCAGCATCACCGGCGAGCATGGGGTGGGCGCCGACAAGCGCTGCTACATGGATTGGATGTTCTCCCCCGACGACCTGGGCACGATGCAGCTGGTGCGCAACGCCTTCGATCCCGAGGGCCGAGCCAACCCCGGCAAGCTCTTCCCCACTCCTCGCAGCTGCGGTGAGTCGGCTCGCCGTGCCCGCAGCGTGCGCGTACAGGTGGCCTCCGGTGAGGAATCCTGCAGTGAGGCTTCCGATCACTCCCTGGCGGCACCGATCGAGGTGTTCTGAGCGCGCAGTGTTGAGCCCCTGGCTGGCCCACAGCGGGCTCAGGCGGCCACTGGCACCTGGTAGCGGGCGATTCGCGCGAAACCGGTGGGATCCAGTGAGGCTCCTCCCACCAGCACCCCGTCGATGTCGGGCTGGGCCATCAGCAGGTCGATGTTCTCCGCCTTGACCGAGCCGCCGTACTGGATCACCACATCCTCGTAGCCCACCCAGCCACGGATCAGGGCGCAGAGGCGGTTGGCCTCTTCGGCGCCGCAGGTTTTGCCGGTGCCGATCGCCCAGATCGGTTCGTAAGCCACCACCAACTGGGTGGGATCGAGGCCTTCGAGGCCCTGGTCCACCTGGCGGCGGATCACCCGCTCGGCCTCGCCTGCCTCCCGCTGGGAATCGCTCTCGCCCACGCACAGAATCGGGATCATTCCCGACTTCTGGGCCGTGCGCGCCCTCAGATTGATCTGCTCGTCGGTTTCGCTGTAGTACTTGCGCGGCTCGCTGTGGCCCACGATCGCGTGGCTGACGCCATGCTCCAGCAGCATCGGCGCCGAGATCATGCCGGTGTAGGCCCCCACGTCGTCCCAGTGCACGTTCTGCGAGGCGATCTTCACAGCACTGCCCTCGAGGGCCTCACTCAGGGCGGCGATGGCGGTGAACGGTGGGGCCAGCACCACCTCCCGATCACTGGGCAGGTTTCCCAGAAGAGGCAGGAAGGCGGAGGCATAGGCCCGGGCCTCGGCGCAGGTCATGTGCATCTTCCAGTTCCCTGCAATCACCGCCTTACGCACAGGATCGTCCTCGCCCGGAACTGCCTGACAACCTAGGTCTCGGCGGGGACCACCAGTTTCATTCGCGCGAGCTCCACCGTGTCTCCGGGCAGCAGCTGACGGCCGCGGCGACACTCCACCGCTCCGTTGACCCTGACTTCTCCGCCCTGCACCCGCACCTTGGCTTCACCGCCGGTTGCCACCAGGCCCTGGAACTTGAGGAATTGATCAAGCCGCAACAGACGAAGGGCCGAATCGGCGCTGATAGGGTTCGCCGATGCTCGCACCCCCATCGGCCGGCTTTCGTGGGCTGCTGCCGCTGCTGAAGCCTCACAGCCGCCGGCTGGTGGCCGGCGGCCTGTGCATGCTCGTGTTCGTGGCCTGCTGGCCCCTGCTCGCCGCCCTGGCTGGCCAGCTGATTCCGGCCATCGGTGCGGGCGATTTCCCTCGGGTGCTACGGGCGATCTCCCTGGCCCTGGCGGTGTTTCTGGTGCAGAAGCTGGCCCAGTTCGGCCAGGACACCCTGCTGGCCTCGCCAGCGCTGCAGGTGAGTCAGGCCCTGCGCAGTCAGCTGTTTGCCCGCCTGCAACGGCTGGAGTTCTCGGCCCTGGAGAAGCTCTCGGCCGGTGATCTCACCTATCGCCTCACCGAAGACGCCGACCGGGTTGGTGAGGTGATCTACAAGACAATTCAGGACACCACCCCGAGCCTGCTGCAGCTGGTGGTGGTGTTCGGCTACATGGTCTTCCTGGACTGGAAGCTCTCCCTCGCCACCCTGCTCCTGGCCCCTTTGGTGGCGGTGATGGTCAGCGGGTTCGGCGCCCGGGTGATGGGAGCGGCTGAGCGCAGCCAGAAGCAGGTGAGCGAGCTGGCGGGGTTGCTGGCCGAAGCCATCGGTGGTCTGCCCCTGGTGCGGGCCTTCGCGGCCGAGGCCTGGCTGCAGAACCGCTTCGAGCAGGAAATCGATCTGCACCGTCGCGCCCGTTATCGCACCCTGCGGCTGCTGGCCCTGCAGCATCCGGTGGTGGGCTTCATCGAAGCAGCCGGCATCCTCTCGGTACTTCTGATCGGGGCGGCACGCATCCAGGCCGGTGGGCTCGACAGTCAGGGCTTCAGCTCCTATGTGGCTGCCCTGCTGATGCTGATCGATCCGATCTCGCACCTCACCACCAATTACAACGAGTTCCAGCAGGGGCAGGCGTCCCTCAACCGCCTGCGAGAGATCGAGCGCGAGCCGATGGAGATCCCCGACAGCCCCGGGGCCCAGCCCCTGGGGCCGGTGCGCGGGGCCCTTCGGCTGGAGCATGTCTGGTTTGGTTACGACCCGGAACAGCCTGTGCTCCGCGATCTCGATCTGTGCGCGGAGCCCGGACAGTTGGTGGCCCTGGTGGGCCCCTCGGGTGCTGGCAAGAGCACCCTGTTTTCGTTGCTGTTGCGCTTCAACACTGCGCAGAGTGGGCGTGTGCTGCTCGATGGCCAGGACCTCGCGGGCCTGCGGGCCGCCGACCTGCGCCGGGCCGTGGCCCTGGTGCCCCAGCAGAGCCGGGTGTTCTCCGGCAGTGTTGCCGAGGCGATCCGCTTCGGCCGTCCCGCCAGCGACGAGCATGTGCGTCAGGCGGCGCGCTTGGCCAATGCGGCCGACTTCATCGAGGCCCTCCCCGAGGGTTATCACTCCCGAATCGAGGAGCGGGGCAGTAATTTTTCCGGCGGCCAGCTCCAGCGCATCGCCATCGCCCGGGCAGTGCTCGGTGATCCCGCGGTGCTGCTGCTGGATGAGGCCACCAGCGCCCTCGACGCCGAGGCGGAAGAGGCGGTGCAGCAGGGCCTGAAGCAGGCGATGGCCGGCCGCACCGTGCTGGTGATCGCCCACCGGCTCTCCACAGTGCAGGGGGCCGACCAGATCCTGGTGCTCGAAGGTGGCGGCATCATCGAGCGCGGCAGCCATGATCAGCTCATGGCGCGTCCCGGCCGCTACCGCGAGCTGTGCGACCGTCAGTTGATCCGGGTGGCAGCCTGAGCTGTCAGCGTTGATGCCACGCTCCAGTTTCCGCCGTTCAGTTCCACGCTCGAGCGACCATGGCTGAAATGCCCCAGTGGGAGTACCGGGTGATCCACATCAACGTGGAGAACACCTCCCCGCCCCAACCGCCTGATCCCCAGGCCGCCAGCCAGAAGCTGCAGGGGATCCTCAGTCCGGAATTCATCGCCCGGGAGTTTCCCGAGTTCTACGGCGCCTCCCAGACCCCCCGTCACCCGGCAGAGCAACTGCAGTTCTTCATGAACCTGCTCGGCAAGGAGGGTTGGGAAATGGTGGAGGCGGCCCAGGTGGGCCCGCTGCTGATGTTCTTCTTCAAGCGGATTCGCCGCCCAGCCCCGGCCAAGCTGCCGCCAGCCGGCACGTCGCTGGCCGCCCCGGGCGCCGAGAGCCCGCCGGGGGCGGCCTAACCTGCCCCCCGACGACACAGTGTTGACCTTGACGGCCTCTCCCAACCAACCCCCCGTTCTCACCTTCGAGGGCAAGCGCTACGAACTCAATGCTCTTCCCGACGACGTCAAGGAACTGGTGCGGGGCATGCAAGTGGCCGATGCCCAGCTGCGCCTCTACGAAGACACCCTCAAGGTGCTGGCCGTGGGCCGCCAGTCGATGGCGTTCCAGCTGAACGAACGGCTCAAGAGCATCCCCGCCCTGCCGGACGGGGTCTGAGCGAAGCCCGTGTCAGTCCCCGGAGGTCTGTGGCAGCGGCTCGAGGGCCTCGAAGCGGAAGGTCTGCACACTGCTCCCCCCCGGCGCTTCGGGATCCTCGCTGCTGATCACCCGCTCACTCAGCACCCAGGGGCCCTCACCGGCCAGAGGCACAAAGGTGTCGGTGAAGGAGCTCTTTCCACCGCGGGCCTCGCCCGTGGCCGGATCGCTGTACTGGCTGCTGTAGGTGTGGCTGAGGTAGCCGGCACCGGTGTCGGTGGTACTGCCGGTGAAGATCGTCACCACAGTGCCGTGGATCTGGCGGTGCACCATCGTGACCACCGAATCCTTGATGCGGTAGCGGTCGCCGGCGTTCTTGCCGCCCACGATCACCTCGAGGCCCACGGCGTCGGTGTCGCCGGCGCTGAAGGTGTTGGCGCCGTGGGTCTGCTCGAAGCTGCGGCGCACCCGGTGGATGCACACTTCCCAGAGCTGAGAGCCGATCGCCTTGGTGATCTCCTCGTCCTCGATGCCCTCCACGCTGGCCTTGAGATCGGCGCCCACGCGGAACTGACCTTCCACCCGCTGATCTCCCTGCTCCCAGACGCAGCGGCCCTGGTAGCCACCGAAGCCCGGCTCCCAGGTGTAGCGGTTCTCGTAGGAGGCGCGGAACAGCTCGCGGATGTCGCTGCCCGGGGCGATCGAGGCGTTGGCGGCCGGGTTGACGCTGGCGCTGATGGGGGTGGCGGTGCCGGTCAAGGATCCGAGGGCGAAGGAGGCCCTCAACCCTAACGAGCGGGACGGGGGTGGATGTCCTGGAGCGCGGCCACGGTGAGCTCCTGGCTCTGAAGTGTGGCGATGGCTTCCACCGCCGCACGGGCACCGGCCAGGGTGGTGACCGTGGGCACGGCGTAGTCGAGGGCCGCGCGGCGCAGGTATTTGTCGTCGTGTGTGGCCTGACGGCCGATCGGCGTGTTCACGATCAGCTGGATGCGGCCGGAGCGGATCGCGTCCTCGATGTTGGGGCGGCCTTCATGCACCTTCAGGATCGACTCCACCTCCAGGCCCGCCTCCCGCAGCACCGCGGCGGTGCCGGTGGTGGCGATCAGGGCCAGGCCCAACTCCGAGAGGCGCTCGGCGACGGGCACCAGGGAGGGTTTGTCGCGGTCGTGGGTGGAGAGAAAGACGGTGCCGCTGATGGGCAAGGCTTCACCGGCGGCGATCTCGGCCTTGGCATAGGCCATGCCGAAGCTGGCGCCACTGCCCATGACTTCCCCGGTGGAGCGCATTTCCGGCCCGAGCAAGGTGTCGGAGCCGGGGAAGCGCTTGAAGGGCAGCACCGCTTCCTTGACGTTCTGCAGGGGCGGTTTGGGCTCACTGATCAGACCCAGCTCGCTGAGGCTGTGGCCGGCCATCAGCAGGCTGGCGATCTTCGCCAGAGGGACTCCGGTGGCCTTGGCCACGAAGGGCACTGTGCGAGAGGCGCGCGGATTGGCCTCGATGATGAACACCCGCTCGGCCTGCACGGCGAACTGAAGGTTGATCAGGCCGCTCACATCAAGGGCCAGGGCCAGGGCTTCGGTCCACTGGCGGATCGTGGCCAGGGCCTGCTGCGAAAGCGACACCGCCGGCAGGGCGCAGGCCGAATCCCCTGAGTGGATGCCGGCAGGCTCGATGTGTTCCATCAGGCCGCCGATCACCACCATGCCCTGCCGATCGGCGAGGGCATCGACATCCACCTCGATGGCGTTCTCGAGATATTGATCGATCAGCACCGGGTGGTCGGGCTCCACCTGCACGGCCTCCACCATGTAGCGGTTGAGTTCAGCCTCATCGAAGACCACCTCCATGGCGCGGCCCCCGAGCACGTAGCTGGGGCGCACCACCACCGGATAGCCGACCCGATCGGCCACGGCGCGGGCCTCGGCCTCGCTGCGGGCCAGGCCGTTGCGCGGCTGGCGGATGTTGAGCTGACGCAGGATCGCCTCGAACTGCTCCCGGTCTTCGGCCTGATCAATCGACTCCGGTGAGGTGCCCCAGAGGCGGGTGCCGGTGACCTGGCCCTCCGGTCCCGCCAGCCAGCGCAGGAGCGGCAGGGCGAGCTTGAGCGGGGTCTGGCCGCCGAACTGAACGATCACCCCCTCGGGTTTCTCCGCCTCGATCACGTTGAGCACGTCTTCGAGGGTGAGCGGCTCGAAGTAGAGACGGTCGCTGGTGTCGTAGTCGGTCGAAACCGTTTCCGGGTTGCTGTTCACCATCACCGTGGCGAAGCCATCAGCCCGCAGGGCGAAGGAGGCGTGGCAGCAGCAGTAGTCGAACTCGATGCCCTGGCCGATGCGGTTGGGCCCGCCCCCGAGGATCATCACCTTGCGTCGGCTCTCGGGCCGCACCTCATCCTCCTGGGCCAGGCGGATCGCTCGGCCTGCATTGTCGAGGCGCTCCAGCGGCCGTTCGTAGGTCGAGTAGTGGTAAGGGGTGGTGGAGGCGAATTCCGCTGCGCAGGTGTCCACGGTTTTGAACACCGCGTTCACCCCGAGGCCCTGGCGGGTGCGGCGCACGCTCAGCTCATCGCTGCCGCTGGTCCAGGCGATCTGGCGGTCGGAGAAGCCCAGTTGCTTCAGCTCCAGCAGATCCGCCGCTGAGAGTTGCTCGAGAGTCCGTCCCCGCAGCAGCCGCTCCTCGGCCTCGATCAGTCGCCGGAGCTTGGCGAGGAACCACGGATCGATGGCGCTGAGC
This sequence comes from Synechococcus sp. WH 5701, assembly GCF_000153045.1. Taxonomy (GTDB): domain Bacteria; phylum Cyanobacteriota; class Cyanobacteriia; order PCC-6307; family Cyanobiaceae; genus Regnicoccus_A; species Regnicoccus_A antarcticus. Next base: position 693,098 of record NZ_CH724159.1, read on the forward strand.
TGGTGGATCTCCTCGTCGCTGCGGCCCGCCACCATCGCGGCGCGCACCGCGAAGATGCGATCCGGAGAGGGGGTGCGCAGCATCCGCTCCAGGTCGCTGGGCTCCAGGGGCTTGTCGGGGCGGTCGCAGCCCCAGCCGGCATGGCCGGTTTCCAGGGAGCGAAGCGCTTTCTGGAACGATTCCTCGAAGCAGCGGCCGATCGCCATCGCCTCGCCCACCGATTTCATCGAGGTGGTTAGCACCGCCGGTGAGCCCTGGAACTTCTCGAAGGCGAAGCGCGGAATCTTGGTCACCACGTAGTCGATCGTGGGCTCGAAGCAGGCCGGTGTGGCGCCGGTGATGTCGTTGAGGATTTCGTCGAGGGTGTAGCCCACGGCCAGGCGGGCGGCGATCTTGGCGATCGGGAAGCCGGTGGCCTTGGACGCCAGGGCCGACGATCGACTCACCCTCGGGTTCATCTCGATCACCACCACGTCGCCGTTGGCGGGGTTGATCGCGAACTGGATGTTGCTGCCGCCGGTCTCCACGCCGATCTCGCGGATGATCGCGATCGACTGGTCGCGCAGGCGCTGGTACTCCCGGTCGGTGAGGGTCTGGGCTGGGGCCACGGTGATCGAGTCACCCGTGTGCACCCCCATCGGGTCGAGGTTCTCGATGCTGCAGATGATCACCACGTTGTCGGCGAGATCACGCATCACCTCCAGCTCGAATTCCTTCCAGCCGATCAGCGACTGCTCGATCAGGATCTGGCTGACCGGGCTGGCCTCGAGACCGCTCTTGCAGAAGGCCTGGAATTCCTCGGGGTTGTAAGCGATCCCGCCGCCTGAGCCTCCCAGGGTGAAGGCCGGCCGGATGATGCGGGGATAGGTGCCGATCTCTTCACCCACGCGCTCGGCTTCCTCCAGGGAGGAGGCGATGCCGGACGGGCAAACGGCTACCCCGATCCGCTCCATGGCCTCCTTGAACAGGCGCCGGTCCTCGGCCTTCTGGATCGCCTGGAGGTTGGCGCCGATCAGCTCCACGCCGAAACGCTCGAGGGTGCCGTCCTCCGCCAGGGCCACGGCCAGGTTGAGGGCCGTCTGGCCGCCCATGGTGGGCAGCAGGGCGTCGGGGCGCTCCAGTTCAATCACCTGCCGCACCACGTCGGGGGTGAGGGGCTCGATGTAGGTGCGATCCGCCATCTCCGGATCGGTCATGATCGAGGCTGGGTTGGAGTTCACCAGCACCACCTCGTACCCCTCGTCACGCAGGGCCTTGCAGGCCTGGGTTCCCGAATAGTCGAATTCGCAGGCCTGGCCGATCACGATCGGTCCCGAGCCCAGCAGAAGGATGCGACGCAGATCCGACCGGCGGGGCATGGGCGGCGATTGAACTGCCAAACGAGGCCAGCCTCTCACGGCCCCACCACTGACCCGGGCGGTGGAGGGCTGTGTTCTCGCTAACGTGAGGATCTTGTGATCAGCGATCGTGGCTCCATGAGCGAACTCCAGCGCCTGAAGGGGCTCCTCCCTCCGGAGATGCAGAGCTGGGTGTTTGTCGAAGCGGCCGCCTCCGCCGATCCCCCGCTGATCACGATCGAGGAGATCGGCCGTGATGAGGTGGAGGTCCAGGTGGACCTGCTCAAATGGGAGCCCTTCGCCCTCGACCACCGCAACCTGCTCTTCTGGCATGAGGTGGGTCGCATCCAGAACGATGCCGTTCCCCGCGACGGTTGGGAGATGGCGGCCCTGGCCATCGGCCTCGGAGGCGCCATCGGCGAGCTCTGGGTGCAGGACGGGCTGCTGCTGATGATGGCCCTGGGGCTCTCCGGCTTCGCCGGCTACCGCCTCTATCTCAAGAACAACAACGAGAAGCGCCTGCAGGACGCCATCGCTGCCGACGAGCGAGCCATTTCTCTGGCCTGCCGCTTTGGCTACACCCTCCCCAACGCTTACAAGAGCCTGGGCGGCGCCCTCAAGGAACTGCTTGAGCAGACTCGTAAGAAGCGTCGTCGCTCCTTTTACGACGACCGCCTCGAGGCTCTGCGCAAGAGTGCCGGCCGTGCCAGAGCTGAAATGGCTCAGCAGCAGGGAAGCCGCCAATCTGTGACCAGTGAGAACGTCTATGGCTGAGTCAGCCCCCAGCCCAGCCTTGGTCTCCTCCACTGACAGCCGGGCCCTGGCCCTGCTGGCCGCCGAGGCCTGTGACGACCGCAAAGCCGTGGAGATCTGCCTGATCCGGGTTGAGGAGGTCTCGTCCCTGGCCGACTGGTTTGTGATCTGCTCCGGCCTCTCCGATGTTCAGGTGCGGGCCATCGCCCGCTCGGTGGAGGACCGGCTTGAGCTGGAGGCCGATCGCCTGCCCCTGCGCAAGGAGGGCCAGAGCGAAGGCCGCTGGGTGCTGCTCGACTACGGCGAGCTGATCGTGCATGTGCTCACACCGGCTGAGCGCCGCTACTACGACCTGGAGTCCTTCTGGGGGCACGGTGAACATGAGCCATTCCTAAGCTCGGAGCCGGCACTTCCCCAATGAGTTGTCCCTCTGGGACAGTTCCGCACCAGCCCAGCGACCGCCCGGTGACTTTCCTGTGACTGCCATGGATCAGGCCTGTTCGGAGAGTCCATGCCCGGTCCCGCCCGAGCAGCGTCCCCTCGAGGAATACCGGCAGCTGTGCGCTTCATGGTTCTTCGCCTGGCCGGCGCTCACCAATGCGGGCCTGAGGCGGCCCCTGCTGATCAGCTGGCTTCTGGCCTTGCCACTCACCGTCTTGATCAGCTCCGGCAGCTGGCCCCTGCGCCACGACCCTCTGCGCCTGGCCGCCACGGCCGCGGTGGCGGCCGTGCTGCCGTCCCTGCTGTTGCTGACGCGTCAGTGGTTGGGCTGGACCTACGTCAACCGTCGCCTGATCTCCGAGCGGGTGGAGTACGAGGAATCCGGGTGGTACGACGGCCAGGTGTGGGAGAAGCCCCTGGCCTGGCGTCAGCAGGATCTGCTGGTGGCCCGCCATCAGGTGCGGCCGGTGCTGGTGAGGCTGCGGCAGGCCCTCAGCCTCGCCCTGCTGTTGCTTCTGGGGGGTGCTGGCCTCTGCCAGGCTCTTTGAGCGCTCCACCCGCGGTCCCTTCCCCTCCCCGATGACCCTGTCCTCCAGCTTTGGCAGCCCACAGCGCCCCGGGGTTCCTCCCCTGGAGGTGCGCCTGCTGCGCAACGGCATCGCGGAGTCGCTCCATCGCGTCCATGCGGCGGTCTGCGACAAGCGCGGCCGGGTGCTGATGCGCGCCGGCGACCCTCAGCAGCTCAGCTTCGTGCGCTCGGCGCTGAAGCCTTTCCAGGCCATGGTTTTTGTGAGCAGCGGCGCCGCTGATCAGACTGGCAGTGGTGACCGCGGACTGGCCATCGCCTGCGCCTCCCACACCGGCACCGCCGCCCACGCCCGCGAGGCCTTCAAGCTGCTCTGGAGCGCCGACATCGAAGCCGAGCAGCTGCAATGCCCCACCCCGGCAGGGGCCGACAGTCCTCTTCAGCACAACTGTTCCGGAAAGCACGCGGCTTTTCTCACCACTTGCCGGCGTCTGCACTGGCCTCTGGAGAGCTATCTCCACGTGGACCATCCCCTGCAGCAGCAGATGCTGCGCCGGGTCGGGGAGCTGCTGGGGCTGCCGGGGGCTGAGCTGGTCACCGCCCGCGACGACTGCGGTGCGCCCACCCTGCAGCTGCCCCTGGCCCAGATGGCCCTGCTCTTCGCCCACCTCGGCTCCTCCGAGCATGCGGATCTGGAGCGGCTCAGCCGGGCGATGCTCGCCCACCCGGAGCTGGTGGCCGGCGAAGGCCGCTTCGACACCGAGCTGATGGCCCGGGGTCACGGCATGGTGATCAGCAAGGGCGGCGCCGAGGGCATCCAGTGCATCAGCCGCATGGGCGAGGGGCTGGGACTGGCGATCAAAGTGGAGGACGGCGCCAGCCGGGCCAAGCACGCGGTGGCTCTCCACCTGCTCGAGCAGCTCGACTGGCTCACCCCGATCACCCTTGAAGACCTCAAGCGGCAGTTCCTGGTGCCCGGGGAGGGACTCGAGCTGGCGGTGAGTGGCGAGTTGCGCTTCGATGCCGCCACAGCCTGAGGGCTGCGGTTTGCTGGCAGGCACCTCGGGCTGGTACTCTCCATTGGGCGCCGCGGGGTAGAGCAGTCTGGTAGCTCGTCGGGCTCATAACCCGAAGGTCAGGAGTTCAAATCTCCTCCCCGCCACCAAATCACAGAGCCCGATCATCTTTTGATGGTCGGGTTTTTTGATGGCCGCCCTCCCCTGAAGCCCTGCCCTAGCCTCGCCCTCTGCTGCCGGCTGGGAAGCCCACGGATGTCGTCTGGCCTCGCCGCGTCCCCCCGCTTCGATCCCTCGATCACCTACGACGCGGTGGTGGTGGGCTCAGGAGCCACGGGCGGAGTGGCCGCCATGGTGCTGGCGAAGGCGGGCCTGCGGGTGCTGGTGCTGGAGGCGGGCCCCGATCTGAGCCCGGCGAAAGCCTTCGGCCGGGAGCCAGGCAATAGCCTGCGCCGGCTGGCCAACCTCAGCAGCGGTCGCCAGAAGCTGCAGAGCCAGCACCCGGGGTACTGGAAGGCCAACCCCGATCTCTACGTCGATGAGATCAAGAATCCGTACACCACTCCAGAGCAGCGGCCTTTCCTGTGGAGCCGAGGCCGGCAGGTGGGCGGCAAGAGTCTCACCTGGGGCGGCATCACCCTGCGCCTCTCGGACCACGAGTTCAAGGCGGCCGAGCGGGATGGCCATGGCCTGCCCTGGCCGATCGCCGGGGAGGATCTCGCCCCCTACTACGACCGCCTCGAGCGCATGCTCAGGGTGCATGGCCAGCGCGACGGCCTGCCCCAGCTTCCTGACGGCCAGTACCTGCCTCCCCTGCCGTTCACTCCCGCCGAGGAGCATCTGGGTGGCGCGATCGCCCGCGAGCTGGGTCTGCCCCTGATCCACTCGCGCGGCTTCCGGCTGCAGCGGCGCACGGCCAGCAGCCCCTGGCCCCGCTCCTGCTCCCAGGGCGCTGCCCTGGCCCATGCTCTCGAAAGCGGCAGGGTGAGCCTGCGCAGCGATGCGGTGGTGAGCCATGTGGAGATCGGCGGGGGCGGCCTCGCTGATGGGGTCGTCTTCCTCGATCGTCTCAGCGGCGTTCGCCACCGCGCCCGGGCCCGGCTGGTGGTGCTCTGCGCCTCCACCCTCGAGAGCGTGCGGATCCTGCTTCACTCCGGCGACTCGCATCAGAGCCGGGGCCTGCCTGATGGCTCGGGCTGCCTGGGGCGCTACCTGATGGATCACATCTCCAGCAGCCGCTTCTTCGCCCTGCCCGATCAGCCGCCACCGGCTGAGGCGGCGGAGCTCTCCGGGGCTGGCAGTGCCTTCATCCCCAACACGGTGAACCTCGAGGGCCGCGGTGATCTGCCCTTCCTGCGTGGCTATGGCCTCTGGGTGGGGGTGCAGCGCTTCGATCCGCCCGAACCCCTCAAGCGCCACCGCCGCGAGGCGGTGGGGTTCCTGATCGGTCACGGTGAGGTGCTGCCCCGGGCCGGGAACCGGCTCACGCTCAGTTCCTCCATCAGCGATGCCTGGGGGCTGCCGGCCGCCCACATTGACTGCCACTGGGGCGAGAACGAGTTGCAGATGATCGCCCACATGCAGGATCGGATGGAGCAGGTGGTGGCTGCTGGCGGAGGGGAGATCCACCCCCTCCAGGACCTGTTCCTGTTCCCCCTGGCTGAACCACTGGTTCGCCGCGGCGTGGCGCTCGCCCCCACGGCAGCCCCGCCCGGTTATTACATCCACGAGCTGGGCGGCGCTCGCATGGCTTCAAGCCCGGAGAACGGGGTGCTTGATTCCTGGAACCGCCACTGGCAGGCGCCGAACCTGCTGGTGACCGACGGATCCTGCTGGCCCAGTGCCGGCTGGCAGAGCCCGACCCTGACCGAAATGGCGATCACCTGGCGGGCCTGCGAGCGAGCGGCGGCGGAGCTGCACCGCTCGGGCATGTGAGCGGCTGCACACCAGCGGGGGCAACTGGTGTCGACGACCACAACCTGGCTGGATCACAGGCCGCACAATCTGCAGGCGACCTTTCAACGGGTCGGGCAAGGGAGAAACGGCGGGAGCGGCAGCTTCCGCTTTTTTTTGCGCTCTTTTTTGCGCCGCTGCCGGCGCTCAGCTGGAGCCGGCCTTCATGAACAAGCCATCGAGGTAGTGCTGGGTCACGCAGCGGTCGCTGCAGCCGTTCTGGAACAGGAAGCCGGCCAGGGCGGAGGTGATCAGGCGGTACTGATCCCAGTGAGGGTGGCTGCGCATGAACTCGTGCATGCCGTTGAAGAGGTCTTCGGGGATCTCCGCTTCCAGGCTGATGTCAGCGCTGCCCCGGGGCTCTTGGCCATCGTGATGCATGGGCGTGGATCCTCTTGGGTGGAACCAGAAAGCCACGAAGAGGGGGGTGCCGTCAAAACGGTCAGGCGGCGTCGAATCCACCCGGCCCAAGGCTGAGACAGCCAGCCCTTGAGCGGTCTGGCACCCCTTGGCGAGGACCCGGGCAGGGGGCGCAAAGGGCTGGCGGCGGGCTGTCAAGTTCTGGCCCTGGGGAAGGGCGGAATCCCCAGGGCCAACGCCGTGGCGGCCTGTTAGGCCCCTAAACCTGTGGAAAAACCCCTCTCGACCTGGGGAAAACCCCATCGACCTGGGGAAATCGTTGATGCATCAGCAGGGCTTATGCCTGGCGTGTCTCCTGCGACTCGGCTGGGATCGAGACAGGTGAGCCTGCCGAGCCGAGGCTGCGGGGGCCGAGGGGATGGTCCGCCTGGGGATAGGGCGCGTGGGTGTGCGCGTGGCCTGGACCGTGGCTGTGGGAGTGGTCGTCATGCCCGTGGCTGTGGCCCATGGGAATCGGTACCCCGTCGGGCTGGCAGGCGCCGGTGCACTCCCGTTCGCAGAGGGTGCAGCTCTCCACCAGACCCTCCACGTGGTGGTGGTGGCTGCGCTGGGGAGCCCCCACCTCGCTCTCGAAGCCCAGCACCTGGTCCCGGTATTTGCACAGGGAGCAGTTCATCTGCGTGTCCCCCCGGACCACCTCCTCCACCCGCTCGCGGAAGGTGTCAAGCACCAGGGGGTGATCCCCCAGGTAGCTGGCCGAGAGGAACTCGATCTCGGGGTGATCGGCCGCCACCCGCTGGCTGTGCTGCTGGATCCGGCTCACCAGCACTCCCGAGAACAGGAAATAGGGGAAGACGACGATGCGGCGGAAGCCCAGCTTGATGGCATGGCGCAGGCCAGGCTCCACCAGTGGGAAGGTGACGCCTGAATACAGGGTCTCCCCCCAGCCGAAGCCCATGCCCTCCACCAGCATCCGCGTCACCTTGCTGACGTTGGAGTTGGCATCGGGATCAGATGAGCCTCGTCCCACCACCACCAGCAGGGTGTCGTGCAGCGGGACGGAGGGGGCGGCCTGCTCCAGGCAGGCGCTGATCCGGGCGGCGGCGGCCTGGATCATCTTGCGGTCGATCCCCAGCTCCCGGCCGTAGTCGATGCGCAGGCCGGTTTCGGCCGCGTAGGTGTTGAGCACCGAGGGGATGTCGTTCTTGGCATGACCGGCCGCGAACAGCATTCCCGGTACCGCCAGCACATGCTCCACCCCCTGGGCCCGCAGATTGTCCAGGCCATCCCGCAGGATCGGGCGGGCAAATTCCAGGTAGCCGTAGTCGACGGGCACCCCCGGCAGACGGGTGCGCAGCCCCTCGGCCAGCTGGGCGAACTCGCCAACAGCCAGGCGGTTGCGGCTGCCATGACCGCAGACCATCACGCCGAGTTTGCCGTGGGGGCCAAGGGCCGCCAGGGGTTGTGCTGGAGAAGAAACCATGGGCCGTCCTGCCTTGAGGGACCCTATCGCTCTCCCCTGGTGCGCTTCTGGCGCTTCAGGGCCCATGACCACCAGCTCACCCTCCACTTCCGGCTGGGCACCCTGCTGTCCCAGGGCTGAAGCAAGCCGTCAACAGCTCGGTTGCCCACCAGGGCTTCACGCTGGGGAGACGCTTACAGGCTGGGCCCGCCAGCTCTTCTGCCATGGAACGACCACTGGCCTTGATCGATCCCCTCATCCGCAGCGCGGTGCGCAGCGAGCCGCCGGCCTGGGGGGAGGGAGTGCGGCTGGGCCTCTGGCAGGGGGCAGGGTCGGCCGGCACCCCCGAGGCAGTGATCGAGAACCTGGAACGACTTGAAGCCGTTACCGCCCTGGCCGCCAGCAATCAGGTGCAGTTGCTGGCCTTCCCGGAGCTGTATCTCTCCGGCTATGCACTCAGCCACGAAGCAGCCTGGCGCCTGGCTGAGCCCCATGACGGCCCCAGCCTCAGGCGGGTGGCGGCTGCGGCCCGCCGCCACGGTGTGGCGATTGCCTGCCCCTATCCCGAGCGGGCCGTGGTGGCGGGCTGTGAGTGTCTCTACGACGCCATCGCCCTGTTCGATCAGGACGGCACCCTGCTGCGGAACTACCGCAAGACGCACCTCTGGGGACCCGACGAGGCACTGCTCTGGACGGCCGGCTACAGGGAGCCGGAGGAGGGTCCTGCTTACACGGTGCAGCGGGTGAACGGCCTGCCCCTGGGCCTGCTCAACTGCTACGAGGGTGAATTTCCTGAGCTCACACGGCTGCTGGTGCTGGCCGGTGCCCGGCTGGTGCTGATCCCCACCGCCGCTGACACCTGGATGCTGCTCTCCGACGGGCGGCGCACCGACCGCCCCTATCCGGATGTGTCGCGCACCCTGCTGCCGGCCCATGCCTTCTCGAGCCAGTGCTTCGTGGCCTATGCCAACCGCTGCGGCGAGGAGAGCGTTGGCGAGCAGGTCAGGGGGGCCTACCTGGGTAACAGTGTGGTGGCGGCGCCTGATGGCTCGCTGCTGCTGGCGGCCAGCGATGAGCCCACCCTGCTGATCGCCGACTGCCGGCCGGGGGACTACGGGCCCAGCCACCCAGAGGGCACCACCTACCTCTCTGACCGGCGCACCGACCTCTACGGGCCCCTGGCGCAGCCTCAGGCGCTGTAGGCCTTGCGGGCCGGAATCGGGTAAGGAATGCGGCGGTGGCGCATGCGCCGCCACACCTTCACGAAGGAGCGGATCACCAGCTCCAGTTCGCCGCGGCTGATGCCGCTGTCGCGCAGCTGGCCATCAAGGCGCCGGGCATCGATCAGGCGTCGGACCATCGCCGCGGCCTCCTGCTCCGAGGTGCCTGGAGGTAGCGAGCGCAGGGCCGCTTCGCAGCCATCGGCAAGCATCAGGATCGCTGTTTCCCGACTCTGGGGAGTGGGGCCGCGGTAGCGAAAGGCGGCTTCCGGAGTGGATGGGTCGCGTTCGCGTGCCTGGTGGAAGAAGTAGCCCATCCGCAAGGTTCCCTGGTGCTCGGGAATGAAGTCTTCGAGGGGGCGGGGCAGGCGGTATTTCCGGGCCAGTTTGAGCCCCTCATCCACATGCGCCTGCAGAACCTTGGCGCTGCCGAAGGGATCGTCGAGCTCGTCGTGGGGGTTGGGTCCCTCGGACTGGTTTTCGATGAACCACTGGGGCGCATGCAGTTTGCCCACATCGTGGTAGAGCGAGCCCGTGCGGATCAGGTCCACGTCGGCGCCGATCGCCCGGGCGCCCTCCTCAGCAAGACCGCAGATCATCAGGGTGTGCTCGAAGGTGCCCGGGGCCTCTGTGGACAAGCGGCGCAACAGGGGCCTCTCCAGATCGGCCATCTCCAGCAGGCGAGCGCGCGTCAGCAGCCCGAAGAAGCTCTCCACCAGCGGGCCGAGCAGCAGGCCCCCCATCAACAGGCCCCCCATCAGCAGGGCCTCAGCGGCCAGTTCGGTGCCGCTCGGGGGCACCCGGGTGCGCCCATGCCAGAGGGCCACGCTCTGCAGTACCAGCCACTGCAGCACCAGGGCGCCGATCGGCAGCAGGATCGCTAGCTGCACCAGCTGGGCCCGGCTGCGCTGGCGGCCGGCCAGCACCGCCGCCGCCACCGCCACCAGGGCCGCCACCAGCAGACGCACTTCGCTGAAATCATCCAGCGGCTGGGGCCAGAGCAGGCTGGCCACCGCCAGCCAGCCCAGGCCGGCCGGCGTTCCCAGGGCCTGGGCCAGCAGCAGCGTCGGGGGCACCAGCAAGGCCAGGGGGCTGGCTGCGTTGCCGAGCCAGAGTTTGAAGCCCTGCACCACCGCCAGCATCGCCAGGGCGAGCAGGGCATGACGGGGCTCCAGGCTGCAGCGCCAGCGCCTCAGGATCAGCACCATCACCAGGCAGCCGGCCAGGGCTTCGATGAAGTACCCCATCCAGGCCCACAGCAGTGGTCGGCGGTTCACCAGCCCGAAGTAATCGAGCACGTCGTAGGCCTGAGGGCTGATCGGTTCCCCCTGGCGGGCGATCAGATCCCCTTTCTTGACCACGATGCGGGGAATACCCTGCTGGTTGAGCAGCTCCTCGATCAGTTGCTGGCTCATCAGCGGGTCGGTGCGCAGGTTGGTGCGCCCCTGGAGGTTGGTGGCCAGCAGGCGGGCCCCCAGGCTCAGTCCAGGCTCCTCCATCGGCGAGAGCTGGAGGCGGGCCGCCTGCTCCAGCTGGCGCTTGGCAAGGTTGCCCACGATTCCCTGGCTGAGCATGCGCTGCTGGGCCTTGCGCAGGGCCAGCTTCCAGCTGTTGAGATCCTTGGCCTCTCGCCCCACCAGCCAGGCTTGCTCCTGGGGGCTGAGGTTGAGCGGCCCAACCCGGGTCTGACTGCTACGCGACACCTGATCCAGTTCTTGCAGCTGCCGCTCCAGCCGCTCCTGCAGCATCTGGTTGGCCTCAAGATCCACCACCTGCACATGGGTGCGTGTCCCCAGCTGGGAGCGACGCTGCTCCAGGGCTTCGCTGTTGATGACGGTGGCGTCCTCAGGGGCGCTGACGCTGATCGGTGCTGCAATGCCCGGCCGCAGGCTCGGCTCCACCAGCCAGGGCCAGCTGGAGATCACGGCCACCAAGGCACAGGCCAGCAGGATCGCCGCCCAGTCCAGCCGGCCCCATGAGCAGAGGGCCTGGCATGGGCGTTCCTGCCGCAGCAGCCGCCTCCAGATGTTCTTGAGGCGACCCCGTCGCAGCACCTTCATCGTCGCTTGAAGCACAACGCTAGCCAGGGCGCCTGCGCGCGCTCCGCTGCATGCTGGGGTTGACCGCAAACATCAACCGATGGCCCTTCGCCTCGACGGCCGCCAACTCGCGGCGGAGCTGGAGAATCGCCTGCGCGGCGTCATCAGCGGGCGGCTTGAGCGGGCAGGCCGCCCGCCCGGCCTGGCGGTGCTTCGAGTGGGTGACGATCCCGCCAGTGGCGTCTACGTGGCCAACAAGGCCAAGGCCTGCGCCCGGGTGGGCATCCACAGCCTGGTGAAGCACCTTGGCGCCGACATCGCACCGGCGGAGCTGCTGGCCGCGATCACGGAGCTCAACAATGACCCGGCGGTGGATGGAATCCTGCTGCAATTGCCCTTGCCAGCCGGGCTCAAGGAAGCTCCGCTGCTGGCGGCGATCGATCCGGCCAAGGACGCCGATGGGCTGCACACCCTCAACCTCGGCCGGCTGCTCAAGGGCGAGCCGGGGCCGCGCAGCTGCACACCGGCCGGGGTGATGGCCCTGCTGGCCCGCCATGGGATCGATCCCGCCGGCCGCCGGGCCGTGGTGGTGGGCCGCAGCATTCTCGTGGGCCAGCCGATGGCCCTGATGCTGCAGGCCGCCGATGCCACTGTGAGCGTGGCCCATTCCCGCACCCGTGAGCTGGCTGCCCTCACCCGCCAGGCGGAGATCCTGGTGGTGGCTGCCGGACGGCCGCGCCTGGTGGGCGCCGAGCATGTGAGCCCTGGAGCGGTGGTGGTGGACGTGGGCATCCACCGCCTGGACGGGGGCCTCTGCGGTGATGTGCGTTTCGAGGAAGTGGAGCCGCTGGCCAGCGCCATCACGCCGGTGCCCGGTGGTGTGGGGCCGATGACGGTGACGATGCTGCTGGTGAACACCGTGGTGAGCTGGTGGACGCATACGGAGGGGGGTGATCCAGGCCCAGGCTCTGTTGACAATCCATTGGCGGATCTGCTGCCCTGAGCCACCTCTGGACCGATGGCCTGAGAGAATCCCCGCCAGCGCGCTGGTAACCATGGCCGTGGCGGTGAGCACGGAGTTTGATTTCGCCGCCTACCTGGAGTCGGCTCGGGGGCAGGTTGAGCTGGCGCTCGAGGCGGCCCTCGGACCTGAGCGACCCGAGTCGCTGCGGGAGGCCATGCGCTACTCGCTGCTGGCCGGTGGCAAGCGCCTGCGCCCGATCCTCTGCCTGGCGGCCTGTGAACTGGCCGGCGGAGAGGTGGCTCTGGCCCTGCCCACGGCCGTCGCGCTGGAGATGATCCACACGATGTCGTTGATCCACGACGATCTCCCCGCCATGGACAACGACGACCTGCGCCGGGGGCGTCCCACCAACCACAAGGTCTACGGCGATGCCCAGGCGATCCTTGCCGGCGACGCCCTGCTGACCCGGGCCTTCGAGATGGTGGCCCTGCGCAGTCCAGGCGTGCCGGCCGAGCGCCTGCTGCAGGTGGTGGGTGAGCTGTCCCTCGCCGCCGGAGCCCCTGGGCTCGTGGGAGGACAGGTGGTCGACCTCGAGTCAGAAGGTAAGGATGTGGACCTCGCCACCCTGGAGTACATCCATCTGCACAAGACCGGTGCCCTGCTGCAGGCCTGCGTCCTCACCGGGGCCATGATCGCCGGAGCCCCGGAGCCCCTGCTGCAGGGCCTGCGCACCTATTCCCGGGGCATCGGCCTGGCCTTTCAGATCATTGACGACATTCTGGATGTGACCGCCAGCAGCGAGGTGCTGGGCAAGACCGCAGGCAAGGACCTCACCGCTGACAAAACCACCTACCCGAAGCTGCTGGGCCTGGAGGAATCAAGGCAACGGGCCGACGCTCTGGTGGCGGAGGCCAAGGCCGCCCTCCAGCCCTGGCAGGCCAGTGCCCAGCCTCTGCTGGCCCTGGCCGACTACATCACCAGCCGCGACCGATGATCGGTTCTCCCCTCACGGATGGCCCCCTGATTCAGTTGCTCGACAACGGCGTGCTGGCCTGGGCTCTGATTGCCTGCGGTCTGGCCCAGCTCGGCAAGTTGCTGGTGGAGCTGGTGGAGCATGGCCGCTGGCGGCCGGCTGTGCTGTTCGAAACCGGGGGCATGCCCTCCAGCCACTCGGCCCTGGTCACCGGGGCCTGCGCCGGCATCGGCTGGGAGCTGGGTTTTGCCGATCCCCTCTTTGCTTTCTCCTGCACCATCGCTTTCATCGTGATGTATGACGCGAGCGGGGTGCGCCGGGCAGCGGGCCTCCAGGCCGCCCGCCTCAACGCCCTGCCCGGCTCCCTCTGGACCCCCGAGCCGCTTGCTCAGCTCAAGGAGAGCCTCGGCCACACCCGCTCGGAGGTGCTGGCCGGCAGCCTGATCGGCCCGGCGATCGCCCTGACAGGGCTGGCCCTGGCCGGATCACCGCTGCACATTGCCCAGGGGTGGGGTTGGCTGCCCCTGGCCTGAGCGACAGCGCGCCCGCTGGCCCGCCTCAGCTCACCACCTCCCAGCAGCGTGCCGTTGACTCCTTCACGGAATGGCTGGCGCGACCCGCCCGGGATCAGCCTTTCGTGCTCAGCGGCTATGCCGGCACCGGCAAGACCTTCCTGTCGATGGTCTTTCTCGCCGCGGCCGAAGCCAGGGGCCTCTGCTGGACCGCGGTGGCCCCGACCCACAAGGCCGTGGGGGTGCTGCGGGGGTATCTGGAGTTGGCGGGTCTGCGGCCCACCTGGCACCCCTCCACCCTGCACCGGCTGCTGCGCCTGAAATTACGCCGCCAGGGGGGGCGCGAGGTCTGCGAGGAGACCGATCAGACCGCCCTGGCCCTGGAGCACCTCGGGCTGGTGCTGATCGATGAGGCCTCGATGGTGGATGGCAGCCTGCTGCGCTTCAGCCTGCAGGGGGCCCATCCCTACGGCACCAGGCTGGTGTTCGTGGGTGATCCGGGCCAGTTGCCGCCGGTGGGGGAAGCGAGCAGCCCGGTGTTTGCACTGCAGCGGGCCTGCCGCGCCGATCTCACTGAGGTGGTTCGCCACCAGGGCCCGGTCCTGCGCCTGGCCACCGCCCTGCGTCAGGAGCAGCTTCCCTGCCGTCTGCCTCCGGTGGGGCCCCAGCGGCAGACGGCCCAGGGGGATGTGGCTGTGTTGGAGCGCGGCGCCTGGCTGGCGGCCGCCCAGGCGGCCCTGCGCCGAGCCGCCGCCAGCGACGATCCCGACCAGGCCCGCATCCTCTGCTACACCAACCGTTCGCTGGAGCGGCTGGTGCCCCTGGCCCGCCGCGCCATCCACGGCGCCATGGCCGACCAGTTGCCGGTGCTGCCTGGCGAGGTCCTGCTCAGCCGCATGGCGGTGATGGCGCCGGCCTGCTGCCAGGGGGCCGATGGGGGCGAGGAACCGGACATGGTGCTGGCCTCGAACCGGGAGGTGCTGGTGCGGGATGTGACCCCGGAACGCTGCGATCTGGCCGAGTTCGGCGTGGCGGAGGCCCCGGTGATCGACACCCAGCTGGTGGAGGTGGCCTTCGGTGAGACCCCCCTGAGCTTGCGGCTGCTGCCGCCGGTGGGAACCACTGCCCGGGAGCAGCTGGAGGCCGTGCTCGCCACCTTGCGGCGTCAGGCCCGGGAGGCGGGTCAGGACAAGGGCCGCTCCCTCTGGCGCCGCTACTTCCTGGTGCGTGATGCCTTCGCTTCCCTGGGCCCTGCCGCGGTGCTCACCGTGCATCGCTCCCAGGGGAGTGGGTTCGGGGAGGTGTTCATCGATGCCGATGTCTTCTGGCCGTCCGATCTGCGCCTGCGCCGCCAGCTGGTCTACGTGGCCGTCACCCGCGCGCGGCGCGGGGTGTGGCTGGCTGGCGGGTCCGGCAATGTGGCAGATCGCCGCTGCTGGCAGGAGGCCCTTGCCGAGGACCCCAGCTCCCCTCAGCCAGCTGAAGCCCCTCGATGCCCTGCCAGGCCAGATAGGCCGCCAGGGCCAGGCTGATCGTGCCATCACCAGCTCGCCATTGGCGTAGAGGCTCTGCTTGCCCCGTTGCAGCAGCGGCAGCACCCTCTGCCGGCCCAGGGCCACCCCCAGGACCGGCAGCAGCAGCAGCAGGCTGGCCGCCAGGGTGAAGAAGCCAGCCAACAGCAGCTCCTGGCCGCGGCCCAGGCCAGCGGCCAGCAGGGCGGAAGCGCCTTTGGCCATCAGCACCACGTCGTCGGGGCTGATCAACTCGATCGCCACACTCACGCCGATCAGCAGCGGCAGAGGCAGGGCGCAGAAGCGATCCAACTGGCGAATCCAGCCGGCGGGTTCTTCCCCGCCAGCCTTGGTGGGCAGCAGATCCCTAATCCCCAGCGCCAGCAGAGCCCCGGCGCCGATCAGATCCAGGCCGGTGCGGTGGTCGCTGCCCTTCTCCATGGTCAGCAGCAGGCCGTGGCCCACGGTCAGCATCAGGGCGATCATCGTGGCGATGGTGAGGATCCAGCTCAACAGGAACAGCCCCCCCCGGCGCAGGGGATCGGGCCCGAGCAGCAACAGCAGCAGCAGTCCGATGTGGATCGGGCTGAGGCTGATGCCGCTGCCGTAGGCGAACAGCTCAGCCCAGAGCGTGGCATCGGTCATGGGGCTGGCGTGCGGCAGGGGACGTTCCAGCGCAGGATGACGGGTTGCTCCCATTCCCGGCCGTGCCAGG
The DNA here is from genome assembly GCF_000153045.1 of Synechococcus sp. WH 5701. Classification (GTDB taxonomy): domain Bacteria; phylum Cyanobacteriota; class Cyanobacteriia; order PCC-6307; family Cyanobiaceae; genus Regnicoccus_A; species Regnicoccus_A antarcticus. The sequence continues at coordinate 708,880 of NZ_CH724159.1, forward strand.
TGGAGCCATGACGGATCAACCACGGCTCAGGGCTGGCTGGAGCATTCGGAGCGGCAGCTGGGCTCACGGAGGTTGGTGGGTCATCGCGGCTCAGCGGCGTACCTCAAACCAGTCGTGACCCCCGAGTGGAATCACGCTCTCGCTGACGCTGCTCACCTGGGCGGCGGCAGGTCCCGATTCACACCAGATCCTGAGCTGCTCCAGCTTCTGGCTGCATCCCTCCGCCTCCAGCTCCACCCGGCCGTCGGAGCGGTTCCTCACCCAGCCCCCCAGGCCAAGGGCCTGGGCCCGCTGGCAGCAGGCCTGCCGGTAGCCCACCCCCTGCACCCGGCCATTCACGATGAGGCGCCAACGCTCCACGGAGGCGCCGCCACCGCTGTGTCCGCGGGGGTCTCCGCAGTTTCGGCGAAGGGAGTCGCCAGGGCGGCCGCGTCGCGCAGGCGCCGGCAGATCGCCGAACATCCAGCCCAGTGGAGGTGCAGCCAGCTTGCGTGCAGTGTCGGTGTCGTCCATCCTTCCAGCCTCGGTGCCCAACCCCAGCCTTCAAGCTGCCACAGCCGTTCGCTGCCGTCCACGACTGTGTCGTTCAGTTCCCAGCGGTGAAATTCATGGCCGACGAGCGCCTCACCCCGGCGGGTCACGAGACCGTCGGCGAAGGGGGTGGCCTGGCGATAGCCCAGTTGCAATGAGCCGCGCCGGGCGCTGAACGGCAACAGGCCGGCCATGGCATGGGCCTCACCCAGGGGATCCTCCAGCTGCTGGCCAAGCAGCAGCAGGCCGCCGCACTCGGCGTAGATCGGCAGGGCGGCGGCGGCGGCGCGCCTCAGGTCGCTCTGGCTGCGCTGGCTGGCGGCCAGCTCGGCGGCGTGCAGCTCGGGGTAGCCCCCCGGCAGAATCACCGCCCGACAATCCCGGGGCAGGGGTTGATCGGCCAGGGGCTGCCAGGGCAGGGGGGTCAGCCCAAGAGCCGTGAGCAGCTCCGTGGCCTCCGGGTAGCGGAAGTGGAAGGCGGCGTCGCCGGCGATCGCGACCGGCAGGTCCCCTCTGCTGCCGCCGCACTCCAGGTCTGCTGGGGTCTGGGCGGAGCGCTCCAGGCACCAGCGGATCGGATCGCGGGTCCTCCCCTCGCAGATCGTCAGGGGCGGCGGTGGCGCCAGCAGGGGGAGCAGGCGCTCCAGATCCAGGTTGCGCTCTGCCAGGGCGGCCCACTCCTCGCTTCTGGCCTGGAAACCCTGCAATTCATCGGGAGGCAGCAGTCCGAGGTGACGGGAGGGCAGGCTCAGGTCGGGGTGGCGTGGCAACACCCCGAGCAGGGGCATAGCGATCGAGGCGAGGGCCTCGCTCAGCAGAGCCCGGTGGCGCTCGGTGCTGACGCCGTTGAGCACCACCCCGGCCAGCTCCAGCCCCGGCTGGTGATCGCGGAAACCCCGCACCAGGGCCGCCAGCGAGCCCGCCTGCCGGCTGGCCTCCACCACCAGCACCACCGGCAGCCCGAGCAGGGTGGCCACCTCCGCGGAGCTGCCGTCGGCGCTCGGCCCCCGGCCATCGAAGAGGCCCATCACCCCCTCCACCAGGCAGTGGTCAGCCTGGCCGCCCCACCAGTGGAACGCCCGCTGCAGCCACTCCTCGCCGCAGAGCAGGCGGTCGAGGTTGCGGCAGGGCCGCCCGCTCACCCGCCCGAGCAGCTGGGGGTCGAGGTAATCCGGACCGACCTTGAAGACCTGAACGCTGGCCCCGCTGCGGCGCAGCAGAGAGCTGATGGCGAGGCTGAGCAGGGTCTTGCCACTGCCGCTGCAGGGGGCGGCGATCAGGCAGGCCATGGCATCGTGCCCCCAGGCCGTCAGGCGTCGGGCAGCAGTTTGGCAGCCAGGGGGGCCGCGGCGGCCAGCAGGGGATTGGTGGAGTCGTGGCCTCCCCCGAGGAGCCGGGCCATCTCCCATTCATCGGTGGCGTGGCCCATGGGAACCACTTCTTCGGCCAGCTCCATCCGGGCCATGCCCCCGGCTTCGAGGCGCATGCAGCCTCCGGATTCCGAGCAGAGGATCACGCAGAGGGCCTGGCGGCCGGGTGGTTCGCAGATCAGGCGCAGACCCACCACGCTGCCTGGGTGGCTGCTGGGCACACCCACGGGGACGGGGGTGAGATGGAACTGGACGGTGACCCCATCGTTGCGCTCGAATTCGGCGCGGATCTCCTCGTCGGCGGCGGCGCGGCTCTCCACCCAGTGCCAGCCCAGGCGATCGGCAAGCCAGGCGGCCAGCAGCAACCCCTGCACCGGATGGGTTCCTTCCACATCGATGTCGAGCTGCACCACGTGATTGAGAGCATCGCGACGGCCGGGGGGATCGAAGACCATGGCCAGCGATTCCCGCCAGGCGCGCTGCCGCAGCCAGTTGAGGTCGTTCACGGGCTGACCGCTGCCCACGCGGCTCTCCAGCAGGTCCAGGCAACGGCGCGGGGTGCCGAGGGCCGTGTCGATCACCAGGCGACGGCCCGGTGCGCCGAGGGCCTCCAGCAGTTCTGGAGCCTCGTCCAGGGAGCCGTTCCACCACACCCAGCAGGGCAGATCATTGGGTACGAGCGGCTTCAGTAGCTGCAGACCCTGCTGCAGCGCACCGAAATCTCCCCTCAGCACCACCACGTCGCCGCAGGCGGCAGTGGTGCCTTCCCCTGGCAGGGGGCAGTAGGCCGCCACCAGGGTTTCCAGGGGTTGACCGTGGTCGAGGGTGGGAGCCAGGGTGATCAGACGGCGTGGCTGGTAGGCGCTGATCGCCGCATCGATGTACTGCCCGCGCAGATCTTCGATGGCATGGTCGCCGCTCTGCTGACCCAGGGCCCAGGCGAGCTTGGGTGAGAGGGGGGAGATGCTCAGGGGCAGGTCACAGGCGGGCACGGCCTCCCGTGCGGCCTCCAGCAGTTCGCTGCGCACCACTCCGGTGACCGGGCCGTCGAGGCGGCCGGTGCGTACCAGATGCTGCTCCACCCAGGCCGGTTGCCACACCAGCAGGGTGAACGTGGAAGCCCCGCTGGAGGATTCGAGGTCCTGGCTCCAGAGCTTCTCGAGGTAGTCGGTGAGCTCAGGCGGTGGCAGGGCTACGGGGGCCTGAAGTGTGAGCTGAGGGGACATGGGGTTGGAGCGTCAGGGGAGGGGCGATGCCCGGGGCGGAGATCGGAGTGGTGGTCGCTTCAGGGACGGCGCCACATCAGGCCATCGCGGCCCAGGAGGTTGTCGGCGGCGGCGGGGCCCCAGGTGCGGGCTTCGTAGGGGTGGACGGGCAGCTGCCAGGGGCTGTCCTCGATCAGCTCCAGCAACGGGGTGTACAGCCGCCAGGCGGCCTCCACCTCATCTCCGCGGGTGAAGAGAGTGGGATCCCCCAGCATGGCGTCGGCGAGCAGGCGCACGTAGCCCTCGTCGGACGGTTCCCCGAAGGATTCGTCGTAGGAGAAGTGCATGTCGACCGGACGGCTGCGCATCCCCGACCCCGGGGACTTCACTTCGAAGCGGAAACCGGCCCCTTCATCGGGCTGGATGCGCAGGATCAGCTGGTTGGCGGTGGGACTGCCGCCGGCGGCGTCGAACAGGTGCACCGGGGCCTCGCGGAAGGTGAGCACCACCTCGCTCATGCGCTTGGGCAGGCGTTTGCCGGTACGCAGATAGAAGGGCACGCCCTGCCAGCGCCAGTTGTCGATGAACAGCTTCATGGCTACATAGGTTTCCGTGGTGCTGTTGGGATTCACACCGGGTTCCTGGCGGTAACCGGCCAGGGGGCTGCTGGCGGTGCCACCGGGGCCGTACTGGCCGCGGACACAGCAGTTCCAGGGTTCCAGCTCATCGGCCAGCCGCGCCGATTGCAGCACCTTGGCCTTCTCATTGCGGATCGCCTCCGGATCGAAGTGCCCCGGGGCTTCCATCGTGGTGAGGGCCAGCATCTGGGTGAGGTGGTTCTGCACCATGTCCCGCAGGGCGCCGGAGCTTTCGTAGTAACCCGCCCGCTCCTCCACACCCACGGTTTCTGCCGCGGTGATCTCGACGCTGGCGATGTAGTTCCGGTTCCAGATCGGTTCGAAAATCGTGTTGGCGAAGCGGAGAACGAGGATGTTCTGAACCGTTTCCTTGCCGAGGTAGTGATCGATGCGGAAGACCTGGCTCTCCTTGGCGCTGGCCTGCACGATCCGGTTGAGCTCCTGGGCACTGCCGTAGTCTCGGCCGAAGGGCTTTTCGATCACCACCCGGCTGCGCTCGGGGTCGTTCAGCAGCCCGGCCGCGGCAAGGGCGCTGCAGCCACTGCCGTAGAACTTGGGCGACACCGAGAGGTAGAAGGTGCGGTTGCTGCGCGTGGCCCGCTGGCAGTCGATCACCTCGAGCCGCTGGGCCAGTCGCACCAGGTGCTCGGGTTGCTGCAGATCCACCGGCTCGTAGAACAGGCTGGAGGCGAATTGCTCCCAGGCCCCACGGTGCTCATTGACCAGGTCGCCGAGGCCTTCAGCCATGTGGCCCCGGAAGTCCTCATCGCTCCACGGGCGCCGGGCACAGCCCAGCACGGCGAACTCGGTGGGGAGCCGCCGTTGACGGAAGAGCTCGAAGAGTGCAGGCACCAGCTTGCGGTGGGTGAGATCTCCGCTTGCTCCGAAAATCACCAGGCACTGGGGCGAAACCACGCGCTCCTGGCGCAGTCCGACCCTCAGAGGATTGGTGAGCGTGACGGTCATGGAGTTGCGGCTGATGACACTGGTTTACCCACGAAAGCGGGGAACACCCAGCAAAGGGCATGGGAGGGTCCCCTCTGTGCTGATTTCGGCAAAAAAAAGCCCGCCATGGAGGCGGGCTGAAGCGGAATGGAACAGGCCCAGGCCTGGGACCTCTGCTCAGTAGGTTTCCACGTGCCAGCGATCAGCTTTCTTGAGCTGGGGACGAAGTTCGGACCAGTTGAGGCCCTTGCTTTCGGCGGCCTTGCTCATGGCTTCATCGATGCCGGGCTCCATACCCCGCAGGCCACACATGTACACGTGGGTTTTCGAATCTTCGATCATGGTGAAGATCTCATCGCCGTGCTCGGCAACACGGTCTTGGATGTACATCCGGCCGCCGCTGGGATTCTGCTGTTCACGGCTGATCGCCTTGGTGTAGCGGAAGTTGTCGGGGAATTCGGCCAGGTAGCCCTGTAAATCCTCCTCATAGAGAAGGTTCGGGGTGGTGGGCACACCCATGATCAGCCACGCCTTGCCCCGGAACTGATAGCCGGGGTTCTTGGCCCGCTCGCCTGGATCGAACATGCGGCGCAGATAGGCCCGCATCGGCGCGATCCCGGTGCCGGTGGCCAGCATGATCACATTGGCGTCCTCGTCGGGGGGAAGCAGCATTTCCTTGCCCACCGGGCCGGTGATCTTCACCTTGGCGCCAGGTTCAATGTCGCAGAGGAAGGTGGAGCAGACCCCGTTGATGGTCTCCCCGTCCTTCTCGTACTGGAGCTGACGCACGCACAGAGAGACGGTCTTATCTTCGAGGTTGTCACCATGGCGGGTGCTGGCAATCGAATAGAGGCGGAGCTTGTGGGGCTTGCCGTTGGCATCAACGCCGTCGGGAATGATGCCGATGCTCTGACCTTCCACGTAGTGAAGGTTGCCCTCGGAGAGATCGAAGGTGATGTGATTGACGCGGCCAATCGCCCCTTCCGATAGCAGGGAATAGTTTCCGAGCACGGTGCCGACGTAGGGATCCTTCGGCTTGTAGAGATTGACGGGAGGGGCTTCGTGCTTGACGGGGGTGGTCACGGGAGCAGGGGCGGCGTTGGCAGCGGTCGGGGCGGGCGCGGGAGTGGGGGCGGCCGAGGCCTGGTCAGCTGGGGTGACCGAGAGAAGGCGTCCACCCTGTTGATTGATCATGCGCAGGGTGGTCTGCATCTGAGAGAGAGGGATGCTGAAGCAACGCTCGGCCGTGCGCGTGCCAGCCGCTTTGAGGCCCTGCACCACAAGGGTGAACATGCGGGCATCGGACTGACGAAGCGCTGCGGTCGAGATGCGCATGAACCCTCAAACTCCGGAAAACCGGGCCGATCATAGGCAATGTCTACGCTCTGCCCTCCCATGACCGTGGGCCTTTCCGCACCGGCAACCGATTGTTGCGGTTAGGTTTGGTCGCAGCTGGTTTGATCCGGCTTGCCACGAATCCGGCGTTTCCCCTCACTTGGCGCAACTTTCGGTTCTGACGACCCCTTCCATCCAGGGCCTGCTCAGCAGCCAGGACGCCTGTTCACTGGACACGATCCAGCAGGACATGGAGCGACTGCCTCAGGGAGCGCGCCGCCTGGCAGTTCAGCTGCGTCTCGAGCTTCCCCCCCAGCAGATCTGGGCCGTGCTCACCGATTACGAGAACCTCAGCCGCTTCATCCCCAACCTCTCCATCTCCCGCCTGCTCTGGCGCCGGGGGAGCACCGTGGGCCTCGAGCAGGTGGGCTGTCAGCAGTTCTGCGGCCTGCGCTTCAGTGCCCGCGTCGAGCTGGAGCTGCGGGAGCATCACGACGACGGCCTGCTCAGCTTCAGCATGCGCCAGGGAGATTTCCGTCGTTTTGAGGGGGCCTGGCAGGTCAGCGGCGAACCCGGTGGGTCCCGGCTGCTCTACGAGCTCACCGTGCAGGGGCGCCAGGGTATGCCGATCGGGCTGATTGAGCAGCGGCTGCGCGAAGACCTGGCCGCCAACCTGCGCGCCGTGCAACGGGAAGCTCTGCGCCGCGCCAGCCAGGCCTGAGCGCAGAAGGCCAGGGTTCATTCACTGGATCCTCTGCAGGCACTCAAAGGCCGGGTCGATCGCCCCATTCAGCCGATACTTGATCCCTGTCATGCCTCTAGGGTGAGGGCCTAATCAAAATAAATATGCAATTAATTTCAAAATTACCGTTTTGAATAAATTATTGTGAGAATCATTTACTCGATATTGATTTTGCAACTATTTGATATTGTGATTTTAAAGAGAGGCTATCAGGATCAGGCAATCCCGGAAAATCTGGCTAGTTAGGTCTGGCTGTACGGGTATGACTTGCTCAAGCTTTAAGTGGCGAAACTTGGCGTTCTTGTGGTTGGTCGTGATACCCCCAAGGGGATTCGAACCCCTGTCGCCTCCGTGAAAGGGAGGTGTCCTAGGCCTCTAGACGATGGGGGCGAGGCCACGGAATAGGAACGTTTTCAGGCGCCGCTTCCGATCCTTGGACGCTACGGGTCGGAGTGTCCCTTCGTCAAGGCGAAGCCTGGCTTGGGGAGTTCTGCCCAGACCACACCGGAACGGTGAAGTGGAAGCAGGCTCCTTCACCGGGCTCGGAGACCACCCAGATTCGTCCACCATGCACTTCAACGATGCGGCGACAGACGGAGAGGCCCACCCCAAAGCCAGAGGTGGTTCCCGAGGTCTGAGGAAGCCGTACCCGCTCCAGGAAGATCCGCTCCTGCTCGCCGCGGGGAATTCCCGGACCTGTATCGCAGACACTCACCTGCACCCATTGGCTGGTGCGGTGCAACAGCGAGAGGGTCACCTCGCCACTATCCGGGGTGTATTTCAACGCGTTCTCCAGCAGGTTCAGAAGCACCTGGCGCATGCGCCGCTGATCGGCGAACACATCCGGCAGGTCGGCGGGGATGTCGGTGATCAGGCGCAGCGTCCGCCCCACCCACAATTTCTCCAGCTCCAGGATCGCCTCCGCGGCCACCGGCGCCAGGTCCAGCCGCTGGGGGTTGAAGAGCGCTTCCCAACGGGTGGTGCCCACCTCCAGCAGATCTTTGGAGAGATGCTCGATGTCGTCGAGGCGGCGGTCGAGCACATCCCGGCAGCGGGTGTTGTTGATGTGCCCGAGCTGCAGGCTCTGCAAGGCCAGCTTGGCGGCGGTGAGGGGGGTGCGCAGTTCATGGGCCACCATGCGCAGCAGCCGCTCCTGCACCCTCAGGCGCTCGATCAGGGTTTCGTTCTCCTGACGCAGCACCAGCACCTGATCTTCCAGCTGCAGTTCCCGTTGGGAGCGGCTGCCATCCATTTCGGCGGGCCGCAGGCTCATGCCCAGATCGCTGACCATCTCCAGCTGCTGCCAGCGCGGAAGCCAGCCCTTCAGCTGATCCAGCACCGCATTCCCCGCCAGCACCTGGCGAGGGGGTGGCTCCAGTTTCACCAGGGCCGGGGTGGCCACCAGCCGGTGAAGCTCCAGCAGCTCAGGGCGCAGGGCCGGATTCGCCAGCTCCAGGGCCACATCGAAACCGCAGTCACAGGTTTCGAGGTAGTTGAGCACCCCACCCAGATCTGCGGAAGCGAGATGGTGCGGGGCCGCCACCAGCAGCAGCTTGAGCGCCCGTCTCCTGGCCGGTAGGGGCCCGGGAGCAGTCGTGCCGGGGTCGGTTTTCCCCGCTTCAGGCACCTTGGCGGCAGGCGAGATCGTGGGCATCACCCTATGGCGTCGAACGCTGGGCCGAGAGCTGGCTATGACGTGACTGTGAACCGTCCCACTGAAAGCCTCCCTCCCCCCATGACCCCATCCACGGAACGGGTGCCGCTGGATCCGTCAGGGCCGTCGCAGCGGGACCCCCAGGGAAGCCGCATCCAGCTGGACAGCAACCTGCGCCGCTGGTTCTCGCGCAACCTCGGCCTCTGGCGCTCACGACGCCTCTATTTTTTCCGTGGCGAGGATGAGCCTTTGCGCCTCGACCTCCTGCTGCGGATCGAAACGTACGAGCAGCCGGTGGAGGGAGAGGCGGCCTACCGCTTCAGCTGGACGCCCGAGCAGGATTTCGGCTTCTATGCCCGCAAGCCCCAGTACCAGCGTGAGGGCAGCCTTGAGGCCTACCTCTGCGGTCACCAGCTGCGGCGCAGCCGTGGGTCTCTCGCGGACCATCCGATGCGCTCACAGATCCGCCAGGTGGATGAGCACCAACTGATCTTCGAGTCGCAGCACCAGGACTGGGACATCGAGCAGCACATCCGCCTGATCGATCGGGACCGCCTCAGGGCCTGTTCGATTTTCTCCTGGCGGGACGGCGAGCTTGGTGTCACTGAGACGCATCATGAGATCCGTCTGGAGGGCCCCGGGGATCCGCTCCCTGCGGATTGAAGTTCGAGCCCCTGTGCATCAGCATGGGGCCTGATGAACACGCTCTCCTTGCGCCTCACGCACTGCCTCCACCGACTCCTGTTGCTGGCTGCCGCACTGATCATTCCCGCCGTTGCAGGCGCCGCCCCCGCTCAGGCGGCACCCGCGAGCGAAAGCGAGATGTCGCTCTACACCAGAATTGCTTCTGTCAATGTCTGCATTGCCCGTGGCGCCGGAGTCGAGTTCGACAAGGCCGCGAGCATTGCCGGTGAAACGATCGCCCAGCTGATCAAGGGCCAGCACGACGGTCAGATCAAGCAGGTGGGAACCAAAGCCCTCACCATCGAGGAGCTGCGACGCGGTTCGGTGAACTCCGCGGTGATCGGTGCCGTTGAGCTCTGTCCCAAGGAGGTGCCGCCGGATGTGGTCAAGAAGGTGAATGACGCCCTCAAGCAACAGGGCGGTAAGTAACCCCAGAGGCCAGCACCGCTGGCCTGCAGCGGACGCATCCGGACACATCCGGCCCCACCTGCAGTTGCAGTTCAGGCGGCCCTGGTGGCTTTGCTGATGGCATCCCTTCGGGGCTGTCCTCCAGCTTGATCACCATGACCGTCTTCATCCGCCGGCTTCCCCTGCTGCTCGCCGCCGGGGCCTGTGGCCTTGCCGCCTTGCTGCCCGCCGCCGCCTCCGCCCAGGAGGCGTACCGGGGCTATCAGGGCTACCGGCTGCCAACGGATCGCTACCCGGTGTCAAGAAACGCCGGTTATGCCGTGACTCCGGCCCGCAACTGGCCGCCTGCTCCCTATCAGGACTACAGCAGCCAGGTTCCCAGCGGCAGCAGCCCTTACGGCCAGCCGGCGCCCACCACCTGGGAGGAAGCCCAGGCCCTGCAGCAGCGCTGCTCGATCGGTCGGCTGGTGGGCGGAGTCATCGGCGGTGGCCTCGGCTATGCCGCCTCGCGCGATGACGGCCGCACCTGGGCGGTGCCCCTGGGGGCCCTGCTCGGATCCCAGGTGGGCTGCAACGCCGGCCAGGGCCGTGGACCCCTGCCCTGGTGAGCGGGGCGCCAGGATCAGGGGGCCTTCTCCCCCTGGCCTGATGAGCGTCGTGCGGCTGGCCGACTACCGGCCCTTCCCCTACCGGCTTGAGCGCACTGACCTGACGGTGCGCCTTCTCGGTGAAGAGGCCCTGGTGGAGTCCACCCTGCTGTTTGTGCCCCTTGCCGCAGACGGCGATGGCAGCGAACCGCTGGTGCTGCGTGGTGAAGGTTTGGAGCTGCTTTCCCTCAGCCTCGATGGCCGGCCCCTGGCGCTCGACGAGATCCGGCGCGACGGCGATGCCTACATCCTCACGAGCACGCCCGCGCAGCCGTTTCGCCTGACGAGCGAAGTGCGCCTGCACCCCCGTGCCAACACCAGCCTCGAGGGTCTCTATGCCAGCGGCGGCATGGTGACCACCCAGTGTGAAGCGGAGGGGTTCCGCCGCATCACCCTCCATCCCGATCGCCCCGACGTGCTCAGCCTGTTCCGGGTGCGTATCGAGGCTGAGCGAGGCCCCTACCCCGTTCTTCTCTCCAACGGCAACTGCATCGAGCAGGGCTTGCTGCCAGCCCTGGCCGGTGAGGAGGAGCGTCACTTTGTGGTCTGGGACGATCCCTTCCCCAAGCCCTCCTACCTGTTCGCCCTGGTGGCCGGGGTGCTCGAGGAGGTCCGCGACACGTTCACCACGGCCAGTGGCCGCATGGTGCAGCTGCGCCTGCATGTGGAGCCTGGCGATGCGCCGTACACGGCCCATGCCATGCGCTCACTGCAGCGCTCGATGGCCTGGGATGAGAGCGTCTATGGGCTGGAGTACGACCTCGATGAGTACAACATCGTGGCCGTGCGCCATTTCAACATGGGCGCGATGGAGAACAAGAGCCTCAACATCTTCAATTCCAAGTTGGTGCTCGCCGATGCCGCCACGGCCACCGATGCCGAACTGGAGCGGATCGAGAGCGTGATCGCCCATGAGTATTTCCATAACTGGACGGGCAACCGCATCACCTGCCGCGACTGGTTCCAGCTTTCCCTCAAGGAGGGGCTCACCGTGTTCAGGGATCAGAGCTTCACGGCGGATCTGCATGCACCGGCGCTGAAGCGGATCGAGGATGTGGCGATGCTGCGCAACACCCAGTTCCGCGAAGATGCCGGCCCTACCGCCCACCCGGTGCAGCCGGATCACTACCAGGCGATTGACAACTTCTATACCACCACGATTTATGAGAAGGGTGCCGAGGTGATTCGTATGCTGCACACCCTTCTCGGCCCGCACACCTTCATGCGTGGCATGGCCATCTACGTGCAGCGCCATGACGGCACTGCCGCCACCTGTGATGACTTTGTGCAGGCGATGCAGGATGCCGCCGCGACGGCCAGTGATGCCGGTAAGGCTGGAGTCAGCGACTTCAGTTTCGAGCAGTTCCGCCGCTGGTATCACCAGGCGGGAACGCCACGGCTGAACCTGCAGCGCCACTGGGCTGAGGATCAGGGCCGCCTGTCGCTGACCATCCGCCAGCACACCCCGGCCACCCCTGGCCAGGCTGACAAGCAGCCGTTGGTGATCCCCCTGGCACTTGGCGCGGTGGACCAGGCTGGTGAGCCCCTGCTGCTGCAACGCTCAGGTGAAACCAGCTCCACCGCCGAGGCCGCCAGCCTCGAGCACACCTGGGGACCGCTCACGCGGCTGCTGGTGATCGATCAAGCCGAGCAGACCGTGGTGTTCGAGGGCTTCGAGCCCCACAGTCACCCGCCGGCCCTGTCCTTGCTGCGCCGCTTCTCTGCTCCTGTGCAGCTGGAGTTCGAGCGCACGCACGCCGAACTGCTGCATCTGCTCAGCAGCGATGGCGAGCCGGTGGCCCGTTGGGATGCCGGCCAGGAGCTGCTTCGGCAGGTTGTGCTCCGCCGCGCCGGAGGAGTTGCGGATGAGGCCCTCGAGGATGGGCTGGTGGCCGCCTTCGAGCGGATCCTGCTGGAGGGAACCCTCAGCGACGGCAACCGCTGCGCCCTGTTGACTCTGCCGGGGCTGGCCGAACTCGAAGCGGCCAGCGCTCAGCCGGATCCCCCGGCGCTGTACGTGGCGAACAGGGCCCTGCAGACCCGCTTCGGCGAAGCCCTGGCTGAACCCCTGGCTGATTGCCTCGAGCGCTGCCGTCCCCAGTGGGGCCTGCCGTGGCCCGAGGGGGTCGGCGATCGCCAGCTCACAGGACTGGTCTGGGCCTGGCGCGCCGCTGCTGGCGATGGGGCAGTGATGGCTGAAGCAGCCGCCGCGGTGGACGGACCCTCGATGACCCTGGCGCGGGCCGGGTTGCGGGCGTTGCAGCCTCTTGCGGGCAGCGAGCGGGAGCGGGCGATGGCTTCCTTCTACGAGCGCTGGCAGGAGAAGCCGGTGATCCTCGATGCCTGGTTCAGCCTGGAGGCCTCCGCCCCCTTCCCCGATGGGCTCGAGCGGGTGGAGGCACTGCTGGCTCATCCCCGCTACGACCCGGCGGCTCCGAACTCTGTGCGGGCGGTACTTGGTGGCCTGGTGGCCAACACACCGGTGTTTCATGCCGCTGATGGCAGCGGCTACCGCTTCATGGCCGATCAGATCGCCCGGCTCGACCAGCGCAATCCGATCACCGCCTCACGGATGGCCAAGGTGTTCAGCCGCTGGCAGAGCTATGCCCCCGAGCGGGGCGAGCGGATGCGGGAGGCGATGGAGCAGCTCTCGGCCACCGGGCTCTCGGCCAACACCCGGGAGGTGCTGGATCAGAGCCTGGGGCGGGAGCTGCGGGGATAGGGATCCGGGTAGAGGGCCCCGTGCAGGCGCTGGAAGGAGGAGCGGCGCTCCCTCGCTCCTTCAGGCCCCCCATAGGCGCCCCAGAGCCCTTCCCAATAGAAATAGATCACCCCGAGGCCACGCTTGGCCACCTGATCCACCTTTTTCCCCAGTACCGCTGAGGAGGTGGTGCGGCCCCCGAAGCCCGCCAGCACTCCGATCTGTACAGGCATGCCCCAGCGCCGGGCCTTCACCAGCGCCGCCTGGTCGAGGTCCTTGGTGAACCCGGCCACGGAGTAGGCGTAGTTCTGCACCACCAGTTCGTCCACCAGCTGGCCCAGGGCCCAGATCTCCCAGTCCTGCAGCCAGTGGTTGTAGGCGAAACGGAACGGCCCGGGGGAGTGGCTGATCACCGCGCCGCTGCGCTCCTTCTGCATCGTGGCTCTCAGGTCCCGCAGCAAACCAGTGAGCTTCTGGCGCCGCCAGGTCATCCACTCCCGGTTGTTGTAGTCGCGGGGGGGCTCACGGCCCTTCTCCCCGCGGAACAGGGTGCGGGTGTAGGCGTCATAGCCCAGCTCCACGGGCCAGGCGAAGTGATCATCGAGCTGGATCCCGTCAACCCCGCAGCGCTGCACGATTTCACCGATCAGCCCGATCACCCGCTCACGCACGCCGGGATGGGCCGGATTGAGCCAGACCCGCAGATCCTTGAGGGGGGAGGTCTTGAGGTTGGCCCCATGCATGGCGTAGAGGGTGGAGCCGTCGCTGCGCTGCAGCACCCATTCGGGATGGCGGCGCACCACTTCGGCATCGGCCGGCTCCATCAGGCCGTACTCGAACCAGGGGATCACCTTCATGCCCCGCCGCTGGCCGGCCTTGGTGATGCGGCAGATGGGATCGAGGGAGGCATTCACCTGCTTCAGCTTCGGCTCGATCGGCGCGTAACGGCTGCGATGGAACGTGTAACCACGGCTCCAGACGTTGGGATAGAGGGTGTTGAAGCCAGCGGCGTCGAGTTCGGCGACGGCCTTCTCGATCAGGTTGGCGTCGTAATAGAGGGGGCTGGGGCTGTTGGTGAGCCAGACCCCGACCCGCTGGCTGGCAGCGAGGGCCGGCAAGGCTCCCAGAACCTGCAGGGAGGAGGTGAGCAGCACGGTGGCCAGGGCCGGCAGGGCCCTTTTCAGTCGGACCCGGCGGGGCAGTGGCCCGCTCAGGCCAGGGGGAGTGGGGCGCGGCAACAGGTGTCGGAACAGGATGGGGGGCGTCGGCGAGGGGACAGGAGCTGGCGGTATGGCTCAGCGGAACATCGAGCTCACGGAGCTTTCTTCGTGGATGCGCCAGATGGCTTCGCCGAGCATTTTGGCCACGGACAGCACTTTCAGCTGGGGGAAGCTGCGTTCGTCGCTGATCGGGATGCTGTTGGTGACCAGCACTTCCTCCAGCAGTCCCGGCTCCGAGAGGCGCTCGATGGCAGGGGGGGAAAAGACCGCATGGGTGGCACAGGCCAGCACCCGGCGGGCCCCCTCGCGCCGCAGCAGGCGCGCCCCCTGACAGATCGTGCCGCCGGTATCGATCATGTCGTCAATCAGGACCGCCGTCTTGCCGGCCACATCGCCGATCACCGTGAGACTTTCGGCCACGTTGTGATCTGAGCGCCGCTTGTCGATGATCGCCAGGGGGGCATCGTGCATGCGTTTGGCGAAGGCCCGCGCCCGGGCCACACCGCCCACATCGGGGGAGACCACCACCATTTCGCCCAGGTCGCGGGCGGAGAGGTAGTCGACCAGAACCGGAGAGCCGTAGATGTGGTCGCAGGGAATGTCGAAATATCCCTGGATCTGCGACGAGTGCAGGTCCATCGCCAGCACCCGGTCGACACCCGACTGGGCCAGCAGGTTGGCCACCAGCTTGGCGGTGATCGATTCCCGTCCGGCGGTCTTGCGGTCGGCCCGGGCGTAGCCGTAGTAGGGGATCACGGCGGTGATCTGGCGGGCGGAGGCCCGGCGGCAGGCGTCCACCATGATCAGCAGCTCCATCAGGTGATCGTTCACCGGAGCGCAGGTGGGCTGGATCAGGAAGACGTCGCAGCCGCGGATCGATTCCTGGATCTGAATGTAGAGCTCGCCGTCGGCGAAGCGCTTGATCACCCGCGGACCATCCGGCACGCCCAGGTAGCTGGCGATCTCGTGGGCCAGGGCGGGGTTGGAGGTGCCGCTGAACAGCCGCAGACGGCGGGTGTCATGGGGCTTGCTGTCCTGCTCCACCCGTTCAGCAGTCAAGAAACTGGTCACGGCGGGCGTGAGCAAGCAGGGCTGGAGCCTGATCGTAGAAGCCTCCCGGCCCGGTGAGGGCAAACAATGATGAAGGCAGCGGGTTCAACCCCCAACCCCACGGCTTCAATCCCGCCGCTGCGCCTGGTGCTGGTGGGTGCCGCCGCGGCCGATGCCGCTGCTGGCGTGGAGGACGCCGCCAGCAGGCTGGCGGCCTTGATCGGGGTGAGCGCCCTGCCTCCGTTGGTGGCGGTCAGCACGGATGGTTCGGACGTGGCGGTGGATCTGTTGATGGCTGAGCTGAGCGGCCGCGGCGGCTCCTGGTTGGTGCCGTTGCCCCAGGATCCCGGGCGCCTTCAGCCCTGGGGTGGGCGCTGGTCGGAGCTACTGGGGGCCTGGCGCCAGCCGACCGTCCTGCTGATCGAGGCTCCCCAGGCGGATGCAGGCCTGCCCGCGGCCTGCACGGCCCTGCTCCAGTGCTGCGGGGTGCCCCTGCTGGGTCTGATCCAGTGGGGTGGACTCTTCGATCGGGAGGCCCGCCGCCGTGATGGACTCCCCTGGCTGGGGGTGCTGGCTCAGGGCGATTCTGCTGACGCTGACGCGGATCTCGCGTTGTGCCTGAGGCGGCGCTGGAGCCAGATCGCCGCCGAGGCGAACTAGCTGCTCAAGGCTTTGCCGGCCACAGGGGAGTGGGGGCCTTGGCGCTGATCTGGCGCAGGGTCTGATCCGGCTTGGCCGGTGGTTCCAGCGGAATCTGGCTGTAGCGCACCGGCTTCTCCTGGCGCAGGCCGGCCGTGACCAGGCTCAGGGCCTCCCCCTGGCTGAGGTTGGTGTCGAGCTGGGAGGTGAGCCGCTGCCAGCGCTCCGGCAACTGGGCCCATTGGTCCGGACGGATGAGTTCGCTCACCAGCAGAGCGATCACCTTCTGTTGCCGCTCCCGGCGGCCGGCCTCCCCCTGCTCCTTGTTTCGGTATCGCACCAGTTGCTCCACCTGGGCACCCTTGAGCCGCTGCAGACCCCCCTGGAGATCGATGCTGTACGCCTGGCTCTTGTCCCTGTAGCTCAGGGGCTGATCCAGGTTCACCTCCAGCCCACCCAGGCCATCCACCAGCTCCCTCAGGGCCGAGCGCGGCAGCACCACGTAGCGCTCGGGCTGGCCGGGATCGAGTCCCACCAGCTCCGCCACGGCGCCTGCACTCAGGGCAGCCCCCCCCTGTTTGTAGAGGGATCCCAGCGGCTGCACAGTCTTTTGTCCGGGCAGTTTCACCGCCAGTTCGGTGGGGATGGCGAGGATTTGCAGGGGGCCGGCGGGGTCCACGCGCAGCAGCATCAGGGTGTCGCTGTTGGCGGCACCGGCCGGAGCCGCGCCATTGCTGGCGGCGGCCAGGCGATCGGCGTCGCTGCCGATCAGCAGCACCGTGATCGGCCTCGAAGGGGGACTGGCCAGGGGGGCGGCTTCGCCGTTCTGCTCCTCGTTGCTCAACCCCTGATCCTGCGGCGGCCAGAGCCGGTCGATCAGGCCCACCGAGGCCACCAGCCCCAGGGCACCCAGGCCCAACCCCGCCAGCAGCGTCCATGGCCCATTTCGCCGTGGCCGGGCTGGGGATGCTGACGGGGACCGGGGTGGCTCCTGCCGGTTCGTGTCTGCCCTGGGCTTGCCTGCCACGACTGGATTGGCCTGTGGAATCGCCTCACTTTGACGCAGCTTCTTCAGGGCCGGTGCCATGGCCGATAAGTTGAAGGCTCCACTCCCCGTCGGGATTCAGCATTGAGCGCCGCTTCCCGTTCAGGCCCCGCCCCGGCCGCTGCCTCCGGTGCAGGCCAGCCGTTGGCTCCCCATGAGAGGGCCCGGCCCCTGGCCAAGGGCAGCGTCAAGCCGGCCCGGGATCTCTGCAGTGAGTGCGGGCTGTGCGACACGGGCTGGGTGGCCTATGTGCGCGACGCCTGCGCCTTCCTCACCCAGGGCTTCGATCGAATGGAAGAGCTGGCCCACGGTCGCCGCCGCGATCTGGCCAACGACGACGAGCTCTATTTCGGAGTGTATGAGCGCATGCTCACCGCCCGCCTGCAGCCTCCGATCGAGGGGGCCCAGTGGACCGGCATCGTCAGCCGGATCGGCGTGCGCGCCCTCGAGAGCGGCCTGGTGGATGCGGTGCTGTGCGTGCAGCAGAGCCCGGACGACCGCTTCACCCCGGTGCCGGTGCTGGCGCGAACTCCCGAGGAGGTGTTGGCCGCCCGGGTGAACAAACCCACCCTCTCCCCCAACCTGGAGGTGCTGCAGCAGCTGCCTGGCAGCGGCATCCGCCGGTTGTTGGCGATCGGGGTGGGCTGCCAGATCCAGGCCCTGCGAGCCGTGCAGGACACCCTGCCACTCGACGAGCTCTATGTGCTGGGCATGCCCTGCGTCGACAACGTCAGCCGCAGCGGTCTGCAGACGTTCCTGGAGAGTGCCAGCCGCTCAGCGGACACGGTGGTCCATTACGAGTTCATGCAGGACTTCCGCATCCATTTCCGCCACAGCGACGGCAGCGAGGAAACCGTGCCGTTCTTCGGGCTCGACACCCCCAATCTCAAGAGCGTCTTTGCACCCAGCTGCCTGAGCTGCTTCGACTACACCAACGCCGGCGCCGATCTGGTGGTGGGCTACATGGGCGCCAGCTTCGGTCGCCAGTGGCTGGTGGTGCGCAACCCGAAGGGCCAGCAGCTGCTCGATCTGGTGGAGGCCGAGCTCGACACCGCTCCGGTGACCAGCCAGGGGAACCGCCGCGCAGCCGTGCAACAGGGGATCGAGGCTTACGACAAGGCCGTGAAGCTGCCCCTCTGGCTGGCGGAGGTGGTGGGCTTCTTCGTGAACCGCTTCGGTCCCAAGGGGCTGGAGTACGGCCGCTTCTCGATCGATTCCCACTTCACCCGCAATGCCATCTGGGTGAGACGCCACCACCCGGATCAGGCGGATCGCCACATCCCCGCCTTCGCGAAGGCCATCATCAGCCGTTACCGCCTGCCCGATTGATGCCAGTGCCCCCCGGTCCCGACGACGGGCCTTCCATCAGGCAGTGCGGCGTGCTGCTCCATCCCACAGCCCTGCCGGGCACTCCGGGCTGCGGAACCTTCGGCCTGGCGGCTCGCCAGTGGATCGACCAGCTGGCCGCCGCCGGCATCGCCGCCTGGCAGTTGCTGCCCCTAGCCCCCACCGATGGCACCGGCTCCCCCTACAGCTCCCCCAGCGGCTTCGCCCTCAACCCCTGGTTCCTCGATGCCGACACGCTGGTGGCCGAGGGGTTCCTCTCCGCCGCCGCTGCCGAGGATCTGCCTGCCGGCAGCTACGAGCGGCTCGACCTGGAGGCGGCACGGCTACGGGCCGCGGCTCTGGGGGCGCGCTTGCTGGAGCGCTGGCCGGCCCAGAGCCAGGAGCGTCAGCAGGCCTTCGCCCGCTGGCGGCGCCAGGAGGACGACTGGCTGCGCGACCATTGCCGCTTCATGGTGCTGCGCGAGCGCCACGGCCAGCAGCCCTGGTGGACCTGGCCCCGGCCCCTGGCGCGGCGCGGCCGCCTGGCCCTGCGCCAGCTGGATCGTGACGCCTCCGGGCCGCTGCTGCAGGAGGCCCTGCTTCAGTGGCAGCTGCAGCGGCAATGGCAGCAGCTGCACGGCCATGCCAGCACCTCCGGCGTCCGTCTGATCGGAGATCTGCCCTTCTATGTCGCCCACGACAGCGCTGATGTCTGGGCGAACCGTCGCCTGTTCTCCGTCCGCGCCGATGGCTCCCTCACCGAGCAGAGCGGCGTGCCCCCCGATTACTTCTCCGACACCGGCCAGCTCTGGGGCACCCCCGTCTACCGCTGGAGCCTGCATCGGCTCACCGGGTTCCGCTGGTGGATGCGCCGGCTGGAGCGGCAGTTGCAGCTGCTCGACCTGCTGCGGCTCGACCATTTCCGCGCGCTTGAGTCGTACTGGAGCGTGGCCGGCCAGGCCGAGACCGCCCAGGAGGGCCGCTGGCGCCCGTCACCGGGTGTGGCCCTGCTCGCCAGCCTGAAGGCGCGCTGGCAGCGGCAGCAGGGCGCCGGTGGCAGCAATGGCCGCTCAGCCCCAGCCCTGCCCCTGATCGCCGAAGACCTGGGCGTGATCACCCCGGAGGTGGAGGCCCTGCGTGATCGCTTCGTCCTGCCGGGAATGAAGATCCTCCAGTTCGCCTTTGATGGCAACGCCGACAATCCCTACCTGCCGGTCAACTACCAGGGTGAGCACTGGGTGGTCTACACCGGCACCCACGACAACGCCACCTGCCTGGGCTGGTGGCAGGAGCTGGAGGAGGACCAGCGGCGCCAGGTGGGGGAGCTGGTGGGACACACCATTGACGCACCCGGCTGGCAGCTGCTGGAGCTGGCACTGGGCTCCTCCGCCCAGTTGGCGGTGGTGCCCCTGCAGGATCTGCTGCACCTCGATGACCAGGCCCGCTTCAACACCCCCGGCACCGCCTCGGGCAACTGGACCTGGCGCCTGGACCAACCGATCGCCAGCCTTCAGGATCCCCTGGTGGGCCTCCAGGTCTTGGCGCAGCGCTATGGGCGCACGGGCACCGGTGCCCCTGAGGCGGTGGCCGGCGGCAGCCGGTAACGACCACCGCCACCAGGCTCCGGTGCCAGGGGCTTGCCGTCCCAGAGCACCGCTCCCTGCGATGGCACGGGGTCCAGGGTCAGGCGCAGGGGAGGCCTCAGCTGCAACACCAGCTCCCCCGATGCCCCGTTGAGCTCGGTCTTCACCCCCGCATCACTGCCAAGGCTGATCCGGGTGGGTTGCCCCAGCCGCAGTTGCAGCACCCCGGCGGCGGGGCGGCGCTCGATGCCCCCCTCCAGCAACCGTTGCCTGGCCACACCCTGGGCCGCCTGCTGCAGGGGCCTGAGATCTGGATAGGCCTGCAGCAGCTCGGCGTTGGGGTCCGGTGCCCGTTGCTCCGAGGCCGGCAGGGGCGGGATCGGCCGCAGGGCCAGCAGGTTCTCCGCCGCCAGCCGCTGCTGCTGCAGGTTGACGCCATAGATGAGCGCCAGGGTCAGCACCCCGTAGAGCACGGTCCCCTGCCAGGTGGTGAAGACATCGATCGAGCCCGGAGTGAAGCGGGAGAGCAGGGCCTGTCGCCCCGAAACGCCATGCTGGGCCATCTCGGGCCGGTCCGGCAGGGCCCCTTTGAGGGCGCCGACGGGGAGATTCAGGTGCTGCTCCAGCAGGGGCAGCATGGTCCGGAGATAGGCCTGCTCTGGCAGACGCTCACGCCATCCCCGCTCCAGGGCTTCGAGCACCGGGGTGCTCACCCGCGTCTCGATCGCCAGCTGGCGCAGGTTCAGCCCCCGGGCTTCCCGCTGCTGGCGCAGCTGCCGGCCGGCGTTGAGCAGGGGATCCTCCCGGGGCTCGACCGGCTGGCTTTGCACGGCTTTCCGCCAGGGCCACCAACGCCTGAGTCGGGAAGGCACAGCCGTGGGAATCCTGGAGGGGGGCATCGATCAGGGCGGTGGTTCGATCGGTCCGCGCCTCAGCGCCGCGCGTCCAGATCCCTCCATTCTTGGGGGGCGAGGTGGCGCCAGCGTCCCTCGGGCAACTCGCCGAGGCGCAGGGGGCCGATCGCCACCCTCTGCAAATCCCGTACGGGGTGTCCCAGCAGCTCCGCTGTGCGCCTGATCTGCCGGTTCCTGCCCTCGACCATCTCCAGTTCCAGCAGGGTGCCCCGTTGTCCGCGCGCGAGCTCCCTCACCCCCACCGGCTGACTGGGCTGGCCGTCGAGGGGAACGCCCCGGCGCCACTGTTCCAGTGCCTCAGCAGCGGGCTCACCGGTCACCCACACCCGGTAGTGCTTGCGGTGGCCGAAGCGGGGGTGGGTGAGGCGCAGGGTGAGCGCCCCGTCGTTGCTCAGCAGCAGCGCACCGCGGCTGGCGCCATCGAGGCGGCCCACCGGATGCAGGCCGGTCGCCTCGCTCAGCTCCGGCGGCAGCAGATCGAGCACCGTCGTTCGCCCCTCGGGATCATGACAACTGCAGATCACGCCGCGGGGCTTGTTGAGCAGCACGGTGATGGTGGGGGCTGCCGCAGCGACCGGCGTCCCATCGAGTTCCAGCCGGTCGCTGGAGAGATCGGCCTGGTCCCCCAGCCGTGCCACGGCTCCGTTCAAGGTCACCCGCCCCTGCAGGATCAGCTCCTCGGCCCGGCGGCGGGAGCAGAGGCCGGCACTGGCCAGCAGTTTCTGGAGTCGTTGCGCCGTCATGCCTGGGTACTGGCCGTGGTGTTGAGGAGGGGATGGGGTCAGGGGGTGGCCCTCGCTTCCAGTGTTGCCTTCGCTGCGCAGGACGGGCGGCCAGAACACGGCGCAGCAGAGGGAGGATCTGGCCTGGAGAGGCCGGTTGGTGGTAATTTACGAAACACAAAGGTTTCCTAACTCCCCGAACCGGCCCCATGCCCTCCCTTCCCGTGGCCGCCGCAGCCTCCTCCTCGTCCCTGTTGCCTACCGGCGACCTGGTGCGCTCGTACCTGCGCGACATCGGCCGCGTGCCGCTGCTGACCCACGAGCAGGAGATCACGCTGGGCCGTCAGGTGCAGGAGCTGATGCGGCTTGAGGAAACGGAGCAGGAACTGGAGATGCGCGCCGGTGGTCAGAAGCCGAGCGCGGCGGAATGGGCGAGCGCGGCGGGCCTGAGCCCGGCGCTGCTGAAGCGGAAGCTCTCGAGCGGGAGGCGCGCGAAGGAGCGGATGGTGGCGGCGAACCTGCGCCTGGTGGTGAGCGTGGCGAAGAAGTACACCAAGCGGAACATGGAACTGCTGGACCTGATCCAGGAAGGAACGATCGGTCTGGTGCGGGGAGTGGAGAAGTTCGACCCGACCCGTGGCTACAAATTCAGCACGTATGCGTACTGGTGGATCCGGCAGGGGATCACGCGGGCGATCGCGGAGAAGAGCCGCACGATCCGGCTGCCGATCCACATCACCGAAACGCTGAACAAGCTGAAGAAAGGCCAGCGGGAACTGAGCCAGGAGCTGGGGCGGACACCCACGCTGAGCGAACTGGCGGTGTGTGTGGAGCTGCCGGAGGAGGAGGTGAAGGACCTGCTCTGCCGTGCGCGGCAACCGGTGAGCCTGGAGACGAAGGTGGGCGACGGAGAGGACACCGAACTGCTGGACCTGCTGCAGGGTGACGGGACGCTGCCGGCGGAGAGCGTGGACAGCGAGTGCCTGCGCGGCGACATGCGAGCGCTGCTGGAGCAGCTGCCTGAGCTGCAGCGGAGCGTGCTGAGCATGCGCTACGGCATCGACGGCGATGAACCGATGAGCCTGACCTCGATTGCCCGCACCCTGGGCATGAGCCGCGACAAGACTCGCAACCTGGAGCGCCGCGCCCTGGAGGGCATCCGCTCCCGCTCCTGCCGCCTCGAGGGCTACCTGGTGGCCTGAGACCATGCCGTTCTTCGAGGTCTATTGGCGCGGGGAGTGCGTCGCTGATGCCGGTGACCTGGAGGAGGCTCTTGCCTGTTACGCCCAGGTCCGCCCCAAGGAGCTGAGCTGGCAGGAGGCCTGGGATCAGGCTCAGGCCGAGGGTGATCCGCCACCCTGCGTGTGCCGTTATCGATCCTTCGATGCCTTCCTCGATAACGAGGAGGCCCTCGAGACGATTCCCGTCACGGTGGCGATGCTGGAGATGGCCGGCAGCGAAGCCTGATCTGGGCAGAGAAGCCTGCTCAGACGCCATCGGCCGGGGCTCGGATCAGCCGGAAGGTGAGATTCACTCGCTCCTGCCGAACCCGCAGCCGCCGGGGCAGGGCGTGCAGCCAGTGTTGCTGGGTGGGAGGGTCCATCACCAGCAGATCTCCGTGGCCCAGCTCCAGGCTGATCGGCTCGGCGGCCACGGCCCGGCGGTCGCGAGGCCTGAGGCGGAAGCTGCGGCTGGCCCCCAGGCTCAGGGAGGCGATCGGCGCCTGCGGCTCCAGCTCCGGTTCATCGTCGGCATGCCAGCCCATGGCGTCGCTGCCGTCGCGGTAGCGGTTGAGCAGCACCGAATTGAAGCGCCAGCCCAGCGTGACCGCGAGTGCCTCCCTGATCTCCAGCAGCGCTGCCGACCAGGGCTGGGGCTCATTGGCCAGGCCGCTGTAGCAGTATGTGCAACCGGGATCAGCCACCCAGCAGGTGAGCCGCGGCATGGGGTGGCTGCGGCCGAAAAGGGTGATCGACTCCTGCCGCCAGGGGATCTCCTGCTGCAACCGGTTCAGCTTCTGATCGGCATCGCAGGCCCAGGTTGGCCAGAGGCGCAGGGACAGGCCGGGAGCCTGCCGGTGGAGGATCTGGCCTGCTGGCTTCATCGAGACAACGGCTTCCGGTTTCAGAAGAACTGATCGAAGTTGTCGAAGTCCACGGCCTTGAAGCTGCCGTCCTGGACCTGTCGCATCAGCCCCTCCAGTTGCACCCAGAGCGCGCCACCGGTGAGCAGGGAGAGCAGCAGGGCCACCAGCAGGGCCGTGCCGCCACCGAAGCCGAACACCTGCAGGCTGCCACCGATGAACAGGGTCACCCCCAGGATCAGCCCCGCGTAGGACGCCACGGTTTCAGGCACCGCCAGGGGCAGCAGGTTGAGCCGGTCCTGCTTCCAGCCGTCGAGCCGGTTCTGCACCAGGCGTGAGAAGGTCAGGCCGCAGAGGATCGCGATCACCAGCCCCACCCCCGCCAGGAAGAAGGGAGGCTGCCCCACCGGCACGTACTCCAAAAGGATGTCGGCGCCCTCGAAATCGGCGAAGGAGCCGCCCGCGTAACCCTGGCCCAGGGCCTCTGAACCGGTGGGATCACTGATCACGGGCGGGCGGCTAAAGGATTGACGCTGACCCTAGCGATCAAGAGGTGAGCATCCAGCCTCTCAGGCGGCCGGTGCGAGGGGGTTGAGCCGCTGCAGCACCCCACCCGCCAGCTTGGACGGAGAGAAGGTGCGCCGCAGCAGACCCATCAGGGCCCGCAGGTCGTCGGTGTTGAGGTGGTTGTCGCGCACCAGCATCAGCAGCAGCCGCTGGCGCAGGCTGCCGCCGCGGGGACCGAGCAGCAGGCGCAGACCCGCCCCGGCCACCGGCAGCAGATCGGGGTTGGCGTCGTCCTGCTCCACCACCCCAAGCAGGCTCTCGAGCCGCTCCAGCTGCAGGTGCCCCTGGCGATCGAAGAGCACCTCCAGCAACTTCTCGCGCAGCTCGGCGGTGTCGCCGGCCAGCAGCCGCCTGGCCACGTAGGGATAGGCCACGCGGATGATCTTGAAGCTGGGGTCGAGCCGCAGGGCCAGCCCCTCCTGGCTCACCACCGCCCGGATGATCAGGGCGAAGCGGGCCGGCACCCGGAAGGGGTAGTCGAACATCAGCTCCGAGAAGCGATCGGTGATCGCCTTGAAGTTGAACGAGCCCACGCTCTCCCCAAGCTGGCCGCCAAGCACAGTTTCCAGAGCCGGCACGATCGGGGTGAGGTCGGCGTCGGGGCGCAGGAACCCGAGGGTCTGGAAGTCGCCGGCGAGGGCTTCGAAATCGCGGTTGATCAGGTGCACCACCGCTCCGGTGAGGGTGAGGCGATCGGCGTCGCTGATCGAATCCATCATCCCGAAATCGACGTAGGCCACGTGGCCCATGGCCCCGGTGCGCCCCGGCAGGGCGAAGAGGTTGCCGGGATGGGGGTCGGCGTGGAAATAGCCGAACTCCAGCAACTGCTGCAGGCCGGCCATCACTCCGGTGCGGATCAGGGCATCCGGTTCGAGCCGGTGCGACTCCAGCTCCAGCCGGTCCTGCAGCTTGATCCCGTTGATCCAGCTGGTGGTGAGCACCCGGCGGCTGGAGAACTGCCTCTCCACCCGCGGCACCGTCACGGCTGGGTTGTCGGCGAAGAGGGAGGCGAAGCGCTCGGCGTTATCGGCCTCGCGTCGGTAGTCGATCTCGTCGAAGAGGGTCAGACCGAACTCATCGATGATGTCGCCGAGACCGAAACCCAGATTCAGGGGAAGGAACGGCGCGGTGAGCACCCCCAGCAGGCGGATGATCACCAGATCGCGACGCAGGATGTAGGCCAGGTTGGGCCGCTGCACCTTCACCGCCACCCAGTGTCCTGCCGTGAGCTCGGCCTTGTACACCTGCCCCAGGCTGGCCGCTGCCACGGGATAGGGGGGGAAATGCTCGAAAAGCTGGGCTGCCGGTGCCCCCAGCTCGGCTTCGATCTCGGCGAGGGCCAGCTCGTGGGGGAAGGGGGGCAGGTTGTCCTGCAGCTGGGTGAGCTGGTCGAGCCAGTCGCGGCGCACCAGGTCGGGGCGGGTGGAGAGGGCCTGTCCCACCTTGATGAAGCAGGGACCCAGCTGGGTGAGGGTCTCGAGGATGCGTCGGCCCAGGCGTTGTTGTACGGCGCGTTCGCTGCTGCTGCCCTGCACCACCAGCACCAGAGCCAGCCAGCTCAGCTGCCAGAGCACCACCACCAGGCGCGACACCAGGATCCAGGGGCGAAGGAGCATCCAGCGCAGATCGGCGGCGGGCTCGTAGCGGGGCGGCGGGCCTTCGACCCGGGCGGGACGCGCCGGTGGGGCCGGGTGCACGGGGGTGCTGGCGGTGATGGGGGGAACTCCTGCGGCGCCTGGGGTGATGACCCCAGACTCTAGAAAGTCCAAGGGCGGTGATGCTCCTGTTGTCGGCCCTGCGCCAGGCTCCGGCGCGCCTCGATCTGCACCTGCCCGCCCATGGGCGCGGAAGGGGTCTGGCGCCTGGTCTGCGCCGGCTGTTGCGGCGGCGCCCCGGCCGCTGGGATCTGCCGGAACTGCCCGAGATCGGAGGGCCGCTGGAGCCGGGCGGTGCTGTGGCCGCCGACCAGGCCGAATGTGCCCGCCTCTGTGGCGCTGACCGCTGCTGGTTCGGGGTGAATGGAGCCAGCGGGATGCTGCAGGTGGCGCTGCTGGCCCTGGCCAGGCCCGGCGAGCGGGTGCTGCTGCCGCGCAACCTGCACCGCAGCCTGCTGCATGCCTGCGTGCTCGGCGGCCTGCGGCCAGTGCTGTTCGATCTGCCCTTCGATCCCGCCACCGGGCTGTGGCTGCCGCCAACCCCGGCCTGGCTGCAGCAGCGCCTGGAGCAGTCCCCGCCCCTGGCGGCTCTGGTGCTGGTGCATCCCACCTACCAGGGTCTGGCGGGAGATCTGCCCGGGCTGATCGCCGAGGCCCACCGCCGGGGCCTGCCGGTGCTGGTGGATGAGGCCCATGGCGCTCACTTCGGCCAGCCGGGACTGCCGATGGGGGCCATGGCGGCCGGGGCCGATCTGGTGGTGCAGTCCCTGCACAAGAGCGCCGGGGGGCTGGCCCAGAGCGCTGCCCTGCTGCTGCGGCGCGGGCGGGTGAGTGAAGAGGCGATCGAGCGGTCGTTGCTCTGGCTGCAGACCTCCAGTCCCAGTGCCCTGTTGCTGGCTTCGGCGGCGGCGGCCTTCGCCCACCGCCACAGCCCCGCCGGCGCCCGCGGCCTGCGCCTGGCTCTCACCCGCGCGAACAGGCTGCAGCAGGCGCTGGAGGCGGCCTCCCTGCCCCTGGCGGCCAACCAGGATCCCCTGCGCCTGGTGTTCCATGCCGCCGCCCTGGGCATCAATGGCCTGGCGGCCGACGCCTGGCTGCTCCAACGGGGCGTGATCGCCGAGCTTCCTGAGCCCGGCTGCCTCACCTTCTGCCTGGGGGAACGCCCGCCGCGACGGGCCCTCAGGCTTCTGCCCGCGCAGCTCAAGCAGCTGCGCCAGGCCCTGGGGGGGGCACCACTTCCCTGTTTCTCCTCACCGCCCATTCCCGCCCTGATGGAGCCGGAGCTGACCCCGGGTGAGGCCTGGAGGTTGCCCCAGCAGACCCTGCCCCTGGAGCAGGCGCTGGAGCGGCTGGCGGCGGAGCCGATCTGCCCCTATCCCCCAGGGATTCCCCTGTTGATTCCAGGCGAGCGGATTGATGGGGCGCGGTTGGAGTGGCTGAGGGAGCAGCGCCGGCTCTGGCCCGGGCAGATCGCTGATACGGTGACAGTTGTGGCCTGATGGGCGCTGCGGATGGGCCCAAGGCAGCGAGGCGAAGACCCAACGCGGCGATCCGAGCCAGTACCTGCCTTCCAGTGGGATTTCGTCACCCCGGGTCTGCCCGATCAGGCCTTTGAAGACGCCCCGGGCTTCAGTCCCACGCCGATGGAGTTGCGGGTGATGTTGCTGGCCCACCTGCGCCCCAGGGCCGATTCCACGGTCTGGGATGTGGGCGGCGGCACCGGTGCCCTGGCCCTGGAGATCGCCAGGCTGATGCCTCTGGGCGAGGTGCACACCCTGGAGCGGGATCCTGAGGCGATCGAGCTGCTGGAGCGCAACCGGCGGCACCTGGCCATCGACAATCTGCACATTCACGCCGGCCAGGCGCCCGATGGACTCTCCCTGCTACCGCAGCACCCCGACCGGGTGGTCCTGGAGGTGGGCCGACCGCTGGCGAGCGTGTTGCGCGCCGTCTGGGCGGCCCTGCAGCCCCGGGGACGGCTGGTGATCAGCACCGCCAGCCTGGAGGGACTCGTGGATGCGACCGATACCCTGGGCCAGCTGGAAGCCCGTGACGTTCAGGTGGTTCAGGCGACGGTCCATCGCATGCAGCGCCGCGGCAGTCAGGCCCGCCTGGCGGCGGCTGAGCCCCTCTTCCTGATCGCTGCCGAGCGCCACGGGTGAGTCAGGGTTCACGGCCGCGCACCTCGTTTTCACGGCTGTTCAGCGGCTTCGCGGCCGGTGGCTTCGGCCTTGTCGTGGTCAGCCTGGGGGGCTGGTGGTTCACCGTGGCTGTGGGCGTGATCGTGCACCTGGGCCTGCTGGAGTTCTTCCGGCTGGCCCAGTTCAAGGGCATCCGGCCGGCTACCAAGACCACGCTGGTGGCCTGCCAGCTGCTGCTGTTCGCCACCCAGTGGGCCAGCGGTGGCGGCATGGCAGTCGATCTGGCGGCGTCGGTGGTGCCGGTGTCTGGCGCGGTGATCTGCGGCTGGTTGTTGCTTCAGCCCGTGACCGGCACCATCGCCGACATCGCCGCCTCAATCTTCGGACTGTTCTATCTCGGCTTTCTGCCCAGTCACTGGCTGCGTCTGCGTGATCTGGTCGATCCTGCTCTGGCCCCCCAGCTGCAGGGAGCCAGCTGGCCCCTCACTCCGGGCATGGCGCTCACTCTGATGGCCTGCCTGATGGTGGTGGCCACCGACATCGGCTCGTACGTGATCGGCCGCCGCTTCGGGCTTCATCCCCTTTCACCGATCTCGCCGGGCAAGACGGTGGAGGGCGCCTTCGGCGGCGTGGCCTGTGCGGTGCTGGTGGGGGTGGTGGGTGGCCTGCTGCTGGGCTGGCGCTGGGGCTGGGTGGTGGGTGGCTTGCTGGGAGGGGTGGTGTCGTTGTTCGCCCTGGTGGGGGACCTCACCGAATCGATGATGAAACGGGATGCCGGGGTGAAGGATTCCGGTGATGCCATTCCGGGCCACGGGGGAATCCTTGATCGGATCGACAGTTTCCTGTTCACGCCGGCGGTGGTGTATTACTTCGTGACCCTGTTGGTCCCTCTGCTGGGCTGAGGGGCTGGCCTGTCCAGCGTGCCAACAGCTCTCTCAGGGGGAGACCCGGGCTTCGCCCTGGAGCTGCAGCATGTCGGCTTCGAGGCTGGCTCGCTCGATGTGGATGTTCGGGTCCATCGGCAGGCGCCCGCGCAGCTGCCCGTTGAGATCACGGATCACAACACTGCCCTGGTCAGCCTCGGGGCGGGTTTCCAGCTCCATCAGCTGGGCCTCTCCCTGGGCCTCGGCGGCGACGATCAGGATGTCGCCGGCGATGCGCAGCTGCCGGAGGGGCCCCAGGCCCAGCAGCTGGTCACCGAGCTGGTCACTGAGATCCCTCCAGCTGGGACGGTTCAGGGAGCTGCTCAACCCGTTGGCCGTGAAGGCCACCGTGCCGCGGATCAGGAACGCATGCTCCAGCTGTACCGGCTGGCCGCGCAGAACCCCTGCGACCTGGATGCGCAGCGGATCGCTCTGAAGCTCGACAAGCTCGATTTCCAGCCCCTGATACACCACCTGGCGGGCCATCAGGCTCACCCCGTCGAGGCGGCCGCGCAGCAGGTTCAGGGCAGAGCCGTGCAGCTGAATCTCCAGCTCCTTGACGGCCTCGCATTGGCTGCGAATCCAGAGCTGCAAGCCCGAGGCGAGAAGCTGCAGCACAGGACCGCTGCTGGGCGAACGCGACGGCTGTGCGGGTTCAGCTCCAGCCATGCAGGCGAGGTCGGGATGGCTCCTCCTAACAGAGACGGTCCACTGCCTCCCCCTGGCCGTCAGCGACACCTGATGGCCAGGTGAAGGTCTGGCTCTCGCTCGTGGCCTGAAGGCCTCTTCCGTGCCTAGACCGTGGATATGACCAGAGTGTCCGTCATGAACTTCCGAATTCCTTTCCTTGTGATTACGGGGGTTGCCGCCAGTGCCGCGGGCGCCTTCCTCGCCATCCCGGCCCGTGCCGCAGAGCCCGCCGGCGCTGTGTCCCCCGGGGCGGCTGCCCTGCTGGCTCCCGATGGCGCAGCCATTGCCCTCAGCCCCAGCGCTGAGCCCGATGCCAACACCGATGCCACCGTGGCCCAGAGCTACGGCAGCAGCGAACCGGTGCCCTATGAGCAGGGAACCGGCTGGTATCTCGGACTTGGTCTTGGAGCTGCCTGGCCTACTGACACGGGTGTACGCACCCGCAACCTCACGGAGCGCGGCTTCGAGAACGTCAATGGCGATCTGAGTTTCGGTGGAGGCTTCTCAGGCGATCTCGCGGTTGGCTACGACTTCGGCGCGATCCGCACCGAGCTGAGCTACGTCTACACCCGGGCCAGCGTCAACGACGTGTCTTTCTCGGCCAACGGCAATAAGTACAATCTGAGCTCTTCTGGTGTCATCAACAAGAATGACATCTTTGCCAGTGGCTACTGGGACATCAGCACAGGCAGCCGCTGGACTCCCTACATCGGTGGTGGCATCGGTTACACCAACTTGAGCACCCCCCGCATCAAGGTCTCCAGCGGTGGCAACAGTGTCTCCACTGGAACCACGAATCAAGGGCTGTTCGGCTGGCAGGCCAAGTTGGGGGTCAGCTATGGCGTGAGCAACGCCAGTGATGTCTACCTTGAGGGCACTTACTCCGGTGCCTCCGGATTCAGTGGCGACAACATCCGCTACGACTCCTACAACGACTTCGGTGCCAAGGTGGGCTTCCGCTACCGCTTCGGCCAGCCGGCTGCCCAGGCGGTGGTGGTGACCCCGGCCCCCCAGCCGCAGCCTCAACCCGAACCTGAGCCCTACGTGCAGCCGATTCCCGAGTCGGCGCCGATCCGCGGCCTCTGGTGATCTGGTGAGCTGAAATCCCGCAGGCCCTCCGGCCGCCTCTGGCATCAGCAGACGGCGGCCACGGCCTCGGGGCGGTCCAGATGAGGCAAGTGGCCACAGGCCGTCAATTCCTCGACCCGATCACCCAGCAGGGCCAGGGCGGCACGTTTTTGTGGCTGCCGCAGGATCCGATCATCGGCTCCCCAAAGCACTTTCAGGGGCTGGTTCGGCAGGGGCTCGCCGCAGCCCGCGAAGCCTCCGCTGCGGGCGAAACGGCCTAGCGCCTCCCCCCAGCCGATCACCTGCAGATGCAGCGAAGCGATCTCTTCCTCGGCGGGCCCCACACTGCTCTCAGGGTCGGCAAAGGCCTGTCGGCAGAGCCCGCGCCTCACCCCCGGCAGGGCGAGAAAGCGGACCCCCAGGCGGTCAAGCAGGGGGGGGAGGGGCATGGGACGTCCGGTGAGACCGGCGGGTGCCAGCAGCAGCAGCCTGCTCACGCGCATGGGCAGGCGCCGGGCCAGCTCCACCGCCACAGATCCGCCCATGGAGGCGCCGATGACGCCCAGCGGCGGTGCTGAGCCTGGGGCTGAGGTCGCTTCAATCTGCTCCACCACGGCCGTGAGGTGGTCGAGCACACCGCTGGGGTTGTAACGGCCAGCGGCGGGCCGGGGGCTGAAACCGAAACCGTAGAGGTCGGGAATGTAGAGGCGAAAGCGGGGTGCCAACAGCGGCGCCAGTCGGCGGAACTCCAGCAGGGAGCTGTCGAAGCCATGCAGGAGCAGCAGCGGTTTGCCCTCTCCAAGCACAGCCACGGGCCAGCGACCGCTGAACCCCGGTAGTTCCCACCACTGCACGCGTCCAGCCAGATCACGCCCCTGGGGGTCGAGCAGATTACTGGCGGCTCTGGCGATCAGCTCCGGACCCTGGCACCACTCCGCCTGGGGGAAGCGGCTCAAGGGCTGCTCTCAGGGCAGAGGCTGCCCTCGGCGCAGGGGGCTGGAGCACTTGGAGCACTCTCAGCTGGGTGCGACTCCGCCGTGGTGCTCACCATGGCGGTCAGCAGGTCGTTGGCGTTCACGGGGAAGGGCAGATGGTGCAGATCAGAGCCGGGAAGAACAGCGAAGGCGCAGACGGCGTTGAGGTCGTTGAGGCTGGCTTCGGCGAGGCCGAGACCCTCGAGGGTCAGCGGCAGATCCAGGGCCCTGAAGAAGGGGATCAGCTGGCGGCGGGCCTGGCTGGCCAGGCGGTGGCCACCGAGCAACTCTTCAAGACGCAGCTGGGTGAGAACGCCGAAGCCCACCTTTTCACCGTGAAGAAGGTGATGACAGGCGGGCAACTGGGTGAGACCGTTGTGGACCGCGTGGGCAGCCACGGTGCGGCAGCGGGCGCCACCGAGACCGCCGATCAGTCCGGCCGTGAGCGCGGAGGCCTCCGCCACCCGTACCCAGGCTTCGCCACCGGGCTCGGCCATGGCTGCCTCACCCTCCAGCAGCAACTGATCGCGCAGGACACGGGCCTGCTGCACCGCCTGTTGCACCAGACCATCGCCGCTCGAGCCACTGCTCACCGAGGCCTCATACCACTTGGCAATGGCATCGGCGATCCCGCTGGCCAGGGTGCGCGTGGGAGCCTGCAGGACCAGATTGTGATCGAAGATCAGCAGGTCGGGGCAGCGATCCAGCGCCACATCGGAGCGGAAGGCCCCTTCGACGGAATAGAGATTGGCCAGGGCGGTCCATCCGGCGCAGGTGGCGGCGCTGGTGGGCACGGTGATGCAGGCCAGACCGAGGCGATGGGCCAGCAGCTTGCCTGCGTCCAGCACCTTGCCGCCTCCCATGGCGATCACCCCGTCGCAGCGGCCGGTCTGGGCTTCTGCCGCCAGGCGCCGGAGGTCGTCCTCGCAGCAGTCGAACTGAAGGGTGGCGGACAGGGGCTCCAGGCCCAACCGCAGCAGATCGGAGCAGGCCTGATCGCGCAGATGTGCGGTGGCCTGGCTGCGGCCCAGCAGCAGCGGGCGGCGGCAGAGGGAGGGCAGGGCGTCGAGCGAAGCCGACCATGCCGAAGGCCCCCGCACCAGTCGGGCGGGGGCGATCGCATGCTGACTGAGGGCTGTCACCATCGAGGCGTCAGACGCTGGCACCGGCCAGTTCCGGTTCGGCGACCACTGTCTGGTGGCGGATCACCACCTGTTTCTCGTCGTTGACATCGACAAGGGCAGAATCACCGTCCTTCAGACGCCCGGAGAGGAATTCCTCCGCCAGGGAGTCTTCGAGCAGGCGCATCACAGCCCGGCGCAGAGGACGTGCGCCGTAGCTGGGGTTGTAGCCCTCCTCGACGAGACGCTCTTTGAAGGCCTCGGTGACCGAGAGGCCAATGCCTTTCTCCTGCATGCGGCCGAACACCTCGCGCAGCATGATTTCGGCGATCTCCTTGACCTCATCGCGGCTGAGTTGCCGGAAGACAATGATCTCATCGAGACGGTTGAGGAACTCAGGACGGAAGTACTGCTTGAGCTCCTCGTTGACCAGGGAGCGGATGCGATTGTACTGCGTTTCCTCAACCGCGGCCCCGGAGAATTCGAAGCCGAGACCACCGCCGCCTTTCTCGATCACCTTCGAGCCGATGTTCGAGGTCATGATGATCAAGGTGTTCTTGAAGTCCACCGTGCGGCCCTTGGAGTCGGTCAGGCGACCATCTTCCAGCAGCTGCAGCAGCAGGTTGAACACATCGGGATGGGCTTTCTCGATTTCATCGAAGAGCACCACGGTGTAGGGACGACGGCGCACGGCTTCCGTGAGCTGTCCGCCTTCGTTGAAGCCCACATAGCCAGGAGGCGAGCCGATCAGCTTGCTGACGGTGTGCCGCTCCATGAACTCGGACATGTCGAGGCGGATCATTGCCTCCTCGCTGCCGAAGAAGTAAGCGGCCAGGGCCTTGGTGAGCTCCGTTTTACCCACGCCGGTGGGACCGGAGAAGATGAAGCTGGCGATGGGGCGGTTCGGGTTCTTCAGACCCACCCGGGCGCGGCGGATGGCCTTGGACACGGCCTTGACGGCTTCGTCCTGGCCGATCAGCCGCTGGTGCAGGGTCTCCTCCATGTTCAGCAGCTTCACCGATTCGCTCTCGGTGAGCTTCTGGACGGGAACGCCGGTCCAGGAAGCAACGATCTGGGCGATGTCCTCTTCGGTGACCACTGGATGGCGCTCGCCGCTGGAGGAAGCCAGGGCGTTGTCGGCGGCCGTGCTGGCCTTAGCTTCGGCGGTCGCTTCGGCGGATCCTTCGACAGCGGTTGAAGCCACCGGCTCCTCGTCGCGGCGAGCCTGGAGGATTGAGCGGATCTGATCGCGCAGTTCCACTTCCTTGTCGCGCAGTTCACCGGCCTTGCCGAAGTCTTGCTGGCGGACGGAATCCTCCTTCTGCTTCTGGATGGCACGCAGTTGCTTGTCGAGCTCCTTGGCCGCCGGAGGCAGCTTGGAGTTCATCAGCCGCACGCGGCTGCCGGCTTCATCGACCAGATCGATGGCCTTGTCGGGCAGGAACCGATCGGAGATGTAGCGATCACCGAGGGTGGCGGCGGCCACCAGAGCTTCATCGCTGATTTTCAGGCGATGGTGCTGCTCGTAGCGCTCGCGCAGGCCGCGCAGGATCTCGATGGTGTCGACCACGGAGGGCTCACCAACCATCACTGGCTGGAAGCGGCGCTCCAGGGCCGCGTCCCGCTCGATGTGCTTGCGGTATTCATCCAGGGTGGTGGCGCCGATGCACTGGAGTTCGCCGCGTGCCAGGGCCGGCTTGAGAATGTTGGCGGCATCGATGGCACCTTCGGCGGCACCGGCACCGATCAGGGTGTGGACTTCGTCGATCACCAGGATCACATTGCCCGCGCCCCGGATCTCTTCCATGATCTTCTTGAGGCGCTCCTCGAATTCGCCCCTGTACTTGGTGCCGGCCACCAGCAGACCGATGTCCAGGGTGAGAACCCGCTTGTCTTCAAGGATGTCGGGAACTTCGCCGATGATGATGCGCTGGGCGAGTCCCTCAGCGATGGCGGTTTTGCCGACGCCAGGTTCACCGATCAGAACGGGATTGTTCTTGGTGCGGCGCCCGAGGATCTGCACGACCCGATCAATCTCGTTGTGGCGGCCCACCACGGGATCCAGCTTGCCCTCGGCGGCCAGCTGGGTGAGGTTGCTGCCGAATTCGTCGAGGGTGGGGGTCTTGGTGGAACCCTTGCTGCCGCCACCGCCCGCAGTGACTTCGGCGGTTTCGCCCAGCATGCGGATCACCTGGGTGCGCACCTTGGCCAGATCCACACCGAGGTTCTCCAGCACACGGGCGGCGACGCCCTCACCCTCCCGGATCAGGCCAAGCAGCAGGTGCTCGGTACCGATGTAGTTGTGCCCAAGCTGGCGAGCCTCTTCGAGGGAGAGCTCCAGCACGCGCTTGGCGCGGGGTGTGAACGGGATTTCAACAGCCACGAAGCCGGAACCGCGGCCGATGATCTTCTCCACCTCGACCCGGGCGTCCTTGAGGTTGACCCCCATCGACTTGAGCACCTTGGCGGCCACGCCGGTGCCCTCACCGATCAGGCCCAGCAGGATCTGCTCGGTGCCCACGAAGTTGTGACCCAGCCTTCGGGCCTCTTCCTGGGCGAGCATGATCACCTTGATGGCCTTCTCGGTAAACCGCTCGAACATCTGCGGTGCCTGTGCAAGTCCCACCAACCTATCAGGGTTGAGAGGGTGTGTGTGATTCTGCTTTCGAATCGCCCGAATCCTTTTCCACGACAGTGATGCGATGGCTCAATCGCCACATGTTCAAGAGCGAATTCATACGGCCTTACGCATCAACAAAGGGCGGCAATCCGCACCTTCCTGAACGCCAGTCTGGAGTGTTGCACTCAGCAAACACACAACTATCCAGTTGTGCCCTGGAGTTGGCACCATTGGATCAGAGCGTCCTGGCCATCGCGGTAGTAACCGCGACGACGACCGGTGCTGCGGAATCCGAGCGACCCATAGAGCCCAAGTGCGGCCGTGTTGCTGGCCGCCACCTCGAGGGTGGCCCCGCTGGCGCCCCGCTCATGGCCCTCCCGCATCAGCTCGCTGAGCACCATCCGGGCCAGGCCGATCCGCCGCTGAGCGGGGTGCACCAGCACCAGCAGGATCTGCAGCTCATCGAGGATCAGCCAGCCGCTGGCCACAGCCACCAGCTCGGAGCCGCGAAGCACCCCCAGGACGCAGCGCCCAGGTCCCTCAATGTCCTGGGCCTCCAGGTCCTGGTGCCACTGCCGCAGGTCCCAACCCCGGGGCCGGCAGAGCCGATCGAGCTGGTGGCAGGCCTCAGCGTGGATGGGACTCAGCCGCTGGGTCTTCAGCTCGTGCTGCCCTGCCCCTTCGATGCTCATCCTTACGATTGTGATCAACCAGGACACAGCCCCAAGGATGACGCCGATGACCATTTCTCCCGTCACTCCGGCTGACCAGGCCGTCGGCAACGGGTCCGTGCCCAGTCCGGCGATGCGCCCCTTCGAGTCGGAGGCTGATTCGCTCAGTCCCAACCGCAACCTCACGCCGCTCACCACGGCCCTCGACGGCCACGACCGGCTCCAGGTGGGCGGCTGTGATCTGGGCGAGCTGGCCCGCCGCTACGGCACACCGCTCTATGTGCTGGATGAAGCCACCCTGCGGGCCAGCTGCCGGGCCTACCAGGAGGCCCTTGCCGCCCACTACCCCGGCCCCTCCCTGGCGCTCTACGCCTCCAAGGCCAACAGCAGCCTGGTGCTGAGTGCTCTGGTGGCCTCCGAAGGCCTCGGCCTCGATGCCGTCTCAGCGGGCGAGCTGCTCACCGCCCTGCAAGGGGGCATGCCGCCGGAGCGGATCGTGTTGCATGGCAACAACAAGTCGGATGAGGAGCTCTCCCTGGCGGTGGCCCATGGCGTGACCGTGGTGGTCGACAACGACCACGACCTCGAGCGCCTCGCCGAGATCGCCCCCGCCGCGGGCCGGGTGGTGCCGCTGATGCTGCGCTTCACCCCCGGCATTGAGTGCCACACCCACGAGTACATCCGCACCGGCCATCTCGACAGCAAATTCGGCTTCGACCCCGATCAGCTCGAGTCGGTGTTGCAACGCCTGGCCGGGTGCTCCTGGGCCCGCCTCACCGGCCTGCATGCCCACATCGGCTCCCAGATCTTCGAGCTGCAGCCCCACCGCGACCTGGCCGGGGTGATGGCCGATGCCCTGGCCCTGGCCCGCTCCCTCGGCCATCCCGTGAGTGATCTGAACGTGGGCGGGGGCCTGGGCATTCGCTACGTGGCCTCCGACGATCCCCCGACCATCCAGGAGTGGGTGAAGGGGGTGGCCGAGGCGGTGGTGCGCGCCTGCCGCGAGCGGGATCTCGAGCTGCCCAGGCTGTTGTGCGAGCCAGGCCGCTCCCTGGTGGCCACGGCTGGCCTCACCGTGTACACGATCGGCAGCCGCAAGCAGATCCCCGGCCTGCGCACCTACCTGTCGGTGGATGGGGGGATGAGCGACAACCCCAGGCCGATCACCTATCAGTCGAGCTACACGGCAGTGCTGGCCGAGCGGCCCACGGCCGTGGCCACCGAAACGGTCACGGTGGCGGGCAAGCATTGCGAATCCGGCGACGTGCTGCTCAAGGACCTGGCCCTGCCCCCCAGCAGCAGCGGCGACCTGCTGGTGGTCTTCGCCACCGGCGCCTACAACGCCTCGATGGCCTCGAATTACAACCGCATCCCCAGGCCTGCGGCGGTTCTCGTGCATGGGGGTCAGGCTGAGCTGGTGCAACGGCGCGAGCGACCAGACGAACTGCTGCTCCACGACGTGCTGCCAGAACGTTTTCGGCCGGTAGCATGAGTCAAGTGCTGTAGGGCTCTGTGATCTGGCTGAGGCTCCTCGATCTGCGCCTGCTGCTGGATCTGCTGTTCGCCTCTGCTCTCGGGATGCTGCTGTTGGCCCGGGTGCGCGAATCCCGCACCCTCTGGTTGCTGCGCGGCTGGCTGTTTCTGGTGGCCCTGGTCTGGGTGGTCCAGCGCTTCGCCAACCTGCCCCTCACCACCCGGCTGCTGGAGGCGGTGGTTCTGGGTTGCAGTCTGGCCCTGGCGATCCTCTGGCAGGGGGAGTTGCGGCGCTTGATGGAGCTGCTGGGCACTGGTCGCCTCGACGTGCTGCTGGGCAACCAGGGGGTCGACCAGGAGATGTCGGGCGCGGTGGCGATGCTCACCGAGGCGGCTGGCCGCCTGTCCCAGGGCCGCCGGGGCGCCTTGATCCTGGTGGATCTGGGCAGCGATCTTCGCCCTGAAGACTTTCTCAACCCCGGCATCGAGCTTGACGCCATGCTCTCGGTGGATCTGGTGCTGAATCTGTTTGCCGCCGACACCCCTCTGCACGACGGGGCCCTGCTGGTACGAGGCAGCCGCATCCTCTCGGCGGGGGTGATCCTGCCCCTCTCCCGCCAGGGGATCACCCGCTATGGCACCCGTCATCTGGCGGCCCTGGGCATCACCGAACGCTTCGACCGCTGCCTCTGCATCGTGGTCTCCGAGGAGACCGGCACCCTCTCCCTGGCCCGCCAGGGCAAGCTGGAGCGCCCGATCACCAGCAGCCGTCTGCGTGAGCTGCTGACAGCCGCCCTGGCGCCCTCATCCACGAAAACCCCGGCCAAGACTTCCGGAGGTTCGGTGGTGCCGCTTCCCACTGGACGTACCGTGTCCGAGGACACGCCCGAATCCCGCGCATGAGTCGCTCGCCGGCGACCACCGACCCGATCCAGGCGTCAGCCCAGCCCTCCGAGCTGCTGCCGGCCTGTCTGGATCCCGCCCGGCTGCCGGCCCATGTGGCCGTGATCATGGACGGCAACGGCCGCTGGGCTCGTCAGCGACGCCTGCCGCGCATGATGGGTCACCGTGAAGGGGTGGAAGCGCTCAAGCGAACCCTGCGCCTCTGCAGCGACTGGGGCATCGGTGCCCTCACCGTCTACGCCTTCTCCACCGAGAACTGGAACCGCCCTGGCGAGGAGGTGACCTTCCTGATGGCCCTGTTCGAGCGGGTGCTCGCCCGTGAGCTGCAGGCCCTGGAGCGTGAGCGGGTGCGCATCCGCTTCCTGGGCGACCTGGAGCAGTTGCCGGAAGGGCTGCAGGAGCGCATCGCCGCCGCCGAGGCCCGCACCGCCGCCAACACAGGCATTCACTTCAACGTCTGCACCAACTACGGCGGCCGGCGGGAACTGGTGCAGGTGGCCCGGCGCCTGGCGGAGCGGGCCGCCCGAGGTGATCTCGATCCCGCCGCCATCAGTGAGACCCACTTCGAGGCCGAGCTGCTCACCGCCGGCGAGGTGGATCCCGATCTGCTGATCCGCAGCAGTGGCGAGTACCGCATCAGCAATTTCCTGCTCTGGCAACTGGCCTACGCCGAGATCCACATCACCGATGTGCTCTGGCCCGATTTCAATGAGCAGGCCCTGCTGCGGGCCGTGCTGGATTACCAGGGCCGCCAGCGGCGCTTCGGGGGAGTTGAGCCCCTGCTTCCCCCCAGCGCCTGACCCTGTCCCCTCCCACTCCCTGCCCCGTTGACCACCACCGCTCGCCCCTCAGCCGCTGCCACCACCTCGGCCCCTGACCTGCGCCACGACTGGAGCCGCGCGGAGATCCAGGGGCTGCTGGAGATGCCGCTGATCGACCTGCTCTGGCGAGCTCAGAGCGTGCACCGGGCTGCCAACCCCGGCTACCGGGTGCAGCTGGCCTCCCTGCTCAGCGTCAAGACCGGCGGTTGCGAGGAAGACTGCGCCTACTGCCCCCAGTCGATGCACAACAGCAGCGACGTGAGCGGTCGGCCGGAGCTGGAGGTGGAGCCGGTGCTGGCGCGGGCCCGGGCCGCCAAGGCGGCCGGTGCCCATCGCTTCTGCATGGGCTGGGCGTGGCGCGACATCCGCGATGGTGCCCCCTTCGAGGCGATGCTGGCGATGGTGCGCGGTGTGCGTGAGCTGGGGCTGGAGGCCTGCGTGACCGCCGGCATGCTCACCGACGCCCAGGCCGAGCGCCTGGCGGCGGCGGGCCTGACCGCCTACAACCACAACCTCGACACCAGCCCCGAGCACTACGAGCGGATCATCACCACCCGCAGCTACCAGGAGCGGCTGGAAACCCTGGAGCGGGTGCGGCAGGCGGGCATCACCCTCTGCTGCGGCGGCATCATCGGCCTGGGGGAGACCACCAGCGATCGCGCCGGTCTGCTGCAGGTGCTGGCCAGCCTCGACCCTCATCCCGAGAGCGTGCCGATCAACGCCCTGGTGGCGGTGGAGGGCACACCGCTGGAGCATCAGCCACCGGTGGATCCGCTCGAACTGGTGCGCATGGTGGCCACGGCCCGCATCCTGATGCCGTTCAGCCGGGTGCGCCTCAGTGCCGGCCGCGAGCAGCTCAGCCGTGAGGCCCAGATCCTCTGCCTGCAGGCGGGCGCCGATTCGATCTTCTACGGCGACACCCTGCTCACCACCGGCAACCCCGATGTGGCCGCCGACCGGGCGCTGCTGGCGGCGGCGGGGGTGAGTGTGGAGCTGGCGGTTTGAGGGAGCGGATTGCGGCCTTTTACAAGTTCGTGGCCTTCTCCGCCGCCGAGTTGCCGGGCTGGCGCGATGAGCTGCTGGCGCTGGCCGGCAGCCAGGGGGTGAAGGGCACCGTGCTGCTGGCGGAGGAGGGCGTGAACGGCACGATCGCCGGCCCGGAGGACGGGGTGACGGCGGTGCTCGCTCACCTGCGCGCCGATCCACGCCTGGCGGATCTGGAGGCCAAGCTCAGCTGGAGCGAGCGGCCCGGCTTTCACCGGCTCAAGGTGCGCCTCAAGCCCGAGATCGTGACCCTGGGCCGCCCTGAAGCCCGCCCCAGCGAGCGGGTGGGTACCTACGTGGCGCCCACGTCGTGGGACCGCCTGATCGGCGATCCCGGCACCCTGGTGATCGACACCCGCAACAGCTATGAGGTGGCGCTGGGCAGCTTCGAGGGGGCGATCGATCCGGGCCTGGAGCGCTTCGCTGATTTCCCTCACTGGGTGGACTCGGTGCTGCGCCCCCTGGTGGCGGAGCGCACGCCCCAGGCCCTGGCGCTGTTCTGCACCGGTGGCATCCGCTGCGAGAAGGCCACTGCCCACCTGATCGACCAGGGCTTTGGCGGGGTCCATCACCTCGAAGGCGGCATCCTGCGCTATCTGGAGCTGGTGCCGGAGCTGGGCAGCCAATGGCGGGGCGAATGCTTCGTGTTCGATCAGCGGGTGGCTGTGAATCACCAGCTGGAGCCCGGTGAGCACAGCCTGTGCCACGGCTGCCGCATGCCCCTCTCGCCCAGCGACCGCGCGCTGGCGAGCTACATGACGGGGGTGAGCTGCCGCCATTGCGTTGATGGTCTCACCCCGGAGCGCCGCGCCCAGTTGGTGGAACGCCAGCGCCAGGTGGAGCTGGCTGAGCGGCGGGGCCAGGCTCACATCGCCCAGGTGTTCACCAGCTGAAGGGGCCCATGGCCGATCCGGTGATGCCGTCTGTGGTGGCGTCGTGGTCGACGCCCGAGGCCATCGAGGCTGTCGTGGAGGCGTTTGAGACCGCCAGCCTGCCCCGCCAGCACTGGACCCACCAGGCCCACCTGCTGGTGGCGCTGGTGAGCCTGCGCCGTTGGGGCCATGACCAGGCCCTGGTCCATCTGCGCGAGCGGATCCGCGCCTACAACGAGGCCACCGGCACTCCGAACAGCGACAGCTCCGGTTACCACGAGACCCTCACCCGCTGGTTCCTGCGGGCGGTGGACGCTCACCAGGCGCGCCATCAGGAGCTGCCGCTGCCGGTGTCACTGGAGCGGCTGCTGGCCTCCCCCCTGGCAGATCCGGCCTGGCCCCTGGCGGCCTACTCGCCGGAGCGGCTGTGGTCGGTGGACGCCCGCCGCGGCTGGGTGGAGCCCGACCTGAAGCCCAGGGCCGTGCTGGCGAGCGCGGTGCCGCCGCGCCAGCGGGCCAGCGCCTATCCGGCCCCCTTCGCGGCGCGGCTGGCCGGACGGGAGAAGCGGGTGCTGGGCGACCTGTTTGGCCTGAGCCGGTTCGGTGTGAACCAGACCCTGCTGCCCCCGGGCGCTTGCACGGCCCTGCGCCATGCCCACAGCCTCCAGGATGAATTCGTCTATGTGTTGCAGGGGCATCCCACCCTGATCAGCGACGAGGGGGAACTGGAGCTGGCCCCGGGGATGGCGGCGGGCTTCGCGGCGGGCCGGGGCAATGCGCACCACCTGGTGAACCGCGGCGCCGAGACGGTGATCCTGCTGGAGATCGGCGATCGCACCCCCGGCGATCAGATCGACTATCCCGACGACGACCTGCAGGCCAGGGAGCTGGATGGCGGCTGGAGTTTCAGCCGCAAGGATGGGACGCACTGGTGAAGCGGTCTGTGCCCCATGTGCGTGCCATCCTTGCCGTGGCGGACACGCTGGTGCATTTCTCCGCCTGGAGTTCGCTGGAGCGGGCCCGCGCCTTCTTCGAATCCGAGGAGCTGGTGGCGATCCGCAAGCGGGCGGGGGTGAAGTCGCCCGAGTTCCTGTACCTCGAGGAGATCGAGCGGGGGGTGCTGTAGGTGCCCATGGCGGAACGGCCGATCCTCTACAGCTTCCGCCGCTGCCCCTATGCGATCCGGGCCCGGCTGGCCCTGGCGGCGGCGGGGGTGCGGCCCGGCCGTGATCTGGAGATGCGGGAGCTGAACCTGAAGGCCAAGCCCCCGGAGCTGCTGGAGGCCTCCGCGAAGGGCACGGTGCCGGTGCTGGTGCTGCCAGCCGATGGCACCTCAGCAGGCCAGAGCCATGGAGCTGGCTCCGTGATCGATCAGAGCCTGGCGGTGATGCGCTGGGCCCTGGAGTACCACGACCCCGGCGATCTGCTGAGGCGGGCCGACACACCGGGCCACGCGGCCGAGCGGGCGTTGATCGAGGCGCTGATTGCCAGCAATGACGGTCCCTTCAAGCACCACCTCGACCGCTTCAAGTACTCCGGCCGCTACCCCGGCGCCGATCCCGAGGAGCATCGGGCGGCGGCCCTGACGATCCTGCGCGACTGGAACGCCCAGCTGCCGCAACTGGGGGATCGGCCCTCCCTGGCGGATCTGGCCCTGCTGCCGTTCGTGCGCCAGTTCCGCCTGGCGGATCCGGAGGGGTTCGAGGCCGCGGCGGGCCTGACGGAGGTGCAGGCGTGGCTGGGGCGGTTCCTCGCCAGCCCCGAGCTGACGGCGGTGATGGCCCCGCCCTGGGCCCCGCGAGCGGCCTGGCGCTCGCCGCGCTGGCTGTATCACCTGGCCCTGGCCCCGGAATGGCGCGCCGCCAGGAGCCATGGGGTCTACCGCCGCTCCAGCCGCGGCCTGAGCCTGGAGGACGTGGGCTTCATCCACGCCAGCCACAGCCATCAGCTCGAAGCCACTCACCAGCGCTTCTACGCCGATGCGGACGATGTGCTGCTGCTCACGATCGATCCCCGACGCCTGGCGACGGCCGGCATCGCCGTGGTGGAGGAGCCGGCCCCCGGCAGCGGCGAGCTCTTCCCCCACATCCGGGGGCCTCTGCCGCTGGCGGCGGTGCTGGCCTGGGAGCCGTTCCCCGTATGAGCCATCTGGCGGAGCTGGAGGCGTGGGGAGCGTCGCGGGGATTGCTGCTGCGTCTGCAGGTGAGCGGGCCCGCGGCGCTGCGGGGGCTGCGGGTGGGGGTGGCCCGCCGCGGCCCCGAGGGCGGCCCCCAGCTGCTGGGGGACCTCAAGGGCTGGGCGATTCCTCTGCCGGGCGGCCTCCATCTCGACACCCTGCGCATCCAGGTGCCGCGCGGAGAGCCGGCCGCTGCCCTGGTGGGTCCGCTGATCTGGGCCGCCACCTTCGCCTGGGCGCTGGAGCACACCCCCTGCCGCCGCGCCGCGCTGCTCGCCATCCGCGACGACGAGCACCAGCACCGTCGCCTGGTGCGTTACTTCCGCCGGCTGGGCTTCGAGCCCGTGCGGGAGCTGGGCGCGGGAGCCCTCGATCTGCCGCAGCGGCTGCTCTGGGGCGGCTCGGGATTGCTGATGCGGGGCGACTGCGCCGAGGGCCTGCGGCGCTGTGAGCGCTCGCTTGGTCTGATCACAGCAGCTCCCCGGGCAGGAAGCGCTGGATGAACACAGCCAGGGCCATGGGCCGGCAACGGGGCTGCCAGCTGGAGCCCCCAGGCAGCCGGCGCCAGCACGTCACCTGCAGGCAGGGAGCGGTGCGCTCCAGCAGCCGCACCTGGTAGCGGTACTCGGCATCGGCGGACTGCTCCGCGCTGCTGAGCACTTCCGCCCTGGGCTGGGTGATCAGGAAGGAGGCAAGGAATGCTGAGGCCTCGTGGTTGTGGCGCAGGGCGGTGGCGAAGCGCCAGGCGGCGCCGGTGGGGTAGCCGTCGTGGTGGAGATAGAGATGGCGCTCGGGGGTGCTGGGGAAGCCGGTGAAGGAGTAGACGGCGCGGGTGGCCAAGGGGGTGTGGCGGCAGCACTCAATGAGTGCCCCAGACGTCTCACACTCCTTGGCTGAAGGACAAATCGCTGAACGGCATGGGCCTGCCTGTGCTCCGGCGCGGTGGCGTCTTCCCGACGCGAGGCGGCCAGCTCAGTTGTCGATGAACACCGAATGGGCCGTACGCACGACCCGAGGATCGGGCTCACCGACGACGTCGTGGTCTTTGTGCTCGTACTCCAGGGCGTGGAGGACGCTGCGGATGGCGCCGAGACGGGCCCGCCTCTTCTCATTCGAGTTGACGATCGTCCATGGCGCCACGAGGGTGTCGGTGGCGAGCAGCATCTCGTTGCGAGCTTCGGTGTACGCGCTGTACTTCGCCACGCTCACCTCGTCGATGGGCGAGAGTTTCCACTGCTTGAGGGGATCCTTGCGCCGGTCGTCGAAACGCAGCTTCTGGCGG
The DNA here is from genome assembly GCF_000153045.1 of Synechococcus sp. WH 5701. Taxonomy (GTDB): domain Bacteria; phylum Cyanobacteriota; class Cyanobacteriia; order PCC-6307; family Cyanobiaceae; genus Regnicoccus_A; species Regnicoccus_A antarcticus. The sequence continues at coordinate 753,323 of NZ_CH724159.1, forward strand.
GCCTGCGACACGGTGAACCACATCTTGAAGAGCAGGATCCCACTGCCGACGAGTGATTGCTCGAAGCCGGGAACCTGGCGGAGAAACAGGGCGTGCTCCTGGGGTGTGCAGAAGCCCATCACCTTCTCCACGCCGGCCCGATTGTACCACGACCGGTCGAACATCGTGATTTCGCCCGCCGATGGCAGGTGCGGGACGTAGCGCTGGAAGTACCACTGGGTCACCTCGGCATCGTTGGGCTTGGGCAGCGCCACATGGTCATTGCCGCGAGGATTCATATGTTGGCGGAAGCGCTTGATCGATCCACCCTTGCCCGCCGCATCGCGACCTTCGAACAGGATCACCAGGCGCTGTCCGACCGCCTTGATGTGACGTTGCGCTTTGAGCAGTTCAATCTGGAGCGATTCGAGATCCCGTTTGTAGTCTTTCTTGTCGATCGGCTCGTCGTAGGGAAGATCGTTCTGCATCTCCTCGATCGTCTCGACGGGCGATGGGCGGTGCTTCTTGCTCATGAGCTCAACGGTAGCTACGAAAAGCAAACACCACAGCGGTGCTGAGCACATTGATCACGATGTGAGGCACTCACACCCAGGCGGCGCAGGGCAGCTCCGCCTGGGTGAGCACAGTTTTCACCGCGACGTTCTGCAGATCGGGGGGATAGCCGTATTTGTTGAGGATGCGTTTCACCATCACGCGGATCCTGGCGCGGGCACTCTCGCGCAGAGTCCAATCGATTGACAGGCTCTTCTTCACCTGAGTGATCAGTTCGGCGGCGATCAGTTTGAGTTTGTCGTCGCCCATGGCCGCCGCGGCACTGTCGTTGGCGGCAAGGGCGTTGTAGAAGGCGACTTCGTCGTCGGTGAGGCCAAGGGCTTCAATGCGCTTGGTGGCGGCATCGAGTTCCTTGGCGAGGGCGATCAGCTCCTCGATCACCTGGGCCGTGGAGATGGCGCGGTTGTGGTAGGCGTTGAGGGTGGTCTTGAGCTTTTCGGAGAACACCTGGCTCTGAACCAAGTTGCATTTTGAGCGGACCTTCAGTTTAAGGAACCTCTGATCAAGACGCCTTAATCCGAATAATCTAGTCTCATTCTCATCAATGAGACGATACTGAGCAGATTTAGCCCACTTTTCGCTCAGAGAAGCCCTTGAAAAGACTTCAGGCAGTTCCCACCATTCGTTTTGGCTTGATTTCTGGATGATTATCGGTCTTTAGACACACTATACCCTTGCTTTACGCTGAATCAGGTATCCGTTCCCGTACCATCCAGAGGTTTGCCAGGGCAAAGAGCAACTTCAGCTTGAGGTCGTTCTTGCGGATACCTCTGTAGAAGACCTTCCGGAAGCCGAACTGACATTTGATGATTCGAAAGGGATGTTCCACTTTGGCGCGGAAGTGGGCTTTCGCCGTCTCAATCAGATCAAGAAGCCTGCCCTCAGGTGTCTCTGGAAGCACTCTGCGCTGGCCGGGCTTCATCGCAATCCTGAACTCAGCCTCGCAGTCCTGGAAGTCGTTTCGTTTCTCGATGCCGATGTGGCCGGCATCGCCGTAGATGAGGCGTTCATCCCCATGGAGCCGTTCAGCTGCTGTGTTCAGCTCATGAACATTGGCGGCGGTGCTCTCAACAGAGTGGACCAGGCCAGATGCGGCATCAACTCCGATGTGGCAGCGCATTCCAAAGAACCACTGCTTGCCCTTGGCCACTGAGTGCATGTCAGGATCCCTCTCCTTGGCCTTGTTCTTGGTGGAGCTGGGGGCATTGATTATCGTGGCATCAAGGATCGTTCCTTCCCTCAGCATCACTCCTCTCTCGCTAAGCATCTGGTTCACACCCTCAAGAATCTGCTCCGCGATCCGGTGCTCTTCCAGCAGATGGCGAAAGTTGAGAATCGTCGTCTCATCAGGGATCCGGCCATCCATCGTCTCGATCCCTGCGAAGCGGCGGAAGCAGGGCGTATCGATCAGCATCTCCTCCATCAATGGATCTGAAAGCGTGAACCACTGCTGCAGCAGATGGATCCGCAGCATCACCTCCAAAGGAATCGGCGGACGACCTCCTTTGCTGGAGGGCTTGTGATACACGGGCTCAATCAAGGCCAGAAACGCTTCCCAGGGAACCGTGGCCTCCATCTCATCCAAGAAGCGCTGGCGGCGCGTCCTCTTTTTGGCGTAGATCTGCTCGTAGTCCGTGAAGCCCAGCTGGAGAGGGTCGGCCATCCGTTCCAGTCTCAGTCTTGGATCTGGACTGATTTTAGCGGGTTTTTCAGGGGTTCCTAAAGGGCTAGAGCTGCAGCTTGGCGCGGTGCTCTTCGAAGCTGCCTGCGATGTACTTGAGGAAGATCAGGCCGAGCACCACGTGCTTGTACTCGGCCGCGTCCATGTTGTTGCGCAGCTTGTCGGCCGTAAGCCAGAGCTTGGCCTCGAAGCCCAGTTCCGCCTTCACCTCCTCATAGAGGGGGTCATCCCAGCCGAGCGCCTCCCGAGGGGCAGGGTTTCTGGCGGGGCTGCCGGCCTTCTCCAGGGTTTCGAGGAACTCGTCCAGCCGCTCCTGGTCGGGCATCGATGGATCAGGTCAGTTGCTGATCGCTGAATGATTCATCGCTCAGGGCTGACCGCCCCAGGGGCTCCAACCCGACTCGCGGAAGAGGCGATAGGCCACGGTGCTGTTGACGATCGGATCCAGCAGCTGGTCCGGCGTGCTGATGCCCATCGCGGCCATCAGCTGACGGTTGGCCGAGTAGTGGATCTGGAACAGCCCGAGGCAGGCCCCGGCGCAGCCGCGGGCGGTGGGGGACAGGCCGCTCTCCAGGCGCGCCAGCCGGATGGCGGACTCGTGATGCGCAGCGGGCCATACCTGGCGGATGGCAGTAAGCACCTGGGATTGGCCCGCTTGATTGGCTTCAGCAGCGGGAGTCAGCCAGGGAGTGGCCCCAAGGGCCAGTGTTGCACCGAGCAACAGGGGGATGGCCCGACGGACAGAAACAGCGTGAAACGGCATCCATCCACCCAGCCAATTGCGCCGGACGGTATCGGCTCAGAGGCGGGTTGACCAGTGGCTGGCTGAAGTGGGTGCCCTTCAGAGGTTGGCATTTTTGCAGTCTTTGCCCCATTTCTGATAACAGAGTCCATTGTCCCGGCAATCAACACGGTTCAACGGAGCGTCGAAGTGCTGAGCAAACATCTTCTGGATAATGTCCGAAGGTGCCGTCCCGACCACCTCCTGAGTGATGCTGCAGGGGGAGCCCGCGGCATTGGCTTTGACCACGGATGCGTTCAAGGTGGAGGCCAGAACCAAAGCCAGCATTCTCTTGTTGCCAGGATGATTCCCAGCCTAAGGTTGCGCCATGGCCGCTTGTGTTGATCGGGTCATTGAGATGTTGCCAGGTCTATCTGGGGCGGAGTTTCATGGCGCGATTCCTTGGTTTCAATCCAGTGATCATTGGACGTTGATGATCGACAGAAGTCGTCTTTGAGGCTGCGGCGGCGGTGAGCTGCCTGCTTCGGGCTGTGGCCCCCCTCCACGGCTTGGCCATCAGCGCTCAGGGGCGCAGGTCGCCAGCGATGGGACCAACGGAGGGAGGCGCGGGCAGCAGCGGTGTGGGGTCCACCGCCACCAGTCCCTGAGGCTGCCGTTGGCGCAGTTCCAGGTGCAGGTGCGGGCCGCTGGCATTGCCGCTCTGGCCCACCAGGCCCAGGGGCTGCCCGGCCCGCAGGCTCTCGCCAGGGCTCACGCTGGCCTCCAGCAGGTGGGCGTAGAGGCTTGACCAGCCGCCGCCGTGGTCGATCAGCACCGTGAGGCCGTAGCCCGAAATTACATCGACCCGCTGCACCCGGCCCCCGTTTACGGCCAGCACGGCGGTGCCCTCTGGCGCGATCAGATCCACTCCGGTGTGCATGCGCCAGGCCCCGCGGGCGCTCGCGTAACGCCAGCCCCAGGGGTCCTGCTCGCTGGCGGGGCGGGCCAGGGGGTAATGCAACGGCTCCGGGGGCCTGGCGGCAGCCTCGCCAGGCCCCGGCGGTTGCCCTTCGAGGGCAAGATCGCCCACCGCGACCACGGGGGGAACCGTTGCCGGCCGCTCGGGCCTGGGGGCCTCAGTCCAGGACTCGTCTTCAGAGCCCGCGCCGCTGGCCGAGTCGGGGATCAGCGGCACGGCGATGGCTGGCGGCGTGTGGATCAGGGCGGCACCACAGAGTGCGCCCAGCAGGGTGAGCAGCCGCATCTCCGGGTTCAGCCGGAAGCGGGCAGGGGCCGTCGGGCGCAGCACAGGCCGTGTCGCCACCGACCGTGGCGTTGCAGAAAGAGGCGTTGTACCGCCCTCAGATCCGCCGCACCACCACCACGCCGCGGCTGCGGCCTGAGCTGGTGTCGGTGGTGCGGATCGCCTGCCAGAGATCCGTCAGGGGCACCCACACCGAGGGGTAGCGGTAGCGGGCCACGTCCAGGATCAGCACCCGATCCGTGGCGGCGTTGTAGGCAGCCAGCGGGGAGATGTGGCCGCCGCCGGCCTGGCCCAGCGCCTTGCGGTCGTAGTTCACCAGCAGGCGATCACTGCTCTGAGCGAGATTGCTGCGCACCAGCAGCCGGAACTGGGCCAGGCTCAGCCGATCGCCGTGGATGGCCCGGGCCTGCAGCCCATGGCTGGCCAGAAGATCCCCCAGCTCCTGCAGGGTCATCCCCTGGCGGGCCACCACCTCAGGGCTCAGCACCGCCCGGGTGGCGGCGGCCTCGAACACGTTCTCCTGGGTCCAGAAGCGGTAGCTGCCGTAACCCGCCGCCGACGGGGCCGGCACCGCCAGGCTGTTGAGCACCATCACCATGCTGGCCACGCCGCAGTAGGCGAGGTTGGCCTGGGTGAGGAACTGCTCCGCCAGCGGTCCGTAGTCGGCGCGATCGGCGCTCTGCAGCAGCAGGGTCTGCCCCTGGGGCTCCGGCAGGGGGATCGTGGCCGCCGCCGGTTCGGCCAGGGCACGGGGCAGCAGTGGCGGCAGGGCCACCAGCGCCAGGCCCAGAAGGGCCGGCAGGGCTCGGCAGCGGCGGGAGGCAGGCAGGGTCAGGACGGTCCATCTAGGGTTCGCGCCAGTGTGGCCCCGCCTGATGGCCTTTGAGGTGTCTGAGGCACGGATGCATGGCATCCGCTGGATTCTCACCAGTGCCTGGCTGCTGATCATCGCCTCGCTCTTCTACGACCCCTGGACGCCCCGGTTCACCGAGGCGGATCACCCCTGGAGCCCCCTGCGCCTGCCCGACACCTGCGTTCCGGTGCAGGGTGTCTGCCTCAGCGAGGCCCCTTATCCCCTGGGCACCACGCTGTTCTGGGGCGCCGTGGTGCCGGCGGCGGTGCTGATCCTGCTGCTCTTCGGCCACGAGCTCTGGCGCCGGGTCTGCCCGCTCTCCTTCCTCTCCCAGATTCCCAGGGCCCTGGGCCGGCAGCGTCAGCGCACCAAGGTCAACCCGCGCACAGGGGACCGCCGCCAGCAACTGGCCAAGGTGCCCGACGACTCCTGGCTGGCCCGTCACTACTCCCACCTCCAGTTCGGCTGGCTGTTCGTGGGCCTCTGTGGGCGGATCCTCTTCTTCAACGCCGACCGGCTGGTGCTGGCCGGCTGGATGCTGTTCACCATTGCCGCCGCCATCAGCGTGGGCTGGCTCTATGGCGGCAAGGCCTGGTGCCAGTACTTCTGCCCGATGGCGCCGGTGCAGAGCGTCTACTCCACCCCGGCGGGCCTGCTCGGCAGCAAGGCCCACCTGAGCGAGAAACCGATTACCCAGTCGATGTGCCGCACCGTGCTGCCCGACGGCAGTGAACAGAGTGCCTGCGTGGCCTGCCAGCAGCCCTGCATCGACATCGACGCCGAGCGGATGTACTGGACGCGGCTGAGCAGCCGTGAATTCAGCTTCGAGCGCTATGCCTACGTGGGCCTGGTGGTGGGCTATTTCCTCTACTACTACCTCTATGCCGGTAGCTGGGACTATTACTTCTCCGGTGCCTGGCTGCGCCAGAGCGATCAGTTGTCGCTGCTGCTGCGGCCCGGTCTGTTCCTCTTCGGCCAGAGCCTGAACGTGCCCCGGCTGGTGGCGGTTCCGCTGGTGCTCGGGTTCTTCACCTGGTTGGGGGTGCGTGTGGGCCGCTGGATCGAGCGCAGCGGCCGCTTCGGACGTCATCAGATCTTCGTGCTGGCCACGTTTCTGGTGTTCAACTTCTTCTTTCTCTTCTCCGGCCGGCCGCTGCTGCTGCTGCTGCCCGCCTGGGTGCAGACCCTCTTTGATGCCGTTGTGGTGGCGGTGAGCAGCCTCTGGCTCTACCGCTCCTGGGAGCGCAGCGCTGATCTGCACCAGCGCGAGAACCTGGCCAGCCGCTTCCGCCGCCAGCTGGAGAAGCTCGATCTCGATGTGGGGCGCTACCTCGATGGGCGCCAACTGGCCGACCTCAGCCCCCATGAGGTGTATGTGCTCGCCAAGGTGCTGCCGGGCTTCACCCGCGAGAAACGTCAGCAGGTGTACAAGGAGGTGGTGCGGGAGGCCCTGCAGGAGGGCTATGCCAATGCCTCCAGCAGCCTGGAGGTGCTGAGCCAGATGCGGCGGGAAATCGGCATCACCGATGAAGAGCACAGCCTGCTGCTCGAATCGGTGGGGGTGGAGAACCCCGACCTGCTCGATCCCGACGGCCGCCGCAGCCTTGAGGATCAGATCCGCCTGAGCGGCTACAAGAAATCCCTGGAGCGGCTGATGCTGCTCAAGAGCCGCCAGGCCGATCCCGAGGTGATCCGCAACCTGCGCAGCCAGTACTCGATCAGCCCCGATGAGGAGGCCAGCGTGCTCGAAGGCCTCGCCCCCAGCACTGGTGCGCTGCAGAAGCTCGAGGCGATGCTGCCGCGCTTCTCCGAGCTCAGGCGGGCCCGTCTAAGCCTGCTGCAGCGGGTGCTGGAGGATCAGCCGCTGGTGCGAGATCTGCTCGCCGATTCACTGCTGCAACGCCAGGACCTGAGCTTGCGCGCCATACTCAGCGTGCTGGCAGAGCTGAAGGAGCAGCCTGAAGCGCTGAAGTTGGCGGCCCGGCTGCAGGCCCTGAGGCCGGTCAACCTCCCTGTCGTGCTTGCTGAGGGCGACTGGGAGCAACACCTCTCCCCGTCGGTGCTGGCTCTCCTGCAACAGGAGCCCCAAGGCGCCGCGGATGAGCCGCCGGCCTATTCCCTTGCCGACACCCTCTCCAGCCTGGAAGATCTGCTGCAGGAGCGCACACCGCTGCTGCGTGCCGCCGCCCTGTTCCTGCTGGCGCAGCTCGATCTCAACCGGGCCCGGTTCCTGGCCAGTGGCCTCGATCCCGCTGCCGCTCCGGTTCCGCTGGCCGAGATGATCAGTGCCTTGCAGACGCCGACGGCGCCGGTCCCCGAGCTCCAGGATCTACCGGAGCTGGAGATGCGGGCTCATCTGGCCGCCAGCGATTTCTTCCGCGGCACCAGCCACGCCAGCCTGGAGCAGCTGGCAGCGGTCTCGGAGCTGCGCCGCTTCGGCGCCGGGGAGCTGATCACGGAAACCGGTGACACCTGCCGCGAACTGCTGCTGCTGATCGCAGGGCGGGCAGCGGTCCGCTACCAGCAGGCCGTAGGTGTTCGCCTCGAGCCTCTCCTGCCCGGCCAGGTGCTCGATGAGCTGGAGGTGCTCAGCCACAGCGCCTCGGAGAACACGATCCTGGCCCAGGAGGAGGGCACCCGGCTGCTGGCGGTGCCGGTGGATGGCTTCGATGCGGTGCTGGAGCGTGACCCCGATTTCGCCCGCAGGGTGTTGCAACTCGAGAGCCGCCATCTCCAGAGCCTGATGCAGTCGCTGCACAGCTGAGGGATCAGCGGCCTCGGTCGTCCATCCCGGGAACCACATCCCAGTGATGGTCGGCCATCAGGGCCTGGGTCTGCTCCGGGTTGAGCAGCCTGGCGTTGTGATAGCCCCCCGTCACACCGCCCTGGCGGTTGCGCAGCACCAGGGCCCGGTCATGACCGGGCGGGCGGCTCACGCGCCGGACCAGCAAGGTGGGGAACTCCATTGGGGGGTGCGGTGCAGGGGACCTGCAGGGCTCAATCAACCGCAGATCCCCGCATCCGCCAGCCCCTCAGGCGCTGATGTGACGGATGAGGTCAAGGCATTTGCAGGAATAGCCCCACTCGTTGTCGTACCAGGCCACCACCTTCACGAAGGTGTCGGTGAGGGCGATGCCGGCGCCGGCATCGAACACCGAGGTGCAGGTTTCACCGAGAAAATCCGACGACACCACCTCGGCCTCGGTGTAGCCCAGCACTCCAGCCATGGGCCCCGCGGCGGCCGCTTTCATCGCGTCCTTGATGGCCTCGTAGCTGGCGGGTCGCTCCAGATTCACGGTGAGATCCACCACCGACACATCCGGGGTGGGCACGCGGAAGGCCATGCCGGTGAGCTTGCCGTTGAGGGAGGGGATCACCTTGCCCACCGCCTTGGCGGCGCCGGTGGAGGAGGGAATGATGTTCTGGCCGGCTCCGCGGCCACCGCGCCAGTCTTTCGCCGAAGGGCCATCCACCGTTTTCTGGGTGGCGGTCATGGCATGGACCGTGGTCATCAGCCCGTCGCGGATGCCGAAGTTGTCATGCAGCACCTTGGCGATCGGGGCCAGGCAGTTGGTGGTGCAGGAGGCATTCGAAACGATGTCCTGGCCGGCGTAGGTGTGGTGGTTCACCCCCATCACGAACATCGGCGTGTCGTCCTTGGAGGGGGCCGAGAGCACCACCTTCTTCGCGCCCGCCTGGATGTGGGCCCGCGCCGAGGCGTCGGTAAGGAACAGACCGGTGGATTCGAGCACCACATCGGCGCCGACGGCCCCCCAGTTCAGGTCCGCCGGATTTCGCTCGGAGGTCACCCGGATGGCCTTGCCATTGACGATCAGCTGGCCGTCGCGCGTCTCCACCTCACCGCGGAAGCGGCCGTGGGTGGAATCGTGGCGGAGCATGTAAGCGATGTACTCGAGGTCGATCAGATCGTTGATCGCCACCACATCGATCCCCTCGATCTCGAAGCTGCGGCGAAACACCAGCCGGCCGATCCGACCGAATCCGTTGATCCCCATGGCAATCGCCATCTCGTCTCCTCTGAGCGGTTGTGCTGCAACCTCTCACCCTACCGGTAGCCTCCGGGTCAACTCCTGCTTCAGCCCAGCCAGTTGAGGAAGCGCTGGATCACCACGGCGTTGCTGATGTCCACGAAGAAACCCGCCACCAGCGGCACGATGATGAAGGCCTGGGGTGACGGACCGTAGCGGTGTGTCACCGCCGCCATGTTCGCCATGGCGGTGGGGGTGGCCCCCAGGGAGAACCCGCCGAAGCCTGAGCAGATCACCGCGGCGTCGTAGCTGCCGCCCATGGCTGGGAACACCACCATCACAGTGAACAGCACCGCCACCAGGAACTGGGCGGACAGGATGATCAGGATCGCTCCGGCCAGCTCAGTGATGGTCCAGAGCTGCAGGCTCATCAGCGACATCGTCAGGAAGATCCCCAGGGAGATCTCCGAGATCAGCGCGAGCGAACGGGTCTGGGCCGGCCAGATCAGCCGGGGGATCAGGCGTGGCACCGTGTTGGTGAGCAGGATCGCGCTGAACAGGGCGCAGACGAACAGCGGCAGGTTGCTGCCCATCGCCTTCAGGGCCTCATGCAGACCTTCCCCCAGCGCCAGGCTCATGTTCAGCCAGAACAGGGTGCGCAGCAGGCTGAAGAAATCCACCGGCCGGGGGTCGGTCGGGGTGTCGGCCCGTTCCGTGGGCCCGTCGGCGGGACCGGATCGCAGCTGATGGCGGCGGATCAGAAACCTGGCCACGGGGCCTCCGATCAGCGAGGCCAGCACCAGACCAAGGGTGGCGCAGGCCACGCCGATCTCCATGGCGTTGTCGATGCCGTGCTCCCGGGCGAAACGGGGTGCCCAGGCGATGGCGGTGCCGTGGCCCCCCAGCAATGACACGGAACCGCCCAGAAGTCCGTTGAGGGGGGAGAACCCCAGCAGGCTGGCGACCCCGACGCCGGTCAGGTTCTGCAGGATCATGAAGGCCACGGTCAGGACCACCAGCACCAGCAGCGGCCGGCCACCGGCCAGCAGGGTCTTGACGTCGGCGTTGAGGCCGATCGTGGCGAAGAAATAGAGGAGGAGAAAGTCGCGGGTTTCCAGGTTGAAGTTGATCTCCAGCCCGCTCACGGCATGCACCAGGGCCAGCAGCAGGCACACCAGCAGGCCACTGCTGACCGGCTCGGGAATGTTGAACGTGCGCAGCACCGTGAAGCGCTGATTCAGCCAGCGGCCGATCGCCAGCACCACGATGGCGATGTTGAACGTGGCAAAACTTCCGACCTCCAAGCTGAAGAATCCTCTGCGGTTTGGCAGAGCCTACCGGCCTTGATCGGCTCAGAATGGCCCCAGCAAGGCCTCTGCCGATGATCACCCGACGGACCTTCGCCACGGCTTCGCTGGTGTTGGTGCCTCTCTCCCTGGCGGCTGAGATGCTGCACTGGGGCGAGACCGTGGTGTTCGTCTGCTCGGGGCTGGCGATCCTGCCGCTGGCCATCTGGCTGAGCACGGCCACGGAGAAGTTGTCCGTGGCCCTGGGCCCATCCCTTGGCGCCCTGCTCAATGCCGTCTTCGGCAACGCCTCGGAACTGATCATTGCCTTAGTGGCCCTGCGGGCCGGGCTGGTGGACATTGTCAAGGCCAGCATCACCGGCACGGTGATGGCCAATCTCCTGCTGGCCCTCGGTCTTTCGATGTTTCTTGGCGGGCTGGGGCGCAGTGAGCAGCGCTTCCAGCCTGTGGTGGCCAGGGTGAACGGCTCGGCCATGACCCTGGCGGTGCTGGCGATTCTGATCCCGAGCATTGCCGTGATCTCCACGGGGGCAGCGCCGGAGCGCACCGAGGCCTTCTCGGGGTTCGTGGCCTGGGTGCTGCTGCTGGTCTACCTGCTGACCCTGATCTTCTCGCTGCGCACCCACCGGGCTCTCTACGAGGTGGCGGAGGTGGAGTGCCGCGATGAGGAGTCTCCCGCCAGCCCCATGCCCTGGCTGCTGGTGCTGATCGGGGCCACCACGGCGCTGGCGCTGGTGTCGGAGATCTTTGTTGGGGTGGTGCAATCCGTCACGGCCCAGCTCGGGCTCACGGATCTGTTCACCGGGGTGGTGCTGCTGCCGCTGCTGGGAGGGGCGGCCGAATTCCTCACGGCGATCACCATGGCCCGCCGCAATCAGATGGACCTGGCGGTGTCCGTGGCGATGGGTTCCACCCTGCTGGTGGCCCTGCTTGTGGTGCCGGTGCTGGTGCTGACGGGGCCTCTGCTGGGACATCCGCTCGACCTCAGCTTCGAGCTCTATGAGCTGGTGGCGGTGATCACGGCGGTGCTGGTGAGCAATCTGGTGAGCCTCGATGGCCGCTCCGACTGGTTGGAGGGGGTGCTGCTGCTGGCTGCCTATGTGATTCTGGCGGCTGGTCTTTACTTTCAGGCCCTCTGATTTGGGGCTTTGAGCTATGCTGACCAAAGTCCAATCTTGTTGGTGAGTCGAGTCTTGCTGCTGAAACGTCTGCTCCCGCTGCTTCAACTCCTTGCCTGTCTGGCCCTGGCGGCTCCGGCCTCCGCCGGCTCCCTGCTGCAGTCGGTGGCGGCCTCGGGCGTCCTGGTGGGGGGTACCAGCCGTGATGCCTTTCCCTTCGCTTACCAGAACGAGGAGGGTCAGCTCGTTGGCTACTCGATCGACATGATGAATCTGATCCGGGAGGAGATCGAGCGCCAGACGGGCCGTCCGATCAAGCTGAAGCTGGTGCCGCTCGACACCGACCAGCGCCTCTCCAGCCTGGAATCAGGGGCGGTGAACCTGGTCTGCGATGCCAGCAGCTTCACCTGGAGCCGCGATGAGAAGGTGGATTTCTCGGTGAGTTACGGCATCACCGGCACCCAGTTGCTCGTGCCCCGGGGCTCGGGGCTCTCCTCTCCTGAATCCCTGGCAGGGAAGCGGGTGGGTGTCCTGCCGCGCACCACCAGTGTCCTGGCAGTGGCCAGCCGTCAGCCGGCTGCCTCGCTGGTGCTGCTCAAGGACCGCCAGGAGGGCTATGAGGCCCTCCAGCAAGGCCGCATCGATGCCTTCGCCGACGACGGCATGCTGCTCTATGCCTGGTTGCAGCGTCAGGGCGGCCAGGCTCCCTTCAAGGTGTCGGCGGACACTTACTCCAGGGAGGGCATCGCCTGCATGGTGCCCCAGAACAATTCATCCTTCCAGCGGGTGGTGGACCTGGCTCTGATCCGTTACATGCAGGGGTTTCTGCGTCAGCAGCCCAGGGAGCGGGGCATCTTCGATCGCTGGTTCGGCCCCCAGGGCAAAACGCCCCTTACCCAGGACGTCACCGGCCTGTTCACCGAAACCATGCAGTTGATGGTTGACTTCAAGGAAGAAGTGCCGTCCAAACCCTGAGGCGGTCTCGATCCCACCCTGTTCACGTTCCTGCGATGTCCAGCATGCTTCGATCCCTCGGTGGCTTCGTTGCCCTTCTGCTGCTGGGAGCACTACCAGTCAGTGCCGGCTCCGTCACGGCCGATTCGATCATCGACCAGGACAGTGCCCTTCAGCAGGCCACCGGCCAGGTTCCCGAGGGCGCCACGGTGACTGGCAGCCGTTGCCAACAGATCGTGATGCCCGGCGACAGCTTCCGTTACCGCTGCAGCGTGGAGTTCACCACAACTCCGCCTGCAGCCAACCCCGCTCCTTAAGCCTGCTCCGATCCATCGAATGTCCCAGGATCCCGACGATCTCGCACTGGCTCATGCGCCCTCCCGCCCTCTGGGCCTGCGGGTTCTGGCCGGGGTCGGGGCCCTGGCCTTCGCCTTGATTGCCGTCAATCTGGCGGTGGTGATCGTGCGCATGCTGCTGGCGCCCTCCCAGGAGCCGAAGCCCCGCCCCCAACCCTTGGCGGCCCGCACCGCCGCAAGGCCCCTGTCGGCCTGGATGTTGGCCCTGGCTATCCCGGCACAGCCGGCCATGGCGGCCGATTGGCGGGCCTACGGGCCGCTGAGCATCGACTGGACCAGTTGGCAACTGATGGACGGCAGCCTGGTGACCCGCAGCCGCAATGCCAAGAACCAGATGTTCTATCTCTCGGTCAATTGCAAAGCCGGCCAGATCAACGTCACCGGTGCGTCGATGAACTGGAAAGGCTGGGAAAAGCCCCAGGCTGGATTCGAGACCCGGCTGCTCGCGGAGGCCTGCGCCAGCCCCAGGCCCTGAGCCGAAGGGCTGGTTGGTGGCTTCCATCCCCTAGGGTCGCCGACCCACCCCGCTCCTGATGGGCCCCATGGCCAAGACCCCAGGCACCGCATCCCCAGGTTTGATCAGCCAGATGCAGGGCCTGAACCTGGCCAAGCTGCTCACAATGGTGCTGTTGCTGATCCCAGCGCTGGTTGCAGGCTCACCGAGCGTGCGGGTGGCGATTTACCTGAGCCTGCATCTCACCTACTGCTTTTGGTGGTTGCTGGAGCAGGCGCTGTTCCCGGAGCGGTCCCAGCAGCTGTTCACCGAGCGCATCGGCGTGCTCACCCTGCTCGCCCTGTTGCTCTACGTGGGTGTGTTCTATGCCGTGCCCGGTTGGCTGGCCATGGCCAACCCGCAGCCGATCAGTGCGAATACCATCGCCCTCGGTCTTGTGCTTTATATCCTGGGCAGCTTGATCAACACGGCTGCCGATGTGCAGAAGATGACGGCCAAGGCCATGGGAGCCTCCCTGGTGTCCACGGGCATCTGGCGGCGGGTGCGCCACGTGAACTACCTCGGGGATCTGATGCGTTATTCCAGTTTCGCTGTGATTGCGGGCTCGCTCTGGGCCTGGAGCTTGCCCCTGAGCGTGGCACTGCTCTACCTGGCTCGAATCCAGGCCAAGGAGTCATCGATGCTCAGCCGTTATGACAACTTTGAGACCTATCAGGCCAGCAGTGTGCGTCTGCTGCCCTGGTTGTGGTGAGGCACGGGTCAACCCAGCTGAAGGAACTCCTCGGCAATCACCCCGCTGATACGGCCTGTCAGGGCCCCGGGATCCAGGCTGCTGCCCAGCAGGAGGGCCTCCAGGTTGCCGCGGGCGAAGATCCCAAGACCCTCAAGGCCGCGTCCGACAGAGTCGGTGATGCGGGCGGGTGCCAGTGAAAGATCGGCTGAGTCCACCCCCAGGATCACGATCCGGTCAAGGTCATCAATCGCCTCGATCACATCCACCTTCCCCCCCGGCACGTTGTTGGCGTCGCCTGCGTAGAACGGATTGACGAGGAATTGATCACTGCTGATCACCATGGTGTCAGCGTCGCCATCAGCTGACGAGAGAAAGATGTTGGTTCCGAAGCCACCGAAGAGGATGTCGGCTCCGAGCCCGCCACTGATCAGATCGCGCCCCCGGCCTCCACGGATCAGGTCATCGCCCTGGCCGCCCACCAGGTAGTCGTGGCCCTCATTGCCCAGGATCAGGTCGTCCCCCTGGTTACCGAACAAGCGGTCGTCCCCAGCCAGTCCCCGCAAGCTGTCGTGACCGCCCAGGCCCCGGAGTTGATCCAGTTCTGCGCTGCCCAGCAGTGTGTCGTCGGCCACAGCATCGCCGCTGAGCTCGATCCCGCTGATGGCTGCATCGCCAGGCGCCACCGCCAGCTGCCCCGCCTCATTCACCTGGAGGGCATGAACCAAAGGCATCGGCATCGGGGCAGGGGCCCGCTCTGCCACCACCTGCTCAATCGCCTCCCCCCAGGTGGCGGCCATGCGTTCAAAGGCCTGGCTCGACGGATGCAGGCCATCGATCAGATCGTTGCCGACGGCCTTGAACTGATCCACCACCCGCAGGCGCAGCTGGGAGTAACGCAGATCCGGCAGGGTGTCGCGGATGAAGTCGTTGTACTCGCGCAGTTCCTGGAGTATCACCGAACTGATGGGGTCCCTCAGTCGATCCCGGTTCCAGGCCTCGGTGATGGTGGGAATGGTGGCCACGATCAGCTCCAGCTGGAGCTCTTCCCGGGCGGCCAGGCGGTTCACCTCATCAAGGAAGGCCTTGAGACGATCGATGCTGGCTTCGGCAATCCTGTTCTGCTGCTCACCCTGTCCATCGTTGTTTCGGTCTCCGGCCGCGACCGCTCCATCTCGCTGCTCCACCACCTGGTGGACGATGTCGTTGCTGCCGATCATCAGCAGGAGGACATTGATCGCCTCTTGCTCTCTGGAGAAATAGCTGGTGCTGATGGCCTGATCAAGGTCCTGGAACAGGCCATCACGAATCGCGCCCTGGGGTCCTTCATTGGCCTGCAGCGACACGTAATTCCTGCCACCGATTGCTGCATCGGTGCGGGAGATCCCCCAGCCGGGCCGTCCCCAGTGATCGCGGTCGGATGCCGTGTCGCCCGACTGGGAATAGCGACCGACGAAATTTGGGCTTAGGCCCAAGGATCTCAGCAGCTCGTCGAGCGGTTTGCGGTAGCCGCCTGGAACATTGAAACCATGGGTGATCGAATCACCCATCGGCATGATCGTCAGCATGGTGGGTCATGCATGGGCTGGTTCAGCCTGAGCCTCAGCGGCTGGGTTGCCAGTCGTCGGGCGGTTCGGATTTACTGGTTTCGGCCAGGGAGGGGAAGGTGCTGCGGGTGAGTGCCAGCACCTCCTGGCGCACCATGGCTCGGAAGCTGGCAGCGTCTTCGGGATCCAGCACCGGGTAGCCCATGGGGTTCTCCACCGTTTCGGAGCGCAGCGACTTCCAGCTGGACGTGCCGCTCTGGCGGATGGCCTCCAAGGCTCCGGGGAAATCAAAGCTGAGGGTTTCGCCGCTGGCGGCGGCGGCTTCGATCCAGCGCTCCCGTGCCGGAGTGAGGGCCTTGGCCTTGAGGGTGTCCGGAAGCCCCAGCACCGGTTCGTAATAAGCCAGGGCGCGGAGTTCTTCTTCCAGCACGATCGGCCAGGCGCCGATACGGCCGTTCTCCAGACCCGTCTCCACGGGGCTGCTGCGCATGGCCTCGAGCTGGGCAGCCAGCCAGCGGTAATGGGATTTCTCCTGGATCGTCTTGCGCCCTCCTCCCTTGCCGTTGGCGGCCCGTCTGGGCAGCGCCGCTTCGGCCTTGCGCAGGAACTCCCTCTCTTCACGCTCCAGGTTGATCGCCCCCCAGCGCTGGCGGTACTCCCAGAGTTCTTCGTACTTCCTGAGGTCCTCGGCTGACCAGCCCAGGGCCTTCAGTTCGTCCACCCGGTTGTCACTGCCCTTCAGCACCCGCTGATCTTTCGCACTGGGGGCAGAGTACGTGCCCTGGGCTCAGGGCCTGAGCAGATCAAGGCTCTCCAGCAGCGCCCTGTGCTGCGGAATGGCAACGAAGCCATGGGCGGCCATCGCCCCGCTGACCGCCACCGGCGGCACCCCGATGCCGGGGAACACCCCCGCTCCGCAGAGGCTGAGCCCCTCGATCGGGGTGGATCCGGAGGGGAAGACGCCCTGGTCGGCCCCCAGGGCCGGGCCGTAACTGCCCTGATGTACCCGCAGGAAGCGTTGGTGGCTGCGGGGGGTGCCGTGGAGTTCGATCACCACGCGCTCCTCCAGATCGGGAATGATGCCGCCGAGCACCTGGCGGAAGATGGCACAGCGTTCGCGCTTGAGCTGCTCGTAGGCCTCCGTTCCAGGCTCCAGGTTTTGCCACAGCTCCCAGGGTTCGTTGGCCGGGGTGTAGCCGTGCAGCACCTGCTGACCCTGGGGGGCCAGGGAGGGATCCAGTAGCGAGGGCATCGAGAGCACCAGCATGTTGCGCTCGGCGCCGATCCCCCGCTCCCAGTCGCCCACCCAGACGTGGTGGACCGGCAGATCCTGCAGCCCTTCGCCGCGCAGGCCCATGTGCAGGTGCAGAAAGCTGGCGCAGGCCGGAGTGGCGGCTCGCTGCTGGCGCCAGCGGCTGTGGCCAGATCCAGGGGGCAGCAGGGCGAGGGTGTCCCAGGGGCTGGCGTTGCTCACCACCCCCCGCCGGGCGCGGATCAGCTGACCATCACCCAGGCGCACCCCCCGGGCGGCACCCCCCTCCAGGATGATCTCGGCCACGGGGCAGCTGGTGTGCAGGGCTCCGCCGTGGCGCTCCAGGCCCCGCACCAGGGCGGCCACCACAGCGGGGCTGCCGCCGAGGGGGTACTCCAGGCAGGCGCCGGGGTCGAACCAGTCGGCGAACAGGGTCGCCATGGCGGCGGCGCTGGTCTGATCCATCGGCAGGCCCGAGATCAGGAAACAGAGCAGGTCCACCCAATGGAGCAGGAAGGGATCACGCAGGTGGCGGCGTGCCATCGGCCCGAAGGCGCCCCCAAGGGCGGCCAGCTGCGGGGCCAGTCGGGCCAGCCGGGCGGAGCGGCGTACTCCCAGCACGGCGGCCATGCCCAGACCCGGGCGCAGGGCCAGCAGTGGCAGGGCCAGGGCGGCTTGGCTGAAGGGCTGGAGCCAGGTCATGAAGGCGCTCCATTCCTCGGCGGCGGCCAGCCCCCTCAGCTCACGGACCGTGGCGATGAAGGGCTCGGGCCCCACACCGATTCGCAGGGAACCCTCCGGCAGCAGCAGGCCCCAGTCGGGATAGGTGGCGACTGGCACGGTTTCGCCGAGAGCCCGCAGGACCTGGGCCAGGGGATTGCTGCTGGGCCAGCGACCCAGACCGCTCCAGAGCGAGGGCCCGGATTCGAACTGGAAGCCGCGCCGCTCGAAACCATGGGCGGCTCCGCCGGCCCGATCGTGGGCTTCGAGCACCACCACATCGAGTCCGTGCAGGGCGGCCAGGCCGGCACAGCTGAGCCCGCCCAGGCCGCTGCCGATCACGACCAGATCACAGCTGGAGGAGGGGGCGGACACGTAGGGGCTGATGGGAACTGCTGTTGATGATGGGGCCGCAGGCCTGGGGAGGCTTGTAATGATCCGCAACAATGTGTTACATTGAGTTCATCGAAACGGAGATCCCCATGGCTCAAGCCACCGCCACCGCCCCCAACTCGGCTCCTGTGACCGCCAGCGAGCGCGCCACCATCCGCGGCGCCACCGTCACCACCGAAGACGGTGGCCGCCTCAATGCCTTCGCCACCGAGCCCCGCATGGAAGTGGTGAGCCCCGAGAGCGGCTGGGGGTTCCACGAGCGCGCCGAGAAGCTCAACGGCCGCATGGCCATGCTTGGCTTCATTGCCCTCCTGGCCACTGAATTTGCCCTGGGCGGCGAGGCCTTCACCCGCGGCCTGCTCGGCATCGGTTGAACGGCCCCGGGCTCAGCGAGTGCTGAGCCCCTCCGTTGCTATGCGCTTGATTGCCGTTCTGCTGGCCGCCCTGCTTCTGGGCGGCTTTGTTGTGTCTCCCGCCTGGGCCGCTCCGCCGGAGCGTTACCTCTGTGACGGAGATCCCTTGCTGGCCGAAGTTCATGCCGGTGCTGTTGACGCGCCGGGCATCCCCAACACCAGTGCCGGCACCGTTCCGGGTGCCTTCGTGGTGCTGCGTTGGCGCGATCTGAGCTTGCAGCTGCCGCGCACCAACATCAATGCTGCTCCCAGCTACTCCGACGGCAAGTGGTTCTGGTCTGCTGCCGACCCCGAGCGACCAAGGCTCAGCTTGCTGGTTGGCTCCTTGGAGGAGTTTCCCTGCAGTCGCTGAGGCTCAATGATCAGCCCAGCCGCCAGTCTCCCATCTGGGACAGGGCAGCTTCAGCCGCATTGAGCTCCCGCTCGGTGTCGAGCCAGCCCTCGTTGCCCAGCGGCAGATTCTGAATTTGGCCTTGAAGCCGCATTTGGAGGTCCTGAAGTCGGCTGCGCAGCGCCTCGATTCTGGAGCGCTTCAGCCAGATCGCCTGGCCAGTGAAGGAACAGTGCTCCATCGGTGCTCAGCGGCGGGTGAGTGGGACTCGGGGGCAGTGGCCAAGAGGGGCTTTGCCCCATCCGGTCCAACAGACCCTGTGACGGCACCAAGGTTGGCACAAGCACCACGGCCTGATCCAAGCTCCTTAAGATTTTCTTCACAGGAGAACCCCATGCCGATCGCCAGCACGGATCTGCTCGACTCGTTGATGTGGCGCTATGCCACCAAGCTGTTCGACAGCGAGCGCAAAATCCCCACAACGACATGGGAGGCCCTTGAGCAGGCCCTGGTGCTCACCCCCTCGTCCTATGGCCTGCAGCCCTGGACATTTCTGGTCATCGACGATCCGGCGCTGCGCACGGAGTTGCGGCCGTTTTCCTGGAACCAGGCCCAGATCACCGAGGCCTCCCATCTGGTGGTGTTCCTGGCACGGCGCCGGATCGAGGACAGTGATCTCGACCGCCTGATCACCGCCACCGCTGCCGCCCGTGGTCTGGATCCGGAGCAGTTGGCCGGCTACCGCGAACTGATGCACAAGGACCTGGTGGCAGGTCCCCGCAGCGCCCGGATCGACCTCTGGTCAAGCAATCAGACGTACATCGCCCTGGGCAATTTCATGACGGCGGCAGCCCTGCTCGGGGTCGACACCTGCCCGATCGAAGGCTTTTCCCCGCCCGATTACGACCGCCTGCTGGCCCTCGATGGCACCCCTTACCGCAGTTGCGTGGTCTGCGCCGCCGGCTACCGCAGCACTAACGACAAGTACAGCAGCCTCGCGAAGGTGCGATACCCCCAGGAGAAACTGATCGAGCACCGCTGAGTCTCAAGGCGGAGCTTGCGTTGGGGCGTCAGCCGAAGCGGTCGCTGAAGCGGTTCACCAAGGCGTTCATCGCCAGCAGCAGCAGCCCCACCCCCACGAACACCACCCCCTTCAGGCCCAGGTCGGCCCGGGCCAGATCGATCACCAGCAGCCGCAGCAGACAGAGCCCCAGCCCCGCCAGAGCCAGATGGCGGAGTGGGTTGTTGCGCAACCAGGCCCCCAGGCAGAACACCAGGAAGGCCTGGGCTGACCAGAGCAGCGTCAGCAGGCCGGCATCGAAGCGCCAGTAGATCGCCAGGGCGAGCCCCACCAGCATCGGCAGATCAATGGCCGCGAGCCGCTGACCCTCCAGCCGCTTCAGCAGGGCCATGGGACCAGCCAGAGCGCTTGGGGCATCGCTGGCCTCCCGGGGCGTCTGCCGGTGTTGCCACACCACGAAAACGATCTGGAGCAACACTGCCAGCCCGATCAGCAGCTGATTGCCTGCGCCCCACTCGCCGCCGTCGAGGCGCAGGTCGCGCAGGGCGAGCACCAGCTGGAGCAGGCCGAGCCAGCTGATCGGCAAGGCATAGAGCCTCCCCCGTGGCTCGAAAAGGTTGTTGCCGCAGCGGTTGATCAGCAGCAGGGCCAGCCCGGCCCAGGCAAGGGTCCGAGCGGCAGGGGACAGCTCCCAGAGCAGGATCAGGTTGAGAGTCAGCATTACGGCGTCCAGCAGGTAGGGGCGCAGCCGCCTCCAGCCGGGATAGGCGTTCAGGGGCTGTTGGTGGCTGATTCGCCACCAGCGCAACAGCACCGTCAGGCCCAGCCCTTCCAGAGGCCATCTCCAGAGCATCAGACCGAGCTGCGCTGTTGAGGGCAGCACCCAGGCGGGCCAGACCACCAGCACCGCCAGCAGGTACCCCGCACCCAGCAGCAGCAGGGTGCGTGCCGTTCGCGCCGAGGTCCGGGTTGCCAGATCCGCCAGGGGCAGCGCCAGCAGCAACCAGGCCGTGGCCGGCAGCAACGGCGAGAGCGGAGCAAGCAGCAGCTGGGTGGCCAGCCCCAGATCCACCGCCAGCAGCACGATCGCGGCCTGGCGTGCCCGCCCCCCGGCTCCGGCCTTCATCAACAACCCCGCTAGCAGCAGAAGGGGCAGGAGGCGCAGGCTCACAGTGCCGGCCTGCCAGGGGGCTGCCAGCAGCAGGTTCAGCCAGGCCAGCCCATGCACCATCACGCCAGCGGCCTGGGCCCCCGCCAGCACCCCCGGTGCCCGCACTCTCCTCGCCAGCAGCACCATCGCGCCCAGCGCCGCCAGTGCCAGCCACTCCATCCAACCGGCCGCCAGGGTCTGCACCGCTGCACTGACTACGAGCCCACCGCTGAGCCAGCCCAGGCTCGGCCTGGCTCGGGTCAGATCCACCGAGGCGGCGGCTGCCGCCGCTGCCCCCAGCAGCAGGGTGATGGCGTTCTGGCTGCTGCTGGGTCCGATCGCCGGGATCAGGCCCACCAGCGCCAGCAGCACTCCGAAGCCCAGGCTCAGACCCCAGCTGATCCGTGGCCACCAACTGTCGGGACCAGCACTGGAGATGCGCAGGAACACCAGGGAGGCCACCAGCACCGCCAGCAGCAGCAGCAGCCCGTTGGCCAGCAGCGGCCCGAGGCTGAAGAGGGAGCTGATCACCAGCAACTGGGTGATCAACTGCTCGGCCCGCTGCAACCAGGACTCGTTGTTGCGGCCGGCGTGCCGGGCCAGACCCACGGCCAGCAGGGCCGCGAGGGCGCAGCCCAGGGACCGGCCCAAAGGGCTGGTGGGATAGGCCAGCAAGGCCAGTGCCAGGGCCAGCCAGTTGGTGAGCAGGGCCAGCAGCGCCAGCACGTTGAAGGCGCCCGGCCTGGCCCGCTGCCCATGCACCATCAGCACGCCGGCTCCGAACACCACCACGGCGGCGGCCAGCCCAACGGGGCGCAGGCTCTCGTTGCGGAAGGGCAGATCGGTCTGCAGAAACCAGAACCAGTGGTGCAGCGCCGCGGCCCCACTCACGATCAGCAGCTCCCCATCCCAGCCGCGGCGATGGGCCAGGCCGAGGCCGTGAAAAGGCGATGGCCACCAGCCGCGCCCAGGCCCGCAACCGTCAGGGATCAGCCAGGACGCCATGAGTCAATCGAAGAGGTGGGCGAAGCCGAAGTGGTGAAGCCCCTCAACGATGCCGTCGCAACCATGGCCCACCGCCGGGAAAGTGGCTGGCAAGCGGGGTAGATGAAGGCGCAGGGCCGGCTCGGCATTGCCGACCATGATCCCCGGGAGTCCGGTCTGGAACATGGCCAGATCGTTGAGGCTGTCCCCGGCCGTCACCACCTGGCGGGGGTCGAGCTCCAGCCAGCCCAGCAGCTCCAGGAGGGTGGAGCCCTTGGCGACGCCACCAGGGAGCACATCGAAGTAGCGGCCGCCCGAATGCAGGCAATCGACACCCTCAGCCTCCAGGCGGGGGACCAGTCCGTGGTCGAAGCTCTCAGGGTCGTAGTCGTAGGCGAGGTGCCGATCGACGCTGATGGGCTCGGCACTCAGGCCCGGCTGGCCCCTCAGCTGGGCTCGAGCCGCTGCTGCAGCCCCCGCCAGCGCCGCTCGATCGGATCGACGGCCAGGGGCACGAGCTGGAGGCTGGCGCCGCAGCCACCGTGCAGCCCACATCACCGATCACCA
>NZ_CH724159.1:775779-833614 GCF_000153045.1 Synechococcus sp. WH 5701
GAACGATCGCCAGGGGCACCAGCGAGAGCACCAGGTGGGCGGCGGCCAGGGCCTGACGTCGTGATCGCCAGGCCAGCAGCAGGTTCAGGCCGATGCCCAGCAGCAGAATCGCCAGGGCGGGCAGAGGCTGGTCGATCCACTGCAGCCCCAGGCCAGGTAATCCCCCTGCCGCGGCGCAGGCCAGCAGGGCGATGGCCCCGGCGGCGCTGCGGATCCAGTCGGAGAGCTCCCGCCAGCTGGGCCGGCGGGCCAGCCAGAGGGAGAGCCCCGCCAGGGCCGCCGCCGCCAGCAGGGTGAGCAGGAACCGCTGGGCGGGCTCCAGCCGGTAGGCGCTGTGCAGCAGCAGAAAGGTGACTCCGGCCACCATTGCCGCAGCCCCCAGCCGTCCAGTCCAGTTCTCGATGCTCTGCTCGAGCCGCTTGGCGAATGCCTGGTTCTGAGGGGGAGCCCCGGCTGGTGGTGACGCCAGGGGTGGCGCTGGCGCCATGACCTTTTGGCGCAGGGGCTGCCCAGCTGGCCGTGAAGGCACCCTCGGCGGCCTCACGCCTGCTGAGACGATGCCAGCCTCGGGCGCCTGCCGCGCCTCCAACCGCTCCAGCCGCGCCTCGAGCCTGTCCAGCCGTTGCAGCAGCTCCTGCGCGATCGCCCCGCTCGCGCTCCCCTGCCGGCTCCGGTTCAGCAGCCAGCCCAGGCCCAGCACCGCCAGCCCCAGCAGCAGGACCGTCAACCCGATCAGGGCGAGCAGCGCCAGCAGAAACTCCATCACGGCCCTTCGGGAGGGATTCCAGCCTTGAACCTCAGGGATGGAAGGGGAGCGGGACCGCCAGGGTCACAAGGGTTCACAGCCGCCGCTTCTGCCTTCAGGATCATGGGGCGAGCAAGGGGCCATGGCCATGCAGGAGAGGGGACCCCGCTGGCTGGTGCCCGGCGACTGGGACGGGCTGCTTGGACTCGGACTGGACAACCTGATCCAGATCCTGCTGATCCTCAGCCTTTGCCGGGGCGTACTTGGTTACCCCGATCGTTTGATCTTCGGGGTGATCCTTCCGGCCACAGGCATGAGCCTGGTGGTGGGCAATGCCGCCTATGCCTGGCAGGCCTATCGGCTCGGCCGGCTGGAGCGCCGCTCCGACCGCACCGCCCTGCCCTACGGCATCAACACGGTGAGCCTGTTCGCCTATGTGTTCCTGGTGATGCTGCCGGTGAAGCTCACGGCACTCGGCCAGGGTCTGAGTGACGCCGAGGCCGTACGGCTCTCGTGGCAGGCGGGACTGATGGCCTGCCTGGGTTCGGGGGTGATCGAATCGGCGGGGGCCTGGTGTGTGGCAGGGCTGCGGCGCTGGCTGCCGAGGGCCGCCCTGCTCTCCACCCTGGCCGGCATCGCCCTGGGCTACATCGCCCTTGGCTTCCTGCTGCGCACCTACGCCCATCCCGTCGTGGGGCTGGCGGTGCTGGCGGTGATCCTGCTCACCTACTACGGGAACCTGCGCCTGCCCATCCCAGGAGGCCTGCTGGCGGTGCTGCTCGGCATCGCCCTGGCGGCGGCCACTGGTTTGCTACGCCTGGATCCCATCAGCTGGAAGGTCAATGCCGCCCAGGTGGGCTGGCATCTGCCCAGGCTCCAGCTGGGGGCTCTCTGGCAGGCCCGTGACCAGCTGCTGCCCTGGATCGGCGTGATCGTGCCGATGGGACTGTTCAACATTCTCGGCTCACTGCAGAACCTGGAGAGCGCCGAGGCCGCCGGCGACCGCTATCCCGTGAAGGGATCGCTGCTGATCAACGGCGTGGGCACGATCGCGGCGGCGCTGCTGGGCTCCTGCTTCCCCACCACCATCTATATCGGCCATCCCGGCTGGAAGGGGATGGGTGCCAGGATCGGCTACTCCTGGCTGAACGGGCTGCTGATGGGCCTGGGCTGCCTGTTCGGCCTGTTCGGGTTGGTGGGCCAGCTGGTGCCGATCGAGGCCGGCATGGCGATCGTGCTCTACATCGGCATCGTCATCGCCGCCCAGTGCTTCCAGGCCACCCCTGCGGCCCACGCCCCGGCCGTGGTGCTGGGGATGCTGCCGGGGCTGGCGGGCTGGGGTGCCCTGCTGCTCAAAGCCGGGCTGCGGGCCGGCGGCGCCGGCGGGGCGGGGCCACCCTTCGGGCCTGCGCTGCTGCTTCCGTTGCAGCAGGCCGACGTCTGGGCGGCGGGAGCCTTCGCCCTCGAGCAGGGGCAGATCGTGGCGGCGATGCTGCTCTCAGCTCTGCTGGTGTATGTGATCGAGCAGCGCTTCCTGGCGGCATCGGCCTGCGCGGCCATGGCGGGCGCCGGTTCCTGGTTCGGGCTGATCCACGCCTGGCGCTTCACTCCCGCCGACACCGTCTTGAACCTGGGCTGGGGCACCGGTGCCGACTGGGCTCTCGGCTATCTGGTGATGGCGGCGGTGTTCGCTGCGGCGGCCTGGGCGCAACGGCGCTCCCTCCGTGGCGTCCGCTCAGTCGGTGACGCTCCACCACGCTGATGCTCCAGATGGCCCGGGGCGGATCTACAGCGGAGATAGATCCCCTGGAGGGCCCCATGTTCCTGAAGTACCGTCCCGACGGCAGCTTGGTGGAGGTGCTCGACGTCAAGCAATTGATGGACCCCTTCGCCGCTTGCCTGAGCGGGCGTTTCCACGCTGGCGAGGAGATGCAGGAACCGCAGTCGTTCACCAAGACCGACCTGGTGTTCCCCTCGGATGAAGCGATGCCCCGCTGCTGGCTCGACCCGGCCTACCACCAGGGCTGAATGCCTCGCACGTTGTTGATCAGTGGCGCCAGCCGCGGCATCGGCCGGGCGATCGCCACGCGCCTAGTGGCTGAGGGCCACTGCCTGAGCCTGGGGGTGCGCTCCCCCCAGGCTTTTGAGGACACCTCGCTGGAGCCATCGGCGCAGGTGCTTCTGCACCCCTACGAGGCCACCGAGCCGGCCAGCGCCGAGGCCTGGGTGGCGGCCACGGCCGAGCGTTTTGGTGCGATCGATGGTCTGATCCACTGCGCCGGAGTGTTCTCCCGCGCCGGGCTGCTGTTCAGCGCGGCGGAAGCGGCGGAGCCGGAGCGGCTGTGGGCCGTGAACCTGATGGCCCCGTGGTGGCTGACCCGGGCGGCCTGGCCCTGGCTGGTGCGCAGCGGCCAGGGGCGGATCATCACGCTGGTCTCGATGAGTGGCAAGCGGGTGAAGGGGGGCCTGGCGGCCTACGCCACCAGCAAGTTCGCCCTGATGGCCCTCTGCGACTGCATGCGCCAGGAGGGCTGGGAGGCAGGCATCCGGGTCACGGCCATCTGTCCGAGCTGGGTGAACACCGAGATGGCGGCGGCGGTGCAGGCCATTCCGCGCCAGGAGATGACCCAGCCGGAGGATCTGGCCGCCCAGGTGAGCCTTCTGCTGGCGTTGCCGGCCAGTGCCGTGCCCTTCGAGCTGGCCATCAGCTGCCAGCGGGAGCCTTGAGGGGCATTGAGGGGGCGGCGCTGCGCAAGGATGCGGGCCTCGAACGCAGCGGCGGAGATGGCTCGTCTGATCATCGTGCTCAAGCCCCGGGGGCCTGCGGCGGGCCATGAGCTGATCCCGAAGCTGATGCCCGCGCTGCAGCGCCTGAATGCCGAATTCGACCACCAGGGTCCGTCCCACCTCAGTGGCGTGCTGCGCGTTCCTCCCCAGGGGATGGTGGTGCAGCTCTTCGCTGATGTTCAGCCCCAGGCCGATGGCCCCGAGCTGGATGTGGTGCTGATGAGCTCCGAGACGATGATCAAGGGCGCGCCTCAGACCCTTCAGGCCCTCGCCGCGCTGATCGCCCTGCTGCCCGACCATGCCGGCGACCTGGAGCTGATTTTCCGCTCCGACCGCGATGGCCCCGTGCCCAGGCAGGGATCCCGGCCTCTGGCCACCCAGGGCTGAGCCGCCATGCCCAGGCCCGTGCTGGTGATCGCCAGCGGCAACCCCCACAAGATCCGCGAGATGGAGGCGATGCTCGCCTCACTTGATCTGGTGGTGATTCCCCAGCCCGAGGGACTGGAGGTGGAGGAAACCGGCAGCACCTTCGCCGAGAACGCACGGCTGAAGGCGGAAACCGTGGCCCGGATCACGGGCCGCTGGGCCCTGGCCGATGATTCCGGCCTGGCGGTGGATGCCCTCGCTGGTGCCCCAGGCGTGTACTCGGCCCGCTACGCCCAGGGCGATGAGCAGCGCATGGCCCGCCTGCTGAAGGAGTTGGGGGACACCCCCTACCGCAGTGCGGCCCTGATCAGTGCCCTGGCCCTGGCCGACCCCAGCGGCAGCACCGTGCTCGAGGCGGAGGGGATCTGCCGGGGGGAGATCCTGCTCCAGCCCGTGGCTGCCCCCGGCTACGGCTACAACCGTCTGCTGCACGTGCGCGAGGCGGGCTGCACCCTCGCTGAGATGCCCCCCCATCAGCTGGAGAAGCTCGGCAGTCGCG
Organism: Synechococcus sp. WH 5701; assembly: GCF_000153045.1. GTDB lineage: Bacteria > Cyanobacteriota > Cyanobacteriia > PCC-6307 > Cyanobiaceae > Regnicoccus_A > Regnicoccus_A antarcticus. Next base: position 780,237 of record NZ_CH724159.1, read on the forward strand.
CCAAGGCCCTGCGCACTCTGGCGGTCGCTCTGCCCCGGATGCTGGGCCTGAACGTGAATGGCCGGCCCTGAATCCCCTGTTCCTGAAGGAGGAGTACGTGGGCTTCAGCGGTTGATGATTTCGATCGCCCTCATGGCGGCGGCCGCGGCCTCGTCGATGTCGCCCTCCCGGCCCGCCAGGGTGAGTCGGCCGTAGGCGCCCACGGCCTTCACATCCACCACGGTGATGTTCGACGACTTCTCGGCCTCGTTGGCGGCGATCAGCACGTAGCCGGCAGGTTCGGTCTCGAGGATGAACATGCTCATGCCGGCCAGGATCATCGAGCCGCGCCTGTTCTGACGGTTGATCAGCACCGCATGGTCGGGGGTGATCGCCCGGATGATCTCGTCCCAGGTGACCTCACAGCGGCCACGCCGTTCCACCGTGGTGCCCATCGCTTCCAGCACGGCCTGACCGGAGAGCAGCACGCTGCTCTGATCCCGGTGGTAGAGGGCCAGGCTCCCGAAGGCCCGCTCCACCACCTTCTGGCCGAGGCGCACGGTGCTGGCCTTGAGGGCGATGTCGGTGAGGCGGTGCACGGCCATGCCCGGGGCCACCTCCAGCCAGAGGCAGGCGTCGCCGGGAATGGGCAGGAAGCCCTGGGACACCGTGCCCATGTAGGCGGCCAGCTGGGGCTGCAGCGAGTCGAGAAAGACGTAGGCGCGCAGCTCGATGGACTGGCGCGGCTGGACTGCGGGGCTGTGGCTGCCTGTGAGGCGAACCTGACGACCTCGGCCTGAATCGTTCGGCGGGCGGGAATCCATCCGTGACGAACGGGGCATCAAGGAGACCTGCGGGATGGGTGGTGCGACGGCCTGAACGAGCCGGCCGAATCCCCAGGGGACTGGGTTCTCGAGGAAGCAGCCGGATCCTACCCTTTGGCCCTTCTGGATTCTTTCTTCAGAGACGCTGGCCCCTTGCGTGCCCGGGCTCAGCCGATACCTTCACCTCAAGACCCTTGAGAATCAGCGCCGTGGCTTCGAAATCCAGCAGCACGGTGAACCCTGCCACCACCACCTTCTCCGAGTGGATCAGCGGGGCGATTGAGCAGGGTGTCAAACCCGAGCAGGCCCTGGCCGTCGTGGGGTTGGGTCTGATGCGCGGCATGGCCAGCACGGGCGCTGAGCTGCCCCTGCTCGATCTCGATGCCGAAGTCGAAGGATCCGTCACCGTGTCGACCCTGAAGGGCCGTCTCGAGGCGATCTCCCTGGCCGTCCAGACCGGCGCTCCCCTCACCACCCAGGAGGTGACCCTGCTGCTGGGTGCCCGCCCCGGCACCGCCGTGGTGCGCAGGGCCGGCATCACCGCCCAGCGCCTCAGCCGCAATGTCTGGCAGCTCAGCCGCGCCAGTGACGAGCGCTCCACCCCCTCGGTGGGCTTCAGCGATGGTTTCCGTCGCCGGCTCTGAAGTCCTCCTCTGGCCCCCGCGTGTTGCGTTTGGTCTCCCCCAGTGGCAAGGCCTGAGTCAGCAGGGCTAGCAATGGAACGACCGGCGACCCCTCCACCCCGTCGGCCCCAGAGCCGCCTGCGCCCCCCAGGCTGCATGGCTGGCTCCGGAAAAGCCCCCGCGTGTCCACCGGGGGCTTTTCTGTGGGCGCCAGACTGGCCTCCTCGTCCGCGCCCCCGTCGCGATGTCGCCCTCGCCCCTGTTTCATCTGGCCTTTCCGGTCGTCGACCTGGAGGCCACCGAACACTGGTACGTGCAGGGGCTGGGCTGCCGTCGCGGCCGCCGCAGCGCCGAGGCCCTGGTGCTTGAGCTGGGCGGTCATCAGTTGGTGGCCCATCTGGAGCCCGGGCCGCCCCAGAACCAGAAGGGCATCTACCCCCGCCATTTCGGCCTGGTGTTCGCCAGCGCTGAGGAGCTCGACTCCCTCGAGCAGAGGGCCCACGCTCAGGGCCTGCGGCTGGGGGGCGAGCCGCGCCTGCGTTTTGCCGGTACTCCCCTGGAGCACCGCAGTCTGTTTCTGATCGATCCCTCGGGCAATTGGCTGGAGTTCAAGCACTACAGCAACCCCGAGGCGATCACCGGGCTGGAGGATCACCACCTGGTGGGTGAACGCCGCAGAGAACGCCCCTCAGGCGATGGTGATCAGAAATCCACCAGCTCGTAGATCGACATCCTGGCAATGCCCACCTGCTGGGCCACTGGATTGGGGCCGGCTGGGAAGGCCACCACCGAAAATTGATAGACATCGGCGCTGGAGGGGTTGCTCCAGGGCCGCAGTGCCACGGTCACGATCTGCCCCGGAGTGGGCGGCGTCGGGAAGCTGATGCGAAACAGCCGGCTGGCGTCGTTGAAGCTGGCCTGGACCGGCACTGGCGGGCCTTCCCGCCTGGGCTGGCCCAGGAAGGCACGGGTGCGGGAGTCGTCGAAGGAGAAGCGCCAGTCGGCTCCCGAGATCTGACGGATCTCCAACGCCCCCAGCCCCGCACCGGCCTCCTCGGGCATCTCGATCGTGACGTAATACTCGCCGCCGCGATCAAAGACTGTGGAGTAGTACGTGCGCCAGCGCAGTTTCCAGGGGGCCCGCAGGAAGGACGTCTGCTCTCCCAGCTCGGTGGCGCCTGCCGCTGCGGGCACGAGCGGGAGTGGTGTCCATACGGCCAGGGCAACAGCCGCCGAGGCGGCCAGCAGCCGGAAACCGCGCCGTGGGCCCCTCATCGGCCGATCGGCTCCAGGTCTGGCTTCCGCTGTTGAAAGGGCCTGGGGTCCTGATCGCGGCGGTGCTGCCTGGGTAGAGGCGACAACGCCTCCTTCGAGCCCTCTGCCGCTGCGATGGCGGCTCCGAGGGCCTGGCGCAGCCGCCGGGCGGCGTGCAGGGGCATGTCGCGGGGCACGCTGATGCGATCGCGCAGGTAGCGCAGGCCCGGGGCGGACCCTGCCGGCGGCAGGGGCTGGGGTGCGCCCACCAGGGCGGTCAGGGCGCAGCGCAAGGCCCGATCGAAGCGTTCCGGTGCATCGGGGTTGACTGCCGCGATCGCCTGACGGTGCTTCAACACCCGTGCCAGGGCCACCAGGGCCGAGCCCTCCGGCTCCGGCTGGGAGGTTTCCGGATCAGGGCTGGCCACGGGCCAGGGGCCTTCATCCACGCATCGCTGGGCGGCCTGTTGCTCTGGCGTGATCCAGGCGTGGCAGCCACCCATCTGGGGCGGGAGGTCGTGGGCGTGGGTGTGGAAGTCGCTCTGGGTGGCCAGGTAGCTGGGGCGGGTTTCCATCGCTGCGAACCAGGCCGCGATGGCGGGATGACGGGAGCGCAGGTCATAGCCCTTGTAATAGAAGAGGCTTGCGCTCATGCGCTCGATGTAGGGAGTGATCACCACATCGGCGCTGCTGAACGTCTCCAGCAGATAGGGGCCCGGGGTTGATCGCAGGGCCTCATCCACCGTGGCGGCCACCCGATCGAACTGGACAGCGGCCCGCTCCTCCTGGGCTGGGCTCAATCCGGGGCTGCACAGCCACTGACACCAGGCGCGGAACAGCACACGCTCCAGTTGGCGCAAGGGCAGCACGGCGGGGTCCGTCATTCCCCGTGCCAGGGGACCGAAGGCCCGCTCCAGGGCCAGCAGGATGTCGTCGCTCTCGGTGATCACGCGGTCATCGAGCTGGAGGGCCGGCAGCATGCCGGAGGGCACCAGCTGGCGGAACCAGCGTTCCTTCTCGCCGTAGCAAAACATCGTGACCTTGCGGATCCGGTAGGGGATCCTCTTCTCCTCCAGCCACAGCCACACCTTCTGGCAGTAGGGGCACCAGGCGTGGTGGTCGCGGAAGAGGGTGACCCTCACCTCCGCTTCGCTGGCCCCGAAGAGGCGCAGCAGGGCCTGGGCGCTGCCAGGGCCGTTGACGCGATCGGGTTCGGCCGGGGCCAGCGCCGTCAGTTGCTCCCAGCCCAGCGGGTCAGTCGCTTCAGTCACACCAGCCCACGCGGATCAACCCAATGAACAGAGGCTAGGAGCGGACGACCGGCGTCTCGCGCTGCGGTGGCCCTGATTCCTAGCGTTTGACCTGAACGCTTCCTCTTCCATGTTCGACGCCTTCACCAAGGTTGTGGCCCAGGCTGATGCCCGCGGCGAATTCCTCAGCCCTGCCCAGCTCGATGCCCTTGGCGCGATCATCTCCGGTGGCAACAAGCGGATGGATGCCGTCAACCGCATCACCTCCAACGCCTCGAAGATCGTCACCAACGCTGCTCGCGATCTGTTCGATCAGCAGCCGTCCCTGATCGCCCCCGGTGGCAACGCCTACACCCACCGCCGCATGGCTGCCTGCCTGCGCGACATGGAGATCATCCTCCGCTACGTCACCTACGCCGTCTTCACCGGCGATGCTTCCGTCCTGGAAGATCGCTGCCTTAACGGCCTCCGCGAAACCTATCTCGCCCTCGGCGTCCCCGGCGCTTCCGTGGCTGAAGGGGTCCGCAAGATGAAGGATGCCGCCATGGCTCTCGTCAACGATCGCAACGGCATCACCCCCGGTGACTGCTCTGCCCTCGCCTCCGAGATCGGCACCTACTTCGATCGCGCTGCCGCCGCTGTCGGCTGAGCCGCTGCTGTCGCTGCCGTAGGCAGCGTTCAATCCAGCTGCCGTTGCCGCCGCCTCCGGAACTCGCGGGCCTTTTCTGCTCCGAGATGATCGACACAACCCCTCCGCACAAGCCGCCTGCTGGATTGCCACCAGCTCGGTGGCCTGCCCTGAGCCAGCAGCAGGGGCGCCGCAGCCTGGAGCTGGGGCCAGTCGTAGCCGAACCAGTCCCAGGTGATCAGGGATCCGCCCCGTGACGAAACGGGGCTTCGCGGCTCGTCAGTCCCTCCGGTCGGCTCTGGAGAGCCGCATCCACCTGATCCAGTGGCAGTGACCAGATCGGATGGGCGGGCGAGAACAGCACGGCGAAGGCTTGGAGCTGCCTCCCGGACCTGACCCAGCCTGTCCGCGGCGCGCTGTCGCCAGAACTGGTGACAGACAGCACCCCAATTCAGAGCAAAAAAGCGCAAGACTCAAATGGCACCGGCGAGCGAAGGGCTGCTTCCGCAGTTCCCCGCAGCACGGGAACGGTGCAGCAAAAAGCCCTGGACAACCAGGGCCTTTCTGCTGTTGTGCTTGTTCTGCTGATCTGGTTCTCTTTTCTCCGCGGGGTGACCTCGGTCACATCCGGCCACAGCTGTGGCCACCCGGAACACACCTGAGCCACAGGTCAGCGCCATCGTTGGCCCGTGCCATTCCCCCATCCCCGCCACCCTTCGCCACGACCGCCCTGGTGGCTCATTGCCGGGGTGCTCATGACGCTGTGCCTGAGCGGATCGGGCTGGCTCAGCTGGCAGCATCCCCAGCGCCCGTCACGCCAGGCCGCCCAGGGCACCCACGCAGGTTGCCTCGATCCATCCGCCCTAGGTTGAGCTCAGCTGCGCCACCTCGCTTGTCCGTTCTGCGCACCCTGCTCACGGCCACCGCGGCCGTGGTTGTTGCCGCCACTGCGGCTTTCGCCGCCCCAGCCGCCTCCCTGCTCAAGGGACTGAAGTTGCCGGTCCCAGCTGGCCTCCCCAGCCTGTTCGCCGCCAACGCCGTGGGGCAGATCAGCCTCAACGGCCAGCTTGGCGGTACGCCCGAGGGCTTGCTCGCCAAGCTGCGCACGTCCCTCACCAACCAGGGCTACAGCGAGCGCACCATCAACACCGTCTCGGGTCCGTGGGGCTTGAATCTGGTCTTCGATCCACCGGCTGGCACCAGCGTGGACGGCACCCCAGCCGGCAAGACCGCCGTGCTGGTGCTGCAGGCCACGGCGCTCGGTCCGGGCAAGCTCAACCTCAACGTGCGCTACGAAGCGCTCTGAGGGGTCCCCTAGGCTGAAAGGCCGCTGCTGGAACGGGTTTGCAGGACGCCCCCTCGATGGAGATGCTGAGCCTGTTCCCCCGCTACGTGCTCAAGGGGCACCTGCCGGACGCTCTGCTGACCCAGCTCATCACCCTGGCGGGCCAGGTGCTTGCCGATCCGGACACGTCTCCGGATGCCTCGGTGAAGCTGGCCGGTCAGCTGGATCAGCAGCGCGAGCTGGCGCCCCAGCACCCGGCCGTGACCAGCCTGGCCAATGCGGTGATCCTCCCGGGTTGTGATCACTGGATCCGCCATGTGATCGAGCGGCAGCCCCCCCAGGGCCGTGGTCCCTGGATTCCTGGTCGTTACGGCCTGCAGCTGGTGGATGTCTGGCTCAATGCCCAGCGCTGTGGCGATTACAACCCGGTCCACACCCACGGCGGCAGCTTCTCCGGGGTGGTGTTCCTGAAGGTGCCCCCCCAGATCCGACCCGACAGCTTCGACGGCCAGCTCTGCTTCCACGGACCGGAGGAGTGGCACATCCAGAGCTTCCACACCGGCATGGTGCACTACGCCCATCCGGTGCCGGGCGACTTCTACGTGTTCCCCGCCTGGCAGCCCCATTCGGTGCCGCCGTTCCGGGGTGAGGGGGAGCGCTGGTCCCTGGCCTTCAACGTGATCGCCGTGCCTCAGCCGGCTGGGCTGCGGCCCCCCGCGGCCACGTCCAACGCCAACGTGAATCTCTCACTCTCGAGCCGCCGCCCAAAGCCCGGGGGCTTCTCCTGAGCGTGACCGGCACTCGGCTCTGGCCATCCCTGGCCCTCTCGATCCCCGGGGGACATCGGACGGCTCGGTTCGGGCTCCGGCTGCTGGCCTTCCTGGTGGCGTTGCTGTTGCCGGTGTTGCTCGTCTCAGGCGGGCTGGCGGTTGAGCGCAAGGGGCTCGATGGCACTTCTGGCACTCAGCGCCTTGTCCCCCACACGATCGCGATCGAGAGCCAACCGTTTCATACCGACCTGCTGCGAACCTCCCAGCGCTGGCATGAGGCTCCCATCGGCCAGGTTGTCGGCGAGAGCCCACGGGACACTCTGCTGAATTTCTATGTCGTGATGGCCAAGGTCTACGGCATGCTTCAGGACCTGGTGGCCAACCCCACGGCTGAACCTGGCCTGTTCTGGTCGGCCTCCACCCTCGAGCGTGCAAGGGAAGCCAACGATTATCTCCAGGAGGCCATCACCGCCCTTGATGTTCATGCCCTGCCCCAGAGCATCCGCCACGATCTGGCGATGGAGTATGCGCTCAAACTGAAGACGCTGTTGGATTACAGCTTCATCAACTCCCTGGAACCTTTTGACATCCCTGATCGCGCCGAGATTGTGCGCTTGTCGGAGCAGCATGCCAACGGTGTCGGCTACTGGAGGATTCCAGGAACGTCGATTGCACTAACGGACAAAAAAGAAGGTCCCCTGCCTGCTCACGATTATTTCTTTTCAGCTGAAACGATTGCTGAGATTCCTGTTCTCTACGAGAAAATCCGTGGCTTTGCTCCCCCAAGCGGGGATTTTTTCACGCCAGGCTTCTACGAGAATTATTCCGCCACTCCTGGCTATATCTTGCCGCCCAAGTGGTATTTGATGTTGCCTGCGTGGCTGCGCCTTGGACTGCTTGAGCGCATGGCGCTCGGTCAGACGCTCGCTCAGCTCCTTCTGGCGGCGTTGCTCTGGGCTGTGTTCCTGGTCCTGTCCAGCCTGCTGTTGGGCCTCTTCTTCAGGACGTACCGGCATCTGCCCAGCCGCCAGGGAGATCAGGGTCAGCTTCTCAGGGGTCGGCGGATCGACATGGCCTGGCTGCGCGTTCTCCTGATCGGTTTCATTCCTCCCCTGGCCTGGTTCATCGAGGTGCTGATCGATGATTATGTGAACATCACCGGTGGCATGCTCATCGCCACCAAGTCCTTCTTCTACATCGTTTCATTTCTGGGCCTTGGGCTGCTTGCCTTTCTGAGCTTTGAGGCTGTGGGACGCTCCATTTCCCGCTGGATCGTCGTGCTCTTGGGTCATCCCTCCGACCTTCAGCTACGCCGAGTCAGCAATCTGATCATGCCCCTCTGCCGGGTGTTCGGCGGTCTGGTTGCCATCATCACGTTCTACCGTCTGCTCGATCTCCTCGGGCTACCGCCTCAGACGGTGCTGGCTTTTTCTGCGGTGCCGGGTCTGGCTATTGGTCTGGGAGCCTCGAAGTTGCTCGGCAATCTCTTCGCGGGGCTCTCGATACAGACTGATCGCCCTCTGAAGGTGGGTGAGTTCTGCCAGATCGGAGAGCATGAGGGATTCGTCACCAAGATCGGTCTGCGTTCGCTTGAGCTGAACACGATCGAGTCGAGAGTCACCATTCCCAATTCCCTGGTGGATGAACAGAAGGTCACCAACTACTCCGTACGCGGTGGTGATCCTGCTGAGCCTTCGCTCCAGGGATTGGATCTGCGCCTGGTGATCGATCAGCCCATCGCTCCGTTTCAGATTCACGAACTGTTCCGCTTGCTGAATCGCGCCATGGCGGACAGCACCGATCTTCGCCTTCCTTTTGCCAGTCTTGATCCGTCAGTTGACGATGGCTTGATCCTCACGTGCCATGCCCAGGTGGAGGCCTCCGATTGGCAGCGCTACCTGGAGGTGCGTCAGCGCTTCATCATTCGCCTGCGCCAGATCGTGTCTCAGGTGAACCTCAGCCGTTTCCGATTCAGCGTGGCTTTCGACACCCCCGATTCCATCCTGCAGACGATTCCCCATCTCGTGGGTGAGGTCTTTGCGGCCCACCCCCTTGTCGATCTGCTGAGCTGTCGCTTCCTGAGCATCAATGACTTCAGCTTCGACTATTACGTGGAATATCAGTCGGATCAGCCCAGCCTGGATCTGTTCGAGGAGGAGCACGGCCGAGTGCTCTGCGCGCTGATCGAAACATTCCGGCAGCGGGGGATCGAGATTCCTCTGCCAACCGCCGTGGAGCTCTCGGAACGCCCGGTCTCCCTCTTGGCTCCCGCCGCACCACCTGCCCCGGCGCACTCCTGACGGCCGCCTGGCGGCAATTCACGCTTGCCAGCCCGGGCCTGCCACCATCGCCATTGATGCACACCCTCTGCCGTGAGCAGCGTCAGCGCCGAGCCTTCCCCCGCCGTGTCCTCGTCGGCTTGCGGCCCCGCCTGGCGGAACGCCTGGTACCCGGTGGCTTTCCTGCGTGATCTGGATCCGGCCCGGCCTACGGGGTTCACCCTCCTCGGCGACGACCTGGTGCTCTGGTTCGACCGCAAGGGTGATGCGGCCCAGCCAGGAGGCCAGTGGCGTGCCTTTGCCGATGTCTGCCCCCACCGCCTGGTGCCGCTCTCCGAGGGGCGGCTCAATGCCGCCGGTGAGCTGGAGTGCCCGTACCACGGCTGGACGTTCGACGGTCAGGGCCGCTGCACCGCCATCCCCCAGGCCAGCGAGGGCAGTCAGCCCAGCGATCGGCGCAGCTCCTGCCGCGCCTACGCCACCGCTTCCGGCCAGGGGATGCTGTTCGTGTTTGCCGGCGCGCCCGAGGCGGCCGCCGCGGTGCCCCTGCCCCTTGTCCCCGTGCTGGAGGAAACGGAAGCTGGCTGGCTGGTGCAGGACACCTTCCGCGACCTCCCCTACGACGCCCTCACCCTGCTGGAGAACGTGCTCGATGTGAGCCACGTTCCCTTCACCCATCACGCCACGGTGGGCCGGCGCGAGACGGCCGGCCCGGTGGACCTGCGGCTGGAGCAGGCCGGCCCCGGAGGCTTCAGCGGCGTCTGGGAGGAGGGCCCGCGCCGGGGCAAGCTCGGCAGCCAGTTCACCACCTTCCTTGCTCCCGGCCTGATGTGGCACGACCTCACGGCCCGTGGCTTCGCCCGCATCCTCACCGTGGTGTACGCCACGCCGACCCGGCCGGGTGAGTGCCGGCTGTTCGCCCGCTTCCCGTTCCAGTTCGAGTCCTCCTGGCCGGGCCGGCTGCTGCGCCTGCGCCCCCAGTGGCTCCAGCACATCGGCAACCACACCGTGCTGGAAGACGACCAGATCTTCCTGCACTGGCAGGAGCGGGTGCTCGAGGCCCGCGGCGGCAGTGCTGCCCTCAGCCGCGCTTGCCACCTGGCCACCGGCGCCGATGCCTACGTCAAGGCCCTGCGCGACTGGGTGGTGCGTGGGGCGGGCGAACCGTTCCCGGATCAGCCGCTGCCGCCCCGCCTGGGCCGCCGCGCGCTGGTGGAGCGCTACGAGAGCCACACCCGCCACTGCCGCAGCTGCTCCGGCGCCCTGCGCCAGATCCGGCGCTGGCGGCCACTGCTGGCCCCCCTGGCCTGGCTGGCCCTGCTGGCGATCGCCTGGTTCCACACCCTGCCGGTGCTGATTCCCGCGGCCCTGGTGGCGGTGGCCGCGGGCTTTGGGTCCTGGAAGCTGGGGCAGTGGGAGCGGCTGCTGCTGATGGGCAGCGATCAGCCCCCCCGCAACCGCCGCTGAGCGGTGCCTCAGCCGCTGTGCACCATGGGAATGTCGCTCAGGCGGGTGGTGGCGGCCCGTGACAGGCGCTGGCGCTTCATCGCCCAGGCCGGCTGGAGGCCGCAGGCGGCCCACTGCACCGTGCCGCGGCCGTAGCGGCGGTTGAGGCCGTCGATGGTGGCCATCAGCACCTCCCGGCGCCGCTGCTGCTCCGGCGGCAGCGGTGCCAGCAGATGGTGCTGCAGCTGCTCCAGCGGCTGCAGGTTCTGCAGCAGCACCCCGGCCTTCTGCAGGGGCTTGTGGGGGCGGAACAGCCGCTCGGCCAGGGGCAGCGCCGCCGCCAGCAGCACGCTGGTGTCGTTGCTGGCCAGGGGCAGCGACACCGTGGCGGCGTTGGCGTAGAAGCGGGTGCCGTTGAAGGGGCTGCTGCGCACGAACACGGTGATGGCGCCGGCGCGCTGGCGCTGGCGGCGCAGCTTCTCGGCGGCGCGGCTGAGGTAGGTGGCGATCGCCTCGCGCAGTGGGCCCAGCTCGCGGATCGGTTCGCTGAAGCTGCGGCTCACGCAGGTTTCCTGCTTGGCGGGCGGGGCCGCCACCAGGGGCAGGCAGCTGTGGCCCCGCAACTCCTGCTGCAGGCGCAGCCCCACCACGCCGGCTTTGCTGCGCAGCTCCCCGCTGGCCAGCTCGCGCAGCTGCAGCGCATTGGCCACACCGCGCAGGCGGCACCAGCGCGAGAGCTTGCGGCCGACGCCCCAGACGTCCTCGATCGCCACCGCCTCCAGCCAGGGGTCGGGATCGGCCAGCGCCCCCAGGTCGAACACACCGCCGTGGGCCGGATCGCCCTTGGCCAGCTTGTTGGCCAGCTTGGCGAGCACCTTGGAGGGGGCGATGCCCACCGCCACCGGCAGCCCCAGGTGGCGCCGCACCTGCTGACGCAGGGCGCGCCCCCAGGCGCTGAGGTCGCCGGCTTCGGGGCCAGCGGCGGTGGGGCGGCGCAGCCGGCCGAAGGCCTCATCGATCGAATAAACCTCCAGCTCCTCCACCCAGGGCTCGAGGGTGAGCATCAGCCGCTGGCTCATGTCGGCGTAGAGGGCGTAATTGGAGCTGCGCACCACCACTTCGTGGCGCTCCAGCTCCCGCCGCACCTGGAAGTAGGGCTTGCCCATGGGGATGCCCAGGGCGCGGGCCTCGGCGCTGCGGGCGACGATGCAGCCGTCGTTGTTGGAGAGCACCACCAGGGGGCGGCCGATCAGCGCGGGATCGAGTGCCGCCTCGCAGGAGGCGTAGAAGTTGTTGCCGTCGATCAGCACGGTGGCCCAGGCCATCGGCGCCCTCAGAGCGGGTGGATCACGTGGATGGCGACCCCCCAGAGACGGGTGTCGTCGGCATCGCTCAGCTCCAGGGGCGGATAGGCGGGATGGGCGGCCTCCAGCCGCAGCCGGCCCTGGTGCCGCACCAGGCGCTTGAGCGTGAAGGCCCCCTCCACCGCCGCCACCACCACCCGGCCGTGGCGGGGCTCGACGCTGCGGTCGACGATCAGCAGGTCGCCGTGGTGGATGCCGGCGCCGATCATCGAATCGCCGCTGACGCGCAGGAAGAAAGTGCTGCTGGGATGGCGGATCAGCTGTTCGTTGAGGTCGATGCCGGTTTCGACGTAGTCGTCGGCGGGGCTGGGGAAGCCGGCCGCCACGCTGTCGCCGGCCAGGGGCAGCAGCAGGGCCCGGCGCCGCTCACGCAGGGGCAGGGGCGTGAACGGTTCGCTGAACCCTCCGGTGAGCGCCGGGTCGGTGGTCATGGGCAACCGCTCAGGGATCGCCAGAGTAGTGCAGATGTACTGATGGTTGATGCGTGCAGGCGTCGTCATGGCGCCGGTCTCATGGCCGCGATTTCATGACGGCCGCTTCATGACGGCAGGTGTCCCGACGTGACGAGCGGTGTCGCCTGGGGGCCAGCCCCTTGTGCCCCCAGGCCGGCGGGGGGGAGAGTGACAGCAACGGGATTCGGAGGCTCCAAGCGATGGACGACACCCCCCCTGAGCAGCATCCAGGAGTGCGCTGACGATCCGGCCCCTGCTCCAACACTCTCATTGGATCACTGGTTTCCCCGGCGGTTTCAGCCGCCTTGTCCCTGCACCGTTCACGAGCACCCGCTCCAGGTGCCCTGGACTCCCTGGGAAGCCCCACTGGAACCCTGGCCCCAGGTGCCAGCGTCAGCGGCTCCGCCCTCTACCAACCATCCAATCGATTTCGGTCCTGAACAACCGCATCACCGTCAGGCGCATCACCGCCGGCCTCATCGCCGACGGACACACAACTGAAGACGCGCAACGGCATGGTCTCCATGCCCATCCGACGATCTGATCGATCGTGGGGCGGTTTCCGCTCCGCAGACAAGTGCCCGGTGGCCCCGCCACCGGGCTTTGTTGTGGCCAGCATGGGGCGCGTCGATGACGTTGGGGAGCGGGCCATGGTGGTGCAGGTGCTGAGCGCGGCGGAGCGCTTCAAGCTCGACCGCTCCGATGACGCCGCCTTCTACGCCGAGCCCCGCTTCGTGCACCACCTCGACGGCGCCTTCCGCAACCGGCTGACGGCGCTCTACCGCGAGCGGATCCCGCCCTGCGCAGTGGTGCTGGACCTGATGAGCAGCTGGGTCAGCCATCTCCCCGAGGAGGTCCGCTACGAGCGGGTGATCGGCCATGGCCTCAACGCCCGGGAGCTGGAGGCCAATCCGCGCCTGGATCAGCACTGGGTGCAGAACCTCAACCGCGACCAGCGCCTGCCCCTGGCGGACGCGAGCGTGGATGCGGTGCTGATCGTGGCGGGGTGGCAGTACCTGCAGCAACCGGAGGCGATCGCGGCGGAGCTGCTGCGGATCCTGCGGCCCCAGGGGCAGCTGATCGTGGCCTTCTCCAACCGGATGTTCCTGCAGAAGGCCCCCCAGATCTGGACCGACGGCAGCGACCGGGACCACCTGGAGTACGTGGCGCGGGTGCTGGTGGCCCAGGGCTGGCCGCTGCCGCAGCTGCTGGCCGAGTCGACCCGGGCCGAGGGGCCGCTGGGCTGGCTGGGGGGCCATGGAGATCCGTTCTTTGCGGTGATCGCCCAGAAGCCAGGGCCGGGCGAGCGCCGGGAGCCAACCACGGTTAACAGTTCTTTACACTAAGCTGTCTGGAAAGCCCGAGAACCATGACAACCCTCGTCAACGTGATCGGCCCACTGCTGTACATGGGCTGTTTCGCCGTCATCCTCGGCGGCGCCTTCGCCCTGATGACCCAGACCCTGCGCAGCAGCGAGCGGGTCGCCACTCCCCGCCGTCGCCACCCCGAAGCCCCCGCTCCTGGTGAAGAAGTGATGGTGGTCGACCTCAGCCGTGAGCGGCTCGAGCAGCTCTACCAGCAGGCCTCCTGACACCGTTCGTGACCCTGTGATCTGAGGCTGTTGGCGTTGAGTCCGGGGCACGGTTGTGATCCTGCAGCCCCCTCCCTGGCGGTGATTGGTGCCGGGGTCGCCGGTTGCGCTCTGGCGGCCCGGATGCGTCGACTGGGCTGGCAGGGGCCGATCAGTCTCTGGGAGTCCGGTCGGGGGCCGGGGGGGCGTGCCAGCACGCGCCGCTCCCGCCACGACAACCTGGTGCGTCTCGATCACGGAGCGCCACTGCTCTCGATCAGCGGCAGTCCCCCGCCAACGCTGCTGGCTCCCTTGCTGGATGGAGGCTGGATAGAACCCTGGTGCGGTGGGCTGGCCCAGCTCGATGTTGAGGGCCAGCTGATCACTGGCGCCACCGATCCGCTCACGCAGGGAGATCTGTACCGGGGCAGGGGCGGCATGGATCAGCTCTGCAGGGGGCTTCTGGAGCTGGCTGGCAGCGACGTTGAGCTGCACAGTCAGTGCTTGGTGCGCGATCTGGCCCCTACCGCCCATGACGGCTGGGAGTTGCTCGATCAGCAGCAGCAGCGGCTCGATGTCGCCGACTGGCTGGTGCTCAGCGGCACCCTGCTGGTGCATCCCCGCTGCCAGACGCTGCTGGGCTGGCCGGAGCCGCCGCTGCAGCCACTGGCCCGCACCCTGGGGGATCCACAGCTGGAGCGGGCCGCAGCGGCCATCGCCGCGATCGACAGCAGCCCGCGTTGCGCCCTGTTGGTGCTGATCCAGGCCTCGGCAGCTGAGGCCTGGCGGCGGCTTCCCTTTCGTCTGCTCAGCTTCGAGGCGGCGGCCGAGAGGCGCTGGGGGCTCTCGCGGCTCTCGATCCAGCCCCTGGAGGATGGACGCTGCGCCGTGGTGGCCCACTCCAGCGCAGCTGTGGCCAGGCTCCATGCCGATGTGATCGGATCGCGCTCCTCGGTGGCCCGGCTGCCAGGGGTCAGCCCTTCACCCCAGCGGGAGCAGACGCTGATCGACACCCTGGCCTCAGCCCTCTCGGCGGTGATGGAGCCCTGGATCGCTCCACTGGTGCTGGAGGGCGCCGATCCTCAGCTGATGCGCTGGGGGGCGGCTTTCCCTGAGGGGTCAGGCCTGGCCAGCGAGCTGATGCTCTGTCCGCAGAGCCGCATCGGCTTCTGTGGTGATTTCATCTGCGGCCCTGGCTTCGGACGGATCGAGGGTGCCCTGCGCAGCGGCGAAGAGCTGGCGGAGCAGTTGCTGGCGGCGATGGGGCCCGCGTCAGTGCCGGCTCAGGGACAGCCGGCCTGATCCTTGCGCTCCAGCCAGCCGTCGGCCTCCCTGGCCAGGGCCGCACCTCGGGCGGTGTAGAAGGCCAGTTGCCGCCGGTTGCGGTAGAGGGGGACGCGTGTGGCCTGCAGTTCGGCTTCGGCGCGATGGCGGCAGCTGAGCAGGGCGTCGAAGTCGATCGGCTCCGCCCCAGGCTGGCTCGACCGGGCCGACTCAGCCTGCTGGCTGATGGCGGGGCAGAGCCGCTGGCGCACGGCCTTGAGCAGAAGAATTTCCTGCTGCAACGCCTGATCGGCAAGGGCCTGGTAACGCTCCTGCAGGCTCGTGCAGCTCAGGACGTCCTGCGCCAGGGCCGAGGAGCTCAGCAGCCAGCTGGCGGCCATCAAGCTGAGGAGTCTGATCACCACCGCATCACCCTCAGGCCTTGCCCGTGAAGTGTATGGGGCGTTGCTGAGGCGTTGGGATGGTGTGGCGCACTGGCGGAAAAGGTTTGTTACTCTGACGGATTATCAAGAATTGCTTATGACGGAATTCGGTATCTCGTTCCTGATCGCCACAGCGAAAGCACTGCTGGGCATTGCCCTGGTGCAGGTGTCGCTGCGGTTGACGGGGCGTTGGTTGATGCGTCTGACCAGAAGAACTCCTGGTGACACGGATGATCAGCTGTTGCGCTCGGTGCTGACCACGGCCGCCCCCATCGGTTACCTCAGTGCCTTCTGGTGGGGGTGGCGCTCGCTGGTGGCTGATGTCGAGGTGCTCAACTTCGGCGAGGGTATCGATCGCATGCTCGAAGCGGCCATGCTCTTCCTGACCATCGTGCTGATCGTGCGCCTGCTCAATCGGGTGCTGCTGTTGCTGCTCGATCG
Source organism: Synechococcus sp. WH 5701 (assembly GCF_000153045.1). GTDB lineage: Bacteria > Cyanobacteriota > Cyanobacteriia > PCC-6307 > Cyanobiaceae > Regnicoccus_A > Regnicoccus_A antarcticus. The sequence goes on from NZ_CH724159.1 coordinate 796,108, forward strand.
CTCCCTGCGCCGCCTCAGGCGCGAAAACCAGCTCACGGTGCTGAGGGGGTTGGAGCCAATGATTCGCTCAGGCGTGTGGATCCTGGGCCTGCTGGTGTTTCTGCAGAATCAGGGCGTGCAGATGGGTGCCATCTATGCCTCCCTGGCGGGGGCAGGCATCGGCTTGGGCCTGGCCTTGAAGGGGCCGATCTCCAACTTTCTGAACTACCTCACCATTCTCTTCGATGAGCCGTTCAGAATCGGGCAATTCATCCGCTTTGATGATGTGCTGGGGACAGTGGAAGGGGTTGGAATTCGCTCCACAACCATCCGCAGCCTCAGCGGAGAACGCATCGTGATCAGCAATGAAGATCTGCTTGGCAAGGTGATCCAGAACTACGGCGATCTGCCCAAGCGGCGGGTGGCCACCACGATCGGTGTCGTGTATCAGACGTCCCTGGAAACGGTCAAGGCGATTCCCGCTCTGGTGGAGGCGTCGATTCGCTCCAACCCCCCGGCGGAATTCGATCGCTGTCATTTCACGCGCTTCGCCGACAGCGCCCTGGAATTCGAATTCGTCTATTTCATTCCCGATGCCGACATGGTCCTGTTTCTGGATGTGCAGCAGGAGATCAACCACGCCATCATGGAAACCTTCCAGAAGCAGCGCATCGAGTTCGCCTATCCCAGCCAGACTCTCTTCCTGGAATCCGCCCAGGTGAAGACCAGGGAGGTGGCTATGGCCGTCGGTTGAAGCGCCGGTTGAAGCGCCAGTACGGCCCCCGGTGCCGGCCTGCGCTAGCACTGGGGAGCGCTGAGGGAGCGGTTTGCCCATGAATGCGCCACGAACCACGACTGGCCTGGGGGCTCTGATGCTTGCGGCTGCCTTGGCCAGCACCCTCGCTCAGGGCCTGCGGCCAGGCCCCGTCTGGAGTCAGGCCACCGACGCGCCTACGGAGCCAAGGCTGCCGACTCCGCGGGCGACTGGCTCGCCACCAATGGCCCCGCACTGGAAACCAGCTTGATGGCTTGGTGTGTGAAACCTGCCCCGCCCCAACTGCGTCAGCTTCAGCGCTGAGCGGCCAGGCCTCAGCCGGTCCACGTCTCGAGTTGTCACCTGCTGGGTACGGCAGCGAGGGGTTGACTCTCCAGTGGAGTGGAGACCATACGGTTGGCCTGCTCTGTCTTCCAGCGATGCGCCACTCCTCGCTCCCTGCCCTGCTGATCGGCCTCGGCGCACTTGCCCTGGTGGCTCCGGCCGCCCGGGCGCAGATGGATCACCAGCATGATGACCACTCAATGCCCATGGCCGCCCCAGCTCCCGCGGCCGGTGAAAACGCAGCCATGGACCATGGCGACCACGCCCATGACGTGGGCCCAGCCGGTGCCACCTACGACCTGCGCTTCCTCGACGGCATGGTCCAGCACCACACCGGGGCGCTGCGCATGAGCGAATTTGTCTTCGACATCGGCCAGCCCGGTGTGGGGGCTCTTGGCAAGACCATCTGGCGCGATCAGGCCAATGAGATCCGGGCGATGGGGCTGTGGCGCAAGGCCTGGTATCCCCAGGCGCCGGTGTACCCCGTAGCGCTGGCGCCTGGCGGTGATCCGGACAGCCTGTCGGGCCTCACCCGCATGAGTCAGGCCCAGATCGAGGCGATGCGCATGATGGGCTCCGGGCCCACCAGGGAGAACCGGGTGGTGTGGTTTCTCGAGGGCATGCTTGAACACCACGGCGGGGCGCTGATGATGGCCCACGACGCCCTGGCCAAGAGCACCAACACCACCATCCGGCGCTTCGCCCGGGACGTGATCCTCGCCCAGCGAGCCGAGATCATCGAGCTGCGGCGCATGCTGGCGGTTGAAGGATTGCGCAAGCCTGAGTATCACAAATTCGACGCTCTCTTCCGGCTCTGAAGACAACTGCGGGCCGGCTTGGTCCGGCCCGCAGTTCTCGTTGGCGCTCAGACCTGGGGGCTTTGGTCCCGACGTGCGCCGATCAGCAGGCCCAGCCCCGAGCCGGCCACCACCAAGGTGAGCAGGCCGAGGATGGCGGAGTAATAGGGCTGCAGGTTGATCAGCCCGAAATTCCCGGTGTGCAGCTTCATCAACCAGAAGGCTTCGATTCCCTGGGCCGAGAGCAGGCCATAGAGGGAGCCGGAGAGGGCGGTGAGGATGATCGGCAGGGCCGCCAGGGGCACCAGGGCTCGGTGCAGGCGGCGCAGGTGTTGGCGGGTTTGGCGGGTTCTCATTCGTTCTGAAGCGCCTTGTGCAGCGCCTGCTCGTTGGCGCAGGGCATCCAGACCCCGCCCATGGCAAACACCCCCTTGGCGTGGGCGTCGGCCATCAGGACGAGCACAACGGGCATCGCCATGGCTTTGGACTGAGGCTTGACTGGGTTCATTTCGACTTCGAGACCGCCTTCTGATAGGCGTCGAAGGAGCTGCAGGGCATCCACTTCTTGCCCATCGCAAAGGCGCCGCTGCAGGCGAGTGTCCTGGCCCGTTGTTCAGCTGCCGCCTTTGTGGGGAACATGTCGTTGGCCTGCGCGTAGGCCGCAGGCGGTGCAACGCTCAGCGGAACGGCACCCAGCCCCGCTGAGAGGAGCAGAAGCAGATCGAAGCGCGGCATGGGCAGGGGATCAATGACAGTCATGCAAGTTTAGAGTCTCCTCAGGAGTGGAGAGTAAAGCCGATGCAGACCGCTCTGCCCCCGACACCAGGCAGTGCCATGAAGATCGGTGCCCTGGCCGCCCCCGGTGCGGTCGACCGCCTGTTCGATGAGCAGAGCTTGCGCCGCCTGGAGTTCATTCGCCGGCTCAAGACCCTGGGGCTTTCCCTGGAGGAGATCCAGAGCTGTCTGGCAATTCATGATGACGGCGAGCTGCCCTGCCACGACATCCAGGTGATGCTCAATCACCAAATTGAGCGCATCGAGCGGCAGATCAACGATCTCGCTCAGCTCAGGACTGAGCTGGAGGCGTTGCTGGCCGGCTGGCGCAGCGATCCCGCTCGGGAAGCTGACTTAATCTGCCCCAAACCTGAGGCTCTGAACCCGGACCATCGCGGTGAACCGGGTTCAAGCGCTCAGACCGTTGCGGATGGCCTCAACTCAGGGGTGGTCAGGGTATGGTCCGGACTTGGCTCCAGGAGCAGGGCCTTGATGGTGGCGGCGATCGGCACGGCGGTGATCACACCGTAGAAATCAGCCAGCGTGGCGCCCACCATCACCGAGAAGAGAATCACGATTGGGTTGAGGCCGGTGAGTTTGCCGAGCAGCCGCGGTGGCAGCACGTTCTCGATCACCTGATCGACCACGATCAGCACGGCGAAGATCCGCAGCCCCAGCCAGAAGCTCTTGAGCATGAACAGGGCACTGACCAGCAGGATTCCGAGGATGGCTCCGAAGGGGATGAATCCCATCAGGCCGATCGTGACTCCTGAGAGGATGGGGAAGGGCGCTCGCAGGAGCAGCAGGGCTGGAGTCAGCGCGCTGATCAGTACAGCCGAGAGAACCAGCTGGTTGAAGATGTAACTGTTGAAGTTGCGCCGCAGCACGCTCAGCACTCTCAGGCCTTGGTCCTGCGGCAACCACGACACCAGGCAGTTGCGCACCAGTTCACCGCCATAGATCAGAAAGAAGATGGTGAGCACCAGCAGAAAGAAGAGACTGAAGAAACTTCCCAGTGATCCGGAGATGAACCCAGGGATGTTCAGCAGCACCGACTCGAGCTGAGCAGTGAGGTTGGCCGCCATTCCCCTGATGATCACGCTGGTGTCGATCGGAACGCCCAGGGCGTTGACCCGGCCGCTGATCGAAGAGAGGTTGTCGCCCGTTTCCGTGATCCACTGCGGCAGCACCTGCGTGAACGTCAGGAAGCGCACCACCAGCAGGGGCAGCAGCGTGGCTGCCGCCAGAACGGCCACACCGAGAAACAGCCCGAAGACCGATCCGATCGCCCAGCCGCGGGGCAGGCCCAGCCGCCGCTGGAGGAGCCGCACCGGCAGGTTGAGGATCAGCGCGATCACGCCGGCCAGGATGAAGGTGGAGGCGATCCCCTCGAAAGCGCGATAGAGCGAACCGAACACCCAAAGGTTGAGGACCACGAGCGGAAAGGCCAGTCCCAGAACCAGCGGGCGGGGGAGACGCGTGGGCAACGGCATAGGCCAGATTTCAGCGCGGTTAGGGGGCATGATCCCTCATCCATCCAGTGGCTGATCAACCAGCTGCGTCAGCTGAACCTCTGAGGCAGCAGGTTTCAATGCAGCGGACCCGGCTCACCGCCCCGCCCGCCCGCTTCCTGCGCCACACCGATGCGGGCGAACAGATTGGTGCTCTCGCGGTTGAGGTTGATCACCTCCACGGCGCTGCCGCCGAGTTTGAGCCGGCGGATCACCTGATCCAGCACGGTGACACCGCTCTGATCCCAGATGTGGGCCTCCGCCATGTCGATCGTGACTCGGGCGGGGTGTTCATGCACCTCGAAACCTGCGCGGAAGTAGATGCTGCTCACGAAGAACAGCTGACCGCGCACCGTGTAGAGGCGGTGATCGGGTGCCTCCAGGCGGCTGTCGACGGCGATCACCTTGGCCACCTTGCGGCTGAACAGAATGGCGGCGAGGGCCACACCGGCGAGCAGGCCGATGGCGAGGTTGTGGGTCAGCACCGTGATGCCCACGGTGAGCAGCATCACGGCCGTGTCGCTCCTGGGGATCTTGCCGATCCCGGTGATCGAGCCGAAATTGGCTGTGTTGATGGCGATCATGATCATCACGCCCACCAGGGTGGCCATCGGGATCTGATTCACCCAGCCCCTGGCCAGCAGGATCATCGCCAGCAGACTCAGCCCTGAGGTGAGGGTGGAGAGGCGGGTGCGGCCGCCGTAGCCCACGTTCATCACCGATTGCCCCACCAGGGCGCAGCCGGCCATGCCGCCGAACAGCGAGCTGACGATGTTGCCGATGCCCTGACCCCTGGCCTCCGTGTTCTTGTGGCTGGATTCATCGGTGAGGTCGTCGAGGATGTCCTGGGTGAGGAAGGTTTCCATCAGACCCACCAGCGAAATCGCCAGGGCCGTGGGCAGGATCACCCCCAGGGTGTCAAGGCTGAATGGCACCTGCGGCAGCCCGAAGCGCGGCAGGCCCGAGGGCAGACTGCCCAGGCTCGAGACCGTGGGCAGATCCAGCCCGAGGCTGATCGAGAGCCCGGTGGTGATCAGGATGGCGATCAGTGCCGAGGGCACCGCCTTGGTCAGGCGCGGCAACAGATAAATGATCAGCAGGGTGAGCCCGGTCACTCCCCAGACCGCCGGCAGCTGGTCCGCTTGCACCGCCACGGCTTCGGGATGAACGAGATCCAGGCCAAGCTGGGGTAGCTGGGCGAGCAGGATCAGGATCGCCAGGGCATTCACGAACCCTGCCATCACCGGCTGCGGCACGAAGCGCATCTGCTGGGCCAGCTGCAGGTAGCCCCAGGCGATCTGCAGCACCCCTGTGAGCAGGCCCGCGGCGAGCAGGTACTGAAGACCGAGGCCAGCGCCGAGTGCATCGCCCTGTTGCACCAGCCCCGTCATCAGCAGGGCGGTGGAGCCGGTGGCGGAGGTGATCATCGCTGTGCGGCCGCCCACCACAGCAAGGGTGACCGCCAGCAGGAAGGCGCCGAACAGGCCCACGCTGGGATCGACGCCGGCGATGCCGGAGAAGGCGATCGCCTCCGGGATCATCGCGAAGGCCACCACCAGGCCCGAGAGGATGTCGCGATGGGGCAGGCCCCACCACTCCTTGAGGGAGAAGGTCATCGACGGAAAGCGCCGCGGCGCAGGCTCAAGTCATCCTGCTGGTTTGCCCTCCACGAGCTGGCCCCATCGAGAGATGCTCCTGATCCCTGGCCTGCTTCTGGGTCTGCAGCTGTTGCTGGGTCTGACTCCGGCTGACCTGGCTGAGGCTGAACGCCGCGCCATGGTCCTGTCGATCGGAGATGGCGACACGATCCGCGTGCAGCAGGGCCCGCGCCGGATCACCGTGCGGCTGGCCTGCATCGATGCCCCCGAGCTGGATCAGGCCCCCGATGGCGCCAGGGCCCACCGCTACCTTCAGACGCGCCTGAAGATCGGCTCCAGCGTGATTCTCAGGCCCCAGACCGTGGATCGCTTCGGTCGCACGGTGGCCGAAGTGATTGGCGACATCAACCTTGGCCTGGCGATGGTGGAAGACGGCGAAGCCTTTGCCTTCCGCCGCTACCTGGCCAGCTGCGATGCCAGGGAGTATCTCGACGCTGAAGACCGGGCGATGCGCCGTCGCTATGGCGTGTGGCAGGTGCCCGGAGGCATCACACGGCCGTGGGACTTTCGGCGCGGCAGGCGACGACGTTGATGGGACGGTTGATGGCGCTGGGTTTTGCCAGAACTCCGCCTCATTCTGCCGATGGATGGGGCCAATGTCTCGCTGCTCTGGTTGGTCTCTGATCATGTCCCCGCATGGCATCCGTGGATGGGTAGGGTCGCGGCCATGGGCCCGGTTCAGGTCGTCTGGTTCAAGCGGGATCTGCGGGTGGCCGACCACCAACCGCTGTTGCAGGCCAGTTTCCTTGGCCCGGTGTTGCCTCTGATGGTGGTGGAGCCGGAGCTATGGCGGCAGAGCGATGCCTCCGCCCGGCAGTGGGACTTCTGTGCCGAGAGTCTGGAGGACCTGCGCCGGGCTCTCGCCGGGCTCGGCCAGCCGCTGGTGGTGCGGATCGGCACGGTTGAGGAGGTGCTGGAGCGGGCCCGCTGCCGCTTCGGCATCGCGGGCCTCTGGAGCCATCAGGAAACCGGAAATGGCTGGACCTATGCCCGCGACCGGCGCGTGGCCCGCTGGGCCAAGAGCCACAGCATCCCCTGGATCGAGATCCCCAGCTTCGGCGTGATCCGCCGCTTGGGTAGCCGCAACGGCTGGGCTCGCCGTTGGGAGGCACGGATGGCCGAGCCGATGGTTCCGCCGCCGGAGGCCTTGCAGCCCCTGGCTGGACTTGATCCCGGCGCCATTCCTTCGGCCAGCGAGCTCGGGCTGGCGCCTGATCCCTGCCCGGGCCGTCAAGTCGGGGGTCGGCAGCAGGGGCAGGCTGTTCTCGAGAGTTTTCTGAACGGGCGGGGGGCTCGCTACCACCGTGAGCTGTCCAGCCCGCGCACGGCATTCGAGAGTTGTTCGCGGCTTTCTCCCCACCTCGCCTGGGGCACTCTGTCGATGAGGGAGGTGGTTCAGCTCAGCCGTCGGCGTGGGGCTGCGCCGGTGGGTTTCGAGGCACGGCTGCACTGGCACTGCCACTTCATCCAGAAGCTCGAAAGCCAGCCGGATCTGGAGTTCCGCGAGCTCCACCCACTCACCGCCGGCCTGCGCAGCAGCGACCCCGAGCGGCTGGCGGCCTGGGCCGAGGGACGGACCGGACTGCCGTTTGTGGATGCCTGCATGCGGGCGCTGATCGCCACTGGCTGGATCAACTTCCGCATGCGGGCGATGCTGATGTCGGTGGCCAGTTACCACCTGTGGCTGCCGTGGCGTGAGAGCGGGTTGCATCTGGCGCGGCTGTTCGTCGACTACGAGCCCGGCATCCACTGGAGCCAGTGCCAGATGCAGTCGGGCACCACGGGCATCAACACGATCCGCATCTACAACCCGATCAAGCAGGGCCAGGATCACGACCCAGGCGGCGACTTCATCCGCCAGTGGTTACCGGAACTGGCCGCCGTGCCGGCCGTGCACCTCCATGAACCGTGGACGATGGCGGTGATCACCCAGCAGCGCGTGGGCTGCGTGCTCGGGCTGCACTATCCACTGCCGATCGTGGAGCCCAATCAGGCCGCCAGGGAGGCCCGTGTGCGGATCTGGGCCCAGCGACAGGAGCTGGGCTTCGCGGAGCTGGCCGATGCGATCCAGCACAAGCACGGATCCCGTCGCTCCGGCCTGGCGGCCAGCGGGGGCAGGCGTCGTCGCCGATCCATGGGAGGAACTCCAACCGATCCGCAGATCCAGCTGCGGCTGGACCTGGATCTGGCCTGACCTCCACGTTCAGCTCAGCCCTGTGGAGCAGGGCCTCCGCGGCCGTGACGGATTGCTGCGACATCAGGCCGGAATAACTTCAAGCCTTAAGGATTGCTCTAGATTTCAGCCTTGGTGGACACGCCCATGGCTCAATCTGTCTCGCTTCTTGCCGCCACTGGTCTGGCTGGGCTGGCCCTGGTGAGTCTCTCCATCAGCTTGCTGATCTGAGCAGCTCAGGGGGCCGACGGTGACGCGCTGCCGGGTGCTGCCCGCCAGCCTGGGCACCCCTTCGAACGACTTGGGTGCCCCTCGATCCCACTAGCCTTCGGCCCCTGCCGAGCACGCCAGCGTTGAGCGGTGTGCTCGAGACCCTTGCCTTTTTTCGGGACCCTGATTTCGCTCGCTCGCGTTTCGAGCGCTACGGCGACGTCTACGAGACCACCCTGCTGGGGCAACGCACCGTGTTCATCCGCGGTGGGCAGGCGGTCGGTGACCTGTTCGCCCAGGGCGATGCGGTCCAGGGATGGTGGCCCGACAGTGTGCGGAAGCTGCTGGGGCCCCTGTCGCTGGCCAACCGCAACGGTGTCGATCACAAGGCGCGCCGGCGGGTGGTGGGCCAGCTGTTCACCACCGTTGCTCTGAAGCGCTACAGCCCAGCCATCGTGGCGTTGGTCAACGAGCTCAGCCATGACCTGCTCGGCTGCGCTGCTCCGGTGGCCCTGGTGCCCAGGTTGCGGCGCTTTGCCTTCAGCGTGATCGCCAGCACCGTGCTGGGGCTGGATCCCGTCGATCGCGATGCCCTGTTCGTGGATTTCGAAACCTGGTGCCAGGGCCTCTTCTCCCTGCCTTTTGCCCTGCCAGGCAGCCCCTATGCCCGAGCCCGTCAGGCCCGCGGGCGCCTGTTGTTGCGCCTGGGCTCCGTGCTCAACAAAGCTCAGGCCGCTGTCGCTGCCGGCAAGCCCCTCGCCGCCGGTGGCCTTGATCTGCTGGCTGGTGGTCTCGATGAGGCAGGGCTCCCCCTGGCCGATGACGACGTGGCGGAGCAGCTTCTGCTGTTGCTGTTCGCCGGCTACGAAACCACTGCCTCCTCCCTGAGCTGTCTGTTGCAGACCTTGCTGCAGCATCCAGCCGAGCTGGCCTGGCTCCAGCAGGAACTTGGCGCCTTGTCGTGGCCGCCTCCACAGGGGGAGGCCACGACCGCCTATGACGCCATCCGGGCGCCACGGCTGGATGCGGTGGTGAAGGAGGTGATGCGGCTGACTCCGCCGGTGGGTGGCTTCTTTCGCCGGACACTCGAGCCCATTGCCCTGGCGGGCGTCCTGGTGCCTGCCGATCGCGTGGTGCAGGTGAGCATCGCCGCCAGCCATCGCCATGGCAGAGAGGACGAGGATCTTGAGGTCTTCCGGCCGCAACGGCATCTGGCCGGTGACAGCACGGCCACCCTGCTGCCCTACGGCGGGGGTGAGCGGGTGTGCCTGGGCAAATCCCTGGCCGAGCTGGAGATCCGACTGTTGACGGTGGGAATGCTCAAACAGCTGATGCTGGTGCTGAAACCGGATCAGGACCTGACGCTTCGGGTCATTCCCAGCCCCTCACCAACGGATGGCTTGCTGGTGCGCCCGCTCCCCAGAGCCACTGGTCTCCATTCACCTGTCCGCTGACCGCTGTGGGAGGGGAGGACGTGGCACTGGGGCCATTGGCAGCCTTGGGGTTCGTCAGGCTCAGTTCAGTGATGGCGTCTGCGGCCGAGGGGTTCAATCCACTGCTCGCGAACCATGTCGTGACGAAGCTTCGCTGGGTCCAGCCGGCAGCCCAGCTGGATGGAGCCCTGGTCCAGAAGGCGTCCGAGCCGAAGGGCCGTGGCCTCCTCGACGCGGGAAAAGTTGTCCTGCTGGTCGGTGAGCCAGGACAGTTCCGTGTGGGTGATGACACCGCTCGAGATGGATTCGAGAAAAAGCTCGCCAACCGTCATGGCTTTTGTTGCGGAACGTAAACATTCTGCCTTTTGCGTGGCTCCTTCGTGGGCCCTCCGCCCTCACACAGGCTTCAAGGCCCAGCTCAGCTGGTTGATCAGTCGTGGTGGTTTGGTCGTCGGCTCAGCGGCCCATGGACCTGTGGGGCGGCCTCCCGTGCCGATGACGCCTTTACAAAACTCAATTTCGTGCTATTCTGTAAAGGTCAAGCGGCTGCACAAGTGGACTTCGGTCTTCTGAGCGTCGTTTGGCCTACTTAACCGCTCCGCCCGGAGCACACATTCACGCTCTCATGACCACCACCCTTCAGCAGCGCCAAGGCGCGTCTGCCTGGAGCCAGTTCTGCGAGTGGGTCACCTCCACCAACAACCGTCTCTACGTCGGTTGGTTCGGTGTGCTGATGATCCCCACCCTGCTGGCTGCCACGATCTGCTTCATCGTGGCCTTCGTCGCTGCTCCTCCCGTCGACATCGACGGCATCCGTGAGCCTGTCGCCGGCTCCCTGCTTTACGGCAACAACATCATCTCCGGTGCTGTTGTTCCTTCCAGCAACGCCATCGGCCTGCACTTCTACCCGATCTGGGAAGCCGCCAGCCTCGACGAGTGGCTGTACAACGGCGGTCCCTACCAGCTGGTGATCTTCCACTTCCTGATCGGCATTTTCTGCTACATGGGCCGCGAGTGGGAACTCTCCTACCGCCTCGGCATGCGTCCCTGGATCTGCGTGGCCTACAGCGCCCCTGTGGCCGCTGCCTCGGCTGTGTTCCTGATCTATCCCTTCGGTCAGGGTTCCTTCTCCGACGGCATGCCCCTCGGCATCTCCGGCACCTTCAACTTCATGCTGGTGTTCCAGGCTGAGCACAACATCCTGATGCACCCCTTCCACATGCTGGGTGTGGCGGGTGTGTTCGGTGGCTCCCTGTTCTCCGCCATGCACGGTTCGCTGGTGACCTCCTCGCTGGTGCGTGAAACCACCGAGAGCGAGAGCCAGAACTACGGCTACAAGTTCGGCCAGGAAGAGGAGACCTACAACATCGTGGCTGCCCACGGTTACTTCGGTCGCCTGATCTTCCAATACGCCTCGTTCAACAACAGCCGCAGCCTGCACTTCTTCCTGGCTGCCTGGCCCGTGGTCGGCATCTGGTTCACCGCCCTTGGCGTGAGCACGATGGCCTTCAACCTGAACGGCTTCAACTTCAACCAGTCGATCCTCGACGGCCAGGGCCGCGTGATCAACACCTGGGCTGATGTGCTGAACCGCGCTGGTCTGGGCATGGAAGTGATGCACGAGCGCAACGCGCACAACTTCCCGCTGGACCTGGCTTCTGCTGAAGCCACTCCCGTGGCGCTGACCGCCCCCGCGATCGGCTGATGCATCCGGTGGGTCCCATGGGCTCACCACCTGCATCAAGAGCATGAAAAGCCCCTGCTTCGGCAGGGGCTTTTTTGTTTGCAACAGTCAGAGTTGTTGATTGCGGCCCAGAAGCCAAGATGTATCCCCCTTCACTCTCTCTTGCACCGATGCCTCACCACATTGAACGCCCCACCAAGAACTGCCCAATCTGTGGACGACCGTTTCAGTGGCGGAAAAAGTGGAAAGATGTGTGGGAGGAGGTCCGTTACTGTTCAGATCGCTGCCGTAGAAACCGGAATCGCGTTGATCCCTTGGTGCCAGACCGGTTGGTCCAAAAGCTGAGATGACATTGGCTGAATCAGGGAGCCAAGCCGCGCGCCTTCAGCTGCAAGGTATGGAGAGGAAGGGTGAAACGCGATGTTGGAGGACCGGTGATGGCTGAACGAACCGTCCTGCGCCTGGGTGATCCACGTCTGCGGCAGGTGTCCCGCCCCGTTACCAGGTTTGGAACACCTGAACTGCTTGCTTTGATCACGGATCTCAGGGACACCATGGCGGCACGCGATGGGGCGGGCTTGGCCGCTCCGCAGATCGCCGTACCGCTGAGGGTGGTGATCTTTGGAATCACCGTGAACCCGCGCTATCCAGAGGCACCCCCGATACCGGAAACGGTGCTGATCAATCCGGAGATCACCCCGATCGACCAGGCCTGCGATTCAGGTTGGGAGGGGTGCCTCAGTGTTCCGGGGCTGCGTGGACAGGTGAGTCGCTGGAGGCGGATTCACTACCGAGGCTTCGATGCAGAGGGTCATCTGATCGCGCGATCCGTTGCTGGGTTTCACGCCCGCGTCGTCCAGCACGAGTGCGACCATCTCGATGGCGTGCTCTTCCCTGATCGACTGGAAGACACGCGGGCCCTTGGCTTCACGGAAGAGCTCGAGGCGTGGGGTCTGCTCCCTGGCGCGGAATCCTCGGCGCCAGGTCAGCCGCTGGGCACCTTGGAAGTGATGCGCCAGCAGCTCGAGCAGCATTCCGCGCTGGAGGATCTTGGCCCCCTGTTTGGCCCGAGGGCCCAGGGGCATGGCCCTGGCAGGGATCCCTGCTGAACAGCCCGGTAGCCATCGCCGCTCTGCTAAAGACCAACTTTGCGCCGACCACGCCACATCCCTGCCGCGTAGCCGATTGCCGGCAGCAGGAGATAAGGCCGCAGGGGCAGTTGCAGCACCAGGGCAATCCCAACAAGCCAGGGCAGCAGCAGCAGGCCCGCGAAGGCCAGCTGGCTGCCCCGTGAGCGACGCGCCAGCTGGCCCGAGCGCTGCACCAGTCGCGGCACGTTCTTCCCCAGCCCGTAGCCCAGCAGCACGGTGAGAACAGTGAGCAGGATCACGCCCATGGCGGGTAGGCAGCCAAGGGGAGTCTGCTGCTTGATGGTTCAGCCAAGCCTGGGGGCGAAAGCTCTGAGCCTGCCGCCTGCTCTTTCGGGATCGCCGGGCTGCAGGCCGCCATGCTTCTGCGGCACACCCTGTTGATCAAAGCCAGGATCCAGATCAAGGCTGCGTCAGCACTGAAGCTGGCGAGTCTCGGTTGGTTGGCCTACGCCTTCAAACAGCGGTCAGCCCGGACGGCGGGACAACGACTCCGGCAAACCCACCAACTGGGCGCTCACGCTCCAGAGCGCCTCGGCCAGGGCATCGTCCTGGGCTTCGGCGCTGGGTTCGGCTGACTCGAAGTGCAGCCGCCCCGGACTGACCAGGCGGTTGACGTAATAGCTGAATCCGCTGCTTCCATAGCTGGCAGCGGTGGCAAGGTCGGCCAGCAGGGCCCCGGCCTGCTCAGGCGTTGCCGTGAGGCGCAGCAGGTCGCGGGCCACCAGGGCGAACAGCCGCTGGCCCCATTCGTTGTGGCGGCGGCTGTAGCGGAAGAAGCCGCCGCTGCTGCGTGGGACCACCAGGCCCGGGCTCCAGGCCAGCACCGGCATCGCTGTGCCGCGCCGGCGCAGGCGACGTTCCAGTTCACGGGCAAAGAGCAGGTTGCAGAGCTTGCTGTCCTTGTAGGCCTTGTCAGCGTTGAAGGGCGTGCGGCCATCCACCATCGCGAAGCCAGCGCCGGCCCTGAGGCCAGCCAGATTCCCCAGGCCAGCGGGTTCGCCCACCCGGCCCCCGGGCGAGCCGGGATCGTGCACCTCCGAAGCGGTGACCACCAGGCGTGGGGCCTCGCTGCGCTCGAGTAATGGGAGCAGCTGCATCGCCAGGGCCTGGTGGCCCAGATGGTTGACGGCGATGGTGAGCTCATGGCCCTGGGCCGACCGCCGGGGTTCGGAGGCACCACTGTCTTGCAGGCCGGCGTTGAGCACCAGGCTGTCGATCGGCTCACCGGTTGAGAGCAGCTCCTTGGCGCAATGGTCGATGCTCTCCAGGTCGGCCAGATCGCAGATGGGGGTGAGCAGATCGCTGCCGCCGCTGGCGAGCAGCTTCTGGCGGGTGGCATCTGCGCTGGCCTGATCACGGCAGGGCAGGGTGAGCTGGTGGCCAGCACGATGCAGCAGCAGGGCAGCCTGCTGGCCGATGCCGGAGCTGGCGCCGGTGATCAGGATCCGGCGCGGCTGGGGGATCGCGCTGGCCAGCGGGTCGTCGTTCATGGGGTTGCTTCTGAGCTTTGACGTTGGAACACACCCTGGCCATCGACGTTGAAGTTGTCGATCTGGACGCGCCTGGCCGGTTCATCGCCGCTCACGCTGAAGGCCACCGCGCTCGGTCCTGCGGCGTTCTCTCCGCTGGGCTGGTAGCGGAAGGTGTCGCCGCTGATGTGGGTGAGGGGGTAGGGCCTGCGCTGGGGCCCCAGTTCCAACACCAGGGCGTTGCCCTCGGGTTTCACGGTGATCACTCCCACGAAGGCGTTGCTGTAGGTGCCGCTGTAGACCGCCAACGGCCGCGCCGGGGCGGGAGTCGCAGGCCGCTGGGGTACCCGTGGATACTCCTGCTGGGCGATCTGGGCGAACAGTCCTGCCAGGGGCTTGAGGTAATCGAGTTCGACCTTGCCGAAGCGGGCCAGGTCGAGGAAGCTCAGCGCCACCGTTTCGGGTACCCCGATCGGCTGGCCGTTGGTGAGCACCACGATGCCCAGCGACTCCCCCGGCAGCAGGTAGACGGCCGTGGCGGCACCGAGCTCGAAGCCGCCCGAGTGGCTGAGCTGCACGGCTCCCTGGTCGGTGCTGCTCACGTTCCAGCCCAGCCCGTAGAAGCCGGTGCGGTACACGGCTGGATTGGGAGATGGCGCGCTGGCAATCAGGGGTCGGTGGGTGTCGGCCAGGGCGTCTGAGGCCACGATCTGACGGCCGACGGCCACTGGCCCCAGGCGTCCCCCCGCCAGCTGCAGCCGCAGCCACCGGGAGAGGTCGCGCGCCGTGGAGCTCACCCCACCGGCGGGCGACTGGGCATCAGCGTCCCGCTGGTGGCGGGCCACCCAGCGGTGGCTGGCCGCTCCGTCGGCTGGCTCCCGCACATGCAGGGCGGCGCGGTTGGAGGCCGCGACCAGATCGGCGTGGCTGGAGCTGGTGCGGCCCATGCCCAGTGGTCGATAAAGCCGTTCTCTCGAGAGCTCCTCCCAGCCCTGGCCACTGGCGTTGGCCGCCGCGATGGCGCCCGCCGTGAATCCGAAGTTGGTGTAATTGAAGACGGCCCGGAAG
Organism: Synechococcus sp. WH 5701; assembly: GCF_000153045.1. Taxonomy (GTDB): domain Bacteria; phylum Cyanobacteriota; class Cyanobacteriia; order PCC-6307; family Cyanobiaceae; genus Regnicoccus_A; species Regnicoccus_A antarcticus. The sequence continues at coordinate 811,114 of NZ_CH724159.1, forward strand.
CGGTTGCCCAGCGGCAGCACCCCCAGGCGCTGGAAGATGGTGGCGCGATCGAAGCCGATGTCCTCCAGCAGGTCGCCGGCATGGTCGGGCAGACCGCTGCGGTGCGAGAGCAGATCCCGCAGGGTCACCTCCTCGGCGATGGTGGCCGGCCCGAGTCGAAACCCGGGAAGGTCACCGATCACCGGATCGTCCCAGCGCACGCGCCCATCCCCCACCAGGGCCGCCACCACCGTGCTGGCGATCGGTTTCGAGAGCGAGGCCAGCTGGAAGATCGTGTCGGCATCCACCGCCCCGGCCTTGCCCACCTCGCGCTGCCCATAGCCCTTGAGGAACACCACCCGGTCGTCGTGGACCACGGCGATCGCCATGCCCGGCACCCCCGTCTGCTGCAGGATCTGTGAGGCCAAGGCCTCCAGCTTCGGCAGCGCAGCCGACACCTTGGCCGTGGTCACCAGCCGCGGCGGTGCCGGCGGACCGGCAGCGGTTTCGGTGGCCATCAGCGATGGCTTCGGGCTGATCACGCCAAGGCCCAGCACCAGGCCCAGCAGCGTGGGCACCAGCCGGGGCCCGCTCAGGAGTGGTTGAGGCTGCATCACCGGGACCACGGCAAGGAACTGGGGCCGAATCGCTCAGCCTGGTTGCAGCCCATCATCGATCGCATGGCCTTGCGGAAGGGTGGGCTTCAGATCGACCTGTCGATCAGCTGCCAGAAGCTCCACTTCATTCCGAAGGCTTCCCGCAGGCGGCCGACAAAGCTGCCGTGGCTCTCGATCCCTTGCCAGTGGTCGATTCGGGCTGAGAGCTGCTCGCAGCTGCGCAGATGCTCGGCGGCATAGCGGTAGCGCTTGGCCCGGCCCATGGACAGCGCAAAGACCACCATCGCCCGAAGTAACACCATGGCCGCCAGGGGATGGTCGGCGCTGAGCCGTTCGGCGGCGGGGCCGTAGACCTCAAAGGCTTCGCCGTCCCATTCCTGCCAGTGCTCGATCACGTAGCGCTCAGCCCGGGGCAGGGCAGGCCAGGCCACCAGGAACTCCAGCGCCAGCAGTGGCATCGAGTGCTCCTCCGCCACCTGAAAGGCCCGCTCCTCGGCCTCCACATCCTCGAAGGCCTCAAGCCGCTTGAGGTAGTCGCGAAGCTGGGGGATCGAGAGGGTTTTGCCGAAGCCGTGCCAGCGCATGTGCTGGGCCTCCTCCACGCGGCCGAGTGTGTCCAGCACAGCGATGCGGGCTTCGTCCCACTCGGGGGAATGCCAGGTGTTTGCGCCCTTGGCGGCGCCATCCAGCACGGCCAGGGCCTGCTGCGGACGGCCCGCCGCCAGCAGGTGGTTGGCCACATCGGCGGCGGTGTTCGGCCAGCTGAGCTGGCTGGTGCTGAACTGAGCCAGGTAGGAGTCCACATCGCCGCGGCATTCGGCGATCTGCAGCAGGGCGAAGTGGCCATCGCGGGCACCGCGATCGCGGCAGTCCTGCTCCAGCCGCCGCAGACCCTGCTCGCCCAGGGCCTCGGCCATCGCTGGTATCAGCTGATCGAACTGGCCGTAGCCGTTGTCGGCCAGCAGATCGCTCACCTGCTCCGCCAGCCTGTCCGGCCCCAGCTTGGCGGCAGTGGCGATCGGGCCCAGATCGGCCGCTGCCTGCCAGAACACCCCGATCACGGCGCCGGTGCTGTCGGAGCAACGATCCATCACCCCATCACCCAGCTGCAGGAACCGCACCAGCAGATCAACGGCCAGGTCTGGGTCGGCCTCGGCGATCGGACCGGTGATCGCCTGGCGCTGGGCCTCCAGCTCGGCCACAAGAGCCTTGCGCTTGCGGGAATCCACGTAAGTGGTGGAGCGGGCGATGGCCGCCAGGCGCTTGCGCACCTCCTGGGCCGCTTCACTGGCCCCCTCGGCAGCGGCCAGGGCCAGGCGCAGGCGCCTCTGGATCACGGCATTGCCACCGCTCACCTCCATCAGCAGCTCGGCGAGGACCGCTGCCCCGAGGCTTTCCAGGTTGCCGGTGTTGAGGGTGCGCTTGCCGGCCATGGGGTCAGATCAGAGCAGCCGCCTGGCGGAAGCGATCCCTAAAAGGCATGCCCAGCGTAGAAACCCTGGCCATCAGGCTGACTGTCCGGGGGGCAGCTGCCGTCTGCTCGGCAGAGCCTCAAGCCAGATGATCGCCGCGCTGAAGGCAGACTCCTCACATTTCTTAATCTGGCGAGCCATGCTGGGAACACGCCGCTTCCCAAGCCATGACCACCCTCACCCTGCTGGAACTGTTTCTGGGCTTCATGACCGCCAGCGTGGCTCTCTGGGCATACAGCCTCTCCAAGCCCTCCAGCCCTCAGAACTGATCCCCTGCACCAACTCGATTCCTGTATCCAATGTCAAGCGTTCTGAACCGTTACTTCCTCAAAAAAGACGTTCTCACCAACACCGGCCTGCTTGTTCTGCGCCTGGCGATTGGCACGATGATGATTCATCACGGCCAGGAGAAGCTGGCCAATCCAGAGAGCTTCGCCGCCGCCTATCTGGTTCCTCTGCACATGCCATTTCCGAATGTGATGGCCCATGTGGCTGGTCTCTCCGAGATCCTTGGGTCGTGGTTCGTGATCCTGGGATTCCTCACCCCGATCGGCGCCCTCGCCCTGGTGGGAACGATGGCCGTTGCGGGCTATCACCACATCCTCACCAGCGGCTTCAACATCTATCTGCTTGAGCTGGTGGTGCTCTATCTCGGCGGCAGCCTGGCGATTCTGCTCAACGGCCCTGGTTGCTTTTCGATCGACGCCGGAATTGTCGCTGACCTGCTGGCCAGCGAAGAGGTTGATGCTCCCAGCCCGAGTTTTACGGATCGCCACTATGCAGATCCTGCTCCGGTGATGGTGCGCGCTGAGGTCATTGCAGGCCCGTCCAACGCTGGTCGCCACTGAAGCAGGGCGATCAGCGAGCCCACCAGCTTGTCCTCAGGGGTGGCAAGCGCAGGACCATAAGCGCCAGCGCTGACAGCATCATAAGCCGGCCACAGCGCACACAAAAGCCAATGCCTTCAGGCGTCTCATCTCCTGTGACGGCGACCCCTCAGGGATTGAGACGCTCCTCGCTCCAGCCGCCAGCGCGGCGCCAACGACGACGCTGGTGGGGATGATCCCTGAGCTCCAGCAACTCCACCTGCTCCAGGGTGATGCGCAGCAGCTGGAACTGCTCAGGCAGTGGGTACTCGTCATTGAGTGCTGTCGGGAAATCCACGGCGGCAGCCATCGGAGCTCCCGGTTCGGGCCAGCCCCAGAGGGCACGGCCACTGGGCGTGAGGTTCTGCCAATGCCGTTGACGCTCCTGCTCGTCGACGCCAGCGGGCAAGGTCAGTTGCTGGCCGCGCAGACGGAACTGACAGCGTGCTTTGGGCAGCAGCCAGCACAGTTCGACAGCGGGCTGCTGCCGGAGCTCAGCCGTCTTGGCGCTGCGTCCGTCGGTCAGCAGATCCAACACGCCGCCATCGGCCCAGCCACGGAACACCAGGGTGCGCACCCGTGGGGTGCCATCGGGAGCGACTGTGGCGAGCTGCAGCCAGCGGGCCGCTGGTGATCGTCCTTCCCTCTTGCGGGCCCCGCGCAGCAACGGCCGCCATGGCGGCAGCGTCGTCACGCCGCCTGCGTCTGGCGACGGTTCAGTGCCACGGCACCAGCGGTGATGGCCGCCAGGCCCAGGGCGCTACTGGCGGCCAGGAACACCAGTGTCTGCAGGGCCAGCAGAAACAACCCAAGGGCAGAAGCGGCCTTGATCTGGATCCTGGCCTTGAAGAGCAGGGTGAGCAGCAGTAGCACCGTGGCCTGCAGGCCAGCGATCTTGGCGGCCGTGAGGGGGCAGAGGGGGCTTGGCAGCAACATGGACACAGTGCAGTGGGTCAATCCTGGCGCTGCTGATCATCCACTGCTTTCCGCCAGTGGCGAAGCGAGCTTGTCATTACCCCAGACCATGCCCATCAATCCGGACAAACTGGGTCGTTTTGCTCTACGGGGCCTTCGCATTGGCGCCAGCACGGTGTCAATCCTGGAGTTGCTGCGCAGCGACTGGACCGGTGGCCTCACCGCCGGGGTGGCCTGGCTGGTGTTTCTGCAGGTGGAGCGATGCCTGCCGCCTCCAGCAGACGAAGCCGAGGGTTGATCAGGCCCCTCAGGGGGCCGGCACCTGCCGGATCTTCAGCTCGACGTAGCCGGTGGCTGGATCCAGCTCCCGCCGGAACTGCCACTCCGGCAGCAGCCCCACCATCAGTTCAGCAGTGGTGCGCACCAGAGAACCAGTGCAGAGATGGCCTCCGATCACTGATCCGCTGCTGTCGGCGATGGCGAAGTGCAGGTGGGCTCCATCAGCCGCGAGCGTGCCGGCCAGGCTGAGGATCTCCAGCTCGCCTCGGAGGATGGTGCACTCCCGTCGGCCGGCCAGCCGCAGCTGGGCCACCGACAGGCTGCCGATGCCGCTGATCAGGCAGCCGGCCTGCTCGATCTGCTGGGCCATCCAGCTCTCCAGTGCCAGCCGAAGATCTGCCCCCGGCGTCAACCGCAGTGGTGTCACCTTCATGCGGCAGTTTCGCCAACCCCTGAACCATGACATGGACATCCATGCAGCCCAGCTTTCTGGGGTACTGCGAACCCCCCTGCCAGCGCTCGGCGGCTGCCGCTCTCAATTCAGCTGGGTACGGTGCCGAGAGAAGCGAGGGATGGAATGCTGCGTGAGCTGGTGTTGGCGATCGGGATCCCCGTAGCACTGCTGCTGCTGGCGCTGCTGGCGCTGGAGCGCTGGGGCGATCGACTGCCCCGCTGGCTGCAGCGCCTCTCCCAGCGTCCATCGCTGCTGTGGAACGCTGGAGTCGGGCTGATCATTGGCCTCTCGCTGCTCCGTTGGTTGCTCCAGCGCTGACTGCCTCAGCGCCTTGATGATCCAGGTCGCGCCACGGAGCTGGTGTCGTCTCAGTGGCTCTGAAATCGGCCACCGGCGTTACCTTTACCGTGAGGTGATTGGTGTACTGCCTGGCTATCGATTCAAGCCTCGTTCAATGCCTGGAAACTCAGCTTCCGATCTTCTTGTCGACCCACTGCGTCAGCACATAGACACCGATAAACATCGGCAGGTAGGCAATCCACATGTTGGGAAGGTTCAACTCGGAGTTGTTGATTAAAACAAGCCCCGCATAACTGACCAGGCCATAGATCGAAGCTCGGCGCAGTGGTCCAATCATCTTGTTCAACTCAGCGGTCCCGGTGGTGCCTGATCATGATAGCTGCTGTGGAAGCCTCAGGGATTGAACCAAGGTGCTCATCATCGAAGCAGCAGCTATGGTGATGAATATTCTGGTGGTACACAGGGCCTTGTGTTTTCTCGCCAGGTCATTCATCGATCAGCAGTCGCTGGAGGGACTGTTGAGGCGTGAGGCCACCGAGATCGATGTGGCACCTGTTGCCGTTATGGATCCCCAGACAGCGAGGTAGCCAGCGGTTACGTTCCTCATCTGTCTGGTAGGCGATCACGGAGGCCCATTTCGCCAGGATCCTTTTGATGAACCGCTCGGCCTTGCTGTTGGTTTGCGGCGTGTAGGGCTTGGTGGGGATGGGTTTCAGATCCAATGCCCGGCAGGCTTTTCGCCAATCCCCTGAGCGCTAGGTGGAGCCATTCTGCTGGGCCATGAGCCTCATCTCGGTCCCGTAGGGCTTTCGACAGCCTTTCAGCTCTTGGGAGCTTCAGCCGCCATCGCTTTGAGCGCCACGCGGTCCACCTTGCCGCTCGGGTTGAGGGGCATCTCATCCAGCACCACGATCTCCTCCGGTGCCTTGTAACCGATGCGTTCGCGGGCAAAGCCAATCAGCTCGGCAGCCATCGGGGCCTGGGCACCCTGCTGGAGGGTGATGTAGGCCCGGACGTTCTCTCCGTGCATGACGTCATGGATGCCGATCGCTCCGGCCAGTTCCACGGCAGGGTGTTCGCAGAGGGCGTCCTCTACGTCCTGCGGGCTGATGTTGGAGGCATCGTGAACGATGATCTGTTTGCGTCGGCCACAGAACCACAGGTAGCCGTCAGCGTCCAGGCGCATCTCGTCACCGGTGTCGAGCCAGCCGTCCACAATCGTTTCGGCCGTGGCGGTGGGATTGTCCCAGTAGCCCGTCATCACCGAAGCGGAGCGGAGCCAGAGCTTTCCCTCGGCGCCCACCGGCAGTTCGCGGCCCTCCTCGTCACGGATGGAGCACTCGAAACCGGGGCAGACCCGACCTACCGAGCCGACCCGGTTCTCGCCGGAAGGCGGCGACATTGTGGCCACACCGCACTCGCTCATGCCGAAGCATTCGTCGATCGAAAAGCCTACGGCGGTCTTGAAATCCCGCTGCAGCTGCAGGGGTACCTTGTCACCGCCAGAGATGCACAGGCGCACGTAGGCGAAATCGGCTGGATCCAGATCCCGGTCATGAATCAGGCCCATCAGCGGTGCCGGCAACATCAGCAGCAGATTCGGCTTGCGGTGATGCAGAAGCGCCTCGAGCGCATGGTTGTCACTCTCGGTCGCCACCACCAGCGTGGCGCCCACCGAGAGGGCCGCCAGTCCGTACATCGAGGCCGCCGCATGGGCCAGCGAGCAGCCCACCGTCAGGCTCTCCCCCGGCATGTATTCCATCGCCTGGGCCAGGCTGGCGAGCGTTGCTCCATAGCTGGCCCGGCTGTGGGTCACTCCCTTGGGCTTGGCGGTGCTGCCGGAGGTGAAATAGATGATCGCGGGGGCCTCAATTGGCAGGCAGGGCGGCTTCGCGCCGGTGGCTGGGGTGACCATCAGATCCTCAAGACTCCTCTCGCCTTCGGCCGCTGGCCCCGTCTGCCCATCCTTGAAGCGGATCAGGCCAAGAGGCAGAGATCCGGCCAGCTCCGTGGCTTCGAGATCAGCCAAGCGCTCCTGGTGATACAGCAGCAGCACCGCCCCGCTGACCCGCAGGGCATGGTCGATCTCCGGCACCACATAGCGGTAGTTGAGTGGCGTGATCACCAGGCCCAGCCGCAGGCAAGCGAGGTAGTGGATCACCAGCTCCACCCGGTTGGGCATCAAGGACGCCACCCGGTCGCCTGCCTTCAGCGGCATGGTGGCGTAGGCGGCCGACAGTTGTTCCACCCGCTCCGACAGCTGCTGCCAGCTGAGGCTCGTGTGGAGATCCTGCAGGGCCGGACCCTCCGGATCCCGGGCCAGCCCTGCCTCCAGAAGCGCATCGAGGCGGTCGGGCAGCGTGAGGGCGGGGCCGGAAAGAATCATCAAGACAACTAACGAGGGCAACTCAACCATCCTGCCTTCACCGGTCAGGAATTACCACCCGGCTCCTGCAACCACCTCAGAGCATTGGCTTCCATTTTGTGGCAGCAGGGCTTGCGTTGTCATCTGGAGTTGTCGGTGCAACCCCTAACGGCGGATGGCTGTCCCAGCCCCAGATCTGGTTTTACAGTTTTACTCAGATGCTTGCCTTTGCCATGGCAAGAATTCTTGCCGAAAGCTATGTACTTGTCTTTCTGAATTATCGAAATGTGTCAGATGTACAATCCTTTTCTGGCGTGGGGCAGAGTCTCAGGCGAATAGGCAGCAGGGGAATGGTCATAGGCTCTGAGCCGAACAATCCACCTCACGCTACCCTTGTCTGGCCTGCAATCAGACTCCTATTGTCCTGGGACTCGGGGCTGGTTTCCAGAGGCTCACTAAGATTTCTTGAGGTCTCCAGGCAACCGGGTTCTTGAGATCAGGACGAATGGAGTTTGCCCAGGAAGAGTGCCCCTCCACAGAGTAGGGCCGCTGTCCCAGCCAGTCTGCCTCCCCGGGCTCCCCAGGGCATCAGCTTTGGGCTGAGTTGATAGAAGCCAGTGAGGATCAACAGCATCGCACCGATGACCGGGCTCCTCAGTCGCAGCATGGGGGAGAGCATGGCGGCCTGATCGAGGAGCCACTGCAGAGCGGTGGCCAGCAGGGAAAAGCCGCTCCAAGCAGCCACATAGCCACTCATGAAGACTGCTGAAGGGGCCTGAGTGGAACCCTCTCGTGCTGCCTTGCGGGCCACTGCCGCGTAAAGCAACACCATCGGTGCGGCACTGGGCACCATCATCGCGACCATCATCACCATCCACATCACGGCCATCATCCAGGCGTGTTGCAGCGTCCAGGACTCGATGCCAACGGCCATTCCAGCCATGGCGACTGACTCGCCCATGTCCATCTGGCCAGCCATGCGCAGAAGCTGAAGCCAGGCCATCAGGGTGATCACACTCAGGACAGCCAGTACCACCCCTTTGTCGCGAGACGGAAACGAGCTGCCAGAGGCCACTCCACCACCTGAGGCGGGAGCAGGTTCTCCTGCTGCTGGTTTAGCGAATAACGCCATCCTGGGTGAGATGCATGTAGTTGAACTGGCCGTAGCTGTCCTTGAGTTCAAGGGCAATTGCGGCGCTGGATCGGGTGCTGCCGCTGCCCATCTCGGCGAAGGTGTATTCGAAGCCATCGGGCAGAGAGATACCCGCGCGATGCTCCTGGCCCGAGAGCAGGTTGATGATCGGGGTGCCGCTGGATTCGATCAGGCCAGTCACACCGTGACTGGAGCGAAGAGTGTTTCCAGTACCGTGGACATTGTGCTGTTGTACACGTAGAAACCCGTAGCTCCTGGCTTTGTGGCCTCGCCGTGGAGAATTCTTCTCAGGGATTCTCTCTGCTGGGGGGTTGCCCGTTCGTCAATGATTGCTTGTTGGGTGCCGTTGCCGGCTGAGATCTCACCAGGCCATTGGAGGAGCAGGACTCAGTGCAGTCCGTCGAGGCTGGTGTCGTTGAAGTAGCCCTCGTCGACAATGCCGCTGCCGATCGCTTCGCAATGGCCGTGGGTGCTGGGGGCATTGAACTGGCAGGGACAGCCCCAGTCACAGTTGAAGTTTGGGAATTCGCGCCCCCGAACCATCCAACGGTCGTTCATGGTTCTGGTTCAAGGGGGCTTCGAACAGTCTGCTGTTGGGGAGGATCGCTGTCATCGGTTCGATAATGTCTGTTAAGGCAACTCTTCAGGCAGGTGCGTGATCTCAGGTGGTCCTGGCGTCGAGCCCCATCCGGCACTCGTCATTGCGATTGCGGTGCTGCTTGAACAACGAGCTGAGCTCAAGCAAGGGCTGCTGCAATACGCCGGCATCGATCAGCATCACCACCATCAGGAATTGCTCTCGGGACAGTCGTGGACCACCAAGCGGAGGTTTTCGCAGCTGCGGGCGTGGCAATTCCCAGAACCATTGCAGAAGAGAAGGGTTTTGGGCTCTTGCCTCATACGTAGGCTCGACGAATGAATAGCTGAGACGGCACTTCAGCCTGCCTTGGTCGTGGCTGAACCTGACCTGCATCCCCTCCTGACTTTCCGCCTGCACCGTGTGATCGCGCTCGCCTCACTTCCAGGGAAAGCTGGTTGAAGGACGGCCGCCAGGCACTGTGCTTTCGCCCGAACCGCCCGAACCGCCAGGAACAGCGGCTGGAGGTCATGACCGCTGAGTGGCTCACGGGGAGACGATTGCAGCGCTGAAGAAGTGCAGTGAGTTGAGCCGCATCGAAGCCCTCAAGCTCTGGAGTGAACTGCGACAGAAGGGCTGGCAGGCCTGAGCTTCCCAATGGTGACCACCAGCACCGACCGAAACGATCCAGCGTCACCAGAGTGAGAGGAGAACCGATGGCCGACACCTTCCTGATGAGCACCAGCCCCCAGCCACGCCGCTACCGGTTGGTGGATCAGCAGGGTCAGCCCCACCCGGAGCTGGATGAGCACTTCGAATCGTCCGAGGAGGCGTGGGACTTCGCCAGGCGGTGGTGGAACCGGACCGGCGACAGTCGCTACGGCCGCCCAGGTGACAGCCCGATTGGCCTCGGAGTGGAGGTGAGCACCGAGAGCGGCCACTGGCGCACCCTGCGCCATCCGCAGGGCTGAACCTGCTGAGCCATGCCATTTGCAGGCGTCGCTATGCCCTGCGCGGTGAAAGCCTGGGCAGGCGCCCTGGATCGCGGTCGGTTTCTCCAGGGGCGTGCTCATGGCCTTGCCTTGCTCAGACCATCTCGAACCACTCTGGTGCCGCCGGCGTTTGGGTGGATCGGCTTGCTGGACTGATCCGGCTGGCCTGCCACCTCTGCTCGGATGCCTGACGGCTACGACGCCCCGGAGTTGGCCGAGCACCGCGATGCCACATAGGTCCGCCGGTATCCGCAGTGCCGGCGAGGGTGCCGCGCTCGACCGGCTTGGTTACCTAAATTCTGACTGGAGCCTGGACATCCTGAGACAGCCGCCCAGACGTTGACGGCCTCCGCAGGCCATGCAGCTGCTCCATCCATTTGGCGTGTTCCCCGGTAGTCCATCCAGTAGCCCCTTCCCCCTGGAGCGATCGTGTGTTCCGCCTCCCCAACGGCCTGTCCCAGCGGCGGCCGACCCAGATCGCCCTCTTGGCCACCCTGCCGCTGCTGAGCGCTGCTCTGGTGAGCCCGATGGCCATGCTGCCCGGCTGGACCGTGCCGCTGCCGACCCTGGTTGTGGCGCTCTGGGCCGCCTGGCTGGCGAGCCGGCCGGAGCAGACCCTGCCCCTGGCCGCCCGGCGCTCGGCTGTGCTGGTGATCACCATTCTGGGGGGCCGTTACCTGGTCTGGCGGATCGGGGCGACCCTCAACCTGGCCACGCCCATCAGCACCGGCCTGAGCCTGCTGATGCTGGTGGCGGAGCTCACCCTGCTGGCCAATGGCCTGCTGCAGCTCTGGCTCACCTGGGCCCGGCAGCCGCCGGTGCAACAGGAGGCCGCCGCGGCCGAGTCCACCCTGCAGCAGCGGATCGCCTGGGAACCCTGGCGCGTTCCGGCAGTCGACGTGCTGGTGCCCAGCTGCGGAGAACCGGTCGACCTGATCGAGCGCTGCCTGCGCGGCTGCCTGGCGATGGACTACCCACGCCACCAGGTCTGGCTGCTCGATGACAGCGCGCGCCCGGAGCTGAGCCGGCTCTGCCGCCGCCTTGGCTGCCGCTACCTGAGCCGTGACGGCAACACCGATGCCAAGGCGGGCAACCTCAACCACGCTCTGCCGCATCTGAAGGGCGATCTGTTGGCGGTCTTCGATGCTGATGTGGTGCCGCGGTCTGCCTTTCTGGTTCGCAGCGTGGGCCTGTTCACCGATCCACGGGTGGGGTTCGTTCAGACCCCCCAGACGTACATGAACGCTGATCCAGTGATGCGCAACCTGCGGCTGGAGCGCTGGCTCATGCCCGATGAGGAGAGCTTCTACCGCTGGATCGAGCCCACCCGCCAGGCGGTCGGAGCCGTGGTCTGTGCCGGTACCTCGTTCGTGATGCGTCGCTCGGCCCTGGAGCGGGTGGGTGGCTTCGAGACCGGAACCCCCTCCGAGGATCTGGCCACAGGCATCCGGCTGGCGGCGGCGGGCTACCGCAACCTCTACCTCGACGCCAAGCTGAGCGCGGGGCTGGCGCCGTTCACGATCGGGGCCATGGCACGCCAGCGCAGCCGCTGGGCCAGTGGCACCCTGCAGACCCTGCGCACGGGCGCCAATCCCTTCACCATCGCCGGGCTCACTCCTCTGCAGCGGATTGCCTACCTGGAGGGGATCCTCCACTGGTTCAACGTGGTGCCTCAGCTGCTGTTGCTGCTGATGCCGCTCTCGCTGGGACTGCTGGGGGTGGCCCCGATCCTGGTGCAGGGACCAGGCCTGGTGACCATGGCCTTGCCGTTCTACCTGTCTCAACTGCTGCTGGTGAGCTGGTTCAGCCGCGGCGCCCGCAACGCCCTGTTGCCGGAGCTCTACCGCTGGATCTTTCTGCTGCCGCTCGTGGCGGCCGTGCTCAGCACCGTGGCCGGCCGGCCCCAGCACTTCCGGGTTACCCCCAAGGCGATCAGCGGCTGGGCCAGGCCTGGTCCCGAGCGGCGCCTGCTGGTGCCATTGCTGGGGTTGCTCGGGCTGCAGCTGCTCAATCTCACCCTGCTGATCGTCGGCCCCGGCACGGCCGGCCCGATCGAGGCCGCAGCCTCCAGCCTTGCTCCCGCCAACCAGGCCCTTGGCCTCACCTGGTCGCTGCTCGGCAGCACCAGCCTGCTGCTGGCGTTGCGCACCTGCTGGGACCGTCCTCAGGACAGCCCGGTGCCCTGGCTGCGGATCGACGGTCTGATCCTGTCGTTGCTCACCCCCCGGGGAGGATGGCCAGCCAGGATCCTGGCCATCAGCGAGCAGGGCGTGGAACTTGCCTTGGCCCGGTCCCATCCCGGCGGCAAGCTCCCTGGTGATGGACTCCCCGGTGATGCTGGAAAATGGAGTTTGGCCTTGCCTGGGCGGCCTGGGGACGCCCTGCCTCTGTGGCCCGAGCAGCACCGTCACGAGCGAGGTTTCCTGCTGATCGGCTGCCGCTGGGGTCCTCTCAGCGATTCTCAGACCGATGCCCTGCAGGCTTTGCTCTACCGCGGACCCGGCGTGTGGCCCAGCCATCAGGCCCCCTTTGAACCCCTGGCCCTGCTGGCTGTGCTGGCCCTGCTGCTCCAGCCTGTGCCAGCCCAGGGCTGGTTCCGGCGCAGCCTGCTCTCAGCTGCAGGCCCGATGGCTGGGGAGCAGCGCCGTGATGCACTGGCGCAGCTCGCCGAATCACGCTGAACATGGCCCCCGCGAGAACCCCGATGCGGCCAACCACGGCCATCTGGCCGGTCGGCACACCCTCGGCCTCTACCCCTTGCTGGAGGATGACCGCTGCCATCCGCTCGCGTTCCGCTTCTTCTTCCAGATCAGTCTGTTCGCCTGCTCGGCGGTGCGATCAGTCGGCGGGACGGTACAGCTGTCGCATGCCGGCGAGGATTCGTTCCTCGGCGGCTTGATCGAAGCGGGGCGTGAGCACTCCGACGTCCTGGGTACCGCCCAGCAGCAGGCCGTCGCGGCGGGGATGGAGGTAGAGCCCCGGCGCCGAGAGGGTGTAGTTGAGGCGGGAATCGGCCTGCAGGCGGGTGAGCTGCCCCTGCACCGGGATCAGGTCGGCATGACCGAACAGGCCGACGCTACCGATGCCGGTGCAATTCACGATCAGCCGCTCCCGCAGCCGCCCCAGTGCCGCCGCATCGCGGAAGGTGCGCCTCTGGATCGCCATGCCGGCCTTGCGCACCGCCCCCATCAGGGCGGGCAGATACTGCTGGGTCTCGATGAAGAGGCGCTCCTCGACTCCCACCCACTGGGCTGCGAAGGGCAGAGAAGGATCGCGGATCTCGAGCGGCGGTGGGAAGATCTCCGGCAGCAATCTCGACACCCAGCCAGCCAGCGGCCGCTGCGCAGCGAGAACGACGTGGGGACGGCGGACCACTCCCATGCCCCGGCCGAGCATCCCCAGGAAGCGCCGGTGGGAGGTGCGCACCGCGGCGGCGAGCCGTTCCTCGAACTCCGGCGCTCGGGAGGCAGCCGCCACCACCAGGGAGGGGAAGAAGCTGGCGCCGGCCACGCTGGAGGTGACCCGCGGGTGCACTTCGCTGGCGTAGACCGTCACCGCCCGACCGGCCTCGTGCAGCAGCCAGGCTGTGGCGAGGCCGACGGCCCCGCAGCCGAGCACCGCCACCGGACCCGGCTGCCGCAGCGCCAGCAACCGGTCCACCGCCATCTGGGCGGTGCCCCAGGACAGGGTGATGCCGGCGCCGCCGTGGCCGATGTTGTGGACGATCGATCGGTCCGCGATGGTCTCCAGCTCCACCCGGAAGCCCTCGGGTCGGTAGGGACGGAGGCTCACCATGCGGGCGGTGATGTGGCGCGGCGAAAAGTCGGGAACGGCGGTGGCCAGTGCCGGTAGCGATGCCTCCGCCCCATCGGCCTTCGCCGGGCGGGAAAGCAGCGGCCCGGCGAGGCGCGCCGCGAGCAGAACTGAGGAGCCCGCCAGCCATTCCCTCCGGGAGATCATCCGCCTCTCACCATGGCCGCGCCCCCAGGCTGCCCCATCCCTCGACGGCCGTGCTGGGATCTGGGAATGACCTCTGGTGATGGGGAGGCCCCAGCTGAGTACCAGTCGATTCCGTGGGTCTCCAGCAGGCTGATCAGCCGGGCGTTCTCGCGGCGCAGCTGATCAAGCTCAGTGGGACCGGAGTCAGCCATGGGGTGAGAGCCTCAGCGCTGGTCAGCTTCCGCCACTCCCGCAGAGCCTCGGGATGAAAGGCCCACTCAAAGGGCATCAAGGCTGACCGCACTGGCTCCTGGCCGCCCGCCAGCCTGGCATCGGCGATGCGGCCCAGCTCCAGGTCTTCCACCAGATCCATCAGCTCCTCGTAGGCCCCGGCAGGAACGCAGTACAAGGCCGGCTCGTTGCGGTTGAGCACCGCGACGGTCATCCCTTCACCAGCCGCGACGGTGGCCATGGGGTTCTTCTTGGGCTCCGAGATGCTTACGGCTGTCTCGGTCAGCACGCGGTGCGCCATCAGCGGATCAGACCACAAAGAAGACTCAATCTGGGTCGTCGAACAGGTCGCTGAGCAGCTGCGATCCCATCCATTTTGACCCTCATGGATCAGGATGGGCATGACTGCCGCCGGCGACACGGAGCCAGACTGGCTCTTGAGGTGGGTTCTAGTCCACCTCTGCGGGTACTCCAGGCTCCAGCCTGCGCGCTTCAGAACCGGCATTGGCCACATGGGCGGCGAGGGCGAGGGAGTTGTGCCTGAGGTAGTAGCTGCCCACCACGGCCCCAGCCGCATCAACGGCCACCATCACCGCCTGGTTCTGCTCCACCCTTAGCGGGCAGGGTTCCCTGGATGGAGCGGTTCGCCAAGCGTCATTTGGGCTTGCTCAACGAGGTTCTCGGCCTGGAGATCGGCAAGCCATCATCTGATCCACGTTTCATTACCTGTTCCTGCAGCTCGATGTGGAGGCGTTTGAGGCCCTGCTACTCCAGTGGATGAGCCAGCAGCCCGCCCTGGCGGATGGCGTCGACACTCTTGTCTGCGACGGCAAGACACTGCGGGGCTCGATTGATCAGAAGCCTGGCGCCGCAGCGTCTTTCATTGCCCAGGTGAGCCTGTATTCCCAGCCACTGGGGGTGGCGATTGCCCAGACCACCTATGCCACCGACGAGAGCAGCGAGACGGCTTCGCTCCTATGGCTCCTCAGCGGCATCGAGCTTACCGACATGCTGGTGCAGGCGGATGAGGTGGGTGGCTCCCGTTCATCGCGGGGCAGGCAAGCAGGTCCCAGCAGTCCTGCACCAGCTGCAGGCGGGGCAGCAGCGCCGCCAGGGTGGTATCCGGGGGAGGCTGGAGCAACCTCGAAAAGCGGCTGTTGGCTGTTGCCGGTGACGGCCAGCGCTGAGCCGCTGGCCCTGAGCAGGGAGCGGTAGGGCCAAGGGATTTGGTTTCGGGTGGTTCTCAGACCCGCGAACACGTCCTACGGTTTGAGGGGATCAGCTGAAAACAACTGCAATCACACCCGGCTCACCCCCGTTCAGCCCACGATCTGCGGTTGGTTCTCGGAAAGAGATTTACCCCTCGGAGTGGTTCACGGAAACCACCGAAGAATAAATTCGACGGCAGACTGAAAGCTTAAAATGCGCAACAACCCGTATGCTCGCTTCAGCGAGAATGAGCTGATTCTCCGCGATCAACTGGCCATAGACAGGACGATTCTGGCGAACGAACGTACGCTCTTATCGTATCTTCGTGGGGCGGTGGCCATGGTCATCGCCGGCGTGACCTTCGTCCAATTCATTGAATTTGGCATTCTTCGCTACATCGGCATGGCACTTGTACCCATTGGTCTGTTCACGGGTGTATTTGGATTGAGCAGATACAGGCGCATTAACCGAAGAATTCGGACGATTTGTCAAGTCATGGACAAGAATCCAGGGAAGATATGAAGGGGGTCAAACAATGCAATCGAGGGGTACTGCTGACGTTCATGTCGTAATTCTTGTCGGCGCCGACGGTCTTCTGGTGGGCACCGGCGACGTCTGCTGCCATCTCCTTCTTTGGGAGCACCGAATCCTTCACCAGGACCTGCTGGCGGAGGCGGAGGGTCCTCCAGGCCATCGATCCGCTTCAGGGAGGCGTGTGACGCCCAGGCCTGTAGCAACGTGCCGTCCACGGAGAAGTGGTCGTCAATCCCGGCGAACGCATCAAGCCGCGTTGAGCCCGCAGCTCCATCTGTCTTTGGTGTTTGCTCGTCATCGCTGGTCAGCCCCAGACAAAAGGGGTGTTGCGTCAACCCCTTGAATCCGGGCAGTTCACGTCATCTGCCTTCGTTGCGAGGCTGCGGGCAGAGGAGATCAAGATCAGCTGGTCTGGAAGAAAGCGCTGTTACGACAACATTTTCGTTGAACGGTTGTGGAGAACCGTCAAGTACGAGGAAGTCTATCTACGTGCCTACAAGGATGGCTGGGAAGCTGAGATCAGCCTTGCCCGCTTCCTGTGGAGATACTGTCATGTAAGACCCCACAGCTCTCTGGGAGGCAGAACTCCCAATGAGGTCTACACTGAGGCCGAACCCTGTTCCTCCCGTCCAGGGTTAACGATGTCAGGGGCCAGAGCTGTCCAATAAAAGGCATCCACCTCAAGGGCCAGGACTGCGCCGAGCACCTGCTCATATTCGGCCGCCAGCTCAGACTTCCGCTGGCGAGTAATCCCTGGCTCCTGAATCCCTCGCACCAAGCCAGGAAGACGCAGGCGCAGTTCATTCAGGCGGGAGACGCGAGGGTCCGGTTCAACCATCACATCAGCTCGTCGGTCCCAGAGTGCCATCTCATATTTCCCATCGATCCATCGAACAAGGATAGATCGTACATCGAACAAGGATAGATCGTGGCTGCGTACGATCTATCCTTGTTCGTTAGCAGGTTTGGCTCATTGCACAAGTTCAATCTCGCTTGGCCGCCATGTCTTGTTGATCCACGGCTCCAGTGGCCCGTACATACGCAGGATGGTGAACCAGCTCTTACCTGGCACCGTCTGTAGCCAGTTGCCTTCCTTGCCCTTCGGTGCCTTCGGCGCGAAGTAGACGTCGTACGAACCGTCGGCGTTCTTCTTCATGCCTTCGGTCTGGCTGCCGACCGTCGGGAACTTCTGGCTGTTCTGGAGCTGCGAGCGTGTCTGCGTGTCGTACAGCGTGACGGCCCAGAAGTCGTTCACCGGCACGTTCGGCGGCAGACGCAGTTTGTAGGTCTTCGCGCCGTCGAAGGCCTGTTGGTTCGCATCGAGTACGGCCAAGGCGTAGTCTGACCCTTCGCCGGCGCGGCTGGCGGCCATGGCCGGGGTCACGCCGCCGGCGTTGAAGTAGTAGAGCACGCGCGCGTCCAGGCCCATCGCCCCATCGGCTTCGAAACTGGTGTTCTTGTTGGCGAAGGCCGTGGACCAGACGCTTTTGGGGTCGTCCGGATAGATCTTCACCCCGGCAAATCGCGGATGGTAGGTGATGGCCCGCGACGTGGCGTTGCCAAGCGTGGCGGCCTCCGTCAGCAGCTTCTTCATTCGCGCATCGGGCTTGAACGGCTGGCCCTTGACGATGCCAATGGCGGCGATCGTACCGCGCACCTCGGGGCTGATGGCGTCGATCGGTTCGTCCTGGATGATCGCGTTCAGGTTCTCGAAGTAGCTGAAGTTGCTGGGGAAGACGGTGTTGAAGGCCTTGCCGGACATATCAACGAACTCAGTCGGCGCCGGCTTGGCCGCATCCTTCAGCGGATAGACGCGCAGCTTCGACGTGATGTTTTCGACAGCAGGTTTTAGTCCGCCCTTGATTGAGCCACGCAGGAAGAGGAAGTTCCGGTTCGTCGGCGGCTTGAGCAGGAAGTAGCCCTCGGGGACCGCTCCGGTGTAGCCCGGCGGCAGGACCAGGTACTTGCCGCCCTGGCCCTTGTCAGGCCCGGTAACGCCCATGTTGCCGACAAAGCGTTGCCAGGCGTCGTCGAGAAAACCGAGCATGCCGGGCGGGATCTCGATCACCGTCGGGCCGTCCTGCGCCAGATCGGTGAAGGTGTAGGCGTACAGCGTGGAGGTGTTGGCCGTGACCACCAGCGTCTGCGAATCCAGCAACTGCGGGAACAGGGCGATCTTGTTGGCCCCCTTGGCCCCGGCATCGGCCAGGCCGGTACGCACGGCATACATCGACACCGCGCCTATGTTGTCCAGAAACACCGCCGTGCCGCGCATTCGATCGAGGTTGTCGTAGACCGCTTCGGCAGTCGCCTTGGACGGCACCCCGTCGAAGAAATCGAGGGGTCCGATCGGCGTCGCGACCTTGTTCGGTATCGAGATCGACTTCAGGGTTTGTGGTGATACCTGTGCCAATGCAGGTCCCCCTGTAGCGAAAGCCAGTGCACCGACCACTACTAGTGACGAAAGACTTTTGATCATTGGTGATTTCATGAGAAGTTAAACCTTGATAGTCGGATTTCGTTGATTGAAAGCCCGCTCACTTGACGAGTTCAATCTCGCTGGGCCGCCAGGTCTTATCGATCCACGGCTGAAGCGGCCCGTAAATGGGCAGGATCGCGAACCCGCTGCCCGGCAGTGTCTGCAACCATTGGAATCGAGGCCGTAATTAATTTGCCTTCACGATGCCCGGTGGCTTCCATGTGCCTGCACCGGGTGGCAAGATCGATGGCGCCTCGGTCTTCGGCCAGTAGAGGCGCATCACGAGATAGATCGGACCGTCTGGCGCAGGGAGCCAGTTCAACTCCTTGCCCTCGCCGGGCGAATCCTTCTGGACGTAAAGGGTGAGAGATCCGTCTTTCCCCTTCTTCATGTTGGGAATCATCGGCGAATTGATGAGGTAGCGGTTGATCGGATTCTTGATCAGATACTGGGTCTTGCCGTCATACATGGTGACTGACCAGAAGGCATTCACCGGAGGGTATTGACCCGCAGGGAATGTAATGGTGTAATTGTTCTTGCTGCCATCGAGTTTCTTGCCATCGCCGTCCACGCGGGTCAGCGGATAAACTGCCTCGACGGCGCTGTTGCCATACAGGCCTGCCTTGGCGGTGCCGGCTCTCTTGAGCCAGTCGCCGTTGTAGTGAGCTTCGTCTCCCGGAAGGGATCCAACTTGCCAGCCATTGATGTCGGTCAGACCCGAGGCCAGGAAGGTGCTGATTTTTTCATCACCAGCCTTCATGCCTTGGACGATGGCTTTCCGGTGCTCTGGCGAAAGGTCCTTCAAGTCGATGGTCTTCTTCGGGCCGATGCCGATGGTCGCGAGCTTTGCGCGGATGTCTTTGTCCACGTCCGTTTCCGGAACATATTCAAGCGCCGCGTGGAGGTAGCTCCAGAAATTCTCCTTGATTCCTGCGGTGGTAGCCTGGCTGAAGTCGATCGTCGGGGCCGCGGCAGGTGCGGGTTGCTTGAGGAAGACGGACAGCGGTTCCGCCTTGTAGCTATCCTGGACCTTGATCACGTTCGGCATGTCTGCCGGGTCGAAGAGTTGGGTCCGATAAATGGCGACGGAGAAGGGTGTACTGGAAGTGAAGACTTTTTTGATTCCTGCCGGCTTTTTCCCTTTCCAATCGGGTCCGACAACCATGTAGCTGCCCTGAGCATTGCCGGTGGAGCGGCTGCCGATGTAGCCGTAGTTGTAGGTGTTGCCGTCGGTCAGCTGGACGGCGTAGTAGCGATCTTTTTCAACCGCTGGCACGGTCAGGACCATCGGTTCGGCGCGGAGGTCCAGCCAGACGAACGAATAGGGGGTGTCGCTATTCGGTGTGATGACCGCAGTGTCCTTGTAGGTGTAGACCCTCGGCTCGTTCTTGATCTGATTGAACGGGGCCTTGAACTGGCTGCCTCCCTTGTCAACAACATATTCATACATCACGGTGTAGTTCATCACGATGGGCAGGCCGTAGATGAAGCCCTTCTCGGCGATGGCCTTCACTTCCGTAATGCCGAGGTCGGGCATGGCGGCTTGTACGGAAGGGTCAAAGGGCTTGCCCCAGCTGGTGGTGGTTACCACAACAGTTGCGCCACCTAGTAAGCCCAGGATAAACTCACGTCTATGCATGCTCATATGTGATTCTTTCCGTGTTACCTACTATTCTAACCTGTTTCCGGGAACTACGCCAAATAATGTGCGTCTAATGCCCAAAGCAGCGGCGCGGCGCATCTTCTGACTGCATTTGTTTGTTCTTTGGCAAGTGAACATTGGTTGATCCTAGCCACTAGGCAATAGAAGTGGACTCTTAGAATATTTATTTGAACGGCCCTCTTCGGTACGATCTGACATTGGGGTTGCAGTGTCGAGCGGTACTATTAGATTGATCGGCAGGTTTCTTCGTCGCAGACAGGGTCGGTTGCAGTGTAGATAGAGCCAGGACTCAATCAAGGGTAATCATTGAAATGCTGTCAATTTGTTCGTTGACGCAAGAGCGCGATCCCGGTAAGCAGCGACCACAGGGGCAACAAGATCAGGAAAACCAGCTGAAACTGTTGGGTCACAGACCAAAGGCCTAGCACCCCCAGCACAAAAACCGCTGCATAGCAAAATCCGACAACCATCAGCAGGCGGCCGTATGGCTTGCCCGCACGCCACATGGTACTGCCCATGACCAGACCCCAAAAACCCATGACTGGACCCTCCATGATCCAAAGACCCTGCTGGGCACCTTTCGCAAGGGCCAGCCAGGTGGTCTCGCTGGCGACTTTGATGGCGGGGTCACCGGCGGCATGCATCGCCGCCAAGGGTGACACCGTGGCAAACAACAGGGCGTCCCCGGCAATACCCATCACCGCGTAAGTAACAATGCACAGCGCCGCGATGTCAATCAGCGCGCCGTGCTCTACGCGCATTACCGACCATAGGTAACCGCCAATCACCAAGAATGGAAGGTAGAAGCCAAGTGTGTCCAGAATTAGCGAAGCGTGAAAATAATCGTGTGTAGGGGCGGGCAGGCTGAGAAATATTGCTGGCTCAAAGACCACTGCGAGGTCACCCTTCAGGGCTACCATATACACAGCGATTTGCGACCAGGCTAGCAGTGCGCCAATTATCGCCACTCGGCCGGCTAAGCGTCTTGGGGTTTCCGTATCCTGTGTATTTCGCATAGGGCAAGTCCATTGTTTCGGGACCTTGCTAGTATAACTCAGCGAGGGTGCGTTAGCGCACATACCGCGTCCATCTCGATGTCTTTGCTTGACCTGTTCTTTGATTCTTCCTGAAACAGTTTGTGTAGGGTGCTTGAAATAGAAATCTGATCACGGAAGGCGTCTCATATACCAGCTTTTCTGGTTGAGCGCCAAGCTTTGGCCAACCACTTCAAAACCATGCTTCTGGTAAAACCTCACGTT
Organism: Synechococcus sp. WH 5701; assembly: GCF_000153045.1. Lineage (GTDB taxonomy): Bacteria > Cyanobacteriota > Cyanobacteriia > PCC-6307 > Cyanobiaceae > Regnicoccus_A > Regnicoccus_A antarcticus. Next base: position 832,397 of record NZ_CH724159.1, read on the forward strand.
CTCTTCTTTGTCGGTTTCCAAATAAAGTATGGCGGCGCGTTGATCCATGCGATTACAGGCGCCTTTCAGCAACGCCGACCCAACGCCCTGTCCTTGTCGAGATGGCTCTACCGCAACCGGGCCAAGATGCCAGTGCGATTCTCGTGGATCGTGCTTGGCCCACTCTCCGGCCCATTGACCAACGCGCAATACTGAGCCAGGCGAGGCACCAAAGGACAGGAGGCCCAAGATGCGAGCTTTTTCACTGCCACTGGGCTGACAGCAACCCGGACGCGTTAAACCACAAACACCAGCTAGAGATTCTTTGTCAAACGCACCCAGAAACTCGCCACGCTTAAGGAACCCCTGAAAAACCCGCTAAAATCAGTCCAGATCCAAGACTGAGACTGGAACGGATGGCCGACCCTCTCCAGCTGGGCTTCACGGACTACGAGCAGATCTACGCCAAAAAGAGGACGCGCCGCCAGCGCTTCTTGGATGAGATGGAGGCCACGGTTCCCTGGGAAGCGTTTCTGGCCTTGATTGAGCCCGTGTATCACAAGCCCTCCAGCAAAGGAGGTCGTCCGCCGATTCCTTTGGAGGTGATGCTGCGGATCCATCTGCTGCAGCAGTGGTTCACGCTTTCAGATCCATTGATGGAGGAGATGCTGATCGATACGCCCTGCTTCCGCCGCTTCGCAGGGATCGAGACGATGGATGGCCGGATCCCTGATGAGACGACGATTCTCAACTTTCGCCATCTGCTGGAAGAGCACCGGATCGCGGAGCAGATTCTTGAGGGTGTGAACCAGATGCTTAGCGAGAGAGGAGTGATGCTGAGGGAAGGAACGATCCTTGATGCCACGATAATCAATGCCCCCAGCTCCACCAAGAACAAGGCCAAGGAGAGGGATCCTGACATGCACTCAGTGGCCAAGGGCAAGCAGTGGTTCTTTGGAATGCGCTGCCACATCGGAGTTGATGCCGCATCTGGCCTGGTCCACTCTGTTGAGAGCACCGCCGCCAATGTTCATGAGCTGAACACAGCAGCTGAACGGCTCCATGGGGATGAACGCCTCATCTACGGCGATGCCGGCCACATCGGCATCGAGAAACGAAACGACTTCCAGGACTGCGAGGCTGAGTTCAGGATTGCGATGAAGCCCGGCCAGCGCAGAGTGCTTCCAGAGACACCTGAGGGCAGGCTTCTTGATCTGATTGAGACGGCGAAAGCCCACT
>NZ_CH724159.1:833822-1067127 GCF_000153045.1 Synechococcus sp. WH 5701
ACCGATAATCATCCAGAAATCAAGCCAAAACGAATGGTGGGAACTGCGTGAAGTCTTTTCAAGGGCTTCTCTGAGCGAAAAGTGGGCTAAATCTGCTCAGTATCGTCTCATTGATGAGAATGAGACTAGATTATTCGGATTAAGGCGTCTTGATCAGAGGTTCCTTAGGCGGCTCGAGGCTGAGATTCGGCCCCTTGGCGATGATCCGCGAGCCGAAATAGAGCGCGAAGATCAGCAGGACGGTGTAAAGAACAGCGAAGATGCTCAGGCTGGTGAGCACCTCTCCCACCGGCAGCACCGAGGCGGCATCGGCGGTCCGCAGCTGGCCATACACCGTCCAGGGCTGGCGGCCCACGCAGCGCACCACCCAGCCCGATTCGATCGCCAGGTAGCCGGCCGGTGCTGAAAGGATCCAGGCCCAGCTGAACCAGGGCCAGCGGGCAAAGCTCTCGGCGCTGAGGCCACCGCGCCACCAGAGCAGCAGGCTGAGGGCCATCAGGGCCGCCGCCGCCAGGCCGATTGCCACCATCACCCGGAAGGCATAGAAGAGCAGGCCAACCATGTGGGGCCTCTGATCAGCGGACCAGCTGTTGAGGCCACGCACGGTCTGGCTGAGCCGTGGCCGCGTCTCCAGGATCCAGCTGAAGGCCCGCGGAACCTGCAGGCTCCAGCGGTTGCTGCCGCTAGCCTCATCGGGAGCGGCCAGCACGGTCCAGGCGGGGGAGGTGCCGGCGGCCTGGTCGTCCCAGAGGGCCTCGATGGCTGCCAATTTGGTGGGCTGGTGCTCGGCCACTTGCACAGCGCTTTCGTGGCCCGCCAGGATCTGCAGCGGCGCCACCGCCAGCAGGATCACCAACGCCAGCTTGAAGGAGAACAGGAAGAACTCCGGCGCCTTGTGGCGCAGCAAGGACCAGGCGCTGATCGCCGCCACCACCAGCATCGAGGTTTCAACTGTGGCCAGGGCCATGTGGACCACACTCTTGACCATGAAGGGGTTGTTGATGGCCGTGAAATAGTTCTGTACATGGAAGTGACCATCCGAGAAGGTGCCGCCGGCGGGAGTCTGCAGCCAGGAGTTGGCGCTGAGGATCCAGAACACCGAGAGGTTGGCGCCAAAGGCCACCATCACGGTGGAGAGGAAGTGGATCACTGGTGGCACCTTCTGCCAGCCGAACAACATGATCCCGAGGAAGCCGGCCTCGAGCATGAAGGCCATCGCACCCTCGAAACCGAGCACCGAGCCGAAGAAATCGCCAGCGAACTCCGATAGCGGTGCCCAGTTGGTGCCGAACTGGAACTCCATAGGCAGCCCTGAGGCCACACCGATGCCGAAATTGAGCACGTAGAGCTTCGCCCAGAAACGGGCCTGGCGGTAGTAGAGGGGATTGCTGGTGCGCAGCCAGATGGCTTCGAGCACCACCAGAAAGATGGCCAGGCCGGTGGAGAGCACGGGCCAGAGCATGTGGAAAATCGCCGTCAGGGCGAACTGCAGCCGTGACAGGGTCACGACATCGAAGGTGGCAAGCATCGGTGGTGGGAATGACAGAAGCGTGCGAAGGCGAACGGACGCGATGCCGAAGCAGGCGGGGGAGTCGCAGAGCAGGCCGGGATGGAGGCAGGGAAAGGGGCGAAGGGAAAACTGCACCAGCTTGCCGCTATGACCGTAGGGTAATAAAAACTCAGGTTCAGCTCCCAGAGCAGCTGGCCTTGGGAGCCTGGGCGCGAACAGCTGCTCAGGCAGCACCCCAGGTACCCTTGCTTGAAGGCCTCGAGCGGGCCTGGCCGGAAGCGGCGGCTGTCGGACAGTCCCTCTGCCGGGCCAGTGAGGAGACTCGCCGGTGCAGGTTGATTCCCCTCAGGGCTGTGTTCGACACTCCAGCTCACCCCTTGCCGGGCAGCCCCACCATGGCGCGGGTGCCGCCGGAATGGCCTACTGGGATGTTGAACGATGCCCGACGTCCGCCCAAGGAAATCGAGCTGAGGCCGCTCTTGCCAAAGTTGAAGTACAGGGGGCCCAGTCGGGCACTGCGGCGGAAACGGAAGTCCATGGCGGTCACCGATCAGCCTTGAAGCCACCGCAGTCTTGCCAGCTGTCCAGCAGGCGAGCCAGTTCATTCTTCATGGCAACGAGCTCTGAGACGCGCAGGTCTATCGATTCCATCCTGCCTGCAATGCTGTCTTTCAGGACAGAGCAGTTGCAGACACCAGCTCGCCGGACCTCCAGAATCTTCGCCAACTCGGGAATCGACACATCCATCGCTCGCAGCGCCCGAATGATCGACAGTTCAGCGAGATTCTCCTGATCAAACAACCTGTATCCCGCTGCGGAGCGAGCCTTGGGCTGGAGCAGTCCCTCGTCGCAGTAGTAGCGAATCGTCTTCACCGGGAGGCCTGTACGCCTGGCCACTTCGCCGATGCGCAGGCTGGGAGCAGGCGACGATGACAGTGATCCCTGGCGGGCCACGGCGGAAACCCTCCTTTCCATGGAGCCTTGCAAGTTTAGGCATCAGCAGGCGGAGAGGCGTCCCGGCCACCGCTCTCCACCAAGAGTGCTCTGCTGGAGGCTTTTGGTAGGCTTGGTGTTCAGCAGGGATCCCTGCGCTCGCTCCGCCCCTCCCTGTTCCATGTCGAGCCTTTCCAGTCCATGGGCAGCCCGGGCGGCAGCCGCGATGGGCGCCAACCTCCTGCTCTCAGCCGCTGGCCTGGCCGCTCCAGCAGCCGGTTCCGGCGGCGTGCCAGCCCTCTACTCAACCCAGGCAGAAGCGGAGAAAGCCGCCAAGCAGCACTTCAACTGCAGAGGTGCTCACAAGATGGGGAACCAGTGGATGCCCTGTGCCCAGCACGGTGACGGCCAGGGCTCCGCCGGTCCCTCCCACTGAGGCCGAGCACTCCCATGGCGCAATGTGGAGACAAGCCCAAGCGGATCGCCTTCGGTGTGGCGCCCCTGGGCATCATTTCGATCGGCATCGTGCCGATGGGGGTGGTGAGTATCGGCGTGGTGCCGATGGGGGTCATCAGCATCGGCGTGGTGGGGATGGGCGTCCTCAATGCCTGCGTCGTGGGAATGGGCGTGCTGGTGGCGGGCGTGAATGTGATGGGGGTCTGGTGGGCCGGTGTCGAGGGCATGGGCCCGCGGCGCCTGGGGGCTCCTCCCAGTGCCCTGCATCAGCACCACCACAGCTCCCCCGGCCAGACGCCGCCGAACCTGATGGCCTACCCAACCCGCCAGCAGGCTCTGGATCGGGCCCGGCAGCTGGGCTGCAGCGGCGCCCATGCCATGGGCTCCCTCTGGATGCCCTGCTCCGAGCACCCTCCATAGGGGTATTCCTTGGAGCCGGGCAGCAGATTCAGGATGCAACGCAACGGCCTGCGGCTGATGAAGCGAATCCACTGGCGATGGACCTTACCGGCCAGTGTCGCCCTGGCCCTGGTGCCGACGTCTGCCTGGGCCCTGGTGCCGACGTCTGCCTGGGCCCATGCCGATGTACACCCCGGTGGGGGTTTCGTTGCCGGTTTGCTTCACCCCATCTCGGGCCTCGATCACGTGGTGGCGATGGTGGCCGTCGGCTTGTGGGGTGCGGTACTCGGACCACCGGCCCTGTGGGTGCTGCCGGTGGCCTTCCCGATGGTGATGGCCTTCGGGGGTCTGCTCGGCCTTCTGGGGGTACCCATCCCTGGGGTGGAGATCGGCATCGCCGTCTCCGGCCTGGTGATGGGTCTGATGGTGCTGTTCGAGCTGAAGCCTCCGCTGTGGTTGGCGGCACTGATCGTGGCCTCCTTTGCGGTGTTTCACGGCCATGCCCATGGCGCTGAACTGCCCGACGGCAGCAACGCCCTCCTCTACAGCCTGGCCTTTGTGATGGCGACTGGCCTGCTGCACCTGGTTGGGATCCTGCTGGGCGAGACGCGTCGCTGGCCTGGAGGACGACGCTTCGTGCAGGGGGCCGGCGGTTGCGTGTCGTTGGTGGGGCTGTGGTTTCTGGAGCAGGCCCTCACATGAATCTGCCGCTGGCCCATCTGGCGCCCACCGGCCTGGGCCCCTGGGGGGATGGGATGGCCCGGCTGTTCCTGGAGCCCACGGATCTGCTGCTCGTGATCGGCCTGGTGCTGCTGAGTGTGCAGGCCGGCAGACCCTACGGCGATCGCCTGCCCTTGCTGCTGCCGCTCGCCTGGCTGCTGGGGGGCCTGATCGGTCTGACCATGCCTTCGGAACTGCTGCTGGCGCTGTTGTGCACCGCCTTGGTGGCTGGGCTTGGGTTGCTCGTAGCCCTGGAGGTGCGGCTGCGGCCTGTGGTGCTGTTGCCTCTGGCTGCCGTTCTGACCTCGCTGTTCGCCCTGGTGGCGGGCTCGGCACTGGCCGGCCATGCGGGTGCTCTGGTGGCCCTGTTGGGGGAGACCGTGGCCATTGCGGCGCTGAGCACCCTGCTTCCCCTGGCCCTGGCCCCTTCGCATCGCCGTTGGCTGGCTCTCGGCCTGAGGGTGGGCGGCAGCTGGATCACCGCTGCATCCCTGCTGATGCTGGGCTGGCTGGTCCGCCACCCCCAGTAATACCCACGCGGCCACGGCGCCACACAATGGAGGCAACGGTTCCAGCGGGTCACTCCCTGGAGGCAACGAGGAAAGTCCGGTGGGGTGCAGGTTCGTCCTGAGCCGAATCCGGCGCTGTCCCGCAGCTGTGATGGGGGCCCTGGCCCCTTCAGTCAGAACGCTCGCCGTGCACAATCCCTTCATCCCCGGCGCGGACCGGACCTCTCGATGACCCAGACCTTCTCGGCCAGAACCCTGGCCCTGTTCGGCGGTGCGGCAGCCCTGGCGCTGCTGCTCGATCAACCCGCTCAGGCCCATGGCATCGCCCACGGCGGCATCGGGGCGGGCTTCCTGCACCCCATCAGCGGCACCGATCACCTGTTGCTGCTGATCGGTGTGGGGACTGCTGCCTCCTGCATCTCCGGCCAACTGCTGCTCTGGGCCCTGGCTGGTGCTGTTGGCGGCGGCATGTTCGGGGCGATGGGCGGCACGTTGCCGGCCCAAGAATTTCTCGCAGCCATGGCGATCAGCGCCGTGGCGGTGCTGGTGCTGCGATGCCTCCACTCGCAGCAGAGCCCCCAGTTGGGTGCCTGCGCCGCCCTGGTGACCGCAGCGGTGGCGGTACACGCCATGCTGCACGGCCTGGAAGCTCCGGCCGACGGCTCCGCCCTGCTCTGGTGGCTGGGGGCCTTCAGTGGCTCAGTGCTGGTGAGCGGCGGCAGCTTCCTGGCGCTGCGGCGTCTGCCCTTGGCCTGGACCCGTGGCGTGTGCGTGCTGCTGGCTCTCTGCGGCGGCGTGGCAGCCCTGGGGCCAATCGGGTTACTGATGCGCTGAGCCGGAAGCGGAGATGCTTTGCCCGATGGGGGGAAGAGGATCACCATCCCCCCGATCCCCCTCGCCGCTGACCGCGCCCACCACGCCGCTGCAGATCCGCGCCTATTAGGCGGCCGACTGGCCCGCGGTGTGGGCGTCCTGGTGATGCTCTCCCTGGTGGCGATCGCCAACCGCAACATGCTCCTGTTTGCCAACTCCTGATCCAACCGCTCGATCGATCGGACTATTGCGATGAACTGTTTCAGCCAGCCAGTCCTCCATCATCCCTTAACCAACAAATCTCGTTGATGGTCGAGGCTGGATCTTGTCTTGTTCAGCTGCCATGGCTGGCCTGCTATCCGGCTCTGATCGCAAGCGGCGCCTGTGCCGTATCGCCATCCCCAGCTCCAGCCTGGCCCTGGTGGCTGTCCTGGCGGCCCTGCTAGGCGCCTGTGGAGGCCGTGACGCGAGCGGCGATGGCACGATCGCCATCAACGGCTCGAGCACAGTGTTTCCGATTATCGAGCGTGCAATCAAGGCCTATGGCGGCACCGAGCGGGGCCGCAACGTCACCGTGACCCTCAACGCGGTGGGCACCACCGGTGGCCTGCGGGAGTTCTGCCAGGGGACCATTCCGATCGCCAATGCCTCGCGACCGATCAGCAGTGCCGAGCTCAAGGCCTGTGCCGACAGGGACATCACCTTCATTGAGCTGCCGCTGGCCTTCGATGCCATCACCGTTATAGTGAATGGCGATAATAACTGGGCTTCGCAGATCACCACCAAGGAGCTGGCCCGCACCTGGTCAAAGCAGGCCGAAGGCACGGTGAAGGCCTGGAACCAGATCAACATCGACTGGCCCGATCGCCCTCTGCGTCTCTGCGGCCCTGGCAGTGATTCTGGGACCTTTGACTACTTCAATGAGGCGATAAACGGTAACAAGAGCAATGCCCGCACCGATGTTAAAACCAGTGAAGATGACAACGTGATCGTGGCGTGTGTGGACGACGACCCCAATGCGATGGGCTACCTAGGGCCTCCTGAAAAAGCTATTGCTCGGGCCAGCCTCTGATCCAGAGATGCCTGCGCCGTGATCATCTCAGCATGTAGCCAAACTCAGTCCCGATGAAATGAGCAGCGTGGGACGCCTCTCAGAGGCGATACATGCCATTAGCAAGCCTTGGAGTATGGCAATCAATACAACAAGAAGCTCCAGGAGCTTCTCGAGGTTCATGACCAACAGATTTATGGCGATGGTGCAACCTGAGGTCTCGGCCAGCTTCTCACGAACGAGCCCAAGCCCGAAACGGCGCTTCCCTTGGCCGAACTTCCCCTCTACACCGTTGCGCCGCCTCTGATCATCTAGAGCGATCTTCTTCTCTGCAGCGACGAGATCAGGATCATTTTTTGGCCTGCCAAGACGCGGCCCGCTCAAGCGAATTCCATGCCTCATGCAAAAGGCGCGGTTGGATCGTGTGCGATAGATCTGATCAGCACAGACAACCTTTGGATAAAAGCCATGGCGACGGTGAAAAGTGCGTACCTGGGATTTTAGGTCTTCTCCTTCGTTGTAGGGATCCCAGCTGAGACGATCCAGGAATGCAAATCCATCGCCACTGACCGAGATCGAGATCTTGGCACCAAATTCAACATTATTTCTAGTCTTGCCACGAACGATTGGCCTGATGTGGGGTTGTGTCAAACTGACGATTCGATCCTGAATACTTCTGGTGTCTGAGTGATACAGGATCTTTTGCTGCCTCACCAGCTCACTGATCACCAACAGCTTGCGATACCAATGGCGACCAGCCGCCAAAACTCTTGCACCGCAGGCGATCAGAGCATCGATACTGGACAGGTTTCGAGCCAGATGCCGGAGCTGCTGACCAATGGCCTTGCGAATCTTGCTGAGGCGCGGACGCTTCTTCTTGGCCACCGCCAGGAATTGACGACGGGCCTGACGCCGGTTGGTTCTTGGTTTGTGGCCAAACACATCACGCACTTGCTTGTGCATCTCATCAATCAGCTTCTCTGTCGTTTCGCGGGCTTCATTGAGAAGAGAGAGATCAGTGGGATAGCGAATATCGCTGGGCACGCATGTGGCGTCAATCAGAAGGATTCCTTGATGCCTCTTGGGCGCCTTCGCATCTTGGCTGGGGCGTTCAAGAGCGGCAGGCACTGATCCGTCACCATCATCAGGATCATCATTGTCGCCTTGTTTATTCTGTGCAATTTGTTGTTTGCCATGCCGGACGATCCGCTCGTTGCAGTCATTGATGGTCTTCTCTGGCAGCCGACGACGGAAATACACCATCATCGAGGGATCAAACGGTGCCTCGAACTGGAAGCCTTCCAAGCCAAGAAAGAACTGAAGATAGGGATTTTCCTTGATCTGCTCAACGAGCTCTTCGTCGGTGACCTGCAAGCGCTCCTTGATGATCAAGGCACCAAGGGCCATGCGAAAAGGCTTGGCAGGCGCTCCGAACCCCTTTGAAAACTGCGAGGCGTAGTGATGCTCCAGCTCATCCCAAGGGATCAGATCCGCCAACTTCACCCAGCGGTTATCCCCCGAGAGCTTCCCGCCGAATGGGAGGAAGAAATCATCAAAGGAGAGCTGATTGCCTTCCTTGCGGCGGTACATGTGGAAAACTTGGTGCAGCTTTTCGGCTCAATCCAGCCGATTTGCGCACATTATACCGCCATAGAAGTGCCCAGATCCACTGCACTGCAAGCGGTCTGGAGATCTTCAGGAAGCCCTACCTAGGCTTCGCCTATTTCCGTGTCAATGCCGACCGGCTCAAGGCACTCCCGATCGCACCCGCCAATGGCATCGCCGTGGCGCCATCGGTGACGTCAGCCCAGGACGGCACCTACAGGCCGCTGTCGCGGCCGCTGTTCATCTACGTGAACGACCAACAGATGCTCGCCAACGACGTGATCCGCAGCTTTGTGGGGTACACGGTTGGAAATGGGCTGCGTTTTGTGGAGGAGGCGGGGTACATCCCCCTGCCGGCCGATACTTACAGGCTGGTGGAATCGAAGCTCTACCGGCATGTGCTGGGAACCTCCTTCGGTGGCGACCTCCCGGTGGGGCTGACGATCGGTGAGGCCCTGCGGCGCAGCTTTGATCAGCAAAAACGGCCAGAATTCCGTTAAGTGGATGCGGCAGCCGGTTCGCTGTGGCTCCTGCGCTGCATGACTTGCTTGGATTGATATGAGCATGACACCCAGAGGCCTGCGCACGTGTCATGTTCCAGCCTTCGCCCATCTGCAGATCAGCACCGATACGAGCACAATCAGCTTAAGGGCACCTCGAAAAATCTACGTCGCTCCCTGACAGCCTATGAAATATGCAATAGAATTGGTTCAGTTCAACACAGCTGAATGGGACAGCGTGGATTCTGGGATGAGGAGAAGCGCATCCACAGGCTTCAGCAGAAGAAGCCCACGTTAGCGACCCTGTCCGAGACGATTCCCTGGGATGCCTTCAGGCCACTGCTGGAGCAGGGTTACAGCCATGAACGCAAGAGCAATGCTGGCCGTAAGCGGATTGATCCGATCATCCTCTTCAAGATGCTGGTGCTGCAGCAGCTGTTCAACCTCAGTGATGAGGAGCTGGAATTTCAGGTCAACGACAGACGCTCATTCGAGGAGTTTGTCGGACTGGGAGTGATGAACACCATTCCCGATGCCACCACTATTGCCTTCTTCCGCGAGCGGCTCCGCAAGGCGGGTGTTGTCGATGAGCTTTTTGAACGTTTTGAGGAGCACCTGCGGACCCATGGGCTGGAGGCCCGTGGTGGGCAGATCATCGATGCAACACTTGTCCCAGTTCCCAAACAGCGAAACTCAAGGGAGGAGAACAAGACCATCAAGGATGGAGCCATTCCAGAGAAGTGGTTGGACAAGCCAAACCGCTTGCGCCAGAAGGACACTGACGCTCGCTGGGTCAAGAAGAATGGCGTCAACCACTACGGCTACAAGAACAGCATCTGCATTGATGCCACTCACGGCTTCATTCGCAGATTTGCCATTACCCCAGCTAATATTCACGACAGCCAGATGCTTACGCAGGTGCTAGACCCTGAAAATAGGGATGACTTTGTCTGGGCTGATTCTGGCTATGCAGGTGCTCAGTTTGAGGATCTCCTGGACCTGGGTGGTTTTGAGAGCCGAATTCATGAAAAGGGCTCACGCTGCCATCCCTTGAGCGAGGAGGCCAAGGAACGGAACAAGGTCCGATCAACTGTACGGGCCAGGGTTGAGCATGTCTTTGGTGCAATCACAACCTGCATGCGCGGCAAGCTGACAAGGCGGATTGGACTGGCCAGAACGAAAGCTTGGTGGGGACTGCGTAATCTGACTTACAACTTTCTTCGATACCTGCATTGCAACTCAAAGGCAATGCTGGCTGTCTGATCATTCGGCAACGGGATAATTATCCCGCATTTAAGTCATGAATGTCAGTCATCAGGCGGATCTGCACGTGCAGAGGATGAGCATTTTGCTTCTCAAGGCAGCCTGGGTAGTGGCAATATTTCGAGGTGCCCTTAATGGAGATGCCGAGAGACAGGCCAACACAGGATGTATCCATGCTGGTATCAATGACACGAAAGCGATCCTTCATGGACTGCGAAATCTGATCGTCTCCACTCCTCGATCACCTTCACAGCCTTCCCTGTAAGCCATCAGAAACACTTGAGTGTCAACCACGAGGGTCAGCTGCCACGGCCACTCAGAATATGTAAATCTGCTCTGCTTCTCTTGCCCCTGGCGAGACCATGCTGTTGAATGCACTGATAGCGCCTTTGGCAGTCTTTATTGCACACACAGTGACCTCGACCAGTGCAGCGCTAGCCGTATTTTTATCATCTTGTTCTCATACGGATTGGTTTCGGGTTGCCGGGGCCCGGGAGCCCTGTCTCTACCTCATCCCTGACTACGACACGCAAGAGGAGGCCGAGGAGATCCTGGAGGAGGTCTACGAAGACATCTTCGAGGCGGAGCTCGACTTCTGGCATCGCGGAAGCGGCACCTGGCCAGCAGAGCGCACTTACCCGGTGTTCCGCAAGTGGTTCGAGGTGCGCCTCTACCCCCTGATCCAGGATCTGATGGGTGAGAAACTCAGCGCCACCGGAGTGGATGAAGAGTTCATCGGAGAGCTGCACACTTCCCTGGAGGGACTGGAGCAGCAGTCCTGATAGTTTATTGCGCCACCTCGTGCTTGAGAAGCTCGAGCAACCGCTCCACCCGGCCTGCCGCCACCTGACTGAGGCGGTCGTAGGCCTCTCGTTCTTGCTCCTCGATCTGGACCTGGCTGAGCAGGGAGCGATGGGCTTCCAGCTCAGGCCACTGCACGATGGCGGCTTCGATGCCGCGGGCCTTCAGGACCTTGCACACCGAAGCGGTGTTGAACGGCAGGGAGAAGTTGAATCGCATGGGTGATCACTGATGAACCAAGGAAAAACCGCTGGCAGGTGGCCGTTTCAACCACGGACACCAGGGCAGCTGGATCACTAGCGGAGAGCATCCTGGACAACCGCCAGCACAGGCGCCCGAGGAGTTTGTTGCCAATAAAGCAGCGAGCCACTGGCCATGGCGAATCCTGCGCTGAGTGAACCACTGCATCGGTGTTGTGGCTCTGGTGTTCTGCTGAGCGTGCCCATCGATGGGTCTCAGTCAGCCCCTCATCGCCTCTGAGCTCCTGGCTCAGGTTTTCAGCAGCGCCGATCCATCCAGCCGGCGGATCACCACCACCCCTGGCCGGGGTGGGCGGCCCGGGGCCCTGCTGGGCCAGTTCGAGCCGAGCGACACCTGGCGCAGCTGGGAGAAGCGGCCGCCAGCGCGATCCACGAGCTCGAAGGCCTGGAACTCCTCCATGCCGTCCTGGTGGGTGCCGTTGGCTTCTCCCGGGTGCTGGACGGCGAGCAGCAGGCTGCGCTCGGCCGGATCGAGGGCGAGGCCGCACAGCTCACATTCGTTCGGCCCGATGGCGAAGCAGAGGGCTTCACCTTCGGCGACGCCCTGACGGGGGAGCAGCCAGCAGCCGTTGTTGCCGAACAGATCGGTGGCTGAAGAACTACTGCTGCGGTCGGTCACCATCCAGAGGTTGCCGGCCCGATCGAGGGCGAGGTTGTCGGGATTGGTGAAGCCCAGGCCGCCGGCCCAGGGTTCGCCACCGGTAGCCACCATCCGCCAGCGGAGCCGCCCTTCACCGACTGGCCCGGTTTCACTCAGCCGCATCACAAAGCCATGGGGCCAGGTCGCCTCGCCGCCGGGTCCCTGGAAGATCGCCGGGTCGGCGCCGCCTTCTGCGTCGGGGCTGCCGGAGGTGAAAGCGATCAACAGGTCGTCCGTGAGCGGATCGAGATCGGTGTCCTCCGGCCGGGCCGTCGGGGTGGCGCCCACCGCGTTGGCGGCCAGGTGGGCGTCGATCAAGATGGCACCGAGTTGCTCCTCACCTCCGCCGGGGTACAGGGCGGCCAGGCTGGGGAAGCGCTTTGCGTAGGCCTCCACCTCCGCGTCGGCCATGAAGGTGACACCGCCGGCCTGGAGCCGGTCGGGGTTGGGCAGCATCACAGGCACCGACAGGCCGGCGGCACCGAAACTCGAGGGCAGGAAGGGATCGAGCGGCGTGGAGGGCAGCAGCGGAATCCAGCGGCCGCTCCCATCGGCAGAGAGTCGGGCCACCTCCAGCCGCCCCTGGCCGAACAGGGCGGAATTGCGCGTGTCGCGCGGATCCTTCACCAGCCCAGCACTCACGAAGCGGTAGAGGTGGCCGCCGCGGCGATCGCAGCCGGAGTACACCACCAGCGGCTGGTCCGCCACGGCCCGCACGGCCACAGCCTCATGGCGGAAACGGCCGAGGGCGGTGTGTTTGGTGCCGGGGTCGGCGGGATCGGCCGGATCGATCTCCACCATCCAGCCGTACTTGTTGCCGGCCAGCCCATAGACGTTGCCCAGTCCGTCCAGTTCCCCCGGCCGGCAGACCAGGGGGCGCTCGCGGGGGTGCTGGGAGCTGCCATCGGCATACACCGGCTCACAGACGTAACTCTGGAAGTTCTCCTCGGCGCTCAGCACCGTGCCCCAGGGGGTGGTACCGCCTGCACAGTTGGCGAAGGTGCCGATCACCCGGTCCGCGAGGCCGTCGTCGTAGCCGAGCCGCTGACGGCGGCGGAAAACGGCGGCGGCGGGTCCACTCACCTTGAGGCGTTGCTCCGGCCGGCTGAGGCCGCTCAGACCGGTGATCCGACGATCGAGTGGGCCGGGGGAGCGCACCCATCCGCCGCCTGGAGCCTCAGCCAGGCTGGCCACTCCGATGCCAAGGTCGGTCATCGCTTGGTCCGCCACGCCGCGCAGCAGGGGCCAGAGAGGGTCCGCCGCCGCCAGGGCCGTGCAGTCGATCCGCCCCCCTAGGGGCTGGAGGGCGTCGACCAGCTCGGAAAACGGCAGGGGCTGGCCCACCACTTCGGCGAACCCCTCCAGCCAGGGGCGTTCGCTGATGTACTCGAAGTTGATGGTGAGCAAGGCCTGGCCTGGCCCCCGGGGGGTGAGGGCCAGGAAGTCGTTGTTGTAGCCCACCCGGCTATCGCCGAGGGGATCCCCCCAGGCCAGCAGCAGGTCAGAGCGGAAGCCCTCCGGCACCACGAGCCGGTCCTCCAGGACGTAGCGGCCGTAGTGACGCCGCTGCTGTTCGGCCGTCAGGCCATCGGTGGCCAGGGGCAGGGGGGCCAGCACCGGCTCGAAAAGCATGGCGGCGGCGCGGGGCGCAGCGGCCGATGCGGATGTGGCCAGTCCTGGAGCCGCCAGGGCTCCACCGCTCAAACCGAGCAGTACCAGGAACTGGCGGCGGTGGAGGGTCATCGGGGGGCTGGGCAGCTGGGGGTGATGCGGGCCAGGCGGCTCGTCTGCAGTGGAATGAAATTTCATCCCTGACCAGCAGCAGTGTCGGTCGTCCATTCGACAGTGGCGGGCCACGGGCGAGACCTTCCCAGTTCTCCGTCGTCAGGCGCTGATCGCGTCAGCCGGCAGGTGGAGGGCGGGCTCCGGACAGATCAGATCCGCCGGCTGCCGGGCCTCGCTGAGCACCTGAAACAGCACCTTGGGCGACTCCTTGAGCAGCTCGATCCAGTGGCCGAGATAGGCGGCATGGCTCTTGATCTCGCTGCCGATCTCCAGCCGATCACCCAGCAGCACCGCCCCTAATTCGGCGACCAGCTCCACACGGGCATAGCGCGCCTTCCAGAAGGCACCGCCCAGATCCCGCTTGAGGCGGGATTCGTGGCCGGTGGAGTGGATCTGCTCATGGGCCGAGGCGGCGCAGAACGCAGCGGGCGAGTGGAAGCTGGCGCGATCGGACAGCTGGATCCGATCGATGGCGGGCAGATAGCAGGCCCGATCCCCCTGAAGCTCACCGGCACCGGCCAGGCACCCAGCACGGCTTCTGCCGCTTCCTGGCGCTCGGGCTCAGGCTTGGGCTCCACGCCTTCCGCTGCTTTGCGGGCTTCGATCAGGCCGGAAAGGGCCGGGCCCTCGAGATCGGTGGCATTGAACGCCGCCACCGGCCGGTAGCTGGCCCAGCTGCGCAGGGTGACTTCCCCGCCAGCGCCTGGCTCTTCGCGGATATGCAGCTGGGGCCGCAGGATGTGAACCGCCTTGCTGCCCTTGCAGGGGAAGATGCCGAGCTTCCTGGCCTCGGCAAAGCCGCACCAGAACGGCAGGGCCGATGCCCGGATTTCCAGGCCGAGGGTGAGCAGGATCGGGTTGGCGCCGCGGTAGCGATGGCCCGAGAGCAGATGACGTGATGGCCGCCACCGTTGCCATCCCAGGGCCGCCGCCAGGGGGCTGATCCGGTCTCCATCAGCTCGATCAAGGAGGCGACGATCTTTTCTTCTGCCGTGGGGCCATGGAAGGATTTGTGTGAACGGGACTGGGACGCGGCCATGGCCGGTAAATCGCGGGACGCCCGAGTGGTGCCCCGCGCAGGCAAGGGCGGCGCCGATTTCGGACTCGACACGGAGCAGGGCAGCCAGAGGCTGTCCTGGATCACCGGCACGCTGGTGTACGTGCTGGTGCTGATTGCCACCGTTACCCTCGACGAGCTGGCGATCCCGGCCCACTCCGGTCCGGCCACGGCCACGGCCATGCTGGCCCAGATGCTGGTAAGCCTGCCCCAGATCATCACGGCGCTGCTGATCGTGGTGGTGGTCCGCTTCGAGGCAGGCCTGGTGGAGCGTGTACTGGCGGGGGTGGGCTTCAACCGTTCGACCAGCGGTCCAACGCGGGAGCGAATGCGTCCAGGCGCGGACACGTTTCCTGCCTACTGTCCATGAGCTACGTCCCTGCATGAAGCGTCTGGCAATTGCTTTCGTCCTCTGCGTGGTCATCGGGGCCGTCATGTCCGCTTTTGGGAGTGGTGGCAACGGGTCTGCCTCGCCAGCATCCACTGCCACCACCGACGGCACGGTGACCACCGGCGTTATCAGCAGTAACGATCCGCGCGCACAGCAGATCTCCGACATCGTGAGCAAGTCCCTACCCGAACTTGACCTGCAGTCGGTGGTCTTCGGGGTGTGGGACGGTGATCAGGAGATCGTTCGGGGAGCGATCGACGCCCCTTCGGTGCAGCCGCCCACCGCCGTCGACGCCCGGGTGCGGGTGGGCCAGCCCATGGAGGCCATGCTCAGCACTGTGATGCTCCAACTGGGGTCCGAGGGCGTGCTCCACCTCAACGAGCCGGTTGCGAAATACCTGCCCAAACTGGTGAACGGCGCTCGCATCACGCCTCGGATGCTGGCCAACAGCACCGCCGGCACCCCTGACTACGTACCCGATCCCGCCTTCGTGGCGAGGGTCTCGGCCAACCCGTTCGCTGGCTACACCTTCGACGAGTTGCTCCTCTATGCCCAGGCCAACCCGCCCCTGTTCCCACCGGGGACCGACTTCGCGTACTCCCACACCGAGATGGCGGCGCTGGTGCAGGTGCTTGAGGCGGCGTCAGGGCAGTCGTTGGAGGATCTGATGGCTGCCCGAATCTTCGGGCCGCTCGGGATGACTGCCAGCGCGGCCCATCAGAACAACGCCATCGAACAACCTGCGTTTCACGCCTTCACAAGCCAGCGCGGCGTCTTTGAGGACTCAACCTACTGGGACCCCACCTGGGGCTTCAACGGCGGTATGAACGCCTCGATCTCCGACCTCGGCCGCTGGCTGCGGGCGCTGAACAGCGGTGAGTTGCTGAACGCCGTGGATGCCAAGGAATCCCTGGCCCCGGTGACGGCCGGGTTCGCCAAAATGACTGATCAGCGGTACTTCGCCTATGGATCGCTGGTGTCGGGTGGCTGGATTCTCGGCAACCCGAGCCTGAACGGCTATCAGGGATTCACGGCGCAACATCGGGATCCGTCATTGACCATCGTGGTGTGGTCAACCGGCGGCCCCTCCAACACCGAGGAGTCCAATGCCTCGCAGATCATCAGCCAGCGCATCGCCAGCATCGTGAGCGACGAGCCCATCAACCTCTCATCGACCAGCTGATGATCGGAAGGCGACTGTCACGGACCGCTCTTGCGGTGGCCTCATTGCTGCTGCTGGCGGCCCTCTCCTCTGGCGCCCTCACGGGATCCGCGTCGACGACCTCGGCTTCCGATGATCGCGGTGGAGTACCTCCGGGCTATCCGCTGAATCTCGATGTGGTGGCGCCACTGATCATCACCACCGTGGTCCCGGACCCGATCCCAGTGACCGGCACCGACGGGAGGGTCCACGTGGTCTACGAGCTCAAGGTGCTCAACGACTCGCCTCGCCCGGCCACCATCACCAAGATCGACACACTGGCCGATGGGCCCGATGGGGCAGTGGTGGCCACACTGGGCAGGGAGGAGACCCAGGCTCGTTCGTTGCTCATCGCCAACTTCGAATCGACGCCGACCACCGAGATCCCCGTCGGGCGTACCGGGGTGGTTCTGCTCGACGACGTTTTTCCCAACCGGTCCGACGTCCCTACAGGGTTGACCCACCGCATCGACGCCAGCTTCGGTGCCGCGGAATCCGCGAAGCTCGACGCGCTGGCCGCCCGGTATCCGGACACCGTTTCTCAGATCGGCGGCGCGGTCCAGGTCAGCGATCAGACGCCGGTCATCATCGGGCCGCCACTCTCGGGCAGGGGTTGGGATGCCGGCAACGGCTGCTGCGGGCTCACCTCACACCGCGGGGCGATGGCGGCCGTCGGTGGTCGCCTCAACGGCAGCGAGCGGTTTGCCATCGACTGGGTGCGCTTCGATCTCGCCGATGACCCGTTGAGGACATTCCACGGCGACAGCTCCAAGAACCAGGACTACCTCGCCTACGACGCCGACATCCTCGCTGTCGCTGACGGCACTGTGGTTTCCGTCGTGTCCGACATGGCGGACGAACCTCCCAAGCAGGCGCCGGAGTTGGAGATCGACGAATTGGGCGGCAACCACATCATCCTCGACATCGGTTCCGGAAACCACGCGTTCTACGCCCACCTGATCCCGGGTTCGCCGAAGGTGCGGGTCGGTGACCACGTCACCCGGGGGCAGGTGATCGGGAAACTCGGGAACTCGGGCAACACCACCGAGCCCCACCTGCACTTCCACGTGTCGCGGGCTCCGCTGCCGCTCTCCGGAGACAACGTGCCCTATGTGATCGACCGGTTCTCGTTCGTCGGCTCGCTCAGCGCCACCTCCCGACTCGTTGCAGGGCCCGACGCCGGTGCACGCAAGATGCAGATGCCACTCAACAACAACATCATCGACTTCCAGGCGACCTCTTAGCGATGCGCACGCGGCGATCCGTCTCTCAGCCCGGAGCTGTTCCCGGATCTCGGGGAGATGGCCGGTCGCCCCTGCCCATCCGACACCCAGGCGTCGCGATCGTGGCCGGGTTCCTGGCCGTCCTGATACCTGGCTGCGGCTCGTCGGCAGCAGCGGGCTGGGGCGCAGCGGCCTCGACCACCGTCGCAGCAACGCCCGGAAGTATCGCCGGCACCTTCCCCATCGGTGGCGGTCGTTCGATGTACCTCGAGTGCTCGGGGAGCGGATCGCCGACGGTGGTGCTCGTGTCCGGCCTGCGGTCGTCGGCTGCCGAGTGGCACACCACCCGATCCCAAGCCACGCCCCCCGCCCCTCCGGTGTTCCAGGAGGTCGCCCGATCCAACCGGGTGTGCGCCTACGACCGACCCGGGACGGTGGTGGGGGAGGGGGCCAGCCGCAGCGACCCGCTCCCCCAACCGACTGATGCCGCGTTGGATGCCGCCGACCTCCGGGCACTGCTCGCCGCGGCCGGCGAAACGGGGCCGTTCGTCCTGGTGGGGCACTCCATCGGGGGAATGATCGTCCGCCTTTACGCCACGACCTATCCCGACGAGGTCGTCGGCATGGTCCTCGTGGACGCCCCCTCGGAGTTCCTCCAGGACGCCGAGACGCCCGCCCAATGGAAGATCCAGCGCGTGCTGATGCGGGTAGATGCGGCCGAGATCCCCGAGTCGGTGGCCGAGTACCCCGACATCGAGACGTTCGACATCGATGCCACGTTCGCCGCGCTGCGCGCCGCCCCGAGCCTGCGCCCGATGCCCCTCGTCGTGCTCTCCGCCGATGAGCTACTCGGTCCCTCGTTCCCCTCCATGATCGCTTCCGGCGCCGTCCCGGCGGATGTCCCGCCCGACTTCGGGTACGTCATTGACGCCGCGATGGCCCAGTCCCAGGTCCGGCTGGCGGCGTTGGTCCCCAACGCGGTGCACCTCACCCATACCCACAGCGGCCACGACATCCAGCTCGCTCAACCCCAACTGGTCGTTGACGCCGTCCGTGAGGTGGTCGCCCAGATCAACGCGGGGGGTTAGCGCGTGGCTGTGGCGTGCCGGAGTAGGAATCCACACCTCCTCACCTGATGATGCGGCTAGCCGCCAAAAGTTGCGGCGAGAGAGCACTGGCAGAAGCTCCTCAAGGCAGGCTGAAGGCGCACGGAGTAGGAGTGGTGGGCCAGACACCCCATCGGGGCTGGTGCGGTCAAGCACCGCCAGCAGCTCCTCCAGCAGGGCTGATTCAAAGTTTCAGCAAGGGCAGGCTTGGCTCCGGCTGTCGCCGCGCCGTCGCCGGTAGCTCCGTGATGTCGTGAGTACAGCCTGCATGCCTGCTCGGATCGACTGAAATCCAGCCAGTCGGAGCAGGTTGAGGGCTGCCGTCCGCAGCGACTCGATCGCTTTGGCGCGCTGTCCCGGTAGCGATTGCGTCCTCATGGAGCTGGGTGACACTGATCCAGTGCCAGCCCTCAATGCTCCAGCCCCGGCCGAGGCGATGCTCCACCAAAGGAAGGGGATGACCTTGCCAGGATCGACCCCAAGGCGTGGAGCACTGGTTCAGCCTCTTGAGCGCCTCCGCAATCTCCTGCTGGTCACAGTGCTGCCTGAATAGGAAGGTCACCTGTCTCGTCAGTGGGCTCCACCGCCCAGCAGCAGCTGGATCCTGATGCCGTGAAGGAGCATGCCGGCGACGGCGCCTGTCGCCGATCCGCAGCGTCAGCCCTTGCCCGTGGAGCGACCATGAGGAAGCCCGCGCGTAGCGACCTCACAGCTCAGGTGAACCCGCGTGACAGACGGGGGTGTTTTGTTGCTGATCAGCGGTCTATCAAGCCCCCTGCTTCCCTTCACCGCGATGCCGCTCGTTTATCTGGCGCTGGTTCTCACGGCTGCGACATCCGCTGGAGCGCAGACTCTGGTGTCGATGCATGGATTCTGCTTCCGCTCACCCCTGCCCCTCTCCGTGCCGCAGGAGGTGGGGCTGGATGCCTTGCTGGTAGCCCATCCGCCGCAGGCGAAGCCGGGTGAGGAGCTCTTCACTCTGACGGTCGTGCGGTTTCCGCCCGAGGTCACCGACACCAAGGCCGGCATGACTCCTGCCGAGCTGCGTGACTATGTGAAGGTGGTGTTCCTGGCGGGGGCGCGCGGCGACGGCCAGCCATTGCGCCGCCGTCTGCTGGGGGAGTGGGTGGAGGGTGAGTCCTTCACCACGTCGATTCCCACTCCATCCCATGGGGAGGTCTTTGCCCTGCGCCGCCGTGACGGCGACTCGGTGGCGCTGGGCTTCAAGATTCGGCAGGACTGGCGCGAGCAGGGCGGAGCCCTGATCGACGCCATCACCGCCAGCCTGCAGGACGGGGAGGGGCGATGCTCCCAGGCGGAGCTTCAGGTGCCGGGACAGCGCACACGGCCGATGCTCCCGTCCACGCCCACTGTCTCCAACGTCAGCCGCTGACCCGTGCCATCCAGCCGCAGGCGGAGCGGATGGAGCCAGGTACTGCCCTCCCCGGAGAGTTCCGTGATCACGGCGATCTCATCTGTGCCACCGGCCACCACCGCGAGCACGGGTCCGCTGCTCTCGTAGAAGCTGAGCCGGCCGGCCTCGATCCGAAGCCACGACTCGTCGGTCGGCCCCGCCTGGCAATGCCGCAACTGCGCCATCCAGAGTCCCCGGAAGGGTGCGGGGATCTGGGTCAATCGTTCGGCTGCGTCCGCGGCGGGGGCAGCGCCAAGCAGGGCGACAAGAACGAGCGCACAAGCCGTATTCGTGACCAGCATCAGCTGCAGCCAGCGGGAATGTCCATGCTCTTGCGTCCCGATCCGGCGGGCGCCCCGCAACAGAGCTGATCCGATTGTTGGAGGGGTTGAGGCTGAGTCAAGGCCCCACGGTTGGCCGCTGGTCTGCATCCAGTGACCCAGCCCCAACAAATCTTCAAGCGACAGCGGCGGCATTCGCCGCCACAGCCCGATGGCCCATCAGCCCGCGGGTGGTCGCCGCGATCTCCCTCTGGCTCGCCCTGGGCAGCCGTTGATGGCGCCCGCCCCCATGCCGCGCCAGATCAGCCCCCAGGCTGGAGTCCCGATGTCGGGTGCCAGTGTCGATCACCAGCAGCTCCATGCCCAGGCGGCGGATCGCTGCCGCAATACCCAGCACTTCCTGGCGCATGCCCTCAAGACCCATGGGTTCCGGGCCTTCCCCCCCCGGGCCGTGGTCCGCGGCGGAGGCCAGCGAGCGGCTGAGCGACACATTGGCGTTGCCGTCGCTGATCAGCACGATCAGAATCTCGCCCACATCCTTGGACCGGCGGGCGTTCTCTCCCAGCCGCACCGCCTGTGCCAGGCCATGGGCCAGCGGCGATCCGCCGCCACAGGGGAGGCGTTCGAGCCGGCGTGAGGCCGCAGTGATCGAGCGGGTGGGGGGCAGCTGCACCTCGGCCCGCCGGCCACGGAACGTGATCAGGGCCACCTGGTCGCGGCTGCGGTACGCCTCGCTCAGCAGCTGCAGGGCGGCGCCCTTGGCGGCCTGCATGCGATTCAGGGCCATCGAGCCTGACGCATCCACCACGAAGATCACCAGTGCTCCGGCCTTGCGGGCCAGCTGCTTGACGCGCAGATCATCCTCGCGCAGCAGCAGCTTCGGTCCATGCCACTCCCGCCCACCGCGGCGCGAGCTCCCGAGGATGGCCCGGCGGCGCGCCCGCTGATGCGGCGCCGCGGCCCGCAGGGTGGCGTCGATGGCCACGTGATGGATCGGCCCGTGGGGAATTAACGGCTTCACGTAACGGCCCCGGTCCAGCGAGCGCACCAGTCCTCCACCGCCGGCCTTGCCGTGGCGCCGCTTGCCGCGGGCGGCCTGGGCCAGCAGGTGCGGATCCAGCAGCACCCCCTCCGGGGAAAACAGATACGTGTCGGGAATGGCCTCGCTGCTGGGTTCTCCCGTGGCGGGCTCGGGCGGTGGCACCTCCTGCTCCGGTGGTGTCTCGCTTCCGGAATCGCCGGGCGGCGCTGCGGGCGGTGGCGGTTCCGGCGCGGCCTCCGGCGTTGCAGCGACCGCGGCCGAGCGGGGCAGGATCACCAGTTCCACGGCCAGGCGGAGATCACCGGCATCGACGAGTCGTCGCCCCTGCAGGGAGGCGTGGGCCCGGGCCACCCGCGCGGCGAACAGATCGGCGCGATGCCCCTCCACGCCGGCGCGGATCGCTTCCTCCACTAGGTAGCGCAGCTGCTGCTGCGCCAGGCACACCCGTGGAAGCAGACGCCGCCCGGCGGCGATCCGTCGCTGCAGTTCCTCGAGCCCCGGTCCGAAATGCCGCCAGAAGGCCTGCGGATCGGCGGCATGCTGGAGCACCCTCGCCACCGCCTCCACCCGCTCGTCCAGCTCCAGCGGGGTGTCGGCGGAGAGCACCATGGCCAGACGATCGATCAGGTGGGCCCGCAGTTCCCCCTCAGCGGGGTTGTAGGTGGCGATCAGCAGGGGACGGCAGGGATGGCGGAAGCTGATTCCCTCCCGCTCCACCTGGTTGAAGCCACCATCCACCACCGTGAACAGCAGGTTGGCGATACCGGGATCCAGCAGGTTGAGCTCATCGACGTAAAGCACGCCCCGGTGCGCCTCGGCCAGCAGCCCCGGCTGGAATACGGCCCGTCCCCGCCGGATCGAGGCGCTCACGTCGACGGAGCCCAGCAGACGGTCTTCGGTGACGCCCAGCGGCACCTGCACAAATGGCGCGGGAACCAGCGCGCTCACGGGTGTGCGGCTGATCGTGGCGCGGTGGGCGATGGTGGCGTCGTCCCAGTTCCCGGGGGCGGACGGGTCGGCATTGCAGCAGGAGCGCCGGATCACCCGGATCGGTGGCAACAGGGCGTGCAGGGCGCGGGCCAGCACCGATTTGGCGGTGCCCCGCCGTCCGGCGATCACGATCCCGCCCAGGCCCGGATCCACCGCCAGCAGCTTCAGGGCCGTGCGGATCGAGGCCTGCCCCACGACGGCATTGAGCGGAAAGGCATGACGGGGAACGGCGCAGGGCGAAGCGGCAGAACAGGGGCCAGCCTGCGGGAACACCGCCACTAGGGACCGGCCGCCACGGGCACCCCCTCCAGCTCGGCGTCGGTGAGGTCGTAGAGATTGCGAAGCTTGTCGAGCTTCTCGGCCGGGGCGTTCCACAGACCGCGGCTGCTCGCCTCCAGCATGCGGCCCACGACGTTGCGGAAGGCTTCTGGGTTGGCTTCCCGCAGCCGCTGCGCCATAGCCGCATCGAGGGCGTAAGTGTCGGCGGCCTGGTCGTAGACCCAGGGGTCACGGAAGCCGGAGGTCCCTCCCCAGCCGATCAGGGCCGTCATCCGCTGGGAGATCTCGTAGGCCCCGCCTGATCCCATCGCCGCCATCGACTGAGCCCACCGGGGATTGAGCAGCTTGGTGCGGTACTCCAGGCGCAGCAGTTCCTCCAGGTCACGAGGGGTGGTGTCGCGCGAGAAGGATTCCACGAAGCTGGCCGCCACACGGCCGTCCGGATTGGAGTCCCGCCGGGCCACCTCGGCGGCGCGCTTGAGGCCGCCGGTGTTGGCGTAATACTCCTGGATGTCGGTGAGGCCGTACTCCACCGAGTCGATCTGCTGCACCACCCGGTCAGTGCTGCGCAGCAGAGCGGCCAGCACCTGGGGGCGGGCCTGACCCTTGTCGGCGCGGCCGTAGCTGAACACGTTGCGGTCCTGCCAGGTGCCCGCGAGCTCTTCACCGCTCTCCCAGTTGGCATCGGTGACCCGATCGTTCACCAGCGAGCCGAAGTCACCGGCGGGGTTGGAGAACAGGCGGGCCGTGGGGTTTTCGATCCCATGGGCTTCCAGCGCCCGGGCATGGCGGCGGATGGCGTTGCCCTCCTCCGGTTCGTCTGCTGTGGCGGCGCGGCGGAACAGGTCATCCAGCAACTCGACGATATTCACGAAGCTGTCGCGGAAGATCCCCGACAGGTTGACCAGCACATCGATGCGCGGGTGGTCGAGGGTGTCGAGTGGCTTGAGGTCGTAGCGCACGATCCGGCCAGTGCCCTCCTTCACCGGTTCGGCCCCCACCAGCTCCAGCAGGATCGCCAGCGATTCGCCGCGGGTCTTGATCGCATCGAGGCCCCAGAGCATCACCGCCACGGTTTCGGGCCAGGCGCCGTCATTCTCGGCCCGGTGCTTCTCGAGGATGCGCAGGGCGATGGCCCGGCCCCGGGCCATCGCCCCAGGTGAGGGCATGCGGTAGGGGTCCAGGGCGTGAATGTTGCGGCCGGTGGGCAGCACGCCGGGACCGTCGCGCAGCAGGTCACCGCCGGGGGCAGGGGGGATGTATTCGCCCCCCAGGCCATCGAGCAGATGGTCGATCTCCTCGGTGCTGCGCTCCAGCAGCTGGCAGACCCTCAGGGCATCGATCAGGCGCTGGGATTGCTCAGCTGACAAGCCGGGATGGAGGTGCTCGAGCTCCGCCGCCTGGGCGCGCAACGTCGGCTCATCAGCGGCCGGGGTCAGCCGGCTGATCGCTTCCAGCAGCTCCGGTTCGAGGGCCTCGCCCATGTAGGCCTTGAGATAGCCGAGCCGCTGCTCCTGATCCGGCGGCCGGCCGAGCGTGTGAAGGCCGCTGGAGAACAGGCGGCTCTCCAGCAGCTGCAGATAGCCGCTGAGCCGCACGACCCAGGCGTTGAAGGCACCTTGGTCGGTGGGGGCGTTGTCGGGTGCGGGGCAATCGGCATCGAGGCCACTGTCACTCACCTGCTTGAGGATGCCCTCCCGCAGGGCTTCGTTGCGTTCGGGATCCTCCCGGTATTCGGCGATCAGATCCCGCAGGGCGATCAGATCCCGGTAGAGGCCTGCGCGGCCGTAGGGCGGCACGTTGTGGGAGACGATCACGCCGTAGCCGCGCCGTTTGGCCAGCATCGACTCGGACGGGTTGTTCGCCGCATAGACGTACAAATGCGGCAGGTGACCCACCAGCAGGTCGGGCCAGGAGTAGCCCGTGTTTCCCAGGGGCGAGCCGGGCAGCCACTCCACCGTGCCGTGCATGCCGAAGTGCAGCACCGCGTCGGCCTTGAATCCGTGCCGCAGCCAGCCGTAGAAGGCGGCGTACTGGGGGTGGGGGGTGAGATCCCGCTCGTACATCAGGCGCATCGGATCGCCCGCCACCCCCAAGGGCGGCTGAACCCCGATCCACACGTTCCCGAGCCGCACACCGCCCAGGAGGAAGCGATCCCCGAGGGTGCGGATACCGGTGGACGTCAATGGCCCCCACTGCTTTTCGATACGAGCGGTGTGCAGCGGTCCCAGCCACTGGCGCAGCGTGTCGGCCGTCACGGTCACGCTCTCGGTGTCTTCAAAGCGCTGCCCTTCGGGAATGCGGGCGATCCAGGCGTCGTCGGCGTCCTTGACTTGGCGGATTAGTCCTTCGCCACTTGCCGGCAGGGAGCCCACGTCGTAGCCCTCAGCCTCCAGCGCCTTCAAAACGGCCATCAGGGAGTCAGGCACGTTGAGCAGGGCGGCGGTGCCGGTGGCGCCATAGCCTGGCGGGAAGCCGTAGAGCACGATCGCCAGCCGACGCTCGGATTCAGGTTTGCGGCGCAGGACGATCCAGGCCTTCAGGCGCCCGGTGAGCCGCCGCAGTCGATCGGGTATCAGATAGATCCGATCGCCCACCAGCCCCCCCAGGGGCACGGGATCAATGGCGCCGTCCATTTCGGGCAGAGCAAACAGCACCACGCTCTGCAGTCCGCCGATACCCTGGCGGGTCCAGGAGTGCAGGTCCTGAATGAGGAGCGGCGCAGAGACCAGATACGGAACGTTTTTGGCTCGCAGGATGCGCTGCGCCACCTCCTCGCGGCGGCCCGCCTCCATCGAACCGGCCGGGCCGCCCACCAGGGGGAAACCGATCGTGGAGACGATGGCATCCACGGCCACCGCTTCCCGGCGGGCGCCGCTGGCCGGCTCCGCCTGGTCGGCGGCCAGTTCCGTGGCGCTGGTCATCCAGTCGCGTACGGCCATGTGCCCCTCCACGCCGTTGATGAACACCGGCAGAGGTACCAGTTCAGCGGCCTCGAAGGCCCGGATCAGTTGGGGGATGTATGCCTGGTCCGTGATCACGTGCTTGCGGTAGAGCAGCAACCCCACCACCGGCCAGTTGCCCTGCCCCGCGGCGCTCTGGGGCCGCGTTTGTTGGAACCAGGCCAGGTACTCCCGTGGTGAGAGGAAGAAGCCGGCGTGATCGGGATGGAGCAGGCCGAGATTGGGCGATTCCCTTGGAGCCGGGATCGCCCCGGGCCTGAGGCCGAGGCCGTGGCGGGCCAGGTAGAGGAACAGGGCAGCCACGTTCTCGCTGCCACCGGCGTTCCAGTAGCCGTAGAGGATGAGCCAGTGGCGCAGGTCCTGGGCCTTGCGGAAGGGCAGGAAGCGCAGCAGCTTCGGCCCCACCTTGAGGAAGCCGATGTAGCCGGCCAGCTTGTCCTCCTCCCGTCCGCTGCCGAATTTGGCCAGCAGCGCCTGGATCGGCTTGGGCATGCCGGCGCTGCTGCCACCGATCGTGAACCGTCCGAACCGTGTGAGCTCCATCAGCTCGATCGCTGACTCGAACACCAGCCGGATCGGAATCGCCGCGGCGTGCTGGCGCAGCCACTCCACCTGGTCGAAATCGAAGATCAGGCTGGCGAAAAAGGCATCGGCGCTCTCCAGCGCGGCCGCCACCTCAGCCGGCCGATCGCTCAGGTCACGGTCGCTGAACACCGTGATCGAGAGCTGCGGGCACTGGGCCATCGCCCGTTTGGCCGCCTGGCGGTAGAGGCCGGCGTTAAACGCCTCGAAGCCGGCCAGCAGCACGATCCTTTTCATGGCTGGCCCCTCGCAGCGCATTGTTTGATTCTGCTGCGAACCTGATCCCCCTTGGGGCAGGGGGCATCAGGGTGGATGCAGACGACGTGGGCAGGGAGAGGTCATGACCACAACCCTGGAAAAGCCAGCAACGCTGCAATGCGCCTGCCCGGGCTGTCACTGCACGGTGAAACCGGACAGCCCCTTCCGCGTCGGCGCCTTGCTGTTCTGCAGTGTCGTCTGCGCCAAGGGGCACCCCAACGGGGAGCCCTGCCATGCGAGCTGCGGCTGTGAATGCCACGGCTGAGGCTTGAGGGCAGGTTGGGGCTGGCTGGCTTGGGCTTGCGGCTGATCGGCCCCTGTGACGCATTCTGAGCGAACTCAGGGGAGGAAGGCGGGGCCACTCCGCTCAGAGAGCCTGGAGAAGGCTGCAGGTCAAGTACTCGGCTTCCACGACTCTCGCCCTTGAGTATTCAGCGCACCAGCAGACCAATCGGCCCGAGCACCAGGAAACCGCCGGACAGGGCCAGCCTCCCAGGACCGATTCGGCAGCAGCTCTGTTCCCTCGGCTCCACAGGCGCTGTCACCTGACATGACTTGCCGCAGGGCTCCCTTTCCTACCGGCGGCCGGAGCGACGGGGCGGCACCCTCGCCAGGATCGGTCCACTGCTTGTCTTCGATGTTGCTACTCAGCCCGCTCTGTCCTCTCACGGCCGCCAAGATCGCCGGCCTGCAAGCCACGGTGCTGCTGCTGCTCACCATGCTGATCAAAGCTCGGATCCAGATCAAGGCGGCTTCCGCGCTGGGATTGTTCCTGCTGGCCCTGCAAACGCTGGTGTTTCTGGCCGCCGCTGGCGCCCTGGGCCTGGCGGCTATCGCCGCTCTGGCCTTTGCCCTAAACCGCCGCCAATCGCAGACGGCGTGACGACGCTGCCGCCATGGCGGCCCCTTTTGCGGGCTGCCCGCGAACGAGAAGGCCGCTCACCAGCAGCCCGCTGGTTGCAGCTCGCCACCGTCGCCGCTGATGGCACCCCACGGGTGCGAACCCTGGTGTTCCGGGGCTGGGCTGATGTCGCTGCGTTGGATCTGCTCACCGACGGACGTAGCGCCAAACCTGCCGAGCTCCTGCAGCAGCCCGCCGTCGAGCTGTGCTGGCTGCTGCCCAAAGCCCGCTGTCAGTTCCGCCTGCGCGGTGCGGTTCTGACGTTGCCCGCAGATGTGGAGCTCGACGAGCGGCAACGCCATTGGCGACGCCTCACCCCGGCAGCCCGCGCGCTCTGGGGCTGGCCCGAACCCGGAGCATCATTGGATGCCGCAGCGTCTTTCCCGGCTGAGCTCGCGGACAACACCCCGCCGCCTGAGCATTTACAGGTGCTGCATATCGGTCTCGAGCAGGTGGAGTTGCTGGAGCTGAGAGATCATCCACACCAGCGCCGTCGCTGGCACCGTGAAAGAGCCTGGCAGGAAGAGCGCCTGAATCCCTGAAGGGGCATGCGCATGAGGCTTCAGTGGGCTCCGCTCCCCGCTGCCGCTGCGCTGAGCCCTGCCTACTTGACCAAGCTGACTGCTTCTCAGCACGAGTCTGCTTGTGGCCCTGCCAGCGAGTGGCTGGCGCTGGAGCAGCTGTTGGATCAGCTGCCGGCATCCAATACCACTGCCCTGCGGCTCACCGTCCTGCAGGGCCTGTCGGTGCATGCTGCAGCTGAGCGGATGGAGATCAGCGCCGAACTCTCCACTGAAATCCTGGCCCTCAGGGGGGGTCTTGATTACACCGGAATTTTCAATGTGATCTGACCCACGCACGTCCCAGCTGTTTTGGGGACGGCTTTGGGGACAAGCAAATCGAGCCAATCCCTGAAAGGTAAGTCGGGGCGACAGGATTCGAACCTGCGACCTAGTGCTCCCAAAGCACCCGCGCTACCAAGCTGCGCCACGCCCCGCTGGGGAGAATCTACCTGTCGATCTCCCAGTGATCGCGAGACTTCTGCGAAGCTCGGTTGGCCTGGGTCAGGTCAGGGTGGGCGTCCCCATCTGCACTCGCGAGCCCTGATCGCTGGAGAGCACCTCGATGCCGTAGCGGATGCGCTCCTTGAGCCCCCCCACGTGGCTGATGATGCCGACCATGCGGCCGCCCGCCCGCAGCCGGTCGAGTTCGTCCATCGCCAGTTGGAGGTTGTCGGGATCGAGGGTACCGAAGCCCTCGTCGACGAAAAGGGCCTCGAGATGCACACCGCCTGAGTGTGCCTCGACCGTGTCGGCCACGCCAAGGGCCAGAGCCAGGGAGGCCTGGAAGGTTTCACCGCCCGAGAGGCTGCTCACCTCCCGCTCCTCGCCGGTGTAGGCATCAAGCACCCGCAGTCCCAGGCCCGCCTGTCGGCCGCCGCGGCCCCCCTCATCGGTGAGCCGCAGTTGGTAGCGGCCAGAGGTCATCAGCTCCAGCCGCTGGTTGGCGTAGCGGCAGATGTCGCCCAGGTAGGCCGAGAGCACCCAGCGCTGGAGGGAGATGAAGGGAGCGGTCCTGCCCGAGCAGCGATCGGCCACGGCACTGAACAACTGCGCCTGCTCCCGCCGGGACGCCAGCTCGCCGGCCCCGCTGCTGTGCTCAGAGGTGAGTCGCTGGATCTCCGTCTGTGCTCCGCGGGCTTCGCTGTGGCGCTCCACGGCTGCCGTTCGGGCGGCATCGGCGGCGAGCACCGCCTCAAGGGCAGCTGCGGTGTCGGGTCGCTCCTGGGGCAGGTCGGCCAGGTCCGCCGAAGCCAGGAGTCCCCTCAGCTCAATCACCTCCGTCTCGAAGGCCTTGATCCGTTGCGCCCAGAGCTGGCGCATGGTCTCCGGCTTGAGGGCGGCCACTACGGCCTGGCCATCGGCAAACTCCGATCCGGCCAGGTCCCTCGCCAGGCGGCTTGAGGCCTGCTCCAACCGGGTCGAGGCACTGGCGCTGGCGTGGCAGCGTGCCGCCAGAGCTTTCAGCGCCGCCTCCAGGGGTTCGATGCTCTTCAGCGCCTGCTTGGGATCGACACCCTCCCCAAGTTCCCTGGTGATGGCGGTGGAGAGCGCCTGCGCCCGGTTGGTTTCGTCCGTGGCCGCCCTGGCCTGCATCGCCAGCTCCGTGCTGGCCGACTGAATGCTGGCCTGGAGAGCCTCGAGCTCCCGCTCGTGATTGCTGATCTCCTGCTCCAGGCTGGCCACCGTCTCAGCCAGGGCCTGCGCCGCGGTCAGGGCTTGGCTGGCCTGCCGGGCAGCTGTGTCCGCCGCCACAGGATCACTGGCGGCAGTGCCGGCTCTCTCCAGCACTGCCTTCCGCTCTCCCTGCGCTTTCTCCACAGCCACCGCAGCCTGCTGAGCCGCCGTGGTGGCCGCGCTCAGCTCGCTCTCCGCCGCTGTGATCGCCTCCTCGCTGATGGCATCCTGCGAGGGCTGGGCGGGTGCTGGATGGTGCGCCGAACCGCAGACCGGGCAGGGGGCTTCTGGCACCAGGCCCCCGGCAAGCCGGGCTGCCATTCCGGCGATCTGACGCCGCCGCTGATCGTTCAGGGCCGCCTGCGCCTGGTTGAGCCGTCCATCGGCCTTGGCCTTCGTCGCGATGGCGATCTTTTCCTGGTGCAGGGCAGGGGTGATGGCCGCAACGGCCCGGGCGCAATCGTGGGCGTCCTGCGCCGCCCGTTGCAACCCGTCGAGCTGGTCACGGGCCGAGCAGGCTTTGGTGAAGGCCGCGCCTGCTGCCTGCCGCGCCTGCTGCCGGCTCTCCCTGGCGGCGCTGCTGCTGCTCAACCGTAGGTCCGCTGCCCTGGCCCGTGCAGCGGCGGCGGCCGCCCTGGCCTGTGCCTGGCCCGCCTCCAGGGCTTGGCTGGCCAGGGCGGTGAGCTCCGCTCGACGGGCCGCCAGATCGTTGCGTGCGCTGCCCAGCTCCTCGGGGCTGGGCAGCGCCGTCAGATCGAGGAGGACCAGCGAAACCGGCAGGGCATCGGCGGTGTCCCGGGCCCGGATTGCGCTCTGCAGCTCGGCCTTGATCCCGGCCTCAAGGGTGCTCAGGGCGACACGGGCCGCCTGCTCGGCGTCCACGCTGGGGCGCAGGGCCTCGGCCCGCTCCGCCCTGCTCAGCCGCTGGCGGAAGTCGGCTACCGCCTCCTGTTTCGCCTCCAGTTCCGTGAGCCGTGTGAGAGCTGCCCTGCGCCGATCCCAGCGGTCGGCAAGTTTCTCGACCGCTGCCTTGGCTGTCTGAGCGGATTCAAGGGTTGCGACGGCCTGCTTCAAGCTGCTCTGGGTGCCCGCCACCACCGCAGCGATCTGCTCCACCAGCCGCTCGAGGCCCTCCTGATCGTTGGGCGCCACCACGGGCTCCGGGGCGAAGGGGGTCCACTCATGGGCGGCCTGCTGGCGCATCACCTCCAGGGACCGGTTCTGCTCGGCCACCTCGATGCGGGAGAACTTGGCGCGCTCCTCCAGCCAGCTGCCCGCCTGCTCGTAGATCACCGTGTCGAAAAGGGTTTTCAGCAGTGCCTCCCGCTCCTCGGCCCTGGCCCGCAGCACCTCGGCGAACTTGCCCTGGGGCAGCAGGATCACCTGCCGGAACTGGGCGGCATCGAGGCCCACCAGCCCCTGAACCTCGCGGCTGACCTCCGTGGTGCGGCTCGCGATCGGCTCCCACCCAGCGCTGACCAGTCGGAACAGGACCGCCTGCGGTGCCTTCTCGGTGGTTCCCTCACCCCGGGTCTTGGGGGCGGTGTAGGCGGGGGATCGCTCCACCCGGTAGCGGGCCCCGCCACTGGAGAACTCCAGACTCACCCGCGGCACCGCCGCAGGTTCGGCGTGATCGGATTTCAACGCCTTCACGCTTCGATCTCCCGACACCTCGCCATAAAGCGCGAAGCAGAGGGCATCGAGCAGGAAGGTCTTGCCGGCACCGGTGCTGCCGTGGATCAGGAACAGTCCCTCCTGGCTGAGGACGTCGAAGCCGATCTCAACCGGCTCGGCATACGGCCCGAAGGCCTCGATTCTGAGCAGGTGGGGCTTCACCGCTCCCCTCCCCTGGCGGCCGCCTCAAGCGCCTGCCGCAGCAGCTCGGCCTCGGCCGAGTTGGCGCTGCGCCCCTGCTGGTCCGCGAAGAAGGCCGAGGTGAGCTCGAAAGGCGAGGCGGCCTGTTGCACCTGCTGGTGGCGCTCGCTGGCCGTGGAGCGCAGCAGCTCCGGCGGGCGATGGCGCAGCTCGGCCACATGGGGAAAGCGCTCTCGCAGGCGGGCCATGGCCTGCAGAGGCAGCACCTCGTCGGTGAGGATCACCCGCACCCGCGCTTCAACGGCGGCCTCGAACTGCGGATCACGGCACAGCTGCTCAATGCAGCCTTCGATCGTGGCCAGCGAACGCCCCACCTGCAGCGGCACGATCTCCACTGTTGGCTGACCTGCGGCGTTGAGCTCCACGATCCGCACTGATTTGGTGTGGTGCTGCTCGGAGAAGGAGTAGGGCAGGGGGGTGCCGGAGTAGGCCAGCCGGGGGCCATCCAGCTGCTGGGAGCCGTGCAGATGGCCCAGGGCCACATAGTCGAAGCCGGTAAAGGCCTCAACGCTCACCCGATCGACATTGCCGACGGTGAGCTCCCGCTCCGACTCGGAGCTCTCCCCACCTGCGACGAAAGTGTGGGCCACCAGCACCGAGCGGTGATGCGGCCGCTGCTGAAGATCCCGCCGGATCCGCTCCAGTGCCAGTCGGGTCACCTCGTCGTGTCGCAGGCGGGTCGGCGGCACCACGGCCGCTTCCTGCTCCAGGGCCCAGGCCAGGCCTGGGCCATCCACGGCCGGCTCAAGGTAGGGCAGGGGGTAGATCGCCACCGGCGCACCCCCCAGCCGCGGGCTCACCAGCACCGGCTCATGGGCCCGGCGCACGTCGCCCCGGATCGTCACCCCGAAGGAGGCCAGCAGCGGGTCGTACACCGACACCCGCACATGGGAATCGTGGTTGCCCGCGATCGCCACCACCGCGGCACCGCTCTGGCGCAGCTGGGCCAGGGTGTCGTTGAACAACAGCACCGCCTCTGCCGGCGGGATCGCCCGGTCGTAAAGGTCACCGGCGATCAGGACAGCATCGACAACCCCGTCCCTGGCCAGCGCCACGATCCGAGCTAGCACCTCCGCCTGCTCCTGGAGCAGAGAGGCCCCGTGGAAACTGCGGCCCAGGTGCCAGTCGGAGGTGTGAAGCAGGCGCATCGACGGCAGCTCGCTCTCAGGGCCTTCCTGACCTGAGGCTAAGTGGCTAGCGGCTCCCGGCCGACGTCATTGGCTCGAGGCGACCCCTGAGCTGCCTGTCTGCTCAGCTCGATCTGAGGGGACTCAGGGCGTCATGCCGCAGTGGTTGCCGGGGTAGCGCAGGGTGCGCCAGTCACCACCGGGAGTGCTCACTTCCACGCCGATACCGATCGGGTCTTCGCGGCCGTTGCTGTGCTGTTGCCACCACTCCTGGGCGGCGTCCCAGGCGGCATCCATCGAATCGAAGTGGTCGTCGAGAACGGGATGAGGGCAGCAACGCTGGTCGACCAGGCGGTACAGCCGCACCCCATTGGCCTGCTTGCCAGCAGAGACGGTACGGAAGGAAGAGAACGCCATGGCCCGCACATCGACAACCTCCTCATGGTGACGGCTGTGACAGCTGTTGACTGTCACCTTCATCACAAGTCACGCATCTCAAAGCGTGCGTGCTGTTCTCCAGGAGGCAAGGGGGACGGCTGGGCCGCTGGCCACCAGCCCTCAGCCAAGAAGGGCGATGCAGTCGATCTCGACGAGGGCCCCCTTCGGCAGCGCCGCCACCTGAACGCAGGCCCTGGCCGGCGAGACCCCTGCCGAGAACACCTCCGCGTAGAGGGCATTGACCCGGGCGAAGTCGGCCAGGTCGGTGAGGAAGACCGTGGTGCGCACCACGTGCTGGGCGGTGCAGCCCGCCGCCGCCAGCACCGCCTGCAGGTTCGCGAGCACCTGCCTGGTTTCGGCCTCCACATCCCCGGCACCCACCAGGGCGCCAGTGGCTGGATCCAGGGCGATCTGGCCGGAGCAGAAGAGCAGACCCCCCGCCTTGACCGCCTGGTTGTAGGGACCCACCGGTGCCGGTGCAGCGGCCGTGGTGATCGCCTCGGCGGGAGTGCCCATGCCCATGGCAGGTGAAAATGGAGAATCGAGTGTACGAACCAGGCTCCATCGCCCCACCTACCCCAGCCCCGCTGCCTGTGACCGTCGCGCCTCGGCCGGATGAGCGGCCCGATCCGGTCCGGCTGGAGAACGTCTGGCACCGCTACCCCAGTGCCCGCGGGTCCAGAGACGGCGACGAATCACAGAACTGGACCCTGCAGGGGGTGAACCTGGAACTGCATCAGGGGGAACTGGTGGGGCTGCTGGGACCCTCCGGCTGCGGCAAGACCACCTTGCTGCGCCTGATCGCAGGTTTCGAGCGTCCGGCCCGCGGACGGGTGCTGATCCATGGCCAGGAAGTGGCCGGCCCCCACGGCTGGCTGGCGCCGGAGCGTCGTGGGGTGGGCATGGTCTTCCAGGACTACGCCCTCTTTCCCCATCTCGATGCCTGGAGCAACGTCTGTTTCGGCCTCAAGCCCCGCCAGGACCGCAGCCGGGCCGCCTGGCTGCTGGAGCTGCTGGGGCTCAATGGGCTGGAGCGCCGCTACCCCCATGAACTCTCGGGTGGCCAGCGCCAGCGTCTGGCGCTGGCGCGGGCCCTCGCCCCGGGGCCAACGCTGCTCCTGCTCGATGAGCCGTTCTCCAACCTGGATGTGGAGGTGCGGCTGAGGCTGCGGGCCGAGCTGCCTGGGGTGCTCAGCCGCTGCCAGGCCAGTGGCCTGATCGTCACCCACGACCCGGAGGAGGCCCTGGCCATCTGCGACCGGGTGGCGGTGCTGCAGGGGGGGCACCTGCACCAGTGCAGCAGTCCGCGCGAAATGGTGAGGGCCCCCGCCTCCGCCTTCGTGGGCCGCTTCGTGCTGCAGGGAAACCTCGTCGAGGCCCACTGGAGCGGCGACCAGCTGCTCACGCCCCTCGGTGCCCTTCACCTTGAGCCGGGTGGATCTATCCCCAGCGGTGATGGAGCGGGCCCCTGGCAGGTGCTGCTGAGTCCGTCGGCTTTTGATCTGAGCGTCGACCAGGGCGGCCCCGCCGAGGTGGTGGCGCGGGAGTTCCTCGGCCGTGAGTGGCTCTACCAGGTGCGTCTCGATGCCCAGGGCTCCGCTGCCCCGGTTGACCTCCGCTTTCGCCTGCCCCTGGAACGCGACTATCCCCTCGGTCTGCGCTGCCGACCCTGGTTGCGGCCCGGCGAGCCCGCGCGGCTCTTCCCCACAGGCCAGAGCCTGAGGCCGTCGGAGGCCCACCGCACCGGAGCGGCCTGATCAGCCTTGCCAGTGGTCCTTGCTGCGGCGACGGCTGGCGAACGCTTCTGCATCGCTGGCCCTGAGCATCAGGTTCGTGGCCCACTCCAGAGCGATGGTGCTGGGGATGGTGGGCTGATTCACTCGCCGCAGCTCTTCCACCGCCGCCAGCCGCTCCTGAATCGCCTGCCGCTCCTCCCCCGGTGCCTGGCAGTTGGCCGCCGCCCAGCGCAGGTTGGAGAGGGTGTACTCGTGGGCGCACCAGACGCGGGTGTCTCCGGGCAGGGCCCCCAGCCGTTGCAGCGACTGGTGCATCTCCGTGGGACTGCCTTCGAACAGGCGACCGCAGCCTCCGGCAAACAGGGTGTCGCCGCAGAACAGCTCTCCCTGGCCGCCGAGCAGCGGCGGCAGATAGAAGGCCAGGTGCCAGCGGGTGTGCCCGGGCACCGCCAGCACGTTCACGCAACGCCCCAGCAGCTCCAGCCGGTCGCCGTCCCGCAGGGCCACGGTCTGGAAGGGGATGCGGGCCCGGTCGGCGCCTGAGGCCAGCACCGCTGCGGCCGGCCAGCGCCGCAGCAGCCCCGGGGTTCCGCCGATGTGGTCGGAATGGTGGTGGGTCTGCAGCACCGCCACCAGCTCCAGCCCCCGCTGCTCCAGCCACTGGACCACTGGTTCGGCAACGGCCGGATCCACCACCACCGCCTGCGCCCCGTCGTGGAGCACCATCACATAGTTGTCGCGCAGCACCGGGATCAGCTCCACTTCGCTGTGGCTCTCGCCCATCGGTAAAGTCCAGGTTGCGGTGCAAGTCCATGATCACCGTCGCTCTGGCCAAAGGGGCCCTGCTGAAGGATTCGGTGCGCTGCTTTGCCGCCGCCGGGCTTGATTTCAGCGCCCTGCTCGATGCCGACAATCGCCAGCTGATGGTGCCCAGTCCCTGCGGCAGGGCCCGGGCTCTGCTGGTGCGCAATGGCGATGTGCCCGTCTATGTGGCCTATGGTCAGGCCCAGCTGGGGGTGGTGGGCGACGACGTGCTGCGCGAGCACCAGTTGCCGGTGGCGCCGCTTCTGGATCTGGGCTTCGGCGGCTGCCGCATGGCTGTGGCCGTGAAAGAGAACAGTGGCTACACCCGGGCGGCGGAGCTGCCCGCCCATTGCCGGGTGGCCAGCAAGTTCGTTCGCTGCGCAGAAACCTTCTTCGCTGGGCTCGATCTGCCTGTGGAACTGATCCATCTCACCGGCTCGGTGGAGCTCGGTCCGATCACCGGCATGTCGGAGGCGATCGTTGACCTGGTGGCCACCGGCCGCACCCTGCGCGAAAACGGCCTGGTGGCCCTTGATGAGTTGTTCCACAGCACGGCCCGCCTGATCGGCAATCCCCTGGCCCTACGTTTCGATCTCGGCGAGCTTCAAGGAATCATCGACAGGGTCGCCACCTCCATCGCCGCAGCCGCCCCGTCTGCCAGTGCCTCCTCCCAGCGCTGATGGCTGCCCTCGACCGCCAGCGGCTCAGTCGGCTGCTGCCTTACCTCCGCCATGACCGCCGCCGCCTGATCCTGGTGGTGCTGCTGCTGATCCCGGTGGCCCTGGCCGCCGCGATCCAGCCGCTGTTGATCGGCCAGGCGATTGCTGTGCTGCGCGGCGAGCCCACCGCCGCCTGGCTGGCGGGGCAGAGCGTGTCGCAGGCGATGCGCACGCTGGTGCTGATCCTCTTCGGCGCGGTGCTGCTGCGGCTGGCCCTGCAGGGTGCTCAGTCCTACAGCGTTCAGGCGGTGGGGCAGCGGCTCACGGCCCGCATCCGCGACGACCTCTTTCGCCACGCCCTCGCCCTATCCCTGCGCTTCCACGACCGCACCCCGGTGGGCAAGCTGCTCACCCGCCTCACCAGCGATGTGGATGCCCTGGCCGAAGTGTTCGGCAGCGGCGCCGTGGGGGTGCTGGCCGATCTGGTCACCCTTCTGGTGATCGGCGTGACGATGATCAGCATTGAGCCGCGTCTCGGTGCCCTGCTACTGGCCAGCCAGGTGCCGGCCACACTGGTGATCCTCTGGCTGCAGGGCCGCTACCGCAAGGCCAACTACCGAGTGCGTGAGGAGCTGAGTCAGCTCAACGCCGATCTGCAGGAGAACCTCCAGGGGCTGGAGGTGGTGCAGATGTTCCGGCGAGAGGCCACCAATAGTTCCCGCTTCGCCGTCACCACCAACGCCTACCGCCGAGCGGTCACCGGCACGATCTTCTATGAAAGCGCCGTGTCGGCGTTTATCGAATGGGTAGCCCTCACCGCCGTGGCCGTGGTGCTGGCCCTGGGGGGCTGGATGGTGATCGCCGGCAGCATCGGCCTCGGCACCCTCACCACCTTCATCCTCTTTTCCCAGCGTCTGTTCGATCCCCTGCGCCAGTTGGCGGAGCGCTTCACCCAGATCCAGGGCGGGCTCACGGCGGTGGAGCGCATCGGGGAGCTGATGGAGCAGCCGATCGAGATCTCTGACCTCGACGACACCCTGCGCAGCAGCGCGGCCCAACGCTCGGGACTGCTACGCGCCAGTGCCGGCGAAGTGATCTTCGAGCGGGTGAGCTTTGCCTACCGTCCCGGTGATCCGATCCTCAGCGAGCTGAGCTTCCGCATCGCCCCGGGGGAGCAAGTGGCCCTGGTGGGTCCCACCGGCTCCGGCAAGACCACGATCATCCGCCTGCTCTGCAGGCTCTACGAACCCCAGAGCGGCAGGATCTTGCTCGATGGCATCGACATCCGCGAGCTGCCCAGCGCCACCCTGCGCCAGCGCTTGGGAGTGGTCCTTCAGGACACGTTCCTGTTCAGCGGCAACGTGGCCGACAACCTGCGCCTGGATGCTCCCATCACCCAGGACGATCTGGAGCGGATCTGCTCCGAGCTGGGTCTCGATCCTCTGCTGCGTCGCCTGCCCGACGGGCTAGCCACAGAACTGCGTGAGCGTGGCGGAAATCTCTCCTCGGGCGAGCGCCAGCTGCTGTCGGTGGCTCGTGTGGCGATGCGGGATCCCTCGGTGCTGGTGATGGATGAGGCCACGGCCTTCATGGACCCCTCAACAGAGGCCACACTTCAACGCGATCTGGAGCGGCTGCTCAGTGGCCGCACCGCCATCGTCATTGCCCACCGCCTGGCCACCGTGGAAGCGGCCGATCGCATCCTGGTGCTGCGCCGGGGCCGGCTGATCGAGCAGGGCACCCACCGGGAGCTGCGGGCGGCCGGTGGCCTCTACGCCGAGCTGGCGGAACTGCAGGAGCGGGGTCTGGCCCGTCTTTAGGAGTTTGCGGAAAAACTGTCTCAGAAGCCGTGCTTTCCATCACTGAGCTGATCGCTCCGTGATCGGACTGATTAGCAGCGTCGATCGGGAGGGAACTCCAGGGCAACAGGTGATCTCCTCTGAAAAGCCTGGTCACACCTTCAATGCAATGCCATTGACAAAACCGTGCCAAGTAAGCGGCGACTGTGATCCAGCTGCCATTGGTGTCCGTGCCTGGAACGGAACCCTGCCTGCACCTGTCCGCTGCTTCTTGAGTGATCACCGCATGCGATTCACCTATTCCCTGCCGGTGAAGACAGCTTCGGTACGCAAGGTCCTCAAGGGCCGCGGTATTGAAGCCGTGATGGTGCAATGGCCCGAACAGGGTGCCCATCGCTCTCTGCTCAGCCAGGCCCAGATCGAGGAGCAGGAGCGCGAGCCTATGAACGGCTGAGTCAGGTGGCGGCAGGCCGGGTGGAGGTGGGTGCTGTCCAACATCACAGATGCCCTATTTGCCAGTGTGTGCTGATCCGTGCTGCTGAGGCAAGCATCGAGTTGATGATTTGGGTTGGCTGACTAAGTTCTGTCGAAGATCGACGGGGCCTGCTTTTGCATAAATATCGTGAAGAATGCAAGAGCCAATAGAAAGCCTACCAGACATTCTCAATCATATTCATGACTCTTAAATAGGCAGGAGAATCCTTGTTGGCGCCAGCATCGTCCTGGTTGCTGTCATCGGGAACAGCCTGCCTGGCGTTGTCGGCTATCACGGCATTAGCCAGGAGCTTCAGGGCCTCTGGCCGATCCAGGTTCTGTAGAGCTTCTGAGTAGCGACGACTGTGGGAAGGGCGGACTGATTCCTGGCAGTAGTTTGAAAGCTGGCGACTCTCGGTCATCACCTTGAAAGCGACTGCCTTAGTGTTGCTCTTCCCGAAGATCGCCATGTAGAGGAGATTTACCATTGAGGCGTCATGAGCCTGGATATTGTAATTGGTCAGAATCTGAGGCCAGTAACGCAGGGCCTTGAGGCCTTCAAGGCCACCCTTCTTGACACCGGCTTGTTCACACCACTGCTCGAAATCATCGACATCATGAGGGCAACGTCCCAGCCTGCGCATGCCCTCCGCCAGGATCTGGCCAGCCTGGAAGTTGCGGGTGGGTCTGCCACAAACCGGCAGCATCATGCTGCCACGCACATCGGCCACTATGGCCGTGAGCTGGGTGAAGGTGTGGTCGCGTACCTTCTCCATATCGCCGCCGCGGCTCAAGGTGGCTTCGATCCGTTGGACTCCATAGCCCAGCTCGGTAAGAGGAAATGGTTGGCGACCGTAGAGCCGTTGGCGGTCTTTCCGACGCATTGACACCGAAGAGGCCTGGTCTAGACATTGGTCCAGCAAAAGGGTCAGTAGAGTGGGCAAGATGCCAGTGTTTTCAGCGTGGTAGTCATAGCCAAAGCCTGCAAATATCGAAGAAATATTCTTGGCAGATTTGATGTACTGAGCTTCCACATTGTGAACTCCCGGGGAAACCTGGATGTTTGGCGATAGCTGGTCAAGCAGTCGAGCGCCAAGCAAGGCCGTGATCGCATTGGGATGGCAGAAGTTGGCCGTGAAACTGTCCACAGGATCCCGTAGGGCGCCATGGCGATGAAAACCGGAGAAGAACCCCAGGTTGGGCTGGCGCTCGCAAAGCACGTAGGACTCGTTGCGTAAAGCGTCGTGGCTGAAGGATCCCGCCAAGCAGGCCAGCACCACCTGCTCACGATTCAGGTCTTGGCGGAGCTCACAGGCTTCAAGAAGGTCCTGCTCCATGTGGTTGCTGTTCGCGGTCAGCACCACCAGATCGCAGAGCTCGATGAGGTCGCGCAGGGTGTACTCCTGCAGGCAGCCATCACGCTTGTGCCGCGACATACGTTCCATGGTGGCCATGTGGGCCGGGTCCATACCAGACAGGTCCGACGATGAAAAGGCCCCGAACAGCGAACGACCCGGCCGAGGCGCCAGCAGCAAGCGGTCTCCGCCACCATGCATGGCGCTGTTGTAGGCCAGGGAAGCAGGGTAGAGACCGATGCTGTAAAAGCCCACGAAGCCCTGCTCAAGGCCAAGGATCCTGCTTCTGACGGTGGCCTGGTCAAGAGAATCGGCGAAGAAACTGTTATGCATCGGCACTGGGTCTGGTTGTTGGCTTCGGATTATCCCTTCATACTGCGGCTTCAGAAGCTGCGCGGGCTCGGGCCGCCCAGTGCGATCATGGTTCATCATGCCTTCCATACCGAGTGAAATGGCCCAGTGGCCTGAAGTCTCAGGCCCACTCCGGTGACCAGCCATGCTGTCGAACCAGGTGATCGGCCCTGCCAGTGCAGTAGTTATTCAGATGTTCCACATGCGCCAGCATGTCTCTGGTAGGGCTGGTAGAAGACTGGAGGGTTGCAAATTCGCAAACAATGAAGTTGTCCGCTGGGCCCTATACCCTTTGGCCGTTGCGGAGAGTGCCCTGGCTTTGGAGACGATAGGAACCGCTCGTCTGAGACCGAACAATGAAAAGAATGTAACTGAAATGCTCTGCAGACATAGCGGCACAGGCTGGCAAGAGCTGTGAAGAATCATAGGCAGGATTCCAGGGCAACGACAGGCCTCTCGGGACTGTCTGCGTGCCAGAGAGCAGTCTTGAATCAGCTCGGAATGCCCTCTGAAACGAGTGAGATCAACGGATGTGGGCGTTTCCGGCTGCCTGGATCGCTAGAGATGCAGAGCCATGATGTTGACAAACGTGGAACTTGTGATATATTGAATGTATCGGATGCGGTTCGCTCAGGCGAGTCATGCGCCAAGTCAGTGCACAGCAAAAGGCTTGAAGCGAGCCTTCAGTGCATCATGCTTTGTGCTGTTCTGTCTTCCCGAATTCTTGTTCAGGATTTTACTGATCTGGCACTGCCAGTTCACAATCCCTCTGCAGTTTGTAGGAAATCTGTTCGAGCCTTGTGGCCGAGCGCATCCGTGACTTAAACGCAGGAGATTAACATGATGAGTCAGACGACCACCAAGAATCACGTAGGCCAAAGCCAGGTTGACGAACGGCTCCGGAAAGCAATCCTGGACAAAAAGAAGGCCCAGATTGAGGCTTGGTCGAGGCAGATCGAGCAGTTGCAGGAGGGGCTTCAGAATGTAACCGCAAGTTTGCGCAGCCAAACCGATGAACGTCTTTCGGATCTCACCGAGGCACGTGATCAGGCCGTAAAACATCTGGATCAACTTCAACAATCCAGCCAAGAGACCTGGGCCTCTATCCTTCAGCAGAGCGACAAGGTTTTCCAGGATGTGGCCGAGCGCCTTCATGCCATGGCTCAAGATCAGAGTTAATCCCAGAACTTGTCTCTCCAGAATACCCTATCAAACATAGAGACTTCAAACCAGTTGAGCATGCATAAGCCAATGCCTTGACGGACATATGCTCATGTGCATGCAATCAATCTCAGTACTTTACGATTCAGCCCTCCAGAACCTCTTTTATGATGCCAAGCACTACACCTCAGCTTCATGATGTCACCAGTGTCTTTGACTTCTCTCAATCCCTAAGCGAAACCACGGTTTCCGAGACCCCTGCAGCGTTGACAGAAGCACTGCTTCCAGAGATCACCGATTCGTTTTGGTTGCTGGTGTCCACTAATGCACTTATCAACACCACAGAAACTCAGGTTCTGAGGATGATCTTTGAGCGCGCACTCCCCGGGGGTGTATCCATCGCCCTTGATGTGGATTGGAGACCTGATCGCTGGGGGCTCGCTGGCAACGCAGCGCCGACGTCGGAGGTACTCCGTCGCTTCCGCCCCTTGGCCCAGTCCGCTCAATTCATCCGGTGCGGGGTCGATGAAGCGGAAGCCTTCTTTTCCAGTGCCGATCCTGCAATGATTCAGGAACGTCTGCCGCAGCGGCCGGCGGTGCTGATCACGGACCGGACCGGCGGCCTACTGTGGAGTATTGGTGGCCGAAAGGGCAGGATGGCGCCCATGTTGGTGGAAGACCATGACACCTTTCTGGTCAGACTTCTCGACAATCTATGCTCCCATCCAACTTTGCTCGGTAACGCAGGGCCAGGGATTGATGCGATTGCCGATCCCGATGCTCTCGCCGAGCAGTTACTCTCGGCAGCAGCACCGATAGCCACATCGGCTGATTGCCTCAAGTCCGACCAATCAGGCCATGGGGCTTATTTAGCGGAGCATGATCATGCTCGTTGACAGCGATAGTGACCACTGAGCGAATCTAACCAATGTTTTTACCTGCACCGAATTTAACTCGAAGACCGAACTTCAACGGGCTCTCCTTCTTGGTCTTGAGCCTCTCCAGATCCCGTACCCATTCCTTGTTCTTAGTGGAGCTGGAAGCGGCAATCAAAGCAACATTGATGCTCATCACTTGCTAGATCGTTATGGCTTATTCTTTGCAATAGGTCTTCCAGTAAGTGCCAAAACTCGAGATCCAGCCCAGGCGGTTGCCGCAATTTTACCTAACTGACCCGGAAGCTGATTAAGCCGATCAGTACAGAATCAATGATAACTCTTAAGGTATACGGAAGCAGGCGCCTTATCCGCTCAGTTGCCACCCCCAAACAACGAGGACCCCAGGCATGTCAACGCGTTCACGTTCTGATGGAGAGGTGCTGCTGATCCGGCATGGTGAAACGGACTGGAGCCTCACCGGACGTCACACAGGCAACACTGACCTCCCATTGACAGCTAGGGCCGAGTTGGAAGCGAGTGCGCTTGCCCCTCTCCTGGCAAATCGGCAGTTCGACCTCGTGCTCGTCAGCCCTCTGAAGCGGGCCCAACGCACCTGCGATCTGGCCGGCCTGGCCAGGGATATGTCAATCGAGCCGGATTTGCGAGAGTGGGACTACGGTGCCTATGAAGGCTTGAGGTCTGATGAAATTCACCGCGATGTCCCTGACTGGCTTGTTTTCCGCGATGGCTGCCCACAAGGGGAGAGTCCTGAGCAGGTGGGAGTCAGGGCACCCTACCTACTTATCAATCTGACCTTCTCCTCCCTGTATTGGTTGGATTGCTACGGCATCGGCGGTGTTGTAGGCCAGTCCACAAGGCTTGAGGATTCACTCCCGACCGAACTTGTTCAAGTGGTGGATGGCATGGAACACAAGTCTCCAGCCGGCGTCTGCAAAGGTTGTCTTCAGCCTGTTTCCAGCCTCAGTGGATGGCAGGCGTCGAGCCGTCGATCTTGTTGAGC
The DNA here is from genome assembly GCF_000153045.1 of Synechococcus sp. WH 5701. Classification (GTDB taxonomy): domain Bacteria; phylum Cyanobacteriota; class Cyanobacteriia; order PCC-6307; family Cyanobiaceae; genus Regnicoccus_A; species Regnicoccus_A antarcticus. Next base: position 876,671 of record NZ_CH724159.1, read on the forward strand.
TGAATGCCCAGGTAGGTGGCTTCGCGGTTGAGGGCCTTTTTCATGTCGATGTTGCCAGCTGCGGCAGCGGAGGCAAAACGGACGAGCAGGGAGTCCCGAAGGGCTTGTTCGCGGGCAGGGTTGGTGGTGGCTCTGGACATTCGGAGGGATTGGGAGAAGCGGCAAAATTGATCCGCAACTCCACCATAGGCTTCATCGGTAATGGTTCGGCGTTGATCTGTCCGTAGCTAAATACACCATGCTGGTTCGTGAGTCGCAGACTTGGCCCCATGGCATGAGAAAGGCGCTCTCCTGCTGCCTCAGCAGGGGGAGCTTGGGTGACGGAACGCTGCAGCAGCACAATGGTTCGAGCTGAACGCTGGTCACATGACAGTTGGAAACCTCCTCTCAGGCACGGCGGTCGCGCTTCTCTTCCTCGGCGGTCTTGTGCTGTTCACCGACGTGGAGGTGGGGATGGTGCGCTGGGTCAACTGCGGCCCCTGGTCATCTGAAGTGTCCCGTCAGGAGAAGGAGTGCCGCTGATCGTTGACCCACTTGACAGTGGGGAACGCCGTCCATGAGCATCCCCACCGCCAACCGCGTCCCCTCTTGCAGAGGTGGCGGCAGTCGCGACCATCAGGGATCACCGGTCGATTGATGACAGCCATGGGATCGTCAACGGAACACCGGGCAGCCCTGGCTGCCCTGGGCCTGAACACCAAACCCAGAAGCCGGCAGGACCTGGCGCGGCTTGTGGCGCGCTGCCACCCGGCCTCCCAGCCATGGAGCGCCGTGCAGACTGCGGCCTACCGGCGGGTGTGGGAAGAACTGGAGAGCGGCGGCGCGGCTGATGTCCCAGTGGCGGCCTGAGGAACGACCATCGCCGCAAGGATCAGCAGCGGCGGACTTGCTGAGCGGACCTATGAGGAGATGGTCGATGGTTCCCGATCCACCAGATGTGGCGACGGCGCTGGAGCTTCTGGGTCTGACGGTGGTCCCGGATGATTTCGAGGCGTTGGCCTGCCAGGTGGCCTGGATGCACCCTGCTGCTGAGGCCATCAGCGACGCCCAGAGCCTGGCCTACCGGGTGGTGTGGGAAGCGGTGGAGGAACGCATCGAAAGCCGGAGCGGAGGTGACCTCTGACAGGCAGACCGCCCACCTGCACGAGGCCAGAGTTTGTGCCCAGATCAGGGCTGGGTATCGCTTCTTACGTCAACTAGTCGGCGACATTCGTAATGCTTCGTTGCACTCACAAGGGTTTCCCATGGCGCGAGCCACTCAAGCCAGCGACACTTGGTTCCAGAACACGGCCGCCAAGCAGATCCGAGACGATGAGCTCAGACGTGCAGAGCGTCTCAACGGACGCATCGCGATGCTGGGGTTCACGATCGGTCTGATCGTGGAGGCGTTCAGCGGAGATGCCATCCTCCAGCAGATCGCCGATCTCGCCCTTCTGGCGCAGGGTTGAGGCCACCACGATCGCCCTTTTCCCTGGCCGGCCCTGCACCGATGGCGCCGGCTTTTTTGCGGTCGCAAGGCGAGATGGAGCGGCAGCCTCAACCGCTGCCGATCATCCCCATGCCCTCAACGTCGCGGCATGTCGATGGAATCCAAAGCAGTCAGCGAGATGGGATGAATGACTGGCGTCGCTGCCAGCAGGGTGGCACTGGTGCCTGGCCAGAGCAGCCGGCGCAGATGGATCGCCGTGGAAGGGTTTTCGGTAGACGAGGTGCGGTGTGCCCTTCTTGGGTTGAGCGGCCGCCAGTGATGAGCAGAGCCTCTTTGGAGTTGATGCCCTGTGGCTGTGATCGGCTTGCCGTACTGACAAGGCGGGCCGACGGATCTATTAATGAATCAGAGGCCACGACCAGGGCGGTTCCAACCAGTTCCCTGCAACCGGCCCAAGGGCGCTCGACTCGGGGCGCCCTTCTCATTGGCCCGGTTCCTGCGGTTGTTGGAGCAATGCCTCAACGCTGGCCACCTTCTCCTCCAGCGTCTGGTCCCGATCGGTGCGGGTGTTGACCTTCACGGTGGTGTAGATGCGGGGACAGCCCATGGCATGCACCGCCTGATGACAGGCCTCGATCGCAGCAAACACCGGTCCCCACTCGCCCTCGATCGCGGTCCCGTTGGGGTGCAGCTGGATCTTGAGGCCGGCGTGCAGCAGCACCCGCTCACACGCAGCGATGTAAGTCGCCAGGTTGACGCCGACCCCAATCGGAACAACGCAGAGATCGACGATCACCTTCATCGATGTGCCTCCGGAGGCTTCATTGAGAGGGTACCATCCTGCTGGCCCCCTCTACCTTCCGGCTGAAGAGGCCTCGGGCTGGGCATAGAGCTGGTGGAATCTCTCCTGTAAGCGTTGTTCCATGGGGAGGTTTCGCCTGAGCGAGATGAACGGATCACAAACACTTGAAGGTGCACATCCTTCACTGTAGAATTGAGCAATCGACTGGCGATCGGGCCTGCTGCCGCAGTCCAGGCTGCCCGGCAATCAACCCATCAGCCTTTGGGCACATTGCGTAGAGTGGGCTGTAGTGGGTCTGAATCTGCCGCGGAGCGGCTCAGTCCACTAAAGCGCTGAGCTGAATGCTGGGCGCAAGGTGCAACTCAGTGCTGATCAACGCCGCAGAAATGAGGTTGAGAGACCATTTGGTACAAGCGGGCGCAAGTATTCGCTCAAGCTGATGTGGTAAGGCTCGCCAGCGTCGCTGAAACCTCTATCTTCATGGCCTTCTTGGTGTTATGTGCTGAGAAGTCTCTGAGGCTTCTCAACCTCTTATTTGTCTTCCTTTTGGCCTAGTTCTATAGCTTGCAGAGGCTTTGTTCCCCAGCAACAGCCTCCTGGAGTCTCTATGGGGCACATAGGCTGATTTTTAAGGTGGTCCTCTTGGAATGGCCTGCGCGCGGAGTTGACAGGCTCCAGAGGGACTCGACAAGGATTCCTGTATCCGTCATTGTTCAGGAGTCCCTAATCACTCATTGCCATTGGGCATCAGGTCTTTGCCTCCGCCATCAGCCCTGGCCATCTAGCGGCTCAGCCTGCTGGAGCAGCGCCAGCGAGCGGACGGGATAGGGCAGATCATGCTGGGCAAAGGCCCGTTTCGCCCGCATCAGAAGATCGGTGCGGTAGGCGAATTCATCGCGGGCATCCATGGGATAGGAACGCAACTTGAACTGGGTGCCCCAGAGGTGCTCCTGCATCACCACGACGATCGGCAGGCGCAGCTGGGTGTACTGACTGCTGCAGGCTGCCTGGTAGAGAATGTCCACCACCAGATCGACATCGACCCTGTGGTCGAAATAGACTTCCGTGGCCACCTGGGCCTCCAGCTTGCCGCTGTTGGCATTGGAGATCGGATCGGTCCACAGGAGATTGTGGGGGATGGTGATGGTGTTGTCGTCGGGGGTCACCAGCTGAAGACTTCGCAGGCCATAGCCCACCACTTCGCCGTAATGGTCGCCGATCCTGACCCGATCACCGACCCGGTAGGAGGCTTCGAAGAGGGAAACGACCCCGGCGATGATCGAACTCACGTAATCCTTGAAGGCAAAGCCCAGCGCCACCGCCAGGGTCCCCGTCAAGGCCAGAAGATTGTTCTGGGTGAGGTTGAGGAACTGATCGAGCAGATAGGAGACCGTCATGATCAGGATGAGGCCCTTCAGGAACGGCACCGACTGCTTGATCAGCAACCGGTAGCGACGCGCCACCTTTTCGGACAGCCAGCCGGTCAGCCGTTCGATCAGGAAGATGCCGGCGTAGGCCAGCAGAACGGCGAAGACCGCGCCGATCGACTTCATCAGCGTGACCTCGGCGAGGATGCGCTGCCTGGTCGTCTCTGCCCGGGCTGCGGCGGGCAGGAAGGCCGCCGTCGACGCCGCCAGCCCGAACCAGGACCCGCGACGGAAGGGGAAGGCCCCCATGGCTCAGGCCTCCCCGGTGAAGAAATTGTTGTCCGCGAGCTCCTTCACCAGGCACGGGAAGTGCGACGGCCGCACCGACAGTTCCCCCGCCGCTGTCTCGATCAGCCCCTCCCCGAGAAGCCAGTGGATGCGGGGCTGAAGGCGATGGCTGGGCAGTCCCAGACCGAAGGCGAGATGGTCCCTGCGCATCGTTCCGTGGATGAGCAGGCTGTGCAGCAGATAGCGGTCCTCATCGGTCAGGGTGGGCAGATCCGGCAACGCGGGCCGCTGCAGGCACACCGCCCCGGCGTCGCTGTCCGGTGCCAGCCGCAGGGCTTCCAGCCAGAGTTCCGCGGCGATCCGGCTGCTGCCCGCGGCCAGCTCCGCCAGCTGGCTCCACTGGTCCGCCTCGGCGTCAGTGACGGCGGGATCGCCGGACCCTGGACCACCGGCGGCGGGAGCCCCCGGCCGGCTCAGCCCCAGGTCAGCGGCCACCGGGGCCAGCCATTCCGCCAGGGCGGGGCCATCGAGGGGCGGCAGGGTCGTGGCGTCGGGAAAGTAGGAGCTGATCTGGCTCACATGGTCGAGGAACTTCCAGGCCCAGCTGTTGCAACCCAGCAGCCAGAAGCGGTCGCGGTGCTCTAGGGCCACCTGCCGCAGACGCTCGATCCCGCTCCAGCCATCGATGCAGCGGAGGAAGCACTGGTCGAGATTCGCCAGACTCAGCAGCGCCGCTTTCCCCTCGGATCCGGCCGGTGGGAGGGGTTCCTCCAGAGCCGCGGTGAGCATCCGGGGGATGGCCGCCGGATCCTGGGGACGATGGCGGCAGGGCAGGAGGGCCCGGCAGGGGGTGGAGCGGCCGTCCCAGTCGGTCAGGACCGCCTCGATCACCGGCGCCATGGGCTCTACCGGCCGGCTGAGCACGATCATCACGTTGGCGGCCTCGCGATCGGAACGCCAGGCCGCCAGCGCCTCGGTCAGCCTCTCCCCCACGAAGGTCCGCAGCGGCGTCGGCACGTCCAGGGCGGCGACCCGCCGCTGCAGGGCGAGGCTCCGTTCTCTGGGCAGGGGTTCCAGGGGATCGTCGACCAGCTGGGACTTGCGGCGCGCGAACCAGGAGTCCAGCCGGGCACGCACGGGATCGAACAGGGGGGGCGCCATCAGAGCAACTCCCTCAGGGCCGGCAGCTGCTGCGTCATGGCGGTGTGGCCCATGCGAATGATCCTGCCGGCCTTGTGGAAATCGAAGATGGCGAAGTCGTTCAGGGGCGGCTCCACCAGCAGGTCGGGAGCGTGGGTTTCCAGTCGGCTGCGGGTGACCTGCTGCTCCATCACGTTCAGGGAGGTGCCGATCACGTCGAAGATGTTCGGACCGGGGTCCGTCTCGGGGAACCACTGATCCACCTTGTCCTGCAGGGTGCCCTGCAGACTCTGATACCGATCCCTGAGGCTCTTCAGAAACGACTCCCTGCGGCGCTTCGAGGATTCACTGGGTGTCCTGGGGGGCGGGTCGTCCTGCCCTTCCTCCAGGTCGTCGCCGGGGCCGGCCGAATCCCCGGAACCGGGAATCGGGCTCCTCCGGCTCTGGAAATCGGGCGGGGCGGAGTCCGCCAGGCCACCGGTGACGTGGTTGCGGTTGAGGTTCACCGCGATCACGACGTCCGCTCCCATCGCCCTGACCACATCCACCGGAACGGGATTGACGATGCCGCCATCTCCGAGGAAGAGATCCCCATGGCAGAAGGGCGTAAAGATTCCAGGCACGGAGATGCTGGCCCGCACGGCGTCCACCATGGACCCGGAGCTGAGGTGCACTTCCTCGCCCTTGATGAGATCAGTGGCCACACAGCAGAAGGGAATCGGGGACTCCTCAATCTTCATCCCCTGCATGTGCTCCGAGAGCAGCTCATAGACCTTGTTGCCATCCAGCAGACCACTGGTGGGGAAGACCATGTCGAAGTACAAGAGCATGTCTCTCCAGCTCAGGTCCCTGATGAAGTCTTCCAGTTCATCCAGTTCCTCGGCGCAGTAGATGGCCCCCACCAGAGCTCCGATGCTGGCCCCGGAGATGTAATCGATTCTGATCCCGGCTTCCTGCAGGGCACGCACCACGCCGATATGGGCCCAGCCTCTGGCTCCACCGCTGCCCAGGGCCAGCCCAATGCTTTTCATGGTGCAGAAACCCGAGAGAAAAGGAAGTCTTATCCCGCCAAAGTTAGTGGATGCTGCCCGGGCGCGTGGGGGGCCGATCGTCCCCAGATCGAAAGCGAACCGGCTTCATCCCCGCGGAGGATCGGGGGAGGATGGGAGAGCCGAAGCAGCGGGGGATCCGGCGGTGGCGCCCATGGGCCGGTCCGGAAGAGTTCGCAGGGCCAGCGTCTGGAAAGGCATGTCGATTCCTGCCTCGCGCAGGGCCTCGAACAGCCGCTCCCGCAGAAGATGGCGGATGGGAATGTGTTGCTTCTCGTCGGCCAGCCACACCTGAAGTTCCATGGCAACGTTGTAATCATTCAGGGCTGTGACAACCACCCTGGCCGGCGGCTCCTCCACCAGTAGGTCATCGCTGGGACACTGGGAAAGGGCGATCTTCCGGACCCTGGCAAGGTTTTCCTCCACGCCCACGGTAAAGGGAATATCAAGGCGAAGATGAGGAAAGTTCGTGTAAGAGGCTACGATCGAATTCACCACCATCGTATTGGGAACAGCAAGCATTCGCCCATCGGGTGTCACCACCCGGGTTGAACGCATGGTGATCCGATCCACCCGGCCATAGTGTCCGCCCACCTCGATCAGATCACCGAGGACGAAGGGGCGATCCCAGAAGATGAACAGCCCCGAAATCATGTTCGAGAGGGCATCTTTGGCCGCAAAGCCAAGGCTCAATCCGACAACGCCGAGGCTGGTGAGAATGGAGGTGGTGTTGACGCCGACCCGTCCGAGGGCGGTCACGACCCCGATCGTGAGAATCACATATTTCAGGATCGTCAGTAGAAAATTACTGGCGGTAGGATCTAGCCCCGCCCGCTCGTTCGTCAGTCCCACGGCCTGCCGTGTCATGCGCCACACCAGCCACGACACGACAAGAATGACCAGGGCAGTCAGCCCTTTGGGCAGCCAGGCGAGGAGTTCGGCCATTGGTCCCGCTCAATCCAGAGCAAGTTCGAATTTTGGCACAGACTTACTTCACATTGATGCAGGTATTGACATTAATTTGCGAGATGAATGGAGTCTCGAAATACTGATACTTTAAAGGCACCATTGAGAAAATATCAAACAAGCTATTCTCTGTATGTTCAGATGTGCCTTGGAGCCTGTCGTGCATCGATCGCCAGCGCGCTCTCCACATACGCCCCTAAATCTGCCCAGATCCCTGTGAGCGCAACGGATCTGGGCGAGACAATGGGGCATGCAGAAGCTCAAGTCCTTCCGTCCCTGGCAGCCGGAGCAGGCCACCCCGCTGCCGCCATCGCCCAGGGTGGTCATCAGCAGATGCCCATGTGGCAGATGAAAAAACACACCCCCTGAGGCCGTTGTTCCGCAAACTCTCAGCGGCTGGCCTCCAGAGCGATGTCTCCAGCGATGTCGGCGCTGGCCGGTCCGATCTCGCCGAGGGAGCGCATCAGCGGTGTGATCGACAGCCCCTGCACGATCACCGAAAAGGCCACCACGGCGAAGGCCACCGTCACGACGGTGTCGCGGTAAGGGAGGCTGGTGGGCAGGCCCAGCGACAGGGCCAGGGCCAGGGCGCCGCGCAGGCCGCCCCAGAAAAGCACGTGCTGGTGGCTGGCCTTCACCCGCAGGGGTGAGCCCTGAAACAGGCTGCAGCAGAGATAGGTGGACAGGGCCCGCCCCACGGTCACCAGGGCGATGGCGATGCCGATCGGCAGCAGCACCCTGGTGAAATTCTGGTGGGCCTCCAACATCCCCATCAGCAGGAAGATCAGCGAATTCACCACGAAGGCGGCGTAATCCCAGAACGACTGAACCGCCTCGCGCCCCTTGGGGGAGATGGCACCCAGGGGCCCGAGGTTGCCCAGCATGATTCCAGCCGTGAGGGTGGCCAGCACCCCCGACACCTCCAGGTGCTCCGCCAGCAGGAAGGAACCGTAGGCCGCAATCGTGGTGAAGGTGATCTCCACCAGGGGATCTTCGGTGCGGCCGGCCAGGGCGAGCAAGGCTGCTGCCACCGCCGCGCCACAGGCCACGCCCCCCACGATCGTGACCGCCAGAAACTGTGTGGTGCCCAGCGGTGTGATGGCGGCGCCGGTGGCGAAGGCGATCGCGATGCCGAAGCCCACGGCGGCGGTGCTGTCGTTGAGGAGGCTCTCCGCTTCGACCAGCTCCCGCAGCCGGCCATGCACGCCCGCCTCCTTGAAGGTGGCGATCACCGACACCGGATCGGTGGCCGAGATCAGCACGCCGAACAGCAGCGACGCCGGCCAGCTCCAGTGGGCCAGGACGTGCATCCCCACCGTGGTGATGCCGGCGGAGAGCACCACCCCCACCGTGGCCAGGGTGAGCACCACCGGCAGGTCCTTGCGCAGCGACGGCCAGGCGATGTAAAACGCCGCCTCGAAGATCAACGGCGGCAGAAAGGCGTTGAAGATCAGCTCCCGCGTCAGGGCGATGTCGGGGGCGAAGGGCAGCCAGGCCAGCACGATGCCCCCCAGCACCAGGCCCACGCTGTAGGGCAGCCGCAGCCTGCGGGCCACCATGGCCACCACCGCCGCCACCAGCAGCAGCAGCTCAACCGATTCGATGGTGAGCATGGGTGGGGGGGGGGTGCGGCGTCCGCTGCAGTCCCTTGAGTCTGGAGGCTGGCGGCCGTCAGCTTCAGGGCGATCTGTTCAGGGGTGTGGCGCTTGCGTTCATGAGATTTCTCCGGGGGCCAACCCCGGCTGGCAGGGCAGCTCCCCTGAGGACGGGTTCAGGTTTTGGGATCCACGTCAAGCGCGCTGCATCGCCAAGGAGCTTCACAAGCTGTTACATTTGTTCAAGAACACCGTTACACACATGACTGATTCCGCTTCCCGCTTTGGGTTTGTCGCCTTTGCCGAAACCTGGAATGGCCGCCTCGCCATGCTCGGCTTCGTGATCGGCCTGGGCACCGAGCTGCTCACCGGTCAGGGCATCCTTTCCCAGATCGGTCTGGGTTGATCGCCATGAGTACCGACTACACCGCAGCTACTGCCGCCGTGATCGCCCTTGTGGTTGTTCTGACCGGCATGGTGACCTTCCTGCTCAGCCGTCCCAGCGATCTGGCCCAGAAAACCCGATGACCGCCACCCTCACCATCGTTCTGTTCAGCACCTGGCTTGCGGCTTCGCTGCTGCAACCAGATCTCGCGGACTGACGACCAGCCCACGTCCACTCACCTCAGGAATCGATGACCAACACTCCAGTCAACCTGCCCAGCTCCCAGGAGCCCACTGAACAGCAGATCCACATGGATCAGCTCAAACGCGCTGAGCTCTTCAATGGCCGCGCCGCCATGCTTGGCCTTGTGATCGGCATTGTCGTCGAAGGCCTGACGGGCTTTGGGATTGCCCACCAGATCGGCCTTGGCGCCCTCGTGGATGGCTACGCAGCCTGCCGCACCCAGTATCTGCCGTTTTGTTTCTGATCCTCAGGTCCAAGTGCGGATCACTGCAAACCCCTGGGCCCTGCCTGGGGGCGAAACGGATGGGGTGACTGCTGGTGTCTCAACGCACCGACGCTAACCACCCGCTTCATCAGCCCCCACAGCTTCAGCCCTCCAGCTTGATAGCCATGGACATGCGCAGCAGTCGCAGACCATTGGCGATCACGATCAGGCTGGTGCCCATGTCCGCGAAGACTGCCATCCACATCGTGGCGTTTCCAGCCAGGGTGAGTAGCAGGAAGAGGGCTTTGATTCCCAGCGCCAGCGCGATGTTCTGGCGCAGGATTCGAAAAGTGCGTTGAGAAAGGGCGATGGTTTCAGGCACGCGCATCAGATCGTCGTTCATGATCACCACATCAGCCGCTTCCATGGCGATGTGGGTGCCGGCTGCCCCCATCGCAAAACCGATGTTCGCCTGGGCCAGAGCCGGCGCATCGTTGATCCCATCGCCGGCCATGGCCGTGGATCCATAGCGGGCCTGCAGGTTGGACATCACCTCGAGCTTCTCCTGGGGGAGCAGGTTGCTCTTCACCTGCTGGATCCCTGCCTGGGTCGCAATCACAGAGGCGGTCGCTGCGTTGTCACCCGTGAGCATCACCGGGGTGACGCCCAGGGCCCGAAGGGCTTCCACCGCGGCCAATGAGCTGGGTCGCACGGTGTCGGCGACGGCGATCAGGGCGAGCACGCCGTTGTCATCGGCCAGCAGGCTGAGCGAGCGGCCCATGTGCTCCTGAGCTTCCATCGTGGCTTCCAGCTCGCTCGAGCAGAGCCCCAGCTCTTCGATCCAGCGGTGATTCGCCAGCATCAGAGGCCGTCCCGAGATCAGGCCACGTACACCCCTCCCCGGCAGGGCCTCGAAGGCCTCCACGTTCAGACGCTCGCCATCAAGACCTGCAGCAACGGCCCGCGAGACGGGATGGTCGGAGCGCTCCGCCAGGCTGCTGGCCAGTTGTTGCAGCCCAGCGGCATCGCCGCTTTCCTGCAGGGGGAGGAAGGCCACAAGTTTCGGCTTGCCCAGGGTGATCGTGCCGGTCTTGTCGAGCGCCAGCACCTTGATCTTGCGAGCCTCCTCGAGGTACAGACCACCCTTGATGACGATGCCGCGCCGTGCGGCGGTGGCCAGGCCGCTCACCAGCGTGACCGGGGTGGCGATCACCAGTGCACAGGGGCAGGCAATCACCAGCAGCACCAAGGCCTTGTAGATCGCCTGCAGAGGTGTGAACCCCAGCCAGGGTGGCGCCAGCAGAGCAACAGCCAGGGCGACCGCGAAAACTGCGGGTGTGTAGCGCGCTGCAAAGCGATCGACGAAGCGCTGGATCGGCGCGCGGGAAGCCTGGGCTTCTTCCACGGCCTGAATGATCCGCGCCAGGGTGCTCAGTGAGGCGGGCGCCGTCACGCAGATCTGGAGCTCGCCGCTCTGATTGATCGTGCCCGCGAAGACTTCATCACCAGGGCTCTTATCCACCGGCAGGCTTTCGCCGGTGATCGGGGCCTGATCGATCGCGCTCTCGCCGCTGAGCACGGTGCCATCGAGCGGCAGCCGTTCGCCCGGGCGGACGCGCACCACATCGCCGATCACCGCGGCACTGGCGCTGACTCTTCGCCATCGGTCCTCCTGCTGGAGGATCTCCGCCTCGTCGGGAGCCATCGCCATCAGGCTGGTAATCGCCTGGCGAGCCCGATCCACCGCCCGCGCTTCGATCGCCTCAGCCACGGAATACAGCGCCATCACCATGGCGGCTTCCGGCCAGCGACCGATCAGGAAGGCGCCTGTCACCGCCACACTCATCAGCGCGTTGATGTTGAGCCGGCCTTGACGCAGAGCGGCCAGGCCCTTGCGAAACACGGAGAAGCCCGCCAGAGCAATCGCGGCGATGGCGATCACGATCTCCAGCAGTTCGTGGCCCGGGAAGACTGGAACGATCAGATGCAGGAGCTCCGCCGTGATCGCCAGCGCCAGGGTGCTCCCCAGGCGGACTCGTTCGCGTCGCCGTTCAGCGCAGGTCTGGGCTGCAGACGGCCGGTGATCGGGGCTGATCGGCTCCGGGCTGAATCCAAGCCGGCGGATCGCAGCAAGGGCGGAACTCAGTGCGGCCGCTTCGGCATCGATTGCCAGAACGCGCTCGGCGAGCAGGAACTTCAGGCCGTGGATTCCGTCGAGGCCTGAGAGGGCTTGGCGAATCTCGGCTTCCTCCGTGGCGCAATCCATCGCGCTGATCCGAATCAGCACTTCCGTGCCGCTGGCCTGCTGCGGCTCCGTGGTGGGGGTTTTCGTGCGCGGGCTCTAGCGGTGGTTCCTGTCCTGAAGGTAACGAGAAGCGATCATCACGCAATCGGCAACACAACTTCATCTGTAAATGTGTCTGTTGTTCTCCACACCCGGCCTCCCATCGGCACGGATGGGGAAGGCGGCGTGAGTAGACCGGAGAACCAGGGACTCTCATTCATGCTGCACACAATCCCGTTGCTGGCCGCTACCTGTCTGGCGGGATTCACGGTGCTGCAACTGCTGTTCAGCACCGGGTCATGGTGATCAGCTGTTGGCTGGTACTCGATGCAACGCTTCGTGTGGTTCTGGCTGAAGCTGTGGATCCGGTTGCACTATTCATCGGTTCCCTCCATTCGTTGTGATCGCCTGCAAAAGATCCTGGCGATGCAGCAGGCTGGCGACTGGTTGATTCTCGATGCCCGCACGACCGCCGAATTCAACGTGAGTTGCCTCCCAGGCGCGGTGCTTCTCGGGGATGGGGAGGAGATTCCGCTCTCAGGCTCGCTGGGCAAAGCCTCGATGGAGCGGCCGATCCTGGTGTGCTGTGCAGTGGGGGTGCGCAGTGCGGCCGTGGTGAACCGGCTGCGGGAGCAGGGCTTCCGGAAGGCCGTGAATCTGGAGGGAGGGCTGTTTGAATGGGTGAATCAAGGGCATCAGCTGGTGCATGAGGGCCAACCCACCACGCTTGTGCATCCGTTCAATCGCTTCTGGGGTCTGCTCCTGAAGCCCCAGCGATGAGAGGCACTGGCATGGCGCCACTGTCGATCATCATTCCTACCCTGAACGAGGCCGCCAGCCTGGGACGCACGCTGGCGAATGTGCGTGCCCTCGATCCACCGGCCCTCGAAGTGCTGGTGGTGGATGGCGGCAGCTGCGACGCCACCCGGGCGATCGCCACCGCGGCGGGTGTGGCCGTCTTCCCCTGCGAATCAGCGGGCCGGGCGATCCAGATGAATACAGGCGCACGGCAGGCCCGCGGCAGCTTGCTCTGCTTTTTGCATGCCGACACCCTCGTTCCCACCGATCTGGTGGCGATCGCGGAGCGGGTGCTGGAGGACCGGGCCATCGCTGGGGCGGGCTTCGTGTCGCTGATGAGTGGCGATGACACCACCCGTTGGGGGATTTCGGCCCTGAACCTGCTCAAGACCCATCTGGCGCCTTTGCTGTTTCGCCCACACCTGTACTGGCGCGGACTGCGTCTGCTGTTCGGCGATCAGGTGATGATCTGTCGCCGGCAAACCTTCTGGGCGGTCGGTGGCTTCAACGAAGCTCTGCCGATCCTGGAGGACGGCGATCTCTGCCTGCGGCTGCTGAAGCAGGGACGCATCCGGCTGATCAACCGGGTGGTGATCAGTTCCGACCGGCGGGTGCAGCGCTGGGGCGCCACCAAGGCCGCTGCGATCTATCTCTCCATCGGCGTGCTCTGGGGTCTGGGCATGCCACCAGCGCCCCTGAAGCGCCTCTACGAGGACATCCGCTGATTCAGGCTCCAGTCGTAGGGCAAAAACGCGACCCGGGGTTGATGATCCTGTACCGAAACGCCGCCCAGGCGAGGAAGGATGTAGTCGGGCAGGGAAGGCGCCACCGCCAGGAAATCAGCCTTGTACCACCGGAAGATCTTGCTGCAGTACAGAACGCCCCTCTCAGCATCGAATCGCACCTTGGCAGGGTTGTTGATGAAGCGGGTCACATCCTGCTCCAGTTGCTCGTCCACCCGCTCCGGCGTGTAGGCCTCATGGCGCAGCAGCGGACAACCCACCGAGGCGCAGACGATCGCGAAGTGGATGCGGGGATCACCAGTGCGCTGGCGCAGCATCCTGTTTTCGATCTGCGCCAGGCTGAAGAACTCATTGCCAAGGCGATGCACGCGCCGCTGGAAGAATCGCAGGAACGCGATCCAGTTCGGCAGCCCGATCAGGGTGGGGCGGATCGACGCGATTGGATAGGCCGAGAGCACCGACTGGATTGTGAAAGCGTTGTAGAGGTTGATCCAGTGGGCGATGTGATCCTGTCGGCCGTGGGTATCAGCAGATTGCCTGGCCAGCCAGCGGCTGAGGGTCTCGGGGTGATGGGTTCTCCAGGCTTCGTAATCCACCCGGCCCGCCCGGTCCACGTAGTGTTGGAGGAGATGATTCCAGGCGGGCAGGTCGTTCATGGGTCGGCAGGGTGGTGGCGTGCATCAGGTCGTGTGATCTGATTGGCGCCGGCACCATGGACACGCCGCTGCATCCGGGCCGGTTGTCGCTGTTGCCTGACACCCTCTAAGGGCAACACCCTGCTAGTGCCGAGGTGCACGCCGGCCTGCAGCTCCAGGGGGATCGGTCCTGCGGGAGGTGGAGCAAGGTTCAGCCATGGCATTCGCAGCCGCAGCCGGCATGGCAGGGTTCGCCGTTGGGGTGCCCCGTGGCGCAGGCGTCGCTGCAGAAGAGCAAGGTGCCGCTGCGGAATGCCGTGTCCGTTTTCACCGTGCAGTGACAACCCGGACAGGCGCACTGGAGCGCGGTTGGTTTCTCCAGGGTGGTGGTCATGGCCTCTCCTTGCTTAGGGAAGTGTGAACCATTCTGGTGCCTCCGGGGCCGTGTCCAGCACCCGAAGACACAACGAAGCCCGGCGACCAGGCCACTGGGCTTGAATCGTGTGTTGTGGGGGCGGAGCTGCCGACGGCCTGCCGGCCTGCCCCGGGCGTTCACCAGCCTGCCCGCGTCCTGTACCGCTTCCATGCAACGTTGCGCCCGGCGTTTCGATCCTTCATGGGGAGTGCTCTGCACGGATCCACTGAAATGAAGCAGAACTGCTGAAGATGCGCATCAATTCGGCCAGATCAGAGGATGTCTGAGTAAAATCTTTAATGCTTCGGATTTAATGCAGGAGAACTTAAGGAAGACGAAAGGTCGTTAGTGAATCAATGATCGTGTTCCTGAGCAGACTTGGAGGACACATCCGTATCCCATGGATGTGAGCACTCACAAAGGAGTCAGTCATGGGTTTGGGGAAAGACATGAAAGCCACCGCCAAGAACATCGAAGGCAAGGCTCAGGAGACCATTGGCAACATCACCGGTGACAAGAAGGATCAGCTGGCGGGCAAGGCCAAGCAAGCCCAGGCCAGCGGTGAACATGCCCTGGAAGACCTGAAAGATGCAGTGCACGACGCCACCAACTAAAAGTCGCTCCATTGGATCGGTTCTTCAATCAGTTTTGTGGTGAGCCACACAATCGGTTCAAGCTCTCCGATTCAGATCTGACTATGTTCTTTTTATGCATTGCAGGCAATTCTAGATGGCCAAGAGATTTGCTGACCCTTTCTAGTCACCCGCAATTAAGCGTGTCCATTGCCAAATACAAAGAGGTAACACAATGACCAACACAACTCAGCGGCCCTTCGGCAACCAAGTTGAAGGTCAAAGCCAGGTGGATGAGCGTCTCAGGCAAGCCATCCTCGACAAGAAGCAGGCACAGATTGAGGCTTGGTCACAACAGATCGAGAAACTCCAGCAGGCACTGCAAAGCGTGTCGTCGGAGCTCCGCGTCGAAACCGAAAAACGAGTGATTGAGCTGACCGAAGCCCGAGATCAAGCCTTTGCTCAGGTGGAGAGCTTGCGACGAGCGACCCAAGAGAACTGGGAAACTCTGCTGATCCAGACAGATCATCTGCTCCAAGATTTGGCCACTCGATTCCACGAGTTTGTGGAACAGGGTAACTGAAACTCAAGCCCAATTCAGGCCTGGGGGTAGGGGGTGATCTTGCTTTCGCCCTTGCTTGCAATGTCGAATTTACAATAGGACTTTCAGCCCTTTAGCTTCTTCCATCAAGTTATCAACTGCAATGAGCGATCCACACATGCCAGCTGTTATTGATTTTTCCGCCGTTTTTGGCGAAGCCTACGCTTCCCATCAAACACCTGCGGGCCTGGTTGAAACCTTGATGCCAGATGTCTCAAAAACATCTTGGCTACTGATCACCAGCAACTCCCTTGTTGGGGCAACAGAGAGCACAACGCTGACGATGGTTCTTGAGCGTGCGATTCCACATGGAGTTGCCATCGCCCTTGACGTGGCCTGGCACCCTGAGTCCTGGGGCCTAGAGCCAGGCTCTAAGCCGACGCCCGAAGTTTTGAGACGCTTCCATCCATTGGCCCAAGAGGCAACCTTGATCCGCTGCACCCCAGAAGAAGCCGATCAATTCTTTTCCTCTGACGATCCCTTAGCGATTCATAGTGCACTTTCTCAGCGTCCAGGGGTGGTCATCACAGGTATTGATGGATCTGTTCGTTGGTGCATCGGTGGAAGGTTAGGCACCATGGAGACGAGGATGCTCAATGAGCAAGAAAGCTTCTTCTCTGCTCTGATCGAGTCTTTTGCTGAAAAACCTGAGCTTCTGGGGAATACTGGTGAAGGTCCTGGCACTGATGCTGTTGCCGATTCTGACAGGCTAAAGGATGCCCTGCTTTCGGCAGCGTCAAAGTAAGCAACTTCTGATCGAGCAGTCGTTGTTCAGCAACGTGGCTTGTTGAACAAGCGCCATCCAGTCCTATCGATTGGTTGGTATCCCATGGCGGTGGCACAAGCTGGAGAACTCCACACTTAGCCAGCCCAAGAGCGGCCGATGGCGATCGTTCCTAGAACTGTTTTAGGGCCGGACGCATAGCAGGGGAGTTTGGAGCGAGCGTCGTCTGAATCTCCAGGCCTCCCTGACAGTGCCGCTGCCCGAAGGGACGGAAGCGGGGCCGAGGCTCCAAGCCATGCCGTTTCAGCACCGCCGTGAGGCGCTCGCTACGGGACTCAGGCAACCGCTGGAACGGAATGGCCGGAAAAGCGTGGTGGGGCAGGCATTGAGCCAGATGCCGGCACCGCTGACGAACCAACAAATCGTGCTGTACGCCAACACGCGACGCCTTGACACCGATGGGATCCGAGCCAGGCCTGAACACCAACGCAGTCGTGATTGGCCCTGTTGGCGTTCACCTCGGCGGCTTCGATCAAAGTGAGTTCTGTCTTGTCATCGCGCCTTGGACCGCCCCCTGCTCCTGCGCGCCGAGGAGCTCAAGCGTCAGTTAGGGGATCGACTCCTCTGGAGCCAACTCGATCTGGAGCTGGCCGCCGGTGAGCGCCTGGGGCTGGTGGCGCCCTCGGGGGCGGGCAAGACCTTGTTGCTGCGCGCCCTGGCCATGCTCGACCCTCTGCAGGACGGCACGATCAGCCTGCAGGGGCGCACGCCGACATCCTGGGGGTTACCCCGCTGGCGCTCGATGGTGCTGTATCTCACCCAGCGGCCCGTCGCCCATGGGGGCACGGTGGAGGCGAACCTGCGCTCACCTTGGAATTTCCAGGAGTTGCGCGGGCGTGGGGGCTGGCGGCGCGAGCGGATCAAGGGATGGTTGGCAGCCCTGGGGCGCGATCCATCGTTCCTGGCCTACGACGCCGAGCGGCTCTCTGGCGGCGAGCTGCAGCTGATGGCGCTGCTGCGGGCCTTGCAATTCGATCCCACCGTGCTGCTGCTGGATGAACCCACCGCCTCCCTCGATGGGGCCACCACCGCCGCGCTCGAGGCCCTGCTGATCGAGTGGCTCGCCGCAGGCCCGCGCGCCGCCGTGTTCACCAGCCACGACAGCGAGCAGATCCAACGCTTCGCCACCCGGACACTGGAGCTCCGCCTGTGACCCCCTTGAGTTCCGGAGCCCTGACGATCAGCGATGGCCGCCTGGCGCTTTCCGCCCTGCTGATCCTGGTGAACGTGGGGCTTTCGGCGGCGCTGCGCCTGGGCCTGGTTCGCAGCCTGCTGGTGGCCTCCCTGCGCATGGTGGTGCAGCTGCTGCTGGTGGGCTTCGTGCTCGAGTGGCTGTTCCGCCAGGACAATGCGCCGCTGATCGTGCTGGTGGGGGCGGCGATGGCCATGATCGCGGGGGTTTCGGCCGTTCAGCGCACCCGGCGCCGCTTCGCTGGCATCTACCTCAACAGCCTGCTGTCGGTGATGGCCTCCTCGGCGCTGGTGACTGGCCTGGCGGTGACGGGGCTGATCCAGCCCCAGCCCTGGTACGACCCCCAATATCTGATCCCCCTGCTGGGGATGGTGTTGGGCAACACGCTCAACGGCATCTCCCTGGGACTCGATCGCTTCATGGAGGGGTTGCGCAACGGGCGCGATCGGGTGGAGACGGCCCTGGCCCTGGGGGCGACCCGTTGGGAGGCCTGCCAGGAGGTGGTGCGCGACGCCATCCGCGTGGCGATGATCCCCACGATCAATTCGATGATGGTGATGGGGCTGGTAAGCCTGCCGGGGATGATGACTGGCCAGATCCTCCAGGGGGCGACGCCGGAGGCGGCCGTTCGCTACCAGATTGTGATCCTGTTCATGATCGCTTCGGCGACGGCGCTGGGGGTGTTCGGAGTCGTTGGCCTGGCCTACAGGCGGCTCACCAGCGCCGACCATCAACTACGGCTCGATCGTTTGCTCAACGTTGGCGGGTAGGCCCTTATGGCCTTGGCGGCGTGGTGGACGCGGATCGAACTGAACGGTGACGGAGAGGGCCGAGGCCCCCGATGGCAAGAAAACCCGTCGCTATCTGCAGAGCCGGTTGCGAATCGGCAGCAACGTGGGGCAGATCCCGCAGACCGTGGCCGAAGCGATCGGGAGGGTGACCTGAACCTGTGAGATGGATGCCTTTTATTGGACAGATTCGGCCCCTCACGTCGTTAACCCTGGGCGGGCCATATGAACTGGTTCCTGTTCCAGATCCCCTGTGCTGCAATCGTTTTTAGCCTGCATTCCCGTTCCTACTACTACCAGCAGCAGTCGCTCCGGCGGCACCGATGGGGCCCTTCTGAGGCGTACAGCTCACAGCAGCTGGGGTTGAGGCGATCGAGAGTCAGGATCCGCTTCTCGATCGACACGTAGGAGAACAGGGAGCCGCTGCGCACCAGCTGACCTCGAAACGCGACTGGGGCAATTACCCCATTTTCGCAGAGGTGGGCGGGTTTTTCAGCGACCTCTTGGGGATCAGGGCAGCCTCTCCAGCCAGGCGTCGATCAGGGCAGCCAGCTGGCGGGGACACTCCCTCATCGGCAGGTGACCGCAGTCGGGGATCACAGCCAGCTCGTGGTCTGGGGCATAGCCGGCCAGATGTCGCACATAGCGGGGAGCCATCACCTGATCCTGGCTGCCCACGATCCAGAGGCTCGGTACACGCAGGGCGGCGGTGAGTGAAGGCAGCTGGCTGACGGCGCCGCGGTTCGTGCTACAGGCCAGCAGGCCCTGGGCCGCACGCGCTTCCGCCACCAGTGGGCTGCGGATCGCCTCGGTGCCCGGCAGCCCAGCCAGCCAGCCTGGGCGGAAGCGCAGGAACAGGGAGCCCCCCCGCCGCACCCGAGCAAAGGCCCTGGGTTGATACACACCGCCGCCGGCGGCGATCTGGATCACCCCCCGCAGCCGCGACCCCAGGGACCCGGCTGCATGCAGGGCGATGCTTCCCCCCAGGGAATGGCCCATCAGCACCACGGGTGAGTCGGGATCGATCCGGCGGCAGGCCTCGCTCACCCAGCGACCGTAGCTGGCCAGGCTCGGTTGCAGGCCTGCCGGGCGCGGTTCCGCTCCGAAGCCCGGCAGATCAGGGCACCACAGACGCCAGCGGTTCTGCAGTTCAGCGCTCAGCGGGCCCCAGAGCCTGCCGGAGAGCATCCAGCCGTGCAGGCCCACCAGCAGAACCCCGGTCTGGTCGGGTTCCAAGGCCTGGGGGCGTGCAACCAATCCCTTCAGGGGGTCTTCCACCAGCCTGCCCTGGAATGCCCTCGATCGGGCAGGATCGTGCCAATGCGTTGCCTCGGCCGTCTGGTTTGGACACTGACCCGCTCCTCTCCAGCTTCTACGGCTCCGGTTGGCGCCGTTGCCCCAGTCCGAACCCCCAGCTGGAGCTGGTGCTCAGTCTGGAGCGGGAGATCGATCTGGTGGAACTGGAGCAGCTCTGCGATGCCGTCGGCTGGAGCCGCCGTCCGATCCGCAGGGTGCGCAAGGCCCTGCAGCACAGCCTGCTGCGGGTGGGCCTCTGGCGCCATGATCCGCGGGTGCCGCGCCTGGTCGGCTTCGCCCGCTGCACCGGGGATGGGGTGATGGAGGCCACGGTCTGGGATGTGGCCGTGCATCCGCTCTATCAAGGTGCCGGGCTGGGACGGCAACTGATGGACTACGTGCTTGAGCAGCTCAGGCTGATGGAGGTGGACCGGGTCAGCCTCTTCGCCGATCCTGAAGTGGTGGGGTTTTATCAGTCGCAGGGGTGGGAGCTGGAACCCCACGAGCGGCGCTGCGCCTTCTGGTATTCCCCCTGACACCCCACAGGGGCCACCAGTCTGCTCAGGCCTCGTAGTACCGCGCCGCCAGGTCCGCTGGATCGGCGCCTCGGCGCCAGGCGCGCCGCAGCCGGGCATTGCGCCAGGCCGTGCCCCAGATCCCCAGCTGCCGCCAGCGCCGTCCATCCACCCGTACCGGCAGCCCCAGGTCGCGGATGGGGCCCAGCTGGCGCAGGCGCAGCACCAGATCGAGGTCCTCCATCAGGGGCAGGGCCCGAAGACCGCCGGCCCGCTCCAGCAGACGCCGCGGCAGCAGCAGCCCCTGATCGCCGTAGGGCAGCTGACCGGGGCCACTGCGCAGCCGCACTCCCCACTCCACCAGGCGCAGGCCAGGGTCTGCCCCCTCGATTCCAAGACGGAAGCACCAGGGGGCCTCAGGGGCGGCCATGGCCCGTTGCACCGCCACCCACCATCCCGCCGCCAGGCGCAGGTCGGCATGCAGCAACAGCAGCCAGGGGGCACCGCTGCTGGCCACCCCCGCGGCCAGCTGACAGCCCCTCCCCCCCGTCACCTGCAGCACCCGCGCGCCCGCCAGGGCCGAGAGGCGGGGACTGCCGTCGTGGCTGCCCCCATCCACCACCAGGCAGCTCTCGACCAGTTCGGTGGGGGCCGTGGCCAGATCCGCCAGCAGAGCCGGCAGGTGTTCCGCCTCGTTCAATGCCGGGATCACCACCGCCAGGGGGGCACCGGCTGCAGATGGCGCAGCAATTGCCCTCACCCCAGCCAGGGCTCCAGGTCCCCGGGACGGTCGAGATCGCTGCGCTGCGCCAGCAGGGCCGGCTCCAGGCCCTCCGCAGCGGCTCGCTCCAGGGTCAGGCGGAGAACATCAGCGCTGCCCCAGGGGATTCCGCTGAGCAGGCTGAGCCGGCACCCCTTCAGCCCGATCAGCCAGTAACCCCCATCGCTGGCTGGCCCGAGCACCAGGGAGCTGCTGGCGAAAGCCGCAAACGCCGCCTCCAGATCATTGCTGGCCAGCAGGGGCAGGTCGGTGCCGATCAGCAGAACCTGCTGGGCCCCCTCGCCGAAGGCCCGCGCCAGCTGCCTGGCCATCCGGCTTCCCAGGCCGCCGTCCCCCTGCAGAACGGACCGGTGGACTCCGAGGCTGTGGCCCCAGCGCCGCGCCCCCCGGGGCCCCAGACCGCTCACGGCCAGGACGAGCTCAGCGCCGTCCACCTGCCGAGCTGTCGCCAGGGTGTGCTCGCTCAGCCGCCGCTGGATCCGGGCGGCGGCCGCCCGGCCGAGGCCGACCCCCAGGCGGCTCTTGCAACGGCCGGCCGCCGGCCAGCGGGCCATCACCACCAGCTGCCGTCTGGGATGGCTCAGCGTCAGCAGGCTCACTCGCTGGAGCGCAGCTCCGCCGGCTCGAGGGTGACGTCGCGGCTGCTGCTGCCCCGCTTGATGCTGATCATCAGCGGCTGGCCGACCTTGCCCTGATCGACGGCCACCTGAACCTCGGAGGGGTTCTTCACCGCCTTGCCACCCACGGTCTCGATCAGGTCGCAGGGCTGCAGGCCCGCCTTGGCTGCCGGGCTGCCCTTGAGCACCTCCACCACCACGACTCCATCGATTTCCGGAAGGCGGCATTCGCTGGAGGTGGCATTGATCTCCCGCGCCAGCTGGGGCGTGAGCGCCTGCAGGCGCACACCGATGTAGGGGTGGGAGGCTCGTCCCTTCTCCAGGATCTGGGCGGCGATCTGCTTGCCCAGGTTGATCGGGATCGCGAAGCTCAGGCCCGCTCCCGGCGCCTGGCGGATAGCGGTGTTCACGCCGATCACCTGACCGCGGTCGTTGATCAGTGGGCCGCCGCTGTTGCCCGGGTTCACCGCCGCATCCGTCTGGATGTAAGGCACACGCTGGCCTTCACCGATGGCGTTGGTGCGCTGGATGGCACTGATGATGCCCACGGTCACCGTGTTGTCGAGGCCGAGGGGGTTGCCGATGGCAATCGCCCACTCACCGGGCCGCACCTTGCTGGAGTCCCCCAGGGGAGCCACTGGAAGCTTCTGGGCCACCACCCGAACCACGGCGATGTCGGTGAGGGGATCGGCGCCAAGCACCTTGCCGTTGAAGCTGCGTCCATCCGGCAGGGTCACCGTCACCTCGGCGGTGCCCTCCACCACGTGGGCGTTGGTGAGAATCACCCCGTCGGAGCGGGTGATGAAACCCGACCCCTGGCCTTGCTGCTGCTGGATCGAAGGACCTCCGCCGAAGAGGCCCCCGAGGGGATTGATCACCCGTTTGACCGTATCGATGCGCACCACGGCGGGACCGACCTTCTCAACCGCATTCACAATGAAATTGTTGCCCGCCTGCATGGGTGCTGCGGGGGGGGCGTCACTGACCCGGGGCCCCGGAGCGGGGGCGCCGCGCTTGGGGAATCCCGGCATGTTCGGCAGGGGGATCGCGCAACTGCCCAGCAGGAGTCCACAGAGGCCGGCGGCGGCCAGGGCCCGTCGGCGGGGCGACGGGAGGCCAGGGGCGCAATGGGAAGTCATGGCTGTGGAGCGGAGCGGAGCCGCGAAGCGATTCATTAAAGACCGTGCGGGTCGGGGAAGCTGCCTATATTCGGCCACTTGCCGAGCGAGGAGTGGACGGTGCAGCAGGGTCAGGAGCTGTGGCACCGGGTCCAGGAGGCACTGCAGGCCAACCTCAGCAAGCCCACCTTCGAGACTTGGATCCGGCCGGCCCGCTGCACTGGTTATGCCGACGGCCAGCTGCAACTGGAGGCCCCCAACAGCTTCGCCAGTGGCTGGCTGCGCAAAAACTATCTGGTCATGATCGCCGCAGTGGCCACCGATCTCGCCGGCCACGCCATTCAGGTGGAGGTGGGCACAGCCGCCGTGCAGGAGCTGGATGGGTCCCTGAATGGCTCCACCCCGGCCGAGCGTCCCGGAGCAGCCCAGAAGACCGTCGCCGGGGCCTCACCGGGGGAGGTGCTGCGGGCCACTGCAGGGCCCGCCGGTCCCACCGCCAGCGGCGAGACGCCCCGTCGCCCGGCTCCGGGGCTCAACCCTCGTTATGTCTTCAACCGCTTCGTGGTGGGGCCGAACAGCCGCATGGCCCACGCGGCGGCCCTTGCGGTGGCCGAGGCGCCCGGGCGGGAGTTCAATCCGCTTTTCCTCTGCGGAGGCGTCGGCCTGGGTAAGACCCACCTGATGCAGGCGATCGGCCACTACCGCCTGGAGATCGATCCGGAAGCCCGGGTTTTCTACGTGTCAACCGAAACCTTCACCAACGACCTGATCCAGGCCATCCGTAAGGACGGGATGCAGAAGTTCCGCGACCGCTACCGCGCCGCCGATCTGATTCTGGTGGACGACATCCAGTTCATCGAGGGCAAGGAATACACCCAGGAAGAGTTCTTCCACACCTTCAATGCCCTGCATGAGGCCGGCCGCCAGATTGTGATCGCCAGCGACCGGCCCCCCAGCCAGATCCCGCGGCTGCAGGAGCGGCTGATCTCCCGCTTCTCCATGGGCCTGATCGCCGACATCCAGGCGCCTGATCTGGAAACGCGCATGGCGATCCTGCACAAGAAAGCGGAGCAGGAGCGCATGGCCCTGCCCCGTGATCTGATCCAGTACCTGGCCGGCCGCTTCACTTCAAATATCCGAGAACTGGAGGGCGCCCTGACGCGGGCAGTGGCCTTTGCCTCGATCACCGGTCTGCCGATGACGGTGGAATCGGTGGCGCCGATGCTCGATCCGGTGGGCAACGAGGTGCAGGTCACCCCACAGCAGGTGGTCGAGAAGGTGGCGGAGGTGTTCGGGGTGAGCGGAGAGGAGATGCGCAGCAGCAGCCGCAAACGGGCGGTCAGCCAGGCCCGCCAGGTGGGGATGTACCTGCTGCGCCAGAGCACCGACCTGAGCCTCCCCCGCATCGGTGATGTCTTCGGCGGCAAGGACCACAGCACCGTGATGTATGCGGTGGAGCAGATTGAGAAAAAGCTGGCGATTGATCCCTCTCTGGCCCGCCAGTTGCAGCAGGTGCGGGATCTGCTCCAGATCGACAGCCGCCGCCGGCGCTGACCTTCAGGTGAGCGGCAGGCTGGGGTCGAGCCCTTCCACTTCCCCCTTGAACACCCGGCTGGCGGTGATGTCCTCGGCCTGGATCGTGATCAGATCCAGCTTGGTCAGGCCACGCCCCATGTGGTTGAAGAGCCGATTGGCCTGACGCATGCGCGCCCGGTCGATGGCATTGCGGATCGAGCGGGCATTGGCGAAGAAGGGCAGCTGCATGCGCCGCTGGATGTATTCGTAGAAGGCGGCCTTGGCGTCCTCGCCGAAACGGTAGCTCTCGGTGGCCAGGATCAGCTGGGCGATGGCCAGCAGTTCGACGGCGGTATAATCAGGAAAATCGATGTGATTGGCCACCCGTGAGGAGAGACCAGGATTCGATTGGTAGAAAATATCCATTTTATCCTTGTAGCCAGCAAAGATCACCACCAGATCGTCGCGGTTATTCTCCATAACCTGCAGTAGAATCTCGATGGCTTCAGATCCGTAATCGCGTTCATTCTCGGGCCGGTAGAGATAGTAGGCCTCATCGATGAACAGCACGCCGCCCATCGCCTTCTTGAGCATTTCGCGGGTTTTGGGAGCGGTGTGGCCGATGTACTGACCCACAAGATCATCCCGGGTGGCGGTCACGAGATGGCCCTTGCGCACGTATCCCAGCCGGTGCAGGATCTCGGACATGCGTTCGGCCACGGTGGTCTTGCCGGTGCCCGGCCGGCCCGTGAACGACATGTGCAGGCTCGGGGCTGCCGTGGTGAGGCCCACCTGCTTGCGGGCCCGCTCCACCACCAGCAGCGCGGCGATCTCACGGATTCTGGTCTTCACCGGGCGCAGGCCGATCAACTCGGTATCAAGCTGGTTGAGCACCTCCTGAACATTGGCGGCTTCATAGGCGGCCTCTAAGTTCACTGGGGCATCGAGGTTCTCCGTTACGGAGCCTTCGGCTTCCGCCGCGGTGGCGATGGGATCAGGCGAGGAGGTCATCGATGCCCGCGGCGAAGTCGTGATCGGCGGCGGCGATCGGGGTGTCGTCGTCGACGGGCCGAACAGTGATGTTCACGTAGGTGCTCCCGAAGCTCAGATCGGGGAAGCGCCCCTGCTGTTCACAGAAGTCATTGAGGCGATCGAGGAACGCGCGGTTGCTGGCGTAATCCTCGAACTCGATGCGCCGCTCGAGCCGGTCGGCCTGCTCGGGTTTGGGGCGCGGCGTCCAGGGCTGGTCCATGGTGTTGAGGCTAGGTCAGACGATGGGTACGGCCCCTGGCTCAGCTGCTGGGATCCAGGCAATCGGTGCGGGCCACCGCCAGCCGGCCGGACCAGGCGGCGGCGTAGGCCCGGTTGGCCGCCTGCTCGGCCGGATCGGTGCTGCTGAGCGGATGGGGGAAGGTGCCACGAATGGCGGCATTGGTCACACAGAACATCGACTTCTGGAAGCTCATGCAGATCTTCACGCGCACATCGCCCTCACCCCGGGTGCGCTGGTGGTACCAGCTGTGCAGCCGCTCCGGCAGGTGGCGGTACATGTCCTGCATGAGCAGGCTGGGCGGAATGCCCGCCCCCATGCTCGGCAGCGGGTCGGCGTAGAGGGCGCCGTAGGCGAACTGGGCCTGATCAGGCGAGATCTGGTGGGCCTGGGCGTTGAAGCTCACCGTGCCCAGGAACGGCGTGCCCCGCAGGAACACCGCTTCCACGTAGGGCACGGCCACATCCATCAGGAAGGTGAGACCCGCCTTCGGTGGAAGCACCCAGAGGTGCTCGCCAATCACCTCCACCCCGTAGGTGATCGGGTTGGCGGCGGCGGCCACCAGGCCATCCTTGATGAACTCCACCACGGCATCGATCGAGTCCACGCGTCCATCGGCTTCGGCACGTGCCAGATCGAGGAACAGATCGCTCATCACCCGCCAGAACTGACCGAGGGCGTGGGTGGTGGCCGCCGTGCGGATCAGCTCGATCAGGAAACCCGGAAACAGGGGATGGAGCACCGCCAGCAGTGGATCGCGGCGGGTCTTGCGGCGGATGATCGCGGCGCAGTTCTCGGCAAAGGCCTCCGAATCCAGGTAGGCATCGAGGCCGCCGGTGCCATGCCAGAGCATCGTCTTCATGCAGTACTCGGCGTACTCGAAGTTGATCCGATCGTGGTTCAGGTGGCGCCAGATTCTGGCCGGGCTGTTGTGGCCATCGAGGTACTTGAACAGCGGGAAGGGCAGCAGGAACTGCTTCTCGGCCTGATAGATCAGGTTGGTGCTGTAGGCATCGAGCACCTCGCCGTAGCTCTTGAGCACATCCACCACCTCGATCAGGTGGTCGGGCGTGTTCGCCAGAAGGGTCTCGCCGGCAAGAAGTTTCGCGTCCAGTTCAGCGGCGCTGGGCATGCCACCGCTGTAAACCAGCTCGGCTGGAATGATCGGCATCAGCCCAGCCCCCCTGCCTGCAGGGCCGACACCAGGGCCGGCAGCTGGGCAATCGCCGTGCTGGTGCTCTCACTCAGCCGGCCGAGGCCTGCGGGCAGCAGACCGATCATCACCACCGCGATGGCCAGGGCCGTGGCCGGGATGGTTTCCCGTGGCGCCACCTCCGCCAGGCGCACATCCAGGCGCTGATCGGCCACCGGATCGGCGGCCGGCGTGATCGCCAGCCTTCCGAAGAAGGCACGGTTCACCAGCAGCAGGAAGTACACCGCCGTCAGGCCCGAGCCCACGATTCCCAGCAGAGTGGCCAGTGGGTAGGCGACGATGCTTCCGCGGAACACCAGGAATTCGGAAATGAAGCCTGACATCCCGGGCATGCCGGCGCTGGCCATCACCCCCAGGATCATCAGAGTGCCGGTGAAAGGCAGGCCCCGCTCCGGATTGAGCAGGCCGTGCAGCACCGTCAGATCGCGGGTTCCGGTCTTGCGGTAGACGGTCCCCACGAGCAGGAACAGCAGCGCCGAGATCAGGCCGTGGCTCACCATCTGGAACGTGGCCCCCAGGATCGCCACCGGCGTGGCCGCCGCCGCCGCCAGCAGGATGTAGCCCATGTGGCCCACCGAGCTGTAGGCCACCATCCGTTTCATGTCCTGCTGGGCGATCGCCGCCAGCGAGCCGAACAGCACCGACACCGCCGCCCAGATCGCCAGCCCCGGCGCCAGTACGGCCCAGGCTTCTGGAAATAGCCCCAGACAGAAGCGCAAGATGCCGTAGGTTCCCAGCTTGAGCAGCACCCCGGCCAGCAGCACCGACACCGGCGTGGAGGCCTGGGTGTGGGCATCGGGCAACCAGTTGTGGAAGGGGAACAGGGGCACTTTGATCCCGAAACCCACCAGCAGCGACCCGAGCAGCAGCAACTGGCTTCCGAGCGCCAGCCGTTCGCTGGTGATCGGCGTGAGGCTGAAATCGACGCTGCCGGTGAACAGGGCCAGACCGAGGAAGGCGCCCAGGATCAGCATGCCTGACACCGCTGTGAAGATCAGGAACTTGGTGGCCGCGTAGGCCCGGTTGGCACCGCCCCAGATGCTGATCAGCAACCAGAGCGGGATCAGCTCGAGCTCATAGAAGAGGAAGAAGAGCAACAGGTTTTCGGCCAGGAAGGCCCCGTTCACGGCTCCGCTGATCACCAACAGCAGGGCGAAATAGATGCGCGGCCGCTGGCTGATGTCGCGTGTGCAGATCGCCGACACCAGGGTCAACGCGCCATTGATCAGGACCAACGGCAGGGAAAGGCCATCGACACCGAGTTTGTAATCAAGCCCGATGTTTCCCACCCACTGGTGCGCCTCCTGCAGCTGCATGGCGCTGTTGCTGGGATCGAAGCGGCTGAGCACCACCAGGCTCCAGCCAAGCTGCAGAGCCAGCACCACCAGGGCGATCGTCCTCAGTCGCCCGGGAGTGGGCTGGCCCGGCCAGAGCACGAGCACCAGGGCGCCCATGAAGGGGATCAGCAGCAGCAGGCTCAGCATTGTGGGGTTCTCATCCGTGCAGCCACAGCAGCGAGGTGAGCAGCAGCACGATGGCCACCATCACTGTGAGGACGTAGGCCTGAAGCTGGCCGGAAACCCCCAGTTTCAGGCCTTCTGCACTGTCGAGGGAGAGCCGGCCAATGCCGTTCACCAGGCCGTTGACCACGGTGCGGTCCATCCAGTCGGTGAGGCGAGCGAGGCCCGCCACCGCTGCCACGATCGTCACCCGGTAGATCCGCTCGGTGTAGAAGTCGAAGGCGAGCAGGTCCTGCAGAGCCCTTAACGGCTGGATCATCGATCGCGACCTGAAGGTGTTCAGGCCCACAAGGGCGCCGGCGGTCACCCCCCCCAGGCCGCTTGCGCCAACGGCGATTGCGGTGGGCAGGGAGAAGGACGCCAGGCCGGGCACGGTGTCAATCCGTGCCATCAATGCAGGCATCAAGGCCACCAGTACCGTGAGGCTCACCATCGGCAGGGCCATCAGCCAGTTCACTTCGGGGGCACGCTTCGTTTTCGGCTTCGGCGGGCCGAGGAACACCTGGCGGTACACGCGGGTGAGGTTGAAAGCCGTCAGGACGTTGGTGAACAGGCAGACGGCAGCGAAAAAGGGTTGCTCACGGGCGAAGGTGTCGACCATCAGCCCGAAGCACCAGAAGCAGCCCAGGGGCAGCAGACCCACCAGCCCGGCACCGGCCACCAGGTAGGCGGTGGTGGTGGCAGGCATGCGTGAGCCGAGGCCGCCCAGTTCGGTGAGGTCCTGGCAGTTGGTGGTGGCGATGATGCTGCCCACGCTCATGAACAGGAGCGCCTTGGCCAGGCCGTGGGCGAACAGCAGCAGCAGGGCGATCGCCGGCTGCTGAAGGGCGATGGCAATGAACACCAGACCCAGGTAGGAGGTCGTGGAGTAAGAGAAGGCCCGTTTGATGTCCACCTGGGCGATGGCTACCAGGGCTCCGGCCACGGCGCTGATCGTGCCCACCACCAGCAGCACGGTCACCGCCAGGGGCGAGAAGCGCAGCAGCGGCATCACCTTCAGCAGCACCAGGGCGCCGGCGGTGACCACCACCGAGTTGCGCAGAATCGAGGCAGGGTTCGGCCCCTCCATTGCCTCATCGAGCCAGAGGTGCATCGGGAACTGGGCGCACTTGCCCATCGGTCCGGCGATCAGCCCAAGCCCCAGCAGGGTGCCGGCCAGGGGCGAAAGGGCACCACCGGCGTGGGCTTCGGCGGCCCAGGCGTACAGGTCGTCGAACTCCATCGAGCCCGCCCAGGCCGAAAGGGCCACCATGCCCATCAGCAGCAGCACGTCGCCCACCCGCTTGGTGAGGAAGGCATCGCGGGCGGCGGTGACCACCAGGGGCTGGGCATACCAGAAGCCCACCAGCAGGTAGGTGGAGAGGGTGAGCATCTCCAGCAGGAAATAGCTCATGAACAGGCTGCTGCTGAGCACCACCCCCGCCAGGGCCCCTTCGAAGAAGCCCACCAAGGCGTAGAAGCGTGCCAGCGACCATTCCTTGTCGAGGTACCCAAGCGCATACACCTGACCGAGCAGGCTCAGGCCGGTGACCAGTTCGAGCGCCGCCAGGTTGGTGAGCGAGAGGTCGAAGCCGATGCGCAGGTTCAGATCAGCGGCGCGAAACCAGGCGAAGTCCAGATGCTGGGGGCCGAGCTGCCACACCTGCTGAAGGATCCAGCTGCCGTGAGCCACGGCTGCCAAGGTGACGAGCAGGTTCAGGTAAGCCGCCGGTCGTGGCCCGTTGCGTTTGATCCAGCCCGCTGCCCATGGCAGCGACAGCACCATGCCGCTGAACCCATAGAGCGGGATCAGCCAGACCAGCTGGATCGGCAGGGGAAGGGCCGTGGGCAAGGAAAGCAGGGCTCAGGTGGCGGTCAATTCAAAGTCAGGACGCGGGCGGAATCCAACTCCGGCACGCTTCGTCGTGCAGATCACCCAGGCAGGACCCAGCCAGGCCTGACTGACCGCCGGAATGCCGGGGTTCCGATCACGCTCAGAAGGTGACGCGCTGGGAGGCCAGAGACCGCTCCAGTCCGGTCAGATCCTGCACCCAGGCCTCCAGATCCTCTCCGTGCCGGGCTTCCTCCTGCCACAGGGCGTGGAAGAAGTGGGCATTGGCCTGGTCACTCACCAGCAGGCAGAAGCGGTTGGCCTCGGCGTAGAGCCGGATCAGTTCGTCCTCCAGGTGGATATTCAGGCGCAGCAACCCGATCAGATCGCGGGCGGTGCTCACCGGCTTCAGCTGGGACGCGGCTGGAGCCACGCCGAGGCGGAGCATCTGCTGCACCAGGCGCTCGGCATGTTGCATCTCCTCGACCGTTTCCTGGCGGAACCGGTCGGCGGAGCCGTCATCGCCCCAGAGGGCGAGCAGGGAGGCCTGGGTCATGTACTGCTGAACCGCGGAGAGTTCCAGGCTCAGTGCCCGTCCCAGGTAGCCCAGCACCCGAGGGTGAACGGTCTCCATGGTCATCAGCTCCTGCGCTCAGCGCCACTGAACGCGAGGATCGGTTCCAGCTCGCTGTGGGGGCGGGCAATGATGTGGGCAGCCACCAGTCCGTCGCCGACGCGCTCGCAGGCATCGGCCCCGGCGCGCACCGCGGCGTTGACGGCACCGGTTTCGCCGCGGACCATCACGGTCACGTAGCCGCCGCCCACGAATTCACGGGAGATCATCGTGACTTCAGCGGCCTTGGTCATGGCGTCAGCCGCCTCAATGGCGGGGACGAGGCCGCGGGTTTCGATCATGCCGAGAGCAATGCCGTGCGGGGTCGAAGCCATGGCTTTGGAGGAGGAGGAGGATTTGGAGGGAGGGGTGAGCCCACCGGAGCGGCCACGGGTGGCTGCTGCTGAGGTGGTGCTGCTGGCCTTGGCCGGAGGGCTTGCGGCCGCCGGGGCGGTGGTGGCGGCAGAGCTGCTGTGGGTGCTGCCGCTGGATGCGGATGGACCTGGGGCTGGAGGCGGGTCCACGGGTTTGTCCGCAGGGGAGGGGGTTGGGGTGGCGCTCGAAGCTGGGAGTGCCTTGGCGGCAGCAGCTCGGCTCACACCACTGCTGGCGCTGCTGCGCCGCGAGGAAGGTTGGCGGGAGGAGGGTGTGGCCATGGATCGAGCTGGGCGGACGGGGGAGAGGAGGGTGAGGGAGAGGAGATCAACCGTCTGGATCCCAGAGATCAATGATCCCAGCAATCGTCAGGTCGGTCTGGGTGTCGGGAATGCCGGTGGCAAAGCGGGCGGCGGAGCCGCTGGCGGTGAACACCCAATTACCGGGTGAGGCGCCCACCGGGTCGACAGCCACCATCAACTTGCCTTTGGTGGAGCGCAGGATGCGCAGCTGCCAGTGGAGCAGTCCTTCCACCCGTTGGCTGCAGACCAGAGAGCCGGTGACTTGCATGATTTCCATCAGGCTGCACCAGCATTTGGCGGCGGATTGGGTTTGCCGGCATCAGGATCCCAGTGGTCGATGATCCCCACGATCGTGAGGTCGCTGGGGTACGACTTGCTGCCGGCGGCTTCGCGGGCAGCGGAGCTGCCCACACAGATCACCCAGTCGCCGGGGATGCAACCCACGGCGTCGACAGCCACTTTCTGGGAACTGCCATCCAGCACCACCTGCAGATGCTTGTGCTCGAATTCGGGGATCCGGTTCGTGGACACCAGGGGCTTGAGAACTTTGCAGATCAGCATCTCAATGGCCTCCGTCTGATTCCAGCTTGATCGACGAACCGACCGTTTCGGCGGGAACGTGCCGGTCACGATCACGAACGCTCAGCAACGTGTGCAACAGGCCGCTGCCCACCAGATCGGGATAACGGTTGCGGATGGCGTCATCTGTCCTCTGGCAATAGAGCACGGCCCGTTCCCGCGCCCCCGGCACACTGCCGTGATAATCGAAACGGATCACCACAGGGATTGGAAGTCCGCGAGAGACGTTCAGACCCTTGAAGATCTTGACACCCACATCGAGATCGGCGGCCCCTTCTTCGACCGTGTCCATGTGGGCGAAGTACGTGAGATTGCGCAGATGAATCTCCTTGAAACCGATGCCGACACCGATGAAGCGCTCGGCATGGCCCGCATCGGCATAGGCGCCATCGTGATACGCGCGCACAAAATCGATCTGGGACATGTTGTGCTCGATCAGGCGGGCGATCAGCCGCGCCATCCCAGGATCGACGGCCCCGTCGGCGACCGTGTCCCCGTTGCCTGAGCGGGCGGCCAGCACCAGGGCCAGCACCCGGTCCCGGGCGGCTTCTGCTGTCAGATCCTGAGTGGCGGTGTACACGTCCAAGGCATCGAGCCAGCGCTCAAGATCGGTGTGGCCATTGACATCAGGAACGTGCACCCGAATGGCGTCGGTGTCGGTGTCAAGCCCGATCAGCAACAGGTCGACCGAGGCCCCGCAGCAGAAACTGTTCTCCACCGCCTGCCGGAACTCCTGAAGGCGGAGCAGTCCCCCGGCAGCGGCAGCGGCATCGTTGGAGCCATGGGCGGCACAGCCCTCGTGCCCAGGATCCCGGGAACTGAAGTGATACACCACCACCTTCAGGTAGCGGGTGGGCTCATGGGCGCTGTTGGGCCGGGCCTCTCTGTAGCGCAGATGCTCGGTGCGCACCCAGCGGTCGACGGTGTTCTCCACATCAAACATCGCGCCAGCGTGGGGCCTCCGGCGCACGGATCCGAATGGGAGGCGCAGAGCGAAGGCAATGGCATGGGCAAGACGGCCATCCGCGCAGGGGCTCACATCCAGCAGATGAAAGCCACAGGAGAGCAGGAAGGCATTGAAGGCCTCAGCGCTCTCGCTTCCCTCCTGACCCTGGAGCGGGTCGTCACGGAAGAAGCTGGCGCTGACCTGCTCATAGGCCTCGAACAGGCACCAGGCGAACAGGCTGCGCATGTCGAGCTGGCTGACCCAGGCCGACTCCAGGATCATGGGGGGCAACCCATGGCCGAGCTCCCTGAGGGCATGGCGCTGGGCCTGCTCCACGAAGTCGTCGTCGTGCTGCAGGGCCGAGAGCCGCTTGAGCACCGGCACGATTCGATCGAACGACCGCTTCACCTGGCTGTCGTAGGTCTGCAGGCGTTCGTTGGCCGCTGCATCGCTGAGCGGGTGCTGCTCCAGGACCGTCGTGAAGCGGCAGGTTCTCCCCAGCGATGAGCTGGACAGAGGGGAGCTGGAAGCAGGACGGCGTGCTGGGGCCGTGGGAGCCAGGGGCCTCTCGGCGGAGCCGTAGCGGCGGGGGCGGGGCAAGGTTCAGTGCTGCGACAGGGCGGGACGGGTGGAGAAAATCAGCCTCGGGCACCGCCGGAGACGGTGATCAGTGAGCCCTTGTCGGTGTTGCCGCTGGAGCCGGTCACGCGGCTGACCGGTTGCATCACCTCTTCATTGCGCTTGAGGGGGATGGTCGCCATCGCCGACATCGGTCCCGTGCGGGTGGGATTGCGGCGTCGGGCCGAGGCACCCTCCGTGCCGGTGACGCGCTTGCCCCGGTCCCAGTCGTCGCCGGTGATGTTCAGGCCGGCGGAGATGCCTTCACCGGTGACGCGGCTGGTGGGCCGCGCATCTTCATCGACGCTGACTGGAGCACTGGGCATGGGTGCCACGGCCTGGGGCCGGGGGGGCAGGACGGAGGTCTGACGCCGGACCGGGGGGAGCGGCTGGGGCTCCGGGCCGCGATGGTCGAAGCGTGCATGCTCGGTGCCGGTGACCTTGCCACCGGCCAGATCAAAAGGGCCGGTGATCCTGGCGCTGGTTTCGTAGCGGGTGCCGGTGACGGCGGAGCTGCGCTCGCGCTGCTGATGGGCAGCCCGAGCAGGGGATTGCACGCTGAATTCCTGCCAGGGCTGGGTTTCCAGCGGCTGGGGGAAATCGGCTTCGTGGCCCTGTGCTGCGCTGCAGGCTTCGTTGTACTGATCGACGCCCACGTAGGGGGTGCCTGAGATCGGCTCACAGGCCCCCTTGGAGGCGCCGGTCATCACCCCGCCGATGCCGGGTTGCAGACCGCTCATGCGCGGCCCTGGGGTACTGGCGCGGGCGGGAGTCCGCTGGCGGATGTTGCGTACCGAATCGCTGTCGCACCAGGCGCTGGCCTGCTCAAGGCCGGCGTAGGGCGTTCCAGTGACGGCTTTGCAGGTGCCGGGCTCATCACCGGTGACCTTGGAGGAACGGCCGGTGTTGGTGCCTGAGACGATCAGCTGCCGATTGGTAAGGCTGAAGCCGACCTTCGCTGCTTCGGGCTCAGGGCGTCCGCCGCAGAAGTTCTGGTACTGCTGGCTGCCGATGTACTCATCGCCGGTGACCCGGCGGCAGGAGCCGGGCTCATCGCCGGTGACCTTGTCGCTGCGGCCCACCAGGGTGCCAGTGATGCCGGTGCCCCTCAGGGTCTGGACGCTGGCCACCTTGGGGGGGGCCTGACCAGGCGTGCTGATCGAATCGGAGCCCACGTACTGAGTGCCTGTGGGCTGGATGCCGGCGCCGTGCTCGTCACCGGTGACCCGCTCGGAGCGGCCCACCATCACACCCGACACCGGTCTGCCGGCCAGGGTCTGGCTGTGGCCCACCTTGCGGGGGCTGACGGACGTGGTGCCGCAGTAGGCCGCCGCCTGGTTCGCCGAGATGTACTCGGTGCCGGTGATGGACTTGCAGGTGCCGGGTTCATCGCCGGTGACCTTCTCCGAGCGGCCCACTTCGTTGCCGGTGACGCGGTTGCCGTGGCTGGTGGCCGTGACGCGGACCTTGGCGGGCTGAAGCGGTTCGGGCTCGCTCTGGCAGAACGTGCGGAAAATGTCCGCTCCCATGTATTCGGTGCCGGTGATCGGGCGGCAGGTGCTGGCCTCGTTGCCGGTCGTCTTCTCGGAGCGGTTGGCCTGGGTGCCGGTCACCACCTGACCGCGCACCGTTTCACTGGCGCCCACCTTCCAGCTGGCGTCCTGGGCGCCGGCCACCTTGTTGGGGCCGCGCCTCGGACCCGTGGGTCGGGTGACACCGTTGCCGCGGCTGACGGCTCCGGCGCCGTTCTTGCTCTTGAGATCACGGATGCGGTGGGCCAGTTCCCGGCTGCTGATGTCGGGGTTCGATTGACGCACCACGGCGGCGGTGCCGCCGGAGCTGTTGGTGGAGGCCGACTTGCCGCGTTTGGAGAGGGCTTCGCGGCGGGCCATGACGATGGCGCGGCTGGGGTTGAACTGGGCGGAGCGCTTGGCTGTGGGCCGGTTGCCGTTGCTGCGGCGATCGCTGAGGGAAGTGGACGGGGGGGCGCTCAGGGAGAGGGTTGGCCGGCTGGCAGCGGGCGGCTCAGGGCTCACGGCCGCGGGGGTTGGGGTGGCGACGGTACGCAGGGAGCTGCCATCACGGCTGCGGTCCTTGCTGGTGTCAGCCCGCTTGCCGCGCTTGCTCAGGGCTTCACGTCGGGCCAGAACCAGATCCCGGCTGGGGTTGCTGATGGCGGCACGGTTGAGCTGACGGGGTGCGCTGGTGGGCCCGTTGCTGCTGCTGAACAGCGGTCGGGCCGGAGCATCAGCTTCGCGGCTGACAGCAGGGGCTACCGGCACGACCGAGCGGGTGGGACGGGCCTCAGCGGCGCTGCGGGTGCGGTTGGCACTGTTGGCATACCTCTTCTCCGCCGTTTTCCCGGCCGTGGAGAGCGCCATCCGGCGCGCAAGGGCCGCTTCGCGACTGGATTGAGATGCCATGTCCGCCCTATGAAGAAACAACCTTGAAGGAGACGGCTGGAGAGAACTGGTGATGGGAAGGCCCTCAGCCTGCCGATTCACGAATCCTCCACGCGCCGTCGGAAGAATTGAAGATGGACGACAGCAGGTCCCGGACTGGGCCGGAACCTGCTGAGGTGATCAGCGTGCTTCGAAAACCACGAAGCAGGAACCCTGGCTCTGGGTGTAGGCGTCGTAGCCGACCAGACGAACGTGATGGTCGGGGTAGGCGCGGTGGCAGGCCTCGAGTTCACTGACGATCACGCCCAGATCCTTCTCACCGAAGAAGGGCAGTTTCCAGTACGACCAGTAGGTCGCCATCGAACGGCTGGGGTGGACGTGCTCGACCAGCGGGCTCCACCCCTGGGCAATGATGTAGGCAATCTGGTCGTAAATCTCGTCCTGGGTCATCGGCGGGAGGAAGCCGAAGGTCTCCAGGGTGGCGACTGTTTGGTAGTCACCCACGGTGCTCTTGAAGGGCATGGGGATCCTTGTGGGGAATCAGGTGAATGCAGGCAAACCGGATGTGACCGGGGGAAAGAGAAAACCCTTTCCCACTGGTCATCAGCCCCGATCAGTTGACGTCGAGTTTGTCGACGGTGTCGAACTCGAACTTGATCTCCTTCCAGGTCTCGAGCGCGATGGCGAGCTCGGGGCTGTGCTTCGCGGCTTCCATGAGGATGTCGCGGCTTTCCTTCTCGATCTCGCGACCGGCGTTGCGGGCCTTGACGCAGGCTTCGAGGGCCACCCGGTTGGCGGCGGCACCGGCGGCGGAGCCCCAGGGATGGCCGTGGGTGCCACCACCGAACTGCAGCACGGAATCGTCGCCGAAGATCGCCACCAGTGCAGGCATGTGCCACACGTGGATGCCGCCGGAGGCCACAGCGAAGACGCCGGGCATCGAACCCCAGTCCTGATCGAAGAAATTGCCGCGGCTGCGGTCTTCGGGGACGAAGGATTCGCGCAGCTGGTCGATGAAGCCGAGGGTGGTCTGACGATCGCCTTCGAGCTTGCCCACCACGGTGCCGGTGTGCAGCTGGTCACCACCGGAGAGGCGCAGGCACTTGGCGAGAACGCGGAAGTGGATGCCGTGCTTGGGGTGACGGTCGATCACCGCGTGCATGGCGCGGTGAATGTGCAGCAGCATGCCGTTCTTGCGGCACCACTTCGACAGACCGGTGTTGGCCGTGAAGCCGCCGGTGATGTAGTCGTGCATGATGATCGGCTGCCCGAGTTCTTTGGCGAACTCGGCCCGCTCGTACATGTCTTCGGGAGTGGCGGCGGTGCAGTTGAGGTAGTGCCCCTTCTTCTCGCCGGTTTCCTCTTGCGCCAGCTGAACAGCTTCGGCGACGAACTCGAAGCGATTCTGCCAGCGCTGGAAGGGCTGGGAGTTGATGTTCTCGTCGTCTTTAGTGAAGTCGAGACCGCCGCGCAGGCACTCATAAACCACCCGGCCGTAGTTCTTGCCGGAGAGGCCCAGCTTCGGCTTGATCGTGCAGCCCAGCAGCGGACGGCCATACTTGTCCATCCGGTCGCGCTCGACGCAGATGCCGTTCGGCGGGCCTGGGCAGGTCTTGATGAAGGCCATCGGGAAGCGGATGTCTTCCAGACGGAGGTGGCGCAGGGCCTTGAAGCCGAACACGTTGCCCACCAGGGAGGTGAGCACGTTGGTGATCGAACCTTCCTCGAACAGATCGAGCGGGTAGGCGATGAAGGCGTAGAACGACTCCTTGTCACCGGGAACGTCTTCGATCCGGTAGCAGCGGCCTTTGTAGAAGTCGAGGTCGGTGAGGAGCTCGGACCAGACGGTGGACCAGGTGCCGGTCGAGGATTCGGCAGCCACGGCAGCGGCCACTTCTTCCTTGGGAACGCCTTCCTGACCGGTGACCTTGAAGCAGGCCAGCAGGTCGGTGTCCAGGGGAACGTAGTCGGGAGTCCAGTACGTGTCCCTGTACTCCTTGACCCCAGCGTCGTACTTCTTGCTCATGGGGAAAATCTCCTTGTTGGTCGGGTGGGAAAGATGAAGGTGCTGCGCTCCCTCGGGGGCGCGTCAGACATCAGTCCTTGGAACCCAGACCGAAGCTGCTGTTGAGGGCCGGCTCCACTTCACGGTGGGGGCGGGCGATGATGTGGGCGGCCACGAGGCCGTCGCCCACGCGCTCACAGGCATCAGCGCCGGCACGCACTGCGGCGTTCACAGCACCGGTTTCGCCGCGCACCAGGACGGTCACGTAGCCGCCCCCCACGAACTCACGGCCGATCAGACGCACTTCGGCGGCCTTGGTCATGGCGTCGGCTGCTTCGATGGCCGGCACGAGGCCGCGCGTCTCGATCATGCCGAGGGCGATGCCCATGGTTTCATTCGCCATTGCCTGCTCCGGAAAAGGTTGGGGAGGTTCGTTAAGGACCATGCTCGGCGGCATACCCCCCCGTCAAGCGATTTGGGTGGTTTGATCGATCACGGTGTGCAGGGACCCCCATAAGCCCTGCTCATCGGTTCCGAAATGTGTTAATCGGCGTAACGACTTGGTTCCTGTATCCCGTTCCACCCCCTATCGACCCTGATCCCGAAGACTTGTCAACAGCCACTGGTTTCCGCCGCCTAGTTGGCTAACCCGTAATGGATCACCGGTTCCCGCCCATGGCCCTGACGTCCACCCTGCCGCCCGTGCTGCGTGAAAGCGGACAGCGGGAGGTGTTTTGCGGCCTCACCTCGATCGTCTGGCTGCATCGCCGGATGCCCGATGCCTTTTTTCTGGTGGTGGGCTCCCGCACCTGCGCCCACCTGATCCAGTCGGCGGCCGGTGTGATGATCTTTGCCGAACCCCGCTTCGGCACAGCCATCCTGGGCGAGCGCGACCTGGCGGGCCTGGCGGATGCCAACGAGGAACTAGATCGGGTGGTGGGCGATCTGTTGGCGCGGCGGCCCGAGATCCGCACCCTGTTCCTGGTGGGCTCCTGCCCTTCGGAGGTCATCAAGCTCGATCTGGCCAAGGCCGCCGAGCGCATCAACACCCGCATGCAGGGGCGGGTGAGGGTTGTGAATTACTCCGGCAGTGGCATTGAAACCACCTTCACCCAGGGGGAGGACGGTGCCCTGACCTCCCTGGTTCCCCTGTTGCCCAGCAGTCCTGAACCCCAGCTGCTGATCGTGGGCACCCTGGCCGATGGGGTGGAGGAGCGTTTCCTCTCCCTGTTCGCGCGCATGGGCCTCGAGACGGTGCGCACTCTGCCGCCCCGCCAGTCGACCGACCTGCCGCCGGTCGGCCCCGGCACCCGCCTGCTGCTGGCCCAGCCCTTCGTGGCCGATACCGTGCGGGCCCTGGAGCGCCGAGGCGCCCAGCGCATCTCCGCCCCCTACCCGCTCGGGGTGGAGGGCAGTTGCGCCTGGATGACGGCGGCGGCGGCGGCCTTCGGCATTGACCCCAAACGCGTGGCCGAGGTGCTCGACCCTCTGGCGGAGCGGGGCAGGCGCGCCCTGGAACCCCTGCGCCGCAGACTCGAAGGCAAGCGCCTGTTTCTGTTACCCGATTCCCAGCTGGAAATTCCCCTGGCCCGTTTTCTGCACCGCGAATGCGGCATGGAACTGGTGGAGGTGGGCACCCCCTACCTCGACCGCCAGCTGATGGCCGAGGAACTGCCCCTGCTGCCGGAGGGCACCCAGCTCAGCGAAGGGCAGGATGTGGAGAAGCAGCTGGAGCGTGTTCGTGCCAGCCGCCCCGATCTGGTCGTCTGCGGCATGGGTCTGGCCAACCCGCTCGAAGCGGAAGGCTTCGCCACCAAGTGGTCGATCGAGCTCGTCTTCAGCCCGATCCATGGTTGTGATCAGGCCGCTGACCTGGCTGAACTGTTCGCCCGTCCCCTCAACCGCCGGGAGTTACTGCAATGGAACTGACCCTCTGGACCTACGAAGGCCCTCCCCATGTGGGAGCCATGCGCATCGCCGCCTCGATGGAGGGAGTTCACTACGTGCTGCATGCCCCACAGGGCGACACCTATGCCGATCTGCTGTTCACGATGATTGAGCGGCGTGACCGCCGGCCCCCTGTCACCTACACCACCTTTCAGGCCCGCGATCTGGGCGGCGACACCGCTGAGCTGGTGAAGCGCTCGATCCAGCAGGCGGTGGATCGCTTCCAGCCGGAGGCCCTGCTGGTGGGCGAGAGCTGCACAGCCGAGCTGATCCAGGATCAACCGGGATCCCTCGCCGGCGGCATGGGCCTGGGTGTTCCGGTGGTGAGCCTGGACTTGCCTGCTTACTCCAAAAAGGAAAACTGGGGGGCGGCGGAAACCTTCTACCAACTCTGCCGCGGGCTGCTCAGGAACCAGATGCCTGCCCCCGGAGCGGCCAAGCCTGGGCCCGAGCGCTGGCGCTCCGAGGGGCGGCGACCGCGCGTGAACCTGCTGGGCCCGAGCCTGCTGGGCTTCCGCTGCCGAGATGACGTGCGCGAATTGCGCGGCCTCCTGGCCGACCACGGCATCGACGTGAATGTGGTGGCACCCCTGGGAGCCAGGCCGGCCGACCTGATGCGTCTCCCCCAGGCCGATGCCAACCTCTGCCTCTATCCGGAGGTGGCCGGCCCTCTCTGCAGCTGGCTGGAGCGCAATTTCGGCACCCCTGTGGTGCGCACCGTACCGATCGGAATCGGAGCCACGGCCCAGTTCCTGCGTGAGCTCTGCGCCCTGCTGGGCCTGGAGCCGCCGGAACTGCGTGAGGCCGACCAGCGCTCCAGATTGCCCTGGTACTCGAAATCGGTGGATTCCACTTACCTCACCGGCAAGCGGGTGTTCATTTTCGCCGACGCCACCCATGCGATCGCGGCGGCCCGGATCGCCTCGCGGGAGCTCGGTTTCACGGTGGTGGGGCTGGGCAGCTACAGCCGCGAGCAGGCCCGTGAGGTGCGTGCCGCCGCCAAGGAGCTGGGCCTCGAGGCCCTGATCTCCGACGATTATCTGGAGGTGGAGCAGGCCATGGCCCAGGCGGCTCCAGAGCTTGTGCTCGGCACCCAGATGGAGCGCCACAGCGCCAAGCGGCTGGGGATTCCCTGCGCT
Source organism: Synechococcus sp. WH 5701 (assembly GCF_000153045.1). Taxonomy (GTDB): domain Bacteria; phylum Cyanobacteriota; class Cyanobacteriia; order PCC-6307; family Cyanobiaceae; genus Regnicoccus_A; species Regnicoccus_A antarcticus. Next base: position 917,533 of record NZ_CH724159.1, read on the forward strand.
GTGATCAGCGCCCCGCTGCATGTGCAGGATGTACCCGCCCGTTATGCCCCCCAGATGGGTTGGGAGGGGGCCAATGTGATCTTCGATTCCTGGGTGCACCCCCTGATGATGGGTCTGGAGGAACACCTGATCGGCATGTTCCGCCATGATTTCGAATTCGTGGACGGTCACCTCAGCCATCTCGAGGGTGCTTCCGCCCCGGCGGCCCAGCCGGTCGCTGGCCCTGCCAGCGGGGCGCCGGACGTGACACCACTTTCGGCCACTCCTGAAGGGGGAGCCTTGCGCTGGACCCCTTCCGGTGAAGCTGAACTTTCCCGAATTCCTTTCTTCGTTCGGGGCAAAGTCCGGCGCAACACCGAAGCGTATGCCAACGAACGTGGCGTAGCGGAGATCACCGAGGAAACGCTCTACGAAGCCAAGGCCCACTTCAGCCGTTGAGCCGCGGGGCTGCGTGACGTTGCACAGCTGGCCAGGCCCAGGCCAGCTCGATCATTCCCGGATCGCACAAGCCAGCGCAGTCACTCCCTGAACCAGGCGGCCTCTCCATCTGTCAAGGTGTTAGGCATTTCTACTTAGATCGGGAGGCGGGCCCCTGAGCCATGAGAGTGATTGTCAAGGCTCTGCTCATCAGCAATCGCTCGGCTTGGGTGAGCATTTCAAGATTCCGATTGTCGTGATGTTTCGGTTTGAGCCAGACCCAGCATCTGCCTGCTCGGCTGCACTTTGATGTAGGCACTGCCGATGTCGACTCGGCCAAGGACGTGTTATGACCACAACTCTGCCACCCAAGCAGACAACAGCTCCCGCCAAGGCTGGCACCAGCGGCCATGAGGACGGTGAGGGCAGCCTCCAGGTCCACCAGGATGCCTCGATGAACATCGAGGAAGGTGCCTTGGTGATTGCCGTCTATGGCAAGGGGGGGATCGGCAAGTCCACCACCTCCTCCAACCTTTCCGCAGCGTTCTCAAAGCTGGGAAAACGGGTGCTTCAGATCGGTTGCGATCCGAAGCACGACAGCACCTTCACCCTCACCAAGAAGATGGTGCCCACGGTGATCGATATCCTCGAAACCGTTGACTTCCATACCGAGGAACTTCGTCCCGAAGACTTCGTGTTCGAGGGCTTCAATGGCGTGATGTGCGTGGAATCCGGTGGTCCACCGGCTGGTACCGGATGTGGTGGCTATGTCACCGGCCAGACGGTGAAGTTGCTGAAAGAGCACCATCTGCTTGAAGATACGGATGTCGTGATCTTCGATGTGCTCGGTGACGTGGTCTGTGGTGGTTTCGCGGCGCCACTGCAGCATGCCAATTACTGCCTCATCGTCACCGCCAATGATTTTGATTCGATCTTTGCGATGAATCGGATCATGCAGGCCATCAACGCCAAGGCCAAGAACTACAAGGTGCGCCTGGGCGGAGTGATTGCCAATCGCTCAGAGGAGACCGATCAGATCGACCGCTTCAATGAGCGCACCGGTCTGCGTACCATGGCGCATTTCAAAACGGTGGATGCAATCCGCCGCTCCCGCCTCAAGAAGTGCACCATCTTCGAGATGGAGCCAAGCCCCGAGGTGGAAGCCGTTCAGCAGGAGTATCTGAGCCTTGCGCAGAAGATGCTCAGTGATGTGGAGCCCCTCGAGGCCGAATCACTCAAGGATCGTGAGATCTTTGACCTGCTCGGTTTCGACTGATCCTCACCAGGGAGTCTCAGGTTCTGATTCAGATCTCGGCGGCGGCCCGCTCCACCAGGCGGCGGGCCACGGCCTGGACCCCCGTGTGGGAATAGGTGTCGGTGAAGGCATCCAGGAACACCGCCAGCTGATCCATGCGTCCTTGCCAGGGGCCCAGGGTGGTTTCCAGGGCCTGGACGGCCCGCTGGCCACTGAGCCCCAGCTGGGAGACGAGTCCATCGGCCCAGCCCACCCATAGCTCCACTCCCCGGCGTAGGAATCCAAGGTGAGCCTGATCATTGCGGCCCGGCATCAAGCCGGCCATGCGCCGGTAGGCGGGGAGCTGACGCAACTGGGTCGCGCTCGCCTGCCCGAGCAGTCCATCCAGTCGCTGCAGGGCCTGATCTCCCAGCGGCAGCAGACCATCGAAGGTGACCAGGGCGGCCATGCGCAGCCGTGCTTCCGAGCCATAGTCGGCCAGGGCGGCGGCGAAGTCAGCGAAGCTGTCGCCGGGTAGACCATTGACCTGGGTGAAGGCCAGCAGCTCGGCCGACACCTTCAGGCCCAGATCCACGGCCTGCAGCGTGTCGCCAGGTGGCGTGAGATCGGCGATGCGTTTGAGCAGGGGCACTCCGGCGCTCAACCCAGCCAACACCCGCAGGCCAGCCGTGGCGTGCTGCGAGCGGTTGACGGCGTCGTAGACGCTCAGGGCCCTGCCATAACCCTCATGGCGTGCCCGACTGAGTTGATCGGCCCGGGCCCGCACCTGAGCGATGAGGGCCGCATCGTTGCTGCCGATCACCGATTCGATTAAGGCTTCGGCGCTGGTGATGTTGCTCCAGCCACCCGGGACCAGCAGGCTCAGCCCCTGGAGTGAGAGCACGGTGAGTCCCCGCCGCGGCAGGCGCTCCAGACGGGTGAGAACAGGTGTGCCCATGGCCTCAGGCGCGGGGGAGGGATGGGGTTCCGAGGGCGGCGAGTCCCTGGAGATTAAAGTGTTCAAGAACGCTGTGGCGATGATCGGCGTCAAGGGCACTGCCCTGCTCGATCACCTTCACCTGGAAGCGATCGGCCACCAGCAGCGCACTCGCATGGGGCCCCTGCTCCACCAACGGCCAGCCCTCGAGGCGCTCCTGAGCCTGCTCGAACTTGGCTCGGGCTTCCGGTGCGGTGATCGTGTCGGAGATGGCCAGCAGGGCAATCACCTGATCGCCCTTTTTCAGGCGCGCCTCGCTGAACCCCCGCTTCTCCTGCGACATCGTCACCCGGAATTCTGGATCCGAGGGTGGGAACAGCCGGTTGAAGCTGGTGCCGTTCACCACCTGCTGCAACGGCACATCGGCGACCGTTCCTCCGGGCAACCAGTCGGCGAAGGGGAGCAGAAGCACTCCGCCCACCAGTAAGCCAGCGGCCAGCACAAGAGCGACAAACCAGCGAAGCGGACGGGGCATCACCATCACAGTGTCCTCAGGCGAGTCCGACGAGTTTCATGGACAGGTCCCAGGTCTTGGCAGCGGTTTCGGGATCGCTGGCCTTGTCTGAAAGTTCCTGGATGAACTGTTGACCATTGGCCTTCTGGCGGTTGCCCCAGCTCCAGTGCGCGCCCGACACGGCGAAGGCCGGGTCGGCCACAACCTGGGCCACCCGCTCACCGGCCAGCTCCTGGCTCACATAACCGCCGGTGATGTTCTTCTGGAACCAGGGGAAGATGGTCTGAAAGGCCCTCGGGGTGTTGCGGAACAAGGGCGTGTCGGCCACGCAGCCGGGATAGAGCGAGCTGAAGATGATCCCCGTGGAGTCGTGCAGCCGGCGGTGCAGCTCCTGGGTGGTGATCATGTTGCAGAGCTTGCTGTCCTTGTAGGCCTTGCCGGGCTTGAAGGCCTTGCTGTTGGCCATGCTGATCGGCGCCTTGAAACCGGCCTCGAAGCCCGAGAGGTCTCCCAGGTCTGCGGGGGCGGGGATCGGAATCTTGCCGCCCAGCTCCTTTGAGTTGGCCGTGACCGTTCCAAGGATCACCAGTCTGCGCGAGGGATGGCTCGACTTCTTCATGTCGTCGAGCAGGGCCTGGATCAGCAGGAAATGCCCCAGATGGTTGGTGGCCATCGAGATCTCGTAGCCCTGGGGCGAGCGTTCCGGTTGCTTGAGCCGCGGTTTGTAGACGGCGGCATTGCAGACCAGGGCGTCAAGGCTGCGGCCGGTGGCATGGAAGGCGTTCACCAGCCGGCGAACACTCTCGAGATCGCCCAGGTCCACCTGCAGGTGGGTGAGGGAGCTCTCAGGGATCGCCAGAGAACTGGCTGCTGCCTTGGCCTTGGCCAGATCGCGGCAGGCCATCACCACATGCCAGCCGCGCTGGGCCAGGGCTTTGGCGGCGTACAGGCCAACGCCGGAGGAAGCTCCGGTGATCATCACAGTCCCAATCTGCCCAGCGCTGCCCATGCCGGGACTGGAGGGGCTTGACGGGGTGGGAGCGCTGGAAGCAGACGCCATCGGGGCGCGGCGGTTCGGGGGGCCTCAACCTAAGGACAAGGCCAGCAACCAGTGCCGACTGCGGAGCGAAGTTCAACACAAGGTCACGTTGAACAGCGGCGACCGACGTCATCCTTGTGGCATCGGTCAACGACCTGGAGCGTGAACAGGTGCTGGTTGACCGGTTCTGTGTGGTCAGAAACTCAACCAGGAGGGAAAACCCCGCAGGATGTCAGCGCTGAACCTGGGCCGGGAGCGGTTGGGTGCTGATCAAGGGCCTGCCGGCTGGGGCAGGGGCGGGCTTGGGTTCGGTGGGTTCGTTCCACACCACCCGCAGACGGTTGGGGGCGATCCACTGATCCTGTTCGCGAATCAGCCGCTGCTCACCGGTGGTGACGAAGAGTTGATCGAAGCGCTTCTGTGCCTTCTGCAGTTTGGCTTGTTCGATCTGAAGAATGGCACTAAGTTCGTCGTGCTGGTTCAGCCGTTGCTGATAGGCACCAGCCAGATGAACCAGGCTGAGGCCCGCCAGCAGGGTCATGCCCAGCTTGACGCTGAGGCCAATCACGCTGCAGAGCAACTCCTGCCGGTCGGTCGATCCCTGGTGGATGGCCACCGCTGCCGCTGCACTCACGGGTGGTGCGGCGGCTGAGCGCGAGGCTGGCCGTCGCCTGGATGCCGCCGAACGCCTTGGTGCGGTTACGGGCCTGAGCTGCTGCGCGGCGGACAAGGGGGAGAAAGAGAAGTGATGGCCCGCTTCTAGCAGTTCAGGCGCGACCTGCCAAGGGCGAGCCTTCGATTCAGGCCCGGTAGAGGCTGACGCAGAGGCGAATCGCCAGAATGCCGGCGTGGGCGGCGACCACCAGGGCAATCAGAACCTCTGCCTGGCTGAGTGTTGTGACCATGGCCAACGATGGGAAACAGATGTCGCCACCATTGTTCGGCTCCGTTCCGCCCGAAGCCAGGTGATGGCATCGGGCTGTCACAGCTCTTGATGGCTCAACCTCCCTCCAGCCTCTCTGTATCCGCCGAGAGTATCCGCACTCTTGATCTCTCGCCGCTGCAACCCTGGAGCGCCTGCGCTCCGGCTGACCTGCTTGCCGCCGCCGGAGCCCTGGGCCTCGATTTCGACTGGCCCCGTCAGTCAGACGATCCCCGCGAGCTCTCCGAACTGCCTGAACTACGCCTCTGGAGTCTGCGGGCCGATGCGCTTCACCCCTGGCTGCCCCTGGTGCTCGACCGCAGCAGTGGCCAGCTCTGCCGTCACGTGGCGATGCTTCTACCCCATGGTTTCAGCCGCCACGAGGGGATCCGCTTCGCGCCGGAGAGCCTCGAGCTCTGGATCACCCATCGCTTTTTCCTGCTGGATCACTGGAGCCAGGAGCGGGGTCTGAACTGCCGCCAGGGGCTTGCTCAGATGGCCGCGGTGCTGGGTTTCGAGCTCGATCCCAGCTTCTGGGATCCGATCAGCCCAGCAGCAGGCTGAGGGCCCGCCGGCCGCTGTCGAGGGCCAACAGGCCGGTGAGCCCGCGCAGCAGTTGCACCAGCAGGGTCTCCGGAACCCGCTCCAGCCGTGCGGCCGACCAGTGGGCCGCCACTGAGGCCGTTCCCCCAAGGGTGAGGGCGATGGTCCCCTGGGCCTTTGCCCCGATCAGGAAGGTCACCGACGCTGCAGACGAAGAGCAGAGCACCGCCAGGGTGCTGAGGCGGATGGCTTCGCGCACCGGCAGCCGCAGGCTTCCCAGCATCAGGGGGACCATCAACAGGCCCCCACCCACCCCCAACAGACCTCCGGCCAGGCCGGCCAGGCTGCCCACCAGGGCCAGGGCCGGCAACGGAGCAGGCCCTGGCGACGGTGCCGGCTCCTTGTCGCGGCGAGACGAGATCGTCAGGGTCAGGGTCACGTACATCAGGGCCTGCAGTCCCAGCAGCTGCCAGCCGCTGAGCAGTCCCCCCAGCCGGCTGAACAGCAGCCCGCTCAGGGCTGCACTGAGACCGATGGCCAGGCCAGCCGCCGGCAGCACCCGACCCTGGCGCAGATGCACCCAGGTTCCCCCCAGGGTGGTGGGCACGATCGCCAGGGTGCTGGTGGCCAGGGCCTGATGGGGGGGAAGGCCCACCAGCAGCAGCATCGGTGAGAACACCAGACCGCCGCCGATGCCCAGCAGCCCCGAGAGCAGCCCGGCCACCACACCGAGGGGCACCAGCACCAGCAGATCGCCCAGCATGATCGGGTTGAACGGCGGTCGCACGGTGGCACCAGCATCCCCTGCTGATCCCCCTTTTCCGTCGAGCTGGCGCTGGATTCCCCCCCTATGCCTGCGCGGCGACTGGCAGATGGCCATCGACGACTGGCTGCTGGATCAGCTGTTGCTCAAGCCAGGTCAGGGAGTTGTGCGCCTCTATACCTGGAGCACGCCGACCCTCTCGCTCGGCTACCACCAGCGCGCCATCCCTTCGGCCTGGCGAAGCGCGGCCCGGCAGGGCCGTGTGGCCCTGGTGCGCCGGCCCAGCGGCGGTGGCGCCGTGCTCCATGCCGGCAGCCTCACCTATGCCCTGCTCTGGCCCGATCCTCCCCGCCAGCGCCAGCTGGCCTACAGCCTGGTAGGCACCTGGCTGGCGCAGTCCTTGGCCCCCCTGGGCCTGGCCCTGAGCCCTGGCCAGGAGGAGGCCACGCCCCCGTCCGCCAACTGCTTCGCCTGCAGCACCGCCGCTGATCTGGTGGGCAGCGATCGCCAGAAGCGGGTGGGCAGCGCCCAGCTCTGGCGCAGGCGCCAGCTCCTGCAGCACGGCAGCGTGCTGATCGACCCACCATCCGCTCTGTGGCAGGAGCTGTTTGGATCGACCCCAGCGGCTCCTCCCTCGGCTCAAGGGCTCTCTGTGGCTGCGCTGGAGCACCACCTCAACCGCACGGTGATCAGTTCCCTGGGGGGAGGCCCGTTGCTGGTTGAGCCACTTAGGCCTCAGGAGTGGGAGGCGATTGATCGCCGCCGCCACCGGTTTCGACTGTCCTGAGAGACGGCCGGGAGATGGGGTGGATCAGCCCTCACCACTCTCGGCGATTCCCCGGGCCACCTGGGCCAGGGCCAGCCCGAGGGGGTAGGTTCCCTGGCGCCGGGCGGCCTCCAGCAATGGTGGAGGCAGGCGCAGTCCCAGGCGGGCCAGCACCACTTCCGAGAGTTCCGGGCGCTCCAGGGTGCCACTCGGCAGGCCCGCGGAACCCAGCACCAGCAGGCGATCGACGCCCGGCTCATCCAGTTGCAGGGCGGCCTGCCAGAGCGGCGCATCGTGCTGGATGCTGGGAAGGGTGCTCAGGGGCTCGATGTGGTCGAGAACCCGTTCCTGATCCCAGCGCTGAACCGGCAGGGTCTGCAGGGGGTCGTCGCCGATCACCCCTTTCCAGCGACCCCGCTCGCAGACGAGAACCCAGTCGGGACTGCCGTCGCTGTCGTCACGGCGCATCCGAGAGAGCTCGCGCAAGGGCGCATCGCCCTCCAGCACCCGGAACCGGCGGCGGGTGGCCTCACTGACCTTGAGGTCCTTGAGGGCCTTCTGCAGCGCCAGGAGCTGGTTCTGGTTTCTGGAGGCCCCCAGCCCGAACCACCCCAGCATGATCAGCCAGAAGGCCCCCAGCCCACCGCCCCGCAGCAGCAGCAGGGTGCCCATGCCCACGGCCATCAGCGAGAGGAAGCGGCCCATGGCGGTGGCCACCTGGACGCCTCGCCGCTGACTGCCGGTCCACTGCCACACCAGCGCCTTGACGATCAGGCCTCCATCCAGTGGCAGGCCGGGGAGAAGGTTGAACAGGGCCAACACCAGGTTCAGGACTCCCAACTGGCTGACCATTTCACCCAGCAACGGTGAGAGATGGGCGACCGAATGGCTGCTGCCCAGGAACAGAGCGGCCAGCAGCAGGCTGACCAGGGGGCCAGCGGCGGCCACCTGCAGGGCCGCCATGGCTGTGGTGCATTCCTTTTCGACACTGGCCACCCCGCCCAACAGGAACAGGGTGATGCTCCGCACCTTCACCCCATGGGCGATGGCCACCAGTGAGTGGCCCAGCTCATGCAGCAGCACCGAAACGAACAGCAGCAGCGCCGTTCCCAGCGCCAGCAGCCAGAGGCTGGCGCTGGAGGCCTGCCCCGCCAGCTGAATGCCGTATTGCTGCTCGAAGCCCAGGGTGGCGAGCAGCAGGATCACGAACCAACTGGGGTGGATGCGCAGCGGGATGCCGCTGATCTTGAGGAGCTGCCAACCTTCACCCACGCGGTCCTGTCCTGCCGATGCCCAGGCAGATCCCGGGCGGTCTTGCTCCGATCCTAGAAAGGGTGGTCATGACCCTTCTGTGGTGCTCTCCACCCTGTTGAAGATCTGTGGTCTGCGTCAGCCGGCCCAGGCCCAGGCGGTTGCTGAGCTTGGGGTGGATGCCGTGGGGGTGATTGCGGTGCCCTCCTCCCCACGTTGGCTGGCCCCCGATCGGCGGCTGGAACTGTTTGAGGCGATGACCGCCGGCCGCCCTGGCTGCCGGGGAGTGCTGGTGCTGGCGGATCCCGGCGACGAGCTGGACGCGCAACTGGATCCAGCCCATGGCCACCAGGTGCTGCAGCTGCATGGGAGGGAATCCCCCGCCCGCTGCCGGGAGCTGGCCGAAAGGACAGGCTGCACGATCTGGAAAGCCCTGAGGATTGGCCGCCCCGAAGATCTCGAGCGAGTCAACGATTATGGCGGCGTGGTGGAGGCCGTATTGCTGGATGCGTGGGTTCCAGATCAGCTAGGAGGCAGCGGTCAGCGCATCCCTCCCGCTTGGTTGGAGGGGTTCAAGCCTGGTCTGCCTTGGTGGCTTGCCGGTGGCGTAGGACCAGCCAACGCCGCTGAGCTGGTGGAGGCCTTTCACCCCGATGGACTCGATGTGTCCAGTGCGGTGGAGCGCGCACCAGGCGAGAAAAACCTCGATCTGGTGCGCGCTCTGGTGGACGTGGTGAAGGGATCAGCCGCAGCAGCGAACTGAATTCACTGAGATCAGGTGCTGAGCAGCGCCTGCTGCTGCTTCACCAGTTCGAAGAATTCATGCTTGAGGCTGGGGTCGTGGCGGAAATCGCCCCGCACCACTGAATTCACCATGCTGGTCTGAGGTTCTTTGACCCCACGCCACTTCATGCAGTAGTGCTGCGCTTTGACCAGGATCGCCAGGCCCTGCGGCTTGCACAAACGCTCGATCTCATCAGCGAGGATCATCACAGCTTCCTCCTGGATGTGCGGGCGTGAGAAGACCCAATCCGCCACTCTTGCGAACTTGGAGAGCCCAATCACCCGATCACCGGGCTTGATCCCGATCCAGCAGTTGCCCAGGATTGGCACCAGGTGATGGGAACAGGCCGAACGGATACTGATCGGTCCCACCGTGTAGATCTCATCGAGCTGCTTGACGTTGGGGAAGCTGGCGATCTTGGGTTGTTTATGGTAACGACCCTTAAATACCTCGTGAAGATACATCCGAGCTACGCGCTCGGCGGTTTCCTCTGTGTTGTGATCGTTGTCGATGTCGATGACGAGGCTGCGCAGCATCTCTCGCACTTTCCCTGCCACCTCGATCTCCAGCTGGTCGAGTTCTCCCTCGAGCAGGTGATCAGCAACGTTGTCGTTGGCAAAGTAGGGGACACCAGCCTGCATCAGGCGCTCGCGAATGCGCGCACTGACAGGACCTGGGGCCGCGTCGGGTGTGATCGACCTGGAGCGAGGGGTGGAGGGGATGGTGGATGTCATGAAAGACTCAGAAAGCGCCAGAGGCGGGCATGAGGGTCAGGTCCTCCACCACCTGGGACGGAGGCTGCTGGGCAAGGAACAGCAAGGCTTCCGCGGCTTGATCGACATCAAGCATGGCACGGCGATCGAAGGAGCTGTGGACGGTTTCCGTCACCCAAAGGGGGGTGTCGACCGCGCCGAGGGTGAGGGTGGAGACGCGAATGCCATGGCTGCGTTCCTCGGCTGCAAGACAGCGGCTGAAAGACTCCAGCGCCGCTTTGGTGGTGCAGTAAGCACCCCATTCCGGGAATGCATTCCTGGCGGCATGGCTGCTCACGTTGATGATCAGGCTTGATGCCTGTTGGCGTAATCCAGGCAGGACCGCCTGACAGACCTGGAAAACACTGGTGAGGTTGAGTTGAAGCAACCATTGCCATGAGCTCAGTTCCATGGTAGCGAGCTCGCCGGTGTAAGCGGCCCCGGCATTGTTGATCACCACCGTGGGCTGAAGTCCGCGGCCCAGCAGATCGCTCAGGTGGCCTGGAAGGCTCTGGGGATCTGTGAGATCCGCGACCACCCATTCAACTCGCCTTCCGGTGGTCCGCAGGGGAGAAGCGACAGTCTCGAGATCACTGCCGGAGCGCGCCAAGAGAAGAAGATCCCAGCCAGCAGCCGCGAAACGGCTGGCAGCGGCGGCTCCAATGCCCCTGGAGGCACCGGTGATCAATACAGAAGTCAAGAGGATCGCGTCTCGATGCGAATGTTAAGGGTTTGCAACAGATTCTGTGGCCTCTGGATCCAGGATCCGCCCCATCCGCCGGAACTTGGCATAACGCTGCTCCAGCAGGTCGGCCTCGCTGAGCTGGCCCAGGTCCTGAAGCTGCTGCACCAGGGCGGAGCGCAGGGTCTCGGCCGCCTGGAGCGGGGCCCAATGGTTCCCACCGGAGGGTTCACTCAGCACCGTGTCGATCACCCCCAGCTGCAGCAGATCATTGGCAGTGATGCGCAAGGCGGCGGCGGCAGCCGGGGCCTTGGCCGCATCCCGCCAGAGGATTGAGGCGCAGGCCTCTGGACTGGCCACGGTGTAGACGCTGTGCTCGAACATCAGCAGGCGGTCGGCGACACCGATTCCGAGGGCACCGCCGGAGCCCCCTTCACCGATCACCGTGGCGATCACCGGTACCCGGAGGCGGAACATCTCGCGCAGGTTCACGGCGATCGCTTCACCTTGCCCCTGCTCTTCGGCGAGCACGCCGGCATAGGCGCCAGGCGTGTCGATGAAGCTGAGGATCGGCAGACGGAAGCGATCGGCATGCTCCATCAGGCGCAGAGCCTTGCGGTAACCACCCGGGGAGGCCATTCCAAAATTCCGGGCCACGTTTTCCTTGGTGTCGCGGCCTTTCTGGTGGCCGATCAGGACGACCCCCTGGTCACCGATACGGCCGACACCGCCCACCAGGGCCTGGTCATCGGAGCCGCGGCGATCTCCGTGCAGCTCGAACCATTCATCGGTGATCACCTGGATGTAATCCAGGGTGCTCGGCCTTTGGGGGTGGCGGGCCACCTGGATCTTCTGAGCGGGGCTCAGAGACTGAAAAATCTCTTCTCTCCGGCGGGCCGCCAGGGTTTCCAGTTGCAGCAGCTGCTGACTGACATCGACCTCCGAATCTCTGGCCAGCTGGCGGATCTGATCGATCTGATCCTCCAGTTCCACCAGGGGTTTTTCGAAATCGAGCAATGGGCGGCGGGCCATGGTGTGGGAGCGGGATGGCTCTGGGTGGGATCAGTGCTGGAGTCGTGGAGATTGTCGCGGGATGCTGGGATGATCGATCAGACGGCCGCCAGCTGAGGCCGCGGAACCTGGTTGAGGCCGATTGAGCGGAAGCCGTGACGCAGGGAGGCAGCCCCGATCAGCTCCATGTTGGCCAGGGTGATGTTGTTGCGGCCCCAGCTGAAGTTGGTGTGCAGGCCCTCGAACTCCAGCAGCATGGCTTCAGCGAAACAGGCGAAGAGCTGGCGCCTGGGATTCTCCATCTCAGCCACCTGCATCATCTGCCAGCCGATGTCCTGCCAGAACTCGACGATGCCTCCCTTGATCACGTGGACGCCGGCACCAGTCACCTTGCTGTCGAGATTCTTGGGGTAGCCGCCATCGATCATCAGGCAGGGTGACTTGAGGCTGGCCGGATCGATGCTGAGGCCCTGGGGCAGGCTGGCCACCCAGACCACCACGTCGGCTTCAGGCAGCGCCTCCTCAAGGCTGAGAATGCGGCCGCTACCCAGTTCGGCCTGCAGATCGAGCAGGGGCTGGGGCTGGCGGGCCACCAGCAGCAGCTCACCAACCCCGGTGTTCTGGCTGAGCCAGCGGCAGACGGCACTGCCAATGTCGCCGGTGGCCCCAACCACGGCCACCTTGGCCCGGCTCAGGTCGATGCCGAGGGCCGGAGCATTGGTTTCCACCTGCTGGGCGATCACCCAGGCGGTGTGGGTGTTGCCGGTGGTGAACCGCTCCCACTCCAGAGCGGTGCTGCGGATCTGCTGATTCTTGAGCAGATTGAAATTTTCGAAGATGATCGAAGTGAACCCTCCCAGGGCGGTGATGTCGATCCCGCTCTTCTGGGCCAGCTCCATGGCGTTGAGCACTTTACGCCGGGCTGTCTTGAATCGGCTGAGCATTTCAGGCACGAACACCGAATCGATGTAGGCACCCTCGATGGTTTTGCCCGTCGGGCTGGTGATGCTGACATTTTCCACCAGCTGAGGTGGAGCCACGCACCAGAGGTCGAGGTCACCGTCGGCGTATTCGGGAAAGCCCAGCTCAAGGGCCTTGCTCCGAGCCTGCTCGAGGCTGGTTGAGTGACCAATCAGACCGAACATGCAGCTGTGGCGGGGCGGAATGGAGACGGCTGTGGCCGACGACACATCCTGCCATGCCTGCAGAGCTCAGCCCAGCAGCGCAGCGGTGGCCATCTTGGCGATCTCTCGTGTAGTGAAGCCAATGTCAGTAAGGGCCTCCTGGTACGAGGTCATGAAGTCAGCCATCAGGTCTTCCTGGTCCATGTGCAACACGGCGGCATCTCCAGCCACCTGCTCCAGCATCTTGCGCACCAGCGGCAGGTTGACCCGATTGGCTTGCTCCAGTTCCCCACGGGAGGACTCCAGGTTGGCCTTCAACCATTCCTGGCCGTAATTGAGATGGGTGTATTCATCCTTGACCACACCCTCAGTGATTTTGCGGGCAAAGGGATCAGCAACAGGAATGTAGATGTGGTAAGCCGAGATGGCGAAGGCTTCGATCAGGATGGCTTGAATCAGTAGACAGGTCACCACTTTCCCTTCGGCCAGGGCCGCCTGAAAGTTGCCATGCAAGGGTGAGAAGAACTCCTTGGCAAAGTCCATGTCGGCAATCACCGACAGATTTTTTGCGCAGGCTGTGAATCCCTTCTTGTGCTTGAGCTCCATGCGGGCCAGTCTCTCCAGTTCTTCTGCCTGATCGGGAATCAGGTGGCCGAGGGAGATGTAGTTGTCGTGAGCTTCCTGCTCGCCCTCGATGACGATCGCGTTGATCCGGCTGTAAGCGTCTTTGTAGGTGCTGCTGCTGAAATCAGGCAATCCAAGATCCTGCTCAACGCTGCCGCCAACAGCCATGCTGGCGGAGGCAGAGGCGGTTTCGCTTGCGGCGATGGTGGTCTCAAGGCTGGGCATGGCGTTGCCGGCGAAGTGATCAGTGCTGGCGACTGTAACCAGGCCTGCCGGAATTGGTTCAGGGGCGCGGCGGCCAGGGACTGGAGAGCAGATCCCCCAGAAGCGTGACCCAACCGTCCACCAGGGCTGTACAGAGAGCTTTCCCCAGAGCTGCGTCGGCGCCACGGGCATCACCGACCACCCCGCTGGCGGAGAGATCGGCGGTCAGCCAGGCGGTGGGGACGGCCCCCTCCAGGCTCCAGCCCGCTGGGGGCGCCGGATCAGGTTGACCCTCCCGGGGCCGCTGCGGCCCCACCAGTTCCGGAGCCAGATGCAGCATCAGGCTCGTTTCGGCCAGGGCCGCATGCAGTCCCTCGCTGCGTTCCGGCTCGGGCAACAGCGCCGCCACCCCTGGAGGACCGCTCCAGAGGAAGCAGGGCATCACCGCCAGGCGGGGATGGGCAGCCCGCAACTGCCGTGCCGCCACCTGCAGCAGGGCGATCTGGCCGCCGTGGGCGTTGAAGAGCACCAGGCGCTGGAACCCGGCCCGGGCCAGGTCGGCCCCCACGGCCATCACCACCTGGAGCAGAACCTCCGCCGGCAGGCTGAGGGTGCCGGGGAAAGCGCCGTGCTCGGGAGAAAAACCCAGCTGGAACAAGGGCAGCCGCCAGATCGGCAGCTCCGCGGGCAACCGCTCCAGCACAGCCTGCAGCACCCGTTCGGCAAAAATTGCATCGGTGCCCAGGGGCAGGTGCGGACCGTGCTGCTCCACGGCCCCGAACGGCCAGATGACCGTGCTGCCCGGCCGGGACGCGGCCTCCTGGGCCGCGATCCAGCTGAGCCCTTCGAGGGCGTGCTTGGCAGGTGCTCCCATCCGCTCCACGGGTTGATCCTTACAGTGTGCTGCTGTCAGATCACCCTGGGCCATGGCTGGATCGCAGCGTCCCGTTCCTCCTGCAGGCCCCCGCTCCAAGCCGGCGGCTCCGACCCGGGCGGAGCCACCGTTGCGCAAGCCCCCCCAACTGATGTATCTGAGCCGAAAGGAGGAGGAGGACCAGGATCAGCCGGCCCCCACCACTGATCAGGCCGGAGTCAGTGCGCCCGAGGGTGCCACTTCACCTGCAGCACCGCGGCCAGCCTCTCCTCCCCAGGCCAGAGGATCTGGCACCAGTGATGACGAGCGCTTCGAGACGGCCAGCCTTGAAGGCATGACCATGGCCGACCTGATGGGGGCCGCCGATGGCGCCTCCCGCCAGGGCCGCTCCAGCCGCTCCGCCGGCGGCGCCCCATCAGGGACGACCCCCTCCCGGCCAGCCCGCACCGTCGACGACTTCGACTTCGATGAGGACGCCTTCCTCGCCGCGCTCGATGAAAACGAGCCTGTGGGCGCCACCGGCGATGTGGTCACCGGCACGGTGATCAGCTCAGAGAGCGATGGGGTTTACATCGACATCGGCGGCAAGGCGCCGGGTTTCATGCCCAAGGCCGAAGCTGGCCTCGGTGTGATCGGCAACCTCAAGGAACGCTTCCCCAAGGGCCAGCCCGTGGAGGTGCTGGTCACCCGCGAGCAGAACGCCGATGGCATGGTCACGATCAGTGCCCGGGCCTTGGCCCTGCGCCAGAGCTGGGAGAAGGTGAAGCAGCTCGAGGCCGCCGGCAAGGTGGTGCAGGTGAAGGTGAGCGGTTTCAACCGCGGCGGCGTCACCTGCGACCTGGAGGGCCTGAGGGGATTCATTCCCCGCTCCCAGCTCCAGAACGGCGAGAACCACGAGCAGCTGGTGGGCACCTCCTTTGCTGTGGCTTTCCTGGAGGTCAATGCCGACACCCGCAAGCTGGTGCTCTCTGAGAAGCGGGCCGCCAGTGCTTCCCTGCTGGCGGAGCTGGAGGTCGGCCAGCTGGTCGATGGTCAGGTGGTGTCGGTCAAGCCCTATGGCTTCTTTGTGGATCTCGGCGGGGTGAGCGGTCTGCTGCACCAGTCGTCGATCACGGGCGTTCACCTGCGCGACATCCGTGAAGCCTTCAGCCAGGGGGAGCGGCTCAAGGCCCTGGTCACCCAGATCGATCCCTCGCGGGGACGGATCGCCCTCAACACCGCCCTGCTCGAGACCCAGCCCGGCGAGCTGCTCACGGCCAAGGACACGGTGATGGCCGAGGCTGAGGACCGGGCCAACCGGGCCCGCCTGCTGCTGCGTCAACAGGAGCAGGAGGCGGGATGAGTCAGGCCGCCCCAGCAGCCCCCGGCGCCCAGCTCTCCCTCGACTGGGAACTGGATTTCTTTTCCCGTCCGGTGCTCGATCCCGGCGGTAAGAAGCGCTGGGATCTGCTGATCACCGCCACCCCCGTCAGTGAGGGAAGCCAGCCCCGCTTTCGCTGGGTGAAGAACTGTCCCGCCAGCACGGTCAACTCGGTTTGGCTCCAGGGCGCCCTCAACGAAGCCCTGTCTGCGGCGGCGGATCAGGGCCTGGGAGCTCCGCGGCGGCTGCGCTGCTGGCGGGCCACGATGCGCACCATGGTTCAGCGGGCCGCCGAGGCCATCGGCCTTGAGGTCATCCCCAGCCGGCGCTGTTACGCCCTGGCCGAATGGCTGAGCGAACGGGAACGCGATGTCTACCCCGCCGAAGAGGGGTACATGGCCGGTCCCCTGGCACCGCCGCCTCAGCCGATGCGCTCCCTCCCCCTGCCCCTGCCGGAGGCGGCACGGGGCGATTCCTGGGACTGGGTCTCGTTGCCCCTCGGCGCTCTGCGCGAAGCCTCCGAGTGGGAGATCGGGTTCGAAGGCCTGTTTCCCCTTCCTGCGGATCTTCCCGACGACCTGATGGTGCCAGGCCTGCGCCTGTTCAGCCGCACCCGCTCTCTGGCGATCGCCGGCTGGATCGCCGGCCTCGAGCCTGCCCGTCTGGAGATGGAGGGCACCAGCCTGGTGCTCGAAGCGGGCCTGGAAGACCGCTGGCGGCTGGCGACGCTGGCCGAGCAAGAGGCGAGTGAGGTTGCTGAAGCCTTTGCGGCCGCGCGCGAGGCCGCCGCTGGTCTGCAGTTCATTGCTGTTCAGAGCGAGGCGCAATCCGAGCGCTTCGATGGCTTCTGGCTTCTGCGCGACATGCCCGATTGCTGAGGCCCCAGTCCCGTGGCAGAAGCCGTCGATCCGCCCTTCGATCGCCCTGATGGGGGCTTCAATGCCCTGGACGGCTGGACCTGGGTGGGCACCTATGGCGGCTATGTCCTCCAGTGCGACCTGCTGGGGGAGTTCGAGCACGGGTTCTTCACCCGCCAGTGGAGTGGGCGCGGTCCTCAGGAGCTGGCAGCCGCCATCAGTGCCGGAGTGTCTGTGCATCGCACCCGCCAGATCCACAGTTCCCGGGTGCTGGCCGCCAGCGGGGCGGCCGCTGATCCCTGGCCGGAGGGCGATGGTCTGGTCAGCGATGGCGGTGGCCAGTCGCTGTGGGTCTGCGGCGCCGACTGCACCCCGGTGCTGATCGCCGATCGGGCACGGGGTTCTGTGGCCGCGTGCCATGCCGGCTGGCGCGGGGTCGCCACCGGCATCCTGCCGGCGGCGATCGAAGTGTTGGAGCGCTCAGGCAGCCAGCGCACCGATCTGCTGGTGGCCCTGGGCCCTGCCGTGCGTGGTGAGGCCTATCAGGTGGAGCTGGATGTGGCCCTGCAGGTGGGTAATGCCTGTTGCACACCTGGTGACGACCCCGTGGGCAGCCTGGCTGCGGCCGGAGCCCTGGAGCCCGATGCTTCGCCCGGCTCCCCGGGGGATCGCTACCGCCTTGACATCCGCCTGGCCGCCCGTTCCCAGCTGCTCAACGCCGGTCTGGAGACTGAGCAGCTGAGCCTCTGCCCCCTGTGCACAGTGGCGGAGCCGCTCCTGTTTCACTCCTGGCGCCGCGACCAGGTCAAGGCGGTGCAGTGGAGCGGCATTGTTGCCCAGGCCTGAGCAGGCTGGAGGCCACCGCCTCCGCCACCCGGATGCCATCGATGCCGGCGGAGAGGATCCCACCGGCATAGCCGGCGCCCTCACCGGCTGGGTAGAGGCCGCGGGTGTTCAGGCTCTGAAGGTCAGGCCCCCTAGGAATCCGAACGGGCGAGGAGGTGCGTGTTTCCACCCCGGTGAGCAGGGCTTCGCCCATGGCGTAGCCGGGAATGCTGCGCTCGAAGGCCGGGATCGCTTCCCGCAGGGCGGCTACCGCGAACTCCGGCAGACAGGCGCTCAGATCGGCGGGGGTGGTTCCGGGGGCGTAGGAGGGCTGAATCGAGCCCGGTGGCCGGCTCCCCCCTCGGCCCGCCAGGAAATCATCGAGCCGCTGGATGGGGGCCCGGTAGGTGCCGCCGCCGAGCGCGAAGGCCTTCGCTTCCCAGTGGCGTTGGAAGGCCACTCCGGCGAGGGGGTCGCCATGGCCCCTGCCGTAGGGGAGCAGATCCTCCAGCTCCAGACCCACCACGATGCCGCTGTTGGCATTGCGCTCGTTGCGTGAGTGCTGGCTCATGCCGTTGGTGACCAGGTGGCCGGGCTCGGAGGCGGCCGCCACCACCAGCCCGCCGGGGCACATGCAGAAGCTGTAGACGCTGCGGCCATCGCCCAGGTGATGCACGAGCTTGTACTCCGCTGCCCCCAGCCGTGGGTGGCCGGCACAGGGCCCCCAGCGGGCCGCATCGATTAACGCCTGGGGATGCTCGAGGCGTACCCCGATCGAGAAGGGCTTGGGCTCCAGAAGCACCCCGTCGCGGTGGAGGCTTGCGAAGGTGTCGCGGGCGCTATGGCCCACCGCCAGCACCACATGGCGGGCCGTGAGGCAGGAGCCATCGGCGAGCTCAACGCCACAGACCCGTTGCCCCTCAGGGGCCGCTTCGATCTCGAGGCGCACGACCTCGCTGCGGAAGCGGATCTCCCCTCCGAGGGCTTCGATACGGCTGCGTAGTCCCCGTACCACCGTGGCCAGCTTGAAGGTGCCGATGTGGGGGTGGTGCAGCGTGAGGATCTCGGGGTTGGCCCCGCAGGCCACCAGCTCCTCCAGCACTTTTCGCCCCAGGTGGCGGGGGTCCCGCACCTGGCTGTAGAGCTTGCCGTCGGAGAAGGTGCCGGCCCCACCCTCGCCGAATTGCACGTTGGAATCGGGATCGAAGGACCTCTGGCCCCGCCAGAAGCCGAAGGTGTCGGCCGTGCGCTCCTTGATGGGCTTGCCCCGCTCCAGAAGCAGGGGCCGCAGCCCCATCTGGGCGAGCACGAGCGCGGCGAAATAGCCACAGGGCCCGGCCCCGATCACGATCGGGCGTTCAGGCCGTTGTGCCGCCCCAGGCTCCAGCTGAGCCACGAACCGATAGGTGGTGTCGGGGGCCGGCCGCAGATGGGGGTCCTTGCGCCAGCGCTGCAGCAGAGCCTTGGGATCGGCCACCTCCAGATCGAGGCTATAGCTGAAACGGATGGCGTCCTTGTTGCGGGCATCGACGCTGCGCCTGACCAGCTTGAGGCCCAGCAGACTGCGGGCCGTGAGCCCAAGTCGCTTCAGCACCGCCTGGCGCAGCTCGTCGTCGGTGTGGTCAAGGGGGAGCTTGAGTTCGCTCAGCCGAAGCACAATGCCTGCCTGGTCCCGGGTGGGAGTGTCGCTTGGCCTTGTATTCCAGCAGCCAGCCCCCACAGGCGCCTCAGGGCTGTCAGGCTGGGGTGACGAATCCGTTGTCTGAGAGACCGTCTTCCATGGGTCTTGCCCACTGCCCGCTCTGCGTTGGCCTGGCCATTGTCAGCCTGGTCCGGGGCGGCGCCATGGGGGTGCTGCTCTGGCGACTCTGCACCCGCGAAAGCCCACCACGACTGCTCCTCAACGCTGCCTAAGGTCGTGCTCAACAGCCGACTCTGAGCACTGGCGTCATGGCATTGCAGGTCACCTATTTCGGCGCCAACGGCTGGTTGCTTGATTTCGATGGCTACCGCGTCCTGCTTGATCCCTGGCTGACGGGTCCCCTGGAGTTTCCTCCCGGACCCTGGTTTTTCCGGGCCGAGCTCCAACAGCCCTGGCCGGTGCCCGAAGGGCTGGATCTGCTCCTGCTCACCCAGGGGCTTCCTGACCACTGCCATCCAGCGACCCTGGCGCTGCTGGATCCCAGCCTGGCGGTGGTGGGCTCGGCAGCTGCTGCCACCAAGGTCCGCCAACTGGGCTTTCAGGCGGTGAACAGCCTCTCTCCAGGCGAACGGTTGCATCACGGAGAACTGACGATCACGGCCAGCGCGGGCGCTCCTGTGCCCCAGGTGGAGAACGGTTACCTGCTGCAGCATCCCGCGGGCAGTCTCTACGTGGAACCCCACGGTTTCCTCTCGGCTGACCTCCCGTCCCAGCCGGTTGATGCGGTGATCACTCCGGTGCTTGATCTGGGCCTGCCCCTGGTTGGGGCCTTCGTCAGGGGGATGCAGGTGCTGCCCGAGCTGCTGGAACGCTTTCAGCCCAGGGTCGTGCTGGCCAGCACCAGCGGTGGCGAGGTGCGCTACGAGGGAGCCCTGACCCGCATCCTCTGGCAGAAGGGGAGCCTGGATGAGGCGGCCAGGGTGGTGACGGGCGGCTCTCGCCTGATTGATCCGGTGCCGGGGGTGAGCTACGACCTGATGGCGGCCTGAGGCGTTGTGGCTCCAGTTGGCTGGCTCCGAGGGCCGCTCATGGACTCTCCAGCAGGTCGTGCTCCACCATGAAGATGTTGCCATAGAGATTGGCAAGAATATCCTTGCCGGCCTGGGTCAGCTCCAGGTAGGGAATGGCATTTTTGATATAGGGGAAAACCTGGCCCCAGTAGAAGGTGGGATAGGCTTTGAGCAGCTGGCCGGGGTTTTCACAACCCAGGGCCTTGTTCACTCCCGTTTCCTCGAACTCCCAGAACAGGGCCGGAATCTTGTTGAGGTAGCGGGGATCGCTCAGCTGGCCGATCAGATCGGAGGCCCTCACCAAGCCTGGCATGTGGGTGGTGCACTGGTGATCGGTTGAAGCGGGCACCGGGAAGCGGGTGAGTTCGATGTTGCGTTTGATCGTGTCGGCATCGATCAGCCCATGACCCCCGAAGCGCTCTTCGATGAACAGCTTGCCGCGATCAATATGGTGTGGCGTCAGGGCGGCACAGGTCGCGCCTTCCTTGAGCCTCACTGATTCACCGTTGACACCAGTGGCATAGTGGCCATCTTTGTCGTCACGGCAGACTCCCTTGATGTAGCCGATGTCGTGGCAGAGGTGTGAAATCGTGAAATGCAGCCAGTCATCCGGAGTGATACCGCCCTCGCGCAGGTGCTTGCCGTAGAGAATGTTCTGGCCCACCAAGGTGACCAGGATCGTGTGCTCGACATCGTGGTAGAGGGCATCACCTGTGGCGATGTTCTCCAGGGCCATTGAAGCCGCCCAGGAGATGATCTCCTCGTAGTCACGCTTCAGCGTGCCGTAGGAGGATCGGTAGGTGGCGATCAGACGTTGCTGCACGTCGGCGATCATCAACCGTGTGGCGTTGAACATCGCGAATGGTGACGGACGTCCCGCCTGTATCTTCGCCCCAAGTTTGCCACCATCTGAGCGGCTGGGAGGACTGCGTGGCGACCGATCGATCATCCTGTCAGCAGTGCACCAGCTCTGACCGTGACCACCATCGCTGATCCAGCAACCAGCCCTGAAGCCATTTCTGTCGCTGATCACGACCGCTTCGACCTGGTGGTGATCGGGGCCGGATCCGGGGGCCTGGCTGCCGCCAAGCGCGCCGCCAGCCATGGGGCCAGGGTCGCCGTGATCGAGGGGCACCGGGTCGGGGGCACCTGTGTGATCCGGGGTTGCGTACCCAAAAAACTGCTGGTTTATGGATCGGCCTACCGGCATCTGCTGGCCGATGCGGCCAGCTACGGCTGGAGCGTGGGGCAGACCCACTGCGATACCTCCCAGCTGCTGGCGGCGGTGCGCGCCGAGGTGGATCGCCTCAATGGGCTGCACATCGGTTTCCTCGAGAGCGCCGGGGTGGAGCTGGTGAAGGGCTGGGGCCGTTTTCTCGATGCTCATCACATTGAAGTGGGTGTTGCCGAGGGCAAGGGCAGCTCAGATCGCAGCCGGCGCCTTCTGCGCGGCGAGCGCGTGCTGATCGCCGTGGGCGGTCGCCCGCACCGCCCCTCGTTTCCAGGGGCGGAGCTGGGCTGGGTGAGTGATGACATGTTTCTGCTCGAGCGTCTGCCCCAGCGGGTGCTGATCGTGGGGGGCGGCTTCATTGCCTGCGAATTCGCCTGCATCCTGCGCGGTCTGGGCGTGGAGGTGGATCAGTTCGTGCGCGGGGATCACCTGCTGCGGGGCTTCGACCGGGAACTGAGTGCGGCGGTGCATGAGGGCATGGAAGCCGATGGCATCACCATCCACATGGCCCAGACCCTGAGCGCCATCGCCGGAGAGCCCGGCGAGCTGATCGCCACCACCTGCCAGGGCCGCCAGGAGCGCTGTGGCGGCGTGCTTCTGGCCACGGGGCGCCAGCCCTACCTGGCCGGTCTCGATCTGGCAGCGGCAGGCGTGGGTGTGGATGGCGGCAGCATCACGGTGGATGCCGATCAACGCACCAACGTGCCCCACATTTTCGCGGTGGGGGATGTCACCGACCGCATCAACCTCACCCCGGTGGCGGTGGATGAAGGCCGTGCTTTCGCCGACAGCGTCTACGGCGGACAAGCCCGCCAGGTGAACCACGACCTGGTGGCCAGTGCCGTGTTCAGCCAACCAGAGCTGGCCTCGGTGGGACTGAGCGAGGAGCAGGCCCTGGCCCGCTTCGGTCCCGATGGGGTACGCCTCTACCGGGCCCGCTTTCGCTCCATGGCCCAGGCCCTGCCCAAGCGAGGCCCCCGCTGCCTGCTGAAGCTGGTGGTGGAGGTGGCCTCAGGCCGGGTGCTGGGCTGCCACATGGTGGGCGAACACGCCGCCGAGATCATTCAGATGGCGGCGATCGCGATCGGCATGGGGGCCACCAAGGCCGACTTCGATCGCACCATGGCCCTCCATCCCACCGTGGCGGAGGAGTTCGTGACGATGCCCCAGTGAATGAGCCGAGGTGGCCACGACCAGATGGGCAAGGGCTAGACGCTGTCAGCGGATGGAGACAGCGGCAAAATTGACTACGTTCTGGGAGCTGTCCAGATCACGCACACTCCGTTGTGATGCCCGCTCTCGTTCTGCTCATCGACCATGAACGGATCGGCCGTGATCGCCTGGCCACACAGCTGCTGGAGGCAGGCTTCCTGGTTGCGGAAGCCGAGGATGGTCACCGGGGCCAGGCCATGGCCCTACAGGTCAGTCCCCAGCTGATCGTGATGGATCTGTTGCTGCCGGGGATCGATGGCCTCACCGTTCTGCAGCGATTGCGGCGCGATCAGCGAACCAGCCGGACACCCATCCTGGTGCTGACGGGCCTGAGCAGCCTCGATGACAAGGTGCGGGGCTTTACGTCCGGCGCCGACGACTACCTGACCAAGCCTTACGCCCCTGAGGAATTGCTGGCCCGGGTCAAAACTCTGCTGCGCGGGCGTGCCACCACACCCCAGCTGGTGCGTGCTGCGGAAGTGCTCAGTTATGGCCCCCTCACGCTGGTACCGGAACGCTATGAAGCTCTCTGGCATGAGCTGCCGGTGCGCCTCACCCGCACGGAATTCGAACTTCTCCATTGCCTGCTGCAACGCCACGGCCAGGTGGTGCCCTGGGCGGTGCTCCTGCGTGAGATCTGGGGCTACGGGCCCGACAACAACGTGGAATGCATCCGCACCCATATCCGTCATCTGCGCGGGAAGCTGGAAATCGACCGCCACAGGCCGACCTTCATCAAAACGATCTACGGCACTGGCTACTGCCTGGATCTACCCCTGGATCCAGCCACCGGGCTTGCTGTCAGCAAAGGACGTCTTGGACTTGTGGGGGAGGCCCTCAATCCGGCAGGTTCCCTCAGCGCGGCACCCCCCCTGGGCTGGGACCGGAAAACCCGCCGTAAGGAGGCCTGAGTCACGCAGAAGGCCTGAGTAACATTAATCACACGATCTGGTCACCCCTGCACACAGGGACATGGCCGGTGACGCTTGGATGGTCTCAGGATTTTTCTCTCCCCCCGTAATCCTGTGAACGAGAGTTGCCCCTGGATCGATCCCTGCCTCGTGCGGGTGGCCTGCCCGGTGATGACCATGGCCAAGTCGAAAGGAAAGGGCTGTAAAGCCAAGAAGTGCTCCAACTGGAAAGGGGGCCGCTGCCGCTGCGGCCGCGACTGATCCTTCTCCGTCGTGTCCCTTGCTGATCGGCTGGGGACGTTTCTGCTAGGGCCTCAGGCGGCTGCGGGAGTCGCAGCGGCATTCAGGGATTGATCCAGGATCAAAAGAGCGCCGAAGTCGGTGCCGCAGTGCCGCACCTGAGCCAGCAAATGGGCCACTTCACTCTCGGCATCCACCTGGCTCTTGATCAACGGGTCAAGAAAGATGGAACTGCGGTAGTCGCCGCAGCGCTCCGCCAGGCTGTAAAGCTGTTGCAACGACGTGGTGACTTCAGCCTCCATCTCGAAGACAGACACCAGCACGTCTTCGACATTCGTCCACGTCTGCCTCGGCTGGGAAAGGGCGGAGAGCTCCACCGGCTGAGACCGTGCCACCAGGTAATCGACGAAGAGGCCGGCATGGGCCCGCTCGCCATCGGATTCAGCCCTGGCAAAGGCGGCAAACCCATTCAGTTCCCGCTGGGTGAACCACACGGCGAGTGAGAAATAGGTGTAGCTGGCCATCAACTCCATCTGCAGATGGTTGCAGAGACCTTGGTGTAACTCAGCTTCCATCTCCTGGGCCACTGGCCGCCGAGGCAGAAGCGGTACAGCATTCAGGCTGGTGGCGCTGGCCGGATTGCTGATCACCATGGGTCGAATCTCTTTGGCCTCAGCCTACAAAGGCACAAGAGTTTTCCGCCAAGGGCGCCAGCGGCCGCTCACCCGCCTCCAGCGCCGGCATCCAGACCCCGTAGGCTCAAGGGCATCAGGCCGTGATCCTGTTCGATCGCATGTCTGAGGACTGCCGCGCCCCTGTCAGCATGCCAACGGATCTTGCCTCCCTGACCCGCCAGTGCTGGTGCTTTGGGGTGCGTAGCCGCCAGGCCCTCCAGGCTCTGAGGAGTTGCTCCAACCCGCAGCTGCGGACCCGGCTGGAGCACGATCTGCTGCGTCTTCGGCTGCAGGCCAGCGCCATCGGCCGCCACGCCGAGTCGATGGCGAAGTCGCTGGATCCGCACCATTGGGAGGTTGCGCTGCTGCGTGAAGTGATGCGACGCAATCAGCGACATTTCGGTGTTTCCACGATCAGCTGATCCCTCTTTTTCGTCCCACTCCGTTCTCATCACGATCAGCAGAGGTGGTGTTCAGAGACCGTGGGAGGACGCCCACAGCCGTTGTCGAGGGACCCCGGCGGGCCCTAGACAGGAGAGGTGAGATCAGATGTCATGAGCCCATCCAGCCCGTCGCAGCACCACCAGATCCTGATCGTCGGCGGCGGAGCGGCTGGAATCACGGTGGCCAGCCAGTTGCTTCTGGCCAGGAGAGGCCTCGATGTGGCCATTCTTGAGCCCAGCAAGGATCACTACTACCAACCCGGCTGGACCCTGGTAGGCGGTGGGGTGATGACCCAGGAACAGACCCGGCGCGATGAGGCCGATCTGATTCCCGCTGGTTGCAGCTGGATCCGCGCCGCCGCCGCCAGCTTCGAGCCGGAGGCCAACCGGGTGATCACCACCGCCGGTGACGCCATCAGCTACGACGCCCTGGTGGTGGCCACCGGCCTGCAACTGCGCTGGGAACGGATCAAGGGGTTGGAAGGGGCACTCGGTCGCCAGGGGGTCACCAGCAACTACTCCCGGGAGCATCTTCCCTACACCTGGGAGACCATCAGCAACTTCCCAGGCGGCACCGCGATCTTCACCTTCCCGGACACCCCGATCAAGTGCGCCGGGGCTCCCCAGAAGATCATGTACATGGCCGACGACGTCTTCAAAGCCACCAGCGGGGTGGGGGTGAACACCAAGGTGGTGTTCGCCACCGCCGGGCCCGGCCTCTTCGGTGTCCCCGTCTATGCCCGGGTGCTCAAGAAGGTTGTAGAGGAACGGGGGATCCAGGTGCTGCTGCGCCACAACCTCAAGGAGATCAGAGCTGATGAGCAGCTGGCGGTCTTCGAGGTCAGCGACGCGGAGGGGCATCTCTCCAGCAAGGAGATCCCGTTCTCGATGATCCATGCGGTGCCGCCGATGTCGGCCCCCGATGTCATTGCCCAGAGCCCCCTGGCCACCAGCGCTCCCGGTGGCTGGGTGGAGGTCGACAAGTTCAGCACCCAGCACGTCCGCTACCCCAACGTCTTCTCGCTAGGGGATGCGTCGTCGCTGCCCACCTCCAAGACCGCCGGTGCGGTGCGGGGCGAGGCTCCGGTTCTGGTGGCCAATCTGTTGGCCCAGCTCGACGGCAAGCCCCTGCAGGCCCGCTACGACGGCTACAGCGTCTGCCCGCTGATCACCGGCTACAACAAGGTGGTGATGGCCGAGTTCGACTACGACCTTCAGCCCGTCAGCTCTTTCCAGATCGACCCCACCCGCGAGCGCTGGAGCATGTGGCTGATGAAGACCAAGGGCCTGCCCTGGATCTACTGGAACCGGATGCTCAAGGGTCAACCCCACGAGAGCCGCTACCTCAAGCCCCTCAAGCCCCTGGTTCAGGCTCTCGGGCTGGCCTACAAGGGCGAACCGGCCGCCCGCTGATGCCGCTCCTGCTGGTGCCCGCCAGCTCGTCGAGCTGCTCCTGCATCTCTGCCACCACCCGCGTGTAGCAGGACTGCACATAGGACCGATCGCGGCTGGCGGCATGGCCGCTGCGCTCGAACTGGATCGGCCGGCAGACGCGGGTGTGAATCTTCGCCGGCAGGGGCAGGTTGGGCAGGGGACCCACGGCCAGGCCCCAGGGCAGGCCGAGGTAGAGGGGAAACACCTCGGGGTCGATGCCGAACAGCCAGGGGAGGCCGCGCTCATGCCAGCGCTGCATCGGTTCGTAGCAGTCTTCGAGAACGATCAGGGTGTCGTGGCTGCCCCAGGAGATCAGCGGCACGATCGGCACGTTGTGCCGGAGCGCCAGCCGGATGAAGCCCGTGCGCCCCCTGAACTGGATGCTCTGACGCAGACGATGCGGCCGGAAGGCGTCTTGGCCGCCGCCGGGGAACACCAGCAGGCTGTCGCCCCGCTCGAGCACGGCCATGGCCCCCCGCGGGTAGTAGGGGATTGCCCCGGTTTGGGCCGCCAGTTGCGCCGCCCGGGGGAACACCTGCCAAACCTTGGGATGGGCCAGGCCGTAGACCCGCCGCTCGAAACCGATGCGCCGGAACCAGTCGAGCATCAGCATCGGCAGGTCGGGGCTGGCTAGACCGCCGTTATGGGATCCCACCAGCAGCATTTGGCCTTCGCCTGGAATCTGCTCCCAGCCGCTGGTGCTTACCTGAAAGTAGTGGCGGTAGAGCCACTCCCAGAGTGGCATCAGTCGCTGGATCACCCGTGGATCGCGCTCGGTGCCGGGGTCAGGGCCCGCGCTTGGACCTTCAGGCATGGAAGTGGGGTCTGAGCGCCCCCAGACCCTAGGGGCTGCGGGCGGTCGTGCCAGGACCATCCATGGCGTGGCCGCGCGTTCCTGGTCAGACTGACCTCAGAGCTGGCCAGAATGCCCTCAGGCCTGAGGCTCCTTCACCCTTCGGAGCCGTTGTTCGCCATGACAGGGTCCATTGATCGAGCCCTACGCCTGCGGGCCCTGTGGATGGCCTGGTTGCTGTGCATGCTCTTTCACGTGGATCTGGGCCTGATGCCCCTGTTTCACGGTCTGTCGCCGGAGATCGAAAGCCACGTGGCCATGGAGAAGCTGCCCTTGCTCTTCGGTGGGATGATGATTTACTTCCTGCTGCCGGTAGCGGCCGTGGTCCTGCTGGCCTACAGCGCCAGTGACCCTGAGCGTCCACAGCGCTGGCAAGGATGGCGGCGGCTGCATTTCTGGCTGAGCGTGGTATACACGGTCACCAATCTCCCCCACCTGGTGGCCGACATCCTGGTGCCCGACTCCCGGGCGGATCAGGTGGCCTTGATGGTGGTCCTGGTGCTGATCGGGCTGCTGATCAACTGGGAGAGCTGGTTCTGGTGGCGCGATCACCGCTCGACCGGAGCCAGACCGGCCGCATCGAACACCCCCTCAAACAGCACCGAGCTCAGATAGCGCTCCCCGGAGTCCGGCAGGACCACCACGATCGTCTTGCCGGCGAATTCCTCCTCGGCGGCCAGCCGCAGGGCGGCCACGGTGGCGGCCCCGCAGGAGATGCCAGCCAGGATGCCCTCTTCGCGCATCAGGCGTCTGGCCATGGCCACGGCCTCCTGGTCGCTGACCGCTTCGACCCGGTCCACCAGATCCAGATCGAGGTTCTCGGGGACGAAACCGGCACCGATCCCCTGGATCTTGTGGGGCCCGGGCTGGGGTGGCTCGCCTGCCCTGGCCTGGGCGATCACTGGGCTGTTCACAGGCTCCACCGCCACTGAGAGCAGCTTCTGGCCCCGGGTGGTCTTGAAATAACGGCTGACGCCGGTGATGGTGCCACCTGTGCCCACCCCCGCCACCAGCACATCCACCTGACCATCGGTGTCGTTCCAGATTTCCGGGCCGGTGGTGTCGTGGTGGATCTGGGGGTTGGCCGGGTTGGCGAACTGCTGCAGCAGCACGTAACGCTCGGGATCGGAGGCGGCGATCTCATGGGCCCGGCCCACCGCACCGGTCATGCCGAGTTTGCCCTCGGTGAGTACGAGCTTGGCGCCGTAGGCCGTGAGCAGCTTGCGCCGCTCCAGACTCATCGATTCCGGCATCGTCAGGGTGAGGGGGATCCCCCTGGATGCGGCCACAAAGGCCAGGGCGATGCCGGTGTTACCGCTGGTGGGCTCGATCAGCTCCTTGCCCGGACCGAGCCGGCCATCTTTCTCGGCCTGCCAGATCATCGCGGCGCCGATGCGGCACTTGACCGAATAAGCGGGATTGCGGCCCTCGATCTTGGCGAGAACGGTGGCGCGGCTGTCGCCGACCACCCGGTTCAGCTTCACCAGGGGCGTGCGGCCGATGCTCAGGCTGCTGTCAGCAAAAATCGACGCCATCAACGACACAGGAACTTCGGGCACCTTCGCACCCTCGGGCGGCGAAGATCAATTGCCCGCTCTGACCTGAACGGTGGTCTCTCGCCAGTGCCGCCAGACCTGTACCGCCAGCAGCAGCACCAGCACCGGAAGCACCACCACCAGGGTGAAGGAACGCAGGGGTGAGGCCAGCGGCGGAATGGTGAGGGGAAGAATCTGCTCCACCAGGTAGAGCCCGTAGAGGCCCACAAGCAGTACCCCCTCTCTCCGGGAAATCACCCCGCCCGTCCAGAAGATGGGAAGCAGGGCCAGGGTGGTGGCCACCATGATCGGCAGATCGCGTTGGATCATGGCCGGGTCGACATTCAGGCCGCGTGATCCTGAGATGAAGGCACAGCCACCAAGGATCACCAACTGGTTAAGCAGGTTGCTGCCCACCACGTTGCCGATGGCGAGATCAGCCTTGCCCTTCAGGGCCGCCATGATCGATGTGACCAGTTCAGGCATCGAGGTGCCGGCCGCCACGATCGTGAGGCCGATCAGGGTTTCACTCACCCCCAGGCTCAGGGCGATGGCGGTGGCCCCCTTCACCAGGATCTGCGAGCCCCAGACCAGCAGGGCAAGGCCGGCCGCCAACCGGATCAGGGCCGGTCCGTAGCCCCCTTCCGCGTCGGATGGATCGATCTCATCGCCACCGGATTCACCTTCCTCGCGGGCCGTGCGGGTTTCCCAGACGGTGTTGATCACCACGGCGGTGAGCAGGGCCAGGCCGGCCTGCCAGGTCACCCGGCCTGCGGAGGCCATGCCCCAGACGGCCATCGACACGGCCAGCAGCACCGGCACATCGCGGCGGATCAGGCGGCTGTGCACCCTCAGCGGCAGGATCACGGCGCTGATGCCCAGCACCACCAGCACATTGAAGATGTTGCTGCCCACCACGTTGCCCACCGCCAGGTCATCGGCTCCCCTGAGCGTGGAGATCAGGCTGACGAACAGTTCGGGGGCGCTGGTGCCCAGGGCCACCACGGTGAGACCGATCACCAGCTGGGGAACACCCAGCAGCAGGGCCAGAGCCACCGATCCCTGGACGAACAGTTCGCCTCCTCCGAAGAGCAGCAGGATGCCCACCACCACCTCAATCACACTCAGCACGGTGGGCTCTCCAGGGACACAGATTCTGCCTTGTGATTGCAACCGTGCCGAATCAGGCCCTGACTCCAGGGGTCGATGATCCTGGGCTCCAGGGGCCTGCCACCTCCACCGCATCAGACCAAGGTCCCTGGCGGTCAGCCTTGCCACGGGCTGGATTGATTGTCACAACCTGGGCCCATCAGCTGCCAGGTCCAGACCCGAGACGCGCCTCCCTCTTAGGTTCTCCCCATCAATTGCAGGGACCGTGTGGCTGTTGCCCGCCCCATGAGCTGGTTGAACCAGATCAGTTCACAACACATCAAAGGTGATGTCTTCGGCGGTCTCACGGCGGCGGTGGTGGCCCTGCCCATGGCCCTTGCCTTTGGCGTGGCCTCCGGTGCCGGGGCGGTTTCGGGCCTCTGGGGTGCGGTGCTGGTGGGTCTGTTCGCCGCTCTCTTCGGCGGCACTCCCACCCTGATCTCGGAGCCCACCGGTCCGATGACGGTGGTGATGACAGCGGTGATCGCCAGCCTGACGGCGAAGGCCGCCAGTCCTGAACAGGGCATGGCCATGGCCTTCACCGTGGTGATGATGGCGGGGGTCTTTCAGATCGTCTTCGGCTATCTGAAGCTGGGCCGCTACATCACGATGATGCCCTACACGGTGATCTCGGGCTTCATGTCCGGCATCGGTTTCATCCTGATCATTCTTCAGTTCGGGCCCTTCCTGGGACAGGCCATTCCCAAGGGCGGAGTGATGGGCACGCTCACGGCCCTGCCCCAGCTGATCGCCGCCGCTCGGCTGCCGGAGGTGATCCTGGCGGTGGTGACTGTGGCGATCATCTGGTTCACGCCCTCCCAGGTGAAGCGTTTTGCGCCTCCCCAGTTGGTGGCGCTGGTGATCGGCACCGTGCTCTCGCTCACCCTGCTCAATGGCGGCGAGGGCGCTGAGGTGGAGGGCATCCGCCGTATCGGCGAAATCCCCAGCGGATTCCCCCAGCTGGTGGTGCCCCACTTCGAGCCGGGTCTGTTCCAGCTGATGGTGGTCGATGCCCTGGTGCTGGGTCTTCTGGGTTGCATTGATGCCCTGCTCACCGCTGTGGTGGCCGACAGCATCACCCGCAGCGAACACAACTCCGACAAGGAACTGATCGGCCAGGGTCTGGGCAATATCGTCTCTGGTCTGTTCGGTGGCATCGCCGGTGCCGGCGCCACCATGGGCACGGTGGTGAACATTCAGGCGGGAGCACGCTCCGCCCTCTCCGGCATCACCCGCGCCCTGGTACTGATGGTGGTGATTCTGGGGGCCTCGGGCCTGGCGGCCTCGATCCCGATGGCGGTGCTGGCCGGCATTGCCCTCAAGGTGGGCATCGACATCATCGATTGGAGCTTCCTGCGCCGCGCCCACCACGTCTCGATCAAGGGGGCGGTGATCATGTACGGGGTGATCCTGCTCACCGTGCTGGTGGATCTGATCGCGGCGGTGGGGGTGGGAATCTTTGTGGCCAACATTCTCACGATCGAGAAGATGAGCACACTCGAGACCAAGTCGGTGAAGGCGATCAGCACCGCCGATGACGATCTCAATCTGCCGGAGAACGAGAAGGCTTTGCTGGATCAAGGCGGTGGCAGGGTGCTGCTGTTCCAGTTGATCGGTCCGATGATCTTTGGTCTGGCCAAGACTATCTCTCGAGAGCACAATGCCATTCAGGAGTGTGAGTCGATCGTCTTTGATCTCAGTGAGGTCTCGCACATGGGTGTGACAGCCTCGCTGGCCCTGGAGAATGCCGTCAAGGAAGCCCTGGAAAAGGAGCGCAATGTTTATGTGGTGGGGGCTGAAGGCAGCACCCTCAAGCGTCTCAGGAGTTTGAAGGTGTATAGCCTGCTGCCCCACGATCATGTGGAGATGAGCCGGGCGGAAGCCCTTGCCGATGCCGTGAATTCTCGGTCACAGATCGGCATGCTCTGAAGCCATCAGTGTCCGCCCGGTGAGGGAGCAGCAGATCTCCGTGGGCCATCGGAATGGCCTGAGCGAGGGACTTGAACTTATTCAGACTTTTGGTCACAGTCACACGGGTGAGGCCGGTGAGCTCAGCAATCACCTGATGGGTCAGGTTCATGTCCTCCAGCGAGAGACTGTGGCCGAGGCTGTTGACCCGCCCGAACTGGGCGGCCAGCCAGCGCAACATGGTCAGCAGGCGGTCATCGGCCTTGCGGATCCGGCTGATGCGCATGATCTCCATCGAGCGGCTGATCTGGCGCTTGAGCGCTTCATGCCGTTCCACGTCCGTTGGCGTATGGCCCTCAAGGGAGACATGGGAGATTGTGGTGGTTTCATTGCGGCATTCGAATGTGGCCTGGCTGCCGAGAATGAGATCTCCGGGCCCCCAGAGCATCAGCGTGATCAGCTCGGTGTCTTCATTCCAGGTGACCTGGCGGACATAGCCATCACTGATGCACCAGGCCATCCCAGCCGGTAGCACCGAGTTGGGCTTGAGTTGCAGCGATGGACAGGGTCCAGGCATGGGTGGAGGCATCTCTGGACATCAACACAGCAGGGGAAATCATCCGAAATCTGAACAAAGGGCGGGTTGGCAACGAACCGGCCTGGAAGGCTTCCTTCTGGTGTGGGGCAAACGTAGAGCCGTCCCAATCCCTTTGGGACCCCGCTTCAGACAGCATCGACAATTCCCCGGATCAGCCGCGTTAATCAGTCGAGCTCGGGCTGCTGGGCCGTCTGGGCTCAGACAGACCAGAGCCACCGATGGCCAAAGGCATCGGTGGCGTGGAGCTCTGGAATTGGTTGGGGCTGAAGAGCGCCGCGCCAACGCGGCGTTTCGGCTCTCAGCGCCGGCTCGATCGGCTGATGCGCACCGGCACCAGAACCGGTTGCATCATGCCGCCGCCACCGCTGTCGTCATCGGAGTCGGTGGTGAGCCAGAACGCCAGACCGAAGAGCGCGAGAACGCTGGAGACAAGCAGCAGTTCGGCCATCGGTCGGGCTCGTAGTTGGCACAACCTAGCCAGATTCCATGGCCTTGACGTGCCCGATGCTGCGGTCGGGCCGCCTCAGGCGAATCCCTTGCCCGCGTCCTTGGCCACACAGGCCTGGAGCTGGCGGCGCAGGCGCTGGTGGTCGAGATCCTTGCCGATCAGCACCAGCTGGTTCTTGCGCTCGCCAGTCCAGTCGCTGTCGTCGATGGAGAAGCGCTTGCCGGCCAGGTGAAAGACATGACGGCGTTCGCTCTCGTTGAACCAGAGGATGCCCTTGGCCCGGAACACCTCGGTGGGCAGCTGATTGTCGAGGAAGTTCTGGAACTTGCGCAGGGCGAAGGGCCCTTCGCTGGCGAAGGAGAGGGAGGTGAAGCCCTCAATGGCAAGGTGGTCGGCCGGATGCTCGGCGGAACCTGAGGAGTGATAGTGATCGTGATCGTGATCGTGGGAGTGGCTGTGGTCGTGCCCGTGGCTGTGCTCGTGATCGTGCCCGTCGTCGTGGGTGCAGTGGCCATGGTCGTGGTCACAGTCGCTGTGGTCGAGCTCAGGGGTGGCGTCGCCTGTGGCCACCACCCGATCGGATTCGAACAGACCCACGCTCAGCAGCAGCGGCAGGGCCACATCTCCTTTGACCGAGCGCAGGATGCGGGCGTCGGGCTTGAGGTTGCGCAGCAGGCTCTCCAGTTGCAGCAACTGGGGCTCCGGCACCAGATCACACTTGTTGAGCATCAGGATGTCGCCGTAGATCACCTGGGCCCGGCCCACCTCGCTCTCGAAGCTGCTGGCTTCGAAGTTTTCGGCATCAATCAGGGTGATGATCGAATCCAGGCGGGTGCTGTCGCGCAGCTCACTGCCCAGGAAGGTCATCGCCACCGGCAGGGGATCAGCCAGGCCCGTGGTTTCCACCACCAGATAATCCACGGGTTCGGGGCGCTCGAGGATCCGCTCCACTGCCTCCAGCAGCTCGCCGTTGATCGAGCAGCAGATGCAGCCATTGCTGAGCTCCACCATGTCTTCGCCGGTGGCGATGATCAGGTCATTGTCGATGCCGATTTCACCGAACTCATTGACCAGCACAGCGGTCTTCAGTCCGCTCTGGTTGCTGAGGATGTGGTTGAGCAGAGTGGTTTTGCCGGCACCGAGGAAGCCCGTGAGGATCGTCACCGGCAGGGAGGGGGCCGCCGGATCAATTCCGGCAACCAGGGGGGCTGCGGAGGGCTGACTCGAGCTGGCAGGGGTGGCGGTGGTGGTCATGGAGAAGGAATGGTGCCGCAGGGGAGCGCCGCGGCTCAGAGGGTGTGGCAGCAGTCTGACGCCTGGCTCAGAACTGGAAGCTGGTCTTCAC
Source organism: Synechococcus sp. WH 5701 (assembly GCF_000153045.1). Classification (GTDB taxonomy): domain Bacteria; phylum Cyanobacteriota; class Cyanobacteriia; order PCC-6307; family Cyanobiaceae; genus Regnicoccus_A; species Regnicoccus_A antarcticus. Next base: position 951,709 of record NZ_CH724159.1, read on the forward strand.
CAGGCCTCCCAGCTGGCTGAAGCTCTCCCCTGATGGGGTGCCTTGGCCGAGGGGCCGGCTCAGATAAAACAGGGCCGGAGTGATCGAAATCGAGTCGCTGACCTGGAATCTGTACCACCATTCCCAGACGACATTCTGATCCTGAGCCGTTGCTCCACCCTGCAGGGCCGTTGCAAACACAGGCTGCCCGACCGCCATGCCGGCGGCGTTGCCCTTGAGCAGCACATCGCTCCACTGCAGACCCACCATCCACGACTGACTGGTGGTCAGTTCACCGTCCACAGCCTGGCCATCGCTGGAGGTGCTGTTGATCCCCCAGCCAGCGCTGATCGAGGGCCACCAGCCTGAGGCGGCTGGCTGCCAGTAGCCACTGAGGCCGAAGGCATGGGTGTGTCTGCCGGGGCTGCCGAAGGCCGAGGCCGTGAACGCTGTGGCGCCGGGCACCTCCACTCCCGACTGGATGGAGGAATAGATCGCGGCCAGGGCCCATTGCTCGCCGGCGTAGCCGATCTGAACCGTGCCGGTGCCTGCAGAGGCGGCGGTGCCGAGGCCCCCTTCGTTGGGATGACCCAGGCTGCCGTTGGCCGCCACGTAGTTGCCACTGACACTGAAGCCACCGCTCTGCCACCACAGACCGGCACCGGGGCCAAGGTTCTTGTTGTAGGCCGCCGGTGCTCCGTTGAGGGTGAGCACGTTCAGGATCGTGTCGGTGGGATACACACTGGGCCAGAGAGCAAGCATGTCTTCCTGGCCCACGCGTGCGCCGATGGTGGCCGTGAAACCGCCGCCGATCGGGGTCTGGTAATAGAGCTTGTCGATGCCGAGTGAATCGGCACCGGACGCTTCCTGGAAGGCCACTTCCAGGGCGGAGAGACCGCCGGTTGGGCCTGCTCCTCCGAAGGCCGAATCGCCGAAGTTGCCAGCCCGCAGGATCGTGCGCAGCAGATCCTTGCCCGTGAAGCTGGTGTCGAGGCTGAGTTGCAGGTCGTAGGAGAAGGTGGTGGCCCCCACCTCGGCTCGGGCGCTGTTGAGTTGATTGCGGGCACTGCCGTTGAAGGCATTGGCGCCCACCACGAAGGTGGCCAGGCCGCTGAGCTTGGTGGTGGTGGAGAACTGGTTCGCTTCCAGCTCACCAACTTTGGCCTCAAGGTTGTCGAGCCGACCACGCAGGATCGCCAGTTCCTTCTCGAACTCCTTGAGCAGGCGGCGCAGCTCGTCGGTCACTTCGGTGATCCGGTCCAGGCAGGCGTTGAGCAGGGCAGCGGCTTCCCAGCGGCTCAGGGGTGTCCTGCCGCGGAAGGTGCCGTCGGGGTAACCAGCGACGCAGCCGTAGCGCTCGATCAGGTTCGAGAGCGCCTGGTAGGCCCACTCGCTGGGCTGTACATCTGAGAACTGGGTGATGCTGGTGACCTGGTCCTGACGGCTGGAGCTGGCGCTGTAGCGCTGGATTGCTTCGAGATTGAAGTCGGCGGCCCTGGCCCCGGCCACTGGGTTCAGCAGCAGCAGCGGGCCCAGCATGGCGGCGACGGCTGGACCGGCGGGGACAGAGCACTGGAGCCAGTAGAGGGGTGCGACTGAACTGGGCACGTTGACAGCACGACAACAGCGGGAATGATAATCGTTCTGTTGCATGGGTTTCATTGGTACGGCTGGAAAGGGCCTGCTCCGATCGATTGGACCTGCTCAGATCGACTGGATCAGGGCCTGCACCTGCTGGGCGGTCTTGATCGGTTGCTCCGGGGGCATCGTTGTGGGCCATACCGGCAACAGAGCGGCCATGGCGCCGCTGAGCCGGCGGCTCAGGGCTGGATCGCTGGCCTGCAGTGCCGGGGCGATGCCTTGTCGGAGCTGATCGGCGTAGCGCACAAAGCCGCGGGAGTCTTGGTATTCGATGGTTTCAGCGAAGCGCCCCTCGGTGATCGAGGCCGCGTATTCGCTGCTGGCGCTCTCGAGCAATTGACGGATCACGGCCACCACGAAGGCCAGATCGCTGCGCTTGGCCTGCGGCAGTGCCGCCAGGGCCCTGTCGATGCCTTCCTCGGCGGCGCTGAAGGCAGCCTCGGTCTGCGGCAAGGTGGGCGCGCTCTGAATCAGATCCAGCAGGGTGTTGAGCTGCTGTTTGAAGCCGGGGGCGCCGTACTGGCTCAGCGCCGGCTCGAGATCTCCGTAGAGCTCCTCCACCGGATGGCCGATGTGCTTCTCGGCCGCGGGGTAATCCTTCAGTTCCATCAGTTCTCGGGCCACCAGCAGATGGCCCTTCATCAGACCGAGCACGGCGGCATAGCTGATGGGATCCTCACCGCTCACCTCACCCCCTTCGCCTCCCTCTCCGCCCTCTCCGCTGCCCCCCTGAGAGGTGGGCCTTGGCGACTGGCCGCAGGCCACCGCGACTGCGGCCGTGGAGGTCACGGCCAGAAACAGCTGAATGGCGCGGCGCCTTGGAATCACGGGACTCTCGTCGTTGACTGGAGCGCATCGTGCCCCCGCGGCAACGGTGCAGCTGACCAGAAGTGACCCGCCTGGGTGAGCAAAGCTACCGACCTCTGGCTTCCACGCGGAACTGCCCCATGCAGCCCCGCTCGGCGATCTGATCCTGATGGGGATGAAACATGTAGTGGCCCGGATCGCGGTAGCTGAACTCGAGGATGTGGCGCTCAGCCATCCCCATCGTGATCACGTCGGTGATCTCATCGGCACGGGTGGAGTAGCCCCCTCTGAACAGCTCGAAGAGGTTGGCGTGCAGATGAAAGGTCAGCGGACCATCCCACTCCACCATGTTGAGCAGATAGAGGCGAATCCGTTGTCCCTGGGTAATGGCGATGGGCTGATCGCGATAGAGATTGGGCCGGCCATTGAAGGCATACAGATCATTGCGGCCCGCTCCCTTGAGGTCGTAGCCGCCCATCACCAGCACCATCTCATCGGCTGCCGGCCTTGGGGATGGGGGATCCACGATCAGCAGGCCGTAGAGCCCCTTGCTCACATGGCGCGTCACCGGCGCCACATGGCAGTGGTAGGGGAAGAGGCCAAAGGGTTCCGCCTCGAATTCATAGACCGTGCTGCCGCCGCGACGCACCGGTCGGATGCCATCCATGGCCGCGGGGTGGATGCCATGGAAATGAAGACTGTGGGAGGTGCTGTCCTCGTTGCGAAAGCAAACGCGCAGCCGCTCACCGGCCTGGGCCCGCAGGGTGGGACCCGGCACCCGTCCGTTCACGGCCCAGGCCTTGAAGGTCACCGCCTCGTTGAGCTGCAGCAGGGTGGTGCTGGCCGTGAGATCGAACTCCCGCACCCGGCGGCCGTTCTCCATGAGCACACGGCCGCGGTCGAACTCGCGCAACCCCCCGGGCGCCGGCGGTTGAGGTGCGACCTCGTGCCCAAACCCCTCTGGACTTCCACCCCGCTTCAGCAGCAGCCCCCCCAGGCCCAGAGCCAGGGCAGCGCCGCCCAGGGGCAGAAGCTCACGCCGCCTCCACAGGCGCGTCGGGCCTGAATCCGATGGGGTGGCCATGGCGGGAAACATCCAGCTCCATCCTCAGCCCGCTGCCACCCCTGGCTGGTGTGACCAATGGCACCCGGTAGGGTCTCAGTTGATCCGCGACCACGCCTGCGTCAGGGCCTCACCCCCCTGGCGGTCGCAGCGGCCGCCCCAGCCCTCGACGATCGTGCAGGTGTTGCGCACCAGGGTGGCCATCAGGCTGAGGGGTCCCTCGGGCCCCATCGCCAGGCCATCGGCGGTCAGTGGCACCGCGGCGATCGGCACGCCACTGAGTTCGCTGATGCGCTGGAGGGTTTTCGCTGGGGGGATCTGCTCCGCGAACAGGCGGGGGATGGAGCCGGCCTGGAGGGTTTCGATCACCTGCCGGAAGGCGTCGGGGCGCAGGGTCTCGCTGGTGCTGGTGGCATCCACCAGGGGCAGCTCATCGAGGTCATAGGCCTGAGCCAGGCTGGCAAAGGCGCGGTGGCTGCTGGCCAGGGGAGGCCAGGGCCTGGGGAGGGCGTTGAACTGGACCCGGTTCCAGGCATCCAGGCGCTCCAGCAGCGCCGCCATGGCTTTGGAGCGCTGCTGGATCCCCTCGGCTGCCGCCGGATCCAGCTGGCTGAATTGGCCGGCGATCACCGCCGCCATGGCCGCCGCCTGGCGGGGGTTGTGCCAAAGATGGGGATCCTGGCCGCCATGGTGGTGACCGCTGGCGGGATCGTGGTCGTGATCGCCTGAGGGGTGCTGGTCTTTGGGCGTGAGCCTGGGTGGCTGGGGCACCGCTTGCTCGGAGACGGCCACCGCCCCCGGCAGGCCCGCCAGGGCCGGGGTGAGGTCGTAGCCGCTGATCAGCAGCAGCCGGGCGCCGCTGATCTGGGTTTTCTGCTGGGGACTGAGCCTGAACTCGTGGGGATCATCGCTGGGCTGCAGCAGGCAGCTCACGCTCAGCTTGCCGCCGGCCAGCCGCTGGCTGAGATCGCAGAGCACCCCATCGGCCGCCACCACCTGGGGCGGGCCTGGGGTTCGGCTGCAGGCCAGCAGGACAAGCCCAAGGCCTGAGCAGACCAGCAGCCTCGCTGCGGGGAGCGGCTGGCGCCGAAGAGCCGGCCAGGAGCCAGGGGCGGTGGCCATCGGTTCTGGACTGGGGAGCACAGAGCTCAGGCAAGACTTAAGAATGATAACAGTTCTCATCGCAGGGCCCTGCTCGGGCGCTGGCTGTCGCGGGGCCGGCCGCTGCTGGCCGCCTCGGGTGCCGGTAGGTTGCGACCACGTTGTCCCGCTGCCGCCGCCGATGGCCCTCGAGGCCCGTCATATCAGCGTGCGCCGCGGCGAGGGACTGGCCCTGGAGGACATCAGCTTCTGCCTGGAGCCCGGCACCCTCACCGCCCTGGTGGGACCCAATGGCGCCGGCAAGAGCACCCTGCTTCAGGCGATCGAAGGCCAGATCCCCCTGCTCTCCGGTGAACTCCTGCTCGATGGCGCCGTGCTCACCCCCCGCCTGGCCCGGCGCCAACTGGCCCTGATGCCCCAGCGGGGGGAAATTGCCTGGCACTTTCCGATCAGCGTGCGCGAGCTGGTGGGTCTGGGCCGGCTGATGGCGGCACGCCCCGGCTGCTGCGCCGTTGAGGCGGCCCTGCAGCGGGTGGGAATTGATGCCTTGGCCTCCCGCCGCCTCGATCAACTCTCCGGCGGCCAGCAGCAACGGGCCCTGCTGGCCCGCCTGCTGGTGCAGCCCGCCTCGGTGCTGCTGCTGGATGAGCCCTGCGCGGCCATTGATCCCCCCTCCCGCACCCAGTTGCTGCAGGTGATGGGCCAGCTGCGCGATGCCGGCTTCACCCTGCTGGTGAGCAGCCACGACTGGGGCCACGACCTCGATGCCTACGACCGCGTGCTGGTGATCGACCGAAAGCTGCTGGCTGATGGCCCCCCGGCCTCAGTGCGTCACTCCCTCGGCGACCTGCGCCTGGGGAACCATTGCTGCGGCTGATGCTGGCCTGCTCAGACGTCCGACGGGGCGGACTGGCGGCAGCGGGAGCAGCGGCCGAAATATTCCAGGGTGTGGAACAACAGCTCGAAGCCCTGGGCCGCCTCCGGCTGGGGCTGGATGCCATGCATCGGGCAGTGGTCCAGCGGCAGCGTCAGGCCGCAGGACACGCAGGTGAGGTGATGGGTGTCCCGTTCCCGGGGGGCATAGAGAGCTTCTCCGCTGGGCAGGTGGCGGCAGCGGGCCAGGCCCAGGCGCTGGAGTTGGCGCAGGTGCCGGTAGACCGTGGCCAGTCCGATCGCCTGGCCGTTGAGACGCAGCCGCTGGTGCAGCTCCTGGCCGGAGAGTTCCTCGCTGCTTTCGCGCAGCATCGCCAGCACGCTCACCTGTTTGGCATTGAGCTGCTGGCTGGCCACCTCGGAATCCATCGGTCTCTGCTCGGGCCCCTGGGCGGGATCCTATGCAGACCGCCCCAGTCCCCTCGCCCTGCAGCAGCCCGATGACCGCCACCTGGTGGATGCTTCCCCTGGCCCTGGCCCTGCTCAGCGGCCTGCTCTGCCCCCTGGCGGGCACCCTGTTGCTGGTGCAGGGGCGCCTGTTCCAGGCCAATCTGATCTCCCATGCCGTGCTGCCCGGACTGGCGGTGGCCCTGGCGCTGGGCCTCGACCCAGGCCTGGGTGGGGTGGTGAGCGGGGTGGCCGGTGCCCTGCTGGCGGAGCGCTTCAGCCGGCCCGCCAGTTCCGGCGGCCGTGGCGATGAGGCGGTGCTGAACACGGTGCTGGCCGGGTTTCTGGGCCTTGGGGTGCTGCTGATTCCGCTGCTGCGCATCCGGGTGAACCTCGAAGCGGTGCTCTTCGGTGATTTGCTCGCGGCCGGAGCGCCGGATCTGCTGCGCACCGGCCTGGCGCTGCTGGCGGTGCTGGCCCTGCTCGGCTTCCGCTACCGCCAGCTGGTGTTCCTGGGCGTGGACCCCCTCGGGGCGGCCAGCTCCGGGCTGGCGGTGGGGCGCCTGCGCCTGCTGCTCACCTTCGTGACCGCGCTCACGGTGGTGAGCGCCATGACGGCCGTTGGGGTGGTGCTGGTGATCGCCCTGATGGGCGCCCCGGCCCTGCTGGCCCTGGAGGGGGCGATCAGCCTGCGCCAGGCCCTGCTGCGGGCGGCCCTGATCGGGGCCCTGCTGGCCGGCTGCGGCTTTGTGCTGGCGATCCAGCCGGCCATCAACCTGCCGCCTGGACCCCTGATCGGGGTGCTGAGTCTGCTGCTGCTGCCCCTGGTGCTGCACCGGCGAGGTTCAGCCAGGTGAAAGCCAGCTCACCTGCCGCACCGGCCCTTTGAGCAGGGTCAGCTCCAGGCTGGTGGCATCGATCAGGGCCGCCTGGGGTTCCGCTCGGGAGCTGCCCAGCGCCGGTTCTGAGCCTTGCAGCGGCCGCAGGGCCAGCAGCAAGCGGTCGGTGGTGGGGTCGTAGCTCAGGCCGGTGCCCGGCTCCAGTTCCCAGCCCTCCAGCCGTTGCCGCCGTTCGCCGCCCCCGCGGCTGAGGGCCAGCAGGGTCAGCTCGGGCCGCTCGATTCCATCCAGCAGCAGGGCCCAGACCCGCTCGCCTCCCCTGGAGCAGGCACTGGCCAGCAGGGCTTCCGAACCCAGCCAAAGAGTTCTGGGCGCCTGGGCCGGCTCCACCAGCTCCAGGGAGCGGCGGAAGTCGGGCCAGTGGCGGCTGAGCAGGGCCCGGCCCGCCACCGGGCAGAAGCTGCTCAGATCCCGGCTGCCAGGCAGCAGCTGGCGGCGCTCCGGAAGTGGCGGCAAGCTCCTCAGCGCCAGACCATCGGCCTCGGGCACCACCAGGGCTCCCCCCTGGGGCACCAGGGCAATGGGTCCGCGGGGATCCAGCTCCAGACGGCGACGGCTGCCGTTGCGCTCCCACAGCACCACCTCCTCCTGGGGGAGCTCGCGGCCCGGGGCCTGGGCGGCCGCCTGCACCAGCAGATCGCCGTTGATGTTGCTGCTGAGATTGGCGAACACGAAGCTCTCGGAACTGAAGGGCTCCAGCTCCCCGGCCTGGGCTGGTGCCAGTTCGCTGGAGCGTTGGGCCAGGTGCCGGCGCTTCAGATCCAGCTTCCAGACCCGATGCCCCCCCTGCAGGTCGCGGCTGACCACGCCAAGCCCTGAGCCATCACCGAGGGCCACGGTCTGGGGGATGGCGGGCCATATGGGGGTGAGGGGCACCCAGGCCCCCTCGGCTGTGCGCAGTCGCACCTGTTCGCCTCCGGGCACGGGCACCACGGCCAGCAGGTCGGGGCGGGGATCCCAGAACCAGCGCTGGGGGGGCAGGGCCAGCCCCCGCTGGTCGCGACCCTCCAGCCGCAACTGCAGGGGCTCTTCGATGCGGGAGCCGACGGCGGGCAGCAGCAGCAGCGGATTGCCCTCCCCCTGGATGCTGAAGGGCAGAGAGGGTTGCAACTGGCTGTCCGAGGCCACGCTGGACGGCTGCATCGGCCGGCTGAAGCGCAGGCTCAGGGCCGCTGGTCCGGAGCTGGCGCTGGCCTGGCGCAGCTCCAGCAGGCGTGGGGGCCGGTGCCAGAGCACTTGCTGCTGCAGCAGGGCCACGGCCGCAGCGGCGATCAGCATCACCCTCAGGCGCTTCTGCCGGCGCCACCAGCGCAGCGGAGACCTGCTCATGGCTCCAGCGGCTGGCGGGGCCTGGGGATCGGCTCCACAAGCCTGGCATCCACCACGCTGCGCTGGCGCTCGCCCACCGTTTCGCTCATCATCACCCCCTCCAGGCGCAGCCACTGGTCGGCCCGCGGTTGGGGCTGGCCGGCGGGCCAGCGCACCGGCAGCCCCACCGGCACGGCATCCACCAGGCAGCAGCGCACCAGCAGGCGGGCCAGGTGCGGCTCCTCGCCGGGCATGGGCAGAACGAAACCGCTGATGCGCACCGGATCTCCCGCGTAGAGCCGGGGATCGGGTTCGGCGCGCAGCAAGCGCACCCAGTCGGTGAGGCTGCGCTGGGCGGGGGGGAGCACGAAGCTCAGGCCTGGCTCCTTCAGCAGGTTGGCCTGGCGGTTGGCGGCCAGATCGGCGAAGGACGGCCTGGGGGGAAGGGCCAGCACCGCCAGGGCCGCGCCGATGCTCAGCAGCGACGTCCAGCGGCCGCTGGCGCGGCTGCCGTCGCTCCAGCGGCCGCTGATCTCCACCGCGGCCAGCAGCAGCAGCAGGATCCCGCTGCCCCACACCAACGGATGGAACACGGCCCGCAGCAGCAGATCAAGCCGTCCGCTCAGGGCGCTCTGCAGCAGCGCGACGCCCCACAGCGCCAGGGCCAGGGCCTTGAGCCGGCCAGGGCTCAGAGCAGAAGCAGATTGACCCATTGACCGATCAGCAACACCACCAGGGACGCTGCCCCTGCCGTGAGCAGGATGGCGCGGGGCCGCAGCAGGATGCCGAACAGCCCCACCAGCTTGAGGTCCATCACCGGCCCCAGCAGCAGGAAGGCCAGCACCGCCCCGGGGGTGACCTGGGCGGCGAAACCCAGGGCCAAAAAGGCATCCACGCTGGAGCACACCGACACCACCAGGCTGAGCAGCATCAGGCTCAGGATCGACAGGGTGGGGGTGCCGCCCACGGCGATCAGCCACTGGCGCGGCACCACGGTCTGCACCAGCGCGGCGATCGCGCACCCCATCACCAGCAGCAGGGCCAGCTCCAGAAACTCACTGCCGCCGTGGGAGAGCACCTGGCCCAGGGGGGGACGGCGGCTGGATCCGCCCAGGGCGGGGACGGCAGCGCCGGCCGGCACTCCGATCAGGCCACTGCGCCGCTCCAGCAGTGTCACCTCCCCCAGGGGCTGGCTCAGCCGTCGCTCCTCCAGCAGGGCCGGCTGCAGCAGTTCGCGCTCGGGCAGAAGCCGCAGCAGCGTGGCCAGGCAGACCGCGATCAACAGAGCCCCCAGGGGCCGTGCCGCCAGCAGCCAGGGCTGATCGGGGAAGGCGGCCCAGGTACTGGCCAGCACGATCGGATTGAGCACCGGTGCCGCGAAGAGAAACCCCAGGGCTGTGGCGATCGGTGCCCCCTTCACCAGCAGGTGCCGGGCCATGGGCACGTTGCCGCATTCGCAGGCGGGCAGAGCAAAGCCCAGGGCCGCACCGCTCAGGGGGCCCAGCAGCGGGTGGGCGGGCAGGGCCCGCACCCACTGCCCCCCGGGGCTGATCCAGCGAGCCAGGGTGGAGAGGGCCACCCCGATCAGCAGAAAGGGCATCGCCTCCACCAGCAACGCCTGGAACAGGGCCCAGGTGGTGGCCAGCCGCTCCACGCCCATCACGGCCGGGCCTGGGCGAACCACTCGGGGGTGGCCTCGTAGCAGGCGGCGTTGCGCTCGTTCTCGCGCGCCTCCACCTTCCAGCAGCTGCTGCGGCCCTTGTCACGAGCGCGCAGGAGCTCGTTGGCCCAGCCCCAGACCAGCTCAGCGCTGCTCTCCATCCCCACGTTGGCCATCACGCGCAGGTCGAGGGCTCCCTGATCGTGCAATGAGCGCCACTGCTCCAGCAGCGGGTCATCGGCATTCACCAGGAAGGTGTGATCAAATTGCCCGGCCAGTCGGGCCTCCAGCTCTTTGAGGCCCGAGAAATCCACCACGAAGCCGTTGACATCGAGCTCTCTGGCCCGAAACCAGCAGGTGAAGCTGCGGCTGTAGCCGTGCACGAAGCGGCAGTGGCCCCGGTGCCTCCATTGGCGGTGGCAGCAGGGGTAACCGCTGAACTGTTTCGAGCAGGTGAACAGGGCCATCTCCGGGATGGGAGAGGATCGCAGCAGCCGGACTCCCCTCCTTGGAGGCATCATTTCAGCCCCCCAGCCCGACCGGGGCCGACCCCGCCCCCTGGTTGGATCAGCTGCGCTTCGATGGGGCCGGCCTGATTCCCGCCATCGCCCAGGACTGGCTCGATGGGGCGGTGCTGATGCTGGCCTGGATGAACCAGGAGTCGATCAAACGGACCCTGGCCACGGGTGAAGTGCACTACTGGAGCCGCTCCAGGGCCGAGCTGTGGCACAAGGGCGCCACCAGTGGCCATCTGCAGCGGCTGAAGGGCCTCCGCTACGACTGCGACAGCGACGTGCTTCTGCTGACCGTGGAGCAGGTGGGGGATGTGGCCTGCCACACGGGTAGGCGCAGCTGCTTCTTCACGGCTGCTCCGCCCCAGGCAAGCGGCACTCCAGAGCTGCCTGACCCTCCGACCGATGCCTGCACTGAGCTGGCCAGGCAGATCAAGGATCGACGGGATCACCCCGTGGAGGGGAGCTACACCAACCGTCTTCTGGAGGGAGGTGACAACCGCATCCTCAAAAAGATCGGTGAGGAGAGTGCCGAGTTCGTGATGGCCTGCAAGGACGACGAGGCCGATGGCATCGCCGGGGAGGCGGCCGATCTGATCTTTCACCTCCAGGTGGCCCTGGCCCAGCACGGGGTCGAGTGGCGCCGGGTGCTGGAGGTGCTTGCCGCTCGCCGAGGCGCTCCGCGCCGGAGTTGAGGCCGCGAATAGGGTCGGAGAACTTGAGTCAGGCCCCTTGTCTCCTTCGCCCCAGGACAGCTCCGCCAACTGTGGAGGCCGCCCGCCGCTTGTGGCCACCGGCGTCGCCCCCCTGGGGATCATCTCGATCGGGATCGTTCCCATGGGTGTGGTGGCCATTGGCGTGGTGCCGATGGGGGTGATCAGCCTCGGGGCCGTCTCGATGGGTCTGGTGTCGGCGGCGGTGGTGAACATGGGGGTGCTCACCGCAGGGGTCACCACGATGGGCGTGTGGTGGGCCGGCCTCGAGGGCCATGGACTGGTGCGGCTGAACCCACCGGCGACCCCGCCTGTGTCCTTGCCGGTGGATCCGGCCAGGACACCTGCTCAGCACCACCACCAGAACATGCCCTAGGGCGGCAGTCCGAAGCGACTGGGCTGCTGATACAGCCAGCGCACGGTGGCCCGATCGCGAGCACTGAGGCTGAGCACCGGCTGGGCGCCGGGCACAGCTGCCATGGCATCCGCTGGTTCATCGCTGTGGCCCCAGAGCCCGATGGCGTGGCCAAGCTCGTGCAGCGCGGTGGCCTGAAGGGCCTCCAGGCGCTGATCGGGGCTCAGCAGCACCTCCACACGGGGCTCCAGGTGCCAGGCACCCTGGCGCTGGACCTCCAGCAGCTCAAGCAGGGCCCGGCCATGGCTGGCCCGGCGGCGCCCGTTGGCATCCAGGAGCGGAGGTCGGCGCCGTTGGATCAGGATCTGGGCCCGGGCGGGATCACTCACCATCACCAGGGTGAGTTCTGAGGCCCAGCTGGTCAGGGCACCGTTGACCGCCTGCTGCCAGCGTTGATCGAAGCGAGAGCCGGGTCCGGTCTCCCCCAGGGGCTGCACCCAGACGCACCAGCGATCGAGCCGGGGCCAGCCCAGGGGTGTGGTCTCCAAGACGTGTCGGTAGTCGTGGCTGCCGCCTGGCCCGGCTGGTGTTGGCCTTTGAGCTGTAGCCGTGCCATCGACTGCTGAGGGAGAGGGTCTGGCGGCACGGCTGGCGCTGGCAACGGGACAACTCTGCTCGCCTTCAGAATCTGCCCCTGCTGGGGGTGCTTCCGCAACCGGAGCCACCAAGATCAGCGCGATCAGCACAAGGGCGTGCAGACCTGGACGATGCCGTGAAAGGAGGAAGCCTGGCACTCAGCGCCCTCAGCCCGGCAGACCCACGCCACGGGCCATCAGCGTGGCCAGCAGGGGGATGGTGGCGAAGCCCACCAGCTCGATGTTGAGAATCCAGCCCAAACGGTTGGCCAGGCCCTGGCTCACCTTGGGCAACTCCCCCTTCCGCAATGGCAGGGCCCAGAGGATGTAGGTGACCGTGGGGTAGAGCGAGAGGGCTCCCACGCTGAGATACACCCCCACCTTCCACCAGAACAGAGGATTCTCGGTGTAGAAGCTGCTGCCCTGGCCGTAGTGCAGCACCCGCAGGATGCCGCTGAGCAGCACCAGCAAAGCGGCGATCCCGTAGACGATGTCGGTGATGACCATCGTGATGGCCACCGAGCGATCGGGATCAGGCCGGATCAGGCGGCGCTCCAGCACCAGGGCCCCGAAGCAGACCATGAAGCTGAGGTAATGGACATAGGCCACGGCTGCACTGGGCAGAACGCCGGTGGGCAGCACCAGGGCAGCGGGCAGATGAACCAGGGCTGTCATGGCCAGGGACTTGCTCGGTCGGGCCATGACGGTAGCGAGCCAGAGGCAGCGCCGAGCCGCCAGCCGAGCTGATCATGTCGCAGGCATGTCCTGGAACCACATTCGAAATTAATTCCGAATACCGAAGCAAGTTGGAAGTTGGAAGCCTTTCTGGTGGTTTTGAGAGAAATGAATTTCTGCTCTAGATTCAACGAAGCTTCGAGGTAATACATGGCCAGCTCGTTGAGTGCCTTTCTCGGAGAGATTGGACGTCATCAACTGCTCACCCCGACCCAGGAGCTCACCCTCGGGCGAAAGGTGCAGGCGATGGTCGCGCTCAATGAGCGTTGTGCCCTGGCCGGTGGCAACGGAGAAGCCTGCGACTACAACGATGTGGAGCGTCGCACCATCCGCACGGGTGAGCGGGCCAAGGATCAGATGATCACGGCGAATCTGCGCCTGGTGGTGAACCTGGCCAAGCGCTATCAGGGAAAGGGTCTGGATCTGCTCGACCTGATCCAGGAAGGAACCCTTGGCCTGGTGCGGGCTGTCGAGAAGTATGACCCCACCCGCGGCCACCGTTTCAGCACTTATGCCTACTGGTGGATCCGCCAGGGGCTGAACCGTGCCCTCTCCACCCAGAGCCGCACGATCCGCATCCCGGTGAATGTGAACGAAAAGCTCACCAAATTGCGCGCCGCCAAAGCAAGGCTGCTGCAGGCCAATGGCCTCACGGCCTCGCCGCAGGAGCTCGCCGCCACCATGCACCTTCCACTCGCGGAGGTGGAAGACCTGCTGTCCTGTGAACTGCGCAGTATCACGGTCAGCCTGCAGGGGGTGGTCAAATCCAAGTCGGATCCCACCGAGCTGGTGGATGTGCTGGCCAGCGATGAAATGCCCCCCATGGAGCGGGCTGAGCTGTCTGAGCGCAGCGCGTCGGTGTGGAGATTGCTGGACGTCTCGAATCTCACCCCCCGTGAGCGCACGGTGGTGATGCTGCGCTTCGGTCTCGATGGCGGCCATGAATGGCGCACCCTCGCCGAGGTGGCTCGACAGCTGGGCTGCAGCCGCGAGTATTGCCGTCAGGTGGTGCAGCGGGCCTTGCGCAAACTACGCAAGGCCGGCGTCCAGAGCGGCCTCGTGGAAGCGGGCTAGGGCCGGATCACCGTCCGAAATCGGACTGAAACCGTCCTTGTCTGCTCAGGCTCAGCTGACGATGATGTCGTTGTCCGTTGCTCCCAGAGCGAGCTATGGCTCCAATCGATGCCGGCTTTTCCGATTTCTCCGATGGGTCCTCCTCCAGAGGAGACTCAGATGTAGGGGATCAGACCACCGTTGAAGCGGAAGTGCTGGAGAGCACGGTGGTCGATGAGGGGATTCTGCAGCGGCTGTTGCGCAGGGCAGGCCGTGCCATTGCCCTGCCGGCTCTGGAATGCCTGGAACTGCTGCTGGATGGCAGTACCCCGAGCCAGGTGCGGTTGACGATGCTTGCGGCACTCACCTACCTGCTGCTGCCATTCGATCTCATCCCTGATTTCATTCCAGCTGCCGGCTTCAGCGATGATCTGGTGGCGCTCACGGCATTGCTAGGCCTAACGGGGCGCCACCTGACCCCAGACATCCGCTCCAGGGCCCGGCGCAAGCTGGATCGCTGGTTCCCCCCCGGCCGTTGATGCCAGACCACAGCAGCCCTCCAGCCAGAACGGCACCTGCCGGTCATGCATTCCTGAGCGGCGAACAGCTGGAAGATCTCCAGACCTTCCTCAAAGACTGGCTGCGCCACCAGGGACGCACGCAGGCCGACCTGCGACGGGCCCTGCGTGCTGAATCGATCCGGATGCCGGTTTTGCTCGATACCCTCCAGCAACTCCATGCGCAGGGGGGGCTGAGCGCCCTGGCGGCCCGGCTCTGTGGCATCGAGGAGCTCTGGCAGCGGGACGAGGGGGAACCAGGCCATCCGAATGAGGCGGGAGAGATTTCCCAGAGTCAGTTGGATCTCCTGCTTGAGGAGATCCGACAGGACCAACGGATTTAGCCTCAGGAAGGCAGAGTGGCAGCAGCCACGACGCTCTCCATGGCACCCATTTCCCCCAAGACCCTGACGAGCCCAGGGCAGATTCCACCGTCTGCCGCGCCACTGTTGATGGCGGTCCTTGCTCTGCTCGCTCTGGCCCCCTCAGTCCTGCGGGCCCAGAGCCTGCGCTACAACCTCGGCCCTGGCAGCAACGTGGGCGTACCCACTCAGGTGGAGCCGACCGATTGCGTCACCGACCCCAAGGATGGGTCCGTCACGTGCAACACCAAGCTCAGGAACCCGCCTGGTGACACCCCAGCTCGACCCAAATTCGAGCCCTTCAATAATTGATGGCCAGATTCTCCGGCCTGTTCGACGACGAGGCGTTCCTGGCGCTTGTCGACCGTTTCGAGCGTCAACTGGCCAAGGCGCTCTCGATCCTCCTCTGCGTGGTGCTGGTCGCCGCCACCTCACAGCTGATTTTTCGGGTGTGGCAGGAGTTCTTCAACCCCAACACCGGCTGGCTGGGTAACGATCTGATCAAAATCCTCGGTGATGTCCTCACCGTTCTGATCGCCTTGGAGGTGCTGCAGAACGTCACCGCCTACCTGCGCCACCATGTGGTTCAGATTGAGCTGGTGCTGCTCACCGCCCTCACCGCCGTGGCCCGGAAGGTGATCGTGCTTCAGCCCGGTGCGGAGGACAAACCTCTGCTGCTGGTTGGACTGGGAATCACGGTGGTGAGCTTGTCGGCGGGCTACTGGCTGGTGCGCTCCTCCACCCTGATGGAGAAGGCGTCCAGAAGAGGGCGAGCCAAAGTGTTCCGGGAGCCGGATCAGTAGCCACCACCCGGTGACGTCGACGGGGCGCGATCAGCAGGCTGTCGCCTGCGGCCATGTCCCGCGCTTCCGCTTCATCCTCGAAGCGCAACCTGGCGCTTCCGCGAAGCACCAGCACCCATTCGGTCTCCGGTTGGTCGTACCACCGGCCCATGGCGGTGCTGTGGGCACAGGAGTGAATCCGCTCCAGGCGCAGGACAGGGCTCTCCAGCAGCACATCCAGCCTTTCCTCCCCTGCCGCAGGACAGGGGCTGTCCAGCAGGTTGCCCGGTCCAGCACTCCTCCTTGCTCCAGGGACTGGTTCTCCCCAGCGCCTGCCGATCTCATAGCCCTGTGCCCTGGCCAGGGATACCACCTCGTGGTGGCTGGAGCAGGCCGCGAGGGCCTCCCGCAGCTCGGGACGCGTTTCGCTCTGGGCCACGAAGGCGTTGAGCTGGCGCACCTTCTCGAGAAAAGCCTGCAGCTGCTCCTCGGCCATGGCAGGTCGCTCAGTCGAGCGTCAGATTCTTGACCATACGGAAGCGGCGAAAGGGCACCGAGGCGATCGTGAGCTCCTCGATCCAGTCGACGCACCAGCCCTCCCGCTCGAACAAGGGGCGCGAAAGGAAGCTGGCTTCGGTGCAAAGCCGCCGGCTGCCGTAGCCCCGAGCGAGTGATTCGAGAGCCTGCAGCAGGGCTGTGCCCCGGCCCTGGCGGCTGGCCCGTCCGCGGCAGTAGAGCAGAGAGATGCGATCGGCTGGCTCCAGCACCGCGAAGGCCTCGATCACCGCGCCAGCGTCGGAGCAGCTGGCCAGACCCACTCCCTGCTCGAGGATCGTCTCGAGGGGGGAGCTCTCGAGCACCACATCCGCCCAGGCCTTCACTTGCTCTGGTGTGTAGAGCACTGGGGCCTGGCTGAGCACAGCGTCGCGGTATACCTCGCGCACCTCTTCGAGATCCTGGGGGGTGAGGGGTCGCAGGCTGTGCATGGATCGCCCCTGGCTGGCTGCTGGGAGGGTATCGGGGCGGCTCAACGATTTAAGACAACTTTGCTGTGGCCGTTGGGAATGGCCGAGTGCCGCGAGGCCTGCTGCATAGCGTGGACGCAGGTTCAGCGTTTGGCCGTGTCCACACGGCGAACGTCAGGGATCGCCATGGCCGACTCACGAGCGCTCAGCATCGGTGAACTGGAAGCGGGCTTTTCGGCCTATTGCCAGGCCCTGCGCCGGCTTGTGGCCGACGGACGCAGCCTCGAGCGCATCGAGCGCACCCTCTGCTGGCACAACCTCAGTGCCTTGCACAGCTCGCTGCCCCAGCGTTACCGCTCACCTGAGGATCTGTACCGCCGCTACCTGCGGGCCCTTGCGGCTGAGAAACCGTCAGACTGATGCTCCTGGCGTTAAGGGAGCCCGGATGTCCTCGATGCAAGCCTCATCCCCCGGCCCCCAGGCCTGGCGCCGGTGGCTGGGATTTCTGGCGTTGCTGGGCCTGCTGCTGCTGATCTGGTGGCCCCGGCCGGTGTGGGGTGAATCTCCAGCGGCTTCCGGAGAAAGCCTGTTCGCGAACCACTGTGCCGGTTGCCACATCAACGGCGGAAACATCCTGCGCCGCGGCAAGACCCTCAAGCTCAAGGCCTTGGAGCGCAATGGCATCACAGGCCCAGGCGCCATCGCAGCCATTGCCTCAGCCGGCCTGGGTCAGATGTCGGGGTATGGGGAGGTGCTGGGGCCAGGGGGGCCAGAGGCGGTGGCCGGCTGGGTGTGGCAGCAGGCGCTGGGGAACTGGTCTGCAGAGGCGAAACCCGTGTGATGGAGGGGTGGACTGCGTGAGCGCCACCTGTCCGTTCACCTCCGCCGCCCGCCAGATCTCGCGCTGGGTGAATGGAATGGCCGTGACCAGGCCCATGGGCTCGTTGACCGCCTGGCCTCCTGTGGATGTGCCTTCATCGCCATCCCTGATCGCCCCACATCTGAGTTCCCCGCAGGGCTTCAGAAGGCCTGAATCCAGGGGTAGACCTCCACACTGGTCCAGATCCCCTGCCGCCAGTAGACATCCCCTTTGACCAGGGCCTCCACCTGCTCCTGGCTCTCGGCTTCATAGAGACCGAACACCCTGGTGGTGCAGGCGGTGGGCCCGAGGGTGAGCAGTACTCCCTCCTCCTTTTGCCGCCGCAACCCGGCCAGATGCTCGTCCCGGAAGGGCCCGCGCCGCTCGAGCACGTCGGGGCTGTAGGTGCCCCAGAGGACGAATTTGGCCATCGGTTGCCCCTGTGGGAATGCTTCAGGTGAGGAAGGTTAAGGGTGTGCTGGACGGTTGATCTGCCGACCGGCGTGACCCACACCTGGCAGCGACGATCAGCTCTCCTGAGCGCTCAGCCCTTGACGCCCCGGCCCAGGAGCAGGTCACGGGCGCCATTGACCAGTTGCATGGTGTCGTGTTGGCCGCCACGGTCGGGGTGGTGCTCGGCGGCAGCCAGCTTCCAGGCGCGGGTCACATCTGGGGCCGTGATGCGGCCGCAGCGGGGAAGGTGCAGCCGCTGGCGAGCCACGATGGCGTCGAGGTCGGGGTGCTTGCCGAGGGGCCCCCAGTCGGCCTTGCTCAGGGCTGGGTTGCGTTTCCTGCCGCCCTTGGCCTGGGTTTTGGCGCGGTCGCTGCTGGTTCGTGTGGCCTTGTTGGTCCCGAACCCTTTGCTCGGCTCCCGCTCAGCTGGCCTCGTGCGAGCCAGGGGCGAGACAGGCTTGAGCAGGGTCTGGGGCATCTCCGTCACCAATCGTGAGTCAAGCCTGATGCATCACGGACCACTGACCGAGTGGCCGGGGCGAACAACCCTGGACCAGGTGTTCATCCGCAAACAGTGACTACAGAATAGCAACTGCTTGTCAAGCTACAGAAATACTCCGTTACGTTGCCTCAAGTCCCGGGTTCGCCCATGGCCGCCGTCACACTTCGGTTCAACAGCCTGCGGCCTTGAGGCACCGTGGCCCAGACAGTCCAGAGAACTTCCTGCTTCCCATGACCCTCCACCAAGGCCAGATGGTCCGGCTCACCAGCAGCCCTGACCACACCTATCAGGTGCTCAGCATCGACGCCGATTCCAGCACCTGCTGGGTGCGCCGCTGGCCCCTCTCACGCCATGGCTCACCAGCCTTCGCGCTGGCACTCGATCAGCTTCAGCAGCTCGACACGGCCAGCGCCTGAGCGATCCACCCGTGCCTGACCTCCAATTCAAGGAGACCCCGTTGTGATTCCCATCCGTTATCTGATCTGTTCCCGCCTCCTCGGCGGCACCACCCGCCTGCTCCTGCTGGGAGCGCTCACGGCCACCCTCGGCGAACTTTTCGTGCACATCGCCCTCTGATTGCCGCGCTGCTTAAGTGCAGGCAGCCCTGAACCAGGACATGAACCTGGCCGAAGCGCCTCTCGATCAGCCGCTCGAGCTGCTCAGCCTCCCCAGTCGTCCCAGCCTCGAGAGTCGCCTGCGCGCCATGGGGGTGAAGCCGGGCTGCCACCTGGTGGTGATGCGCCGGGGGCGCCCCGGAGGCATCCTGCACCTGCGCATGGGCCTGCTGGATTTCATGCTGCGCCGAGCGGACGCCGCCCAGATGGAGGCCCTGCCGCTCAGCCAAAACCGAGTCGAAGCCCTCCCTGATACGTGAGGAAAGCCATCACCCAGGCCAGGCTGAACGACCACACCAGCGACAGCGCCACGAAGCGTCCGCTGCGACTTTCCCTCAGCTGCACCGCCACTGTTGAGAGGCAGGGTGTGTACAGCAGGGTGAACATCATGAAACTCAGGGCCTGCAGCGGCCGGATCGCACCCACCACCGCGCTGGCCAGCGCACTCTCGCGGGTGGCATAGATCACCGCCATGGCCCCCAGCAGGATTTCCTTGGCGATGAAGCCGAAGATCAGCGAGATGGTCAGCTCCGGGTTCATGCCGATCGGCCCCAGCAGCGGCTGCACCAGCCGGCCGATCTGGCCCGCCAGTGACTGGCCGGAGAGGTGATCCACCCCCGGGGGGAGGTTGTTGAGCAGCCAGATGGCGATCACCCCCAGGATGATGAAGCGGCGGGTGGTGAAGAAGAACGTCACCATCTCGCGCCAGGCCCTGCTGAACACCGTGCCCAGGCTGGGAGCTCGGTAAGGGGGCAATTCCAGTACGAACCCCCCCTGGCTGGGGAACACCCGTTTGAACAGCAGGGCGGTGAGCACCGCTGCCGCGAAACTGACCACATAGAAGCCGAAGATCACCGCCCCAGCTGCCCACCAGGGCCTGGGAAAGAAGGCGCCGGCCATGAAGACAAACACCGTGAGCCTGGCCTGGCAGAGCGAGAATGGGATCATCAGCATCGCCAGCCAGCGCTGGGGCCTCTCGCGGATCACCCGGGTACCCATGATCGCTGGCACGTTGCAACCGAAGCCCATGATCTGCAGCACAAAGCTGCGGCCATCGAGGCCCAGCCAGTGCATTACCCCATCCATCAGAAAGGCCGATCGGGCCAGATAACCCGAGTCTTCGATCAGGGCGATCATGATGTAAAAGAGAAAGATGATCGGCATGAAGCTGATCACCGTGGTAGCCCCCATCCACAGCCCTTCGCTGAGCAGCTGGCTGAAAAAATCCGGCAGGGCCAGGCTCTGCAGGGCCGGTTGCAAAAGCTTGACCTCCACCGCGTCGAACAGGGTTCCCAGCCAAGACTGGATCGGTCCGCCCACGGCATAGATCAGCTGGAACACCGCCAGCATCACCACAAAGAAACTGAGCAGCCCCAGCAGTGGGTGCAACAGCAGCCGATCAAGGTGGTCGCGCTGGGGATCCGGATTGGGTTGGTCGTGGCCCTCGATGCAGCTCGCCACCAGCCGGGCCTGGTGCGCCTCCAGCTCCGCTTCAGGCACCAGCCGGGTGAGCGCGGGCTGCAGCTGCTCAAAGCCGTGGATGCGCTCCAGCAGCGTGTCGAGTCCCTCGCCCCGGCGGGCACTGATCACCAGCACCGGCAGCCCAAGATCGGCAGCCAGGCGCTGGTGGTCGATCCGCACCCCGTATCGCTGGGCTTCATCGCCCATGTTCAGCGCCAGGATCAGGGGCAGGCCGGTGGCCTGCAGCTCCAGGGCCAGTCTCAGCTGGGTGTCGGCATGGCTGGCATTGAGCACCACCACCGCCAGATCCGGGCGGGTGGCGCTGAGGAAGCGGCGCACGACAGCTTCATCCTCACTGCTGCCGCGCAGGTCATGGATGCCGGGCAGATCGATCAGGTCGTAAGGGCGGCCGGCGGCATCGGCGGGCAGGGAACCCCGCAGCAGTTCCACCGTGAGCCCAGGCCAGTTGGCCACATGGGCGTGGCCGCCGGTGAGCTTGTTGTACAGCGTCGACTTGCCGGTGTTGGGCAGCCCCAGCAGGGCGACCTGCACTGCTGAGGCCGTGGTCATGGCTGGGGTTCAGACCCCGCCGCCGCCATCCGGCGGAACACCAGCAGACGGTTATTGGCAGGCATCGGCAGATCGTCGATGGCCCGCAATCCGCAGCCAGCGGCCAGGGCGGTGAGCGCCTGGGCGTCGCGCACCCCCATGGCGGGATCGAGGCTGCGCAGGTGCTGATCGAAGGCGGCGTTGCTTGGGCTGGTGTGACGGCCGCCATCGTGGAAGGGGCCGTAGAGCAGCAACAGCCCTGACCTCCGCAGCACCTGGGCGCTGCCCTCGAGCAACTTCGGCACGGCGCTCCAGGGCATGATGTGGACCGTGTTGGCGCTGAACACCGCCTCAAAGGGGCCCGCGGGCCAGTGCGGCTGGAGCACGTCGAGTTCCACGGGTTCGAGCAGCCAGCCCAGTTGGCCGTTGGCCTGACCCTCCAGCTGGCAGCGGCGGTGCAGATCGCTCAGGTTGACGGCCCGGTCGCTGGGCTGCCATACCACCGGCAAATGGCGGCAGACATGAACGGCGTGCTGGCCTGTGCCGGAGCCCACTTCCAGCACCCGGTGGCCTTCCTCCAACCACTGGCGCAGGACCTCGAGGATCGCTTCCTTGTTGCGTTCGCAGGCCTCCGAATGGGGCAGGGAAACGTTCGAATCCTCAGGTGCCATGGCCGTCCTCAGGCATCGAGGGCCCGGCGAAGGTCGGCGATGAATCGGGCGGCGGCGGGGGCTGGATCCAAGCCCTGCTGATGGGCCGCCGCCATCACCTTCACCAGGGCGCTGCCCACGATCGCTCCATCGGCACCCCAGTCGCGCACCTGACGGGCCTGTTCGGGACCCGAAATGCCGAAGCCCACCGCCACCGGTCTGGGCCCCAGGCCCTTGAGTTGTTGCACCAGATCGCCCACCCGGCTCTCCAGGTTCGTGCGTACACCGGTGACCCCCGTGACGCTCACCAGGTAGGTGAATCCACGGCTGGCCTCAGCAATCCTCGCCATCCGCTCGACGGGAGTGGTGGGGGCCACCAGCAGCACCAGATCGAGGCCGTGGCTGGTGGCGATGGGCGAGAGACGCTCTGCCTCCTCCAGGGGCAGGTCGGGTACCACCAGACCTGCGGCACCGGCGGCGGCGGCCTCGCGGCAGAACGTCTCGAGCCCGCGGTTGAGCAGCGGGTTGGTGTACGTGAAAAGCACCACGGGCAGCGTCAGCTCACCCTTCAGGCTGGCGAGCATCTCCAGCACAGCAGTGGGGGTGGTGCCGGCGGCGAGGGCCCGGCTGGCGGCGGCCTGAATCACCGGCCCGTCCGCCAGGGGATCGCTGTAGGGGATACCGAGCTCGATCAGATCGCTTCCCTCGGCCTCCAGGGCCAGCAGGGTGGCGCGGGTGGTGGAGAGGTCGGGATCGCCCGCCATCAGGAACGGCATCAGGGCGCAGCGCCCCTGCTGTTTGAGCCCAGCGAAGCTTCGCTGGATCGGGGTGCTGGCGAGGGTGGCGGGAGCGGCGCTCATCGGGGCCGTTGGGCGAAGGCAGGCATGCTCCGAGCCTATGGGGTCAGGCTGCGGCGTCGTCCTGCCACTGGCCGATCTCCCGCAACAACTTCTCCTGCTCTGCAGGGCTGAGGGCATCGAATTCCTTTTGCAGCTCTTCGGTGGTGAGGGCATCGAAGGCGGCGCGGTAGCGGCGGCGCTGCTCCATGAAACTCATCTTTCCGGTGACCACCCGCAGCAGGTAGGAGCCCGTCCAGCCCATCACCAGGAGAATCAGCAGCGCTTCGGCGGCGATCCCGGCCGAAAAGCCCTCGAATCCCGCCGCCTTGAAGCCCGCATAGCCGAGGCCTCCGGCCAGGAACACCCCCAGCCCGATCAGCAGTGCCTGGCCCCGGTTCATTCCCCCTGACCCGCCATGCGCAGATTCAGGAAGGGGGCGAACAGGATCAGGCCGGGGAAGAACAGAAACACCAGGCCGTAGACCGCCGTGCGCTCGATCTTGCCCATCACGGTCCAGCGCTTGTGCATCCAGGCATAGAGGGCCAGGGGCACAACCACGAGGTAGGCGCCAGCAAGCACCAGATAAGCGCCCAGCACCAGCAGAGTTTCAGAGGAGATCGACCCCAGATCCATCGTTATGGAGCTGAGCAACCCAGGGAGCGGCACAACCGTGGAGGCAAGGTGACGCAAATCTAGGATCCCTGGGTCGGGGGCATGGCGGAATTGGTAGACGCAGCGGACTTAAAATCCGCAGGCCGCAAGGCTGTGGGGGTTCAAGTCCCCCTGCCCCCATCGCCTCAGCGGCTTCTGGGTGTGCTGGTCGCCGGGCTGGCTGCTGTGGTGCTGATCAGCCCAGCCGGCAGCCAGGCGCCCGGGGCGGCGAGCTCTTCTGACCAGCGGTTGGCTGCAGAACTGTCCCGCCGCTACGAGTTCCTGAAGCAGCGCCACCTCTCCGGCGTGCCGGAGATCAGCGTGGCCGAGTGGTTGAGCCGCCCCAGGGGCCAGAGCGCCGTGCTGGTCGACGTGCGCGAGCCCGAGGAGCAGCGGGTGTCGATGCTGCCGGGTGCCATCACCCAGCAGCAGTTTGAGCTCAGCGGGGATCGCTACCGGGGAGTGCTCGTGGTGCCCTATTGCACCATCGGGCTGCGCAGTGGCCTCTATGCCCGTGAGCTGCAGGCTCAGGGGTATCGGGTGCGGAATCTGGCCGGAAGCGCCCTGGCCTGGGCCCATGCCGGTCGTCCCTTCAGCTCAGCTGGGCGCCCCAGCCAGCGCATGCATGTATTCGGGGCGGATTGGAATCTGCTACCCAGTGGCTATGAGGGGGTGCTCTGAGCTCTTGGGTTAAGAGTTCAGGGTGCTGGCTTGGTGTCTGGCTTAGTAGCCGGCTTGGTGGCCGGCTTGGTGGAGGCGGGGCTGGCTTTTGGCTTGGCGACAGCGCCGGGCTGGGCCGGTGCATCTGTGGCGGCGTTGGGCACTGGCCGGGCGTTGGCGCAGAGATTGGCCACCATCTGGTCTTCGCCGCCCGTGGCTGCCGATTCGCCCAGGCTCAGCGGCAGCCGCCACGACTCCCACTGGGCATCGGCGACCTGGCGGCTGATGCGCAGGCTGGGGCAGAAGACCGCCACATTGCCGGTGATCGGTGGATCACCGCAGCGGTAGCTGGTGGTGCGAACACCTTTTGCGCTCAAGCGCCAGGCAGTCCAGTCGTACTGGCAGGCCCCGAAGCTGCGCCAGCGGGGGGCCTTCAGCTTGCGGATCTGCTCGAGCAGCTCCTTCTCCTTAGCGGTCGGAGCATCAGCAGCCTCGGCAGCGGGGGCTTTGGCCGGCGTGGCCGGAACTGGGATATCCGCTGCTTCTTCCTTTTGCGGCGCCCCGTCCTGGGCCAGGGCACGGCTATTCCCCAGGCCTGGGAAAGCCAGCACGGCCAGGAGTAGGGCGCTGATCCAGCTGGGCGCTCCGAGTTTCATCCGTTCAGGGCTGAGGTCACGACCATCAGCCTGTAACAGCATGGGCGGGCTGACAAGCCGGATGTTGAGGGCAAACTATTTTGACTCCTTCTTCTGCAGATGCTCACGCCGCAACAGGGTGAAGAGATAATCGGGCGCCTTGTACATGCTCGGCAGGCAATTGTGCAGAGTCTCCAGGCGACTCCAGCACACGGTCCGTTGAATTTCCTGGGAGGTTCTCTCCTCCATGATCAACATTTTCATGGCTTTGCAATAGAGGTGGTAGTTCGCCTCAAGCTCGCCGACCGTCAGGGAGGCTGCTTCAGTCATGGCCATTCGGAACCGGTTGTTTCAGGGGGATTGGATCGTTTGGATCCTGGTCTAGACACGGGGTCGATCAGAGCTTCCGTGGGCCAAAATCGATTCGGCATTCAACGGCTCACGGATACGAACCACCCTAAACCTCCAGTGGGGCTGTGTGCTCGCTGGCCTCGGCCCAGTACCCGTCAGGGTCAAGGCGGAACCTCCACTGGCGAGCCTGCGTCAAAGGGGTGGATGAGCAAGCAGCCAATGTTTGAAAGATATCGTCACCGGAGTTAGCCGAAATCCTCTCCATTCCTAAGGGGAAATACCTAGATAGGCGCGTTTCGGCCTTCTTTGCCAGAATTGGGGCCCTAATCAGCACAGCCATGGAACTGAGCGACGAGCGCTGCGTGCCCTGCCGCGATGGCGCCCCCACCCTCACAAGCGAGGATCTGGAGACACTGCTGCCCAACCTGGACGGCTGGCAGGTGGTGGACCACCACCATTTCCACAAGCTCTGGTCGTTTCCCGATTTTCAATCGGCACTCGACTGGATCAACCGTGCAGGAGCGGTCTGTGAGGAGGCAGGTCACCATGCCGATTTCTCCCTGGGATGGGGCCGCGCTGAGGCCGTGATCTACACCCACAAAGTGGATGGACTCACCCGGGCGGATGCGGTTCTGGCTGCCAAGCTCGATGCCATCGGTGCAACGCCGGCCACCTCCAACGGGGACTATGCCGCTGCTTCGCCGGGTTCTGGCTCCGAGTCGGAGGCCTTGAGTTCGATGGTGTAGCTCAGCTGGGAGCTCACGTCGGTGCCCCGGTAGGTACCGGTGGTGGGAGCAGCCATCAGGTGGTCGGGCGATGCCGCCAGGGCGACATGGCCATCGGCCACTGCCAGTCCCAGGCTGGGGTCGTAGCCGCGCCAGCCACCTCCCGGCAGGTACACCTCGGCCCAGGCGTGGAGTTCGTGCTCGCTCACCTCCGGTGGGTGATGCATGGAATAGCCGCTCACAAATCGTGCCGCCAGACCCTGGCTGCGGCAGGCCGTCACGTAGAGCATCGCCGTGTCACGGCAGGCTCCGCAGCGGCTGGAAAGGGTGTCCTCCGGGCTGAGCGGTTCACCGTCGAGGCGGCCGATGTGGTGAAAGCCGTGGTGAATGTCGTCGGCCAGACGCATCAGGAAATCAGGGGTGGAGTGCTCCACCTGGGCGGCAATCCCCGCCGCCCAGATGCCCACAGGGCTGAAGCCGGGATCGCAGGACCCTGAGGTGGAGCGGCTGGGCGCCAGGGAGACCGCTTCAGCGGCGGGGTAGGCCGCCGGCAGCCGCTGGGCTGGCGGGTGGGTGAGGATCCAGTCGAAAGGATTGCAGCGCAGGGTTTTCACCACCGAGCTCACCTGCAGGTGCAGGTGCTCACGTTTATCGCTGAACCAGAGCACCCTGGCGTCGGTGCCATCGGGCTCGATGATCAGGCTGTGACCAGCCGGAGCCTCCGTCACGGTCAGTTCATGGGAGATCAACCGCTGGGTCACGTCCTGGCGTGGACTGAGCCGTACGGTCATCGGCTCAAGGAAGACCGGCCGCTCATAGCGGAACCGGATGGAATGGTGGATCTCGAACAGCATGCCGGTGATTGCGCGGGCTGAGGAAATCCGCGCCGTTGTGGATGTTGCCAGCCCGAGGCCGGATTCTGCTGTTTGGATCAGCGGCGGCCGAGCAGGTCCTCCCAGCTCGGGGGGGCCTGGTGCTTGGACCCTGGGGCCTTGAGGCCGCTGCGCTTGCTGGCGGCACGCCTGAAGGAGCGGTCAGCAGAAGAAATGCCCGCTGGGGAAATGGTGATGGTCATGGGGAAACAGGTGTGATCTGGATATGGTTTCTGCACCGGGCGCCATACGCAGATCCTGAATGGACCGTCGGTGCGGATGGCGTTGGGAACCTGATGGCCGCCCCAGGAAGCGAAGGAGCTGGCGCGGTGCTGGATCAGGCACTGTGCGAGCTGCGCGGCTCGCCGGCTTCAGCCTGACCTGGGAACTGTAACTCCGTGCGGCAGACAACCGCTGACCCGGTTGCATGCCGTCATGACCTGAGCAAGGAGGCGATCTGGTTGCGGCCGTTGGTCTTGGCCAGTTCCAGAGCCCTCTCGGCCCGCTGCACCAGGTCGCCGAAGCTGGTGTCGTCGTGGGCGAGTGCTGACACTCCACCGCTGATGCTCAGTTGGTAGCCGGAGTGGGAGAACACGCCACTCATCCGGCTGGTGGCGTCGCGGATCTGCTCAGCCAGCTGCAGGGCCGCCTCGCCCCCCCGGCCGATCAGCAGGATCACGAACTCCTCATCACCGAGGCGGGCGATGAAATCCTGCTCGCGTAGAAAACCCTTGCAGAGGCGACTGAAATCAAGCAAGACCTGGTCGCCGGCGGGATGTCCCCAGCGGTTGTTGATCTGACGAAAGTTGTCGATGTCGAGGCAGATCAGGGCCATGGGTTCAGCGGCGCCGCGGGCCTGCTCCATCTCCCGTTGCCCCACGCTGAAGAGCGCGCCGCGGTTGGAGAGCCCCGTCACGGGGCAGAGGCTGGAATCATGGCGCCATTCGATTTCGCGCATCACCAGGTCGGCAAGCATTCGCAACTGCTGCTTCTGCTCCGGGCTGAACTCCCTGGGTTTCTGATCGATCACGCAAAGCGTGCCCAGGTTGTGGCCATCTTTGGTGCGCAGGGGAGCCCCGGCGTAGAAGCGGATGCCAGGCGGGGAGAGCACGAGAGGGTTGCTGCTGAAGCGTTCGTCCTGAAGGGCATCGGGCACCACCATCACCTCGTCAGTGGCGATGGTGTGTGCGCAGAAGGCCACCTCCCGCGGGGTCTCGCTCACCTCCAGCCCCTCCCGTGAGAGGAACCACTGACGGTCGTGATCCACCAGGGAGATCAGGGCGATGGGCATGTCGAAAATGGCGCTCGCCAACTTGGCGATCCGATCGAAATGGTGATCGCCGGCGTGATCAAGCAGTTGATGGCGCTGCAGTTCCCGCAGGCGCAGGGCTTCATCGGCGGGAACCGGGTAGGAGCGGGCCGTTCGATCGCCTGAGGTCTCGTTCATGTCGTCTGCATCTGCCCACAACCCTCATTGCAATGTAGGCAGAGCCGATACGCCGGGTTGTTCCGGGACCGTCGCACACATCCCGCACCCGCTCCCCCAACGAAATCAGCAAGGTTTCATCCGGCAGCCAGGACAGGCCCCAACGGGGCTCAAGGCCGCGCACCAGCAGCGTGCGGCTGCTCAGCTCGGGCTCCGTGGTCTTGGCCTCAGGCCTTGCCCAGGAGCAGATGGGACCTTGCGGAACCTCCGGCCTGCTTCGTTATGATCAGTCGTGGGTATTGCGTGGGTTGGAGCTCAGGCACGGGCATGACCCAGGCGATTCCTATCACGGCAACGATTCTGATCCTGTTCGTCCTGGCCCATGGGCTGGGGGCTGCTCTGGCTTTGCTCGATCCGGCGGCCTTTGAGAACTACGCCACAGCCTTGCATCACGCTCCCTGGTTGCCGCCCCTGGAGCTCACCCTGGCGCTGGCCGCACTCACCCACCTGGCACTCACGCTCCAGCGGGTGGTCGCCAACCGCCGGGCCCGGGGTGTGGTTCCCTACGGCCAATGGCGCAGCCGGCGTCTCCAGCCCCTGGCAGCCCTGGCTGGTCGCCTGGCTCCCGCCAGTGGCGCAGTGCTGCTGCTGTTCCTGGCTGTCCACCTGGGGCAGCTGCGCTGGCCCAGGCCAGGGGATGGTCTTGAGCGGCAGACTCTTTTGCTGGCGCTCACTTCTCCCTGGATCCTTGTGCTCTACGTCCTGGGGGGAGTGGCCCTGGGCCTGCATCTGCTTCATGGCGCTGAGAGCCTGACCCGCAGCCTGGGCTGGCTGGATGAGACCAACGCCACGGGGCTGCGCCTGGCCAGTCGTGCCTTGGCGGCCCTCATCGGCGGCGGCTTTGCCTTGCTGCCACTGGCGCTGCGGGCCACAGGCGCCCTGGCGGGGGCTGGGCTCTGATGCGGCTCGATTCCCAGCTGCCGACGGGCCCGGTGGCTGTCGCCTGGAGCCGGCGCCGTCAGGAGTTGCCACTGATTGCGCCCGCCAACCGGCGCCAGTACCGGGTGCTGGTGGTGGGCAGTGGCCTGGCGGGCGCATCCGCCGCTGCCAGCCTGGCCGAGCAGGGCTATCGAGTGAGGTTGCTGACTTACCACGACAGCCCCAGACGGGCCCATTCCGTCGCGGCCCAGGGGGGCATCAACGCCGCCCGCAACTATCAGAACGACGGAGACAGCGTTGAGCGGTTGTTCCGCGACACCGTGCGCGGCGGTGATTTCCGTGCCCGTGAGGCAGGCTGTCACCGGCTGGCGGAGATCAGCGGTTCGATCATCGACCAGTGCGTGGCCCTGGGGGTGCCCTTCGCCCGGGAGTACGGCGGCACCCTCTCCAACCGCAGCTTCGGTGGCTCCCAGGTGAGCCGCACCTTCTACGCCCGCGGCCAGACGGGCCAGCAGCTCCTCTACGGCGTGGTCCAGGCGCTGTTGCGGCAGGTGGAGGCCGGACGGGTGGAGCTCTGTCCCCAGCGGGACCTGCTTGATCTGATCACCCTTGATGGTGTGGCCCGTGGCGCCATCTGCCGCCACCGGCTCAGCGGTGCCCTCGAGACCCACACGGCCCATGCCGTGCTGCTGGCCAGTGGTGGTTACAGCAACGTGTTCCACCGCTCAACCAACGCGGTGCGCTCCAACGCCAGCGCCCTCTGGCGCGCCCACCGTCGCGGCGCCCTGATGGCGAACCCCTGCTTCACCCAGATCCACCCCACCTGCATTCCCAGCGGTGATCCCGACCAGAGCAAGCTCACCTTGATGAGCGAGAGCCTGCGCAACGACGGGCGGGTCTGGCTGCCGCGGCGGCCTGGGGACCACCGCCCCCCCGATCAGGTGCCGGAGGCAGAGCGTGATTACTTCCTCGAGCGGCTCTATCCCAGCTACGGGAACATGGTTCCCCGCGACGTGGCCTCCAGGCGCGCCCGCGAGCTCTGTGTGGCCGGTCATGGGGTGGGGCCCGCCGGCCGCTCGATCTATCTGGATTTCGACGAGGCGATCGAGCGCGAAGGCCGCGGGGTGATCGAAGCCCGCTACGGCAACCTCTTCTCCATGTACGAGCGCATCACCGGAGCCGACCCCTACAGGGAACCGATGCGCATCTACCCCGCCCCCCATTACACGATGGGTGGGCTGTGGGTGGACTACCACCTGATGAGCACGATCCCGGGGCTGTTCGTGCTTGGGGAGGCGAATTTCTCCGAGCACGGCGCCAACCGGCTCGGCGCCAGCGCCCTGATGCAGGGCCTGGCCGATGGGCTGTTCATCGCCCCGGCCACCGTGCCGGCCTGGCTGGCTGAGCATCCACACCCCGAGCTGGACCACCAACACCCCGCCTGCCGCGAGGCCGTGGAGGGGGTGCGCCAACGCATCGCTCGCCTGCGTGCCATCGCTGGCCGCCAGACGGCAGAAGACCTGCGGCGGCAGCTGGGGGCCCTTCTGATCGAGCGCTGCGGCATCAGCCGCTCGGCAGCAGGTCTGCGCTCGGGCCTGGAGGGGGTGGCGGCTCTGCGCGCCAGCTTCGATCAGGAGCTGCTGCTGCCCGACCCCGGCACCCCGCTGGATCCCGAGCTGGAGAAGGCCCTGCAGCTGGAGGATTATCTCGAGCTGGCCGACCTGATGCTGCGCGATGCCCTGGCCAGGGAGGAGTCGTGCGGGGCCCATTTCCGCGAGGAGCACCAGAGCGAGAGCGGCGAAGCCCTGCGCCGTGACGCCGAGTTCAGCCACATTGCCGCCTGGGAGTGGCGGGCTGATGGAGCACCCATGCGCCACCAGGAACCGCTGCACTTCCGCGCGATCAGCCCCACCGCCCGGAGTTATCGATGAGCGGCCCTTCAAGCCTCAGCCTCACCCTGCGGATCTGGCGTCAGCGCCAGGCTGAGCCCAGAGGCGGCTTCCTCAATTACCGCCTGTCTGGACTGAGCCCGGATCTTTCCCTGCTGGAGGCCCTCGATCGGCTGAACCAGGAGCTGCTGCTGGAGGGCGAGCGGCCGGTGTACTTCGATCACGACTGTCGCGAGGGGATCTGCGGGTCCTGCGGCTTCCTGATCAACGGCCAGGCCCATGGGCCCCGTAGCGGCACCACCGTCTGCCAGCTCTACCTGCGGGAGTTCAGCGATGGCCAGGTTCTCACCCTCGAGCCCTGGCGGGCCCGCGCCTTCCCCCTGATCCAGGATCTGGCAGTGGATCGTTCCGCCCTCGATCAGCTGCTGATGGCCGGAGGATATGTGTCGGTGAACATCGGCAGCGCCCCGGAGGCCAATGTCCTGCCGGTGGGCCGGGAACTGGCTGCCCAGGCCTTTGAGGCCGCCAGCTGCATCGGCTGCGGCGCCTGCGTGGCGGCCTGCCCGAATGCTTCCGCCAGCCTGTTCGTGGCGGCCAAGCTCACCCACCTCGAGCTCCTGCCCCAGGGCCAGCCGGAGGCCTCCCAGCGCTCCAGACGAATGCGCGAGCAAATGGATGCGCAGGGTTTCGGAGTCTGCGGCAACCAGCTGGAGTGCTCGGCGGTCTGCCCGAAGGAGATTCCCTCAAGCCTGATCAGCCGCATGAACCGCCAGGCCAGCGGTTGAACGGCCGGGGGGTGGCCTGCACTGCCATGCTGGCCCAGGGGCAGGCGCCATGAGCTTTTTCGTCAAACTCACCGAAGCGATGGCCAGCCGCCAGTCGCTGTTGATCACCGGCTTGGATCCCAACCCGGAGATGCTGCAGACCTGGACGCGCCACAACGCCGGCAGTGGTTCCTTCCTGGCCCAGGCCCGCCGCTGGATCAAGGCGGTGATCGAGGCCACCTCCGACAGCGTCTGCGCCTACAAGCCGAGCCTGGGGTTCTACCAGGCCCTGGGGCCGATCGGCCTCGAGTTGCTGCGGGAAGTCCGCGAGCTGGTGCCGCTGGAGCTGCCACTCATCCTCGATGCCAAGCACGGTGATCTGAACAGCTCCTCAGCCCTGGCTCATTACCTCTTCCGCGACCTCGGCGTGGATGCGGTCACCCTCTCCCCCCTGGCGGGCCAGGACATCGCCGCCCCATTTCTGCTTTATCCCGACCGGGCGGTGGTGCTCACCTGCCACAGCTCCAATCCCGGCGCCCGGGTGGTGCAGCACCATCCCGATGAGGATGACCCGCTTTACATCACGATCGTGCGGGAGACCCAGCTCTGGGGCACCCCGGAGCACCTGCTGCTGGAGGTGGGAACCAGCGATCCGGCCGTGCTGGCGAGGGTGCGGCGGGAAGCTCCGGAGCGTTTCCTGATCCTGCGCAGCCTCTGGGGTGAGGAGGAGAGGCTGGAGGCCTTGCTTCAGGCGGGTCTCAACGCGTCAGCTGACGGACTGCTGTTGCCCCTGCCCCAGCACCTGCTGGTGGAGGAGGGCATGGCGGCGGGCACCCGGGCCCTGCGCCAGCAGATCGAGACGATGAGGGCGAACTGGGATGGCGGCACGATCGACCGCTGTGAGCTCTGGCTACCGGCTCCCCGCGTTGGATCAGCGGCGCCGGCAGCCTCTTCGGCGTCAGATGTTCTGGTCGACGCCAAGAGCCTTGAGCAGGGGCGCCTGGAGGATCAACGTCTGGAGGACCAGCGGCTGGATGAGCTGCTGGTGGATCTGTTCGATATCGGCTGCCTGCTCTTCGGGGAATACGTGCAGGCCTCCGGAGCCGTTTTCAATTACTACATCGACCTGCGCCGGATCATCTCTGATCCGAACCTGTTCCACCGGGTGCTGCACGCCTACGCCGAACCGCTGGCCCATCTGCAGTTCGATCGAATCGCCGGTATTCCCTATGGATCCCTCCCCACCGCCACGGGGCTGTCGCTACAGCTGCACGTACCGCTGATCTACCCGCGCAAGGAGGTGAAGGCCCATGGGGCCCGCCGTTTGATCGAAGGGGATTTTGAGGAAGGCGAAACCGTTGTCGTCGTCGACGACATCCTGATCACGGGTGGAAGCGTCCTGGAGGGCATCAGCAAGCTGGAATCTTCGGGCCTGAAAGTGCAGGATGTGGTGGTGTTCATCGACCACGGGGGCAACGCATCCAACCGGTTGGCCTCGGCGGGTTATGCCTGCCATGCGGTGGTGGGCATCGAGCGGATCACCACCGTTCTGCTTGCGGCTGGTCGCCTGAGCCAGGAGCAGGCTGATCTGCTCGAGGCCCACACCACCTCAGCGCCTGCCGCAGCGGCATCAGCCACGGCCTGAGCCCATGGTCCCCGAGTTCAATCACACCTAATTGGATGCTCAACAACTCCCTGATGGTTCTGGCCGAGGTTGCCACGCCAAATGCACAGACGAATGTGCTGGACCTTCCACTCCAGGCCCACCTGTTGTTCATCGGCATCCTTTTTCTCGGAACCCTGGCCATCAGCAGATTCTCCCCAAAGATCGGCATCCCAGCAATTCTTGGCGTGCTCCTGCTGGGATTGTCGATCAACGTCAACATCCTTGAAATCACCCATGAGCAGGCGTCTAATTTTCAATTGCTGGGCCTGGCCCTGTTGTTGTTCTACGCAGGGCTCAAGACCGATCTGGCCGCGATCCGGGGCTTTCTTGAGTACGGCGTCGTGCTCGCCGTTGGTGGTGTGGTGGTCTCTTCGTTGATCCTGGGTGGGTTGATCTGGTTTCTGGGCTCACCATCAGCTCAGGTGCTGTCCGTTGGGATTGAAACCATCCCTCTGGGGGCCGCCATGCTGATCGCCGCCTGCCTTGGCTCCACAGATGCTGGGGCCACCCTGAGCGTGTTGCGATCGGTACGCGACAAGGTTCCGCTGAGATTGCAGCACCTGCTGGAGTTCGAATCCTCGGTGAACGACCCTTCAGCGCTGCTCTTCTATGGCCTGGTGGTGGGCATCTTCGTGGTCTCAAGCACTGCTGGAGTCGGCCCCAGCTTGGAGAGCACCGTGGTCACACAGGTCAAGATCTTTTTTCAGCAGATTGGCGCAGGCTTGGTGGTGGGTTTTGTGTTCGGATATCTGGCGCGCTTCGTAATCAATGACCTGGTGGAGGAACGCTCCCAGTTGTTGGTGGTGGCCATGTCAGTGGCCTTCGTGGTTTATGGTTCGGCGACCCTGTTGGGTGGTTCAGGATTCATTGCTGTCTACGTCACCGGACTGTTTCTCACCAACACCAGGTATCGCTCGCCTGAGATTAACCACGTCACAATTCAGGAGGTATTACTCCCCTTCAACACGATGACGGAGATCACCATCTTTCTGATCTTTGGCCTGCTTGTCTATCCTCCTGACCTGGTCGACGCCCTGCCCATCGGCCTCCTCTCGGCCCTGGGGCTGATGTTCGTGGCTCGTCCCATCAGCGTGCTGATTCTGCAGCCTCTCTCTCCGTTCAGTTTCAAGGAATCGTTGTTGGTATCGTGGTGTGGGCTGCGAGGGGCTGTTCCCCTCGCCCTGTCCCACGACCTAAGCCTGGCGATTCCCAGGATCCGCGGCATTGACCCGGCCATCATCGGGGAGATCAGCAAGAACGCCGAGAGCATCATCTTCATTGTGGTGGTGGTCAACCTCTTCGTTCAGGGCGTCAGCCTGCCCTACCTGGCCCGAACCCTCGGGCTGAAGCCAGACATCCACCTCGATTCCGGACTGGCTACTTAGGCGGGCGCAGCCCCGATTCGCCAGGGCAGGATTTCTCCGGCCTGGAAAGGCACCAGCGGCAGGAGACGATCACCCTGCCCGCCCAGTTCAAGCTGGTGGGGCACCTCCAAGGGCTGCCGCACCAGCTCGATCGTGGTCTCGTTCAGGGGCAGACCGTAGAAACGGGGCCCGAACACCGACGCAAAGTTCTCCAGCTGCTCCAGGGCACCCTCCTGCTCAAACACCTGGGCGTAGCTCTCAAGCGCATGGGGGGCATTGAAGATACCGGCGCAACCGCAGGCCGATTCCTTCGCTTCCCGCGAGTGAGGTGCTGAATCGGTGCCCAGGAAGAACCTGGGTTGTCCTGAGGTGGCAGCACCGCGCAGGGCGATCCGGTGCAGTTCCCGCTTGGCTACTGGCAGGCAGTAGGCATCCGGGCGGAACCCGCCCCGGAACATGGCGTTGCGGTTGATCTGCAGGTGATGGGGGGTGATCGTGGCAGCCAGGGTTGGAGGCCCCCCCTCAACGAAGGCCACGGCCTCGGCGGTGGTGATGTGCTCAAACACCACCTTCAGCCCCTGGTGACGTTCCAGCAGGGGCTCGAGCTGACGCTCAATGAACACCGCTTCTCGATCGAACACATCCACCTCGGGGTCGGTCACCTCGCCGTGGATCAGCAGCGGCATGCCGATCCGCTCCATCGTCTCGAGCACCGGCGCGATGCGGGCCAGATCACTCACCCCGGCCTCGGCGTTGGTGGTGGCCCGGGCTGGATAGAGCTTGGCGGCGGTGAAGACCCCCTCGCTGAAGCCACGCTCCAGCTCACCAGGATCGATCGTGTCGGTGAGGTAGGCCGTCATCAGTGGCTCGAATCCGTTGCTCCCTGACACCGCGAAGAGGATGCGCTCGCGGTAGGCCTCTGCCGCCGCCGCCGTGGTGATCGGCGGCAGCAGGTTGGGCATCACGATCGCTCGCCGGAAGACCCGGGCCGTGCTGGGGGCTACGGCCCGCAGCATCGCCCCGTCGCGCAGATGCACATGCCAGTCGTCAGGGCGGCGGATCACCAGTCGGTCGGGGAGTGCCGCCATGGAGCCGGTGCCGCGAGCAGGCTCTCCATTGTCCGTCCTGGCGGAGGAGAGCCTCAGAAGCCCCCATCTTCAGAGGTACAGCTCCTCGTGCTGGTAGGAGATGCGTGAGGTGGTGTGGCTGCCGAAGACCGCCGAGAGCAGCAGCAGGATGCCGATCCGGCCCACGAACATCCCCACCATCAGCACCAGCTGGCCCCAGCGGTTCAGCTCTGCGGTGACCCCCACATCGAGTCCCACGGTGGCGAAGGCGGAGATGCAGGTGAACAGTTTCTCCAGGAAGCTGAAGGGCTGACCGTCGGTGCCGACCCCGCGGTCGAGACCCAGCACCAGAGCCATCAACAGCACGAACAGCAGTGAGGCGAGGGTGACCCCAACGGCCCGCAGAACCACCTTGTCGGAGATCGCCCGGCGCCGGATCACCACAGTGTCTTCGCCCCTGAGGGTGGAGCGGGTGGCCGCCACCAGGCACGCGAAGGTGGTGGTCTTGATGCCGCCGCCGGTCCCTCCGGGACTGGCGCCGATGAACATCAGCGTCATCATCAGCAGCAGACCCGCTTCGGAGATGACCTCCACCGAGAGGGGCACGGTGTTGAAGCCGGCCGTGCGGGTGCTCACCGACTGGAAAAACACCACCTGCAGTTCCTCCCACCAGGGCAGGGGCGTCAGTCCGCTGGAGCGGGTGAAATGCTCGGTGAACAGCATCCCTGCCGCGCCGATCAGGATCAGGCCGATCGTCCAGCGCAGCACCAGGCGGGTGTGCAGGCTGAAACTGCGGATCAGACGCACCTTGAACCGGTTCTGCCAGAGGTCGTTGGTGACCCGGTAGCCGATTCCCCCCGAGACGATCATCACCATGATCACCAGGTTCACGACCGGACTGGCGCGATAATCCATCAGGCTGTCGCTCCAGAGGCCGAAGCCGGCGTTGTTGTAAGCGCTGATGCAGTGGAACAGGGAGGCCCACAGCCGCTCACGCGGCACGGGGATGTCACGGAAACCGATGGTGTAGAGCACGAGAGTGCCCATGCCGATCACCCAGGCTGCGGTGATCAGGATCGAGTGGAAGGTGTCGCCGATGCCGCCCACACCGAATTCGTCCATGGCCCGGCCGCGATCAAGCCGGCGGCGCAGCCTCGAGCCCCGTTGCACGAAGCCCTGCAGAAAGGTGGTGATGGCCATCAACCCCAGGCCGCCGGTGAGGATCAACAGGGCAAGGAGCACCTGCCCAGGAAAGGTGAGCTCCTGGCCCACGTCCACCACCGAAAGTCCCGTCACTGTGATGGCGGAGATCACCGTGAACATGGCCTCCCAGAGGCCGACCTGCTCGGAAGAGAACACGGGCAGGGCCATCAGCAAGGTGCCCACGGCGATCACCAGCAGGCCGGTGAGCACCGTGAACTGAGGCACCGTCAGTCGCGAGCGTCGTTGCTGGAAGCGCTCCAGCAGCTCACGGATCGGGTTGGTGGTCGTTCTGGTGGATGGCCTGGAGGGGGAACTGGCGCTGCCTGGCACCCATCGATTCCGGAGACGCACCATTATCAGGCTGGGTAAGCGGCATGTCCGTGGCAGAGCTGGCAAACTGCGCCCACTGCTTTGCTCCTGGTTGATGCAACCCTCGCCCCGCTGGCTCCTCGCCCTGCCCCTGCTGCTGGCCTTCGCCCTTGGTGGTTGCGCCGACGACAGCGGCAGCGGCGGGGGTGTTCAGAGCGTGAAGCTCTCCACCATCCGGGGCCGCGACAAGCTTGTCTGCGGGGTGGACGGCAAGCTGCCAGGCTTCAGCTTCCTCGGCCCTGACGGGACCTACAGCGGCCTCGATGCCGACACCTGCCGCGCCGTGGCGGCGGCGGTGCTGGGTGACCCCTCCAAGGTGGAATACCGCGACCTCAACTCCAGCGAGCGCTTCGCGGCCCTGGCCAGCGGTGAGGTGGACATGCTGGCCCGCAACACCACCATGACCCTGAGCCGCGATTCGGCCGGCGGCAACGGCATATCCTTCGGCCCCACCACCTTCTACGACGGTCAGGGGGTGATGGTGCCCGTGGCCAGCGGGGCCAGGACGCTCAAGGATCTCGACGGCAAGCCGATCTGTGTGGAGAGCGGCACCACCACGGAACTCAACCTGGCCGATCGAATGCGCGAGCAGGGCATCGCCTACACCCCGCTCAAGTTCCAGACCGGCGACCAGACCTACGCGGCCTACCTGGGCGGCCGCTGTGTCGCGGTCACCAGCGATCGCTCCCAGCTGGCGGCCAAGCGCAGCAGCTTCCCCAAACCTGATGAGCACATCCTCCTGCCGGAGGTGATGAGCAAGGAACCGCTCACTCCCGCCAGCGTCAATGGCGACCCCGCCTGGGCCGATGCCCTGCGCTGGACCGTGTTCGCCCTCTTCCAGGCCGAGGAGCTGGGCATCACCAAGGCCAACGTGGCCGCCAAGGTGGCGGAGGCCAAGGCCAACACCAACCAGGCCGACCTGCGCCGTTTCCTGGGGGTGGAGGGTGATTTCGGCAAGCAACTCGGTCTGCCAGCCGACTTTGTCGCCAAGACGATCGCGGCTGTTGGCAATTACGGCGAAATCTTCGAGCGCAATGTGGGCACCGGCTCGCCGCTCAAGCTTGAGCGGGCCGAGAACCGCCTCTGGACCCAGGGTGGCCTGATCTATTCGCCGCCCTTCCGTTGAGCGCCACCCTCAAGCGAATCCCCTGGTGGCGCGACCGCCGGGTGCTGCCCTGGATCGTCCAGGCGGTGGTGGGCCTGGTCCTGCTCCTGGTGATCACCCTGCTGGTGGGCAATCTGGTGCGCAACCTCACAGCCGCCGGGCTGTTGCTGAGCTGGCGCTGGCTGAGCCAGCCGGCCAGCTTCGATGTCGCCGAGAGCCTGATCCCCTTCGACGCCTCGATGCCCTACTGGCGAGCCCTGCTGGTGGGACTGGTCAACAGCCTGCGAGTGATTCTGGTGGGCCTGGTGGGGGCCACGCTGCTGGGCACGGCTATGGGCATGGCCTCGTTCAGCGGCAATGGGCTGCTCCGGCGGCTGGCCCGGGTGTACGTGGAGGTGATCCGCAACATCCCCCTGCTGCTGCAACTGCTGTTCTGGTACTTCGTGGTGTTTCTGGCCCTGCCCAACGGCACCGCTGCTTTTCAGCTGCCTGGGATCGTTCTTTCGAAGTCAGGGTTGTATCTGGCCTGGTTCGCCCAGGGCTTCAGCTGGCAGGGCCCGGAGCTGGTCAATGGGGTCTGGAGGGCGCCTTTGAGGCTGTCCGTGGAGTTCACAGCCCTGCTCACCGGCCTGATCACCTACACCGGCGCCTTCGTGGCCGAGGTGGTGCGGGGTGGCATCGCTTCGGTGCCGAAGGGCCAGTGGGAAGCGGCCACCTCCCTGGGCCTGCACTGGAGCGCCAGCATGCGCTCGGTGGTGCTGCCCCAGGCCCTGAGGGTGATCGTGCCGGGCCTGAACAGCCAGTACATCTCCCTGGCCAAGAACTCCTCCCTGGCTGTGGCTGTGGGCTACGTGGATCTGTATTCCGTTTCGGAAACCACCCTCAACCAGACCGGGCGCGCCCTGGAAGTGTTTCTGCTGCTCCTGGGCTCTTACCTGATCATCGATCTGCTGATCTCCGCCGTGATGAACGGTGTGAACCAGCTGGTGCAGATCCGGGAGCGCTGAGCCGATGACCTCCATTCAACCCGGTCCCCAATCCGGAACCACCCCGCCCCTGCGGCCCGCCAGGCCGGCACCGGAGTCTGTTCAGCGCAGCTGGGCCGGTGCCCTGCGCCAGGAACTGTTCGCCAGCCCAACCGACGGCGTGCTTTCGGTGCTGCTGATCGCGCTGATCCTGGCGGCGGCGGCGGGTCTGTTGCGCTGGGCGTTCGGCCAGGCCCAGTGGGCCGTGATCCAGGCCAACACCACCCTCTTCGCCGTCGGGCGCTATCCGATCCCGCAACAGTGGCGCCTCTGGCTGCTGGTGGTGCTGGTGGCAGCTCTCAGCGGCGTGAGCTGGGGGCTGTTGCGGGCCTTTCCCCGAGCGGATCGCAGCGGCGAGCTCTGGCCCTTCAACGACCGACTGGCGCTGGCCGTTCTCGGTTTCCTGACGGCCTGGCTGCCGGCATCCCTGGCCCTGGACTTTTCGTTGCAACTGCGCTGGTGGGCGATCACCGGCCTGTTGCTGGCCATGCGCTGGCTGGCAGGCCACTGGGGGCGGAGCTGGCCGCCGCGGCTGGTGAAGCTGGTACCCCTGAGCTGGCCGCTGCTCTATCTGCTCGGGATGGTGCTGATCGCCGGCGGTCTGGGCATTCCCCGGGTGCCGCCATCGGAGTGGGGCGGGCTGCTGCTCACCCTCTTGATGGCCAGCTTCGCGATCCTGCTCAGCTTTCCGATCGGGGTGGTGGTGGCCCTTGGGCGCCGAAGCAGTCTGCCGTTGCTGCGCTGGACCTCGGTGTTCTATATCGAGTTCATCCGCGGTGCCCCGCTGATCACCCTGCTGTTCCTGGGTCAGAACATCCTGGGCTACATGCTCCCCGGCGGCTGGGCACCGGATCGGGTCTGGCGGGCCGCCTGGGTGCTGACCTTCTTCTGTGGCGCCTACCTGGCCGAGGCGGTGCGCGCCGGCCTCTCCGCCGTTCCCCCAGGCCAGCTGGAGGCCGCCCGTTCCCTGGGGCTCTCGATGCCCCTGGCCCTGCAACGGGTGGTGCTCCCCCAGGCCCTGCGCATCGCCCTGCCGGCCGCCGTGGGTCAGTTCATCTCCCTGCTGCAGGACACCACGCTGCTGTCGCTGATCGGCCTGCTCGATCTGCTCGGCACTGCCCGTACCGTGATGGCCAATCCCGAGTTCCTGGGCAAGAACGCCGAGGTGTATCTCACTCTGGCTGTGCTGTTCTGGTGCTGCTGCGCTGCCCTGGGTCTGGGCAGCCGGGCCCTGGAACGCCGCCTCGATCCCACCCATTCCCCCACCTGAGCCATGCCGTCCACCCAGCCGATGATCGAGGCCCGTGGGGTGCAGAAGTGGTACCCCAATGGCTTCCATGCCCTGCGCGGCGTTGACCTGAGCGTGTCGAAGGGGGAGGTGGTGGTGATCATGGGCCCCTCAGGCTCCGGCAAAAGCACCTTCATCCGCACCTTCAATGCCCTTGAGGAGTTCCAGGAGGGCTCCATCAGCGTCGATGGGATCGCCCTCTCCAACGACCTGCGCAACATCGATGCGATCCGCTGCGACACCGGCATGGTGTTTCAGCAGTTCAACCTCTTCCCCCACCTCACGGTGCTGGAGAACCTCAGCCTGGCGCCGGTGGTGGTGCGCAAGCGCCGACGCAGCGAGGTGGAGGCCCAG
Organism: Synechococcus sp. WH 5701; assembly: GCF_000153045.1. Taxonomy (GTDB): domain Bacteria; phylum Cyanobacteriota; class Cyanobacteriia; order PCC-6307; family Cyanobiaceae; genus Regnicoccus_A; species Regnicoccus_A antarcticus. The sequence continues at coordinate 992,436 of NZ_CH724159.1, forward strand.
GCCATGGCCCTGCTGGAGCGGGTCGGCATCGCCGAGCAGGCCCGCAAGTATCCCGGCCAGCTCTCGGGCGGCCAGCAGCAGCGGGTGGCGATTGCCCGCTCGCTCTGCATGGAGCCCCGTATCCTGCTTTTCGACGAGCCCACCAGTGCCCTTGATCCGGAGATGGTGGGCGAGGTGCTGGAGGTGATGCGCGATCTGGCCGCCGACGGCATGACCATGGTGGTCGTGACCCACGAGATGGGCTTCGCTCGCGAGGTGGCTCACCGGGTGGTGCTGATGTCTGAGGGGCAGATCGTGGAGGAGGCCCCCCCGGAAACCTTCTTCACCAACCCCCAGCACGAGCGCAGTCGCCAGTTCCTGGCCCAGATTCTCTGAGGGTCAAGCGGCAGTGAGGCCTTCCAGAGCGGTGGAGAAGACCTGCCTCTGATCCCGGGCAGAGATCTCAACGAGCGCCGGTTTGCTCGAGGTCGTCGAGAAAGCGATTCACCACCTGCCCCACGGCTTCGCCGTTCTCGTCCACCTGCGCATTCAGCCTCTGCATGGTCTGCGCGCTCAGTTTTCCCTGGAGCCCCTTGATTGCGCGGCCGATTTCCGGGTGACGCCTGAGAATGGCGCCATTCACCACAGGTACGGCCTGGTACGGGGGGAAATAGTGGCGGTCGTCCTCCAGGGCCTTCAGCCTGAGGGTGGGGATCAGACCGTTGGTGGAATCACCTGCGATCAGGTCCACCTGACCATCGGCCAGGGCGCGATAGACCAGGCCCAGGTCCATCGAGACCGGCCGAGTTGCAAAGCTCAGGCCATAGCTGCTGGCCAGGCCCGTGTATCCATCGGCCCTGTTCAGGAATTCATAGCCGAATCCAGCTCGCCAGCCGGGGGTGTGGACCGCCGCCTCCGAGATCGTGGTCAACTTGAGGCGCCGGGCGGTCTCCTGGCGTACCAGTACCGCAAAGGTGTTCTCGAATCCGAGAGATGGGAACACCTCCAGATCAAAGCGGTCCCGGTAGAGGCTTCGGGTCCGCTCCAGCATTGTCGTGGCCTCGCGTAGGGGCGGTTGCTGCAGGATCGTCATCCAGGCGGTGCCGCTGTACTCCACATAGGCGGCAATCCGGCCGCTGCGGACCGCCTCCTGGCAGATTGCCGTTCCACCAAGGCTGAACTGCCTCTCCACCTGCAGGCTGCTGTGGCGCTCGATCTGCTGGGCAAGCAGCTCCCCCAGAATGATCTGTTCGGTGAAACTCTTGGATCCGACGGTGATCCGCCCGGCCGTGGCGGGGCCGACGGTGAAGGGTCCCAGCCCCAGGCTTAGTGCTGCCACCAGGGCAATCAGCAGGCCCCCAAGGCCTGCGGCAAGCCAGGAGCGGCGGCGGCCCAATCCCCATGGCCTCAGCGGCCAGCGTCTGGGCGTGCGTCCCTGCACCAGGCCGATGGCGGCATCGGCGGCCAGGGCCAGGACTGCAGCCGGAATCGCCCCCGCCAGGATCAGGCCATTGTTCACCGTGGCCAGGCCGCGGAAAATGAACACTCCCAGTCCGCCGCCGCCGATCGCAGCCGCGATCGTGGCGACCCCCACGCTGATCACCGTGGCCACCCGGATCCCGGTCACGATCACCGGCAGGGCCAGGGGAAGTTCCACGTGGCGCAGCACCTCTCCCTCGCTGAGACCGAGGGCCAGGCCGGCTTCACGCAGCCCCCGGGGAACGCCGGCCAGGCCGGTCACGATGGAGCGCAGCAGGGGCAGCAGCGCGTAGAGCACCAGGGCCACCACGGCCGGGACTGGCCCGATCCCCCCCAGAAGGGGCACCGTGATCAGCAGGCCGAAGATCGCCAGGCTGGGGACGGTCTGGATCATCCCCGCCAGAGCCAGCACCGGACCCGACCACCGGGGGCGAGAGTGAACCCAGAGGCCGGCCGGCAGGCTGAGAGCCAGAGCCAGCGCCATGGCCAGGCCCACCAGTACCAGGTGTTCGCCGGTGCGTTGCAGGATCTCGGCGATCAGGTCCCTGCCGGGAGCGGCCATGGGCCAGAACGCTTCGGGGCTTCTCCTCAGCTTCGCAGGGGTGTGTTGAGGGCCCCCACCAAGGCCGCAACCACGATCAGCTTGAGCACGGACCAGCGGCGGGCGATCAGCAGCCAGCCCGCCAGCAGCGGACTGCTTTGACCAGCGACAACGGCGGCGGTGTCTCGCTCCTGGGCTCAGGACTTGATGGCAGAGCCGTTGGCATCATGGTGAGCTGAACCGGGAGATGATGGAGCCGTCATCGGTAGCGGCCCACATGGCTGGGGTGGGACGGAGGAGGCGGGCCGTGCCTGATCCCAGCCAGCGGCAAGCATCCGTTTCATCCGAAACAGGCTAAAGCGGGGCATTCTGTCTCGACAGCTACAGAGAAGAGCAGCTCTGACCCGCATTGTTCGCTTGAATGCCCGCGCGGCTGGGTATCCCCAGCCCGTGCTTCCATCACGTTCACATCTGTCCCACCGTCTTTCATCATGAAAAAGGTTGAAGCCATCATTCGCCCAGTCAAGCTTGACGATGTCAAGACGGCTCTCGTCAATGCGGGCATCATTGGCATGACCATCACCGATTGCCGGGGCTTCGGTCGCCAGAAGGGTCAGGTGGAGACTTATCGCGGCGCCGAATTCACCGTGGAGTTCATCAATAAGGTGAAGGTGGAGGTCGTGGTCGACGACGACAAGGTGGACACCGCCATCGATGCGATTGCTGGTCCCTCCCGAACCGGTGAAATCGGAGACGGCAAGATCTTCGTGACAGCCGTTGAGAAGGCCGTGCGCATCCGCACATCCGAAACGGGCACCATCGCCCTCTAAGGAGCCAGCGGCCCCTCACGCTGGGGGGTGCCAGACCAGTACGGTCTCAGACGTCACATCGGCGTTGGCGCTCCCCTTGCCCAGCCTTGATCTGCTCGGCCCCGCTCCGCACCTGAGCTCGGCAGCTCTTTTTGGTCAGTCATCACTCTTCGGGTTCGGCATCGCCTTCAGTCCGCTGCACATTGCCGTGGTGGTGCTGCTCCTCTTGGGAACATTCCCCCTGAGACGCGCCCTGGCCTTTGTGAGCGGTTGGGCCAGTGCAAATGGACTGGCGATCGTTGGCCTGATGGTCGTGGGCGACAACCTGGCCCTGGCCCTCAACCACGGAGAACGCGGGCAGGTGATGATCGATCTGATCGGCGCGGCCGTGTTGATGGGCCTAGGCGTCTATCAACTCACTCCGGCCGCTGCCATCGGCGAGCAGGGCATGGCGATGCGTCTGATCAGTCAGCTGCCTGACTTCAGCACACCGATGCTGGTGCTGATTGGGGCCGCCAGCGCCCTGCTCACCCCAGAGAATCTGGTCTTCTACCTCAAGGAAGCCGGCTTGCTGTTGATCAATCAGCCGGGTGTGAGCACTGATCTGGAACTCACTGGCGTATTCATGGCGGTGGCCAGTTCATTGCTGCTGCTGCCTCCCCTGGCCTGGATTGCTACTGGCGGCAGGATCAGAGTCCCCCTCAGTCGGCTGGAGGGCTGGATGGAGCACCACGGCGAGTGGCTGGTTGGTGTGCTGGCCCTGCTGATCAGTGCCTATCTGATCTGGGAGGGACTTCACGGGCTCTGGTTGATGCAGGGTGCGGCTCCACTTTGAAGCGGGGCGGAGATTCAGCCCGGCAGCATCACCCGGTTGATCACATGCACGATCCCGTTGTCGCAGACCACATCTGCCGCATTCACGCTGGCGTTTTTCACTTCGAAAGGATCAGCGCGGCGGATCGGTAGTGTCGCCCCCTCCAGGGTGGTCCACTCCGGCTGACTGAGCAGTTGCTCACGGGTGTACTGGCCCGAGAGCACGTGATATTTGAGGATCCGTGCCAGTTGGGGGGGGTTCTGCACCAGGGTCTGAACGGTGCCGGGTGGCAGGGCGGCAAAGGCGTCGTCCACCGGAGCGAACACAGTGAAAGGCCCCGGGCTGGCGAGAGCCTCCAGCAAACCTCCGGCCTCAACAGCCGCCAGCAAGGTCTGGAAACAGCCGGCCGCACGAGCGGTGTCGAGAATGTCGGGCACGGTGATGCTTGTCAGAGGAACGGTGGGTGGATCAGCTCAGCGGTAGTCCTGGGTCTGCACATCGCGCAGGCGTGCTTCGGGCCTGAGGAAGCGATCCATCTGGCTTTCGAAGAAGCGGCGGTTGGCCAGGAGATGCTCCGGATCGGGATCGTCCAGGGGATAGAACAGCGCGGCCCGCAGGGCCTGGATCACCGCAGAGGTGACGTTGTACATGGAGCGCTGGAAGGTGATGCCAAGCTGAATCAGCTGATCTTCCTCGCCGCGCCGATGCTTGAGGTAGATCTCCTTGAGATAGGGGGGCAGGAAATGCACCATGTCCTGCATCAGAAGAGTTGGCGGAATGCCAGCAGAACCCACTGGGAACACATCGGCGTAGAGAATGCCGTAGTGGAAATCCGCCTGCTGGGCTGGGACCTGCGAAGCTTGGGCATTGTACGACTTGGTGCCACGGAATGGCGCTGTGCGATAGAAGACGGCCTCCACATAAGGCAGGGCGGCTTCGTAAAGCCAGGTGAAACCTTCTGACTTGGGGATGATCTCCAGGCACTCTCCATTGATGTAAACGTGATGATAGATCGGCCGACCAGCCACTGCAAAGATGCCATTCACCAGGAAATCCATGGCATCGGGCACGCCAGCGAACCCCCCTTCGTCGTAAATGTCACTCATCTCGAAGAACACTGGCGCCATCACCTCCCAGAACAGGCCGAGGTTGGCGTAGTAACTGAGCTTGCGCACCTGCTCCAGAAACATTTCCGGGAACAGCTTATGCAGCCCCAGCATCAGGGGATTGCCCTTGAAATAGGCCTTGATCGCTCGATCGGCATTGGCCTTGTAGCTGTCGCTCTCCAGGTAGTCGTAGAAGCGCCCACCCATGCCTTGGTGCCAGAACATGGCATCCATGCAGGCTTCCGCGAACTCCATGTTGATGCGGTCGTGCCAGAGGTGGTGGAGCAGCTTGGGCATCCGCCGCGTCTCGCCCTTCTCCATGAAGGCCAGCAGCTCGGGGTGGGCCCCGGCCTCCCCACGCCAGATGCGCAGGTCGGCGCCTTCTCCGGCATAGGAATTGGGAAGATCGAGATACTCCTGGCTGGGGAAATACTTGAAGGCCGGCAGGGGATTGAGGAATACCCGCTCGGCGATGTACAGGAGATCACGCCAGTAGAAATCCATCGGCACGGCATAGGCCTTGTAGATGCCGATGATCTGGGTGAGGTTCTCTGGGGTATCAGGCAGCATCGATCCGCCCGCTTCAAGCCGCTCCACCACCTCTGCGAAAGGGTGGGTGGAAGGGGGGAGGACCGTGGGTCTGGGGGTCAGCACCGTCATGAGTGGAGCTCCTGAAGGATTGAGGTGGCTGGGAGGGAAGCGATCAGGGGTTGGTGCTGAGCCAGGGGCGTGGTGACGGATTCACTCCAGCCCAGGGTGAGTGGTGGCCAGAGGCCGCCCACCAACACGAAAAGCGAGAGGGCCAGGGCCGGCAGCCGCTCGGGCCAGGTGGTGGCGGGATAGAAGGCCTTGGCGTTATCGAGCTTGCCGAAGCCCACCCGGTTGAACAAGCGAACCGCATACACCGCCGTGAGTCCGGAGGCGAACAGGCAGCCGAGGGTGGGCAGAGGAAACACGCTCCAGCTGCCCTGGAACACCACCAGTTCAGCCACGAAGCCCACCATGCCTGGCAGACCTGCGGCAGCCATCAGGGCCAGCAGGAACATTCCAAGGGTGAAGGGCAGACCACGGAGGGGGTTGAGCAGGCCGGAGAGTTCAGCGATCTCGGTGGTGCCCGTCTTGGCTTCGATCAGACCGACCACGCAGAACAGGAGAGAAGAGATCACCCCGTGGGCCAGAACCTGGGAGACGGCTCCCTGAAGGCTCAAGGGGGTTGCGGCCGCCATGGCCAGCAGCAGGAGACCCATATGCCCCAGGGAGCTGTAGGCCACCAGCCGGCGCATGTCGGTCTGGGCGATGGCATTCAAGGCTCCATAGACCGCACCTGCGGTACCCGCCACGGCGATCAGGGGCGCCCAGGATTCCCAGGTTTCACCCATGAAGCCAACCCCGAAGCGCAGCAGTCCGTAGGCACCGAGCTTGGAGACGGCACCGGCAAGAAGCATGGCCACCGGTGAGGAGGATTCGCTGTAGGCCAAGGGTTGCCAGCCATGCAAAGGCACAGCCGGTAACTTGAGGCCAAAGGCCAGAATCAGCAGCCCGAGAATCCAGACCTTGGAGCCTTGGGGCAGAACCGCTGTCGCCATCTCGTCGTAGGCGAGGCTGAAGCCGTTCGCGTTGAGCAGACCGAGGGCAAGCACCCCTGCCAGCAGGGATACACCCGAGACAGCTCCATAAATCAGGTAGCGAATGGCGGCCTCGCGGCTGCGCTCGTGGCCCCAGATGGCGATCAGCAGGGTGGTGGGAATCAGGATCAGCTCGAAGGCGATCACGAACAGCAGACCATTGCGGGCCAGCAGGGCCCCCTGAAGACCCAGGTTGGTGGCCAGGACCAGGGCGAAGAACAGCCGCTGGCGCGGCAGCTCCAGACTGGTGGCGGCTACGGCCATCAGGGTGAGCAGGGCGGTGAGGCCGACCAGGGGGAGCGAGAGGCCGTCCTGGCCGAGGTGAAAATCGAGGCCGAGCTGAGGGAGCCAAACCAGCCTCAGGTCGCTGGCGGGCTGAATCACCATCCTGACAATCAGCAGCAGCTGCAGGCCGGGGATCACAAGGGCCAGTCGGCGGGGCCAGGGCCCTGGTGGAGCAATGATCATCACCAGCGCGGCCGCCAGCGGAAGCAACAGGAGAAGGAGCAGCATGGGAGTCGACGGCTGGTGAGACGGGCGTCAGAAACGAAGCAGGGTTGGTGCCAGGGCCGGCTGGCGCACCAGGATCCAAGCCCCCATCAGCAGCACGCCGATGAGCACGGTGAGGGCATAGCCCTGCACCCGTCCTGAAGTGCTCAAGCTGAGCCGGCGTGCACCTTCCATGGTCAGCCCGCCGCTGCGGTCGCTGAAGCCATCCACCAGGCGGCGATCCACCCAGCGGCTGGCCGCTGCCAGCACCACCACCAGGCCCACCACGGTGCGGCGGTAAAAAGTCTCGGTGTGCATATCGGCTGCAAGCCAATGCTGCAGGCCATCAAGAGGGTGGGGAAGCTGCTGCCAGGTGAGCGCTCCCCCCAGCAGGGTGGAGGCCAGCAGAGGCAGGGCCATAGGGCTCCAGTAGAAACCCCCGAACGGAGTCGGGGCCAGCAGCAGCGGCAAGTGGAGCACAAGGCCTGCTCCCACCATGGTGGGCAGCACCATCAGCCAGAGCACCTCAGCCGAGCGGGCGGTGAACACCGAAGGGGTTCCGCCCCAGATCCGCCGGAAGATGCGCACCAACCCTGCACTGATCAGGGTATTGGTGAGCAGAAGAACCGTCAGGAGGGCCGCTGGTGCGGGGCCATTGAGCAGGGAACCGGCCAGTTCGCTCAAGGCACCGAAACCAGCGAGCGGAGGCAGGGCCACCAGGCCGGCCGCGCCTACCAGAAAAGCCAGCCCCGTGAGCGGCCGCCTCGACCAGAGGCCCCCCAGCTGGCTGAGGTCCTGGGTGACGTTGCTGCTGATCACCGTGCCCACTGCCATCAGCATCAGGGCCATCGGCAGCGGATAGATCAGCAGCATGTGCCAGGCCGCGTCCACAGCACCGCAACCAACGGCCATGAACAGCAGGCCAAACCAGCTGCTCACAAGAAACGACAGGGCCCGCTTGATGTCGATCTGGGCCAGGGCGATCAGGGCACCCACCAGAGCCGTGGTGCCGCCTACTACCACCAGAAAAGCCTGGGCTGTGGGGCTGATGGCCAGCAGAGGATGCAGTCGCAGCAGCACCCAGGCGCCACCGGCCACCACCACTGAACTGCGCAGGATCGTGGAGGGCAGGGGACCCTCCATGGCCTCATCCAGCCAGAGGTGAAGGGGGATCTGGGCGCATTTGCCCATCGGTCCGGCCACCAGGGCCAGCAGGATCAGGGTGAGAGCTGGCGACGGTTCGGCCTGAGCGGCCCAGAGGGCCAGGTCGTTGAAATTCCAGCTGCCTGCCATAGGCAGCAGGGCGATCACGCCCGCGAGCAGCACCAGGTCGCCCACCCGTTTGGTGAGAAAGGCATCCCGGGCCCCCTTCACCACCAGCGACTGGTTGTACCAGGTGCCGACGATCAGGTAGGTGCCCAGGGTGAGGAGCTCCAGGACCACATAGGAGAAGAACAGCGAATCGGTGAGGACCAAGGCGCAGAGACCTGCTTCGAACAGATTCAGAGATCCGAAGAAGCGGGGCCAGCCCCAATCCATCTCCAGGTAGCCGATCGCATAGACCTGGGCAAGGAGATGAACACCACAGATCATCGTGATGGCGATCAACACGCTGCGATCAATCGTGGCGTCGAAATTGATGGTCAACCCAGCTGTAGACAGCCAGGTCCAGGTGAAGCTGAGGCTGCGGCCGGAGCAGCCGATCCAGGCGAGCAGGCCATGGCTGAAGGCCAGGAGATTCATGACCAGGTTGAGATACCCGGCTGGCCTCGGACCACTCTGGCTGATCAGGCCAGGGGACCAGAGGAAGGAGAACAAACCGCCGAGCAACGGGTATAGAGGGATCAGCCAGGCCGTCTCGAAGAAGGGGACGGTCATCGCGTTGTGCGGTGTGCGGGAGATTCGCAGAACCTTAGGGGCTTCCCGTGCGCTGCGGGGTGCCAATGAAGTTGCGTTGCCTATGACTCCGTTAAGCGTGGTTGATCGGCTCCAGCCCCCTCAGGGCGACTAAGTCAGCCGGCCGGCGGTTGCCACTGGTGCAGCCACAGGGCCGAGGCCGCCAGCTGCAGCAGCACCGTGGGAACACCGAAATTCAGCCACTGGCGGAAAGAGATCGGGCAACCCTCCTGGCTGGCGATGCCGGCGGCCACGAGATTGGCTGAAGCGCCGATCAAGGTGGCGTTGCCCCCCAGGGTCCCCCCCAGCATCAGAGCAATGAAGCTGGGAAGCAGGGCCTCCGGAACCGTCCCGCCGGCCCCGAGCAGTCCAGCCTGGCTGCTGCTCTCCAACAGCACAGGTGTGAGCGTGGCCACCAGAGGAATGTTCGGCACCACAGCGGAGGCCGATGCGGTACCGAGCAGCAGCAGCTGGGCGCCGGCACTGCTGCTGCTGCTGATCAGTGCGCTGAGCAACGAGGCTCCTGAGGCCAGCACCCCCTGCTTCTCAAGGGCACCAATCAGCACGAACAGGCCGATGAAATAGAGCAGTGTCGACCAGTCGAGCCGGGAGAGCAGGCGTTCCACACTGATCATGCGGCTGCGTTGCACCACCACCAGGCTCACCGTCGCCCCCGCCAGTGCCGTGCCCTCGGGCCTGAGTGGAATCGGCAGCCCCTCACCCCAGAGGAACAGCGGCAGCATCACCAGCACGACCAGCAGCAGCAGGGTGAAGGCCCAGGGATGGAGCAGCCGTGGCGCTTCCAGCTGCAGGGCAGGCAGCCGCAGTCTCCAGGTGCTGCGGTACAGCCAGGGCAGGGTGAGCAGCACCATCAACAGACTGAGGGCGCCGGCGCTGGCCACCTGCTGCCCGTAGGCGAGGAAGCCCAGGCCGATCTGGCTGGCCACCAGGTAGGTGGCTGGATCGCCGATCACGGTCAGCAAGCCGGCGCTGTTGGCCGTGAGCACCAGCAGAATCAGCAGCGGGCGCGGATCCAGGTCCAATTCCCTGGCCAGCGGCGGCAGCAACGGGCCGATCAGCAACACCGTGGCGGCATTCGGCAACCAGGCACAAATGGCGCTGGTGAGCAGCACCAGGCCGAGCAGCAGCCTCCGCCCTTCACCCTGGGATGCCTTCATCAGGCGATGGGCCAGCACGGGGAAAGCCCCGGTGGCCTCCAGGGCCTGCACCACCACCATCATTCCGAACAGCAGTGTGAGCGTGCCCTGGGCCTGGGCCACGCTGCTGGCCGCCTCCGGCAGGCTGATCACACCGGTGAAGATCACCAGGGACGCCCCCAGCAGAGCCGCCGCCGTGAACTGGGTCAGACCGGTGGCGGTGGCCATGAGCACGGCAACCGCCGTGGCCAGGGCAATCCAGGCCTGGGGGCTCAAGCTCTGCGCTCCACAGGCACCAGCTCACGTCCCGCTGGATCAGTGGTGGGATCCAGCCGTTGTCCAGCCAGGGCCACAGGCAGCATCGGCAGCATCGGCAGGGCGCAGATCAGCCACTGCTTCAGGCTCAGGGCCTCGGTTCCGAAGAGCTGGTTCATCCACGCCAGCTGACTGAAGGTCACCTGAAGCATCAGGGCCAGAGCCAGACCCAGCAGCAGCACCGGAGCCTGAGTCAGCTGGCCCCATCCCCTCTCGCCGAGGCGGTGGAGCCCCTTGCTCACCTGGCTGATGCTGAGCAGATAGACCATCTGGGCCAGCACCAGCCCCTGCACCGCCATGGTGCGGGCGCCGGCCAGATCAAGGCCATCGTGGCGCCCCCAGGCGAAGAGGCTGAAGATCAGGGCCCAGTTGAACATCGACACCAGCAGAATTCGCTGGATCAGTCCGCCTGTGAGCAGGGGTTGGCGCGGAGGCCTGGGCGGCTGGAGCATCAACCCTTCGCACCTAGGCTCAAAAGCCAGCGGCACCGACATCGTCAGCGAGCTCACCATGTTCAGCCAGAGCACCTGCAGCGCCGTGACGGGCAACTCCAGGCCCAGCAGCGCGGCCAGCAGGATGGTCATCGAGGCGGCCCCGTTCACCGGCAGTACGAAGGCCAGTGATTTGCGCAGGTTCAGGTAAACGGCGCGACCCTCCTCCACGGCGGCCTCGATCGTGGCGAAGTTGTCGTCGGTGAGCAGCATGTCGGCGGCTTCCCGGGCCACTTCGGTGCCACCTCTGCCCATGGCGATGCCAATATCAGCCTGCTTCAGGGCCGGGGCGTCGTTGACCCCATCGCCGGTCATGGCCACGATTTCACCGTTGGCCTGCAGCGCCCGCACCAGCTCGAGTTTCTGGGCCGGGGCCACCCGGGCGAACACATCCAGACGCTCCACGCTGCTGGCCAGGCTGTCGGGCGCAAGCCGGGTGAGGGCCGGGCCATCGAGGCCTTCCAGGGGGCCATCTCCGCTGCCCAGGCCGATCTGGCCGGCGATCGCCAGGGCTGTCTCAAGGTGATCGCCGGTGATCATCTTCACCCGGATGCCCGCGGCGCGGCAGGCTGCCACGGCCGCGATCACCTCAGGCCTGGGGGGATCGAGCATCCCCTGCAGACCCACGAACTGCAGGCCCCGGGCCACATGGTGTTCCTCGAGGCTGGGTTGCTGGGGCTGCGCCAAGCCCACCGCAAAAGCCAGGACTCGCTGGCCGCGGCCAGCCATCGAGGCCACAGCCTCATGAATGGCCTCGTCATCAAGGGGCTCATCGCTGCCAGCGGCATTCAGCTGGCTGAGGCAGCGGGGCAGCACCGCCTCCACCGAGCCCTTCACCAGGATGCGTGCACTCCCGTGCAGGGTGGCCATGTACTGCCGTTCGGACTCGAACGGAATCGCATCCCGCCGGGGGTGCTCGATCAGGCTGCGCTCATGATCCAGGCCGGCGGAGCGGGCCGCGACCAGCAGCGCCGTTTCCGTGGGGTCCCCCACTAGCCCGCCCTCCTCACTGTGGCGGGCGTCATTGCAGAGCAACCCCGCCAGGAGGGTTTCGCCCATGGCCCGGTTGGCCACCAGGGACTCCTGGTCCCAGAGGCTTTCGAGCGTGCACAGGTCGCCAGCGGCGTAGATCTCCCGCACCAGCATCCTGTTCTGGGTGAGGGTGCCGGTTTTGTCAGAGCAGATCACCGTGGTACTGCCAAGGGCTTCCACGGCCGGCAGCTTGCGGATGATCGCGTTGCGACGGGCCATGCGCTTGACGCCGATCGCCAGGGTGACGGTCACGATCGCCGGCAGCTCCTCGGGGATCGCCCCCACGGCCAGGGCCACGGCCCCGTCGAACATCTCAGCGGAACTCCGTTGCCGGATCAGACCCACCGCAAAGGTGAGGGCGGCCAGCACCAGGATCAGCTTCAGCAGCGTCTGGCTGAAACGCTGGAATTTGCGGGTGAGTGGGGTGCTCAGGCTCTGGCGCTGACGCAGCACCGTGGAGATCTGACCCACTTCGCTGGCTCCGGCGCAGGCCACCACCAGCCCTGTGGCCTGACCAGCGGTGACGAAGCTGCCGGCATGAGCCATGCCAAGGCGATCCCCCAGGGCGGCATCCACAGGCGCCGCCTGAGCCGATTTCGACACCGGCAGGGATTCCCCCGTGAGCGCCGATTCATCCAGCCGCAGTTCACGCACCTGAAGCAGGCGCAGGTCAGCGGGCACCCTGGCGCCAGCGCTCAGCCGCACCAGATCGCCGATCACCAGCTGCTCGGAGGGCAGGCGGAGCTCCCGTCCGCCACGCACCGCATCCACCTGCGTACGCACCGACTGGGCCAGTGCCGCGATCGAGGACTCGGCCCGATCCTCCTGCACGAAGCCGATCACCGCATTGATCAGCGTCACGCTCCAGATCACCAGCGCTTCGCCGAGGGAGTCGATCCAGAGCTTGATCAGGCCCGTGACCAGCAGGGTGTAAAGCAGCGGATTGTGGAACTGGTCAAGAAAGCGGAGCCAGCCTGGCCGCCCCGGTAGCGCCGTGAGCTGATTGGGACCGAAGCGGGAGAGGCGCCGGGCCGCTTCCTCGTCGCTCAGACCTCGCTCGGGATCGCTGCCCAGCCGGGTCACCAGCGCAGCGCCTTCGAGGGCGTGAAACGGTAGATCCTGGTGGTTCTCGTCCCACAGACGGGTGGTCGGGCCTGACATGAAACAGCGCGACGAGAGGTGACGCTATCGGCCCCTCCTCCCGACCGACTCAAACCTGCTGTCGCTTCAGCTGGACGCCGCCAGTTCAGCCTCGATCGCGGCGATCGCCAACCGGGTGGCGATCACCGCATCGGGGTTGAGGCTGATCGAATTGATGCCTTCGTTCACCAGAAAGCGAGCAAATTCGGGGTAGTCGCTGGGGGCCTGGCCGCAGAGGCCGATCGGACGACCGCAGCGGTGGGCGGTTTGGATGGCGAGGTGGATCATCTCCTGAACGATCGGATGACGTTCATCGAAGAGGTCGGCCACCAGGGAGGAGTCACGGTCGATGCCGAGGGTGAGCTGGGTGAGGTCGTTGGTGCCGATCGAGAAACCATCGAAATGCTGCGAGAAGGCTTCAGCGCCGATCACGTTGCTGGGCAGCTCGCACATCACATACACCTTGAGATCGTCCTCCCCGCGCACCAGGCCGTGGCGGGCCATCTCCTCGAGCACCCGCTCGCCCTCCTCCGGGGTGCGGCAGAAGGGCACCATCGGAATGGTGTTGCGCAGACCCATCTGGCGGCGAACCCGCAGCAGGGCGCTGCATTCCAGGCCGAAGGCCGCCCGGAATCCCGGGGAGGTGTAGCGGGCCGCTCCCCTCCAGCCGATCATGGGATTGGCTTCGATGGGCTCAAAGGCCCTGCCACCGAGCAGGCGGGCGTACTCATTGCTCTTGAAGTCGGAGAAGCGCAAGACCACCGGTCTGGGATGGAAGGCCGCCGCGATCCGTGCCATCCCCTGGGCGAGCCGGTCCACGTAGTACTCGGTGGGGTCGTCGTAGCCGGCGGTGAGGCTGGCGATGGCCTCGCGCTCTGCTGGATCGCTCACCCGCTCAGGCTGCAGCAACGCCATCGGGTGCACCCGGATGTGGTTGGCGATGATGAACTCCAACCGGGCCAGACCAACGCCGTCGCAGGGGATGGCCGCGAAGCGGAAGGCCTTCTCCGGGTTCCCCACGTTCATCAGGATGCGGGTGCGCGTGGGTGGCAAGTGCTCCAGCTTCTGCTCCTCCTTCTCGTAGCGCAGCAGTCCCCGGTAGACCATGCCGTCTTCGCCTTCGGCGCAGCTGATCGTGATCGCTTCCCCGTCCTGGATGCGTTCGGTGGCGTCGCCACAGCCCACCACCGCGGTGATGCCCATCTCTCGGGCAATGATCGCCGCGTGGCAGGTGCGTCCCCCCTGGTTGGTGATCACCCCCCGGGCCTTCTTGAGGATCGGTTCCCAGTCGGGGTCGGTGCGCTCGGTCACCAGCAGATCGCCAACTTCGAAGCGGTCGATGCCACTGGGGTTGAGGATCACCCGGGCGCGGCCACTGCTGATCGAGGCTCCGATGGCGCGTCCGTGGGTGATCAGCTCCGCATGATGGGGCTTGAGATGCCAGCGACAGAGCACCGAGCCCGACCGTCTGGATTCGACCGTTTCAGGACGGGCCTGAAGTATAAACAGCTCGCCGCTTTCTCCGTCGCGGGCCCACTCGATGTCCATCGGTGTGGCCGTCCCATGGCGGGCGCTGTAGTGGTCTTCGATCAGGCAGGCCCAACGGCCCAGGGTGAGGGCCTCTTCATCGCTGATGGCATAACGGACGCGCTCCGACAGCGGCACGGGTTCGTTGCGCACCGTACCGCCGTCGTCGTACACCATCCGGATCGCCTTGCTGCCCAGGCGCTTGCTCACGATCGCGGCATAGCCCTCCCGCAGAGTGGGCTTGAACAACAGGATTTCATCGGGATTCACAGCACCCTGAACCACGTTCTCGCCAAGGCCATAGGCCGCATTGAGCAGCACGGCGTTACGGAAGCCGGTTTCGGTGTCGATCGTGAACATCACTCCGGCGGCGCCCAGGTCGGAGCGCACCATCCGCTGCACGCCGATGGAGAGGGCCACCTCCAGGTGATCGAAGCCGTTGATCTGGCGGTAGGAGATGGCCCGATCGGTGAACAGGGAGCTGTAGCAGCGCAGGCAGGCGGCCAGCAGATCGTGTTCTCCGCGCACATTTAGGAAGGTCTCCTGCTGGCCGGCGAAGCTGGCATCGGGCAGATCCTCCGCGGTGGCACTGGAGCGAACTGCCACAGGCCCGGCCCCCAGCTCGGCATAAGCAGCCGCCACGGCATCGACGAGCTCCGGCGGCAGTGAAGCCCCAAGGATCAGCTCCCGTGCGCGCCGACCAGCCTGCTGCAGGGCCGTGAGATCGCCGCTGTCGAGCTCCCCCAGGATGGCCCGCAGGGGGACCTCCAGGCCATTGCACTTCAGGAACAGGCGGTAAGCGGCGGCGGTGGTGGCGAAACCGCCGGGCACCCTCACGCCCTGGCTGGTCAGCTCCCGGATCATTTCCCCCAGAGAAGCGTTCTTGCCGCCCACCTCAGCAATGGCACCGATGCCCACCTCTTCGAAGAGCCGCAGCAGAGGTGCGTTGCTCATGGGGGGGGTGGGGATGGTTGGGTTGGGGCCCATGGCGATCGACTCGGGCAGAGATCCAGGCTAGGAACGGCTGGCGGCCGGGTCTGCCTTCAGCGGCGTCAGCCGCAGCTCCCCGGCCGGAGGGGTGCCGGGCGCGAGGTCAAGGCGGCTGGCGGCCCCCCGCAGGGCCACCGGTTTGCCGGCCCGCCGGGCCTTGAGGGCATCGCAGAGATCGAGGGGCTTGGCCTTGGGATCGAGCCAATCCAGAGACCAGGTTCTCGTTTTCTGCCCGGCGAGAGAAGAGACCGCCACCAGCTGGCCGGTGTCGAAGCCGGCAGCCTCCACCAGCCCCGGGGCATAGCCGTGGCGTTGCTTGAAGGCCAGCTCAAACCGGTCCCAGCCCGGCCCGCGGCTGAGGGAGTCGACGCCCAGCTGGGCCAGGGGCAAGGGCTCGCTCACGGGAAAGGGCCAGACCAGCGTCAGGTTCTCGGGGAGGTCGAGTTCGGCTACAGCCTTGGCCAGGGGGCTGCCCGGAGTTGTCATCACCACCAGGGAGGAGGGGGTGTACCAGCCCACGTCATCGCGCAGCTGGGTCATCACCTTGGCGTCGGGCTCCACGATCGCCTCGGGGTCGTTGGTGGGCCCCACGGTCCAGCCACCGCTGCCTTCGATCGTCTCCACGAAGCGATCGGCCAGGGCCGCCTGCTCCGCTCCGCCGTCATGGATCACCATCACCTTGCCCTTGTTGTCCTCCAGCAGCCCCCTCGCCAGCCGATCGGCTTCGAGGCTCCGCGACGGCAGGACCGGCCAGATCCTGTCGGCGCCCACCTGGCTGGGCAGACGCCGCAGGGAGTAGCCCCGTTGCAACGGCAGAAGCACGTTCACCCCCCGGCTCTGGGCGAGCCGTCCGAAGGGCAGCAGATTGACCGCAGGAGGGGCGATCAACAGCTCCGGCATCGGGACGCCGAGCAACAGGGCCTCTGGATCCTTCTCCGGCGGAAGCCAGCCCAGTGCCTGGCTTGGGGGGCGCAGGCCGCAGGCCCTGGTCTCCTCCATGGCCAGTCCGTAACCGCGGCGCAGGCCATCTCCCACCCCCGCCAGCAACCCTTCACTGGGCAGCAGCATCAGCACCTCCTGGGGAAAGGGGGTACTGGCCGCCAGGCTCTGAACTCCCACGAGCACAGCCGCCAGCCCGACACCGACGCTCCAGAGGGGAAGCCGCACCCCGTGCTCTGGGGCGGGAGGTGGCCCGCTTCCCAGTCCGCCAGTGGTCATGGCCTGTACCGTCCAGCTCAGCGAGATTACGTGCTGCTCTGTTCCTAGGTTTGATCTTCTCTTCGAGGGACGCATGCCGGGCCCCACCGCTCCAATGCTGGCTTCACTGCCCGCCTCCCCTGCGGGGTGTTCGCTTCGCCACCGCCTGATTGCTTTGCTGGCCGGCTACGCCGGACTGGTGGGCCTGCTTCAGCCACTGCCAGCGCTGGCCATTCCCCAGCAGGAGGCCATGAAGAAGCTGGCGGTGATCCCGATCTTCGTGCTCACCGATTCCAAGGGAATCCCCCTTCCCCTGCAACGGGACAAGGCCCTGGTGCTGCCTCTTTATCTCGATCGGAGCAAGGCCGAGCAGGAATTGGCTGCCTTTCTCAAGGCCAACCCCACCATCAAGGCCGGGGTGCTGCCCATGCCAATGAATGTGGCCCTGGAGCGAGTGCAGGAGCTCAACAAGTCGTTGAAGGACCGCAAGCTGCTCTCACCGGTGATTCCCACATCCTCCGATCTGAGCCAGGCCCGCAGCCTGCTGAGCAAGCAGGGCCTCGATCAGAAGGCGATTCAGGAGGGTCTCTCCGTGCCTGTGTTTTTCACCAAGCCGCTGATCACCGTCAAGACGCCTCAGGGGGAGCGCGGGCTCTTTTTCTTCGACTACGCCTCGCTGCAAAAGGCGATGGCCAGCATCCCCGACCGCAACAAACTCACCGTTCAGGCCGCTGATCTCAGCGCCGTGATGGATCAGATCGTCAAACAGACCAAGGACACCTACGCCTTCTATCCAACACCGGAGTACTTCCGGTTGGTGGAGCAGCAATCCAGAACCAAGGGGGCTGGCCAAACTGGCTCTCCGCCGCCGGTGGCCCCACGCCGCTGAAACCGATCAGGACGTGGGCTGCGGCTGCCCGTCTCGCCTACGGGGCACTGTTGTCCTCCGGTTCGGCCTCCGGTTTCCCCTCCGGCAGCAGCTGGGTGAGCAGGCCTCCGGCCAGGAGCAACGCAGCGATACCCAGGGCCAGGGGGCGATTGGCGTCCGAGCCATCACCGTTCCAGAGTGCGGCGCTGAGGAAGGCCCCTCCAAGCAACAGGGTCGGCACCAGCACAATTCCCTTCGCGGTGCGGTTCAAGCTCATGGTTCCGTGGGGTCGTCCTCACTGGACGGACAGCCTTCTGGGCGAATCAGCGACGGCAAGGGCTGGGCCAGGCCGGCACTGACCAGGCCTGAGCCCAGGTCAGCCCCTCCCCTCAACACCTGAACACGGGCGAGCAGCACCCCGTCAGCGGAGCCCAGCGGACGCAGATTCACTCGAGTGCGACGTGGCAGTTCCTGGCGCAGCCAGTCTTCGGCGGCTCCTGACTGCTCGGGAGTCACGCTGATGCAGCCCAGCTGCACCGGGTAGCTGCGGTTCTGAT
Source organism: Synechococcus sp. WH 5701 (assembly GCF_000153045.1). Taxonomy (GTDB): domain Bacteria; phylum Cyanobacteriota; class Cyanobacteriia; order PCC-6307; family Cyanobiaceae; genus Regnicoccus_A; species Regnicoccus_A antarcticus. The sequence goes on from NZ_CH724159.1 coordinate 1,010,448, forward strand.
CGCCCACCTGGAGCAGCACACCACTGCGCACCTGCAACACCTCTGCGGCGGCAGCCGGCAGGGCAGCGAGGGGATCCAGCAGCAGTCCCATCGCCAGGATCAAGGCCAGGAGCAGAGGAAGGGGGATCAGAGCTTGGCGCCGCAGCTGGGGCAGAAGAGATGGGCGCTTTCGGTACTGAAGCCACAAGAGCCGCATTGGCGGGTGGTGTCGATGGCCAGTTCCGGATGGCTGGGAAGACCGACCATCTGAGCGTTGCTGGCGCCGGGGGGCACCATCGGGTAGCAGTTCTCGTTGCGGCGCACACGCACGTCGATCAGAGCGGGACCTGGATGGGCCAGGGCCTCGGCCAGCTGTTCGCGCAAGCTGGCCCGCTCGCTGATCCCCACCCCTCTCACACCGAAGGCTTCGGCCAGCCGTGGGAAATCAGGCATCCCACGGGTCATCTCCGAGGCGGAGTAACGCTCGCCGTAGAAACTCTCCTGCCACTGCCTCACCATCCCCTGCCAGCCGTTGTTGAGGATCACCACCTTCACGGGCAGGTCGTACTGGGAGAGGGTGCCCAGTTCCTGGATGTTCATCAGGATGCTGGCGTCGCCGGCCACGCAGATCACCTGGTCGTCAGGGAAGGCCACCTGCACACCCATGGCCGCCGGCAGTCCGAAGCCCATGGTGCCCAGGCCGCTGCTGCTGATCCAGTGGCGCGGTGGGTTGTTCAGATACTGGGCGGCCCACATCTGATGCTGACCGACATCCGTGGTGACGAAGGCGTCAGGGGCCAGGTCGCGCAGGGCCAGCACGACCTCCTGGGGGGCGATGGCCCCCTCCGGGGTGGGGATCACCAGCGGGTAATGACGTTTCCAGCGGCTGATGCGCTCCAGCCAGGGACCCGTGCGTCCGTTGTCGCTCTCCCCGACTGAGGCCTCCAGAAGGGCCTCCAGCGCCAGGCGCACATCAGAGACGATCGGCACCTCCGGCAGGCGGTTCTTGCCCACCTCAGCCGCATCGATGTCGATGTGGATCACCTGGGCGCGGGGAGCGAAGCTGTCGAGACGCCCGGTGACCCGGTCGTCGAAGCGAGCGCCGGCGGCGATCAGCAGATCGCACTCGGTGACAGCGAAGTTCGCGTAGGCGGTGCCGTGCATCCCCAGCATGCCCACCGCCAGTGGATGGCGCTCATCAAAGGCCCCCTTGCCCATCAAGGTGGTGGTGACCGGCAGCTGGAAACGCTCGGCCAGGGCGATCAGGGAGGTGTGGGCGCCGGAGCTGATGGCGCCGCCACCCACATACAGCAATGGGCGGCGCGCCTGGCGGATCAGCTCGATCGCCTGGGCGATCGCCTCAGGGGCGGGACCACCGGGCACCTGGTACCCCGCCGGGATGGCCGTGCCCGGCTCGACGGGGGTGTAGTCGAACTCCTCGAGCCCCACATCCTTGGGGACATCGATCAGCACCGGACCAGGGCGGCCCGTGGAGGCGATCAGGAAAGCCTCGGCCACGATCCGGCCGATGTCGGCAGGGTCGCGCACCACCCAGGAGTGCTTCACGATCGGCAGGGTGATGCCGAAGATGTCGGTTTCCTGGAAGGCGTCGGTACCGATGGCGGCGCGGGGCACCTGACCGGTGATCACCACCATCGGCACCGAATCCATCTGGGCCGTGGCGATGCCGGTGACCAGATTCGTGGCGCCGGGCCCGGAGGTGCCGAAGCAGACCCCCACCCGGCCGGTGGCCCGGGCATAGGCATCGGCGGCGTGGGTGCCCCCCTGTTCGTGCCGCACCAGCACATGCTTCAACCAGCCCCGGCTCTCGGCCTTGTGCAGCGCGTCGTAGATGGGCAGGATCGCTCCGCCTGGGTAGCCGAACACATCGGTGACGCCGTGGCGATGGAGCGCATCCATCAGGGCATCAGCACCGCTCAGCCGCCCGGGAACGATGGGGGCAACCGCCTCAGCGGGAATCGGGTGTTGATCGCCTGGAGAGGACCCTGCTGTAGGGGCTGCGGGGTTGACAGTTGTCGAGGGCACGGTGGTCACGGTCACGGTGGCGGGCAACACACGTAACGAAGACCGTCAGCGTAGGAGCTCACTTCCGACCTTGGGAGAACTGTTGCGGGGACTGTGGCTGCAACCGCCGGCCGCGCACCATGGCCCGGAGAATCAGGCCCGGATCGAGCCAGGTGCCCCGGTAGCGGATTCCCCAGTGCAGGTGGGGGCCCGTGGTACGGCCGCTCAGGCCCACATGAGCGATCAGCTGGCCAGCCCGCACCCGTTGGCCGGGGCGCAGCAGCACCGGGCCACTGGCATAGGTGCCGCCATGCGCCGCTCCGGCCAGGTGGCAGTACATGTGCTCGTAGTCGCCAGAGCGGATCACCACCCCCACTCCACAGCTTCCGTCATGGAAGACGTCGGCCACAGTGCCAGCCCACCAGTTGCGGATCGGCGAACCGAGCGGCGCGGCGATGTCGAGGCCGGAATGCATCTCCCTGCCGCCACCTGGACCGGTCCGGCGGCCGAAATGACTGGTGTAGCCAGCGAAGTGGACGATCGGGAACACCCCCCGGGCCCAGCGCAGTTCCGCTCGGGCCGGCTGGGGAGTCAGACCCAGGTCAAAGGCCAGGCCGAGCTGCAGACTCACCAGGCCGGCCAGGAGTCCGCGAGGTCTAGAGGAGACCGATGGCATGAAGCGGACCCCGGCCACTCAACAGCTCCAGTAGAAAAGCCGAAAAACCAAGCATGGCCAGGCGTCCATTCCAGACCTCGGAGCTGTTGTTCCACCCCCAGGCCCACTTGTCCTGGGGGTAGAGCTTCACCTGGGTGGGCAGGGAGGCGGCCTGATCCAGGTTCACTTCGGGGCCGGCCAGGGCCAGTTGCACCAGATCAGCCAGACCCTTGATGAAGGTGGGGTAGGTGTCAAGAGCGGGCACGCGCACGAAGTTGCTGATGCCGGCTTCAGTGGCGATTTCCCGGTATTCGATGTCAATTTCCTCGAGGGTCTCGATGTGCTCGCTCACGAAGCTGATCGGCACCACCACCAACTCCTGGACCCCCTCCTCACCAAGCCGCACCAGGGCTTCGTCGGTGTAGGGCTTGAGCCACTCCACCGGACCCACCCGGCTCTGATAGGCCAGGGTGTGGGGATTCCCATGGCCGAGCAGTTGTTCCAGCTTGGCCATCACCAGAGTGGAGCAGGCTTCGATCTCCTGCTGATAGGGATCACCGGCTTCCTCCACGTAGCTCTTGGGCACGCCGTGGGCGCTGAAGAACACGTGGGCGGAGGCGGGGTCGTGGCAGCTGCGCACCCCAGCGGCGATCAGCTCGGCCATCGCCAGCACGTAGCCGGGATGGTCGTACCAGCTGCGGATGCAGCGGATCGGCAATTTGCTGAAGGCGGGATCGGCTTGGCGCAGGCGCTGCAGTTCGCGGAAGCTCGAACCGCTGGTGCTGATCGAGAAGTGGGGATAGAGCGGCAGCACCACCACTTCATCCACCGAATCCGCTTTGATGTCGTCCACGGCCGACTCTGTGAACGGGTGCCAGTAGCGCATCGCCACATAGGTGGTGGCCTGGACGCCCCGCTGGCGCAGCTCACTCTGGAGCTCGCGGGCCTGCTGCTCGGTGATGCGGCGCAGGGGGGAGCCACCGCCGATGGCGCGGTAGGCCTCCTTGGATTTGTTGCTGCGCAGGGTGCTGATCAGCCAGGCCAGGGGCTTCTGAAGCAGGGGGGTGGGCAGCCGGATGATCTCCGGATCAGCAAACAGGTTGTAGAGAAAGGGGCCGACGTCTTCGATGCGCTCAGGCCCGCCGAGGTTCAGCAGCAAGACGCCGACCCTGGCCATACCTGAACTGATCCACTGATTGGCTCAGAGCGTAACCCTGCTGGTGCCCGCTGGCGGTAGGCGGCACTGATCGATAACGTCGGCGCGCCCATCGCCGCCATGGCGGCCGACCCACCGTCTGGTGGCGGCCACCGGCTCCCACTGCCCTGACCCCTGCTCTGACCCCTTCCCTTGCCGCGATTGATGCCGCAGTGAGCCAGGAGAATGCCCGCCTGGCGGCCAGCGGCCTGGCCCTGCGACTGGAGCGACGGGGGGGGCGGCTGGCCCTGCGCGGTCCCCTGCCCTGTCCACGGGGAGGCCCCCAGCGGGTGCAGCGCCTGAGCCTGGGCCTGGAGGCCAGCCCCAGTGGCCTGAACCAGGCCCGGCGGGAACTGAAACGGGTGAGCCAGGCCCTGCGCCAGCGTCGCTTCGACTGGGGGGACTGGGGCCGACCCACAGCAGCGGCTTCGGCGCTGGAGCGGCTCGAGGACTTCGAGAAAGCCTTTTTCAGCGATCCCCGCCGCCGCCGCAATCCCGCCGGAAGCCGCACCACCTGGAGTGCCGCCTACCAGCCTTACCTGCGCAGGCTGCGAGCCCGGCTGGAGCAGGGGGAGCCCCTCGACAGCGAGCAGCTGGTGCAGGTTCTGGAGGCGTATCCCCCTGCCAGCCGCAGCCGTCAGCAGTGCGGCACCGCCCTGGCGGCCCTGGCCCGGCAGCTGGAACTGCCCCTTCCCGGCGACTGGCGCGAGCGGGCCGCCGGCTATGGCCTGCACCAGGCCCAGTACCGGCGTCTGCCCAGCGATGCCCAGCTGCTGGAGTGGGTGGAGCGCATTCCCAACCCCCGTTGGCGGCTGGTGTACGGCCTGATGGCCACCTATGGCCTTCGCAACCACGAGGTGTTCTTCGCGGATCTCTCCGCTCTGGCCCAGGGTGGCGACCGGGTGATCCGGGTGCTGCCCACCACCAAGACCGGTGAGCACCAGGTGTGGCCCTTCCAGCCCGAATGGGTGGACCGTTTCGATCTGGCCCCCCTTGGCGAGGGCGGCGCCAGGCTCCCCGCTGTCTGCACCGACCTCAGGCGCACCACCCTGCAGCAGGTGGGCCGTCGGGTGGCCGAGCAGTTTCGCCGTTACGAGCTCCCCTGCACCCCCTACGACCTGCGCCATTCCTGGGCCGTGCGCACCATCCACATCGGCCTGCCCGACACGGTGGCGGCGCGGATGATGGGCCACTCGGTGGCGATCCACACCCGCACCTACCACCACTGGATCACCCGTCGGGACCAGCAGCAGGCCGTGGATGCGGCCCTGGCCCGCCAGCGACTGACCCTCTGAGCCAGACAGCGCGCCAGAGTGCTCAGCGGTTGCCGAGCTCAGCGTCCATGTCCGACTCTCCTGCGGCCGACCCGCTCGATCAGGTGGCTGCAGAGCTGGGGCCCGGCGGGGATCTCGCCCCCGAGCGCGACGCCCAGGCCTACCGCCGCCGCATGCAACGGCGCCGGGAGGTGCAGCAGCAGCGGGTGGGGGAACGCAGCCTTGAGAAGGGGCTGGTGCTGGTGTTCACCGGAGATGGCAAGGGCAAGACCACGGCTGCCCTTGGTCTGGTGCTGCGAACCCTGGGTCATGGCGAGGGGGTGGCGGTGGTGCAGTTCATCAAGGGGGGCTGGCAGCCGGGGGAAGCCCGGGCCCTGCAGCTCTTCGGTGATGATCTGGCCTGGCATGCCCTCGGAGAGGGCTTCACCTGGGAGACCCAGGACAGGGAGCGGGACCGGCAGCTGGTGCAGCAGGCCTGGCAGCGGTCTCTGGCGTATCTCGCGGATCCCGCTCGCAAGCTGGTGGTGCTCGATGAGGTCAACGTGGCCCTCAAACTGGGCTATCTCGAGCTGGATCAGGTGCTGGAGGGGCTCGATCTCCGCCCGGAGCTCAGCCACGTGGCCCTCACGGGCCGGGGGGCTCCCCAGGGCCTGGTCGACCGGGCCGATCTCGTGACCGAGATGAAGCTGGTGCGCCATCCCTTCCGCGAGCAGGGGGTGAAAGCCCAGGCCGGCATCGAGTTCTGAACCTTGCAGGCGCCACTTCAGCGATTGCGGGAGCGCTTGCTACTCTGCCGCCGACTGTGTTCGCCGTGCGCGGAATTCCGATGGCTTACCAGCGCGTTCTGCTCAAACTCAGCGGCGAGGCGCTGATGGGGGAGCAGGGCTACGGCATCGATCCCGCCATCGTCCAGGCCATTGCGGCGGATGTGTCGGCGGTGGTCAACACCGGCAAGGAACTGGCCATCGTGGTGGGAGGAGGAAACATCTTCCGCGGCCTCAAGGGTTCCTCGGCCGGCATGGACCGGGCCACCGCCGACTATGTGGGCATGCTCGCCACCGTGATGAACGCCATCACGCTCCAGGACGCCCTGGAGCGGGTTGGTGTTCCCACCCGGGTCCAGACCGCCATCGCCATGCAGGAGATCGCCGAGCCCTACATCCGGCGCCGAGCCATTCGTCATCTTGAGAAGGGGCGGGTGGTGGTGTTCGGCGCCGGTTGCGGTAACCCTTTCTTCACCACCGACACCACCGCCGCCCTGCGGGCTGCTGAGATCAACGCCGACGTGGTGCTCAAGGCCACAAAAGTGGACGGGGTGTATGACAAGGATCCGGCCTGCCATCCCGACGCCATCCGCTACGACCAGCTCACCTTTCAGGACGTGCTCAGCGGTGAGCTGGCCGTCATGGACAGCACCGCCATCGCCCTCTGCAAGGACAACGCCATCCCGATCGTGGTCTTCGACCTGTTCGGGCCCGGCAACATCGGCCGCGCCATTGCCGGCGAGCCGATCGGCACCCGCATCGTTCCTGCCGGCTGACCCCGGTCAATCCCCGCAACGCCCATGGATCTCGACGCCAGCATGCGCAAGTCGCTGGAAGCCACCCAGCGCACCTTCAACACCATCCGCACCGGGCGGGCCAATCCCTCGCTGCTCGACAAGATCACCATTGAGTACTACGGCGCCGAAACACCCCTGCGTTCGGTGGCCAGCCTCTCCACCCCCGATTCCCAGACGATCCAGATCCAGCCTTTCGACAGCGCAGCGATGGCGTCGATCGAGAAGGCCATTGCCATGAGTGATCTGGGCCTCACCCCCAACAACGATGGCCGTCTGATCCGCATCAATATCCCCCCGTTGACGGCTGACCGACGCAAGGAGTTCTGCAAACTCGCCTCCCGCTACGCCGAAGACGGCAAGGTGGCCCTGCGCAACATCCGCCGAGACGCGATCGAGAAGATCAAGAAACAGGAGAAAGACGGGGAGCTCTCCGAAGATCAGAGCCGCGATGAGCAGGAGAAGGTGCAGAAGCTCACCGACCGCTTCATCGTCGAACTGGAGAAAAGCCTCGCGGAGAAGGAAGCCGACATCCTCAAGGTCTGAGCGTGGCCAGCTCTGCAGCCGGGTCAGGCTTTGATGCCGATGTGATCGTGGTCGGAGCGGGCGCGTCTGGGGCGGCGGCGGCCTACCACCTGGCTGCTCGGGGCTGGAGGGTGAAGCTTCTTGAGGCAGGAACCCTGCCCCGGCCGAAGCCCTGTGGTGGTGGCATGGCCGCCTCCGTGCAGGCCCTCTTCCCGTTCGATCTCACCCCGGCCGTCGATCGGGTGATCACCAAAGTGCGCTTCACCTGGTGCCTGGAGGATCCCGTGATCGCCGAGCTGCCTGGGGAGGCACCCTTCTGGATCGTTCGCCGCTCACGCCTGGATCACTTTCTGGCGGAGCAGGCGGTTGACTGCGGTGCTGATCTGCTTGAGGGCACCGCCGTGGAAGCGATCACCCGGGAGGAGAATCACTGGTGCGTGCAGACCTCAGCGGGAGGCTCGCTCAACTCCAGGGCTGTGGTGATCGCCGATGGGGCTCGCTCAGTCTTCGGCCAACGGCTGGGGCTGGGTTCGCTTCAGCCTCGCTTCGCCTCAACTGTGTCGGTGGAGGTGGAGGGTGAAGTGCAGGAGCCCGACACGGCTCATTTCGAATTCGGCCTGGTGCGCCATGGTTTCAGCTGGGCCTTTCCCCGCCAGGGGGGGCTCAGCATCGGTGTGGGCAGCTTCATCGGCCGCGAGCCCCTGGAGGCCGAGGCCGTGCTGGCGCGCCTGTTGCCCAGCCTGGGCCTGCCACCCGACAGTGGCGAGCGGCGGGTGTCTCCTCTGCGAGTCTGGGATGGGCATCACCGGCTCCACCATGGAGCCGGTGCCCTGGTGGTCGGTGATGCGGCCTCGCTGGTGGATCCCTTTCTGGCGGAGGGACTGCGCCCCGCACTGCTCAGCGGCACCCGGGCCGCCGAGGCCCTCGACCGCTGGCTGGGCGGCGAGGCCAGGGCCCTGGAGGGCTACAGCGAGCGCATGCGCGCTGACTGGGGCCAGTCGATGGCCTGGGGACGGCGCATTGCCCAGGTGTTCTACCGGTTGCCCCGGGTGGGCTATCAACTGGGGGTGAAGAGGCCCACCGCTCCGCGGCGCATAGCCCAGATCCTCTCGGGGGAGCTGGGCTATGGCGACATCGCCCAGCGTGTGATCCGCCGCCTGATGTTCAACCGCACTCAGAGCTAGCGCAGACAGTCCTTGAGCTGGCGCAGACGCTGATCGATGGAACAGAGCAGTTCGATGGCGAACATCGGCGATTCCTGAACGGCAAAGAGGAACTTCTCCCGGTTCATCATCAGGATCCGGCAGGGGGTGATGGCCTTGGCATTGCCGTAACGGCGGTGATCCGGGGTGACCAGCGCACCGGCACCGAAGACATCACCTTCCCTGATCTCCTCGTGCCCCGCGTCTCCGTTCCAGCTGAGCAGGACGCTGCCCTGCAGCAACCCGAACATGCAATCGCCGGATTCTCCGGCCTTGAAGATCAAGTCGCCTGGAGCGTAGTCACGCACTTCACCCTGGGTGGCAAGAGCACGCAGGGTGTCGAGGGCATTCATGGATCAGGCCAGGGATGAACTTCGAGTGTGGCTGATCAGGCCGCGACGGCCGCCAGGGCCAGGGGAGCTCCGAGTCCACCACGCACGTCTTCGGGAACCAGCCTGCCGTCGTGGTCGGTGTCGAGGGCATCAAAGACAGCATCGCTGCCCAGCCACTCTTCGCGGGTGATGCAGCCGTCACCATCCATGTCGTTGAGCAGGAAGATCTCCTGGGCGGCGTGGGCAAAGGCGGCCTCCCCCTCGAGTTCGGCGAGTCGATGGGCCAGCTGAGCCTCGAGGGTCTCGATCGCTTTGCTGAAGCCGCGGATGCCCTCATCGAGCTTTTCGCTGGCCATGCGATCGGCCGCCATGGCAGTGACATAGCTCGAGCGATCCAGGCTGAACTGTGCTTCGGTGGACCCAGGATTGAGGGGATCGAGCTTGCGCGGCAGGGGGGCTTCGGTTTGGCGTAGCTGATCGAGAAGTTTGGGTGAAATCGTGAGCAGATCGCAACCGGCCAGCTCGATGATCTCCTCGATGTTGCGGAAGCTCGCACCCATCACTTCGGTGCGGTAGCCATAGGTTTTGTAATAGTTGAAGATCTTGGTGACGGAAATCACTCCTGGGTCTTCAGGGCCGGGATAGTACTCACGGCCGGTATCTTGCTTGTACCAGTCGAGGATGCGGCCCACGAACGGTGAGATCAGGGTCACCCCCGCTTCGGCGCAGGCCAACGCCTGGGTGAAGCTGAACAGCAGAGTGAGGTTGCAGTGGATGCCCTCCTTCTCCAGTGCTTCAGCGGCCTTGATGCCCTCCCAAGTGGAGGCGATCTTGATCAGCACCCGCTCCTTGCTGATCCCGGCATCGGCATAAAGACCGATCAGTTTGCGAGCCTTCTCGATCGTGGCCTCGGTGTCGTAACTGAGCCTGGCATCCACCTCAGTGGACACTCGTCCGGGGACGATCTGGAGGATCTCCTTGCCGAAGGTGACGCAGATCTCATCGAGAGCTTCCAGCACCACCGCTTCAGCGGGCGCTGTGGCACCGATCACCGTTCTGGAGGCCTTCAGGGATTCATCGATGAGTCGCTGATACAGAGGAATCTGAGCGGCCGCCAGGATCAGGGATGGGTTGGTGGTGGCGTCACGGGGGGTGAACTGCTTGATCGCTTCCAGTTCACCCGTGTCAGCGACGACCACGGTCATGGAAGCGAGTTGATCGAGCAGGTTGGGCATGTCCCCAAGCATTGGCGTCTGGGACGAGGCTAGCCAGGCAGAGCCGAGTCCACCCGGAGCGTCCTCAACCCCGCACCGTTGGCTGGCCGGCTGGCTTCTTGCCTGTACTGGGCGGAACTTTCTCCAGCACGAGCAGGGCTTCGATGATCTCCTTGGCCGCCGGAACCGCCACGGTGGAGCCGTAAGCATTGCCCCCTTGGGGTTCATCCACCACCACAAGCACCACAAAGCGGGGATCGTCGATCGGTAGGTGGGCCACGAAGCTGGTGATCCGTGCTCCCGGGATGTAGACCCCGTTGAGGGCCTTCTGGGCGGTGCCGGTCTTTCCACCGATGCGGTATCCGGGTACCTGAACGCCCTTGCCACTGCCTTTCTCCACGACCGTTTCCAGCCAGTCCATCACCTGCTTGGTGACGGCAGGTTGCATGAGCTGCAGGCCGCTGGCGGCAGGGGCTGGAGCCAGGCTGTCGCCGGAGCGCAGGCCGCGGGTGATGTGGGGGCTCACCAGACGCCCACCGTTGGCGAGCATGGCGTGCAACTGCAGGAGCTTCAGCGGTGTGAGCGAGAACCCCTGGCCAAAAGCGGCCGTGGCCGGTTCGATCGGCTGGGTGGTGAACTGCTCGCGGGTCTTGAGCTCTCCCGCCACGGCCCCTGGCAGATCGGTATCTGGAACGGTGTCGATGCCGATCCGGCGCATCCACTCCCAGTAGATGGAGGGCTTGAGCCGGCGCATGGCCTGCACCATGCCCACATTGCTGGACACCTGAAGCACGGTGGCGAAATCCAGAATGCCGTTGGCCCTGCGGTCGTGGTTAAAGATCGGCCAACCTCCGATTGTGAGCTGTCCCACGTCGTTGACGGTGCCATTGGGCTGGATGGCCTTCTCCTGCAGGGCGATCGCCAGATTGATCGGCTTGAAGGTGGAGCCCGGCTCATAGAGATCCTGCACCGACCATTCGCGGAACAGCCCCGGAGAAAACTTCCAGAACTTGTTGGGCTCGTAGCTGGGAATCGAGGTGAGCGCCAGCATCTCGCCGTTGCGCACATCCATCACCATGGCGGAGCCCCGCTTGGCTTTCCACTGCTTCAGCTGTCTGGCGAGTGCCTGCTGGGCCACCTGCTGCAGGCGGGCGTCAAGGGTGAGTTGCAGCCGCAGATCGTCGGTGTAAAGGACCCCGGCCTGAAGTCCGTCGGGTAATGGAGTGCCGTCGGCGCCGCGGCGCATCTGACGCGTCGTTTCCTGACGGCGCAGGTCTTTGTCACGGCTCTGCTCAAGTCCCGCCTGGGCCACCCGCTCCAGATTGAGGAACCCCACCACATTGGCGAACAGCTGACCCTGCGGGTAGATCCTCTGGGGGTAGGGCTCGAGGTCAAGACCACTGATGCCGAGCTCACGCAGACGACGGGCTGTTTCCGGATCGAGATCAGTGGCGAGTTTGACCCCGGTTTTGCGGCCGTCGATCGTGCGCATGAGATCCGCTGCAGGCACCAGCAGCACTTTGGCGAGCTTCTCAACCGTGTCGGAGCTGCTGCGGATCAGGTTGGGATCGTCACCGGGAAAGTTGAAGTAGCGGGGATGGGCCCACAAGGTGAAGCGTTCCTCATCAAGGGCGACCAGCCTGCCCTTGCGGTCGACGATCGGCCGGCGCTTGCCGATCGGCTTCGTCTTCTGGGTCTGGATCGCCCGGGCCCGCTGTTGCAGACGGTCGCCCTCCTTGACCTGAAGCCAGGCCAGTCGTCCAGCCAGGCCTGTCAGAGCCAGGCAGAGCGTGAGATAGACGGTGAGCAAGCGGCCCGCCGGCACCGGTTGCAGCTGGATCACCCGGCGCCGGCTGCTGCGCGGATTATCCGCCTCGGTGGAGCTGCGTCCCCCTCCATGGAGGGGAATGGGGGGTGATCCAGTGGCGGAGCGACGCACCACCCTCAGTACCCGGCCCGAACGATCTCAGGGTCGAGGCTGATCCGGCTCAGCTCCACGCTGAGTGAGCGGGGATCGAGGGATTGGAGGTTGAACGGCTTGAGCTGAGGCTGGCTGGCACTGGGTGTGGGACGGCTCTCAGGGGTCTTGGAGCTGGGGGAGGGCAGATGAATCAGGCGCTGGAGGCTTGTGGGCTCCAGGAGGCCGGGACGGCGAGCCATCGCCAGATGGTGCTGCTCCAGCACCGCGGTGGATTCCTGCAGGCGATGTTCCAGCACCTGGGTCGACTCCAGTCGCTCAAAACTGCGGGTCCACTGTCCCTGCCAGTGCAGGGTGAGAGCGGTAAGGCCCACCATCGAAAGGCCGAGGGCCACGAGCAGGCCATCGGAGGCCCTGTGCAGACCCGCCAGCCAGGGGGACTGGCGCACCACGCGCCGAGCGGAGAAGGAGCCCTGGATGAGCTCCAGGGAGCGGCGCCTGAAGAAGGGCTGGGGCGATGGAACGGCGACCACCGGTACCTGACGAATCTCCGCAAGTGAACCATGGGGCGCAAGGGGCAGCAAGCCGACGATCAGCGCGCCAGCAACAGCAGGTTGGTGAAGGTGAGTCCGTTCCAGAGGGCGTGGAGACCCACGCAGGTGCTCAGGCGGCCACTGCTCAGGCGCAGCCAGCCCAGACCCAGGCCCAGGGTGAACAGGGGCGGAAATTCTCCGAGGCTGAGGTGGGCGATGCCGAAGACCATGCTGCTGATCAACACCGCGGGCAGGGGCCCGATCTCCCGGCCCACCACCGGCAGCAGAACCCCTCGGAAGATGGTCTCCTCGAACAGCGGGGCCAGCACGATGGCCGTAAAGGCGAAACAGGCGAGGGTCAGTCCGTTGCCGCTGCGCAGCACAAGTTCCAGCAGGGGATTGCTCCCGCCGACATCGCTCAAGAAGTGCTGCTGCAGCCAGCCCACCAGTGACACCAGGGGCAGCACGATCAGCAGGTACTTCATCGACTTGCGCAGAACTGAACCCAGCGGCCGCCAGCGGAACTGCAGCCAGCCGCCCTCCGGGGCCTCGCCCCCCGAGCGCAACAGAACCAAAAGCATCAGCAGCGGCGCGGCCATCAGACCGAGGTACATGGTGAGCACCGTGACGCCATCGGCGAGGGGAGGCTTGATCGCCAGTGCCGAGAGAGTGGCCTGCAGCAGAGGACCCAGCAGCACCGGCGTGAGCACTTCCCCCAGCAGCACGAACCCTCCGGCGATCAGAAGCACCACATCGATCAGCCCCAGGTCGGGGCCGACCAGGTCCGGCAGGGGAGCTTGCTTGCCACGCCAGCGCAGCCAGCCTTCCCGCAGCAGCAGCAGCAGTCCAGCCAGCAGGGCCAGGGCGGGCAGCAGATTGATGCCCAGCAGCTGCAGCAGGGCCCGTCGCTCGGCGGCCGGCTCGGCGCAATCGCTGGCGTCGCCCAGCACCTGGCAGCTCAGCCGCCGCACCAGTGGGTCCTGGAGCATGCCCACCGCCTCGACGGGCCAGCTGCCGCCCTGGGGCACCTGGAGCAGCTGCTCGATCAGGGCCCGATCGTCAGCGGTGGCAAGCCGTTGCAGCTGAAGCAGCAGGGGGCGTGCGGCGGCAGGCTGCCCCTGGCGCAGTTGCAGCAGCGCCCGCTCCAACAGGCTGATCCAGGCCTCCCGATCACCGGCGGCCTGGGCGGCCCCTGAGGCCGTGGTGCTGTCGCCGCTCTCCTCTGCCTGCTGCTCCAGCTCCACCAGCAACAGGGCTCCTGGGTCAACGCCCACCAACAGCGGCCGCAGCGATGGCGGAACCGCCGGGGCAGCCAGAGCACTCAGCTCCAGTTGACGCCGGGACAGGTCGTTACCCACCGATGGGCGCTCCAGACTCTCCAGCAGCCCGTTGAGCCAGAGCAGCAGGCTCAGCACAAGGCTGACCATGGCCAGCCCCACTTTCAGGGATCCGGCCCGTCCTCGCCCTCCTGTTGCCACCCCAGCTCCTTGCAATCGAGCGATTCTCCCCCGAGCCCGATTGGTGGCCAGCATCGGTCGCGGCCCTGAGCTGTGTTGGGATCCCTCCCATACGATGACGGCGCTTCCAGCTCCAGACCTCGTGCCCCTTCGGCTCCTGCTTGTCCGCCATGGACTCAGCAGCTTCAACACCGAGCGCCGCATCCAGGGCCGGGATGATCTCTCCTGCCTCACCGACGAGGGCCACAGCCAGGCCCGCCTCACCGGCGCAGCGCTGGCGGACCTTCACCTCGATGCCGTCTACAGCTCCCCCCTGAGCCGGGCCGCCGCCACCGCTGCCCAGCTGCTGGAGGCCCAGGGGGGCGGCCTCAGCGCCGAGTTCGACGACGATCTGCTCGAGGTGGACCTGGCCCCCTGGTCCGGCCTGCTGGGCAGTGAGGTGAAAGCACGATTCCCCGAGGCCTACCGCCTCTGGAGAGAGGCTCCCGATCAGCTGGAACTGGAGCGCTCTGATGGAAGTCGATTCCGGCCGATTCCTGAGCTGATGGACCAGGCCCGCCGCTGGCTGGATCGCCTGGAGCGTGAGCATCTGGATCAGGCTGATCAGTCGGGAAAGGATCTGACCACGGTGCTGGTGGTGGCCCACAGCGCCATCCTGCGCTGCCTGGTGCTGCAGCTGCTGGGGTTGCCCGCCAGCCGCTTTCAGGGACTTCGCCTTGAGAACGCCTCCCTCTCCGTGTTCAACCTGCAGCGTCAGGCCGGCGGCGGCGTACAGGTGCAGATCGAATCACTCAATGTCACCGCCCACCTCGGCAACGGGTTACCGCCGAAAGGCGCCGGGGCGCGTCTGCTGCTGGTACGCCACGGCGAAACCGACTGGAACCGCCAGGGTCGCTTCCAGGGGCAGATCGACATCCCTCTCAATGTCAATGGTCTGGCCCAGGCACGGTCGGCGGCCGACTTCCTCAGCAACGTACCGATCCAGAGGGCCTTCACCAGCTCGATGGCCCGGCCGCGCCAGACCGCCGAAGCCATCCTCACGGCCCACCCCGGGGTGCTGCTCAGCAGCCAGGAGGGCCTGGTGGAGATCGGACATGGCCAGTGGGAAGGGCGCCTGGAGCAGGAGATTTCCCAGGCCTGGGGGGAGTTGCTGCAGCAGTGGAAAGACGCGCCCCACACCGTTCAGATGCCCGAAGGTGAGAATCTCCAGCAGGTCTGGGATCGCTCCCTGGCTTGCTGGAGTGGCCTCGCCGATGGCCTGGAGGCGGATGAGACTGCCCTGGTGGTGGCCCATGACGCCGTCAACAAGACGATCCTCTGTGCCCTGCTGGGTCTCACCCCAGCTGACATCTGGATGGTCAAGCAGGGCAACGGCGGGGTGAGTGTGATCGACTGGCCGCCGCCGGACAGTGCTGGCCGAGCCCTGCCGGTGGTGACCTGCCTGAACCTCACCACCCACCTCGGTGGCGTGATCGACCGCACCGCCGCCGGTGCCCTCTGATGTCGGCCCAGCTCCTGCAGGATGTCCAGTTGCTGCAGGGGCCCGACCAGCCGCTCCAGCGCAGCGATGTGCTGCTCGAGCAGGGCGTGATCACAGCACTTGGTGCCAGCGCCTGGGACGGGGCGGTGCGGCTCGGCCTGGCAGCGCAACCCGCTGGCTCCTGGCTGCTGGCACCGGCGTTGGTCGATCCCCACAGCGTCCTGGAGGAACCCGAGGACGGCCGTGCCGAAACCCTCGAGAGCCTGGTCCGCTCAGCCGCGGCGGCCGGCTACGGCACCGTGGCGCTGCTGCCGCGGGCCCGCAACTGGCGCGATCGCCCCGAATGCCTCCGCCTCGCGGCGGAGCCCCCCTTCGAGCTGCGGCTGTGGGGGGGATTCAGCCTCGGGGGCCGCGGGGAAGAACTCTCTGCCCACGCCGATCTGCTGACCGCCGGTGCCCTCGGACTGGCGGAGGAGGGGGAGCTGCCACCGCTGCCGCTGCTGGAACGGGGACTCAGCATCGGCGAATGCGCCGATCGTCCCGTGCTTCTGGCACCGCGGAACGCCAGCCTGGATCACGGCGGCTTCGTCCGTGAAGGGGTGGAGGCTCTGCGGGCCGGCTGGCCCCTGGATCCTCAGCTGAGCGAAACCATCCCCCTGCAGAACCTGCTGGCCCTAGCGACCTCACTGCCCCAGGTGAACCTGCGCCTGGCGAATCTCTCCACTGCCGCTGGCGTGAAGTTGCTGCGGGCGGCCGATCCGGCGCCGATGGCCACGGTCTGCTGGTGGCATCTGGTGGCCGACAGCGGCAGTCTCGATCCCGTGGCCGAGGGCTGGCGGCTGGTGCCCTCCCTGGGCACCCCCGAGGATCGCCGTGCCCTGGTGGCGGCCCTGGCCGATGGGGTGATCGGTGCGGTGGCGGTGCACCATCAACCGCTCGATCCCGAGGAGCAGTTGTTGCCCCTGGATCAGCGCCGGCCTGGTCTGGCGGGTCACCGTTATGTGCTGCCGCTGTTGTGGAACCAGTTGGTGCGGGAGCAGGGCTGGAGCCCCGAAGCGCTCTGGCAAGCCCTGTGCTGGGGGCCGGCCCGGCTGCTCGATCTGGAGGAGCCACGGCTCCAGTGCGGCTCCAGGCGCTGGCTCCTCTTTGACCCGGACATGGAGTGGATCCCCAGCGCCGATAGTCATGCCTCCAAGGCGGCCAACCAGCCCCTGGGGGGCGAGGTCCTCAGGGGCCGGGTGCTGGCGACGGGGCTGCTGCCCCGGCTTTGGCTGGGACCCCGCTGAGGGGATCCGGAGCCCCCAGGGGACCTGTGCGATCCAGCGGCCAGAAGCGGTAGAAGGCCCTGCCAATGATCTCCTTGCGGGGCAGGAAGGGACCACCGGGCCAGAAGCGTCCGTCCCAGCTGTTGGCGCGGTTGTCGCCGAGGGCCAGCACGGTCCCAGGGGGCACGACAGTGTCGAGGGTGCGGCAGGGACCGATGCCCTGGCTGTCGATCGGGCAGAAGTTCTCGACGTAGGGCTCGCTGATGGCCTTGCCGTTGATGCTCAGCTGCCCGCGTGGGTTGACCACCACCCGGTCGCCGGGGATGGCCACCACCCGTTTGATGTAGGCATCGCAGGCGGGCTCCTGGAGGCCCGGGATCGAGCCGATCAGGGGGAGGTTCACCAGCAGGCAGCCCAGGGGGCTCGGGCTTCGATTGGCCTGCAAGGCGGGGTCGAAGTGAAAGGGGGAGTGGAAAACCACGATTTCTCCCCGCCGGGGGGCACGGCTGCGAAAGGTGATCTTCTCCACCAGCAGCCGGTCCTGGATCTGAAGGCCGGGCAGCATCGAGCCCGAGGGGATGAAGCGGGCCTCCAGCAGAAACTGACGGATCCCCAGTGCCACCGCCAGGGTGAGCAGCACGCTGCGCCAGAACGCCCAGGAGCTCTCCGAGCCCTGGCCCGAGTGCTCCTGCGGCTTCGACCCCTTCTCCGGCTCGTGTTCAGGTATCCCAGCTGGTGTGGTCGGTGATGGGGAATCCTCGGCGCTCAATGCTCTCCTGCTGGAGCCGGTCACCCTAAGGCTCCGGAGCGGGGCAATCCCCCTCCCTACCCTGGGTCAATCGACGCTGTTCTCCATGGTGCGGCCGCGCTGGCATCTGAGGTCCTCGGCAGGCAGCAACCGCCTTGGACATCGCTGGGATCAGTTCGTTGCGCTCTGGGCGGCCTTCAATCTGCTCTGGGTCTGCTTCGACATCACCTACGTGCCCCTGCGGACGTTCTGGCTCCAGCGCAACCTCTATCCCCTGCCCTCGGCCCCGCTCGTGCTGCGGCTCGGCTTTCTGCCCGACATCACGCCCCACTACGACCCGGTGAAGGGGATCGAAGCCCACCGGGAAACCCAGGCCTACCTGGATGCGTTCGATCAGATGGACCGCGCCCTGCTGGCCGGGTCCTCAGCCAGCGACCTGCGCCGTCGTCAGGTTGCGCTCACCGATCAGATGATCGACGACAACCCATTTCTGGCCTCGGGTGGCTCCGGCACGCTGGAGAAGATCAAGAATCGCCTGCGCGAGCGCGCCGACCAGGATTCGGCCAAACAATCGGCCGAACAGCTGCTTGGAGACGACTGGCTGAGCCGCCAGCCCTGGAGCGAGGAGCGCCGCTTCTGGCAGCAGCAGGTGCTGCCGCTGGTGGCCACCAACTACTGGCGCTCCATCGATGAGAACGGCCGTCCCACCGACAATTTCTGGCGCTTTGATCTGCTGCTTTTCCAGAGCGTCTTCCTGGCTGACATCCTGCTGCGGGCGGCACGGCTGCGCCGCCGCCTGCCTGGCCTGAGCTGGGGTGAGGCCCTGCTGCGGCGCTGGACTGATCTGCCCCTGCTGATGCCGTTCTGGCGCTGGCTGCGCCTGATTCCTGTGGTGGAGAGGCTTCAGACCAGTGGCCTGGTGAACATGGAGCCCCTTCGGGCTGTGGTCAGCCGAGCGGTGGTGGCCCTCCTTGCCGTGGAGCTGTTCGAGGTGCTCGCCCTGCAGCTCATGGACGGGGCCCAGGGCTTGATCCGCTCCCCCCAGTGGCCCCAGCGGATCCGCCGACTGCGCAGCCATCAGAGCGTCTCGATCAACGACGAGCGTGAACTGGTGGAACTGATGCGCATCTGGGGCCCCCTGCTGCTCAGCGATGTCGGCCCTCGGCTGGCGCCCCAGCTCCAGGCCGTCCTGGCCCATGCCCTGCAGCAGACGCTTCAATCGATGGTGGTGCCACCGGGTCTGCGCCAGCTTCAGCTGCTGATGCAGGTCGAGCAGCAACTCACCCAGCAGCTCGCCTCCGGAATGGTGGACAGCATGATGGAGCTCTCGCGCGGCGCTGGCTCAAGGCTGCAGCGGCGCGACAACCGCCAGATCGATCTGCTGCGTGATTGCGTCGATCGTTTCTGGGACGAGCTGGCCCAAGCCCTCGAAAGTGGTCCGGTGCTGGAGCGCAGCCAGCAGCTGGTCTGCGCGCTGCTGGAGGAACTCAAGCTCACCTACCTGGCCCAGATCAATCGCACCGGGATCGATGCCCTGATTCGTGAGCTGGATCAGCTCACGGTGCCACCGTCGACCGCAGCTCAGGACCAGCCGATCGGAGCAGAGGCTTCAGGGCTTCCTTCCAGATCTCGGGATCAAAGCCCGTGAGCACCGCAACGCCTTCAGCCAGCAGAAGGGGGCGGCGGATCAACTTGCCATCAGCGGCCAGGGCTGTGATGGCTTCGTCGCGAGACATTGCCTTGACCTGGGCGGCTCCAAGGGCGCGGTAACTGGCCCCGCTGGTGTTGAACAAGCGCCGGGGGTCAGCAAGGCTCGCCCAGATGTGCTCCAGCTGCGCCTTGGATGGGGGCGAGAGGGTGATGTCGACCAGATCCACCTCCAGGCCCTCAGCCGCAAGCCACTTCAGGGCCCGCCGGCAGGTGGAGCACTTCGGATAGCTGTAGAGCCGAGGGCGGCCTCCGCTGGAGGCGCCAGCTGGGCTCACTTCCGCCCGACGAGCGATTTCAGCGCACCGACAAGGCTGTTGGAGCCCTTGCCCACGGCGGCGTCCGGCCGGGTGCGGATGGTCACGTCGCCGTTGACGCTGGTGCGGCAGCTGAGGCGGTAGTTGGCTGGGCGATCAGACAGGTAAACCTGCTCGACATCGCTGCGGGGCGAAAGATTCTGGGCGCCCTCAAGCACCTCGACGACGCAGGTGCCGCACTGGCCCAGGCCGCCGCAATTGTTGAGGTTGTTCAGACCCTTGTAGGGGTTGATGCCGGCATCCAAAGCCGCCTGGCGCAGGTTGGCCCCCTCGATACAACCAACCTTCTGGTCTTCATTATCGAAGCGGATGGTGGGCACGGATCGCAGCGGCTACTGGCGCATACCAACTTACCTTCCGGCGGGTCTTGGCATGGCCGCCTTGCAAAGGTTGTTGGTCCGGGCGCCGCCGCCGCCGCTGCCTACGATCCTCAAGAGCGCGCACAGGGCCATGGCTGCACCGATCAGCGGCGAACTCTCCGGGTATGACCAGGTGGTGCAGGGCCTGATCCCTGGCTACGCCAGCCTTGCCCGCCTCGGGGTGGCCCTGCTGGCGGCCTCACCCCTTGCAGCCCAGGCAGGAGCTGAGGTGCTGGTGGCCGGCTGCGGAACCGGGGCCGAGCTGGTGGAGGCCCTGGCCCAGCGCCCCGACTGGCGACTGAGCGCGATCGATCCCTCCGAGGTGATGCTCAGCGCCGCCCAGCAGCGCCTCGGCACCGCGGCAACTGGCCTCACCTGGCAGCAGAGCACCGTGGAGGCGCTGGAGCTGGAGGCCAGCTTCGATGGGGCACTCTCGGTGCTGGTGCTGCAGGCCTTACCCGATGACGGCAGCAAGCTGGCGTTTCTTTCGGCCCTGGCCCGCTGCCTCCGGCCTGGGGGCCAGCTGGTGCTGGTGGATCTGATGCGCCCGGCCCTACCCCTGCTGGAAGAGCAGATGGCTGAGGCCTGGCTGGGTTTCCAGCGGGCTTCCCAGCTCGAGGCACCCCTTGAACTGCTCGAGCCACTCACCCACGGGGCCCATCCAGTGGGCCTGGCGCGGCTCACCGCTCTGGTGAACGCCGCTGGCTTCGGGGATCCGGCGCGGGTGTTCCAGGCCCTCGATTACGAGGGCTTCCTGCTGCAGCGCTCGTCCTGATCGGCGCGGGCGGCCTGGATGCAGCGCTCCAGCAGGGCAGGAACGGCATCGGCGTCCTCCCATCCGATGATCTCAACCGCCCGCCCCTCCAGATTCTTGTAGGTGCGAAAAAATTCGGCCACATCCTCGAGCTGGTTCGCAGCGATCTGGCGAATGCTGCACAACCCGCTCTGACGGCCGTCGGCCTCGGGAACGCACAACAGTTTTCCGTCATGGGCGCCGCAGTCGATCATGTCGAGGTAGCCGATTGGCCGGGCGGTGATCAGGCAGCCGGCGAAGGTGGGCTCTTCCATGATCACCATCGCGTCGAGGGGAGCTCCGTCCTGGGCAAGGGTGTTGGGAACGAAGCCGTAGTCGAACGGATAGCGGACCGAGGAGTGCAGCACTCGATCGAGAGCCATCAGGCCGGCCACGCTGTTGTATTCGTACTTGTTGCGACTACCGGCGGGGATCTCCACCACCAGATTCACCAATCCCTGGGATGGCGAGGCGGCCAGGCTGCTGATGTCCACGACTGATGGGGATGGAGAAGCGGGGATCAGCCCGGAAAGCGCTGCGCTCAAGCAGAACCGCAGCCACAGGAACGATCAGCGCCAGCAGGGCGATCGTGACTCCAAGGAGCGGTGAGCCGGGATCCAGAAATCCGTCTGGATTGTACGAATCATCTGTGGAACCCCCTCTTGCTGCTGGCGACCCACTCCCTGACTCGGTGGCGGTGGGGGTGAGGAGGTTGGCGAACACTGCAGAGGCAGTGGCTGTGGCTGTGGGAGTGCCGGTTCGCGGAGGTTCGGAATCCATGGAGAGGGATGAGGGACCAGCTTCAAGGTGCAGAGTTCGATGGGCACTCAGGCCGATCAAAGAGCTGAACCTGGAAGCGGCAACGACCTGGCTGGAGGAAAGAAAACAACCTTCAGTCAGTCGGTTACCAACTTCAATATGCCACCTCTGGCACCCGTCTGCCCAAGCCCATGACGGGCCTCTCAGGCGGCAGGGCGCGACTGCTCCAGCTGATCGCGCTTGCTGCTGAGCACCGCCGGGGCCTGATCCAGATCCTGGAGGCTGTGCCGGATGGCCTGAAGTTCCTGGAGGATCGAGCTCAGCAGCTGCTGGGTGGCCGTCGAGGGCGAATTGAGCACCTCCACCGTCACCTCCTTGATGCGGAGCACATCGCGAGCGAAACGGGCCACCTCATTGGGGTGAAACAGCAGAGCCTCCTTCTGATCGGTGCGGTATTCCGGATTGAGCTTGCGCGGATTGAATGGTGGGTTGAGGTTGCGGGGATCGGTGTTGGTGTATCGGTACACCGAGGCCCTGGAACGGTTGAGCGCTTTCTGCACCTCGTCGATGCCGATCAGTCCTTCGCTCGATTCGGGGCCAGGATCAGGCAGGCCGGCAGGCCAGGAGGGCGCCACGGTCGGTGGGAGCTCTCCGTTGGAGCCGGCCGTGGGTGCAACCATAAGACTTATCTTGGACGGCTGGGAATGCATGCCGACATTAGCAGAGGAAGCCTGGTTGGCCAGGCCTCTGAATCGGCCCACCCGGTGGGGTGATTAAACCGGTCCCGTTGGCCCCCTGCAAGACCCGGTGATAAGGTCCCAGGCCGCTCAAGCTGCTCATTTCCATGCGCGTCTCCCGCCTGATGCTGGTGACGCTGCGGGATGACCCGGCGGAAGCCGAGATCCCCTCCCACAAGCTGCTGCTGCGTGGCGGTTACATGCGCCGGGTGGCCTCAGGTGTGTACGCCTACCTGCCCCTGCTCTGGCGCGTGCTCAGCAAGATCTCGGCGATCGTGCGCCAGGAGATGGACGCCACCGGCGCCCTGGAAACCCTCCTGCCCGCCCTGCAGCCCGCCAGCCTCTGGGAGCGCAGCGGTCGCTGGCAGGGCTACACCGCCGGGGAGGGAATCATGTTCCACCTGGTCGACCGCCAGGAGCGCTCCCTCGGGCTCGGCCCTACCCACGAAGAAGTGATCACGGCCCTGGCCGCCGACCTGCTGCGGTCCTACCGGCAACTGCCGGTGACCCTCTACCAGATCCAGACCAAGTTCAGGGATGAGATCCGGCCCCGCTTCGGCCTGATGCGCGGGCGTGAATTCATCATGAAGGATGCCTATTCATTCCATGCCGACGAGGCCGACCTCAGGCTCACCTACCAGCGCATGGACCAGGCCTACCGCCGCATCTTCAGCCGCTGTGGCCTGCGCACCGTCGCCGTGGAGGCCGACAGCGGCGCCATCGGCGGCTCGGCCAGCCAGGAGTTCATGGTGACCGCCGATGCCGGGGAGGATCTGATCCTCAGCAGTGCGGACGGGCGCTATGCCGCCAACCAGGAGCGGGCCTGCTCCCTGCCGGAGCCGGCGGTTCCCCTGGTGCCGGCCGCTGCCGAGGCGGTGGAACTCCACACGCCGGATCAGCACAGCATCGAAGCCCTCTGTGCCGCCCATGGCTTCGAGCCCAGCCAGACCGTGAAGGTGCTGCTTCTTCTGGCCCGCTGCGCCAAGGGCCAGCCGAGGGCGGTGCTGGTGAGTCTGCGCGGTGATCAGCAGCTCAACCCCACCAAGCTCGCCAATGCCGTCAGCGGGAGCCTGGGGGAGGGGGCTGGGGCCCTGCTGGACCTGGAGCCGATCACCCCGGAGCAGATCCGCTCCGAGGGCCTGCCCGCCTGGCCCCTGGGCTGCATCGGCCCGCATCTGGGGGATGAGCTGCTGGCCGGAGCCCGCAGTTGGCACCCCGCCTTTCTGCGCCTGGCGGATCCCACCGCAGCGGAGCTCGAAGTCTTCGTCTGCGGCGCCAACCGGCCCGACACTCACCTGGTGGGAGCCCGCTGGCCGGCTCTGGGCGCTGGACTGCCGGGCGTGGCTGACCTGCGCTCAGCCCAGCCGGGGGAGCGTTGCCTCCAGGACCCCAGCCAGCGGCTCGAGGCCAGCCGCGGCATCGAGGTGGGTCACATCTTCCAGCTCGGTCGTAAGTACTCCCAGGCCCTGGAGGCCACCTTCACCAATGAGCAGGGCCTGGACGAGCCCCTGTGGATGGGCTGCTACGGCATCGGGGTGTCCCGTCTGGCCCAGGCCGCCGTGGAACAGCACCACGATCAGCAGGGAATCTGCTGGCCTGTGGCGATCGCCCCCTTCGAGGTGATCGTGTTGGTGGCCAGCGCCCAGGATCCCGTTCAGGTGGCTCTCGGGGAGCAGCTCCATGACGAGCTCGAGCAGGCGGGTCTCGAGGTGCTGCTCGATGACCGCAGCGAGCGGGCCGGCGTGAAGTTCAAGGATGCGGATCTGATCGGAATTCCCTGGCGGGTGGTGGTGGGGCGCGGTGCCGCCTCCGCCCAGGTGGAGCTGGTGGAGCGCGCTGGCGGGGCCAAGCGCGACGTGGCCGCCGGGGCGGTGGTGGCCCTGCTGCAGGACCACATCGCCGCCGCCCGTCTGGGCCTTGCCGCGACGGGCAGCTCGTAGGATCGGCCGAAGTCGTGTGGAGATGCTGATGACTGTTGTCTGGAGGTCCTTCTCCCGTGCCGCAGGTGCAGCCCTCAGCACAGCCTTTGAGTCCTTCCTGGCCGGGATGTTCTCCCGGAGCTGGTGGAGCCGCAGGCTCACTCCCCTGCTGGCGATCGCCCTCGGACTCAGCCTCACGCTCAGCAGCTGCGGGAGTGTCAGCAACAGCCTCAGCGGGTCCTACGTCGAGGACACTATGACGGTGGCTGAATCACTGCTGGGCACCATCGCCCTCAGCCAGGATGATCCGGCCCGCCCCGACGCCGAAAGCGAGGCCCGCGTCCTGATCAACGACTACATGGCCCTCTACAGGCCGAAGGGACGGGTCAACGGACTGCCCTCCTTCACCACCATGCAGACCGCCTTGAACTCCCTGGCCGGGCACTACACCAATTACGCCAACCGCCCCCTTCCTGAAGCGCTCAAGACCCGTCTGGAGAAGGAATTGAAAAAGGCCGAAACCTCTGTGGTCCGGGGCACCTGATCCCCTTGCAGGGTCAAGGGTCGGGGCCCTTTCTGCGTTCAGCCAGCTTGCCTGCAGACCACTGGGCTTTGACGAAGGGGCTGGTCATCTGAGACTCTTGACCCTTGTGCTTTGAAGCGGCTACGGGCCGCTGTGTCCTTGGCCAATGTTGTCGTCATCGGTGCACAGTGGGGCGACGAGGGAAAAGGCAAGATCACTGATCTCCTGAGCCGATCCGCCGATGTGGTGGTTCGTTATCAGGGCGGTGTCAATGCCGGCCACACGATCGTGGTCGACGACAAGGTGCTGAAGCTGCACCTGATTCCCTCCGGAATTCTCTACCCCGACACCATCTGCCTGATCGGTTCGGGCACGGTGGTTGATCCGCGCATCATGCTCGAAGAACTCGACATGCTCGAGGACTACGGCATCGACATTTCGGGGCTGAAGCTGGCCTCAACGGCCCACGTCACCATGCCCTACCACCGCCTGCTCGACCAGGCGATGGAACAGCGGCGTGGTGACCGGCGCATCGGCACCACCGGCCGGGGTATCGGTCCCACCTACGCCGATAAGTCGGATCGCAACGGCATCAGGGTGATCGACCTGCTCGATCCCGAGCGCCTGCGCGAGCGCCTGATGGGGCCCCTGGCCGAGAAGAATCTGATCCTGGAGCGGATCTACGGCCTTGAGCCCCTCGATCCCGAGGTGGTGCTGAAGGAATACCTCGCCTACGGCGAGCGTCTGGCCCCGCACGTGGTCGACTGCACCCGCACGATCCACCAGGCTGCCCGCGCCCGCCAGAACATCCTCTTCGAGGGCGCCCAGGGAACCCTGCTCGATCTCGACCACGGCACCTACCCCTACGTCACCTCCTCGAATCCCGTCTCCGGTGGCGCCTGCATCGGCGCTGGCGTGGGGCCGACGTTGATCGATCGTGTGATTGGAGTCGCCAAGGCCTACACCACCCGGGTGGGTGAGGGTCCTTTCCCCACCGAGCTTCAGGGCAGCCTCAACGACCACCTCTGCGACCGGGGCGGCGAGTTCGGCACCACCACGGGCCGCCGTCGACGCTGTGGCTGGTTCGATGGGGTGATCGGGCGTTACGCCGTGGAGGTGAACGGTCTGGATTGCCTGGCCATCACCAAGCTGGATGTGCTCGATGAGCTCGATGAGATCCAGGTCGGTGTGGCCTATGAGCTCGATGGCGAGCGCATCGAGCATTTCCCCAGCAGCGCCGAGACCTTCGCCCGCTGCCGTCCGATCTACCAGACCCTGCCGGGCTGGCAATGCTCGACAGCCGAGTGCCGCGCCCTGGAGGATCTGCCCGCCCCAGCCATGGCCTACCTGCGCTTCCTGGCTGAGCTGATGGAGGTGCCGATTGCGATCGTCTCCCTCGGTGCCCAGCGCGATCAAACCATCGTGGTGGAGGATCCCATCCACGGACCCAAACGCGCCCTGCTGAACGTATGACGATGCTTGCTGACGGCCGAAGCCTTGATGTGGTGGGCATCGGCAACGCGATCGTCGATGTGCTCGTCAGCTCCAACGACGCCTTCCTCGAGGAGCACGGCCTCAGCAAGGGCGGCATGGCCCTGGTGGATGCCGAGCAGGCCCAGCAGCTCTATGCCGCCGCCGGGCCGGGCCTGGAAACCTCAGGCGGCTCGGCCGCCAACACCCTGGCGGGCCTGGCCATGCTGGGGGCTCGGGCCGGCTTCATCGGCCGGGTGCGCGATGACCAGCTGGGGGCGATCTTCAGCCACGACATCCGCTCGGTGGGGGCTCGCTTCGAGACCCCGGCAGCCAGCAGCGGAGCAGCCACCGCCCGCTGCCTGATCCTGGTGACCCCCGATGCCCAGCGCACGATGTGCACCTATCTGGGCGCCTCGGTGGACCTTGAACCAGCTGATCTCGACCTGGATCTGGTGCGACAGGCGGGGATGCTCTACCTGGAGGGATACCTTTGGGATGGGGAGGCCGCCAAGCGGGCCTTTCTCGCCGCCGCGGAGGTGATGCGCGCCGCCGGTGGCCAGGTGGCCCTCTCCCTCTCCGATGCCTTCTGCGTCGAGCGCCACCGCGAAAGCTTCCTGGAGCTGGTGGATGGCCATGTTGATGTGCTCTTCGCCAACGAGGCCGAGATCACCGCGCTCTACCAGTGCGATGGATTCGAGGCGGCAATGGAGCAGGTGCGTGGCCGCTGCTCCATCGCCGTGCTCACCCGCGGGGCGCTTGGTTCCGTGGTGCTGGGTGGCGGCGAAGTCCATCGGATCGACCCCTATGTGCTCGGCCCACTGGTTGACACCACCGGGGCCGGTGATCTCTATGCCGCCGGTTTCCTCTACGGACTCAGCCGGGGGGAGCCCCTGCAACGCTGCGGCCAGTTGGGATCCCTCTGTGCCGGCCAGGTGATCACCCAGCTGGGTCCCCGCCCGAGGGCTTCCCTTCCCCAGCTGGTGGCTGAACACCTGGGAACCCCACCCGCTCCAGCAACGGCTCCAGTGGCCACAGGCCTGCCTCGCTGATCGGTTCATCCGGTCGCTTCAGCAGCAACAGCGTCAGCCCCAGCTCAGCGCAGAGCCCCTGCCAGATCTGCTCCGTCGGCCCTCCCGACTGCCGGCAGAGCACGGTCGTGATGCCCCAGTGCTGCAGCAGGGCCCGCTCGATGGCGCCCAAAGCTGTGGCTGTGGCCGATAGGCCAGTGCCGGGCCTGTGGCAGGCGAGGCTCCCGGGCGCCAGCCCCGCCGCCAGGGCCAGCCGCAGGCTGGCGGGACTGGGCAGGATGCGGGCGAAGCAGACCCTGGCGCCGGCCCGTTCCACCGCCCTGGCCAGATGACGGGCGCCGATGGCCAGCATCAGTCGCTCGCCTTCCAGATCCAGGGCGGCCAGATCCTCCAGCTGGTCCAGCAGGATCAGCCTGGATCCAGGCCGCTGGGGGGCAGGCGGACGCCAGAGGCGCAGCAGAGGCTGGTTAAAGCGGGCGCAGACCGCCGCCAGATCAGCGCTGATGCGGCAGGCGAAGGGGTGGCTGGCATCGATCACCCAGCGGAAGGGGGCCAGGGGAGCGTCCTGCAGTTCGGCTTCGATCGCCCCGGGCCCGGCCAGCGCCCCCAGGCGACTCTGCAGCCGGGGATGGGGGGCATAGGCGCGCAGAGCGTCCTCGCTCACCAGCGAGAGCTGCACACTCCAGCCGGCGGCCAGCAGCCGGGCGGCGATCAAGGGCCCCTCACCGGTGCCGCTCAGCAGCCAGATCGAGGGGTTGGGTCCGTGCATCAGGATGGAGCCCGCTGTCGCCGAAGGGGTCGTGAACCACTGTTTGCTGGAAGTGGTGGTGCTGGAGGCACCCCAGGTGCGCTACACCCAGGACAACCAGACGCCGGTGGCGGAGATGGCCGTCGAACTCGAGGGTCTCCGCCCCGATGATCCCCCGGGACAGCTGAAGGTGGTGGGCTGGGGCAATCTCGCCCAGGATCTGCAGAACCGGGTGCAGGTGGGTCAGCGGCTGATGATCGAGGGGCGGCTGCGCATGAGCACGGTCTCGCGACCCGACGGCATCAAGGAAAAGCGCGCTGAATTCACCCTCGCTCGCCTGCACCCGTTGATGGCCCAAGCTGCCGCACCGGCCGCCGGGGTGCCGGCGCGCACGATTCCCCGGCCCGTACCTTCGGCAGCTCGTTCAGCCACTCCGGCCCCGCGCCCTGCCTCAGCGGAGCCAGCGCCTCCCACCTGGAACACCTCGCCGCTGGTGCCTGATCTCGCCGACGACGACGACGAGATCCCGTTCTGAAGCCTGGATCAGCTGGCCTCCAGCCGCTGGCGTGCCTGGTCGAGCAGCTGACCGAGTTCCCGCTCCAGTGCTGCGAGATCCAGCCTCAGGTCGGGCCAGCGGCCGCCATCGATCTGTTGCAGCAGCCAGAGGCGGTCTTCGGTGAGCTGATCCAGCAGCGTCAGGGTGCTGGGGTCGTTGAGAGGAATCCTGGGAGTGGATGGAGGCGAAGCGGGATCGGCATCGGTGCTGGGCTGTTCCATGGCCGGTGGTGCTCCTGGGCAACGGTGGCCATCCTGGACCGCGCTGCAGGAAGATGGCGTGATGGAAGCACTCACATCGCCCGGCAGTCTGCTGACCATCCTCGGCGCGGCGCTCACGGTGATCGGCTCGATCGCCTACGCCACCGACAGCCCAAACATCAGCCTGGCAGGGGTGTTCTACGGCGTTCCGCTGCTACTGGGGGGTCTGGCTTTGAAGTCGTCGGAGCTGCCTCCCGCCCAGAAGCTGACGCCGGCAACCGAGCTGCGTGAGCTGCGCGAGCGCCCCGAGAGTGAGCCCCTGCGCAAGCTTCTCAAAGACGTGACCCGCTGGCGTTATGGCCAGAAAGCCCATCTGGAGAGCTCCCTCGAAGCCCTCAAACTCTGGGACGACGACGCTCCGCCGGAGTTGCTGAGCGTGGCCGAGCGCGATGTGGAGGGCAGCTATGGCCTAGTCCTCCACTTCCGCTGCCATGGGGTGCCAGCGGAGCGCTGGCTGGCCAAGCAGGAGCGCCTGGGCCGCTTCTTCGGTCCTGGCCTTCGCGCCGAGCTGCGCCTGGTCTCCCCCGGGGAGCTGGAGTTGAGCCTGCTGCCCGGCGCCGATGTGGCCGGACCCTCTGCCCACCCTCTCCCTTCCCCGTCTTGAGCCAGGACCCCGTCATCAGCGCAGAGGACACCCTGCGGGTGTCCGTCCTCAGTGAGGCGCTTCCCTACATCCAGCGCTTCGCCGGCCGCCGCGTGGTGGTGAAGTATGGCGGCGCGGCGATGGTGCGCGAAGACCTGCGTGAGGCGGTCTTCCGCGACCTGGCCCTGCTGGCCTGCGTGGGGGTGCAGCCCGTGGTGGTCCACGGCGGCGGACCGGAGATCAACCAGTGGCTCAAGAAGCTGGAGATCCCGGCTGAATTCCGTGACGGCCTGCGGGTCACCGACCTCGACACCATGGATGTGGTGGAGATGGTGCTGGTGGGCCGGGTCAACAAGCAGATCGTCAACGGTCTCAACCGGGTGGGCGGCCGGGCCGTGGGCCTCTCAGGCAGCGATGGGGCCCTGGTGGAGGCCCGCACCTGGGGGGAGGGTTCCCACGGGCTGGTGGGAGAGGTGGCGGCGGTCAACCCCGATGTGCTCGCTCCTCTGCTCCAGAGCGGCTACATCCCGGTGATCTCCAGTGTGGCGGCCGATCCCAGCGGTCAGGCCCACAACATCAATGCCGACACGGTGGCCGGGGAGCTGGCCGCCGCCCTTCAGGCCGAGAAGCTGATCCTGCTCACCGACACCCCGGGCATTCTGCAGAACCGTGAAGACCCGTCCAGTCTCCTGCGCCAGATCACCCTGCCCGAGGCCCGGGAGCTGATCAGCACCGGCGTCGTCAACGCGGGGATGACTCCGAAGACCGAATGTTGCATCCGGGCGCTGGCCCAGGGGGTCGGCGCGGCCCATATCCTCGATGGCCGCGTGCCCCATGCCCTGCTGCTGGAGGTGTTCACCGATGCCGGGGTCGGCACGATGGTGGTCGGCAGCAGCCGTGCCGCCAGCCGGGCGGGTGTCCCGCGGCGTGGCTGACGATCCGCTGGAGCCGGCACGGGCGGCGATCGAGCGCGGGGAGTATGGCCGCTGTCTGCGCCTGCTGGAGCCGATCGTGGCGGCCCATGGCGTCACGGTGCCCCTCGGGGGCCGGGCCCGGATGCTGATGGCCACCGCATTGATCGGCCAGGGTGAGTCGGAGCATGCAGCAAGCTGTGTGCGAGGCCTCAAGGCCTGCGCCGATCCCGATCTGCGCCGCCAGGCCCGCGATCTCAGCCTGATTCTGGAGGCCCCCAGCCTCCAGCGGCCGGAGAACTGGTCGCTCACGCTGCCGCAGATCGGCGCGGTGGAGTCGCTGCAGCAACGGGTGGTGTCCCTGGATCAGGCTCGTCCAGGCCGCGCCAGACCGGAGGCACCGCCACCGCCGCCGGTGGGTCCAACCCGGGCGCCCCTGGGCTTTGCGATTGTGGTGGCGGCTGTGCTTTTGCTGCTCACGGGGCTGCTGGGGGGCTGCCTGCGCGTCGAAACCGACCTCAGCCTGCCGGCGCCCGGCCGCCTTGAGCTGAGCCAGAGCCTCACGAGTGTCAGCGGCAGCTGGATGCCCTGGCAGCGACAGTTCGCCAGCACCCTCGCCGATGATGCGGATCTCAGCCGCTTCAAGCTCTCCCTGGACCCGGATCAGGGCCGCCTCAGCCTCAGCAGCGGTGTGGTCTCGCCGGCGGAGGCTGCTGCCCTGCTCAAGCGCCTGGCCCTCGACGCCGGAGAGCTCACGGGGCAGGCCCTGCCTGCTCCGCAGCTGAGCCTTCAGGAGCGCAACTGGCTGCTTGGAGTTCGTCAACAGATCGGCTTCGAGCTCGACCTGCGCCAGCTGCAGCCCCTGCCGGGTCTGAGCTTCAAGGTGCGGCTCAGCTCCATGGGTGTCGGGGCCGTGCGCACGGCCCAGCCGCTGGCTGTGGAACCCCGGCCCAAGGGCCTGAGCTGGCCCCTTCAGCTGGGGGCGATGAACCGGCTGGAGCT
This sequence comes from Synechococcus sp. WH 5701, assembly GCF_000153045.1. Taxonomy (GTDB): domain Bacteria; phylum Cyanobacteriota; class Cyanobacteriia; order PCC-6307; family Cyanobiaceae; genus Regnicoccus_A; species Regnicoccus_A antarcticus. Next base: position 1,041,483 of record NZ_CH724159.1, read on the forward strand.
GCGCAGCTGGCGCTGGAGCCGCCTCGGACTGGGCAGCTTGCTGATCGTCCTGTTGCTGGGGCTCAGCCTTCTGCTGCAGCGCTTACGGCGGCAGGCGGGATTCGGCTGGCCCGAGTTGCCCTCTCCTTAGGGTTCACCTCAGAGCTCGATCGGATCAGGATCAATCGAGAGGCTCACGCTGCGAGCCAACCCAGCGCGCAGCTCGGCTTCTGGGGGCAGGGGCAGATCGGAGCCGGCGGGGCCGTGCAGCAACAGTTGCCAGCGGTAGCGGCCGGCCACCCGCGCCACCGCAGCAGGCGCTGGTCCGATCAGTTGCCAGCCGGCCTGCTCCACCTGGGGCCGCAGCTGCTCGGCAAGGGCGGCGGCGGCGGTGGCGGTGGCCGCTCCGGATGGCCCAGCCAGGCGCAGCAGACAGGCCCGGCTGAAGGGCACCAGGCCCGCCTGGCGGCGCAGCTGCAGTTCCGCCTCGAGAAAGGCGTCGTAGCGGCCATCGATCAGATGCTGGATCACGGGGTGATCCGGCAGGTAGGTCTGCACGATCACCTCCCCGGGGCGCTCCCCCCTTCCGGCCCGGCCGGCCAGCTGCAACAGCAGCTGCAGGCAATGTTCCGAGGCCCGCAGATCCGGCCGGTACAGGAGGCCATCAGCTGCCAGCACCGCCGCCAGGGTGACCCGCGGCAGATCCATGCCTTTGGCGAGCATCTGGGTGCCCACCAGCACATCCGCCTCCCCGGCCGCAAAGCGCTCCAGCAGGCGCCTGTGCCCATCCCGGCCCCGGGTGCTGTCCCGGTCGAAGCGCAACAGGCGCAGGCCTGAGAGTTCCTGCTCCAGTTGCTCCATCACCCGCTGGGTGCCGGCGCCGAAGGGCTTGAAGGCGGTGGAGCCGCAGGACCCGCAGCGGGAGGTCAGAGGCTGGCGGTGGCCGCACCAGTGGCAGCGCAGGGTCTGGCTGCCGTCACGCAGGCGATGGACCGTGAGGGACACGTCGCAATCGGGGCACTGGACCACCTCGCCACAACTGCGGCAGCTCAGGAAACTGCTGTAGCCGCGCCGGGGCACCAGCACCACCGCCTGCTCCCCACGCTCCTGCAGCCGCTCCATCCGCTCCATCAGGGCCCGGCTGATCAGGCGGCGGTGGCCTTCCGCCAGCTCCTGGCGCAGATCCACCACCCGCACCGGCGCAGCCTCCTGACCACTGATGCGCCGGCTGAGGCGCAGCAGGGTGGCCGGCTGCTGGGTCCGCCGGCAGGCCAGCCAGGATTCCAGGGAGGGAGTGGCGCTCCCCAGCAGCAGCCGGGCTCCGGCGGCGCGGCAGCGCAGGCGGGCCACATCTCTGGCGTGGTAACAGGGCATTGGACTGTCCTGCTTGTAGGAACTGTCGTGTTCCTCATCGAGCACGATCAGGCCCAGGGGCGCCAGAGGCAGGAACACCGCCGAGCGGGTGCCCACGGCGATCAGTGGCTCAGTGGCGCCGGCCTGCAGGCAGCGGCGCCAGGCGGCGATGCGCTCCCGTTCCGTGAGGCCGCTGTGGAACTCGACGAGGCGGCCGGCGAAGCGGGCACAGCAACGGTCGAGCAGCTGCGGGATCAGTCCGATCTCCGGAGTGAGCATCAGGACGCTGCGACCGGAGGCCAGGCAGTCCGCCGCCGCCTGCAGGTACACCTCCGTCTTGCCCGCGCCGGTCACTCCCCAGAGCAGGAACTCCTGCGGGCCGGATGCCGCGAGGATCTGATCGAGGGCACCCTGCTGCTCAGAATTCAGGGGTCGGGGAGGCTCGAGCTGCCCGCCGGTCAGATCAGGAGACTCCTGAGCGGCGGCTGCCGGAGAGGCACCGCTGCCAGAGAGGAAGCGCTGCTTGCGGCGCAACCAAGCCTTGCTCACCAGGGCCTGCACCAGGGAGCGGCTGAATCCCCACGCCATGATCGTGCTCTGGGGAGCCGAGCCGGCGCCGGCCCGCAGGCGCTCGATGAGTTGACGTTGGCGGCTGGTGAGCGGCAGGGGGCTCTCCAACAGCTCCAGCCACCATTGGGAGCGCGGCTGGCCATGGGCCCGCCCCGCCCGCTGTCCCAGCCAACCTGGAGGCAAGGCTGTCTTGAGGGTTCGAAACAGGCTGGTGTGGCACTGACGGGCCACCTCCTGCAGCAGCGCTTGCCAGTGGGGATCCACGGCGGCGGCCTGGTGAAGGCCCTCCACGGACTGGATCACCGCTGGATCGAGATCGGCCGGAGGCGCCGCCAGAGTCTCGACCACCAGGCCGATCTGGGGGCGGCCCCTCAGGCGCAGGGTCACCAGATCCCCGGCCGCCAGGCCCAGGTCCGGGGGGGCGGCATAGGTGAAGATCCGCCCCTCCCGACCGGCCTCCACCCAGACCTGAACCCAGCGCGGAGGCAAGGAGTTCTCCAACGGCGTCGAGATTCGCCTTGCAATCCCCATAGGGGTTTCTTAAGATAAGGGGGTTGAGCAGCTCAACTGGCTGCTGTCGGAACCAGGCAGAGTTCCGTCCAGTGGGAAGACCTGAAGAGCAGGCCGATTGGAGAATCCCTCCAGCGCGCCTCCCGGTCTGCGAACACCCCTGACAGCCCTGCCTGGCCTCCGGGCCGTTCCACGTCGTCAGGTCTTTGATTCCACAGCTTCCACCCGGCCCTTGATGGTGCCTGTTCCTGATCCCGGTCGGCCATCGGCTGCACCCGAATGTTGAAGCAAAGATTTGTGTCGTGATGTTGTCATCACGCTCATTCGGCTCGGCTGAATGGCCGGTCTGATCCTTTCGGCCCAATTGTTTTCACTCGACCATTCCGTCACCCCGTCGCAGTCCCGCTATGAGCCCAGTGTCCGCCGCCAGCCCCAAGCCAGGCGTTCCTCAGATCCTGATGGTGGCCGCTCCATCGGGAGAGGAAGTGGCGGTGAAGCTCAAGCCGAAGGCCAGCAGCAGCAAGGCCAAAGCCTCCGCCAAGTCCAAGGCTGACCCTGCTGTCGCTGGCAGCGAGGCCGAAGCCCTGGCGGCAGCCAACACCGTCACCCGGACCCGCAAACCTGCTGCCAAGGCGAGTTCGAAGAGCACCACCGCCAAAGCCGGGGCCACCAAATCGGCGGCCAAGACCAGTTCCACCAAGGCAAAAGCAACCACCGCCAAAGCGGCGGCCAAGCCCAAGACTCAAGCGGCCAGCACCGATCTCAGTGCAGCGGCTGACCAGTTGCTCGAGGCCGCCGACGGGGCCAAGGACAAGAAGACCGCAGCCAACGCCAAGGCTCTGGCCAGCATCAAGGTGGGGCCCAAGGGCGTTTACACCGAAGATTCGATCCGGGTCTACCTGCAGGAGATCGGACGGATCCGTCTGCTCCGCCCCGATGAGGAAATCGAGCTGGCGCGCAAGATCGCTGACCTGCTGCTGCTGGAAGAGCTGGCCGGCCAGTTTGAGCAGGACAATGGCCACTACCCCGACAACAAGGAATGGGCCGTGCTGGTAGACATGCCACCGGTGAAATTCCGTCGGCGCCTGATGCTGGGCCGCCGGGCCAAGGAAAAGATGGTGCAGTCGAATCTGCGCCTGGTGGTGTCGATCGCCAAGAAGTACATGAACCGTGGCCTCTCCTTCCAGGACCTGATTCAGGAAGGCAGCCTCGGCCTGATCCGCGCCGCCGAGAAGTTCGACCACGAGAAGGGCTACAAATTCTCCACCTATGCCACCTGGTGGATCCGCCAGGCGATCACCCGTGCCATCGCCGACCAGAGCCGCACGATCCGCCTGCCGGTGCACCTCTACGAAACGATCTCCCGCATCAAAAAAACCACCAAGGTGCTCTCCCAGGAGTTCGGCCGCAAGCCCACCGAGGAGGAGATCGCCGAGAGCATGGAGATGACGATCGAGAAGCTCCGCTTCATCGCCAAATCAGCTCAGCTGCCCATTTCCCTCGAAACCCCGATCGGCAAGGAGGAAGATTCCCGCCTGGGCGACTTCATCGAAGCCGACATCGAGAATCCTGAGCAGGATGTGGCCAAGAATCTGCTGAGGGAAGATCTCGAAGGTGTGCTCGCCACCCTCAGCCCGCGGGAGCGGGATGTGCTGCGGCTGCGTTACGGCCTCGACGACGGCCGCATGAAGACTCTCGAAGAGATCGGTCAGATCTTTGATGTAACCCGCGAGAGAATCCGCCAGATCGAGGCCAAGGCCCTGCGCAAGTTGCGGCATCCCAACCGCAACGGTGTGCTCAAGGAGTACATCAAGTAATCCCGAGCCCCTGAGTCCACTGAGTCCACGCTCCGCCGCGGCCCTGTGCCGGGCGAAGGTGGAGGCTTGTGTCCTGTTCCTTGCCGGATGGTGTGGTGATCACTCAGGGATGGATGGACTGGCTGGAGCGCGATCAGCGCCGGCTCTGGCTCGTGAGTGGGCTTGGGTATCTGCTGCTGTGCTGGCTGGCGTTCTTTCAGAACCTGGGCAGCCTCTCGCTGATGGACAAGACCGAGGCCCTGTTCGTGGAGGTGGGTCACCAGATGGTCGAGCGGGGCGACTGGATCACCCCCGTCTGGAATGGCGAACTCTTCTTCGACTACCCCGTCTGGGGCTACTGGATGGTTGCCCTCAGCTTTCGCCTCTTCGGCGTGAGCGAGTGGGCCGCCCGCCTGCCGGTGGCCCTGGCGGCCAGCGCCGTGGTGCTGGCGGGTTTCGGCCTGCTCTGGGTCAGCGCCAGCGCTGAGGGGGGGCTGCGCCGGCGCTGGCAGAGGGCAGCGTTCGGTGCGGCCCTGCTGGCGCTCAACCCCGGCTGGATCGGTTGGGGCCGCAGTTCCGTCACCGACATGTTCCTGGCCAGCGCCATCGCCCTGAGCCTCTTCGGTTTCTTCCTGAGCTACAGCCAGCCCTCCGGCAGCACGGCCTGCCGCCTTGGCCTCGTGGCGATGCCCCTGTTCAGTGCCATCGCTGTGCTGGCCAAGGGGCCCGTGGGCCTGGTGCTGCCGGGGCTGGTGGCTCTGGTCTTCCTGATCGCCCAGGGCCAGCTGATCGCCTACGTGCGGCGATTGCCGTTTCTTCCGGTCGCTGTGATCTTCCTGGTCGTGGTGCTGCCCTGGTACGTCCTGGCGGCTCACGCCCATGGCATGGCGTTTCTGGGGGGGTTCTTCGGGTTCAGCAACATTCAGCGGTTCACCTCGGTGCTCTACCGCCACGCCGGCCCCTGGCACTTCTACCTGCCCTGGGTGCTGTTGCTGCTGCTGCCCTGGTCGTTCCATCTGCCCGTGGCCCTGGTGCGCCTGCGCTTCTGGCAGTTGAAGGCCTGGCGCCGCCAACCTCCCCAGGCCCAGTTGGCTCTGTTTGCCCTGGTCTGGTTCCTGGTGGTGCTGCTGTTCTTCTCCGCCGCCGCTACCAAGCTGGCGGGCTACATCCTCCCTCTGGTGCCGGCCACGGCCCTGCTGCTGGCCCTCTATTGGTTTCCTCTGGCGAGTGTCGCCCCCGTGGCCCATCACGGCAGCGATGGGCGGGCTCCACACCAGCCAGATCGTCCCCAGCGCTGGAGCGCCTGGATCAACGCCCTGGTGTTCGTCGCCCTGGCCCCGGCCGCTGCCCTGGCACCGCGCTGGGCCGCCACGGATCCGGCCTATCCCGGCTTCGCCGAGGCCCTGAGGCGCTCCGGTCTGCCCGTGGTGCTGGCCCTGATCCTGGCGGGAAGCGCCATCGCCCTGGTGGTTTTGCTGCTGCGGGCCGGCAAGCCCCGGGCGCTGTGGCTGCCGGATCTGGCCGCCATGCTGCTCCTGCTGGCTCTGGTGGTGCCCCCCCTGGCGCCGCTGATGGAGACCCAGCGCCAGCGGCCGGTGCGCGAGCTGGCTGAGCGGGCCGGACAGCTCGCAGAACCCGGCGAACCGCTCTGGGTCGTGGGCTACAAGCGCTACAGCGTTGTGTTCTACAGCGGCCGTCAGGCCGTCTTCCTCGACAGCCCCGAGGGTGCTCGCGATGCCCTGCAAGCGCCCCCGGGCCCTGGCTCAGCCACCGGCAGCGTGCTGATCTTTGGGGAGGAACATCGCCTGAGGGATCTGCCCGGGACCCTGCCGGGGGCCACGCTGCTGGAGAGCCGAACTGGCCATCAACTCTGGCGTGTCCCGCGCAGCACAGGGAGCGATGGTCGGGCACGATGAGTGATCCAGATCACCAACGATTCGATCGGCTGGTCACTTGATCCGAACCCATTCCCCGATTTTCTCCGCACCGACACCCGCCGCAATCCGCCGCTGGCTTCAGCTGTTCGGCCCGGTGCGGCTGCTGCTCTGCGGCCTGGCGGCCCTGGTGGTGATCCTGATCGAGCAGTTGGTGCTCAGCCAGCAGGAGCCGGTCTTCGATGAGGCCGTGCTGGCCTGGCTGGGGGAGCGCATCCCCGAGGGCATCGGCCGCTTTCTGGTGCTGGTGTATCAGGTGAGCGGCACCCGCTTCACGGCGATGCTGGTGCTGGCGGCCCTGATCTTCCTGATGATCAAGCGGTCGTGGAACCAGCTGATCTGGCTCGCGATCGGCACCAGCGGCATCCTGCTGATCGTGGATCGCTGGTTGAAACCCCAGTTCGACCGGGCCAGGCCCCTCGGACGGCTGGTGGAGGTGATCGGTCGCAGTTTTCCCAGCGGCCATGCCGCCGGAGCGGTGGTGTTCTATTTCCTGATGTGCACGATCCTGGCGGAGCGTTACCCGCAGCTGCGCCGCCCACTGGTGCTGGGCTCCGCCCTCTGGGTGGGTCTGATCTGGGTGAGCACCCTCTACTGCCGGGTTCACTGGCTCACCGACATCATCGCGGGGGCGGCCGTGGGGTTCATCTGGCTGAGCATCTGTCTGACGAGCCTGCGCTTCTGCGCCGACCGTCAGAGTGGCTGAGCCCGAGCAGGCCGTCATGACCATCAGCAGCACCGCACCCTCCAGCCCCTCTGCCCCCGGGGATCGCCGGGAGGGCTCCGATCCGCTGGTGGTTGATCTCGCCAGCCTGCTGGGCCTGCGCAGCGCCCCCAACCTCGATGCTGCCCAGCGCCAGGCTCTTGGCCAGGAGCTGAAGGGGCGCCTGGCGGCCTGTGACTGGTTCACCGTTGGCGTGATGGCGCCTTCCGCCCAGGCGGCGCTGGCTGCCCTGCGCTCCTGTGAGGCCGCCCACGGCTGGAGCCCCCTGCAAGCCGAGAGCGAGACTCAGGTGGAGGGTCAGGTGTTCCTGAAGGGGAATCAGCGCACGGGCCGCTTTCTGCTGCGGGCCGAGTCCGGCCTTGGCGAGGGGCTGCTGATCGGCGGTCAGAGCGACAGCCATCCGGAGGCCACCGGCACCTGGGGGCCCCTGCCCCTCGACTTTTTCGGCTGATCACGGTGCAGCCTGTTCTGGCCTGGGGCTGGCCGGCCAGTCCTTAGGCTTGACCGCTGTTCAACGGCCACGCGGCCGGGCTGAGGAATCGATTGATGGCTGGCACCACTCTGCGCATCGCCTCCCGCCGCAGCCAGCTGGCGATGGTGCAGACCCACTGGGTGCGCGATGAACTGACCAGGGCTCATCCGGACCTGGAAATCAGCATCGAGGCGATGGCCACCCAGGGCGACAAGATCCTGGATGTGGCCCTCGCCAAGATCGGTGACAAAGGCCTGTTCACCAAGGAACTGGAGGCCCAGATGCTGGTGGACCGGGCCGACATCGCCGTCCACAGCCTCAAGGATCTGCCCACCAACCTCCCCGATGGGCTGATGCTCGGCTGCATCACCGAGCGCGAAGACCCCGCCGATGCCCTGGTGTTGCACGAGCGCCACCGGGGCTGCAGCCTCGAAACCCTTCCGGAGGGCAGTGTGGTGGGCACCAGCTCGCTGCGGCGCCTGGCCCAGCTCCGCCACCACTTCCCCCATTTCCAGTTCAAGGACGTGCGCGGCAACGTGATCACGCGCCTTGAGAAGCTCGATTCCGGCGACTACGACTGCCTGATCCTGGCGGCCGCCGGCCTGGGGCGCCTGGGCCTGGGCCACCGCATCGACGCCCTGATCGATCCCTCGATTTCGCTGCATGCGGTGGGCCAGGGGGCCCTGGGGATCGAGTGCCGCCATGGCGACAGCGCGGTGCTGGAGCAGATCAAGGTGCTGGAGCACCTGCCAACCGCCCGCCGCTGTCTGGCGGAGCGGGCCTTCCTGCGTCAGCTCGAGGGCGGGTGCCAGGTGCCGATCGGCGTGAACAGCCGCTTCGAGGGGGAGGAGCTGGTGCTCACCGGGATGGTGGCCAGCCTTGATGGCCTGCGCCTGATCCGGGATGAGGCCCGGGGCCCTCAGCAGGATCCCGAAGCAGTCGGCACCAGCCTCGCCCAGCTGCTGCGCAGCCAGGGTGCTGGCGAGATTCTGGAGGAGATCTTTGCAGAGGTCAGGCCCGAAGCCTGAGGCAGGCTCCGCCGCACCTCTGGAGGGCGACACCCGCGGTCTGCCCTTTCAGTGGAGCCTGCTGGCCTGGGCTGCGCTGGTGGGCCTCCTCACCGGTCTGGCCGTGGTGGGCTTCCACTACCTGCTGGGCTTCATCAACAATTTCCTGTTCGGCACCCTGGTGGAGTGGGTGCTCGATCTGGTGAGTCCGCACCAGCTGGATCCGGCCACGGTGGAGGTGTTCAGTGCCCCGGCTCCGGATTCCGGCACACCCCTGAAAGCGCTGCTGCAGATCGGTCTGGGGGGGATCGGCTTTCTGCCGCCGCCTCCGGCACCCCTGCCCGAGCCAACCCCCCTTCCCGCGATCGGACCCGCCGGTTGGCTGGCCTCCTGGCCCGTGGTCATCGCTCCCCTGCTGGGCGGCGTGGCGGTGGGGCTGCTGCGCCAGCTGGGCCGCGATCTGGGCCCCAGCCTGCCCAGTCTGATGGCGATGGCCGACGGAGCGGCGCCTGCTCTGCCGCGCCTGCCAGGGCTGCGTCTCGTGGCGGCCTCTCTCAGTCTGGGCAGTGGCGCTTCACTCGGGCCCGAAGGGCCGAGCGTGGAGAGCGGCGGCAACCTCGGCCTGTGGGTGGGACTGCGCGGACGGCTGCCGCCCGAATCCCAGAAGGCCCTGGTGGCCGCCGGCGTGGCGGCGGGACTGGCGGCCGGCTTCAAGGCACCGATCGCCGGGGTGTTCTTTGCCTTCGAAGGGGCCTACAGCGCGATTCCCGGGCGGCCCAGCCTGCGGGCGGTGCTGGTGGCGGCGGTGGCGTCCTCGCTGGTGACCCAGTTGTGCCTTGGTGACGAGCCGATCTTCCGGCTGCCGGCCTATGAGGTGCGCTCACCGCTGGAACTACCGCTCTACCTGGGCCTGGGGCTGGTGGCCAGCCTGATGTCGTGGGCGCTGGTGAGCCTGCTGGCGGCAGGGCGCAGCGAGCCTGTACAGCACTGGTTCTCCCGTCTGCCGCTCTGGCTGATCAATGGCCTCGGCGGCCTCGCCGTGGGTGTGCTGGCCCTGGGCTTCCCCCAGGTGCTGGGGGTCGGTTACGACACGATCGAGGCCCTGCTCGGCAGTGAGGGTGGAGTGGCGCTCACCACCCTGGCGGCCCTGCTGGTGGTGAAGTTGCTGGCCACGGGTCTGAGCAATGCCACCGGGTTCGTGGGCGGGGGCTTCGCGCCGGCCCTGTTCCTCGGTGCCGTGCTGGGCAATCTCTATGGACAGCTGCTGGGGGACGGCGGCTTGGGTCTGCCGGTGGCGGAACCACCGGCCTACGCCATGGTGGGTATGGCGGCCGTGCTTGCCGGCAGTGCCAGGGCGCCGCTGACGGCGCTGCTGTTGCTGTTCGAACTCACCCACGACATCCGCATCGTGCTGCCACTGATGGCCGCCACCGGCCTCAGCGCAGTCCTTGTGGAACGCTGGCAGGGACTGGCGGATCCCGGCCTGCTGGGGCCGGATCCGGCCGAAGAGGAGCGACGTCAGGAGCTGGCCTCCCTGAACGTGCTGGAGGCCCTGGAAGCGGAGGCACCATTGGTGCTGAAGGCCACCACGCCGGCCAGGGAGGCCCTGGGACAGTTGATCGAAGCCCACGGCCACTGCCTGGTGGTGGAGCGCGACAGCTGGGTGATCGGGGTGGTGACCCTGATCGACCTGCAGCGGGCGATCAGCGCCGTCCACGGCGGGGAAGGGTTGCCGCTAGCGGAGTGCCGTCGCTCCGATCTCCTCTGGCTGCCCGATCAGGCGAACCTGGCCCAGCTCGAAGACCAGCTGGTGCCCAATGGTCTGCGCCAGGTGCCGATCTTCGACCTCGGCGGTCCTGGCCCTGCCCAGTTACCGTCTGGCTTGCCGAACAGCGGTCTGCCGGCCAGTGCTCTGTTGGGCCTGGCCAGCCGCGATGGCATGGCCAGAGCCCTCGCCCGTCAGCTTCGCAGCTGAGTTCAGCTCACTTCACCACCACCACGGGAGTTCCCACCTCCACCATCTCGAACAGCTTGCGCACATGCTCGTGGAACATGCGCACGCAACCGTTGGTCACGGCGGAGCGGGAGCTGACGGTCCAGGACCAGGCACTGGGGGTGCCGTGAATGCCGAATTGATTGGGCCCCTTGGTGTTGAAGCCGATCCAGCGATCGCCGAGGGGACCATTCGGTCCGATCACACCTTTCTTCTGCCCAGACTTGGTGCTCACGTACTGGGGATTGATCACCTTGTTGATCACGTTGAAGGTTCCCAGCGGTGTGGGGGTGGCTGGATCACCGATCGCCACCGGCCAGGGGCCGTAGACCTTGCCATCGCGTTCCAGGCGAATCTCGCGCTTGCCAAGGGCCAGCAGGATCCTGGAGTTGTTCACAGGAGCTGCCTGGGGGGCTGCCGGAGCCGCTTCCGGAGACGGTGCCTCAGCAGGCGCGGGGTCGGCCTGGAGGACTGCTGCTGGGCTGCCGACCGAGGGAGGCGCCGTTGGCGGAGGAGCCGTGGCTGGAGCGCTGGGGATCGGGGCGGTAGGGGTGATGATGCCGCTGCCACTGGCCAGAGCCGAGGGCGACCAAACGGCCCCGAGGCTGGCCAGACCGGTGAGCAGGCCTGCAGCAAGTCCGACGGGGGTCACTAACAGACGGGAGTGAATGGAGCGCATGCTGTGGATCGGGGCTGTGGACAGGTACGACGACGAACGCACGGGGCGATTCAGTTCACCAGTTTGGCGTCAATCTGCTCGAGATAGCGGGTTTCGCACTCCTTGATGATCCGAACCGCCTCCTGGGTGTTGAGAAAACCATTGACCTTGCAGGTGCCTGGCTTCTTCAGATCCTTGTAATGCTCCCAGTAGTACTGGGTTTCCTTGAGCCAGTGGTCGCCCAGCTGCTCATAGCTGGTGATGTGATCCATGCGTTTGTCATCGGCCAGCACGGCGATCACCTTGTCGTCCACCTCGCCGCCATCATCGAAAGTCATGATGCCGATGATGCGGGCCTCCACGAGGCTGCCGGGCACCAGCGGTTCGGTCACACCCACGATTTCGATGTCGAGCGGATCGCCGTCCTCGTCCCAGGTGCGGGGGATGCAGCCGTAGGCGAAGGGGTAGGAGAGCGAGGAGTAGCCCACCCGATCAAGCTTGAGGTGGCCGGTTTCGGTGATCAGCTCGTACTTGTTGATCGTCATCGAGTTGAGCTCGACGATCGCATTCAGCCGCAGTTCGGCCTCATCGGCGAACGCCGGCAGCACATGCAGAAGGTTGAGCATGGTGCGGCTGGGGGCGTGGTCGATGTTCGCCATGAGGCGTTGCGAAGCGGCTGCGGCGGCATCTTACGGACGCCGGGGCGGCTGAACCGCCGTTGCTGACTCAGGCGGACTCCAGCAGCCGATCGACCTTGCCTGAGAGGTAACGCAGGAACGGGCTGGCGCTCAGGGGCGCCCCGGTGACCTTGGCCACCAGCTCTTCCCCATTGACGGAGCGGCCCAGGGGCCAGACGATCTCGCCCAGCCAGTGCTGAAGCTGAAGCTCCTGGGCGGCGCCCACCGCCGACTCGATCGGCCCGAGCTCACGCTCCATGGTCTCGGCCAGCTGGGCACTGATCAGGTGGCCGAGGGCATAGGAGGGGAAGTAGCCGAAGAGGCCTTCGGCCCAGTGGATGTCCTGCAGGCAGCCCTCCGCATCCCGCTGGGGCCTGAGGCCCAGCAGTTCAGCCATGCGCCGGTTCCAGAGCTCGGGCAGCTCCACCACCGGCAGCCCCTGTTCCACCAGGGCCAGTTCCAGTTCGAAGCGCAGCACGATGTGCAGGCAGTAGGTGAGCTCGTCGGCTTCCACCCGGATCAAGCCCGGCCGCATCGGGTTGAGCCCTCGCCAGAAGGGGTGGCTGCCGCCCCAGGGATCGCTGCCCAGGGCCCCGCAGAAGCGGGGATGCCAGCGGTTGGCGAAGGCCTGGCTTCTCGCCACCCGGCACTCCCAGAACAGCGATTGCGATTCATGCACCCCCATCGAGGTGGCCTCCCCGAGGGGCCAGGGGAAGTAGTGGTCATCACCGCGGGGGAGCCCCTGTTCATAGAGGGAGTGGCCCCATTCATGGGCAGTGGCCAGGAAGGCGGAGAAGGGTTGATCGGGCACCACCCGGGTGGTGATGCGGTAGTCGGCTGGGCCCAGGGTGCAGGAAAAGGGATGGGCCGAGCGCGAGCGCTGGCAGCGGGCGGGGTCGTAGCCCCAGCTCTGGAGCAGCTCGGCGCAGAGGGTCTCCTGGAGCGCCTCGGGGATGGCTGCTGCTGTGGTCGAGGGGCTGGCCGCAGCAGCAGGGGATGAGGACAGCACCCGCTCCAGCAGCGGCGGGATCCCTGCGCTCAGGGGTGTGAACAGCTCCTGGAGTCGATCCTTGCTGACGTCGGGTTCGAAGGGTTGGGCGAGGATCTCCCAGGGGCTGCGGCCAGCCAGCTCGATCGGGGCCAGCTGAGCGGCCTGCTCCCGCCGCAGCTGCAGCAACTCCTCAAGCGCTGGCTGGAAGACCGCAAAATTGTTGTTGCGGCGCGCATCCTGCCAGACGGCATTGCCCCGGGACTGGGCCCTGGCCAGGCAGGCCACCAGCTGGGGATCCAGGCTGCGTTGCCGCTCCAGCTCCTGCCGCAGCAGCCGCAGATTCCGCCGCGTGCGCCCGGACGTGGCCTGATCCACTTCGGCTTCAGCCGCCGCCACCAGATCCGCATAGCGCTCGCTGCTCTGGCGCTCATGCAGCTGAGTCGCCAGCAGGGCCAGCTGCTGACCCCGCCAGTCGGCGCCTGCCGCCGGCATCACCGTGTTCTGGTCGTAATACAGAGCGCTGCTGATTGAACCGAGCAGCCGGGTCTGGTGCAGGTGCTCATGGAGGCGCACAAGGGCCTGACCCGTCTGGGGCATGGGGGGAGGAAGGGTGAAGCGGTGCAAGCATGGCGCGGCGCATCAACCAGCTGCTGCCCTGGGCGTTTGCCAGTGGAGTTCCATGGACACCGAGCCCTCGAGGCTGCGCTTCACCGGGCAGCCTTCGGCGGCACGCTGCAACAGGCGGATCTGATCTTCCGTGAGATGAGCCGGAAGAGCCACCCAGACCACCAGCCGCTCGATCTGGCGGACTCCACCGCTGGTCATGGTCTTCTCGACCCGGGCCGTGCAGCCCTGAAGCGGAATGGAGTGGCGTTCGGCCACGATGCCCATGATCGTCAGGATGCAGGTGGCCAGGGCCGTGGCCACCAGGTCGGTGGGCGAAAACCGCTCACCCAGGCCCTGGTTGTCCGTGGGGGCGTCGGTGCTGAGGCCGGAGCCCGAAGGACCATGGCTGGCGCTGCAGCGCAGGTCACCCTCGTACTGGCAGAGGATCGTGGTCATCGGCTCGGAGGATCTGGAGCGGGCTTCAGCGTGCTGTGATCCTGACGGAGCACGGGCTGTGATGTGCTCTTCAGGATCAGTCTCGGTAGCTTGTATCGAGAAGGCCCGCAACGCTGGCCTCACAGGCGGGCCCCATGCTGCTGGCCGAGATCTTCAACAGCCCCGCTCTCAGCGAGGGGTCGGCCGTCGAGGGCCTGTCCAAGGCGATCCAGCTCTCGGTGGCGCCGGTATTCCTGCTCACGGGCATCACCGGACTGCTGGGGATGTTCACCACGCGACTGGCGCGGATCATCGATCGCACCCGCTTCATCCAGGAGGCGATGGAGCGCAGTGATCTGGGCCAGGCCAAGCGCCTGCGGGGAGCTCTGAAGGTGCAGAGCCGCCGCACCTTCCTGATCAACCGCGCCATCCTCTGCACCACCGTCACCGCCCTGCTCGTGTCGGGGGTGGTGGCGGTGATGTTCATCAGTGCCGTGGCCGCTCTGGACCTGGCGGCGATCGTGGTGCCTGTGTTCGTCCTGGCGATGGCCTCGCTGATCGTGGGACTGGTGTTGTTCCTGCTGGAAGTGCAGCTGGCCATCCGCCAGAACCCCCGCCGGTATTACTGAACGCAAGGGAAGGTGTGGACTCGGGCGGATTTCTTCAGCGGGAGGCGCAGTCGCGCCAGGAGGTGATGGCCATGCTTGAGGGCAGGAGCCTGATCGTGGCGAGCGGCCGCAAGCTGGTGATCTCCCTGCTCACCGGGGTGATCGGGGATCGTTGCCAGTGGTTCGGCTCTGCCACCTGTGAGAGCAAAGCGCTGGAATTGTTGAGCGAGCGTCAGCCGCAGTTGCTGTTCGTGACCCACCCCCTGCGTCCCGGTAGCGGTGTGGAGCTGGTGCGGCGAGCCAAGGCACTGAACCCGAAGCTGCGCTGCCTGCTCTTGCTGGAGGAGGAATCCCCGCCCCTGGTGCGCGCCGCCCTGGAAGCCAGCTGTGACGGCATCTGCGCCGATCGCGGCGTGGGCTTCGGCCATCTCGTGGCGGCCACCCGGGCGGTGCTCGGCGGCGGCTTCTACATGGAACCCCAGTTGAGGGATCTGCTCGCCCTGGCCTGCCGCGCCAGCCGTGATCCGGCGGGGCCGGGCCTGAGTGCGCGGGAACTCGAGGTTTTGGAGCTGGTGGTGCAGGGGTACCAGAACCCTCAGATCGCCAGCCGGATGCACCTGTCGGTGGAAACGGTGCGCAGCCACCTCAAATCAGCGTTTCAGAAGCTCGGGGCCACAGGACGCACCCATGCGGCGGTGATGGCGGTGTGCCAGGGGCTGGTGAGCTGGCATCTCGATGAGCTGCCCTGATCCGCCCGGGATCACTTGCGCCGGCAATAGCCACCGCCGACATTCATCCAGCCGGAGGCGCAGGACTCACCGTCGCTGGGGGTCACCCTGTACGTGGTGACCCCGAGGGTGCTGCACTTGCCGTTGAAGAGATCGACATAGCCGAGTGGACACATTTCCTTGAGCTTGGGCACCACCTTCTGGGCCTGGGCCGGGGCCGCAACGCCCGCGATCGCCAGCGGGACGGCCAGGCTCAGCAGCAGCAACCGGTGGCGTCGGCTTGCGGAAGGCGGAGCGGAGGGCATCGCTGGGGATCTGGGAACCTGGATCGAGCCTAGGTTTGATGAGCTTCGTCAGGGGGCGGGTGGTCGTCCGGCTCTGCAACAAGACGCGACTCAGGTGCAACGGCCGTGCGTTCCGCTGACCACTTTCTCCCCCTTCAACCCAGATGTTGCGTCAGCACCTCGACCGGCTTGAACTGACCACCGCTGGGGAAGGCTTCCACGACCTGACGTCCCGGCTCGGGACAGGCCTGGCGGCCACCGGCCTGCAGCTGGGGGTGTTGCACCTGAGCGTTCTGCACACCAGCTGCAGCCTGACCATCAATGAGAACGCCGATCCGCGGGTGCTGCAGGATCTGGCCGCCTATCTGCAGGCTGTGGTGCCTGAGGAGGGGGTGCGTCCCATCAGCGGGGCGGGCCCCCTGCGCCCCTGGGTCCACGACGACGAAGGGGCTGATGACATGCCGGCCCACATCCGCACCGCCCTCACCGCCAGCAGCCTCAGCCTGTCCTTCGAGCGGGGACGGCTGCTGCTCGGCACCTGGCAGGCGATCTACCTGTGGGAACACCGTCGGAGCCCCCACCGGCGTCAGCTGAGCGCCCACTGGATCGGCAGCTGACGCCGGCCCCAGCACTCCCAGAGCCCCATCAGAACAGCGGACTCGTCGAGGTCGTCACGGGAGTGCACCACCAGGCTGCGCTGCTGTTCGGCGGAGCTGAGTGGTTCAGCCGTGCGCTGCTGCTCCAGCAGGACCGCCAGGTCGGCGTCGCTGGGGTCGTCATCCAGGCGTCCGCGCTGCTCCAGTCGCTGCAGCAGCAGGGTCTGATCGGCCCGCACCTCCAACAGCAGGGGCACCGCCCCCAGCTGCCGGGCCAGTTGTGTGGCTCGCTCCCGGCTGGCGGCCCTCAGGTGGGTGGCATCGAGCAACACCCATTGGCCCTGGACCAGGCTGGCCTCGGCGGCGGCGAGCAGGGCGTCTTCCGTGCGGCTGTGGGACTCGGGGCTGTAGATCGTCCGGCGCTGCTGGGCCGATGGGCGCTGCAGGGGGCTGAGGCCGTAGAGACGCTTGCGGATCAGGTCGCTGCGCTGGTGCTCCGCCAGCAGCCAGGGGGCCAGGCGGGCGGCCAGGTGGCTCTTGCCGCTCCCGGACACGCCATGGAGCAGGACCAGCGCCGGCGGCCTCAGCCCACGGCTGGCGTAGGCCAGGGCCAGGCTGAGATAACGCCGCGCCATCCCCTCGGCGGCCTGGCGCTGGGGCCCGGGGATCTCCGCCTCTTCACTGGTGGCCGCTTCCACCTTGGCCCGCACATGGGCGCGGTACGCGCAGAAGAGCTGGAGCACGGCCGGCTCGATGGCCTGTCCATAGCCGGCCAGGAGGGCTGCCACGCGATCGCCGTGACCCGCCGCCTGCAGGTCCATCACCAGGAAGGCCAGATCCGACGCCCGATCCACCTGGCGCAGATCGGCGTTGAACTCCACCCCATCCACCACCGCCAGCTCCGGCTGCAGCAGCACGTGCTCCAGGCGCAGATCACCGTGACCATCCACCGCCTGCCCAGCCTCCAGGCGGCGGCGCAGAAGGTCACGGCTGCGCAGCAGGGCCAGGGCCAGGCCGCTCACCAGCAGCCCATGCACCCCCGGAGGAAACAGGGCCGGCACCGACCGACGGGTGGCGCGCACGTTGTTGCGCAGCACCGCCGCGAAGCGCCGGTCGGCGCCGCGGGCCAGCTCCGGCGGCAGGGGGTACTGCT
The DNA here is from genome assembly GCF_000153045.1 of Synechococcus sp. WH 5701. Classification (GTDB taxonomy): domain Bacteria; phylum Cyanobacteriota; class Cyanobacteriia; order PCC-6307; family Cyanobiaceae; genus Regnicoccus_A; species Regnicoccus_A antarcticus. The sequence goes on from NZ_CH724159.1 coordinate 1,058,557, forward strand.
CGTGAAAGCGGGCGATGCGCCGACCCAGCCCCTGGAGCTCAGCGTCGCTGACACGACCGGCTGCCAGGCGGGCCGCGAGGGTGTCGCCGGCGGCAAAGCGGCGCATCACCACCATGTGCTCGCCTCCCTGACGTTCGTCGCCCAGGGCCCCGAGGCGGAGCTCACCAGCGGGGAGCTGCAGCACGGGCGCCACGCCGAGATAGAGATCAGGGGCCAGGCGGCTGTTGAGGCGCACCTCCTCGCGGCACCAGTGCAACCGCCGCTCGGCGCTGCCGTAATCGAGCAGGCCCCAGAAGCGCAGGGGCTTCTTGAGCTTGAAGGCGCGGCAGCTGGTGAGGAAGACCACGCTGATGTGGGTCTGGATCACCTCCACCCGCCGTTGATCGACCGGCAGCTCCCCCCAGGCCTCGTCGGGATAGGCGCCGGGGCGGGAGAGGGCGCTGATCAGGTCGGCCAGCTCAAGCTGTGCTGCCGAGCTGGGCTCTGGGCCTGATAAGGGATCGGGGGTAGCGGATGTCACATCAGCTGGAAGCAATTGAACGCGGGGCCACCGACCCGGGCCCGTACGTTGCCTGGATGACACGCCTTCGACCATGACCCAGCATCGCCCCCCTCGGCTCCGCTCCAGGGCGATCGCCCTTGGCGGGGCTCTCTGGCTGGCGCTGCTCACCGGCTGCAGCCAGGCTCAGAAGCCCGAAGAATCCGCCGCCGGGAGCGGTGGGTCGAGCGCCGGCCAGGAGGTCAATGTCTATTCCGGGCGCCACTACAACACCGACAAGGAGCTCTACAAGCAGTTCACCGAAAAGACCGGCATCAAGGTGAACCTGCTCGAGGGCAAGGATGATGAATTGATCGTGCGCCTGAAGAGCGAAGGAGCGGGCAGCCCCGCCGACGTGCTCGTGCTGGTGGATGCCGCCCGCATTCAGCGGGCCCGCCAGGAGGAACTGTTCCAGCCGATCAGCTCTGCGGCCCTCAACCGCGACGTCCCCGCCAGCCTGCGCGATCCCGCCGGCAGCTGGTACGCCCTCACCCGCCGGGCCCGGCCGATCATGGTGAATCCGGCCCTGGTGGACCCGGCCAGCCTGAGCACCTACGCCGATCTGGCCAGGCCGGAGCTGAAGGGCAAGCTCTGTCTGCGCAACCGAGCCAGTGTCTACAACCAGTCGCTGGTGGCCGACATCCTCGTGCAAAAGGGTTCCGCCGCCACCAGAACCTGGTTGGAGGGCCTGGTGGCCAATGTGAAACCGCCCTTCTTCACCAGCGACACCCCGATGCTGCGGGCCCTCGGGCGGGGTGAGTGCGGCGTGACGGTGGCCAATCAGTACTACCTGGCTCGCATGCTCTCGAATGACTCCAAACCGGAGGACCGGGCCCTGGCGCAGACGATCAAGGTGGTCTTCCCCAGGCCCACCCACGTGAACATCACCGCCGCCGGGGTCACCCGCCATGCCCGCCATCCGGAAGCGGCCACGAAGCTGATCGAATTTCTGGTGTCCCCAAGCTCCGGCAAGGGCTATGCGGCCGCCAACAACGAATACCCGCTGCAGGGATTCGGTGACAACCCGATCCTCAACGGTTTCGGCAGCTTCGAGCCCTCGCCGGTGAGCGCCGATCAGCTGGCCCGCGGCAACCGGGAAGCCAGCGCGCTGATGGTGGAAACGGGCTGGAAGTGACCCTGCTCGCCCCCAGGCCGCTGACCCACGTCAGCCCCTCCAGCCGGCCCGCCCTCACCGCCGTGGTGGTGGTGATCGGCGTGCTCGCCCTGCTGCCGATGGCGGCCTTGCTGCGCGATGCCGCCCTCCAGCCGGCCCTCGCGGGCGGTCTGGGGCTGGGTTTCGATGGCGCCGAACAAATCCGAGGCACCCTGGTGCTGGTGCTGGGCGAAGGGGTGTGCGGGGCCGTGATGGGCACCGCCATCGGCTGGCTCACAGCCGCCTGCCGCTTCCCCGGCCGGCGCTGGCTGCGCATCGCCCAGCTGCTGCCGCTCGCCTTCCCGGCCTATCTGCTGGCCGCCAGCCTGATCGACTGGGGCAGCAGCCACGGCCTGCGGATCCATGGCCTGGGCTGGGCGGTGCTGTTGCTCAGCCTGGCCAACTACACCTACGTGTTCCTGCTGAGCACTGAGAGTTTCTCGATCACCGGTGGCCAGCTGCTGGAGGCCAGCCGCAGCCTGGGGGTGGGCCCCTGGCAGGCCTTCCGCCGTGTGGCCCTGCCGATCGCCCTGCCGGCGATCGGTGCCGGGGTGGCCCTGAGCGCCATGGAAGTGGTGAACGAGCTGGGGGCGGTGCGGCTGCTCGGGGTCCCCAGCCTCTCGGCGGGCATCCTCGATCGCTGGCAGGTGGAGGGGGATCCCCGTGGCGCGGCGCTGCTGTCGCTGATCGCCCTGGCGATCGTGGTGCTGCTGGTGGCCGCCGAGCGATCGCTGCGCCAGCGCAGCCGCCGCTGGAATCTGGGCCATGCCAACGGCGAGGCCCAGGCTTACGTGCTCAGTGGCTGGCGCGCCCTTCTGGCCCAAGTGGTGTCGGCGCTGCCGCCCGTGCTGGCGCTGACCATTCCCCTGGTGTGGGTGGCGGAGGGCTGGCGCAATCTGCTGGAGGAGCCGCTGACGGAGCAGCTGATCCTGGCGGGCCGAAGCCTCGGCCTGGCCCTGGTGGCCACCCTGCTCACCGCTCTGGCGGCCCTGCTGCTGGCGATCATCCGCCGCTGGAGCCCGAGGCTGGTGGTGCGCCAGCTCAGTTTTCTGGCGGGAATGGGCTACGCCGTTCCCGGCAGCGTCATGGCCCTGGGGCTGATGCTGCTGGGGGGGCCATGGGCGCTGAGCCCGCTTCTGCTGCTGATCTGGGGCTACGGGGTGCGCTTCATGGCCGTGTCCAAGCAGGGCCTCGACGCCGGCCTGGAGCGGATTCCCCCCAGCATCGATGAATCGGCCACCAGCCTGGGCTGCAGCTGGACCGAGGTGCTGCGGCGGGTGCACCTGCCGCTGCTGCGCGGTCCGTTGCTGGTGGGGGCGCTGATGGTGTTCGTGGATGTAGTGAAGGAACTGCCGCTGACGCTCTCCCTGCGCCCGTTCGACTTCGACACCCTGGCGGTGCGGGTGTTCCAGTACGCCAGCGATGAGCGGGTGGGGGCGGCCATGGCGCCGGCCCTGGTGATCATGGCCCTGGGACTGGTGGCCTCACTGGCCCTGATCCCCACCCTCGAGAGCCGCGACTGAGTCATTGCGGCAGCCGGGCTGACGGCGCGGGGCCAGGCGTGCCAGGCGGTTGGCCTGCAGGGGGTTGAAGTTGTCGTCGCTCACCAGCAGCAGGGTGGGACGACCATCGGCCAGGGGAGCCCCCAGAGCCAGGCCCTCCCAGTTGTCAGGGGGCAGACCGCTCACCAGGAGATCCCAGCGGGCGAGTGGCGCCTGCACTTCATTGGCCTGCACCGATGCGGCCGGTCCCGGCACGGGCAGCTGCAGGAGCTGGGCCCACCAGCTGGCGGGTGGCTCGAAGCCCCGCACCAGGCCCAGCAGGCCACCACCGGGGGGAGCGAGCAGCTCGGTGAGTCCCCAGTGGGGCGCCGGCAATGTCAGCAGCAGGAAACCCATGGGGCGGAAGCCAGCGGGGCCGTACGTGAGCAGGCGCAGCTGATCGCGGCGGTCCTGGAGCAAGGGGCGCTCGGCCGCCAGCAGCAGGGTGAGGGGAGAGCCGCTCAGGCGGGTGAGCGATTCGGGCCCCTGGTTGACGCCAAGGCCCTGGCCGGGAGCGGCCCTCCAGGCCTCCGGCAGCAGCAGGGCCTCGCGCAGGTGGCCGCTGTGGCGATCGAAGCGCAGCAGCTGAGCCGGACGATCGGCGCTGCGGCGCTCCTCCGTCACGATCCAGAGGTCGTTGCCCTCGAGCACCAGGCCCTCGCCATCGAGCGGGGCAGGGAAGGGGTCGCCATTGGCGCTGCGCAAGGGCAGGTGCTCACCCAGGCGCAGGGGCCGCTGGCCCAGCCCGGCAAGATCCCAGATGGGAATCAGCTCGGGTTCCTCCCGGTCGCTCAGCAGCCAGAGGCTGCCGTCGGTGGGATCGCTGGCGGCGGCTGAGAACCCTCCCAGACTGCGGCCATCGGCTGCTTTGGAGGGCAGCACGCCATGGGCCACCAGCTCCCAGCCGGCCGAGAGCGGGCAGGGCAGCAGGGGGATCAAGCGGCGGCGAGAGGGGCGGATTCCACCAGGGAGGGCGCCAGGCGCAGGCCGGGTTCGCCTGCCGGAGCTTCCAGCAGCTGGGCCTGGCGGATCCGGGAGATCAGCCGGGTGGTGGTGACCCGGGTGGTGCCGATCAGCTCACCGATGCGCTCATGGGTGAGCCGGAAGGGCAGATCACACCAGGGGCCGCAGCGGCGACCGAGGCGACGCACCAACAGGCCGAAGAGGGCATGGAGACGCTGCTCGGCGGAGCCGAGATGGCGAATGCGCAGCAGCTGCAGCGTCCATTCGTTGACTGGATCGAAGCCGGTATCGTTGCCGGCCTCGGTTTCAGAGCGGAAGCAGAGGGGAGTGAGAGCTTCCACGCAGACCCCTTCGCTGCAGAGACGGTCGGTGCGCAGCTGATCACCCGGCTGAAGGAAGGCCAGGGTCATGCCTTCGGTTTCCTCGCAGGGGCAGTAGACGCGGGCGATTCCTTCGAGCACTTCGATGGAACTGCCGCCGGGGCGAAGGGCGGGATCAAGCAGCACGGTCTGGCCGGCCGGCATCCGCACGCAGGACAGGGGCTGATCGGGCAGGAAACGGAAGCTCACGGAACCGTCGCTATTGCGAATGACTCGCAATCTAAACAGCAGGGGTGCCCTTTTGCAATCGGTTCTCAATAACTTCCCCAGTTGCAAGGCGGCGGCGCCAAGGCGCTGGTGGTGAATGGACCCTGGACTGTGCCTTTTGGCCCCTGGCCCGGTGCCCCCGGAGCAACGGGCCTGGCGCGGGCAGCCCCAGTCTTGGGCCCGTTGCCGCACCCCCGCGATGCTCAGACTCCACGGCGATCGCGCCACCCTTCTCGCCGCCCTGGCAGCCCACTGGGCCGATCAGCAACTTGGCTTGCCGGGGGCGCCGTTCAGGCGGGTTCGACGGCTGCGCAGCGAGGACAGAGGGCCCGCACGTTGAGCACGCACTCGATCAGGCGGAAGCCGTGGCTGCCGGCGGCCCGACGGCCTTCGTCGAGCACGACGGAGCTCTCGAATTCCTCGGTACGGCCGCACCCCACACAGACCAGATGGTGATGGTCGCGGTGGGCATCACTGGCCAGCTCGAAGCGGCGGCCCCCTTCGGGTAACTCCAGCTCCCGCAGCAGCTCCATCGAGCTGAGCAGGCGCAGGGTGCGGTACACCGTGGCCAGGGACACCCGCTCCTCGGCCCGCACCAGGCGCAGGTGCACCTCTTCGGCGCTGAGGTGACTGCCTTCACCGATGCGCTCGAACAGGGAGAGCACCTTCTGGCGCTGGGGAGTGAGCCTCCGGCCCCGCCCATGCAGGCTGGAACGCAGCTCTGTGGCCGGACCTGGGCTGGCCGGCGATCGGGATGGCACCGGATCACCCCGTACATCGTGGTGAATCTAGCCCGCTCTTCTCAACTGATGCTGCAATTGCGAAGGGCCGGATCCAGACCGGCATCCAGCCTGGCGGTGAGGGCCGCCAGCAGATCGGCCGCCGTGGCCACCAGGCGATAGCTGAGTGCCACAGCCAGTAGCGGGGCCTCCGCCACCTGGCCGCCCAGCTGCAACAACAGGACCGCCTCAAACACCCCCAGTCCGCCGGGGGCACCAGGCACCACAAGCCCCGCCGTCCAGGCCAGGCCAAAGCCCAGCAGCCAGCCAGCCCAGGGCAGAGACAGCTGCTGATCGAAAGCCAGAACACAAGCCGCAAAGCCGCCGAAGCGCAACAGCACGAATGCCGCCTCAGCCAGCAGCGGCACCAGTGGGTAGCCGGGCAGCAGGAAGCCGGCTGAGCTGGGGTCAAGGTCAGGGGGTGCCTGAACCAGAGGCTGAGTCCCTGGCGTCCTGGCCAGCTGCCGCTCGCGTGAGCGCTCGAGACGCTGCAGCAGCGGCTGAAACCAGCGCGGCACCAGGAGCAGCAGCGGCAGCAGACCCAGCAGGGGCCATCCCGCCCTCCAGCCCGCCACCGCCGCGATGGCCAGGGCGGCGCTGGCGGCCAGGAGCGGATCGAGCAGGGTGGCCGCAAGCGCCAGGGGTGTAGCCACCGAGGTGGTCGGGCCAGCCAGCAGGCGATCGCCCTGGACAAGCAGGCGCACCCGCGCGGCCAGATGCCAGATGCCGCCGGGCAGGTACTTGAGCAGGTTGGTGCTCAGATAGGCGCGCACACTCAGACCCCAGCGGGGCCGCAGGCGGAACCAGCGCAGGCCCACGGCCCAGGCCAGGCCGTTGATCACCAGGCTGAACAGGCTCACCCCCACCCCGATCAGCAGCCAGAGCCAGCCCTGGGGGTCCAGGCGCTGGGCCAGCAACTGCTCGGCATTGCCCTTGAGGGCCGCCAGCAGAAAGCCCAGGCTCAGCAGCGTCACCCAGAAGCGGGCACCACCTGGCAGGGCCGGCAGGCGCGTGGACACCCGCTTGAGCGAAGACCACACCCGCTTGAGGGATGACCACACCCGCTTGAGGGATGACCACAGCTGCTGAAGGGAGGGCATCAGCCGCTCTCGCGTGGGGGAAAATCATTGTCCTTGGCCATGGCCTGCTCCACCGCCTGGCGCACCCGGGAGAGGCTCAGGCCATGGCGGCGGGCCAGGGCGGCCAGGTCGTCGTGCTCGGCCTTCCAGCGGGACGGAGCACCGGAGACACCGGCCAGCTTCACGCGCACCTCCCCCAGGGCGGTGGCCAGGGTGCGGGTGCTGCGGGGCAGGGCCCAACGCTGCTGCAGCTGCTCGCGCAGCCCGAGGCTGCTGCCGTGGCGCCACCAGATCTCGCGCAGCGCGGGGGCCTGATCCGGCCAGCCCAGCACGGTGAGCAGCACCCCCTGCCGGCCCTTCTTCATCTGGATGGAAGCGCTGAACACCTCCAGAGCCCCGGCCGCGCGCAGTTCCTCCATCAGGAAGGCCAGGTCCTCGGGGCTGGCGTCATCGATCTGGGCCTGCTGCTGCAGCACCGTTTCCAGCTGCGGCCCGCTGCAGAGACCGCCATCCGGACCGGCGGCAGAGACAGGTGCCCCCAGCCAGAGGCGCAGCAGGTTGGGGCGATCCAGCTGCCGGTGTCCCAGACCGATCCCTACCCGCTGCGGCACCAGGGCCGGCACCACGGCGAAGCGCTCGGCCCAGCAGGCCATCAGGGCCAGGCCCGTGGGGGTGGTCAGCTCCCCGGCCGGGAACCCCTCGGCGCTCGCCAGGGGAATGGCACGGCGGCGGGCCAGCTCCAGCACCGCCGGCGCCGGCAGGGGCAGCAGCCCGTGGGCCGTGGACACGCTGCCGTGGCCGGCGGGGGGAGGGGCACAGATGAGCCGCTCCACCTGCAGATGCAGCAGGCCGGCACAGACCCCCACCACATCGACCAGGGCATCGAGGGCCCCCACCTCATGGAAGTGCACCTGCTCCGGGGGGTGGCCGTGCACCGCCCCCTCCGCTTCCGCCAGCAGGCTGAACACCGCAAGCACCCGCTCGCGCAGGCGCGGCTCCAGCGCACTGCTGGCGATGCTCAGGCGCAGGCTTCCCCAGGAGCGGTGGGGGGGATCCGGCTCGAGGGTCTCCACCGTGAGGCGCGTCCCGCGCAGACCGCCGCTGCGGCTCTCGCCGTGCTGCAGGTGATAGCGGCCCTGAAGGCCCAGCTGGGCCAGGGGCTGATGGATCACGGGCTCGGGCAGGCCGAGATCGAGCAGGGCGGCCAGGAGCATGTCACCGGCCAGGCCGGTGGGGCAATCCAGAAAGGCCTGCACCATGGAGCTCAGGCGGCGCTGCGCAGCAGCCTGGGCGCCGCCTGCAGCAGCAGCTCGGCGCGAGCCTCCAGCTCAGGCCGGCGGCGGCGCAGCAGTTGCTCCACCTCACGGCGGGCGCGCCGCTGCTCGCGCTGGGCGGTGTCGACATCGAAACCGGAGAGGCCCCAGAGGCGTCCGAGCAGGGCGCGGTCGTCGGCGCCACCACGGGCCTGCTCATAAAGAAGGCGCTCGGCGAGCATGCCGGCCTGCAGCACCCGGCTCCAGCGGCGCAGGTCTTCAGGGGGGAGCTTGGCGTGCCGGGGCGGCTCGAACTCGGTGCTGCCACTGGCGCCGATGCCCGCCCGCAAGCAGGCCAGGCTGCCCACCAGCACCTGCTTCACCGCCAGGCCCTCCTGATCGGCCACCAGGGCGTGGCCAGCCTCATGGATGGCGATGCGGCGCAGACGGGACAGCCCACCGGGGAGGGTCTCCGCCAGCAGGTGGCCGCCCCGGCCGCCGAAACGGGCCGAATCCACGGTGAGGCCGGTGAGGCCCCCACCGGCGGTCAGGGCCACCAGCCAGGGGGAGACCCCCAGGGCCGGGCCCAGAACGGCCAGCAGGGTGCCGCCGGCTACTACAGCTCCCACCCGCAGAGCGGCGGTGGAGCCATCACCGAGCTGGGGACGGGACTCCATC
>NZ_CH724159.1:1067227-1185843 GCF_000153045.1 Synechococcus sp. WH 5701
GCGCCGGTCGGAGCGACCCTTGCCGCCGCGGTTGCCGCGCTGGGCCACCGGACCGATCACCTCGAAGTGCTCCACCTGGAGGTGGTGGCCGATCCGGCGCAGATCGAGGGAGACGAAGTGGCGCAGATGCTCGAGGGGTACCTCGCCGCTGAGGGGCAACTTGAACGGCTGGGGGCGGCTGCCATCGGGTCTGGGGCGCTGGCGCACCTTCACCACCAGCTCTTTGGACTCGGGGCGGGTGTAGATGAGCTCGCCCCGCACCGAGAAGTAGTCATCGCCTTCGGGGAGACCATCGGCGGGAGGCACTTCTTCAGCACCGGGCACCGCTTCAGGGTCGGGCTCGCTGAGGGTGCTGGGTTCCCAGACCCCCACCATCTGCAGGTGCAAGGCGCCGGCTTCCCGGCAGCGGGGATACACCACCCAGAGGTGGGAGCGCTCCAGATCGAGGTGGCGGCGCACCAGGCTGAGCACCCGGCCGAGTACGACGGCATCGATCTCGGTGCCGTCGTCGGTGCGGATCAGCCCACGAGTGAGCTGCTCGGGGTCGGAGGGCACGTACTGACCTCGCACCACGCCGATGGCCCGGTACTGAAGCGGTTCGGTGACCGGGGAAATGGGGTGTTGACGCATCGTGGTGGGGGCAACCAGAGGCCCGGAGCGCAATCTAGCCAGGGCTCCAGGGGTCAGACTTGCAGGATCCGGAACAAGGTCGATGCCACCGCGCCCCTCCACCGCTGCCGTGGGCTCCCGCCCACGCGTCTGGCTGGTGCTGGGGGCGGCGTTGCTCACGGTCGTTTCTTTGATGGCGGGCTGGTGGCTGGGGCAACTCAGACTGGGCAGCCGCCCGGTGGACCGCTCGCGGCTGGAGCTGGAGAAACAGGCAATCCGCCTGCGAGCGGACGTGAGCCGGGGTCAGGCCAGCGAGGGCCAGCAGCAACGGCTGCTGCAACTGTTGCTGGCCCTCGACGACAAGGCTGAAGCCACGGCACTGCTGGAACGCATGGCCGACCAGCAGCCCGAGCGCTGGAGCCTGCGCCTGATGCTGGCGGAGCTACGCCGCGACCAGAAGGACCCCAGCGGGGCGGAGCGGGAGGTGCGCCAACTGCTCAACCTCAAGCCTGACCGGATCGAGGCCCTGCAGCTGATGGCTCTGCTGCAGCTGGAGCAGGGCCGGGGCCCGGAAGCGGAAGCGCTGCTCACCAAGGCCTATCAGCAGGCCAGTCGGGAGAAAGCAGGCGCCAAGTCCCTGGCGATCGGGCTGCTGCTGGCCGATCTCCAGCAGCGCAGGGGCCAGATTCCAGCCGCCGACAACCTCTACAAGCAGCTCACCGCCGCACACCCGGAGGATCCCCGGCCGCTGCTGGGACAAGCGATGCTGCGCCAGCAGCAAGGCAAGACCCGTGAGGCGCTGGAGCTCCTCGAGCGCGCCCGCCGGCTGAAGCCCAATCAGCCCGATACCCGCCTCGATGACGTGGCGGCGGCCTGGGGACTGGAACCCCTGCGCCGCGCCAAGGGAGCGAAAACGCCTCAGGACGCCATTAAGGAGCCGCCTGGGCGTCGAGATCCTTGAGGGCCTGATCGATCGCATCCCCGGGCTGGGTGGCGTTGTCGAGGGCGCTGTTGCGCCGGAGCTTGTTCATCAGCTCCATCGGATTTCCCGATTCGAGAATCCCGCCGCTGGGGCGGCCGGTGGGGCTGTTGTCGTAGATCTGCTGCTCCTGGATCGACTGCCCGTAGGAGGGCAACTGGGCCTGGGCCGGCGGGGCGAGCAGGGGAGCCGCGAGCAGGGTGAGGGCCGCAAGGGCCAGGTGACGGGCCATGGCAGGCGTGCGACGGGACAGGATGGTGCCTTGATGCTAAGGGCCACCGGGGGTGGCTGATATTTGCGGCATGCAGATCGCCACCTGGAACGTGAACTCCGTGCGCAGCCGGCTGGAGCAGGTGGTGGCCTGGCTGGAGCTGGAACGCCCCGAGGTGCTCTGCCTACAGGAAACAAAAGTGGAGGATGCGGCCTTCCCCGTCGGGGCGTTCAGCGACCTGGGCTACAGCGCCGTGATCAGTGGCCAGAAGGCCTACAACGGAGTGGCCATCCTCAGCCGGCTGCCGCTGGAGGATGTGCGCATCGGCTTCGACGCCCTGCTGCCCGATGAGCCGGCCGTGGCGCTGGCGGAGCAGAAGCGGGTGATCAGCGCCCGCATCGAGGGAGTGCGCGTGCTCAACCTCTACGTGCCCAACGGCTCGGCGCTGCGATCGGAGAAGTACGCCTACAAGCTGGCGTGGCTGGCCTGCCTTGAGCGCTACCTGAAGGTCCAGGACGCCGACGGCGATCCCGTCTGCATGGTGGGGGATTTCAACATCGCCCTCGACGACCGCGACATCCACGATCCCAAGCGGCTCAGCGGCGGCATCATGGCCAGCGATCCCGAGCGGGACGCGCTGCGCCTGGCGCTGGATGAGCGGCTGGCCGATGTGTTCCGCCTGTTCGAGCCCGAGCGCGGCCACTGGAGCTGGTGGGACTACCGCAGTGGCGCCTGGGACCGCGACAGCGGCTGGCGCATCGATCACATCTATCTCTCACAGGAGCTGCAGGAGCGGGCCACCGGCTGCCTGATCCACAAAGCAGTACGCGGCAACGACAAACCCAGCGACCATGCGCCGGTGGTGGTGCAAGTGCAGTGGCCGCCGGAGGCTGAAGACGATGAGCGGGATGAAGAACTGGAAGCTGAAGGCTGGACTGCCTAAGCTCAAAACAAAGCTGGCGCTTGATTCGTTGCAGGAAGGAGCCAAACCAGAGGTAAGGCAACAGGTCGACGATCTCAAGATTCCGGCGTCTTCAGTGGCGTTATGGCCGGAGCTTGGAAGCTGCTACGACCAGCGGATCAAGTCGATTCAATGATCAACAGAGGTGGCCACGGCTGAGGAGCGGGCGGCAGCGATTGAACTGTTCCTCCAGCTGGGGGACCTAGCAGGCGCTCAAGGGGCTGTCCTGAACTGGCTTATGGATTGGTTGAGGGCCATGCCCCAACGGTGAAGTCGCCAGGAGGTACTCCAGAACCATCTGTTGCGTTGTCTGGCCGATGGGGCTGAGCTCAGCAGTGATCAGGGACTTTTGCAGTTCTTCTGGCAGGAGTTGGAATAGCTTTTTCCGCCCCTGCCAGCACCTGGGGTATTGCCCCGGGTGGGAGTGCCGGTGCTGAACCGTCCCGATCTGCTGAAGGATCTGATCATCTGTGGACATGATGCTCGTTGGCAAGATCAATACTCTTCCGACCAAGCCGCTCAGCCGGGGCCGCTGCGTAGGGCAAGGGATCAGCCATAGGATTTTTCTTCAATAATCAACGATCCAGCGGCCAGACTGATCGATCGCTTCAAGGCTGCCCGTGAATCGTTGAGCAGATAGACGCATCGCGCCATCCAAACGAATCGTGCATCAAAAACACGCCTATGTTCACTCCTCCGCAGGCTTTCCTCCACCTCCCAGAGACTGGCATTGACGGTAAGAATCGCGATCATCAAGGCCTCAATAGTGCTCTGGACGCCCTCCGGGAGGTTCGCGATTGCAGAATCGAGGGTCGCGGATAGGTCGTCTTTCTCAGCGAGGATGTGGGGCCGCTTAAGGGAGTCGGTGATCCTATCCTCCTTGATGGACAGGATGGTGATCCTGTCGATCACTTCGCCCATGGCAACGGAAATCATGATGCTGGGGGGATCGTGGTCCATCGCGGCACAGTTCACGGCGAATCACGTCAGAATGCCGCATCCGGGTCCTTGCCTTGTCATCCCCGCGCCACGAGCCTCAGCCCCAACGAGTCCGTTCTGGGGCATGGAGTGGTGGATTAGCACTCTGGAACGTAGGTCTGAGACTGTTGAAATAATGGGGACGTGACATGGCAATCACGTTCTGCGCCACCTGTGGTACGGCTCCCAGGCTTGTGGCCACGTCCCACTGGGATGCGCTGGGCCTTGAGCAATTGCTGTTTGGAGAGTGGCCTGTTGGAGGTGGAATCCGCGCACGGCTATTGCCCGACGTGAACACCACTCTCGACGATTGGCCCTGCCTGGAGGATGTCCTGGAGGGAGGTTCCTTTCATGCCACCAGTGATTGGTTGCAGCTGCTGAACGGCCTGACCGAAGACCTGCAGGAGCGCGCCACCGGCTGCCTGATCCACAAAGCGGTGCGCCGGCAACGACAAACCCAGCGACCATGCCCCGGTGGTGGTGCAACTGCAGTGGCCGGCGGAGGCTGAAGACGAGGACGACAACGACGACAACGCGGAAGGACTGGAGTAAACCGAATCCACAGCTGGGAACCCCAACAATGGGTCAAACCGCTGCAGGGTATGGACAACAAGCAGCTGAATCAGAAGCAGCTGGAGCGCCACCAGCTGGGGGAAGCACACAAGCCAGCAACGGCCGGCCAGCGCGGCGGGCTGTGGGGGATGGGCGGCGGCGGGCTGGTGGTGGGCCTGACGCTGGCGGTGCTGATCGGGCTGCAACTGGGAGCGATGCCCTGGCGCTTTCGCCGCCAGATGTTCCAGCTGCAGGGGGCGCTGGCCGGTGGGCTGGTGGGTTTTGTGGTGGGCTGGGGCGTGGGACGCAGCCGCAGGCCACCGGGCGGTGGTGAGCCCAGAAGGCTGTGAATCAGCCCAGACGCGGCAGCTGCTCCGCGCTCGGCTGGGCCAGTGCTGGATTGGCGAGGTCCTTGGCTGAGAGCTGAGGCTCCACGCCAGCGGGCAGCTGGGGCCAGGTGATACCCACAGCTGGATCATTCCAGGCGATGCCCTGCTCCGAGAGGGGGTGGTAGTAATCGGAGCAGAGATAACAGAAATCAGCCAGATCGGAGAGCACCAGAAAGCCATGGGCGAAGCCCGGCGGCACCCAGAGCTGGTGATGGGTCACGTCGTCGAGGATGGTGCCCACCCACCGGCCGAAGCTGGGGGAGCCCTGCCGCACATCCACCGCCACATCGAAGACGGAACCCTGGGAGCAGCGCACCAATTTGCCCTGGGGTTGCACCAGCTGATAGTGCAGCCCGCGCAGCACACCACAGCAGGAGCGCGACTGGTTGTGCTGCAGCAGCGGTGGGATCCCGGCGTCGATGAGGACTCCTGGCGGGCGGTTTCCACGAAGAAGCCACGCTCATCGCCAAACACCTTCGGCTGCAGCAGCAACACCTCAGGGATCAGCCTTCAGAGCCTGGCAGCGGCCTCGCCAATGCCCTCTGAAGTTGCCCAGCCAGCAACATCTCCAGCGCCGCTCCTGTTACTGATGCACTTGCGGAAACCACGGCCTTCTGCGATGGTCCGCAGACCAACAAGACATGGCGCCAATGCCGAAAACCACTCTGATCACGGGCATCTCAGGGTAGGACGGCTCTTATCTGGCTGAGCTGCTGCTCGAGAAGGACTATGTGGTGCACGGCATCAAGCGGCGGGCAAGCAGCCTGAACACGCAGCGGATCGATCATCTGTATCAGGATCCCCACGAAAGCGATCCACGCCTGATGCTGCACTACGGGGATCTCACCGACAGCACCAATCTGATCCGCATCGTGCAGCAGGTGCAGCCCGATGAGATCTACAACCTCGGTGCCCAGAGCCACGTGGCGGTGAGCTTCGAGAGCCCTGAGTACACCGCCAACTCCGACGCCCTGGGGACGCTGCGGATCCTGGAGGCGATGCGCATCCTCGGCCTCACCCAAAAGACGCGCATTTACCAGGCCAGCACGTCAGAGCTCTACGGGCTGGTAAAGGAGATCCCCCAGAAGGAAACCACGCCGTTCTATCCGCGCAGCCCCTGTGGGGTGACCAAGCTCTATGCCTACTGGATCATGGTGAACTACCGTACAGCCATGTGCTGCCGGCGTTGATCCGTCGCTTCCACGAGGCGGCCGGGCGCCCTGATCACGGCCGCGGCACCAGCGTGACCTGCTGGGGCACGGGCACGGCCCTGCGCGAGTTCCTGCATGTGGACGACCTGGGCGAGGCCTGCGTGTTCGCCCTGGAGCACTGGAGCCCCGAGGCTCCCGGCGCGCTGAGCTACCTGAACGTGGGCACCGGAGTGGACCTCAGCATCCGTGAGCTGGCGGAAGCGGTGGCGGCGGCCACGGGCTTTGCCGGCACGATCGAGTGGGACACCAGCAAGCCCGACGGCACGCCGAAGAAACAACTCGACGTGAGCCGTCTGGCGGCCCTGGGTTGGCGGGCGCGCATCCCCCTGGCCGTGGGGCTGGCCGCCACCGTGGCCAATTTCCGCGAGCGGCTGACGAACGGCCAGCTAAGGGCGGTGTGAGAGCTGGCTGCTGATCGTAGGCTTAATCCATGTTGGTGAGCCCAGCCCAACGCCGGATCTGGCGCCAGCGCCGGCATGAGGCGATCGCCTTGGCCCAGGCCCGGGAGCGGGCGGCCCGCCGCCTGGCCGCTCAGGCAGCGTCGAGACTGCGCCAGGGCTGGCCGGGCATTGAGGGCGTCTGGCTGTTCGGCTCGGTGGCCGAGGGCCGCACCCAGAGCAGCTCCGACATGGACCTGGCGGTGGCGGGTCTGCCACCGGAGGCGCTGCTCACCGCCAGGGCAGAACTCGACAACCTGGCGGCAGCCCGCCAGGCTCCGTTCATCCCGATCGATCTGGTGTGTCTGGAAAGCCTGCCGCCCCACTGGCAGCAGCGCATCCGGGAGCGGGCCATCGTGTTGTGATGCTCAAGCTTTGATGGCCTCCCTTGATCCCTGGCAGCGGCGGCTGAGCGATCTGCAGCTCGATTTGCGCATCGAGCGCGACAGACTCTCAGAACTGGTGGGCAGCCTCAAGAGGCTCGAGGGCTTCATGGAGGCAGGCAAAGGCAGCAGTGAAACGGTCGACTCGGCTGCCCTGCGGCTCCAGAGTCTCTACACCGGCGTGGAGCGGTGTCTGCTGTTGATCGTGAGGGTGCTCAACGGGGGAACACCTGAGGACAGCGACTGGCATCGACGGTTGCTGGATCGTATGGCCGTCGTCACCGATTCGAGGCCTGCCGTGCTGAGCCCGGCGGTGAGGTTGGGATTGGCGGAACTGCTGGCTTTCCGCCATGTGGTGCGCCACCTCTACGCCTACGAACTGGATGCGGATCGGGTGCGCCTGCTGCTTGAGCGGGCCATCGCCATGTGGCCGGGGATCGAGGAGGACCTTGAGCGCTTTCAAGCTTGGCTGGAAGAACTGGTCGCCGCGTGAAGCTGTTGATCGCTCTAGCCCGCAAAGCGGCCTGGGGCCTTGAACCGCTGCGGCGCAGCCAGGAGATCAAAGCTCCTCAGACCACTCCTCAGAACGCCCCTAAGGAACCCTGGGCCTCCAGGGACCTGATGGCCTGATCGACGGCATCTCCGGGCTGAGTGGCGTTGTCGAGGGCACTGCTGCGCCGCTACCTCGACGCCCAGGACGCCGACGCTGAACCCCTCTGCATGGTTGGTGATTTCAACATCGCCCTCGATGACCGCGACATCCACGACCCCCAGCGACCCCGAGCGGGACGCGCTGCGCCTGGCGCTGGATGAACGGCAGGCCGATGTGTTCCGCCTGTTCGAGCCCGACAGCGGCCACTGGAGCTGGTGGGATTACCGCAGCGGCGCCTGGGATCGCGACAGCGGCTGGCGCATCGACCACATCTATCTCTCAGAGGAGCTGCAGGAGCGGGCCACCGGCTGCCGGATCCAAAAAGCAGTACGCGGCAACGACAAACCCAGCGACCATGCGCCGGTGGTGGTGCAGCTGCAATGGCCGCCGGAGAGTGAAAAGAACGAGGACCTGGATTGGGAAGAGCAGTGGCTGGATGGAGCTGGATAAAATTGGTAGCATCAAACGAAGATCCCGGCAAATTGCCCGATTCCGTCGCACCGTCGCGTCCCGAGGGCAACAAGCTGGCGGAGCACAGCCCTGAACAGCGTGGGGGCATGGCCAGGTTGGTGGGAGGTGGCAGCCTTGCTCTTATCCTGGCCTTGGTGGTTGGAGTTCAATTGGGGGCGATTCCCTGGCGGTACCGGCGCCAGTTCTGGCAATTGCAAGGGGCCATGGCCGGTAGCTTGGTGGGCTACTTGGTGGGCAGGACCATGGGCAGGGGTCGACGCGACGAAAGCCTTTAGCCTGACGTCCCATTCACGAGCGATGGAATCAGGTTGGAACAGGGTGAGGGAGACCTGACCTCGCTGGCCGCAGCGGTCACGACCTGGCAGGAACTGGGACGTCGCTATGGGGATCAGGTCAAGGCGATCGGCTTGACTTGCGATGCCGCAAGCCCGATCCGTGCTGTGAGCGTGGACCAGTTGCTCCGCCTTGGCGATCGCCGTGGAGCAAGGGATCTGGTGCTGGCTTGGCTGCATCAGGAATTGGCGATGGTGCCCATGCAGACCGACCCAGAAACTCTGCTATCGGCGGATTTGCTGCGCTGTCTGGCTGATGTGGTGGAGACCACCAGTGATCAGCCACTGCTGGAACAATTCTGGCGAGGTCTGGAGCGCTTCTCGCCACCACCACCAGACCAAGGATTGCTGCCGCTGGTAGGCGTTCCGGTGCTGAACCGACCCGATTTACTGGAACGGTTATTGGCCAGCCTGGATGTGCCAGTGCAGACCCTGGCGATTGTTGACAACAGTTCCGGACGCGTGGGAGACGATGCCAAGGCAATGCGCAACCTGTTGGATCGATTGGATCAAGACGGATGGCCTGGCGTACAGCACGTGCGCATCGCCCGTGCGTTTGGGAATGCTGGGGTGGCTTCTGCCTGGAATCAGATTCTCCTGGGATTTCCTGATGCCAGCCTGGCCCTGATCGTGAACAACGATGTAGCATTCCCACCTGGGGTACTCGGCAAGGCACTCGAGACAATCGATTCCAGCCGGGCCCAGTTCATGCCGTTGCTACCTGATGGGCAGGCCTTTTCTGCCTTCCTGATCACGGCCCAGACCTGGGACAGAATCGGTCTGTTTGACGACAACTTCCATCCCGCCTACTGCGAGGATATGGATTATCGTGATCGCTTACTGGCCTGTACTGACATTGACTTGCTCGACGGCTCTTTTGTCCATGAATCCATGGCAAGCATCAATCAGGTCACCAGTGCTACTGTGGCCAGTGATCCCAACTTGGCGAAGACCAACAGCCGCAGCTATCAACTGAATCGACTCTGGTATCTCAACCGTCGCAGGCATCAGCTGGGCGACAAAGGTCGCTGGCGGCGCCGCTGGCTGAACCACTGGCGCTGAGATCAATCCCTCGGAAGGGATCGTAACTGCAGTATCTGATTTTCATCCAGTTCTCCATTCGGCATGGCCAATCTTCCCCAAGACTTTCAGTTCACGATAGCATCGGACATCTTTAATCCCGGCGAGCCGATCCTGATTGATTCAGCGACACAAACTAGATGGGGCGCTGACCAAATCATCGGGACTGGCGGGGACTATGGAATCATTGTGTTTGAAACCACCCTTCGCACAGGCTTAGGCAGAGATACGGTCAACGGCAGCGGGGTTGGGAATGGTATCCTGGTTTTCAATGCAACCATTGATACCGGCTGGAATTCAGACACCATCTCTGGATTCAACAGCACCAATGGGATTTTTAACTTTAATGGCAATATTCAAACGGGTCTCGGGAATGACTTGATCTCAGGCGTGGGTTCTGACTCTGGAGTCGTCAACTTTGGGGTGATCAACACCGGATTTGGCCGCGACACCATCACTGGAAGCGGCTCACTCTTCGGCATCCTTAACGACGGCACCATCAATACAGGCCCCGGCAATGACACCATCACAGGTATCGGCGGAGTTGCGGGAATCCTCCTCTCCGGAGGGGAGATCAATACGGGCTTGGGTAACGACGTAGTGGATGCCTTGAATGGAGGCTTCCTCGGCAGTGGCCTTGTTAACCTTGGGTGGGGCAACGACACACTGAAGGGGTTCGGGAGTGGGCAATTCCATGGGGGGGCAGGTTTTGATCAGCTCCAGTTCAATCCCGGCAGCTACTCGATCCTGAGCAGCGGTGATGGCTTCATCATCGGCTCGATCATGGCGATCTCCGGCTTTGAAGCCATTGGCAGCAACCTGGCGTCCATCCGTGAGGGAATCGTCAGCATTGGATCGGATGGCGCAGCCACGTTTGCTATTTGATGAGTCCTCAGCAGAAGTCCAATAGACCGCCAGCCTTGTCTTCGACTTCATGGCAACCGGCCTGATGCATTGAGCGATACCAGATCGAAGGCAGCAACTGAATGCAAATGTATCTTAAGGCACAATCGATGCTGAACATCGCCTCTATGATTACAGTTGAATGGCCGAATTCCAGTGGCATCACTCACCTACTCCAATTACTACCGCGTCGAATTCGACAGTCTGGGTGTTTTAACAGTAATCAGCAACGACCGTTCCAACGGCGACGTTACGATCACACCTGTGGTCGACGATGGAATCCTATCCAACGGTGAACGCGCAGCCGTCAACTTTCAACGCTCCAACAACACCACTGTCAATCAGAATGCCCGCTATGCCGGCAGTGTTGCCGGAGGTATCCTGCTTCAGCGAGGCACAAACTTCTTCCTGGCCACCAACACGCCTAACTTAGACGGCCAAGTAATCGGTACCCCGTCCTTTGCTTCGACCCCTGTTTGCATCCTGGCCGGCACCCTCCTGGCCACCCCCTCAGGCGATCGGGCGATCGAAAGCCTCAAGCCTGGCGACCAGATCATCACTGCCGATGGGGTCATGGCCGTGCGCTTCATCAGCCGCACCTGCCACACGCCTGAATCCCTCGAAGAGATCGATTCCATGCCGATCCTCATCAAGCAGGATGCACTTGGGAACGGTCTGCCGTGCCGTGACCTGTACGTGAGCCCCGATCATGCCGTTCTAGTGGATGGTCATCTCCTGCACGCCTCCGTGCTGGTGAACGGTCACAGCATCGTTCAGACGACAAACAAAGATTGGCGTGACCGTGACCTGCTGACCTACCTGAACGTGGAGCTGGAGGTCCATGCAGTGATCAAGGCTGAGGGGTTGGACGTCGAGTCGTACATCGACAACCGCCCCCGTTCCGACTGGGACAACTACGTGGCCTATCTCTCCCTTTACGGCAAAGACGAACAGCCCATCCAGGAACTCCCGCTTCCCCGGATCAAGTTCAAGCGGCAGATGCCTACCAGCATCCAGGCCAAACTGGCCGCAGCCAAACCCGAGGCGATTGCTCTCTGAGCGGCATCAGCAAACGGTTCTTTTAGCGTTTCTCTAACCCGACCCAACGGTCGGGTTTTTTTTGAGCAGGCATCAGACTGATGGTGACTTGCCGTAATCCGCACGTGCTGAGAACCTTGAAAAATGGTGATCCTTGCTACCAAGCCATGTGCAGATTGTTCGTCTTTCGCTTAGGATGGTAAAGTCTTTATTGTTACATCAATGGCAACGGTAACTTACCAGGCTCTTTATCGCCTAGACGGACCATCTGGAAATGATAAAGTTACCGGAAGTGATCTGATTACTAGTGGCTCTGTGGTATTCACGGAGACCAGCAACAATTCTCAGCTGAGTCCGGGAGAAGCGGTCACATTTCAGCTCATACAAGAAGTAGGTAATACTCTGTACTTCCAGGGGACGATGAAGTTCGGAAACACGATTGTTCCTGTTTTCAGTAGCACTTCTACTGGAGGTGTTCGTTATGTGGCTAATACAGCAAATTCCAGTCCCGGCAACGGTACAGGGGTGTATACGGCGGCTGCAAGCCTCCTCACGCCGTTCGTGTTCTGCTTCCTCTCCGGAACCAGCATATCCACTCCCCATGGCTCTGTGCCGATCCAGGATCTTGAGGTGGGCCAATTGATTCACACCAACAACGGCCCCAAGCCTGTGCGCTTTGTAAGCCGCTCGGCCTACCAGCCCTACATGCTTGATCTCTGCGAGTCCTTGCCGATTCGCATTCAGGCCTGTGCCCTTGGCGAAGGCCTTCCTTGCGAGGATCTTTACGTCAGCGGTGACCACGCCATTCTGGTGGAGGAGCATCTGGTGCACGCCTCGGCGCTGGTCAACGGAGCGACGATCTCCCGCACAAGCATCGATGACTGGGAACCCTCCCACTCGATCGTTTACTACAACATCGAGCTGGATGAGCACATGATCATCGAGGCCAACGGCCTCAAGGCGGAATCCTTCATCGACAACGCACCTCGCAAGACCTGGGACAACTACGAGGAGTACCAGGCTCTGTACGGTGAGGAGCGTTCGATTCAGGAGATGTCACTCCCCAGAGTCAAGTTCGCCCGTCAACTGGGCTCGAGCCTGCGCCTTACCCTCAGACACAACGCCTTGACTAGGGGCCTGCCGAAAAAGGAGCGAGAACTGGCTGCCGTGTGATCCCTGCGGACATTTCTGCACTCAACACAAGCCGGCCCCTCCAAGGGCTGGCTTTTTGTTGACCCGGAGTTCTGAGCTCAGATCAAAAGAGCTCCAGCAGCGGGCAGATGCTCAGCAGGCTGCTGGGCCAACCTGGGGTTGACCAGATCCTTGGCTGAGAGCTGGGCCTCCACCCCATCAGGGAGATCCGGCCAGGCGATGCCCAACTCGGGATCATCCCAGGCGATCCCCTGCTCGGAGGGCGGGTGGTAATAGTCTGAGCAGAGATAACAGAAATCCGCCACCTCACTGAGCACCAGGAAGCCATGGGCAAATCCCGGTGGCACCCAGAGCTGATGGTGACTCACGTCATCAAGGATGGCGCCCACCCACTGACCGAATGTGGCTGACCCGCGGCGTACATCCACCGCCACATCGAACACCGCGCCGCGGGAGCAGCGCACGAGTTTGCCCTGGGTCTGCACCAGCTGGTAGTGCAGGCCACGCAGCACACCGCAGCGGGAGCGCGACTGGTTGTGCTGCACCAGCGGCGGGATGCCGGCCTCGTCGAGCACGCTCTGGCGGGCGGTTTCCACGAAGAAGCCACGTTCATCGCCGAACACCTTCGGTTGGAAGAGCAGAACTTCAGGGATCGACTGGGGAATGATCTGCATCTCAGGCGAGGCGAGCGGCGTACTGAGACTCGAGATAGCTGGCGTATTCCGCCGACAGCAGCGGTTGCCACCACTCGCGGTTGGCGAGGTACCACTGCACAGTGCGGCGCAGCCCCTCCTGAACGGTCACCTGGGGCTGCCAGCCCAGCTCCTCGCGGATGCGCGTGGCATCGATGGCATAGCGGCGGTCGTGGCCGGGGCGATCGGTCACGAAGCGGATCAGCTCCCGGCTGGGGCGCACCGGCAGATCCGGGGCGAGTTCATCCATCAGTGCGCAGAGCATGCCCACCAGATCGAGATTGGCGACCTCGTTGCAGCCGCCGATGCAATACGTGCGGCCGGGCTCGCCGGCCAGCAGGATGCGATCGAGAGCTCGGCAGTGGTCTTCCACATACAGCCAGTCGCGCACGTTGGAGCCATCGCCATACACCGGGATGGGCCGACCCAGCAGGATGTTGATCAGGGTGAGTGGAATCAGCTTTTCCGGAAAGTGAAAAGGCCCGTAGTTGTTCGAGCAGTTGCTCACCAGCACCGGCAGGCCGTAGGTGTGTTGCCAGGCGCGGGCGAGATGGTCGCTGGCGGCCTTGCTGGCGGCGTAGGGGGAGCGGGGGCTGTAGGCGGTGGTTTCACAGAAGGGCGGATCGCTGGGCTCGAGGCTGCCGAACACTTCGTCGGTGCTCACGTGCAGAAAGCGCCAGTCGGTGGGAGAACCAGCCGAGAGCCAGTGATCACGGAAGGCCTCCAACAACGTGAAGGTGCCGTTCACGTTGGTGGCCAGGAAGGCTCCGGGGCCCGTAATCGAGCGGTCCACGTGGGATTCGGCCGCCAGATGGGCCACATGGGTGATGGCGTGCTCCGCCAGCAGGGCGTCCACCAGCGGACGATCGCCGATGTCGCCGTGCACGAAGCGGATGCGGCCGGACTCGATCAGTGGTTGGATCGTGGCGCGGTTGCCGGCGTAGGTGAGGGCATCGAGCACCACGATCCGGTCGCCTGGATGGTCAGCGGCCCAGTGGTGGGTGAGGTTGCCGGCGATGAAGCCGGCGCCGCCGGTGATCAGCAGATGACGGGTCATTGGGCCAGAACAAAGGACAGGGTGGTTCGTTGAGCAGTCATGACCCAAGGCAGATCAGGCCCATGCGCGCAGGCAGGTGCGGAGATCCTCGCGCCAATCGGGAGGAGGGATGTCAAAGGCAGCACGGAATCGGCTGGTCTCCATTCGGGAATTGGCAGGGCGCTGCGCCGGGGTGGGGTAGGCGCTGGTGGGGATCGGGGTGAGGTCCGGGGCACGGGCCAGCAGACCCAGCGCCACCGCTTCGGCAAAGATCGCTTCGGCGAAGCCATACCAGCTGACGGCCGGTTCGCCGGCGTAGTGGTAGGTGCCCCAGGGGAAGGGCAGATCGGGATCCAGTTGCGAGCGGTTGGCAATGGCTGCTTCGGCCAGGCTGAGCCAGGTGGTGGCGATGGCCTCGGCGCTGGTGGGGCCGCCGATCTGATCGGCCACCACCGAAAGGGCCGGACGCTCGGCTCCCAGACGCAGCATGGTGCGCACGAAGTTGGCGCCTTCCACGCCGAACACCCAGCTCACCCGCAGCAACAGATGGGGACCTCCGGCGGCACGCAGGGCCCCCTCGCCCCCCAGCTTGCTGGCGCCATAGACGCCGAGGGGGCCGGTGGGATCGTCCTCCCGCCAGGGGCGCTCCCCGCCACCGGCGAAGACGTAGTCGGTGGAGAGGTGGAACAGGGGCAGGGAGCGGGCGGCACAGGCGCGGGCGAGCACGCCCACGGCGGCGTTGTTGATGGCCGCCGCCAACTCGGGTTCGCTCTCGGCCTTGTCGACGGCGGTGTAGGCAGCGGCATTGAGCACCAGGGCGGGCTGGTGTTGCTCCAGGAGCTGCTCGACGGTGGCGTCCAGCTCAGGGGCGGGGGCGGCCAGATCCAGCTCGGGCCTGGCGGCCAGCAGCAACGGACGCTGGGTCAGCAGTGTTGGTGCTAACCGCCGCAAGGCGGAAGCTACCTGGCCGGAGCGGCCGATCACAAGCACGGGGGAGAGGCTGGACATAGCCTCAGAGCCCCTCCTGGAGGAGAGCTTCGAGGTAGGCCCCGTAGCCCGACTTACGCAGGGGTGCTGCCAGGGCTGCAAGCTGCTCGGAGCTGATCCAGCCCTGCCGCCAGGCCACCTCCTCCGGGCAGCCGATCTTGAGGCCCTGACGGTGCTCGAGGGTGCGGATGTAGCTGCCGGCTTCGTGGAGGGAATCGCAGGTGCCGGTGTCGAGCCAGGCCATGCCACGGCCGAGCAATTCCACGCGCAGGTCGCCGCGGTCGAGGTAGAGCTGGTTGAGGGTGGTGATCTCCAGTTCGCCGCGGGCCGAGGGCCTCACCTGGCGGGCCAGCTCCACCACATCGGGATCGTAGAAATAGAGGCCGGTGACGGCGTAGTTGGAGACTGGCTGGAGGGGCTTTTCCTCCAGCGACACCACCCGTTGATCGCCGTCGAAGCCCACCACCCCATAACGCTCGGGATCAGCGACGCGATAGGCGAAGACGGAGGCACCGGAGGGCCTGGCACTGGCGGCCTGGAGATTGCGGGAGAGATCGTCGCCGTAGAAGAGGTTGTCTCCGAGGATCAGGGCCGCTGGATGTCCAGCAAGGAAGTTTGCACCGATCAGGAAAGCCTGTGCTAACCCATCCGGGCTCGGCTGCTCGGCGTAGGACAGCTCAATGCCCCAGTGATGGCCGTCGCCCAGCAAGGAGCGGAACTGGGGCAGATCGCGGGGGGTAGAGATGATCAGGATCTCATTCAGCCCCGCCAGCATCAGGGTGCTGAGGGGGTAGTAGATCATCGGCTTGTCGTACACCGGCAGCAACTGCTTGCTCACCGCCTGGGTGATGGGATGGAGGCGGGTGCCCGAGCCTCCGGCGAGAATGATGCCCTTCCGGCTGCTGGTGAGGGGTGATTTGGGCTCAGAGGGCATACGTGGTGAACCTTTCACCCGTCCTTGTACCACGATTCATCCGGATGGTCGGTGCCGCCGTGAGTATTCCAACGTAAGGGGGCGTAGTTCATGCCCCAGCCGCCGATCAAGATCACAAAGAATCAGGAGGTGAGCGGGTAAGCAGGTGAGCCGGATCATTGGCTCCCGCGATGCCCTACGCATGGCGGTGGAGCGCGAGTTGCTCGCACCAGTATCTCGTATCAACTGCTGGAGTGGAGACTAGTCTCAGCTGCGCAGGGATCTTGACATCAGACCGATGCCTACGCCCACCATCAACATGATGGTGATGAAGCCCAGGAATGGGTCCGGGCGAATGCCGAAGATCAGGCTCGGGAGCACCACCGCAGACACCGCCATCGCCACCGCCATGGTGCCCACCAACAGCAACCAGCCCAGGCCCCTGGTGGTCTTCGACAACAGCAAGGCAAGGCCGATCGTGAAAGAGATGGTCAGCAGCCAGAGACCCTGACTGGGGTTCGTTGCAAACGGGATGGCAAACCAGAAGCAGGAACTTTCGGCGGCGGGGCCGTTGCCCAAGCGTCCACATCCAACGACTCTGTTGTAGAACATGAGCAGCTCAAGAATGGATAGGTAGACGCCAGCCGATAGCAAGGTCCCTCCGATCAGTACCAGGACGAAGTTCAGGGAGGAGTTGCGTGCCATGGGCTCTGGGTGGTGCAGATATCAGTCCATCGTCAGATCTTGCGTCGAATCAAGAGACGGTTCGCTGAATTATTACACATCGGTGCAGCCCAGGTTCCATCCTGGATCTTCACTGGCGTCTGAAGATGAAAACTGATCCGACGGCTGAGCTGATGCTGGGTGAACAGATGCAGGTCGATGAAGGTGGCCGCCGTTTCACTGCAGAGCAAGCGGTGGGCGAAGGAGGGATTGCTCTGTGGTGCGGGGCTGAGGCCTGAGAGGGGTCATGGCCAGTGGCTCGGCCAGGCCATCCAGCCGGGCAAGGAGACGGGAAAGGCCTGGAGGTGCTCCTGCAGAATTTTTGCCGCCTGCTCAAGGTGCCCTGCCTGCCGGTGATGGCGGGCGGAGTGGGCCACCAAGGTGTGATTGGCGGGATACGACTCCACGACTTGGACCAATGCAGTGAGGGATTGAACGAACTGAAGATGAATTGAGAAGGATGGCTAAGATTGGATGAATGTAGCCACTAACATCATTAACTCCGGACAGAATAACAGGATTAAACTGATGATAGGGCCTGGTGAGGGGCCACACACAGCAATACCCTCAGTGGGAGCGGGGCAGGTTGATCTCGGCTTCGCAGTAATCGCTGGTTCGCTTCCCCTTGATGTGGTGTGCCTCAGGAGATTGGATCGTCCTTTCAGCTTTGAGAAGCCCTTGATCTGAAGAAGCCCCAGTGGGTCAACCGGGCTGTGGACGGTGTCATGGGAGCTGGGTTGTGTGCAGGATAACCAAAGGGATGAACACGGCATAGAGGACAGAGAGCGGCCAGCCGAACCGCAGGAAATCAAGGAAGCGATAGTTGCCGGGCGCGAACACCATCAGGTTGGTCTGGTAGCCGATCGGCGAGAGGAAGCTCTGGCTGGCGGCGAACACGACCACATAGATGAACATCAGCGGGGGCTGATGCAGACCCTCGGCCAACTTGGCCACCACGGGCAGGAGCAGGACCACGGTGGCGCCATTGCTGAGCAGTTCGGTGCCCACAAGGGTGACGAAATACACTGCCACCAGTGCGCCATACACCGGCCAATGCTCCAGGCGTGAGAGCAGGACGTCGGCCGCCAGCTGGGCCAGGCCGCTCTGCTGCAGAGCGGCGCTGAAGCTGAACAGCCCCCCCAGCAGCAGGTACACATCCCAGCGGATGGCCCGCAGGGCGCTGCTGGCATCGAGGCAGCCGCTGATCACCAGCACGCCCACCCCCAGCAGCACCGCTGATACCAGGGGCATGATCTTCAGGCCTGAGAGCAGCAGCACCGCCAGCATGGTGAGCACCGCCAGGCCCTTGCGGTGGGTGGTGGGCAGATCGCTCTCGAGTTCATCAAGCACCACCAGCTCGCTGTTCTCCTGGAGGCCGCGGATGGAGTCGAGCGGCGCCTGCACGAGCAGCAGGTCGCCTTCCTTGAGCGTGAGGCGCCCAAGACGGTCCTGCAGGGTGGTGTTGGCCCGTTTCACGGCCAGCACAGTGGCGTTGAAGCGCTGGCGGAAGCGCAGATCGCGCAGGTTGGTGCCGGCCAGCTGGGACCCGGCAGGTAGCAGCACCTCGGTGAGACGGATGCCTGAGGCCACGCTGGAGTCGATCTCTCCGTCGGGGGCTTCCAGCAGGGTGCCGGCCAGGGCCACCATCTGATCCTGCTGCAGGCGCAGCAGTTCACCACGGCTGCAGCGCAGCAGCAGGCGGTCGTGGGCCTGGAGACGCAGCTCGGCCAGGGGCGGCTGCAGCTTCTGGCCGCCGCGGTGCACCGCCAGTACGTCCACGTCGAAACGGCGCTGCAGGCGGCTGGCGTGGAGCGTGCGGTTACAAAGAGGCGAGCGGGAGGGCAACACCACCTCGGTGAGGTAGCCCTGGCGGGTGAGTTCGGTGAGGGTGGTGCTCCCTTCGTGGCCGCGATCGGGCAGGAAGCGGGCAGCCAGCAGCAGGTAGAGGCTGCCGATCAGCCACACGGGGATGCCGATTGCCGTGAAGGAGAACAGCTGGAATTCGCCGTAGCCGAGTTTGGCCGCCACGTCGCTGGCCAGCAGGTTGGTGGAGGTGCCGATCAGGGTGAGGGTGCCGCCGGTGATCGTGGCGATCGAGAGAGGGATCAGCACCTTCGAGGGGCTGACGCCGCGGCGGCGGCACCAGCCTTCGATCACCGGCAGCAGGATGGCCACGATCGGCGTGTTGGGGATGACCCCCGAGAGGGGGGCCACCACGCCGGCCAGCAGGGCCACGAGCCGCTGGGGGGAGCGGATGCGCGGCGAGCCGAGCAGTTCACGCAGGCGATCGAGGGCGCCGCTGTGCAGCAGGCCTTCGGAGAGCACGAACATGCCCAGCAGGGTGATCAGGGCAGGGCTGCCGAACCCGGCCAGGGCATCGCCGGCCTTGAGCACGCCGGTGGCGATCAGCAGCCCGGCGGCGACCAGGGCCACGATCTCGGGAGCGAGCCAGCCGCCCACGAATACCACGATCGCCGCGAGCAGCACCGCCAGGGTGATCCAGCCGGAGGGAGTGATCAAAACCAGCTCCGGCATGGGCGCCACCAGGATGTCAGCACGCCATGGGGAAGCCGTGTCCGTGGTCACTAGCGTGAGAACAGGCTGACGGGGCACCACACCAGATGTGGTGTAAGGATGGCTCGGTGCGTGTGCGAGCTGTGGCCCAGTTGGATCTGGCCTATCTCCAGGGGCTGGAGAGGGGCCTGTCGAGGGGCCTTCCCCAACCCTGTCTGGTGCGCTTCAAGTGGTTCACCCTTCTGGATGGGCGGGGTGGGTGACCGGGCGTGACCAAACCCAGCGGGCATCGCGCCGCAGCTCGGTGGCGAAGCGTGATCCGGCCGCCAGCAACACTCCCGAACACCGTCACTCTCTCCAGGGAAGGAACACGGGCAGCCTGCACGCCCGTCCAGGCTTTGACCTGGCGCATCACCTGATCGGGCTCAGGAACAAGACGGCTTGATCTCTTCCATCAACAAAGCCAAGGCTTCGCTCAGCTGGAGCCGGTTGCGGGCGGTGTCGGCGAGGAGGAATCGGCACTGAGCAACAAGGCATCGAGCCTGGATTCGAGATCGGCGAGCCGCTTGTTCTCTTGATCGAGCTGATTGATCTCTTTCTCGAGCAGCTTCGTTCGCCTCTCACTCTCGAGCGCTCTGATCTGCGCATCGATCGTTGGATGCCAGTTTAACTTCGCCAAGAAGCGCCGCCATGGCGGCAACGAGGACAGGAATTCCGATTTGCTGATTGACGCTGAAGCGGATCCCGAGGAGATCGACATGGCTGTAGGAGGTAAAGAACGTGATCAGAACGACCAGGCAGCCGCCGACGAGTGAGGCGCAGCCGGCGCGATCAAGGAAGGGAAACGGATCGGGCTGAGCCGAGGAAACCGGCGCTTCGTTCTCTGCCATGACCGTAGCCATAAAAATCCTAAACCGATCCATGAATAGTACTTCAGTACCATGAGCGCAAGCATCCGTAGTTTCTCAGAGTGGCCCCAGGCGTCTGCAAAATGCGGAGAGCGAAGGACGCGCTACCTGCGGCAAGCGGGCAGACCGCTCATCAGGTTGCAGAGGGGTTCGTGCAGCGGTGATGAGGGGGGCAGCCAGATCGTGCTGGCACCCCTGAACACAGACAGGCCGATCAGGAGTGCCCAGAGCCAGATGAGCCGTGGCCTGCCATTGAGGATCATTCGCGGATTCCGTCCAGCAATTCGAGGATGTCGGTGATGAAGGTGTCGGGGAAATAGCGCTGCCAGAGTCGGCGCAGGCCGGCGCGCTTGGCGGCGAGCAGATCGGGGTGGGCGGCCCATTGACGGGTGAGCTGTCCGATGGCCGAAACGCTCGGTTGGCCACCGATGGACGTCGCCACACTCACCGTCAAGGGGCAGGTCACGGTGCCGAAGGCCGTGCGTGAAGCCCTGGGATTGCGGCAGGGCGACCTGCTCAGTTGGGAGCTGGCCTATCTGCAGGGGCTGGAGAGAGGCCTGAGCGAATGGAGCAGCCCGGCGGATGAGAACGCGTTCCGCGATCTGTGAGCGCCTTCGTGCCGTACACGGTGGTCCGGGTGCCGTTCCCATTCACGGATCGGCAGGCCCAGAAGCAGCGAGGCTGTGGCCATCTGCTGCCCACCGGGACCTGATCCCTCAGGCCAGCCACTCCTGAGCGAGAGTGTCGATGGCCTGAAACTCCGGGTCTTTGTGCAGCAGGGTGGCGCCGCAGTGGAGAGCAGCCGCGGCGATCCAGGCTTCCGCCAGGGACAGGGCATGGGTGGCCTTGATCTGCGCGGCAGAGATCAGCAGGGGCTCACTGGCTTCCAGCCAGTCGATCGGTAGCGCCTGCAGCTGCTCGTAGGCCAGACGGCCGGCCCGTTCACCCTCGTCTGTCCAGACGCGGTAGAGCACCTCCATCCGGGTGATGAAACAGGCCGTGCAACGCACAGGAGACTCCAGGGCCTGCTCGACTTGGTCGGCACCGGGCTCGTCATCTCGCAGGGTGAGCAAAGCCGACGTGTCGAGGCAGAACCGGGTCATCGCGCCTCCAGGGCAGCATCAGCCAGTCGATCGGCCAGCTGGCGCTGGGTGGAGCCCCCGAGCTTCCCCTGCCCCCGGAAGGCCTTCACGGGAGAGATGGCAACCGGAATGACCCGAATCGAGCCATCAGCCTCCACGACCCACTCCAACCGCTGAGAGGGGCCGAGCGCGAAGCGCTCACGGATGGCTGCCGGGATCACGGTCTGACCGCGGGACGTGATCGTGCTTCTCATGATCGTCGACTTGAATTACCATTTAGCCTACCCAGTAATTCGCTGGCGGCCGCCTGCCCCCTCACCATGCCCGCCACGATCTACCTGCACTGGGCCGCCACGCCCTACACCTGGGTGCGCTCCGGGCACTACCACACGATCATCAGCGGCGACGGCCGCCTCAACCGCCTGCACGCCTACAGCGTGGATCTGCCGGCCCACACCTACCGGCGCAACAGCAATTCCGTGGCCCTCTCCTGCGCCTGCATGGGCGGCCAGCCCGACCCCTGGACGATTCCACCCACCGAGGCGCAGCTGGAGGCGATGTGCCAGGAGGCAGCGCGGATCGCCGCCAGCTGGGGCTGGAGTGCGGGCGACATCTCGCTTCAGACGGTGATGACCCACGCCGAGGCCGCCTCCAACCGTGATGGCCACTGGATGCACGACAACTACGGCCCGGTGATCTGGGGCGGCAGCGGCGAGCGCTGGGATTTCCTGCAGCTCAGCAGGAACGGTCCACCCACCGGCGGCGATGAACTGCGCCAGCGCATCCGCCGCTATCTGAGCGAACCGGAGGCGACCGCCTCAAGCCGGCTGGAGTTCCGCCGCGCCAGCACCATGAAGGCCTGCGGCCGGGAGCTGGTGGTGGAGATTGATGCCAACGGCACCTCCTGGGCCCTGGCGGCCGAGCTGCTGGAGCTCTACGAGATCCCCTACGAATGGGAGGCGAGCCGCCGGCGCATCCTGATCGGCAGCCTCGATGTGGCGCCCACGTTTCAGGACGATCAGGTGCAGCCCTCGGTGGGCTGGCCGCTGTTCGAGATGGGCCTGCAGCGGGGGGATGCGCCGCTGATCCTGCGGGGCATCGTGCGTGAGAACCGGGCCTGGTGCCGGGTGCTGGAATTCGCCGAGGAATTCGGGATCAGCGTGAGCTACGAGCCGTTCATGCTGTGGGAACGGCGGGGCGGGTGAGGCTGGCCTGCGCCCTTTATCCTGCCCGTCCTGAGCGAGACCCTCACTGACGGTGGTGAGCGCCGAGAGGATGCGATCCGTGACACTCACGGCCGGGCCTGCAGCAGAGGTTACTAAGCTAGCCAGATCAGCTAGCCTTGTCATGGACGCCGTGTGGACGCTGCAGGACGCCAAGAATCGCTTCAGTGCAGTGGTGGATGCGGCCGCCCGGGGGGAACCGCAGAAGGTGACGCGGCGCGGCACGTGGGTGAGTGTGGTGCTCTCGGCCGAGGAGTACGAGCGGCTGCGGCGCCTCGACCAGGCCAACGCCCCATCACTGGCGGAGCTGCTCCTGCAGATGCCGCAGGACGACGAGACCTTTGAGCGTCTGCCCCTGGCGGCGCGGGATTTCCCGTGTTCCTGATTGACACCGTGGTGCTCTCCGAGCTGCGCAGGCGCCAAAGAGATCCAGGCGTGGTGGCCTGGATCGGCAGCCAGCGGCAGGAGGATTGTTTTCTGAGTGTGGTGAGCATCGGCGAAATCGAACGCGGCATTGCCCGCAAGCGCACGACCGATTCCAGATTTGCGCAGCAGTTGGCCGGATGGCTGGATCAGCTGCTGCGGCTCTATGGCGATCGGCTGCTGCCGGTGGATGTGGGGGTGGCGCGTCGCTGGGGACAACTCTCGGCCGAGCTCGGCCATGACGGAGCCGATCTGCTGATTGCTGCCACGGCGCTGGAGCGCGGCCTCACGGTCGTGACGCGCAACCTGCGCCACTTCACGCCCACTGGGGTTCAGACCCTGGACCCATGGAGCCGGGAGGCTGGCATCTGAGGCGACAAACCACCTCGCCCATAAACTGAGCGCATGAAACCAGTGCACGCATGAACACCCCTCGACCGGTCGCCAAGAAAGTGGGAGCAAGCGGGCAGATCTCCCTGGGCAAGGAGTTTGCCGGGCGCACCGTTCTGATCGACAGCAGCGAGCCAGGGGTGTGGGTGATCAAGACCGCCCAGACCATCCCGGATTCCGAACTCTGGCTGCATCAGCCGGCGGCTTCTGCACGCCTCGATCGCGCCCTGAAGGCGATCACAGCCTCCCCCGTGGCGGCGGATCTCGAGGCCTTGGAGCGCCACCTGGGCAAACGGTGATTCAGCTTGATCTGAACAATCCCGAATTTCAGGCCAATCTGCTGTCACTGGACAAACCGGAAGCCTGGGCTGTGCTCAAGACGTTGAGACTCCTACAGCCGTTGCCTGGCGCGGCGGTTGGGCAGCCACGCAGTCCGTGCATGTCTCTGTCGCCTTCATCCCTCCATACAGCTGCTGCCAACGGTGTTAAACGGGTGCGGAGACCTCCAGGGTCCGGCAGACGTCAGCGCCGGTCTGGCCCTGATTGAGGAGCTTCTCCTGACCAAGTCTGGCCGGTAGGGAAGCTCTCATATGTACTGGTTCAGTTTCTGGGGTCCACGTGAGGGTGTCACTGATGAGAGTGTGGGGCAGATCCTCATCGCCGCCGCCGCATCAGCCGCTGGTGACCGGCCTGACCCCTTGGCGCACTCCAACTGCCTTCGCTCACCTTCACTGGGGTCTGGAGGTGGAAGCTGATGCGGCGGCTGAGTTGGTGCTGGGTCAGCAGACGCAATCCCGGGGGCGGTGGGGCCGCGGGGTTGGCCAGGGCTTCGCCGTAGAGCTCCACGAAACTGAGGCTCATCACACCGGGTCCGGTGAGGAACCAGGACGTGTCACCCTGGGCCTCGAGCACGTTCTTGCAGGCCATGGCCAGGGCCCGCTCGATCAGGGGGTGGCCAGGGGCTGAGGCGATGAAGTTGTTTCCGATCGAGCCGATGTCCTCCTGCTGAAGCACCAGATCGATGCCCTCGCCCAGGAGAGGAACCAGGGATTTGCGGCAGCGGTCGTCGGCATCGGCGTAGATGCCGCCGTGATGGACCAGGTAGGCGAGGCGGAACAGATCCGCCTGGAGCACGGGGCTGAGGGCGGCAGCGAAGGCGTCCTGCACATCGCGGGAGCCATGGGTGGCGAGGTAGGCGGCGGCCGTCTCGGTGCCGAACACCCGATGCGTGAAAGCAGGATTGGTCTGGGGCCAGCTCTGCATCAGCGCGCGCACCCCATCCGGTGGCGGCGAGCTGTTCCAGAACTGGACGACGACGCGCGGGATCGGACCCTCCACGGGGGCCGTGCTGGCAGGGATCTCCACCATTGAGCCCTCCCAGGCGTCGAGCCCGCCGGCATGGCGGGCGGCGATCAGGAGAGAGATGGCGGCGGCACTGGAGCCGGGTTCGCTGGCCACCAAGGCCGCCAGGGGCGCCAGGCGCTGGGCGGGCGGCTGGCTCCAGAGGCCCCGGATCGTGGAGGTCACGGCCAGGTTGGTGTTGAACTCCTCGATCAGACAGCGATGAAGGCCATGGCGGGCCGTTTCCACCAGGCGGGGGTTGCCGCTGGCCGCCTTGGCGTTGCGGATGCGGGCAAAGAGAGCCAGGGCCTGATCGAGGTCCATCAGCATGGTGTGGAGCAGGCAGGCCAGCTCGGCGGCGGCAAAGTCGATCGGCTCGGCCTCCAGCAACGGTGCCAGTTCGGCTGCGGCCTGATCGAAGCGGTAGACGTTCCGCAGCCACTCGGCGCGGCAGAAGGACTGCACACGCTCCTGCTCGGGTCCCTCCGGATCGATCGCCCCCACGGCCTGCTCGGCGCGGGGATCGCCGAGCTGCATCAGCAGCTGGGCCCGCTGCACCCGGGCGTGGAAACCTACGCGGTCATCGGCTGCCAGCCCATCGCTGATGGCCAGAGCCGCCTCGAGATCGCCCGCGCCGCGGTAGAAGGTCACCTTGGCGAACTGCAGCCAGGGCTGGTGGCCCAGACCCTGCGCAGCTCCAATGCTGCGTTCGCACTCATGGAGCATGGAAAGCCCCTCATCGAAGGCGCCGATTTCCGCCAGCAGGCTGGCGAGCGCCGCGGGGTAATCGGGGCAGGTGGGATCAACCTCCACGGCGCTGCGCAGGGCGTTGAGGCCTTCGGGCAGCCGGCCCCACTCCCGCAGCAGCAAACCCCTGGCATGGAAACCCTGAGCCTGAAGGGCAGCATCGTCTCCAGGATCGAAGGCCTCCAGAGCGATCAGAGCCTCCTCGAAGCGCTGTAACTGACGCAGCAGATGCACATGACTGAGGTGATGCCAGGGGGTGGCGGGGTCCACCGCGAGCAGCTGCTGGGAAAGGGCCAGGGCCTGCTCCAGTTCGCCGGAAGCGGCATGGAGATCCCGACGGGCCACAAGCAGGGTGGGCTCGTGCGGACTGTCGCGCAGGGCGTGCTCCAGCAGCTCCTGGGCAGCGGCCCACTCGCCTGAGCGGAGCAGGCAGAGGGCCAGGGTGGCGCGCAGGGCCTGGTGGTCGGGCCGCTGATCGAGGGCAAGGCGGTACCAGCGAATCGCGGCGGCGGGCTGTTGGCGATGGTCTTCCAGTTCCGCCATGCCCAGCAGGGAGGAGAAGTGGGTGGGTTCCTCCTCGAGCAAGGCCGCCAGGATGGCTTCGGCTTTCTTGTGCTGGCGGAGTTCCCGGTGACAGCGGGCGGTGGCGGCTCTGAGGTCGCGCTGGCCGGGGGACTGCTCCAGGGCGCGCTCGAAGCTGGCCAGTGCGGTGCGGATGTCGCCCTGAGAGTAAGCCTCTTCAGCGATCTGGATCAGAGAACTCAGATCGATGGGCTTCGACACCCGGCGCCGCTCCAGCAGGGCGATGGCAGAGCGGGCACCCAGGTGATCAGGCGCTAACGCCAACACGGTGCGGTAGGTATCGATTGCTTCACTGAGCTGTCCGGCGGCGCGGGCGGAGGCCGCGTGAGCGAACAATGCGCTCAGCGTCTGGACGCTGGAGAGGGCAATGGCAAGGGTATTGAAGCGCGCAAATAGATTAGGGCAAGCGAACAGGAACGGAAGGGTCTCCGGAGACAAACCAATAGGGTGAAGAGATTTGATGGCGTTGATGTCGCCTATGATCGGCAATTTCAACCAGTCGCGATTTCAGCCAACCGATTGAGGAGATGAGGCTCTCAATCCTCTCTCAGGGTGACCGGGTTCTGGTGCGCCGATCAGCGTGGCATCATCCGGAAGCATCGGAACCGAGTCCGAACGAATGGCCTCACAGGGGAGTGTGGATCGTATCGGTGGGGATGATGTGGCTGTCTGATAAACCGCAGATTCATGCCCGACTGCAGGACGACAGCTCGATGGGCATGTCCTTCTCGGCTTA
Source organism: Synechococcus sp. WH 5701 (assembly GCF_000153045.1). Taxonomy (GTDB): domain Bacteria; phylum Cyanobacteriota; class Cyanobacteriia; order PCC-6307; family Cyanobiaceae; genus Regnicoccus_A; species Regnicoccus_A antarcticus. The sequence goes on from NZ_CH724159.1 coordinate 1,093,863, forward strand.
TTGACTGCATGCCGAGATCCTTCGCTCCAGCGCGCTGCTGGTCGGCAACTGCCCGTGCCTGTCCGTGCTCGCCGACCTCGCGTCCCTCTCCGCCAGGAAATCGATCGCCCAGCGTTGCCGCACCAGGCGCAGCAATACTTTTGGGCTGGTGCGCCGGGTGGTGATGTAGACGCAGTCGGCCGGAGGCCGTAGTAGTGGACGTGGTGAAAAGGCTTGCCATCGCGCCGGCCGGTGCTCACCAGCTCGATGATCCAGCTGGCGCCCACCCAGCGCTCACGAATGGCCTCAATGGCGTTGCGGGCTCGGAGAGTCCAGCGCACCCGGCGGCCATGGCTGGCCTCGACATCGCATATCACTACAGGAAAGTGCCGGTGGCCGCGGAACTGGGAGACGATCTGCTGATACAGCCGGCGCTGGTTGTTTTTGACCGTCAGGAGCAAGTCGGCGCCCTGCTCGGCGGCGAGCTGAAAAACGCTGGCGAGGTGTGCAGCGCAACTCCTTCGGAGAAGGCTGGGCCTACCGCCTGGATCAGCACGCCCTCGAGCTCCAGCGTGCTCAGCAAAGCTTTCTGCGCTGCGCGCTCTTGGGATTCTCCGGTGTCAAACGAGGTCTGCGCGATCGCCACGCCAAGCTCACGTGCGCAGAGCGTGACCTGGGTGACAAATCGCGTGGCTCCATCGGCGTCTAGATGCAAGATACAGCGATGTGGAGCAGGAACGATCTGGGATAATGCAATTCCGGCTCGGAAGAGCAATTCTAAAAATGTTTTGTTTTTTGTAAGATAGGCCTCAGGAACGATGATGCGACCATGCGGAACGTGTTGAAGAAACAGCATGGCACGCGGAAGATTGTGACCTATAAAATGCCCCCAGGTGCCAGCACCTTCATTGCAGATTGAAAAGGCAGGTCCTTCGACGCGAATTTCTGCCTCAATCGGTTCTGCAACGGCGTCGCCTGCCAGCTTGAGAACATGAATCTGAGAGGCCTCAGAATTGTGCCTTAGGGCGACGACCAACGAATGGGCGAAAAGTGGAGCATTGGCTTGGATCAAGCATGACCGAAGGGCCCCTTCCTGATCGCAGCAGCCGCGTCGGTCCGATTCTGCGGATAAAAAGATCGTCAAAGCTTGCCTTCAGGTTTTTTGGCCTTTGGCGGCAAACCATATTGCTGTAAACGTGGGAAGCCCACCCAATCATTCCTCGATTTGGCCTAACAACGACATTGCTCTTCCCAGAAAGCAATTGATGAACCACGATCTGACATCATTAAGGATCTTAACATAGACTAGTGCCTCATCAAGATGATTTCTAGCTGTGTTTTCTTACCAAGTCAATCAGCGATCAGCAGCCGCTGGAGGGACTGCTGAGGCGTAGTACACCGAGAGCCATGTGGCACTTGTGGCCATTATAGATCCCCAGATAGCGGGGTAGCCAGTGGTGGAGTTCAGCCGATGTCTGGTAGGCGATGACGTAGGCCCATTCCGCCAGGAGAGTCTTGATGAACCGTTCCACTTTTCCGTTGATCTGCAGTGTGTAGGGCTTGGTGCGAATGGGTTTGAGATCAAATGCCCGACAGGCCTTTCGCCAGTCACCGGAGCGGTAGGAGGCCGTTATCCGAGAGAACCCGGCGGCAGGTGATCCACTGCTCAGAGAACCCCGAGTTACACCACTTGCTGGGACGCTGCTAAGTTGACAGTCAGGTCAGTGATCACGGCTGTGAACGGCGGCGTACATCTGTATCGCGGGAATGGCGCGGACGCGATGGCGGCATTACGGACAGCGGCTTTGAACCTGCTGAGGCTGGCTGGATTTCAGCCGATCCGAGCTGGCATGCAGGCCGTAACTCGCGACATCACGACGATACTGGCGATGGCGACGAGAAAGCCAGAATCAAGCACGGGTTAAGCCTTTGAATTGCCCTGATGTCCAGGCTTCGATACGTTTATTCATAGCGTTGAAGGCCAGCAAGCTTGTCGTGATGCAATTCAAATATCCTACTGAATTCTGGCGTCAATTGAGCCTCCCATTTCTTTACGGTGGATGACAGGCTCCCACTAGTCATGTGCTGCTTATCACTAACAGACCTTGGCTGAATGGCAGTTAAAGTATTGTTTATCAATGAATCTGAAAGCTCTAATTCCAAGAAAGTGCAAAGTGATAAGATGACACCACTCGGGTTTTCAACTAAATCTTCGTAGTGAACAAGGCAAGAGTTTAACTGGGAGGAAACTTCCTGCAGCTGCCTTGAAAATGCGCAGATAATGCGATATAGCATCTCATCATCTCCAGTATCATTAAATGTTCTAAAGCCTCGCTTATGGTTAAACTGCTTCACCGAAAGAAATACGTCTCTTGGATCTCGCAGAAGCAGAATTGGACGTAGCTGATTCCTAGGGATAAAACCTGAAATACTTTGAAGTAAATCTATTCCAATAAATTTTTCAGCAAGCGAACTCTCGCCTTGCATACAAAGCTGCTTAGTGTATTCAAGAAAATGTGGGAATAAATCCGTTAGCTGCTGCTGGCCAGAGGCAATTAAGTGTGAATTGAAGAATGGAACTTTGGCAATAACATCTTGAATGTTGACATTTGAGTTGACTATCGAATTCAATCCACCAAGACTTGCAAGATGGCTAAGGAATGCCATTTGACATGTTCTATCTTCATACGGAGGGCCATTATGAACCATGCAACCTAGTGCTTTCAGTGCTTTCATGAAAACCGTAGAACCACTCCGTCCATAGGAAACCAGAGGGACAATCTTTAGGGCACCTCGAAATATTGCCACTACCCAGGCTGCCTTGAGAAGCAAAATGCTCATCCTCTGCACGTGCAGATCCGCCTGATGACTGACATTCATGACTTAAATGCGGGATAATTATCCCGTTGCCGAATGATCAGACAGCCAGCATTGCCTTTGAGTTGCAATGCAGGTATCGAAGAAAGTTGTAAGTCAGATTACGCAGTCCCCACCAAGCTTTCGTTCTGGCCAGTCCAATCCGCCTTGTCAGCTTGCCGCGCATGCAGGTTGTGATTGCACCAAAGACATGCTCAACCCTGGCCCGTACAGTTGATCGGACCTTGTTCCGTTCCTTGGCCTCCTCGCTCAAGGGATGGCAGCGTGAGCCCTTTTCATGAATTCGGCTCTCAAAACCACCCAGGTCCAGGAGATCCTCAAACTGAGCACCTGCATAGCCAGAATCAGCCCAGACAAAGTCATCCCTATTTTCAGGGTCTAGCACCTGCGTAAGCATCTGGCTGTCGTGAATATTAGCTGGGGTAATGGCAAATCTGCGAATGAAGCCGTGAGTGGCATCAATGCAGATGCTGTTCTTGTAGCCGTAGTGGTTGACGCCATTCTTCTTGACCCAGCGAGCGTCAGTGTCCTTCTGGCGCAAGCGGTTTGGCTTGTCCAACCACTTCTCTGGAATGGCTCCATCCTTGATGGTCTTGTTCTCCTCCCTTGAGTTTCGCTGTTTGGGAACTGGGACAAGTGTTGCATCGATGATCTGCCCACCACGGGCCTCCAGCCCATGGGTCCGCAGGTGCTCCTCAAAACGTTCAAAAAGCTCATCGACAACACCCGCCTTGCGGAGCCGCTCGCGGAAGAAGGCAATAGTGGTGGCATCGGGAATGGTGTTCATCACTCCCAGTCCGACAAACTCCTCGAATGAGCGTCTGTCGTTGACCTGAAATTCCAGCTCCTCATCACTGAGGTTGAACAGCTGCTGCAGCACCAGCATCTTGAAGAGGATGATCGGATCAATCCGCTTACGGCCAGCATTGCTCTTGCGTTCATGGCTGTAACCCTGCTCCAGCAGTGGCCTGAAGGCATCCCAGGGAATCGTCTCGGACAGGGTCGCTAACGTGGGCTTCTTCTGCTGAAGCCTGTGGATGCGCTTCTCCTCATCCCAGAATCCACGCTGTCCCATTCAGCTGTGTTGAACTGAACCAATTCTATTGCATATTTCATAGGCTGTCAGGGAGCGACGTAGATTTTTCGAGGTGCCCTTTAGACCACTTGGAATTAGCATGGTGCATCTCAGAGACTTGATGGGCTAGGAATGAGTTTGAACTGCAGTTGACTCATTATCTTGAATGGCCAGGATATGTTCACTTTTATTAAAGTGAATCAATAGGGCATTTAGCTTGGCAGTGGATTCGCAACTTTGAATTTAGCACATTTAGGCCGACTATTCTGGAAGTTTCAAGAAAGCCAAGTAGCAATGATGAAGCAGCTACTATTTCTAGCAGCTTGTTATTGCTTGCATTTGCCTTGGAGACAAGCATGTGGTGGATAGATAATGATGGACGGGAAGTACAGAAGCTGATTTCAAAAACATGACTTCTCAGAACATTAGAATAGCTTCTAATACAGATTTGCCTATTAGAAATAATTGAGCATGAAAATCATAAAAAGGTGGCTTCATTATAAAGATCTTGGTGGCCTAGGCGAGGTAGATCACGCATTCATAAGCAGTTAGATTCGAGACTTACTCTGAGCGATTATTGATTAGATGAACTATGAAGCAGCTGTAGTGTGACTTAACTGGATGGTCTTGGTCATCCAGTTTCCCCAATAACCGCTATTACGGCATTCAGCCTTTGCGGAGTGACGTCATCCAATGTGAGCATTCTATGGACTTCTCTCGTCACCTCTTCGCCTATAGAAGAGAGTTGATATATCAAAGGAAGTGCCTCTTCGCTGAAACCTTCGCTGCACGAATACGTTATCATGACTCCGGCGTAGCGGTAAAACGTCTCAAGTCGGGTAAATGCATCTTTTGGTTGTAGAAGAATGGAGACTGCAGGCAGAATAACACGCTTTCTGGATACTCCGTCTGCAAGAATCCATTCTGCTAGGCCAATTGTGGCATCTAATGCGTCACGAACCGAATGAACGGTGCTACGAATGTCATCTGGACATCCGGAATCTAATCTGTCTTCATGGATCCGTGACACTTGTCGAGCAATTCCATCGGGATCTGCCAGTAGGCATACTGTGCTTGATTTTATCGCCAAGTATTTCCAATAGACAGGTGGATAGCGGTAGCCGATAACGAAGTGATGTTGGCTGCTGTTACTCATCTCCTCAATCCAACTCTCCGGTTCCGCCTCGTCCATTAGCTCAGCTGGAGGATCCACACAAATATGTCCATTCTGTATTGCCATCCGCTCAATAAAACTAAAGAATACCGAATCGAGTCCCAGCGGTGCGGCCACTGTGAGGTGGATCATGCCTGACCTCCTAGCGCTAAAGCCACTCCGTATTCCGCCAGGGCCCGTTTTGGATTGAGCCCTTCGGCCGTTGCATGGGCGGCCTCTGCCATCTGGTTGTAACGCCCCTGCCCCATCTCCAGAAACAAGGCCATCTTCGCAGTCAGATCGGAAGGGTCACGGGCGATGAAGTTGTATCCATCCACGCCATGCTGCACCCGCTCCGCCAGCCCACCGATCAAGGCTGCGATCACCGGCTTGTAACAGGCAAAGGCTTCGGTCACCACCAGCCCGAACACTTCCGGCCAGGTGGAGGGCACAACCACCACATCCACACCGACCATGCGTCGCACGATCTCGTCGTGGCTGTAGCCGCCCAGCTCGATCACCTCCCCATGCTCCCACTGGCGGCTGTTGTCGATCAGTTCCTGCACCATCTCCTGGAACGGGCCGGAGGCGAAATTTTTGTTGCCCCCGTTGATCACAATCTGGAAAGGACGCTCCGGCTTGCTGCGGTTCAGCAGCTCGCCCGCCTTCAGCAGGATGTGGATCCCCTTGTTGTCCAGAAACTGGCCGAAGTAACCGAAACGCATGGGGGTATGCATCTTCTCCTGTTCCCCTACGGAGAATGGCATTGGGGTGGGTGGTTCTGCCGGATAGCGCTCCAAATCGATCGGGTGGTTGATTACATGGATCCTTTGGCCGTCGATCCCCATTTCTTTTTGCAACACGGAGCCCAGATGCCGGGCTGGCACGATGAAGCTGTCGGCCATGTCCATCAGCTCCAGGTTGTGTTTTTTGCGGGCCATGAATGTGTCTGCAGAGAGGTGAGGGAAACACATGGCGCACAACTCCGGTTCGGCGCTGCTACAGAGGCCTCCATTGGTTTTCTTCACCATCTGGCCATCGGCCAGGCAGGCAAACAGCATTTCGTGCAACCCCACCGCGATGAACACCTCCGGCAGCGCGAAACGCAACAGGGCGATCAGATCCATGCCGATGTGCATGTAATGGGACAGGAACACCGAGCGAGGCTGGAGGTTCTGGATGAAGAGGGTGAGGTCCTTGATCCCCCGTGAGTCCACGCAGTTATGCCAAAAGTAATCGTAGGAGCCGGTGAAGAAATAGAACTCGTCTTCAGCGCCAGGCACCTTGCGGATGAAGGCGGAAGCTTTGGTATTCAGGCTCGTTTCCGGAGAGGTGGCGCCGATGAAGCACACGCGAAGATCGCTGTACTTCTTCAGATTAAGGAAGAGATCGTAGGCACACTGCTGCGCCCCTCCGCTCACCACCTTGGGATGGAACAGGCTCAGGATCACCAGGTCATAGCTGTCTGTGGTCATCGCGCGTCCGTTGTTCACAGGGAGTACTCCACCGACAGGTCCATGGCGTCCAGCACCTTTCCCCAGCGGAGCGAAAACAGCATGCGGTTGATGTGGCTCGTGGTGCCGCTCAGGTGATAGGGCGCCACCGATCCGGTGCCCTCGGCATGGAAGAAGGTGATATCGTTCCATACCTTGATGCCGATCCCCTCCTGTTGTGCCCTGAGGCACAGATCGAAATCCTCGAAGTGGGCATACACAATCTCTTCACTGAAGCCCCCCAGATGGGCAAACAGCGGCTGGCTCATGGCCATCAACGATCCCGAACAGGCCAACACCTTCCCCCGCGTTTGATTACGCCCGATCGAATAGCCGTTGTAGAGCTGGAACGGCTGGGTGCGGGCTGTGGTGAGCCTGGTGGCCGTGAGCCCTTCCTGCATCAGCGTGCCATCGGTGAAATACTGAAAGGTGCTGTGAATCACATTCGGCTCGTTCAAGGCATGCTGGATCAGCAGCTTGTAATCCACCACCGAATCGGCGAACAGATCATTGTTGTGGAAAACCAGGCACTCCCCTGAGGCATGGCGGGCACCAAGGTTGCACCCTGCCGAGAATCCCAAATTACTGGCCCGGTTGAGAATGCCGATCCTGAAATCAGGCCGAATCCCTGAGAAACGATCAAGCAGGTGAAACGTTTCGGAGAACAGCTCGGGTGAGTTGTTCACCACGATGATCTCAAGGGGCAGGTTGGTTTTAGCCAGCTGCAGGATCGCCGGCTTAGCACTGATGAAGCTGCCCAATTGCACGAAGATCACCGAGGCCACCGGCAGCCCCGTTTGCAGCGGCGGCGACAGCCAGTGCACCTCCACATTCCCGGCTTCTTCGCTCACATGGCGCTCGAACAGCGCCGAGAGTTTCAGGATCGTGGAGGGGAGGAACAGCCGAAGGGCTTCATGCCAGCGGTTGCAGCTGTCGATCGACACATGAAACACGCCCAAAACAGCCTCGAACACCTTGGAGAGATCGGTTTCCTCCGCGATGTCCGCCAGGCAGATCTCGGCGGATGTGGCGCGGGTGTCTTCAGCTCCCTCCGCCTGCACCACGAGCCGCAGTTGCCCCAGTTCCGACCAGCGATGGAAGCTGGAGACATCGAGCAATGCGGCGAAGCCCAGGCTTTCATGGTCAGGTCGTCCCAACGCCTGGCACACGTCCGGACGCACATAGAATGTGCTTCCGCCCACCGCCCGTTTTCCAGGGGCCAGTGGATCAGCCAGGCTGAACAGGCTCCCGTTCTCGAACGGCAGCGAACTCCAACCGATCAGCAGCAGCAGGGGGCCGCAGCGCAGCATCCGATCGATGTGCACGTTGAGCACGTCGCCCGTTTCCGCACCGGCGCTGGTGATTCCATCCAGGCGCCCGAGGGGCACATCGGCTTCCGCCGTGGTGTTGGCCGCCTCGATCGCCGCCCAAGTGAAATCCGGCTGGATCCCCTTGGCGCGGCGGAAGCAGAGATAGGCCTCCTCCGGCCGGTCCAAGGCCTTGAGGATCAGGCCCAGCTCAAACGGAATCCAGGCGTTCTCTTCGCTGCTGCCGAACCGTTCCAGCACCTCCATGGCAGTGTCCGCCCGATCTGTGAGCCGGTAGGCATGGGCGCGGATGAAGGCCAGCATCGGGGTTTCCTGCTCCTCCCCCACGGCCTCCAGCCAGCGCTCCACCGTGCCAATCGCCGCCTCCATCTGGCCCTCATCCACTTGCTCCTTAGCCCGGCGGAGAATTGCCTCCGCCGTCAGCTGCCGCGGGGCCGGCTGCTCGAACACTCCCCGCGGAAGAGTCTCCACAGCTGGCTTGAAGCTTGCCTCCACGTGGATGGGGTGAGACCCGCGTGGGCTGGCGACGGCCAGTGCCCGTTCCAGCTGCTCCCAGGCAGTTGGATTCGCCGGATGCTCAAGCAACTGGCGCTGAAGCGCGCAGACTTCCGCTGTGCTCATAGCCGCTGGGCCTCCATCACGAACACACCCGGGATTTCACCACCGAGCACACCATGCTTCCAGGCGGAGATGTAATGGATGACACATCGGCCAAACCCGGCTGATCGGGCGAGGTCAAGCACATCCCAGCCAGGGATCTGATACACCATCGACCCAACGGTTGGACGCACCGGGTCGCCGTGCAGCTCCACATCGGTGAGCAGCTCCACGTGGCCATCCTCAGGATGGTGGATCGCCTTCCGGATCGTTTCGGTCTGGCCGTAGGCAAAGGGGAAGGTGCAGATCAACCGCCCCCCCGACGACAACACCCGATGAATCTCACTCAGGGCCATCGGAAGGGATCGCACATGCTCGAACACATCGTTGGTGATCACCAGATTGAACGATCGGTCATCAAAGTTCAGCCGGCAAAGGTCTTCATGCCGAATTCCATCATGGGCCGAATCCTCGACCCCTTCCAGATACTCACTTAAAATCACTTGAGGAGACCATTCCTGCAAAATCCTCGAAAAACCTGTGAGGGCTTCCGAAAGATAGATCGCTTGGTGGCCAAGAGCCTCCTGGTTGCCATAAACCTGCTGCAACACCATGATCAGAGCTCGATGGCGGCTCAGGCACCCCCTGCCAACAATGCTTTCTCGATAGTTCGAACCATTGATCAGCAGTTCTTCCGGAGGTAGGTGCCTGCCCGTGAGAGGTTCCAGAATGCCCAGAGTCCGAATGGCACGTTCAGCCTCTTCGAGATAGAGCGCCTGAGCAAACAGAGTAGGAAGATCTGCCTGAAAATCCTGAAATGCTGTGTACACCTGATGGTGATGATGCAGGGCCAGGCATCCCGGGGATGGCATCACATTCTTGGTCGATACCGCAATCAAGGCAGAGCTTTCTGGCGTGTCTGTGACCTTACTGCAAGGATCTGAATCGGCAATCGCGAACATGGTTCCAAAACAATTGACGGGTTTGACAATTGCCTCAAGCTTTCCATCGCAGTGGAATTCTGAATGTATCCTGGGCTGCCTTCTGGGCTGGTGACTCCCGTGGTACCGCCGCACATGCGAGGACGCTCACACGACCCCGTTGTCGAACAAGGCAGCAGTTTGGTCGATCGCCATTCCCTTGACCCCCTTGCGCCGATGCAGCTCCAGCAGCAACGGCAACCTCAGCACACCACAATCGGCCACAAGCCAGTCGATGGGATTGACGGCGTGCAGGCCGATGAGCGTCTCCACCAGAGCGGCCAGTGAAGCCTGAACCCCCAGCGATTCAGGAGGATCCACCCCCCTGAGGCCCTCTTGGCTCAACTTTGCCGACAGTGCCGCCGCACCTGGTGCCACCAGCACCACCTGTTGGCCGCCCAACACCTGCCTGAGCTGCTGCGTCGATGGCGGCTGCACCAGATCCGGTCCGCGACAGGCCCCCTCGCTCAGGGCCTGCAACAGCGGCAGCGCCACCCACCCCGCCTCCTCGTCGGGGGCCCAAAGCACCGCTTCACCCCAGAGAGCTGCCACCGTAAGCGGCCCCAGCACGGCCTCGGCCCAAGCCTGGCGCTGGGGGTCAACCGGCTGTCCATGGGCGGGCCAGATCGTTTGCTGCACCGCCAGCAGTTCAGCCGCCTCCAGGCTGATCAGAAAGGTCATTCCCTCTGGTTGCAGCTCTGGCAGCTCGCTCCAGGTCTGCCTGCCCCGTTCGGCCCATTGGGTGCGCCATGCCTGGCCGGCCTGCCTCAGCCGCTCCAGCTGCTCATTCGGCAGGGTTTGTTCCTTCTCCCACAACCTGCTCAGCGAGCGCATGGCTCCTGCCAAGGCCATCTCGGGCTCAGACGTCATTCCGCCAGGGCGAAGCTCGCAGGCCAGCTCAACGCCTGCAATGAACCCAGCGACGAGCGGCTCCATCTCCTCCGCCTGCTGATCATCCAGCCAACCCAAGAGGTTCAGCTCCAGCCAGCCCTCGCGCAACACCACGGGCGGCTGCTGCTCCCGAGCGATCAGGCCAAGTTTGGGGACGCCAGGCGTGAGCTGCACCCCCAGCCAGGCCAGCTCCTGAATCACCCAAGGTGGACAGTGATGCAGCTGCTCCGCCAGCTGCTGGAACAGAGCCAGCGCACGCTCGCTCGCCCCAGGGATGTGACCCGCCTGAGCGCACCACAGCTGCGCACCCTCCTGCAGCAGCTGCAGCTCCACCACCGCCAGCCACTCCGGCGGCTCGATCGGCAGGGCGTGGTACCGCTTCAACATCCGCTCCACTCGGTCGTACAGCCGCGCCCGCACGGCGTCCGGGAGGGAGTGGCCGGCCTCGCCGATCAGCACCGGCTTCAGCCGGTCCACGATCGCGATCACCAACGCCGCGTACCCCTCCCAGCGCGCCTGCGATCCGTGGGGGTGGCCCTCATCGAGGCGATGCAGGGTCCGCTCGGCCACCGTCTGTCGCTCCATGGCCAGCCCCCAGTCGCCACGTTCAAGCGCCTCGCGGCAACAGCGATCGCAACAGAGCGCCAATTTCTCCAGCAGAACCTGGTCGCCCTCCTCATCCTCCAACGCGGTTTCCAGCTCCTGACACAGCTGCTCCGAACTGAGTTGCCGCAGCTCCAGGCAGGCCAGTCGGATCCAGGCCGGACAGGGATCGAACAGCACCCCCAGGCGCTCGAACAACTCCAGGGCCCGGGCCCCGGCCTCCTCCTCCAGGCCCACCCTCTCCCTCCAGAGCTGGGCACCGCTGAGCACCAGCTGCTGCTCCAGCACGTCCAGCCAGTCGGGAAAGGAAAGGTTCCGCTCGCGCCAATCCAGCAGCAGCCGGTGGGCACGCCAGCACAGCTCGGCCCGCCGCAACGGGGGCAGTACCGGCTCGGGCGGCTCCACCACCGCCCCGTGCAGCTGGGCGATCGCCAGAGCCAGCCGCTCAGCCGTGTCGCTGCCTCCCTCCAGGCGCTCCACCGCGAAGCGCTCGAAGGTCAGGTCCCAGTTGTCCTGCTCAACGCCCCTGGCTGGGTCGCCCAACTCTGCCGTCATCGGGACACATCACCATTCTGCGCTTTTTCAGTTCCCCCCCCGGGGCCGCCGCCCCAGCGGATTTGTAAGATTCTCATCGAGTTGAAGCATGAGACTTCATCCGGGACGCCGCTTGATGCAAGAGGGGATCGAGGTGGCCGCCAGTGCGGTCTGGCAGAACCTGAAGGGACGTCAGACCCCCATTGAGGCCGCCGAACAGCAGCTGATCCTTGATCTGGGCGTGGCCTGTCACCGCCGCATGCTCGAGATTCATGGCACCGACCCCGACGCCGCCATCGAGCTGGCCCTGACCGGCGAGAAGCTCTACCGCCACCTCCAGGAGCAAGTCCCCGATCAGCCTGACTGGGTGGCCGTCCACGACGAGCAATTCTGCCGCTACGGGGCCATCTGGATTCATGACCAGCTCAGCGCCGGGTCCTGCGGGCTCGACCCGGAGCGGCATGAGCAGCGGCGCCAGCTGGGAATCGCCCTGCTCGATCGCCTCACCACCCTCCACGGCGAGCCCCCCTATTGGTTGCCGGTGATGCGCCAGTCGCTGGAGCGCCTCGCACCGCCTCCGCCGCCGGCCCCGAGCAGCCGGCTCCAGATCGCTGTGGTGGGCAATTGCCAGACCCATCCCCTCTTTCTGGGCCTCCAGGAGGCCCTGCCCCACCACGCCATCCACTTCTGCACCCCGGTGCACATGGCCACACCCGCCGATGTGGCCCAGCTGCACCAGGTGCTGGGCGACACCGATCTGCTGGTGATGCACCGGATCCTCCCGGGCTACCGCGATGACATCGGCCTCGATGGCCCCACCCTGCGGGCCAGGCTCCCCCCCAAGGGGCGCCAGCTGGTGCTCCCCAACCTGCACTACGAGGGCTATCACCCCCTGATCGGCTACGCCAACCTCGACCCCGCCCGCCTGGCTGGCCTCGCCGCCGAATCGCCCCTGGGCGACTATCACGATTTCCTGGCGATGGCCGCCGCCCACCGGGGCCTCGACGCCACCCAGTTGCTGGAGCTGCGGCTTCGGCCATCCATGGCCGAGCGGCTGCGCCAGTGGCATGCCGCGTCCCTCGACCAGCTGCGTCAGCGTGAGGCGGAGTGCGGCCTGGCCCTCTCCCCCTGGATCGAGCAGCACTGGCGCAGCGAACCCCTGTTTCACACCTTCAATCACCCCAGCAACCGTCTGCTGGAGCAGCTGCTGGCGGCCGTGCTGGCCTGGATCCAGCCGGAACAGCCCCCTTCCACCCCCAGCCTGGGGGACTTCGAATACCTCGGCCAGCACCACCACGGAGTGTTCCCATGGGTGTGGCAGGCGTTGGAGCTCGGCCCCTGGGCCGCGGAAGGTGGACGCCGGGAGTGGACCTATCCCTGGAGCCTCCGGGATCAGCTCCACGACTCCATTGATTTCTACAACCGCCACCCCTGGATCACGCACGACAACCGGACCCTCGCCAAATTCCAGCTGGCCTCTGACCTTCTCGATCTCAGCTCACACTCAGACTGAAAGTGGGGGCCAGTGAGGAGGCACGAAACCGCTCCTTCTCCTCGGGTGCGATCCAGAGGGTGAGCTCCAACAGGTAAGCGACCACATCACCGCTCGGCTCCTCGTCAGGGGCCTCGAGGTTCAGCTCCTTCACCGTCAGCGCCTCACCCACCCAGGTGTGCTCCGCAGCCCCCTGCTCCAGGCTGAACGGAGCAGCATCCAACCGCAGCGGCACCACCTTCAGCCGCGCACTGCCCGAAACCGAGAGGGCCACCTGAAGGTCCGTGCCGGGTTCACAGAGCAGATAGGTGGGAACCGAGGGCAGCAGGCTGCCGCTGATCCGCCGCTTCACCCTGTTGCGGTTGAACGCTCGGCTCAGGTCCTCCTGGCGGCTGGCCACGGCGGCCGGCAGCTCACCGGGTTGCGGCCGGTGCAGCACATGGCCCATCGGGAAGCCGATCGCATCCGGCATCGCCCGAGCCAGCACCTCCGTGCGCAGCTCGATTGGATACAACGACTGCCGGAAGAAGTTCAGCGCCTCGGCATACACCCCCTCAAGCGGCTTCCCCGCCGTTTTGAAATAGAGGCAGTTATAAAATCCATACTTGATGCTGGCCCCATAGGAGCTGCGAATCGTGGTGAGGTGAATGCCATCGCAGAGCGTGCCGGCCAGGAAATGCTCCGCCGAGGCCGCCTGCTGCTCCACACCCACCAGCCAGAGATAGTTGATGTGCTCCTCAGGGCTGATCGCTTCCCTGCGGAAGGCGAAGGGCTTCGGCGAAGACAGCGCCGCCCCCGGATGGCTGATCAGCAGCAGATTCAGATAGGTGAAGTTGTAGCAGTTGAACGAGGCGGCGAGGGCGCTGGATGCTGCGAAGGCTTCCACCATCTCGCGGTTGAGCAGCAGCAGCTCATCCGCATCCACCGACAACACAACCTCACCCCGGGCCTTGCCATAGCCGAACAGCCGCTTCTCCCGTTCATCCTCGAACTGATGATAAAAATAGTGAATCGGAACCCCCATCTCAGCCGACAGGCGGCTGAAGACATCCCGGGCACGCCTTGAAGGCTCGCCCAGATCACGGCCGATCACCGGGCCCAACAGCTCAACCGCATAGGCAAAAGGCCCGTCGTTGATCAGAATTTCATCCACCCAGCTGAACTGACGCAGCACCTCTTCAATGAAGTCGAAGTCTTCGAAGAATTGCACCACCACCGAACACAGCATCCCTTCCGTCGGCTCCACGGACAACTGCGTGGACGAAAGTTCCGAAGATAAAGGTTCAGAAGATGAAGGTTCCGAAGACAAACGACCGATTCGATTAGGCTTCAAACTTAACCGCTCGGATCGATCGAACGCCAGTGCTCAGGCCGCCGCTGCAGAGCCCGCCAGGAGGGCTCGCCGGCACGCTCCACACCGAACAACTGGTGCACCTGCGCGCCCAGCGCCAGGCAGGTGACCCCATAACGGCGGCGGATCTCCTGGCACAGGGGCAGGCGGTAGGCGCCGGCGGCCACCAGCACCAGCGCGAACGGGCGCTTCTGGTGCAGCCGCTCCACCTCCTCCAGCATCACCTCCAGGCTTTCCTCGAAGCTGCCGTGCGGCCGCTGCGGATGCAGCGACCGTGGCATCGGCAGGCAGCGCAGGCCGAAGGGGTCGATGTGCCGGTCGTGGAACAGCTGGAAGCTGCTGCCGCTGTGGTGGTGCCGCTCCACCGCCTCCGCCAGCGGGCCCACATACACCACTTCCTGGCCGGCCATCAGGGGATAGAACTCCAGCGGATCCGGCCCTCGGAACAGCTCGGGCACCCGGCCGCCGGCCCGGGTGATCGCTTGGGAAATCGGCAGCATGAACCAGCCGGCACTGGGATCGCTGGGCCACCCCGGGGTCTCGCTCCAGAGCGTTCCCTCGCTGAGGCAGGCCAGGGCTCCACGGCTCCAGCACTCCAGGCTCTCCATCGGAGCGGCGCTGCCGGCATAGAACCCCTGGTCGCGTTGGAAGCGGCGCAGGCTTTCCACCGCCTGGGTGGGGCGGAACCACCAGTCGGGGCTCTGCTCGCGCCAGAAGGCCTCGTTGAGATGCTCCCGGCGCAGCACCGCCAGCGCCGGCTCCAGAGAGGCCGGGTCGTACACCACGCTCTGCATCAACGCCAGCTCCGTGGCATCCAGCTGCACCAGCAGCGGTTGCTGGGCCAGCTTCAGAGCTGGCAAGCTCGAGGGCAGCAGCTTGCCGCCCAGGCAGCCTGGCCCGGTCATCCGGCTCCAGCTGGCAGCCGCCTTGTTGAGCAGCGCGTACTGCTCCAGATCGAGGTCCTGGCCCAGGCGCCACAGGTACCCCAGGGATTCGTAGAGATGGCTGCAGGGCTCGCGCACCTCCAGGGGAGTTCCGTGCTCAAGCTCTTGCAGGGGTTCCAGGAAGGCGGCCATGGCCGTCTCCGGATCCTCATCCGTCCGCAACAGCGGCGCCAGGTTGAGGTCAAGGCGGCGGGGATCGCGGCTCACCGGCGACTGGTCGGGCACGAAGATCAGCCCGAGGCGCATCACCCCCTGCTCACCGCCATGGCAGTCGAGCCAGCCGTGCACCTGCTCGGCGATCGAGGGGGGCTCCACAGGGAGGGGATCCGGCAGCGGCGCCTGTTCGGCAGGCTTGATCGCTCTCAGCTGCTCGCAGCGCAGACGGACCCAGTCGGGGCAGGGATCATGCAGAGCCGCCAGCCGCTCATAGAGGGCCAGGGCTCGGCCCGCGGCTTCGGCCCGCTCGTCCACCAGCTCCAGCCAGTACTGGGCCCCGTCCTGCACCAGCTGTTGCTCCAGCACCGCCAGCCACTCGGGGGCCACCACCGGCAGCGCCCGATGCTCCCCCAGAAGCTGAAGCAACTGCCAGCAGATCTCCGCCCGCGGCAAAGCCTGGAGTGCCGGCTCCGCTGTCGTGATCAATACCGGGTGGAGACGCGCCAGTGTGGTGTTCATCACACCGGCATACAAACTCCAGAGTTCGTTGGAAAGATCACTTCGGAAGCTGACCACATCCTCCACCATCTGTCTCAGTTGAGCCTGTTGCTGAACCGCCATGAGCCAGTCCCCGCGCTCCAGGGCCTCAAAGCAGGCCTGGCGGCAGTACTCCAGGCGATCCCCGGTGCTGGGGGAACTCTCCGTCGGGGCTGTTGTCGCTGACAAACCTTGACTCTCCACTGACAACCAGGCATGGTCTAAGCCCCTGCCAGCCTTTGTGAAACGGATAGTCCTCGGTTGAACCCATCCGTCCCCCTATCCAGCACCGTTGTGCCGATTCCGTTACCCTCGACACTTCAAGACTTGACCAGGGGTGCCTATGTCGGCGCCTTTGAATCGTTTCTGGAATCAGGTGCACTCTCCGGCTGGGTCTGCCCCCTGCACAACAGCGAGAGCGATCAGCAACCCCTGCGCGTCAGGCTTCAGCTCGAAGATCTGCTCAATCCCGGCATGGCCTGGTCCATCGCCGTGCTCCGTGCCAGCCAGCCCCGGCCCGACCTTCAAGACCTGGGCATCGCCAGCCCTTGCGGCTTTCTCTTTCCCGGCAAGGCCAGCACCAGCCTGCCTCCCCTCAGCACCGGCCTGGTGTTGCGCGCCCTGGTCGACGTGGAGCCCGCTGTGGAATTGCCCGGCAGCCCACTCCGCCTCGATCCGAGCACCTACCAAAGGTTGGAGCGGCTCTGCCGCAGCCACCAGTCCAGCCAGCCCCGCCTGGATCCGGTCCAGGGCCCGTTCCTCAGTGGCTGGGCTCCCCCGGCCGCCGAGCACGAGCTGCGTCTCGATGGCCAGGTTCTCGATCCCGTCAGCCCGGGCGCCGACGGCCAGTTCCGCCTGCCCATTCCCCCCGCCGGCTGCGACGGGCGCCATCACCACATCGCCCTGCACAACGCCGATGGCGAGCTCGTCTGCGAGCGCATCGAGTTCACCCCCTTCCAGCTCACCCCCTGGTCGGCCCTGCAGGAGCACAGCCCCGCCCCCTTCCCCGATCAGCTCAGCCCCCTGGCCCGCGAGCACCACCGCAGCCTCACCACCTGGCTGCAGTGGGCCGATGCCGACGGCATCCCCCTGCCTCCCAATCTTCCCCTGCTGCAGCGTCTGCTCAGCAGCCCGATCGATCCACCCCACAACTCCGCTCCCGGCCAGGAGGCCGGACCCGATGGTGCGCCCACCCCGCGCCTGCCGATCCAGCTCAACCTCAGCGCCGAGCCCCTCGTCTCGGTGGTGGTGCCCGTCCACAACAAGTACGCCGTCACCAGACGCTGCCTGGCGGCCCTCGCCTACGCCCCCACCCGGATTCCCTACGAGCTGATCGTCGTCGATGACGGCTCCAGCGACGGCACCGCCTCGGCCCTGGCCGAAGAGGCCCCGGGCGTTCAGGTGATCCGCCACGACTATTCCCGCGGCTTCAACCAGGCCTGCCACAGCGGCGTGGCCGCCTCCCGCGGCGACTTCATCGTTCTGCTCAACAACGACACCGAACCCTGCTGCCGCTGGCTGGAGGAGCTGCTCGAACCGTTCCAGCGCTGGTCCGACACCGGCATGACCGGCTCCCAGCTGATCTATCCCGATGGTCGCCTCCAGGAGGCGGGCGGCATCGTCTGGGGCAACGGTGAGCCCTGGAATTACGGGCGGGGCCGCAATCCCCACCATCCCGGGGTGGGTTACACCCGCCAGGTGGATTACGTCAGCGGGGCCGCCCTGGCCATCCGCCGCCAGCTCTGGAACCAGCTCGGTGGCTTCAGCCCTGAATTCTCTCCCGCTTACTACGAAGACACCGACCTGGCCTTCAAGGTGCGCCAGGCCGGTCTCTGCGTGCGCTACGCCGCCCTCTCCCGGGTGATCCACCACGAAGGGCTCAGCTGCGGCACCGATGCGGATCCCAGCACCAGTGAAGGTCTCAAGCGTTTCCAGACCCTGCATGGCCCCCAGTTCCAGCGCAAATGGGCCGACGCCTTCGAAGGCGAGCGCCAGCCGAGCTTCGAGGCCGCCGAGCTGATCAAAGACCGCGGCATCCTCGGCCGCGCCCTCTTCCTCGACCACGGCACCCCGCGCCCCGACCGCGATGCCGGCAGCCATGCCGCCCTGGTGGAGATGGAGCTGGTGCAGGCCCTCGGCTACAAGGTGTCGTTCCTGCCCACCAACCTCGCCTGGCTCGGGTCCTACACCGAGGCCCTCCAGCGCCAGGGCATCGAGGTGCTGCACGCCCCCTTCACCCTCTCCCTCGAGCAGTTCATGCAGGAGCGGGGCGGCGAGTTCGATTTCATCTACATCACCCGCTACACCACCGTCCGCGACAGCCTGCACCTGCTCCATCTCTATGCCCCCCAGGCCCGGCTGATCTTCTGCAACGCCGATCTCCACTACCTGCGCGAGCTGCGCCAGGCCAGGGCCGCCAACCACGAACCCGAGGCCACCAAAGCCCTGCTTGAGGCCGTGCAGGAAACCCGCCGCCAGGAACTCGAAGCCATCCGGGCCGTCGATCTCACGCTCTCCTACAGCGAGATCGAGCAGGCGGTGATCGAGGCGGAATGCCTCGGCCAGGCGGCCACGGCCCGCTGCCCCTGGGTGGTGGAGGTGGTGGGCGAGCCCACCACCCCTCTGACCGCAACGGCATCGCCTTTCTCGGCAACTACCAGCACCCCCCCAACCGCGACGGGGTGACAGCCTTCCTGGAGCAGGTGTGGCCGGGCCTGCGCCAGCGCCTCCCCGACCTCGAACTGCACCTCTACGGCAGCGGCCTCTCCGCCGAGCAGCACCAGGCCTGGCAGCAGACCCCCGGACTGCGGGTCCACGGCTGGGTCACCGATGCCGCCGTGGTCTACGAACGCCATCGCGTCTTCATCGCCCCCCTGCGGGCCGGCGCGGGCATCAAGGGCAAGGTGATCGCTGCCCTCGCCCATGGCATTCCCCAGGTGCTCAGTCCCGTGGCCGCGGAAGCTACCGGACTGCGCCATGGCGGTGAGGTCTTCATCGCCCGCCAATCCTCCGAGTGGGAGCAGGCCATCGCCAATCTCATCCACGACGACCAGCTCTGGACCCGCTGCAGCCAGGCCGCCCTCGAGCACGCCCGCAGCCACTACTCCCGCCAGCGGGGCCTCGAGTTGATGGCTGACGCCCTCGCCCAGCTCCACCTGCCCATGCGCTCTCTCACCCCATGACCCAGTCCCTGTCGGGGGTTCGGCCCCAGCCCGTCATCGCCATCTGTCCCGGCCACCCTCTGCTGTCCGTGGACGAAACCAATCGCCTGCTCTGTCAGCAGGGGGTGGCCCTCGCCCTGGCCCAGGGTTTCCTGCTGGATCGGGTCGCCAACACCATTCGCCTCAAACCCAGCGAAGAAGCCGACCTGATCGGGCTCTACCTCCAGCAGGAGGGCGTCGGTAGTGAAGCGGAACTTCAGGTGTGGCTGAAGGGCAAGGGCTGGAGCCCCGACGACCTCCGCTACTTCGCCACCAAAGGCGAGCGGGTCCGCAGATACAGCCTCCAGCGTTATGGAGCCGAAGCCGAAATTCGCTTCCTCGATCGCAAACTGGATCTCGATCAGCTCACCTATTCCCTCCTGCGCGTCTCCGACCGTGATCTGGCCGATGAGCTCTATCACCAGGTGCTCGAGGGTGAGCAAGACTTCGCCACCCTGGCGGAGACCTACTCCGAAGGCAACGAAACCGTGACCCGCGGTCTGATCGGCCCGATCTCGGCCACCGCCGGCCATCCCCTGCTCATTGAGAAGTTACGGGTGGGCAGCCCAGGCCAGATCTGGGCACCCTTCGAGATCGAAAACGTCTGGGTGGTGGTGCGCCTCGAGCAGCGCTTCCCGGCCGAGCTCGATGAGCGCATGCGCCAGCTGATGGTCGATGAACTCTTCGGGATCTGGTTCAACGAGCAGGTGATCCTGCTGATGGCGGGCGAGGAGCCCATGGCCATGCCCCCAGCGAGCGAACTCAGCAGCACCACCCCATGACCTCCTCCGTCTCCACCACGCCTCCCCCCCAGCCGGGCCAGTTGCTGCGCAGCTTTCATCCATTCGATCGCCTGCCGCTCGAGGCGGCGGCGGCCCTGGAGCTCAAGCTCGAGCCGCGCCGCTATCGCCTCGGGCAGATCATCCTGCGGGCCGATGTAATGCCCGAAGGCGTGCTCCTGCTGCGCAGCGGCAGCCTGCGCTGCCTCGCTCCCGACCCCGACAGCGGCGAGTGGCGCACCATCGACCGCCTCGAAGCCGGAGCCATCGCGGGCTGGTGCTCGATCCTGCGCAGTGAACCCTTCGAGCAGATCCGCGCCTCCTCCGAGGTGGAGCTGCTGCTGCTGCCGGCGGCGGTGTTCCAAGATCTGCTCGCCAGCCACCACGAGCTCCGCCTCTGGTTCCAGGGCAACCTGCCCGCCACCGAGCTCCATCTGCTGCTCAGCAGCCTGGCCCAGCAGGATCAGGCCTGGCTGCCCGTGCTGCAGGCCTGGCCTGCCATTCGTCAGCAGGCCCGGGTCGAGAGCCTGCCGCCTGGCACGGCCCAGACCCTCTCCCTCAACGCCGACTGCCGCTGGTTCACCAGCAGCGGCGGCCCCCTCGGCCAACCCTGGTCGCTGGCCAGCCAGGCCCCACCAGCCCGGCCCGGTGCCGCCTGGCTGCGGCTGGTGGGTCTGCCCCTCCCCCAACAGGAGCAACCCCCAGTCCAGCCGCCGGTCGCCACCCCAGCCACCACTCCCGCCGACAACCTGCTGAACATCGGTGCGGCAGCCACCAGGCCGGCTCCAGCTCCCAGTACTCCTTCCGCAGAGAGCTATGCCATCTCCCCGCCCGAACCCTCGCCCCGCGCCGAGGGCCGGGGCGCTGAACTGCGCCTGAGGCGGGCCAGCGGCCCGGGGGATGTGCCGCTGGCCATCGCCATGGCCCTGGGCAACTACTTCGGGGTGCCGGTGAATCGCGATTCCCTGCGCGATCAGGTGGAGAGCATCCTCCAGCGCCAGGGGCACCTCAACCTGATCAACCTCGGCCAGATTCTCGACACCCTCGGCCTGCGGGTGGTGCTCACCAAGCTGCCGGCCGACCGCCTGCAGCGCACTGCCACGCCGGCGGTGTTCTTCGCCCAGGGCCATTTCGCCATCCTCGAAGGTGTGGAACCCGACGGGCGCCTGCGCCTGCTCGAGCCCGAACTCGGGCCGGTGCTGCTGCCTCCCTCCCAGCTCAGCGGCGATGGCGACGGCCTGATCGAACTGCTGCTGCTGCAACGCAAACCCGATGCCAAGGAGCAGCGCTTCAGCTGGAGCTGGTTCACTCCCTTCATCCAAGACCACAAGCGCCAGTTGATCGAGGTGCTGGTGCTCTCCTTCGTGATCAACCTGCTCCAGGTGGCCAATCCACTCGGCCTCCAGGCTCTGATCGATCAGGTGGCCCGCCAGCAGAACCTCAATGCCCTGATCAGCATCACCTCCGTGCTGCTGGTGGTGGCACTGGTGAATGCCGTGCTCAAGACCCTGCGCAGCTACATCTTCACCGACACCGCCAACCGGGTGGACCAGGCCACCAAGGCCACCATCCTCGACCAGCTGGTGCGCCTGCCCCAGGGCTTCTTCGACAGCCGCCCGGTGGGCCAGATCATGTTCTACTTCGGTGAACTCGATCGCCTGCGCGATTTCCTGCTCGGCTCCAGCCTCACCACCATGGTGGATCTGGCCTTCAGCTTCTTCTACCTCTTCATCCTCTTCGCCATCAGCCCCCCGCTCACCCTCGCGGCCCTCTCCACCCTGCCGCTGATGCTGGCTCTGGCCTTCGTGAGCAATCCGCTGGTGCGCACCCAGATCAAGCGCAAGATCAGCGAATCGATCAACACCTATTCCTACCTGAACGAATCGATCGCTGGCATTCAAACGATCAAGTCCCAGAACGCCGAGCTCAAGACCCGCTGGGAATTCCAGAACCGCTACGCCCGCTTCATCGGTGAGGATTTCAAGCTCAAGATCACCAGTGAATCGATCAGCAACCTGGCCGGCTTCATCAATGATCTCAACAGTCTGCTGATCACCGGTGTGGGCATCTTCCTGATCATGCGCAACGAACTCACCTTCGGTGGCTTCCTCGCCTTCCGCATTCTCAGCAGCTTCATCACCGGCCCCCTGGTGAAACTCACCCAGACCTGGCAGGAGTTCCAGCAGGGCACCGCCTCGATCAAGCTCGTGGCCGATGTAGTCGATCGCACCACGGAGCAGACCGTGGAGGAATCCCAGAACATTCCGATGCCGCCCGTGATCGGCAAGGTGGAATTCATCGACCTCACCTTCCGATTCAGCGAGGAGGGTCCGTTGATTCTCCGCGGCGTGAATCTCGAGGTGCCGGTGGGCTCCTTCGTGGGCATGGTGGGTGGGTCCGGCAGCGGCAAGAGCACGGTGCTCAAAATGCTGCCCCGCTTCTACCGCCCCCTAGAAGGCAAGGTGCTGATCGACGGCCTCGACATCAACAAGGTTGAGCTCTATTCCCTGCGCCGTCAGATCGGCGTCGTGCCCCAGGACAGCATCCTCTTCGATGGCACCATCCGCCAGAATCTTCTGCTGGTCAAACCCGATGCCAGCGCCGATGAATTGATCCGTGCCTGCCGGATCGCCTGCGCCCACGAGTTCATCATGGGTCTGCCCAAGGGTTACAACTCCGACGTGGGCGAGCGCGGCGCCGGTCTCTCCGGTGGTCAGCGCCAGCGCATCGCCCTGGCCAGGGCCGTGTTGCAGAACCCACGCCTGCTGATCCTTGATGAAGCCACCAGCGCCCTGGATGCCCGCACCGAACGCCAGGTCTGCATCAATCTCTTCGAGGCCTTCCGCGGTCGAACGGTCTTTTTCATCACCCATCGCCTCACCACCGTTCAAACGGCGGATGTGATCGTGCTGATGGATCGTGGCGCCATCATGGAAGCCGGCACACACCGTGAGCTGCTCCAACGCAAAGGCTGGTATTACGCCCTGTATGAGAGCCAGGTTCAAGAAGGAGGCATGTGAATGTCAACACCAAAGTCGTCATTTTCGTTGGTTGAGTTCTACGACAAGGTGCTCTCTCGCCTGCGCTCACCCCGGCGCCGTGCCGAGTCGAAGCATGAGGTGATTCCCGTGCGGGTGGATCTGGTGGGTGAGGCTGCCGAGACCAATCCCTTCCTGCCCACCAATGGAGCCCTAACGGCCAACGGCGGAGGGCCCGACCCCGGCACCCTCGCCCCCAAGGCCGCCGACTGGGAGTTCAACCAGCCGGTCATGCTCGGCCGCAGCCACCGTGCCAGCGGCCTGATCGCCTGGACCCTGGTGAGCTCCATCGGGATCGTCGTGGTCTGGGCGGCCGTGGCCCCCCTCAGCGTGGCGGTGGCCGTTCAGGGCAAATTGCAGCCCGGCAGCAAGGTCAAACTGGTCCAGGCTCCAGTGCCTGGCGTGATCGATGCCCTGCTGGTCAAGGAAGGGGAGACTGTGCGCAAAGGGCAGAGTCTGGTGCGCTTTGATCTGCGGGAAGTCACCAGCAAGCTGGCGGCAGCCGAGGCCATCCGCACCCGCCTGCGCAACGAAAACCAGATCCTGGCGGCCTCCCTCGGCGATCGGCCCGCTACGGGCCTCACCGCCAACCAGCAGCTCCAGCTCGAGAACCGCAGCGTTGATCTCAGCTCCCGCCGCCAGATCGCCGAACAGGAGCTGAGGGCTAACCAGGCCCGCATCGACGGCCTGCGCACCAGCCTCGCCACGGCCGAGAACATCCTGGGACGGTTCGACTCTCTCGCCCGTTCGGGTGCCGTCAGTGAACTCCAGCTCCTCGAAGCCCGCAGCAGGGTGAACGACCTCAACGCCAGCCTGGCCGTTGAGCTGGAAACCTCGGCCAAGCTCAGGGCTGGTGTGGCGAACTCCGTGGCCTCCCCTGGGGCCGACTTACGCAGCCAGGTGGAAGCCAACCTGCGCCAGATCGCCGACCTGACCCAACAGATCGATGTCGCCCGCGTGCAGCTCCAGTACAGCGTGCTCACCGCCCCCAGTGATGGCGCGGTGTTCGACATCGATGTAGCCCCGGGCTCCGTGGTCAACACCACCACCCCCCTGCTGAAAGTGGTGCCGGCCGATGCCCTCGAAGCCAAGGTCTTCATTCCCAACACCGCCATCGGTTACCTGCGGCCCGGCCAGCGTGCCGACATCTCCCTCGACACCTACCCCTCCAACGACTACGGGCGCATCCCGGCCAAGGTGTTGAGCATCGGCTCCGATGCGCTCACCACCGAAGAGATGGCCCAGACCCTGCAATCCAACACCCAAGGGCTCTTCTTTCCGGCCATCCTCCAGCTCGAGCGCCAATCCCTCAGGGTCGGCAGCCGCGATGTTCCCCTCAAGCCCGGCATGTCCCTGGTGGCCGATGTCCAGCTGCGGGAGCGGACCTTCCTCAGCGTGATCGCCTCCTTCCTCAACGACAAACGCCGCAGCCTGGAGCGCCTGAATTGATGGCACCACCGGATCGGCAACGTCGCCAGGCCGACTGGTCACGGTACGTGCCGCCTGCCCAGCGCCATCAGATCCTGCTGCGCCGCTTCGTCCTGCGCAGCCGCTCTCTGCTGCTGCGCCGCTCCACGCGCATTCTCATGGCCGTGCTGCTCTACCTGGCCATTTGCTTTGGACTGGTGCTCTGGGGAGGAGCCAGCCTGGGCATGATCGGCCTTCTCCCCCTGATCCTGGCACCAGCGATCGGCTACCTCGCCTACTGGCTGGTGTGGAGCGAATTCCACCGTTGACCGACCCAGCTCAGCTGGGCTGATTCAGCCAGGCTGGCTGCGGCTGCGCAGGCTGTTGAGTTCCTGAATCAGCCACGGCGGCAGCATCGACTCGGCGCCGCTGAAACTCACATTGGCCGGGGTGAAGTAGAGCAGGGACGCCATCACGGCATTCAGGGCCAGCGGGTGGCGCATCTCCCTCACCACCTGAGACAGCTGGGCGCGCAACAGTTCCTCCTCGCCATCCAGGGGCACGTTGGCGAAGCCACAGCCAATCAGGTTCTGGGTCAACTGACCGAAGGGCGTGCGGTACAACGCCTCCAGTTGTTCCGTGTCCACATCCAGCCAGATCTGTGCCACCTGCCGGCGCAGAGCGCTGAGCTGGCGCTTCACTTCACCATCACCGGGATCGATCGAGAACAGATTGATCAACCCGCTCATCCGGCCCAGAAACTCGTTGTCCCTGATCAGCGGCATGCAGGCGTCCCGCCTCGTCTCACAGAGCACGGGCAATTCCGTGTAGGGGGCTCCCCCCGCTGGCATCACGCCAGCCGGCTGGGCCATGGCCGCCGGCTGGGCCAGAGCCGCCGGCGCCAGCAGTGCCGGGCTGGCAGCACGGCCGCGCTTGGCCAGGAACTGCGTCAGTTCGACATCACAGTGCTGGGCATAATCAAACAGAAGCCACTCAGGAACCTGCTGCAGTGGTTCAGCCACGCGCATGCCGTTGAGGCCGTAATACGGCATCACGGCCAGCAGCAGACTGATCGTTTCATGACTGCCGAAACCACTGAGCAATCGTTGGGTGAGGGTATCCTTCCACTGCTCTTCCTTCGCCTGCAGAGGCTGGCTCGGCAAGAGGCCATTCAGCATCTGCCGGTACACCTGACCGAAGGCCCCGGCGTAGAGAACCTCCAGCTGATCCACCGGAGCGGACAGCCAGAATCGCGTCATCCTCTCCCGCGAGGCCCTCGCATCCTCCAGCGCCTGAGCCGTTGGCTTGGCATCCAGCTGGCTGAAAATCACCTGCAGCCGCTTCAGCGTCCAGGGAACCACCTCCATCGGCAGCTCGCCAGCCTCCTCGGGCGGCAGATCGACCAGACGGTTGACGGTGGCAGCGGGGCGAATGGGCTCAAACGACTTCACCTCAACCGCTGGTGCACCTCGATAGCTGCCCGAGGGGGCAGCGGCATGATGGTCACGTCCGAACAAACGGCGAAGAAGTGGCATCAGGTTGCGGGCGTTGGCTCAATCCGGCGCAGAGCATACCCCTGGGATCTCGTCAAAAGTTGTGGCGCTGATAGCCGACACCGATGCGCTTGCTGTTCATCCATCAGGCCTTTCCGGGTCAGTTCCTGCATGCCATCACAGGCCTGTTGGCCCGTGGCCATGAGGTCCATGCGATCGGCGCCGGCGAGGCAGCCTTTGTTCCCGAGGGCTGCCACTACCACACTTATGCCGTGGTTCAGGCGCAGCAGCTGCCGGCAGGCCTGTGTGACCCCGGCCTGGAGCTCTGCCTGATCCGAGGCGAGCGGGTGGCCGCCCTCGCCAGGGCACTGGCCCAGCAGGGCTTCGATCCAGCCGTGATCGTGTTCCACAGCGGCTGGGGGGAAGGCCTCTATCTGCGCGAGATCTGGCCGCAGGCGCTGCTCATCACCTACCCGGAGCTCTACGGCACCCCCTCCCTGCTGGAAACCAGCGATCCAGATGCTCCTCCCCTCGACATCGGCCGCCGCCAGCTGCTCCAGCGCAACAACCTCGTCTCCCTGGCCGCCCTGGCGAACGCGGATGTGGCGCTCAGTCCAACCCTCTTCCAGCGCAACACCTTTCCGGCGCCATGGCGCAGCCGCTTTCAGATCATCCACGAGGGAATCGACACCGAGCGGATCAAGCCCAACCACCAGCAGGTGTTCAGGCTTCCGGGCGGGCGAGTCCTGGGCTCTGCTGACCTCGTGCTGACCTACGTCAGCCGTTCGCTCGAGCCCCTGCGCGGATTCTGCCGCTTCATGCGCGCCCTGCCGGAGCTGCTGGATCGACACCCCAGCCTGCAGGTGGTGATCGTGGGCGCGGATGATCCCAGCTACAGCCCCCCCAGCTCCCACCCCGGCGGCTACCGGGGCGCCATGCTCGAAGTGCTCGGTGCCGCCATCGACCGGGATCGCGTCCATTTCCTCGGACTGCTTCAACGCCAGCAGCTCACCGCCCTGCTTCAGGTGAGCAGCGTGCACGCCTATCTCACCTATCCCTATACCGTCTCCTGGAGCCTGTTGGAGGCCATGGCCTGCGCGGCCGTCGTGGTTGGCTCCGACACCGAAGCGGTGCGCGATGTGATCCGGCATGGAGCCAATGGCCTGCTGGTCCCCCTTGACGACACCGCGGCGATCACGGCAGGCCTCGATGCCGTTCTGCGCGACCCTGCGGCCCACGCCCACCTCGGCCTGGCAGCCCGTGAAACCGTGCTTCGCCGCTTCGAGCGCCAGCAGAGCGTTGCCATGTTCTGCGACTGGATCAACAGCTTGCTCGTGCAGCGCTCCATTCGCTGAAGGCCAGCAGCACCGCGTCGATCGCCCCTCCCCAATCAGCGCTCGCCCGCTGGCGAAACAAGCGAAGGCTGGGGTACCAGGGGCTGTCGTCACGCTCCCGCTGCCAACGGGGATCAGCACCCCATGGCAGCAGAATCCAGCCCGGGGCTCCCATGGCGCCCACCAGGTGGGCCATGGCCGTATCGACACTGATCACCAGGTCCAACTCCTGCACCACCCGCGCCGCCCGGCTGAAATCAGTCAGCTCCAACCGCGGAGAGGCCAGATCGAGCCCGAGGGCGGCAGCCAGACCCTGATCCTCACCGAACTGGAGATTGATCACCCAGGCCCCTTGCGCCCGCAGGCCCACCACCAGGTTCCACAGCACCTGCGCCGGCAGACTGCGCTTGCGGTATTCCCGCTCCTTGTAGGGATCCTCGTGGTTGCGGCCCGCCGCCCAGACCAATCCCACCCGCCAGGAATCCCCAGGCGGCGGCGAAGGCAGCAACGACAGCGTGGAATAGCTCCAGAGAGGAGAGCGCAGATAGGGAGCCTCGGGAATCGGTGGTCCCAGCTCGTGGGGAAGGCTCAGAAGCGATCCATGGGCAAGGGGTTCTGAGGCCTGGGCCGATCCCAACGACTTGTCCACCACCCGCGGAGGGCGAGGCAGCCAGGCCAGCCCTTCACGCAACAGTTGAATCAGAGACGACTCAACAACCAGAACCACTTCCCCACTGCCCTCCCATCGCTGCCGTTGGTGCACGAGCACCGGCACCCAGCGCAGGTACTGAAGAATGTCCCCGAATCCCTGCTCACTCCAGATCCACACACTCAGCCGGGGATCCAGCTTCGGCAACGCCTCATCGCCCCAGCAGGGAGATGGCAGCCATGGGTTCCATGAGGGCAGAGCCGAGCGGTGCTCCATCTCCGCATAGGCGGATCGGTAGTCTTCCAGGCCAATGCGCACCTGGCTGCAAGCCCAGGAGATGACGGGGTCCAGCCCTGGACCACTCTCCCTAGCGCAGCAGGCTGCACGGTCATAGGCCAGCACCGCCTCCTCGAACCGGTTGAGGTCCTTGAGGCAATTCCCCAGCCCCCGCCAGGCCATGGAGTCGTCGGGGGCCAACTGAACCGCCTGGCGGTAGCAACCCTCGGCGGCGCCGGCGAGATCAGCCAGCCACAGCACATTGCCGAGGCTGATCTGCAGCCGATCGTTGTCCGGCTCCAGGACCAATGCCTGGGCGTAAACCTGTGCGGCACCCAACCAGTCGTGGACTTGCTCCAACCCATGGGCCTGAGCCACCAGGGACATGAGGCTCATGGCAGCACCTTCCACATCCCTTGATCCTGCATGACCCTCCCCCTCACCGCACGACTCGGCCTACCACTGGACAACTTCAGGAGTCTCACAAGACTCAAGGCTGCTGATGTGAGTTTCACTACCATGAAGCTTGAGATATCCAAAATCCATGACAGGAGGCAAAGGCCTTGTGCCGCAGTGGTTTTGGGGGTGAAAGTGTAGTCCTTAACACTTCATCCCGTATGCGCGCGGCCATTGGCTCGTTCACATTGAACAATTCTTAAGGACAAACCTTCATTGGGCTGATATGGTCTGTCCATCCAGCCGGGTATCCCTAAGAACCGCCCATGACCACGCCAATCGGTTCAACTTTTACCGACCTACAAATCACTTTTCAAGCAACCACTTACCAGGGGCCTCCCCAGGACTTTGTCTCTGTATCTCTAGGCACCAACTTCACGAGCACTGGGTCTGGTGGTACTTTTGTAGCCTCCAGCACTTCGAATGCCGTTGTCTTCGGCTCCAGCCTTCCTCCGAGCACTACTCTCCCTGCACTGGCCAACCTCGTTCTCTCACCGCTTCCTTCTCAAATCAACGCCCTCTATTCCTTCAGCAACCAACTTCAGATCGGATCCTCCCCGGTCAATCTGTTCCCGCCCTCTACTCCCTGATTTCTTCAGACCACTTCAGGCTAATACCTGGCTCGTTTGCTCAAGTTCCCCCCAGGCCTTTGGCCCGGGGGGAATTTTTTTTGATTGGATCTGCGATCCGCCAATGGCTTACACCAACGCCAGCTCCCGGCTCCTGGCGAGCTGGAAGCGCAGCCTTGGCGGCTCCGCTCCGGTCTCCACATCCACCGCGATCGTGCTGCCCTCGGGGAACTGACCGGCCAGGATCGCCTTGGCGATCGGGGTTTCCAGCTGCCGCTGGATCGCCCGCTTCAGCGGCCGAGCCCCGTAGACCGGGTCGTAACCAACGCCCGCGAGCCAGTCGAGGGCGGCGCCATCGAGATCGAGGCCGAGCTTGCGGTCCTCCAGGCGCTGGCGCAGCCGTTGCACCTGCAGCTCCACGATCTGGCGCAGTTCCTCGGCGCGCAGGCTGTGGAAGATGATCGTTTCATCCAGGCGGTTGAGGAACTCGGGCCGGAAGTGAGCGCGCAGGGCCTCGTTCACCCGCTTCTCCATCTCGCCGTGGCGGGCCGGATCACCGGCCAGATCAAGGATCGAGCTGCTGCCGATGTTGCTGGTGAGAATCAGCACCGTGTTGGTGAAATCCACTGTGCGCCCCTGGCCATCGGTGACGCGGCCGTCATCGAGGATCTGCAGCATCACGTTGAAGACATCGGGGTGGGCCTTCTCCACCTCATCAAAGAGGATCACGGCATATGGCCGGCGCCGCACCGCTTCGGTGAGCTGGCCACCCTCCTCGTAGCCCACGTAGCCCGGAGGCGCTCCGATCAGGCGGGACACGGCGTGCTTCTCCATGTATTCGCTCATGTCAATGCGCACCATGGCGTCGTCGCTGTCAAACAGCTGGGAGGCCAGGGCCTTGGAGAGCTCCGTCTTGCCCACGCCGGTGGGGCCGAGGAACAGGAAGCTGGCGATCGGGCGGTTGGGGTCGGAGAGGCCGGCCCGGGAGCGCTGGATCGCATCGGCCACAGCGGTCACGGCCTGGCTCTGACCGATCACTCGGGTGTGCAGCTCATCCTCGAGATGCAGCAGTTTCTCCATCTCGCTCTGCACCAGCCGCGAAACGGGGATGCCGGTCCACTTGGCGATCACCTCGGCGATGTCGTCTTCGGTGACCTCCTCGCGCAGCAGGGTCTTCTCGCCATCACCCGCATTCAGTTCGGCTTCCTTGACGGCCAGCTTCTTGTGCAGGTCCGCCAGGGTGCCGTACTCCAGCTCGGCCGCCTTGTTGAGGTCGTACTGACGCTTGGCCTGCTCCACCTGCAGCTGCACCTGCTCGATCTCCTCCTTGATGGCGCTGAGCTGATCGATCGCCCCCTTCTCCTGCTGCCACTGGGCATTGAGGGTGCTCTGCTGCTCGCTCAGATCGGCCAACTCCTTCTCCAGCCGCTCCAGGCGGTCCTTGCTGGCGGCATCGGATTCGCGGCCCAGCGACAGTTTCTCCATCTCAAGCTGCAGGATGCGCCGGTCGAGTTCATCGATCGCCTCCGGCTTGGAGGTGATCACCATCTTCAGGCGGGCCGCTGATTCATCCATCAGATCGATCGCCTTGTCTGGGAGAAAGCGATCGGCGATGTAGCGGCTGGAGAGCACCGCTGCCGCCACCAGGGCGTTGTCGGCGATGCGCACGCCGTGATGCACCTCGTAGCGCTCCTTGAGGCCACGCAGGATCGAGATCGTGTCCTCCACGGTGGGCTGATCCACGAACACCTGCTGGAAGCGGCGCTCCAGGGCGGGATCCTTCTCGATGTGCTGGCGGTGCTCATCGAGGGTGGTGGCACCGATGCAGCGCAGTTCACCGCGGGCCAGCATCGGCTTGAGCAGATTGCTGGCATCCATCGAGCCGCCGGCGGCGCCGGCCCCCACCACGGTGTGGATCTCGTCGATGAACAGCACGATCTGCCCCTCACTGGAGGTCACTTCCTTGAGCACCGCCTTCAGCCGCTCCTCGAACTCACCGCGGTACTTGGCCCCGGCGATCAGGGCGCCCATGTCGAGGGCGATCAGCTGACGGTTCTGCAGCGCCTGGGGCACATCACCATTCACGATCCGCTGGGCCAGGCCCTCCACGATGGCCGTCTTGCCCACGCCGGGTTCACCGATCAGCACCGGGTTGTTCTTGGTGCGGCGGCTGAGAATCTGGATCGTGCGGCGGATCTCCTCGTCGCGGCCGATCACCGGATCCAGCTTGCCGTCGCGGGCGGCCTGGGTGAGATCGCGTCCGTACTTCTCCAGGGATTCGTAGGTGCCTTCGGGGTTCTGATCGGTCACGCTCTGGTTGCCGCGCACGGCCTGGACGGCGTCCTTGAGTTTGTCAGCGCTGGTGCCGGCCTGAGAGAGCAGCCGTTTGCCGCAGCGGTCGTCGATCGCCAGGGCCAGCAGCAGGTGCTCGATCGAGATGAAGCTGTCGCCGTAGGTCGCCTTGAGCTGTTCGGCCTGATCGAGCACCTCATTGAGACCCTTGCCCAGGAACACGTTCTCCGGAGCCGCGCCCAGACTGGGCTGGCTCGCGAGGTACGACTCCACCGCCTGGTTCAGGGCCGCCACATCAACGCCGGCCTTTTCGAGGATGCGGGTGGCCAGTCCGGGCTGGCTGATCAGGCTGGCGAACAGATGCTCGCTCTCCAGCTGCTGCTGCCGGCGCTGCTGGGCCAGCTGCTGCGCGGCCACGATGGCGGCCCAGGCCTTCTCCGTGAACGCTTCGGCGGTGGGGTGCATGGATGATCTCCTCATGGGTGTTCGTTGCTGAAAGGCTATGAACGACCCGATGGCCAGCACAGGATGGGTAGGCCGAAACAATTGGCGAATCAACCGAACGGCGGCTCAGACCGGTCCGTAACGTCAAGCCCATGCCGCGCCGTTACCCGATGCCCAGGACCCGTTCTCTCGCGACGCTCGCAGCCCTTGTCCTGCTGTCAGCGGGCCTGGCCCCCGGCGCTGCGGCCGCCAGCTGCACCTACCTGCCGGCCGTGGGGGGAGGCAACAGCGTCAGCAAGACGATCCAGTTGAACGGCCCCCTGGTGTTTCCCTTCGGCCGCACCAACTTCAACACCGACTTCAGCGTGAATCGGGCCTTCTCCAGTTACAAAGTGAACTTCAAGTCCACCTCCACCGAGCGGGGCCCCTACCCCATCCAGGCCTACCTCAAGTTCAGTGATGGCACCAACCTGCAGGTGGTGAACGAAACCCTCGACGCCCAGCCCGGCCAGTTCCGCCAGTTCGGCCCCTTCTACCCACCCGCGGGCAAGCTGGTGACCCAGGTGAACGTGAAGGTGGGCTCGGGCTACAACGCCAACGCCACCGGTTTCAGCTACACGATCTCGGTGTTCGGCTGCCGCTGAGGAAGCGGGCGCAAAGCAGGCCAGGTTCAGAGGTCCAGGCTCGGCAGCGCCCGTGGGCAGAGCTTGAGCGGGCAGCCATCGGCGCTGTACAGGGCATCCGCCGCCGACAGGCAACCGCCGGCGTTTTTGCGCGGCACCTGCCGTGGCTGGATCCTCAGCGGTTGCAGCACCGAGTCTTTCAGGGGGACCAGCAGCGGGCAGGAGGCCCCAGGCACCCAGGGCGCGCTGGACAGGGGTGGTACTGCCAGGGGCTGCTGGGCCAGGGCGGAAACGGGAGCGCCGAGCATCAGGGGGAGCGCCGCCAGGAGTGAACGCATCAACACTGGAGTTGCCATGATGACGCCGCGTCAGGCCACGGGCCCAGGGTAGGGATGAGCAACGAGGAGAGGGAAGATCTGGTGGGGCGACTGGCGCAGGAATCCCGCGACTTCGAGGGCACCAGCAAGGATCCTGAGCGCAATTGCTGGCTGGTGGTGCACCGCCATGCCCATGGGGTGCTGCCCAGCGAATACGACATCCGCGACGTGCCCGAAGATCTTTACCTCGAGGTGCTCGCCAGGCGCCGAGAGCTCAGCTGAGGCTTTCGTCCGGTCACGGAACCCATCAGATCGGCCACAGGCTCGATCCTGGACCGGGTCAGGAACCGAGCGGCCTCCTCAGCGGAACAGGCCTGCTCCAGATCGGCCCAGTCGATGGCATAGCCCAGGGCCCTGGCTCGCTCGATCAGCTGCCCCCATGGCTGATGGCCCCTGTCGGTGCTCCACTGCTGGGCACCCTGCCGCAGCAAGGCCCTGAGGTTCGGCTGCTGCTCGGCATCGACCACCAGCCGTCGCAGTTGCTCCAGAGACATCTCAGCCGCTCCATCGGGCCTGCCCACCATCGCGCCGCAGCCATGGACAGCACAGCCTCGTGACACAAAGACAAAAAAACCACCCCTGAGGCAGGGGTGGAGAAGTGAAGGCGTAGACGCCGATCAGCTGAGACCAGAGGAGCAGGTACTGGTGACTCTGGATCAGGCCCAGCCCTTGGCAGCCATTTCCTCGACGTAGGCGGACACATCGGCGATGTCAGTTTCGGTCAGCTTGCCGAGAAAGGCCGGCATGGCGTTCTTGCCAACGGTGACCTGAGCGGCGATGGCTGCCTCATGGTCGCTGCTGTAGTTGGCCAGGTAGGCCGTCAGGGCATCAGCCTTGAGGGTGCGCTCGGCGTTCACCACATTGCCGCCACCCATGTGGCAAGCGGCGCAGTTGGCGGAGAAGATCTGGCCGCCGTGGGCAGCGTCGGCGGCAAAACTGGGAGCGGCTCCCAGCAGCAGTGCCAGGCAGACGGCGAAGAATGAAAGCAGGCGACGCATCAGGGAGGCGAGCAATGGAGCGGGCAACCCGTCAAAAATAGAGTCCCGCCACCGGAAGAGAGCCGGCGGCGGGAGCGGATCGAAACAATGTCGTTACTGAGCCCCAGCGGGGTTCACTCGACGATCACCTTGCCGACCATGCCGGCACCGCGGTGGGGCTCGCACCAGTAGTCGTAGGTACCGGCCTGATCGAAGGTTTCATCCCAGCTTTCCCCGGGGGCGAAGGCCAGGGTGGTGTGGCTGAGCTCCTCATGGCCATCGAAGACGGCGTTGTGGGGGGCCAGCTTGTTGTTGACGAAGTGGACCGTATCGCCCTTGCTGATCGTGATCTCGCTGGGCTCGAAGGCGAGCATGCCGGCGTCGGTGCCGAGCTTCACTTCAACGGTGGCAGCCTCAGCCGGCTGCACGGAGCTGACGCTCACCAGGACCAGCAGCGCTCCGAGCAGAGCAGAAGCGGCAACAGCCCGGAAGAGGCGAGCCGCGGAAGCCATCAGACCCTGAACCATCTTGTATTCCTGACACTGAGGGCAGTGTATGACGTCTTCAGATCCTTCCGCGGTGAGGCAGCCCCGCCAGCTCGAACACCGCCTCCAGGCTGGGGGCATGGCTCACCAGATCGAAGCGCTCCGGCGGGCTCACCGGGTCGTGGATGAAGTGGCGCTGGCGGATGCTGAAGCGATCCCAGGCATTCACCTCGATCGGCAGCACCCGGATCAGGGCTTCGATCCACCAGCCGTTCAGCGCCAGCCCGAAAGGCGGCCGCCAGCTGCGGCGCCAGCGGCAGAGGCGGCTCACGGTGTCGTCGACGGTGACGGCAGGCTGACCCAGCACGAGCCGGCGCAGCGGCCCCTGATTCGGCTCCGGATTGGGCTGGTGGGGGTTCAGGGCGAGATGGGAGCAGACCAGGGCGATGTCAGCGGCATGGATGAAATGGAAGCTGGCCTCGGCCCGCAGCCACTTCGCCAGCCACAGCCAACGCACCGCTTCCTTGAGGCCGGCCGTGAGGTAGCTGGTGGGGTGGGGATCGCCAGGACCCACCGAGCCACCGAACACGAGCGTGGGAAAGACGGCGACGATCCGCTCGGCCAGGGGATGGCGCTCCAGCTGCTGCAGGCAGAGGGCCTTGGTCTGGATGTACTCGGTGCCGTAGGCCTCCGCTTCCGGCAGCAGCTGCAACTGCTGGTCAAGGATGCTGGCGGTGGAGAAATAGATGATCTGCTCCAGACGCTCGGGATCGAGCCGGCCCAGCAGCTCTTTCACAGCCACCACATTCACCTGATGGGCCCGCTCGGGGTCGCCCCAGGCTGTGGCGGTGTGAATCACCCGGGTGGCCGAGGCGATCGCAGCGGCATGGGGTGCCTGATCGCGCAGGTCCCCCACCAGCAGGGTGATGCGCGGATGCTGCCGGGGCACGGCCGTCAGCTTGGCGGGATCCCTCAGCCAGAGCAGCAGCTCGGCATCGGAGTTGCCCAGCAGCTGCTCGGCGATGGCCTGGCCGACGCAACCGCTCGCTCCCGTGATCAGAACCCGGGCGGGTCCGTTGGCGCTGCTCAAACGGCTGCCCCCAGCAGCTCGTTCACCGACTTGCCGGCCTCGAAGAACACCCGGGCGTTCTCTTCGGGCGTGCCCGGCAGGATGCCGTGGCCGAGGTTGAGGATGTGGCGGCGGCCTCGGGCCTTGAGCACGGTGTCGACGATGCGTGCCCTGATCGCTTCCGGCGTGCCGAAGAGCAGACCTGGATCCACATTGCCCTGCACACCGAGGTGCTGCGGCAAGCGGGCGCAGCCATCGGCCATGTCAACGGTCCAGTCGAGCGAGATGAAATCGACACCGGTGGTGGCCATCCGCTCCAGCACACCGGCGCTGCCGGAGATGTAGAGAATCAGGGGGGTATCGGGGTGCTTCGCCTTGACCTGATCCACCACCCGTTTCTGATAAGGAGCGGCGAACACGTCGAAGTCGATCGGGCTGAGCTGACCGGCCCAGGAATCGAACAGCTGCACCACCTGGGCGCCGCTCTCGATCTGATAGCTCACGTAGGCGGCGATTGAATCAGCCAACAGGCCCAGAAGGCGGTGCAGCAGCGCCGGCTCCTGGAAGGCCATGGCCTTGATCACGGCGTAGTTCTTGCTGCTCCTGCCCTCCACCGCATAGGCGGCCAGGGTCCAGGGGGCCCCCACGAAGCCCAGCACCGCCGCCCCGTTGCCCACGCTCTGTCGCAGCCGGCCCAGCACCTCGCCGACGAACGGAAGTGAGGCCGCCGGCTCCAGGGGCCTCAGCGCTTCCACCTGGGCAAGGGTGCGAATCGGCGGGTCGATGATCGGTCCCTTGCTCTCGATGATGTCGAAATCGATCCCCATCCCCGGCAGGGGCGTGAGGATGTCGGAGAAGAGAATCACCCCATCGGGTTGAAAGGCCCGGTACGGCTGCATCGAAATCTCATAGGAGAGATCGGGCTGCTCCGAGCGTTCCCGGAAGCCGGGATGGCGGTCGCGCAGGTCGCGGTAGACCTTCATGTAGCGCCCGGCCTGGCGCATCATCCAGACCGGTGGCCGCTCCACCTGCTCACCTCGGGCGGCGCGCAGCAGCAGGGGGAGCGAGTCGGCCATGGGTGAAAGGAATGCCAGGGGCGAACCTACCCGAGCGCACCACCTGTTTCGGCGGCTTCGTCACAGAGGGCCTGGCTGCGTACCGGGTCGCGCTGCAGCACCAGCACGCTCAGGGGCGGCAGGCAGAGGTCGAGCGACTGGCTGTAGCCATGGAGCGCCCACTCCTCGGTGAATTTCCCTCCCAGATTGCCGAGGTTGCTGCCGCCGTAGCGGCTGCTGTCGGTGTTGAAGGCTTCGGCGTAGTAGCCCTCCATCGGCACCCCGACCCGGTAATGGGAGTGGCTCTGGGGCGTGAAGTTGGCCACCACCACCACCCAGCGGCCCGTGAGGCTCTCCCGGCGCATGAAGCTGATCACCGAATGGCGGCTGTCGCTGCAGTCGATCCACTGGAAGCCGTAGTGGTCGAAATCCTCCCTCCAGAGGGCCGGCTCCTCGCGGTAGTAGCGGTTGAGGTCGTCGACCAGGTTGCGCAGACCCTGATGGGCCTCGAACTGCAGGAGGTCCCACTGCAGGTCGCCCCAGACATTCCATTCGGAGCGCTGGCCGAACTCCATGCCCATGAAGATGGTCTTCTTGCCCGGGTGGGTCCACATGTAGGCGAGCAGGGCGCGCACATTGGCGAACTTGTGCCAGTCGTCGCCCGGCATCTTGTGCAACAGGTTGCTCTTACCATGCACCACTTCATCGTGGCTGAGAGCCAGCATGAAGTTCTCGGTGTAGTGGTACATGATCGAGAATGTGACATTGTTCTGGTGGAACTGCCGGAACCAGGGATCCAGCTCGAAGTAATCGAGCATGTCGTGCATCCAGCCCATGTTCCACTTGAGGTTGAAACCGAGGCCACCCATTTCAGTGGGCTTGGACACCATTGGCCAGGTGGTGGATTCCTCGGCAATGGAGAGAGCACCGGGAAAATGATGAAACAGCACCGAATTGGCCTGCTGCAGGAAGCGCACCGCCTCGAGGTTTTCGCGGCCACCCTGCTCGTTGACCAGCCATTCGCCATCGGGACGCAGGTAGTCGCGGTAGAGCATTGAGGCCACCGCATCCACCCGGATGCCATCGATGTGAAACTCCTCGAACCAATAGACCAGATTGGCCACGAGGAAGTTACGCACCTCATTGCGGCTGTAGTTGAAGATCAGCGTGCCCCACTCCTTGTGCTCGCCGATGCGGGGATCGGCATGCTCATAGAGGTGGCAGCCATCGAAGAAGGCCAGGCCATGAGCATCCTTGGGGAAGTGGCCGGGCACCCAGTCGAGGATCACCCCGAGACCTTCGGCATGACAGCGATCGACGAAGGCCCGGAATTCATCCGGCGGACCGAAGCGGCTGGTGGGGGCGTAGAAGCCGGTCACCTGATAGCCCCAGGAACCATCGAAGGGATGCTCGGCGATCGGCATCAGCTCCAGATGGGTGAACCCACGCGCCTTCACGTAGGGGATCAGCCGGTCGGCCAGCTCGGGATAGGTGAGCAGGCGTGCTCCGGGCTTGAGATCGGCGGCTGCCACGGGCGGACGCGGGCTGCCGTCAGCCTCCAGGAAGGGCTGATCAGCCGGGCCATGCATCCAGCTGCCCAGATGCAATTCGTACACCGAGATCGGCTGATTCAGAGGATCCCGGCTGTCGCGCTCGGCCAGCCAGGCCTGATCGCCCCAGCGGTACTGGCCCAGCCGGGAGACCACCGAGCCCTGCTGGGGGCGAACCTCATGCTGGAAGCCGTAGGGATCGGCCTTCTGATAGCAGTGGCCCTCAGGGGAGCGCACCTCGTATTTATAGAGATCTCCGGGCTTCAGGCCGGGCACGAACAGCTCCCAGATCCCGCCCATGCGCAGTTGCATCGGGTGATGGCGACCATCCCAGCCGTTGCATTCAGCCAGCAGGGCCACACTGCGGGCATTGGGGGCCCAGAGGGCGAATTGCACGCCGGCGATGCCGTCGCGCTCGCAGGGGTGAGCGCCGAGACGGCGCCAGATGTGATGGTGGTTGCCTTCCGCGAAGAGATGGCGGTCAAGTTCGCCCATCCACTCCTCGCGGAAGGCCCACGGGTCGTGCTGCTGGTGCTCGATACCCCCACGCTGCACCCGGTACTCGTAGCGCCGGCCCGGGTCTTCGCTCAGCTCGACTTCAAAAACCCAGGGATGGTGGGGCGTGGCCATCGGCAGGGCACGGCCATCGAGCAGCAGGTCAACCTGGCTCGCTTCCGGCATCCAGGCCCTCACCACCCAGCCATCACCCTTGGGCTGGGGCCCAAGCACGGCAAAAGGATGATCGTGCCGGCACTCCTGAAGCCTCTGGCCGTCTTGGACCATCCATTCGAGGCTGGTGGAGGGCATCGAGCATCAGCGGACGGAAGGGGAGCTTAGGCCCGCCGATCCTGGAGGTCCCTCCACGCTCAGGGCAATGGGCTGCCAGGCATGGCCGGATCCTCGGGGAAGTCGACGCCGATGATGTGACCCTGAGCGTCGAAGATCACGAACAGGTTGTCGGTGACCCTCTGGAACTGGGTGGTGACGAGCACCAGCTGCTGTGGGCCTCCTTCACTGGCCACCACGGTGCCGCGCAGGCGCTGGAATGAACCGGTGAATTTCTCGAGATCCTTCCAGCGGTTGAGCAGATCCTGGGGGGTGATCTCGTCCTGGAGATCGCGGATCAGCAGGCTGCGGGCATCCACCACCCGGCCCTCGCTGAGTGAAGTGATGAAGTTGGTGGCGATCTGCTTGATCGGCGTGTCGTTCTGATCCAGCTCCCAGCCCAGCACACGTCCGCGGCCGTCGAGCACCAGCACCAGGGGACGGCTGCCGCTGGAACCCCTCAGCTCCGCCTCCACCGTGCTGTCATCCACCCCCGTTGACACGTCGGTGATGCGGCTGCCGAGGATGGGCCCCTGCCTCTGCAAGCGTTGACGCACCCGCTCCACCGTGGTCAGTTTCTGCAGATCAGGGGCCAGACGGTCAAAGACAGCCTGACTGTCCTGGCGCTTCAGGGCATCAAGCACCACCTGCCCGGCGGCTCTGGCCTCGGCTGGCTGCAGCGCGGAGGTGGCCAGGGCCTGCCCTCCATGGAGTCCACAGGCCAGGGCCATCGCCAGCAAAGGGACGCGCAGATTCACGGAGGTGCGGGCGTTGGGCTCGCGTCAGTCTGCCCGAGAATCAAGCGGCAGCAGGCGCAGGCAGGCATCAGCCAGCTGCAGCTCCAGCGTGATCACCCGGTGGCCCGGGCCCACGGGGCCCAGGGGACAGTCGCCGCTGCCGGGGTTGACGGCGATCTGGGGCCAGGCCGAGACCGCCAGTGACAGCCGCAGCTGCTCCCCGGCGGCCAGGGTCGTCACCAGGGGCTGCAGGCTCAGGCGCCGCCGCTGCCGTCGGCGGCAGTGGGGGCCCAGGGAACGCAGCACCCCGGTGCTCAGCTGCCAGGCGGTGCCCTGGCGGATCACCGAGAGGGCGCCACAGAGATCGAAACCGTCCTGATCACAGCTGAGCTCCAGCTCCAGTTCCGGTCGCCCCGCCAGCTGCAGCGGACCGATCAGGGGGACGCTGGTGAAGCAGGCCACATCGGCGCGGGCGTCGAGATCCGTGCGGGCCACCAGGCCGGCATCCAGGCCCAGATGGCCGCCCCGGCCGGGGGCCGGCCGCCAGGGGTCGTGCACCAGCCAAACGACACCACCACCCTCACCCCCGGCGAGCAGGCGGCCCTCTCCGGCATCAATCGCCGCCAGTCCTTGACTGCGCAGGGCCCAGCGCGGCCCCTCACCGCCGCCATCGGCCAGGCCCCGCCAGGAGCCTGAGCCCAGATCAGCCACCGCCTCGCGAGGATGGGTCTCCAGTCCCTCCCGATCGCGCAGGTGCCGATCGAAGAAGGCCAGCTGCAGGCGATCGAGGCCCCCCGCCCAGTTCAGGTGACTCCAGGCGCCGATGCGCAGCCAGGGAGCACCGCCGGCGGCATGGGCACGGGCCCGCAGATCGAGTACCCCGCTGAGGTGGGGGTCGTGCCAGCCGCCCACCAGCAGCATCGGCTGGCACAGCAGGCCCTCAGGCGGCTCATGGCGCCTCCAGCCAATGGGGTTGGCGGGATCCAGCCGCAACCAGCCCAGCCCCATCCCGCCGGGATCGTGCTGCTCCAGCAGTGCCAGGCCATCGCGCAGAAACGTGCCCCCTTCCAGGCTCAGACGCAGGCGGCGCCAGGCGGTTTCATCTCCGGCGCGGCGCACCGTTTCTGCCGCCAGCTGCAGCGCCCAACCCAGGCCCAGGGCCCACCAGTGGGCTCCCCCTTCGCTGGCCCAGTGCAGCCGCTCATCCAGGCCGGCCATGGCCGGGGCGAGGGCGTCGGGCAGCGGGCTGCCGGGGCTCAGCAGCAGCTGACTGAGTCCCTGATATGAGAAGCCATAGGACCCCACCCGGCCGTTGACGTAGGGCAGAGTGCGCACCCAGGCCAGGGCCACGGCGCCATCGTCGGCCTCCTGGGCAAAGCCCCTGAACTCTCCGGTGGAGTCGCCCCGGCCGCGCACATCCTGCACGGCTACCGCATAGCCCTGGCTGGCATACCAGCGCGGATGGGCATAGGTGACGGTGGAGGCGATGGCGCGCCCGTAGGGCTGGCGCATCAGCAGCAGGGGCCAACGCCCCGGCCTCGCGGGTCTCCAGACCCTGGTGGCCAGCCGTGCCCCGTCAGGACACGGCATCCATTCCTCAAGAACCTCAGTGTCCAGCGGGGCGGCTCAGCGCACGTCAGGGCAGTGAAGCCCGACCACATAGGTGGTGAGAATCTCCGCGTCAGTGGAGGACAGGCCCTGGCTCTGGGCCACCATGGCGATCGCTTCCGGGGAATTCGAACTCACGCCGCGGCTGTTGAGCTGGCGCAGGTCGGCGCAGATCCGCTTGGCCAGCTGAGGGTTCTGCTTGACCGACTCCAGCAGCGGTGAAGCCGCCTGTAGAGGGGTGAAGGGCAGCCCAGCACCCATGAACACGGCCAGAGCCGTCAGGCTGAGAAGGGAGAGAACAGGCAAGGACCGTCCACCGCAGGGGGGATCTCTCCATTTGAGGGTCTCGGCGAGACCAGTTGGAGCAGTCCTGGTCAGTTTGGTGGGCGACCGGTGGCCCGCCGCGCCGCGGCGATCCAGGCGCGCACCTGCGTGGAGTCGGGCGTGGCCACCGCGGATCCGGTCAGGGAGCGCTGCAGCCGGCCCAGCTGGCGCAGGAGCTGCTGGGGCGACGCCTCGGCCAGCCCGGCCGCGCTGGCGATGCCCGCGTACAACAGCAGAGCAGCCTGCTCAGGCTCCAGACCCAGCTCACTGATCAGGCGGGCCTGGCCCCGCAGTTTGATCAGGCGCTGCTCCGAAGCACCGCAGCGGGCCAGGCGCCGCAGAGCCAGATCGCTCTGGGCGGCCAGCGAAGGCCAGTCGTTCAAACCCGCCTGATTCAGCTGGCTCTGCTCAGCGCTGAAGTGGGAGGGGAGAACAAGCATCAGCGCAGCACCTGCACCGTGCCGTCACTAAGGCTGCGGGTGGCCTCAGCCAGCACCACCGGCCGACTGAAGCCAGCGCCGGCCGACTCAACCCGCCGCAGGCGCACGTGCACCAGCCCATCGGCGCTGCTGCGGCCGCTGCCGCGCAGGTTGAGGGCCAGTTGCTCCACCGTGGGGCCGTAGGCCTCGGCTGAAAGATCGTCAGCGGCCGCCGCGATCACCAGGTTGGTGCCGTTGTCGAAGACCACCGGCACGGTCACGGCCCCCTCCACATGGGTGCGGGGCGAGTAGCTGATGGCGAAGGCCAGACAGGAGAGCGAGAGCAGGGCCGTGAAGCTCGTGACCCCGACCAAGCGGAAACGGAACCCCCAGCCCCGAACGAAGCCCACCACCATCAAGACAGCCAGCACACCACTGGCGGCCCCCAGCCAGAGCCCGGCTTTGAGCAACAGCGGATCAACGGGCATGGCGGCCAGGGGGGAAGCGGAAACCCCTTTATATTGCGGCGTCCTCAGGCGGTGACAGCGACGAGCCGATGGGGTCCCCGCCTACGCCTGAATCGGGAACCCGGTCCCGGAGCCGCCGCCCTCGCCTGCTGCTGGCCGCCGCCCTGGGCGCAAGCGCAGGGCTGATTGGAGCCTGGTGGGGGTCCGATCACCTGGCTCGCTGGGCCTACGAGAGCTGGCGGCCCCGGCTGCAGGTGTTGATCGGCCGTGGGCTGGGGCACCCTGTCCAGCTCGGTCCCTATGAAGGGCTCAGGCCCTGGGGGCTGACCATCGGACCGAGCCGGGTCCTGAGCGGGCCGGCCGACCGCTCCAACCTGCGCCTTGACGGGGTCGGGGTGAACCTGGATCCCCTGGCCAGCCTGGCGGAGAGGGCCCTGGTGCTGGATCTGCGGCCCAGGGGGGCCCAGCTCAATCTGATCCCCAACGCCAGGGGGCAACTCTGGGTCTTCGGGCCGGCGGGAGCCAAGCAGCCGCCAAGACTCACCCTGAACCTGCTGCTGGAGAAGCCCGCCCGCCTGCAACTGGGCTCCAGCGCTCTCGACCTGAAGGTGCAGGGCCGGGCGGGAGTGAGGCTGCACCGCCGCAGCATCGACTGGCGCGCCACCGCCAGGCCCCGGGCCCAGGCCACTGCCGGGGCAGCCAGCAGCAATGGCCGAGCCCTGGTGCGTGGCTCGGCGAACTGGAGCAGCGGCGCCGTGAAGGTGGGCCTCGACCTGCGCCGCTGGGATCTGGCCCCCCTGGCGTCCCTGATTCCCCGCGCCCGTCCCCCGCGCCTGCAGTCGCTGAAGGGAACCGCCGACGGCCGCCTTCAACTCACCCGCGGCTCCGGCAGCACCAGCTGCAGGGGTTCCCTGCGGCTGGGGGAACTGGAGCTTCGTGATCCGCTGTTGCCGGCGCCGCTCCAGGCCAGACGCCTGGCCGTTGCCTGCCGCGGACAGCAGATCCTTTTGAAGGGGGATCCCTGGCAAATGGCGAACTGGCGCGGCACTGTCCGGGGTTCCCTGGAGCCCGGCAACCGCTTCGACCTGCGGCTCACGGCCAGCGACCCCCAGCGCGGCGACCGTCTTGGCCTGGGGATCAACGGCCCCTGGCAGCAGCCCCTGCTGGCGCTCGATGGCCACATCCCCCTGGGCAAGGGCACGCCCACCAGCCCCCAGCCGCTGAAGCTCAACGCCCGAATTCGCGCCGACTGGCGACGCAGCCTCCAGTTGACGCTCGACAGTCTGCGCCTGCGCTCCGGTCGCTCCGAACTCACGGCGAGAGGTCAGGTCTGGCCCCGGCTCGACGTGCGCAGCCAGCAACTGCGGCTGCATCCATCGCTCTGGAAACCAGCCGGTGACGCAGCGCAAGCCCTGCTAGGGCGTGACGACTGGCTGGAGGGTGGCCTGCTGCTGGCTGGAACCGTGCAGAAGCCGACTCTCAGCGCCAATGTCCAAAGGCAGGGCCGCACCCTGCTCACCCTGCAGGCCAGCGCCGGCCCCAGCGGCAACCGGGCCGGACCCCTCGGACGCCTGCAGGCTCGGCTCAGCGCGCCCTCCGGCATCCAGCTGGAGGACACCCAACTGCTGGGGGCAGCCAGCGCTGATCTGGTCTGGTTCGAGGATCGCCTGCGCTTGCGCCGCTTCGAGAGCCCAGAGCTCAGCGCCGATGGCAGCCTGCCCCTGCGCTGGCAGCGCCGGCGAGGTGTGGTGGTGGGGGATCTGGGTCTGAACCTGAACCTCAGGCCCTATGCCCTGGCGCGGATCGGCCCCCTGGTGGGCAGCCAGCTTCAGGGGCATCTCAGTGCCCGCGGAACCCTCCGCGGTCCGCTGCGCAGCCTGCGCCCTGACCTCTGGCTGTCGGTGCGTCAGCCCGGTGGCGGCCCCCTGCAACTGCTGGAAACCTGGGAAGGCCGGCTCACC
This sequence comes from Synechococcus sp. WH 5701, assembly GCF_000153045.1. Lineage (GTDB taxonomy): Bacteria > Cyanobacteriota > Cyanobacteriia > PCC-6307 > Cyanobiaceae > Regnicoccus_A > Regnicoccus_A antarcticus. Next base: position 1,138,267 of record NZ_CH724159.1, read on the forward strand.
GCCCGCCCGGGCGGCGGGGGCAACCTGGCCCTGACGGCTTTGGCACAAGCCCAGCAGGGGAGCCTCAGGGCCCGCCTCAACCGGTCGTGGTTGCCCACCGAGGTGGAGCTGCGGCGCCAGCAAGGGGTGCTGAGCCTCAAGGGCGATGCGCGCCGCTACCGCTGGCAGGCGAGCCGCTTCCCCCTCGCTGGCCTGCGGCTCGCCGTTGGTGGTGCCTCCAGGCCCAGGGCCCTTGACGGCCTGCTCAGTGGCAAGGGAATTCTCGATCTGCAGCCCCTGGCGATGGAGGGCAGCGTGGCCCTGGAGCGTCCCCTGCTGCTGGGGGTCCGCGGCCAGCGGCTCACCGCCTCGGGTCGCTACGCGGCAGGCCAGTTCCGCTTCAAAGGGGAGTTCACGCCCCTGGCCGGCGGAACCGTGGCCCTCACCGGCGATGGCGTGCGCAAAGGGCGCCTGCGCAGCCGCATCGAAGGGCGTGGACTGCCGCTGCAGCTGTTCCAGGAGCTGGCCCAGGCCCTGGCGATCTGGCGGGGGGACACTCCCTTGCCGAAGGGACGGGCCAGCGACCTGGGAACCCTTGTGATCGACACCCTGGGCGGGACGATCGACGGCCAGCTCAGGGCCCTGCGCGCAGCGCAGGCACGGCTGGCGGAATTCCGGGCCCCAACGACTGCAGGATCGCGGGTGCAGCTCGCGGACCTGCGCGGTCTGGTGGATCTCGACATCAGCCTGGCCGGGCCCGATCTGGAGCGCCTCAACCTGGATGTGGGCGCCAAGGGCCACGTCTGGTTGAGGGCCGACGACCGCGACGAGGCCCTGCGGCTGGAGCCGTTCCAGGTGCGCCTGGAAGGGCCGATCCGCGGCGGGCAGGGGCGCTTCAGCCTCGAGAACCTTCCCCTGGCCCTGCTGGCCTTGGCCACGCCGCTGCCCAACAGCCTGCGGGGGGGGCTGAATCTGGAGGGCTCCTATCAGCTGGGATCGGCCGGCCGTGAGCGCGCCTTTCGCACCAGCCTGAGCCTGAGCGACGCCAGCCTGAACGGGATCCCGCTGCGCCTCGAAGACACCACGGTGAGCCTGGAGGGGGATGCCCTGGCGCTGTCGGCCTCCCTCAGCAGCGAGGGGGCCGACAGCCGGGTCGACCTCAGCGGCAGCGTCCCCCTCGATCCCGGCCAGGAGGGAATGAAGCTGAGGCTCTCCAGCCGTGGCGACGGCCTGCGCTTCATCAGCACCCTGGTGGGCAAGGGGCTGCAATGGCGCAAGGGCAGCGCCGATCTGGAGCTGCTGATGCGGGGCAGCCTGCTCAAGCCCCTGGCCAATGGCTTCCTGCGCTTCCGCGACGGCGAAGTGGTGGTGGCTGGTCAGGAAATCAAGGACCTCCAGGCCACGGTGCTCTTCGATTTCGAGGAACTGCTGGTTCAGGAGTTCAAGGCGCGCATGGGCAGCACGGGGGAACTCGATGGCAGCGGCGGCCTCGGCCTGTTCCGCGACATTCCCCAGCGCCAACCCCTCAACCTCACCGTCAAGACCGCCCGAATCAGCGCGCCCCGCCTCAACGCCCTCACCGATGGCACCCTGTCACTGCGCGGCAGCCTGTTGCGGCCCCTGCTCAGCGGGGAGCTGAGCCTGAGCAAGGGCACTATCAATGGCCAGCCGGGCACCCTGGCCCAGGAGGATGAGAACGGAGTCCTCAAGCCCAAGCCAGCCCGGCGGCTGGTGGAGGAGTCGTGGAACTTCGAGAAGCCGCTGGTGCTGCTGGGGCCGGAGGTGGAGAGCGACACGGCTCTGTCTCTGCGCGATTCGATCCCGCGGGTGGCTCTGCTGCGCCTGAACAACCTCCGACTCAACCTTGGCCCCGATCTGGAAGTGGTGGTGCCGCCCGTGGCCAGCTTCAAGACGGGCGGCACCCTCACCCTCAACGGCCGCATCGACCCCAGCCTCAGCGCCAGCGGGGTGGTGCGGCTGCGCGGTGGTCGTCTGAGCCTGTTCACCACCAATTTCACCCTCGATCCTGACGCCCCCAACGTGGCGGTGTTCACCCCGAGCCTCGGTCTGATCCCCTATGTGGACATCGCCCTGCGCACCCGGGTTTCGGACACGCTCAAGGTGGGCCGGGGCCGGGGGGCGATCAACGACTTCGACCTGCAGGGCGATTACACCCCGCTGGATCAGCTCAACCTGGTGAAAGTGGTGGTGACCGTGAGCGGCCCGGCCGACCGCATCGCCGAATCGCTCACCATTCGCAGTTCTCCTCCCCTGCCTGAGGAGCGGCTGGTGGCTCTGATCGGCGGCAATTCCCTGGCCGGTCTGAGCGGCGGCAACGCCACGGCGGCCCTGGCCACGGTCTTCGGTCAGTCGCTGCTCTCCCCTCTGGTGGGAACCCTGAGCAACGCCTTCGGCCAGCGTCTGAGTTTCTCGATCTTTCCCACCTTCTTCTCCCCCTCCACCCAGGAGGTGGGCAACAACGCCTCGGGCTCCCGGCAGGAGTCGCGCCGCGCGCCGGCCCAGCTGGTGCTGGGTTCGGAGCTGGGCCTCGACATCACCGAACGCTTCAACTTCTCGGTGCTGGCTGCACCGAACCGCACCGACATCCCCCCCCAGCTCACTCTGCGCTACCAGGCCAATGACACCGTGGGCCTGCAGGGGTCCTTCGACACCGAAGGGCGCTGGCAGGGCCAGCTGCAGTTGTTCTTCCGCTTCTGAAGGGGCTCGCTTGACGAAGGAACTGATCGGCGTGGATCTGGGAGGCACCGCCATCAAGCTCGGGCGCTTCGACGCCAGCGGCGCCTGCCTGGCCGAACTGGAGTGCCCCACCCCCCGGCCGGCTCTGCCCGGGGCGGTGTGCACAGCGCTGGTGGAGGCGATCACGGCGGTGGATCCCGGGCGCCAGGCCGGCCGGGTGGGGATCGGCCTGCCAGGACCGATGGACCGCAGCGGCCGGGTGGCGAGGGTGTCGATCAACCTGCCCGGCTGGCACGATGTACCCCTGGCCGACTGGCTGGAGCCCCAGCTGGGCCGGCGGGTGATCCTGGCCAACGACGCCAACTGCGCCCTGCTGGGGGAGGCCTGGCTGGGGGCGGCCCGCGGCCGGTCCGACGTGCTGCTGCTCACCCTGGGCACGGGTGTCGGTGGAGCCGCGCTGCTGGGGGGCCAGCTGTTCACGGGCCGCGATGGGGCAGCGATCGAGCCCGGCCTGATCGGCGTGGATCCCGATGGTCCCCCCTGCCACAGCGGCAACCGGGGCTCGCTCGAGCAGTACTGCAGCATCACCGGCCTGGGCCGCCTCAGCCCCCTGGATCCCGCCGAGCTTGACCGCCGCGCCGACGCCGGCGACTCCGAGGCCCTGGCCGTGTGGACCCGTTACGGCCGTTGGCTGGGGATCGGCCTGAGTTCACTGCTCTACGTGCTCACCCCTGAGCTGGTGCTGATCGGCGGTGGCCTCAGCGCCGCCAGTGATCACTTTCTGCCGGCGGTGTGGCGCGAGGTGGAGGAGCGGGTGCTGCCCGTGAGCCGCCAGGGCCTGGAGATTCGCCGCTGCGCTCTGGGTAACGGCGCCGGACGGCTGGGGGCGGTGCGGCTGGCTCTCGAGGCCCTGCCGGCCTGAGACGCTGCCGCTGCGGCTGGAATGATGGATCGATGGCTTCCAACCCATCCGCCGTCCCCGATCCCAGCCCCGAGCTGCTCAGCCGCGCCGCCGCCGTGCGCCGAGCTGCCATGGCCCTGGGGCAATGCAGCGATGGCCAGCGGCAGCAGGCCCTGCTGGCGATGGCCCAGTCCCTGGAGCGCTCGGCCGAGGCGATCGTGGCCGCCAACACAGCCGATCTGGAGGCGGCGGCGGCGGATCAGTTGGCGCCGGCCCTGGTGGCCCGGCTGAAGCTCGACGGCGCCAAGCTCGCAGGAGCGATCGAGGGCGTGCGGCAGCTGGCGGAGCTGCCGGATCCGGTCGGACGCCGCCAGCTGCACACCGAACTCGATGCGGGCCTGGTGCTGGAGCGGGTCACGGTCCCCCTGGGGGTGGTGGGGGTGATCTTCGAGGCGCGCCCGGACGCCCTGATCCAGATCGCGTCGCTGGCGATCCGCTCCGGCAACGGCGCCCTGCTCAAGGGGGGGCGCGAGGCCAGCCGCAGCTGCACAGCGATCTTCGCGGCCCTGCAGGAGGGCCTGGCGGAGAGCGAGGTTGATCGGCAGGCCCTCGCCCTGCTCACCACTCGCCAGGAGAGCCTGGGCATGCTGCGGCTCGACGGCCTGGTGGATCTGATCATCCCCAGGGGCTCGAACGAGCTGGTGCGCTTCATCCAGGACAACACCCGCATCCCCGTGCTCGGCCACGCCGACGGGGTCTGCCATCTGTTTGTGGACCGCTCGGTGAATCAGGAGCAGGCCCTGCGCATCGCCATCGACAGCAAGACCCAGTATCCAGCCGCCTGCAATGCGATCGAGACCCTCCTGGTGCACCAGGAGGTGGCCAGCCAATTCCTGCCGGCTGTCATCAGCGCCTTCCAGGCCGAAGCCGTGGAACTGCGGGGCTGTCCCCGCGCCTGCGCCCTCGGGGTGGCCCGTGCCGCCAGCGACGACGACTGGGGCCGGGAATTCTCCGACCGGATCCTGGCTGTGAAGGTGGTGGAGAGCCTGGAGGAGGCCCTGGAGCACATCGCCCGTCACGGCTCCCGCCACACGGACGCCATCTGCACCACCGATCCCGAGACGGCCGGGCGTTTCCTCTCGGCCGTCGACAGCGCCGGGGTGTACCTCAACTGCTCCACCCGTTTCGCCGATGGCTTCCGCTACGGCTTCGGTGCCGAGGTGGGCATCAGCACCCAGACCCTTCCCCCGCGCGGGCCGGTGGGGCTGGAGGGGCTGGTCACCTACCGCTACCGCCTGCGCGGCGAAGGTCACATCGCCGCCGACTACGCCAGCGGCCTACGCCGCTTCAGCCACCGCTCCCTGCCGCTCTGACACGCCCATGGCGGATCCGGCCAGCCCAGTGCCCCTCTCTCTGCTCGGCCGTGAGGCGATCCATCTGCACGCCCTGCGGCTCTGGGCCCACGTGGGCGTGCTGGAGCGGGAGCGGGAGCTGGGCCAGTGGTTCGAGCTCTCCCTCAGCCTCTGGCACGATCTGGGCCCCGCCGGCCGCAGTGATGATCTCGAGCACAGCCTCGATTACAGCCTGGCGATCCGGGCACTGCAGGAGCAGGCACGCACAATCCACTGTCTCACCCTGGAGCATTACGCCGAGCGGATGATGGAGTGCATCGAGCAGCTCTACGGACCCGTCAGCCAACGCCTGATCCTGAGCAAATGCGCGGCCCCGGTGCCGGGCTTCAGCGGTCTGGTGCAGGTGGAGCGCTGGCGCCATGGGCCCCCCTCCAGCTGAAGCGATGGCTGCCCCCCCCCTGGTGCTGGTGCATGGGCTCTGGGACTCGCCCCGCCTGTTCCGGCGCCTGGAACAGCTCCTGGCGGGAGCGCGCGATCCGTTGCTGGTTCCCCACCTGAGCCACCGCCTCGGCGCCACGCCCCTGCTGGACCTGGCCGAGCGGCTGGGACAGGCCATCGAGCGCCGGTTCGGAGCGGAGGAACCGATCGATCTGCTCGGGTTCTCGATGGGCGGGGTGATCGGCCGCTGCTGGCTGCAGTTGCTGGGGGGGGAGGAGCGCACCCGCCGGTTCATCAGCGTGGCCAGCCCTCAGCAGGGCACGATCACAGCCCAGCCCTGGCCGGCATTCCTGCTGGGGGGGATCGCCGACATGAAACCGGGCAGTCCGCTGCTGCGCCGGCTCAACGAGGAGCCCCATGCCCTTGCAGGGGTGGAGTGCCTGAGCTTCTACACCCCCACCGATCAGGTGGTGGTGCCGGGCTGGAAGGCGGTGCTGCCCTTCGGCCCGGCCAGGCCCCTGCCCGTATGGCTGCACCAGAACGTGCTCAGCGCGCCGGCGTCGCTGGAGGTGCTGCGTCGGGAGTTGCTGCGCCCTTAACAACCTCCAGGGGCTCGCATCAGCCCACCATCAGGCCGCCACCAGGCCGGAATGACGGATCAGGGCCTCCGGCGAGGGCGCCCGGCCACGGAAGGCTTCGAACACCTCGGCGGGGCTGCGGCTGCCGCCGAGGCTGAGGACCGTGTCACGGAAGCGGCGGCCAGTACTCTGCACGGCCGTCTCATCCTCGAGACCCACCTCCTCGAAGGCGCTGAAGGCATCGGCGCTGAGCACCTCGGCCCACTTGTAGGAGTAGTAGCCAGCGGAGTAGCCCCCCGCGAAGATGTGGCTGAAGGCGCAGAGGAAGGCATCCTCCGGAATCGGGGGCAGCACTGTGGTGGTGGCGGCGATCTGGCGGCGCAGATCCTCTGGGCTCAGGCCCGAGGCGGGAGTCCAGGAGCTGTGCAGGCGCAGGTCCACCAAGGCGAAATGCACCTGGCGCAGGGTGGCACTGCCACCCATGAAGGTGCGCGCAGCCAGCAATTTGGCGAACTCCGCCTCGGGCAGGGGCTCACCGGTCTGCCAGTGCCGGGCCATGCCCAGCAGCGTGGCCCGGTCGTAGCACCAGTTCTCCATGAACTGGCTGGGCAACTCCACCGCGTCCCACTCCACGTGGTTGATTCCGGCCGCCTGGGGCCGCTCCACGGTGGTGAGCATGTGCTGTAGCCCGTGTCCGAATTCGTGGAAGAGGGTCTCCACCTCCTCGAAGGTCATCAGGCTGGGGATGTCGCCCACCGGCGGGCTCTGGTTGCAGATCAGGTAGGCCACCGGCAGCACCGGGCGCCCGGCGGCGTCGGTGTGGCGATCCAGGCAGGTGTCCATCCAGGCTCCGCCGCGCTTGCTGCCGGGGCGGGAGTAGGGATCGAGATAGAAGCTGGCGAGGGCCTGACCGCTGCCGGTGTCGAAGACCCGGAAGAAGCGCACATCGGCATGCCACACCGGTGCCTCGCCGTCGGCGGCTTCGATGCGGATGCCGAACAGGCGGCCGCAGAGATCGAAGAGGCCATCGAGCACCCGCGGCAGGGGGAACCAGGGACGCAGCGCCTCCCCATGGAGATCGAAGCTCTCGCGCCGCAGCACCTCGGCCCAGAAGCTCACGTCCCAGGGTTGGAGATCGCCGGCCTCAGGGGCACCCTGGCGCCCGGCGCAGGCTGCAAGGGCCTGCAGCTCCCGCTCCGCGGCCGGGAAAGACGCGGCCCGCAGATCCTCCAGAAGCCGTTCCACCGCCTCCACGGAGTCGGCCATTTTCGAGGCCAGACTCACCTCGGCCCAGTTGGCGTAACCCAGTCGCACGGCCTGCTCGCGCTTGAGGGTGAGGATTCTCTCGATCAGGGGCCGGTTGTCGAGATCACCGGAGGAGGCGCGGCTCACCTGGGCCTTGTAGAGCTGCTCGCGCAGGTCGCGGCGGCGGCTGTACTTCAGGAAGGGCATGGCCCGGGGGATGTCCAGCCCCAGCAGCCAGGGACCGTCCTCGGCACAGGCCTCACGGCCATCGTCGCCGCTCAGCCCGGCATCCCGAGCCGCCTGGGCCAGCAGCTGGCGCAGGCTTTCAGGCAGACCCTCCACCTCGTCCGGGGTGTTGAGGGCCAGCGTCCAGCCGTTGGTGGCATCGAGCACGTGGTTGCCGAAGCGGGTGGCGAGCCCGGCAAGCTCCTCACTGGCGGCATTGAACTCAGCCTGGGCCTCCCCCTCCAGCGCCACGCCACGCAGCTGCATCTCCAGCAGCTCGGCCACGAGGATGCGCTCCTGGGTGGCATCGAGGGGCAGTTGGCCAGCCCTGTGCTGCTCCTGAAGCCGCTCCAGGGCCTGGTACACCGTGCGGCTCTGACCGGCGCGGTTGCCGAAGGCCACCACAGCCGCCTGCTGGCTCTGATGTGCTTCTCGCAGCTCTGGGCTGTTGCAGACGCCATTGAGATGGCTGACCACTCCCCAGCTCCAGCGCAGGCGCTCGCCCAGCCGCTGCAGGGGATCCATCACCTCAGACCAGCTCAGGGGTTCTGAGCAGTCCAGGGCCAGGTCCAGTCGTTGCTCCACAGCGCTCAGGCCGGCGTTGAGCTCGTCGAGCAGGGCGGGAAGCTGCTGGCGCACCTGCTCGGGGGTGATGGCGGAAAAGTCGGGGAGACCCTCACCGCGAAGCAGAGGGGGCGCAAGCAGGGAGGCGCTCATGGCGGTGAACCGCGTCAGTGGGCCCATTCCAGCGGATCAGCGCCGCCCTGGGGGTTCAGCCGAGAGCGGAAAGCCGCCCGATCGCCAGCACGCTGGGGCTGCTCAGCCCTTCGGCCAGGGCCGTGGTGGTGGCCCCGTAGAAGTCGATCGCCAGGCGGGGCCAGAAGCCGATCGCCAGGGTCGGCACCAGCAGACAGAGACCGATCACCAGCTCCCTGGGTTTCATGTCGCCGACCACCGCTAGGGCCGGAATCCTGGGGCCGAAGAAGACGCGGCGGCAGAGAGAGAGCAGGTACACGGGAGTGAGCACAAGGCCGATGGCGGCCAGCACGATGGTGACCACCCGGAAGGGCACGGTGAAGCCATCGTTGGCGGTGATCCCCAGGAACACAGTGATCTCGCTGATGAAACCGCTCATGCCGGGAAGGGCCAGGGAGGCGAGCGAACTGGCCAGGAAGAAGGCGAAGGTGATCGGCAGCACCTTGGCCAGGCCGCCCATGTTTGGGATCGAGAGGGTCTTGGTGCGCTCGTAGAACACTCCCGTCACGAAGAACATCGAGGCGGCGATCAAACCGTGGCTGATCATCTGCAACATCGCCCCGCTCATGCCGAGGCTGTCGATGGCACCGATTCCCAGCAAGACAAAGCCCATGTGGCTCACCGAGCTGCAGGCGATCCGCCGCTTGACGTTGTCCTGGGCGAAGGCGTTCAGGGCCCCGTAGATGATATTCACGATGCCCAGAACCACCAGGGCCGGTGCCAGCTGCACATGGGCGTCGGGGAGCATCTGCACGTTGAAACGCAGCAGGGCATAGCCGCCCATCTTCAGCAGCACCCCCGCCAGCAACATCGACACCGGAGCATTGGCTTCACCATGGGCATCGGGCAGCCAGGTATGCAGGGGGAACATCGGCAATTTCACCCCGAAGCCCACCAGGAATCCCAGATAGCAGAGCAGACCGAAACTGCCGCCATAGGAGCGCTGGCTGAGTTCCTGCAGGTTGAGGGTGAAACCATCACCGCCGAGGGCCAGGGCCAGACCGCTGATCAGAATCAGCAGTGAGGCGGTGGCGGTGTAGAGAATGAATTTGGTGGCGGCGTACTGGCGCTGGGTTCCTCCCCAGATGGCGATCAGCAGGTAGACCGGAACCAGCTCCAGTTCCCAGGCCAGGAAGAAGAGCAAAAAGTCCTGGGAGAGAAAAACCAATGACTGAGCGGAGGCCTGAAGTAGCAGCAGGCCGAAATAGAGCTGGGTCTTGCGGTTGATGTTCCAGCTGGCCGCCACCGCCAGCAGGGTGACCAGTCCGCTGAGCACCACCAGGGGGGCCGAGAGGCCATCAGCTCCGAGCGACCACTCCAGACCGAGCAGGGGGACCCAGGGCAGCCGCTCCACCAGCTGCAGGCCACTCAGTCCACCGTCGAAACGCTGGCTGAACACCCACATCATCAGAAGCAGGTCGGCCAGCAGCACCACCAGGGCAATGGTGCGGGGGGCACGGGGATCGGTGCCGTCGCCCGGGAGCAACGGCATCAGCAAGGCACCGGCCGCCGGCAACAGGGCGATCAGACTGAGCCAGGGAAAGGACGCAGGCAGGCTGGACGCAACCGTGAGGGGCAGTGTGGCGTCCATTCGAGACTGCAGAAGAATCGGTTGTAGCCGGATGAAACGGCTTTCGGGCTCTGAATGTATCAGTTAGGTCGTTGTACTCAGGAGCGGCTGCTCAAGGGCGGTCGGGGAGGTCGTGCCAGCGGCTGCCGCTCAGCTGCACCCGCAGCACTTCGGCGCGGGAAGCGACCCCCTCCCGCTCCCAGGCCGACACCATCGCCCGGCTCACGGCCACGGCATGGTCGGCGCTGGCCAGGGCCAGCAGGCTCGGCCCGGCACCACTGATCACACAGCCCCAGGCACCGGCGTCGAGGGCCGCCTGGCGCACCTGTCGTCCCCCCTGGATCAACCCCCAGCGATAGGGCTCATGCAGCCGGTCATGCATGCCGTCGGCGATCAGATCGCCGTTACCGGTGCGCAGACCCTGCAGCAGCAGGGTGAGTGAGCCCAGGTTGACCACAGCGTCGGAAATCGGGATCACCTTGGGCATCGCCCGTCTCGCCTCGCTGGTGGAGAGCCGGATGGCCGGGATCACCACCACCGCCTTGACACTCTCCTGCCATTCGCAGCGCACCACCCGCCAGCGGTGGGAGGCCGCTCGGGCGGTCATGCAGAGGCCACCGAGTAACGAAGGAACGACGTTGTCGGGATGGCCCTCGATGTCGATGGCCAGCTCCAGCAGTTTCTCCTTGCTCAGGGGTTCCCCCACCAGAGCGTTGGCGCCGATCAGCCCGGCCACGATCGCCGTGGCACTGCTGCCCAGCCCCCGGGCCGGTGGCACCGCCAGCCGCACGCGGGCCTCGAGAGCCACCGGCTGCTGGCCCGCCTCCTTCCACACTCGCTGGGCGGAGCGGTACACCAGGTTGTCGGGCCCACCGCGCAGGTGTGCCCCCTCGCTGCCCTCGATCAGCAGGTCGAAGCGTTCACCATCCCCCTCGATGCAGCGCAGCTCGAAGCGGTTGTTCAACTCGAGGGCCGCCCCCAGACAATCGAACCCTGGACCCAGGTTGGCGGTGGTCGCCGGCACATCCACCTGCACACCCTGCCCGATGCGGGGCCTCACCATCACAACCGTTCTGCTGGGGCCAGTGTCCCATCCGCCCGCTCAGCCCTCGGCCGAGCAGCCTCAGCCCAGCAGCATCCGCGCCCGGCAGGCGGCGCTGAACAGACCGGCCTCCGGGTCGATCAGGGCCCGCAGGGGGATCTGCTCCAGCACCGGCGTCAGCCGGCCCTTGGCGGCAAAGGGGGCCAGAAAGGCCTGGGAACGCAACTGGGGCAGCAGCTTGGCGGCGGTGCCACCCCCCAGCCAGAGCCCACCGCGGCAAAGGCTCTGCAGGGCCAGATCCCCCGCCACGGAGCCGTAGGCACCCAGCCAGAGATCGAGGGCGGCTGAGGCCGTGGGATCAGCGGCGGCGGCGGCAGCGGCCACCAGGGCCGGCAGATCGGGGCGTTCCGCCGCGCCGCTGAGCTCGGCCAGGGCCCAGGCTTCCGCCGCCTCCGCCAGGCCATGGGGCGCGCCGGCCCCGGCGTCGTGAAGGAACCAGCGAAAGACATGGCCAAGGCCGGTGCCGCTGACGATCCGCTCGATCGAGACCCGCTCCAGGGACAGATCCTGCTGCAGCCACTGCTTCAGCCGCCACTCCCGCTCCAGGCGCGGCGCGAATTCGCCGTGGGCGGCCTCACTGGCCAGGGCGATCAGGCCCTGGGGGCCCGGCACCCCGATGGCCACACCAAGACCGGTGCCAGCCCCGAGGATCGCCAAGGGGCCAGGCTGAGGCAGTCCCTCCCGCACGAGCGCCTGCTGGGACTGCCCCAGGTGCGGCAACCCGTAGATCAGCACGGCGAAGTCGTTGACCAACTCCAGGCGCTCGAGCCCGCAGGAGGAAGCCAGCTCCAGCTCGTCGAGCTCCCAGGGCAGGTTGGTCAGCCGTACACGCCCGTCCTGCACCGGCCCGGCAATCGCCAGACAGCCATGGCTGGGCGCCTCAGATCCGGCTTTGCCCCCGGCGAGGAACTGGCGTACCAGGGCGGAGAAGTCGTCCCAGGCGGCTGAAGCGAAGCGCTCACAGCGAAGCTGCACCAACCCGTCCGCCTCGAGCCGGTAGGTGGCCAGCAGGGTCTTGGTGCCACCGATGTCGCCGGCCAGCAGAATGGTCATCCGTAGGTCGTCGCCGGCTCCAGGCCCAGCCCTGCGGCTCGGGTCTCGCTGGCAGACCTGGCGGCTGCCACGAGGGCAGCGGCCTCCACGCTGCCGAGGTCACCGTCGCGGCGGGAGCGGAGGCTGACACTGCCCTGCTCGGCCTCCTTGGCGCCGATCACCGCCAGGACCGGAATCTTCTGCTGCTCCCCGTGGCGAATCAGTTTGCCGAGGCGATCCCCGCTGCGATCGATGGCGGCACGCACGCCCGCTGAGCGGAGCTGGCCCAGCACCTCCTCGGCATAGGGAATGACCTCATCGGTGACGGGCAGCAGACGCACCTGCTCGGGGGCCAGCCAGAAGGGAAAATCGCCGGCGTAGTTCTCGACCATGATCCCGAAGAACCTCTCCAGCGAGCCGAAGATGGCCCGGTGAATCATGATCGGCCGCTGGCGGCTGCCATCGGCGGCCACGTAGTGCAGATCGAAACGCTCGGGCAGGTTGAAATCAAGCTGAATCGTGGAGCATTGCCACATCCTGCCGATGGCATCCTCGATCTTGATATCGATTTTGGGGCCATAGAAGGCTCCACCACCCTCATCGATTTTGTAGGGCCAGCCCTTACGATCAAGAGCCTCGATCAGGCCGGTGGTGGCCAGATCCCAGACAGCATCATCGCCAATCGACTTCTCCGGACGGGTGGAGAGATTCACCTCATAGGTGTGAAAGTCGAAGCTGGAGAGAATCGTTTCGGTGAGGTTCAGAACCCCGAGGATCTCATCACCGATCTGCTCCGGCAGGCAGAAGATGTGGGCGTCGTCCTGGGTGAAGCCGCGCACGCGCATCAGCCCATGCATCACGCCGGGACGCTCGTAGCGATAGACCGTGCCCAGCTCGGCCCAGCGGATCGGCAGCTCGCGGTAGGAGCGCAGGGTGCTGGCATAGGTGAGCACGTGGAACGGGCAGTTCATCGGCTTGAGCTGATACTGGCGCTCATCCACCTGCATGGGCCCGAACATGCTCTCGCTGTAGAAGTCGAGGTGGCCTGAGGTTTTCCAGAGGCTCAGGTCCGCCACGTGGGGGGTGTAGAGCAGGTCGTAGCCCGCCGCGAAGTGGGCCTGCCGCCAGAAATCCTCAATCAGCAGGCGCATGCGGGCACCGCGGGGGTGCCAGAACACCAGACCGGCGCCGGCTTCATCCTCGATCGAGAAGAGCTGCAGGTCGGTGCCGAGGCGGCGGTGATCGCGGCGCAGGGCCTCCTGCTTGCGGTGTTTGTACTCGGCCAGCTGCTCCGGGGTCTGCCAGGCAGTGCCGTAGATGCGCTGCAACTGGGCCCTGGTCTCATCCCCGCGCCAGTAGGCACCGGCCACGCTCTCGAGCTCGAAGGCCTTGGGATTGAGTTCGCTGGTGTTGGCCACGTGGGGCCCGGCGCAGAGGTCCCACCACTCGTCGCCAAGGGTGTAGAGGGTGATGGGCTCCTGGATCCCCGCCAGGATCTCGAGTTTGTAGGGCTCGTTCTGGGCCTTGATGCGCGCCTCGGCCTGCTCGCGGCTCACCTCGAGGCGCTGCAGCGGCAACTTGCGGGCGATGATCTTGCCCATCTCCTTCTTGATGGCCTTGAGATCGGCCTCGGTGAAGGGTTCGGGATTGTCGAAGTCGTAGTAGAAGCCATTCTCGGTCCAGGGACCGATCGTGACCTGGGAGCTGGGGAAGAGCTTCTGGACCGCCATGGCCAGCACATGGCTCATGGAATGGCGGATCCGCAGCAACTCCGGACTCTCGCTGGTGCGGGGCAGGCGCATCCGGGTGGCCTCGCCGCCCTGGGTCACCGCCGGCTCCGGGCTCGGGCCAGGACCAGAGGCCGGGAGCGTCGACGGGGATGGGGACACGGAATCAGGCGAGGCCAGGGTCGATCCTACGCATCGGATTCGGCCCTGCCGGCCGATGGATTCCTAAGGTTGCCTCGTGAGTGATCTTCCCTCCACACCGGATTCGACCCCCAGGCCGGGGGCTGCGGGCGAGCTGCTCGATCAGCTCCTGGGTTCGCTGCTGCTGGATTTCGACTTCTGGTTCGATCGGGGGCTGCTGCTGCTCCAGCACTGCCCGGAAAGCGTGCTGGCCACCGAAGATCAGGAGGCCCTATCCGAGCGCCTGGATACCGCCCGCAAGGAACTGATTGCCGCCAGAACCCTGCGCTCAGCCGCCCCGGTGAGCATGGCCCTCGACATGCAGGCCATGGCCCCCTGGCACCGCCTGGTGCTGAGCGTCTGGAACCTTTCGGCGGAGCTGCGCCAGGCCGGGGTGGTGCTGCCGGAACTGCCCCCGGCGCCCAAGCCTTGAAACGTCCGGCAGCCCCTGGAATCCGGCAGCAGCGGCGCCAGGTGGCGCCCGGCTATCTGCTCTGGGCCCTGGGACTCTTCGGGGTCTGCGGACTGCAGCGCTTCTATGCCCGCAAGCCGCTGAGCGGCACCCTCTGGCTGCTCACCTTCGGCCTCTGTTTCATCGGCCAGCTGGTGGATCTGTTCCTGATTCCGGAGCTGGTGGATCAGGCCAACCAGCCGCTTCTGCTCCAGGAAGCGCTGGAGGCTCTCGAGGCCGGCGACCCTACGGACGCCCTGCCGCCCCTGGACCGTCAGTTGCTGGCCCTGGCCCGGCGCGCCGGCGCCGCCGGCTTCACTTACAACGACGCCCTGCTGGAGTGCCAGCTTCCCCGGGACATCCCGCGGGAGCGGGTGCGCGAGGAAATCCAGCGCCTGATGCACGACGATCTGCTGGACGTGGGCAACGATGAGCGGGGCCGGGTGGTCTACAGGGAGCCCTGATCAGCCCAGCCGGCTCGCGGCCGTTGGCTGGACCTGACCGCGGAGCTGCGCGTCGAAGAAGCGGCGCAGCTCCCCGGCTCTCTTGACCGGCTGGCCGTAGGCGCTGCCGCCATGGTGCAGCGGGAAGGACGCCCACTCCCCAGCCAGGCGGGCCATGGCCTCATCGGAGAGCTGGCCCCGGTCGACCGACGCGAGGGCACCACGCTGATCGGCCAGGTAGAGGGCGGCCTGATCCTGGTTGGCAGGCCCGAAACCGCTCAGACCCAGGCGGCGGCTGGCCGCCTTCCAGGTGGCTGGCAGCATCTGGTACGCCCCGGCGGCGGCACTGGCATAGCGCTTGACCACCACGATGTCTGGATGACGCTCCAGGGAGGAGACCAGCGCTCCGCCGTAAAGGGTGCGGTAGCCGTCGGGGGAACCCTCGGCCCAGGTGCCCTCGGCAAAGCGGATCGTGGCCAGCAGGGCCCGCCGTTGGCGCGTGAGGGGATAGCGGACAGCACTAGGGGTGGGCCGGGCCACGGCAATGGCAGGCGCCGCCAGCGCTGGCGAAGGCGGAACGGGAGGCGCGGGTGGAAGTGGAACCGCAGCCAGCGCAGCGCCATAGCGGCTGGAGATCAGTGCCGGCAGGGCCAGCAGCAGGACGGTGGTGCCGACAGCCTCGATGGGCCCACGGGATGCTCCCTTGGCAACCATGCCGAATCAAATTCTTAAAGATCGTGAAACTGTGCTGGTTGTCACATCCTTCCGGCGTCGACCGCCTGATGGGCTGGACAGAAGGTGCCCTGCCGTGCGTTCCGGGCAGCCCGCAACCTCCACCGGGCCCGGATCGGCCACCAGCACAGGGGCTCCAAGCGCTGGAACTATCACAGATCGCTGGATCGGCAAGCCTTCTCACCAGGGCTGGCTGATCAGGTCCGCTGATCAATCTGCAGCCAGCGATCAGCGTGCCGGCAGAAATCCCATGGCCGCACGTACCCTCTCCAGGGAGGCCTCGGCCACGACGCTGGCCCGCTCGCGGCCACGGCGCAGCACCTGATCGAGGTAGCCCGCCTCGGCCCGGATGGCCTCATAGCGCTCCTGCAGGGGGCGAAGAGCTTCCACGGCCGCCTCCGCCAACAGCGGCTTGAACTGACCCCAGCCCATCGAGGCGCACTCACGGGCAGCAGCCTCCCGGCCCACCCCACTGAGCAGGGCATAGAGCCCCAAAAGATTGTCGGCCTCGGGTCGCTCGGGGTTGCCGAACTCCAGCCCCATCACCGGATCGGTCTTGGCCCGCTTGATCTTGCGGGTGATCAGCTCGGGGGGATCGAGCAGGTTGACGCGGGAGCCTTCGTTGGGGTCGCTCTTGCTCATCTTGCTGCGGCCATCGACCAGGCTCATCACCCGGGCGCCCTCGGTGAGGATCAGCGGCTCGGGCACTTTCAGCAGCGGCTCGTCTTCCGGCGCAAAGCGAGCGTTGATCCGCTGCTGGGCGATGTCGCGAGCCAGCTCCAGATGCTGCTTCTGGTCTTCGCCCACTGGCACCAGATCGGCGTCATAAAGGAGGATGTCTGCCGCCATCAGCACGGGGTAATCCAGCAGACCCACTGAGACGTTCTCGCCCTGCTTGCGGGCCTTTTCCTTGAACTGGATCATCCGCTCCAGCCAGTTCAGCGGCGTGACGCAGTTCAGAAGCCAGGTGAGCTCGCTGTGGGCCGTGACCTGGCTCTGAACAAAGACGCTGGAACGCTCAGGATCAATGCCGCTGGCCAGGTAAAGCGCGGCGGTGCGGAGGGTGTTCTCAGCCAGCAGCGCCGGATCATGGGGAACCGTGATGGCATGCAGATCGACCACACAGAAGAACGTGTCGTGATCGTCTTGAAGGCTGACCCAGTTGCGAATGGCCCCGAGCCAGTTGCCCAGGTGCAAAGAGCCGGTGGGTTGAACACCGGAGAGGACCCTGGGCCTGCCGCTCACGGCTGCGTCTCAGCCGTGTCTGCGGAAGGGGCGGCTACCGGATCCGGGCTGTCCTGGCTGACGACCTCAGGCCCGCTTGTGACCTCCTCCGGCTCGGAGATCACCACCTCAAGGGCCTGATCTGGAGCCTCGGCAGCCTCCGGCTCGGGGGCTGGGGCCTGGGGGCGGCTGGGCCGTGCGAAGGGATCCGGACGGCTGGAGCGACGCTCCCCACGGCCCTCAGCAGGGGCTCGCCGGGCCCGCTGCCCGTCACGGGGGGTGCCCTCGTTGCGGGGTGCGCCGCCCTGGGCGCGGTGCTCCGCCAGCAGGGCGTCCAGTTGCCCCTGCTCCAGAAGCTGGGCCACGGTGCGGATCGAGAAACCCAGGGCCGCCACGGTGGAACGGAGCTGGAAGGCGTCCTGAACGGCCTGGGCGGCCCGTTGTTCGTTCTCGCTCAGGCGGATGCGAAAGCCTCCGGCTTCGCGCTCACGTCCGCCGCCCCCGCCACTACTGCCCCGCCCCGACTCGATGCGCCGGGCGCGGGCGGGCTGGTCCTGCTCAGACTGGGGCACTGCTGCTGTGTTCTCGTCGGCCATCGCCGGAGCCTTCAATCAGGGGGCAAGTGTGCCGCATCAACGGTTCAAGGAGCTGCCAACCAGAGCAGCCGGTGGGGTTCAGCCGTACCGGCGCGGGCGAGAATCAACAAAGGCAATGGCCGAGGACCTGAAGCGGCAAAGGACTGCTGATAGCGGGCGAGAAAGGCGAGGTAGATCTCCAGGGTCCAGCCGCCATGGCCCCGCTCCTGGGCCTGCCAGTGCCGTTTCAGAGCCAGCCGGCAGGCCTCCTCACCGAACTCACGCCAGCAGTGGGCTTCTGCCGCCTCTTGGCTCAGTCCTTCACGGCAGCAGTGGCGGAAGGCCTCCAGCTCAGGGGCCGCAGCCGTGCAGTCAGGCGGCAACTCCGCCGCGAGGCGCTCCACCGGTATCGCCTGCAGCTTCAACCAGCAGCGCTCCAGCAGCAGCACCGGCAGCTCCCCGTGCCAGTACCGCTCCTGTTGATGCTGGTGCAGCCGCCGGGCCAGCTCCAGCTCCAGACGGGGGGTGAGCTTCAGACTGGAGGCTTCGGCCGTCTTCACCATGGCAAGGCCTCTCGACCTGACCAGTCTGGGGGTGATCCAGGCCGCCTGGGCAGGAGTGGTCGGGTGAGCTAGAGAGGCACTGCTTCGGCAGCGCCGTACCGCTCTTGACCACCCCCGCCGCCTCCCCGGTCACCGCCGCTCACGCCTCCGCAAGCGACGCCGGGGTCAAGCCGAGGAGCTGGCGGCCGGGGATGCCCTGGATGCCAGCGGCCCTGGTGCTGGCCGGCGGCCTGCTCCTGGGCGACAGCCTGCATGGCAGCTTCTCCGGTGCTGTGGTGGTTGCCGCGGCGGCTGGGGGCCT
This sequence comes from Synechococcus sp. WH 5701, assembly GCF_000153045.1. Taxonomy (GTDB): domain Bacteria; phylum Cyanobacteriota; class Cyanobacteriia; order PCC-6307; family Cyanobiaceae; genus Regnicoccus_A; species Regnicoccus_A antarcticus. Next base: position 1,156,338 of record NZ_CH724159.1, read on the forward strand.
GTGGTGGCTCAGCCGCGGCAAGGCCAAGATCCAACCCAGGCTTCCCTCCAGCTGGAGCGGCTGGATCGAGCGCTGCGACGGGCTGCTGAATCAGTTCGAGCGGCTCCAGCCCACTGAGAACGACCCCGCCGTAAGCGCCCAGCAGGAGGGCCGGCGCCAGCACCTTCAGCAGCTTCGCGACCGTCAGTCGCGACAGCAGTTGCACGTGGGGCTGGCCGGGGTCAGCCTGCCGCCAGTGAGCCTGCAGCCGGAGCTGATCCGGGCACTCAAGGCCCCCCTGCCCCTCTGCCTGCACTGGGGCCATCCTCTGCCGAGCCACAGCCCCGACTGGCGTTGGCCGCTGCTGTTCCAACGGTGCGACCTGCTGCTTGTTCACCTGGAGACCCCCCTGAGGGCCGCAGATCTGCGCTGGCTCGAATCCCTGCCCAGGGGTCAGGCCGTGTTCTTGCTGGTATCGAGCTGCGTTCCAGCCCCGCGGCCGGAGCTCGAGCAGGAGTTGCGCGCCCAGCTGCCAGGGTCTTTGGCCGATCAGGTGATCCTCTGGAGCGGCGAGGAGGAGCAGCTCAGCGCTGCCCTTGAGCCCTGCAGCCGGATGCTTCGGGCCCGCGGCCGGGGCCTGCTGCTGCAGACCGAGCTGCGCTGCCTCGAGACCCTGCACGCGGAGTGGCAAATCAAGCTGGAAGGCCTGAGGCGGGAGCGTCTCGATGGGTTGGTGCGTCGCACCCAGTGGCTGGTGGCCGCCGGGGTGTTCGCGGCCCCCATGCCCAGCGTCGATGTGCTGGTGCTGGCGGTGGCCAATGGCCTGATGCTCAAGGAGATGGCCGAGCTCTGGGATTGCCCCTGGCAGCTGGCCCAGCTGCGCGAAGCCGCCACTGAGCTGGCCAAGGCGGCGCTGGCCCTGGGCGTGACCGAGTGGACCAGCCAGGCCCTGCTCGCGGCGATGCGCCTGGAGGGAACCACCTGGCTGGTGGGGGGGGCACTGCAGGCCCTGAGCGCCGCCTATCTCACCCGGGTGGTGGCCCATGCCATGGCCGACGTGCTCGCTCTCTCCAGCGGGGTGCCCGAACTGGATCTGCAGACCCTCCGCCAACAGGCCCCCCTGCTGGTGGCCAGGGCCGCCGAGGTGGAGCGACTCGATTGGAAGGGGTTCCTCAGCCAGGGACAGGCCTGGTGGCACAGCCAGGTGAGTCCGGGGCTGGGGAGCGCAGGCTGAAGCCCGCAGCCCGTCACTTCTTCATGAAGCCTTGATGAAGCTGTTCATGAAGTTCTCCTTAGACAAAAAACGATTCAAGGCTTTCACTGGTCAGAACGAAGGCTTTGCCTAGCGTCGATTGGCGCCCACTATGTCCAGGTCCAGGGTCGGCTTCTTGAGCCTGATCCGGATCTGAATCCTGGGGCGAGTCCATCCCGTCCTCATTCCTCCAATGACCACGGCCGTTCGCAGCGGACGCGCTGGCAACTGGGAAAACTTCTGTCAGTGGGTCACCTCCACCGACAACCGCATTTATGTCGGTTGGTTCGGTGTGCTGATGATTCCCTGCCTCCTGTCAGCCACCATCTGCTTCATCATTGCCTTCATCGCCGCTCCCCCCGTCGACATCGACGGCATCCGGGAGCCGGTCGCAGGATCATTCCTGTACGGCAACAACATCATCTCCGGCGCCGTTGTTCCTTCCAGCAACGCCATCGGCCTGCACTTCTACCCGATCTGGGAAGCCGCCAGCCTCGACGAGTGGCTGTACAACGGCGGTCCTTATCAGCTTGTGGTCTTCCACTTCCTGATCGGCATCGCCTGCTACATGGGCCGCCAGTGGGAACTCTCCTACCGCCTCGGCATGCGCCCCTGGATCTGCGTGGCCTATTCGGCACCCCTCTCGGCCGCCTTTGCCGTGTTCCTGATCTACCCCTTCGGTCAGGGTTCCTTCTCCGACGGCATGCCCCTCGGCATCTCCGGCACCTTCAACTTCATGTTGGTGTTCCAGGCCGAGCACAACATCCTGATGCACCCCTTCCACATGCTGGGTGTGGCGGGTGTGTTCGGTGGCTCGCTGTTCTCCGCCATGCACGGTTCGCTGGTGACCTCTTCGCTGGTGCGTGAGACCACCGAGAGCGAGAGCCAGAACTACGGTTACAAGTTCGGCCAGGAAGAGGAGACCTACAACATCGTGGCTGCCCACGGTTACTTCGGTCGCCTGATTTTCCAATACGCCTCGTTCAACAACAGCCGCAGCCTGCACTTCTTCCTGGCTGCCTGGCCCGTGGTCGGCATCTGGTTCACCGCCCTTGGCGTGAGCACGATGGCCTTCAACCTGAACGGTTTCAACTTCAACCAGTCGATCCTGGATTCCCAGGGCCGTGTGTTGAACACCTGGGCCGACATCCTCAACCGTGCCAACCTCGGTTTCGAGGTGATGCACGAGCGCAATGCCCACAACTTCCCGCTCGATCTGGCCACCAGCGAGATCGTGCCCGTGGCCTTCACGGCCCCTGCGATCGGCTGATCAGGCCTTCGTTCAGGTCTTTTTGCAGACCTTCCGCAGGTCCCAAGGAGACCAGCCAGCCCCCTCCTGGGAGGGGGCTTTTTGATGGGGTCAGCTTCTGGATGTCCCCCTCTAGGCACAAATACTCCGCCTCTCCCGCGAAGGCTTGAAGCGACGAATGTTCATGACAAGCTTTCTGGCAACTTCAACACCTTGAATGCGCCTCTTGCGTCGGACTGGCCAGGGTCAGCTGAAATTCGGTCGATCCCTGCCCCGACAGATGCTGCTGGTGGCCACTCTCCTGATCGGACCCCTGCTCGGACTCCTGGTCGGTGGATGCAGCTCTGAACAGGACAAGAACGGTTCGGCCGCACCGCCAGCCGGAGCGACGGATTCCCGGCCCCTGGTGCTCACCACCTTCACGATTCTGGCTGACATGGCCCGCGAGGTGGCCGGTGATCGGGTGCGGGTGGAGTCGATCACCAAGCTCGGCGCCGAGATCCACGGCTACGAGCCGACTCCCAGCGATCTCAAACGTGCCTCCGGAGCCCAGATGGTGCTGGAGAACGGCTTCGGGCTGGAGCGCTGGGCCCAGCGCTTCTACGCAACCCTCCCCGACGTGCCCCATGTGACCCTCACCGAGGGGATTACACCCCTGCCCATCGCCAGCGACGCCTACGAGGGCAAGCCCAACCCCCATGCCTGGATGTCCCCGCGGCTGGCCAAGATCTACGTGGAGAACATCCGCCGGGCTCTCACCAAGCTCGATCCCGCCGGCGCGGACACCTTCCGCCGCAACGCCCAGCGCTACGACGCCCAGCTGGATGAACTTCACAACGACCTGCAGGCGTCCCTGGCGATGATTCCTCCCCGCCAGCGGGTCCTGGCCACCTGTGAAGGGGCCTTCTCCTATCTGGCCAAGGATTACGGGCTCACCGAGGCCTACCTCTGGCCAGTGAACGCCGAGTCCCAGGTCACCCCCCAGCGCATGTCCAAACTCATTGCCCTGGTCAAGGACCGCAAGGTGCCGGCGGTGTTCTGTGAGAGCACGGTCAGCGCCGAATCCCAGATGCAGGTGGCGAAGGAAGCTGGGGCCCGCTTCGGGGGGGTGTTCTATGTGGATTCCCTCTCCCTGCCGGGCGGTCCTGCCCCCAACTTGCTTGAGCTGCAGCGGCTTAACGTGAGGACTCTGCGCTCAGGTCTGGCAGGGAGCTGATCTGATGCATGCATCCCTTCCTTCCGGCCCCGGTCTCGAGCGCATCTCCGTACGCAACCTCTGCGTCGACTACCACGGCGTGGTGGCCGTGCACGATGCCAGTCTCCACCTCGATGCGGGCACCATTTGTGCCCTGGTGGGAATGAACGGGGCTGGAAAATCGACCTTGTTCAAGGCACTGATGGGTTTCGTGCGCCCCTCCGCCGGAACAATCCGCATCAACGGCCAGCCCCTGCGCCAGGCCCGCCGTTCCCAGGCCGTGGCCTATGTCCCCCAGACAGAAAGCGTCGACTGGAACTTTCCTATCAACGTCTTTGAGGTGGTGATGATGGGCCGTTACGGCGCCATGAACGTCCTGCGCATCCCCCGCCCAGCTGACCGCAATGCTGTGCGGGAGGCGCTTGAGCGGGTTGAGCTATGGCCTCTGCGCGACCGCCAGATCGGGGCCCTCTCAGGAGGTCAGCGCAAGCGTGCCTTCGTGGCCCGCGCCCTGGCCCAGGGGGCTTCGGTGATGCTGCTCGACGAGCCCTTCACTGGCGTGGACATCCGCACCGAAAAGCTGATGATCGAGCTCTTCCAGCAGTTCCGCCGCGAGGGGCGGACGCTGATGATCTCGACTCACGACCTCTCCCACGTGACGACCTTCTGTGACCAGGTGGTCCTGATCAACAAGACCGTGCTCGCCTACGGCGACACCGCCTCGGTGTTCACCAGCGAGAATCTCGCCCTCACCTTCGGTGGCCTGCGCCTGGACACCCCATGACGTCGGTGCTCACCTGGCTGATGGAACCCCTCAAGCAGGACTTCATGGTGCGTGCCCTGCTGGTCAGCATCCTGGTCTCCTGTGTTTGCGGCCTGCTCTCCTGTTTCATGACCCTCAAGGGCTGGGCGTTGATGGGGGATGCGGTGTCCCACGCGGTGATGCCAGGAGTGGTGATCGCCTATGCCCTGAATCTGCCCTTTGCGGTCGGGGCCTTCGTCTTCGGGGTGGGGTCAGTCGCGGTGATCGGATACATCAAGCAGATGACCCGGATCAAGGAGGACACGGTGATAGGCCTCGTGTTCACAGGATTTTTCGCCCTCGGCCTCACCCTGATCTCCAAGGTGCGCAGCACCATAGACCTCTCTCACATTCTTTTTGGCAACGTGCTGGGGATCAGCTCCTCGGACATCCTCCAGACGGTGGTGATCAGCCTGCTGGTTCTCACCGTGCTGATGGTGTTCCGCCGGGATCTGATCCTGTTCTGCTTCGATCCCACCCACGCCCGCTCCATCGGCATCAACACCGGCGTTCTGCACTATTTGCTGCTCTCGATGCTCTCCCTGGCGGCCGTGGCCGGCCTGCAGACCGTGGGCATCATCCTGGTGGTGGCCATGCTGGTGACGCCGGGCGCCACGGCCTACCTGCTCACAGATCGCTTCGATCGCATGGTCTGGATCGCCATTCTCTCGGCCGTGCTCTCCAGCGTGCTGGGCATCTACTGGAGCTACTGGATGGATGCCTCCACGGCGGGCTGCATCGTGCTGGTGCAGACGGGACTGTTTCTGCTCAGTTTCCTGTTCGCGCCTCGCCACGGGCTGCTGGCCCAGCAGCGCCGTTGACGCCGGTGGAGCAGCGACGGCCCAGTCAGCGCTGGTCCTGGTGGCCCCTGCTGCCCCTCTATCCCTACGGCCGCCGCCGCACGTTGGTGCGCACACTCATCTCCGCTCAGGTCTGGAGCTTCGAGCAGCTGCAGGGGATCTTCTATGTGGCGGTCCCGATCCGGATGACGGTGCTGCGCCTGCGCGAGGGGCTGCTGCTGTATGCGCCGGTACCCCCCACCGAGGAGCTGCTGGAGGAGCTGCGCGCCCTGGAGCGTTGCTACGGACCGGTGCGCACGATCGTGCTGCCCACCAGCTCCGGCCTGGAGCACAAGTTACCGGTACCGGCCATGGCCCGGGCCTTCCCCGAGGCCGAGGTCTGGGTGAGCCCGCAGCAATGGAGCTTTCCGCTGAAGCTGCCGCTCTCCTGGCTGGGATTTCCCCGCTGCCGCACCCGGGTGCTCCTTGAGGATGGGGTGCCCCATGGGGACGAGCTCAGCTGGCATCCGCTCGGCCCCCTCGACCTGGGGACCGGCACCTTCCTGGAGGTGGCCTGCCTGCACCGGGCCAGTGGAGCCCTGCTGGTCACCGATGCCCTGGTGGCGATTCCGCCGGCGCCCCCCCAGCTGTTCGAGGCCGATCCCACGCCCCTGCTCTTTCATGGCCGCGACCGGGGCGATGAGCCCCTGATCGACACCCCTGAGCAACGGCGGCGCGGCTGGTGGCGGATGGTGCTGTTTGCCTCCTACCTGCGCCCCAAGTCGGTTGAGGTTCCAGGCCTGATGGAGGTGCTCAGCCAGGCACTGCAACCGGGCCTGAGGCAGCCCAGGTCCTATTTCGGTCTGTACCCCTTTCGCTGGTCGCCAGGCTGGCAGGCGGAATTCAAGGCCCTGCTGAGCCCCCGTGGCGAAGCACGCCTGCAGGTGGCACCGGTGCTGGAGCGGCTGGTGTTCCCCCGCTGCCGCGATGCCCTGCTGAGCTGGCTGAAGAACCTCGGCGATCTGCAACAGCTGCGCTGGCTTGTGCCCGCCCACTACGACGCCCCGGTGGCCTGCTCAGGCGATGATCTGTCGGCCCTGGCGAAGGAGATCAGAGAACGGCCCTGGGCCGTGTCCGATGGCTCCTGGGCCTACCTGGCGGAGATCGATCAAACCCTGCTGCGCTGGGGCGTCGTGCCCAGCAAACCAGGGTCCTGATTCAGACGAGATGGGTGCGGACAGCGCGGCTCAGAGTTTGAGTTCGCCTGGATCGGCATCCAGACCGCCCTCGCCGAAGAGGGTGGTCTCCAGCTCCATCCTCTGCTCCATCTGGCGCAGGAAATAGCCGGTCATCATCGCGGAGGCGAGCAGACCAGCCAGGTTGTCGCGACTGGTCTGAATCTTCACTTCGAACTGCTCTCCGGGAATCATCCCCAGCAATCCCTGGACGTTGTGGCGAATGATGTCCTGGATATCACCACTGGCCGAGCGGGCGACCCGCTGAAGCACATCAGGTGACTGGTCCTGCAGGTACTGAATCAGGGAATTCCCGCTGATCGCTTCGCTGTCGGTGGTCAGGAACTCCGGGTTGAACATGCCCCTCCGGCGTGATCCGAATCTGGTTAGGAACCCTAACGCAAGGTTTCAGATCACCCTGTCCCGGCAGTGGGTGAGAACCGTATCGGGCCGAGATGCCGTAGGGGCCAGTAGCGGAACACGGCGGTGCCGATCACATGATCAGCCGGCAGGGCCCCCCAGAGGTGGGAGTCGAGGCTGGCATTGCGGTTATCCCCCATCACCAGCAGGTGCCCCGCCGGCACGGTGAGGGGTGGGAGCTCGTAGTTGATCGGCTCGCGCCGCCAGGGCTCGCTTACCGCAGCGCCGTTGCGACGCAGTTCACCGTCGGCCACTTCGATCACATCGCCAGGCACTCCCACCACCCGTTTGATCAGGGCGGCCCGGGGGTCATAGCCAGCGGCAAGCAGGGGATCGGGCGGACGGAAGACCACGATGGCTCCGCGCGGCAGGACCGGAAGCAGCCGGGGCCTGAGCTTCTCCACCAGGATCCGGTCCTCCAGCTGAAGCGTGGGGAGCATGGAGCCCGAAGGAATCCAGCGGGGTTCCATCACCTGCCAGCGCAGCAGCAGGGCCACCCCCACCCAGAGCAGCAGGGGAATCAGCTGGCGGGCCACCCCCAGGCGGCGGCTGGCAGCGGATGGGGTTGTGGCCGAGGGGGACGGAAGGGGATTGGGCATGATCGCTCCATCCTGAAGCGGTGGCAGACCCAGTGAGCCAGGAGTTGCCCCAACGGCAGGGGGATCGGGCTGAGGCCAATCTCAGGGCGGCGACGGACCTGCTGCTGGAGCTGATGGCCCAGGGGGTGGAGCGAGTGGTGCTCTGTCCAGGCAGCCGTTCGGGGCCTCTGGCGGCGGCGGCAGGATTGCTGCTGCAGCGGGGACTGAAGCTGCACACAGCCATTGATGAGCGCTCGGCGGGGTTCTTCGCTCTGGGCCTGGCGAGGGCGGAGGGCAAACCAACCGTGGTGATCACCACTTCAGGCACCGCCGTGGCCAACCTGCTGCCGGCGGTGGTCGAGGCAAGCAGCGGTGCCATTCCGCTGCTGCTGCTGAGCGCCGACCGTCCGCAGCGTCTGAAGAACTGCGGCGCCAACCAGACCGTGAACCAGGAGGAGTTCCTCGCCCCCTGCTGCCGCTGGTTCGCGCAGGGAGACAGCCGGGGCCTGGCCGAGATGGCTCGCGCTGCCCTTCAGGCCCTGGCCCGGCGGGCCCATCGGATGGCCCTGGCCGCTCCGATGGGGCCGGTGCACCTGAATCTGCCCTTCGAGGAACCACTCCATGCCGGGGTGGAGGCGCTGCAGGGCCTCGCCCATGAGCTTGTCGCCATGGCTGGTCCCACGGAAGAGCTCAGCCATGGTTCCGGCACCAGCGAAACAACGACAGGCGCTGATCTGCTCGGGCTTGATCCTGATCGTCCCGGGGTGATCGTGGCGGGTCCCTGGCGGGGCAGGCCCGGGCAATGGCCCGCCTTTGTGGCGGCGCTGGGGCGCTGGCAGCAGCGCAGTGGCTGGCCCCTGCTGGCGGATGGACTCTCCAACCTGCGGGGCCAGGCCGGACTGGAGTTGGTGGCCAGCTACGACCTGTTCCTCGAGGACCCCGACCCCGCTCTGGCTCCCCCCCAGATGCTGAGGCTGGGTCCCCTGCCCGCCAGCCGGCGGCTGCAGAGCTGGCTGGCGGGCTGCGGCGGCCGGCAGGTGCTGATCAGCGAAGGGGATCCACGCCCGCTCGATCCCCTGGGCACGGTCCAGGCCAGCTGCAGCGACGGACTCTCGGCCTGGTGTGCGGCCCAGCCGGCCTCGTTCTGGCGGGGGACCCCCAGCGGCAAGGCCAACCAAGAATTCCTGGCGTGCTGGCAGGCTGCCGAGAGTGGCACCCAGGGCTGGGTGAACACCCAGCTGACGCGCCAGGGAGCCAGCCGCCGGCCCGATGAACCCAGCCTGGCGAGGGCCCTGAGCCAGCTCCTGCCGCCGGGCCTTGCGGTGATGCTGGCCAGCAGCAGCCCCGTGCGCGACTGGGAGAGCTTTGCCGATCCCAACGGCCCCGCCAGGCCCATGTATGGCTTCCGGGGGGCCTCAGGCATCGACGGGACGCTGTCGCTGGCGGCCGGGCTGGCGGAGAGCCTCGGTGGGCTGGTGCTGCTCTGCGGCGATCTGGCCCTGCTCCACGACGCCAACGGCTGGCTCTGGCACCACCAGATGCGGGGCCGGCTCACCGTGGTGCTGATCGAGAACGGAGGAGGCGGCATCTTCGAGCAACTGCCGATCCGCGCGGCGGCGGGCCTGGATTTCGAGCGCCTCTTCGCCATGGGCCAGCCCCTGGATCACACCGCCCTGGCCGCTAGCCATGGCGTGCCCTGGCGGCGGGTGGCGGCATTGGCCGAGCTGGAGGAGGCCCTGGACTGGGCCCTGGAGCGGCCGGTGGCCCTGCTGGAGGTCAAAACCGACCGCCGGGCCGATGCCCTGTTGCGCCAGCGCCTGCGCCAGGACCGTCCGCGCCAGCGGCTCAGAATGGCTCCCTCCCAGCTCCCGCCGCGATGAGCGTCGATCACACGCCGGCTGACATCCCAAGCCCCGGCCCGGTGCTGCCAGGGGAGAGCCTGGTTTGCTGGCGCTCAGCCGCCAGCTACGAGGACATCCGCTTCGATCTCTGTGGGGAGGGGATCGCCCGGATCGCCATCAACCGTCCGTCCAAACGCAACGCCTTCCGCCCGCGCACGGTGGTGGAGCTCCACGACGCCTTCAGCCGGGTGCGCGATGACCCGCGGGTGGGGGTGGTGCTGTTCACCGGCGTGGGCCCCGCGGCCGACGGGGGCTACGCCTTCTGCGCCGGCGGCGACCAGAGCGTGCGCGGCGATGGCGGCTACCTCGATGAAAGCGGCCTGCCGCGCCTGAACGTGCTCGATCTGCAACGCCAGATCCGCTCCCTACCCAAGGTGGTGATCGCCCTGGTGGCGGGCTACGCCATCGGCGGCGGCCAGGTGCTGCACCTGCTCTGTGACCTCAGCCTGGCTGCTGAAAATGCCGTCTTCGGCCAGACGGGCCCGCGGGTGGGCAGCTTCGACGGCGGCTTCGGCGCCGGCTATCTGGCGCGCCTGGTGGGCCAGCGCAAGGCCCGGGAGATCTGGTTTCTCTGCCGCCGTTACAACGCCGAGGAAGCCCTGACCATGGGCCTGGTGAACGCGGTGGTGCCGCTCCACGAGCTGGAAGCCGAGGGGGTGCGCTGGGCCCGGGAGGTGATGCAGCACAGCCCCACGGCGATCCGTTGCCTCAAGGCCTCCTTCAACGCCGAAACCGATGGCCTGGCCGGCATTCAGGAGCTGGCGGGGCAGGCCACCCACCTCTTCTACCGAACGGCCGAGGGTCAGGAGGGGCGCAACGCCTTCCTGGAGAAGCGTGATCCCGACTTCAGTGATTCCCCCTGGTTGCCCTGACGCCACTGGGCTGGCGCACCTACTGAAGCCGCCGGAAGCAGAGCGGCTCACGGCGCTCCAGGCCCAGGATCCAGAGACCGCCCGACAGCTCCTTCAGCCGTTTCAGAAAGAGGGTGCTGTCGCCAGTGGCGATCCACTGGGCCTTGAGAGCGGGCAAGGTCTCCTGCAGAGCCTCGATCGGCAACTCCAGCAGCAGCAGGCTGTGCTCGCCAGCCGCCCGGCGCAGCGCACCCTCCTCACTGCGCTGCCACACCCTCACCAGTAGCTCGAGCGCCTGCTGCCGGCCGACATCACCCGGATCACCATCGGCCGGCACGGGCTCAAGCAACGATTTCCCCTGCAGTGGCATCGCCCGTTGCCCCCCCTGCTCCAGCAGGGCCAGGGCGATCAGATAGGGAGCGGCAGCCATGGGATTGAACAGCGGAAGGCACTGACACAGTGGCCCCTGGAGCCACGCCAGGGACGCTGTTCGCCAGATGGACCAGTGCAACCCACGGCGATCCGTTGCCTGAAGGCCTCCTTCACGCCGACCCCACTGGCCTGGCCGCCACTTCGATCGAACCGCCGAGGGTTCAGCACTTCACCCTGGTTGCGCTTAAGGCCCGCCTGGCCCGATCGAGCGCCTCGCTGAGCTGCGTCAGCTGCAGCGGCTTGGTCAGAAAGTCGTTCATGCCCGCTTCGAGGGCCTCAGCGCGATCAGCCACCGTGGCTCCAGCCGTGAGCGCCACGATCCATGGGCGTTGCTGATCAGCGCTGTTGCGGCGGATCCGGCGAGTGGCACCCAGGCCATCAAGGCGGGGCATCTGCACATCCATCACGATCAGGTCCGGATCGAGGGAAGCGTGAAGGGACACCGCTTCCTCACCGTCGACGGCAAAGCTGACGCTGTGGCCCAGCTTGGCGAACATCAGCGCGCACACCCGGCGGTTGACGGCACTGTCTTCGGCCACAAGGATGCGCAGGGGAGGCCGGAACTCCTTGGTCAGGGAGGCGTCGGCGATGCCGTCGCCTGCAGACTCGGGGTCGGCCTCCTCATTCGTCAGTGGCGCTGCTGACGGCGCGATGGGAACCTCGAGCGCGAAGCTGAAACGAGTGCCACGCCCGAGATGGCTTTCCACAGCCAAGTTGCCCCCCAGAGCAGCAACAAGCCGCTGGGCGATCACCAGACCCAGACCTGTGCCGCCATGGAGCCGGGTGGAGGAGCCATCAGCCTGGGAAAAGGGTTGGAACAGCCGCTGAACAACCTCCGGCTCCATGCCGATGCCGGTGTCTGAAACGGTGAACTCCAGTCGAACGAACTCGGGTGCAGTGACAGGCACCAAGGCAACCACGAGCTGCACCCGGCCGTGTTCACTGAATTTGACGGCGTTGCCGAGCAGGTGGGAGAGGATCTGCAGCAACCGCTCCGGATCAGAGACGATCCAGAGGTCGTTCGACAACCGGTCCGGACGAGCCGAAGCCTGCGGAAGTTGAAACGTCAGCTCGAGCCCCTTGCCACGGGCATCAGCTGCGTGGGCCTCGATCGCCCGAACCAGCAGCGAACACAGCTGAAAAGGCCGCGGCTGCACCCTGAGACGCCCAGCCTCAATGGTCGTGAACTCCAGGATGTCGTTGAGCAAGCGGAGCAGGTTTTCTCCTGAGCACTGGATCGTCTCGAGGAATTCCCGCTGATCCTTCGATAGATCACCGTCCAGGGCCATGGCACTCATGCCGAGGATGCCGTGGAGCGGAGTTCGGATCTCATGGCTCACGCTGGCCAGAAAGACGCTCTTGGCCCGGTTGGCCTGCTCAGCCAGGATCCTGCCGCGCTCCTGCAGGGCAAGGGCCTCGACCCGTACCCGCACGGCCCGGAAGCGCCGAAGGCCCACCAACACCGAGAGCACCGAACTGGCCAGGAACCCGAGCGCAAGGGCCAGGCGCAGGGGCTGAAGCCTGGCGTTGAGGGCCTCCAGGGAGAGATCAACTCCCACCAGCCCTGCGACACGACCATCGGCCGTGCGAAAGGGTGCGTAGGCACTGAGAAAGGTGCCCCAGGAATCGGTATAGGTGTCACGGCTGGCGTCGGCCAACCCCGTGCTCAGGGCCCGCAGGACAGCCGGGGACGCATCGGGATAGGGCTGACCGGGCTGGGCGACGGGGGTGTCGTCGCCGGCATTCTTGATGTAGTAGGAGCTATCGAGCCCAAAACGCGGGGCCTGGCCCTTGGCTGAGGCCACCAGGGTGTAGGCGTAATAAGCCTCGGGCACGGCCGCGCGAAGTGCCAGCAGGGGCTCAGAGGCAACCCGGTACTCCGGAGTCCCGATCCTGTGGGCGTCAATGATTCGACCATGCAGGCGAGCATCGATGCTGGCGGCCGAAATGCCTGCAAAACCAATCAGATCGATTCGTGCCTGCTGCAGGAGCGCCCGTGAGGCCATGCGTTCGGTGAACACCAGAGCCGTCGCCGAGGCCAGAAACACCGTGGCTCCAGCCAAAAAAGCCTCCAGCCGAACGCTCCGGGAGCTCGTCGGGAGCTCGCCTTCGCGATGGAGCCAACGTAAGAACAAATCGCCTGGAGCTGGAGGCCCATCATCCTGGGTTCAGCCTAGTCGGGAGAGGTTGATCGACTGGCCCGTCCAGGAACTGCCCTGAGCCCAGCGGAGCAAGACCAGAACGGTCGGGCCTCACCGAGAATGGGGATAATCAACACACCACCAGCCAGCATGGTCAGCCAGCATGGATACCCCAGCGTCATCTCTCCTGCATGTGATCCAGCCGGTAGGAGTGCTGGATAGCGACACCGGCAAACAGCTGCGCCAGGACCTGAGCAACGCCCTCGCTGCTGGCAAGGACATGATCCTGATTGATGCCCAAGCGATCAGCTTCATGGACAGCAATGGCTTCAGTGCTCTGGTGGCCTGCCTCAAGAAAGTGCGGGAGGCCGGTCAGCGCTTGGCCTTGTGTTCACTCTGCCCTCAGCTGAAGTTGGTGCTTGAGATCACCGGGACCGATCAGATCTTCGAAGTTTATGCCGATCGAGCCAGTTTTGATCAGTCGTGCCTCTAAGTGCTGCCGGCAGAAAACCGTGCGGCTATCACCGAGGCGTCGTCTGGGAAAGAGGTGCAACCAGTGCAGGCACGAATGGCCTCAACCAACTGCTGCAGGTCCGTGCTTCCTCTGCCGATCTGCTCTCGCAGCAGCCGACGGAAATCCTCGAGTTCCCACATAGCCGCTTCAGACGTGGGGACTTCGTAGATCCCATCACTGTAGAGATAAAGAAGTGCGCCAGGTTCGATTGAGCAGGAGTGGGTCGAATAATTGATGCCCTCGAACAGGCCAATGGGCAGGCCCGGTGCTTTCAACTCCTGAAGTATATAACCCTGCTGCGCATCCGGGGTGAACAGAAGGGCTGGCGGATGACCGGCACTGGCATAGTGCAACACGGCGCTTCTCTTGTCATAAACCCCATACCAGAGCGTGAAGTATTGGTTGTTCTGCCGGTCCATCTGGAACCAGGTGTTGAGGTAGCCGAGCACAGCAGCCGGATCACCAAGATCGGCTTGGGTGAGCACGCGGGAGCGCAGAAGATTATGCACAGAGATCGATGGCAGGGCAGCCGCCAGACCATGGCCAGACACATCCAGCAAATAAAGAATCAACTGATTCTCATCCAACCAGTAATAGTCAAGGCAGTCACCGCCCAGCTGCTGGCAGGGCATGAACAGACTTTCGATGCCAACGGCACCCTCCAGGGAGGAAGGGAGGATTGAGCGGACGTAATCAGCGGCGCTGGAGAGCTCGTCCTCCAGCTTTTGCTTCTGAGCGGCAAGGTCCTGGCTCAACACCAGCAACTCATGATTGGCCTGATACAAGCGCAGGCCAGAGCGCACCCGAGCCAACAAGTCGGAAGGTTCCACCGGCTTGGAGAGGAAGTCATCGGCGCCTGCATCAAGGCCTTCGACACGCTCTACGAGCGATGAGCGTGAGGTGAGCAGGATGAAATAGATCGGCGCCAGATGCGTGTCCTGCTTGAACCGTCGGCAGACCTCCAGGCCATCCATGCCGGCCATGCTCCAGTCGCAGAGCACGAGCTGGGGCCTATGGCGACGGGCCAGCTCCAGCCCGGTTGAACCATCAGTGGCCGTCAGCACCTGGCATCCCTGCGCCTTGAGAAGGCCGCTGAGAATGTGCTGCAGAATCCGGTCATCGTCGATCAGCAGGATCGTGGTTGCCGAGCTGATGGTGGAGGTGGGATCAGAGTTCACGAGACCTTGACGTCAACTCCTGAACGACCCGCTCGGCTTCGCCCAGAACCGCCTGAACCAGAGGGGACTCCAGGGAAAACACCGCCGAGGCGGAGGAGGCCCCCGCTTCCAGGCAAGCGCAGGCCTCCGCGAGCCCCAGCGCCCCCAGGCTGGCGCTGGGGGAGCGAAGGGCATGGGCATGAAAGGCCAAAGCCCGCCGGTCAGACTGGCGGGCGGCCTCACGAATGGCCTCCAGCTGGAGCGGTGCATCCTCCAGATACATGGTGATCAGCTCAAGGATGAGTGCATCAGCCTCGGACCCACCCAGAGCACGCAAGTCCTCCCAGATCCGTTGATCGAGAACCGAGTGTGCCGTCATTGGGGCGAATCGAAGGGTGCCAGGACCGCTGATGGTGGAGTGCCTGCAGACAAGGCAGAACGACCCTGATGAAGGGATTGCCAGTGCAGAAAGCGCTGAAGACAACCCTGCAAGGCCGGAACTCTCACAGGTTTGGTCAGGAAATCCTGCATGCCTGCGGCAAGGCACTCCTGTTGCTGATCTTCGAACGCGAACGCCGTCAGCGCCACCACATAAGGCTGTGGGATCGGCAAGGCGCGCAGCTGGCGGGTGGCCTCGAGCCCATCGATGCCGGGCATCTGCAGATCCATCAACACCAGATTGAATCCCCCCTGGCCAAGACGTTCCACGGCATCCTCACCGCAGTCGGCGAATTCGGCCTGGAGACTCAGCTTGGCCAGGAGAAGTTCAAGAACCCGCTGATTGATGCGGTTGTCTTCCACAGCGAGCAGGCGGACCGAGCTGAGGTCAAGCTCAAGGGGCTGATCCAATCCCGAAGCAGACAGAGCCTCGGGCTCACTGCGTTTCAGCGGTAAGCGGACATGGAATCGACTGCCCTGGCCAAGCTGGCTCACAGCCTCGATGCTTCCCCCCATCAAGCGGCAGAGCCGATCGCAGATGGCCAGCCCCAGGCCCGTGCCATGGTGATGGCTGGCATGGGCTTGATTGTGCTCCTGGGTGAAGTCCTGGAAGATTTTAGAAAGAAAGTCTTCGGAGATTCCGGTGCCTGTATCAGCTACGACAAGGTCCAACTCGATGGCAGATGAGGTGAGTGGTCGCCAACCAATCTTGACATCAACTGAACCATGACTGGTAAACTTAATTGCATTATTGAGTAGATTGAGAACAATCTGACGAATGCGAAGACCGTCGCCAATCAGAGCATCGGGTGGATCATCACTAAAGGAGCAACGTAACTCAAGGCGCTTCGCACGCACAGCCGCATCCATCATCCGGCAGCAATCCAGAACCAGTGATCGCAGAGAGAAAGTCTCCGAGCTGATCTTCATCTTTCTGGCTTCGATCTTGGAAAGATCAAGGATGTCATTGATGAGACGAAGCAACAGCTCGGCACTGCTGTTAATGGTGTGAACAAGCTCCTGTTGCTGGCCGTCCAGGCTTGTATCCAGCAGGAGGTCGGACATGCCGATCACGGCATTGAGGGGAGTTCGGATCTCATGACTGATAGTGGACAGAAATTGCCCCATGGCACCCGTTGCTGCCAATGCTTCATCGCGGGCCAGTTGAAGTTCGAGAGTCCGGGCCGCCACATCCTGCTCGAGAGTGTCCCGGGCCTTGGTGATCTGATCCTGGGCGCGGGTGATCTCAGTGAGGTCACGGAACACAAAGACCAGAGAAGGATCGGGTTTGAGATTGACCGGTGACCACTTGACCTCGACAACCCTGCGCGGCGGCGTGGGAGTGAGGTCCCAGAGCAAGCTGCCAGGCCCAAGGCGGGCCCCATCAAGCAGATCCCGCGGTGTCTCCTGGATTCCGTCGATAAAGTGAGGGGGCAACAGGTCATCGAGAAGACGCCCCAGACTTAGCAACCTGGACTGACCAACGAAGAGATTGAAGGCCCGGTTGGTCCATTCGACACGTCCGTTGAAATCGGTCAGTACCAGCGCGTCTTCGACCGAGCTCAGAGCTGCCTCCAGACGCCCCAATGTTCTGCGAAGCTGCTCCTGAAGATCCTCTGAACTCAATGCCTCACTCCAGCGGTGTGAGGGTGGCAGCAAAGCTCCAGGTGGAGCCCTCACGCTCAGCGACGATGAAGTGCTCAGACTCAACCTCGCGAAGATCCTTGCAGACGGTCTTCAGCTTGAGCGGGTGATTGAGAACTTCAGAGCCAACACCCTCGGTAATCCTGAAACGGGAGAATCCAAGGTGGTGAGCATCCTTGAAAAAAGTGGGCAGAATCAAGCCAAGGGAGCGGCCGAGGATGTCATCAGGAAGCCATCCGTAGACTTGTTGAAAAGCCTCATTGATCTCCACAACGATGCCCTCCTGGTCGGCGCGCAGGAAGGGGAGAGCGGTGCCGCGCAATTGATCGATCGTGACTTTTTCGCTATCCAGGTCAGCCATGGTCTGATGTCAATCGGGAGATGATACTAAGAATGCTTCAGGGAGGAGCAGGAATGATGGATCAGCCACCATCAGAGGCTCAGGCTATCAGCAGAGTGCCTGAGGGTGGAGGTGGCTGATCCTCGGGCACAGATTCCTGAAGCGCAAGCCCCATGACCACCAGACCGGGCCAGTACAAATAGACAAGAATCTCAAGATTCTCGCCAAACGTGTAAAGAAACAGAATGATGACAATGCTCAGGCCAACTCGGGCCAGCTGTCGACGCGAATCCAACGCTCTGATCAGAAGATCAACGAAGCTGGCCAGCATGGGCAAAGCCAAGGCCGCAAAACCAGCGGCACCCTTGACAAAGAGCAACCCAGCCCAGGTGTGATGGGAGCCGATCGGCATCCCCTCGACCAGGTGTGGGCCCTTCTCCACAATTCCATGTCCCCAGAGGGGAGCCTCTACCTTCCAACGATAGACGGCGATACGCTTCAGTGCCATGCGAACCCGCGTGGACCCCGCCCGGGCTGATTTGAATGAATCCCAGAACTGCTCCAGACTGAGCAGAATCCAGGGAGAGAGCAGGCCCGCCAGATAACTGACGAAGCCGAGGATCAACAGCATGGCCGGCCGTGCCAGCCGGCCGAGAATAGCCGTGATCAAGGGAACGAGAACAAGGCTCAACTGGGCCAGCCTCGACTTGCAGACCAGACACATCACGACCGATCCCATCAAGCCCGCGCTTTTCCAGCGTGGATTCTTCTCCTGAAGCGAAAGCATGAAGAACACGTTGCCGACCATACCCAGTGCTGGTCCCCATGGGGTGAACAATCGCCAGCGCAGATCACCGGTGCTGCCGTCGATTTCGTAAAGGGGTACATCGAAGAACTCATTGCCCGGACCACCAATCAACCTCAGTGGTGAGACATAGAGAACCTGGGGAAGATGCAGATATGGCGTGAGCAGGAGAATAGGGGTAATCAGCAAGGTGTGCAAGCCAACAATGCAGATCGCCCGATAAATCAAAGGGGCGCGGATCCTCAGGCAGCCAGCCAGGGGATAAAGGGCCAGAGCTGCCCATCCCTTGGCCCAGCCGATCGATGATTTGATGATCATGGCGATGCCTAGATTGAAGTCGAGATGCCCGGCAAGCAGCGCCACCTCCATCAGCAGCATTCCGCCGACCCAGCACCAGAGCACCCAGGACACACGCAAGCGCTCCGAGTCAGGCGTGGATTCATCCTGGGCCAACACCTTGATCAGCAGGCAAAACAGCAACAGCCAACCGAGGACAGAGCCCACCACATAGAGCCCACCAACGACCCAGATGGGATAGATCCATGTGATGGACCACCAGACCAGGCGCTCAGGAAGATTGGTGGGCGTGATCCGATCCTGAGCTTTGGGAGCCCTCGCTGCGCCATCCAAGCCCAGGGAGGGAGCCTTCATGGGGAGATGAACTTGGACAGCTTCTTGACCCAGGGCTTGCGCACCCACAACAGCCAGAGACCAAGGCTCGAGAAGACGGAGCCGAGAACAGCCCCCGCCAGCACAAATCCCACCTTGGGAGAGGAAGATTTCTGGGGCAACTCCGGATCCACGACCATCTGGACAAGGGGATAGGCCGAGAACAGCTCGCCCTGACCCAGATCCAGCTTGGTGAGCGTGGAGGCGAAGACAGCCTCGGCGATCTGCACATCACGCTTGAGGGTGTCCAGGTTCGACTGGCGCTGGGAGAGTCGGCCCAGACGGGCTTCCAGGCTTGCAATGGCCCGATCCAGGCCCAGGATTCGGCCCTGAACACCCTGAAGGTCGGCTTGCACCGTCACCAGACCCTGCAGCAGGGTGTCGCGGCCCGAGGCCCCTGAGCTGGCCAGGGCCAGGCGGGCCAGCTCAGCCGAGGACAGTGACCGCGACAGAAGCGAACGGCTTCGACGAAGGAGCGCAGCCATCGCCGACTCCTGTCTCTTGCGTTCCTTGACCACCCGGGGATGGTTGACTCCGAAGCGCCCCGACAACACCTTGAGGGAGGCGCTGGCCTCGCTGTACTCCCTCAAGTTCTGCTGAAAGACCCCATCGTTCTGAAGCAGAAAGGCATCCGCCGCCTGAGACGAACTAAGTCCGAGATCGCGCCTCAGCTGTTGCAGACGAGCAGCGAACAGGCGCTGCTGGGCAGTGGCCTCAGCCCGCTGCTTACGGAGATCCTCGATGTTGCTGGAGAGGTTGCCAACAAGATCGTCTGAAGTGAGCCCAGACCGCGACTTGTACTGGGAGAGTTTGGTCTGGGCGAGTTCCAGCTTGAGCTGGGCCTCACTCAGAATCTTCTGGGTGGGACCCTCGCGTTGGCTGATCTCCCGGCGTCGAAGCTCATTGAGTCGCTCGGAGATCGCCTCATAAAGCGCAAAGGATTTTGCCTTCGCCAGAGCCGGAGAAGGGGCACCCACCTCGAACTGCATCAAGGTGGTGTTATCCAACAGCTTGATTCTCGGCTTCTTGAACTGATCGGGAGATAGACCCGCCAGCTTGGCGGCCCGACGCAGCACCGTATCGCTGCTGAAAATGTATTCATAGTTGGCCCGCTGATCAAAAGTGGAGCTACCCATTCCCGTTCCACTGGAGGAAGACGCCTGGCCAATTTCTGGCAGATTGACGCTCACACCACTGCTGCCACCAGGCAGAAGCAGGGCCCATGTCGTCGTGTAGACCGGGCGGGCCAAAGCCAGGTACACCAGCGACGTGATCCAGATGAAGCCATTGGCGACGAGGCCCAGGGTGGCGTAGCGGTTCCAGCGACGCTTCAGGTAGCCATGCAGCGGATGGGCCCGCAGCTTTGAAGCAATCTTCCGCGTTGCTGCCTGCATCAGAAGAACGTGCGAATCAGTGTTCCTGGCAGGATCACATCCGACAACGTCCTCATGACATCGCGGATGGATGTCACGGTAGAGTCAAAGCACGCTACCGAGTCGTTGGCCATCAGATAAGGGTTGTTAGCATCATTGGTGGAGGCCTGCATCAGTTCATGAATGCCTCGCTCCAGCACTGAAGTTTTGCCGGTGAGCTCGTTGGTTGTGACCAGAATCGCTCGACGACCCGCATTCGTGCCTCTGGTGCCACCGACGCAATTGGCGGCGACGACAGCCTGGGAAAACCGTGATCCATAGGAAAACGACGTGGCATCCCGACTGATCCCCGAGATCGAGTTTCCAGTCGCCGGAACCGTAAGGTTTGAGAGGAAGATCTTCACACCGACTGGGGTCACCTGTGAAGGCCTGACAATCAGGTTATTGACAACTCCGGTATCAGGAACGATCACCTGATCACCGGCGATCAGGGGGACATCATCAAAGGGTTCCCCATTGAAGATGCCGCTGAGGTTTAGGGTTCGCTGCTTCCCAGCCCGGATCAGCTGGATGGCCGTGATGTCAGCCGTTGGCTTGAGACCACCGGCCTGGCGCAGGGCGACAGAAAGGTAGCGATTGGTGGGATTGTTGCCGCTGATTTGAACCGGAGGTTGGGTGAGCTCAGCATCGGACAATTCGTTGATCAGGACACGGCCAGGCAGGAATGTGGCCCCACGCACGAACACCTGGGCAGGGGCCCACTGGATGACGTTCACACTGACGCGCAGGAACGAGGGCTGGAAGTAGCCACCCGAGAGCAGGGCCTGGGTGATCGAATGCTGGAGTGCGCTGGGCTCCAGTCCAGCAGCACTCAGGGGAGGCAGGTAGGGAATCTCCAGATTCCCGTCCTGATTCACCTCGTAAAGTCCGCTGAACTCCTCTCCATCCGGAATGCTCAACTTGAGCCGATCCCCTGGAGACAGGGGCAGCGCCCGGCCGGGACCTGCCAGACACATGCCCATGCCGGCAGCCAGGAGAGCGACAATCGCCGCAGCCGCAGCAGAACAGCGAGGCCAAAGACGCAGCTGAAACCAATCCTTGTGGAGCATCGGCAGGTGATCTGTCACTTCGGATGATGCAGGTCCTGCACCGTCATGACCCAACGGCTTTGACCATGTTAAGCATGATCACAAGTCCATCGCTGTCCATGCCCTGTCCCGCAAGGCGCGTTTCCACCACGGCGAAGGAACTGGAGCGATGGAGACGTCCACATGGAGACATCCAAGACTTGGCACGATGCTAGATTTTGTGGCAACAACAAAACTCTGCCATGCCGGTGGGTCCTTCAAACTCCCACCGTGCAGCAGCCCATGAGCAGCGCCAACACCATGTTGCTGGATTGCTGAAAGCAATCAACGGTTACCTGATCTTGCTCTAATCATGGCTAACCGCATTGGGTTGATCAACACCTACTCAACCCTGAACATCGGCGATGCAGCCATCTACAGCGCCCTGGCCAGCATGGTGGAGCCCGCAGAGGTGGTGGCCCAAGTTCAGGACATTGAACCACTGCCGGTCCCTGGTGTCAGCTTTCCGGCCGAACTCGGCTCCTGTGATGCCCTGATCAGTGTCGGTGGCGACATCTTCAACAACGGCAGAGAGTGGCTGATCACGCGCACTTTTCTGCAAAATCTCAAGCAGCTCCGTCATGATCCGAGCCACACGGTTCTGTTCGGCCAATCCATCCCAAGGTCATGCCATGGGCTGAGCTTCCAGGCCCTGGTGTTGTGCCTGAAGCGTCTGGCGGGCGTGTGCGTCCGCGATGCCGAAAGTCACCGGCGCCTGCGCCAGGCCGGCGTGAAAGCGATCCTCTCCTACGACGCAGCCTTTGCCCTGACCCTTCATCCCCGCGCCGAAGCCGAGGCCAGCCGCCTGTTCCGTGATGCCGGGATCGAGCCGTCACGGGCAGCCCTGCTTTCGGTGCGGGGCTTCGACAGGATGTATGTCCACAACCCTGCAACCTTTCAGGACCAACTGGTGGAACTCAGCCAGCTCCTGCTGGGACGGGGCCTCCAGCCCGTGGTTCTGATCCAGTCCAAGGCCTATGGGGCCGACAACGACCTGGCCGTGGCCCAAGCCCTGACCGAGCGGGTCCCCCAGCTGGCCAGCTTCAATCCCTTTCAGGAAGGTTCGGGTCTGGCTGGCTGGCAACTGGTGATGGGTGCCCTCAAGCTGGCGAGCCTGACTGTGGCCGTTCGCTATCACACAGCCGTGCTCGCCCTGGCCGCCGGACGGGTGCCCTTCAACCTGCATTACTCCAACAAGGGGCGCGACCTCAGCGAGCGACTGGGAGTGGTTGGCTGTGGTCTCGAGAGCTTTGAGCCCTCTACCCAGCTGGAGACGATTCTTGAGTCCGGACAGCGCCGCTTCAACGATGGAGAGATCCGCCGCCAGGTGCGTCACGACCTGCGGCAGATCCTGGATCCTGTCCTGGACGGTCGCTGGTGAGAGTCCTTCACATCCTCGCTGGCCAGGGCATGGGCTGGAGCGGCGGCATCGCCTCCACCCTCGAGAGTCTCTCCCGATCCCGCTTGGGGGAGTGGGTCACGTTCGAGTGTGTGGGCCGTGAGGACGCCCGACGCCGAATCCGGGACTGGCGCCCGCACCTGATCGTGCTGCATCGCGCCAGCTCCTGGCGCGGCCTGACGGATCTGGCCGCCCTGGCTGGGCCCCGGCGCGTCCTGATCGAGCACCATTACAGCCAGGGTTTCGAGCAGCACCAGGTCCCCTCGAAGCGGCGATTCCGCAGCATGCTTCGCCTCACCTACGGCGCCATGGACCGGGTCGTGGCCGTTTCCGAGGGACAACGGCAATGGATGCGAGAGGCCCAGCTGGTGGGCGACAGTCGTCTGCGCTTGATCCGCTCCAGCCGTGATGTGGCCCCCTTCCTCGCGGTGCCGCTGCCCGGCCCGGCCCCCAGGCCACTGCGGCTGGTGGCCTTCGGACGCCTGAATGAACAGAAGGGATTTGATCTGTTGATCGAGGCCGTGCGCCAGCTGCCGGCCGGCAGCGTGCAACTGCGGCTGGGGGGAGAGGGACCGCTGCGCTCCAGTCTCGAGCAGCGGGCCGGCGGCGATCCAGCCATCCAGTTGGTGGGCCGCGTCGACGATGTGCCCGGCTTTCTGAGCCAGGCCGATGCTGTGGCGATTCCCTCCCGCTGGGAACCGTGGGGCAATGTCTGCCTGGAAGCGAGAGCGGCGGCGCGTCCCATCCTGGTGCGGGCGGTGGATGGCCTCCAGGAGCAGGCCCAAGGTTGTGGCCTCGCGGTCGAGAGCGACGAACCTTCGGCCTGGGCCGCCGCCATCGACGTGATGGCGGCGGCCAGCGACGAGCAACGCCTGACCTGGGCACGGCATGGCCGCTCAACCGCCGTCTCCGCCTGGGACAACTTCGTGTGCGCCTGGGAAACGCTGCTTGGGGAGTTCCGATGAGCTGGCAGGCCACGCTCCGGACCCGCTTTCAAGGCTTGCGCGCACGGCTGGCCGGCGACCGCTTCGTGCGCAACGTGGGTTGGATGGGGCTCTCGGAGCTTGGGATTCGGGTATCGCGCCTGCTGGCCACGATCATCCTGGCCCGCCTGCTCACTCCGGAGGATTACGGGCTGGCCGCCATCGTGCTCACCACCCATGAATTCATCCGGGTGTTCACCCGCAACGGCATCGGCGACAAGCTCGTTCAGGCCGATGCCACCGACGTGGAGGAGCTCTGCGTCACGGCCTACTGGCTGAACTGGTTGCTGGGCGGGGGCCTGTTCCTGATCCAGACCATCGGCTCCTTCGCCGTGGCCCGCTTCTTCGGCAACCCCAAACTGATCATGCCGATCATGGCGATCGGTTGCACCTATCTGATCTATCCCCTGGCCATGGTTCAGACGGCCCTGATTCGCCGCGAGAACCGTCTGAATGTGTTCAGCCTCACCAACCTCGCCCAGGTGGTGACCGACAACCTGCTCACCGGTGGGCTGGCCCTGATGGGGCTCGGCATGTGGGCCATCGTTCTGCCCAAGCTGCTGGTGGCACCGATCTGGGTGCTGATGATGTACAGGTACCAGGCCTGGCGGCCGGTGCAGGCCTTCACGATCCGCCACTGGCAGCGGATTCTGGGCTTCGGCAGTCGCATTCTCGGCGTCGAGTTGCTCAACACGCTGCGCGAGAATATCGACTATCTGCTGATCGGTCGCTTCCTGGGCCTGGCCCCGCTGGGTGTCTACTACTTCGCCTTCAATGCGGGCCTGGGCCTGAGCCTGAGTGCCGTGAATGCGATGGGGGTTTCGATGTACTCCGACCTCTGTGACGTGCGCTCCGACCCAGGAGAACTGCAGAGGCGTTTCAACCGCAACCTGCGCACCACCGCCCTGGTGATCGGTCCCTTGGTGGCACTCCAGTCCAGCCTGGCGCCGCTCTACGTGCCGATCGTGTTTGGTGCCCAATGGGTGGAGCGGGGGGCAGTACCGGTGCTGATCCTGATCTGTCTCTCGGCCCTCTCCAGGCCCTTCGCCAACGCCGCCTCGATGCTCTTCCGTGCCGTGGGCCTCCCCCAGGTGGATCTGCGCTGGAACCTGATCTTCACCGTCCTGCTGGCCCTGGCGATTCTGGTGGGAACCGGCTGGGGGATTCTCGGGGTGGCCGTGGCAGTGATGGTCACCCACCTGGTCCTTCAGCCCCTGTATCTGGTCTGGGCCAGGCGGTTGCTGCATTCCCCCGGCCGGGAGCTGGCCTGATGCTGAGCCAAGCTCAAGGGGAGCCCATGGTGTCGGTGGTGATTCCAGCCTTCGACGCCGAGAGTTCATTGCCGGCGACGATTGCCTCTGTGCAGGCCCAGACCTGGAGCGACTGGCAGCTGCTGGTGGTCGATGACGGCTCCAGCGACGGCACCGCCGACTGCGTGCGCCGGCTGCAGGCCGGCGACGGGCGGCTGGGGTTGATCTGCGCCCCGAACAGGGGGGTTTCGGCCGCCCGCAATCTTGGGGTGGCCCGCAGCCGGGGCCCGATCGTGGCCTTCCTCGACGCCGATGACCTCTGGCATCCCACCAAGCTGGAGCGACACCTGGAACAGTTCCGGGCCGAACCTCGCCTGGGGGTGAGCTTCGCCCGCGTGGAGGTGCTCAGCCCCGAAGGTGTGCCCACCGGCCAGGTGTCGAGCTCAAAACTTCGCGATCTTCGCGCCGAGGACTTTCTCTCGGAGAATCCCACCACCACCACCTCCAACTGGGTGGTGCGGCGCCTCGTGCTGGAGGAGGTGGGGGGCTTCCTGGAATCGATGAGTTACAGCGAAGACCTGGAATGGCTGCTGCGGGTGCGCTGCTGCACGGCCTGGGAGATCGCAGGAGTGCCCGAAGTACTCACCGGCTACCGCACCAGTGTGGGTGGACTCTCGGCCCAACTCGCGCGAATGGAGTCCGGCTGGGAGCAGATGGTGGAGCAGGCGCGCCGCTATGCCCCGGATCTGGTGGAGAAGCATCTGAATCAGGCCCGTGCGCTTCAGTTGCGCTACCTGGCTCGCCGTAGTCTTCGTCTGCGCTCAGCGGCCGCCCAGGGATCCGACTACATGGCACGGGCCCTGCGCTCCGATCCCGCCCTGCTCTGGAAGCAACCCCGGCGCACCTGGCTGACCTGGGGGGCTGTCCTGCTCAGGGCCTGGATCAGCCGAGCGCTGGCTGCCCTCGGCGTCCGGAGGGGCCAGCCATGACCGATCCGCTCGTCTCGGTGATCATTCCGCTCTACAACAGCGCGGCCACCGTGGGCGCCACGCTCGAATCGGTGATCGCCCAGACCTATCCCCATCTGGAGATCCTGGTGGTCGACGATGGCTCCACCGACGCCGGGCCCGCCATCTGCCGGGAGTTCATCGATCCAAGGCTGAGGATCCTGCAGCAGCGCAACAGGGGACTCGCCGGGGCTCGCAACACGGGAATCCGCCAGGCCAGCGGAGTGTTTTGCGCCTTCCTTGACAGCGACGACCTGTGGCTGCCCGAGAAGATCCAGCGGCATGTGGATCACTTCCGGCATCGGCAGGAGGTGGGGGTGAGCTTTTCTCGTTCCGGCTTCATCAATGAAGACGGGTCGCCACTCGGGATCTATCAGATGCCCCAGTTGAGCGCGATAACGCCTGAGCTGATCTTCTGCCGCAATCCAATCGGCAATGGCTCGGCGGTGGTGATCCGCCGGGAGGTGCTGGAGGCCATTCGTTTCCAGGCCAATCTCTATGGCGAACCCGAAGATTTTTACTTCGATGATTCCTTCCGCCAGTCGGAGGACATTGAGTGCTGGTTGCGGATCGCCCTGCAGACCAACTGGCGTTTCGAGGGTCTGCCGGAAGCGCTGACCCTCTACCGGGTCAATGCCGGTGGCCTCTCCGCCAACCTCGAGCAGCAGTACGCCGCCTGGGAGCGAGTCCTCACCAAGACCGCCATCAGTCATCCGGGCTTCATCGCCCGCTGGGGCCCCAGGGCCAGGGCCTACCAACTGCGCTATCTCGCTAGGCGCGCAATCCGGCAACGGCAACCCGCACTGGCGGTGCAGCTGATGCACCAGGCTCTCGCCAGCCACGTCAGAATCCTGCTGGAAGAACCCCGCCGCACGCTGATCAGCCTGGGGGCGGCCTATCTGCTCTGGCTGCTTCCTGATTGGCTGTATCGCCGAATGGAATCCAGCATGATCAGACTCACGGGATCGAGCCAGGAGCGAAGGATGCGCCAGGACGCTCGTCCGGGAGATAGCGCAACAGGCGCCGGCGGAGCAGAACCATGACCATCCTGCTGGTCTGCTCCTCCGGGGGTCATTTCAAGGCTCTGCAACAACTCAGACCCTTCTGGGGAGAGTATCCACGGCTGTGGGTGACCTTCCGCACGGCCACCACGGAGCAGGAGTTGCAGGGGGAAGCGGTGCGCTGGGCCTTCAGCCCCACCAACCGCAACCTGCCCAACCTGCTGAGGAATCTGGGGTTGGCACTGGGGATCCTTCGCCGGACACGTCCCACCCTGATCCTCTCCACAGGGGCCGGGGTTGCCGTTCCCTTTCTCCTGCTGGGCCGCCTGTTCGGCAGCCAGGTGGTGTTCATCGAATCGATCACCAGGATCCACAGCCTCAGCCTCTCGGCGCGTCTGGTCAGGCCCTTTCTGCATGTGCTCTACGTGCATTGGCCTCAGCTGCAGAGCCGCTATCCCCGGGCTGAGCTGATTTCGGATCTGGTGCTGGAGCCGGCGGAACGGGCGGTTTCAGGCCTGGATGGAGTGATTCGATGATCTTCATCACCGTGGGCACCGAGCAATACCCCTTCAACCGGCTGATGCAGTGGATCGAGATCCTGCTCGAAGCGGACTTGATCCGGGAAGAGGTGGTCGTTCAGTACGGCACCTGCACAACATTGCCCAGTGGAGCCACGGTGTATCGGATGCTCAAGGAGGACGCGTTCCGTGAGCTGATCGAGCGCTCGCGGCTGGTGATCGCTCACTGCGGTGAAGGAACCGTGCTGTTGCTCGATCAGCTGAGCAAGCCTTACATCCTGGTGCCACGATCCCAGCGTTTTCAGGAACATGTCGATGATCACCAGGTGGAACTGGCGATGGCCCTGGCCCAGATGGACGTGCCGATCGGCTGGTGCCCCGGCGATCTGGTGCGTTTCCTGGAGCGGCCCAGACACGCTTCGATCAGCGATCTCTCCGAGCACTCCGCCCAGGTGCTCTCAGCCAGCCTGCAACGGCGTTTCGCCGGGCGGCTCACCACCGCCGACGGTCGCCATGAGCGCCACAGCGGAGCCTGAAGATCCATGGAACCTCCGACCAAACCCAATCCCTGTGGCCTCTGCCAGCGCCACGGCACCTTGCTGATCCAGCTGCCACCCCGGCTCACCGTGGCCGAAGCCGTCCAACTGCGCGATGACCTCCCCAGCTGGCTCTCGGCGCCGGAGTTGAAGGCTGTCGTGCTCGACTTCGGCCACACCGTGGTGATCGACAGCAGCGGCATCGGTGCGCTGGTGGGCGCCATCAAGCTGGCCCAGGCACGCTCCCTCCCCCTCAAGGCCTGGAGCGTGAACCATCAGGTTCGCCTGGCCCTTGCGATGACGGGGCTGGAGTCGCGTCTGCCGATCACCGACCACACCGACGCTGTCGTGGCCACTCCCGGACGCCGGGAGGATCGACGACCACCGCAGACCCACCCCTCCGTGCGCTCGCACACCAAGAGGTTGATCGACATCGCTGGCGCCCTGGTCGGACTGTCGATCACGGCCGCGCTGTTCGTGCCGATTGCGATTGCCATTCGCTGGGACAGTCCGGGTCCGATCCTGTTTTCTCAGGTTCGTTGCGGCTGGATGGGGCGTCGCTTCCGCATCTGGAAGTTCCGCTCGATGGTGGCTCAGGCCGAGGCCCTCAAGAGCAGCGTGGCCAACCAGGCGGATGGGGCCTTCTTCAAGAACGAGAACGATCCGCGCATCACCCGGGTGGGCCGAATCCTGCGCAAGACCAGCCTTGATGAGCTGCCTCAGTTCTGGAATGTGCTCATCGGTGACATGAGCCTGATCGGCACCCGCCCCTCCACTCCGGATGAAGTGGGGCTCTACGACGTGCCTAACTGGCAGCGTTTCGATGTCAAGCCAGGGCTCAGTGGTGAATGGCAGGTGAGCGGACGTTCTTCGATTCGCCGTTTCGAGGATGTGATTGCCCTGGATCTTCGTTATCAGCAGAACTGGAGCCTGCTCCATGATCTGAAGCTGATCCTGAGAACGATCCTTGTGGTCTTCAGTCGTAAGGCTGGCGGGATGTGATCGCCATGGCGAGCGCCAGCCCCAGCCATCGGGAGTCCTTTCTGGTTCCCAGTCAGCTCGATGGCGTCGGCGAGGTTCTCGCACGTTTCGAGCGCCTGCGCTCGGCGCAGATCAACGACACCCTCTGGGTGGAGGGCCAGACCGCCTTGATGGAGGGCTTCACCAATGCGGTCCGGCATGCCCACCGCGACCTCTCGCCGCCTCCACCGATCGCCATTGAGCTCTCACGCTCCAGCGTTGAACTCCGCATCCAGATCGACGACCACGGCCCGGGCTACGACATGGAGGAGGCCTGGCGCCAGCTCGACAGGGAACAGGCGAGCAGCGACTACGACCCACTGGAGCGGGAGGCCCACTGGGGCCTGGTGCTGCTGCGGCAGCTGCAACGGCAGCGTGGCTGGCAGATCACCTACCAACGACGGAGAGAGCAGGGCTACCGGTTGTCGATCAGCCATCGGATCGATCCGCTGCCCTCTCAGGCGCCGTCGGGGGCCGGTAGCGGAGGCTGAAGCGCGACGGAGACCTGAAGGCGGGATGCAGCCACGACCAGCGGGTCCAGATGAACAGGTAGTAATTGGTGTGGTCAGGACCCACTCCCCAACCATGGGCGACGGCATCACCCCAGAGAATGCTGTCGCCCATGAGCTGCTGGCGCTGGCTGGGCGACAAGTTGGCCAGATCGCCCCCGAACAGGATGCGCCGGCCGCGATACAGGAGCATCGGCTGAAGATCACTCCCTGGCGCCGCATCAGGGACGCGGAACCAGACCTTCTTGCTCTTGTGCAGCATCCAGAAGGACCAGGAGCTCGATCGGGGCCTGTGGCCGTAGCGATCGCTGAACACCAGTCCAGGGCGCACCACATCCTGGGCCGAGGGAAGAGTGAGGGCCACTGCCGGATGGTGCTGCTGGGCCTCCTGGGTCCGGTTCA
>NZ_CH724159.1:1185943-1227455 GCF_000153045.1 Synechococcus sp. WH 5701
GTCGACACCAGAACAGGCAGGACCACCGGCCGACCCTTCACGGGCCCGGCAAGGGATTGATCGGCTCCCCAGCCCTGGCCAGGAACAGGTCGTTATCGGCGCGGATGAGCAGGTCAGCGGCGCTCAGGTCATCCGCCTCCAGGCGACTCAGGCCGATCAACAGCTGAGGATGCAGAGAGCGCACCAAGGCACCTCGCAGGGTTTCGGACACGGCCTCGACCCGCTGCTGCGAAGCCCCGACCAGAAGCATCGCGAAGCAGGCATCGGAATAGCGGCCCAGGAGATCGGGCTCCATCGCCAGCGCTGTGAAGCGCTCGGCGAGTTCACCGACGAGACCATCGGGAGCCGTGGCCTCGGCCAGCCCACGCACCTGGTCGAGATTCTGAACACTGAGCAGCAGCAGGGTCAGGGAGCCCTGGGTGCGCCGGGCCCGCTCGAACTCCTTCTGACAGAGCACTTCGAATGCGCTGCGGCGAAAGAACCCGGTGATGGGACAACGCGCCAGCCGCTGGCGCAGCTCGATTTCCCGGCTCACCTGTTCGGAGAAGAGCTGGAGCCAGTGCAGCTGCCGTGGGCTGAACTGGCGGGGTGTCCGATCGATCACACAGAGGGTGCCAAGGGCTTGCCCGTCCTGAGGCCTGAGCTGGGCGCCGGCATAGAAGCGGATCTTCGGCTCCGACACCACCAGCGGATTGGTGTTGAAGCGGGGGTCGTCCAGGGCGTCAGGCACCACCAGCGTCGAGCACTGGGTGATCGCGTGGGCGCAGAACGCCATGGACCGGGGTGTCTGGGAGGCCTCGAGACCCACTCTGGACAGAAACCACTGACGCTCCCGATCCACCAGCGAGATCAGGGCGATCGGTGTGTCCAGGGTCTCGGAGGCCAGGGTGGTGATGCGGTCGAGGTCCGCGTCCGATTCGGTGTCGAGCAGCAGGGTCCTCTCCAGCGACCGCAGCCGCTCTTCCTCATCGGCGGGAGTCGGATAGTCGGGGAAGGGGGTCATGGTCTCCAGAGAGAGCAAGGACTCTCCGGGGCGCCAGCCCATTGTTTCCTCTGCATCCTCTGAATCGCAGTCCTGGCCATCACGGTCCTGTCGAGACCGCGATGGTTAGCCTAGGTCTGAAGAGCTTGTGACCCAACGCCCGGCCGTGCCTTTCCGCTTCACAATCCCGCTGGCGACCCTGCTGCTCGGTGGCAGCCTGCTGTCACCGACCGGTGCCCTGGCAGAGGTGCAGCCCCTTGTCTCCGCTCCACGGCCGTGGCATCCGCCGATCGAGCTCCCCCACACCCCGGCCCTTCAACCACAACCTCACCCCCAGCCGCAGACACAGACGCCAGCTCAGGCCAATTCCAGCGCCACCCTGGCGATCGCGTCCCCGGGTCCTGAGCGCAGCCTGGTGCTCCACCGCAGCAAGCGGCAGGTGGTGGTGATCGAGGATGGCCGAGAGCTGCGCCGTTTCCCGGTGGCCGTGGGCATGCCCGGCTGGGAAACGCCTCTTGGCCGCTTCCAGGTGATCGAGATGGCGCCCGATCCGGTCTGGAAGCACCCGGTGAGCGGCAAGCTCTACCCCCCCGGTCCGAACAACCCCCTGGGTAGCCGCTGGATCGGCTTCCACCGCGACTGCGCCGGCAAGCGCGGGTTCAACGGTCAGCAGCACCTGGAGGTGAAGGGCTGCGTCACCGCCGGCTTCCATGGCACCCCCCAGCGGGAGACCGTCGGCCAGGCCGTCTCCCACGGCTGCGTGCGCATGTATGACGAGAACGTGCGCGACCTCTTTGAGCTGGTGCGCATGGGCACTGTGGTCACCGTGCTGCCCTGAAGGGGTCACCCGGAGCAACAAACGTAGAGTTCGGCCCTCCCCTGCGTTCTCCCCATGCGCGTGTTGTTCGCCGCCGCCGAGTGCGCCCCGATGATCAAGGTGGGGGGCATGGGCGATGTGGTGGGGTCTCTGCCGCCAGCGGTGGCGGCCCTCGGCCACGACGTGCGCACGATCATGCCGGGCTACGGCAAGCTCTGGAGCCGCCTGGAGATCCCCAGCGAACCCGTCTGGCGCGGCCGGGCGATGGGCAACGACTTCGCCGTCTATGAAACCCGGCATCCCACCCATGGGTTGCCGCTCTATCTGGTCGGACATCCGGTGTTCGATCCGGAGCGCATCTACGGCGGAGAAGATGAGGATTGGCGCTTCACGTTCTTTGCCAACGCCGCCGCCGAATTCGCCTGGAACCACTGGAAGCCGGAGGTCTTTCACTGCCATGACTGGCACACCGGCATGATCCCGGTCTGGATGCACCAGGACCCCGAGATCAGCACAGTCTTCACCATCCACAACCTCGAATATCAGGGCCCCTGGCGCTGGAAACTCGAGCGCATGACCTGGATTCCCTGGTACATGCAGGGGGATCACACCATGGCCGCCGCTCTGCTCTATGCCGATCGGGTCAACGCCGTCTCCCCCACCTATGCCCAGGAAATCCGCACGCCCGAATACGGCGAACGCCTCGATGGCCTGCTGAATTACATCAGCGGAAAATTGCGCGGCATCCTCAACGGCATCGACACCGAAGCCTGGAACCCCGCCACCGACAGCCTGCTGCCCGCCTGCTACAGCGCCACCGACATGGCTCCGAGGGCCACCAACAAGCGGGTGCTACAGGAGCGCATGGGGCTGGGGGTCAATGCCGACACCTATCTGATGGGGATGGTGAGCCGACTGGTGGATCAGAAGGGTGTGGATCTGCTGCTGCAGGTGGCCGACCGGGTCCTGGCCTATTCCGACAGCCAGATCGTGGTGCTGGGAACAGGCGACCGCAACTATGAATCGGGCCTCTGGCAGATGGCCGCCCGTCATCCCGGCCGCTTCTCCGTGTTCCTCACCTACGACGATGCCCTGGCGCGGTTGATCTATGCCGGCGCCGATGCCTTCCTGATGCCCAGCCGCTTCGAGCCCTGCGGCATCAGCCAGATGCTGGCGATGCGCTACGGCTGCATCCCGATCGTGCGCAAGGTGGGCGGCCTGGTCGACACCGTCCAGCCCCATGTGCCCGCCGACCACAGCGGCACGGGCTTCTGCTTCGATCGTTATGAGCCGGTCGACTTCTACACCGCGATCGTGCGCTCCTGGGAGGCCTATCGCCACAGCCACAGCTGGCGGGAGCTGCAGTTGCGCGCCATGGCGGTGGACCACAGCTGGACCCGCTCGGCGCTCGACTACGACGCCATGTACCGCGATGTGCGTGGGGTCAAACAACCCACTCCCTCGGCCGCCGATGTGGAGCAATTCTCCCTCGGTCAGGAGGCCGACCCCAGCCTCGGCCAGGCCGGTGAGGCCACGGCCCAGCCCCCCAGGCCGGAAGGCGGCGGCGGTCCCCGCAATCCCCTCTCCGTCCTTCTGCGCCGCGGCCAGGGCTGAGGATGGAGCGCCCGGGCTCCGAGCTGCCGGTCGTCTACGAAAGTCCCTGGCGGGCACTGGGGAGGGATCTGCGCGCCGTTTACGCCAGCTGCGTGCTGGCCCTGAGAAGACTTTGGCGCCGCCAATGGCAGGGGGATCTGCCCACACCTCCGTTCTGGCCCCGGGGTCAGGCCACTCTCTTCTGGCCTGCTCTGCTGCTGTCGGCACTGCTCCTGCTGGGCCTGGCCGGGGGATGGGCCGTTCGGCAGCTGCACTCACCGAGCGTGGAGAGGCCAGTGGGGCTGGATGGGTCAGGGCCATCGCCATCCGTTCGATCGCCAACGGTCCCATCGCCCCCGCTACCCATTGATCCAGCCTTTGATCCGGTTCAGGCCCCGGTGGAAACGCCTCCCGAGCCGCTGCCCCCGAAGGCGAAGGCTGCCCCCAGCGCCAGCAGCGCCCCGATCCTGTTGCCGCAGGGGTTCAGCGACGACTCGGGCTTGGTGCTGGCGGCGCCAACAGGCGGCAGCGCCCTGCTGCTGAACCTGCGGATCTCGGAGGCCTTCCAGGTCCTGCCTGAGCGCGAACGGCAACGACTGGCGCAGCAGTGGTGGCAGCAGGCCCTCGGCCTCGGCTACGAGCAATTGCGCCTGTTCGCCCCCAGCGGCGCCGAGCTGGGCCGGAATGCCGTCGTGGGCGGCGGCATGATTCTGCTCGATTGATCCGAAGCGGGCGGAAGCGATGCGGCTGGCGAACCTGGTGGAGCTGTGGGGAAGGCCGATCGAAGCGGCTCCCGCCGATCAGGCGGCCAGCTTCAGCCGCATCGGCACCGACAGCCGCGAGCTGGAACCCGGCTGCCTGTTCGTGCCCCTGGTGGGGGAGCGCTTCGATGGCCACGGCTTCCTGGCAGCGGCCCTGGAGCAGGGGGCGCTGGCCGTCCTGGCCCAGCGCGACCGCCTCAGCGCCGAGCAGGCCGAGGCCCTGGTGCGCTCCAGCGGCGGCCGGATCTGGCTGGTGGATGACACCCAGGCGGCTTACCAGGAGCTGGGACGCCTCTGGCGCCGTCAGGGCAGCGCGCCGGTGATCGCCGTGACCGGCTCAGCCGGCAAGACCACCACCCGCGAGCTGATCCGCGCCGTGCTGTCCCCCCTCGGTCCGGTGCTCGCCAGTGTGGGCAACGAGAACAACGACATCGGCGTGCCGCTCACCCTGCTCAAGGCCGGCGGGGAGCACCGGGCCGTTGTGGTGGAGATGGGCATGCGCGGTCTGGGGGAGATTGAGCGACTCAGCCGCTGCGCCGAGCCCGACATCACGGTGATCACCAACATCGGCACGGCCCACATCGGCCGGCTGGGCAGCCGCGAGGCCATCGCCACCGCCAAGTGCGAGATCGTCGCGGCCCTGCGCCCCGATGGTCTGGTGGTGATCCCGGCCGGTGACCCCCTGCTCGAAGCCAGCCTCGCCGCCGTCTGGAGCGGGCGAGTGATCCGCGTCGCCCTCCAGGACGACCCCACGGGCCCCCAGCCAGGCCAGCTGCTGGGCCGCCTCCGGGCCGGCACCGACGGCGACCGGTTGATCTGGGGGCGGGCGGAGCCGGGGGCCAGGGAGCACAGCACCGAGCTGCCGTTGCCGGGCCGCCACAACGCCCGCAACCTGCTGCTGGCCCTGGCCGTGGCCAGCGAACTGGGGGTGGATCCCCTGCAGCTGAGCCGTCTGGAGGTGGCCCTGCCGGGCGGGCGCAGCCGGCGGATCCGCCTCGGGGAGATCGAGGTGCTCGATGAGACCTACAACGCCTCCCCTGAAGCGATGCTCGCTGCGCTGGATCTGCTGGCGTCCCAGGGGGGGCGGCGCTTCGCGGCACTGGGCACCATGCTCGAGCTGGGGGAGCAGAGCACCGAGCTGCACCGCCGGGTGGGAGAGCGGGCCAGAGCCCTCGGGCTCGATGGGCTGGTGATCGTGGCGGGCGGCGCTGAAGGGGAGGCACTGCTGGCGGGGGCTGCCGGCCTGCCACGCCTGCAACGAGTTGATTCCCCGGAGGACGCCGCCCAGACGCTGCTGGGCTGGCTGGAGCCCGGCGACCACCTGCTGCTGAAAGCCAGCCGGGGGGTGGCCCTGGAGCGCCTGCTGCCGCTGCTGGAGCGGGGGCTCAGCCCCGCGGCGGGCTCCAGCCGGCCTTGATCAGCTGACGGGCACGGCCCAGGGCCAGGGAACCGTCCGGCACGTCGCGAGTGAGGGTGGAGCCGGCCCCCACGGTCACGCCGGCACCCAGCACGATCGGTGCCACCAGCACCGAGTTGGCGCCGGTCTTGCTGCCGGCGCCGATCACGGTGCGGTGTTTGCGCACGCCGTCGTAATTGGCGGTGATCGTGCCGGCCCCCACGTTCACCCCGGTCCCCAGATCGGCATCGCCGAGATAGCTGAGGTGGTTGGCCTTGCAGCCGGCGGCCAGGTGGCTGTTCTTGACCTCCACGAAATTGCCGATGCGGCAGCCGCTTTCCAGCCGCGCACCCGCACGCAGCTGGGCGAAGGGCCCCACCACACACCCCCCGGCCACACTCACGTCGCGCAGCACGGAGTAGAGCACCTCCACGCCGTCATCGAGCTGGCTGTCCTCGATCAGGCAACCGGGGCCGATGCGGCAGCCGCTGCCGATGCTGGTGCTGCCCCGGAAATGGCACTGGGGCTCCACCAGCACATCCCGGCCGAAGCGGGTGCCCTCACTGAGGGTGCAGCTGGCGGGATCCACGAAGCTCACACCCTCCGCCATCCAGTGGCAGCGGAGCCGCTCCTGCAGGGCCGCCTCACACTGGGCCAGCTGCAAACGGTCGTTGATGCCGGCGATTTCGGCGGGGTCTTCCACCTCCATGTGCTCGGCGGGCCGGAGCATCGCCACGGTGTCGGTGAGGTAGAGCTCCCCCTGGTCATTGTCGGTGCTCAGCTGCGGCAGCACCGCCGCCAGGGCGCGCCAGTTAAAGCAGTAGATGCCGGCATTGGTGAGGTCATTGCGGCGCTGATCCTCACTGCAGTCGCGGTGCTCGACAATCGCCTCCACCTGGCCCTGGTCATCGGTGAACACCCGGCCATAGCCACTGGGATCAGCCAGCCGGGCCGTGAGCAGGCTCACCGCGGCCCCGGAGGCCCGGTGGCGCTCCAGCAACGCCTCCAGGGTGGCGGGCCGCAACAGGGGGACATCGCCATTGAGCACCAGCAGCTCCCCCTCGAACTCCTCCAGAGGAGCCAGCAGCTGCTGCACGGCATGGCCCGTGCCGTTCTGCGGATGCTGCAGCACGAACTCCAGGCCGTCCAGATCGGCCAGGGCGGTGCGCACCCGTTCGGCCTGGTGGCCCACGATCAACACCTGCCGCTGGGGATCGAGGTGGCGGCAACTGGCCAGCACCCGCTCCACCAAGGTGGCTCCCGCCAGGGATTGCAGCACCTTGGGCAGATCGCTCTTCATCCGGGTGCCCTTTCCAGCGGCCAGCACGGCAACGGCGAGCATCGGCGGATCAAGGCATCTGGCGTCGGAATCTACCGGTCTTGTCCATGCAGACCCCAGCGCCGCCGCCAGGCACTGGCCGGCTCCGCCCCACTGAGGGTCTGGGCCCGCTGGCGATCGGCCAGGATCTCGGCCGCTTCGGCGCTGCCCCCTGGGTCGCGATAGGGCTCGCCGGCCCGGCTGGCCAGATGCTCCCGCTCCATCAGCGACAGGGGCCGCCACCAAGGCGAAGACACCTCCAGCGCCGGAGCGGCCACGGTGCCATGGCTCCAAGCCTGACCTGGAGGGCTACCGGCACTGTCGCCGGCACCGGCGGCTTCGGATCGCAGCGCCGCCAGCTGCAGGCCGGCCGTAGCCAGGCTGCGGCGGGGGGCAGCGGCCGAGCAGTAGGTCAGCAGACGCCCGTGGGGAGCCAGCAGCGCGACCAGCGCAGCCAGGAACTCCTGACTCCAGAGCTGGGGACAGTGGCGCGGCGAGAAGGCATCGAGCATCACCAGATCGCAGCGCCCTGCGGCCTGTGCCAGCACCGCCTTGATCTCCTGGCGGGCATCACCCCAGAGCAGCTCTCCCCAGCCGTGAGGGCTCAGCCAGCGGCTGGTGTCCCGCAGCTGCAGGAGCAGATCCAGCCCGAGCGCTGGCTGCCACTGCTGGAGGAAGGAAGGCTCCGCAAGGGCCAGAGCCAGGGGGGCAGGATCGATCTCCAGACCGAACCAGCGCAGGCGCAACCCCAGGGGGGCCGCCAGCTCGAGCAGGGCGGCGCTGTTGGTGCCCATCCCCACACAGACATCCAGCACCCAGAGCTCCGTCCCGGCGCTGAAGCGCTCCAGCTGGGCCGGGTACGCATAGGTGCGCCGCGCCTCGAGCAGGGCGCCACTGCGGCAGTGGAACCCCTCGGCAAACTCCGTGCTGTGCAGGCTGAAACTGCCGTCATCGGTGAAGCGGGGGCTGAGATGGGCCGCCGCCGGCGCCCCGGGCTTCACCCCGCCTGGCCGGAGGGTTCGCCCTGCAGGCGCGCCAGATCGTCCCAGAAGCCTGGATACGACACCGCTGCCGCATCGCAGCGGTGCAGCCGGGTGATGCCGACGGCCACCTGGGCGGCCACCCCCAGGCTCATGGCCACGCGGTGATCGGTTTCGCTGTCGACCTCGGCGCCATGGAGCGGGCGTCCACCCTCGATCACCAGACCGTCGGAAGTTTCCTCCAGGGCTGCTCCCATCGCCCCGAGCTGCCGGGCCATCACCGCCAGCCGGTCGGTTTCCTTCACCCGCAGTTCCTCGGCATCACGGATGCGGCTCACCCCCTCAGCGCAGCAGGCCGCCACCGCCAGGATCGGAATCTCATCCACCAGCCGGGGGATCAGGTCGCCACCGATCTCGAACGCCTTCAGCGGACCATGGCTGACGCGCACATCCCCTACCGGCTCACCAGCCACATCGCGGGGATTGAGCACCTCCAGCCGGGCCTCCATCTGCTGAAGCACCTCGAGGATGCCGGTGCGGGTGGGGTTGAGGCCCACGTTCTCCACGGTGATCTCGGCCCCGGGGGTGATGGCGGCGGCCACCAGCCAGAAGGCTGCCGAGCTGATGTCTCCGGGGACCACCACCGAAAGCCCCCGCAGGCTGGCCCCGGGATGAAGACAGATCATCCGCCCCATGTCACCACCCACGTCCAACTTGGCGCCGAAGGCGCTGAGCATGCGCTCGCTGTGATCGCGGGAGCGGGCCGGCTCGATCACGGTGGTGGAGCCGCTGGCCGTGAGGGCCGCCAGGAGCAGGGCCGATTTCACCTGGGCCGAGGCCACGGGGGTGCCGATCACCGCGCCATGGAGCTGGCAGCCTTCGATCGCCAGCGGAGCGAGGTTGCCGCCCGCCCGGCCGCGGATCAACGCGCCCATGCCGGCCAGCGGCTGGCCCACCCGGGCCATCGGCCGCCGGCGCAGGGAGGCATCGCCATTGAGCACGAAATGGCGGCCCGTGCGGCCCGCCAGCAGCCCCAGCATCAGGCGCATGGTGGTGCCTGAATTGCCGCAGTCGAGCACGTCGTCGGGCTCCTGGAGGCCATCGAGGCCGACCCCCTGCACCAGCACCGGCTCACCGGCCTGGATCGGACCGATCGAGACCCCCATGGCCCTCAGGCAGGCGGCGGTGCTGAGGGGATCTTCGGCGGGGAGCAGGCCCTCGATACGGGTCTCGCCTTCGGCGATGGCACCGAAGAGCAGAGCCCGGTGGGAAATCGACTTATCGCCCGGCACCCGCACCGTGCCGCGCAGGCTGCGCTCCCGGCCAGCACCGGCATTGGAGCCCAGGATCAGGGGGCTGCCGGGGGCGGGGGCGACGGCCATGCGATGGAGTGACGAGGCGAAAGGGGAATCGGGGGAGCCTAGGCCTGAGCTTCCGCTGGAAACGCCGGCGACTGGGAGCCATTGAGACGATCACCCGCATCCCCCAGTCCGGGCACGATGCGGAAGGCCTCATCCAGCTCGGGATCGATGCAGGCGGTGTACACGCTGAGATTCGGGAAACGCTTGCCGAGGGTCGCGAGCCCGGGGCTGGCTGCCAGGGCCGTGATCACCCGCAACCGCTGACCGCTCACCCCCCGGGCCTCCAGGCGCTCCAGCACCTGGATCAGGCTGCCGCCAGTGGCCAGCATCGGATCGAAGACCATCACCCCCACCCGCTCGCCGATCCTCTGCGGCAGCGCGTCGAGGTAGCAACTGGCCTCGCCCGTGCGCTCATCCCGCACCAGGCCCATATGGGCGACCCGGGCGGAGGGCAACACTGCCTGGGCTCCGGCCCACAGCCCCAGGCCAGCACGCAGCACCGGCACCGCCAGCACAGGCACCGACGGGTCCACCACCATGCCGTCGGTGACGGCCAGAGGGGTCTGCACCTGCAGGGATCGCTGGGGCAACCAGTCGCGTACGGCTTCATAGGTGAGCCAGCGACCCAGCTCGGCCATGGCGGTGGCGAACAGCGGCGAGGGGGTGTCCTGATCCCTCAGCAGAGTGAGCCAGTGGGCGATCAGGGGGTGGGGTGGAACAACCACCCGCAGCGACATGCTCATGTGCCATAGCTTGAGCCGTCACGCTACGTGCGCAGTGCCGTCTGCTCTTCGGGTGTCCAGGCCCCACCCTTCTCTTGGGCAGCGCATCCACCGACGCTGGTGGTCGCTGCTGGCCGGACTGATCCTGCTGATGGGCAGCTCGCTGCTGATGGGGGTGGGGAGCGCCGCTGCGATCACGGCACCGGAGCTGCGGGGCCAGCGTGCCCTGCAGGATCTTCAGCCCGACATGCACGGCCGTGACCTGCGTCAGCAGGAGTTCCTCAAAGCCTCAATGGGCGGCTTCGACCTCAGCGGCAGCGATCTGCGCGGGGCGGTGTTCAACTCCAGTGATCTCACCAACACCAACCTGAGCGCAGCCAACCTCGAAGACGCCGTGGCCTTCGCCACCCGCTTCGATGGGGCCGATCTGAGCGGGGCTGTACTGCGCAACGCCATGCTCATGCAGAGCCGTTTCACCGGTGCCCAGATCGAGGGGGCCGATTTCAGCGACGCCGTGCTGGATCTCTCCCAGGTCAAGGCCCTCTGCTCCCGCGCCGATGGCGTCAACCCAAGCACTGGGGTGTCCACGGTCGAAAGCCTGGGCTGCCGGTAACATTCGGGTCCGGTTCCGGTGGTGAACAGCCACCGGGGGCAAGGGGGAAAGTCCGGTGTGAGTCCGGCGCTGTCCCGCAGCTGTGAAGCCCGTGCTCCGGTCGACAACCGCCGCACGAGCCAGTCAGAACACCCGCCGGTACTCCCTCTCGTGCCGGCGCGGACCGGAATTCCAGACCATGACCTTCCTGTCACGGGATCCGGCTCGGCTACGGCAGCCAGCACGGCACTCCCGATTCTCTCCCCGACCCAACCAAACCACCCCTCACGGAGCCAGCTCTAGGCCCACCCCCGGGAATCTGATCACCCTGGCCGGGCTGGTGCCCCTGCTGCTGCTCTCGCTGCTGGCTGCTCCCGCCTCGGCCCACCACCTGATGGAGGCCTTCGGACTGAGGGAAGGGGCCATGGCTGGTTTCCTCAGTGGGCTGGGCCATCCCTTGCTCGGCCCTGACCATCTCCTCTTTCTGCTCAGCCTCGGCCTGGTGGGGCTGCAACAGCCTCTGCGCTGGGTGATCGCCCTGCTGGCGATCGGCCTGGGCTCCACCGCCCTGGGCCTGGTGCTGCCGGTGCCGCCCGGCAGCGAACTGCTGGTAGCCCTCTCGCTCGTGGCCACCGCTCTGGTGGTGCTGGGCCGCTGGCCACGCTGGATCCTGCTTCCCGCCATCGCCCTGCACGGCAGTGTCCTCAGCCAGCCGGTGCTGGGCTGGTCGTTCTCAGCCCAGGTTCTCTATCTATTCGGGCTTCTGATCAGCCAAGGGGCCCTGCTGATCACGGCCGTCACCCTGGTCCGCTCCTGGGCCCGGGGGCTTGAGGCAGCCAACCTGCGACTGGTGGCCGGGGTGATGATCGGCATCGGCGCCACGTTCGCCTGGACCCAGCTGGTGCCCTGACGATGGCAATCCCCACCGCAGTCCCGCCGGCCCCGCTCGCCAGCCCGCGGCTGCCGGTCACTGTCGTGACCGGTTTTCTGGGCGCCGGCAAGACCACGCTGCTGCGCCAGCTGCTCCTCCACAGCGGACAGCGCCTGGCAGTGCTGGTGAATGAGTTCGGCGAAGTGGGCATTGATGGAGCCCTGCTGCGCAGCTGCGGCTTCTGCCCCGAAGACGAGCTGGAAGGTCGGCTGGTGGAGCTGGCCAACGGCTGCCTCTGCTGCACCGTCCAGGACGAGTTCCTGCCCACCATGCAGATCCTGCTGGCCAAGGCCGATCACCTCGACGGCATCGTGGTCGAAACCAGCGGTCTGGCCCTGCCCGAGCCGCTGGTGCAGGCTTTTCAGTGGCCTGAGATCCGCACCCGCACCCGCGTCAATGGCGTGGTGGCTGTGGTCGATGGCGAAGCCTTGGCTCAGGGCAGCGTGGTGGGCGACCCTGCGGCCCTGGAGCGTCAGCGCTCGGCCGACCCCAGCCTCGACCACCTCAGCGACCTCGAGGACCTCTTCCGGGATCAGCTGGCGGCGGCGGACCTGGTGCTGATGAGCCGGGCCGATCGGCTCGATGGTCCCCAGAGTGAGGCCGTTCAACAACAACTGGCGCCGCTTTGCCGACCTGGAGTACAGGTGCTGCCGATGGTGCGCGGAGAAGTGCCTGCCGAGCTCATGCTCGGTCTTGAGCGCGTTGAGCCGGCCTCTGGGCACCGTTCGGATCAGCAGGGTCATCCCGCTGACCATGACCACGACCACGCCCACAGCGACGAAGCGCACGACCACGACCACAGTCATGTGCCGATGCAGTCGCTGGCGTTGCAGCTGCCGGGCGACTTCGAGAGGCAGGCCCTGGAACGCCTTCTGATCGAGCAGATCGTGGAGCAGGGGATCCTGCGACTCAAGGGCTGGTTGCGTCAGAGCGGCAAGCCAAGGCCCCTGCAGATCCAGGCGGTCGGTCCGCGGCTCGATTGCTGGTACGACCGTCATCCCGGAGAGCCCAAAGCCGAAGGAAGCCCAGGCCTGGAGCTGGTGGTGCTGGGCCTGCACCTCGACCGAGGACGGCTGGAGAAAGCACTGGGCGGCGCGGCCCTCAGCACCCGGGCCTGAGGCGGCCCTCAATCCAGCGGGAAGGAACCCTTGGCGCAGACCCCGTCCCAGCAGAGGGCATGGTCGTCCTGCCAGCGGCCACTCACCGGCTGCCAGGGGCCGCTGGAGCGGCGCATCTCCACAGAGCCGCGACCGTCGTGGCGGAATATGACCCGAAGACCCTCAAGGTCGATCTGCCAGCGCTCCCCCACCGACTCCACTGTCATCACACAGGGGTGCCAGGGGCCATTCTCAAGACGGCATTCCAGCTTGTAGGCCGGAGGTTCGGCCCCCAACGCCGTTCGCGAGACCCAGCCCAGCCCCATCACCACGACCGCCGCCAGGGTCAGCGCGGCGAAGGCTGACAGGGGCCGCCGTACAGGCAGCGCCAGGGGTGGGGCTTGCATGGCTTGGGTCTCCTCCGTCTCACCCTTTCAAGCTGGAGCTGGGGCTGGCGGAGCGGGAACACGGGCTGCCAAGATTTAACAAACGCCCTGGCTGCCTGGTGCCCCGCTTTCACGCCCGTGTGCTGGTCTCGCTGAGGCCCTCGGTTCTCGATCCGGCCGGGGAGGCCACCCGCGCCGCCTCCAGCCGCCTGGGGGTGGAGGGAGTGAATCGCCTGCGCATCGGCAAGGCGGTGGAGCTGGAGATTGAAGCGGCCGATGCCGACACGGCCCGCTCGCGGGTTGAGTTGCTCAGCGACCGGCTGCTGGCCAATCCCGTGATCGAGAACTGGGAAATGGAGCTCAGCGAGATCCCCGCCAATGGGACGGGCCAATCGGCATGACGATCGGTGTGGTGGTCTTCCCCGGCTCCAACTGCGACCGGGACGTGGGCTGGGCGGCTGAGGGCTGCCTGGGAATTCCGACCCGCTTCCTCTGGCACGAGGAGCGGGACCTGACTGGCCTGGATGCTGTGGTGCTGCCCGGAGGCTTCAGCTATGGCGACTACCTCCGCTGCGGCGCGATCGCCCGCTTTGCTCCAGTGCTGAAGGAGGTGGCTGAATTTGCAGCCAGGGGCGGCCCGGTACTGGGGATCTGCAATGGCTTTCAGATGCTCACCGAACTCGGTCTTCTCCCCGGTGCTCTCACTCGCAACAGCCGACTCCACTTCGTCTGTGAGCCCACAGCCCTGACGGTGCGCCCTGGTGGCTGCTGCTGGCTCTCCAGCTACGGGGAGGGCGAAGTGATCAACCTGCCGATCGCCCATGGCGAAGGCCGCTACCAGTGCGAGCCGGCCACCCTCGCGGCCATGGAGCAGGCCGGCCAGGTGGTTCTTCGCTACCAGAACAATCCCAACGGTTCCGTGGGTGATGTGGCAGGTCTGTGCAACCCTGCCGGCAACGTGCTCGGGCTGATGCCCCACCCGGAGCGGGCCTGCGACCCCCGCACAGGCGGGATCGATGGCCAGCGCCTGTTGGCCAGCCTGCTGAACTGAGTCGTCCGCCTCAGGCAGGCAGCAAAAAGGGGGCTCATGGGCCCCCACGATTGATGCGGTGTTCCACTGCCCACTGGGGGTGAGCTGTCGGTTGACCGCTCAGTTGACCGCGGCGAAGAACTCCTTGCTGCCGACGGGGTCAGGGTTCATGGTCTTCTCGCCCGGTGTCCAGTTGGCGGGGCAGACCTCATCGGGGTTTGCCTTGACATGCTGGAAGGCCTGAAGGACCCGCAGGGTCTCTTCGACATTGCGGCCCACCGCCAGGTTGTTGATGGTGGCGTGCTGGATCACACCGTCGGGATCGATGATGAACAGACCGCGCAGGGCCACACCCGCGTCCTCATCAAGAACGTTGTAGGCGGAAGCGATCTCCTTCTTGAGGTCGGCCACCAGGGGATAGGCGATGTCCCCGAGGCCACCCTGCTTGCGATCGGTCTGAACCCAGGCCAGGTGGGAGAACTGGCTGTCCACCGACACGCCCAACACCTCGGTGTTGCGGCTGGTGAAATCGCCGTAGCGGTCGCTGAAGGCGGTGATTTCCGTTGGGCAGACGAAGGTGAAATCGAGGGGGTAGAAGAAGAGCACCACGTACTTGCCGCGGTACTGGGAGAGGGTGACCGTCTGGAACTCCTGGTCCACCACAGCGGTGGCGGTGAATTCAGGGGCCTGCAGACCGACGAGCCGGGACATGCTTGAGAGGGGGGTGACGAAGGAGAGAGCAGGGAGCTCAGTCCGAACTCGGACCGACTACCACTTGCGACCGCAACAATTTATCACGGAACCCTGGCAAGAGTTGCCCTTAGGATGGATGAGGCGACGTCGGCTGATGCCCCGCCCCCTTTCCACAGCCTTTTCCAGATGTCCTGGGACCCT
Source organism: Synechococcus sp. WH 5701 (assembly GCF_000153045.1). Taxonomy (GTDB): domain Bacteria; phylum Cyanobacteriota; class Cyanobacteriia; order PCC-6307; family Cyanobiaceae; genus Regnicoccus_A; species Regnicoccus_A antarcticus. Next base: position 1,200,804 of record NZ_CH724159.1, read on the forward strand.
GTCCTGCTTCGTAAGTACAACAACACCGGTCACTTCCGCCTGCTCAACCAGCTGCGCAGCGAGCTGAAAACCAGCCCCCTCAACCGGGAGGAACCCGGCGAAGAGGACGGGGGCGGGCGCTCACGCACCGGCACCCTGGTGCGTGCCGTGGATGTGCGGCCCCAGCTCTACGGACGAGCCAGACGCTATGCGGGGCCAGCCCCGGCGCCCAACCTTCCTCCGGCCTCCGGAACTGAAGGAGGCTCTGCCTCCGCCAGTTTCCGCGAGCGCCTCAACGCCATCGAGATGCGCTGAGCTCAGCCTGGGGCTGATGGCTCCACCGCGCCAGTCAATGCCCTGCATCAGAAGGCGAATACCCAACCTTGCCAGGCCTGGGATTCGCTTGTGATTGGGGCGACTTCAATCAGACGCCACAAATGGCTCGGGGGAGACTTGAACTCCCGACCTTGGGGTTATGAATCCCACGCTCTAACCAGCTGAGCTACCGAGCCGCGTTGTAAGGACTTTAAACGATCGACCTCCCTCTCCCGACAAGGGAAGAGGGAGGTGGCAAGGATGGAGATCAGGCTCTGCCGGGGAGGAATTGAAGCGGATTTGCGGCGCCACGTCCAGGGGGATGGATCTCGAAATGGAGATGGGGACCGGTGCTGCGGCCGGTGCTGCCCATTTCCGAGATCTTGGCGCCCTGGGACACCTGCTGGCCCACCCGCACCAGCACACGACTGTTGTGGCCGTAGAGCGACTTGCTGCCGTCAGGGTGCTGGATCTCCACCAGGTAGCCGTAGCCGCCATCGTGCCAACCGGCGTAGGACACCTGACCACCCTGGGCCGCCACGATCGGCGTTCCCACATTGCTGGCGATGTCGATGCCCTTGTGCATCCGTCCCCAGCGCCAGCCGTAGCCCGAGCTGAAGACGCCGCGGGCCGGCCAGATCCAACCACTGCCGAGCTGGGAGGGTTCCGTGGGTTGCTCACCGGGACGGTTGAAGCCGGGAAGGTCTGGCCAGCTCAGGCCGCCGCTGCCCACGGGCTTGAGACCCAGCACCATGCGCGAACGGGACGCACCCGCCCTGGAGACGCGGATCTGACTTCCTTCAACCAGACGGGCCGCCTCGAGACCAGGGTTGAGCCGCAGCAGATCCTGGATGCTGAGCCGGTAGCGCTGGGCGAGCTTCACCAGGTTGTCACCGAAGCGCACCACACCGGTGGACTCAAGCGGGGGTGGCTCGCTGAGAGGAGCCGAGCGCCGGAGCTCGCTGGTGTCGAGGGAGGCGAGCTGCTTGGCCGTCGAAGCCTTGGAGGAGGGCAGTACCACCCAGTCGCCACGGCTGAAGCCGTGATCTTCATTGACGTTGTTGAGCTTGGCCAGAGGGGTTTCCTGAACCCGCAACTGGCTGGCCAGCTCTTCAAGAGTGATGTCGTTGCGAATGCGCACCCAGAGCTTGTCGCGGAACGAGCTGGGCAGGGAGGCGAGCAGTTGGGGTTGGCCTGCTGGAGGCAGTGCCGCCGTCGCAGGATCGATCTCCAGGCGCTCAGGCATCGTTTCGAAACCGGGCCGGCGCGCGTCGGCAATGCCAGGGATGGCGCCGACAGCCACCAGGGAGAGAACCGGCATGGTTCCCAGCAGCGGCAGGATCAGTTGCGAAGGCTTCATGCAGAAATTCACCCGTCGGACAAGGCCCGGTGGAGAAGCCACCATCCCCGAGCCGCGCCGAGGGTAGCGGCATGAACCATCGGGCACAAGCCTCTGGGGTCAGCCACTGGATCGTCATGGACGATCCAGTGAGCGGCTGATCGCTCAGACACCTGTCTCCAACTGGCGCAGGGCCTCGAACAGCACCACGGCCACGGAGACCGAGAGATTCAGGCTGCGCACCCCGCCGCCATGGCGAACGGAGCCAGGCATGGGGATCGTCAGCCGCATGTCGGCCTGCTCGAGCAGCTCCGGCGGCAGACCGTCGCTCTCCCGGCCGAACAGCAGCCAGTCATCGCTGCAGAAACGGCAGTGCTGGTAGGGCTGATCAGCCTGGCTGCTCAACGCCAGCAGCCGCCCTCCCCGCCGCCGTTGCTCTGCGCTCAGGGCCTCGAACCCGGGATGGACGTGCAACGGCACCCAGGGCCAGTAGTCGAGCCCTGCCCGCTTGAGCTGGCGTTCGTCGAGGCTGAACCCCAGCGGTTCGATCAGATGGAGCTCCGCCCCGGTGGCGGCACAGGTGCGCGCCACATTGCCGGTGTTGGGCGGGATCTGGGGCTGGAACAGCACCACCCGGGGAAGGGCGCTCACAGGCCCGGCACCGGCTGGCTGAGGGCGTGCAGATCAAGAGCGCGGCCCTGGATCACCAGCCAGCTGGCCTGGGCCAGGGGCTGCAGCCGCTGCTGCAGCCCTCCCAGCCGATCCCGGAAACGGCCGCCGATCACGGTGGGAGGCACCACACCCCAGCCGGTCTCCTCCGTCACGATCACCTGGGGCGCGCAGCAGCTCAGCAGCGCCTCCAGAAGGCCCAGCTGCCGTCGCTCCCAGGCCTCAGTGTCGAGATCGAGATGGTGGGCCAGCCAGGTGCCGAGGGAATCGATCAGCAGCAGGTGATCCGCTGGGGCGCGCCCCAGGGCCGACTCCAGCTCCCCTTCCACCTCCCAGGTGATCCAGTGCCCGGGTCGCCGGCTCTGGTGCAGTTGGAGGCGCTGCTGCCAGGCCGGATCATCCGGAGCAAGGGCTCCGGTGGCGACATAGAGCACCGGACGGCCAGTGCCGACCACCAGATGTTCGGCCCAGCGGCTCTTGCCACTGCGGCTGGGGCCACTCACCAGGGTCAAACCAGCCCCGGCACGTTGTTCAACCACCCCCATTCATGTTGCGCAGGGTGGCCACCGAGGATGGAGAAACACGGTTGAGGTAGCGGAAGATCCAATACTTGAAGATAGTTGCCAAGATCACCGGAAATGTGGCGATGAACAAGAGAATAAAGTTCTCCCGTTGCGGCAGCCCCAGATGGTTGGCGACACCATCGAGCAAAACAGTCCAACCCTCTGGACTATGAAATCCAACAAATATATCGGTAAACAGGATGATGGCGAAGGCCTTGGCACTGTCGCTCAGTCCATAGACAAGTTCATCAAGGAACCCTCGCAGGACACGGATTTCCTCCTGGCCGAAGACACAGACCAAAACGAAACCCACCATGGCAAACACATCAGAGATCACGTTCTTGATGGCACGAGTGCTCTGACTGTCCGCCTCCTGCTTGAGCTCTTCAGCCCGGAGCGCAAGCGCCTGGTGCAGCTCCTCATTGGTGGGCAGCACAGACCCCTTGAGCAGAGCGTCGAACTCGATCTCAGCCTTGTAAATGCGTAGTTTCTCCACGGCCGCCTCCTCCAGCTGTGGCTTGGTGTAACTCAGAAAAGGCACATGGGGCGCGAAGCGATCCACCAGGGGGGAGATCACGAACGAGCGGCTGGCCTGCTGCATCAACAGGGGAACCAGCACCAGCAACAGCAGGATGCGCAGAGAGACCAGCGTGGTGTCGCGTCGGCGCCTGAAGCCCGCCACCACGGTGGCCTCGGCTTCAGGATCCAACTGCTGGCGCACCCGCTCCACAGCGCCCATCAGGCTGCGGGGCAACAGTTCCGGCGTGCGGCTGAGGCTGGCCGAGCCTGAGCGCGAGTTGTAGCGGGCTTCGACGGACTCGATCAGCTGCAGCTGACGCTGTTGCTGTGAATCCAGTTCATGGCGGCGGGGCTGGAGCTGCTCGAGGCTCTCGCGGCAGATCTGCAGTGCCGACTGGAACCGGCGCAGCATCTGGTTGCGCACCTGGCGGGGCACGCTCAGCTCCAGGTCGGTACGGACGGGACGATCGGCGAAGAACTCGATCTCGATGCTCTGGATCAGCAATGCAGCCTCATAGGCACGCTCGAGCTGATGAACAAGATCGCTGGAGCGCGCCTTGCCGAACGTACCCATCCAGTTGCGCAGGGCCATCGGTGATCAGCGGGAGAAAACCCACCAGGTCAGCATCGGCACAATGGTGCCCACCACCAGCAGCACGATCACCCACTGGAAGCCGTTGCTGTTGGCGGTCTCCTCACGGGTGGGGATGTTGGTCACCATGGGGGCGGCCGTCTCCTCCAGGGGCGGTCCCGGATCTTCTCCGCCCTGCAGCACCGTGCCCAGACGGTCGAGGGCATCGAGGGAGGCCTGGCGGTAGCGGGTTCCCAGCCGCAGGGGAACGGCCATGGTGCTGTCGGCGGTGTCGCGCAACAGCGAGGCCGGCAGTTGCTCCAGCAGCTCGGGACTGGCCACCACTGCAGCGGTGTTGGTCTGGGCGTCGATCAACACCAGCAGCGAAGCGCCTGAGCTGGGCTCAGCGGCCGACCAGGTCTCGAGCGCCTGCTGGCCCAGGGCATCGAGTTCCAGGCCGTAGTCGAGGCGGGGAACGGTGAGCAGCCTGGCCTGAACGTGATCGCTCTCCAGGTCGGCCAGGCGACGCTCCAGCTCCGCCGAGGTGGCGCGACTGAACAACCCGGCCGTATCGATCAGATGCTGCGAGACGGGCGCTGTGGGCAGGTCACGGATCCCCACAGCCCAGACGGCGGGTGCGGCAGCCAGCAGGGATATCACCAGGGCGGTGAGCACGGCCAGCAATCGGTTCAGCAGACGCACGGGCAGCAGAAATGGATTGTTGCCCACAGTTTGCCCTCAGCTGGCCAGGCTGTCGCGGTTGAGAGCCTCAATCGCCGCGAGAATCTGTCCGGCCTTGCCTCCGGGCAAATCGAGCTGAACCGCCAGGCTCTGCAGGAACACCGTCTCGCTGGCCTGGACAACCCGGTCGCTGTGGACCAGCTGAGCCGCCACCGCCAGAGCCGTTTCGCGTTGCTCAAAGCTCAGGACCGGAACTGCGGCACTGACCAGCGCCTCCAGTCCCCCTTGGCGCAGGTCAGCCAGCAAGGAATCGAACAGTTCACCCATGGCCAGATCGGAAAGGCCGGCGTAGGGACTGCGGTACTGCAGCAGCCCGCGCAGGGCCTTGGCCTCCACGAGGCCCAAGCTGCCGTCACAGGCAACCGCGGCCAGGGCGATAGCGGCAAAGGCCTGACTGGCATCCATGGGGCGGGCAACAAAGGAGATCCCATTCCAGCAACGTGGCCTGGGAGTGGCCAGGCTGGCGGCTCGAATCCGTGTCAGCGTTCACGCTGAACCTCAGCCTTCCCGTGTCGACCATGCCCACCCCGGCCCGTTTCACCCTGGCCACAGGGTTACTCGGACTGGGGCTCTGCCTGCTCAATCAGCTCACCGCTGCGGACCTGAGCCCGGCGCTGGAGCGCGCCGGTGTGCTCGCCAGCCTGATGGCGGTGGGCCTGATGCTGGTGGCCGTGCTCTGGACCCGGGCCGTGCCGCTTGCCCCCGAACGGGTGGAGCTGCAGGGGGAGCAGGGGCTGGAGCTGGATTCCCAGATTGCACAGGAGCTCGCGCTGGAGCTGGCCTGGGGGAGCCGCCTGCTGCTCACCGCCACCCCGGCCGCCAGCTTACTGATCCACTGGGGGGGAAGGACCCTGCTGCGTCGGGGTCTGCTGGGGAGCTGCCCCTTCGAGCCTGGGGAGATCTGCCGTCGGGCCACCGGCAGCGGCCGGGCGGTCTCCCTGGTGAACCTGAAGCTCTACCCGGGCCGGGACGAGTTCCGCTGCCTGCCTGAGGGCACACCCGCCGTGCTGGTGCAACCCCTCGGCGGCGAGGGCTGGCTGCTGGCCGGCGGCTGGTCGCCGCGCTGTTTCAGCCGCAGCGATGAGCTCTGGATCGAGGGCTGGGCCGAGAAGCTCAGAACGTCACTGGAGCAGGCTCGCGTCGCTCCTTCGAAGGAGGAGGGACCTTCAGCTCCGAGTAGACCCGTCCCCCCGGGGTCGTGAACTCGGCCAGGCCCTTGTCTCCGACCTTGCCGGACAGCTGCTCGCTGCGGGTGATCTGCTGATTCTGATCCCGCTCCAGCTGAACGCCCCCGCGGGCTTCGATGGCCTGGTTGCCCCAGTTCCAGCGGCATTCCCTGGCCTGGAGCCGTTCGCCGGGCTGGCGCAGGCGGCAACCGCTGGGGATGATCGCCGTCTTCTCGCCCAGAAGCATCCGCAGGGAGTCGCCGGCTACATGCAGCTGATCGACCACGCCGGTGAAGGGCAGGGCCGTGCTGAGCACCTGCTCCTTGGAGTTCCAGCGGGTGCGCTGGGCATCAAGCACCGCCTTACGGGAGGGATCGACGAAGCGGACTGGCGCCAGCAGATCCACCACCTCCTGGCGGGTGTTTCCTTCCAGCGCCGAACCGGTGACGGTCTGGACGGTGCCTTTCTCGCCCGCCGGGCGCCGCTCCCCCTTCACCGGACCTGCCGCCACCAGGGCACCGGTGTCGGCCAGCCAATCGGCCTGGGCCACACGCAGATCGAGCTCCGGCTGCTGCAGCCGGGTCTTGCCGCGCAACTCCAGCTTGTCCTTGTCGAGCAGGAAGCGGGCCGTGGTGGCGCTCAGGCGGCTCCGACGTTCCGTGAGCAGGGGCTTCCGGTCGATCTCCATCAGCTTCCGGCTTGGTGTCCAGCGCACCCGATCACCGCTGATCACCGAGCCCCTGGGACCGAGCACCAGGATGCGCACCTTGCCTTCCAGCTGGATCACCTCGCCGTCGTTGATCACCAGGCCGCTGGTGGCCTCCACCTTGTAGCGGGGCTTGCCGGCGGCGTAGATCACCCCGCGTGGTTCAGTGGCGCGGGCGACCCGGCGCTGCAGGTCGTAGCGGGCCTGCGGGCTGGTGAGCTCCCAGGCCGGACGACCCTTGCCATCCTGCTGGCGCAGGTTGAGCGAACGGAACACAAAGGGTTGGGGGTCCTTCGGCTTGGTGGCTTTGCGCTCGCAGCCCAGCAAGGCCACCAGGGGCAGCCCGAGGATCAGGGCTCGTGCCAGAAAGGACCTCACAGCGGTCCATCCAGTTCCAGGCGGGCCATCACCGGCTCCGGCTCCGGTAGAGGGGTGCCCGCCGCCAGGGATCCCCAGGTCAGGCGCTCCTGCCAGGGGACCTGAGCGCCAGCGGGGCCGCTCTGTCCCCCAGCCACGACACCACTGGGGGCCAGGGGCTGATTGAGCTGAAGCAGCATGCGGGCAGAGAGATCGGGAAGGATCGGGGCCAGAAGCAACGCCACCTGCCTGGCGGCCTCCAGCACCGCGTAGAGGTCGTCGGCCACCTGCTGCCGCTGACCCTCCTGCTTCATCCGGCTCCAGGGAGCCTGGTCGTTGAGGAAGCCATTGGCGCTGATGGCGAGCTGCAGGGCAGCGGCGGCGGCCTGGCGGAAATCCAGCCGCTCCATGCCTTCAATCACCTGCTCGCGGGCCAGCAGGGCCGCCTGTGCCAGTGGATGGCTGCTGCCCACGGCCTCACTGGGAGCGGGAACCGCCTGATCGAACCAGCGCCGGGCCATCGAGGAGGTGCGGTTGAGCAGGTTGCCGATCGTGTTGGCCAGGTCGTTGTTGACCAGGTCACTGAAGCGTTGCTGCTGCACGTCGCCATCGTCGCCGAAAGGGATGTCGCGCAGCAGATACCAGCGCACGGCATCGGGGCCGCAGCGCTCCAGCAGCTCCCCGGGATCGAGCACGTTGCCCAGGGATTTGCCCATCTTCTGCCCCTCCCGGGTGAGAAAGCCATGGCCGAACACCCGCTCAGGCAGGTCGAGCCCTGCCGAGAGCAGCATCGCCGGCCAGTAGACCGCATGAAAGCGCAGGATGTCCTTGCCGATCACGTGGATGCTCGCCGGCCAGCCCCGCTGACTCAGCAGCGCCAGGTCGGGGGGATCGCCGGGCTCCAGCAGGGCCGTGAGGTAGCCGAGCAGGGCGTCGAACCACACATAGAAGGTATGGCCCTCATGACCGGGTACGGGGATGCCCCAGGGCAGATCCAGCCGGGAGATCGAGAAGTCGTGCAGCCCCTGGGCCACGAAGTTCTCCACCTCCCGACGACGGCTGGCGGGAGCGATGAAGCCCGGTCGCTGGATCAGCTCCTCGATCGCCTGCTGGTAGCGGGAGAGCCGGAAGAAGAGATTGAGCTCATCGCGCCATTCCAGGGGCCGTTGGTGGGTGCTGCACTGGGGTGCGCGGGCCTCAGGAGGATCGTCCTTGAATTCCTCGCAGGCGACGCAATACCAGCCCCGCTGGCGACCTTCCACCACATCGCCAGCCGCTTCCACCCGCCGGTAGAACTGCTCCACCAGCAGGCGGTGGCGTGGCTCGCTGGTGCGGATGAAGCGGTCATAGCTGATCTGCCAGCGCTGCCACAGGTCCCGGTATTGATCGCTCACCTGGTCGCAGTGGGCCTGGGGGGTGAGCCCGGCCGCCTCGGCGGTGCGCTGGATCTTGAGGCCATGCTCGTCGCAGCCGGTGATGAACACCACCTGCCGCCCCATCAGTCGCTGGAAGCGGGCCAGGGCATCACAGGCCAGCGTGGTGTAGGCACTGCCGAGATGGGGCTTGTCGTTGACGTAATAGAGCGGAGTGGTGAGGGTGTAAGTCATCGGCGTTGGTGAAGGGCCCGCTGCGCCGCCAGAGCGGCCCTGCGCCGGGGCCGGATCCTACCGAGTGCCTCTCCAGGGTTCTCCCCAGGACGGCAGCGGACCAGTGCCTCGGCACAATCGGGGTCGTGGAGTGAGCCACCCCGATGGGAGCACGAGACGATCAGGCGGCGGTGGTGGTCTGGGGTGGCGGCAGTGGCGGAGTGACCGCCGCCCTGCAGGCCGCCCGAAACGGCGCCGACACTCTTCTGCTGACGCCAGGGCCCTGGTTGGGGGGCATGGTGAGCGCGGCGGGGGTCTGCGCGCCGGATGGGAATGAACTCAGCCCCTGGCAGAGCGGGCTCTGGGGTGCGCTGCTGCGGGCCCTGCAGCGGGAGGAGCCCGAAGGCCTCGACCACAACTGGGTGAGCTGTTTCGGCTGGCGGCCCGCCAGCGCCGAGCGGGTCCTGCGGGGCTGGGTGGCGGCGGAGCCCCGACTGCGCTGGTGGAGCGGCTGCCGGCTGAGACAGCTGGAGCGCAGCGGCTCACGGCTCACGGCGATGGAGCTGGAACACCAGGGTGAGCTGGTGCGGCTGACCCTGCAGCTCGCCATCGACGGCAGTGATCGCGGCGATCTGCTTCCCCTTGCCCAGGTGCCCTTCCGCCTGGGCTGGGAGGCCAGCGAAGACTGGGGTGAACCCAGCGCACCAACCCGCGAGCGGCTGAAGACCGATCCCTTCTTCCAGCACCAGCCGGTGCAGTCCCCCACCTGGGTGGTGCTGGGCCAGGAATCGGCCGGGCCCTGCCCGGGCGGAGCCATACCGGCGGCCCCGTTCGAGCGCGCCACCGAACACTTCGGCCTGGAGCGCACCCTCAGCTACGGCCGCCTGCCCGGAGGCCTGGTGATGCTCAACTGGCCCCTGCATGGCAACGACTGGCACGACGGCCTGGAGGGTGCCTTCAACGCCGAGGCCACTGTCCAGGCGGAGCTGGAGCGAGCCATGCAGGAGCACAGCCTGGCTTTTCTGGGTGCCTTGCGGGAAGCCTCCGGTGGTTGGCTTCAGCCGGCTCGTGTGTTCCCGGAAGCCCCCGGGGCCGGCTCAGCGCTGGCGGGGGCATCGTCCCTGGCCCTGATGCCCTACTGGCGCGAGGGTCGGCGACTGATGGGCCACCGCCTGGTGCTGGAGCAGGATCTGCTGCCCCTGATCCCGGCAGGCGCCAGGGGAACCCCCGACGACGACGGGGCCTGGATCGGGCCGATCCCACTCGATGGGGAGGGTCGCTGCAGCGCCATCGCGGTGGGCAACTACGCCAACGACCACCACTACCCCGGCGACGACTGGCCCCTGGCCCCCAAGAGCTGCCGCTGGGGTGGCCGCTGGAGCGGCACGCCGTTCATGATCCCCTACGGGGCGCTGGTGAGCGCCGATCTCGACAACCTGCTGGCGGCCGACAAGGCCATCAGCTGCAGCCACATGGCCAACGGCGCCACCCGGCTGCAGCCGTTGATCCTCAACATCGGCCAGGCCGCCGGAGCGGCGGCGGGCCTCTGCGTCGCCTCCGGAACCACTCCGGCCTCCCTCGACGTGCGCCTCCTGCAGGAGGCGCTGATCAGCGACCCAGTGGCGCCGGCCGGACCGATGCCCCTCTGGGACACCCCCTGGCACCATCCCGAGTGGAAGGACCGCCAGCGCCGTGCCCTGCAGGATCCAGGGCTGCTGCAGCCACGGGGAACCCTGGCTGACAGCGAACCAGCAAGCCCCTTCCAGGCCCCGGTCGAACCCCATGAGCAAGTCTTTGCCGGCACCCTGGTCCCTGATGGAGCCGGTGGCTACATCCTCGAGAGCCATGGCCGCCCCTGGCCGCTGATCACCCTGGAGCCAGGCCTGTACCACTGGCTGCGGCGGCAGGAGTCTTCCCGGCCCGTCCGCCTGATCGGTGTCGCCAATCCCTGGGGCCCCTGGCTGCGGGTGTCGCGGCTGGAGGCTGGATCGGAGCCGGCCTAACGGGCTTCCAGCCGCAGCAGGTCCGAGAGGGAATCCACCTGCTGGACCTGAACCGTGAGCGCATCCCCCGGCTGACACGACTCCGGAGCGCGGACGGCCTGGTCCATCGCCAGTGCCTCCAGGTGCACAAGGGCCAGCCGATCCTGGGGGCGCAACCAGCGCAGAAACACCGCCGGCCAGCGCTCGCCGCGGTGCTGCTCGAACCAGACCTGCTGCCAGTGGCGCTGATCCTCGCGGCTGATCTGAATGCCTTCACGAATCACCGGATCGAGCTCCTCCAGCAGCTCCCCCATCTGGGTTGCATCAAGGGGCTCCTCGCCCGAGAGGATGGCGGCCAGCTGGCGCTGGGCCACCAGATCGGCGTAACGGCGGATCGGCGAGGTGGCCTGCACGTAGGCCGGAAGCCCCAGGCTGAAGTGGGGGCTCACTGCAGCGCTGGTGCTGCCGCGGCTGAGGCAGCGGCGCAGGGCCGCGTGGCGGACAGGTCCATCCGGAAGGGCCTCCAGCTCACTCTCGGTCGGCAACTCACTCACGGGTTGCCCGCGGAACGGCATGGCCAGGCCAAGCTCAGCGGCATGGGCGGCCACGACAGAACCTGTGAGGATCATCGCTTCGGCCACCAGGGCCCGCGCCGGGGAGGGATCGGTGATCTCGAGTTCGGCGTGATCGTCCTGGCAGCGGATCCGCCCCTCGCTCTGCTCCATCGAGAGGGCGCCGCGGGCCACGCGCCAACGGCGGCGGCGCTCCAGCAGCCCCTGCAGCTGGGCCAGGTCGGGCTCCTCGGGCGGAGCCAGATCGATCAGGGCATCGCCATCGCCGTAGGTGAGGCGGTAGGTGGGGCAGATCCAGCTGCGCACCAGTTCATGGCGGGCCACGCTGCCGTCTTCGGCCAGCTCCACCGCACAGCTCCAGGCCGCACAGCGCTGCCCCTGGCGCAGGCTGAACGGACCCACCGCCAGGGGCAAGGGGAACATCGGCACCACCCCGGCGGCCAGGTAGAGGCTGGAGCCCCGGCGCCGGGCCTCCAGGTCGAGAGGGGATCCGCTCGCCACCAGCCGTCCCGGATCGGCGATGTGAACCCACAGCCGCAGGCCGCCCCCATCCAGGAGCTCCAGTGCCACTGCATCATCGATCTCCTCGGTGTCGGCGTCATCGAGGGTGTAGCTGCGCAGGGCGGTGAGATCGCGGCGGCTCCCATCGCCTGGTTGCTCCAGCTCGGCCTGGGCCAGCAGCTGCTCGGCGTCCTCAAGCAGAGCCGGAGCGAAGCCCTGCTCCCAGACGCTGCTGCGGAGCGACGGCAGGGCATGCGGCTGCCACTGACCCAGGTCCACCAGCAGGCGGCGCACTGCACCGGGTTCGGCGGCGCAGTGCGCCGCCTGCAGGCCCCGGCGGAGCTCCGGATCGGGCAGCTCCTCGATCTCCCCGGCGGCGAAGGCCAGCAGCTGCTGCAACTGCTGGCTCTGGGCGGGATCGAGCTCAGCGGGTATGAGGGGGGTGCGCTGGCTCAGCAGGCCATGCCAGCGCTGCACCCGTCGCTCGTCCAGCACCCGACGGTGCCGGTCATGGCGCAGCTGGCGCAGGTCACGAAGGGAACGGGGGTGAACCCGGCCCTGACGCCAGCGAAACAGGTGCTGCTCACTCTGTTGCAGCCAGCACCAGCAGGCGGCCCGGGCGGCCGGACTGTCGCCGCCGGCCACCAGCTCGGTGAACTCCTCCAGGCTGACCCCCTCCTCAGGGGGCGCCTCCACCAGCAGGAGCCAGGCGGCTCCCAGATCGCGTCGCCCGGGGGATGCGGCCGCCAAGGCGGAAGGGACCAGCTGCCAGGGGGGCTGATCCAGGCGGGAGGGCGGCTCGTGAACCCCTGGCAGAGAAGCCAGCAGATCGAGCTGCCGCATGGGGATCGCCTGGGACCGGGCGTCCCAGCCGGCCTTGAGACGGGCACGGCTGCCGTTGATGGCCTCGATCAAGGCCAGTTCAGGCCCCTTCGAGCCCATCAGGCCGACAAGATCACCCGGTTGCAAACGCCATGCTCCGCTGGGGCAGGGGAAGGACCGCTCAGCCTTCGGGATTCACGAAAGGAAGCAGAGCCACGATCCGGGCCCGCTTGACAGCGTTGGTGAGATCGCGCTGTTGCTTGGCGGTGAGGCCGGAGAGGCGACGGGGAAGGATCTTGCCGCGCTCGGTGATGAACTTCTTGAGCAGATCGACATCCTTGTAGTCGATCGGATCACCGGGCTTGATCGGTGAGAGGCGCTTCTTGAAAAAGGAACTGGACATGGGTGGGCGAAAACGAACGGGGGAATGAAGGACGAGCTGCTGGGGTCAGCGCCGATGGCGGTAACCCGTTGACCTCACTTGATCTCTTTGTGGACCGTGCTCTTGTTGCAGTGAGGGCAGAACTTCTTCAGCTCCAGCCGTTCGGTGGTGTTGCGGCGGTTCTTCTGGGAGGTGTAACGGGACACCCCAGGAGAGCGCTTGGCGGGATTGGACCGGCATTCGGTGCACTCGAGAGTGATCACGATCCGGACGCCCTTGTTCTTGGCCATAGGAAGGACGTGCGCCGCTTGATGCGAGGCGTAATGACAATCCGACACCCTACCCTCCCGGGCTCCGGCATTCCGATCCTTAAGATCTGACCCTTGGTCGATGCAGGCGGATGCGGGTCTCGCTCCAGTGGTTGCGGGAACTGGTCTCCTGCGAAGGTCCGGTTCAGGAGCTCGCCGAGCGCCTGTCCATCGCCGGTTTCGAGGTGGAGGCGATCGACGACCTCGCGAGCCAGGCCGAGGGCGTGGTGGTGGGTTTTGTGGAGGACAGGCAGCCCCATCCCGATGCCGACCGGCTGAGCGTCTGTCAGCTGAGGGTGGCCCCGGCCGGTTCTGCCGAAACGCTGCTGCAGGTGGTCTGCGGGGCCGCCAACGTGCGCGCAGGCATCCATGTGCCCGTGGCCCTGGTGGGCGCCCATCTCAGCGCCGTGGATCTGACCATCCAGGCCAGCGAACTGAGGGGAGTGGCCAGCACCGGCATGATCTGTTCCCTCAAGGAATTGGGTCTGGCAGACAGCTCCGATGGCATCGCCGTGCTGGATGAGCTGCTGGAGGTGGTTCCGGCGCTGGGGACCCCGGTGGCGGCGGCCCTCGGCCTCGACGACCAGGTGCTGGAGCTGGCCATCACCGCCAACCGCCCCGACGGGCTCTCGATGCTGGGCATCGCCCGGGAAGTGGCGGCTCTCACAGGCGGCCAGCTCAGCCTGCCCCCCGCAGCCCCGGTGATCCCCAACGAGCCCCTGCCGGTGGGGCCGGCCAGCGCCGCAGCGATCGAAGCCGGCGGACTGTTCAGCCTCACGGCCCTCACCGGCGTGCGGGTGGAGCCCTCGCCCGCCTGGTTGCAGCGCCGCCTGGAGCGGGCCGGCCTGCGGCCGATCAACAACGTCGTCGACATCACCAACCTGGTGATGCTGGAAACGGGTCAGCCCCTGCATGCCTTCGATCAGGGCCGGCTGGCGGTTCTGGGGGGTCGGCCGGCCGACCCGGCGGCCCTCGGCCTGCGCCCCGCCCAGACCGGAGAAGCCTTCTCTGCCCTCGATGGCACCAGCCACGAACTCAGCCCCGAAGCGCTGGTGGTGACCTACGCCGGTCAGCCGATCGCCCTGGCCGGCGTGATCGGCGGCGCCGATTCGGCGGTGCAGGCCGATACCGAGTCCCTGTGGCTGGAGGCGGCGATGTTCAGCGCCGAGGCCGTGCGCCGCAGTGCCCGCAGCGTCGGCCTGCGCACCGATGCCAGCGCCCGCTTCGAGAAAGGCTTGCCGCGCGAGGTCACCCTGACGGCTGCCGACCGGGCCGTGCAGCTGCTCCAGGAGCTCACAGGCGCCCGGGTGCAGGGCCGTTGGCTGCACCAGCGCCCCCAACAGCCTGCGGAGCCCCTGCGCCTGCGCCGCGATGCCCTGCACAACCTGCTCGGTCCGCTGCTGGTGGACGGCCAGGCGGAAGACCTCGCCGACGGGCGCATCGAGCAGACCCTCTCGGCCCTGGGCTGCAGCCTGCAGGCCGACGGCGAAGGCTGGCTGGTGACGGTGCCCCCCTCCCGCTCGATGGACCTCACCAGGGAGGTGGATCTGATTGAGGAGGTGGCCCGGCTGGTGGGCTACGACCACTTCGCCAGCCATCTGCCCGATCCGATCGAGCCGGGCGGGCTCGAGGCTGGCCAGCAGGCCGAGCGCTGGCTGAGGCAGGCTCTCTGCCACGCAGGTCTGCAGGAAACCTGTGCCTTCTCCCTGGTGCCTGCTCAGGGCCTGATCGAGCAGGCTCCCCGGCTGGGGCTCACCAATCCCCTGCTCACCGACTACGGCCACCTGCGCGACAGCCTGCTCGATGAATTGCTGCTGGCGGCCAGGCGCAACCTGCAGGCCTCGATGCCGGGCTTCTGGGCCTTCGAGATCGGCCGTGTCTTCCAGAGCGAGGGAGAGAACCTGCTGGAGCGCACGGAGCTGGCCGGAGTGATCTGCGGCGAGCGGCGTTCGGAACTCTGGAGCAGCGCCGGGAAAGCGCGCAGCCTCGACTACTTCGAAGCCCGCGGTGTCCTGCAGCAGGCCTTGGCCGCCCTGAAGGTTCCCTGCGAAGACAGGGCCAGCAGTGATCATCACCTGCTCCACCCTGGCCGGGCCGCGGAGCTGCTGGTGGAGGGACGGGTGGCCGGCTGGTTCGGCCAGCTGCATCCACAGCATGCGGAAGCCCTCAATCTGCCGGAGGCCACCCACCTGTTCCAGCTCGCCCTGACACCGCTGCTCAGCGCCGCCACCCGGCGCAACCGCTGGCAGCCGGCTTTCACACCCTTCGCCACCGTGCCGGCCTCCGAACGCGACCTGGCCCTGGTGGTGCCCGATGCCGTCACCGCCGCCCAACTGCTGAGTGCGATCCGCAAGGCAGGCAAACCGCTGCTGGAAACAGCGGAGCTGATCGATCGCTACCAGGGCAGCCAGGTGGAGGCTGGCAACGCCAGCCAGGCCTTCCGCCTGCGCTACCGCGACGCCCGCCGCACCCTCACTGAAGCGGAGGTGGAGCAGGCCCATACGAAGATCCTCGGCGCCCTGCAGAAGCAGTTCGGGGCCGCCAGGCGCTCCTAGGGCTCAGGTGGTGGGGGTCTCCCAGGTGCGCTCCAGCACGGCGAGGGCCTCCACGTGCTGGGTCTGGGGGAAAAAGTCGATCGGCTGAACCCGCAGGAGGCGCAGGGTTCCCGCTGCCGTGAGCCTGGCCAGGTCACGCGCCAGGGTGGCGGGGTTGCAGCTCAGGTAGGCCACCCGCTCGGGCGGAGAGGCCAGGATCGCTTCGCAGACCCGCTCCGGCAGACCCTTGCGGGGCGGATCCAGCAGCAACCCGTCGGCGCCCTCGAGAGCTTCAGGCAGAGCCAGGGCCACGTCGGCGGCCTCGAGCGTGAGGCCATTGAGACCATTGAGACCGGCATTGAGCCTGGCCTGCTCCACGCTGGAAGGTTGTTGCTCCAGGCCCAGCACCCGGGCGCCGGCGGCGGCCAGAGGCAGGCTGAAGGTACCGATACCGCAGTAGGCATCCACGATCCGGCGGCCAGTGGCAGGGCGGAGGGCCTCGATCAGCAGGGGCACCAGTCGCTCGGCCTGGGCAGTGTGCACCTGAAAGAAGGTGTCGGGACCGATCCGCAGCTCAAGGCCCGCGAAGCTGTCGTTCAGCCATGGGCGGCCCGCGATCTCGAGGGTGCGCGGCCCCATCAGGGTGTTGGTGGGCAGGGGCTGGATGTTGAGGCCGACGCCCACCAGCTCCGGCCAGCGCTCCATCCAGATCTCCGCCATGGCCGCCAGATCAGGCAGGTCGCTGTGGCTGCTGATCAGCGTGAGCAGCACTTCACCGCTGTGGTGTCCAACCCGCAGGGCCAGGTGGCGCAAGCCGCCGCCCTCAGTGAGATCGACATCCACCGGCCAGTCGCTCTGCTCGAGATCGCGCTTGAGCGGGGCAATCAGGCGATCGATGCGGGGATCGAGCACCGGGCAGCGGTTCATGTTCACGATCCGGTGGGTGCCGCTGCGGTAAAAACCGGCCCGCAGTTGCCCGTCCGGGCAGCGCTCCAGGGGAATCGTGGTGCGGTTGCGGTAGCCCAGGGGCGTAGCTGAGGCCAGGATCGGCTCCACCTCGAGGCTCTGGCCGCCGATGCGGCGCAGGGCCTGCTGCACCAGATCCTGCTTCCAGACCAGCTGGGCCTGGTCGTTGAGGTGCTGCACGCCGCAGCCGCCGCAGTCGGAGGCCAGGATGCAGGGGGGCTGCCGCCGCTCGGGGGCATCGTTGCGCCGCTCGAGAGGGTGTGCCACCAGGTGGCGCTGGGCCTTGTGGTGCACCCGGGCCCGCACCTGCTCCCCCGGCAAGGCCTCGGGAACGAAGACCACCAGGTCGGGAGCCGACTCCTCCGTGGAGGAGATGCGCGCCACCCCCTGGCCGTGATGGTTGAGGCCGGAGATGCACAGATCCAGGTCCGTACCTGGGACCGGCAAAGGAAGTCCCATGGGGATCGGAGCGCTTTGGACGTTAAGCAAACCCTAGATGCAAAGGGGCGTTACATCTGAAGACGTCCTCCTGCAAGAGGGTTGCCGGATCGATAAAGTGGTCAGGCGCCTGGTGTCCTCGATGAGCGTCGTTCGGGATCTGATCCTCCAAGCCGATGATCAGCTGCGGTATCCCAGCGGCGGAGAGCTCCGCTCGATGGCGCAGTACCTCTCCGGCGGTGCCCAGCGCATCCGCGTGGCCCGAGCCTTGGCGGAGAACGAGAAAAAGATCGTCGATGAGGCCGCGCGCCTCCTCTTCACCCGTAAGCCGGAATACGTGGCCCAGGGCGGCAATGCCTATGGCCAGAAGCAACGGGCCCAGTGCCTTCGCGATTTCAGCTGGTATCTGCGCCTGGTCACCTACGGGGTGCTGGCCGGCAGCACCGAGAAGATCCAGGAAATCGGGCTCAACGGGGCCCGCGAGATGTACAACAGCCTCGGCGTGCCCATGGCTGGCATGGTCGAGAGCATGCGCGCCCTCAAGGAGGCCTCCCTGGCCCTGCTCGGTACCGATGATTCCGCCAGTACGGCCCCTTACTTCGACTACCTGATCCAGGGCATGCAAACCCCAGGCTGAGCCTGCGCCAAGCCCACGCTCAGCGTTCGGTTTCAAGGCTTCACCTTTTGCTTTGAAGATCCAGGAGCAGGATCTTTCCCCGCTTTCT
The DNA here is from genome assembly GCF_000153045.1 of Synechococcus sp. WH 5701. Taxonomy (GTDB): domain Bacteria; phylum Cyanobacteriota; class Cyanobacteriia; order PCC-6307; family Cyanobiaceae; genus Regnicoccus_A; species Regnicoccus_A antarcticus. The sequence continues at coordinate 1,218,545 of NZ_CH724159.1, forward strand.
AGTACGGATTTTTTGAAGGCAAGCAGGACGAAACTGCGGGACACCGTCACCCAAAGGGTTTAAAGCCAAGTCCTGCAGAACGAGACCGAAGTGCCCGGCCTCCCAGGAGACGGATGAGTCGCTCAATGCAGCCCAGATGTCTCATCGTGGTCCAATATCGAGTCTAATAGTCGGGCTCAGACAAGATAGACAGGATGCATGCACCTGTCTTTATGGCGCGGAAATCCCATGGGCTCCAGAGCTTCTGAGATCGACCTGAGCAACCAGGCCAGGGCCACGAACGCCAGCCCGAGCAGCACTCTCAGTTGAGCCGCAGCGATGCCTTGATCCTCGTCGAGGCCATCTCGAATGAGACCAGTTTTAGGTCTTACTACGAGACGCATCCTTGACTGTTGCAGTCACCGAAGCGAGATGGCCTCAGGGGGCTGGGCGACCTAGGCGCTTGGGCTGCCGCTGCCATCGTTGAGCCAGCCATGGATCGCCTTGCCAGGCCTGGAGCGGCGGGGAAAGAGGCACCGATCTCCCGAATTCCCCGCTCAAGCCATGACCCAGCCGAGGCCCCCCACTCACGAGCGTCATCCAGGACTCAATTCAGGACCCATCTCGCGTCTTGAGCTGGACTCCTTCATCCAGGTCAAGACCAAAGCCAGGTCTGGTCTTGCCTCGCATTCAAAACAGTCAAGACGCAGGCCTGACTGCCTCGAAAGACGTGATTTCGGCACTACCCCAGGGCAATGTGAGGGTGCTGACAAACAGAATCGATGGCGTACCTGTGTCTACAGCAGGTACGCAGGATTATCAGGCACTGCTATCACTGGCTTTTGAGCGGTGCAGAGGGCCCTGGACTCCCTGTCCAAGCGTGGTTGGACAGGACCTGCAGCAGAAGAGACCGGACCACACCGATCGAGTGTCTGGCGACCTGGGGATGATCAGGAGGCGAACGAGCACCAGGACAAGGGCTTGACTCACCCCTCTCATTGATACTCAGAAATAGTCTCTTTCCCCTCAGTTAAGACAGTTATCTGGACTACTTGGAGGTCCAAGGCGAGACAAGTGCAACATCCGGATCGATCCCGTTCAGGCCGGCCGGCGGTAAAGCTCCTTCAGCAACTGGTAAGCCTCATTGAGGCGGCGCATCGCGTCGGCACTGCCTCCTGAATCGGGGTGGTGGCTCATGGCCTGTTCTCTGTAGGCCTCCCGGATCTGGTTGAGGCTCAGCTGGTGACCCGGCGCCGTGGGCAGGGCCAGCACCTTCAACGCCCCCTGCAGCGTCATCGTGTGCTCCAGGGTCTGGAAAGAGGTTCCCTGACGACGCCGGCGGAAGCGATGCACAAAACGGCGAATCAAGGTGGGCACCCGCAGGGTGAGTGTGCCGGTGCTGAAAGGATCCTCCAGCAAGCCAGCGACCACGATCACGCGGTTGAACCTGGGCGGTCCCGGGGGCCAGCCACTCACGAAGCCGCTGATCCACTGCTCCATCAGGGCCCAGGTGAAGGGCCGTCCCTCCGACTGATCCGACTGGGCCCAGATGTCACGGGCCAGCCAGAGCATGGCGGCCTCCAGCACCGCCTCATTCGCCGCTGTGCCGTAGAGGTTGAGCCAATGCTCATCGGCGGCGAGCAACGCCTGATCCAGTTCGGCGGCCTCCACAGAGGGCAGCGGTTCGCCGGCTGCGGCGGTCCGGGGATGCAGGCTGCGTCTCAGGCGCGCCGACGACTGCCGCACGAAGCCAGGCAGATCGATCCCAGTTGAACCCGTGGCTTCTCGCGGCTCCTGGGGCTGCTCGCGACGGGGGGATCTGGCCAGCAGCTCTGGCGAAGGCTCATCAGAGTGCTCAGGCTCTTGATCCGCTGCGTCGAGTGAGAGCAGCTCGCCTGCCTGGCCCGTGACCAGCACCATGGCCCGGCAGGCATCCAGCTCCTCCTCATCCCCGGTCTCATCCTCGTCCCGCTCCTCCTCCAGACCATCGGTGCTGGGGAAGAGATCATCGAGGAGATGCTCAAGCAGGGCCCCACGGCTGCGGTGGCCCAGCTGTTTGCACAGCTCATCGATCTGCTCCACCTGGGCGACGGGCAGGATCAGCTGAATTCTTTTGCGATCCGCTTTCGTGTCGTCGGGAGGCACGGCAACCTGATCAGGTCGGGCTTAACGGCCCATCAACTGCCTGAGAAAGCGTTGCTGGGCATCGGCGGCCTCGTTGTAGCGATCCCGCAGAATCTGAGTCTCCTGGGGGGAGGCTGGGGTGGATGTGCGCACGGGCACTTCCGCCACAGTGGGGGAGCCTGCAGGCGCCTGGTTCAAAAGCCTCAGCGGAGGGAGGGGTGGCAACCAGGCCGGTAGGATCGCCGGCCTCGGCAGCGGTGGGGGCGGAGTGGGCCGGGCGCTGGCGGGTTTGGCGGGACTACGGGGGGCTGCCGCGGCCGGAGCCGGAGCCGGAGCTCTCTGAGCACCAGCTACCGCCGGCGGGGCCGCTGCAGGAGTGGTCTTGCGCTTGGCCGCTGCTGCCGCCTCGGCAGCGGCAGCGCGGGCAATCTCAACCTGGCGCTCGCGCTCACGCAGCTGGGCGAGCTGATAGGCCGGCACCACGCTGAGCAGATGACCAGGGGTGGCATCCGCCGGATAAACCATGCTCACCTTGACGCGGTTGTTGACCCCGGGACGCAGGTTCAACTGGCTGAGGGAAAGGCTTTCACCGGAGCGCATACCCACATGAACTTCGCCATAACCCTCGTCGGTTTCAATCCCGATCGATCCGCGAAACGCCGTGAACTGACGGCCATTGGCCGTGGGGTGGCTGAAGACCAGTTCGTAGGGGCCTGAACCCTTCAGATTCAGCTCGACGTCGAAGCGAACGCCATAGGTGCCCACGTTGTCGAGGGAGGAATCGATCATGCGGCTGGCGAGGGTATTCACCTGGATCTCACCGGTGCCGAAGTGGTGACGGTTGGTGCTGGTGAAGGGCACATGCAAAGGGGCCTGGTTCAGGTCGTGGCTGATGCTGGCCTGGAAGGAATCTCCGAGAGCCACACCACCGACCCGGGAGAACACCTGCCGGTTCTGGATCTGGGGCAGCATGCTCAGGTAGGTGCGGCCCGGGGCCAGTACCCCCTGATCGAGAACCGCGAGCAGATCGGCTTCGCTGCGGGGATCCTCCGCTGCCACCACAGCCATCTGAAATGGACCATCACTGCGGCCGCTGAGCAGGCCGTTAGCAATGCCCCGGGCAGGAAGCTGGGTGTTGAACAGAACGGCCCGGCTGTTGGCTGGGATGGTGAAACGATCAGGCAGCTTCGAGTCGCGCTGGTTGCGCAGCATGATCACCGCTGTGGCATCGCCTGGCCCCGTGTTCCAGGGCCTGGGGCCCAGTGGCTTGACCCCCATCAGGTGATTGGCCAGATAGGGAGCCTCGAAACTGTTGCGCACGGCACCGCGGTCGAATTCGAGCGTGACCGGCCTGGAGCCGGGGTTCATCACGATCGTGGCCAGGGTGAGCTGCCCGCGCACCAAGCCATAGCCAAGGCGGGTGGCATCCTCGGGGTAATACTTGTGGTGCATGTGCAGACCGAATTCACCGTTGAAGGTGAAGGTGGCGTTGCGCAGGCTCTGGCCGGTTTCCCGGGCCACTGCTGATCCGGGTGCCGTGTTCACCAGGATGCCAGGGCCGAACACCTCTTCCGGCTGGTTCGAGTGGAGCACCGGCACGGCGTTAAAACGCCCCTGCAGTGGACGCGCAGCCTGTCCAGCCATCAGCTGCACGTAGGAGGCCCGAGCAACGGGTGCCTCCAGAACCGCGCCTGCCGCCCCGGACAGGGTGGCAACCACAGCGAGACCAATGGGACCTAATGCTCTCACTCTAAATCTCAATTGGGACGGTGTTGCGGTTTTGCGGTGGTCGCTCCCGAAGCCGCTTGGGCAGGGCCCTTGACTGGAGGGAGGTCTCGCTGGCACCTGCGCCGTGGCCCCAGCGATGAGGTGACGGCGCATCAGGGGTGGACCGCTCGCTAGAACCGTCCGTACACGTGACATTTTCTCATGTTTCCTCCCTTGCCCTGTTTCGGTGCGTCCGGCTGCGACCCCGCCTCCAGTCGCCGTCAGCATCAGGAGCGCAAGCTGCACATGCTCACCTATTGGCGGGACGGGGTCGAGCGGCAACTGGCGGCGGTGAATGCCGCGATCAGCACGCTGGAGAAGCAGATGGCCCGTGATGGGGGCCAGGAGCAGGGCTGAAGCCCAATCCCTCCCCTTCCAGGCGCTGCCTCAAGGTGTCCAGCGCCCGGGCGAGCAGGCGATGAACGGTCATCGGGCTGACCTGCATCTTGCGGGCCGTGCCCCTGAGGCTCTGGCCCGCCAGCACCACCTCCTTGACGACTGTGCGCTGGCGATGCTCCAGCTGGGCCAACAGCGCCATGATCCGCTCACCGGCCTCGCAGCCTCCGGGACCGTCCTCCGGTTCCGGTTCGGCGGCGGCGAGCTTTTCCTCTTCCCCGTCCAGGCTCACCAGCCTGCCCAGCTGACGCAGCTGCTCGAAGCGCTGCCACTGGGCCTCACTCAGGCCCAGCAGCTGGTGGAGGCTGGAGTTGGCCAGGGCTTCCTGGCGGTGGCAGCCTTCGGCAGCTGCACCGGCCTGGCTCTGCTGCAGCCGGCGCAGGCGGTCCTCCAACTCTCGCTGACGTCGGGGCAACCGGATCACAGGCGCCTGGTCGCGCAGGTAGTGAAGGATGGCCCCGCGGATGTGATGGCGAGCAAAGGCCTCGAACGGGGTGCCCTGATCGCTCTGGAACAACTCGGCCGCCCTGAGCAGGCCCAGAAGGCCCACCTGGGTGAGGTCGTCGCGACCCTCGCGGCAGAGCGAGCTGTAGTGGTGGGCGATCGGTCGCACCAGCTCCAGGTGTCGGGCCACCCTGTCGTTGCGCTGGCGCAGACGTCGGCTCAAGGCAGGCCGGCTGGAGCGGGGTTGAAGCAGGGAAGTGCTGGTCATCGGAATTTAGAAAGGTGGATGTAGTTGGTGTCAGATCAAGAAGCCACGACGCCGGGTCGCTGCCCCCTTTCCAGATACGGACCAGCCAGCAGGTTCCGGCAACCGTGAAACCACGGAATGATCGAACTCAGGCCTCAGCCCCTCGCCGCCACCGCCTGCAGCAGGGCCCAGGGGCCCTCGCGTTGCAGCCAGGCCAACTCCGAGCGTTCGCTGAGCAGCAGGTAGCCGGCGAACCCGAGGGCATTCACGCTGAAACCCGCCACGTGCTCCCGCACCCGCCGCACCGTGAGGAACCAGTGATCCGTGAAGATCAGGTTGTAGGGATGGAGTGGCCTGGGGTCGCTGCCGGGGTCACCCAGACCGAGGGACAGGGCGTGGGCGTGGTAGATCGACGCCAGGGCTTCGGCCCCATCGCCGGGCTTGCGGGGGCTGAGCCTGTAGGCCCAGGGCCAGGGTCGACCCACTCCGGCCAGCTGGGCCCGCACCAGCCGATCCAGAGGGCAGGCCACCTGGTCGCCATGGCGCGGAAGTAATTGGAGGTGGCGGTGGGGCTGACTGGCCCCGGCCTCGGCGCAACTGTTGAAGAACCAGAGCCCGCTGGTGTCGGCATCCACCCGGGCCACGGCCGACCAGTCACCGCCCTCGAGCCAGCCCGACTGGGGCTCATAGCCCTGGGTAATCAGCAGGACATGGCCCGCCTGGACGGGGTATTTGTTGAGCAGCAGCAGATGACGCCTTCCCAGCAGGCACACCTGCAGCTGCGGATCCCAGGGGCGAAAGGGGTTGGGCTTGGGCCCCTGGGCCCGCAGGTGCTTCGGGGTGGCGGAGAGCAGGCGGCGCAGTTGAAAGGGTTCCCAGCCCTGGGGGGGAATCAACTCCGTCTCAAGGGGAACGAGGTTGCCGCTCCCTAGAGCATGACGGCTGCGCTCGAGCGCTTCAGCCCAGAAGCGCTCAGCTCGCTCCACCGATCTGCAACCGTGCCAGGGATGCCCCCTGGTAGTAGTGACCGAGGATCTGGTTGTAGCGCTGGCCCTGACTGGCCAGCTGCTGGGCACCCTCCTGGCTCATGCTGGCCCCCAGATGCCCATGGGCCTCCAGGGTGATCTGGGAGTTGGCGGCGTAGAGGCTCTCGACGATGCCCCCCTGGTAGCTGAGGATGAGGCCATTGGTGCTTTCGGTGGCCTCCCGGGTCCGGGCCGAGACCGACTCCAGACCCCGGTAGGCCTGCCAGCGGGTCGTGTCGCCCAGATGCCAGTAGCGGTTGGCGGGGCGGGCCAGATGGGCCAGGGCGTAGGAGCGCGCTGCCACCGCCTGGGCCTTGAGCGCCTCCATCGACCAGGAACTGGGCATTTCGGCGCCCACCACCGAGGCGATGTAGCGCTCCAGAGGCAGATGGTTGATCGGCGTGATGCCTCCTCCCTCCCGCAGCAGGCGCAGCCGGCCCTCATAGGGCAATCCGTTGACCAGCAACGCCTGGCCGCTGGTGCTCTCAAGCCAGAGATCAGCACTGCTCTGACGACTCCAGTCCACGGACTCACCGGCGCCACCGCGGAGCAGCACCCGGCCATCGCCGTCCAGCAGTTGCCAGGGGCCTGTGCCCGAGAGCGTGGGCCGTCCGGCCTGGCGCAGCAGGGCCACCCGCGCCTCCAGCGGAACGGGCCGGCCAGCGGCCGGTTCCGCCAGAGCCAGGTCGCCGCTGACGGGAGTCCCGGAGGGGGATGAGGGGATGGCCGTGTCGGCGCGACGGGCCTGAATCTCCTGGAGCTGCCGCGCCTCGGCCTGGCGGTCGGGGTCATCGGCGGCGGTGGCCGGCAACAGCGCGTCCATCACCTTGGCATCGAGGCTGGAGCGGGGCTCGGTGAAGGCCTGCTGGGCAAAGAAGCCAAGGCCAACGGCCACCACGCTCAGGGGCGCGGTGACGAGGACACGGTTCAGCCCGGGCCTGGCAGCAGACAGCAGCTCCAGTCTCCGTCTTGTCCAGCGTCGACACCAGCGCTCAAGCGGCCATCCCACAGCAGTTGACCCGAACCCGACAGGCGGATCATGCCTGATGACAGCCGTTCGCACACCATCCCTCCCGCCTGGGGGGAGGGTTGCCAGCCCACCACCCGCTCGCGCCCCAGCTGATCACACCACCACGGGGCCACAAGAGCATGGGCCGATCCAGTGACCGGATCTTCACTGATGCCGAGGCCCGGTGCCAGGAAACGCAACTGATAGTCGGCCGGCAGCCCCTGCACCGTGGGGCAGTGGCCGCTAGCCACCAAGGGCTGCATCAGCACCAGGCCCTGGCGCAGCTCAGCCGGCAACTCCTGCGCCAGAGCGTCCCCATCGAGGCCGGCCAAGGGGAACTCCGGCGGCAGCAGGGCCACCCAGTAGCCCAGGGCCGACCGCCAGCTGCGCAGAGGGGTGCCCCCCAGCGATGGAGCCAGCTCAGAGGGCAGGGGTGAGGGCTCCAGACCCCCTGAAGGGAGCACCAGCTGGGCGCGGCCCGCACCGGTCTGTCCCAGGCTCACCAGCAGCGGCCCTGAGCGGCTGTGCAGCCGGGTGGAGGCGCCTGGTGTCAGCAGTCCCCAGTGGCCAAGGGCCAGGGCGGAGGCCAGGGTGGCGTGGCCGCAGAGGGGAACTTCGCAGCGGGGCGTGAACCAACGCAGGGCCCACTCGTCTGCGGCGTCATCTCCAGATCCGAGCCGGCTGAGCGGCAGCAGGAAAGCAGTCTCTGACTGCCGCAGCTGGGCAGCCACCGCCTGCATCCAGGGGGCGGAAGCCGGCTGCTCCAGGGCCACCACCGCGGCACCGTTGCCCTGGAGCGGACGCTCGGCGAACGCCGTGATCAGTGCCGCCGGCAGCTCGCCGTTGCTCATCGTTCCTCCGTCTTGAGATCGCGCTCCATCAGGGCGCGCACCGCCTCTGGCGGGGAGATGCGCCCCTCGATCAGGGCCACCACCTGGGCACAGATCGGCAAGCGAACCCCACCCTGCTCGGCCAGGGCCAGGGCGGCGACGGCCGTAGAGGGGCCCTCCACCGTGGCACCGATAGCCCGGATCGCCTCCTCGGCGGAGAGTCCCTCCGCCAGGTGCAGACCGAAGCGGTAGTTGCGGCTGAGGCGGCTGTTGGCCGTGGCCAGCAGATCTCCCAGTCCGGCCAGTCCGTAGAGAGTGTCGGGATCACCGCCCAGCTGCTGACTGAGGCGGCCCATCTCGGCCAGCCCACGGGTGAGCAGGGAAGCCTTGGCATTGGCTCCGAGCCCTAGCCCATCACAGACACCGGCCGCCACGGCCATCACGTTCTTGAGGGCGCCGGAGAGCTCGGTGCCGATCGGATCGTTGTTGGTGTACAGCCGCAGTTGATCACTGCTGAGTTCCTGCTGCAGCGACTGGGCCAGATCGGAGTGGAGCGAAGCCAGCACGCTGGCCGCCGGCAGCCCCCCCTCCAGTTCACCGGCCAGGTTGGGGCCACTCAGCACCAGGCTGGAGAGGCTGGGGATCGCGCCCTGCCAGAGCTGGGAAGCGCTGAGGAGTTGCTGCAGGTTCAGGCCCTTGGTGCAGCTGATCAGCGGCAGCCCGGAAGGCCAGACGGGGGAAAGCCGTTGGGAGAGTTCCGGCACACCGGCCATGGCGATGGCGCAGACGATCACATCCTGGTGTGGCAGCAACTGGGAAGGCTCGCCGCCAGCGCGGCGTGACCAGGTGCTGATCCTGTGGCCTCCCTGCCCGAACACCTGGCCCAGGGCTCGGCCCCAAGCGCCCTGCCCGTAGATACCGATGCGCAGTGACATCGAGCCATCATGAGCCATTCCCCTTGTGGCCCAGCCCATGGCGACGCCGGCCCCGGCAGCTGGAGCCCCTGAAGCCCCCAGGGCCTCGGACACTGGCACGGGGATGCCCTGGTGGTGGGCGGCGGCGGCATCGGCCAGGCGTTGCTCCAGGCCTT
>NZ_CH724159.1:1227555-1413355 GCF_000153045.1 Synechococcus sp. WH 5701
CCTGCGGCTGTGGGGCAGCAGCCGCAGGCCGTGGCCCAAGCAGTAGCGTGGTGCCACCCGAGCGGGCGCTGGCCCTTGATCTCGGCGACGATGCCAGCCTCGACGCCTTCGCCAGGCGGCTGCAGCAGGAGGCGGTGCGGCTGCGACTGGTGATCAACAGCTCCGGCCTGCTCCACGACGGTGACCTGCAGCCGGAGAAGCGGCTGCAGCAGCTGAGGCGAGGCTCGCTGGAGCGCCTGTTCAGCGTCAATGCCTATGGCCCGGTGCTGCTGGCCAAGGCCCTGGAGCCCCTGCTGCCCCGCCAGGAGCCGGTGCACTTCGCCAGCCTCTCGGCCCGGGTGGGCAGCATCGGCGACAACCAGCTGGGGGGCTGGTACAGCTACAGGGCCGCCAAGGCGGCCCAGAACCAGTTGCTGCGCTGCCTGGCCCTGGAATGGGAGCGCCGACTGCCCCTGGCCTGCGTGAGCCTGCTGCATCCCGGCACCACCGCCACGGCTCTCTCTCAACCCTTCCGCCGCTCGGTGCCGGCTGAGCGGCTGTTCACCCCTGAGCGGGCCGCCAACCAGCTGCTCGATGTGATCGCCGCCCAGGAGCCTGCCCACACCGGCCGCTTTCTGGCCTGGGACGGGACAACGATTCCCTGGTGAGCCGTCCCTGGGGAGAACTCAGGCCTGGGGGGAGGCGGAATGGGCGAAGGCCTGAAGCAGCTCCAGGGGGATCAGCTCCAGACAGGAGGCTTCGCTGGCCTCCAGCCGCACCGGCGGAGCCACGCCGTCGTCGTGGGCCTCCAGCCAGCGGGGGGCACAGACACACCAGTGGTCGCCCGCTTTGAGTCCGGCAAAGCCATAGGCAGGCCTGGGGGTGCTCAGGTCGTTGCCCTGGGACAGGGAGTAGCGCAGAAACAGATCGGTGACGACGCAACAGACCGTGTGGCGGCCATGGTCGGAGGGATCGGTGCGGCAGTGGCCGTCGCGGAACCAGCCGGTCATCGGCTCACAACCACAGACGACCAGAGGCTGACCCAGCACATTCAGCGCCGAAGGGCTGGGGGGTGTCGACGATTGATCCACGCGAAATCCCTGGAACGAGCGTCGAGTCTGACCATCTGCGGGAACGAAATCCAGCTGGGAGGTTGACGGATTCGGGGGGGCAGGCGTTAAAGGTCATTGAGCCGTGGTGCTGGAAGGCCTCCTTCTGCCGCCCTTCCGCCTTGCCTTCAACACCTTCATGAGCTGGGATTTCGCCGAAGACGCTGCCTTCATGGCCCTGTACGACGCCTTCAAGGAAAGCGGTGAAACCTCCGCCATGGAATTTCTCGCCCATGGGGAGGGTGCCTTCCACTTTCAGGAGCTCACCCAGAACGCCGCTGGAGAGGGCTTCGATCTGAGCGACTCCACCGACCTCGAGGCCTTCCAGCAGGAAGTGATCGACAGCCTCGAATCGCTCTGAGCCTCAGCCGTAGAAGAAGTCGATCTCCTTGGCCTTGAGGCCATCCCAGCCGGCGGCCCTGAGACGGGCATCGAGAGTGGCCTGATCGAGATGCTTGGAGCCGGTCTTGACCACCCGGTTGCGCATCGATTTGCGCACGCCGCTGCGGGCCCGGGCCGCCTCCAGTGCCATCACTTCGTTGTAGAGGCTGAGCATCTCGGCAGGGATGGGGCTTCCATCGAGATCAACGCCGGCGGCGATCGCCGCATCAACACCATCAGGACCGGCAATCGCCATGACAGAACAGACAGAAACAGCCTCAGCCTGCCACTGCCCCCGCTGACCAGGCCCCTGCGGCCGTGGTGCCAAGGGCCTCAGGCACTGAAATAGCGGGCAAGGCTGTGAAGCGCCACCAGGGCGGTGGTGCTCTGCTCGGGATCGAGCTGATCGCTCTCATCCATGGTCAGGCCGATGCGACCGGTATCGAGCCAGGCCAGCTGCTGGCGGGAATCGGCCACATTGGGGCAGGCCGGATAGCCGAAGGAGTAGCGGCTGCCGCGGTAGCGCTGGGCCAGCACATCGCGCAGAGCCGCCGGTTCCTCCGCCGCGAAGCCCAGTTCCCTGCGGATGCGCGCATGGGTCCACTCAGCAAGCGCCTCGGCCATCTGCACGCCGAGGCCATGGAAGTAGAGATAGTCGGTGTAGCGATCGGCGGCGAAGAGCTCCCTGGCATAGGCACTGGCCCGCTCTCCCATGGTCACGGCCTGCATCGGCAGCACATCACTGGGCCTGCCATCGCTGAGATCTCGGAAGAAATCGGCGATGCAGTAGCGGTTGCCGCCCCGCTGGCGCGGCAGCTCGAAGCGCCCGAGCTCCCGCTCACTACCCTCGGGATCAAACACCACCAGGGCATTGCCATCGCGGCCGCAGGGGAAGTAGCCGTAGGCGACCCGGGGCGTGAGCAGGACCTCCTGCCGGCAGCGCTCGATCCAGCTCTGCAGCACCGGCTCGGCCTTCTCCGCCAACATCGCCTCGTAGGCCTGACGGCTCTGGTCCTGGCTCTTGCGCAGCTGCCACTGGCCGGCGAAGAGGGCGTTGCGATCGAGATAGGCAAACACCTCATCGAGGGGAATCTCTCCCTCCTGGATCAGGCAACTGCCCAGAAAGGGAGGCTCCACGGCGGGCTCCTCGGGCACCACCGCTGAGCGATGGCTGGTGACTTCGGGTGCGCTAGCGGTTGCTGGTGTGGCCTGATCGTCTGGGCTCGCCGCTTCAGCGCCAGCAGCTCTGGGCTCAGCCGCTGGCTCGGGTTCGGCCTCCAGGCCCAGACCCGCGGGGGCACCGGCCAGGAATCCGAGCCGGTCATCCCACTGGCCTGCCTTGCGGGCTTCCGAGAGCGCATCCATGAAGCGCAGATCGGCAAAAGCATCGCGGCCATAGATCACCTGGCCGTTGTAGACGGAGCGGCAATCCTTCTGCACAAAGCGGGGGGTGAGGGCCGCCCCGCCAAGAATCACCGGAGCGGTGATGCCCGCCTCATTGAAAGCCTGCAGGTTGTCCTTCATGAAGGCGGTGGATTTCACCAGCAGCCCGCTCATGGCGATGCAATCCGCCTGGTGAAGGTGCTGAGCCTCGATGATTGCCTCGACCCCCTGCTTGATGCCGAGGTTGATCACCTCATAGCCATTGTTAGTCAGGATGATATCAACCAGGTTCTTGCCGATGTCATGCACATCGCCCTTGACGGTGGCGATCAGGAACTTGGCCTTGGCACTGCTCACCCCGTCGACTTTCTCCATGTGAGGTTCGAGAAAAGCCACTGCCGCCTTCATCGTTTCTGCGCTCTGGAGCACAAAGGGGAGTTGCATCTGACCGGAGCCGAACAACTCCCCAACCACCTTCATGCCATCGAGCAGAAAGGTGTTGATGATCTGCAGCGGCGGGTAGCTGGCCAGGGCCTCCTGAAGGGCCGGCTCCAGACCGATACGCTCTCCATCGATGATGTGCTGGCGCAGCCGTTGCTCCACGGGAAGATCGGCCAGGCTCGGACCCGATGCCCTCGCCTCCTTCGCGCTCACCCCCTCGAACAGGCTGGTCAGCACGGTGAGGGGGTCGTAGGTGCAGATCGCGGCCTCAGCCTCCGATTCGAAACGGCGGCGGTCTTCGATCAGATCACGGCAGACCTGCTGATGCTCCTCGGTGATCTTCGCGAGGGGAAGAATCTTGGCGGGACTGACAATGGCGGCATCGAGGCCCGCCTCGCAGCACTCGTGCAGGAAGACGGAATTGAGCACGATCCGAGCCGCCGGAGAGAGCCCGAAGCTCACATTGCTCACTCCCAGCACTACATGAACGCCCGGGAGATTCTCACGAATCAGGCGGATGGCCTCGATCGTCGCGGCGGCATTGCGGCGGTCCTCCTCGATGCCCGTGGAGATGGGCAGGGCTAGGGGGTCGTAGAAGATCTCATGGGCCGGGATTCCATACTCCAAGGCGTCGCGGTAGGCCCGCTGGGCAATGGCGAACTTGCGCTCCGCCGTGCGGGCCATGCCCTCCTCATCGATGGTGCCCACCACCACACCGGCACCGTAGCGGCGGGCCAGCTCCAGCACCTTGAAGAAACGCTCATCGCCGTCTTCATAGTTGGTGGAGTTGAGGATGCACTTCCCACCGGCCACTTTCAGGCCAGCCTCCATCTTCTGCCACTCCGTTGAATCCAGCATCAGCGGCAGATTCACGTTGGTGACCAGGCGACTGACCAGGTCATGCATGTCTTTCTCGCCGTCGCGGCCGACATAGTCGACGTTGACATCGAGCACATGGGCATTCTCCTTGATCTGGCCGCGGGCCAGGGCCACCAGCCCATCCCAGTCTTCGGCGTTGAGCAGATCGCGCACCTTCCTGGAGCCGCTGGCATTGAGCCGCTCGCCGATGATCAGGAAGGAGTTGTCCTGGTGGTAGGGGGTGACGCCATAGATCGAGGCCGCCGCCGGTTCCCACTGCAAGGCTGGCCGCTTCAGCCGATGCTGCGGCAGCCGCACGGGCCGGGGACTGGGGTGAAGATCCACAGCCAGCTCGGCCAGAGCAGCGATGTGGCTCGGGGTGGTGCCACAGCAGCCACCGATCACCTGAACACCGAGATCTTCAACGAAGTGGAGCAGCTGCAGGCGCAGCTCGAGGGGCGTGAGCCGGTAGTGGGCCACACCGCCCACATTCTCCGGAAGTCCGGCGTTGGGGATGCAGCTGATCACGAACGGACTGTGCTCGCTCAGGTAGCGGATGTGCTCCTTCATCTGCTCCGGACCGGTGGCGCAGTTGAGGCCGAGCACATCGATCGCGAAAGGCTCCAGGATCGAGACCACAGCGGCGATATCGGAGCCCACCAGCATCGTGCCGGTGGTTTCCATCGTGACTGAGACCATCAACGGCCGGCGCTCACCGGCGGCTTCGAAGGCTTCCTCCAGACCCTGGAGCGCCGCCTTGATCTGCAGCACGTCCTGGCAGGTCTCGACGATGAACAGATCGACATCCCCCGCCAGCAGCCCCGCCGCCTGCTCGCGGAAGGAGGCCTTCATCGTGTCGAAGTCGATGTGGCCGAGGGTCGGCAACTTCGTGGTGGGGCCCATGGAGCCCGCCACGAAGCGGGGCTTGGTGGGGGTGCTGTAGCGATCAGCCATCTCCCGGGCCAGCTCAGCGGCCCGCTGGTTGAGGGCAAAGGCCTGGTCCTCCAGCCCGTATTCCGCCAGCACGATCGAGGCCGCCCCGAAGGTGTCGGTTTCGATCACATCGCAGCCCGCCTCAAGAAACTGGGCGTGCACGGCCTGCACGGCGTCGGGGCGGGTGAAAACCAGGTTCTCGTTGCAGCCCTCGAGGGCCGCGCCGCCGAAATCCTCGGCGCTGAGATCCATCTGCTGCAGCGAGGTGCCCGTGGCACCGTCGAACACCACCACTGGGCGGCCGGGGCCATGCAGGTGCTCCAGGAAGCCGATCCTGCCGGTTCCTGTCCTTGCCGCCGCCGCCGAGCCCACCAGTGCCGTCATCGCGTGATCGTGCCAGCGATCACTCTAGAAATCAGTCGCGCAGGCGGATGCGGGTGACCCAGTGGTCGTAGTTGGGGTCGTTGCCGATGGTGATCTGGGTGAGCCGCTCCCGCAGCTGCTCCATCACGGGGCGCTGCGTGGGCAGATCGGTGGACTCCACCCGCCGCACAGGGGTCACCCGCGCCGCGGTGCCGCTGAGGAACACCTCGTCGGCCACGAACAGCTCGGTCTTGTCGACCGCCCGCTCAATCACCGGGATGTCGAGATCCCTGGCCAATTCGAGGATGCTGGCGCGGGTGATGCCCTCGAGGATGTCCTGATCTACGCCGGGGGTGATCAGTACGCCATCGCGCACGATGAACAGGTTCATGCCGCTGGCCTCGCTCACCTTGCCGCGGCTGTTGAGCAGCAGAGCCTCATCGAAACCGCTCTTCACCGCCTCGGTCTTGGCCAGGGAGCTGGTGATGTAAGCGCCGCTGATCTTGCCGCGCAGGGGCAGGGATCGGTCCTCCTGGCGGGTCCAGCTGCTGACACGGCAGCTGACCCCGTCGGGGGAGAGGTAATCGCCCAGCTCGATGCCGTAGATCAGAAAGTCGGTCTCGATGTCGTGCAACCGAGGCGCGATGCCGAGGTCGCTGGTGTAAACGAAAGGCCGCAGGTAAATCGGCGTGGTAGGCCTGTTGGCCTGCAGAAAGGCGTCGATGGCGCCAAGAATGGTGCTCTCCTCCAGCTCCGCCAGCAGCAGCCGGGCGCTCTGGCTGAGGCGGCGGGCATGGCGGTCGGCACGAAACAGCAGGATTTCGCCTGGATCACTGGGATTAGGCAGAGCCCGCATCCCCCCAAAGGCTCCGGTGCCGTAGTGCAAGGCGTGGGTGGCGATCGACAGGGTGGCCTCCGCGAAAGGAACGCAACCGCCCTGGAACCAGGCGTAGGGGAGAAACTTCTGCATGCAGGGTCGCTTGGGAAGGGCGTGGAGCGGGGGTCACCGCACCGTGATCGGGCCTCGATCTTCTCACCGTCAGGACCGAGGATGGCTCGATGCATCGGCTTGCGGCAGTTCCCGGCGCCACCGGCGACACGGATGGTCCCCTTTATGTGGAGCAGCCTTCGGCGCCCCTGTTGCTGCTGAGCAGCGCCGACACCGACCTCAGCTGCCTCGCGGGCCTGCTGCGCGACGAACCGGCGCTGCTCAGCCAGGAGGTGCGCGGTCTCAACCTCGCGGCCCTTGATCACCCGGCCGTGATCGACCACTACCTGGCCACCAGCCTGGCTGAAACCCGGCTGGTGCTGGTGCGCCTGCTGGGGGGCCGTGGCCACTGGAGCTATGGCCTGGAGCGTCTGCGCCACTGGGCTGCGGGCCCTGGCCGCCAGCTGGTGGTGGTGGCCGGCACCAGCGATGAAGAGCGCGACCTGGCGAGTCTGGGCACTGTGGCTCCGGCCCTGGCCCTGGCGATCGGCCGCTGCCTGCGCGAAGGGGGGCGCGCCAACCTGCGCCGGGTGCTGCTCAGCCTCGTGGCCCTGCTGGCAGGGGAGCAACCCGAGCCACCCCAGGCGGAACCGCTGCCCGATCCCGCCCCCCACGACTGGCGGGCGGATTCCGGACCCCGGGTCGGCCTGGTGCTCTACCGCGCCTTGCTGCAGGCAGGCGACACCGCCCTGGCGGAGGCCATCCTGGCGGCCCTGCGCCAACGGGGCCTGTGCCCCAGGGCCCTGTGGGTGAGCGGCCTGCGCGATGCGGGAGTGCAGCGCGGCGTGGCCGACCTGCTGGGGCGGGAAGGGGTACAGGCGGTGCTCTGCACCACGTCATTTGCCTCAGTGCAGTTCGAGGAGGCGGGTCTTGGCGCCCCTCTCTGGGAAACCCTGAACGTGCCGGTGCTGCAACTGCTGTGCAGCAGTTGCAGTCGGGAGCGCTGGCGCAGCAGCAGCATCGGCCTGGGTCCCCTCGATCTGAGCCTGCAGGTGGCGCTGCCGGAGCTCGATGGCCGCCTCACCACCCGGGTGGGTGCATTCAAGGAGGCGGCCGAGCGGGCCGATACCCGGCTCACCACCGCTCTGCACCGCTACGTGCCGGATCAGGAGCGCCTCGACTGGATCGCCCAGCTGGTGGGGGCCTGGGTGAGCTTGCGCGGCACTCCCCCGGCCCAGCGGCGCCTGTCGCTGGTGCTCGCCAACTACCCAACCCGCAACAGCCGCCTGGCCAATGGCGTGGGTCTCGACACCCCCGCCAGTGCGGCGGCGATGCTGCACTGGCTGGCCGCCGCCGGCTACGACCTCGGGGGGGCGCAGGGGCAGCCGCCGGATGGGACCCTTCCCCACAGCGGTCAGGAGCTGATCGAACGATTGCTGGCGGGCCGCAGCAACGACGCCGAGAGCAGCCACCGGCCGCCCCTCGATCACCTCCCCCTGGCCACCTACCAGCGCTGGTATGACGCCCTGCCCCGGGAGGGTCGGCAGCTGATCGAGCGGCGCTGGGGCTCACCGGATCAGGACAGCGGACTGGAGCGCAGCGCCGCTGGCGCCGGTTTCCCGATCCGGGGTCTGCGCTTCGGCCGCATCCATGTGCTGATCCAGCCGGAGCGGGGCTACGACCGCGACCCCAGCCTCAACTACCACAGCCCCGATCTGCCCCCCACCCACGCCTACCTGGCCCAGTACCTCTGGCTGCGGCAGGTGGAGGAATCCCAGCTGGTGGTGCACGTGGGCAAGCACGGCAATCTGGAGTGGCTGCCGGGCAAGGGGCTGGGGCTCTCCAACCAGTGTTTTCCCGAATGGGCCCTGGGGCCGATGCCCCACCTCTACCCCTTCATCGTCAACGATCCCGGCGAAGGGTCCCAGGCCAAGCGCCGTTCCCAGGCCGTGATCCTCGACCACCTCACCCCGCCCCTGGGGCGGGCGGGGCTGCATGGGCCCCTGCAGACCCTGGAGGCCCTGCTGGATGAGTACTGGGAAGCGTGCCAACTGGGTAGCGGGCGGGTGGAACCTCTGCGCCAGCGCCTGGCCGAGACCCTCGAGGCCCTTGAGCTGCCGCTGGAGGCCAGCGACCTGGAGAGCCGCATCGATCGCGCCGACGGCTACCTCTGTGAGCTCAAGGAGGCCCAGATCCGCACGGGCCTGCACACCTTCGGCCACCTGCCCGCCCCGGAGCCCCTGCTGGAGCTGCTGCTCTGCCTGGCCCGGCCACCCCTGGCCGAGGGGCCGGGCCTGACCCAGGCCCTGGCCAAGGATCTGGGCCTGGCGCTCGACCCCTGGGCCGATCCGGAGGAAGACCCCCTGGATGCCGCTGACCGGCAGCGGTTGCTGGCGGCAGCACCGGCGGCGGCCCAGGCCTGTCGCCGGGTCGGGGATGGCGTGGCCCTGCTGGAGGGATGGGCCCTGGAGCTGCTGCGTTCCGTGCTGGAGCCACTGGCCGAGATCCCCCCCTGCGGGCCCATCACCCGCTCGGTGCTGGAGCGGGTGCGCGGCGATCTGATCCCGCGACTGTTGCGCTGCGGTGAGGCGGAGCGGGAGTCCTTTCTGGCGGGGGTGGCGGGGGAGCGCATTGCCGCCGGTCCCTCCGGGGCCCCCACGCGTGGTCGGCCCGACCTGCTGCCCACCGGCCGCAACTTCTACAGCGTCGATCTGCGCGGACTGCCCAGCGAAGCGGCCTGGGACCTGGGGCGGCGCAGCGCCGAGTTGCTGCTGGAGCTGCACCTCCAGGAGGAGGGCGACGACCTGCGCCACCTGGCCCTCTCGGTCTGGGGGACGGCAACGATGCGCAACGGCGGTGAAGACATCGCCCAGGCCCTGGCCCTGATGGGGGTGCGGCCGGTCTGGGACGGGCCCACCCGGCGGATGGTGGACCTGGAGGTGATCCCGCTTGCGCTGCTGGGGCGCCCCCGGGTGGATGTGACCCTGCGCATCTCCGGTCTGTTCCGCGATGCCTTCCCCCAGCTGGTGGGCTGGGTCAACCGGGCCACGGCCCTGGTGGCGGGCCTGCAGGAGGCGGAAGCCGACAATCCCCTGGCGGCGGCGCTGATCCGCGAAGGTCACTGCGCCCGGGTGTATGGCTCAGCGCCGGGGGCCTACGGGGCTGGATTGCAGGGCTTGATCGACAGCGGCCAGTGGGAGGAGCGCAGCGATCTGGGCGAGGCCTACCTCAACTGGAGCGGCTGGCGTTACGAGGGCAGCGGTGAGGCGATCGCCGATGGCGACGGCCTGGAGCAGCGGCTGCGCCAGGTTCAGGTGGTGCTGCACAACCAGGACAACCGTGAACATGACCTGCTCGATTCCGACGATTACTACCAGTTCCAGGGGGGCCTGAGCGCCGCCACGGAGCGGGTGCGGGGGTCGGCTCCGGCCCTCTGGTTCGGCGATCACTCCCGGCGCCAGCGGCCCCGCCTGCATCGCCTGGAGCGGGAGCTCGACAAGGTGCTGCGCTCACGGGTGCTCAATCCCCGCTGGATCAACGGCATGCGGGCCCATGGCTACAAGGGGGGCTTTGAGCTGGCCGCCAGCCTCGACTACCTCTTCGCCTACGACGCCAGCACCGGACGTGTACCGGACTGGAGCTACGGCGCCATCTGCGACACCTGGCTGGGCGATGAAACCCTGCTGGACTTTCTGCGCCAGGCCAATCCCTGGGCCCTGCGCGACATGGCCGAGCGGCTGCTGGAAGCCCACAACCGCCGGCTGTGGGAGGGGGCCAGTCCTGAGCAGCTGGAGCATCTCAGGCAACTGGTGCTCAGCAGTGAGAGTCTGGTGGAGGGCTGAGTTGCAAGGGAAGAGTGTGCCGCGCCGTTCAGGAATTGATCTCCTTCGCCATGTCCTTGAAGGCATCGATCGTGCCGGGCTTGGCCTGCTGGAGACTGATGCTCGGCTGCCCCTCGGCTGCGCTGCCGCCGGTTTTACTGCCGCCGGCTGAACCGCCAGCGGCGTTGACACCGCCCACGGCAGCGCCCCTGAGCCGCTTGCTCAGCTCAGCGGAGCTCATCTTCTCGACAAATGTCTTCTTGACCGGCTTGGGCACTCCGCCACTGAGGCTGGTGCTGGTGGTCTTGACCTCAGTGCCGGGCATGCCAGTGCTGGCCTTCTCGAGCCGGGCCGCCATCGAATCCACTTCCTGGATCATTTCCTTGTTGCCGGGATTGTCGGCATTACCAGGGAAGGTGTGGCGGATCGTGTTCGAGCGCCGCATGAAGTTCACATCGCCCAGGCTGCTGGAGGTGTCTGCATCGAGGTAAAAGCTCTCGTCCTGCTTGGCCTTCGCCGGTTTGGCCTTGGCAGCTTTGGAGGAGAATGCTCCTTCGGAGCGGTTGCCGAGGAGACGATCAAGCAGACCCATGGTCAGGGAACGGAAACCTGTAGTTGAGCCTAGCGGCCGCCAAGCCCCAACCCATGGGTATCTGTACCGCAACTCGTCAGCAATCCCAGCCGATTCAGCTGGGCCGCGATCGCGTCGCACACCAGCGGTGAGGGGCGCCAGGAATCCCCTTGCTCGTAGTCGTAGTAGGCCTCGGCGCCATCGAATCCCAGGTCCGCCGCCGCCGCGATCAGCACGTGGTACGGGAGGCGGTAACGGGCAGGATGGGCCAGCAGGGCCAGCCCGCCGGCGGCATGGATCGCCCGGCGCACGGCCCCGGCCCGTAGCGCCGGGCCCACCACAGCACTGCCTTCGAGATAAGGGGCCAGGGCGTCATGGCCCGGCTCGAAGCCAAGGCCGAGCACATGAACCAGACAACCCTCGAGCAGGCAGCTGATCTCCACACCACTCCAGAGGGTGGGAACCTGCCAACCTCGCTCCCGATGCTGTGCCAGCCGTCGTTGCAGCGGCACGAGGGCAGCTGTGCTGTGGTGATCGGTCACGGCGAGGTGCTCAAGGCCCCGGTCCACCGCCTGGTCAGCCAGCCACTCCGGCTGGAGGCTGCCGTCGCTGCAGGTGGTGTGGCAATGGAAATTGAGCCGCCCGGGGCAACAGGAAGGCTTCACCCCCTGCAACACCGGCGCCAGAGGATGCTCAGGCGCCACCGGCGAGGGCCTCCTGTTCCACGCGAAGGCGGCGCCAGCGGGCATAGAACTGAATCGAGCCGGCCATCGCCACCACCAGGGCCACCAGGAACCAGGTGGCCGCACCGGTTGGGAACTGTCCCTTGAACACCACCAGCATCACCACCAGCACCAGCATCAGGGTTGGGAGCTCGTTGAGGGCCCGCAGTTGCCGCCCGCTCCAGCGGCAGCTGCCCTCTCGCAACTGGCCCATCAGGCGATAGCAGAACCAGTGGTAGGCCAGCAGGGCCAGCACCACGGCCAACTTGGCGTGCATCCAGCCCTGCTTCAGCCAGACGGGCTGGGCGACCAGCAACCCCACCGCCATGGCCACGGCCACCACCATGCCCGGGGTGGTGATGATGTTGGCCAGGCGCCGCTCCATCAGCGTGTATTGCTGCTGAAACGCGCCGCGCAGGGGCTCCTCCAACGCCTCGGCCTCCACGTGATAGATGAACAGGCGCACCAGGTAGAACAGCCCGGCGAACCACACCACGACCCCGACGATGTGCAGGGTCTTGAACCAGAGATAGGCCTCCGGGGGCAGGGCCGGGAGCGTCATCGGGGCAGGCGAGAGGGGTTTCTCAAACTAGGGGAGTTGCTTCTCTTCCCACCGCCAGAGGTTCGCCCGACGACTCGCCTTCGAGCGCCTGCTCGGGATCGCCGGGATGGAAGTAGCCCCAAACCTGCTGGGCCAGGGCCGGACCCACCCCGGGCGCGGCAGCGATCTGCTCAGGACTGGCCAGCTGGATGGCGTCGATCGAGCGGAAGTGGGCCAGCAGATCCCTGACTCGCTTGGGACCGAGCCCGGGAATCTCCGAGAGGCGGGACCGCTTCATCCGCTCGCCCCGCTGCTGACGGTGGAAGCTGACTGCAAAGCGGTGGGCCTCATCGCGCAACCGCCGCAGCAGCAACACCCCCAGCTGGTCGGGCTCGCTCTCCAGCGGCTGGATGGCGCCAGGCAGAAACACCTCTTCCCGCTGCTTGGCCAGGGAACACACCACCAGCTCCTCGTGCAGGTCGAGTTCGCGCAGGGCTTCCATCACCGCTGAGAGCTGGCCCTTGCCGCCATCGATCATCACCAGGTCGGGCCAGTCGTTGAGACCCCCGGTGTGCAGGGCCGTGCTGGCCGCCCTGCGCAGCTCCGTCAGGTCGGCCCCCTCCGCCTTGGCCTGCGACCAGCGGCGAAAGCGCCGCCGCATGATCTCCGCCATCGCCATGAAGTCGTCGGAATGGCCGGCGCTGATGCTGCTGCTCTGGATCCGGTACTTGCGGTAGTGCTGCTTGGCGGGCAGCCCATCGACGAACACCACCTGGGAAGCCACTGCATCACTGCCCTGGATGTGGCTGATGTCGTACCCCTCGATGCGACGCGGCGGCTGGGAGAGATCGAGCAGCTGGGCGAGGTCTTCGGTTGCCAGCTGGTGCTGCTCGGCGCTGCGCTGGGCTCGGCTGAGCTCGAAGGCAGCATTGCGCTCCACCAGCTCGATCAGTTCTGCTTTCTGCTGCCGCTGCGGGTGCGCCAGCCGAACCTTGCGGCCCCGTCGCTCACTCAGCCACTCCTGCACCAGCTCCTGACGGGGCAGGGGGTGTTGCACCAGCACCTCGGGAGGGATCTCCACAGGCTCCACCTGGCCGTAGTGCTCCTCCAGCACCCGCTGCAGGATCTCGCCCGGTGCGGCGATGCTGGCGTCGGCGGTGTAGCCCAGACGCCCCACCAGCTTGCCCGCCCGCATCTGGAACAGCTGCACCGCCGCCAGCCGCTGATCACAGGCCAGGGCCAGCACATCCCTGGATACCGAGGCGTCCGGCAGGGTCATCTTCTGCTCGGCGGTGAGTTGCTCGAGGCCCTGCAGCTGATCACGGACCCGGGCGGCCGCCTCAAAATCCTCGCGATCGGCATAGCGCGCCATCTGGGCACGCAGCAGGTCGAGGAGCTCGTCGCTGCGACCCTGGAACACCATCGCCACCTTGCGCAGGATCTGCTGGTAGGCCTCCGGGCTGATCTTCTCCTGGCACACCCCGGGGCAGCGGCCGATGTCGAAGTTGAGGCAGGTGCGGTCGCGATAGAGCGGCTGGGGCCTCTGGCGCAAGGGAAACACCCGCTTCACCAGAAAGAAGGTGCGCCGCAGCAGGCCCACGTCCACGTAAGGGCCGTAGAAGCGATCAAGCGGGCTGCGCAGGCGCCGCCGCCGGGTGATGAAGATGCGCGGGTAGGGCTCGCTCCAGGTGATGCAGAGGTAGGGATATTTCTTGTCGTCCTTGAGCAGAACGTTGAAGTGCGGCTGGTGGGCCTTGATCAGGTTGGATTCGAGCGCCAGCGCCTCCGCATCGCTGTCGGTGACGATGAACTCGATCTCACAGACCTGCCGCACCATCAGGCTGATGCGCGGGCTCAGATCGTGGGACTCGCGGAAGTAGCTGCGCACGCGGCTGCGCAGGCTTTTCGACTTGCCGATGTAGAGGATGCGGTCCTCCACGTCGCGCATCAGATAGCAGCCGGGCTCGGCGGGCAGCTCCTTCAGGCGCTGGCTGAGGCGATCGGGATCGCTGAGGAGGGGCTGGGCGATGCGGCCCATGGCAGCTGGTCCTGGCTCAGCCTCCGTACTGCCAGCCGGTGGGTCCCAGTTCCAGGGCAGCTCCGTCACGGTGCAGCACGGCGGTCTTCACTTCGGCCACGAACACGGTGTGATCGCCATGGGTCACCTCACCCACCAACTCGCATTCGACGGCGCCGAGGGCCGCATCGAGGATCGGCAGGCCCATGGCGCCCAGGCTGTAGGGGGCGGCGTCGAAGCGGCCGCCGATGCCGTTCTGGGGCTTGAAGAAGACCGCTGCCAGGTCCTTCTGATCAGCCGCGAGCACATTGAGGGAAAAGCGCCGGGTGCGCTGAATGATGCCGTTGCTGGTTGAATCGGCCCGCACGGCCATCACCACCAGGGGCGGCTCGAAGGAGCCCTGGGTGACCCAGCTGGCGGTGAAGCCGTTGATGGTGTCGCCTTCGGCCACCCCGCAGATGAACAACCCGTGGGGGATCTTCCGCAGCAGCGTCTTCTTGGCAGCGGCATCGAGGCCGCCACTGGCTGCGCTGGTGGGTGCTTCGCTGGCCATCAACATGTCGCGATCGATACGACGACTTTAGGCAGCGAGATCCACGGCGGCGTCGCCATCCATAGGATCCGCGCCATCGCTTCCCCGCGGGGGGGCCCACCACCCAGCCCCGATGAAGGCCGTCTATCCCGGCAGTTTCGATCCGCTCACCCTGGGCCACCTCGACCTGATCGAACGGGCCGAGCGGCTGTTCGGTGGTCTGGTGGTGGCGGTGCTGCAGAACCCGAGCAAGCAGGCCAGTTTCCCCCTGGAGCAGCGGCTCAGCCAGATCCGCCAGGCCACCTCCCACCTGGAGCGGGTGGAGGTGAGCAGCTTCGACGGCCTCACCGTGGACTTCGCCCGCCGCTGCGGCTCCGCCGTGATCCTGCGCGGCCTGCGGGCGATGAGCGATTTCGAATTCGAGCTTCAGATCGCCCACACCAACCGCAGCCTGGCTGCGGAGGTGGAAACCCTGTTCCTCGTTACCGCAGCCCACCACAGCTTTCTCAGCAGCAGCGTGGTCAAGGAAGTGGCCCGTTTCGGTGGGGATGTGCGCCATATGGTGCCGGCGGGAGTGGCGGATGACCTCGCCAGGCTCTTTAATCGGTAATCCCCTGCCCCGTTGAGATGGCCGACACTCGGATCAGCGTGCTGGATCAGATCGATCAGCTCGAAGAAATCGTGCTGGAGGGCAGCCGCATTCCGTTCAGTGGTGGCCGCCTCGTCAATGAGCAGGACGCCATCGAGCTGATGGACGCGGTGCGGGAGGCCATGCCCGCCCAGCTCGACCAGGCCGAGGAGCTGCTGCGTCAGCGGGAGAGCTTCATCGCCCAGGCCCGCCAGCAGGCCGAGGAGATCATCAGCCGCGCCCGTCAGGAGCGGGAGCAACTGATCAATTCAGCGGCCGTACGCCAGGAGGCCGAGCGACAGGTCACTGAGCTGCGTGAGCAGGCCCGCCAGCAGTGCGAGCAACTGCTGCTCTCGGCCCGGCAGCAGGTGGCCCAGACCGAGCAGGAGCACCAGACCCGCCTGGCCCAGACCGAGCAGCAGTTCAGCAGCCGCCGCCAGCAGCTGGAGCAGGAGGCGATGCAGAGGCGCCAGCAGCTCGACCAGGATTTCGTGGAGATGAAGCGACAGCTGAGCGAACAGCACGAGCGCTCCCGCCAGCAGAGCCTGCAGGAACTTGAGAAGATCCGCCAGGAGGGGCTGCGCATCCAGCGTGAAAGCCAGAGCGAAGCCGAGCGCCTGCACAACGACGCCCTGCAGTTCCGCCAACAGACCCAGCAGCAGTGCGAGGCGCTGATCAGCCGCACCCGTCAGGAGGCCACCACCGTGCAGGACGGAGCCAACCGCTATGCCGAGCAGGTGCTCACCGAACTGGAAGGACGGCTGGGCGAGCTGAGCAAAGTGGTGCTGGCAGGCCGGCGCGAATTGGGCCGTATCCAGAGCACCGAGGTGTCGGCATCGGCCGAGAGGAGTCCCGCGGCACAACCGCCTGCCGGTGAGCAGGCGGCGGTGCCGATCAGTCGCGCCCGGCGTGCCGCCTCACGCCTCAGGCAGGTGGCTGGCAGAGGCTGACGTTCTGCACCTGGCGGAGCACCGCACCAATCGTGGTGTTGGGTGCTCCGGCCCCATTGGAGATCAGGCTCACGTAACGGGGGCCATCACTGGTGCTGAGCACGCCACTGATGGATCGCACGCCTGTGAGGGTGCCGGTCTTGCCGCGGAAGCGGCCCTCCAGACTGGTGCCCTTGTAGAGGTTGCGCAGGGTGCCCCGCTGGCCGGCCACCGCCATCGAGGCCAGGTAGTAGCCGGCATAGGGGTGTTGCCCCATGGTGAGCAGCAGGGAGGCGAGGAAACGGCTGGTGAGCCGGTTGGCCCGGTCGAGGCCGCTGCCATCGGCCACCCGCACACCCTGGAGGGGCAAGCCCTGCTCAGCCAGCCACTGCATCTCGGCCTGGCGACTGACGGCCAGATCCCAGCTGCCACTGGCCTGCCGCAACAACACTTCAGCAGTGAAGTTGTGGCTTTCGGTGTTGGCCAGGCTGAGCAGGTTGTGCATCGGAGCCGAGGGCTCCTCGTGGATCAGCACGGCATCCCTGGCGATGGGGGTCTGGGGGGAGACCACGCTCAGCTCGACAGCTTTAC
Organism: Synechococcus sp. WH 5701; assembly: GCF_000153045.1. Classification (GTDB taxonomy): domain Bacteria; phylum Cyanobacteriota; class Cyanobacteriia; order PCC-6307; family Cyanobiaceae; genus Regnicoccus_A; species Regnicoccus_A antarcticus. The sequence goes on from NZ_CH724159.1 coordinate 1,244,283, forward strand.
CGCCCTGGCGCACCAGTTCCCGGTTCAGCAGGGTGCGCAGGCGGGAGGTGGGGTTGGACACCGCCATGTCGATGGCATTGCTGGTGAGGGCCAGGCGGGTGATCGGAGCGCCATAGGCATAGGCACGATCACCAGGGTGCCAGCCCTGGGGCCACCAGGCCTGGGGCGGTTCCTCCGCCAGTTGCAGCCGCACCAGGCTGGGTGGTGTTCCATCGGCACCACCGGATCCCAGGGCCAGCTTGGCGAAGCGCTGTAACTGGGGCATGGCCAGATCGGGGTCACCCTCCCCGGTCAGCCGCAAGGTGCCATCGGAGAGGCGCCAGAGACGGGTGGTGAGGCGGTAGTCGGGGCCGAGGCGATCGAGGGCGAAGGCCGTGCTCAGCAGCTTCTGGTTGGAGGCCGGAACCCGTGGTTGCAGGCCGTTGACGTCGGCCAGCAGGCGGCCGCTGCCATCGGCCACCGACACGCTCCAGACCCTGGCTTCAGACCCCAGGCTCGACTGGACCCGCTGCTGCAGGGCCGGGCAGCTCACCTGGCTCTGCAGCCGTGGAAGACCCGCCGCTGCGGGGGAACCGGGCAGGCGGGCCAGGGGATCGGCCGCGAGCACTGGCAGGCCAGGCACCAGGGCAAGGCCGAGGGCAAGGACCCTGACCAGAGGGCGCTGGGCGCGGGGGGTTTGCGGTTGGGACATCATCACCATTTCAGGACTCACCAAGGACAAGACCACTGACGGACCCATTGAGGCGGTAGTTGCGACCCTCCAGCTCGATCGGGGCGCCGATCTTGAGGTTCTGGTTACCGAAGACCACTCCGCCATCCGTCTTCCGTCCCTGCCCCTCAAGAACGAAGCGGGCATCCAGGGAGCCCACCAGGGCCTGGTTCGGATCCTCTGCGGTGACGACGCTTCCGTCAGGTTGCAGGGCCACCAACTTGCGCTGCAGCCGTTGCAGGTCCTTGAGCTTCACGGTTCCGTGCGGTTGGTTGCGGATCACGATGCTCACTTTCCCCTCCTCCCGGGCCGCGGCGATCAGTCCTTCGGGATCGGCAGAGGGAATGCCGCGCACATCGACGATCACGGTGACCGGCTGCATCGCCCCGGTGGCGGTGGCCACCGCACCACTCAGTTTCGGGCTCCAGATGACACCACCGATGGCCAGCAGCACGGCGACTCCGGCGCCGATGTCGACCAGGCTCCAGCGGGATGAACCGCTCGGCGCTGCAGGGGTGGACTCAGGGGGCATGGGCAGGGCAGGGGCAGACGCGCAACTTTAAGGAGGCTTTCCCGCTCCGGCCAGGGGGCTTCAGTTGCGCAGGCTGCCGATGAAGCGGTCGAGGGCCTGCAGGCCTGCCACCACATCGGGGCCCTGCTCAGGGCTGAGGGCCTCCGCCTGCTGCTCGGCATCGGGCTTCAGATCGAAGCTGGCGGCCCCGCGATAGCCATCAGGATCCAGACGGTAGAGCTCCCAGGGGCCAGGGCAAGCGAAGCGAAGGGCACCGTTCTCAAGAGGCAGCAGGGCATAAGCCGGCCGCCAGGTGGCCAGGAACCCTCGCCGCCGCTCGCGGGCCACGCTGCCGATGCCCACGGCGGCATCCTCGAGGCGTCCGTTCAACAGCACCACACCGCCGCGGTGGGCCTGGCAGAGACGCTCCACCTCCTCGTACTCGGCCTGGACGGGCTCCACCAGCACCAGCAGGTCGCCGGCGGAGGGATCATTGTCCTGCTCCTGACGCCGCAGCTGATCGCCCAGGGAGCCCAGCTGGGGGGCCAGGCCCGGTGCATCGCGGCGGGCCAGGGCCGCGGCCCCGGCATCGGGGAATAGGAGCCGCACCGGACGCTCTGCAAGCTTCAGGGCCGCCAGCAGCCTCAGAGCCAGGGGCAGCAGCTTGAGCCCCTCGAAGCGCAGCTCCATGGTCCAGCGACCGTTGGGGCTGTCCGCCAGGGCCTCCTTCAGGGCCACAAGGGCCTCCCCTTCGGCGCTGCGCAGATCAGCAGGGAGCACGCGAAACCTCAGCGAAGCCCAGCGACCCTACCCAAGCTGTTCCGCCACCACGGCCTGGCGTGCCCGCTCGAAGCGGGCCGGCACCGAGTCGAGCTGCTCCTGGCTGAGCCAGGGGCCCAGGCTCAGGCGCAGGCCACTGGCGGCCAGATCAGGGGAGTAGCCCATGGCCTGCAGCACAGGGCTGCCGCCAGCGCGCCCCCTCTGGCAGGCACTGCCGCTGCTGACGGCCAGGCCCTGCCGCCAGAGGGCCTGCACCAGGCGGCGACCTGGCAGGGGGCGCCCGCCCGCATCCCGCACCAGCAGACTGAGATGGTGGGGCAGGCGCTGGGATGGGCAGCCAGTCAGCTCCACACCACCCAGGCTGATCAGGGACTGCAGCAGGCCGTCACGCCATGGCTCCAGGGGATCCTGGCCGGCGTTCAGCTCCAGGCGCCGCTGGGCCAGCCGGAGGGCCTCGGCGAAACCCGCCACCAGGACCACCGGCTCGGTGCCGGAGCGCAGCCCCCCCTCCTGGCCGCCGCCCTCGATCATCGGCCGCAGCTCCAGGCCGGGGCGGGCCAGCAGGGCACCGATCCCCCGGGGTCCCTGCAACTTGTGGGCGGTGAAACTGAGCAGATCCACCTGCATCGAAGCGAAATCGATGGGGCGATGGCCCACCACCTGCACGGCGTCGCTGTGAAGGATCACGCCGGCCCGGCGGCAGCGCTCAGCGACCGCCTGCAGGGGCTGAAGCGTGCCCACCTCGCTCTGGCCCCAGATCAGCGACACCAGCCGGGTGGGAGGCTCCAACAGGGCCTCGAGCCGATCCAGCCGCAGCCGGCCCAGGTGATCCACCGGAAGGCGCTCCAACGTCCAGCCCGAGCCGATCAAGCGTTCGGCGGCGGCCTCCACCGCCGGATGCTCCACCGACGAGATCAGCAGCCGACCGGGAGGCAGGGCGGCGGCGGCTCCCAGCAGGGCCAGGTGGGCGGCCTCGGTACCGCCCGAGCAGAAGGTGAGCTGCTGGGCCTCAGCACCGAGCAAGGCGGCGATCGCCTGGCGGCTGCGCTCAAGGGAGTCGGCCGCCGCCAGCCCATAGCCGTGCAGGCTCGAGGGATTGGCCCAGGCGGTTCGCGTGGCGGCGGCCATGGCTTGCAGCACCGCCTCGGCCGGAGGGGCACCGGCTGAAGCATCGAGATAGAGCGGCTGCGCTGCACTGCCGGCTGGCCCGGCTGAAGTCACTCGGCCGGACGATCAGAGCCAGCGGTGTCGCGGCTGAAGCGGGCCAGGGTGCGGGCCTCCAGGGTCTGAGCCGCCAAAGAAACCAGATCATCGAGAGAGCGGCTCTCCAGCAGGACCTCAACCCGGCGACGGGCCTCAGCGCTGGGGCAGTCGTCAGGCCGCTGGCAGCCCTCCACGCAGGCGGTGGCACAACTTATTTCTTCTGGCTCCGCTGGTCGCGACGACTCCGGCGCGGTGGCTGGATCAAGTCCTGTTTCAACCGTGATGGCCGGCTCAACGGCCTTCTCAGCAAGCGGCGCGAGCACCCCGTCGAACACCGGTTCGGCAGGCCCTGTCATGAACAGATGGTTCGAGCGCGAGTCCCAGTCGATCCAGAGCGAGCCGCCGGGGAGATCCAGCCGGGCCGAACGGGCACTGAGGCCGAGGCGATGGCAGGCCACGAGGGTGGCGCAGGCACCGGTGCCGCAGGCCAGGGTGGGGCCAGCGCCCCGCTCCCAGACGCGCATCACCAGGTGGTCGGGCCTGAGTGCTTGGACGAAATGCACGTTGGTGCGGGCCGGGAAGGCGGGATGCCGTTCCAGCAGGGGGCCGAACCGTTCCAGGTCGACCACCTCCACCTCCTCCACCGGGATCACCAGGTGGGGATTGCCCATGCCAGCCGCCGCCGCCGCGAAGCGGGCCCCCTCCACCTCCAGCTCGCCCTGGGGCAGCCCCGCCGGGCCGGTCGCCAGGGTGGTGGGCACCTGCTCCGGCAGCAGGAACGGCTCACCCATGTCGACGCGGACCATGCCATCGGCGAGCAGTTCGGGCACCATCCGGCCGGCCATGGTCTCCACCTGCCAGGTCCTCCCCGCAGGATCGCCGTCGCTGTCGGCCAGGAAACGGGCCAGGCAGCGGATGCCGTTGCCGCACATCTCCGCTTCGCTGCCGTCGGCATTGAAGATGCGCATGCGCAGCTCCCCATCCCCCTCTGGGGGCAGAGCCAGGATCACCCCATCAGCGCCCACCCCGAAGCGCCGGTCGCAGATCCAGCGCACCCGCTCCGGGTCGAGACCGAACAGCTCCTGGGGATCGGCGGCCTCGCGCCCGTCGAGCAAAAGAAAGTCGTTGCCCAGCCCCTGGTACTTGCTGAATGCCAGCACGGCCCCATTCCCGATCCACATAGCCTGAATCCTATGGAGACTTCAAACCTGGATTCGAGCCTGCCCGGAGTGCGCCTCCTCCAGAACTGGGTCCGCCAGCGCACGCCCTTGCGGGTTCGGTTCCCCGGCGGCGAGCAGATCGAAGGTTGCCTCGACTGGCAGGACCCCGAGTTTCTGGCCCTGCGGCCCGCCAACGCCCAGCAGCCGGTGCTGATCCGCCGCTCCGCCCTCGAGACCATCCAGCCCCTGGACTGAGCCTGCACTGAGAACCCTGGGGGGGTGTGGCACGATCACAGCCACGCACTCAACGGCTGATGCGAACCGGCCGACACCGGAACATGGCCGAGTCCGACACCCGATCCAGCACTGGCATCAGCCCGGACAGCAGCCGCTACCGCCCCGACGCGATCGAAGCCGGCTGGCAGCGGCACTGGCTGGAGCAGGGGCTCCACCGGACACCCGAACCCGGAGACGGCGGCGACACCTTTTATGCCCTCTCGATGTTCCCCTATCCCTCAGGGAACCTGCACATGGGCCATGTGCGCAACTACGTGATCACCGATGTGATCGCCCGGGTGCAGCGGCTGCGCGGCCGCCAGGTGCTGCACCCGATGGGCTGGGACGCCTTCGGTCTTCCGGCGGAGAATGCCGCGATCGAGCGGGGCGTGGATCCCGGCGACTGGACCGATGCCAACATCGCCCAGATGCGGGCCCAGCTGCAGCGCCTCGGCCTCTCGATCGACTGGGACCGGGAAGTGGCCACCTGCCACGCCGACTATTACCGCTGGACCCAGTGGCTGTTCCTCCAGTTCCACGAGGCGGGCCTGGCCTACCGCAAAGAGGCCACGGTCAACTGGGATCCGATCGATCAGACCGTGCTGGCCAATGAGCAGGTGGATGGCGAGGGCCGATCCTGGCGCTCCGGCGCGAGGGTGGAGAAGCGGCAGCTGCGCCAGTGGTTCCTGCGCATCACCGACTACGCCGAAGCCCTGCTCGACGACCTCGATCAGCTCGATGGCTGGCCGGAGCGGGTGCGCACGATGCAATCCAACTGGATCGGACGCTCGGCGGGTGCCCAGCTGCACTTCCCGATCATGGCGCCGACAGCAGCCAACGGCAACGAGGCCGGCAACGAGAAATCGATCACGGTCTTCACCACCCGTCCCGACACGATTTATGGGGTGAGCTACCTGGTGCTGGCCCCGGAGCATCCCCTGGTGGCCAGCCTCACCGCCCCTGAGCAGCGCTTGGCGGTGGAAGCCTTTTGTGATCTGGTGAGCGCCCAGAGCGAACAGGAACGCACTGCCGAGGACCAGCCCAAGCGCGGGGTGCCCCTGGGCTCGAGCGCGCGCAACCCCTTCAACGGCGAGACCATCCCCATCTGGATCGCCGATTACGTCCTGGCCGAGTACGGCACCGGCGCCGTGATGGGGGTACCGGCCCATGACCAGCGCGATTTCGTCTTCGCCCGCCAGTACGAGCTGCCCGTGAAGCGGGTGATCGTGCCCGAGGGTGCCCGCGAGGAGGCCTACGACGGCGGAGCCTGGACGTCAGGTGGACGGCTGGTGCACTCCGGGCCCTTCGATGGCCTCGAGGCCGCCGAAGCCCGCGCCGGAATCGTGGCCCTGGCCGAGGCGAAAGGCTGGGGTGAGGGCAAGGTGAGCTATCGCCTGCGCGACTGGCTGATCTCCCGCCAGCGCTACTGGGGCTGCCCCATCCCGATGATCCACTGCGAGCGTTGCGGTGTGGTGCCGGTGCCGGCGGAGCAGCTGCCCGTGGAACTGCCCAGGGATCTGGCCTTCAGCGGCAAGGGCGGCTCACCCCTGAGCCAGCTGGAGAGCTGGGTGAACGTGCCCTGTCCCTGCTGCGGCGAGGCCGCCCGGCGGGAGACCGACACGATGGATACGTTCATCTGCTCGTCGTGGTACTACCTGCGCTACAGCGATCCCCACAACACCCAGCTGCCCTTCGAGCGGAGTGCGGCGGACCGCTGGTTACCTGTGGACCAGTACGTGGGCGGTATCGAGCACGCCATCCTGCACCTGCTCTATTCCCGCTTCTTCACGAAGGTGCTTCGCGACCGCGGCCTGCTCAGCTTCGATGAACCCTTCCAGCGCCTGCTCACCCAGGGAATGGTGCAGGCCATCACCTACAAGAACCCTCAGACCGGCAAGTACGTGGCCCCGGCCGATGTGGCCGATCCCGCCGATCCCCGCGATCCGATTGATGGCGAGCGGCTCGACACCTTCTACGAGAAGATGTCCAAGTCGAAGTACAACGGCGTCGATCCAGCCGTGGTGATCGACCGCTACGGGGCTGACACCGCCCGCATGTTCATCCTCTTCAAGGCACCGCCGGAGAAGGACCTGGAGTGGGACGACGCCGATGTGGAGGGGCAGTTCCGCTTCCTGCAGCGGCTGTGGCGGCTGGTGGACGGGGCGGTGGCCCGCGGTCTACGCCTGCCGACCCCCCCGGGCGCACCCGCCGAGGCCAGCACCCAGGCTGAGCAGGAGCTGCGCCGGGCCGTCCACGGCGCCATCGCCGCCATCGACGACGACCTCGCCCCCGGCCACTACCAGTTCAACACCGCCGTCTCTGAGCTGATGAAGCTCAGCAACGTCATGGCGGCCCAGCTGGAGGCGGCGGGCGAGCCCGTGGCCAGCGAGGCCCTGAGCGCCCTGGTGATCCTGCTGGCCCCCTTCGCTCCCCACCTCGCCGAGGAGCTCTGGCAGCGGCTCGGTGGAGACGGCAGCGTGCACCGCCAGCGCTGGCCCATGGCCGATCCCACCGCCCTGATCCAGGACACCGTGCCCCTGGTGATCCAGGTGAAGGGCAAGGTGCGGGGCCAGCTTGAGGTGCCCGCCGATGCCGATGCCGCCACCCTCGAGCGGCTGGCCCTCGAGAGCGACATCGCCCTCAAGTGGCTCGAAGGCCAGGCCCCTCGCCGCGTGATCGTGGTGCCCGGCAAACTCGTGAACCTGGTGCCCTAACCCTGGTTCAGCAGGGCCGCGGCGTGGTGGCGCAGGTGGTCATCGATGAAGCTGGCGATGAAGAAGTAGCTGTGGTCATAGCCCGGCTGGCGCCTCAGCTCCAGCGGGTGGCTGGCGGCTCGGGCAGCCTCCTCCAGATCATCCGGCCGCAGCTGGCTCTCCAGGAAGGGGTCGTCGACTCCCTGGTCGATCAGCAGCGGCAGCCGCTCCGGCGCTGAAGCGATCAGCTCGCAGGCATCCCAGGCACTCCAGCAGGAGCGATCGGGGCCGAGATAGCGGCTGAAGGCCTTCTCCCCCCATGGGCAGCGGCTGGGGTGGCTGATCGGCGCGAAAGCCGAGACGGAACGATAGAAACCGGGATGGCGCAGGGCGCAGACCAGGGCGCCGTGACCCCCCATCGAATGACCACTGATGCCGCGGCGGCCGTCGATGGGCAGCTCCTTCTCCAGCAGCGCCGGCAACTCCTCCACCACGTAGTCGTGCATGCGGTAATGACGCGCCCAGGGGGCTTCGCTGGCATTGAGGTAGAAGCCGGCCCCGTGGCCGAAATCCCAGGCCCCCTCCGGATCGCCCGGCACCTCGGGGCCTCGGGGGCTGGTATCGGGTGTAATCAAGGCAAGGCCGAGGCTGGCGGCCAGCCGCTGGGCCCCGGCCTTCTGCATGAAGTTCTCGTCGGTGCAGGTGAGCCCTGAAAGCCAGTACAACGCCGGCACAGCGGCTCCGGCGAGGGCCTGGGGAGGGAGGTACACCGCCAGGTTCATCTCACAGCTGAGCACGGCGGAGTGGTGCCGGTAGCGGCGATGCAGTCCATCGAAGCTGCGGTTTTCGCTGAGCTGGCTGAGCACGGGGAGAGCGTTCATCAGCGGTTGAAGTGGATCACCGAGCGGATGCTCTGGCCTGCATGCATCAGCTCAAAGGCCCTGTTGATCTCCTCCAGGGGCATGGTGTGGGTGATGAACGTGTCGAGCGGGATCTCACCGCTCTGGAAGCGCTCCACGTAGCCCGGCAGTTCCGTGCGACCGCGCACTCCACCAAAGGCCGAACCACGCCACACCCGGCCCGTCACGAGCTGGAAGGGGCGGGTGGCGATCTCCTGGCCGGCACCGGCCACGCCGATGATCGTGGATTCACCCCAGCCTTTGTGGCAGCACTCCAGGGCTGCCCGCATCACCTGTACGTTGCCGATGCACTCGAAGGAATAATCCACGCCACCATCGGTGAGATCGATCACCACCTCCTGGATCGGAGCGTCAAAGGCACCGGGGTCGAGGCAATCGCTGGCGCCGAGCTGGCGGGCGATGGCGAATTTCTCCGGGTTGGTGTCGATGCCGATGATGCGGCTGGCGCCGGCCATCACGGCACCGATGATCACCGCCAGGCCGATACCGCCCAACCCGAAGACGGCCACCGTGCTGCCGGGTTCCACTTTGGCGGTGTTGAGCACAGCGCCGATGCCGGTGGTGACTCCGCAGCCCAGCAGACAGACCTTCTCCAGCGGCGCCTCCTTGCTGATCCTGGCCACGGCGATCTCGGGCACCACGGTGTACTCCGAAAAGGTGGAGGTGCCCATGTAGTGGTGGATCAGGCGGCCGGCGCTGGAGAAGCGGCTGGTGCCGTCGGGCATCAGGCCCCGGCCCTGGGTGCCACGGATCGCCTGGCAGAGGTTGGTCTTGCCGGAGAGGCAGAAGCTGCAGGCACGGCATTCCGGCGTGTAGAGAGGAATCACGTGATCCCCCACCGCCACGGAGGTCACATCGGCCCCCACCTCCTCCACGATCGCCCCCCCCTCATGGCCGAGCACGGCGGGGAAGAGTCCCTCCGGGTCCTGTCCTGAGAGGGTGAAGGCATCGGTGTGGCACACCCCGCTGGCCACCACCCGCAAGAGCACTTCACCGGCCGCCGGGGGGGCCACCTCGATCTCGGTGATCTCAAGGGGCTGGCCTGCGGCCCAGGCCACCGCAGCGCGGGAACGGATCATGGCCGCAAAGGAGCGGAACCTAGCAACGGTGGCCGGGCCAGCTGAAGGGGCTCACACCTTCCGGAACACCAGGCCGGCCGGATCGCCCCAGTCGCCCTCGGCGCTGAAGCCGCGGTCATTGCCGCAGAGGTGGCGCAGGATCCAGAAGGCTGCCTCGGGGCTGGGGAGCTGCAGCTCCTCCCCGATCGCCGCCACCGAGCGGGCTTGTCCATCGGCGAGCAAGGCCTCCACCCGGCCCTGGAGGTCCAGGATCGTGGCGGCGGCCTTCTTGCCCGCCTCCACCCCGGGCTGGTCGTAGGCATTCACGTTCACCAGCTCGCCGTAGAGCCCCACGGCCCGCTCGAACAGGGCCACCAGCGCCCCGAGGCTGCGGGCGTCGAAGCGACGAAGGCTGATCGAAAGGCTCTGGCGTCCACCCTCGGTGAGGGCGGAGCGGGTGCCCTGCAGAAATCCATCGAGGAAGTCGCCGGGGTAGTCCCCGTCAACGGGGGCCACATCAGCCGGATCATCGAGGGCTTCGATGAAGGTGACGAAGAAGTTATCGACCCCATCACGCAGCTGCTGCACATAGGCGTGCTGATCGGTGGAGCCCTTGTTGCCGTACACGGCAATCCCCTGATGCACCTCGCGGCCATCGCGATCGAGCCGCTTGCCCAGCGACTCCATCACCAGCTGCTGCAGGTAACGGCTGAACACCTCCAGCCGGTCGCGGTAGGGCAGCACCACCATGTCGCGCCCTCCGGCTCCGCCGCCGGCCACATGCCAGGCGGCGGCCATCAGGGCCGCGGGGTTCTCGCGCAGGTTGGCCGCCCGGGTGGCCGCATCCATGCGCGCCGCCCCTTCAAGGAAGCCGTGGAGATCGGCACCGATCAGGGCCGCAGGAAGCAGGCCCACGGCGCTGGTGATGCTGGTTCGCCCCCCCACCCAATCGAACATGTCGAAGCGGGCCAGCCAGCCCTCAGCCTCGGCCCGCTGATCCAGCTGGGAGCCCACCATGGTGACGGCAACAGCCTGCTGGGCCCACGAGCCGCCGAGAGCCTCCAGGCGGGCACGGGCCTGCTCCATGCCGAGGCGAGGCTCGGGCGTGCCACCCGACTTGCTCACCACCACAACCAGGGTGGTGAGCAGCCGCTCTCCGAGGGCCGAGAGGGTGCGGCTCATCCCCTGGGGATCGACGTTGTCGAAGAAGTGGAACGGCAGCCCCAGCCCCTCCTCTTTGAGAGCGCGAAGGATCAGCAATGGACCGAGACCCGATCCGCCAATGCCGATCCAGAGCACATCGGTGAAGGGCGTGCCCGACGGCGCCGGGCAGGCCCCCCCGATCACCTGCTGGCCGAAGGCATCGATCCGCTCCACCTCCGCCTTGATGTGGGCCGCCGCCTCCGGATCAGGCGCGAGATCGGGGGTGCGCAGCCAGTAATGGCCCACCTGACGACCCTCATCGGGATTGGCGATCGCGCCGGCCTCCAGGGCCTGCATCGCCGTAAAGGCGCGATCGAAGGCAGGTTCCAAGGCTTCCAAGTGGGCCTGGTTGAGCTCCATCCGGCTGACATCGACCCAGATGCCCAGGTCGTCGTGATGCCAGAGCAGGTCGCAGAAGCGCTGCCACTGCACCTGGGGCTCATGGAAGCTGTAATCCGGAAGCGTCGTCATGCGGGCGGGTTTCACGAATCGGCTGCCGAGGCTGAACTTATCCGTGGAAGGGCCCCCAAGGAAGCGCAGGGGTGCCATGCCACACCGAAGCCGGCCAGATCAGGGTGATTGGTATGGACGGAAACACAAACGACCCCAGGAGCAGGGATGTCCAGATTGAGCCGTTAATGTTCAAGAAATATTTTGACCTGCGGAATTTCTTGACGACACGCCCTGCGACGGTCTCGTTCCCCCCCTGGGGCAGGCCGAAACACTGGGCTGTTTCCCTGGCTGCCGCCCTTTCGCTGCTGAGCCTTGCCTCAGGCTCTCCTCAGCGCCACCTCTCCAGCTCCTCACTGCTCACCGAGCCAGGCCTGACGGCCAGCCTCAGCACCGACAGCAGTGACCCGGAATCCTTCACCAGTGAAGGGCAGCGTCCCGATCCCATTGATTTCACCCCGGAAGAACTGAAGGAGCTGCAACGCCGCTTCGGGGTGCACGGACCCCAGGCCCCTCTCGCCCAACTGTTCACCCATGGCCTCGATCAACTCACCCCGCTGAGGGCCCGCACCGTGGAACGGCTCGAGGAGCTGCGGCCCACGATCCTTCAGGAGAGCCGACGGCACCGGATCAACCCGATGCTGGTGGCGGCCGTCCTTTTCGATGAGATTCAGCACGCCAAACCCGGTGAGGACCTGCCGCTGGCGGCCCAGTCGGGCCTGTTCAGCACCCATGGACCCGCCCAGCTCGGCATCGGCGAACTGATCCATCAGGGCCTGCTCCCCGCCGAGCCAACGGCCGAACAGATCCAGACCGCCCGGCTCGAGCTGCTCGATCCGAGCCGCAACGTGACCCTGCTGGTGGGCAAGTTCGCCCGTCTGAGCCGCGAACTGGGACTGCCCAGCGACCGCCAACTGGAGGCCAGCCGCAGCCCCCGCGATGCCAAGGCGCTCGCCACCCTCGCCTATCTCCACAACGGCAAGCTCGATTACCCCGCCCGCATCCTGAGCTACATGCAGGATCCTGAACTGCATGCTCTGATTTATTCCGAGCGCAAGCCCCAGCTCTCACCGCTGATCTGAAGCGAGGTCTTCAGCAGAGCTGACCGAGGGCACCCAGCCTGCTCTGGAGCGCCCCCCAGTTGAAGCTGCGGGGGTCTGCGCGTTCTCCGCCCAGATCCACCTGACGGTGGGTGGTGATGTGAGAGGCGGGGATGGGGAAGCGGCGCATCCAGTCGGTGAGCACCAGGGCCAGGGCGTCGTACTGCTTGCTGCTGTAGCCGCTGTGGGCGGTGTCGTTGTCTTCCCCATCCAGGGGGGTTTCCAGGCTGATGTGCAGGGCGAAGTTGTTGATCGAGCCACCCACCCGGGGGTTGGTGACCACCCATCGGCCGTTGAAGGCGGAATTGCCGGCCCCGAAAGCCCGTTGGCCGGGATCGAGCACGTCGATCACCTGACCATCAAGGCCGATCAGGGTGTGATAGCTCACCTGATCGTCATCCCTGGGATGGGGGGTCTGGAAGGTGCGCAGGGCTGAGCCGATCCCATACACAGTTTCATGCAGGACCACCACCTGGGGAGTGGGATCGGTCGGATGGCCGAAGGCATCGCGCTCGAAGCGCACCCCGTAATTGCTGGGGTCGATCGGCAAGCGCCGTCGACGCTCGGGCAACGCCGCGAGCTCCCCCTCCAGCCGCTGGCGCAGCCGCGGGTCGAGGTCGACACACTGACGGGCCAGGGGGCTGACCCAGGCCGGCCGTGGTGGCGGCAGGGGCGAGGGCCGCCGGGGCGGAGAGTCTCGTGAGGGTTGCGGCTGGGTGACCTGCTCGAGCAGTTGCAGCAGCGAAGGGCGGCTGGCGGCCTCGGAGCTGGCGGTGAGATCACGGCCCAGCCAGCCCAGGCAGCCAAGGCCCAGGATCACCGCTCCGCCCAGAAGACCCATGGCCAGGGGCTTACCGCGCAGACGCTGCAGAAGGGTGTTCAACATGGCACCACTCCCAGCCACTGGCGGCGGCGCTGCTCCGCCTCGGGTCCGGCAGCAGGATCCACCAGCAGCCGCCAACTCTCGATCGCCGGCGCCGCTGCGGTGATGGCCAGGGTGCGCAGACGCCCACGCCTGCTGATGGTGATCGCCTGGCACTGCTGTTCCTGCAGCAGCGGAGCCAGATCTTCTGGCTTGCGCAGGCGAAGACCATCCAGGGCAATCAGCTCATCACCCAGCACCAGGCCGGCCTCCTGGGCGGGCCCACCGCGCACCACTCGAACCACCTCCAGGGCTCCTCCCTGCAGCGAAGACCTCAGACCGAGATTGGCCGCCGAGGCCCGCTGGGGCTCCAGCATCAGACCCACATCCTGGAGGTAGGCGGGCAGATCGGGATCCTCAAAGCCATCCAACCAGGCCGGCAGGCGAGCGGCCAGACCAGGCGAGCGGGCTCTGAAGGCCTCCAGCAGGTCGTGCTCCCGGTAGCCCCGGCCCCAGCGGCCCAGACGGGCCCAGAGATCCCGCAACACCTGGGCCAGACACGATCCCGAGCGGCGCAACTCCAGATCAAGGACCAGTGAGAGGATGGCTCCCTTGAGGTAGTAACTGATCTGATTGTCGTCGCTGTTGGCCTCACGCCGGTAGAGCTTCACCCAGGCCTCCTCGGAGCTCTGGCGCAGACTCTGCCCACCAAGACGACCTGGGATGAGCAGGTAACGGCTGAGATCGGTACCTAAATCGTGCACGACATCATCTTCGCTCGATAAACCAGCCAAGTGGGGCAGGAGCTGGTCGAAATAGCTGGTGACCCCTTCGGCGAACCACAGACCGGGCACGATCACGGGCCTGTCGTAGTCGATCGGGCAGAGGGCGGCGGGCCTGAGCCGGCGCACATTCCACTGGTGGAGATACTCGTGGGCCACCAGCTGCAGCAGCTGGCGATAGCCCTCGGGCTTGAGCAGGGTCTGGCGGCCGAACTGCAGCACCGTGGAGGTGTCGTGTTCCAGACCTCCGTAGCCCTGATCGAGCAGATGCAGCACGAACAGGTACTCGGGAGCGGCAGGTGCGGACTCGCCCATCAACCGGCAACAGGCCTCACACACCGCCGCCACGTCCTGCAGCAGCGTGGGGTGGGCCTTGAGCAGGCTGTCCGGCGCGGTGGCCTCCCAGCAGACCCAGCGATGGGGCACTCCGGCCACGCTGAACCGGTGCTCACGGTGGGGTCCCGTTTCCACCGGGGTGTCCACCAGCTGATCGAAGTCGGCCGCCAGCCAGGTCCCATCGGCCTGAAGCGGCAAGGGCACGAAGGGCTGCCAGCCCGCCGGCAAGCGCAGGCTCAGACGGTGGGGGGTCCAGCGTTCCCCCTCGACCTGCAGCGCCAGGGCCGCAAGGGCCAGAAAGCCGTGGTCGCCATCGAGGTGGCAGGTGCGCACGGTCAGGTCGGAGGCCAACACGTCGTAGTGGATCTCCAGCGGCTGCAGTGATGGCAGCTCAAGCCGCCAGCCGGCGGGATCACTACGGCTCGGCAGCAGGCGTTCTGTTCCCTGGCGAATCTCCAGGGCTTCCAGGTGACGGACGTAATCGCGGATCAGGTAGGAGCCCGGTGTCCAGGCGGGCAGACGCAGGCGCAGCACCTTGGTGGCCGGCGTGAAGCGGAGGCTGACATGGACCAGGTGGCGTTGGGGCTCGCTCAGGTCCAGAAAAAGATCAACCACCCGGCCTTCAGGACACCAGTTCGATCGAGGCCATCGGCAGCTCAAGGGCAGCGTCCTGCAGGGCGAGCCGGGCGGCATAGCGCCGGGTGAGGCGGCCCAGGAAAGTCTGGAGGGGACGGGAACGGCTCAGTCGCTGCAGATCGCCGAGAAGGGCGAAACTGCCGTCGGCCTGGCGGCACCAACCGATCCACTGCTCCCCGGCGAAGCGAACCTTGAGATCAACCGGGGTGGGCTCCCCGGCAAAGCCTTCGAGCACACCGGCACGGATCGGGTCACAACCGAGGTCGGCCAGAGAGGCTGCCAGCAGATCCAGATCGCGGATCACCGTTGGCAGGATGGAGAGATGGGACAAGACGCCAATGCCCGCTTCGCCAGACCCTAGCGATCCGCCCGGTTGTGTCCAGTGGCCGTTGGCACAGCCCTGGCCCCCGCAAGCCAACGAGCTGCGGCTTGGGGTGATGGCCTCCGGGGAGGGCTCCAACTTCGAAGCGCTGGTGGCGGCCTGCCGTGAAGGCCCCCTGCGGGGCCGGGTGCTCCAGCTGGTGGTGAACAATCCCGGCTGCGGCGCCCAGGAGCGGGCCCGTCGGCTGGGGATCCCCTGTGCCTTGGTGGATCACCGCCGACACCGAAGCCGTGAGGAGCTGGATGGCGCCCTGATCGAAACCTTCGCGGCCACCGGTGTGGATCTGGTGGTGATGGCCGGCTGGATGCGGATCGTCACGCCGCTCCTGATCGGCGCCTTCCCCTCGCGCCTGATCAACATCCATCCATCGTTGCTGCCCAGCTTCCGGGGCCTCGATGCCGTGGGCCAGGCCCTCGCTGCAGGAGTCACCCTCAGCGGCTGCACCGCTCACCTCGTAACCGAGGACCTCGACGGAGGCCCGATCCTGGCCCAGGCCACTGTTCCGGTGCTCCCCGGCGACGACCGCGACACCCTGGCAGCCCGGATTCACCAGCAGGAACACCGCCTGCTGCCCCTGGCCGTGGCCCTCGCCGCGGCTCGGCTCAGGGATAGAACGGGAGCAGCGGCAAACCCATCGACGCCGGCAGGCCGGCCATCAGATTGAGGCACTGCACCCCCTGTCCCGCCTGGCCCTTGACCAGGTTGTCGACGGCGCTCATCAGGATCAGCTGGCCCGTGCGACTGTCGACCTGAACCGAGAGCAGGGCCCGGTTGGTCTGGCGGGTCCATTTGGTGGAGGGGTAGGTGCCCACTGGCAGCACCTCCACGCAGGGGCTGTGGCGGTAGGCGGCCTGAAGCACGGTGGTGCAGTCTTCGGCGGTCAGGCCCGGATCCCGCAGCCGCCCGTAGACCGTGGCCAGCAGACCCCGCACCATCGGCATCAGGTGCGGAGTGAACTGCAGCTGGATCGGCTGCCCCGCCACCTGGCTGGCGGTCTGCTCGATCTCGCTGGTGTGGCGGTGCCCCACCACGCCGTAGGGAGCCACGGCCTCGCCCGCTTCCGCCAGGAGCAGATTCTCCTTGGCGGCTCGGCCACCGCCGGAGGTGCCGGTCTTGGCATCGATGATGATGCCGCTGCGATCGATCAGACCCTGCTTGAGGAAGGGCAGCAGCGGCAAGAGGCTGGCGGTGGGGAAACAACCAGGGGCCGCCACCAGCCGCGCCGCGCTGACACGCTTCTCCTCCCACTCCACCAGGCCATAGACCGCCTCGGCGCAGAGAACGCCATCGTGACGCTCAAACCGTTCGGCCTCGCTGGAGTACACCTCCTTCCACTGGGCCAGGGAGCGATAGCGGTAGTCGGCGGAGAGATCCACCACCTTCACCCCCCTCTCCAGCAGGGCGGGCACCAGCTGGGAGGCCAGCCCACTGGGAAGGCTGAGCACCGCGAAGTCGGCCTCAGCGGCGATTGCCTCGGGGTCGGGGGCCCGCACCACCGGGTTGCCCTCCAGGGGCAGGAAGGGAACCAGCTCGCTCCAGGCGTGGCCGGCACTGCGCTCACCCCCCAGATAACTGACCACGAATTCGGGGTGGTGATGGAGCAGGCGCAGGGTCTGAAGGCCGCCATAGCCGCTGGCGCCGATCACCGCGACGCGCCGGGCTGCTGTGGGGCTGACCATGCCGGAGGATCTGGGGCGCTGATCGTACCGGGCCCCCGCTCACGTTGAGCCAGCAAGTGATAGAGAATGCCTGATACCCGGTTCAGCTGTTCTGACTGTTCGCTCCGAGCGTTCCGCTCCCCTCGCCGGCGTCTCTGACGCCCCCCCACTCGCTGATCCGGGCCACGACCCGATCCGTTTCGATTCGATCGGCGATGCCCTCGCCGGCATCCGTAACGGCGAAATGATCGTCGTCGTCGATGATGAAAATCGCGAAAACGAAGGTGATCTGATCTGCGCGGCCCAGTTCGCCACTCCCGAGCAGATCAACTTCATGGCCACCGAAGCCCGTGGCCTGATCTGCCTGGCGATGGAAGGGGAGCGCCTCGACGCCCTCGAGCTGCCGCTGATGGTCGACCGCAACACGGACAGTAACCAGACCGCCTTCACCGTCAGCGTCGATGCCGGGCCCGAAAACGGCGTGAGCACGGGCATCAGCGCCGACGACCGCGCCCGCACGATCCAGGTGGCGATCCATCCGGCCAGCCGCCCGGCGGACCTGCGCCGGCCGGGCCACATCTTTCCCCTGCGGGCCCGCCAGGGCGGCGTGCTCAAGCGGGCGGGTCACACCGAGGCGGCCGTCGATCTCGCCCGTCTCTCCGGCCTGTACCCCGCAGGGGTGATCTGCGAGATCCAGAACCCTGATGGCTCGATGGCCCGGCTGCCCCAACTGGCGAGCTACGCCCGGCGCCATGGCCTGCGCCTGATCAATATCGCCGACCTGATCAGCTACCGGCTGGAAACGGAGCGCTTCGTGCGCCGTCAGGCCGAAGCCGAAATGCCGAGTGCCTTCGGTCAGTTCCGGGCGATCGGATACCGCAACGAGCTCGACGACAGCGAGCATGTGGCGATCGTCAAAGGGCACCCCGAGCTGGCCAGCGGACCGGTGCTGGTGCGAGTGCACTCGGAATGCCTCACCGGCGACGCTTTCGGCTCCCTGCGCTGCGATTGCCGGCCCCAGCTGGAGGCGGCCCTGCGCATGATCGAAGCCGCCGGCGAGGGGGTGGTGGTGTATCTGCGCCAGGAGGGTCGGGGCATTGGCCTGATCAACAAGCTCAAGGCCTACAGCCTTCAGGATGGCGGCCTTGACACCGTCGAGGCCAATGAGCGCCTCGGCTTTCCCGCCGACCTGCGCAACTATGGCGTCGGTGCCCAGATTCTCAGCGATCTGGGGGTTCATCACCTGCGCCTGATCACCAACAACCCACGCAAGATCGCCGGCCTCGGCGGCTACGGGCTGCGGGTGGAAGACCGGGTGCCGCTGGTGATGGATCCGGGCCAGCACAACGCCGCCTACCTGCTCACCAAACAGACCAAACTCGGCCATCTGATGCACTCCGGCCCGGCCCGGGAGCACACCGGGGCGGGCGGGCCCACAGCGGTGATCTCCTGGAGCGCCACGACCATGGCGCCGGAGCAGGCGGAAGCCGAGCACTGGCCCCAGCTGCGGCAGTGGGCCAGCCAGAGGGGGCTGGAGCTGCTGCGGGAGGAGCATCCCCGCCTGCTGGCCCTGCTGGGGCAACCGCAGCTTGCGCTGTTGCTCGCCCAGCAGGCCGGAGGGGACCAGCGCCTGGCCGAGGCTGATCTGCTCTCAGCCCTGACCTTGATGGCCGGCTGGGCCGGCACCAGGGCCGTGAGTCTGCTGCTGAGTCCCGATGCCCAGCGCAGCGCCCACCCCAGCTCCACCCTGGAGCCCGAGCGCCGGCCATTGCAGGAGCTCACTCAGGTCAGCCCCCAGCTGGTGACCACTCCCGGTGCCTTCGTGCGCTGGGGCTGAGCACCCAGCCGGAGCACGCAACCTCAGGGCAGGATCGTCACTTTGTTGATGCGGGTGCCCTTGCGGATCGCCAGCACCACATCCACATTGCTGGCCTGACCAAACACGGTGTGGACCCCATCGAGGTGGGGCTGGGCGTCATGGCAGAGGAAGAACTGGCTGCCGCCGGTGTTCTTGCCGGCATGGGCCATCGAGAGGGTGCCCGCCTGGTGCTTGCGGCTGTTGATCTCACAAGGAATCTTGTAGCCGGGGCCGCCGGTGCCGGGCATGCCATTGGCGCCGGCGCGGGTGTTGGGGCAACCGCCCTGGGCCATGAAGCCATCGATGACGCGGTGAAACGCCAGGCCGTCATAGAAGCCCGATTCGGCCAGCTTGACGAAGTTCGCGACACTGCCGGGGGCATCGGTGTCGAACAATTCGAGTTCCACCGTGCCTGCATCGGTCTCCATCAAAGCTTTGGTCATGGGGCTCGGAGCAAAAGCGGACTGTATCGAGTCTCGGGTAGAACGGTCCCCAGTCCTGCACGGGGCTTTCCCCTTCAGTCGGTCAAGCCCATGAGCCCCAACGTCGCTGCTTCGAGCCAGGGCCTCGACCTGAGCCGCGCACGCCTGGGGGTCCTCGGTGGCAGCGGGCTCTATGCCATCGAAGGGCTTGAGGACATCCGTGAACTGACGGTGGACACGCCCTTCGGACCACCATCGGACAACCTGCGCCTGGGAAGGATCGGGGGGCTGGAGGTGGTGTTCCTCGCGCGCCACGGACGCCACCACAACCACCTGCCCACAGAGGTGCCCTACCGGGCCAACCTCTGGGCCCTGCGCTCGCTGGGCGTGCGCTGGATCCTCTCCTGCTCCGCCGTGGGATCTCTGCAGGATCCCCTGCGGCCCCTCGACATGGTGGTGCCGGATCAGTTCATCGACCGCACCCACTCCAGGCCCGTGAGCTTCTTCGGCGGCGGCGCCGTGGCCCATGTGGGCATCGCTGATCCGTTCTGCCCGAGCCTCAGCAGGCTGCTGGCCGATGTGGCTGAAAGCCTGATGCCGGCGGGCCGCCAGCTGCACCGCCGCGGCACCTACCTCTGCATGGAGGGGCCGGCCTTCTCCACCCGTGCCGAATCGAACCTCTACCGCAGCTGGGGCTGCTCGGTGATCGGCATGACCAACCACAGCGAGGCCCGCCTGGCCCGGGAAGCCGAGATGGCCTATGCCACCCTGGCCATGGTCACCGACTACGACTGCTGGCACGGGGACCACGCCTCGGTGACCGTGGATCTGGTGATCGAGAACCTGCACGCCAACGCGGCCCTGGCCCAGCAGATCGTGGCGGTGGCGGCTGAGAGGATCGATGCCCAGAGGCCGCTCAGCAACTCCCACAGTGCCCTGCGGGATGCCCTGATGACCCCGAAAGAGCAGGTGCCGGCTGACACCCGCCGCAAACTCGATCTGTTCACCGCCCCCTACTGGGGGGCTTTCGAAACGGCCGCTGCAGCTCAGGCCAGCTGAGCACCGAGCTGCTCCAGGGCCTGCCTCACCTGGCCGTCGTGAGCGCTTAGAGCTGCATCGGCCTGCTCGGCGCTCAGACCGGCGGCGGCCATCACCAGGGCCCGCTTGACTGAACCGCCCGCGGCGGCGAGCAGCTCGGATCCCCGCTCACGCTCCACCCCGGCCAGGTCCCTGAGGATGCGCAGGGCACGGTCTTCCAGCTTGCTGTTGGTGACGGCCACATCCACCATGCGGTTGCCGTACACCTTGCCCAGCCGCACCATCACCCCGGTGGAGATGATGTTCAGGGCCATCTTGGTGGCCGTGCCCGCCTTGAGGCGCGTGGAGCCGGTGAGCAGCTCCGCCCCGGTGACCAGCCGGATGTCGATGGTGCAGGGCATCGGCGCCTGCTCTTGCGGGACGCAGGCCATGGCGATCGCCAGGGCGCCGAGGGAGCGGGCATGCTCCAGGCCGCCGAGCACGTAGGGGGTGGTGCCGCCAGCAGCGATGCCCACCAGGGCGTCAGCGGGAGTGAAGCCCCGCTCGATCAGATCATCACGGCCGGCTTCGCGCAGGTCCTCAAGGCCTTCGGAACTGCGCAGCAGAGCCGGTGCACCGCCGGCAAGCACACCCTGAACAAGCTCCGGGGGGGTGCAGAAGGTGGGAGGACACTCGGCCGCATCGAGGACGCCGAGGCGCCCGGAAGTGCCGGCACCGAGGTAGAACAGCCGGCCGCCTGAGCGCAGGCGAGCGCTGATGGCCTCCACCGCCTCAGCCAGGGCCGGTGCCGCCGCCTCCATGGCCAGCAGCGCCTTCTCGTCTTCCCTGCAGAACAGATCGACGAGTTCGCTGGAGCTGAGCTGATCGAGGCTGGCACTGGCTGGGTTGGCCTGCTCGGTGAGCAGATGGCCACGGTCGGGAGCGGCGGATCCAGCCAGGGCGGCGCCCGGTTCAGGGGGAATCACAGCAGGCCCTCCAGGCGGCGGCGGAAGGCTTCGAGCTCGGCATTTTCGGGGCTGCTCTCCTCGCCGCTGTCCTGGGGAGCGGCAGAGCGGCTGGGCTCGTCCTTCCAGTGGGTCAGATCCATGTTCCGCTCCGGCGGGGCAATCAGCAGGCGCTCTTCCGGAGAGCTGGGCAGGAAGCCGGAAGGCACGAAACGGGCCTCATAGCCCGCCTGGCCGCAGAACAGCTCCATCTCCTCCCGCTCGATCGCCTCCACGCTCGGGACGGGGAAATCCTGGGCCTCGAGCAGACCCGCATAGCGCTCGGCATCGTCCCGTTCCTCGAACAGCAGCACCACGGTGCGGCCATTCAGCTCCAGGGAGTGAATGCCTTCGTTGTCGGTGCCTGCTTCGAACAGCAGCACATGGACGGGCATGAAGCGAACCAATCCCAGCCGCTCAGTGTCCCATTGATTGTCGCCTGCGCTGTAGGGCCTTTCAGCCATCGCGGGACAACTCCTCCAGCCGTCTGTAGAGCGCCACTTCGGCGTCGCTGATCTGCTCCGGCAGAACGATGCGCAGCTCGACCAGCTGATCGCCGCGCCGCTCTCCCTGGCTGAGGCCAAGACCCCGCAGGCGCAGCAGCCGACCACTGGAGGAGCAGGGTGGCACCGTGAGCTGCACCCGCCCCTCGAGAGTGGGGACCACCACCTTGCAGCCCAGGGCCGCTTCGGCTGGCGACAGCTCCAGGTCGTAGTGAACCCGCAGGCCGTCGATGCGCAGACCATCAGGGCGGCGCACCCGCAGCTGCAGGAAATGGTCGGCCCCGCCCGGGGCGACACCGGCCAGGCGCAGGCGCCAGCCATCTCCGGCCAGGGGAGGTGTCCAGAGCTCCACCGCCAGGCCACCTGGAAGCTCCAGCTCCAGCCGGGTGCCGGCGAGGGCCTGCTCGGGGCTGAGATCCACCACCGTCTCCAGATCGCTGGCGGCCTGAACCGGCGGTGGTGGGGGCGGGGCGTGGGTCACCTCGACCCCTGGCTCCTCCCGAGGCCGAGAGGGTTCCGGCCGCTCCTGCTCGAGATCGGCCTCTGTCTCCACGGGTGCATCCGGACGAGACTGTCGGCCGAACAGGGCATCGAGATAGTCGTCGAAGTCGGGGAAACCCGTAGCGAAGGGATCGGCGCGCTCGGCCCTCAGCGATCCGGGATCCCGCCCGGATTCCCAGGCCTGGCGACGGCGTGGATCCGAGAGCACGGCATAGGCCTCGTTGACCCGCTTGAAACGCTCCTCGGCCACCGGATCGTTGCCATTGAGATCCGGATGCCATCGGCGCGCCTGGGCACGAAAGCCGCGCTTGAGGGCCGCGGCATCGGCCCCCGGGCTCAGCCCGAGGACCGCCCAGTGGTCATCACCGACTGTGGCGGTGGGGCTGCGGCTCACCGTCTTCAGTCCTCAGCCCAGGGATCGTCGGCCCTGGGGCTGGGGCGCCGGCGCCCTTCGGCGGCCGGTTCATAGCGATCAGAGCGATCGGGGCGTGGAGGCTCCCGGCGGGGAGGCTCGGGCCTGGAGCGCTCCAACCGTGGACTTTCGTAGGAGGAGTAGCCCTCCTCCCGGTAGCCGCCGTTGCGGGACGGGGGAGCCCATGGATCCCCTCCCCAGCGCTCGGAGGGGCCGGGACGAGAGCGGTCCCACTCGTCCCAGTCGTCTTCGTCGGAGAAGAGGTCGTCCTTGATCGAGCCCAGGGTGTTTTTGAGGCCCTGCAAGGGGCCCGACTCCGTCTTGCGTTCGCTGATCAGACGGCGATTGAGACCATAGAGGGCTTCCTGCAACTGACTGACAGCCAGATCGAGTTCGGCCGGGTCGGAATCGTCGAGCAGGACCTGCACCTCGCGCAGAGCCATCTCCACGGAGCGCTGCTGCCTCTCAGCGCCGTAGGGACCGAGCTCGAGGGCGGCATCCCGCAGACGGCGCTCCGCCTGGGCCACCAGGGTCTGGGCCCGGTTGAGCCGATCCACCGCCACCCGCTTGCGCCGGTCTTCGGCGAACTTGCGCTGAGCCTCCTCCAGCAGTGCCTGAATCTCCTGTTCACTGAGGTTGGAGCCCCCTTGAATGCTCACGCTCTGCTGACGGCCGGTGGTGCGGTCGGTGGCCGACACCTGCAGCAGGCCGTTGGCGTCGATGTCGAGCGACACCTGCACCTGGGGCACACCCCGGGGGGCGGGCTGAATGCCCGAAAGCCGGAAGCGGCCCAGCGATTTGTTATCCACCGCCATCTGGCGCTCCCCCTGGAGCACATGGATCTCCACTGCCGACTGGTTGGCCTCGGAGGTGCTGAACACATCCGATCGGCGCACGGGAATGGGGGTGTTGCGCGGGATCAGCACCTTCATCACCCCGCCGATCGTCTCCAGGCCGAGCGAGAGGGGAGTGACGTCGTTGAGCATCAGATCACGCAGATCGCCGGTGAGGATGCCGGCCTGCACCGCCGCACCGATGGCCACCACCTCATCGGGATTGACCGACTGACAGGGTTCGCGCGGAATCAGGGTGCGCACCATCTCCTGAACCATCGGCATGCGGGTGCTGCCGCCCACCAGCACCACGTCGTCGATGTCATCGGCCGTGAGACCGGAATCACGCAGGGCCCTCTGCACGGGACGCATCAGGCGATCGAGCAGATCGGGGCAGAGGGACTCGAAGGTGCGCCGCTCCAGGCTGGTCTCGATGTGCAGGGGTCCTTCGGGGCCCGTGGCGATGAACGGCAGCGAGATCGGAGTGGTGGTGACGCCGGAGAGCTCCTGCTTGGCCTTTTCGGCCGCCTCGCTCAGCCGCTGCAGAGCCTGGCGGTCCCGGCGCAGATCGATCTGATGACGGGCCTCGAAGGCTTCCGAGAGCCAGTCGACGATCCGCAGGTCCCAGTCATTGCCGCCCAGCTGGGTGTCGCCGCTGGTGGCCTTCACATCGAAGACGCCATTGGCGATGCGCAGCACCGACACATCGAAGGTGCCGCCACCCAGGTCGAACACCAGCACACGCTTGACCGCACTGCGGTCGAAGCCATAAGCCAGGGCCGCGGCTGTGGGTTCATTCAGGATCCGCTCCACCGTGAGCCCCGCCAGGCGGCCGGCGTCGCGGGTGGCCTGGCGCTGGGCATCATTGAAATAAGCGGGAACGGTGATCACTGCCGCTTCCACCGCTTCGCCTAGGTAGGTGGCAGCGTCGTCGACGAGTTTGCGCAGAATGCTGGCGAGCAGCTCCTCGGGGGCATACTCCCGCTCGGTGACAGGGCAGACGATGCGGACGTTGCCCTGGTCGTTGGCCCGCACGGTGTAGGGCACGGCCAGGCTGCCGTCGTCGAGTTCGTCCCAGCTGCGGCCGACGAAGCGCTTGAGGTTGGCGAAGGTGTTGCGGGGGTTGAGCACCAGCTGGCGACGGGCGAGCTGCCCCACCAGCAACTCCTGATCACGGCTGAAGCCCACCACCGACGGTGTGGTGCGACCCCCTTCGGCATTGGCGATCACCTGGGGCCGACCGCCCTCCAGCACCGCCACCACCGAATTGGTGGTGCCCAGGTCAATGCCAACGATCCGGCCCATGCATCCCCAAAGCGAAGCCCCAAACTACCGGCTTCCTGGCCGGAAGCCTGCGGGGCGGCTGCGCCCTGAGCCGCTCAATCCCGGCCGGTGTTAAGGCGTTCTTAGTGGTCGCGGGCCTGGATCGCAACCTAGGTTCTGACCATGGGCAGCCACTGCAGGCCACTCGTCTTCTCTTCTGTAGCTCCATGGTGATCCGATCTGAATCGGGCCAGGATCAGTTCACCTTGCGCAGACGCCCCTGGGCGGAACGCAGCATCGATAGCGGCTTCAAGCTGCTCACGATCGTGCTGGCGTCCCTGGTGGCCGTGGTGCTGCTCGGCATCTTCCTCACGGTGTTCAACGGGGCCAGGGAGGCGATGGCCACCTTCGGCCTTTCGTTCCTGGTCACCTCAGGCTGGGATCCGGTCAACAGCCAGTACGGCGCCTTCACAGCGATCTACGGCACTCTCGTGTCATCGCTGCTGGCGCTGTTCATTGCCGTACCGCTGGGGGTGGGAACCGCCATCTTCATCACCGAAAATCTGATTCCGCGCATCTGGCGTGAGCTGATCGGCGTGATGGTGGAACTGCTGGCAGCAATCCCCTCGGTGGTCCTGGGTCTTTGGGCCATCTTCGTGATGGAGCCGCTGCTCAGGCCGTTCCTCAGTTTCCTGCACCAGAGCCTGGGCTGGTTTCCCCTGTTCTCAACGGCCCCCAAGGGACCCGGGATGGCACCAGCGGTCCTGATTCTCGTGGTCATGATCCTGCCGATCATCACCGCCATTTCCCGGGATGCTCTCAACCAGGTGCCCCAGGAGCTGCGCCAGGGAGCCTACGGGGTGGGCAGCACCCGTTGGATCGCCATCTTCAATGTGATCCTGCCGGCGGCCATCTCCTCAATCATCGGTGGCGTGATGCTGGCTTTGGGCCGTGCCATGGGTGAAACGATGGCCGTGACCATGATCATCGGCAACTCGATGAACTTCAGCTGGTCACTGCTGGCGCCGGGGAACACCATCTCGGCGATGCTTGCCAACCAGTTCGGCGAGGCCGATGGCATCCAGGTGTCGGCCCTTCTCTATGCAGCTTTCATTCTGATGCTGCTCACCTTTGCCGTGAACATCCTCGCCCAATGGATCGTTCGCAAGTTCAGCCTGAGCTACAACTGAGCAGCCCGCCATGACCCTTGCCACACCAGCCCGTCCAGCCCGCTCGCTGCACTTCAATCCGGG
This sequence comes from Synechococcus sp. WH 5701, assembly GCF_000153045.1. GTDB lineage: Bacteria > Cyanobacteriota > Cyanobacteriia > PCC-6307 > Cyanobiaceae > Regnicoccus_A > Regnicoccus_A antarcticus. Next base: position 1,270,068 of record NZ_CH724159.1, read on the forward strand.
GCTGAGGCGCAACCGCACCGACAAGCTCTTCACCTTGATTGCCGGGCTGTTCAGTCTGATCGCGGTGCTCCCTCTCATCCTGGTGCTGATCTATGTGCTGATCCAGGGGGGCAAGCTGATCAGCGTCAACCTCTTCACCCAGCTTCCTCCGGCCCCTGGCCTTGAAGGAGGCGGCATCGCCAACGCCATCATCGGCACCTTCGTGGTCACCCTGGTGGCCTCCCTGATTGCCATTCCTGTGGGTGTGGGAGGAGGGGTTTACCTGGCGGAATACGCCAGCAGTGGCTGGTTCGCCCAGTTCATCCGCGTCGGCAACGACATCCTGGCCGGAGTGCCATCAATCATCTGCGGGGTGTTCGTGTACAGCGCGATCGTGGCCACCCGTCTGTTCTTCGGTCAGTCCTATTCCGCCGCTGCCGGTGGTATCGCCCTGGCTGTATTGATGCTGCCCACGGTCATCAAAACAACCGATGAAGCCCTCAAACTGGTGCCCCAGGAACTGAGCTGGGGAGCCATCGGGATCGGTGCCTCGAAGTTCGTGACGATCACGCGCATCACTCTGCCCAGCGCGTTCACTCCGATCGCCACCGGGGTGGTCCTGGCCATCGCCCGGGCCGCCGGCGAAACGGCTCCCCTGATCTTCACGGCCTTGTTCTCACCCTTCTGGCCTGAGGGTCTGTTCAACCCGATCGCGTCGATGTCGGTGTTGATCTTCAACTTCGCCATCATGCCCTACGAGGCACAGAACTCCCTGGCCTGGGCCGCGTCGTTTGTGCTCGTGATGCTGATTCTTGGCGCAAATCTCCTGGCCCGCTGGATTCGCCGGTTCGCCTCCAGCTAGCCCCCTGAGCTCGGATTTCACCACCACCGCACCTGACCCAGCCATGACCAGCACCCTGAATCCACCCAGCACCAGCTCCACCCTGCCCAGCTGCCTCAGCCTGGAGAACGTCACCATCAGCTACGGCAGCTTCGAAGCCGTGCGTGATGTCTACATGGACATCCCCCGCAATCGGGTGACCGCCTTCATCGGCCCCTCCGGCTGCGGCAAATCGACCGTCCTGCGGGCCCTCAACCGCATGAACGATCTGATCGAGGGCTGCAGCCTGCGTGGTCGCGTGGTGTTCGATGGTCAGGACATGTATGCCCGAGAGGTGGATCCGGTGGAGGTACGCCGCCGCATCGGCATGGTGTTCCAGAAGCCCAACCCCTTCCCCAAGAGCATCTACGAGAACATCGCCTTTGGGGCTCGGATCAATGGCTACAAGGGCGACATGGATGAGCTGGTGGAGCGCTCCCTGCGCAAGGCGGCGATCTGGGATGAAACCAAGGACAAGCTCAAGGAGAGTGGCAATGCCCTCTCCGGCGGCCAGCAGCAGCGGCTGTGCATCGCCCGAGCCATCGCCGTGGAGCCGGAGGTGATCCTGATGGACGAGCCCTGCTCGGCACTTGATCCGATCTCCACCCTCAAGATCGAGGAGATGATGCATGAGCTCAAGAAGAGCTTCACCATCGTGATCGTCACCCACAACATGCAGCAGGCGGTACGGGTGTCGGACTACACCGGCTTCTTCAATGCCGAAGCCGTGGAAGGCGGCAGCGGCAAGGTGGGTTACCTGGTGGAGTTCAACGACACCGAGCGCATCTTCAACGCCCCGGTGCAGCAGGCCACCCAGGATTACGTCACCGGCCGCTTCGGCTGAACACCCTCTGGCCACACCTGCCAGTGGAACTGCTTGGAAGAGAGGACATGAATTCAGGCAAACCCTGCTGATCCATGCTTATCGGGCCTCAGCGCAATCGCGATGAATCAGAGCTGAATCAGGGCACAAAAAAGCCGGCTGCGGGAGCCGGCTCGGTGGTTGGAAGCGGAGAGGGAGGGATTCGAACCCTCGATAGAGTTGCCCCTATACAGCATTTCCAGTGCTGCGCCTTCGACCACTCGGCCACCTCTCCAGCGGCTGTTATCGGGCAGATGGCAATGTAGCAGTCAGCCCAGAGGGTCCAATTCCATCCGATGACACGACGCTTCCCGATCACGGTGCACTGGCGGCAGGAACAACGGCTGATCCGCCTGGAGGTTCCCGAAGGGGAGTACATCCTGCGCAGTTTCGAGGCCCAGGGGCAGCCACTGCCCTTCAGCTGCCGCAACGGCTGTTGCACCACCTGTGCCGTGCGCGTCATCTCCGGTGAGATCGATCAGCAGGAGGCCCTGGGACTCTCCCAGGATCTTCGCCGGCAGGGCTACGGCCTGCTCTGCGTGGCCAGGGCCACAGGCCCCCTGGAGGTGGAAACCCAGGACGAGGACGAGGTTTATGAGCTTCAGTTCGGACGCTATTTCGGCCGCGGGCGGGTGACGCCAGGCCTGCCCCTGGAGGAGGAATGATGAAGCCCGCCCCATCGACCACTCCCCAGCCCGTGCCAAGCCTCTCCGAGCAGGCCCTGCTCAATTCAGCCCTGGAGCCCTCCGAGCTTGAACGGCTGGCTGAAGTGGCCCGGGAGGCCGCCGGCGCCGGCGGCCGGGTGCTGGCCCACCACTTCGGCCAGCTGGAATCGATCCGCGAGAAGGGCCGCTCCGGGGATCTGGTCACCGAGGCCGATCTGGCGGCGGAGCAGGCGGTGCTGGCCATGCTCGAAGCCCGCACGCCGGAGCTGGGGGTGCTGGCGGAGGAGAGCGGACGCCGCAGCACCGGCTCGCAGCTGGAATGGTGCGTGGATCCCCTCGATGGCACCACCAACTACGCCCACGGCTATCCCTTCTTCGCCACCTCGATCGGCCTCACCTGGAAGGGTGCACCGTTGCTGGGGGCCATCAGCGTGCCGGCCCTCGAGGAGCTCTACTGGGCGGCCCCGGGCCTGGGGGCCTGGTGCAACGACCGGCCGCTGCGGGTGAGTGGCTGCAACGACCTGGCCGCTTCGCTCCTGGTCACGGGCTTCGCCTACGACCGCCAGAGCCAGCCCGACACCAACTACAGCGAGTTCTGCTGGTTCACCCATCGCAGCCGCGGCGTGCGTCGCGGCGGTGCGGCGGCGGTGGATCTGGCCTTCGTGGCCGCCGGCCGGCTTGATGGCTACTGGGAGAGGGGCCTCTCCCCCTGGGATCTGGCCGCGGGTGTGGTGCTGGTTGAGCAGGCGGGCGGTGTGGTCAGCCGCTACGACGGCAGTCCAGCCGCCCTGGCCGAGGGCCGGCTGATCGCCTGCACGCCGGGCCTGCAGGCGGCCCTGATCGATGGTCTCGGCCACTGCCGCCCCCTGCCCGGCCACCTGTTCGGGGCTCCGGAGCTCGAGTCCTAGCCCCAACCGCTCCATAGGATCCAGCGTCTCCCGTCCCCCAGCTCCTCCGTCCCCATGGCCCTGCAACCCGCCGCCGGCGCCAGGGATCTCCACCCGCGCCAGGTGGACCGCAACCGCCAGCTCTGCCAGCGGCTGGCCGCGGTCTACCGGCTGTGGGGCTACCAGGAGGTGGCGCCGCCGATGGTGGAGCGGCTCGACACCCTCGAGGCCGGTGGCGGCATCGCCGAGCGGGAGGTGGCGCGCCTCACCGCTGAGGAACCGCTGGGGCTGCGGCCCGAGCTGACCGCCTCGATCGCGAGGGCCGCCTGCACCCGCCTGGCCGATCGGCCCCGTCCGCTGCGGCTGTGGGCGGAGGGCAGCATTTTTCGCACCTTCACCGGGGACAGCGGCGGCCAGCGCCTGAGCGAGCGGCTCCAGAGCGGCGTTGAGCTGCTGGGGGTGAGCTCCGCGGCGGCGGACGCCGAGCTGATGGCCCTGCTGCTGGCCTGCAGCGAAACCCTTGGCCTGCAGGCCAGCCATCAAACCCAGGCTGCTGGTGGGCCACCACGGCGTGCTCTCCGCCCTGCTCGACGACCTGCCCGCCGCCCATCGCTCCAGCGCGCGCCAGGCTCTCTCGGGCTTCGATCCTTTGGCGATCGCCCGCCTGCCCTTGTCCCAGGTCCAGATCGATCGGCTGCAGGAGCTGATGCGCCTGCGCGGGGAACCGGCGGCGGTGCTCACCGAGCTGCGCCGTCATCTCGGTGAGAGCCCCCTGATCGATGAACTGGCGGGTTCTCTGGAGATCGTGGCGCCGACAGCCGCCCGGCTGGGCATCGGCCTGCAGCTGGATCCCAGTTTCCAGCCCCATTTCGATCTCTACGACGGGATCGTGCTCAAGCTGGTCTGCCTGGGGGCCGAGGCGCCGGTGGAGATCGCCAGCGGCGGTCGCTACGACGCCCTGGTGGGCCGCTTCGGTGCCGAGACCACGGAGGCGGCCGGGGTTGGATTCGGCTTCTCGATCGAGGACATCCGCGATCTGCTGCTCAGACCAGGCGCCCGCGACCCGGCCAGCCGGCCGGTGCTGGTGGCCTACGGCCAGAGCTCCAGCCTGGCCGCCGCCCTGGAGGCCCTCTCTGGCCTGCACGGCCAGGGCCAGAGCGCCGAACTGCTCCCCGATGCCTGCCCCAGCCGCGACGAGGCCGAAGCGGCAGCCCAGCGCCGGGGCTGCTCGGCCCTGGAGTGGCTCCCCTGAACCCAGGCCCGTCCCACCACCATCAGGCACCTCGGCCAGGGGGGTGAATTTCTAAGATCAGGCACCGCAGGACTCCGCAGCCATGGCCCACAGCATCGTCACCGACATCTGTGAGGGCGTGGCCGATTGCGTCGATGCCTGCCCGGTGGCCTGCATCCATCCCGGCCAGGGAGCCAACAGCAAGGGCACATCCTTCTATTGGATCAATTTCGACACCTGCATCGACTGCGGCATCTGCCTGCAGGTCTGCCCCGTGAGCGGCGCGATCCTGCCGGAGGAGCGGGCCGATCTGCAGCGCTCCGCCTAGCTGTCGGCTGGCCAGCAGGACGACGCCCCGCGAGGTTCGGTGACCCCTCCCCGCAGCAGCTTGAGGCCGGTGAAGGGCCGAGCGTAAGGTCAGCTGAAGTCCTTACAAGCTGACGGAATCATGACGGTGCTGGAACAGGGTCAGATTCAGATCCACACCGAAAACATCTTCCCGATCATCAAGAAGGCCGTCTATTCCGGCCACGAAGTGTTCCTCAGGGAACTCGTCAGCAATGCGGTGGATGCCATCAGCAAGCGCCGCATGGCCGCCATGGCGGGCGACTGCAGCGAAGGACCCGAAGGGCTGGTGAGCATCAGGATCGACCGTGAGGCCAAAACCCTCACCATCAGTGACAACGGCATCGGCATGAGCGCCGATGAGGTAAAGCGCTACATCAACCAGGTGGCCTTCTCCAGTGCTGAGGACTTCCTCGAGAAATACAAGCGCGAAGACGACGCGATCATCGGCCATTTCGGCCTCGGCTTCTATTCAAGTTTCATGGTGGCCGAGCGGGTGGAGCTGATCAGCCTCAGCGCCAGCCCCGGCGCTGAAGCGGTGCGCTGGAGCTGCGATGGCTCCCCCAACTTCAGCCTGGAAACCGGCGAGCGCGCCGAGCCTGGCACCGATGTGATCCTGCACCTGCAGGAGGAGGAGCTGGAATACATCGAACCGGCCCGCATCCGCTCCCTGATCACCACCTACTGCGACTTCCTGCCGGTGGAGGTGCAGCTGGAGGGAGAAACCGTGAACAAGCGGGAGGCGCCCTGGCGCAAGAGCCCGCGGGATCTCAGCGACGACGATTACATCGCCCTTTACCGCTACCTCTACCCCTTCCAGGGTGACCCGCTGCTCTGGGTGCACCTCAACACCGACTACCCCTACACCCTGCAGGGGATCCTCTACTTCCCCCGGATCACCGGACGGGCCGACTGGGAGAAAGGCGAGATCCGCCTCTACTGCAACCAGGTGTTCGTGTCCGACTCGATCAAGGAGGTGGTGCCCCGCTACCTGCTGCCCCTGCGTGGGGTGATCGACTCCCCCGACATCCCCTTGAACGTGAGCCGCAGCGCCCTGCAGACGGATCGGCGGGTGCGCTCGATCGGCGGCTTCGTGGCCAAGAAGGTGGGAGACCGGCTCAAGGAACTGCACCGCGATGAGCCCGCCCGTTATGCCGAGATCTGGGAGGGCATTGCCCCCTTCATCAAGATCGGCGCGATGGAAGACGAGAAGTTCGCCGATCAGGTGGCCGAGCTGATCCTGTTCGGCACCACCGCAGCGGCGGCCGAGCCCGACCCTGTCGCCGTTGGTGAGAAGGCTTACACCACCCTCAGTGGCTACCGCAGTCGCCTCGAGAGTTCGGAGAATCAGCGCATCCTCTATTGCACCGATGAAGCCGCCCAGGCCGGGCCGCTGGCCCTCTGGCAGGGGCAGGGGGCTGAGGTGCTCCTGGCCGACACCCTGATCGATGCCCAGTTCATCCCCTGGCTTGAAGACCGCCACGGGGAGCTGAAATTCCAGCGGGTGGACGCGGAACTCGACGCCAGCATCCAGGAACAGGAGAGCAGCCTGAGTGATGCCGACGGCAGCGACAGCTCCGAGAAGTTGCGGGAGCTGTTCAAGGGCGCCCTGGCCAACGAGAAGGTGACCATTCAGGTCCAGGCGCTCAAGGGGGAGACCACCCCGGCGGCCCTGATCCTGCTGCCGGAGCAGATGCGCCGCCTCAACGATATCGGCGCTCTGATGGAGCAACGCCTGCCCGGACTGCCCGACCACCATGTGCTGGTGGTCAACCGCCGTCACCCCTTGGTGGCGGGCCTGCAGAAACTCTCCAGTGGCGCCGTGCTCACGGGTGTGGGCACCAGCTCCCCCAGCCAGCAGCTGGCCCAGGAGCTCAGTTGCCACATCTATGAACTGGCCCGCCTGGCGGTGGGGGGCCTGGAGCCGAACCAGCTGGCCGGTTTCCAGCAGCGCAGCGCCGACCTGATGGGCCGGCTGATGGAGCGGGGCCTCTGAGGCCCCGGTGCAAACCGCCCTGGACCTGTGCCCTGAAGTGTTGGCTCAAGAGGTTCAAGTCATCACCCGGGTTTCATTTCATCGCTCCCCATCCGCGGCTGAATCAGGAAGGCCCTGGTCGGTGAGGTTTTGGGTGGTTTCGGCCGATAGCGTGAGCCTCCTCTCCCCCATCTGAGCCCATGGACACCAGGCGTCTCGGCCGCCGCGAGCTGTTGGGACTACTGCTGGGCGGAGCTCTGGCGGGCACGCTGCTGCTGGAGCGTCAGAGCCCTGGCCAGGCCGCCACGCCGGCGAAACCTGAAGCAGCCCGCCTGCACTGGCTGGCCGTGGCCGACACCGGCGGCGGCAACGAGCCCCAGCGGGCTGTGGGCAGGGCCATGGCGGCCGTCCATCGCGCCCGGCCGGTGGATCTGGTGGTGCTCGCTGGCGACAACATCTATCCCAAGGGCGACATCAGCCAGGTGAAGGAGAAATTCACCATCCCCTACAAGGCGCTGCTCACAGCCGGCGTGCCCTTCCATGCCGTGCTGGGCAACCACGACATCCGCACGGCCAATGGCGATCCCCAGATCGCCTATCGCCCCTTCGGGATGAAGGGACGCTGGTACACCCTGGCCAGGGGGCCGGTGGAGTTCTTCATGCTCGACTCCAACGTCAACGCCGACTGGGGTCGCCAGCTGCCCTGGCTGAAACGGGCCCTCGCCGCCAGCCAAGCCCCCTGGAAGGTGGTAGTGGCTCACCATCCGATCCAGTCCTCCGGGCACTACGGCAATAACGAAGCAGCCAGGGCTCGATTGGCCCCATTGTTTCGACAATTCGGGGTGCAGCTCTACATCAACGGTCATGAGCACAACTACGAGCGCAGCAAGCCGATCAATGGCACCACTTACCTGGTGGTGGGCGGTGGCGGCGCCTATCTGCGCCCGGTGACCCCCGGGCCCAACAGCGCCCGAGCCATCAGCGCCCACAGCTTCGCCGAGCTCACGGCCAGCAACAAGCAGTTGCTGATCCAAGCCTGGGATTCCAAAGGCCAATCCATCGATCGAGCAGCCATCAACCCCGCTGGCCAGCTGATCAAGCCCTGAGCGCTGCTGCTGCTGCCCAGCCTTGCTGATTCCGCTTTGGCAGGTCCACCCCTTTGTTAAGGTAGCTCCTTGGCGCCATCCAGGTCCCTGGTTGCTGCCCGTCCACTGAGTATCGGTTGCCTTCATGTCCCGGGTTTGTCAGCTCACCGGCAAGCGCGCCAACAACGGCATGGCGGTCAGCCATTCCCACGTGCGCACCAAGAAACTCCAGCAGGTGAACCTGCAGGAACGGCGTCTCTGGTGGGCTGAAGGCAACCGCTGGGTGAAGCTGCGCGTCGCCACCCGCACCCTGCGCACCATCCAGAAAAAAGGCCTCGACGCCTACGCTCGCGAACTGGGCGTCAATCTGGCCAAACTCTGAGTCGTCTCAGAGCTCCGTCGTTGTGAATCGCCGCCAACTCCTGGAAGGAGCGCTCGTTCACGCCACCGCCGCTCTGGTGATTCCCGGATTGACCGCACCTCTCCTGGCCTGGCCCGGTAAGGCTCAGGCCATGGGGGGTGTTTTGCCTGCTCTCGATCAACCTGCCCCAGACTTTCGTCTGCCGGGGTTCGGCCCCGGCCTTGATGCCTCCGGCAACCTCGGGCTCAACGACTTCCAAGGCCGTTGGCTGGCGCTCTACTTCTATCCGAAAGATTTCACCGGCGGCTGCACCCTGGAGGCCAGGGGATTTCAGCAAGACCTCGAGCAGTTTCATCAATATGGCGCCGAGGTGGTGGGCATCAGCGCGGATGATGTGGCCGAGCATGCCTCCTTCTGCGACAGCGAGGGGCTGGTGTTTCCCCTGCTCTCCGATCCAGGCGGAGCGGTGAGCCAGAGCTATGGATCCTGGATTGCTCCGTTCTCCCAGCGGCACACCTTTCTGATCGACCCCAACGGGGTGCTGCGGGCCCGCTGGGTGGCGGTGCGCCCCCTGGGTCACAGCCGCGAAGTGCTCGAGGAGCTCAAGCGCCTGCAGGCCTGAGTGAGTGCTGATAAGGCCTGAGGGAGCTCAGTGGCCCAGCCAGCGGCTCAGCAGCTCACGATGAACGCGGCTGTCATGGCGCAGCCCCTCCACCACCAGCGGCTGGGGGGGCTTCTCCAACTGCTCAAGCCACTCCTGCTGGAGGGCGCGGGCGTCTTGCAGCTGCTCCAGATCACGGCAGGGGCAGGCCAGCGCCTGGGCGGCAGCTCTCACCTTCGGGTCGTAGCTGAGGGCCACCAGGGGGGCACCGGCCAGGGCCGCCACGATCACCCCGTGCAGCCGCATCGAGAGCACCAGGGAGGCGCCGCTGAAGATCTCCATCGCCTCCTCGGGAGTGGCCACAAGCTCTTCGTGGCTGCGCTGGGCCAGCCGCCGGGGGACCAGGCCCTGGCGATCCAGCGAAGCGAGCAAACCCCGGTCCTGATCCCGGTGAAACGGCAGCCAGATCACCTCTCGATTCGCCGCGGCCGCCACGGCATCGAGGGCCTCCAGCAGGGGCCTCCAGCGCTCGCCCTCCAGCAGGGGTGTGGGCCGCCAACACAGCACCAGGGGGCCTCCTGGCCCATGCCAGCGCCTGGTCGCCAACGACCAGACCGGATCACTGCCGAGCTGGCCGGGCCGTCCCCAGGCAGCCGCCAGCCCTGCCGAGTCCGGATCGCGCCAGCTGCTGGCCTGCACCAGGTTCAGAAGTCTCCGCACCAGCAGGCGGCTGCGGCGACGGTGCAGGGGTCCCAGTCCCTGGCCCCAGAGCAGCACAGGCTTGCCCTGCAGGCGTGCCGAGATGATCAACGCGGCGTAATAAAGGAGGCTGCGGAAGCTGGTGGCGTCCTGGAGCAAACTGCCGCCGCCCAGCACAAGGGCATCACAACGGTCGAGAGCACGGCGCACCGCCTTGAAATCGCGCCGCGGACAGGTGCGCACCCCCAGGCGCTGCTGCACTTCCCCCTGATCGAAGGCCGTGACCACGGGATCACAGCCCTCGGGCAACTGGGCCAGCAGGGCGCTGAGCAGGGCATCGTCGCCCAGGTTGTGCTCGCCGTAGTAGCCGCACAGCAGCGGTTGAACACCCTTCTGCCTTGGCCCCACCGAACACCGATGCGATCTGCAGGGAGGCTACGGGAGCAGAGACGACTCGCCAAAGATCCCAGGGCCCTGCGGCCAGCTCCAGGACCATGGACAGAGCGGTTACCTCCTGTTACAATCATCGCAACACTGCTTCACATGCAATGTCCAGCTCCGACTCCCGCTTCGGTTTCGTCTCCTTCGCTGAAACCTGGAATGGCCGTCTGGCCATGCTCGGCTTCGTGATCGGCCTGGCCACCGAACTGCTCACCGGCCAGGGCATCCTCGGCCAGATCGGCCTCGGCTGAACCCGATTGATCAGCATCACCTCAACCCCGTCCGAGATCCGGACGGGGTTTTTTCATGGCTGACCAGAGCCACCACCGCTGGCCTTGAACACCAGGCAAAGCACCGACTCACGGCTCGCCCCCATCACGCCCTGGCGAACCCAGCTGCAGGCCAGATGCGAAGCCGATGGTTTGCTGTAGGCGATGCGTCTGTGCTGCGGCGACCTCCACCACTCCAGGGCGACCCGCTCCGAGGTCCAGTAGCCAGGGAAGGCAGGGCAGGCCAGCACCTCCCCCAGCAAGTGCCAGCCAGCAGGCAGCAGCAGGCGCTCAAACGGCGACGGGATGCCGGACCCACCCCCATGGGAACAACCACCGGCCGCCTCCATGGCACGGCGCTGCTCAACGGCATAGGCCTCCACCTCCCGTTGGATCTCAGCAGGCACACGGAGATAGCTGGAGCCCACGAGGGTCCGCCGACGACGGCTGACAGCCTCAATCGTTTCTTGGGCAGCCGCCTGGGCGGAGGTGCTGACGACAGCCGCTTCGGCTGACACAGGCATCAACCCAGAGGCCAGCGCCAGCACCGCTGAGAAGCCATGCAGACGATTGAGCCTGAGGCAGTGGTGATTCGGCTCCATGGCTCAAGCCCATCGAATCCGATGATGCCCCCTCTGGCACCAAGCGGCACCGACTCTCCACCTGAGCCCTGGGTTCCGTACATTGCTGGTCCACGTGGGTGCCGGGCGCCATGCATGCCCTTTCACTGCCCACCTGGTGGATCCATGTGGCCTCGGTCCTGGAGTGGATCCTGGCCATGGCGGCCGTGATCCACTGGGGTGAGCGCCGCGGCGAAACCGAGTGGCGCTGGCTCGCCCTGGCCATGCTGCCGGCCCTGGTGAGCGCCATGGCGGCCTGCACCTGGCATTTGTTCGACAATGCCCTGGACCTTCAGGGTCTGGTGGTGTTCCAGGCCGGCACCACCTTGCTCGGCAACGTGGCCCTGGCGGCGGCAGCCTGGACGCTCCTGCCAAAAGGGAGCCGGTCATGACGGTCGTTGGCCTTGGAGCCCTGGCGGCGGTTGATCCCGGCCCCCTGTTCGTGCTGTCGCTGCTGCCCTATCTGGCCTTCCTGCGCTGGGCCTCAGCCAGCAAGCGTTTCCCGCCCCTGGCCCTGCGGGGTTTCCAGTTCACCCTGGTGTTCGTGGCGGTCACCATCGCCGCCGCGGTGTTGGCGGAGCAGCGGTTCGGCCGGAAACTGGCCGATGTGGACCCCCTGCATGGGGGAGCGGAGTCCTTCCTGACCGTGGCCAACCTGCTGGTGCTCTGGGGCTTCAGCACCAGCGGCCAGAGCCCACCCGGCCAGAGCAGTGAACAAGTCTTAAGCGCCGGTGAACAGCCAGCTGTTCCCCCGCAGGATGGGGCGTCAGTTTTTGATCGACCATGATCGCTCCTCTTCTCGCCATGGCGCCCGCCTCGCTGACCTGGTCGCCGAAGGTGGCTTTGGTGATGATCGTGTGCAACGTGATCGCCATTGGCATCGGCAAGGCCACCATCAAGTACCCCTCCGAGGGTGCCCAGCTGCCTAACTCCCAGTTCTTCGGTGGCCTGAGCCATGCTTCCCTGCTGGCCACCACCAGCCTGGGTCACATCTTCGGTATCGGTGCCATCCAGGGTCTGGCCTCCCGCGGCGTGCTCTGAAGCCAAGCCTGAGGCTCAGGCCTGACATTCACAGGCCTGAGCCGACCATCAACCAGCAACCAGGCATCAACAAAAGGCGGGCTGCACACCCGCCTTTTCTGCTGAGCCTCTGAGCGCCTGCTTCGGCCGGTGCCGAGGATCAGACCGCCAGAGGCTGGCGTTGGATCCCCAGCAGGGCAAAGCGCTGCAGGATGCGGTCGGCCATCTGGGGCGGAGTGAGCCCGAGAGCTTTCTTGCTCTCATCCGGGCTGGCGTGGTCCACCAGCTGATCGGGGATGCCGATGCGGAACACGGGCACCATCACCTCGTGGTCGTTGAGCGATTCCACCACCGCCGCGCCGAACCCACCGGGCAGAGCACCTTCCTCCATCGTCACCACCCGGCCGATGCGGCGTGCCAGGGGCAGGATCAGGCTTTCATCAAGGGGGCGCAGGAAGCGGGCATTCACCACCGCGGCCCTGATGCCCTGCTCCTGCAGCAGGCCAGCCGTGGCCATGGCCGGCGCCACCATGGCTCCATAGGCCACGATCAGCAGATCATCGCCATCGGCCAGCTGCTCACCGTGGCCGATCTCCAGAGGCTCCCAACCCTCCTCCATCAAGGGCACCCCTTCGCCTTCGCCGCGGGGGAAACGGATGGCGCAGGGCCCGTTGTGGCCGATCGAGGTGACCAGCATCCGCTGGAGCTCCGCCTCGTCCTTGGGCGCCATCACCGTGAAATTGGGCACGGCCCGCAGATAGCTGATGTCGTACTGGCCCTGGTGGGTGGGACCATCAGCGCCCACGATCCCGGCGCGGTCGAGCACGAAGGTCACCGGCAGCTTCTGGATGCCCACGTCGTGGATCAGCTGGTCGAAGGCGCGCTGCAGGAAGGTGCTGTAGATCGCCACCACCGGTTTGAGACCAGCCGTGGCCATGCCCGCGGCCATGGTGACGGCGTGCTGCTCGGCGATGCCCACATCGAAGTACTGCTTGGGCAGGGCCTTCTCGAGCAGATCGAGGCCGGTGCCGGTGGCCATGGCCGCCGTGATTCCCACCACGGTGGGGTCGTGTTCACAGATTCGGACCAGGGTCTGACCGAAGACCTTGCTGTAGCTGGGGGGTTTCGGCTTGCTGGAGGGGAAGGCCTTGCCGGTCTTGAGGTCAAAGGCCGACTGGGCGTGGTAAGCGACCTGATCGGCCTCGGCGTAGGGATAGCCCTTGCCCTTGGTGGTGGCCACATGCACCAGCACCGGACCTTCGCAGCGGTGGGCGGCGCTGAACGTGCGCACCATTTCAGCGATGTCGTGGCCGTCGATCGGACCCATGTAGGTGAAGCCCAGCTCCTCGAAGACGGCCCCCACCTTGGGCACGGCCAGCCGGCGCATGCTCTCCTTGAGCCGCTCCAGCTCGGGCGGCAGCTCCCCGTGCATGAAGGGCAGGTGCTTGAAGGCCTCCTCGGCGCTGCCGGAGAGGAACTGCAGCGGTGGGCTCAGCCGCATGCGGTTGAGATAGGTGGAGAGGGCTCCCACCGGCGGTGAGATCGACATGTCGTTGTCGTTCAGCACCACCAGCAACGGGGTCCTGGGCAGGTGCCCGGCGTGGTTGATCGCCTCGAGCGCCATGCCACCGGTGAGGGCGCCATCGCCGATCACCGCCACGCACTTGAACTCCTCGCCGCGACGGTCGCGGGCCAGGGCCATGCCCAGGGCCGCCGAAATGCTGGTGGAGGCGTGACCCGCCCCGAAGTGGTCGAAGCGGCACTCGCTCCGCTTGAGGTAACCGGCCACCCCACCCTGCTGACGCAGGGTGTGGAACTGGTGGTAACGCCCCGTGATCAACTTGTGGGGGTAGGCCTGGTGGCCCACATCCCAGACCACTCGGTCCGTCTCCAGGTCGAGGGTCTGGTAGAGGGCCAGGGTGAGTTCGACCACGCCCAACCCAGGGCCGAGGTGACCTCCGCTGGTGGACACCACCTCCAGATGCTTCTCACGAATCTGACGAGCTATGGCTTCAAGCTCGCCGATGCTGAGGCCATGCAGCTGGTTGGGATGGCTCAGCTCGCTGAGATGCATACCCTGATCAGTTCTGAGAATTCAATCTAGGTCCTGCCTTCGGGGGAATGGGGTCAACGGTCACCTTTCCTGAAGCCGACCGCTCGCCTGCCCGGCACACTGGAGCCATGGACGACACACTGCAGCGCATCCTGCGGGCGCGGGTCTACGACGTGGCGATCGAGTCGCCGCTCGAAGAGGCCCCCAACCTGTCGCGGCGGCTCGGCAACACCGTGCTGCTCAAGCGCGAAGACCTCCAGCCGGTGTTCTCCTTCAAGCTCCGCGGGGCCTACAACCGCATGGCCCAGCTCACGCCGGCTGAACTGAAGCGTGGGGTGATCGCCGCCAGCGCCGGCAACCACGCCCAGGGGGTGGCCCTGGCGGCCGAGAGGCTGGGCTGCCACGCGGTGATCGTGATGCCGCTCACCACACCCGCGATGAAGGTGCGGGCCGTGGCCGCCCGCGGTGCCGAGGTGATCCTGCACGGAGACACCTACGACGAGGCCTGCCAGCAGGCAAGGGTGCTGGAACAGGAGCGGGGCCTCACCTTCATCCATCCCTTCGACGATCCGGAGGTGATCGCCGGCCAGGGCACCGTGGGCCTCGAGATCCTGCGCCAGTGCTCAGCTCCCCCCGATGCCATCTATGTGGCGGTGGGTGGCGGTGGGCTGATCGCCGGCATCGCCGCCTTCATCAAGAACGTCTGGCCCCAGGTGGAGGTGATCGGTGTCGAGCCGGTGGATGCCGATGCCATGACCCGCTCCCTGGCGGCAGGTCGGCGGGTGAGCCTCGAGCAGGTGGGTCTGTTCGCCGATGGGGTGGCCGTGCACGAGGTGGGCGTGCACACCTTCGCCCTGGCCCAGCGCTACGTGGATGCCATGGTCACCGTGGACACCGATGAAATCTGCGCCGCGATCAAGGACGTCTTCGAGGACACCCGCTCGATCCTCGAGCCGGCCGGTGCTCTGGCGGTGGCCGGCATGAAGGCCGACGTGCAGCGCCGAGGGCTGAAACAGCGCACCCTGGTGGCCGTGGCCTGCGGCGCCAACATGAATTTCGATCGCCTGCGCTTCGTGGCCGAGCGGGCCGAGCTGGGGGAGGAGCGCGAAGCGATGCTGGCGGTGGAGATCCCCGAGCGCCCGGGCAGCCTGCGCCAGCTCTGCGAGCTGCTGGGCTCCCGCAGCCTGACCGAATTCAGCTATCGGATGGCGGACCACCGCCTGGCCCACATTTTCCTGGGGGTGCAGATCGACGGGCACCAAGACACCGAAGCGCTGATCAGCCAGCTGGGCGCCGGCGGCTTCCCCTGCCTCGACCTCAGCAGCAACGAGCTGGCCAAGCTGCACCTGCGCCACATGGTGGGTGGACGACTGCCCGAAGCGGCCTGCCACGCCGGTGCGGCGACGCCGCGGGAACTGCTCTACCGCTTCGAGTTCCCCGAGCGGCCGGGCGCGCTGATGGCTTTCGTCAACGCCCTGCACCCCAACTGGTCGATCAGCATCTTTCACTACCGCAACCAGGGGGCCGACGTCGGCCGCATCGTGGTGGGGGTGCAGGTGGAGGAGCAGGATTCCGGCGCCTGGGAGCTCTTTCTCTCAGGCCTCGGCTACCGCCACTGGGACGAGACCCAGAACCCAGCCTACCGGCTGTTCCTCGGCCCGGCCAGCCAGCCTGTGCCGGCGCTGGCCTGAGCCTGCCCCGATCAGCTGCGGTACGGTGCGCCCAACGATGGGCCGGCTGCGAGCATGTCCAGCGCTTCTTTATCTTTGCCGGCCCGGCTTGAGGCCATCCTCTACCTCAAGGGCCGCCCCCTCAGCCTGGGAGAGCTGGCCGAGATCGCCTCGATCGGCCTGAGTGAGCCGATCGAGCGCGACGCCGTGGAGCTGGCCCTGATCACCCTGATGGCCGATTACGCCCACCGGGACACGGCCCTGGAAATCCGCCAGGACGGGCAGCGCTTCAGCCTGCAGCTGCGCGACAGCCACGCCGATCTGGTGCAGACCCTGCTGCCGGTGGACCTCTCCACCGCCACCCTGCGCACCCTGGCCACCGTGGCCCTCAAGCGGCGGATCCTGCAGTCGGATCTGGTGGAGCTGCGTGGATCGGGCGCCTACGACCACATCAAAGAACTGCTGGCCCAGGACTTCATCGAGCGGCGCCGCCAGAGCGACGGCCGCTCCTTCTGGATCAGCCTCAGCGACAAGTTCCACCGAACCTTCGCCGTCACCCAGGTGACGGAGGCTGCCCCCGCCTCAGCTGACAGGGCGAAGGGCAACACAGCTGCATAGAGTCGGAGTTGAGTTGCTTCAGGCTTTGCCCATGACGATCCTGAGCCAGATCCTGGCTGTGCTGGCGCAGACCCTCAGCATCTACAGCCTGGTGCTGCTGGTGCGGGTGCTGCTGAGCTGGTTCCCCAACCTCGACTGGAGCAACCCTGTCCTGAGCACGGTGAGCTCGATCACCGATCCCTACCTCAATGCCTTTCGCGGTCTGATTCCCCCCCTGGGTGGTCTGGACCTCTCGGCGATCATCGCCTTCATCACCCTCAGCCTGGTTCAGGGGCTGCTGGGCAACCTCAGCGGATCCCTGATGGGAGGCTTCGGATATTGAAGGGCTGATCTGAGGCCGCTCAGAGGGGATCGAGCAGGGCTTGCTCCAGCGGCAGCAGCTCGTCGTCGATCCCGGCCCGCACCCGCACCGGGGCGTTGAACCCCCTGGCCTTGGCATGGCTGACCCGCAGGGGCCCAGGCGTGCCGACCGGCACCGCCAGTCGCAGGGCAAAGCTCGACTCTCCAGGGGGCACGTCACCGATCGAGCCCACCCGGGTGCGGTTCTGCAGCACCGGCTCTCCGCTGCGGTCACTGATCACAGCGAACAGATCCGTGTCGATCACCGGCTGGGAGCGGGGATTGGACACCGTGCCGCGCAGGGCGTAGCAACTGGCCCCGCTCGGGCGCTTCAGCTCCGGCTGAGAGCCCGGATCAGCCGCCGGGCAGGGCTCCAGGCTGATGTCCGTCACGGCCAGATCCAGGGCCCAGACCGGTGCTGCGGGGGCCAGCAGCAACAGCAGGGCCAGCAGCAGGGCCAGGCCTTTAGGCAGGCCCCCCGAGGGGGGAGCAACCTGGGTGAACGGGGATCTGGGCTTCAAACGATTCTCCGGGTGGTTCGGGCTGCTGAGGGCTGGCTCGGGTGGGCTCTTCTGGACCCAGTCTGGCGAGCCGCGTGCGGGTCTCAACAGCAGCAGCAGCACCCCTAGCGGTGATCGCCGCTGCCCCCGAGCGTCTGTCGCCGTGCCCGTCCCGCCAGTTTGGCCAGATTGGCCTGGGCAACGTCGTCGAGCTTCAGCCCCAGTTCACTGGCCAGCTGCGAGACGTACCAGAGCACGTCGCCGAGTTCGAGGGCCAGATCCTCCACCAGCTGTGGCTCGAACACCCCGCCGCGGTCGCGCAGCACCTTCTTGACCTTGTCCGCCACCTCACCGGCTTCACCACAGAGTCCGAGGGTCGGATAGATGGGATTGGCACCCACGTCCGGGTAGCGGGCCGTGGTACGGGCCTGGTGCTGGTAGTCGTTCAGATCCATGGGTTCAGCACCAACGGCGGCAGGACAGGGGCGGGACCGGATGGTAGTTTCCGCCTGAACCTTCGGCTTTTCCGATGGCGCAGCCCGATCTGTCGCGTCGCACCAAAATCGTGGCAACGATCGGTCCAGCCACGGAGTCCCCCCAGCGACTGCGGGACCTGATCCAGGCAGGGGCTACCACGTTCCGTCTCAATTTTTCCCACGGGGACCACTCCGAACATGCCGCCCGGATCGCCACGATCCGTCAGGTGGCCCACGAGCTGGGGATCCATGTGGGCATCCTTCAGGATCTCCAGGGTCCGAAGATCCGTCTCGGCCGCTTCGAGGGCGGTCCGATCACCCTCGCCAACGGCGACCCCTTTGCCCTCACCTCCCGGCCGGTGAGCTGCAACCAGTCGATCGCCACGATCACCTACGACCGTCTGGCCGATGAGGTGACCGCCGGCAGCCGCATTCTTCTCGACGACGGCCGGGTCGAGATGGTGGTCAAGTCGGTGGACATCCCCGAGCAGACCCTGCACTGCACCGTGGTCGTGGGTGGGGTGCTCTCCAACAACAAGGGGGTGAACTTCCCCGACGTGCAGCTCTCGATCCGTGCGCTCACCACCAAGGACCGCGAGGACCTCAGCTTCGGCCTCCAGCAGGAGGTCGACTGGGTGGCCCTGAGCTTTGTGCGCAACCCCTCCGACATGCAGGAGATCCGCGAGCTGATCAGCAGCCAGGGGTACAGCACCCCGGTGATCGCCAAGATCGAGAAGTTCGAGGCAATCGATCAGATCGACGCCATCCTTCCCCTCTGCGATGGCGTGATGGTGGCCCGGGGCGACCTGGGGGTGGAGATGCCGGCCGAGGAGGTACCGCTGCTGCAGAAGGAGCTGATCCGCAAGGCCAACACCCTGGGCATCCCGATCATCACGGCCACCCAGATGCTCGACAGCATGGCCAGCTGCCCGCGCCCCACCCGGGCCGAGGTGAGCGATGTGGCCAACGCCATCCTCGATGGCACCGACGCGGTGATGCTCTCCAACGAAACCGCCGTGGGTGACTACCCGGTGGAGGCGGTCGAAACGATGGCTCGCATCGCCCGCCGCATCGAGCGCGACTACCCCCGCCGGGTCGTGGACAGCCACATGGCCTCCACCATCCCCAACGCCATCAGCCAGGCGGTCAGCACGATTGCCCGTCAGCTTCAGGCTGCGGCGATCCTTCCCCTCACCAAGAGCGGGGCCACGGCGCGCAACGTCAGCAAGTTCCGCCCCTCCACCACGATCCTGGCCATCACCAGCGAGGTGAAGGTGGCCCGCCAGTTGCAGCTGGTCTGGGGGGTGAACCCCCTGCTGATCGGCCATCAGGCCTCCACCACCAGCACCTTCACCCTGGCCATGGGCGTGGCCCAGGAGAGGGGACTGCTCAAGGAGGGCGATCTGGTCGTTCAGACCGCCGGGACCCTCTCGGGAGTGAGCGGCTCCACCGATCTGGTCAAGGTGGGCATTGTCTCCGCCGTGCTGGGCCGGGGCCTGGGCATCGGCAACGGCTCGGTCAGCGGCCGGGTGCGGGTGGCCACCACCGCCGAGGAGGCGGCGCGGCTGGAGAGCGGCGAGATCCTGGTGGTGCGCGATACCAATGCCGGTTACCTCGATGCCATCCGCAAGGCCCGAGGGGTGATCGCCGAGGAGCACGGCTGCGACAGCCATGCCGCCGTGATTGCCCAGCGGCTGGGGGTGCCGGTGATCGTGGGGGTGGCCAACGCCACTTCGGATCTGCGCCTGGGTGAATTCGTGACCCTGGAGGTGCGTGAGGGGGTGGTGCACCGCGGCGCCCGCAACCACACCCAGGCCGATCGCAGCGAAACCATCCTCTGAGTGAAGCGCCGGCGGCGGCAGCCGCTGGCCATGATGCGGCACTGAACGCTGCTGGCGGCCATGGCCTCGAAACTGCCCCTGGCGGAAACCGTCGGGATGGCTCTCAACACCCTCAAGGCCAACCGGCTGCGCAGCCTGCTGACCATGCTGGGGATCGTGATCGGCAATGCCTCGGTGATCACCCTGGTGGGGGTAGGCAAGGGGGCCCAGAACCTGGCGGAAGGCCAGCTCAACACCCTTGGGGCCAACGTGCTCTTCGTGGTGCCCGGCAACAACGACACCCGCCGCCAGGGGATCGAAAATCCACGCACCCTGGTACTGGAGGACGCCGAGGCGATCGCCGAGCAGGTGCCGAGTGTGCGCCGGGTCGCCCCCCAGATCACGATCAACGAGGTGGTTCAGTCGGGCGGGAACAGCTCCAACGCCTCGGTATCGGGCATCACGCCGGAGTTTCTGCCGGTGCGGCGCTTTGAGATCGCCCAGGGGCGATTCTTCAGCGACGACGACATCAAGGGGGCCCGCAACGTGGCCGTGATCGGCCCGGATCTCAAGCAGAAGCTGCTCCCCTCGGGCTCAGCCATCGGCCAGTCCCTGCGCATCCGCGATCAGTCCTTCGAGGTGATCGGCGTGACGGCTGCCAAGGGCGCCGCCTTCGGCACCAACCAGGACGAAGCCGCCTACATCCCGCTCTCGACGATGGTGAGCAAGCTGAGCGGCCGTGACCCCACCTACGGGGTGGTGCTCACCTTCATCAGCGCTGAGGCCCGCGACGAGGCCAGCACCAGTGCTGCCAAGTTCCAGATCACCAACCTGCTACGCCAGCGCCACCGCATCCTCAGAGAAGACGATTTCGCCGTGCGCTCCCAGCAGGACGCCCTTTCGATCGTGGGCACGATCACCGGAGGACTGACCTTGATGCTGGGCGCGATCGGCGGCGTCTCGCTGCTGGTGGGCGGCATCGGCATCATGAACATCATGCTGGTGTCGGTGAGTGAGCGCACCCAGGAGATCGGGTTGCGCAAGGCGGTGGGGGCCCGCAGCGGCGATGTGCTGCTGCAGTTCCTGGTGGAATCCCTGGTGCTGGCCAGCCTCGGCGGCCTGATCGGCAGCGCCGTGGGCCTGGGCACGGTGGCGGCGGTGAGCCGCTTCACCCCCCTACCGGCCTCGATCGACAGCGGCAGTGTGCTCTTCACGGTGGGCCTCTCGGGTTCGATCGGCCTGTTCTTCGGGGTGGTGCCGGCTCGCCGGGCCTCCCGGCTGGATCCGATCGTGGCCCTGCGCAGCCTCTGAGACCCGGGACCAGGAGTCCTGCAACGCCAGACCGCCCACCTCCTACATATCAAGAAAACCTTAAGAAAGCCGAACGGTGCTGACCGTGACCAAAGCCAAGGATGGATGGTGGCTTGATGGTTGAATCCCGATGAAACTCCTCCTTTGGCCCTGCTCTCCTGCGGCTATCGCAATTCCAGCGACCGTATGGTGATCCTGCGCTCGTGCGGGCCTGGCGAGTTCTACTTGGAGAGGGTCATTTTCCCCTTTGAGCTGCTCAGTTTCCAGGCTCCCAAGGGGGCAGAGCTGGAAATCTGGACCCATGGCCTGGGGGGGCCTGAACTGCTGGAAACTCTCCCAAGCGCCGAGCTGCTGATCGAACCCCCCGATCCCGATGGTGTCGAGGCCAGCGACGATCCAGCCTGGCTGACGATCCGCTGAAGCTCTGTCACCAGAGCGCACGGCTCGGGGCAACCATGACAAGCTGAAATCAGTGGCACAGCGGCCGGAGACTCTCGGCCGCGGGTTGCGCGCTTTACACTTGTTAAAAATTCCCCTCAGCCATGAATCAGCGCTGGCGTCTGTTCGCTCTCTGGCTGCTCCCGCTCGGAGTGGCCCTTTTCCTTGGCTGGCAGGTGCTGGGGAACGGCGGCGCCAGCCGGTTCACCCCTGAGGGACGCACCGACACGGTGGCTCCGCGCAATGCGGCGGTGGCGCGGATGAGCTACGGCCGTTTCCTCGACTACATCGAGGCCGGACGGGTCACGGCAGTCGACATCTTCGATGGGGGCCGCAGTGCCGTGATCGAAGCGGTGGATCCCGATCTTGACAACCGTGTGCAGCGCCTGCGGGTCGATCTGCCAGGGCTTGCCCCCGAGCTGATCAACAACCTCAAGGCCCAGGGCATCAGCTTCGACATCCACCCTCCCCGCACGACCCCACCGGCTCTGGGGATCCTCGGCAATCTGCTCTTCCCACTGCTGCTGATCGGCTCGCTGATCTTCCTGGCCCGTCGGTCTTCGTCGATGCCCGGTGGACCTGGCCAGGCCATGCAGTTCGGCAAGACCAAGGCCCGTTTCGCCATGGAGGCTGAAACCGGCGTCATGTTCGATGACGTGGCCGGCGTGGAGGAGGCCAAAGAAGATCTCGAGGAAGTGGTCACCTTCTTGAAGCAGCCCGAACGCTTCACGTCCGTGGGCGCCAAGATTCCCAAGGGTGTGCTGCTGGTGGGACCTCCCGGCACCGGCAAGACCCTGCTGGCCAAGGCCATCGCCGGTGAAGCTGGTGTTCCCTTCTTCTCCCTCTCCGGTTCTGAATTCGTCGAGATGTTCGTGGGTGTCGGCGCCAGCCGCGTGCGCGATCTGTTCAAGCGGGCCAAGGAAAACAGCCCCTGCCTGATCTTCATCGATGAGATCGATGCGGTGGGACGTCAGCGTGGAGCCGGCATCGGCGGCGGTAACGACGAGCGGGAGCAGACCCTCAACCAGCTGCTGACCGAGATGGACGGCTTCGAGGGCAACAGCGGCATTATCATCATCGCCGCCACCAACAGGCCAGACGTGCTCGATTCGGCGCTGATGCGTCCGGGCCGTTTCGATCGTCAGGTGAGCGTCGACGCTCCCGACATCAAGGGACGGCTCTCGATTCTCAAGGTCCACTCCCGCAACAAGAAGCTTGCCGAGGACGTGTCCCTCGAGGCCGTCGCCCGCCGAACCCCTGGGTTCACCGGCGCCGACCTGGCCAATCTTCTCAACGAGGCGGCCATCCTCACAGCGCGCCGCCGCAAGGAAGCCACCACGCTGGCCGAGATTGATGACGCTGTCGATCGGGTGATCGCCGGCATGGAAGGAAAACCCCTCACCGACGGCCGCAGCAAGCGCCTGATTGCTTACCACGAAGTGGGCCATGCCCTGGTGGGCACCCTGGTCAAAGACCACGATCCTGTCCAGAAGGTCACCCTCGTCCCCCGCGGCCAGGCCCAAGGACTCACCTGGTTCGCCCCGGATGAGGAGCAGATGCTCGTGAGCCGTGCCCAGCTCAAGGCCCGCATCATGGGAGCCCTCGGCGGACGGGTCGCGGAAGACGTGGTCTTTGGCCACGCCGAGGTCACCACCGGAGCCGGTGGTGACATTCAGCAGGTGGCGAGCATGGCCCGCCAGATGGTGACCCGCTTCGGGATGAGCGATCTTGGGCCGGTATCGCTGGAGGCCGGCAATCAGGAGGTCTTCCTCGGGCGCGACCTGATTACCCGCAGTGATGTCTCCGATTCCATCTCCCGCCGGATCGACGAGCAGATCCGCAGCATCGTCGACCTCTGCTACCGCGACACCCAGGCCCTGGTGGCCAGCCACCGCGATTGCATGGACCGCCTCGTGGAGATGCTGATCGAGAAGGAAACCCTCGATGGCGATGAGTTCCGGGCGGTGGTGGCCGAGTTCACAACCATCCCTGAGAAGGACCGCTTCTCACCCCTGCTGCCTGCCGCCTGACCAAGCGGACGGGACAGGGTTGTTGGCGGGGGCGGGGCTACAGGCGGGGCCGAGTTCTTAACCGAACCTTCTCCCGCCCAGCTCGATCGAGTGTTTAGCCTGAATCATTACGCGTTCAGGTCTTGAGCAGCACCCGCTCTCCGATGGAGTCGTTCAGCGCCTACCACGGCGACGACTGGAGTCCGCAGCGGCTGGCCTTTCACCAGAATCTGGAGCGTTTCGCCGACCGCGTCGGGCTGATCGTTGGCCTTCAGAGCAATGGCAAGCTCAATCAGGATCAGGCATACGACGAGATACGCATGCTCTGGAAAGAACTCAAGGGCAGCAAGAACGGCCTGGAGATCTCCGACAGAGAATGAAGATCAACCAATGATTCTCATTCAAGGACTCAGTTCAAGCCTTTTTCACTGAGACGCTAAAAACCTGTAATTATTTCTATTTTTTATCGTGGCCTCAGCTTTCATGGCTGGGGCCACTCGCCTGGGCTCAGCTCAGACCGGCCGCACGGGGCGCTTTTCGATCACTTTGTCGATCAGTCCATAACTCACAGCTTCGGCCGGCGACATGAAAAAGTCGCGGTCGGTGTCGATCTGGATTCGATCCAGGGGCTGGCCGGTGCGATCGGAGAGCTCCCTGTTCAGCTTGTCCTTGAGGTAGAGGATTTCGTCCGCCTGAATGCGGATATCGCTGGCCTGCCCGCGGGCCCCACCCAGGGGCTGGTGAATCATGATGCGTGAATGGTGCAGGCTGCTGCGCTTGCCCTTGGCTCCTGCCGTGAGCAGAAAGGCGCCCATGCTGGCGGCCAGCCCCACACAGACGGTCTGCACGTCGGGCTTGATGTGCTGCATCGTGTCGAAGATGCCAAGGCCGTCGTAGACGGATCCACCGGGGGAGTTGATGTAGAGAAAAATATCTTTCTCAGGATCTTCCGCCTCCAGAAAAAGCAGCTGGGCCACCACCCGATTGGCGGATTCTGCGGTCACCGGTTCGCCCAGAAAGATGATCCGTTCGCGCAGCAGCCTGGAGTAGATATCAAAGGCGCGCTCACCCCGGCCCGAATCCTCAATCACGATCGGGATCATCGGCAACGGCAAAGCAACTCGGTCGATCCTACCGAGGACGGCGCGCCCGCCGCCCGATCGGCTCGGGGGGGTGCAGCGCTAAGGTCCATTCATTCGAGCGGATGAGTGTGAGCGCCTGCCTCACCGTTGCTGACAGCAAGCGTGCCTTCCACGCAGCCTTTCCCTACGTGATCGGTCCTCTGTACCGGCGCATGGTCGATGAGCTGCTCGTCGAGTTGCATCTGCTCAGCCGGCAGAGCGGATTTCACAGCGACGGCCTGTTTGCCGTGGGCCTCACCCAGGTTTTTGATGGCTTTGCCAAGGGCTACCGGCCCCAGCAGCAGAGTGAGCCCCTCTTCGCCGCCCTCTGCGCCTCGTCGGGCTTCGATGCCCAGCAGATTCGCGCGCAGCACGCCGCCGCCGTGAAGGCGGTGGGGGAGCACAGCCTCGATGAGGTGAAGCAGTGGCTGGCCCAGCGGGGCCAGGGTGCGCCTGAACCGATCGCCGGGGTACTTGCCGGCATCGACAGGGCTGACTTCCACTACTCGCGCCTGTTCGCCGTAGGGCTGCTCAGCTTGCTGCAGCATGCCCGCGGCGCCGAAGCCGTGGAGCCCCAGGCTCTCCGGCAGGCCGCCCATGAGATCGGCGAATCCATGGGTCTGATGAAGGAGCGGGTCGACAAGGACCTGACCCTTTACGCCAGCACCCTTGAGAAGATGGCCCAGGCCGTCGAGCTGATGGAGGAGACCCTGGCGGCCGAACGTCGCCGGCGCGAACGGCAGGCCCGGGAGAGCAAGGTCACCCCTGACAGCAGCACTGTCACCAGCAACGCTGGAGAAACCGAAGCCACCGTGGCGCCGGAACCGAACCCTCCAGCCGCGCCCCAGGGGGGCTGACCAGTCAACGGCCAGTCGTTAACGCCCGACAGGCTTGTCAGATCCAGAGTGGGCCTCTGAGGCTGCTTGAGGGGCTTGGGCAGGTTGGGCCGTGGCCGCAGGTGGCGGAGTGGGAGCCTCCAGCATCAGAGAGCCCCACAGCCACGACAACCCCGCATCGCCACCAGGAGAGGCACCTGGCTTGGGGGCTGCCGCAGGAGCCGACAGGATTTCCAGCTGGGTGGAGCGCCGGGCCACCGCCGGCAGGTCAGGGGGCAGCAGCCCAAGGGCGGCGAGGGCATCTGGTCTGGCCCGCAGGCTGAGCCCACCGCCCGCCGGAGGCGTGGCCGCCGCGAAGCGCTCAGCGCCGGGCAGAGCTGCGCCAAGCACGAACAACAACTCCGGGGCGCCACCGGAGGCCGGCACCACCCAGCGCCAGCCTCCCAGGGGGGTTCCGTCATCGCGCAGCCAGAGACTGCTGGGCAATTTGACCTGTACAGCGGTGGCCGACGTTGCCGGCCCGGCGCTCGAAGGGGAGCGCTGGTCGCTCAGGCCCTGGCGCTCCAGGGCCTGGCTCAGGGCCGACAACCAGCGGGTCCAGCCGGAACGCTCCTGACCCACCGCCAGTTGCAACTCCAGCGACGCCAGGAATGGGCCCTTGGGCTGGGGTCTGAGGCGCAGAAGGAACGGGGTGCTCTGCAGGCGCTCCAGGGCGGCCTGGTCGAGGCCGTAGCGGTCCATCAGCGGTTGCCGGATCACAGCATTGCTGAGCAGAGCGTCGAGGAGCTGATCCAGCCGGGCCCCGGTGACCTCCAGAAGCAGATCGGCAGGCAGGGGCTCGCCGCGGCTTGGGGCGGGCTCCGGCGGCAGCGATGGGGCAGGAGCCACCGAATCGGGCTTGGCGCTGGCCTCCCCCTGCCAGCTGAGGCCGTCGGCCTCCGCACTCACCGTGAGACAGCCCTGCTGGAAGCGCTGCAGCAGCGGGGCGAGATCACCGGAGATCTGAGCCAGGGCGAGCTTGGTCCAGACCACCGCCTGGCGGCTGCGCAACAGGTTGACGCAGCGTTGCTCCAGGCCCCGGGGCGGCCGGGAGGTGCGGCGCAGTTGCTGCTGCAGCGTCTGGTGAGACAGGGGATCGGGAGCGATCACCACCAGATCGTCCACCCGCACGGCACGGGCCGGCAGAGCAGCGCTGGCCTGGGGGCCGAACAGCCGGCCCGGCACCACCAGGTGGGCCGACCCTTCCCGCCCCCAGAACTGCCACCAGGTCCCGCGCTGGCGTGCCCAGAGCCGGGCAGCCGGCTCTGGGCCCAGACGCTCCTGCCAGAGCAGCGGCACCGGCCTGGCATCACCCGACTGGAAGCTCTGAACCAGGGTGGCCACGCCCACCACCCGCTCCAGCCCCTCGGCGTTGGAGCGGGGAAAGCGGTGGAGCTGGCTGGCCGGAGCCAACACCAGCAGAGCGATCACCGTCGAGGTGATCGGCAGGGGCCCCAGACGGGGGGCAGGCGGCAGACCCTTCCAGCGCGGCAGGGAGAGGGTCATGGTTGGGGTGAGGTCATGGCGTACAGCGTGGTGCGTCGCCTTACCGGGCCGCCCAGGTCGTTGCATTCCCAGCGCAGGGCTTTGCTGGCGCCATCGAGGCCCAGTTTCAACCAGCCGAGATTGAGCCGTGAGCACCAGCATCTCGCTGCGGTCGAGCTGGTTTCTGTCCCAGGACCGTTGCGGCTCCACCAGGGTGAGCAGATGGACGACCCGGTCGGGGCCAGTCCTGGGTCGAGGCGGCCAGGGGTTCTGGACGTGCTGAGGTCACCGTCGCCCGGAGGACAGGCGACCCGAGGGCAGCCGTGAGGGCCGCTTGGCCCGGCGTCGGTCACGCCATTCGACCGCGGAAAGGTAGATCACCCCGACCGTGACGAAAACCAGCAACACCGAGGCGGTCAGTGCCAGGACATTGGTGCTGGAGAGGAAAAAGTGAGGCATCCGGGTGTGGAGTGGGCCCTGGGGCGATCAGAAATTGATCGTGCCGTCGCCGTTGCGGCCCCAGACCACCATGGCAATCGAGAAGCTGAACAGGGCAGCCAGGGAAGCCCAGGCGAAGGTGATGAGCATGAGATCGCCCAAGCAACGGTGATCCTGACTTTACCTAAGATGAGGCGGCCTCAAACGCAGTCCATCGATGGCAGCTCCGGGAGTCCAGACGATCCCGGCGGGGATCCGGCAACGCCAGCGCTATCCCCATCTCCGGGTCGTTGTGCTCGACGACGACGTCAACACCTTCCAGCACGTGGTGAATTGCCTGGTGCGCTATTTGCCGGGCATGGGACCCGACCGGGCCTGGGAACTGGCCCATCAGATCGACTCCCAGGGTTCTGCCGTGGTCTGGAGCGGGCCGCAGGAGCAGGCCGAGCTTTACCACCAGCAACTCAGCCAGGAGGGCCTGACGATGGCACCTCTGGAGCGGGAGTGATCCCCACGGGACAGTGGAGACACAAGCGCCGCTTAACAAGAGGGTTCAGGCCAGGCCCATGAGGGCATTGTCCTGAGGACAGACGCTGAGCTCGAGCAGGTTGCGCACCTGCAGTGTCAGGGCACCCCCATCGAACACATAGCTGAACACCCGTCCAGAGCAGACCGCCAGGCCACGCACCTGGCGCCGCAGGGGCTGAGCCAGGGTGAGTACCTCAACGGCTTCGCCAAGCTGGCGGCTGAGCTCAAGACTGAGCGATGCGCGTGTGAGGACCACCGTGAGTCGGCGTAGGGCTTCATCGTCCTAGCGGGCCTGCCTAGGGTTGGCCAACGGAGAGAAATACCCATGGGCCGGGTGGTGATCACCCACAGCACCTACGTGGAAGGCCTGATCCCGGTGCTCAAGGTCCTGGCCCGGGACGAGGGCATCGACACGATCACCCCGGCCGTGATCAGTCGTGTCAAGGGACACAGCCCACGCCTGCGCCTGCGGGTGTCGGTTCCGATCAACGGGGGCTACAAGCTGCTGGCCCGTCGCGGCAGCTCGGCCCAGGAGGTGTTCGTGCTGACCACCTGGTCAAGGGAGCAGCTCCAGGAACGCCTGGAGCTGCTCTGTCTCGAGGGTTAAGAGGGTGAACCGCTGTGCCGTCTTGCCCCAGTGTTCGACCTGGTAGTACCAGAGGAGCAGTCAAAGCGGGGCTTCGTTTCCGGCAACGAGGCCGGTGTACGTCACCGTCGCGACAGACCACCCACGTCGAAGAGGGAGTCAGATCAGAAACTGTGAAAGGCAGTCACCAACACAGCAGTCCGAGGAAACTCTAAGGGGTACGGGCTGGTGGCAGTGGCCAGATTGCCCGGACCTCAGCCAGCCTCAGGGCTGCCTCCCTGGCCCGCTCAGCCGCACCTGAGGCCTTGAGCTCCAGGGTGATGTGACCCAGCTTGCGCCCGGGCCGGGCCAGACGTTTGCCATACCAGTGCAGGTGGGCGGCTGGAAGGGTCTCCAGGGCCTGGCGTTGCCTGGCGTAGGCCGCCGTGGAGGTCTCGAAACCCAGCAGGTTCACCATCAACGCGCCGCTCAGCGTCATGGAGTTGTCCCCGAGGGGCTGTCCCGAGACGATGCGCACCTGCTGGGCGAACTGGCTGGTGCGACACGCTTCGATCGTGTAGTGGCCGGAGTTGTGCGTGCGCGGGGCGAGCTCGTTGATCAGGAGGCCCGTGCGTCCGTAGAAAAACTCGATCGAGAGCACACCGACGTAATCGAGGGCTGCCAGCAGCGAGGCCGCCACGTTGCGGGCGCGGGCCTCCACCGCCTGGCTGGCGGCAGCTGGTGCAAGCACCCAGTCGCAGACCTGATCATGCTGGTGCGTCTCCACCAGGGGGTAGCACTGAACCGCCCCGAGGTGATCGCGGCAGGCCACCAGCGCCAGCTCCTGCTCGAAAGCCACGAACTCCTCCAGCAGCCACAGGCTGGGATCCACCGCCTCGATCAGGGCCTCCAGTTCCGCCTGGCTGCGGATCACCCGGGTGCCGCGGCCGTCGTACCCCCCCCGTACCGCCTTGGCCATCAACGGGAAGTCAAACCCCTGCGGAAGCTGGGGCGGCAGGGGCAGCTCTGGCTCAGCCGCTTCGCCGGCAGGCTCCTCGGCCCCGGCCAACGGCGCATCCTCCAGCTCGGCCGCCGCCGGCGGAGTCAGCAGCTGCTCCAACGGGAACCAGCGCGGCGAGGGGAGGTGCAACCGCTCCAGCAGCTGGCGCTGACGGCGCTTGCAGACCAGATCCGCCAGGGACTCCAGCCGGGGGATGAAGACCACGCCCTCCTGCTCCAGCGCCGCAAGGGCCGCAAGGTCAAGCCATTCGTTCTCGAAACTGATCGCCGACGCCCTCTCGGCCAGACGACGGGAGGCCGCCAGATCGGCCAACGGCGCCCGCACCACGCTGGTGGCCAGCCGTGCGGCGGGATCGGAGAGCTCCGGAGTCTGAACATGCAGCTCCACACCCTGCTTCCTGGCGGCCGCGGCAAGCATCCAGGCCAGTTGGCCGCCCCCCACCACGCCGATACTGCCGCCCATCGCTGACCTCCCCGACCACGCGGCGCCAGGGCCACGCGCCAATTCAGAAGCTTGCCATTCCCTCGCCCACCCCCCCCTTGGGCCGCCTCAGCTGAAGCCCTTCTCGCCCACCGCCAGGAAGCGCAGCAGGCTGAAGATCAGCACGATCAGAAACAGGGCCAGACCCACCGTGCAGGCGTAGCTGATCTCCAGCTCAGAGAAGGCCTGGTCGTAGACGTAATAGACGAGGGTGCGGGTGGAATCGGCCGGCCCCCCCTGGGTCATCAGATACACCTCCTCGAACACCTTGGTGGCGGCGATGGCGGAGATCACCCCCACCAGGGTGATGTAGGGCCGAAGCAACGGCAGGGTGATGTCGAGATGGCGCCGCCAGCCCTCGCTGCCATCGAGAGCGGCGGCTTCGTAGAGCTCCGGCGAGATGCCCTGGAGGCCCGAGAGAAAGATCACCATGTAGTAGCCCAGGCCCTTCCAGAGGGTCACGAGCATCACCGCCGGCAGCGCCAGCCAGGGGGTGGTGAGGAAACCGATCGGCGTGAAGGCCTCTCCAAGCCAGGCCGCCAGCCAGCCGTTGATCAGGCCATTTTCGGCATACAGCCAACGGAAGGCGATGGCCGCCACCACGATCGAGACCAGCACCGGGGTGTAGAAGGCGGCACGGAAGAGGTGGATGCCGGGCAGCTGGCGGTTCACCAGGACGGCCAGGGCGAGGGATCCCAGGACGATCGGCGGCACCACTCCGATCAGATAGAGGAAGGTGGTGCCCAGCACCTGCAGGAACACCGGATCGGCCAGCAGCCGCCGGATGTTGGCCAGGCCGATGAAGCGCAGCGGTTCGCTCACATCAAGACCGGTGGCGGTGAAGCTGATCACCAGGGCCATCGCGGCCGGAACCAGCACCGAAACACTCAGCAGCAGCAGCGCCGGCGTCAGAAAGCCCCAGGCCGTGGCGCTGCGCCCCCACCAGGCCAAGCGGCGACGGGGCGACGGTGAGGCAGCGGGGGAACCATCCATGGGGCCATTGTGGGACGCACC
This sequence comes from Synechococcus sp. WH 5701, assembly GCF_000153045.1. GTDB lineage: Bacteria > Cyanobacteriota > Cyanobacteriia > PCC-6307 > Cyanobiaceae > Regnicoccus_A > Regnicoccus_A antarcticus. Next base: position 1,300,749 of record NZ_CH724159.1, read on the forward strand.
ATGACGAGAGCCAGGGTCGTGCAGAGCAGCTTTGGCGGCAGCGACCCGCTGCGGGTGCTGCGGGAGGTGTTCGGCTACGACCGGTTCCGTGGTCCCCAGGAGGAGATCGTGCGGCACGTGATCGCCGGCGGCTCCGGTCTGGTGCTGATGCCCACCGGTGGCGGCAAATCGCTCTGCTATCAGGTGCCCGCCCTGTGCCGGGAGGGCCTGGCGGTGGTGGTCTCGCCCCTGATCGCTCTGATGGACGATCAGGTGCTGGCCCTGCGCCAGGCGGGGGTGAGGGCGGCGGCCCTGCACTCCGGCCTCTCGAGCGAAGCCGTCAGCGTCCTCTGGCGCAGCCTGCTGCGGGGCGAGCTGGATCTGCTCTACGTCTCACCGGAGCGGCTGCTGGGCGGAGATCTGCTCGAGCGGCTGCAGGAGAGGCCCCTGGCCCTGTTCGCGATCGATGAGGCCCACTGCGTCTCCCAGTGGGGCCACGACTTCCGCCCCGAGTATCTGCAGCTGGAGGCCCTGGCCCAGCGCTTCCCGCAGGTTCCCCGGCTGGCCCTCACCGCCACAGCCGATCCACGCACCCGGGGCGAGATCATCGAACGCCTGGCTCTCGAGCAGGGGCGGGTGTTTCTGGCCAGCTTCGATCGGCCCAACATCCGTTACCTGCTGCGGCCCAAGCAGGAGGCCAAGGAGCAGCTGCTGGCCTTCCTGGAGGAGTTCCGGGGCGAAGCCGGCATCGTCTACGCCCGCTCCCGCAGCCGGGTGGACAGCTTCGCCGCCCTGCTGCAGGCCGCCGGCCATGGGGCGGTGGGCTATCACGCTGGCATGGACGCGAGCCAGCGCTCCAGCGCCCTCAGCCGCTTCCGCAACGACAGTGGCGTGGTGGTGGTGGCCACGATCGCCTTCGGCATGGGCATCGACAAACCGGATGTGCGTTTCGTCGCCCATCTGGATCTGCCCAAGAGCCTGGAGGCCTACTACCAGGAAACTGGCCGGGCGGGACGCGACGGCCTTCCGGCCACTGCCTGGATGGTGCACGGGCCGGGGGATGTGCCCCAGCTGCGGCGCTTCATCGAAGACTCCGAGGCCGACGCCGCCCAGAAGCGGATCGAGCACGGCAAGCTCGACGCCCTGGTGGGCTTCACCGAGGCACCGGGCTGCCGCCGCCAGGTGCTGCTGGCCCATCTGGGCGAAACGCTGGCTGAGCCCTGCGGCAACTGCGACCGCTGCCTCGAGCCCCAGGTTCTGGAGGACCGGACGGTGGCGGCCCAGAAGGCACTCTCGGCGGTGTGGCGCACGGGCCAGCGCTTCGGCGCCGCCCACCTCACTGATGTGCTGCTGGGTGCTGACACCGCCCGGGTGCGATCCCTCGGCCACCACAGCCTGAGTGTGTACGGCATCGGCAAGGAGCTGAACCGCGAGCAGTGGCGCACCCTGCTGCGTCAGCTCACCAGCCAGGGCTGGCTGGAGCCGGTGCCCGAGGGCCGCGGCGGGTTGCGCTGGGGGGAGGAGGCGCGGGTCAGGAGCCTGCTGCGGGGAGACCTGAAGCTGGAGCTGCCCGCTGCCCCACCTCGCCAGGAGCGCAGGCGGGCTGCAGCAGCCGCCGCCGCCGCTGAACCTGAAGCCGATGCCAGTCTGATGACGGCGCTCAAGGACTGGCGCCGGGCCCAGGCCCGTGAGCAGGGGGTGCCCCCCTACGTGGTGTTCCACGACCGCACCCTGGCGGAGCTGGCGGCGCGGCGTCCGGTGCGCCTGGCCGACCTGGGGCAGGTGAGCGGCATCGGCGCCGCCAAGCTGGACCGCTACGGCGAGGCGGTGCTGGCGGTGATCGAGGGCTGGCAAGCCCAGACCTAGCCTGACCAGCCTGCCTGCCGCACCGGCCGAAGATGATCCCGCCCCTTTCGATCGAGGTGGCCCTCAGCAGCCAGCCGTACTCGGTGCTGATCGGCAAGGGCAGCCTCGATCAGCTCGGCCCGCTGATCCGCTCCAGCGGAGTGGCGGCCGCCACCAAGGTGCTGGTGGTGACCAACCCGGTGGTGGAGGGCTTCTATGGCCCCAGGGCCCTCGCGAGCCTGCGCTGTGCGGAGCTGGAGCCCAGCCTGCTGGTGCTGGACGCGGGGGAGGATCAGAAAACACCCGCCAGCGTGGCTCTGATCCATGACGCGGCCCAGGCCCGGCGGCTGGAGCGGAGCTCTCTGATCGTGGCCTTAGGCGGAGGGGTGGTGGGCGACATGGCGGGCTTCGCCGCCGCCACCTGGTTGCGCGGGATCGCGGTGGTGCAGGTGCCCACCACCCTGCTGGCGATGGTGGATGCCTCCATCGGCGGCAAAACCGGGGTGAACCACCCCGGCGGCAAGAACCTGATCGGGGCCTTCCACCAGCCCAGGCTGGTGCTGATCGACCCAAGCACCCTGGTCACGCTGCCGGAGCGGGAATTCCGGGCGGGGATGGCCGAGGTGATCAAGTACGGCGTGATCGGTGATCCCGAGTTGTTCAGCGAGCTGGAGGCCGCCGCCGACCTCTCCAGCCTGGAGGCGGTGGGCGACAGCCTGCTGCAACGGCTGCTGGAGCGCTCCGCGGCGGCCAAGGCCCGCGTGGTGGCCGCCGATGAACGGGAAGGGGGCTTGCGCGCCATCCTCAACTACGGCCACACCCTCGGCCACGTGGTGGAGACCCTCTGCGGCTACGGCACCTACCTGCATGGAGAGGCAGTGGCGCTGGGGATGGTGGCAGCTGGTGAGCTTGCGGTGGCCATGGGCCTCTGGAGCCCGGCCGAGCAGCAACGGCAGTGCGCCCTGATCGCCAAGGCCGGCCTGCCATTGCAGCTGCCACCCCTTGATCCAGAGGCGGTGCTGCTCACCCTTCAGAGCGACAAAAAAGTGAGGAGCGGCCTGGTGCGCTTCGTGCTGCCCAACGCCATCGGCGAGGTGCAGATCCGCAACGACGTGGGGGCTGATCAGATCCTTGAGCTGCTCAGCACACGTGGCGGCGAGCCGGGCTGAGCAGGTGGGCCCCGGCTTCAGCCTTCGCCCCCTTCTCCACCCTCGCCCCCCTCTCCACCGTCCTCGGGCTTCATGCCGTCATGGTTCATGCCGTCGTGGGAGCCCGACTTCTCCTCCGTGCTGGAGGACTCAGCGCCGGGGCTGCTCATCGCCGGCTTTTCCATCGCCGGCTTCTCCATCGCCGGAGAGCTGGGCTTGGGGGTCTGGCTCTGGCCGCAACCGGCCACACCGGCGGCCAGACCAGCCGTGGCCAGGAACAGAGCGAGGCTGGAGCGGTTCATGGGCCGTGACGTTGCAATCCGGCCATTGTTCACCATCCACCATGCGCTTCGTTCTCGAACCTCTTCTCCAGCCCCACCAGGTGGAGGACTGGTGCTTGGCCCTGAGCAGCGAGCACGCCAGCTGGCGCCCTGGGGCTGAAACGGCGGGCTGGCATGCCCGCTCCGTCAAGCGCAACCACCAGCTGGAGCGCGGCAGCCCGTTGCACGCCCAGCTGGCGGAGCAGCTGCAGAGCGCTCTGCTGGCCCACCCCCTGCTGCTGGCCGCCGCGCTGCCGGTGAGTATTCACGGCGTGCTGTTCAGCCGCAGCACCAGGGGCGAGGGCTACGGAAGCCATGTCGACAATGCCTACATGGCCGGCGGCCGCTCCGACCTCTCCTTCACCCTGTTCCTCAGTGATCCAGACACCTACAGCGGCGGCGAGCTGGTGCTCGAGGGCCCGGCGGACGAGGAAGCGCTGCGCTGCCCGGCAGGCCATGCCCTGGTGTACCCCAGCACCCAGTTGCACCGGGTGGAGCCGGTGCGGGATGGGCAGCGCCTGGTGGCGGTGGGATGGATCCAGAGCCGGGTGCGCCGGGCCGATCAGCGGGAGCTGCTGTTCGAGCTCGACACAGCCCGGCGGGCGATCTTCAAGCGCGACGGCAAGGACGAGGTCTTCGATCTGATCAGCCGCAGCTACACCAACCTGCTGCGTCAGTGGGGGGAGTGAGCCCTGCTCCCCAGGGGGAGCCATGCTGGGGAGCCATCGCGCTCGGCCCGCCCGCCATGTCCCAGGAGCAACTCAGGGCCTTCCTCGCCAGGGTTCAGGACGATGGGGAGCTCAGGCGCCAGGTGCTGGGGTCCTCCACCGCCGATGACGTGGCCAGGATCGCCACATCCCTGGGCTTCGATGTCTCCGGAGACGAACTGCTGCGGGCCTCCGGCAAACGCATCGGCAAGGTGACGATCACCAAGCAGGATATGCCCGGCGAATACAACTGAAGGTCACTTTTGATTACTAAAACGGTATCAATTCTGACAAATTATTGAATCGGAATTGATCATCAGTCTAGATGGAATGTTGAATCAAGATGTTATGGTCAACCCATGTGCGAAGATGTCCCTGGATCGGCATGTCACGATGACGATGCCTTCGGGCAGGAGCCTGGGGTGGTGGTTCACTCTGGGCTCTTCCACCCACCAACACAATCCGGCGACTCAAAGGCGCAGCACCAGCCCATCGCGCCGGTGAAAGTCGGCTTCATTGCCTGGGTGGGCCACGGCCCAGTAGCTGAGCTGCCCCTGGCGTTGCTCGATCACCGCACAGACCCCAGCCTCAAGGGCTGAAGGGGCGGAGCGAAGGTCATCCGGCAGCGCCCAGGCCAGCTCCAGCTCGATCGAGCCGGGCACTGGCTTGAACTCGAAGGGCAACGCCTGCAGGGAGGGCTCGTTCTCCATCCCCTGGCGGTAGCTGCTGAAGCGGTAAACGTTCCAGTGGCCAGCCGGTGAAAGGTTCACTTCCCAGTAAACCGGCTGCGCCTCCGCGGCCAGGAAGAGCTCGAAACAGGTGCTGAGCCAGAGATCATCGCGGCGCTCGGGCCAGGGTGAGGGCTCAGCCAGCACCACCGACTCAGGATCGCCGCCGAGGCGCAAGCGCAGCTCCAGGGTCCCGCCCCTGCGGCGGATCTGCCCGGTCAGCTCCAGGCCAGTTCCGGGAACGGCAGGACCGGGAGTGATCGGGCCAGGCGGCACATCTGCGGATTGAAAGGGTTGCAGGACAAACGACTGCCAGGCCGTCTCAGGCTGCTCTGAGCTGGGTGCCTTCACCGGATCGCCGCCACAACGGCCTCAATGGCGGCCTCCTGCCGCTCGATGCTCTCGGTGAGCTGGAACTGAACCCTGGCCCGCAGCAGGTTATGACCTCTGTAGCGGGTCTTGAAGTAGACATCCCCGGCGAGATGATCCGTGAGGAAGCGCAACCCCAACTCGAAGCTGATCAGGCGAATCGCCACAACGATGTGGTCGTAGTCGGCGGGGGTGAGAAAGGAGCTGGCCACGCTGCCGTATCCCCCAAGCAACGCCTCACAGAGCCTCACATCGAAGTGAACAGCCCTCCAGTCGGCGGCGTCCTCGCCCAGGGGATTGCAGGCCGAGCGCAGGCAGTCGCCAATGTCGTAGTGCACCAGACCTGGTTTGACGGTGTCGAGATCGACGAGGGCGACGGCATGATCGCCCTCCAGGTCGAGCATGACGTTGTTGATCTTCGGATCGCCGTGGATCGGTCGCTGGTGCAGGATCCCGGCCGCCTTGGCCTGCTCGAGCACCGGCACCAGGGAGCGGCGCTGCTCCACGAAGGCCAGGCAGTCGCTGAGCTCTGGGTCTGTGGAGGATCCGAGCCTGGCGAGCACCTGATCGAATTGACGCAGATAGCTGGGGGTGATGTGGAACCCCTCCAGGGTGTCGGCCAGGCTCTCCACCGGCAGATCACTGATCAGCCGGTGGAACATGCCCAGGCCGAAGCCGATTTCACGGGCATGGCCGCTGTGGCCGATCCGCTCCAGCGATTGAGCCCGCTCCACATAGCCCAGAGCTCGCCAGAAGCTGGAGCCTTCCCACACCCAGGGGCAGCCATCGGCGCGGGCCTGGTACACCCGAGGCACCTCCCAGCGACGCCCCGCCAGCTCCCTGGGGGGCTCGAGCAGCCGTCTGGCCACATGATTGCTGAAGGCCACCAGGTTGCCCATCACCAGTTCGGGGCTGGTGAACACCTTGGTGTTCACCCGTTGCAGCACAGCGGCTGGCCGGGCCAGTTCCCCCAGCCGCACCAGATAGGTGTCGTTGACATTGCCATGTCCCAGGGGTTCGATGCCGCTGACCGGGCCGCCGAGGTCGAAGCGCTCCGCGATCGCCGTGAGTGCGCCGCTGGCGTCGATCATGGGATGCGCCGGATCACTCATCGGCGGGAATCAGCACGGTGGTCTGCAGGCTGTCGGTGCCGAGGTGGTCGGTGATCACCCAGATGCACAGCCCCTGCCCCAGGTTGTAAACGCTGCGCAGCCGGCCGCATTGGTGGTAGGCCGCCAGGGTGTTGGCCCTGGCATCACGAGCATCGACCTCGCCCCAGTCGCCGCGGCGGTGACGGGCCACCAGGCGCTGCAGCGTTTCCAGATCCAGCCATTCCCGCACCTGTGGACAGACGTGCACGGGGCCGAGCACCAAACGAGCGCTCATCCGACCAGCCCGCCACAGCAAAGGCGGCTACAGCTTGAGCCGATCTTCAAGGGCGGCCGGCATCGGGCGCGGACGCGGATGCCCCCGCCAGGCTCGGCATCACCGCGCTGATCTGACCCACCCCGAGGGCCAGCACCAGGAAGCAGACAACCAACGCCGTGAGGCTGCTCAACGACACCGCCAGGGACTCGACCTCGCTCGCCGCCGAGGACTTCACCACCACTGCCATTGGAATGCCTGCGCTCCCGAAGCCCACCCTGATCGAGAAGCCCCGGCCGGGGATCAAGTCGACAAGCTCCTTCACTCGTTCGGATCATGGCTGCCTCAGCCGCCACGGTTGGCGGCCGGCGGGGCGCTGGCGGGGAAACGCTGGAGGTAAAGGGCCACCGGGATGGGTTTGGTCTGGGCGTAGCCCACGGGCAGCCAGAGGTCCCCGGCATTGGAGGCAAAGTGGATTTCCCAGTGATAGAGGCCCGTGTAAGCGGCAGGATCCTCGCGCAGCAGAGCGGCGTAGTGGAGGACGGCCTTGCCGTAGTAGTCGCTGTTGTTGTACCCCCAGAGCCCCTTGCGAATGTCCTTCAACCCGCCCCGGCGCACCAGGTAGCGAGCGGCGGCGTGGATGGCATCGTGGGGATCGCGGATATCCCCCTTGCCGACACCGGGCTGGGCCCAGGTGGTGGGCAGGAACTGCATCGGCCCGCGGGCGTCAGCAACGGAAACCCCATCGATGCGGCCCATTCCCGTTTCCACCAGGTTGACGGCTGCCAGCACTTCCCAGTCGATGCCGGTGGCCGCCGCGGCGCTGCGGTAGTAGCGCAGCAGATTCTCCGCCGGCTCCGGTGCCACGATCCTCCAGGCCGGCAGGGTGGCACTGCCCGGGCCGCGGCGCCGCATGGAGAGGAAGGCACGGCGGGCGCCCAGGTGATGGTCCAGCACGGGTTGCCAGCGGCCAGGAAGGCGGCGCCGCACCTCCTGGGCCTGGCCCTCTCGAACCGCCAGCACCCGCAGGATCACCTGGTGCTGGTGGCCCAGAGCCGGCAACGACTCCGCCGGGGTATCGGGCGAGCGCAGGGCTTCCTCGAGAGACACCAGCAGCTCAGCCACGGCCTGGGGATCGCTGGGAACGACCGGATAGTGGCGGCCATCGGCCGCCAGGGGCAGGCTCGGCTCCGAGGGCAGCAGCACCGTGACTGGAGCCGTGGGCGGCTCTGGAGCTGGAGTTGGAGCTGGCGGAGACGGTGCTTCCACCGCCGACAGGAGAAGACCAGGCTGCCTCGGTCCGAAGGCCGCTGCTGCGCTCATCACCAGCAGCGGCAGACCCACCAGAGCGAGCAGAGACCAACGACGGTGGGACGCTGTCATGAAGGGATCCTGGGGCTGGTCGCAGGCAGGACGTTATCGGTGTCCGCGCCGATCTGAGTCGCTCAGGGGGAGACCCCCAGCAGGGAGCCGATCAGGGCCGTGGCCCCCATCGCCAGCGCCCCCCAGATGGTGACTCGCAGGATGCCGGTGCTCAGCCTGGCGCCACCGGCCCTGGCGGAGATTCCACCCAGCACCCCCAGGAACAGCAGCGAGGTGAGCGAGACCACCACCGTGATGCGGGAGGCGGGCAGGAGAGCGGCTGTGCCCAGGGGAAGCGCTGCCCCGATCGAGAACATCACCGCCGAGGTGAGGGCCGCCTGAACCGGCCGAGCTGCCAGGGCATCGGTGATGCCCAGCTCATCACGGGCATGGGCGCCCAGGGCATCGTGGCGGGTGAGCTGCAGCGCCACCTCATGGGCCAGGGCGGGCTCAAGGCCCCGATGCACGTAGATGCCGGTGAGCTCGGCCAGTTCCGCCGCCGCGTCATCGGCAAGCTCCTGGCGCTCCCGGGCCAGGTCGGCCTGCTCGGTGTCGGCCTGGGAGCTGACCGAAACGTATTCACCGGCCGCCATCGACATCGCTCCGGCCACCAGGCCGGCCGCTCCGGCCAACATGATCGCGCCGTGGTCGGCCTCAGCCGCCGCCACCCCCACCAGCAGGCTGGCGGTGGAGACAATGCCGTCATTGGCCCCCAGCACCGCAGCCCGCAGCCAGCCCACCCGGGACGTGCGGTGCTGCTCCTGATGGCGCATCCAGTGACCGTGGTGCCAACCGTCTCGCTGCTGTGCCATCGCTGTCAACTGGACGCCGAGGTGTAGTAGCGCAGGGCATGGCGCCACAAGCCACGGCTGAGGGCCAGGGACAGCACAGCCATCCCAAGGCTGGCCAGCACCCAGGGCAGGGTGGCGCGGCCCAGGATGGCTTCGGCCGGCACGGTGGTGAGGAAGGCCACGGGCAGCACCAGGGTGAACAGGGTGCGCAGAGCTGGGGGATAGGCGCTGACAGGAAAGCGGCCGGCCACCAGGGTGCTGCGCAACACCTCGGTGGCGTTCCAGACCTTCACGAACCAGATGCTGGCGGCTGCCAGCACGAACCAGAGGCTGTAGAGAATCAGGCCGCTGCAGAGCAGCAGCAGGGTGGTGCCCAGCAGGGTGAGAAGCGATGGAGTGGCCCCCGCCCGTCCCGCCGCCAGCACGATCAGGACCAGTCCGGCCAGCACGCCTGGCAGGCCCCAGGGGGAGAAGCTGCGGGCCGAGAGCCAGAACTGACTGTCGATCGGCTTGAGCAGCACGAAATCGAGGCTGCCGGTGCGCACATGGTCCACGATCGCCCCCAGGTTGGGCTGAAGCAGGGTGCTGGCGAAGCCGTCGAGCAGGGTGTAGATCCCCAGCACCACCAGGGCCTCATCCCAGCTCCAGCCGCCTAGGCCATGGCCGCGGCCGTAGAACAACGCCAGCACCACCACGCTGCCGGCCAGGTTGCCCAGCACCGAGAGCAGTTCGATCAACGCGTTGGCCGGATATTCCAGCTCCATCGCCAGAGCCGACGCCCAGAACGCTCTCAGGGTGCGCGCATAGCGCCCCATCAGGCCCCCATCGCCGCATAACGCCGCAGTCCGGCGCGCCAGAGCAGCAGAAAGAGGGGCAACAGCAGGGCCATCCAGGCGGCCATCGTCGCCAGCCCTCCGAGCAGGTCCACGTCGCCGCCGGAGAGCAGCCGGGCCGGAAAGTCGACCATCGAAGGGAAGGGGGTGGCCTGCGCCAGGCGGCGCAGCCCGGGGGGAAAGGCCTCCAGAGGCGCCACCAGCCCGGAGAGGAACAGGTAAGGGATCAGCAGCAGGCGCTCCAGGGCCGCCGCCCGCTCACTCCAGAAGCAGGCCATGGTGATCACCGACTGCAGCAGGAAGCGCAGCAGAAAGGCCAGGTGGATCACCAGCAGGCCCAGCAGCCAGGTGGAGGGCGGCGGCCAGCCGCTTGCCCCCGCCCCCAGCAGCCAGACCGCCAGCACGATCGCCAGCACGAAGGGCACCCGCGTGGCCTGCTCGGCGATGTGGGCGGCCAGGTAGCGCCAGAAGGGGTGCAGCGGTTGCAGCAGGTAGGGGGAGAGGCGCCCCTGCAGAGAGTCCTCCTCGAAGACATGGATCACCCACACCACCGTGAACTGACGCACGACGAAGGCCGCTAGGAAGTAGCGGTTCAGAGCCGCCGGGCTGAGGCTGAGATCAGCGGCTGCTCCGGCACCGCTCCAGAGCGCCAGCATGATCAGCGGCAGGAGGCCGGAGAGGGCCCAGAGCGCGATCTCGGCGCGGTACTCGAGCATGTAGGCGTACTGGACCGAGAGCAGCACCCGCGCCAGCCGCAGCGTGCGTTTCATCCCACCGCGCCCTCACGGAAGAGGCGGCCGATGATCTCCTCCACCGGCGGATCGTTCACCTCCAGATCGAGCACGGGAAAGGTGGAAAGCAGCCGGGAGACGGTGGCCGTGAGCTGATCCCGTGACACCAGCAGGCGCACCCGGTGGCCGGCCAGATACTCGAGCTCGCCGTAGCCACGGAAGGCCTCGGGCGGGTAGATCTCCCCCAGGTCGCAGCAGACCTCCCGGTAAGGGGCGAGCTGCTGGGTCAGCTCCTGCAGGCTGCCGTCGTAGAAGAGCTGGCCCTGGTGGATCAGCAGCACCCGCTGGCAGAGGGCGGTGATGTCGCCCATGTAGTGGCTGGTGAGCAGCACGGTGGCGCCGGTGCGTCGGTTGTAGTCGGCGAGGAACTCCCGCACCCGCGCCTGGGCATTCACATCCAGCCCGAGGGTGGGTTCATCGAGGAAGAGCACGGAGGGGCGATGCAGCAGAGCCGCCAGCAACTCGGCCTTCATGCGCTGGCCAAGGGAGAGCTTGCGCACCGGCCGACGCAGCTCCTCCCCCAGCTCCAGCATCTCGGCCAGCTCGTCGATGCGGCGACGGGCTTCGGCCTCGCCGATGCCGTAGACCGCCGCATTGACCCGCAGGGAATCGAGCGGGGGCAGGTCCCAGATCAGCTGCTGCTTCTGCCCCATCACCAGGGTGATCGTGCGCAGGAAGGCCGCCTGGCGGCGAAAGGGCCTGAAGCCCGCCACCTCCACGTCCCCGGCACTGGGCTCGATCAGGCCGGTGAGCATCTTGAGTGTGGTGGTCTTGCCGGCGCCATTGGCCCCCAGGAAGCCCACCACTTCGCCAGGCTCGATGCTGAAGCTGACGTCCCGCACCGCCGGAATGTCCTTGAGCCGGCGGGCGAAGAAATGGCGCAGGGTTCCGCCCAGACCAGGCTGCTTGTCGGCCACCCGGAAGCTCTTGCCGAGCCCGCGGGCCTGGATGATCGGCATCTCAGACCGCCCCCTGCCCCGAAGCGACGGGGGGTCCTCCGCAGCCGCTCAATCGTCTTCCTCGCCTTCCAGAAGAAGGGAATGGAAAGCTGTGTAGAGATCGGCGTGCTCGGCCGCCAGGCGAGGGTCGGCCCGGGGTGGGGTGCTGCGACCAGGCCCTGATCGCCGGCCGGGCTGGGACTGGGTGGCTGGGGCTGCTGACTGGCCGGCCGGAGCACGGCGCTCGCTGGCCTCCTGGGCGGAGCGGTTCGCCTCGAGGCCGCGCAGACGCTCCATCAGGTGGGGCGGAACAGTGCCGTCGGGGCTCACCTGCATCAGCTCGCGAAAGAGCTGCTCAGGGTCACGCTCCAGCTCCACCTGGTGACGTTGCTCGCTGGCCCTGGGCTTGGCGCTGACGGGCGGCGTCGGTGCTGGCAGGGGCTGGGGCAGCTGACGGCCGAGCTGGCGAAGGCGCTCGAGGCTGTGGGCGTCGAAGCTCATGGCAGCAGGAGCGTTGGGGTCAGGAACAGCCGAGGGTGTCGCGGGTGACACGGCCCGTGACGGGGTTGGTGCCGCTGGCGATGGCGCACAGGGAAGTGAGCACATCCCCGCGCAGGGGCACATTGGTGAAGTCAGCCCCCTCGATCGCCACGTCCACGAACTTGGTGTTGAACGCGAAGGCATCTTCAAGCACGGCCTCCCGCAGGTCGGTACCCTCGAGCACCGCCGAGTCCAGGGTTGCCTCGCGCAGGTCGACGCCGTGCATGTCGGCGTCCTGGAGCTTGGCGCCGAACAGGCTGGCGTTGCGCATGTCGGCGCCGGAGAGATTGGCGTCGCGCAGGTTGGTGAGATTGAACGTGACACCGCGCAGGTCGGCGTCGTGGAAATCAGCGCCGATCAGCACCTGTTTGGCGTAGTCCATCGCAGCTGTGGCCGGAGCGGCAGGCAGCAACAACAGCAGCGCCAGCAGGCCACAACCCAGCCAGGCCACCAGGCCCGAGACCAGCGAACGCAGCGGGGCAGCCATGGCAGGGAAGGGACAGCAAGGGAACCCTAGGAAAAGCCGGTGATCAGACCCTTGACCCAGAGCAGAACGCAACGCGCCCGAAGCCGTAGCGCCCTGCCCGGGGCCTGGGCCGAGCAGCGCGCCTGGCGGCTGCTGCACCAGCGGGGCTGGCGGCTCCTCTCCAGCCGCTGGCGTTGCCGCTGGGGTGAGCTGGACCTGGTGGTGGCCAAACCGGGCCGGCTGCTGGTGGTGGAGGTGAAGGGCCGCCGTCGCTGCGGCGCCGATGGCTGGGGCGTGGCCGCCCTGGGAGTCGTCAAGCGCCGGCGGCTGGCCAGGGCCCTGAACTGCTGGCTGGCCGAGCATCCCGAGCAGGCCCAGCATCCCCTGGAGGTGGTCTGTGCCCTGGTGCCCCTGCCGCCGACGGGCGGTGCTGTGCGCTGGCTTCGCCTTGAGTCACTCGCGGCGGCTCAGGGGGACGACTGAGCTCCCGCTGGTCCCGGCAGCGGAGACGCCGGCTGGCTGAACTCCACGGTGCAGCGGTAGCGGTAGTTGCCCATGCCCACCGTCATCTCCTGGCAGCGGTGCCGGCCCGGGATGGCACCACGCGGCACCAGTTGCCGGGCCCGCTGCAGCGCATTGCCCCTGTCCCAGACGGAGTCGGCGCTGACGCTGCCCGAGCGGGCCGGCGCCACCCAGGCCAGGCAAGGCAGAGCAACTGCCACGCAGAGCAGCCACGGGGCCAGAGAAGGCCTCAGGCAGCGGACGGATCGGATCGAAAGGGTGCGGATCGAAGGGCTGATGAGGATGGGGGCCATTGCGACCTGGCAGGTCTCTGAACCAGAGATAGCCAGGGAACAGCCGCCCGGCCGGGCAATCTGGAAGGCCCGCCCAGTCACACCCATGTCATTCGGGGGCCACCACACCCGCAAGCGCTTCGGCCAGCACTGGCTGACCGATGCCGCCGTGCTGGAGCGGATCGTGGCGGCGGCGGAGCTGCAGCCGGGGGAGCGGGTGCTGGAAGTGGGCCCGGGCCGCGGAGCCCTCACGGAACGGCTCCTGGCCACAGCGCTGGGGGAGCTGCATGCCATCGAACTCGACCGTGACCTGGTGGCCGGCCTGCGCCAGCACTTCGCTGGCGATGAACGCTTCCAGCTGCTGGAGGGCGACGTGTTGCGCCTGAATCTTCCTCCGGCCGACAAGGTGGTCGCCAACATCCCCTACAACATCACCGGCCCACTGCTGGAGCGGCTGGTGGGCCGGCTCGACCGCCCCCTGGCCAGCCCCTACCGGCGCCTGGTGCTGCTCGTGCAGCAGGAGGTGGGCGAGCGCATCCGGGCGGTGGCCGGCAGCAGCGCCTTCAGCGCCCTGAGCGTGCGCCTGCAACTGCTGGCGCACTGCCGCTCGGTCTGCGCCGTGCCGCCGCGCTGCTTCCAGCCGTCACCGAAGGTGATGTCGGAGGTGATCGTGATCGATCCCCTGCCGCCATCGGAGAGGCTGGAGCCGGAGCTGGCCGGGCGGCTCGAGGGCCTGCTCAAGCGCTGCTTCGCGGCCCGCCGCAAGATGCTGCGCAATTCGCTGGCCGGGCTCTGGCCCGAGGACGAGCTGAGCGAACGGGCCGAGCGGGCGGGGGTCTCCCTCAGGCAGCGGCCCCAGGAACTCTCCCCCCAGCGCTGGGTGGAGCTGACCCGCCAGCTGTGCCCCAGACCACAGTTCCCGCGCGAGTCGAGCTCACCCATCCCCGAGAAAACCGCCCATGGTTGATCCGTTCTCAGCGAACACCCGCTCGGCCCCCCTGCTGGTTGAGGCCCCCGCCAAGATCAACCTGCATCTGGAAGTGCTCGGACTGCGGGCCGATGGCTTCCATGAGCTGGCGATGGTGATGCAAAGCGTCGATCTGGCCGATCGCCTGGCGATCCAGCCCCGAGACGATGGGGCGATCGTGCTGCACTGCCCAGGCAGCACGCTCCCCAGCGACGGCGGCAACCTGGTGGTGCGGGCTGCCGAGCGCCTGAGGGAGCACGCCGGCAGGCCGGAGCTGGGGGCCACGATGCAGCTGGAGAAGCGCATTCCCATCGGCGCCGGCCTGGCCGGCGGCTCCAGCGACGGGGCGGCGGCCCTGCTGGGCCTCAACCAGCTCTGGGGGCTCCAGCTCGACAACGGCAGCCTGCAGCAACTGGCGGCGGAGCTGGGCTCGGATGTGCCGTTCACTCTCTGCGGCGGCACCCAGCTCTGCTTCGGCCGCGGGGAGATCCTCGAGCCGGTGCCACTGCCCGAAGAAGGTCCCCGCGTCCTGGGGCCCCAGGGCCCCGAGGAGCTGGCGGTGCTGCTGATCAAGGACCCGGCCGCCAGTGTCTCCACCCCCTGGGCCTATGGCCGTTGCCGTGAGCTGCGGGGCGATTTCTATCTCGAACGCGAGAGCGACTTCGAACAACGGCGGCAGAGTCTGCGCGAGGGAGCGCTGCTGACGGCTCTGCATGGAGAGCGAGCCCTGCCGCCCCTGCGCAACGACCTGCAGGTGGTGGTGGAGCCGGAGCAGGAGAGCGTGCGGGCGGGGCTGAGACTGCTGCGCCAGACGATCGAGCCCCTGGCGGTGGCGATGAGCGGGTCAGGGCCCAGCCTGTTTGCCCTCTTCGCCGGGCTGGAGCGGGCCGAGGCGGCCCGGGAACAGCTGCGGGACGCCCTGGCCGACGGTGGTTTCGAGGCCTGGTGCTGCCGCTGCAGCAGCCGAGGGGCCAGGATCATCGAACCAGGCCAGGCCCCATGAGCACTCCGGAGCCCACCGAACCCCAACCGAGCCCCCCGCGCAAGGGTCCGCTCAGTTTTCTCTCCGGCGCCCTCACCAGTGCACTACTGGCCTGGGTCTGTCTGGGGCTGAGCCAGCGGGTGGTGGGTTGGTACAGCCTGCATCCGCCCCACTACAGCAAGGCCTTTGCCCAGAGCATCGGCACCGCCATGAAGACCCTGGTGGTGGGCATGAGCTTCCTGGCCACCTTCACCTTTGGCTTCGTTGCTCTGGGGCTGTTCCTTGTCTTCATTCGCAGCCTGCTGCCAGTCGGCGAGAGCGAGGCTTCCTAAGCTGTAAGTGCGCGCGTCAACGCCATGACTCCCCACGATCTCGGCCTGCTGGCCCTGCTGCTCTCCCCGGGCATGCTGCTCTCGGTGCTGCTGCTGGCCACCTTCGCCGCTGGCGGCTGAGATAAGTTGGCCGCTCCACCGGCACTCGCCGGGTTCGCACACCGTCCGTGGCCGAGACCCTTCTCTTCAACGCCCTGCGCGACGCCATCGACGAGGAGATGGCCCGCGATCCTTACGTGTGTGTGTTCGGGGAGGACGTCGGCCAGTACGGCGGGTCCTACAAAGTCACCAAAGACCTTTACGAGAAGTACGGTGAACTGCGGGTGCTGGACACCCCGATCGCCGAGAACAGTTTCACCGGCATGGCCGTCGGTGCCGCGATGACTGGCCTGCGCCCGATCGTGGAGGGCATGAACATGGGCTTCCTGCTGCTGGCCTTCAACCAGATCTCCAACAACATGGGGATGCTGCGCTACACCAGCGGCGGCAACTACACCATTCCAACGGTGGTGCGCGGCCCCGGAGGCGTAGGGCGGCAGCTGGGGGCTGAGCACAGCCAGCGCCTGGAGGCCTATTTCCACGCCGTGCCCGGCATCAAAATCGTGGCGGTGAGCACTCCCACCAATGCCAAGGGTCTGATGAAGGCCGCCATCCGCGACAACAACCCCGTGCTGTTTTTCGAGCACGTGTTGCTTTACAACCTCAGCGAGGAGATTCCCGAGGGGGATTACATCTGCTCCCTCGATCAGGCTGAAGTGGTGCGCGAGGGCAAGGACATCACAATCCTCACTTACTCGCGCATGCGCTACCACTGCCTCAAGGCGGTGGAGCAGCTCGAAGCCGATGGGGTGAGTGTCGAGCTGATTGATCTGATCAGCCTCAAGCCCTTCGACCTGGAGACCATCACCCGCTCGATCCGCAAGACCCACAAAGTGATGGTGGTGGAGGAATGCATGAAGACCGGCGGCATCGGCGCCGAACTTCTGGCCCTGATCACCGAGCACTGCTTCGACGATCTCGACGCCAGGCCCGTTCGCCTCTCCAGCCAGGACATCCCCACCCCCTACAACGGCGCCCTTGAAAATCTGACCATCATTCAGCCCCGGCAGATCGTCGAGGCCGCCCGCCAGCTCAAGGCGGGCACGATCTGAGATGGCACGCCAGCAGGGGCTATTCGCCCTGATCCTGGCCCTGGCGATCGCCGCCGGAGCCGTTCTCTTCAGTTTCCCCCTGCAGCTAGGGCTCGATCTGCGGGGCGGCAGCCAGCTCACCCTTCAGGTGCTGCCGGCCGGTGCCATCAAAACAGTGAAGCGGGAGCAGCTCGAAGCCGTCAAAGAGGTGCTCGACCGCCGAGTCAACGGCCTGGGCGTGGCCGAATCCACCCTCCAGACCATCGGTGACGACCAACTGGTTCTGCAGCTGCCTGGCGAGCAGGACCCCACCCGGGCTGCCAAGGTGTTCGGCACCACCGCCCTGCTGGAATTCCGTGCCCAGAAGCCCGGCACCGAGCGGGAGATGCAGGGGCTTCTGCGGCTCAAGCGCCAGGCCCAGTCGGTTCTTGACCTCAGCCGGCGGCGTACCCCTGCGGATCCGGCTCAGCCTTCAGCGCCAGGAGAACCCCCTGCCCAGACTCCGAGCTTTCCAGCCGAGGACCTAGCCCAGGCCCTGCGCGAGCTCGGGGTGTCTGTGCCGGCAGGAGCTGGTGAAACCGAACAGATTGAGGCCCTGCTTGATGAAGTGAACAAGCGGGTGGTGGCCCTCTATGAACCGGCGGCCCTCACCGGCAAAGACCTCGTCACGGCTGGCCGCCAGCAGCAACAGACCGGCACCGGCTGGGATGTGACCCTCAACTTCAACCGCCAGGGAGGTGAGGCCTTCGCCAAGCTCACCCAGTCGATCGCCGGCAGCAACCGGCTGCTGGGCATCGTGCTGGATGGCCGCTCGATCAGCGAAGCCTCCGTGAGCCAGGAGTTCGCCGCGGCCGGAATCACCGGAGGCGCCGCCAGCATCACCGGCAACTTCAGCGCCGAAGAGGCCCGCGATCTTGAGGTGCAGCTGAGGGGCGGCTCCCTGCCCCTGCCCGTGAAGATCATTGAGGTGCGCACCGTCGGCCCGCTGCTCGGAGCCGAGAACATCCGCACCAGTCTGGTGGCCGCCCTCGCGGGCCTGGCCCTGGTGGCGGTGTTCATGGTGGTGATCTATCGGCTGCCCGGAGCGGTGGCCGTGGTGGCTCTGAGTCTGTATGCCCTCTTCAACCTGGCCACCTATGCCCTGATTCCCGTCACCCTCACCCTGCCGGGGATTGCCGGCTTCATCCTCTCGATCGGCATGGCGGTGGACGCCAACGTGCTGATCTTCGAGCGGGTGAAGGAGGAGCTGCGCTCGGGCAACACCCTGATCCGCTCGATCGACAGTGGCTTTTCCCTGGCCTTCTCCTCGATCCTGGATGGCCACGTCACCGGGCTGATCAGCTGCATCGCCCTTTTTGCCCTCGGAACGGGCCTGGTCAAGGGCTTTGCCGTGACCCTCGGCATCGGCCTGCTGCTCAGCCTGTTCACCGCCCTGTCCTGCACCCGCGTACTCCTGCGCCTGATGATGAGCTACCCGACCCTGCGGCGCCCCGGTTACTTCCTGCCCAGCCGTCAGCTGCCCTCGCCAGCCGCCTGAGCAACCCATGACCCCCTCCCCATCTGAATCGGCAGCGTTGCCGCCGATTCAGTACTTCCGCATCACCCGCCACAGGCATATCGCCTGGTGGGGCTCGGCTGTGGCCTGTCTGATCAGCCTGATCGGCATCGCCCTGTGCTGGCTCAACCCCGCCATCGGCGCCCCGCTCAAGCCCGGCCTCGACTTCACCGGTGGCACCCGCATCCAGTTGGAGCGGGCCTGCGACCCCAACTGCTCAGCGATCACCGTGCCCCAGGTGGCCGAGCAACTCGACGGCCTGAAGCTGCCCGATGAGGGTGGTGCGGCTGCGCCAGGCCTGCGGGGCGCACCGGTGCAGGTGCTGGATCAGGGGCGCTCGATCGAGCTGCGCCTGCCGAGCCTCAGCGCCGAGCAGGGCAACGCTGTGATCAGCCAGCTGGCCGGCAGCCTGGGGCCGTTCAAGGACGGCGGAACCTCGGTGGACACCATCGGCCCCACCCTCGGCGCCCAGCTGCTGCGCAGCAGCCTCCTGTCCCTGCTGGTGAGCTTCGCAGCCATCGCCCTCTACATCACCCTTCGCTACGACAGGGTCTTCGCCTTCCTGGCGATCCTCTGTCTGGCCCACGACGTGCTGATCACCACCGGGCTGTTCGCCTGGCTCGGGCTGCTGCTGGGGATTG
Organism: Synechococcus sp. WH 5701; assembly: GCF_000153045.1. GTDB lineage: Bacteria > Cyanobacteriota > Cyanobacteriia > PCC-6307 > Cyanobiaceae > Regnicoccus_A > Regnicoccus_A antarcticus. The sequence continues at coordinate 1,319,332 of NZ_CH724159.1, forward strand.
AAGTGGATTCCCTCTTCGCCGTGGCGCTCATCACCGTGGCCGGGTATTCCGTCAACGACACCGTGGTGGTGTTCGACCGGATCCGCGAACAGAAAACAAGCCTGGGGGCCTTCCCCTTCAGTGATCAGGTGGATGTGGCCGTCGATGCCACCCTGACCCGCTCTCTCTACACCTCACTCACCACGCTGCTGCCCCTGCTGGGGATCCTGTTCTTCGGCGGCAGCAGTCTGTTCTGGTTCTCCGTGGCGCTCACCGCCGGCATCAGTGTCGGCAGCTGGTCGAGCATCGGCGTGGCCCCCACCCTGCTGCCTCTGCTCAGCGGCAAGGGCTTCGTGGAATCACCTCAAGAGGATGGGTCGGCCCCTGCCGGCGTGGCTTGATGCGGCGCTTCCCGCCGTTCATCCCGGTACTGCTGGCTCTGTTGGCGCTGGGGGATCTGATGACGGAACTGCGGCTGCTGGCCGACCACTTCACCTGGTCGTCACTGGTTTCGGCCACCCAGCAGCACCCCCTGGCCGTGGTGGTGCTGCTGCTCACCCCCAGCCTGATCAAGCACTACCGCTGATCAGGAGTCAGGTCCAACGGTCCATCACCTGTTCCACCAGCACCCGCTGGAAGACCACCTGCAACACCACCACCAGCGGCAGGGCGAGCAGCACCCCCGGCAGCCCCAGCAGGGCACCGAGGCTCAGCTGGGCCATCAGGGCCACGGTGGGCAGCAGGTTGACCGTGCGGCTGAGCAGAAGCGGGGTGAGCACGAAAGCTTCGGCGTTCTGCAGCATCAGGCGCAGCACCAGCACCTGCGCCACCTTGGCCGGGGAGATCAGCAGGGCCACCGCCAGAGGCAGGGCCGTGGCCACCGTCGGGCCGATCGTGGGTACGAAGGTGAGCAGACCGCAGACCAGTCCACTCAGCAGGGCCAGAGGCACCTTCAGCAGCGCCAGGCCCGCCCAGGTGAGCAGGAACACCGTCACCGCCGAAATGGTCATCCCCGCCAGCCAGCCGCCGAGAGCCTCGCGTGCCTCCCGCAACAGCGACTGCATCGACGGGCGCCAGAACTGGGGGGTGGCCGCCAGCACCAGCCGCTGGTGAGGCCTTGGATCCAGGGCCAGCAGGATCGCCAGCAGCACCATCAGCAGGATCTGAATGGTGGAACTGGCGGCGCCCCCCGCCACCCCCAGCAGCTGGGTTCCCAGGGGCTGAAGCTTGTCCCAGGTGGCCAGCTCCAGCAACCGCTCCTCGAAGCTGCGAAAAGCCATCGAGCCGCCGGCCAGATCGCCGAGCCGTTGCAACAGCACCGGCAACAGCTGGGTGAATTGATTGGCCTGCTGCAACACCTCTGGCAGCAACAGCACCGACACCTTCCAGCCCACCAGCACCAGGGCCACGATCACCAGGGCCACGGCGCTGGGCCGGTTCAGGGGCAGCCGTCGGCGCAGCAGACTCACCGGCACATCCAGCGCCACGGCCAGAACCACGGCCCCGAAGAGCACCAGCAGCACCCAGCGCAGTTCCCACACCAGCAGGGCCAGCAGCACAAGGGAGAGGGTCCCCAGCAGGGCGCGGCCGTTCATGGAGACAATCGCTGGCGCTTCCAGGGATCAAGGATGTCGTGGATGAGCACCTCACGCACGATCACCTGGACGCAAACCGCCATCGGCAGGGCCAGCAAAAGGCCCAGCGGACCGAAAATCACGGTGAACAGGAACTGGGCGGTGAGGGTGAGACCGGGCAGCAGCCGAAGCTTGGCGTGCATCACCGACGGGGTGATCACGTAGCTCTCCAGATGCTGCACCACCACGTAGAGCCCCAGAACAGCCAGGGCTTTCCAGGGGGCGTCGAGCAGAGCCACCGACATCGGAAAGATGGTGCTCAGGGTGGGACCCACATTGGGAATCACGTTGAGCAGGCCTGCCAGCAGGGCGTTGGCCACCACCAGCTTCACCCCCAGCAACGACAGGCCCACGCCCGCCAACAGGGCCACGCACACCGAGCTGATCGCCACTCCCACCATCCAGTCGCTCAGGGCCGCTCCGCAGAGGTCGAGCACCTGGCGCAGGCGCCGGCGGTAGAAGGAGGGGGCCAGCAGCACCAGCACATCGCGGTAGGCGGTGGGCTGCACGGCCAGCATCAGACTCACCGCCAGGACGAACACCAGTTGCAGGGTGCCGCTGCCCAGGTTGCTCGCCAGACCCAGCAGCCGCAGGGCGCCGCCCCCCAGGCCACCGGCCAGCACATCCGGGCTGGGACCACTGGCCGGCCAGAGCTGCTGAAGCCACTCCAGCGATCCGTCATGGCGGCCATAGAGCACCCGGCTCACGTTGGCCAGCACCCGGCGGGCCAGAGCGATCAGCACATCCGCCGCATCGGGCAGCTTGGCCAGCAGCTCGGCGAACTGCTCCACGAAGGGAGGGATCAGAACCACACCGCCCACCACCACCACCAGGGCCACGGCCCCCAGGCTGATGGTCAGGGCGAGGGGCCTGGAGCAGCCCAGCCGCCCGCGCACCACCCCCACCAGGGTGCAGATCGCCATGGCCAGCACCACGGCAGCGAAGAGCTGCAGCAGTAATCCCCGCAGGCTCCAGAGAAGGGCAACGGCGGCGATGATCGCCGCCAGGCCAAGCCATTGGCCGAATTTCAAGCGCCTTCGGGCTCGCCCTCAGCGGCCGGGTCGGGGCTGGCTCCATCGGCCTCGGAGTCCCCATCCTTTTCTGCGAAACCGAGGCCATGGCCGGCGGCGTAGCGCTCGGCGAAACGCATGAACCGGTCGAAATCCGCTTCCGTCTTCCAGGTGTACGTGGCCTCGAGGGCGCTGGGTTTGCCGTTCACGAATCTGGCCTTCACCTCCCGGGTCACCAATTCACCCTCTTCGTCGAGCAGGAACATCCCGGTGATGTCGCCCATGGCTTCAGGAGCGAGCGCCTGGGGTTGCTCGAACACAAAGAGGGCCTGGCCAGTTCGTCCATCGCGGGAGCGGGTCAGACGGATATCGGGAATCACGGGCTCGTCCACCCCGCGGAAGAACTGAATGGCCGTCATCGGGGAGGGGCAAAGTTCGATCCTAAGCAGACCCTCTGATCGCGCCTTCACAGTTCACATGAGCTTGATCCTCCACGGCTCAGGAGCAAAGTGGCGGAGCGCCCCTCGTCCCAGTCATGGAGGTCGAGGGAGCGATGGGCGGAGCCGGGCTCCGGTCGCTTGCGCTGACGCTCCAGCTCGTGGTCGTAACAGCGGTCGTAGTAGTCGAGCATCCTGCGGCAGGCCTCGCTCCAGTCGCGTCGCTCGATCGCCGCCAGTGCCTCCTGGGTGCGGACCGGTCCCAGCCGCCGCGCGATCCTCCGGGTGGCCTCCGCCAGGTCATCGGGCTCCTGAACCCCATAGACCGCCACCAGCCGGCGCAGCCGTTCACCCAGGGGCCTGCGGATCTCCAGCACCGGAGCACCCTGCATCTGCCGCCAGAGCCCTGCCGGGATGCGGCATCGCCCCACCTGGGCACTTTCAGCCTCAAGCCAGATCGCACCGGCCCCAGCGCAGGCGGCAAGGGCCGCCGCCAGGCGGTTCTCGTAGTGCTCGTTGCTGGGCTGAGGCGGCAGCCCGAGGCCACCGAAGCTGCTGCCGCGGTGGTGGGCCAGTCCCTCGAGATCGACCACCGCCACCCCGCGGCGGGCCAGCTCCAGCAGCAGGTCGGTCTTGCCGGTGCCGGTGCGCCCGCCCAGCAGCCTCAGGGGCCAGGGGCGCTCGAAGCTGGCCAGCACCCAGCGGCGGTAAGCCTTGTACCCCCCCTCCAGCAGCTGCACCGGCAGCCCCAGGGTTTCGGCCAGCCAGCCGATGCTGGCGGAGCGCATGCCGCCACGCCAGCAATGGATGCGCAGGGGCCCACCGCCGGCGGTTTGATGGTGCGCGAGCAGACCATCGCCGAGGGCCGCCAGCTTCGGGCCCACCAGCGCCAGCCCCGTTTGAACCGCCTGCTGGGAGCCCCGCTGCTTGTAGGTCAGTCCCACCTCGGCCCGCTCAAGGTCGCTGAACAGGGGCAGGTTGAGAGCTCCGGGAATGTGCCCCTGGGCGAACTCCGCCGGGCTGCGCACATCCAGCAGTGCTCCTTCGCCCGCCAGGAAGGCGTCGATCGCCAGCCACGACGCCATCGCGCCCCACCTCCACGGACCTTGCCTGACATAGTGGGCCCACGCCGGCCCGGCTCAGGCCCGCCGAACTTCATGCTTTCCGGTCCACCCGCTTCCGCCACGGCCAGCGCCGAACAGCTGCTCGAGCGTTTCAGCTCCAGCTCCCCGCGCCAGCGGCGGAGCCTGCTCCCCCAGATCGAGGCCCGCTCCCAGGAGCTGCGTCCTTTGTTGCTCGATGCCCTCAGCCGCCACGATCCCGACAGCGACGACTGGATCGCCGGCCTCTGGGTTCAGATGCTTCTGGCCGAGAACGACAGCCTCAGGGAGGCCTTGCTCGAGGGCCATCCAGGAGGATGGCTGAACGTTGCCAGTGCCGATGGCATCGCCTACGCCCCCCTGCAGGAGGCCCTGGCCGAGGGCTCGTTCGAGCTGGCGGATCGCATCACCAGCGAGGTGCTCCGACAACTGGCCGGAGCTGAAGCGGTCCGGCGCGGCTACGTCTATTACAGCGAGGTGGCTCCCATGCCCAGCCTCGATCTCACCAGCCTCGATCGGCTCTGGGTCTCCTACTCCCGTGGCCGCTTCGGGTTTTCCGTCCAGGGGCGGCTGCTGAGAGCCTGCAACGGCCGCTGGGACCAGCTCTGGCCCAGGTTGGGCTGGAAGAGCGAGGGCACCTGGACCCGTTACCCCAGTGCGTTCCAGTGGAACCTGGAGGCACCGGAGGGACACATGCCGCTGATCAACCAGTTGCGCGGGGTGCGCCTGATGGATGCCTTGCTCAATCACCCGGCTGTGCAACAACGAATCAGCACCGGCTGAGCCTGGGGAGGCCCGGAGCGTTAGGGTCAAATTGAGCCGTGAATGGTGTGGATGCTTCGGCGCCTGATCAGTCCGCTGAGGTGGACCGACTTCATCACTCCCTCCACGCTTCAGTTAGCCCCCCTGCTGGAACTGCTGCTGGAGCCGATGGCCACGGCGGCCAACCTGGCGGAGTTGCAGCTCGGCCTGCAGGAGGCCTTGGTGAATGCGGTGCGGCACGGCAACGGCGGCGACCCACGCAAATGCCTGCGCATCCGCCGCATCCTCACCCCCAACTGGGTGATCTGGCAGATCCAGGACGAGGGCTGCGGGGTACCGGTCTGTGCTCGCTCCAGCGTCCTGCCCGAGCGCAGCGATGCCTGCTGCGGCCGGGGCTTCTTCCTGATTCACCACTGCTTCGATGACGTGCGCTGGAGCGAGCGGGGCAACCGCCTTCAGCTGGCGGCCCAACGGCACCGGGCCTGAGCCGGCTGGCCTGGCCTCCGAGGATTGAAGACTGGTTCAGTGGCCGTGGCTGGGGCAGCCGGGATCGCGCAGATCGCCTTTCAACCAGGCCAGACCGTGCTCCAGCAGTTCGATCGCCCGCTCCTGGGCGTCACCCTCGAGGCGCTGGGGGGGGCTGTCCTCCGCAAGCAGATGGACCAGGGCCGCCGCCACCTGCTCGGCCGCGCGCCTGGGTTTGTGACCTTTCTGGGCATGCCAGTCGCGTCCATCGATGGCCAGGAGCCGCTGCAGCTCCTCCGCCAGCTCACGGCTGGTGGCCGGCCAGGTCTGGGGAGATCCACTCCGCGTGGCGGCAGCGGGCGCTGAGGAAAGCGGCACTGGACGGGAGACATCGTGGGGATCCATCCTGACGCGATGGCCAACCCTTCGCGGCGTCGACCGCGGCGCCGATCCTCCCGTTCGCTCAACCGGCCGCCCAGCCGGGGCTCCGGTTGGCTGCATGGACTATCAACCCTGCTCACCGTGGCGAGCCAGGGAGAGAGGCTGGCGGCCCAGGAGCGCTCCAGCCCTGCGGAACTCTCCAGCTCAGGGAGGCGGTTGAGCCAGCGACTCGAGCTGGGTCAGCGACTGCTGGATCCCCTGCCGGCTCCCTTGCGGGGCGGCCGTTGGCAGGACCAGGTGCTCTGGCAGGCCCTGCGCTGGGGCGGGGCCGGGCTGATCCTGGCCTGGTGGCTGCTGCGCTAGGCGGCCAGCACCAGCTCGGAGACCTCCTCGATCACGTCGACCAGATAGGGACTGCCCTCGGCGAAAAGGCCACCACTGGCGAAGAGGACTTCCTTGGTGGGAGCCGGCAGCGGGTGCTGCAACTGGCTGCTCCGCCAGGAGTGGTACAACGAGCGGCGGCGGCGGTCTTCCTGGAGCACGAGCCTGTCGGCACCCGAACGCGGACTCTCACCCGCCAGCAGGGGGGTGCGCAGGCGAATGCCAAAACCGTGGGCTTCGATCTGGACATGTCCTTCCATCAGAACCGTCTGAAAGGACCAGCCTTGTAACCAGCGCAGATGAAAGGGATTGGACATCAGGCGAAACACCCAAGAACAACGAAAACCTATTCACATTCGGCAAAACCTGCTGGGATCTGGCGATCGATGTGCTGCTGCGCTGACGCCCTCAGGCCAAAGGCTTGGTGGCGGACCAGACCCGGGTCATGAAATGGGACTGGGCGCTGATCCCAGCGAAGCCGGCCTGAACCAGGCGCGCTTCGATGTCATCGGCGATGTAATCGCGGTAATAGGGCTCGTGGAAGGCCCGGCGGAAGTTCTCCAGTACCGCGGAGAACTCGGGGGAATCAGCCAGCTGGATTGAATCGGCCAGCACCAGCACACCGCCTGGCTCGATCACCCGGAAGCACTCCTGCAGAACGTTCTGGCGGGCTTCGGCGGGGAGCTCATGGAAGAGGAACACACAGCTCACCGCCTGGAAGGTGGCATCAGCGAAGGGCAGCGACTCGGCATTTCCCTGCACCAGCTGGGGCAGCTCCCCCGGCAACTGGCTGAGGCAACGGTTGGCTTCACGCAGGTACGACGCCGAGAGGTCAAGGCCCACCAGCTGGATCTCCCCAAGGCCACCGCGCAGTTGACGCAGAGTGCGGCCGGTACCGGTGGCCACATCCAGAAGGCGCAGCTGGCCGGGGGAGCGCTGGGCGAAGGCCCGCAGCCCCCGCCTGAGGGGGGCGATCAGGCGACGGCGCATCGCATCGGCGCTGCCGTTGAAGAGGATTTCGACCTGAAGGTCGTAGAGCGCCGCGGAATGGTCGCTCAGATAGCCATCGGTCTGGTGATGGAAATTCTGCAGGTAATAGGAGGGGTAGTCCTCGGGGCGCACATCCCGGGGCAGATCCCTCACCTTGCGCTGGGTGCGGCGGTTCCACTGACGGGGGGTGTCCAGCCAGACCAGGGGATAGCGGGCCGCCCAGTCGAGCCAGGGGGCATCGAAAAGGAGGGAGGGGGGATAAAGGCCGCTCTCAGCGTCCTGCCAGTCGGTCTCCAGCAACCGGTCCATGGAGGCCTTGAGGGCCAGGCTCATCTGCGCGGGCACCGGCACCGTCTGGGGAGCGCCCTGGGGATCGACCAGGCGCATCAGCCGTCCGCCCAGCTCCTTGTGGGCCAGACCCATGATCGTCTTGCCCTGCTGCAGGGCCTGGTAGGCGAACTTGCTGACGGTGTCGGGCATGGGGTGCCGGTGGAGAGGCGGCGCGCAAGGCCCTCCATTTCAGCTGATCCGCCTGGCAGCCGCGAGGCTCAGCCGTCGTAATAGAGGCTGAACTCGTAGGGATGGGGCCGTTGCCGCAGCTGCTGCAACTCCTCGGATTTAAGGGCGATCCAGTTGCTGATGAAGTCTTCGCTGAACACCTCCCCGGCCAGCAGATACTCGTGGTCGGCCTCGAGGGCGGCCAGCACGCCCTCGAGGGAGGAGGGCAACGTGGCGATCTGCTCCAGATCTTCAGGGGGCAACTCGAACAGGTCAAGGTCCATCCCGTCGCCCGGGTCGATCTGCTGACGGATGCCATCCAGCCCAGCCAGGAGCATGGCGGAGAACGCCAGATAGGGATTGGCCATGGCATCGCCGCTGCGGAACTCCAGGCGCTTGGCACGGGGGTTTTCACCGCTGAGGGGAATGCGCACGGCAGCGGAGCGGTTGCCCTGGGAATAGACCAGATTCACTGGTGCCTCGAAGCCCGGCACCAGGCGTTTGTAGCTGTTGGTGGTGGGATTGGTGAAGGCCAGGAAGCTGGGGGCATGCCGCAGCAGTCCCCCGATGTACCAGCGGGCCGTCTGGGAGAGATCCGCGTAGGTGCCCAGTCCGAAGAACAGCGGTTGACCGTCCCTCCAGAGGCTCTGGTGCACGTGCATGCCGCTGCCGTTGTCGGCGAACACCGGCTTGGGCATGAAGGTGGCTGAGCGCCCGTACTTGCGGGCCACATTGCGCACCACGTACTTGTAGATCATCACGTTGTCGGCCGCGCTGATCAGCTCGGCGAACCTGATGCCCAGCTCCTGCTGGCCAGAGGCCGCCACTTCGTGGTGATGCTTCTCGATCGGCACCCCCAGCTGACCCATGGTCAGCAACATCTCGCTGCGGATGTCCTGGAAGGTGTCGCTTGGGGGGACGGGGGAATAGCCCTCCTTCGCGTTCATCTTGTAGGCCAGATTGCCGCCCTCCTCCAGTCGGCCGCTGTTCCAGGGGGCTTCTATCGAATCGACGCTGTAGAAACTGCCTCCCTCGCTGGAGCCGTAGCGCACGTCTTCGAACAGGAAGAACTCCAGCTCAGGTCCGAAGTAGGCCGTGTCGGCCAGGCCCGTGCCGGCCAGATGAGCCAGGGCCCGCTGGGCCAGCGACCGGGGGCAACGCCCATAGGCCTCGCCGCTGCGGGGCTCCTGAATCGAGCAGATCAGGCTGAGGGTCTTGTGGCGAAGAAAGGGATCAATCCAGGCGGTGGCCGGATCGGGCACCATCACCATGTCCGATTCATTGATCGCCTTCCAGCCCCTGATCGAGGAGCCATCAAAGGCCAGGCCGCTCTGAAACGACTCCTCATTCAGCAGGTCCGTGCAGACGGTGAGGTGCTGCCATTGGCCATGGAGATCGGCGAATTTGAGGTCAATCAGCTCAATGCCCTCGTCCCTGATCCGACGAAGAAGGTCCTGGGCTGGGTTGGCCATGGGGGAAGAGAAAGGCGGAAGGGAGGAAGGAAGGCCGGTGGCAGCCGCAGGCAGCCGCGGGATCGATGCTTGGAGAGGTCCCGCTGGCCTTTGGTGCCCGTTGTAACCCTCGCCCAGGGCCGGGCCATGGGGGTGCCGCTGGCCAGGCCTGCGTAACCGTTTCTGTCAGAATGGCCAGATCCCATGGCTGGACAGGGATCTTGCCAATCTTGGGTGCTAGCTTCCGCACCAGGTGAGACGATCTCAACGTCATGCGCGATGCCATCACCGGTCTGATCGGCCGGTATGACCAGCTGGGGCGCTATCTCGATCGGGACGCGATCGATCGGATCGCCACCTACCACTCCCAGACTGAAGTACGGCTGGCAGCGGTGGAACTGATCAACCGGGAAGCGGCAGAGATCGTCCGGGATGCCAGCCGTCGGCTGTTCGAGCAGGATCCGGAACTTCTCCTCCCCGGCGGTAATGCCTACACCACCCGACGGCTGGCCGCCTGCCTGCGGGACATGGATTATTTCCTGCGCTACGCCAGTTATGCGCTGGTGGCGGACGACCCCACCATCCTCAACGAGCGCGTTCTCAACGGCCTCGACGACACCTACAAGAGCCTGGGGGTCCCCACCGGTCCCACAGTGCGCAGCATCGTGCTGTTGGGAGAAGTGCTGGCGGAGCGGCTTTCGGAAGCGGGGCTGGAGCCTGGGACTCTGATCAGCGCTCCGTTCGAGCACATGGCCCGCGGTCTGGGCGACACCAATGTCAGGGCACGCTGAGGCCTTTTGGCTCACTGCTTAGGCTGACGTTCATCGATCCTTAGTTGCGCTGCAGGCCTTGGTCACCCTGTCTTCCTCCCCCTCCACCGCCGCGGCGGGCACCGTGAGCGATCGTCATCGCCTCCGGCTGGGGCCGATCGCCACCCCGGACCGGCTGCTGCTCGGTCCAGGCCCGTCGAACGCCCACCCCACGGTCCTGAAGGCCCTCAGCCGCACCCCGATCGGCCACCTCGATCCGCTCTACATCGAGCTGATGGGAGAGGTGCAGGATCTGCTGCGCTACGCCTGGCAGACCGAGAACCGTCTCACCATTCCCATGAGCGGCACCGGCAGTGCCGCCATGGAGGCGACCCTGGCCAACACCGTCGAGCCTGGCGACAAGGTGCTGGTGGCGGTGAAGGGCTACTTCGGCCTGCGCCTCGTCGACATGGCCGGGCGCTACCGGGCTGAGGTGGCCACGATCGAGCGGCCCTGGGGAGAGGCCTTCACCCTCGAAGAGATCGAGCAGGCCCTGGCCAGTCACCGTCCAGCGATCCTGGCGATGGTTCACGCGGAAACCTCCACCGGTGTCTGCCAGCCGATGGAAGGAATCGGCGAGCTTTGCCGCCGCTACGACTGCCTGCTGCTGCTCGACACGGTCACGTCCCTCGGGGCCGTGCCCCTGCACCTCGACGCCTGGGGTGTCGACCTGGCCTACAGCTGCAGCCAGAAAGGCTTGAGCTGTCCTCCGGGCCTCGGCCCCTTCACCATGGGGGAGCGGGCTGAGGCCAAGTTGGCAGCCCGCAGCAGCAAGGTACCCAACTGGTATCTGGATGTCTCACTGCTCAACCAGTACTGGGGCAGCAACCGTGTTTATCACCACACTGCCCCGGTGAACATGAACTTCGGCATGCGCGAAGCCCTGCGGCTGCTTGCCGAAGAGGGCCTGGAGAACGCCTGGAGCCGACACCGCAGCAATGCCGAGCGCCTCTGGACGGGCCTGGAGCGCCTTGGCCTCGAGCTGCACGTGCCGGAGCATCTGCGCCTGCCCACCCTCACCACGGTGCGCATTCCCGAGGGCATCGATGGCAAAGCCTTCTCGCTTCACCTGCTCAACACCCACGGCATCGAAGTGGGCGGTGGCCTCGGCGCCCTCGCCGGCAAGGTCTGGCGGATCGGCCTGATGGGCTACAACAGCCAGCCGGAGAACGTCGATCTGCTGCTCAACCTGCTGGAGACGGAACTTCCCGCCTTCCGTCAGTCGCCGCCCGTTGCCGCGGTCGCCTGAGCTCTGCGCCGGCGTCTGAACCAGCTCTCCAGCAGCTCTCTGGCCTCCAGCTCCCGCACACCGCCCATCACCTCCATGTGGTGGTGGGAGCTGGGGTCCGCCGCCAGGTTGAGGCAGCCGCCCAGGGCACCACGCTTGGCATCTCCGGCGGCGAACACCACCCGGCCCATGCGGGCCTGGATCAGGGCACCAGCACACATCGGACAGGGCTCCAGGGTCACCAGCAGGCTGCAGGCGTTGAAGCGCCAGTCGTGAATGAGGCGTGCGGCCTGGCTGAGCGCCACCAGTTCGGCATGGCCCAGGGGATCCTGATGAGTCTGACGACGGTTCGTTCCCCAGCCCAGGGCACGGCCAGCTCCATCGAGAACGATGGCCGCCACAGGGATCTCTCCGGCCTCGCCCGCCCGCTGGGCCATCCGCAGCAACCGCTCCATCCAGAACTGCTGGCTGCTGAGCGGCAGAGGGGCAGGAGGGCGCATGGGCGTAGGCGTTGGCGTTGGCAGTGAGGGCAGCGGCGCTCAGAACCCGAGACTGACAGCCCGGACTGCTCCCGTTACAAGGGACAATGGTTGCCCCGACCGCCTTGCCCTTGGCCGTCACGCCACACCAGGAGCGGGCGCTCGATCCCCTGCCCTTCGCCTCACCGGGCGTCTTCGACGCGGATCTGGAGGCCTTTCTTGCGGACGCCAGCCATCAGCTCTGCCGATGGCTGGGCTCGGCCGTGAGCCGTCCCCCCCTGCCGGGCCTGAGCCTGCTGCCAGCCGTGGAGCCGGAAACCTCTGGGCTGGGCGCCGAGAGGCTGCTCGCGGATCTGCACCTGGTGATGGAGGGGGCCTACAACCCGAACCATCCAGGCGCCCTGGCCCACCTCGATCCCCCGCCCCTGAGCGCCTCGCTGGTGGGGGACCTGATCTGTGCGGGGTTGAACAACAACCTGCTGGCCGAGGAGCTCTCCCCCTCGCTCAGCCGACTGGAGCGGAGCCTGTGCGGCTGGCTGGCCCGGCGGCTGGGCCTTGGGGAGCGCTCCGGCGGGGTGCCCGCCAGCGGCGGCAGCCTCAGCAATCTGATGGCCCTGGTCGCGGCCCGGGAGAGTCGCGGGCTGCGCGGCGTCCCCGAGGCCGTGGTGCTCTGCGGCCTCGACAGCCACACCTCGCTGGAGAAGGCCGCGATGGTGATGGGTCTTCCGGCCGCAGCCCTGCACCGCCTGCCCCTCGATGGCGACGGCCGCCTCGAGCCGGCGCTGGTGGCTGAGTACCTGGAGTCCCTCAGCGCCGCTGGCGTCCCGGTGATCGCCCTGGTGGCCACCGCCGGCACCACCGTGCGCGGGGCCGTGGATCCCCTGGTGGAACTCGCGTCCCTCTGCCGCCGCCACGGGGTCTGGCTGCACATCGATGCGGCGATCGGTGGGGTGCTCGGCCTGTCTGAGCGCCACCGCCAGCGGGTCGACGGCCTGGGGCAGGCGGATTCGATCACGATCAACCCCCAGAAACTGCTGGGGATCACCAAGACCTCCTCACTCCTGCTGCTGGCTGATCCCTCCGCCCTCGAGCGAAGCTTCGCCACGGGTCTGCCCTACATGGAGCTCAGCCGCGAAGGGGGCCATGGAGGCGAGTGTGGCCTGCAGGGCAGCCGCAGCGCCGAGATTCTGAAGCTGTGGCTTGGCTTGCGCCAGCTGGGCCTCAATGGCATCGAGGCCGTGATCGAAAAGGCGATTCAGCGGCGGCGGAGCCTGCAGCACCTGTTGCATGGGGCCCAAGACGCCTGCGAGCTCACCCTGCTCAGCGGCCCCCTGCACCTGCTGGCCTTCCGTCCCAGTCAGCTGGATGCGGCTGGCTGCGAGCAGTGGTCACAGCACTGCCGCCAGCGGCTGCTGGAGCACGACCTGATGCTCTCCCGGCCCCGTTACCAGGGGAAACATCACCTCAAGGCGGTGCTGGGCAATCCCCACACCCAGGGGGAGCATCTGCAGCGGCTCGCCGCGGTGGTCCTCCAGTCGCTGCGGCCCGGGGAGCTGATCTGAAACGCGAGCCGCGGCCAACCGGCAGGATGCCAGCCGGAGTAAGCAGCCTTCAGGGGTGACAAGCCATCGTGAACCCACAACAGCCATGAGCGATCTGCGGCCATGAGCCAGGAGCAGCCCAAGAGCAACCTCCGCGGACGCTGGGTGGCGATCATCACCGGCGCCCTTTCGATTTTGATCGGGGTTCTCTATCTCGGCCTGATCACGGTGCTCGACGCCCGGGGCCCCCTCCAGCCCCCTCCCCCCGAGGCCCTGGGCGTGGTGGCAGCTGCCGGTCCCGCCGGCGCTGCAGCGGCTCCACCACCCGGCGCAGGGCCACCTCCAGAAAACCGCTCAACGCCCCCTCCCGCCGGTTGAGGTCGTACTGACGGCGCACCACCTCCTGCAGTCCGCCATCGCCCCAGTCCTGGCCCTGCTCGAAGTAGGTGAGGAAGCTGAGGCCGGCAATCCGCGTCAACCACGCGGCACTCACCCCCTGCACCGCCTTGCTGACCAGCAGCGCCGGCACGTTCAGGCTCAGGGCCGCCGTGATCAGCCCCAGCCCCCCCTTGATCACCCCAAGGCCCGCCAGGGTGCGGCCCACGGAGAGCGCCAGGTCCTGTCCCGCCTCCCGCGTCAGCATCACCCCGTAGACACGGCCCAGCTCCACCACCATCTGGGCGTTCACCGCCGCCGTACCGAGCAGATCCACCACCGGCAGGGGGTTCACCACCAGCACCCCGGCACCGATCCACATGTAGCGATCCACAATGACCTCCCCGTCCTGGCGCCGCTGGCGCGAGAGCAGGGCACGGCTGGCGTCACTGAGGCGCTGGCTCTGCAGCAGGATGTTGTCCGCGATCAGCTCTTCGCCGTCCTGGTGGAGCACCTCCGAGAGACGGCGCAGCAGGGCCTCAACTTCCGGACCAGGCTGAAGCGGTCGACCACCAGGCCTGGGGATCGACTGGGGCGCCGCTGCGGCGGGGATCACGTCCTCGGTGGCGATTCTGCCGGCACAGCGCTGGCGCAGCAGGGCCAGAAGCCGCCGCTCCTCCTCCTCGCCACGCAGGTCGCACTTGTTCAGCACCAGCACCAGGCGCTTGCCCAGACTGGCTAAGGCCTCGAACACCTGGAACTCCGCGGCGCGCAGATCGCCATCCACCACGAGCACCAGCAGATCGGCCCGGGCCGCCTGCGCGCGGGCCTCCCGCTCCCGCTCCTGGCCGTCGCGACCCGATTCGAGAATGCCCGGTGTATCCACCAGTTGCAGCCCCCGCTGCAAGCCCTTCAGGCGTAACCGGTAGGTGTGGCAGGTGGTGGTGGAGCCCATCGCGGCCCCCACCTCCCCCACCACCTGCTGGAGCAGGGCGCGGATCAGAGAGGTCTTGCCGGCGGAGCCACTGCCGAACACCACCAGCACCAGATCGCCGCGGGAGAGTTCCGCCTCCACCCGGTCGCGCTCCTGGCGCAGGGCTTCGCGGGCCACCGCATCGCGTACCCGCTCCAGCACCGGATCAATGGCACGCAGCTGCTGACCGGCCGCCTCCTGGCGGCTGCTGGGGGCGGGGAGGGGTTGGGTGCCGGGGCCAGGGACATTCCTGGGATTGCGCCAGGCCCGCAGCCAGGGCCAGGCCAGGCGCAGGAGAAGCACAGCGCCGCCGCCCAGCACCAGCAGCAGCAGCGGGCCCACCAGGGCCGGTGGCAGCAGGTAGCTGAGCTGCCACACCAGGTTGTTGAAGGCCTGCAGCAGCAGCGACAGCGCCACGATCACAGCCACCGCCGCCGCCGCCCAGATCCAGAGCCGCAGGCGAGGCATCAGGGCTTCGCCGCGGGGGCGCCACGGCTCGGGGTGGCCTGACGCATGATGTCGCCCCAGAGACCGGCGGCCAGGGCGCTGCTGCTGCGGGTGGGGCTGTTGTCGTCGTTGCCCAGCCAGATGCCCATCACCCAGTGACGACTGGGCTCGGAGCCGATGAACAGGAGATCCCTGGCCCCGTTGGTGGTACCGGTCTTGCCTCCTTCCTGTCCGCCGAGGTACGCCGCCCGGCCTGTGCCGGAGCGCACCACGGCCTGGAGCAGCCCCTGCATGCTGCGGGCCACCTCGGGCTTGAGCACGCTGCGGCCGGCCTGGATGGCCCGGTTCGGCTGATCGCCCTGGTTGCGCAGCTGGCGGCAGCGCTCGCTCTCGAGGCCCGCGCAGGTTTCGGCGTCAGTGAGGCGGCGGATGGTGCTGGGGGCATGCCAGACCCCGCCGTTGGCCACGGCGGCGTAGGCGGCGGTGAGCTCGATCAGCCGCACCTCGCTCTGGCCAAGAGTCAGGCCGGGCACCGGGCTGAGGCTGGAGCTGATGCCCAGATCCTGGGCCTGCTGCACCACCGCTTCCAGCCCCACCCGCCGAGCCAGGCGCAGGGCGGCGGTGTTGCTGCTGGCGGCGAAGGCCTGGCGCAGGCTGAGGCTGCCGCCGCAGCCACTGGAGAAGGACTGGCCGCGCCAGCTCAGGGGACTGCAGCTGATGGCGTCGCCGGGCTTGGCGCCCCGCTGCAGGGCCGCCAGATAGGTGAAGAGCTTGAAGGTGCTGCCGGGCTGCCGCAGGGCCTGGCTGGCCCGGTTGAACTGACTGGTGCGGTAGTCACGCCCGCCGGCAATGGCGATCACCCCACCGTTGCGGCTGTCCAGCAGCACCACGGCCCCCTCGCTCACCCCAAGCGCGGCGGAAGCGGCCAGGCGACGGCGCAGCTCCCGCTCCACCACCGCCTGCACCGGCGGATCAAGGTGGGTCTCCACCAGGAAATTCCCCTCAGCCGCCACATCCGCCCCCAGCAGCCGCTCCAGGTCAAGACGCACCTGGTCGGTGTAGTAGGGCGCAGGTCGCCGGCTGCCGCTGCGGCAGGCCTGGCTCCCCAGCTGAATGGGGCTGCGGCGGGAGCGGCGGGCCTGGTCGGCGCTGAGGCGGCCACTGTCGGCCATCTTCAGCAGCACCACGTTCCGGGCCTCGAGGGCCGCCTGGGGATTGACGCAGGGATCATGGCCGTTGGGAGAGGGCAGCAGACCCACCAACAGGGCTGCCTCCTCCAGGCTGAGCTGGGCCGCCGGCTTGGCGAAGAAATGGCGGGCGGCGTCTTCGAAGCCCCAACCCACCCCCAGATACACCCGGTTCAGGTAGCTCAGCAGCAGGTCGCCCTTGCTGAAACGGGCCTCGAGTTGCAGGGCCACCATCAGCTCCCGCCACTTGCGGATCAGCGTTTCCCCCTGGCCCACCTGCTCTGGGTAGAGGCTGCGGGCCAGTTGCTGGGTCAGGGTGCTGCCCCCCTCCAGCACCCGGCCACCGAGCAGGTTGGTGGCCAGGGCCCGGGCGGTGCCGATCGGATCCACGCCGGGGTGCCACCAGAAGCGGCTGTCTTCACTGGCAAGGAGGGCATCCACCAGGGCCGGCGGGAAATCGGAGAGGGAATCGTTTTCGCGATGTTCGCTCGATTCGACGGAACTGAGAGGCCGGTTCAAGCGGTCGTAGAGGGCGAGGGGACCTCGCACCGGCGCCAGGCTGCCCCTCACCGGGGTCCACAGGAAGGCCAGAGCCAGCAGCAGCAGCCCCCCCGAACCCACGCCCGCCAGAACCAGGGTGAGACCGCGGGCGAGCCGAAGTCCCCGGGGCATCGGCTTGCGCTCAAACACCAGCTCCGGCAACCCCGGCTGCTCGGGGGGGCCGAAGCGCACCACATCGCCATCCCGCAGCAGCAGCTCCCGGATCCGCTGGCCCCGCCAGAACAGCCCGTTGGTGGAGCCGCTGTCACGGATCAGCCACTGGTGGCCCACCGCTTCGAGTCGGGCGTGCTGCTTGCTGACAGCAGGGTGGTCGAGGCTCAGCTCCAGACCAGGATCTCGGCCAAGACGGACCAGGCGGCCGTGGAGCGCCATCCGGCGGGGGGGCTGGCCGCCGAGATGGATCTCGACCTGAGCGGCCGGCGGGCTCTCCAGCTCCACCAAGCCCCTTTTCAAGCCCTCAACGGCGCTCACGGGGGCGTCCCTCCCAGAGGTCCAGGATCAGGCAGACCACCGCCACGTTGATCGCCACATCGGCGAGGTTGAACACCGGGAACTGGACGGGCACCAACTCAAGGAAATCGACCACGCCACCGATCCGCCAGCGGTCGAGGCCATTGCCCACGGCGCCCCCGAGCAAGGATCCGAGCCCCAGCCACTGCCAGCGCGGCAGAGAAGGATGGCGCTGGATCCACACCACCAGCAGCAGCGCCACCACCAGACTCACCACCCCCAGCCAGACGGTGTGACCGGTGAGCAGGCTGAAGGCGGCGCCGGTGTTGAACACCAGCCGCAGACGCAGGAGCCCCGGGATCAGCGGTTCCGCCAGGCCCGAAGGAAGAGCGGCCGTGGCCCACGCCTTGCTGAGCTGGTCGAGCACCACCACCAGCCCCGCCACGCTCCAGGCGAGGCGGCGACTGGAGCTCCCCGCCCCGCTCATGGCTGCACCAGCAGGAGGCGGCGCAGGGGCCAGGCCAGCACCGCCACGCCGCAGCAAAGCAGCAGCTGGGGCAGCAACGGGCCGAGGCTGTAAGCGATCAGCAGATCGGGCAGACCATTGGCCCATCGGCCCGCCAGAGCTCCGAGCAGGAGGTTGGCGATGCCACTGAGCTGAATCACCACCAGCCCGAAGAAGGCAGCTCCCAGCAGGCGCAGCAGCTCACCCATCCCCTCCTGACGGGCCAGCCGTCCACTCACCCAGGCCGCCGGCACGAATCCAGCCAGATAGCCGAACCCGGGATCCAGCAGGTAGGCCATGCCACCGCCGGAATGGAACACAGGCAGCACCAGCAGACCGAGGCTGAGGTAGGCGACCGCCGCCAGCAGGGCCGGCCTTGGCCCGCAGACCAGGGCCGTGAGCAACAGCGCCGGCACCTGGGCGGTGACGGGCAGGTCGAGAAGGCGCAGTCCGCCCCCCGCAAGGGGCAGGGGAACAGCGGCCTGGATCAGACCCCCCATGATGATCAGCAGCAGCCCGACAAGGGCGCCACTCCAGTTGGCTAAGGCCCGCAAACGAAGGGTGATTGGCTGCCCCCATCCTGCTGTAGTGGATGCCAGCTGAACAGCTGTGGCGATGAGCCCCCCCGATCAACCCTCCGATCACTCCGCCAAGGCCACGACTGACCCTCCGAACCATCCACCAACGGATCAGCCTTCCAGTCCTGCCGGTGAGCCCGAAGCCGCGCCGTTCAACGTGGGCGACTGGGTGCGGATCACGGCCCGGATCACCTACCTCAAAACCGCCGATCCGATGCCGATGCTGCGCCCCCCCGATCTGGTCGATGGCGATGAAGCCGGCCAGGTGATGGCCCTGCGGGCCATCAACCAACTGGCGGTGCGCTTCCGGCGCGGCACCTTCCTTCTGGATGTCGCTCAGCTCAGCGCCTGCACTCCCGAGGGGCGGCCGAAGGGGTGAGCCCACCAGACCTTGCCGGCGGCCCGCAGGGCCTGGGGCGGTCCGCAGAGGCTCAGGCTCGGCCGGCTCAGCAGTTGGCGGGCCACCACATGAAGACTGTCGGGGTCGAGGCTGCCGGCCCGCTCCAGAGCCTCATCGGCGTAGGACCAGCCCAGGCCATGGCCCAGCACCATCGCCTGGCGATCGGCGATCTGGCCACAGGTCTGCCGGCCGGCGGCGGAAGCGCCGCGGAACTTGGCGATCGCCAGGGACAGTTCCTCCTCGCTCAGGGGCTGATCCAGCAGACGCTGCCACTCGGCAAGCAGCTCGGTGGTGGCCTCAGCGGCCCGCTCCGCGGAACTGGAGAGGTGGAACACGAACGGGGCGGCACCGCAACGGGCCGGGGCATGGACACCCACGTCGTAGGCCAGACCGTGATCTTCCCGCAGGGCCACGAACAACCGGCTCGACATGCCCACCCCCAGGTGGCACTGCAGCAGCCGCAGGGCCAGGGAGCGGGGATCGGCCAGGGGCACCGTGGCGGCCCCGAGCATCAGCACCAGCTGCTCGGTGTCCTGCTCCTCCAGCACCAGGCCAGCCTCGTTCACCGCCTCCTGTCCGCTCAGCAGCGACGGTGATCGGCTGCTCCAGGCCTGACTGCCGAGGGGCTGCAGCAACTCCTCCAGGTCATGGGGTGGCCGGCCCACCAGCACCAGGGCTGCCCCCTGGCTCCCCAGGGCCGCGGCGGCATCGAGCAGCTGGGGACGATCAAGACCGGCCAGCTCCGCCTCCACGCCCAGGGGGTCGTGGCCGTAGGGGCCCTCGCCGTAAAGGTGCGAACGCAACTGGTCATGGGCCTGCTGGAAGGGGTCTTCGCGCAAGCGGCCGAGGGTCTGCAGGTTGAGCTGCCGCTCCAGACTGATCTGATCGGGATCGAGCCAGGGGCGCTGCACCATGACCCCCAGCAGGGGCAGCAGAGCCGGGGCATCGTCGCTGGCGCACTTCAGACTGATCACCAGGGCGTCTTCGCTGGCTTCGCAGCGCAGTTCATCGCCGAGGCCCTCCACCAGATCAGCCAGCTGGTCGCCACTGAGATCACCGCAGCCTCGGCTGAGCAGGCCCGCCATCAGCTGGGCCCGGCCTCGCTGGCCAGGGGGATCGGCTGCACTGCCGCCACGGATCCAGAGCCTGGCGGAGAGAATTGCCGGCCCCTCGCGGCGCAGCACCGACGCCGGGCAGCCGCCAGGCAGCTCGAAGCGCTCGGGCTGGGGCAGAAGAGGAAGGGGTGTGGAGCGGCTCATGCGGGCAGGGCCAGCAGGCGGCAGGCCCGCTCGGGCGCCAGCAGCGGCAGCAGCTCAGCGCCGAGGCGCTCAACGCTCCAGCGCTCCAGCAGCTCAAGGGGATGGCGCAGTGGTCGCAAGCGCCCCCAGAGGCACTGGTGACCGATCAGCCCCGCCACTGACGACGCCGACTCCAAGCCAAAGCGGTAGCCGTTCGCCACAAGCCGCCGGGCGCGCTCCAGCTCACTCTCCGGGGGAAGGGTGCAACAGATCTGCTGCCAGACCACGGCGATCTGCTCCTCGACCGCCGCCACCTGTTCCGGGGCACAGACCGCTTCGAGCAGGGCCAGGCTGCCGGCTTCCAGCACATTCAGATCCAGATCGATGCTCTCCACCAGGCGCAGCTCTTCGCGCAGCCGCTGCACCAGGCGACTGCGGCGCCCTTCGGCCAGAAGGCTGGTGAGCAGATCGGCGCCGGCCACCGCCTCCAGATCGTCAGCGGCGGGAAGCTGCCAGGCCATCAGCAGGCGGGCCGCCTCAAGCCGGGGCAGCCGCAGCTCATGGACCCCAGGGCGCAGCTCCAGGGTTGGGCCTGGCGGATCTGCCGAGGCCAGAGGCTCAAGGCTGGCCAGGGCACTGGCCTCCAGCAGGGACTCGATCGGCAACTGATCAAGGGCACCGGCCAGGGCCAGACTGCAGCGCCGGGGCCGGTAGGCGCCGCTGTGGAAGGAGGCCATCCCCTCGGGGGTCTGGGCCTTGAGCGCCCCGCGGTTTCCCAGGATCGGCCGGCCATAGGGGTGCTGGGGACAGGCCAGGTGGAGCAGGCTCTGGAAAGCCACTTCCTCGGGCTGATCTTCACTCTGGGCGAGCTCCTCGAGCACCACCTGGCGCTCCATCCGGAAATCCCCGGGATCGAGCCGTGGCTTGAGCACCAGATCCAGCAGCAGTTCCAGGGCTTCAGCCACCGCCTCCGCAGGCACGAGCACGTGGTAGTGCACGTCGTCGAAGCCTGTGGCCGCATTGCTGCTGCCGCCCAGCGACTCGATGCGGTGATCGAATTGCCCCGCCTCCAGGTGCTCGCTGCCCTTGAAGACCATGTGCTCCAGGAAGTGAGCCATCCCCTCCTGTCCGGGGCCCTCACCAGCGCTGCCTGCCTGGCACCAGAAGTCAATACAGACCAGGGGAGCCTGCTCCTGCTTCAGGCTCACCACATCCACCCCATTGGCGAGGCGGAGCAGGCATGGATCCTCGAAGCTGTCGGCAGCCTCGAGCGGGGGTCGGGAGGGGAGGGGCAACGGCTGGGCCGAAAGGGCGTGGCAGGATCAACATTCTGCTGGCCGAGGCTGCCCCGTGACCTCCACCGTCCCTGCCCCGAGCCCCGATCAGCGCCCCGCCTCCTCCGGTCTGCACCCCCTGGTGGATGCCCTGGCCGAAACGATCCGCAGAAGCTGGAGCACGCTGCCGGATCTGGCTCCCCTGGCCATCGAGGCCGATCTCGAGGCGATCAGCGGCAGCCTCGACGGCGAAAAGCTGTTCATCCGCAATGAGCTGCGCCGCTGCCGTGGCCTGCGCAAACTGCACCTGGAAACCGCACGGCTGGGAGCAGGTCTGCAGATCCTGCACTGCGTGTTCTTCCCGGATCCCCGCTACGACCTGCCCATCTTCGGCGCAGACATCGTGGCCGGACCGGCCGGGGTCTCTGCCGCCATCGCCGATCTCTCCCCAACGGGCGGTGAGCTGGCGGCCGGGATCGCCGCCGACCTGGCCGCCCTGCCGCGCCGCCCTTACAGCCAGCCGCGGGAGCTGCCGGCCTGGGGCACGATCTTTTCCCCCTTCGTGCGCTTCGTGCGGCCGATGAGCGAACAGGAGGACGGCTGGTTCCTCGAGGAGGTGGCGGCACTGCTGGCCGTGATGGGCAAGGCCGTGGCCAGCACGCCGGAGCAGGCCAGCGATGACCCCGCTACGGTTTCGAGATATCACGGCCAGCTCTCGTATTGCCAGCAGCAGAAACGGAACGACAAGACCCGTCGCGTGCTGGAGAAGGCGTTCAACCCGAGCTGGGCGGATCGCTACATCGAGCAACTCCTGTTCGACGATCCTCTGCCGCCGGCATGAGCCGACTGACCCTGCGTCCGTGGCTGATCGGCGCCGCTGCCCTGGTGCTGGTGGCCGGGGCAGCGATTTTGATCAGCCGCAGCCAGCAGAGCACCAGTTCCGAGGCCGCGCCCCAGACCACCGCCCAGCCCAGGACGCTGGAGGCGGTATCGGCCCTGGGACGGCTTGAGCCCGCCGGCGACATTCGCAAGCTGGCCGCACCGATCACCGGCATCGGCGGCAGTCCTCGCATCACCAAGCTGCTGGTGGAGGAAGGCCAACGGGTGCAGGAGGGCCAGTTGCTGGCCACCTTCGACACCGGCCCGCCCCTTCAGGCCCAGCGGCGGCTGCTTCAGAGCCGCATCGCCAACCTCAGCGACCAGGTGACCCTTCTGGGACGGGAGATCTCCCGCTACCGCCAGCTGGCCAAGGCGGGTGCCACCCCGGCCGCTGACCTCGAGAGCCGCGAACTCACCCTGGTGGAACTCAAGGGCAATCTGCGCGAAGCCCAGGACGAACTGGTCAAGACCGAGGCCGATCTGGTCAACACGGAGCTGCGTGCCCCGTTCAGCGGCACCGTGCTGAAGCTGCGCTCCAGGGTTGGCGAGCGTCCCGGTGATGACGGCATTCTCGAACTGGGCGCCAGCGACCAGATGGAAGTGCTTGCCGAGGTCTACGAGAGCGACATCAACCGCCTGCAACTGGGCCAGCGGGCCACCATCACCAGCGAGAACGGAGGCTTCAGCGGCACCCTCAATGGCCGGGTGATCCGGATCAGCCCCCAGGTTCGCCAGCGGGATGTGCTCTCCACCGACCCCACCGGCGATGCCGATGCCCGCATTGTTGAAGTGCGGCTCGCCCTCGAGCCGGACGACATCGCCAAGGTCCGGAACCGCGCCGGTCTGAAAACCGTGATCCGCTTCCAGCCATGAGCGCTCTGCCCAGGCTGGCGGCGCTCTGGAGTCGGCGCCGGATTCCCCTGGCCTGGCTGCTGCTCACCCGGCAACCGGCCCGGCTGGCGGTGGCCCTGGCGGGCATCAGCTTCGCCGGGATTCTGATGTTCATGCAGTTCGGCTTCCGCGACGGCCTGTTCGACGCCAGCGTCACGGTGCACAAGCTGTTCGACACCGATCTGGTGCTGCTCAGCCCCCGCTCCAGCAGTTCGGTGAGCATGGCCGGCTTTCCCCGCCGGCGGCTGGTGCAGACCCTCGCCGATCCCGACGTGGCCGGCATCACGCCGGTGCACTGGAACCTGGTGATCTGGCGCAATCCCAAGGACCTCAGCACCCGCTCGATCCTGGCCCTCGGGTTTGAGCCGAGGGATCCCCTGTTCACCGATCCTGGCCTGGCGCCCAAGGCCAAGGTGCTCAACCAGCGGGGCCGGGTGCTCTTCGATGAACTCTCCAGGCCCGAGTTCGGTCCGGTGGCGGAGTGGTTCCGGGAGGGCCGCACCGTGGAGAGCGAGATCGGCGGCAAGCGGGTACGCGTCGGCGGCCTGGTGGCCCTCGGTGTGTCGTTCGGGGCCGACGGCAACATCCTCACCAGCAGCGAGACCTATCTGCAGCTGCTGCCCAACACGCCCCCCGGCAGCATCGAAGTGGGCCTGATCCGCCTGCGGCCAGGGGCGGATCCAGCAGAGGTGAAGCAGCGCCTCGAGGCCTCCCTGCCAAAAGACGTGAACGTGTTCACGAAGCAGGGCTTCATGGACTTCGAGAAGGACTACTGGCGCAGCAGCACGGCCATCGGCTTCATCTTCACCCTCGGTGCCGCCATGGGCTTCATCGTGGGGTGCGTGATCGTGTATCAGATCCTCTACAGCGATGTGAGTGATCACCTGCCGGAGTACGCCACGTTGATGGCGATGGGGTATCCCCTCTCCACCCTGCTGGGGGTGGTGGCCCGGGAGGGTCTGCTGCTGGCTCTGCTCGGCTATCTGCCGGCCTATGCCGCCGGCCAGGGTCTCTACTCGCTGGTGCGATCAGCCACCCGCTTGCCGGTCTACATGGACACCCCCAGGGCCGTGCTGGTGTTCAGCCTGATCCTGGTGATGTGCATGGGCTCGGCTGGGATGGCCATGCGCCGCCTGGGGGATGCCGACCCCGCCGAGATCTTCTGACCGCCACCTCAGCCGTGCCGCCATGACCGCCTCCCCCTCATTCCTTCCCGCCCGTACCTCCCCAGGAGGATCTCCGCCACCGATGGTTGAGGTGGACGGCCTCTGCCACTGGTATGGCGTCGGCGAGATGCGCCGCCAGGTGCTTCAGCAGGTGAGCCTGACGATCCAGCCCGGGGAGGTGGTGCTGCTGACCGGACCTTCAGGCTGTGGCAAGACCACCCTGCTCACCCTGGTGGGAGCCCTGCGCCAGGTGCAGCAGGGCCATGTGCGGGTGCTGGGCCAGGACCTGAACGGGTCCAGCAGGAGACAGCGCCAGCAACTGCGGCGACACATCGGCATGATTTTTCAGGGGCACAACCTGCTGCGCTGCCTCAGCGCCGAGCAGAACGTCCAGATGGGCTCCGACCTCCTGCCGCACCTCGGCTACCGAGCCAGGCGCGATCAGGCACGCGAGTGGCTGCGGGCCGTGGGCCTCGGCGACCAACTCGACAAACTGCCTCACGGGCTCTCAGGAGGCCAGAAGCAACGGGTGGCGATCGCCCGGGCCCTGGCGGCCCACCCCCGCCTGCTGCTGGCCGATGAACCCACCGCAGCCCTCGACAAACAGAGCGGCCGCGAGGTGGTGGATCTGCTCAAACGCCTCGCCCGGGAGCAGCATTGCGCCGTGCTGATGGTCACCCATGACCCCCGTATCCTGGATGTGGCCGACCGGCTGGTGCAGATGGAGGACGGCCGCCTGATCGCCGCCCGGGTGCCTGAGCCGGAACCGGCTGTCTGAAGCCCGATGGGCAGGGCTTGGTAGGCTGGAGAATCTCCCCAACGGGCCGAACCACTACATGGCGAAACGCAGGAATCTGAAGAAGGAAAAGCAGGAGCGCAACCGCGCCTACGCCCGCAAGTTCAAGAAGCGCAAGCTCCGCAACGACGGTCGTGGTGAAGGTGCCGGCAACGGCGTCACCGGCACGGCCAACAACGGCGGCGCTGCCGACTGAGCCAGGAGCTGGTGTCGCCCGTCAGGCGCCCGAGCGTGGCGACTGACGGGCGTGGGGATCCCGAGGGATCCCTTTTTCATGCCCCATCACCCCCCGGCAGCCGAGCCATGTTTCCCAGCGTCGTCATCCCCACCTACAACCGCCGGCCGATCCTGGAGAAGGCGCTGCTGGCCCTGGAGGATCAGCGGCTGGAGCCGCCCCTGGAGGGGTACGAGGTGGTGGTGGTCGATGACGGCTCCACCGACGGCACCGCCGAGTGGCTGCTGCAGGAGGCTGGGCGCTTCCCCCATGTGCGCCTGATCGAGCAGAACCATGGCGGACCCGCCGAGGGCCGCAACCGCGGCGTGGATCACGCCCGGGGTGATGTGATCGTGTTCATCGACAGCGATCTGGTGGTCACCGGAACATTCCTGCTGGAGCATGCCCGGACCCTGGAAGCCCACTGGCAGCGCAGCGGCAACCGGCTCTGTTTCACCTATGGCGCGGTGATCAACACAGCCAATTTCGAGGATCCCACCAGCGAACCCCACAAGCTGAGCGATCACTCCTGGGCCTACTTCGCCACCGGCAACGTGGCGATCGATCGCCAGCTTCTGGAGCGCTCCGGCCTCTTCGACACCGGCTTCCGCCTCTACGGCTGGGAAGACCTGGAGCTGGGGGAGCGGCTGCGGCGCCTGGGGGTGGAGCTGGTGCGCTGCCCGGCGGCGGTGGGGTACCACTGGCATCCAGCGCTGAGCCTGGAGCAACTGCCCGATCTGGTACGGATTGAGCAGGAGCGGGCCCGCATGGGGCTGGTGTTCTACCGGAAGCACCCCACCCGGCGGGTGCGCTTCATCATTCAGTTCACCTGGTGGCACCGCCTGCTCTGGGAGCTGCTCACCCTGGGGGGGCTGGTCAACGAGCGCACGCTGCGGCCGCTGCTGGCCTGGCTGATCCGCCATGGCCAGAACGCTCTGGCCATGGAGCTGCTGCGCTTGCCGCTCAACCGCCTGGGGGTCCGCGCCCTGTTCCGCGAAGCCCGCGCCGAGGGCCTTCGCTGACCGTTTGGTAGCTTGGATTGTCCTTAATAAACCGCACACCTGTCCGTTTCGGGTGCTCAGTCGGCACCGGTGATCCCCCTTCCGGGTCATCGCGTCTGATCCCTGGCAGGTGGAGGCGAACCCGAAACCCTTCCCAACCATGGCTGTTGTCACCCTCTCCGAGATGATGGAGGCTGGCGCCCACTTCGGGCACCAGACGCGTCGCTGGAATCCCAAGATGTCGCGCTACATCTATTGCGCGCGCAACGGGGTTCATATCATTGATCTCGTGCAGACCGCCGTCTGCATGAACAACGCCTACAAGTGGACTCGCAATGCCTCCCGCAGCGGCAAGCGTTTCCTCTTCGTGGGCACCAAGAAGCAGGCCTCCGAGGTGATCGCCATCGAGGCCAGCCGTTGCGGCGCCGCCTATGTGAACCAGCGCTGGCTTGGCGGCATGCTCACCAACTGGAGCACGATGCGCGCCCGCATCGACCGCCTCAAGGATCTGGAGCGGATGGAGAGCTCCGGCGCCATCGCCATGCGTCCGAAAAAGGAAGCGGCCGTTCTGCGACGCGAGCTGGAGCGTCTGCAGAAGTACCTGGGCGGCCTGAAGAACATGCGCCGCCTCCCGGACGTGGTGGTGCTGGTTGACCAGCGTCGCGAGAACAACGCCGTCCTCGAGTGCCGCAAGCTCGACATCCCCCTGGTGTCGATGCTCGACACCAACTGCGACCCTGACCTGGCCGACGTCCCCATCCCCTGCAACGACGACGCCGTCCGCTCCGTGCAGCTGGTGCTGGGACGTCTGGCCGATGCGATCAACGAAGGTCGCCACGGCAGCCAGGAACAACGCGCCGAAGACGACGAGGCCTGAAGCCTCTCGACTCAGAGCTCAGGCCTCAGGCCTGAGGTTTGCCCGGGGTTCCAAGCTGTTCGGGACCCCTGATCACCACCTTCACCCTTCCCTTCCTCCTTTCCCCTCCCATGGCTGAGATCTCAGCGAAGCTCGTCAAGGAACTGCGCGAGAAAACCGGCGCCGGCATGATGGATTGCAAAAAGGCGCTGGGGGAATCCGCCGGCGACATGGGCAAGGCCGCGGAGTGGCTGCGCCAGAAGGGCATCGCCACCGCCGAGAAGAAAGCCGGCCGCACCGCCGCTGAGGGCGCCATCGGCAGTTACATCCACACCGGAGCACGGGTGGGTGTGCTGGTGGAGGTGAACTGCGAAACCGATTTCGTCGCCCGCGGCGATGTCTTCCAGGAGTTGCTGCGCAACGTGGCGATGCAGATCGCTGCTTGCCCCAACGTCGAATACGTCAGCACCGAGGAAATTCCCGCCGCTATCGCCGATCGCGAGAAGCAGATCGAGATGGGTCGTGACGACCTGGCCGGCAAGCCCGACAAGATGAAGGAGAAGATCGTCGAGGGGCGCATCGGCAAGCGCCTCAAGGAACTGGCCCTGCTGGAGCAGCCCTTCATCAAGGACAGCTCGATCACCGTGGCCGAGCTGGTCAAGCAGGTGGCCGGCAAGATCGGCGAGAACATCCAGGTGCGTCGCTTCACCCGCTACACCCTCGGTGAGGGCATCGAGGTGGAGCAGACCGACTTCGCCGCCGAGGTGGCCGCCATCACCGGCAAGGCGGCCTGAGCGCCGCTGGCGTTCCCATTCCGTCCCTCCGCTTCAGCCGATTGGAGACCAGCGCCACCGCGTTGTCAGAAGCCCACGGGCACCTGGAGCGGATCCGCCGGCGTCTGGGGGAAGGGCACCGGGACCTCTATCACGACCTGGCCCTCTACCTGCAGGTGTTGCGCGACGGTCTGCTGGACGCCGTTCAGCAGGCCGTCTTTCACGTGGCCACCCAGGTGGTGCCGGAGCGCTATCAGCAACTGAACGATCGCCAGCGCCAGGAGCTGCCCGGGCGTCTGGCGCAGCTGGTGCAGCGTTGCGGCTGCCTGCTGACCCTGGAGCAGTTGCTGGTGCTGGCGCGCCAGGTCCAGAGCGAGCAGAGGCGCCTGGGTCAGCAGGAACAACGTCGCCTGGCCCGTGCCCTGGCTCAGATGTCCGCCGGGGCTGACCAGGGCAACGACGAGGATGACGGGAACGAGCGTGAGGAAGCTGAGGGCTCGATCCGGCTGGATCTGAACCTTCCCCTCTCCGCCGAGCTGTTCTCCGCTGGCATCCCCGCCCTGGCCGGCCTCACCAGGCTGTTGGACGACGCCTCACCGGAGCTGATGGGCAGCAAAGAACACGACGAAGAGGACGGCAACCACGGAGCCGTCGACTTTGAGGACCTGGGCGACGAGGGACTAGACGAAGACGCAGGAGAAGACGGGGACCTGGATGAGTCCGGCCTGGACGACCTTGAGGGCCTTGAGGCTGACGAGGCTGAGGCGGAGGATCCCACCGACATCCTGCGGGCCCTGCTGGTGATGGCTGTGCCCCCGGAACGCCGCGCCCAGATTCGCGGTCCTGGCCGCCCGCTTGCCGAGGCCTCAACCGAAACGCTCCCCCTTGGGTCCGAGGCCACTGATGGGGATCAGGCTCTGGTGCCTCGGCAGCCCCTGGAGCTGCTGGAGTGGTGGCAGGCACTCGACCGTGCCCTGCAGAGGCGCCTGCGCAACCTTTCCCATGCCATCAACCTGGATCTGATCAAGCTGGGGCTCACTCGCAGCCTGCTGCCGCTGTCCCTGCTTGATGCCGTCCTGCAGGGAGACCTCGAAGCCCTGCCCGCCCCGGCCAACCTGCTGCGGATCCAATTGCCCTTCGGCAGCCCCGAAATGCCTGTTCAGATCGAGGCCCTGGGTGTGCTCCTGCGCACCAGTGACCTCGAATACGAACAACCCCGCCTGCGCACCTGCCGCAAACGCCTGGAGCGGCGCCGCGCCAGCGTACGCAAAATGGCTCAGCAGTACCGCCACTGGCAGCGGCGGGCCAGGGCCCTGGAAGCGGAACAGCAGTGGATGCAGGACAGCCAATCCACCCCCGAGAGCCCGGCCTGAACCCGGCGGGGGATCCGCCGGCCGCCAGCGCCGGGGCCAGCCAACCCTGGGCCAGCCTGGACCATGGGAGCTGGATCACCACCCTGCAACAGGCCCTGCAGCTGGAGGTGGAGCGCGGGTTCGAGAACCTGCAGGGCCGCCGGGAACGGTTCAGCCTCTTCCTGGAGCGCCAGTGCCGACAGCCCCCCGACGACCTGATCCGCCGGCTGCCTGAGGCGGCGCCAGCCCTGATCGCCCTGGCCGAGCTCTTCGCCCGCTACGACGCGCTGCCCCTGGCCCAGCGCCAGTCGTTGCTGCGGCGCAGCCGGGAGCAGCTGCACAGCCTTCGCCAGAGCCTGGATCCTCCCCGGCCGCCCGGCCCACCGCGCCTGAAGCTGGCGCCCCAGACAGCTGCCTCCAACGGGGGTCCTTCGGGAGCCCGCCGGACGGCCAGCCCCATCCAACCCGACACCCCCCTGGCCGAGGTGCCGGGGATCGGGCCGAAAACCGCCACGCGACTGGCGGGCCTCGGCCTGCTGCTGGCCCGCGACCTGCTGCGCCACTACCCCCGCGACTACCTCGATTACGCGAATCTGGTGCGCATCCGGGAGCTGGTGCCGGGCAGCACGGCCACGATCGTCGCCACGGTGCAGCGCTCCCATGCCTTCGCCAGCCCGCGCAACCCCAGGCTGGTGATCCTGGAACTGCAGCTCCACGACATCACCGGACGGCTGCGGCTGAGCAAGTTCTTCGCTGGCAGGCGCTTCAGCTCACCGGGATGGCTCAAGGCCCAGCAACGGCAGTTCCCGCCAGGCTGCAGCGTGGCCGCCAGCGGCCTGGTGCGCCAGACCCCCTATGGCCCCACCCTGCAGGATCCCCTGCTGGAGGTGCTCGACTCCCCCAATACCCCGGTGCGCTCGCGCCAGATCGGACGGCTCGTGCCGGTCTATGCCCTCACCGAAGGGCTCGGCGCCGAACGCCTGCGCCAGGCCATCCAGACGGTGCTGACCGCAGCCGCCCACTGGGGCGATCCCCTGCCGGCAGCCCTGCGGCGGCAGGAGGGTCTGCAGGATCGAGCCACCGCCTGGCGCGGTCTGCACGATCCTGCTGATCGCGACGACCTCAGGGCCAGCCGCCATCGGCTGGTCTTCGATGAATTCCTGCTGCTGCAGCTCAGCCTGCTGCAACGGCGCGCGCAGCTCGCCCGGCGGCCGGCCCGGCCCCTGCGGTTGCCCAGGGGGCAGAGCAGTCTGATGGCCTCCTTTCTGGAGTTGCTTCCCTTCCAGCTCACCGAGGCCCAGCGGCGGGTGCTGGCGGACATTCAGGCCGATCTGGAGCAGGAGCAGCCGATGGCCCGCCTTCTGCAGGGGGATGTGGGCAGCGGCAAGACCGTGGTGGCGATCGCGGCCCTGCTGGTGGCCATCGAAGCCGGTTGCCAGGGGGCCCTGATGGCCCCCACGGAGGTGCTGGCCGAGCAGCATGCCCGCAAGCTGGGGGAGTGGCTGAGCCAGCTGCACGTGAGCACGGCCCTGCTGACGGGATCCACCCCGGCGGGGCGGCGGCGCCAGCTGCTCCAGGACCTGGCCAACGGCCAGCTGCAGCTGCTGGTGGGAACCCATGCCCTGCTGGAGGATCCGGTGGCCTTTGCCCGCCTGGGGCTGGTGGTGGTGGATGAGCAGCACCGCTTCGGCGTGCGCCAGCGCGACCGGCTGATGGGCAAGGGCCTGCAGCCCCACCTGCTCACCATGACCGCCACACCGATCCCGCGCACCCTGGCCCTCTCGGTGCACGGCGACCTGGAGGTGAGTCAGATCGACGGCCTGCCGCCGGGGCGCACCCCCATCCGCACCCGCCTGCTGCGGGGCGGCCAGCGCCAGGAGGCCTACGAGCTGATCCGCGCAGAGGTGGCCTTGGGCCAGCGGGCCTATGTGGTGCTGCCCCTGGTGGAGGAGTCGGAGAACCTGGACCTGCGCTCGGCGGTGACCGTGCACCAGCAGTTGCAGGAGGAGATCTTCCCGGACCTGCGCGTGGGCCTGCTGCACGGGCGGATGCCGAGTCCCCGCAAGCAGGAGGCGATCAACGCCTTCGCCAGCGGCCACTGTGATGTGCTGGTCTCCACCACCGTGGTGGAGGTGGGGGTCGACGTGCCCGAGGCCAGCGTGATGGTGATCGAGCACGCCGAGCGCTTCGGGCTGGCGCAGCTGCATCAGCTGCGGGGCCGGGTGGGGCGCGGGGCGGCCGCCTCCCATTGCCTGTTGATCAACGATGGCAAAGCCGGGCAGGCCCAGCAGCGGCTGGAGCTGCTGGTGCGCTCCAGCGACGGCTTCGAGATCGCCGAGATGGATCTGCAACTGCGGGGACCAGGCCAGGTGCTGGGAACACGCCAGTCGGGCCTGCCAGACCTGGCCCTGGCCAGCCTCAGCGACGATGGGGACGTGCTGGAGCAGGCCCGCTCGCTGGCGAGGCGGCTGCTGGAGCTCGACCCCGACCTGGAGGGTCATCCGGGCCTGCGCCAGGCGCTGCTCGAGCAGCGGCAACGGCAGGTCGAGTCCGGCAGCTTGAATTGACCGTCCCCGCCATCCCCGAGTGTGAGCCCCAGCCTGCTCAGGCCCTGGAGCCCGATTCCGATCCAGGACACGGCCGAACCGCTGATTCCCCTGCCCAGGGAGATTCTGCGACTTGAGCCCCACCCCTACGCGTCGCTGGGAGCGCCCTACGGCGACGGCTGCAGCCCCTTCCAGCTGCGCAACGGCGTGGTGGAACGCCTGCTGGTGGCCCAGGGCGAGCTGCAGCGTCAACGCAGCGACTGGCGCCTGGCGATCTTCGACGGCTGGAGGCCCGTACGGGTGCAGCAGTTCATGGTGGAGCACACCATCGCGAGCGAATGCCGCCGGCTGGGGTTGGACCCTCGCCAGAGCGGGCCCGAGCTGGAGGCCGTGACCGCGGACGTGGGCCGTTTCTGGGCCCCCCCAAGCCTGGATCCAGCGACACCACCCCCCCACAGCACCGGCGGTGCTGTGGATCTCACCCTGGCCACCTCAGGCGGCGAACCGCTCGATCTGGGCGGGGAGATCGATGCGATCGGAGCTGTCTCGGAGCCTGATCACTACGACCCTTCGAAGCGAGAACAACGCCTGCAGAGTGGGAGCGGAGGGGCAGGGGTACTCGAGCTCGAGTGGCACGGGCGCCGCAGTCTGCTGCGTGAGGTGATGGCGGCTGCCGGATTTGCCCAGCACCCCAACGAGTGGTGGCACTTCAGCCACGGCGATCAGCTCTGGGCCTGGCGGCAGGGAGCGACGGCCGCGATCTATGGCGGCTGGGATCCCGGCAGGGGCTGACGCTGCAGCTCCCGCCAGATGCGGTCAGCTTCCTCCCGGCTGATCCGGTTCTCGTTGGCGCAGCGCTTGAGGCTGGCCTCTCCCAGCTCCAGCTGCATCTGACGAAGCCGCTGCAGCACCTGAGGGGGCTGATCGGCAAATTGCAGCAGCTGGCTCTGGTACGCCTTGAGCAGGTGGTCGGCCCGGCAGGTGTCACCGTCAGGTTGATAGATCGTGACGGGCGTTTTCGGCGGTGGTGGCATCGTGCGGGCCTCGAGCGGTGGGCACCAGGGGCTGATCACCCCCAGGACCAGGCTGGCTGCACTCAGCAGCAGGGGAGCAGAGCCGCTCTGCAGGGGAGCCATCATCAGCTCTCGGCAGGGAGCAGCCCCTGAATCCTCTCGGCGCCGAGGCCGGAGATGAACTGGCCGAAACTCTGACGACCGCCCGTGCTCTTCCAGAGCACCAGCAGCGGCTCCAGGGTGGCCTCCAGGTCGGCGAGGGGCATGCGCTCCAGGTAGGGAGCCGCCAGCTGGGTGAGGTTGGGGGTGCCGCCCAGCCAGAGCTGGTACTGCTCCACGCCGCTGCCCACCAGGCCCACTTCGGCCATGTAGGGCCTGGCGCAACCGTTCGGGCAGCCCGTCATGCGCAGCAGCAGCGGCCGTTCGATACCGAGCCGCTGCAGCAGAGCCTCCAGGCGCTCGAGCACCGCCGGCAGGATCCGCTCCGATTCGGTGATCGCCAGGCCGCAGGTGGGCAACGCCGGACAGGCGATGGCATGGCGCGACAGCAAAGACGGCGCTTCCGGCGCCTCGAAGCCCAGGGCGGCCAGGGCCTCCTTCACGCTGTTGCGCTGGGAGGTGCCGATCGAGCAGAGCAGCAGATCCTGGTTGGGGGTGAGCCGCACCTCCAGCTGGTAGGTCTCGACCAGGCGCCGCAGCCCGCGCTTGCGCTCACCCTCCAGCCGGCCGCAGACCAGGGGCAACCCCACGAACCAGAGCCCTCGGTTCTGGCGGTGCCAACCCAGGTAGTCGTCCAGGCGAGGCTTCGGTTCCCTCCGCAGGGGCTTGATCGGCGCGTCAAGGTAACGGCCGAGCTCCTGGCGGAACCAGTCGACCCCGCGGTCGTGGATCAGATACTTCATGCGCGCATGGCGCCGCTGCTCCCGGTCGCCGTGGTCGCGCTGGAGGGCCACGATGGCCTGCACCAGATCGAGCACATGCTCAGCCGCCACGTAGCCGAGGGGATCGGCGGTGCGGGCGAAGGTTTCCTCCTTGTTGTGGGTGCGGCCCATGCCGCCGCCCACGTAGACGTTGCAGCCGCGCAGACGTCCGGAGGGGTCGGTGAAGGCCACCAGACCGATGTCCTGGGTGAGCAGATCCACCGAGTTATCTCCCGGCACGGTGACGGCCACCTTGAACTTGCGGGGGAGGTAGGTGCCTCCGTAGAGCGGTTCGTTGGGGTCGCCGCTGAATCCAGCCCCCTGCAACTGCCGCTGACGGACGCGCTTCACGGCCGCTGCGGGCTTGAAGCGGTAGCTGTGGTCGCCATCCACCCAGAGATCCAGATACGACCCCTCGGCCGCCAGCGGGGAGAGCAGGTCGGCAATCTCATCGGCCAGACGCCTGGCGGCGGGATACCCCCCCTTTTCAAAGGGTGCGGCCGGAGCCATCACGTTGCGGTTGATGTCACCGCAAGCAGCGAGGGTTGAGCCCATCGAGCGCACGATCGTGCCGATCACCTCACGGATGTCGGCCTTGGCGATGCCATGCATCTGGAAGGCCTGGCGGGTGGTGAGCCGCAGGGTGCCGTTGCCGAGGCGATCAGCGAGATCATCCATCGCCAGATACAGGGGCACCGGAATGCGGCCAGCCGGGCTGCGCAGGCGCAGCATCATCTGCCAGTCCTTCTCCTGGCCCTTCTGGCGATTGTCGCGGTTGTCCTGCTGGTAGCTGCCATGGAACTTGAGGATCTGAACGGCCCCATCGGTGAAGAAGGGTTTGTCGTTCTCCAGTTCGGTGGCCAGGGGCTCCTTGAGGTAGTCGCTGGCGGCCTTCAGGCGCTCGAACTTGCTTGGAGGCTTGATGGCGGCGGCGGACTCGTCAGCGGCATTGCCGTTGGTGGCCGGAGAGGATCGAGAGGCTGCATCCACAGCCTCGGTTTCAACCTTGGTGTGGCCGGGCCCCGACGACTTGAGATGACGTTCGGGGGTGAGAGTCACAACAAAGGCATCAGCGTCCCTCGAAGGTAGCGAAGCAGGGTGAGGCTGACGGGCTTTCAATACAGTCACAGGCTGCTGAGCTGTACGAGTGGCCACGTTCCTGCTGGAAATCGGAACCGAAGAACTGCCGGCCGATTTCGCGCGCCTGGCCCTGCCTCAGCTGGAGCAGCAGGTGCGACATGACCTGGCCGCCCAGCGGCTGCCCCATGGCCTGGTGGAGGCCACCAGCACGCCGCGGCGCCTGGTGGTGCGCGTCGCCGATCTGCCCCTGAGCCAGGACGATCTGGCCGAGGAACGCAAGGGCCCCCCGGGGGGCCAGGCCTTTGTGGATGGCCAACCGGGCCCGGCCGCCATCGGTTTCGCCAACCGCTGCGGCGTCGATCCAGCCAGCCTGGAGCTGCGGGACACTCCCAAGGGTCCGTTCGTCTTTGCTCGCCTCCTGCAGCCAGGCCGACCAAGCAAAGAGGTGCTGGCGGAATGCATCCCGGCCTGGATCGCCGGCCTGCAGGGGAGGCGCTTCATGCGCTGGGGCGAGGGAGAGCTGCGCTTCAGCCGCCCGGTCCGCTGGCTGGTGGCCTTACTCGATCAGCAGGTGATCCCCGTGGTGCTGGAGGGCAGTGATCCACTGATCAGCAGCGGCCGGATCAGCCGGGGCCACCGCTTGTCGGAGCAAACCCTCACCATTCCTGACGCGGGCCTCCACAGCGAACTGCTGGCTGAAGCCGGTGTGCTGGTGGAACGGCAGCAGCGGGCCGACTGGATCCGCCAGCAGGTGCTCGCGGCCGCCAGCGCCGCCCAGGCAAGGCCCGATCTCCCCGAGGAGCTCTTCGAGGAACTGGTGGATCTGGTGGAGAGCCCCAGCCTGATCGAGGGATCGGTGGAGCCGCGTTTCCTCAACCTGCCGCCGGAGGTCCTGAGCACGGTGATGCGCAGCCACCAGCGCTACGTGCCCCTGCGCCGCCTGGACGCGGCGGAAGATCCTCTCGCCCTCTCGGCCCAGGCCAGCCTGCTGCCCCGCTTCCTCTGCATCGGCAACGGTCTGCCGGCGGCGGCCGCCACGGTGCGGCGGGGCAATGAGCGGGTGCTCAAGGCCCGCCTGGCTGATGCGGAGTTCTTTCTCCAGGCCGACCGTGCGATCAGCTGCGAGCAGCGGCGGGAGCGCCTCGCCAGCGTCACCTTCGCCGAAGGGCTAGGCAGCCTGCTCGATCGCAGTGATCGCCTGCTCTGGCTGAGCGAACTGCTGCTGCAGCACCTCTCCCTGACACGGGACCACCAGGAGGCTGCCCTGCGGGCCGCGCACCTGTGCAAGCACGATCTGGTCAGTCAGATGGTGGGTGAATTCCCAGAACTGCAAGGAGTGATGGGGGCCAAGTACGCCCTGGCGGAGGGGGAATCCAGGGCCGTGGCCCTGGCGGTGCTGGAGCACTATCTGCCGCGGGGAGCCGGGGATCTGCCGCCAAGCTCCGACGCCGGCGCTGTGGTGGCCCTGGCCGAGAGGCTGGAGCTGCTGCTGAGCATCTACGCCAAAGGAGAGCGGCCGAGTGGCTCCTCCGATCCCTATGCCCTGCGCCGGGCGGGCAACGGCGTGCTGCAGATCCTCTGGGAACGGGGCTGGTCTCTGAATCTGATCAACCTGCTGAAGCAGGCCAGCGCCCACTGGGCCCAGCTGTTGCCAGACCTGCAGCTCGATGCCCCCTCACTCGCCGGCGAGCTGGTGGAAGCTCTGCGCCTGCGGATGGTCTCCCTGCTCGATGAGGAAGGCTTCGATGCCGACCTGGTCCAGGCCGTGGCCGGTGATGGGGTGCCGGCCGAGCGGCTGCTGGGCGATCCGATCGACGGGCGAAAGCGGGTGGCCCTGCTGGCCCAGCTCCGCGTTGACGGCCAGCTGGCTCCGGTGCAGGCCGTGGTGCAGAGGGCGGCACGGCTGGCGGTCAAGGGAGACCTGCCGGTCGACGTGCTCAGCCCTACGGCTGTGGTGGATCCGGCCCTGTTCAGCTCCCCCAGCGAAGCCGGCATGTTGCAGGTGCTGCAGGAGCTGGATCCGATCCTCTCGCTACCCGACGGCGAGATCCGTTACCGCCAGCTGGCCAGCAAGTTGGCAGAGGGAGCCGAAGCCCTCTCCGCCTTCTTCGATGGCGCCAGCAGTGTGATGGTGATGTGCGACGACCCGGCCGTGCGCCGCAACCGACTGAACCTGCTGGCGGTGTTGCGCAATCAGGCCAGTGTTCTGGCCGACTTCAGCAAGCTCAGCGGTTGAGGCTGGAAGCACCAGCCTCTCCCCTTACCTCAGCCCTTGGCGGCCAGCGCGGGTTCACGCTCCTCGCTCACCTGAGGGTTGGCCACCACGGGTTGGGCCAGAGGTTCTCGCCTGGCTTTGCCCACGCCCTGCTGCTGCTCTGATTCCTGGGCCAGGGTGGCCAGCCAGGCTTCCATTTCCTCGGGGCTGCGGACCACGCTGGGCACAGGTTTGTACGACTGTGGAGCCAGGGCATTGCCGCGCAGCACGGCACCGAGGGTGAGCAGGGTGAGCTTGATCTGCTGCCAGGGATTCATCATCACCACCCGCTTGTAGAGATAGCTGTCGAAGGTGAGACGCTGCACGTCCTTGTCGTCGCACATCTCGACAAAGGCTTCGCGGGCCGCATCGTTGCGATAGAAAATGTTCTGGAGGATTTCCAGCACCTTGTAGGTGGCGCCGTACTGCTTGTCCCACTTGCGGATGTAGACCTTGAGATCCGCTTCCGTGGGGATCTTGGCTCCGGAAGCACTGGCGGCAACGATCTGTTCGGCGCACATGCGGCCGCTCTTGGCAGCGAAGTAGATCCCTTCTCCTGAACTCTTGGTGACGTAGCCAGCGGCATCCCCCACCAGGGCCATGCGGCCCACGACACGACGGGGCCTTGGATGTTCGGGAATCGGGTGAGCTTCCACCTTGATCACCTCACCGCGCAGAAGCCGGGCACTGGCCCGCTTACGGATGCCCTTCTGCAGGCTCTTGATCAGCGCCTGGTTCTTCTGCATCGTTCCGGTCCCCACGGCCACGTGGTCGTACTTGGGGAAGACCCAGGCATAGAAATCGGGGGAGACGTCAGTGCCGACATACATCTCGGCGAGATCCTCGTAGTAGCTCATCTCCTCCTTGGGCAGGCGGATGCGCTCCTGGAAGGCGATGGCGACGTTGTAGTCACCGGCGTCCATGGCCTTGGCCACGCGACTGTTGGCGCCATCGGCACCCACGATCAGATCCACTTCGAGGCTCTTGATCTCGCCGGTGGGGCCACCGCCGGAGTAGTCGGCGTAGTGGAGGGTGTAGGGACCCTGGCGGGCGGAACCGGTGTCGATCGACTGAACCAGACCATTGATCAGATGGGCCCCGAGCTCAGCGGCACGGTTGCGCAGGAATCCATCAAGGATCTCCCGGCGGCACATACCAATGTATTCGTTTTCGTTTTCAAGATGGATATCCACCTCACGATTGGAGGGGGAGATCATGCGCATGTTGCGAACCTTGCGATCGATGATCGACTCGGGAAGATCGAATTCTTCGACCATGCAAAGTGGAATGGCACCACCACAAGGCTTGGCATTGTCAAGCTTGCGTTCGAAGAGCCAGGTTTCGATTCCTGCTTTCGCTAGCACTTCGGCTACGCAGGAACCGCTCGGGCCGCCACCCACCACTGCGACTCGCAACATCTTGAAACCTGCTCCGCTGGAATGATCCTTGGGCGCGAAGCTAACACCCACGCCCAGCTCGATGTTGATCAGGCCAGGGCTGACATCTACGATTGTGACGAAGTTTGTTACGAGGTTGCGTGCCACCGCGAAGGCCGCCGCGCCTGAAGCGCAGCGAACAGCGCGAGGACCTGCCGGTGGCGCGCCGCTCCCTGCCCGAGGGCCGTGGCCGAAGGGGCCTGCTCAAGCCGGTGGCCACCACGACCGCCGTCCTGCTGGCACTGACGGCCGGCGGGGTGCTGCTCTTCCTTCAGCCCTTGCGGCTCTGGCTGGCGCCCCCGCCTGTGCCTGGCCTTGAGGCGCGCCAGACCCTCGATGGCCGCCTGCTGGGTCACTTCCCCTACCCCGAAGCGGCCGCCAGCAGCCTGGAGGCGGTGGCCCCTGGCCTGAAACTGCGGCCTGAGGCCGCCGATGCCCTGCTGGCCATGCAGCGAGCCGCCAGCGCCGATGGCGTCGACCTGCGGCTGCTCAGCGCCTTTCGCTCGATCGAGCTTCAGAAGGCCATCTTCTTCGATGTCAAGGCCGAGCGGAACCAGAGCGCCCAGGAGCGGGCCCAGGTGAGCGCGCCACCGGGGTTTTCAGAGCACAGCACCGGCTATGCGGTCGATCTGGGCGACGGCACCAACCCCCAGAGCCACCTGAGTGAAGGCTTCGACCGCACCGCCGCCTTCCGCTGGCTCGAGGCCAATGCCAATCGCTTCCACTACCAGCTGTCCTTTCCCAGGGGCAACAGCCAGGGGGTGAGCTATGAGCCCTGGCACTGGCGCTACGAGGGATCTCTGGAGGCCCTGCGCCTGTTCGAGACGGCAAGGCAACTGGGGCGGTGATCTGGCCCGTGAACTGAGCCATGGAGCAGGAGGGTCGAGATCTCAGGCCTGAATGTCCCCATTCAGCTCGGACGGCTCTTGTCGAGGGCTTCCCTTAACTGATGGAACCTGAGGCTTCCAGGTGGTCCTGGGATAAGGTGATGGATTGTTGCAACCGTTTCGGTTGCTGCCGACAAGATTAAGCGAGAGATCCCGTATGAGCGCCAATCAGAGCGCACCGATCCGCAACATCGCGATCATTGCCCACGTGGACCACGGCAAGACCACCCTGGTGGATGCCCTGCTTCAGCAATCGGGCATCTTTCGCGAAGGGGAGGCCGTGCCCACCTGCGTCATGGACTCCAACGACCTGGAGCGCGAGCGCGGCATCACGATTCTCTCCAAGAACACGGCGGTCACCTACGCCGGCACCCGCATCAACATCGTCGACACCCCAGGCCACGCCGATTTCGGCGGTGAAGTGGAGCGGGTGCTGGGCATGGTCGATGGGGCGCTGCTGATCGTCGACGCCAACGAGGGGCCGATGCCCCAGACGCGCTTCGTGCTCAAGAAGGCTCTGGAGCAGGGATTGCGGCCGATCGTGTTCGTCAACAAGATCGACCGGGCCCGGGTGGACCCCGAGCAGGCCGTCGACAAGGTCCTCGATCTCTTCCTTGAACTGGGCGCCGACGACGACCAGTGCGACTTCCCCTACCTCTTCGGCAGCGGCATGGGCGGTTACGCCAAGCCCGACATGGCCACCGAGAGCGACACCATGAAGCCGCTCTTCGACGCCATCCTGCGCCACGTCCCACCTCCGGTGGGAGATCCCACCAAACCCCTGCAGCTGCAGGTCACCACGCTCGATTACTCCGATTTTCTCGGACGGATCATGATCGGCCGGGTGCACAACGGCACGATCAAGGCGGGGCAGCCGGCCGCACTCATTCGCGACGACGGCAGCATCAAGCGCAGCCGCATCAGCAAGCTGCTGGGCTTCGAAGGACTGGCCCGGGTGGAGATCGCCGAGGCCCGCGCCGGAGATCTGGTGGCCGTGGCCGGTTTCGATGAGGTGAACATCGGCGAGACCATCGCCTGCCCTGATCACCCCGAAGCGCTGCCGCTGATCCGGGTGGATGAACCCACCCTGCAGATGACCTTCGTGGTCAATGATTCCCCCTTTGCCGGCAAGGAGGGCAAGTTCGTCACCAGCCGCCAGCTGCGTGACCGCCTGCAGAAGGAGCTGCTCACCAACGTGGCCCTGCGGGTCGAGGACACCGATTCCCCGGATCGCTTCGCCGTCAGCGGCCGTGGTGAACTCCACCTCGGCATCCTGATCGAGACGATGCGCCGGGAAGGCTTCGAATTCCAGGTGTCGCAGCCCCAGGTGATCTTCCGCACCATCGATGGCACCCCCTGCGAACCGGTGGAAACCCTGGTGATGGATGTCCCCGAAGATGCCGTCGGCAGCTGCATCGAGAAGCTGGGGATGCGCAAGGGCGAGATGCAGAACATGGAAACCGGCAGTGATGGACGCACCCAGCTGGAGTTCGTCGTTCCGGCTCGGGGCCTGATCGGCTTCCGCGGAGAGTTCGTGCGGGCCACCCGGGGTGAGGGGATCATGAGCCATTCCTTCTTCGAGTACCGCCCGATGCAGGGCGATTTCGATGCGCGCCGCAATGGCGTTTTGATTGCCTACGAGGAAGGCACCGCCACCTTCTATGCCCTGAAGGGTGCCGAAGATCGGGGCCAGTTCTTCATCACACCGGGCACCAAGGTGTACAAGGGCATGATCGTCGGCGAGCACAACCGACCG
The DNA here is from genome assembly GCF_000153045.1 of Synechococcus sp. WH 5701. GTDB lineage: Bacteria > Cyanobacteriota > Cyanobacteriia > PCC-6307 > Cyanobiaceae > Regnicoccus_A > Regnicoccus_A antarcticus. The sequence continues at coordinate 1,360,285 of NZ_CH724159.1, forward strand.
CCCGACCTTGAGCTCAACGTCTGCAAGGCCAAACAGGTCACCAACATCCGCTCGGCCGGTGCTGAGGTGCTCGACACCCTGCAGTCGCCGATCCAGATGACCCTGGAGCGGGCACTGGAATACATCGGCCCCGACGAGATGCTGGAGGTGACCCCTGAATCGATCCGGTTGCGCAAGCTGCCGGCGAAGAAGCCCGCCAAGCGTTGAGCGAGGCCCTCGAGGACGACCCCCGCTTCCGGCAGGCGGTCGTCCTCTTCAATGCCGGTCAGTGGTACGCCTGCCACGACGGGCTCGAGGAGCTTTGGCATGAAACCCTGGGCCCGGACCGACCCGTGCTCCAGGGGATGCTGCAGATCGCCGTGGCCCACCTCCATCTGGAGCGAGGCAACGAGCGCGGCGCCACCGTGCTGCTGGGTGAAGGGGTGGGCCGTCTGGCCAACAGCGGTCCTGAGGCGCTCGGCCTCGACCTCGACCATCTGCGCCAGGTCAGCACCGCCCGTTTGCGCTGTCTGCAAGCTGGCGGCGATCCATCAGGACTGCCCCTGCCCAGCCTGCGGCCGCAGGCCTGAGCGTCCGCCCTGCCGCTGAGCTCCCGACATCGGCCCGTAGATTGCCAACTCAGATTGGTTCAACACCCACCATTGCCGCTGAGATGTGAGCACTGCCCAGCAGGTGAGCCCCGTCGAGATGTCCGAACCGCTCCGGTGGCCAAGGCGACGTCATGTGATGCCGGCCCTGGCAGCCATGCTCCTGATGCTGGCTTCAGCGGAGAGCAGCCGTGCCCAGCCGATCCAGCCCGGTGAACAGGTCGGCCCCGCTTTGGACCAAGTGCCGGCAGTGCCAGCCCCTGCACCCACCGGCCAGGTCACGATCGAATCCGACCGCCAGCAGGCCGACAACGTCACCGGGATCATCACCGCCACGGGCAACGTCCGGATCGTTTATCCCGACCGCCGGGTGGTGGCCACCTCCCGACAGGCCCAGTACTTCACCCGGGAGGGGATGATCATTCTCAGCGGCGATGTGGATGTGGTCCAGGACGATGGCAACCTGCTGCGGGCCGACCGGGTCACTTACCTGGTGGAGCGGGAACGGGCCCTGGCCCAGCCCCTGGAAGGCCAGCAGGTGTTCAGCAAACTCCTGATTCAGACCACACCCCAGGTTCAGCCGCCGGGAGCGCAACCTCAGCCCCTCACCCCGCCGCTTCGATGAGCCTCTCCCTGGAGAGCGTCACCCTGAGCCTGGGCGGCCGTCCCCTGGTCAAGGAGGTGAGCCTGGAGCTGGAACCCGGAGAAGTGGTGGGCCTGCTGGGACCCAACGGAGCGGGCAAGACCACCACCTTCAACCTGGTGACGGGTCAGCTCAGGCCCGACAAGGGTCAGGTGCTGCTGGATGGACGCCGGGTCGAAGGCCTGCCGATGCCCAAACGGGCGCGTCTGGGCATCGGCTACCTGCCCCAGGAAGCCAGTGTGTTTCGCCAGCTCACGGCCCGCGAGAACCTGCAGCTGGCCCTGCAACAGAGCGGAACCCCGGTGCGGGTGCGGCGCCAGAGGTTGGAGGAGTTGATCGAGGAATTTCATCTCAGCAGGTTCCAGCACCGCCGAGGCTTCCAGCTCTCAGGTGGTGAGCGCCGGCGCTGTGAGGTGGCTCGGGCCCTGGCCGTGGGCCGCGAGGGACCGCGTTATCTGCTGCTGGATGAACCCTTCGCGGGCGTCGATCCCCTGGCGGTTGCCGATCTGCAGGCATTGATCGGCAATCTGCGCCAGCGGGGCATGGGCCTGCTGATCACCGACCACAACGTGCGCGAGACGCTGGCCATCACCGACCGTGCCTACATCCTCACCGAGGGGAGCATTCTTGCCTCGGGCCCCTCCTCGGATGTGGCCAGCAACCCCCTGGTGCGGCGTCACTATCTGGGCGAGGGATTCCAATTGTGAGCGCATCCACCAAGCCACAGACCACACCGGTGGTTCAGCGGGTGCTGAAGCCGTTCATGCTCTCCTGGCAGCGGTTACCCCTGATGGATCGCTGGCTCACCAACGAGCTGATGGGTCCGCTGCTGTTCGGTGTCGCGGCCTTCACGGCAGTGTCGCTCTCGGTGGGGGTGGTATTCGAGCTGGTGCGGCGTGTAGCCGAATCGGGTCTGCCGCTGCTCACGGCCCTGCAGGTGCTTGGACTGCGGATGCCCGGCTTCCTGGTGCTCTCGTTTCCGATGGCCACCTTGATGGCCACCCTGCTGGCCTACAGCACCCTCTCGAGCAACAGTGAACTGATTGCCCTGCGCAGCGTCGGGGTCAGCACCTGGCGCATGGTGTTGCCGGCCCTGATCGTGGCGGTGCTGATGAGCCTGCTCACCTTCGTGTTCAACGACCTGATCGTTCCCAGCGCCAATCTGGAGGCGACCAACACCTTGAATCAGGCCCTTGGCAAGGCGATCGCGGCGGAGAAGGGCAGCAACATCATCTATTCGCGCTTCAGCCGTCGCCCCAGCAAGCTTGATGAGAGTGGCAGCGAGCGCTACCTCTCCCAACTCTTTTACTCCCGGCAGTTCAAGGATGGAGAGATGGAGGAAGTCACGGTCCTTGATTTCAGCCGCCCCAGCGGAACCCAGATCCTCAAGGCCAAAACGGGCACCTGGAACGATGAAGCGGGGATGTGGGAATTCCGCGACGGGCAGATTGTGCTGGTGGGCGACAGCGAAACCACCACCTCAGCCAAGTTCGATCGCTATCTCTACCCGCTCGACCAGGGACCCCTCAAGCTGGCGGCCCTGCCCAAGGATGCGGCCAGCATGTCGGTGTCAGAAGCCCTGCGGGCTGAAACTCTGCTGAGGGAAGCGGGCGATCAGAAGGAAGCCCGGCGCTTGAGGGTGCGCATCCAGGAGAAGTTCGCCTTTCCGGCCATCTGCCTGGTGTTCGGCCTGATCGGCAGCAGCCTCGGGGTCAGGCCCAATGCCCGCACGAGCCGCAGCCAGGGGTTCGGCATCAGCGTGCTGCTGATCTTCTCCTATTACCTGATGTCGTTCATCTTCAGCTCCCTGGGGGTGAAGGGCACACTCGGCCCCGTGCTGGCGGCCTGGTCCCCGGTGCTGATCGGCCTGCTGCTGGGCCTGCTGCTGTTGCGCCAGGCCAGCCGCTGAACCGGTCCCCGTCCAGCCAGGCCTGCAGGCAGACTGGCTTGCAGATCCGCCCCGCCTTGAGCGCGCTGCAGTGAACGAACCGGTTCTCTCCCTCGGCCTGCTGGCCTTCGCCCTGCTGCTGCTGGCCCTGCCCCTGGCCTTCTGGGGCCTCAGCGGCGGCCGCTCCAGCAGCGCAGTCCGCTTATTGGTTGCGGCCGCCAATCTGAGCCTCACGGCCCAGCTCACTCTGCGCTGGTGGGACTCCGGCCACTTCCCGATCAGCAACCTCTACGAATCCCTCTGCTTCCTGGCCTGGGCCTGCACCCTCACCCAGCTGCTGGTGGAGCGCTCCTGGCCCAGTCCACTGGTGCCGGCCGCGGCAACACCCATGGGCCTGGGCTGCCTGGCCTTCGCCAGCTTCGCCCTGCCCGATCGGCTGCAGGAAGCCTCACCCCTGGTGCCGGCTCTGCGCTCCAGCTGGCTGGTGATGCACGTGAGCGTGATCATGGTGAGCTACGCCGCTCTCCTGGTGGGATCACTGCTCTCGGTGGCCGTGCTCTTCACCGATCGCGGCCAGGACCTGCAACTGCGCAGCAGCTCCATCGGCAGCGGCGGCTATCGCCAGGCCAAGCTGGCCGGTGAAGCGGGCGAGCTGCGCCTGAGCAGCGTGTCGATCGGGGTGAGCGAGCAACTCGACAGCCTCAGCTACCGCACGATCACCGTGGGCTTCCTGCTGCTCTCGGTGGGCCTGGTGAGTGGAGCCGTGTGGGCGAATGAAGCCTGGGGCAGCTGGTGGAGCTGGGACCCCAAGGAAACATGGGCTCTGATCTGCTGGCTGGTCTACGCCGCCTATCTGCACAGCCGGCTGAGTCGGGGCTGGCAGGGCCGCCGTCCCGCCCTGGTGGCAGCGGCGGGTCTGGTGGTCATCGTCGTCTGTTACATCGGCGTGAACCTGCTGGGCATCGGCCTGCACAGCTACGGCTGGTTCCTGGGCGCCTGACGGGGAAGCCGGGCCAAAGCCAAAGGCCCGGTCCCCCCGTTGTTCGGTCCCCCCGTTGCTCAGGCCAGCACGGCCGCAGGTCTGCGGCTGTGGCGGATTCCCTCGATCGCCGCGCGGTAGTCGGGGGCGTTGAACACGGCCGAACCAGCCACGATCGCGTTGGCGCCGGCTTCCACCACCTGCCAGGTGTTGTTGGCCTTGAGGCCCCCATCCACTTCGATCCAGGGATCCAGTCCACGTTCGTCGCACATCCGGCGCAGGCGACGGACCTTCTCCACAGCCGAGGGGATGAAGCTCTGGCCCCCGAATCCGGGGTTGACGCTCATGATCAGCACCAGATCGCAGAGCTCGAGGCAGTACTCGAGGGTTTCCAGGGGAGTGCCGGGGTTCAGCACGGCGCCAGCTTTCTTGCCGAGGTCCTTGATCTGGCCCAGGTTGCGGTGCAGGTGCGGGCAGGCTTCCACCTGCACGTAAATGTGGTCGGCGCCTGCCTTGGCGAAATCGCCCACATAGCGCTCCGGCTCCACGATCATCAGGTGGACATCGAGGGGCTTGCTGGTGACGGGGCGCAGGGCCTCGACGATCAGCGGGCCGATGGTGATGTTGGGAACGAAACGGCCGTCCATCACGTCGACATGGATCCAGTCGGCTCCAGCCTCGTCTACGGCCCTCACCTCGTCACCGAGGCGGGCAAAATCAGCGGAAAGGATCGACGGGGCGATCACCAGAGGCTTCGTGCTCATGGTTGGGGCCACCGGGGGCGAAGGGAGCCTGGTGATTGTAGGAACGTGGGGTGGGGCCTCCCACGCGGCGCTGATACAGTGACGCCCGCTTCTTGTCGGAAAGACCTTGCTGCAGCTGGTCTGCCTGTCTTTCTGCTGACGCCTTCTCTCCCCCCTGCCGGACCGTCGTGGATCGCACCCTCATTCAGGAACTGCTCGAAGTCGTCGAGCAGGCCGCCATCGCCTCCGCCCACCTCACCGGGCTCGGCAAGAAAGATGAGGCCGATGCCGCCGCCGTTGAAGCGATGCGCACCCGCATGGGCTCCATCGCCATGCAGGGCCGGATCGTGATCGGCGAGGGCGAGCGGGATGAGGCCCCCATGCTCTACATCGGTGAGGAAGTGGGCAGCGGCACTGGCCCCGGCGTCGATTTCGCCGTGGATCCCTGCGAGGGCACCAATCTCTGCGCCAACGCCCAGGACGGCTCGATGGCGGTGCTGGCCGCCTCCGACCGCGGCGGACTGTTCAACGCCCCCGACTTCTACATGAAGAAGCTGGCTGCACCCCCGGCCGCCAAGGGCAAGGTGGACATCCGCAAGAGCGCCACCGAGAACATCGCCATCCTGAGCGAATGCCTGGGCATGCCCGCCAGCGATCTGACGATCGTGGTGATGGACCGCGCCCGCCACAAGGACCTGATCGCGGAGATCCGCGCCACCGGCGCCCGGGTGAAGCCGATCAGCGACGGTGACGTTCAAGCCGCGATTGCCTGCGGTTTCGCCGGCACCGGCACCCACTGCCTGATGGGCATCGGCGCCGCACCAGAAGGCGTGATCTCCGCTGCTGCCCTGCGCTGCCTCGGCGCCCATTTCCAGGGCCAGCTGGTGTATGACCCCGCCATTGCCCAGACCAGCGAGTGGGCCGACTACACCAAGGAAGGCAACATCGAGCGGCTCAACTCGATGGGCATCACCGACATCGACAAGGTCTATGAGGCCGAAGAGCTGGCTTCCGGTGAGAACGTTGTGTTTGCCGGCAGTGGCATCACCCCCGGCCTGCTGTTCAAAGGGGTGGTGTTCGAGCGCGACTGCACCCGCACCAGCAGCCTGATCATCAGCTCGCTCGACTCCTCGGCCCGCTTCACCGATACGGTGCACATCAAGCCCGGCGCCCAGAGCGTCGCCCTGCGCTGAGCCGCCTCCCATGCACATCGCCGTCGTCGGCCTCAGCCACCGCACGGCTCCGGTGGAGATCCGGGAGCGACTGAGCATCCCCGAGCAGACCATGGAGGAATCCCTCCAGAACCTGCGCGGGGACTCGCAGGTTCTGGAGGCCTCCATCCTCAGCACCTGCAACCGGCTCGAGATCTATACCCTGCTGCGCAGCCCCGAGCAGGGCATCCATGCCGTGGGCAGCTTCCTGAGCCAGCACTCCGGGCTCGACTTCGGGGAGCTCACGCCCCATCTGTTCACCTACCACCACGAGGAAGCGGTGGCCCATCTGTTGCGGGTGGCCGCCGGCCTCGACAGCCTCGTGCTGGGGGAGGGTCAGATCCTCTCCCAGGTGAAGAAGATGGTGCGGCTGGGCCAGGAACACGGCTCGATCGGACCGATCCTCAACCGCCTGCTCAACCAGGCGGTGAGCACCGGCAAACGGGTACGCAGCGAAACCAACCTCGGCACCGGTGCGGTCTCGATCAGCTCCGCCGCCGTGGAACTGGCCCAGCTCAAAGTGGGCCAGGCCCGGGGCCTCGACGAGCTCGTGCCACTGGATCAGGAGCAGGTGGCGGTGGTGGGGGCCGGGCGCATGGCCAGGCTGCTGCTGCAGCACCTGCAGGCCAAGGGCTGCCGCGGCCTGGTGCTGCTCAATCGCACGGCGGAACGTGCCGAGGCCCTGGCCGCTGATTTCCCTGAATTCCCCGTCCAGTGCCGCCCGCTGAGCGACCTGGACCACTGCCTGAGCACCTGCTCCCTGGTGTTCACCAGCACTGGAGCCGAGGAGCCGATCATCGACGCCGGGCGGCTCAGCGGCCTGAACCGGCGCTCGTCACTGATGCTCATCGACATCGGTGTTCCTCGCAACATCAGCGCCGACGTGAGCCATCTCGGCGGTGTCGACGCCTTCGACGTCGACGATCTCCAGGAGGTGGTGACCCGCAACCAGGAGGCCCGCCGCGACATCGCCGTGGAGGCCGAAGGGCTGCTGCAGGAGGAGGCTCGTCAGTTCCTGGAATGGTGGGATGGGCTGGAGGCGGTCCCCACCCTCAACCGCCTGCGCCAGCAGCTGGAACAGATCCGCGAGCAGGAACTGCAGAAGGCCCTCAGCCGCATGGGTCCCGACCTCTCAGCGCGGGAGCGCAAGGTGGTGGAAGCCCTGAGCAAGGGCATCATAAATAAAATCCTGCATAGCCCGGTCACCAACCTGCGGGCACCCCAGCCCCGCCAGCAGCGCCATCAGGCGATGCAGGTGCTCCACCAGCTCTTTGCTCTCGACGGAGAGGACGAGGAGAGCTGATGTGGCCTGGGCTACAGCGGCTTGCCACGTTTTTGTGTTCAGCCCTGGCGTACGGGCTTCTGGAGGCACCTGATCCGGTACGGTGCACCCACGCTGATGGCAGCAGTCTCGGAGGGCAGTGATGAAGCGGGTTCTGGCGATCATTCTCGGCGGAGGCGCCGGCACCCGGCTCTATCCCCTCACCAAGATGCGGGCCAAGCCGGCTGTACCACTCGCCGGCAAGTATCGCCTGATCGATATACCGATCAGCAACTGCATCAACTCGGGGATCAACAAGATCTACGTGCTCACGCAGTTCAACAGTGCCTCGCTGAACCGGCACCTCACCCAGAGTTACAACCTCTCCGCCGGCTTCGGGCAGGGGTTCGTGGAAGTGCTGGCCGCCCAGCAGACCCCCGACAGCCCCACCTGGTTCGAGGGCACCGCCGATGCCGTGCGCAAATACCAGTGGCTGTTCCAGGAATGGGACGTGGATCAATACCTGATCCTCTCCGGCGATCAGCTGTACCGGATGGATTACAGCCGTTTCGTGGATCACCACATCCAGTCCGGCGCCGACCTCACGGTGGGAGCCCTGCCGGTGGACGCCGAACAGGCCGAAGGCTTCGGGCTGATGCGCACCGACCTCGATGGCCGCATTCGTGAGTTCTCCGAGAAGCCCAAGGGCGCAGCCCTTGAGGCCATGAAAGTGGACACGGCCCGCCTGGGACTGGCGGAAGCCGAGGCCACCCGCAGGCCTTACCTGGCCTCGATGGGCATTTATGTCTTCAGCCGCGACACGCTTTTCGATCTGCTGGCGCAGAACCCCGGCTCCACCGATTTCGGCAAGGAGATCATTCCCACCGCGCTTGGTCAGGGTGACAATCTCAGGGCCTACCTCTTCGATGACTACTGGGAGGACATCGGCACGATCGGGGCCTTCTACGAAGCCAACCTGGCCCTGACCGACCAACCGAGGCCGGCCTTCTCCTTCTACGACGAGAAGTTTCCGATCTACACCCGACCCCGCTACCTCCCGCCCAGCAAGCTTCTGGATGCCCAGGTCACCCAGTCGATCATCGGCGAAGGTTCCCTGCTGCAGGATTGCAGCATTCACCACTGTGTGCTCGGCGTTCGCTCGCGCATCGAAAGTGAAGTGGTGCTGCAGGACACCCTGGTGATGGGAGCCGACTTCTTCGAATCCAGCGAGGAGCGGGCCGTGCTGCGCGAACGGGGCGGCATCCCGGTGGGGGTGGGCCGCGGCACAACCGTGCGCCGGGCGATCCTCGACAAGAACGTCCGCATCGGGCGCAACGTCACGATCGTCAACAAGGACGGGATCGAGGAGGCCGACCGGCCTGAACTGGGCTTCTACATCCGCAACGGCATCGTGGTGGTGGAGAAGAACGCCACCATCGCCGACGGCACCGTGATCTGAGCGCTTGCTGACACAGGGCGCGAGCCAACGGCGTTCGGGCAGGCTCAAGGCCACACTGAATCCGAACGGCCTGCACGCCAACTTCTCATGAGCAAAGCACACTTCGGCCTGATCGGCCTCGGAGTGATGGGCGAGAACCTGGTCCTCAACGCCGAACGCAACGGTTACTCCAGCGTCGTCTTCAATCGCACTTACGCCAAGACCGAAGACTTCCTCAAGGGGCGGGCTGCCGGGCTGAACATCATCGGCGCCCACACCCTTGAGGAGTTCGTCGGAGCCCTGGAGCGACCCCGCCGCATTCTGATGATGATCAAGGCGGGCTCACCCATCGACGCGATGATCGCCCAGATCTCCCCTCTGCTGGAGGACGGTGATCTGCTGATCGACGGCGGCAACTCCCTCTACACCGACACCGAGCGGCGGGTGAAGGAGCTGGAGAGCCAGAGCTTCGGCTACATCGGCATGGGGGTCTCCGGCGGCGCCAAGGGGGCCCTGGAGGGTCCGAGCATGATGCCCGGCGGCACCAAGGCCGCCTACGACGCCATCGAGGGGCTGGTGCGCAAGATGGCCGCCCAGGTCGACGACGGCCCGTGCGTCACCTACATCGGCCCCGGCGGTGCCGGCCATTTCGTCAAGACCGTCCACAACGGCATCGAGTACGGGATCGAGCAGATCCTGGTGGAGGCCTACGACCTGATGAAGCGCTGCGCCGGCATGGATGGCCTGGCGATGGCCCAGGTGTTCGACGGCTGGAACCAGCTCGAGGAGCTCTCCTCCTATCTGGTGGAGATCACCGAGGTCTGCCTGCGCACCCGTGATCCCGAGGATGGCGGTGATCTGGTGGAGAAGATCCTCGACGTGGCCGGTCAGAAGGGCACCGGTCTATGGACCGTGGTCAGCGCGCTGGAGATGGGAGTGCCGGTGCCCACCATCTACGCGGCGCTCAATGCCCGGGTGATGAGCTCCCTGCACAGCGAGCGTCTGGCGGCGGCCAGCGTGATCGATGCTCCGGCGGCGGCCGCTGCGGTGTCGCTGGGGGAACCCTCCAAGGGCATGCCGGCCCTGCGTGATGCCATCACTCTGGCCTGCATCGCCAGCTACGCCCAGGGCATGGCCCTGATGGTGGAGGCCTCCGCCCTGCACGAGTACCACCTCAACCTCTCCTCGATCGCCCAGATCTGGAAGGGGGGCTGCATCATTCGCGCCAAGCTGCTGCAGCGCATCCAGAACGCCTACGACACCAATCCGGATCTGGCCAACCTGATGGTGGACCCCTGGTTCGCCGAGCAGGTGAACGCCCGACTGAGCGGCCTGCGTCAGGTGGTGGCCGGTGCGGCCCTGGCCGGCATTCCCGTGCCCTGCCTGAGCAGCACCCTCGATTACATCGACAGCTACCGCACGGCCCGGCTGCCCCAGAACCTGCTGCAGGCCATGCGCGACTGCTTCGGCGCCCACACCTACCAACGGGTGGACCGCGAGGGCAGTTTCCACACCGAGTGGCTGTGATGCGCAGCCAGTCGCCGGCGAGCTACCGGATCGAAGTGGCCGCCGACGGCGACGAACTGGCCCGGCGCACCGCCGAGACCATCGCCGCCTGCATCGATCTGGCCCTGGCCCAGCGTGACCGGGCCCAGATCGCTCTGGCCGGCGGTGGCACCCCCGCCGCCGCCTACCGGCTGCTGGCGCGGGAGCGGCTGCCCTGGCAGCGGGTGGATGTGCTGCTGGGCGATGAACGCTGGGTGGCGGCCGACGACCCCTCCAGCAACGCCCTGATGCTGCGCCAGACCCTGCTGGCGGAGGGCCCTGGCTCCGAGGCCCATTTCCAGCCGGTGCCCACCGATCTGGAAAGCCCCGAGGCCAGCGCCGCCGCCTATGCCGCCCTGGTGGCCAGGACCTGCGCCGGGGATCCACCGGTCTTCGATCTGGTGCTGCTGGGTCTGGGGGAGGACGGCCACACAGCCTCGCTCTTTCCCGGCACCCCGGCCACCGCGGTGACCGATCGAGAAGCCACGGTGAGCGAAGGCAAGGGGCTGCCCCGCGTCACCCTCACCGCTCCGGTGCTGAGCGCGGCGCGCCAGGTGCTGTTCCAGGTGAGCGGAGCGGGCAAGCAGCAGGCCCTGCGCCGATTGCTGGATCCCGAAGAATCACCCGAGCGCACCCCGGCACGGCTGGTGAGCCCCCGCCAGCCGGTGCTGATCCTCGCCGATGCCGCCGCTGCGGCAGGCTTGGGGGAGTGATCGAGCTGGCCCTGATGGTGGCACCCCTGCTGGTGGTGAGCGGTGATGGATTCAGTGGCTGGCTGGCCCTCAACGACACGATCATGGGCGGGAGCAGCAGCGGCGTCTGCCGCAGCGGACCATCGGGGCTGGTGCTGGAGGCGGAGGTGATCGAAACCGGTGGCGGCTTCGTGAGCTGCCGCTCCCCCCTGTTCTCACCGCCCCTGGATCTGAGCGCCTACCGGGCCCTCCAGCTCGATCTGCTCGGCGACGGACGGCGTTACAAGCTGGCGGTGGCCTGCGCCGATGGGGTGGCTGGCCTCACGGAGCTGATCCCAGGAGGGCTGCGCTGGGTGAGCGAATTCGCCACCAGTTCGGAGGGCCTAACCACCGTGGAGATCCCCTTCGAGAAGCTGAAGGCCTCGGTGCGGGCCCAGCCCATGGCGCTGCCCCTGCTGCGCTTTGATCCCTCCCGGATCACACGGCTGCAGATCCTGCACTCGAAGTTCGGTGACGATGGCCGGCCCAATCCCGGCTTCCGCGCCGGTGCCCTGCGCCTCGGTATCGAAGCGATCCGGGCCGTTCCCTGAGGTGGAGAGCCTGAGCGAAGCCGTTGATGGGCCCGGCCCCAACGATCTGCTCAGGCGGGTGGCGGCGGCGGCTGATCTCTGCTTGAAACCCCACCGCCACGCCGTGGTGATCAGCTCCGAGCCGGGCGAAGAGGAGTGCACCCTGAGGCTGCAGTGCCGCCGGGCGGATGGTGAGCGGGCGGAGCTCAACGACATCGAGCTGGAGATCTACCGCAGTGGAGAGGATCTGCACCTGATGCTGAGTTGGCCAGAGCAAACGGATCACCCCATGCTCTGGCAGGGCAACCACCCGGTCTGGATGGATGGCGACAGTGGCCAGCGCTGCGAGCGGCCTGTCGCGGGTGCGGCACTGGAGGCCCTGGCCCGGCGGCTGCGGGCCCTGCTCAGCCCTGCTCAACCCTGATCGGTGACCGCCCCCAGGCTGCTGCTGCTCACCAGCCGGGCGTACTTGCCCAGCACTCCAGTGCGGTAGCGCGGTTCGGGCCTGACCCAGGCCGCCCGGCGCCGCTCCAGCTCGCTGGTTTCCACATTGAGCTGGATGAGCAGCTGATGGGCATCAACGGTGATGCTGTCGCCCTCCTGCACCAGGGCGATGGTGCCGCCCACGGCGGCCTCGGGGGCCACATGGCCCACCACCAGGCCGTAGGAGCCCCCGCTGAAGCGACCGTCGGTGATCAGCGCCACCGATTCCCCCAGGCCCTGGCCCACGATCGCGGCCGTGGGCGAGAGCATCTCACGCATGCCGGGCCCGCCCACCGGGCCCTCGTAGCGCACCACCACCACATCACCGGCATGGACCTCACCGGCGAGGATCGCCTCCAGGGCGCTCTCCTCACTCTCGAACACCCGGGCCGGCCCCGTGATCACCGGGGTCTTGACGCCACTGATCTTGGCGACGGCCCCTTCCTCGGCCAGGTTGCCCTTGAGGATCGCCAGGTGACCCTTGGCATAGAGCGGATTGGAGAGGGGCCGGATCACGTCCTGATCGGCGGGGGGCTCGCTGGGCACCTCCGCCAGCACCTGCTTGAGCGTGAGGCCTTCGATGGTGCGGCAATCGCCGTGCAGCAGGCCGGCATCCAGCAGCAGCTTCATCACCTGGGGAATGCCGCCGGCCCGGTGCAGATCCACCGTCACGAAACGGCCGCTGGGCTTGAGATCGCAGATCACCGGCACCCGCTGACGGATCGTCTCGAAATCGTCGATCGTGAGCGGCACCTCGGCGGTGCGGGCGATCGCCAGCAGGTGCAGCACCGAATTGGTGGACCCCCCCACCGCCATGATCACGCTGATGGCGTTCTCGATCGCCTCGCGGGTGATCAGATCACGGGGGCGGATGTTCGCCTCGATGGCCCGCACCAGCACCTCGGCGGAGCGGGCAGCGCTCTCGGCCTTCTCCGGATCCTCGGCCGTCATGGTGGAGCTGCCCGGCAGGCTCAGGCCCATCGCTTCGAACGCCGAACTCATCGTGTTGGCGGTGAACATGCCGCCGCAGCTGCCGGCGCCGGGGCAGGCGTTCTTCTCGATCGCCAGCAGTTCCTCCTCATCGATGCGACCGCCCGAGAACTGACCAACAGCCTCGAAGGCACTCACCACGGTGAGGTCGCAGGGGCCGAGCCGGCCGGGTTTGATCGTGCCGCCGTACACGAAGATCGCCGGGATGTTCATGCGCGCCATCGCCAGCATGGCGCCGGGCATGTTCTTATCGCAGCCGCCGATGGCCAGCAGGCCATCCATGCTCTGGGCGTTGCAGGCGGTTTCGATCGAATCAGCGATCACCTCCCGGCTCACCAGGGAATACTTCATCCCCTCGGTGCCCATCGAGATCCCGTCGCTGACGGTGATCGTGCCGAACATCTGTGGCATGGCCCCAGCCAGACGGGCAGACTCCTCGGCGCAGCGGGCCAGATCGTTCAGGCCGATGTTGCAGGGCGTGATCGTGCTGTAGCCATTGGCGATGCCGATGATCGGCTTGTTGAAGTCACCGTCGCCGAAGCCCACGGCCCGCAACATGGCGCGGTTGGGAGAACGCTGAACGCCTGCGGTGATGGCGGCGGAACGGAGCATGAACCCTTCTGTGGCACCGCAAGCAACTTACCGAGGCGTGCTGCCGCGGCTCAGGCTTCGGGGCTGAGGGTCTCCAGCTGACGGCGCACGTCTTCGATCGCCCGGTTCAGCTCGTTCACCTTGTGCTGCAGCTCCCGCTCCAGCAGGGGCCTGCGCTCGCCGTCATCGCCGTCGCGGGAGCCCGCCTGCAGGCGCGAGAGGGTGAGGCTGCGCCGCTGCCGCTGGGCCAGGCGGCGGCTCTCGGCCTCTGCCAGCAGCCACCAGGCCAGACCGGCGGCACCGATCACCGCCCCGGCGATGGCACTGGCCAGGATGGGACTGGCGGGGGATCCGCGTTCGGCCATTGGTGTTCGATCCTCCAATCCCCTGATAGGGGAAGCCTAGAGCCGCTCCGCCATCCGGAGGGCGTTGGCGATCACGGTGAGGCCGGGCGACACCATCGGGCAGCTGGGGAAGACACTGGCATCGGCGATGGTCAAGTTGGCCAGGCCATGGACGCGACCGTCGCGATCGACCACCGAGTGGGCTGGATCGTTGCCCATGCGACAGGTGCCACAGGCGTGGCCGATCACCGCCAGTGGTGCCTCGCCGCGGGGGTAGAAGGGGGCCGGGCGCACCTGGGGAGTGAGCGGATCGGCGTCGACCGCTTTGAGCACGGAGAGCCAGCGGTAAACGAGGCGGTCGTGGGCTTCGAGGTTGTTGGCCAAGTACTGGATGCTCAGCCGCTCCCCGCGCAGCTCGATGCGGTTCTCGGGATCGGGCAGCACCGGACTCATCGCCCACCAGCAGATCGAGCGGACCGCCAGCTGCTCCAGGGCGGCGTTGGGCAGCAGCCGCGTCACGAGCGAGAGCACAGGCGGCGACTCGGCGAACTGGGCGTCCTGCAGAACCCCGCCACCGGTTTCGATGTGCCCGAGCGGAAAACTGACGTTCTGATCACCCCAGACGTAATCGTTGACGCCGAGGCTGCGGGGGAAGCGGCCGCTGTGGGGCTCGCGGGCCAGCTGCAGGATGGCGGTGAGCTGGGGTTTCATCAGGTGGCGGCCCACCTGGCTGGAGCCATTGGCCAGGCCGTTGGGGTGGAGTGTGCTGCGGGAGCGCAGCAGCAGCGCTGGGGTGTTCACCGCACCGGCGGCCAGCACCACCTGATCGCCGAGGAACATCCAGCTCTGACCATCGATCTCGGCTTGCACCCCCTTCACCTCGCGGCCGCTGGGATCCACATGCAGCCGGGTGACGCGGGCGTTGCTGATCAGGCGGGTGCCGGGATGCTCCAGGGCCGGATGCACCCCGAACAGTTCCGCGTCGCCACTGGGATCCTCCGGCTGCTCCGACCAGCTCAGCGGCAGGTCGTAGGGATGGCTGCCCTGGCGCTGCAGCCCCTGGCGCAACGGCTCAAAGATTGGATCCAGCGGCAGCGGCTCATGGGGATAGGGGCCGCTGCGCGGCGGCTGCTGCGGATCCGTGCCGGCACGGCCATGGACGCGGTAGAGGGCCTCGGCACGGTCGTACCAGGGGGCGAGCTCGTCGTAGCTGAGGGGCCAGGCGGGGGCGACACCCTCCTGCAGGGGCAGGCCTTCGAACTCGCGCGGCCACATGCGCTCGAGCACCCCGCCCCAGATCTTGGTATTCCCGCCGAGGGCGTAGATGGTCTGGGGGGAGAAGGGATCGCCGTCGGGGCCGAACCAGTCGTCGCCGGGGTGATAGCGGTCTTTTCGGAACAGATCGACGCTGGCCACGTTCTGATCGGCCAGGTCCATGGCCCCGCCGCGATCCAGCAGCAGCACCGTGCGGCCCTTGGCCGCGAGGGCTCCGGCCATGGTGCCTCCGGCGGCACCGGAGCCGATCACGATCACATCGTGGTGCTGGTCGTCGAGGATCATGACCAGGCGTAGAGCAAAAGAAAGAGCATCACCCAGATCACATCCACGAAGTGCCAGAACAGGGAGGTGGCAATCACCCCCTGCTCACCGGCGGCGTAGTTGGCCGGGCGGAAGGAGCGCTGCAGCATCAGGGCCATCAGCAGGATGCCGCTGAGCACGTGCAGGCCATGAAAGCCTGTGAGCAGGTAGAAGCAACTGCCGAAACTGCCGCTGGTGATGCCGAAGGCCAGTGAGCGCCATTCGATCGCCTGGCCATAGAGAAACACCGCCCCCATCGCCATGCTGAGCAGCCAGAAAGCACGGAAGCCCCAGAGCTGACCCTTGGAGAGGCAGCGCTCGGCCAGGGCCACCGTGCCGCTGCTGGAGACCAGCACCAGCGTGTAGAGCAGGGGGCTGCGCCACTCCAGCCCCTCCACCCCTGGCGGCAGCCATTGCAGGGCCGAGAGCTTCAGCACCGCATAGCCACTGAAGAACGCCAGAAAGATGACGCTCTCGGAGCAGAGAAAGATGATGAAGCCAGTGAGGCTGTGATTGGCGTGAGCCGCGTCATGACCCTGGGGGGTCGGGGCGGCATCGAGGGGAGGGCTGATGGTCATGGCTCAGGCCTGCAGAAGGGTGCGCTCGATCTCGGCCTGGTGCTCCACCAGCGGCCGGCCGGTGCCGTAGCCGTAGGGACCGCTGATCACGGTGGGCACGTGCTCCTCGAAGTTCTCAGCCGGCGGCGGGGAGGGCAGCAGCCATTCCAGGCCGATGGCATTCCAGGGATTGGCCGGAGACTTCGGTCCCCGGACCCAGGAGCTCACGAGGTTGAGCAGGAAGGGAATGATCGAGACCCCCAGCAGGAAGGCACCGAGACTGGCGATCACATTCCAGAAAGCGAATTCCGGGTCATAAGAGGACACCCGGCGGGGCATGCCCATCAGGCCGAGGGGATGCATCGGAAAGAAGTTGAGGTTGGTGCCCACAAAAGTGAGCAGGAAATGAAGCTTGCCCAGCCCCTCATAATACATATGTCCGGTGAATTTCGGGAACCAGTGATAGATCGCGGCATAGACACCCATCGTGGCCGCACCATAGATCACGTAGTGGAAATGGCCCACCACGAAATAGGTGTTGTTGACGTGGATATCCACAGGCACCGTGGCCAGCATGATGCCGGTGACGCCTGCAAAAACAAAATTGAACAGGCCGCCGAGGGCGAACAACATCGCCGTGTTCAGACGTAACTTTCCGCCTCACAAGGTCCCCAGCCAGGCGAACACCTTGATGCCGGTGGGCACCGCAATCAGCATGGTGGTCACCATGAAGACATCGCGCATCCACTGGGGAACGCCGCTGGGGAACATGTGGTGCACCCAGACGATCAGGCTCAGGCCCACGATCACCAGGGAGGCCCCAGCCACGAAGGGATAGCCGAACAGGGGCTTGCGCGCATACACCGGGAACAGTTCGGAGAACACCCCGAACACCGGCAGGATGATCACATAGACGGCGGGGTGGGAATAGAACCAGAAGAAGTGCTGGTAGAGCACCGGATCACCGCCGCCCTCCGGCCGGTAGAAGGAGGTGCCCACCGCCAGATCGAACAGCAGCATCACGGCACCACCGGTGAGGGCGGGCAAGCCGATCAACTGAATCGTCTGGGCCGAGAGAGCCGTCCAGCAGAAGATCGGCATCCGGCCGAGGGTCATGCCCGGGGCGCGCATGCGCAGGATCGTGGTCACGAAGTTGACCGCGCCCATGATCGAGGAGATTCCCGAAAGGGCCACCGCCAGGATCCAGAGAGCTTCTCCGTTGATCAGATGGCCGAGGGGGTTCTGCAGGCTCACCGGTGGATACGACCACCAGCCGGAGGAGGCCGGGCCGCCGGGCACCAGGAAGCTGGCCATCAGGATCACCCCGAACACCGGCACCATCCAGAAGGCAGCGGCATTGAGCTTGGGGAAGGCCATGTCGGGGGCGCCGATCATGCAGGGGATCAGCAGGTTGTTGAGCCCGTTGAGCACCGGAAAGATGAACAGGAAGAGCATGATCGTCCCGTGCATCGTGTAGAGGCCGTTGTACACGGTGCGATCGACCAGATCCGCCTCCGGTGTGATCAGCTCACCACGCATGATCATCGCCAGCAGGCCGCCCACCAGCAGGAAGAACAGGGCGGTGGCGATGTACTGGATGCCGATCACCTTGGCATCGGTGTTGAAGCTGAAGAAGCGCTTCCAGTTGTCCGGAGCACCGGGCACCGGATGGGGGGCCCTCAGGATGCGCGAGTCAACGCCGGCGGTGGAGGTCATGGGATCAGCCGTCGTGGGGAAGGGTGTTGGAGCCGGGCACATTCACCAGCGGCGGCGGGGCCGGGGTGATGGTGGCGTAACCGCTGGGGCGATCGCCGCTGAGCTGCTGGGCATATTCGCGGGCGGCATCGCTGAGGCCGGGCTGGAGCGGCAGGCGGGAGGCGCGCCGCAGCCACTCCTGGTAGGCCTCCTCGCTCTCCACCACCACATCGGCCTGGTTGGCGGCGAACCAGGTGCCGCTGTATTCCGAGTCGCGCAGGCGGTAGCGGCCTGCGCGGGTGGGGGTGAGAAAGAGGGTGATCGAGCGGCCTGGGATCACCTGCTGCTTGAGGCGAAAGGCCGGCACGTAGAACCCGTGGATCACATCCTCGCTCTCCAGCTGGAGGCCGAGACGCCGGCCGAGGGGGAGGTGCAGCTCGGTGGAGGAGACCCCCGCCACCGGGTAGCGGAACTCCCACGACCACTGGCGGGCGATCACCTGCACCTCCCCGCCAGGCGGGGGAGCGGCAGCGGTGGAGTTTGCCGTGGCCGGGGCATGGGCATGGTCCATGGGGCCGATCAGGCCGATCTCGCGGTTCACCTGGATCGTGTAGGCGGCGATCCCCATCACCAGCACCAGGGGGATCACGGTCCAGATGATCTCCAGGGTGGTGTTGCCCTCGATCGGCTCCGCATCACTCATGTCGTACTTCTCGGCCCGGTTGAAGAGCACGACCCAGACCATCACCGACACCACCCCCACGAAGACGAAGGTGGCGACGGCCGTCTCGAAACCGAAGAGGCCATCCACCAGCGGGGCCGCCGAGGAGGCCGGCACCGGCAGCCAGCGGGGCACCTGGGCGCCCATCCAGACACTCAGCAGGATGAGCAGCCCCAGCCAGAGAACCAGGCCGATCACACGGGTCAGGGGGAAGCGTTGCGGAGTGGTGGTCATGGCAGGGCCTCCCGCAGACTGGCGCCTTCAGCCAGGAGCTGACTGGCGGTGACGTGCACGCCGAACTCCACCCCCAGCTGGGCACCGAGGGTGCCGTGCCAGGCCATCAGCGCGAAGACCAGCAGGCCCACCAGCAGGTAACTCCACTGCACCTGGCGGCCCATCTCCCAGCGCCAGCGGTAGCGCTGGAAGCCGCGCCAGAGGGTCATCAGCACGATCGCGAACAGCAGGCCCACACCCACAGCTCCATGCCAGAGCATGGTGGCGGTGCTGCCCATGGCGAAGCTGCTGATGACCCCGGGGAGTGGATCGGCCAGCTGCATCTCCACGAAACCCGCCGCCACGGTGAAGAAACTGATCAGGCAGCAAGCCAGCAGGTTGTACCAGCCCACATCGTGAAGACCGGAGCGGGTCACCGGCAGGGCCAGGAAACGGAACAGGCGCTTCTCGAAGGGGAAGAGGGCCCCGGCGATATCGAAGGCGATGGCAATCACGAACAGGCCGATCGTGAGATGCACCAGGTTGGGGTGAATCGGCAGCCGGTAGGGCAGATCATTGGCTCCAAGCTCCATCACACCAGACCTGCGCGCATCGCCTCCACCACCTTGACGGTGTGCAGGCCGTAGACCCAGATCAGCTGATTCCCGAGCACCACCTGCACCACCACAAGGGCACTGAGCAGGCTGCCCGCCCCGAGAAAAGCGAGAGGCAGCTGCAGGGGGTCACGGCTGCGGATCACGTAACGCCAGGCGGTGAGCACCGAGAGCACCCCGGCCAGCACCCAGCCGAGGGTGCTGTGCAGGTTGAGGATGTCGCGGGAGGCGCCATAGGGATTGGCAAGCCCCGCTTCCACCTGGCCGAAGATGATCGCGATGAAGATCGCCACCGTGGCGAAGAGCAGGTTCCAGAAGCTCACCTCATAGAGGGAGGGCTTGCCCGCCAGACGGCCGATCAGATCGAACACGAAGGCGATCAGAGCCATCGCGATCACGAAATGGACGACGATCGGGTGGATCGTGTCGATCCAGGGGAGGTTGCGATCGTTGAGGGGAGGAAGAAGCTCGAGCATGGGCGCGTGCCCGTCCTGCCACTCACTCCAGCTTCGGAGGCTCCACTGGGCGGGGGTGGCCACCGTCAGGAAATGCGGTTCTGAGCGGGTCGGCTCGACTCCTTAGCCTGATCTCAGTCGAGTCAGCCCCATGTCGATCCCAGCCTCCCGTCCCCTGCGCTGGCTGGCGGCAGGGTTGGTGCTGGCGGCGGCGGTCCTGGCCCTGGCCCTGCCGTTCATCTCGGCCACCCTGCTCACGATCGCCATCGGAGGGGTGGCGATCGCCAGCGGTGTCTCCCAGCTGATCCGCCTGAGCGGAGCGGGCGACCCGCGCAGCCGACTCTTCCGCGGCCTCAGCGGCCTCCTCTACCTGGCGGGGGGTGTGTGGATCCTGGTGGATCCGGTGATCAGCGAAGTGAGCCTGACCCTGTTCGTGGGCCTCCTGCTGGCGGTCGAAGGGCTGATGGAGCTGGCCACCGCTGCCGCCGCCGACCTTCCTGCCAAAGGTCTGGTCCTGCTGGATGGGCTCGTCACCGCCGGCCTGGGGGTGCTGCTGATCGCCGAGTGGCCGAGCGACAGCCTCTGGGCCGTCGGCACCCTGCTGGGGATCGCCCTGGTGTTCTCGGCGGTGAACCTGCTGATGGCCCCGCTCAACTCCGGCGACTGACCAGCCAGACGGCCCCCAGCAGGGCCGCGAGCACCAGGCTGATCTCGATCAGACCGCCGCTCCACATCCACTCCTGGACGGTGAATTCAGCCAGCAGGGCGGGACTGGGGGCAGGGGCAGACAGCAGGGGCACGGCCGGTTGGCTCGGGGATGCCCCAGTTTCACTCGCCCGCCAGGGCCCCTTCCGCCCGCCGCGGATCGACCGCCCCCAGGGTCCCCCCGCCGGGCAGCGCCTCCAGCGAATGGGCCGCCCCCATGGCCGGTGCCAGCCGCCAGCGGTGTCCCTTCGCCTCCAGCAATCTGAGAGTGTCGGGGCTGAAGCCCTCCTCCACCGCCAGCTCGTCGGGCCAGTGCTGGCTGTGGATCCGGCTGGCAGCCACCGCGGAGGCCAGGTTGAGGCCGTGCTCGAGCCGGTTGAGCAGCACCTGCAGCACCGTGGTGATGATGCGGCTGCCGCCGGGGCTGCCGGTGGCCAACAGCGGGTCACCCCCGGGGGTGAGCACCAGGGTGGGCGCCATCGAGCTCAGCGGTTGCTTGCGCGGCGCGATCGCATTGGCCTCCCCCTGCACCAGACCGAAGGCATTGGCGGCACCCGGGAGGGCCGTGAAATCGTCCATCTCATTGTTGAGCAGGAAGCCGGCGCCCGGCACGCTCACGCCGTTGCCGTAGGGGAAGTTGAGGGTGGTGGTGGTGGACACCATCGTGCCGTCACGATCGATCACCGAGAGATGGGTGGTGTTGAGGCTTTCGGCAGAGCGGCCCTCAGCCGGCGGGTCGAGGTCGCGCGCAGGCCGGTGGCGCTCGGGCCGGATCGTGCGTCGCAGCTCATCGGCATAGCCCTGACTCAGTAACCGCTCCAGAGGCATCGCCACGAAGCGGGGGTCGCCCAGCCAGCGGTTGCGGTCGCGGTAGGCCAGGTTCATCGCCTCCGCCATCGGATGCAGGACTGCGGCGCTGTTGGGCCCCAGGGACGCCAGATCGAAGCCCTCCAGGATGTTGAGCAGCTGGATCAGGGTGACCCCACCGGAGCTGGGCGGGGGCATGGCGATCACGGGATGGCCGCGCCAATCGCCCACCAGGGGGGGCTGAAGGCGGGCCCGGTAGCTGCTCAGATCCTCAGCATTGATCAGGCCTCCCCGGCGGCGCATCAAGGCCACCAGCTGCTGCGCCACCGGCCCCTGATAGAAGCCCCTCTCCCCCTGGGCGGCGATGCGCCGCAGGGTGGCGCCGAGCTGGGGCTGACGCAGACGCTCGCCCGGCCGGTAAGGCTGGCTCCCTGGGCGGAAGAACAGCCGAGCTGATTCGGGATCGGTCCGCAACAAGGGAGCCGCAGTCTCCAGGGAATCGGCCAGGGCCTTGCTCACCACCACCCCCTCCTCCGCCAGACGAATCGAGGGGGCAATCAGTCGCCCCAGGGGCAGGTGGCCGTAGTGGCGATGAGCCAGCAGCAGACCCGCCACCGTGCCGGGCACCCCGCTGCTGAGCAGGCTGCGGGTGGCCTTGCGGCGATCCACCGCACCGGAGGCATCGAGCAGCAGATCGGGGCCGGCCGCCTGGGGAGCGCTCTCGCGGAAGTTGATCGTCACCGCCCGGCCCTTGCCCACCCGCACCTCCTGGGGCTGCGGCGGCCGCCCTCGGCTGAGCCGCTCCGGCCGCCAGAGCACGAGGAAGCCGCCGCCACCCAGGTTCCCCGCCTGGGGATGGGTGACCGCCAGGGCGAAGGAGGTGGCCACCGCCGCATCGACGGCATTGCCTCCTGCCCGCAGCACGTCACGCCCCACCCGGGAGGCCTCCACCTCCTGGCTGGCCACCATCCCCCCCGCCGACCAGAGCGGCTGGAAGCGCTGACTGGCCTCCTGGAGCACATCGGCCGGCGCTGGCAGCGGCAGCAAGGCGAGGGCCGTCAGAGGCAGCAGGGCCCAGCGCTGGCGGCGGAGTTCAGCTGCCGCCATAGCCACCACCTCCGGGGGTCTCGATCACGAGGGCATCGCCAGCCGCCAGCTCCAGCTGCACCGATCCACCCAGCTCCAGTTCGCTGCCATCGGAGCGGATCAGCCGGTTGCGGCCCAGCGCGCCGGCCCCGCCGCCGGCGAGACCGAAGGGGGCCACCTGGCGGGAGCTCGAGAGGATCGCGGCGGTCATCGGCTCGAGAAAGCGGATCCGCCGCACCACACCGTCACCGCCCCGCCAGCGGCCCACTCCGCCACTGCCGCACCGCAGCCCAAAAGCCTCCAGCCGCACCGGAAAGCGCTGCTCGAGGATTTCAGGATCGGTGAGGCGGGAGTTGGTCATGTGGCTTTGCACCGCCGAAGCACCTGCAAAACCCTGGCCATCGAGGCCGCGTCCGGCGCCGCAGCCGCCGCAGATCGTTTCGTAGTACTGATAGCTCTCGTTGCCGAAGCTGAGGTTGTTCATGGTGCCCTGGGCGGCGGCCATCACCCCCAGGGCGGCGAAGAGGGCATTGGCGACCGCCTGCGAGGTTTCCACGTTGCCGGCCACCACCGCAGCCATGGGGCTCGGATGCAGCAGGCAACCCGGTGGCACCACCAGCTCCAGGGGCCTGAAACAGCCGGCATTGAGGGGCACCGCCTCCCCCACCAGGCAGCGGAACACGTAGAGCACCACCGCCCGGGTGATCGCCAGGGGGGCATTGCGGTTGCCTGTGTCCTGGGGGGAGGTGCCCGTGAAATCGATCACAGCCCGCCGGGAGGCCCGATCGATGCTCACCGCCACCTGGATGCGCAGGCCGCCATCGAGGGGGAGGCTGAAGGCGCCGGGCTCGAGCCGATCGATCACCCGCCGCACCGCTTCAGCGCCGTTGTCCTGCACATGGGCCATGAAGGCGCTCACCCGCTGGAGACCCTCGCGCCGCGCCAGATCCACCAGCAGCTCGGCGCCCAGCTGGTTGGCCGCCACCTGGGCCTGCAGATCGGCCAGCAGCTGCTCGGGGTTGCGCACGGGATGGGGACCGGCCGCGAGCCGCCGCTTCCAGTCGGCGGCCAGCAGCACGCCATCACGCAGCAGGGGCACTTTGTCGAGCAGAAGGCCCTCCTCGGCCAGGCAGCGGCTGAAGGGGGGCATCGAGCCGGGGGTGATGCCGCCCACATCGGCATGGTGGCCGCGTGAGGCCACAAATCCATCAGGCTGTGGCCGTGGCTCGCGGCCGTCCGCCGGGTTCGCTCCTTGACGGGGCATGAACACCGGGGTGATCACGGTGAGGTCGGGGAGGTGGGTGCCGCCATTGGCGGGGTCGTTGGAGACGATCGCGTCGCCGGGCTTCAGGGCTGGGCACTCCCCCCGCCGCACCGCCGCCAGCAGGCCGGCCACGCTGGCCCCCATCGACCCCAGATGCACCGGGATGTGGGGGGCGTTGGCCACCAGCTCCCCCTGGCGATCGAAGAGGGCACAGGAGAAATCGAGGCGCTCGCGGATGTTCACCGAGCGGGCGCTCTGCTGCAGGCGCACGCCCATCTGCTCGGCGATGGCGCTGAAGCGGTGGTTGAACAACTCCAGGCTCACCGGATCCACCGCGAGTCCTTGCTTCGCTGGTTGGGCCGCCGCTGGCCCATGGCTGAGCAGCAGGCAGCCGTCGGCTCGGCATTCGGCCCGCCAGAGCGGGGCCAGCCAGATGGTGCCGGTGGCCTCCACCAGCAGCGCTGGGCCGTCAAGCCACTCAGCGGCTGTGAGGGCCTCACGACGGCGCAGCGGAACGGACCGCCAGGCGCCGTCCCAGTAGAGCTGGATCAGCCGTTCCTCGGCGGCCGGGGGGGCTCGATCAAGGGGAGGTGGTGAGCCGATCTCAGCCGCGACAGCTTCAGCCGAGACAGCCTCTCCAGCGGCCACCACCTCCACCAGCAGCCACTCCACCAGCAGCTCGGCGTTTTCGGGGCGGTGGCCGAAGCGACGCTGATGGTCGCGCGCGAACTGCAGCTCCATGGCGCTGGCCTCCTGCAGAGCCAGGGGGAGCGTCAGCTCAGTGGCAGCGAGCCGCACACCCACACTCACCTCGGCGCGGCCCTTGGCGCCCAGGGCCTGCTGACCCCGCTCCAGCAGGGCATCGGCCTGCAGCTGGAGCTGCTCCACCAGGCCCTGATCCAGGGGACGGCGCACCACCTCCTGCAGCAGCAAGCGCTGATCGGCCAGACCGATGCCATAGGCCGAGAACCCCCCCGCCAGGGGATGGAGCAGCACCCGGGCCATGCCCAGCCGCTCGGCCAGGGCACAGGCGTGCTGGCCGCCGGCCCCGCCGAAGCAGACCAGCGTGGCGCCGCGCAGATCGTGGCCCTGCTGGATCGAGATGCGTCGGATCGCCTCCGCCATCCGCTCGATGGCAATCACCAGAGCACCTTCCGCCAGTTGTTCGGGCGTGATGGAGGTCCCACTGGCCTGGCCGACCTGCTCCGCCAGCTGCTGGAACCCCCGCCGCACCACCACTGGATCGGGGCCCTGATCCCGGTCTGGCCCAAAAACCGCAGGAAACGCCTGCGGCTGCAGGCGGCCCAGCAGCAGGTTGGCGTCGGTGATCGTCAGCGGTCCGCCGCGGCGGTAGCAGGCCGGCCCGGGATCGGCCCCGGCTGAGGCGGGCCCCACCTGCAGGCGCTGGCCATCGAAATGCAGCAGCGAACCACCGCCCGCCGCCACGGTGTGGATCGGCAGCATCTCCGCCTGCAGGGTGAGGCCAGCAATCTCCGTGTCCTGGCGTCGCCCCCAGCCCGGGGACGGCCCACCGGCCTCCACATGGAACACATCGGTGGAGGTGCCGCCCATGTCGAAACCGACGATGGGCGTGCTCCCTCCCGCCAGCCGCACCGCTGCCACCATGCCGCCGGCGGGGCCGGAGAGAATCGTGTCTTTGGCCTTGAGCAGCTCCGGCGCCACCAGGCCGCCGCTCGACTGCATCACCCGCAGACGGCAGTGGGGTCCGAGCTCGGCCCGCAGCTGATCCAGATACTCCGCCAGCGCCGGCGCCACCATGGCCTCCACCACAGCCGTCTGGGCCCGCGGCACCAGCCTGGTCCTCCGGCCCACCTGGTGGGAGAGCACCACTGGCTCGAAGCCGAACGGCATCAGCCACTCAGCCAGCTGACGTTCATGGCGTGGATGGCGGGCGCTGTGCAACAGGGCCACGGCACAGCTGCTGATGCCGTCGCTGCGGGCCTCCACCAAGGCCCGCTCCAGAGCTGCATCGAGAACCAGCGGCATCAGCTCCGTGCCGTCGGCCGCCAGACGCCCCGCCACCTCAAGGACCCGCCGGTATCGCGGGGCCGGTCGCACAACGTGCAGGGCAAATAGATCGGGCCGGTGCTGGTCGCCGATCCAGGCGGCATCGGCAAAACCGCTGCTGATCAGCAACAGGGTGGCGGCACCCCGGTCTTCGAGCAGGGCATTGGTGGCCACCGTGGTGCCGATCCGCACCTCGCTGACCGCGCCGGAAGGAAGCGGCTGGCCGGGAACCAGCCCCAGCAGCTCGCGCATGGCCGCCACCGCCGGATCCCCCGCCCGCTCGGGTTGCTGCGAGAGCACCTTGCGCACCACCAGCTCCCCGTCAGGGGCCCGGCCCACAAGATCGGTGAAGGTGCCGCCCCGATCAATCCAGAAGCTCCAGCCGGTCTGGGGGCCCGGCTGCTGAGGGCTCTCAACTGCGCTCACGCAGCGGCCTCAGCGGTAGTTCTCGAATTGCAGCGGCACCTCGGGATCTTCAGCGCGCAGGAGCTGGATCACCTGCTGCAGGTCGTCCTTGTTCTTGCCGGTGACGCGCAGGCTCTCGCCCTGGATCGCCACGGTCACCTTCTTGATCTGATCGCGCACGGTCTTGCTGAGCGACTTGGCCAGCTCCTGGCTGAGACCCTTGCGCAGCTTCACCACCTGCTGGAGGCGGTTGCCGCCCACGGGCTCGGGGGTCTGGAAATCGAAGATCTTCAGCGAGAGCTGGCGTTTGGTGGCCTTCTGGCGCAGCACGTCGGTCACCGCGTCGAGCGTCATGTCGCTGGCGGTGGTGATGGTGAGGCTGCCCTCCTCCAGCTCGATCTCGGTCTTGGAGTCCTTGAGGTCGTAGCGCTGGCCCACCTCGCGCCGCACCTGGTCCACGGCATTGACAAGTTCCTGCCGGTCGAAATCGGAGACCACGTCGAAGGAGTAGGTGTCGGCCATGGGCAGCGGCTGCGCTCGGATCAGGACCAATCCTAGAAAAGGGGCTCTGATCTGCTCCCCCCGATGCCCCCCCTCCTGCTTGCCGCCGCGCCTGCACTGGCCTGGTCCCTGCTGCTCTCGGGGGCGGTGGTGATCGTCAGCCTGGTGCCCCTGGGGGCCGGACGCGCCAATGCCGACTTCACGCCCGAGGATCTGGCGGCGCCACGGGCGATGTTCGAGCGGCTGCCGGCCTGGGGCCAGCGGGCCAGCTGGGCGCACCAGAACAGTTTCGAAGCCTTCACCCTGCACGCCCCCGCCTGTCTGCTCTGCCTGCAGGCAGGAGCTGGCGGGCCGCTTGTGGCAGCAGCGGCACTGCTGCAACCGCTGCTGCGGCTGACCTACATCGGCGCCTACGTGGCCAACCTGCCGCTGCTGCGCTCACTCTGCTGGGCGGTGGCCCTGGTCTGCACGGCCGTGCTCTACATGGAGGGCCTCAAGGCCGTGCTGGCGCACTGAGAACGGGAGCCCTCAGCCCTTCTGCAGACCCCGCAGGGCCGCCAGCAGGGCCGCTGGGCTCTGGGGATCCACCATCAGCACGCTGCCGCCGGGAGCCTTGCCTAGCTCCTCACCCATCGCCATCCAGTCCTGGGCCAGCAGCAGGCGCAGGGCCTCCGAACCCGACGGGCTGGCATCGATCAGGCGGGCCAGCTCAGCTGCCGCCCGGCCCCGAGCCACGGCCAGCATCTCCTGCTGCTTGGCCTGGGCTTCGGCATCGAGCAACAGCGCCTCCTGCTGGGCCTTGGCATCAAGCACCAGGGCCTCGGCGCGGCCTTTGGCCGCATTCACCTCCGACTCCCGCAGGCCTTCCGAGCGCAGCACGGCCGCCCGCTTCTCGCGCTCGGCCGTCATCTGCTGCTCCATCGCCTGCTGGACGCCTTGGGAGGGCATGATGTCGCGCAACTCGACGCGGGTCACCTTCACGCCCCAGGGATCGGTGGCCTGGTCAAGCTCCCGAAGAAGCATCTCGTTGACGTCCTGGCGGGTGGTGAAGGTCTGGTCGAGGTCAAGCTTGCCCATCTCGGCGCGGATCTGGGTGAGCACCAGATTCACCATCGCCGCCTGCAGATCATCCACGGAGTAATGGGCCTTGGCGTGCTCCAGCAGCTGCCAGTACACCACCGCATCCACGGTGATCGAGACGTTGTCGCGGGTGATGCACTGCTGGGGCGGGATGTCGAGCACCCGCTCCTTCATCGACTGGTTGCTGACCACCCGCTCCAGGCCCGGGAGCACGAAGGAGAGGCCCGGCTGCAGCTCGCGGTCGTAGCGGCCCAGCCGCTCCACCAGCAGGGAGCGGCCACCGCTGGTGACCTTCACCCCGCTGGCGCCGAGCACGGCCAGCAGCACCAGGGCGGGGATGGAGAACAGACCTTCCATGGCAGGTGGCGCCGCAGAGCGCACGAGGGGACAGCGGCCCAGGCAGAGCCAGGCTCACCCTAGGAAGGCCCCCGCCGCAGACTGGAAGGCCCCGCACTGCCTTGATGCATCCCCTGATCTGGCTGGCCGGTGGCGGGGTGTTGCTGCTGCTGGAGCTGCTCTTCCCCAGCGTCGATGGCTTTCTGATCGGTGGGGTGGCGGCGCTGCTGCTCTCGGCCGTCGCGGCCCTGCTGCCCCTGGCCGCGGCCCTCCAGCTGGCCCTGTTCAGCCTGCTCTTCCTGGGGGGTTACGCCGGACTGAGGCGCTGGTCGTTGAGGGGGCGGCCCACACTCGATGCCCTCAGTGAGCCCGGCAGCGAGCGGGCCGAGGTGATTCAGCCCTTCGACGAGCGCGGCCGGGGGCGGGTGCGCTGGCAGGGCCAGAGCTGGGCGGCCGAACTGCTCGAGACGGATGGTGGGCCGGGGCCCAGGGCGGGGGAGGAGGTGACCGTGCTGCGGCGGGAGGGAACCCGCCTGCAGGTGCTCGCCGCCCTCAGTCGAAGAACATCAGGCTGACCACCTTGTTCATGTCCTCGGCGGTGCGGCAGCTGGAGAGCAGGGTCTCGCTGTCGTGGAAGGCGTAGCAGATCAGTTGGTCACAGCGGCCGATGATCTCCTGGTTGCAGAGGCTGCTGGCCATGGGCAGGGGCAGCTCGTCGTGCTCGGGCTTCTCCACCAGATGCAGCACCCGCTCCATCTGCTCGCGGGATTCACTCGACTGCCGCTCCAGGCTCTGGGGCAGCAGCACCGTGAGCCGGGCCGGATCAACGCTGAGCACGCCGCGGATCACCGCCGCGTTCACCCCCTGGGAGCCGGAGGTGATCAGGTTGTGACCCTCCTGGGCCAGGGACCGGGCCACCAGTTCCACCAGGTGGATCGAGACGGCCGGAACGTGGCGGCTGCCGAGGATGGCGATGCGGCGCTTGCCGCGATCCTGAAGCAGGGCCAGCTCCTGGGCCAGCGTGTCGATCCGGTCGAGGGCCGGCAGATCAAGGGACCGGGTCACCTCGTGTATGCATCCGATGGGGGGAAACTAGCAGCGCCCTTGCGGGGCGCAGGCTTCAGGCCTTCACCACCAGTCCCAGGCGCTCGAACAGGCGCTCGAAACGGCAGTGCTCCTCCACCAGGCGAATGGCGTAACTGGCCTTAACCGTCTCGTGCAGGCGCACATGACCGAAGGCGCGCTCGATCACCTCCACCGTGGTCAGGGTGTCCTGCTCCACCTTCAGGATCGGCACCTCCAGCTCCTCGGCGCGGCTGATCAACTGGGGCAGGGGTTCCCCGGCCCCCGTGAGGATCAGGCACTGGGTGGAGGCCTCCAGGGCCGCCAGCTGGATGTCGGTGCGGTCGGCACCGGTGACCACGGCCATGTTGCGGCGGCGGCGGAAGAACTCCATGGCGGAGTTGACGTTCATCGCTCCGATCGAGAGGGTCTCGACCAGCAGGTCGAGACGCTCGAGGCAGCAGAGCACACGCGCCTCCAGGCGGTCCACCAGCTCCTCGACGGTGACACTGCGCAGCAGCGGGCTGCGGGGCATGACGCCGAACACCGGCAGCCCCAGCTGCTCCAGGGCCGGCACCACCTCGGCGCGCAGCCGCTCCACCGCATCGGGATCGACGGCGTTGAGCACCACCCCGGCCAGGCGCTCCTGGAGCACGTTGCGGGCCGCCAGCAGGGGATCGACACTGCGGCTGTCCTCCCAGAGGTGGACGAGCACCACGGGAGCCTCCAGCCCCCTGGCCAGCTGGGGCAGGCTGAGGCCGTAGAGCAGGCCCTCGCTGAGGGTGCCGGTGCCCTCCAGCAGGGTGAGGCCATCGGGGTAGGCCGCGAGCTGATCCCGCAGGCGGGCGAAGCCCTCACCGGGCTCCAGGTCGCCGCTCAGCAGCCGCTCCTGGGCCGTGGACGCCTCCAGCAGGTGCAGGGAGGGCAACAGGTTCTCCTCCGGCAGGCCGAGGATGCGACCGACGAAACGTACGTCATCGTCGAGGCGGCCCGAGGTGGGTGGCTCTCCCTGCCGTGGTTGGCGCACGCTGGTGGCCAGAGGCTTGCCGTAGCGGACGGGGAATCCCTGTTGGGCCAGGTTCCGGGTCAGGCCGAGCACCAGGGCTGACTTGCCGCTGAAGGGATCACAGGATCCGATCAGCAGGGTGCTGCTCATGGAATGACCTCTGGGCTCGGCTCTGGGACGTCAATCTATGCGCCGGTGGGAGGCTCTCCCAGCAGCAGCCAGCGCCAGAAGGCCTCGGGCAGATCGCGCTGGGGATCACCGAAGGCCTGGGGGCCCTGCGCCTCCAGCAGGTCCATCAGCCAGCGCACCAGCTGATGGGTGGGCAGATCGAAGGAATAGCGCAGCTCCGGTGCTGCCGGGAAGCCGAGCTCACAGTGGCTGGTTTCCTGGGGGGCCAGCCCCGAACGCCAGCGCAGCAGGAACGGATGCTCCCCGTCCGGACGCAACTGCCGTACCCCTTCGATCTCACCGATGGCCAGCAGGTCGAGGGCCTGAATCAGCCAGGCTTCCCGCAACACGCCGTCGCAGTAGGGGGCGTAGAGGGCTACCTGCCCGGCATCATGGCTGGGGGTGGCGCCGAAGATCGAAAAACGGCCCAAGGGAGGCAGCTGCAGGGGATGGCCTGAATCAGGACGCTGGAAGCCAGCGAGAGCGGATGATTCCAGTGGAAAGAATGCCCCATCCCGGACATCGCCGTGCCAGGTCAAGACCCTTCAGCCCCCGCGGTGTCGCCCTCCTTCCCGTCAGCACTGCTGCCCCTACGGGGGAGAACCGTGGCGGTGACCGGGGCCAGTGGGGCTCTGGGCACAGCTCTGCTGCGCGCGTTGCACGGCCATGGGGCCGAGCTGATCGCTTACACCACCGCCTCTGAGCCGGTGGCTCTGCAGGACGGGGAGGGCAGGGCGATCCCCCTGCGCAGCGTGGTCTGGTGCTGCGGCCAGGAGCAGAAGCTGGAGGCCAGCCTGCGCGATGTCGACATCCTGGTGATCAACCACGGGATCAATGTTTATGGCGACCGCAGCGCCGCGGCGATTGAGCGCAGCCTGGAGGTGAACGCCCTGAGCGCCTGGCGCCTGCTGGAACTGTTCTTAAGCCTGGCGGAGCGGCCCGCCGGAACCCCCTGCCGGGAGGTGTGGGTGAACACCTCGGAGGCGGAGCTGCTGCCGGCCCTCAGCCCGCTCTACGAGATCAGCAAGCGGCTGCTGGGCCAGCTGCTGAGCCTGCGGGCCCTCGACCACCAGGGGGAAAATCCCTGCCGGATCCGGCGGCTGGTGCTGGGCCCGTTCCGCTCCGCCCTCAATCCCTATGGGGTGATGAGCGCCGGCTTCGTGGCCGGCCAGGTGATCGCCCAGGCCCGCAGGGGCTTTGGCCTGATCATCGTGACCCCAAATCCGATCACCGTGGTCCTGGTGCCCCTGCAGATGGGGCTGAGGCACCTCTATGGGCGACTCTTCAGCCGGGCCGCCAGCTGAGGCTCGTGGGTGCCGGCGGAGGTGCTGGGCTCAGAAGTCGCGGTCGGTGAGGATTTCGCAGCCGTCGGAGGTGACCACGATCGTGTGCTCCCACTGGGCCGAAAGGGATCCATCCACCGTCACCACCGTCCAGCGGTCGCGCAGGGTGCGGCACTCCTTGCTACCTGCATTGAGGATCGGCTCGACAGCCAGTGTCATGCCGGCGCGGAGCTTGAGGTTGGGCAGGTCGCTGGTGCGGAAGTTGAACACCGACGGCTCCTCGTGCAGGTTGCGGCCCACGCCATGGCCGGTGTAGTCCTCCACCACGCTGTAGCCATGGGCCTCGACGTGGTCCTGAACGGCGCCGGCGATGTCGAGCAGGGTGTTGCCCGCCTTGATCTTGCCAAGGCCGCACATCAGCGATTCCCGGGCCACGCGGCTGAGGCGGGTGGCATCCTCTGAGCACTCACCCACGCAGATGCTCACGCAACTGTCGCCGTGGTAGCCCTCGAAGTAAGCGCCGGTATCGATCTTGACCAGATCACCCGCCTTGATCACCTGCTTGGCGCTGGGGATGCCATGGACCACCTGGTTGTTGATGCTGGCGCAGATGCTGGCGGGAAAGCCGTGGTAGCCCTTGAAGCTGGGAGTGGCCCCCATGGAGCGGATGCGCTCTTCGGCGTGGCGGTCGAGGTCGGCCGTGGTCATGCCTGGAGCGGCCATCTCCATGATCTCGCGCAGCACCGTGGCCACGATGCGACTGGCCTGGCGCATCACCTGAATCTCGCGGGCCGATTTGATCTCCACACCGCGCCGACCCTTCTGGATGCGCGGGCCGGTGCTCGTGGTGGCTGCGGCGGCTTTGGTTGCGGTGTTGGGGGTGCCCGACAGCAGGTCAGCAAAAAGATTCATTGACGGGGCCCGGGCAATCCAGAGTTCAAGCTATCAACTTTCCTGATCGATGCTGTCGACCATGCAGGTCCTGGCCAGGCTGCGCCGCTGGCACGCCCTGATCGCGCCGGTGGTGGTGCTGCCGCTGCTGATCACGGTCACCAGTGGCATGGGCTACCGCCTGCTGCGCGACTGGGGCGGTCTCAGCCGCGATCAGGTGCATGGGCTGATGGTGCTGCATGAGGGTGAGTGGCTCGGGCCCGTCGGCAAAAGCTGGTATGTGGCCCTCAACGGACTGGGGCTGCTCTGGATGCTGATCACCGGCACAGGCCTGGCGCTGCAGGGGTGGAGTCGGCAGCGGGGACGCGGGCGGGGGCGGCCGGAACGGGAGGAGAGCTCTGAGGAGGGTGGAACATGAGCCGTTACAGTGGTTGTTTGGCCGGGCGATCACACCTCTGGGATGGCCGCGGACTTGAACGACAGCGCCGAACTGATGGCGGAACTGAAGGACGACATCAACATGGATCAGACGAGCGTGGATGAGACCGGCACAGCCGAGACCGCGGCCCCAACGGCCGTGGCAGACAAGCCCGCCGTGTCCCCGGCTCGCACCGGCAAGCTCAGCGCCCAGGACCTGATCCGGGCCTTCGAAGCCGAGCAGCTCAAGAGCGATCTGCCCGAGATCTACGTGGGCGACACGGTGCGCGTGGGCGTACGCATCAGTGAGGGCAACAAGGAACGCGTCCAGCCCTACGAGGGTGTGGTGATCGCCAAACGCCATGGCGGGCTGAACGAAACCATCACCGTGCGCCGGATTTTCCAGGGCGTGGGGGTGGAGCGGGTCTTCCTGCTGCACAGCCCCCAGGTCGCCACCGTCAAGGTGGAGCGTCGCGGTAAAGTAAGACGTGCAAAGCTCTTCTACCTACGCGATCGTGTGGGGAAAGCCACCCGCGTGAAGCAACGCTTCGATCGCTGAAGCTTCATCGCTCAATTGCCCATGCCGGTGCCACCTCGCGCACCGGTTGAGGGGGCATCGTCATGCGCCGTTAGTTCAGCTGGTAGAACGCAGGTCTCCAAAACCTGATGTCGGGGGTTCAAGTCCTCCACGGCGCGCTCGATGCCCCTTCCTGCTCTTTCCTGGTTCCGGACATGGAGTTGGATTTACAACCCGGTGATGTGGTCAAGGTGCTCGAGTCCGCTGCCCTTGGTTGGGTGCGGGCACGGGTCATCCGGGTCAAGTCCGGCGGTCGTGTGGTCGTCCAGAGCGACCAGGGCCGTGAATTCACAGCAAGGGGCAACCAGGTTCGCCTGATCGAACCCGCTGGGTTCCGCCCCTGAATCCCTGCCGCTGTCTCCGCCAGTTGACGGCGGGGCCAGCGGCAGTGGATACTTCCCTAGTCGCCATCACGACACCAGAAGCCAGATCGGGCAAGGGTTTTCACCCTTCTCATCTCACATCTGGGACTGTAGTTCAACCGGTTAGAGCACCGCCCTGTCACGGCGGAAGTTGCGGGTTCGAATCCCGTCAGTCCCGTTTCACTCTCATGAGCGTCTGCCGGTGACCGTTCGGGTTCGTCTGGCTCCCAGCCCCACGGGAACCCTGCACATCGGCACCGCCCGCACGGCGGTCTTCAACTGGCTGTTCGCCCGCCACCACGGCGGCGACTTTCTGCTGCGGATCGAGGACACCGACCGCGAGCGCTCCCGGCCGGAGTTCACGGCCGACATCCTTGATGGCCTCGCCTGGCTCGGCCTGAGCTGGGACGCGGAGCCCGTGATCCAGAGCGAGTGGATCGAGACCCACCGCGCCGCCATCGCCCAGCTGCTCGCCTCGGGGCACGCCTACCGCTGCTATGCCTCGGAAGCCGAACTGGAGCAGATGCGCGAGCGGCAGAAGGCCAGCGGCTCCGCTCCCCGCTACGACAACCGACACCGGGATCTGACGCCCGAGCAGCAGCAGGCGTTCATCGCCGAAGGCCGCGAAGCGGTGGTGCGCTTCCGCATCGACGACGGAGCCACGATCGGCTGGAGCGATCTGGTGCGCGGGGAGATGCGCTGGAGTGGCAGCGACCTGGGCGGCGACATGGTGATCGCCCGGCGGGCTCCGGCCGATCGCATCGGCGACCCCCTCTACAACCTGGTGGTGGTGGTCGACGATGCCGCCATGGCCATTAGCCACGTGATCCGCGGCGAAGACCACATCGCCAACACCGCCAAGCAGCTGCTGCTCTACGAAGCCCTCGGCCTGCCGTTGCCCGTCTTCGCCCACACCCCCCTGATCCTCAACCAGGAGGGCCGCAAGCTCTCCAAGCGCGATGGCGTCACCTCGGTGGGTGAGTTCCGGGCCATGGGCTACACCGCAGAGGCGCTGGTGAATTACATGACCCTGCTGGGCTGGTCACCGCCGGAGGGCATGGGCGAGCGCTTCACGCTCACGCAGGCCGCCGCTACATTCGACTTCGATCGGGTCAACCGGGCCGGGGCCCGCTTCGACTGGGACAAGCTCAACTGGCTCAACGCTCAGGTGCTGCATGAGCTGGCCCCCGCCGAGCTGAGCGAGGTCCTGGTCCCGCTATGGCGCGCGGAAGGCTGGAGCGCGCCAGGCGCCAGCCGTAACGCCTGGGAGCAGGAGCTGGCCGAGCTGCTCGGTCCCTCCCTCACCACCTTACGCGACGGGGTCGAGCAAGCCCGGCCGTTCTTCGAGCGGCCCGAGCCCGACGCCGGCGCCCGCCAGCAGCTGGGGATCGATGGGGCCATCGCGGCCCTCACCGCCGTGCTCGAACGCCTTGAGGCCAGCGACTCCACCGACTCACCGGATCTGAGCGTTGAGCAGGCCAAAAGCCTGCTGGCTGAGGCGGCCGTTGCCGCCGGAGTGAAGAAGGGTGTGCTGATGAAGAGCCTGCGGGCGGGCCTGCTGGGCAGCCTGCAGGGTCCGGATCTGATCACCACCTGGCGGCTGCTGCATGCCAGCGGCGAAGACCGGACGCGGCTGATGCTGGCCGTGGCTCAGGGCTGAGGGTTCTCCAGGGGCAAGGACTGACTGGCCGCAGCCGGCGCGGGGATAACCCCAGCAGCGGCGAGCTGTTGATCCTTGGCTTCCTCCCGCTGGCGCTCCTCCTCCTCCATCTCCTGCTCGCTGAGGCGCAGGCCCAGCAGGCCCGCCAGGGGAATCGCGGTGAATCCCTGCAGGCCCACGGTCATCAGGATCGTGAGGAACACCAGCCCCTGCAGCGCTCCCGCCCCTTCCACTCCCGCTTCGTAGAGGCGCAGGGCAAACAGGCTCGCCACAGCGGCGGTGACGATGCCGCGCGGGGCCAACCAGCTCAGCAGCACCTTCTGGCCGCCGCTGAGGGGCAAGCCGTAGGTGGCGATCTGCATGGCCACGGGCCGCACCAGCAGCATCAGGGTGAGCACGCAGGCCACTCCACCCCAGCCGAGGGGGCTGAGGTCCGCCCAGGCCACGTCGGCGGCCAGCAGCGGGAAGAGGATGCTGATCGCCAGCTGGGCCAGCTGGCGGATCAGGTCGTCGAGCATGGCGGCGTCAGTGTCGGCGAAGCGGCCCAGCAGCACACCTGCCATCACGGCGGCGGGCAGACCCGACTCAGGCATCACCACCTCACAACCGGTGAACATCAGGAACATCACCCCCAGGGTGAGCTGCAGGCGCAGACCGCTCTCAGGATCCACGGGCAGGCGCCGCAGCAGCACCGCCAGCAGGAAGCCGCTCAGGGCACCCACCGCCACACCGAACCCCAGCCGCTGCAGCAGCTCCAGGGCGAGATCCTGCCAGTCGTAGCGGTCGGTGAGCACCAGCTCCAGCAGCAGCAGGGCCAGAACTGCGCCGACGGGCTCCAGCACCAGCCCCTCCCCCTCCAGCACATCCCCCAGGGGAGGCGCCAGGCGCATCTGCTGAATCAGGGGAGTGACCACAGTGGGGCCCGTGCCCAGCACGATCGCGCTGTACACCGCCGCCAGCGGCCAGCTCAGCCCGGCCAGCCAGTGGGCCGCCAGCAGGCCAGCGGGAAGGGCCACCAGCAAGCGCACCACCACGATCCGCAGCACCGCCTGGCGGGTGGTGCTGCCCGGAAGGCTCAGCTTCAGACCACCGTCGAACAGCACCAGGCTGACCAGCAGCCCCACGATCGTTTCGAGGCCACTGCCCAGGGCAAACGGATCCACCAGCCCCAGCCCGGAGCGGCCGATCAACAGGCCCGAGGCCAGCAGCAGCACCACCGACGGCAGCCCGGTCAGCAGGGAGGTGAGCTGGGCCAGCGCCCCGGAGAACACGGTGATCCCCCAGAGCAGCTGGAGCCTCTCAGGGGCATCAGTCATGGCTGGACGACCGGGCCCCCCAGAATGCCCCAGCCGGAATGGGGAATGGGGACAGGGATGGCCGAAGCACCGATGCTGCTGCTGGTGGATGGCCATTCCCTGGCCTTCCGCAGCTTCTATGCCTTCGCCAAGGGCGGCGAGGGGGGGCTGAGCACCAAGGAGGGGATACCCACCAGCGTCACCTACGGCTTTCTCAAGGCTCTGCTGGAGAACGTGAAGGGCCTCACCCCCCAGGGGGTGGTGATCGCCTTCGACACCGCCGAGCCCACCTTCCGCCACGAGGCCGACGCCAGCTACAAGGCCCACCGGGATGAGGCTCCGGAGCAGTTCTTCGCCGACCTGGCCAACCTGCAGGAGATCCTGGCGGGGGCGATGGATCTGCCCCTGTGCATGGCCCCCGGCTACGAGGCCGACGACGTGCTCGGCACCCTGGCCAACCGCGCCGCCGGCGCCGGCTGGCGGGTGCGGATCCTTTCCGGTGATCGCGACCTTTTCCAGCTGGTGGATGACACGCGCGACATCGCCGTGCTGTACATGGGCGGCGGCCCCTATGCCAAGAGCTCAGGCCCGGTCACCATCCGCCGGGAGGGGGTGATCGCCAAGCTCGGCGTGACGCCGGAGGAGGTTGTGGACCTCAAGGCCCTCACCGGCGATGCCAGCGACAACATCCCCGGGGTCAAAGGGGTGGGTCCCAAAACCGCCATCTCCCTGCTGAACACCCACCGCAACCTCGATGGCATCTACGCGGCCCTCGATCAGCAGAAGGGAGCGCTCAAAAAGAAGCTCGAAACCGACCGGGAGAACGCCTACCGCTCGCGCATGCTCGCCGAGATCCTTGTGGACATCCCCCTGCCGTCCGAACCGCGGCTGACGCTCGGGGCCGTGGACGCAGCGGCGCTGGCCCAGCGGCTGGAGGAGCTGGAACTCTTCAGTTTGGCCCGGCAACTGGCGGCCTTCGAGCGGGCCTTCTCCGCCGATCACCAGGCCCACCAGGGTGCGTCGGGCTCAGCCACGGGCAGCTCGTCGTCTGCGCCGGCTGATCCGGATGCTCTGGCCTCCCCCTCAGTCTCGCCATCTGTGTCGCCGCAACCCGACTCCGGCCAAGAAGGCGCACCGCCCGTCCTAGAGCCGGAGATCATCCAGACCCCGGCGCAGCTTGAAGCTCTGCTGGTGCGGTTGATGGCCGCCACCGATCCCGACCAGCCGATCGCCCTCGACACCGAGACCACTTCCTTGAACCCGTTCCAGGCGGAGCTGGTGGGAGTGGGGCTGTGCTGGGGAGAAGGCAGCAGCGATCTGGCCTACATCCCGATCGGACACCAGCCGCCGTCACCGGCGCCCAGCGCCGACCTGCTCACCCCGGCTAGCGCCGAGCCGCCGGCAGATTCCGCCGTGCTCAGCCAGCAGTTGCCCCTGGATCAGGTGCTCACGGCCCTGGCCCCCTGGCTGGAGAGTGCCCGTCACCCCAAGACCCTTCAGAACGCCAAGTACGACCGGCTGATCCTGCTGCGCCACGGCCTCAGCCTGGAGGGGGTGGTGATGGACACCCTGCTGGCGGATTACCTGCGCGATGCCAACGCCAAACACGGGCTGGAGGTGCTGGCGGAGCGCAATTTCGGCTTCACGCCCACCAGCTTCAGCGAGCTGGTGGCCAAGGGGGAGACCTTCGCGGCGGTGCCGATCGCAGCCGCCGCCCGCTATTGCGCCATGGATGTGCATGTCACCTGGCGGCTGACGCCGCTGCTGCGCGGCCAGCTGCAGCAGCTGGGGGAGGCCCTGCCGAAACTGCTCGATCAGGTGGAACTGCCGCTGGAGCCGGTGCTGGCACGCATGGAGGCCACCGGCATCCGCATCGACAAGCCCTATCTGGCGACCCTGAGCGAAGAACTGGCGGGCACCCTCGCCAGCCTCGAGGCCGGAGCCCGCGAAGCTGCAGGTGTGGAGTTCAACCTGGCCTCCCCCAAGCAGCTGGGCGAGCTGCTGTTCGAGACGCTCGGCCTGGAGCGCAAGAAATCACGCAAGACCAAGACCGGCTGGAGCACCGATGCCGCCGTGCTCGAGAAGCTTGCCGGCGACCACCCGGTGGTGCCGCTGGTGCTGGAGCACCGCACCCTGAGCAAGCTCAAAAGCACCTACGTGGATGCCCTGCCGGCCCTGGTGGAGCCAGAAACCGGGCGGGTGCATACCGATTTCAACCAGGCCGTGACCGCCACTGGGCGGCTCTCCAGCAGCAACCCGAACCTGCAGAACATCCCCATCCGCACCGAGTTCAGCCGCCGCATCCGCAAGGCGTTCCTGCCCCAGGAGGGCTGGCAGCTGATCAGTGCCGACTACTCCCAGATCGAGCTGCGCATCCTCACCCACCTCTCGGGCGAGGAGGTGCTGGTGGAGGCCTACGCCAACGGCGACGATGTCCACGCGCTCACGGCCCGGCTGCTGCTGGACAAGGACGAGGTGACAGCAGACGAGCGGCGCCTGGGCAAGACGATCAATTTCGGCGTGATCTACGGCATGGGCGCCCAGCGCTTCGCCCGCGAAACCGGCGTCAGCCAGTCCCAGGCCAAGGAGTTCCTGAGCAAATACAAGCAGCGCTACCCGAAGGTGTTCGCCTTTCTGGAGCTGCAGGAGCGGCTGGCCCTCAGTCGCGGCTACGTGGAAACGATCCTGGGGCGCCGGCGTCCGTTCGCCTTCGACCCCGGCGGGCTGGGGCGGCTGCGGGGCAAGCCGCCCGAGGAGATCGAGCTGGAGGTAGCCCGCCGGGCCGGGATGGAGGCCCAGCAGCTGCGGGCGGCGGCCAATGCGCCGATCCAGGGCTCCAGCGCCGACATCATCAAGCTGGCGATGGTGCAGCTCGACCAGCAGCTGCGGGCCTCGGGCCTGCCGGCGCGGCTGCTGCTGCAGGTGCACGACGAACTGGTGCTGGAGGCCGCCCCCGAGGCGCTCGAGCCGGTGCTGGCGGCGGTGAAGCAGGTGATGGAGAACGCCGTGCGCCTGCTGGTGCCGCTGCTGGTGGACACGGGGGTGGGGCCGAACTGGATGGAGGCGAAGTGAGGGGAGCGGCAGCCGGCCCGAGCCAGGCAAGCCAGATTTCGTGGATAATACAATCCAGGTGAGCCCACCGGTCCCCGTTGCGTCCTCGATGCCGCCTTCGATGTCATCAGGCCTTCCGGAACCTGAATCACCACGGCGCAACCGCCGGCCGCGCAGGCGCGAGCTGTTCTGCCCGGCCCACCCCGAGCAGCGCCTCCTTGGCAACGGCCGCAAGTACTTTCTGCACCTGCTCACTCCCGAGCAGCTCAAGCAGCGGGGCATGAGCGACAAGAAAGCGCGGCTGGTGATCCAGGCCTACCCGGTGCTGGTGCTCAGCAACGAATGGCTGGAGGAGCTGTTCTGCCCGGCCTGCGGCGGCAACCGCTGGTGCCATGTGTCGAAGCACGATCGGATCAGCCACACGGTGCGCTGGGCGGAGCGCGACCTCTGGCAGCAGGTGGCCCATGTGGATCCGGTGGTGGCCAACCCGAGCGTGGGTGAGTTCACGCGGAGGGAAGCGGGGCGATCCCATACTCGCCGGCAGGATGGCAAGAGATGGTACGACTGCTGCTGACGGGGGGGCCACTCAGGGGCTGGTAGGCTGGTAGTCCCTCACCAGAGCCCGCAGGGCAGGAATCAGGCGCTGGTCGTCCCATTCCTCCAGAACGTGCTGCAGCTCCTCGACCAGGGGTTCCAGCTGCTCGGGAGCAAGGAACTCCTCGTTGGCCTTGCGGATCAGGGGATGGTCGGTGGGCTGATCGCTGTCCTGGATCAGCAGCTCCTCATAGAGCTTCTCGCCCGGACGCAGACCGGTGAAGGCGATGGCGATCTCTCCATCGGGATGGGCCTCGTCGCGGATCGTGAAGCCCGAGAGACGGATCATCTGGCGGGCCAGATCCAGGATCCGCACGGGTTCGCCCATGTCGAGCACGAACACCTCCCCGCCACGGGCCATGCCACTGGACTGCAGCAACAGCTCGACAGCCTCGGGAATCGTCATGAAGTAGCGGGTGATCTGCGGATGGGTCACGGTGAGCGGCCCTCCGGCGGCGATCTCACGGCGGAAGTGGGGCACCACAGACCCCGAGGAGCCCAGCACGTTGCCGAAGCGCACCATCGAGCAGATGGGCCCGTTCCCCGCGGCCGCCGTGCGGGCGGCCGCGGCCTGCACGAGCAGTTCGCAGACCCGCTTACTGGCGCCCATCACGTTGGTGGGACGGACGGCCTTGTCGGTGGAGATCAGGACGAAGCGCTCCAGGCCGCAGCTGAAGGCCACCTCCAGGGCCGCCCTGGTGCCATGCACGTTGTTGGCGACCCCGGCGCAGGGGTTCGCCTCCACCAGGGGCACATGCTTGTAGGCGGCGGCATGGAAGAGCACCTGCACGCCATGGTCATGGCAGAGCTTCGCCAGGCGCCGACGATCGCCCACGTCCCCCAGGACCGGCACAAGGCCGGGCAGGGGGTGCCTCAGGGGCTGCCGAAGGCTGCTGAGCTCCTGCTCGAGCTCGTAGAGGGCCAGCTCACTGCGCTCCAGCAGCACCAGGCGGCGAGGCTGCTGGCGGTGGATCTGGCGGCAGAGCTCCGAGCCGATCGAGCCACCGGCGCCGGTGACCAGCACCACCTTGCCGGCCACGGCGGCACGCAGCAGGGAAGGGTCAGGCTTGCAGGTCTCGCGACCGAGCAGATCCTCGATCGCCACTGGCCGCAGGTCGGTGACCACCTCCTCCCCGGCAGCGATGCGTGCCAGGGAAGGAATCGAGAGCACCGACAGCCCAAAGGCGGTGCACTGATCCACCAGCTCCCGGCGGCGGCCGCGCGGGGCCGAGGGGATCGCCAAAAGCACCTGCTGGATGCCATGGCGCTCGATCAGCTGGCTCAGCTGGTCGGGTGAGTGAATTGTCAACCCCTCCAGGCAGCGCCCCCACAAGGCCGGGTCGTCGTCGAGAACGCCCACTAGCTTGTATCGGCTCAAATAGCGCAGGTCGGCCAGCAGCTGAGCCGCCGCCTGACCGGCCCCGTACACGAGGGTGGGCAGCTGCTGGTTCCGTCCTAGACCCTGTTCCAACAGGGTGGCGGAGGACCGGCCGGCCAGCGAGAGCCGCAGCAGGTCGCGCATGACGATGCGGCTGGCGATCAGGCTCGCGGAGAGCAGTAGCCAAAACAGCAGCCAGAAACTGCGGGGAGGAGGTTCGCCCGGTCCGGTGAGGGTGCAGACCAGGAGCAGCAGCAGCACGGCCAGCCCGCTGCGGGGCAGAAGGCCGTAGAGGGAATGGCTCCCGGAGAAGCGGGTGAGACTGCGATACCAGCCGCTGAGCACCAGAACGGCCAAGCCGAGGCCCACCGACCAGGACAGGAGCCAGAAATTGCCGAGGAACTGGGGAGGATTCAGCTCACTGAGCCGCAGGGCGAAGGCCAGCCAGAAACTGAAGGCGATCAGCAGCCCATCCACCGTCATCAGAGCTAAGCGGCGCAGGATCACTGGCGCATGGGTTGCGCTCACGACAGGCTCCCCCTGAAGGACGCTTGACTCTGGCTGAAGGGATTGTTGTCTGCTAGCGCCAGCGGTTAGAAGGTCAGGGCATGGCAATTTTGCCAGAAGTCGAAACTGAGAAGCTGCGCTTGGCCTGTGAGTCCTGGTGTGACATCACCGTGCTGGCGAGACGGGACGAATCCCATACACTCAACTCATCGCAAGGCAACCATGGCCTCCAGTACCTCCGATTCGGTGCCTGCCTCAATGGGCAGCTACTCACTCGTGCCAGCCTCCAACCTTGTTGAAGAGGATGGTTTGCGGATCAACGGGCTAGTGCGGATACTCCAACGGCGCCAGCGAATCTTCCTTGTCACCACGATAGCTTTCACCATCATCGCCGGGGTATGGACTCTGGTGCAGCGCATCCAGAACCCTGTCTTCCAGGGGACTTTCGGCATGCTGATCTCCGATCCGATCAGCAACACTGCCCCAACCTCAACCGGCTTGGAGCCAGATAGCTCCATCGCCTCGGTGGCCCGCAACCAGAGACAGAACGACGTGCCCACCCTGATCCGGGTCCTTGAGAGCCCTGCGATTCTGGAGCCGGTGTTCAGCGAGTTGCGACCCCGCTACCCCGAGACGGAAGATCCATTGATCAAGATCAGCCTCAAACCACCCGACTCCACGGAGAGGAACCCGATGGAGACATAAGGAGTGATGACGATGGAAGTCCGGGCAGCCAGCCCTACGCAGGTGAACGAAACCCTGAAGCTCACCGAGCAAGCCTTCCTTGACTGGGCCCTACAGCAACGTCGAGAGAGACTCACTGAGGGGGTGAAGTTCTTCGACAAGCAGGCACCCCTGTTGCAGGCCCGCAGCTCAACTCTGCAAGGTGAGCTGGAGAGCTTCCGCACCCGCAACAACGAGCTCGTTCCTGCCGAGGAAGCGGCGGTGGTCCGCTCACGGTCCGAGGAGCTGCGGAGCTCCCTGGTCAGCCAGCTGGCGGAACGAAAACGGCTGCAACAGGTGTGCAGCGATGTGGCTGCCGGGCGCCTCACGGCCCGCACCTTCTCAAGCACGGCTGGGGATGGCGGCACCAAGGATTCCGACCCTGTTGGCACGAGATTGACCCTGGATGTGCCCAACCAACCCATGCTCACCGAGCTGAACCGACTGGACGGCGAGATCGCCGAAGCCCGCTCGATCTACAACCCGGAATCCCCCTATCTGCGCAACCTGCTCGCTGCCCGCGACCAACTGAAGCCCTCCCTGCTGCGCAAGGAGCTGGAAGCGGTGGATGCCACGATGCAGCAACTGGATGGCACGATCGCCTCACTGCGCGGCCAGATCGCCCGCACCGACGACAAATTCCGCATCCAGCCCTCCCTCCCTGCTGCGGGAATACGAAGATCTGGAGAGAAAAATGGGGATCGCC
Organism: Synechococcus sp. WH 5701; assembly: GCF_000153045.1. GTDB lineage: Bacteria > Cyanobacteriota > Cyanobacteriia > PCC-6307 > Cyanobiaceae > Regnicoccus_A > Regnicoccus_A antarcticus. The sequence goes on from NZ_CH724159.1 coordinate 1,403,974, forward strand.
GAGGGCAACCTGGCCAACTACCTGCGCACCCGCGATCAGTTCCAGCTGGAGATCGCCCAGAACAACGTGCCCTGGAAGGTGATCAGACCGGCGACGGTGAAACCCAACCCGGTGGAGCCTCGTATCGGGCGCGGCCTGCTTCAAGGGCTGCTGCTGGGGCTGGTGCCCGGCACCGGAGCTGCCCTGCTGAGCGATCGCCTGGATCATGTGTTCCACACCCCTGGCGAGGTGAAAGAGGAGCTGAAGGAGCCCCTGCTCGGGCACATTCCCTACATCGCCTTCTTCGAGGGGGTGCGGCGCGACAAGCGCTTCCTGCTCCAAGACCTGGATGCGCAAAAGGGCGGAATCGGAGGCTACCAGCGCTTCACTTATCAGGAGGCGTTCCGCAATCTCTACACCAGCCTGGGCTTCCTCAGCAGTGATCGCCCTGTGCAGTCGGTGGATGTGAGCAGCTCGGTGCCCTCGGAAGGCAAGAGTTTGCTGATCGTGCTGCTAGCCAAAACCCTTAGCGAACTGGGCCGCCGGGTGTTGCTGGTGGATGCGGATCTGCGCCAGCCGCAGGTGCACCACCGCCTCGGCCTGAACAATCTCACCGGCCTGTCGAACCTACTGACCGAAGAGGAGCAGGATTGGCGTTCCCTGCTGCAGACAGTGCCGGATCATCCGAACTGGCAAGTGCTCACCGCCGGGCGCCGCGTGCCCGACCCGCCGCGACTGCTGAGTTCCGAGCGGATGGGGCATCTAGTGAAGGAGATCTCCAGCTCCGGCGCCTACGACCTGATCCTCTACGACACCCCGCCTGTCCTGGGCCTGGCCGATGCCTCCCTGCTGGCGGAAAACCTTGACAGCATTCTGCTGGTGGTGGGCCTGAACAAGGTGGACAGGCAACTTCCGCAACAGGCCATTGATCGGATCCGCTCTGCTGGTGCTCCTTTGCTGGGGGTGGTGACCAATGCCCGCAGCGCTACCGGCGAAAAGAGTAGTATCTACGGTTATGGCAAGTATGGCTACGGGAGCTACACCGATGGGGCCTCGGCCTTGGATCCAAGTACGGCTTACAACTACTACAACTCGGACAGCGATGCCGAAGCAGTCGAGGCGAAGGAAGTAGCAACCATCCTGCCCAGCAAGGAGAACAGAAAGCGCTGGAAGAAAGCGCTGAAGAACTGGCTCCGGGGCTAACCATCGGCTTCCCGTAGGCACAGGCTTGACTGAACGTCCTCAAAAGACAATCCCAAGCGAATGCCTAGGAACCAGTTCATGAACCTGCACGCAGCGCATTGCACAAAAACGCAATAAAGCGTTTAATTGTGTTGAGAAAGTTTTCCGAGCCTTGGATCTCAATTCCGTTTTTACGTCCGAATTTTACGGAAACCGATGGGCCAGCGGAACTATCACCTGGTCGGTCGCCACCTTCGGCAGCAGAGCTCCTACAGAAGAGGAAATGGCGCTCCTGCGCAAAGCTTTCCAACTTTGGGACGAAGCTCTTGAATCGGTGACCTTCCAGGAAGTATCCCCGAACGACGGCGGCGCCCAGATCCAGGTAGGTCTCGGAGAGACCAACGGCTTGTCAGGCTATTGGTCGGCCACCTGGAGCACGGTGCGAACCAGCGCCAGCATCACCCTGGCCCCAAATCTTGACCCTGCACTGTTCGCGGTTGCTGCAGCCCATGAAATTGCCAATGTTTTAGGCCTGGGGGATATTGACGGGGGAGGATATGTAGAGAGCCTTACTTCGGATCCATTCTCAAGTTTCCATCTCAGCAATCCCAATCTTAATTATCTATCTCGTATCGACTTCGAACTCATCAATCAGCTCTACGGTGAGGACAGCACCGACTACCTGGGCTATCTCGCTGGACTCTCCATATTTTCGCAGGTCATCGTTGGTGATTCCAATTCTGCACTTGCTGAATCATTCAGCGGCACTGATGGAGCAGACCTGATCCGTGGCTACGCAGGCGACGATACACTCATCGGAGGCTCCGGCAACGACCTCATCTTTGCCGGGGATGGTCGGGACCTGATCATCGGCGGTGATGGAGCCGACGTGATGCACGGTGGGTTCGGGGCCAACATCTTCGGCGACTCCCGAGACGGATCCGTGGATCAGATCCTGATCCACTCTGATCATTTCCTGATGAACCCTCTCACTGGAACCACCACCGACAATACGAGCGGAGAGTACGTTGACATCCTCGAAGGTCTGGACCCGAGCGATAATATCTTTATCGAAGCCGGCTTCGGCAGATCTCTTGAAGTCCGTGACACAACAGGCGGGCTTGGCCTTTATGTGGACGGCATCATCGAGGCCCTTTACACTGGTAACGACCTGAGCGCAGCTCAGCTCTTCAGCATGACCGAGATCGTTGCCGCTTGACCACACCATCAAGAGCCCCCTGCTGGTGGATGCCAAAGAGCTTATCAAGCTCTCTCCTATCAGTACTAGTTTCTGAAGAAGAAATTGTGGTGTTTGAAATCCTTTAAAGCCACCTTGAGCTGCTCTCTGTCGATTCAGCTCTCCCGAAAGCGAAGAGCCTTGGCCTTATCGAGATAAATACCGAGTGACCCGAGCAACACCGCCAGAATCATTACGGCCATAGTCCCACCCACAAGAAAAACCACCCCAAGAAGAGCCGTAGCGCTCGCATATCCAACCGCAATCCGTCGCGGACTCACTCCAGCCCGATGAAGGCGCTGATAGAGATGGAGGCGATGGGCTTGAAACAGCGAATGACCGGCCCACCACCGCCGCACGACGCAGATCACGGCATCGCCCAGCAGCGGCGTGGCCACCAGCAGTAGACCCAGGGCTTGGCTCCAGTTCGGCTCCTGCAGCACCACGCTCGCCATCACAGCGCCGAGGAAGGTGCTGCCCACATCCCCCATGAACACCCGGGCCGGGTTCCAGTTCCAGGCCAGAAAACCGAGCAAGGCTCCCACCAGCGGCCAGAGCCAGGCGGCCCCCAGGCTCAGGGCTGCCACCGTGAGAAACACAGCCAGGCAGCTGGCTACCAGGCCATCGAGGCCATCCATGAAATTCACGAAGTTGATCGTGGCCGTGATCGCCACCACGATCACCAGGCCGGCAAGCACACCCAGCCAGCCTCCAGAGACGACGGGCAGGGCCACAGCCGCCAGCAGTGCCATGGCCGTGAGCAACTGGGCCAGATAACGCAGGCCCGATGACAGGTCGTAGCGATCGTCGAGCAAGCCCACCAGGGCCAGCGGCGTGCAGAGAAGAGGGGTGATGGGCAAGCCCCAGAGCACGCCCACCAGCACGAAGGCCACCCCACCCCCGCGTGGTATGGCCTGGCCATGGGCGCTACGGGCGTTGGGGTGATCGGGCAGAAGCCGGAGCAGCAACGGCAGCAACAAGCCGAGAAGCCCCGCGCTGAGCAGGGACGCCAGGGCCACCGTGGCCAGACCCATCAGGGAAGGCACCAACATCGAACGATGGTCGTCACTCAGCAGGGCTCGCGGGGGCGAACGGTTGACGCGGGCGATCCAGCAGCTCCGCCACCGATGGGAAGCCAGCCAGATCAGCGCTGACCCGCTGCAGGGCCTCAAAGCTCTTCGGGGAGAGGAGCAGCAGGGGAGAGGCCATGGCCTGGAACAGGCGGGTGGGCAGGTTCAGCAGGAGGCAGCGGGCGGCGCGGGGATCACCGCCCTGCAGTCGCTGCAGAAGCTGGCGATAGCTCAGCTCCTCGTCGCCACCAAGGGGCAACAGGGCGGACACTGCATCTCGGGCGGTGAGTCGCTGCGCCTGATCCAGGGCCACGGCAGCCAGATCGGCGGCGGGGATCGGCTGGCGCAGGCCGGTGTGGGCCGGCAGCGGCAGCAGGGGCAGGCGGCGTAGCCAGCGGCGCAGCGTCTCCACGTTGTGGTCGCGGTGGTGGGCTGTACACCCATGGATCAGGGTGGGCGCCAGAATACGGGCCGGCACCCCCAACTCCTGGCAGTCGGCCAGCAGCTGCTCCTGGCTTGCGGCCAGGCGCCGCGCCAGATCGCGATCGAAGCGGTTGGCCGCGTAGCGCTTGGTGATCACGCTCGACGAGGAGCAGGCCACCAACCCGCGCAAACCGTCCAGGGCTTTGGGCTGCACCGCCATCAGCGCCTCAAGAAACGGCGCCAGCAACCAGAGGTGGGCCAAGCAGATCCAGATCTGGGGGCCCGGGGGCAGGGCGGCGGCCGCAGCCTGCAGTGCCCCAGCCGAGAGATCGCTCAGATCGCAGCGCCGCCAACGCTCAGCGGCCACAGCCGGCGGCCGCCACCGCCCCAGACACCGCCAGGCCGTGCGCTCAGGAAGCTGCTCGAGGAGGGCCTCACCGCAGAGACTGTTGGCGCCGAAGAGCACCAGGGTGGGGGGCTGGCTCACCACAGCCTGCGGCAGGGAAAAGCCGCCAGGGCGGGATCGAGGGTGACCAGGGTGAGGCCGTCGAGTTCCGCCTGAGCGGCGAGCAGGCGATCGAAGGGATCACGGTGGGCTTGGGCGTACCTGCCGGCCCGCAAGCCATGGCGCCAGCTCACTGGTAGAGAGATGAATCCCTGAGCCTGCAGCAGGTTCCATCCCTCCTGCATCAGGGGTTCGGCGGATGGCAACCGAGCCAGGCGATGCTTGGTGGCGATCTCCCAGGCAGACGCCGAGCTCACAAAAACCTGCTGAGCTGGATCACCAAGAGCCTCCAGCACCCCTGCAGACAGGAGCTCCGGTTCCGCCAGCCACCAAAGCAGGGTGTGGGTGTCGAGCAGCAGCTCCATCAGAGAAGCGAGGAGGCCTCGATCGCCTGCAACTCGTCCTCAGGGAGCGGCGCCATCAACACCTCCGGCGGTGGCAATTGCAGGCGTCCGCGCAGCACGCCGGGTTGCCGCCTCGCCTGGGGCTCCTCCAATGGAACGATCCTGGCCCAGGGCCGCCCGCCTTTGGCCACCAGGATCGTCTCGCCCGCATGCGCCGCATCGATCAGGCGGGAGAAGTGGGTTTTGGCCACATGCACATTCACGGTTCGCATCACCCGAGGCAGCACTTTCCCGGTTGGTTGGTCAACATGTTAGTCCATCCATAAGCGAGGCCGTTCACCCCCCCACCGGGGAGCGAGGCTCCAGCAGACTCCATCCCCGCTGCAGGTAGCGCAACAGAAAGGGCAACGGCCAGCGCCAGCCGAACGCCCGGCGATAGGCGCGGCGCACCTCATACAGGCGACGCCGGTGCCGCACGCCGCTCGCGCCTCCCATCGCCATGTGCACGAGCTCCAGTTCAAGCACCCGCACCCGCAGATCGGGCCAACGGGAGAGCTGCAGGAAGTAGTCGAGGTCGGCGGAGAGGCGAAAGCCAGGGGTATAGCGGGCCAGGTGGGCACGGGCGCCGGGGCCGATCAGCGTGGCCTGGTGGGGCGGCGTGGAACCCAGGAACAACGATCGTAAGTAGGTGCCGCTCCAGCGGAAGGCCGTGGACCGCCCCAGGGAGGCATCCCCCGCATGGGAGCTCACGTACCGTCCCCGGCAGACGATCAGATCGAGCTGATCCGAGCCCAGGGCCTGATCAGCCCGCTCAAAAACATCGGGAGCTGACGCCCAATCGTCACTGCCCCAAAACAGCAGCCAGTCGGTTGCGCCGGCGGCGGCGAAGCCCTGGTTCATCGCCCCGAAGATCCCCGGCTCGGCGGGGTCCTGGGGGATCCAGCGGCAACGAAGATCCTTGGCACAGCATTGCTCGAGCCACTGGCGGTGCTCGGGTGCTGAGGCTCCGTCGATGAAGAGGAGGCGCCAATGGGGCCAGCTCTGGGCCTGCAAGGAGTTCAGCAGGCGCGGCAAGAGTTGATGAGAGTTTCGTGTGGGAACGACAATCAGCAGGGAGGGTGTCATCGCTGCAATTATTCTTGGCTCTGATCCGAGCGCAGGAATGAATCGATCACTGTCATGTTTAAGAACTACATGAACGTTAGCGGCGATCAAAACAAACGCAAGGCCCTGAGAACACTTTAAAAACTGACAGTGATGCGTAGCCGACAAACCAACCATTGCAGAGACAAAGCCAGTGACTTGAGGTCGTCAAGCATTGGTGGGGGCCTCAGAAAAGGCGCACCTGAAGGTACAAGAAAGCCTAAAGAAAGAGAGACTGAGTGCCCATGAGTCTGCAGGAATTGCGTCAGACCCACAAATTCCCACAACCCTAGACTCTGATGCTAAACTCATGCAACCCACTAGACAAGGACATACATTCTCCCATGCCCCACTCGCCTGAGCGCTCTCTCACGCACATGCCACACCACCACGGGAGGAGATTGATACAGACAGGCCTGCTGCTGAAGAGACTCGCTGGCTATTATGCTCTAGACTTAGCCCAGTCAACCTAGAGCTATAGCTAGAGTACCTGGATTTCGCCCTTAAATGTTACACGAACATGAAAAGCTCTAGATCGGATCTGACAAAGATTCAAGCTCGAAACTCGTCACTTCCCTTGATCATCGCTATTGGTTATATACTTGTAATCTATCTGCTGTCCCTGCGATCAGTTTGTCTCGATCTTGATGATGTCGACTTTGGCTACGCAAGCGCCTTTTTGTGCTCCGAAATTTTTGGTTATGCTTGGCTCCCTCTATTGCAGATCATAGGAATATTAATCGGATTCAATATCTTAGGTCCTATAAAGCAGACTATTATTAAGTTACCCAAGTTATCACTTGGATTCCGCCTTCAAAACTCTACTCTGGCATTTTTATCACTATTAGTAATTGTTGCTATATTCTCTTTCTACGCCGTCACAGCCATTGAAAACCTTCAACTTTATGAAGTTGGCACAAACGAGATACAGCGCGAGGTAGGGGGCAAGGGAGCATCCTTTTTGGTCTTAGTTAGCGGTTGTTTATCAATTATTAATTTACATACAAAAAAGTATAGCCTTATATCGTTTGCCTTAGTTTGCTTGACGTCTCTACTCTTTTCATGGTTTGACGGGAGCAGAACTGCAATTTTACCATTCCTCGTTTATACGTATTACTATGCATCACAAAGAAAATGGAAGCTTTCACTTTCAATGGCTTCAATGAGCGCTTTCCTATCTGTTCTAGCTATATCAAGTAGATTCATTGGCGACAAATCGCTTGACTCCCTCCTCATAGTTCTAGATGAAGTATTTTCTTCGCTTTCTTCCATCAATCTGGCATATTTGTTCCAGCACTCCTTTCTTCACCTGATTTATGTGATTGATCAGACTCCCTATCAATTTAATGTGAACGACTTACTTTACAGCATCATTCCACTTCCATCCTCTTTTCATTTTATAAATGCAGATCCTGACTTGTGGCGAGTAGACTATTTCAGACCAATGGGCGCAATGGGAGAGCTGTTTGCTTTCAGTCCGGCGGCTTTCATTCTATTTAATAGTGTTTATGGCATTCTGATTTATAAAGCAACTCAGCTTAATAATCTCTATGCTCGTCTTATTACGAGTTGCATTATTCTTACATCATTCGCTATGGGCTATCAATACGGCCTTCGGACAGTGCAATGGCTGATATACTTGTCGATAGCATTAATCTTTTCTTGTCGAGATAATGGCAAAGTGCATAATCAAGAAGTTTGAATGCTGTAGGCTTTATTTAAACAACCTCCCCCTCTGCATTAGCTCACGATTCAACAAAAGCTGCAACAGACAAATTTTGAAACGCATGATAACTTGTGAGTGCATAAATATACAAATCATAATCCATGCGCTCATAGGTCGCCATTGGACCATCAAGCTCAGTCCTAATTTACCAATCAAAATTATTATTTATGCCACTTTAAGAGTTTTGATTATTGCCAGATCGCGAGCCCAAGCAAAGCAGCAAATCAGATCATGAGTCATTAATGGCTGAGTTCCACGTTATCAAGTTTTAAATACTCTGTTCGTGTAAGGTTTTAAACATGAATCGCTATCTTCTGTGCTGCGGTGATGCCACGAATCCGGCTACTTGGAGCAACATTCCATATTTCCTGCTTCAGGCAGGTCTGCAAAATGTCTTGCTCCAGGGAGGGCTGAGGCTCCAACCCGAACAGATTCATCATCAGCGCAGGCTCTGGAATCTGACTCAGCTGCTGCGTAGCGGCAAAGCTGGTGGCTTTCAGTATAGCCGAACATTCGGTCAAACCTTAATGGCTCAGTCGGGCTTTTCTTCCGAGCAGCCATTGGCCCTGCTCAGCCACTTTCCTCTGCTACCGCCCGAACCCTGGCCAGCCCCCTGGCGGGTAGATTTCTACATTGATGCCACCACCCGCCAAGTTCTCGACGATAACGGCACCCGCCAGCGCCTCAGCGAAGCGTTTCGGAATCAGGTGCTTGAACGTGAACGTCGCGCCTATCAGCAGGCTCATGCCGTGGTGTGTATGGCTCAGTGGGCCGCAGATTCAGTAATTACCGACTATGGAATTGATCCAGTCAAGGTTCATGTGGTGCCCGGTGGCGCCAACCTGGATGAGATTCGGCTTGCCAGTTTGCCGGCGACACCCTTACCGCCACCTCCTAGTATAAAGACACCCCTTCGGCTTGGGTTTCTCGGCAAAGATTGGCAACGCAAGGGTGGACCATTCCTTCTGCAGCTGGCTGAGGCTCTGAAGGCACTTGGAATCCCTGCAGTGGTGCGGGCCATCGGCCCTGATCCGGGTAGGCTGCCTCACCATCCGGCCCTGCAGCCATTGGGTTTCCTCGATAAACAAACCGAAACCGCAAGCTTTGTGGCCGAACTGCAAAGCTGGCACTTTGGCACGTTGTTTTCCTCTGTGGAAGCCTTCGGCATCTCCAACCGTGAGTGTCTACGTCTTGGGGTGCCCGTTCTTGCCCATGCGGTAGGCGGCATCCCCTCCACCCTGCCCGATGGCGGCTGCGGCCAGCTGTTCGCCCCCCATCCCAAACCGGCCATTGTGGCCAACTGGATTGGATCCCGCCTCGCCCCCTATGAAAGCTACGTTGGCTGGCGCGCCGCCCTGGCACTTCGCTCGCGCGAATTCACCTGGGGGGTGGCTGTGGAGAGGCTGGAAGAGATTATGGGCTACCCTCAGTCCACCCCAAGCAGCGATGGGTGAGATGACCTGCTCGTGCTCGCTAACCTTCAACTGGCTCAGTCTGTGATCGACCCAGTGCGCGCAAGAGTGCTGAGCGGAGAGCAAATGTTGTCATCCCACGGCGTGGCCTGAGCATGGGCCTGCTTGTTGCCCTCCATCGCATTGGGCCTTATCACCACGCCCGCTTTCAGTACGCAGCGCACGAGCAGAAGCTACACGTGCTGGAAACCCGGCCCCAGTCACAGGAATACCCCTGGGCCTTTACTCCTGGAAGTGACTACACGATTCATCGGCTCAGCGGCCATCCCAACCCGGAAGCGGACCCCCCCATTGGGGATCT
>NZ_CH724159.1:1413512-1792002 GCF_000153045.1 Synechococcus sp. WH 5701
TGAGCGACAGCCGCGAGCGTGTTGAGCCTCGCTGTGCCGTGAAGGAATGGATGAAGCAGCAACTGCTGCGCGGCTATTCCGCCGCTGTTGTGGCCGGCACTGAAAGCCGTGCCTACCTCGAGCAGCTGGGCTTGTCTCCAGAAGCAATCACACAACCCTGGGATGTCGTGGACAATCAGCTCTTTTCCAGTGCCGCCGCCGCAGCAGCAGCAGAAAGCTCAAAGTCAGATCCAGAGGAGTTCCTTTGCGTGAGCCGCTTCATAGCCGTGAAAAATCACCTAGGCCTACTGCGCGCATACGGCCTCTATCAGCAGGCTGGCGGTCGCTGGAACCTACGGCTGGTGGGTTCAGGGCCAGAGGAAGCGGCGATCCGGGCAGGGGTCTCTGAACTTCCGAAACCGGAACGGGTGAGTCTTGAGCCATTTCGGCAACTCAACGCCCTCACCGATGTGTATGGCAAGGCCAGCGCCTTCGTGCTGGCCAGCATCTCCGACACGTGGGGCCTGGTGGTGAATGAGGCCATGGCTGCCGGATTGCCGGTACTGGTGAGTTCAGCCTGTGGCTGCACTGTTGATCTGATCGACCACGGCAGCACCGGCTTCTGCTTTGATCCCCTTGATCCCAGGACGCTGGCCCAGTTGATGCACCGGATTGAAGCCCAATCAGCCCAGGAGCGTCTCACAATGGTTGTGGCGGCAAGGCGGCGGCTGGAAAGCTTCAGCCTTGCCAGTTTTTCTCAGGCACTGCAAGATGCTGCTGCTTATGCATCAGCAAATCCAGCATTCTCATGGCGCTCAAGATGCATCGCTCAACTACTTTCCCATAGGCTTCAATGAACCGGATCAATTGCAAGACAAAAGCGTTCACGGTCTATCTGCATTATCCTTCTGATATTCGCTGGTATCAGCGAAGCAATTGCACGTTTTGGCGTGGGCCTGGGCACACCCCCATTGTCGATTGTTGATCCGGAAAGCGAATACATGTTCCGCCCTTGTCAAGGGAAAGCATGAACTGGGGCAGAGACAGACTCGATTTGAACTAGATCCGATACATTTCCATAGGAATTCCGATCCGTACATGCGGACTAGCCTAGGTGCCGGAAGTGTGCTTGCAGAGCTTGCTACCGAATCAAGTGCAATAATGCAATGCGCGTCTAACGTAGAATACGTAATCGGGCTGGCCAGCATTCTCACATCCGCCAATGGACAACTAACCCCCACAAGGCGGCTTACCGGCACAGAGGCTGCAATTGGGCCTCTGGCGTCATAACTCTGCAGCCCGCTCCGGCCGGCTGCGGCCGAGCAGGACATCCTTGAGTGCGAGGAAATTGCCGGCGAGCTGGCCGCGCCGGTCGCACCAGGGGTCGCTGCCGCGCAGAAAGCCCACCGCGTTGCCGATGCAGCAGCGAAGGATATTGCACGCGGCGTAGTAGGGCGGCAGCACTCCCTTCAGCATCAGGTACCAGGAGTTCGCAACCTGCGAGTAGCCGAACCGCAAGCCAGAGACTCGTGCCTTCCGCGTTCCGAGGTGGACGCCCCAAAGGTAGTCGGTCCAGATCATGCTGGTCCATCTGACCCGGCTGATCGAGCCGGCACCAGCGGTTCGAAGGGAGAAGTCGAGGTCTTCGAGCCAGCCATAGAGCACAAGGTGCTCGTCGAACAGGGTGTCCTGGATTGCCGCGGAACGGAAGATCATGTTGCATCCATAGGGGCTGATCCCTGAGCGCACCTTGCTGTCGGCGAAGCCGGCAGATGTCGCCACGCGGTCGTGCGCCTCGACCATCGCCAGGCCGTCGGCCCATTCGATGCCGCCGAAACCTGCACCATCAGCCAGGACGAGCCCGCTTACGATGACAATGTCTGACCGGACCGCCATCACCTGCTGCAGACGTTCGATCCAGAAGTGCGAGGGGATGAAGTCATCGTCAAGGAAAGCGACGATGTCGACATCCTCGCGGATCGCCATTAGGGCGCGGTTGCGTTGCGCGCACAAGCCGGCCGCGCCGAAGATGATGTCCACCGGCGTCCCTGCAAGGGTCCGGGTGGTAGCCGCGTCCTCCGGTGCGATGTCCTCGGGACCGGTGGCGGAAACGACAATGCGGGCTGGGGGCACCGATTGTGCGCCGAGGTGGGCCAGAAGCCGGCTCAAGACCTCAGGCCGGCCCTTGGTGGCAATGATGAGAGCTGTGCGCAAGGCCATGTGGTTCACTATTAGTGCTATGGCAGATTTGTCCGTGCCATGGTCGACGCCGCTGAGAAAGGCAGGTTTCGGCTTCAAAGGCTTGAATGGCGATGGCATATTGGCCAGGCGATGTCAGCTGGGCTCGCAGTGCAGAAGATTTCGGTACAGCACCGACACTTCGAAAGGCATCGTGAGGAAAATCACAGCCGCTCTTCATTATGAAAGGGGATGTCGCTGTTGCCTAGCGGATGATTGCAAACGACGACCAGGAGCACGGACGGGAACGTCGTCAGCGCGTGTTGGGAACGAATGGCGAAGACGACGACAACCGCGTAATTCCTGCGCCATTTTCAGTCAGGAGTGGAGTATCCAGTTAACGGAAGTGAATAATAGATATAGCGTTGTGCCGTTGGTTCATAAGCTTGCGCCATGTAGAGCTGAATCAAAGTCCCAGTAAAGATTGAGTTTGAGCTCGACATAGCCATACTGATTGACTCCAATTCAAGCATGGAGCTGGCAACTGCTACACGTCCGCTTCATCGACCTACCCTTCTCCACAGGCCCTCGCGATCGTCTGAGCCAGCACGTCATGACCGTTCTCCACCTTTCCCACGCCGCTGATGCTTCCGATGGTGGCATTGCTACCGCAGTCACCGATTTGATCGCTGCACAGCGGGCTGCCGGTCTTGAGGTGGACTGGCTGACAAGCGATCACTTCAAGGGGTTTCACCGTGATCAGAAGCTGCTTGGGGCAGTCAAAGTCGCTCACCCCTCCTTGCTTCATCTTCATGGCCTCTGGCGTAGCCCCACACGCATCGCCTCGCGCCTGGCAGATTTGAGCCACTCCTTGGTGGTAGCTCCTCACGGAATGCTCGATCCATGGGCACTCGTTCACTCACGCTGGAAAAAACGGCTTGCCTGGAGCCTGTTTGAGCGTCGGGCCCTGCTCTCAGCCCGCTGCATCCACGTGCTGACCCCAGCGGAAGCAGCCGATACAGATGCCCTCGATCTGGGTCGGCCCATTGCCGTGATACCCAATGGTGTGTCCATGCCCACGACGGCAGCAGCAGGGCCACCGCCTTGGGTAAACACCATTCCTACCGGAAGCAGCGTGTTGCTGTACCTGGGCCGATTCCACCCAAAAAAGGGGCTCGTTCCCCTACTCAAAGCTTGGCAAGCTGTGGCTGAGGAGGCCGAGCGCCATGGCTGGTGGCTGGCCTTGGTGGGCTATGGCGATAGGGGTGTCCTGGCTGAACAGGTTGCCGCTGCCAAGGCGAAGGGGGAGCTGACACGCGTTTCGCTGCATGGCCCTTGCTTCGATGAGCAGAAGCACGCTTGCTTCACGGCGGCAAACGCCTTCGTATTGCCAAGCTTTTCCGAGGGCCTGCCGATGGCGGCACTCGAAGCCATGGCCTATCAATTACCAAGCCTGCTAAGTACCGCCTGCAACATCCCAGAGGCATTCAGCTCTGGAGCAGCGTTGCCAGCGGAGCCGGAAGATCACGTGATCTTGGCAAAAAGCCTTCACCGCTTGTTTGAATTGAGCGAAACCGAGTCAGCAGCCATGGGTTCTGCTGCCCATGCCTTGGTAGCTCGGGGGTACAGCTGGCCCCGCGTGGCTGAGCAAACACGCCAGCTCTACGACTGGGCTCTTGGCTACGCAGAACGGCCTGGGTTTGTGGAAGGATAACCAGTGATTAACAGGATTCAGCGGCTCGATCTTTACAGCACCCCTCCCAGCTGGAACACCGGTGCATCGTTACGACGCCGGGTTCTGTGGAGGTTGTTAGGTTTGCCTCTCCTTGCCAGCCATCTGCCAGGAACGGCCTGGCGGCAGCGGCTCCTGCGCCTTTTCGGAGCGCGCATCGGCGCAGGCGGCCGATTGAAGCCCCAGTTACACATCACCTTTCCCTGGCGTCTGGTAATAGGAGATCACTGCTGGTTGGGGGAACAACTCTGGATTGACAATCTCGCCCCTGTGACATTAGGAGATAACGTCTGTTTATCCCAGGGCGCTTACCTCTGCACAGGAAACCACGATTTCCGCACACCTGGATTTGATCTGCGCTTAGGCCCGATTACTGTTGAATCTGAAGCCTGGGTCGCTGCCCGCGCTGTTCTCGCTCCGGGCACACGTGTGTGCACTGGTGCCGTTGTAGCTCTCGGTGCAGTTGCAAGCGGTACTGTGCTTGCCAATGCCATCGTGCAGGGAAATCCTGCTCAAGTAGTGGGATGGCGACGTAGGCAGCAATGATGTCAGCAAAAAACAAGAATCACATACGCTTACCAAGCTATCAAATTGGCGCAAGAATGACAAAGTCAGATTGTTTAACCTGAGAAGAATGTGCCAATTTTCTTGCCCAGTCGCCGCAGCTTGGAGCGAAGACTAAGTCCAGCGCTAGACTTGCTGAGTTGTGTCTTATTGTTATTGGCAGTACTATCAGCAGTATAATACTGATGGGCTATTGATGGATCGTGTACGCTTTCAGTATTACGGGAAAAGGAAGTCATTTTGCCATAGCCATAGCCATAGCCACTTCCTAAACCGCGATTGGATCTCTGCATTCTCCCGTTAGTCACAACCCCAAGCAAAGGTGCTCCTGATACAAGAATTCGCTTTGCTGTTTCACTGGGCAACTGCCGATCAACCTTCCCTAAGCTGACAAGTAACATAATACCATCTAGATTTGCAGCCAACAATACGGCGTCAGATAAACCAAGAGTAAGAGGAGTATCATACAATACTAAATCATATAACTGTGATTCAGCAATGGTGTGGACAAGTTCGCTCATTTTTAGCGAGCTAAGTAGACGAGGTGGATCAGGCACACTACGCCCAGCAGTAATCACATCCCAGCCTGAAAAGCCAGGTACTGGCTGGACAAAGTTTTGCCAATTAGGAGAATCTTCAATAAGGAGATTAGACAGACCCTCTAAATTATTGAGACCAACTCTCTTGTGAAGCTGTGGTTTTCGTAGATCAGCATCAACTAATAAAACTCGTTGCCCGAGTTCGCTCAGAGTTTTAGCAAGAAGAACAATTACAAGGCTCTTTCCTTCAGCAGGAATAGAGCTTGTTATTGCAATCGACTTTAATGGTCGATTTGCATTCAGAAACTTAATAATTGTATAAAGATTGCGCAACGACTCTTGGTAACGAAACAACTGGGAGCCAAACTCCTCTGTTGACATAGAGTTGAGGTCTTGTAGAATAAACTGATCAGCCTCAGCAAACTTACTGAAAAGTTCGATATACGGCATATGACCAAGCAGAGGTAAATCTAAGTCTTCAACTACCTCATTTGATGTGTGGAAGACATTGTCGAGCTTATCAGTAATTAGCGCTAAGCCGGTGCCAGCAAACAGCCCAAACAAAAGACCGAGACTTAGAGTATTACGAACATTGGGCCGTACCGGACTTGGAATTACTGCAGCTGGCTGAATTACTTTCCAAGGAATAGTATTTTGCGCAATTTCCAGTTGAAATTGATCTCTAGTGCGCAAGTAACTAGCAAGATTTTCCTCAGATATCATTTGCTTATTCTTGATATCCTCGTATTGGCGTAGCAAAGCAGGCTGTGCACTAAAACGTTGATCAACACGAGCAATTTGACTTACTGTTGCGAAGATTGAGCCTTCAAGCTGTCTAATAGTTGCATCTACCGCTTCGATTTCCTTTCTCTGCAAGGCAGGTTTAATTTGTCCCCTTGCCGCAATCAGATTTTGCAGAAAGGGGGAATCAGATTTATAAATGGCTTTTGCTTCAGCGATCTGCTGCTCGATTTTGTTAAACTCTTGGAGAAGAGGCTGATTTGGTACATCCAGACTGAGGCTAGTACCAATACTTGCGACGGATGATTGATTGCTGGGTTCGCCAGCAGTACTGGAAAAACCACTTGCAGTTAATTTTCCACTGGAAACATCCTTGCGTACCTCCTGGAGCCTATTAAGCTCTGATTTCTGCTCTAGAAGCTTTAGTCTCAATGCATCAACTTGCTGACGGTTGGCCGAGGCTTCCTGCTCGGGCAGCAATACATTATTTTCATTGCGAAACCTTTCGAGAGAATCCTGTAACTTCACTGTTTTTGATTCTAGCAATGGTTCCTGTTTATCAAGGAATTTGATTCCCTCGATCAACTTTTGGCGACGCTGTTCAAGCGACCATTGAAGATAAGCTTGCTGAGTTAGCCGCAGAGCTTCGCGTACTAGCTCGGGTGAACGGCCGCTAACCGTAGCCTGCAGTACGCCACCTGCCTTGGCTCGTTTGTTTTTGCTAACATTTCCTGAACCCTGTGAAACCTCCACTTCAAATGATTCAACTTCAGAAGTTCCAGGAAACTTCTCTTCAAGTTTTGTAATTACAGTTTTCATTATTTCTTCACTCTCCAGCACATCAATCAAGGTGGGAATATCATTGCTCCCGCCAATATTTCGTGCAACTGATGCAATGCCAGGTTCATCTAGGCGCGAACCATTTCCAACCTGCTTCTCATTACTGATTGGATCAGATATAAGTAAGTTAAAGCTTCCTTGATAAACTGGATGATAAATTCGCTGGTAGATCAGCCAAGCCACCGTCCCAGCTGTGACAGCGACTACCCCGACCAAGAATGCTTTGCGTCGACGCCTGACAATTCGAAAAAGTAACCTCAAGGTTATTCCGGATTCTTCCGGAGCCATCTTGGTCCCTTCAAGAATCGGGACTGAGCCTGACGAGCGCTGTTGAAGCTGAGAGGAGCTCCTATCAGTGACCATCGTCATGCTTCCAAATGTCAGTCTTGATCGATTATAGAGGAGTCTGGCCGATCCAGCAAGCGTGGCGTCTCATAGAATAGAAACGATCGGCTTGAAGCACCCCATGGAGAATACTTAAAGTCAATTGCAGTCAGGCCAGTCTGAAATCTCAAATCTGCAGCACGGTCACCAATTCATAAGTATCCGGTCATAGGCAGGGATGTTTATATCACGCCAATGAAAACCCTGGCGCTACGCTGCTTAAAGTAATAGATTTCAAGAAGTCATTAAGTTACAACCCCAATGATCAAGCGGCAGCGACGGCATCACGTGCCTCGCACAGGCCTGCTTCCTGGATTCTGCATGAAAGTCAAGAGTATGCTTGCGCTGAAGCAATGCACGGCAGCTATGTAGCGTGTGAGGCGACGGGGTTCGCTCGCCCTCCTGACAGGCTGGGGCGTGGACTTGTACTGCCAACTATGGAACAACGAACATCAGACAATATGGTATTTCCGAATAGATTTATATTGCTCAAGCCCTCCAGGCACAAAAGGAGTTTAATCGTCATAGCTACCCAATGATCGTGCTATTAGCAGGTTGTGCCCCGTAATACTGAATCACGATTACAGCATGGGGCTCAAGGTGAATAAGGGACAGACATTCGATTTCATGCACAGTCCTTAGCCAGTAGATTATACCAGTAATTAGCAATCGCGCCGATATCATAACGGCTGACATGGGATCGAGCCTGAGTAGCCAGGGCAGAACGGTCAGAGTCTGAGGACACCAGATCCTTGAGCAGCGAAACCCAGGCTGGGACATTGCCTGCCGGAACCAGCTCTCCCGCCTGGCCGCTTTGCAAAACCTCGCGGCAAGCAGGAACATCGCTTGCGATCACCGGCAAGCCTGCTGCCATGGCCTCGATCAGCACGATGCCAAAGCCCTCGGTGGAGCTGGTACTCAAAGCGAATAGATCCACCTGTCCCATGAGTTCGGGAATATCGTTTCTCACGCCCATGAAGATATCCGCCGGATCAAGCCCAAGTTCACTGGCCAGGGCCTCACAGGCTGGCCGCTGGGGACCATCACCCACCAGCCACAGCTGCCAGCCCAAACGCGCCAGGCCACTGGCGGCGAAGGCGCAGAGCAAGGTGGGCTGATCCTTCATCGTGTCGAAGCGGGCCACCATCAATACTCTCTGAGGATCACCCGGCGGCCGGGCGGCGCGGGCGGCGGCTGCGCGTTTCCTGATCGCCGCCACATCGCAGCCGTTGGGGATTACGGCTTCCATCACAAGCCCGGGGGGCAACGGCTCAACACTGCACACCGCCGCCTCTGAGCAGGGCACCACCCGCAGGCCGAGTCGAGCGCTCCAGAACATCAGGCGCTGGAAACCAAGGCGTCCGGGCCCGTCCTCCGGAGCCAAGTTCCCCATGCTGGTAAAGA
Organism: Synechococcus sp. WH 5701; assembly: GCF_000153045.1. Lineage (GTDB taxonomy): Bacteria > Cyanobacteriota > Cyanobacteriia > PCC-6307 > Cyanobiaceae > Regnicoccus_A > Regnicoccus_A antarcticus. Next base: position 1,421,874 of record NZ_CH724159.1, read on the forward strand.
TCCTTGAAACTCGAGCCAGCCGTGCCGCAAAGGCCACCCAGAGCGTGAGGCGGTTGAAGGGGTAAATCAGCACCACATCCGGTTGAATCCGGCGCAGCACCGGTAACAACTGCCAGAGCAGACGGCCACCATCGCTAGGAGGGAGCTCCGTGATCGAAAGCCTTTGGCTCGCGACTATGTCGTCGAAACCCTCTCGCTGGGTCTGAACCGTGACATCCAGATTGAGCAAGTGACTCTCCGCTCCATCAGGAGCATGGCGAATCAACTGCAGACAGAGATTCTCGATGCCGGCTGGATGGAAACCGTGCAACACGTGCAGCACACGAAGAATCACTAAGTCACCTGGTCCATGGACTCCACTGTATTGATCAGTGCCCATGCGGTGCGGATGGCCTGACTGACCGTCAAATTTCTGAGAACCATTTTAAAAGCATGGGTCTCAGGCACCCCCGGGTTCAGGAAAGATGTCACCCCTTTGATCCATCCATCCGGGGGCTTGAGGACATGATCAATGCGTCGTTACAGCGAGGCCGTCAAGGCTGATGTGAGGAGGCGAATGAGCCCGCCGCACAGGCAAAGCGTGGCCCGGATTTCAGAGGAGCTGGGCATCCATGTGATCACCCTCTACAAATGGAGGAAGGCCTGGCGGTTGCAGGGAGAGGTGGTGCCGGCATCCGAGAAGGAACCAGAGGGCTGGAGCGCTGCCGACAAGTTCACGGTGGTGCTGGAGACCGCCGGGCTCAATGCCACCGAGCTCAGCGCCTACTGTCGCGAGCGAGGGCTCTTCCCTGAGCAGGTGAGCCGTTGGCGACAGGCAGCCCAGGATGCCAACCAAAAGCCAGTGCTGACCTTGAAAGAGCAGAAGGAGCTCGAAAGGCTCCGCGCCCAGGACCAGCGGGAGATCAAGGCCCTCAAGAAGGAGCTGCAGCGCAAGGAGAAGGCCTTGGCGGAGGCGGCGGCATTGCTGGTGCTGCGAAAAAAGTGGGATGCCTTCTGCTCGGAGGACGAGGAAGGCTGACCAGCGCCGCGCACCGGCGGAAGGTGATCGAGCTGATCGGCGAGGCCAATGCCGCTGGTGCTGGCCTGGTTAGCGCCTGCCGTGAGATCGGGATCAGCCTGCGCACGCTCCAACACTGGCGGAAGGCCTTTGGTGGTGATGGGGACGGCGTGGACCGCCGTAAAGGCAGTTCTCGCCTCGTCGTTCACCGATTGAATGAGGAGGAACGTCAGCGGATCCTGCTGACTTGCAACCAACCGGAGTACGCCTCGCTGCCGCCTGGGCAGATCGTGCCGGCTCTGGCGGATCAGGGGCTCTACATCGGCTCCGAGAGCAGCTTCTATCGGGTCTTGCACCAGGCGGGGCAATGCCACCGCCGAGGGCGGGCCCGGCTGCCGCAGGAACCGCGCTCCGTGCCGCGTCTGATGGCGGATCGCCCCAATGCGGTCTGGTCATGGGACATCACCTATCTGCCGACCACAGTGCGGGGTGTGTGGCTGTATCTCTACCTGGTGATCGACGTCTGGAGCCGCAAGGTGGTGGCCTGGGACGTGGCCGAGATGGAGTCGGCCGACATCGCAGCTGACCTGGTGAAGCGGGCCTGCCTCAGGGAGCGCTACTGCCGGCCTAAGGGGTTCGGCGCCAACCAGTCTCCCCAGCAGCCGCTGATCCTCCATGCCGATAACGGCAATGCCATGAGAGCGGCCACGTTGGAGAGCCGGCTGGAGGAACTGGGAGTGCTGCGATCGTTCTCGCGGCCGCGAGTCAGCAACGACAACCCCTACTCGGAATCCCTGTTCCGCACGGTCAAGTACCGGCCCGACTACCCCAGTCGGCCGTTTGACAGCAAAGATGAGGCCTGCGAGTGGGTGGCGGCGTTTGTCGACTGGTACAACCACCGGCACCGCCACAGCGGCAACAAATTCGTCACGCCCCATCAGCGTCACAGTGGAGCCGCCAAGGCCATTTGCCAGCAGCGAGCCGAGGTCTACGAGAAGGCCCGCCAGACCAATCCAGCACGCTGGAGCAGAAGCACCCGCTGCTGGCGTCAACCCGAAGAAGTGTGGATCAACAAGCCATCAGAGGAACCAGATCCGATCCTCGCGCTACCATTAGTCGAGGCCGCCTGAATGGCAGCCAAGGAGTGACACCTTCCCTGAAAGTCACCGGCAATGGGTAGGACGGGGTGGCTTGAGAGCCAGAAGCTGGAAAACAATTCCAAGTCTCGGTGGATTCCCAGATCCAGCAGAAAATTGAGGTGATCTGATGAGCCATATGGGAATCGAGCTGAAATCGCTTCTGCAGAGCGTCTTGAGCATTCGCCATTGGCTCCTGTCTTGGACTCTACTCCCACTGCATATTCTGGAACCCTACATCCCCAACCAGGGCATGCAGCAATGCCGTAAAACAGTTCTGGTGCATAGGTATTGAGCGAGCGTCGCCGCTCCGTGATGTACTGTGTGCTGCTATCTCAGCGGACAGTCTTAAATGAGATGTATCGGTCAATGGACCTAAAGGCAGCCATCAGCAACGAACAAAGGAAAAATAAGGATGACTCTCTAAAAGGTCGTCCTGACTAAAACTTGCACGCAAGTAAACCACATTGAAGATCGCCCATCAAAGCTACCTCCAAGCCAATCCTAGCACTTAGATGTCATTATCGGCAAGACTGTAAAACAAGAATAGTTGTGGAACATTAAAACACGCTTGAGGCGAGAGACTTGACAAAACATTCGCCTGGATTCATGCTGGAATGATGAAGCACAGATTCAGCTTCGAAATAAGTGCTCTTCAATTCATTCTACGATTTACACTTGGATCAGATCAATGCATTCATGCCTCGGCTATTGCATCACGCGAAGGGTAGGCAGATCCACAAATTGATAGAAACATGAAGCGTGGTATTTTTGTGCAATGGAGTACAACTTACTATCCATCTTCTATATTATTTGATACTGATTCAACCAGAATCCACAGTTACTACACCATACCCCATGCCCTACTACGACAAGCGCTTATCAGCCATGGTATCCTTCTATGTCCAATTGAAGAGTTTGGCGAGCACAAGAGAGCGGACTTTTTGATTTCTGTCGACTTGCCTATCTCCAAGATAGAAATCCAAAGAGCTTGTGACAAGTTGCTTAATCCGGGTGGGCCAAGAATTCTCATCGTCATGGAATCTGCTCATTCCATGCCTGAGTTACTCTGTAAATCAGAATTCAGCGATTGGAGCCACGTAATACATTACTCTAGCCTTCTGCCATCCAGCATTAAGCACTACAACTATACACTTCCTTCTAATTTGAGTTATCTGTCGGTTCAAGGGCAAGACTATACTCATGATCGTCACAGACTCGTGGGAATGATGAGCACTAATAAGCCCTCTCGCCTAACTGCAACTATCTCAAGAAGAGTGCGAAGTCACCGGTCTGCTTATCGCTATGACTCTGCTGGTGTATTCAGGTGGCTGAGGCAAGAGGATGGCTTGAGACTCCGCAGACATTTCTCAAAAAGACTAGCAAAATTAATTCCCGATGACTTTCTTGTCTTCGGAGGCCAGTGGGATGGCTCATCCTTCGCCCCACACCATCGCGTGCTCAAGCCCAAAGCAAATCCATGCTCAAAAGGCCCTACATCGTGCAATTCAATATCTATAATTCAGGGATTTAAGTATTTTTTTGCAACAGAAAATCTAATAGGCGACGATGGATATCTTACAGAAAAGTTATTTAATGTTATTCGGGCTGGCTCAGTTCCAATATATAAACCAGCCACTGATAGCAGAGTCTTTCCATTTACCGGAGCACACGCAAACCTTCCATTTATAGATTTGCGAATGGTTAAAAATAATTCCGCATCACAACTTGTTAGCTTGCTCCGAAATATTACTCCCAATACTTATCAGAAGTACTTGCAAGCTGGAAAGGAGTTTCTTTCTTCTCAACTTGCCGTCTCTCATACCCCTTGTGCATATGCCCAATCAATGTCAACACTTCTTTCGGACTTGATTCTCAGCTCCATCAACGAAAAACCTTTGAACAATGTTCGTCGTCAATCCCATTGATCGAGAACCATTTCAAAAATCGCCACTGTTTCAAGATTCGCCTGACCATCCGGCTGGTTGTTCGGCGACAATTAGATAGCCGGGCTCAGCACCGCCAAGAAATACGCTGAAGGACTTTTAGGCCCCCCTGCACCGCAACCCACCTTGCGCAAGAGCAGAGGATTCATCACAAAAGATTCGGAAATCGCAGCAACGGCAAACAGGATTGGACGAGCAATAGGTCCGGTAAGGCGGTGGTGCCGAAACAGGAGACGTCGAATAAGATCCTTCGGCCCGAGTGCAAAGCGAAGAGCTGTCATCTGACGGTAGCTGACAAACCAACTGAGCGCCAGTTCAGAAACTCTGGGATTCGCTTGAATGGCATCACTGAGATACTGAGTGGAGCTTCTCCCAATTCGATCAATGAACTCCCAGCTCCATCGCTCCGTATGATTGAGATGGAGAAACTGACTGGAATCAAGATGCAAGCGCTTCAGGCCAATCGCCTGTAGCGCAAGAGGAAGGATCAAGTCCCACCAGAGTAGTCCAATGGTTAGTTCTGAGCTGAGGAGTGGGTGCACACGTGGCACAAGTGAGGAATGGAAAGCGATGAAGTCGATCCCAGAGTTATAAGGTACTAACGCTTGTCTTGGGTCTGATAGGCCTATAATTGCGACGAGGTCACTCATTGCGGACACATCGCAACGGTGCGCGAGAAGAAAGAGGCTTGTATCGAGCTCATGAAGGATTCGCTGCGAAGCCTCCGTTAGAGAAATATGGATATCCGCATTTGTGATAGCAATGGGCTGGTCAGGAAAGCGCTGGGACGCTGCGCAAAGTAGGCTCAAGAGATTCGGAAGATGGTCAGGGAACCCTCCTTTGATGGCTCGACAGAGAGAACCGTGACGCCAGCATTCTCCAGCGCCTCCTCGAAGCCAGAATTAGCATCGAACTCTTGGCGCGTGTTTATCGAGACAGGCTCGAACCCAGCCGCAAACCATGAGGCCAATATCCTTGCCTGAAAAGAATCCTCAGCCTGACTATTGAAAGGTTCACCGAGAATCTGAGGCGGGATAGATACAAGAAGCGGAATGCCCATTAGGAATAATTACAGGAGGGAAGGCAGTATATACTTGAGGAACTGGACTGATTCAAAGTATGGCAAAAGCGCACTGGTCCGAACTACAGACTTTGGGTTCACTGTGCGGGCTTGCTGCTTCTCTGTGCCCAAGATCCGCATTACTGCAACTCATCTCGATCTGATTAGTTTCCAAAAGCCGATTAGGGATGAACGGTTGCAGGGCAAGAATCGTATCCCCGCTTGGTATCAGCTACTGCAGGAAGCCCTGGGCATCCGTATCGCCCAGTTGGAGGAGCAGCAGGGGCGCAGCTCGCGGAAGTCTTCCAAGTCGCCGGCGAGGCAGCCTGGAGTGATCAGTACATTTCCCATGTGGAGGAGGCTGGTCATTGTGCCGGAGGCAGCATAATAGGTGGGGGTATCGGATATCGGACACAGGCACAGCCCAATTCCTTCAAATGAATTCCAGCTGAGGCACATGAGCGTTGGTCGTTCGAAAAGATCGGATGGCAACACTTCCGATGACCAAGCCTCGCTACCTTCCCCCAAGGCATCCCCCCAACCGCCAAACGATGGCCCCCACAATCTATCTGCACTGGAGCGCAACCCCCTACGACTGGCTTAGGCCAGGGGCCTATCACACGATCGTGGCGGGCGATGGGCGGGTTCAGCGGCTGCATGCTTACACGATTGATCTTTACAGCCACACCTACAGGCGCAACAGCAATTCGGTGGCGATCTGCTGCGCCTGCATGGGCGGTTGGCCGGATCCCTGGTCGATGCCTCCCACCGAGGCGCAGATCAGTGCGATGTGCCGTGAAGTGGCCAGCCTCAGCCACGACTGGGGCTGGCAGGCGAACGACATCACGATTCAGCGGGTTATGACCCATGCCGAAGCGGCCTCGAATCGCGATGGCCGCGTGATGCACGACAACTACGGCCCGGTGATCTGGGGCGGCACGGGCGAACGCTGGGATTTCCTGCAGCTGCGCCGGGGTGGAGCCAACGATGGCGGTGAGGAGTTGCGTCGCAGCATCCGTGAGCAGCTGATGGCACGAGCCAAGGGTGCCGGCCCAGAAACCAGCAGCCCCGCCATCGTCTTCAGCCGCTCCGCCACGATGCAGGCCCGTGGCGAGCAGCTGGCGGTGGAGATCGATCGCAACGGCACCTCCTGGGCCCTGGCAGCCGACCTGCTCGGCCTCTATGAGATTCCCTACGAATGGGATCCACGCCAACGGCGCCTTCTGATCGGCAGCAGCGATGTGGCCCCCACCTACCGCGACGATGGGTTGCAGGACACCAGCGGTCAGCCGATGTTCGAGATGGCCCTGCTGGGCGGCCAGTCGCCGGTGATCCTGCGGGGCCTGGTGATCGAGAACCGGGCCTGATGCCGGGTGCTGGAATTCGCCGAGGAATTCGGCATCACCGCCTTCTTCTCACCCTTTGCTCTGGGGGACCGCCGCGGCGGCTGACGGGGTTCAGCTGGCCCTGCTGATCGGCGCAAACCAGGGGCATCGGCACCCATCAGGGATGCCAGAAAAAGCAGCATGATCGGATAATATCCGATCATGCCTCATAAATCAGACAAGTCCAGAGCCAAGAGGCTGGAGCATCCCCTGGGGCGCTTCGGGTCGCTGCCCCTGGCGCGCGAGGTGCTGGATGAGGTGCTCAGCGGCTACCGGCGCCCGAACGACAAGGTGAGCGAATGGCTGCGGGAGGGAGCCCTGCAGCCATTGCGGCGCGGGCTCTACCTGGCGGGGCCTTCCCTCCGGACCAGCCCGACTTGCCTGCCGCTGCTGGCCAACCATCTCTATGGGCCCTCCTACGTGTCGCTCGACTTTGCCCTGGCCTTTCACGGTTTGATCCCGGAAGGGGTGGCGGAGGTGACCTCCGTAACGCCGAAGCCGAGCCGCCGGCTCACCAACAGCCTCGGGCGTTTTTCCTATCACCACCTGCCGCTCCCCTATTACGCGATCAGCCAGCAGCTGGGTGAGGGCCCCGATGGCCTCCGCTTTCTGATCGCCAGTCCCACCAAGGCCCTGTGTGATCGGCTGGTGCTCAGCCGGCAGCTGCCGCTGCTGTCACGGGTGACCATGCGTCAGTGGTTGCTGGAGGACCTGAGGCTCGATCCCGATTCACTCAGCCAGCTCAGCCTCAGCGAGATCCGTCGGTGCCAGGCCAGCGGCTTCAAGCAACGCCAGCTGGGCACGTTGCTGACGGTGATCGAGACCCTTCACCAGGAGCTGGTGTGACGAGCGACGGACCGGTGAACAGAGTTGTGGAACAGATGCTGCTGCGTGTGCCGCAGGGCAGCGCTGCGGAACGCAGCCAGGCGCTGCGGGAGGTGATGCAGGAGATTGCACTGGCGGGGCTGGTTCGGCGTGGTTTCTTCGGAAAGTCAGCGTTCTTTGGCGGCACCTGCCTGCGCATCTTTAACCAGCTACCGCGGCTTTCGGAGGATCTGGATTTCTCGCTGCTGCGGCCGGATCCAGAGTTCTCGTTGCAGCCCTATCTGCAGGGGCTGGGGGAGGAATTTGCCGGGCTGGGCTGGGGATTGATGTGGAGATCCGCGAGAAGAAGAAAACAGTCGACACCCCCATTGTTTCGGCCTTCCTGAAACCCACCACCACCATGGTGGAGCTGGCGATCGGTGGGGCCAGATCGATGAAGATCAAGCTTGAGGTCGACACCGACCCGCCGCTCGGGTTCAACACTGAGGAGCAGCTTCTGCTGCAGCCCTATTCGTGTTACGTGAAGTGCTTCAGCCTGCCGGGTCTGTTTGCCGGCAAGATGCATGCGGTGCTGTTTCGCCAGTGGCAGCAACGGGTGAAAGGACGCGATTGGTTTGATCTGGAGTGGTACGTACGTCGTGGCACGCCCTTGCATCTTGATCATCTGGCAGACCGCGCTCGCCAGAGCGGCCACTGGACTGTGGATCAGCCCTTCACGGCAGCAACCCTCCAAAGCCTGCTGGCCGACCGCATCACTCGCCTGGATGTGGCGAACGCCAGCGTGGACATCCAACGCTTCATCGCCGACCCGCAGCCGCTGGAGATCTGGACCCAGGCCTACTTCCTTGATCTGGTGCAACGCATTCAGTTGGTGTGAGGGGTTGCCCGAGGGGCGTCTTCACCCCGCCCAGATCTCGGCCAGCTCAAGGCTCCTCAACGAAAGGTGTGATGCCGAGGCCGGCAGCACAGCGGGCCAGATGCAGGGAGTCGGCAAAGTCGAGCCCCTGGCGATGCCACTCCAGGGCATACAGCACCTGATCATCATGCTCAAGATGCACCTGCGGGATGGCCATCAGACCTTCAAAGGCACTGATGACCGCCTCGGGCGACAAGCGATACGCACCGCGCAGCACCCATTCCAGCTCAAGCGTCACCGTGATCGGCACAAAGCAGGCGGAGCTACGATCGATAAGATGCGCTGCTCGCTCGGCCTGCTCTGGATCATCGTTGGTGAGCAACCGCACCAGCACGTTGGTGTCGAGAGCCAGCGGCAGACTCATGGGTGCACTGGGCGCTTGGCGAACAAGGCTGGATCCATCTGCTCCAGGGAAACGGTGGGTCCGTGGTAGCCCGAACAGCCGATCAGGGAGAGGGCAGAGCCGGGTTGACCTGCCCCCTGGGGTGTGAGGCGCAGACCATCCGGCTCCAGGCTGAGAGCCGGGCCGGAATCACCAGCTGCCCCTTCGAGGAGAGGGTGAGAATGGCGTCCATGGTTCAACTCCAGCACGTCTTACCAGCGTAAGACAGATCACTGCCGCCGGGCCTGTCGCACTCTCGTGACCATCGGCACCCCACATCGCGCTCCGATCGGGATGAGCACGTCGAGAAATCACCCACCAGCAGCCGCTGGTTTGAGAAGTGGCCCGAGTGGTGCATTCACCCCGCCCAGATCTCAGCCAGCTCCAAGCGCAACCCCGGAAACTCGGATCCAGCCTCCAGCCACTCCAGCTGCTCCAGGCGCTGGGGCTCGCCACTGGCGGGCCACACCTCCACAGCGCACTCGTCGGGCAGCAGCAGCCAGCCGAGGCGGGCGCCGTTGGCCTGGTACACGGCCATCTTGCGGCGCAGGGCGGTAAGGCCACGAGGGCCTTCGTCGCTGGGGCTGGCCAGTTCCACCACCAGGTCCGGGCAGAGGGGCACGAAGCTCCGCCGCTCCTGCGTGCTGAGCGTCTCCCAGCGCTGCTGACTCACCAGCGAGGCGTCGGGGCTGAGGACAGAGCCATCGGGCAGGCGGAACCCTGTGGAGCTGTCGAACACCTTCCATCCACGGTTGCTCCTAGTAAAAAGCTTGAGCTGCAAAATCAATTCACCATTACGCGAGCCTGTTTCACCACCTGTCGGAGTCATGGCAATCAGCTGCCCATCAGCGGCGAGTTCCAGCACCGCCTCAGGGTTCTCTGCACACACCCGCTCAAACTGCTCTGGGGTGAGACGCAGATCGGCTGGCAGCCACAGCCGTGCACGTGAATCAAACGCTGCAACAGCCTCGGTTTGGTTGGTAGCGAGGGACATGATGGTTGAAGCCTGGCGGCTGAAATCACGTTAGCCGCAATGGCCGTAGAAGAGACTGAGCCGGGCATTGCCAGGGTGGTGTTGCACGAATAATCCCCATACACCTCTGCCGTGTAAGAACTGAAGTGGCTCGGACCTGTTGTTCTCCCAGCGTCGCCAATCTGAGTCCGGTCCTGCCTGAGCTGCTGCTCGCTATTCTCCATGCGCCCGAGGCTCATGGCCTTGAGGATGCTGTCTTTGGCTTCCACCGTGGTGCCTTCCAGCGCCACATGCCCCATCTGTGCCAGGCTGGATTTCTGGCAGAGCCTGAGCAACTAGACAAACAGTTCCTCCAGCCGCTCCAGGCGCCGGCGGCGGAACTCGGCCAAGCCTTGGACTTCATCCAGATGTTGAAAGGCAACCAAAAGACACTGCACCGTCAGATCCGCAGCCAATTCCAGCGGAAACGCCACTTCCCCTATTTACAACTGATCATGAGATCAGCCACGGGCGTGCCATCACCTGGACGCTCCCCGCCAAACAGGCACCAGAGCAATTCCGCGAGACGTGGAGCGGCACGAGCTGGATCGTGGAGGAGATAGCGATCGGCACCCGCGGCTGTAAGCCGTTCAAAGCCACGCACCTATTCCTCACCAGCTTGAGCAGCACCCCAAAGACCTTGCTACAACTGGTGCGAGACCGCTGGAGCATAGAGAACTGGCACTTTTTTCGCAACACCCAGCTGCATGAGAGCGCCCACGGTTATCAGGATAATGGTGCTTGCGCAATGACAACACAGAAGACAGGAACACAGAACCTGCTGAGGCTGACTAGATTTCAGTTGATCCGAGCCGGTATACAGGCAGTGATGCACGACATCACGACACTGCTGGCGATGGCGCTGTGGCAGCCCAGAACAAAATCGGACTGATACTTTCAAACAGGCTTGGGTACCAAGGCATAAAAAACCCAAGTATCTGGTTCTAGGTGTGATTTCTCACCAGGTCATTCAGCGATCAGCAGTCGCTGCAGGGATTGCTGAGGGGTGAGGCCACCGAGAGCCATGTGGCACCTGTGGCCATTATAGATCCCCAGATACCGAGGTAGCCAGCGGTTCCGCTCCTCGGAGGTCTGGTACGCCATGACGTAGGCCCATTCCGCCAGGAGAGTTTTGATGAAACGCTCGGCCTTGCCGTTGGTTTGTGGCGTATAGGGCTTGGTGCGGATGGGTTTCAGATCCAATGCCTGACAGGCCTTTCGCCAGTCACCGGAGCGATAGGCGGGGCCGTTGTCCGAGAGGATCCGTCGACAGGTGATCCCCTGCTCAGAGAACCAGCCGACTGCCCGGGCCAGGAACCCAACGGTCGTCGCTCTCTGCTCGTCGGCGAGCACCTCGACGTAGGCCAGGCGGGTGGCGTCATCGATGGCGACGTGCACCTTCTCGTAGCCGGCACCCGGTGAGCAGCCTTGACGGCGGTCGCCGGTGATCCGATGGCCGACCCGCTCGAAACGGGCCAGCTGTTTCGTGTCGACATGGATCATGTCGCCCGGGCGCTCCCACTGGTAGCGCTGCACTGGCTTCTTGGGCTCCAGATTCCTGAGCCGGCCAAGCCCCAGAGCGTTCATCGCCCGACCAACGGACGAGAGGGGCGCCTTGAGAGCCTTGGCGATGCGGCGGAGCGTGCAGCGCTGATGCCGTAGATCCACAGCCTGCTGCAGTTGCTGCGGATCGAGCGTCCGCCGCTGGGTGCGGCGAACACTCCGTCGATCCGCCAGTGCCGTTACGCCGCCATCACGGAAACGCGCCAGCCACTTGTAAGCACTGCGCAGGCTGATCCCGGCTTGCGCCGCAAGGGCCTTGAGCGGCTCGCCCTCATTGAGGTGGCGGCGGATCAGGCGTTCCCGACTGATCGGCGTCAGTCGGGCATTGGGGTGGCTATGCATGGTGTGTGAGGTCTTGGGACGGGCGGTGACACCCCGACCCTGGCGACCTCACACCCAATCGTCAGCTGAACAACCTGGTGGGACTACACATCTAGGCTGCTGATGAAGGACAACGCCCCAAGCCAGCTGCAGAATTCAGCGTAACGATGTTTGCCTGTGGGGGTCTAATGCCTGACGGTACACCTCGGCATACATCCCGGCGATGCGGGCCGGATGCCACAACTGCTCGGCACGTTGTCGTGCAGAATCGCCAAGAAGGCGCCGCCGCTGGGGATTCTCCAGTACCCAGTGGATGGCATCGGCCAGGGAAGCCTGATCAAACGGCTCAGCCAGCGCACCCGTGATGCGATCTTTCACGATATCGACCAGTCCACCGGTGCGGAAAGCAACCACGGGCGTGCCGCAGGCATGAGCTTCTGAGGCGGTTTGGCCGAAGGCTTCCTGGCGGGAAGGCACCACCATCACATCGGCAGCGGCGTAGAGCAGCCGAAGGCTGATGTCGTCGTTGAGATGTCCCATGTAGTGGACAGGGAAACCAAGCTCAAGCGCCTGTACTGGTTCAGCCTGCCCAAATACAATGAGCTCAATATCTTCTAAGGTCGTACCAATAACTTGTTGGTGCAGCCGCTCCATGGCTTCGAACAACAAGTCTGAACCTTTTCGGAAGTCCGCTGTGCCATTTATAGCACCAAAGAGAACTAAAGGGCGATCAGGCGGAAGCTGCAAAAGAGCTCTTGCCTGGCCTTGATCAATGGGAGCGAATGCTCGAAGATCCAGCGGATTTGGAATCACCGTGATGGGCCAATCCCTCATCAATGCACTCCTTTGAGCACAATCAGCTAGCCAGGCTGTCGTACAGACAATCTGCATCGGCTGGCGCCAGGCACGTTGCTTGCGTCGCCAAGTTAAGCGGTTGAGGTCAGGGCCGCTTTCGTGAGCAGGCCGAGAACATGATGGATAGCCAAGGATGTAGCGCTCATCACTACTTTCTGACTCCCCTGGGGCAGGTGGACTTGTATAGTGCTCGGCACCGCAAAAAGCCCACTGATCTGGGAGCCGCCAAACAACGGGCTGCGGCAAACGGCCAATCTCTTCGATCGAAAGGGTGGAGTTTCCCAGCCAGTGAAGCTGGATAAGGTCTATGCCTTGCCGGCGAGCTTGCAGAAGTTCGCGACTGAGGCCCGTATCTGGCCACGCGATGGAATGCAGGGAGGTATTAGCGGTTCCAAAACCACGGCACACTCTGTGCGCCAAGCGTAGGCTCAATCGACTCCAAAGAAAGTTCTGGCCTACAGGAGGACCACCAATGACTGTGGGGTCGTCTGTGAGCTTCTGGATGACTCGGAGCTTTGACTGAACTCCAAGCAGCTCAAAGTTATCTACAAGAGATCGATGTACTCGATAACCGGCTCGGGCTGCCCCTCCTTGTATGTCCGATGCAGAAACATGAAGAACACTGCTCATACTAACGGTCATCCTGATAAGGTATTGTCTGGTTTAGTGGATTAAAAACTAATCACCAAGGAGAGACGTCAGAGGCAATAAGAAAGAGCACATCGTCTAGTTTTTATTGCTGGTGCTCAGCTTAGGGCATGATTCAAAGGCCACAAAGACCATCCAGATTCCTTAAACTCTGACTCGCTCAATAATTTTTGCTAACTCATTGATATGCCGATCTAGGGAGTAATTGGATAGCGCTCGCTGGCGTGCAGCTATGCCCATTTTACCTGCCAGATCAGGATTCTTCGCAATTCGTATCATAGCATCAGCCATTCCTTTTACGTCTGACTCTTCAACTAGAAATCCCGTTGAGCCATCAACAACAACATCAGGTATACCTGCATGCTTGGTAGCTATTACAGGAATCCCACTCATTTGGGCTTCTATTACGGCAACTGGAATGCCCTCACAATCTCCGTTGTCTGCTTCCAATGAATGCTGAACAAATGCCCTCGATTTCTTTATTTGGGCGGCCACATATTCAGGAGGACGAGAGCCTGGAAACTTCACAGATCCTGAGAGACCCAGGGACTGAGCCAACCTTTTACATGGACCTAAAAGGGGACCCTCTCCAATTAAAATCAGAGATGCCTCTGGAACATTCTGGAGAACATAGTGAAATGCCAGTATGGTAAGATATGGAGCTTTCTTTTCAACAAATCGGCCAACAGCCAAGAAGCGTGCAGGCTGATTGGCTGGTCTCGCACTTTCAAATAACAACTCATTGACACCATAGGGATTTAAGAACAGCTTTTCCTCTGTTGCGCCAAGTGAAATCAGCTTCTCTCTCATGGCATGGGAGACAACAATTATGGCAGCGGCGGATCGAAAGAGATCTTGATACGATTGATGATACTGGGTTATGACGTCTCTTACGTAAGCATCAAAGCCATGAAAATGAACCACCAACGGTATCTGAGCTCGCTTACATGCTGAGATCAGCCAACAGCCGGTTACGCCATACTCTGCAAGGACAGCTGTGACTCCCAGGCTACGCAAATGACGCGACAAAAGGAAGTCTCTTAGTTGGTCTCTGAGCGAAGGCGAAAGTCTGGCTATTATCCGGCCCACCAAATTAGCCCCGCGCCAAATCGGCGTTCCTTTCTCATCAGTAATCCCCAGCTCTGTCCCATGCCTTGGAATTGTAGTGTAAGGAAGATAGTCTACATGATTTCGAATAAAAGTCTCAGAGACAGCATTTCGAAGAGGTATAAATATGGCGATTCTGTTAGGATTTGGATGTTGGGTGGCCACGGCAGGAATCCTCCCTCGCTCATTTGCAAATCATCCGACAATTAAATCCCAGATTAACATCACTGCAAGTCACGTTCCTGCAGGAGCCCTATTATTTTACACCTGAGTATAGTGTGAGCATCGTAGACTTGAACGAAGAATTTCATGATAAGTCTATAAATAATACAGAGTCATCGGCGTTTGATGTAGATCAGTCCACAATGATCAAATTCTTTCTCAGGACTGGAAGCAAAGTCTTCAATTAATTCAAACCCGTTTTCAACCATATACCTGCCAAGTTCTTCCTTGGAAAAGCGCCATACTGGATAGCATGCTCTGTAGTAGACTTCTGGATCTGGATGCTGAACAAAGGCATCGTGTTGTCCAATGGGCTTGGTTAGAATCCGATCAAAAGCTATGATCAAAGGCTGTGATACAAAGAGCCGTCTAAGCAGGGCAAATGGATCGTCGATGTACTGGAGCGATCCACTGAAAAGTGCAGCTATGGGTACAGTCTTCGTGATGTTTTTCAAGGCGTCCTCAATGCTAGAGAAAAACAGCACTTCGGACGTTTGAAAGTGTGTTTCGCCAAGTCTCTGAAAGATTGGCCGCTCAACAATGTTCCATCGGATGGGTATGTTGCCTAGTTCTCGGAGTAGCTTCCGGTTTTGAAAGTATGTGACCCCAAAACCACCACCAAAGTCAATAATATCAAGCGTTGCCTTTTGATGAGATAGAGTTAATATGAGGAATGCTAAGATCGTTTCAGAATAAATTATCTTTTCTCTGAGCAAACCGTCCTGTTCAAATGCCCCACGGCCATCCCGTACTTGGAGGGCAGAACCTAATGTCTTCTGGGTTATTTCTTGGGAATCCCAACCATCTCCTGCGCATGCTGCGGCCTCTTTCCATGATGAGAATGGGCCCTCAAAGGCTACGGTTCTAGTGTCATTGTTATTCGCGTTGTGGAGGGATCTACTTCGTTTGATTTGATGTCCAATCTTCCAAAGGGCTGGAGGGATTAGCGATTTTAACAACGCCTTGGTTTTTGGCATGCGTATAGTGTTGTTGAGGTCTATCAAAGTTTAAGCAACCCCTGCCTCATGGATTTACACCAACACAGGGGACGCAAGCTGCTGCGGATTCTTCACCGCCCCTGGCAAATACCAACAATGATTGTGTGGAACTACCTCGGCTTTTGGTGGTGAACGCGGCCAAAATTGACAGGAGAAACTTTCCAATAAGAAAATGGGCTCCCTACGTAGACTTTGCCGAAGTAGGCCGGATATTATTCAATCCAGAATGCGTTGGCTATTCCGATCTGAATAGATGCTTGACAGTCTAGCGTTGAAATAGATTACCTTACTAATTATGAGTACAGTTCAGGAAAACCTGCTATCGCACCGTTGCCAAGACTTGACGACTAGACTAAACTCATCAAGAATATCTAATACGGCTAAGGCATTGTTCTGTGCGGTCATATTCTGAACGCTTAGTTTTCCTCGCTTGGCGATAGAGGCTGATTCACCTGGACTTTTTAGAACATTATGAATTTTATCCACCAGTTGGCTGGAGTCAAGCAGTCAGACACCGCCACATCTTGGTCGTGCATTCTTAACTGCATCCAGGCACTGAACGATGCTTCCGCTTATGTCTAGATGCTTATTGGCAAAAGCAAGGCATGAGTACTGGTAATCATGCTGACTACCAATAATGGAGTGCATGGAAGCTACTAAGCTTTCTGTTGTTGGTATGCATAAACCAAGTCCGTGAGAAGAAACATATTTAAGTGAATCAAAGTCTGATGTTATTACTGGAGTTCCCAGGTAGACGCTCCTGAGGATTTTTCCTGATGACAAACCCATTTCTGTCATGTTTTTGCCAGTATCTCTATAGAGAGCCAAGGTACAACTTGATTGAGTGATTAGTTGGTCTAGACTTTCGGGTTCAATTTCATGAGTAATGCATATAGGCTTTCTTTGGCAGTGAGCACTAACAAGTTTATCAAGGAAAGGTCGTTGGAAGGGGGAGTTGCCACGGATAACCAAGTGATAGTCCAACGGCCAGCTATCGTACGTCTTTAGGATTTCATCTATCATGTTATGAGATCCAATCCCCCCAAAGAAGAGAATAATCTTGTCGCCAATGGGGACTCCAAGCAGAGAGTGCCATCTTTCGCGAGGAATATTGCATTCACTCCTTATCTTAGCACTTAAATTAAGGCTCTGTACGTGTTTATGAGAGGTATTCAGTGGCACCTCCCTAGCAAGTCCATAGAACCTATTGGAATCGGGGACCACGATTAGATCTGCCTCAGTTATAGCTTGTCGTTCGTAGCTTGCCCACTGGTTGATTGGCCAACAACTAGGATACTCGTCACTGAATATGATTTTCTTGCATTTATTCACGAAGGATGCCATCAAGCTCGCGCACAGGCCAACTTGCCCCATGCTCAAGACTGCGTCATAGGGTTTAGATGTGAATAATTTCTTCGAAAAATAAAGCATGAGTCTGGTAGGTGAGCTAATGACGTTGTCTGGCAAGTAAGTCAAGCTTAGTCTTTCGTCTACGTATGCTTGATATTCTTGGCAAGGTAGCTCTCTTATGTATAGGTCGACAAACCCTTCATTCTTCAGTTCGGCAATAATGTTAAATGCGAATGGCATAGAGATTAGGCCACTTCCGCCTTTGTATGGACGAGAACATAAAACCAAATATCTTGCCTGACAGCTTGTGGTGCAGTAATCTTTCTTGCTATTTCCAATGCGATGATAAAGCAGCCTTAGGATATGCCAAGAAACCTTGCTTGCAAGAATTAGTTCAGATATCTTGTTGAGATAGAATCTTGTATTCAAATAAAAACCACCGATCACGCTTTTTGCTCTCGTCACTTTAACTGTATTCTAAACTAGAATGAAGAGCGCGTGAAACCAGCTCTTGTTGAGAATCAGTGACGCATATGCCAGAAGGAATATAGAATCCCTGCCTGGCGATCCGTTCGGCAGTTCCCAGCCTAATTCCTTTGAATAGTCCCATGTTTTTGAAGACTGGCTGTTCATGCAATGGCCAAAAGAATGGCCTTGTCCCTATGCCTTTTTCGCCAATAGCTGTCATCATCTGCTTGGCATTGAACTGCCTTTCTTCGCAAAGTACAATACCATACACCCAATAGATATTAGTTGCATAATCGGTTTGCGCGAGTGGTCGCTGAATCTCTCCGTCAAGATCCTTCAGAAGAGAACCATATTTAAGTCCGGCATTTCTCTTTCGTTCGATAGTTCGACTCAAGCTCTCAAGCTGTGCCACGCCAAGAGCAGCCTGAAGATTGGTAAGGCGATAGTTCCATCCCAACTCCTCATGCACAAAGCGTTGCTCGCTCTGAAAGCATAGATTGCGTAAGCTGCGGCAACGTTCGGCAAGCGCTGGGTCATTGGTAACGACCATGCCACCCTCACCAGTTGTAATGTGCTTGTTTGGGTAGAAGCTGAAGGTGCTGAGATGCCCAAACGAACCGCAGGGCCTACCCTTGTAGGTTTGACCAATCATCTCCGCTGCATCCTCGATGATCGCAAGCTGATACCGCTCAGCCAATGCCAGGATGGGATCCATATCCACAGGCAGTCCGTAAATGTGTACCACCATGATGGCGGCCGTTCGGTTTGTGATCGCGGCTGCCACCTGATCGGGCACCATGTTCCATGTAAGAGGATCACAATCCACCACTACTGGGGTGGCTCCCGCCCGCACGACTGCGGCGGCACACGAGATAATCGTAAAGGTGGGCAGGATAACCTCGTCTCCAGGTCCCAACTTGAGAGCAGCTACTGCGATATCAAGAGCAGCACTGCCATTGGAACAGGCGATCCCATGGCAACGATCAACTCGCCTGCTGAACTTCTCTTCAAATTCAGCGACAAACGGACCCTCTGATGAGATCCAGCCCGTCTCTAGGCATTGGAGCACAAGCTCTTTCTCACGTTCGCCAATTATCGGTTCGTTGACGGGGATGAAATTGCTCATGTTTTTCGAAGCACAAGGCAAAGTCCCCAGGTGGCTTCAGATGGTTCGGCACCTGTGAGCCATTCTTCCGCGGAGAGCCGTTCAAAGCCAGTAAATCCTGCAAGGAGGTCGAGTTCCGGAAGAGAGAAATGACGCATCGGGTGGACTTCGGTAATCGTTTCCAGTTTCCCTGTCCTGATGTTCTGAGCGAGCACCGTATAATTTACATCCACGCGGTTTTCGTTAGTGTGAATGTCCGGTTCAGCAATCCGGATGATGGAGAGGTCATGAGCCGACAGTCGTTTGATGCGAACGGTTGGTCGTTGCATTGCAACGGCAGGGCTGTACCAGACATCGAAAACAAAGAGACCACCCGGTGAGAGATGACGAGCTGCATTGGTAAACACAGCACTCACATCTGAGTTGCTGATCTGGTAGCTCACGACGTGGAAGAGTGAGAGCACCGCATCAAAACACCTGCCTATTTGGAGGCTGGTGATGTCTCCGTGTTCATAGGTAAAGCCCTGTGTTGCAGACACTCGGCTCAGCATGCTGGTACTTCTTTCAATACCATGCACTTCGTATCCCTCTTTAGACAGCAGGCAGGCATGCTGGCCTGTGCCACAGCCAAACTCAAGCAATTTCTTTCCTGATATACCATGCTTATGGAGCAGGCTATGGAGATATGCCACCTCGGCCCCGTAGTCCTTGTCGGTGTAGAAAAGGTCGTAATAGCGACCAATTGTGCCGAATGGGCTGCTCATGATTCGAGCCTCACTTGGCTGGCCAGGATGCCTTGGAAACGAGTCTTGTCTTGTTCTCCTGCATACGGTCCTTGCTTCACTTCAATCATCTCGGCTTCTTCAAGCATTTCAAAGCCATGCCCACCATAGGCAAGCAAAATAATGTCACCACTTTCTAGTATAGTGGATTGCAAATATTCTTGAGCATCAGTGTAAAAGTCTACTCTTACTCTGCCTGAGCGGATGAAGAGCACCTCTTTTGTGTACTGCACCTCACGGGGAACTGGGTTGTGGACGTGGGGTGGAATGACATAGCCTTGGGGCCGGTTCATGTAACCTAGCTGTTGGGAAAAATCACTAGGCGTAAAGAATTTAATCCCTTCGGCCTTATAGCTGTCGCGAAGAATAAGTGCGAGCAGAGTGCTTCCATCGTAGAATTCCTGGATCATTTCGCTAAGTGGCAATTCACTTGAATTTGGCATTACACTCCTGATAGGATAGAGGCTACAAGATGCAGGAGCTTGCTAATTTCCGCAGGCAAGACTTTCATTATAAGTGGCTTGCCTTGGAGAATATGTTTTTATTTTGCATCGGTTAAACTATGGCCCTCGGCACGACTTTCTTTGGGATAAGCTGGATTCCAGACTCTTTCGCTTCATATGCGGAAATATTGACATCACTGATCATTTTCACGGCCTCTGCCAGTGGCGCTGAGTCATCAGGCGGCATTTCATTAGACTATCTAATGCGCCATCAACGAGTCCTTGTATACCCAGAACGGCTTTGCGCGATTACTCAGTTTCTCATAAAGATCATCCCGATCCACTGAAATATACCCTTAGACTCTGACGGAAACTCTTCAATTAGAGCGAATCCCCTGTTATTCAGGAAGTTAACTATGGAGTCTCTTGAGAGGCACCAAAGAGGATACTTTGCGTCATAATAAATTTCTGGATCTGGGTACTGAACGAAGACCGCATGTTGATAACTTTGCGAAATCATCAATCGATCTATTGCTATAATCTTGGCCTCACTGAAATCAGCTTCACCAAGAACTGCAAATGGATCACTCATGCATTGCAACGAGCCACTGAATAGGATGGCTGAAGGCATGGGAGAGAAGCTGTTCCGTGCTTCAGTAAGGCTAGAGTAGAATAAGAGTTCTGATGACTTGAAATGTTCATTGCCTAATGTTGCAAAGATGGGTCTCTCAACTATCCTCCATTTGATTTGTTTTCCTCCCAGCTCCTTAAGGGCACCTCGAAATATTGCCACTACCCAGGCTGCCTTGAGAAGCAAAATGCTCATCCTCTGCACGTGCAGATCCGCCTGATGACTGACATTCATGACTTAAATGCGGGATAATTATCCCGTTGCCGAATGATCAGACAGCCAGCATTGCCTTTGAGTTGCAATGCAGGTATCGAAGAAAGTTGTAAGTCAGATTACGCAGTCCCCACCAAGCTTTCGTTCTGGCCAGTCCAATCCGCCTTGTCAGCTTGCCGCGCATGCAGGTTGTGATTGCACCAAAGACATGCTCAACCCTGGCCCGTACAGTTGATCGGACCTTGTTCCGTTCCTTGGCCTCCTCGCTCAAGGGATGGCAGCGTGAGCCCTTTTCATGAATTCGGCTCTCAAAACCACCCAGGTCCAGGAGATCCTCAAACTGAGCACCTGCATAGCCAGAATCAGCCCAGACAAAGTCATCCCTATTTTCAGGGTCTAGCACCTGCGTAAGCATCTGGCTGTCGTGAATATTAGCTGGGGTAATGGCAAATCTGCGAATGAAGCCGTGAGTGGCATCAATGCAGATGCTGTTCTTGTAGCCGTAGTGGTTGACGCCATTCTTCTTGACCCAGCGAGCGTCAGTGTCCTTCTGGCGCAAGCGGTTTGGCTTGTCCAACCACTTCTCTGGAATGGCTCCATCCTTGATGGTCTTGTTCTCCTCCCTTGAGTTTCGCTGTTTGGGAACTGGGACAAGTGTTGCATCGATGATCTGCCCACCACGGGCCTCCAGCCCATGGGTCCGCAGGTGCTCCTCAAAACGTTCAAAAAGCTCATCGACAACACCCGCCTTGCGGAGCCGCTCGCGGAAGAAGGCAATAGTGGTGGCATCGGGAATGGTGTTCATCACTCCCAGTCCGACAAACTCCTCGAATGAGCGTCTGTCGTTGACCTGAAATTCCAGCTCCTCATCACTGAGGTTGAACAGCTGCTGCAGCACCAGCATCTTGAAGAGGATGATCGGATCAATCCGCTTACGGCCAGCATTGCTCTTGCGTTCATGGCTGTAACCCTGCTCCAGCAGTGGCCTGAAGGCATCCCAGGGAATCGTCTCGGACAGGGTCGCTAACGTGGGCTTCTTCTGCTGAAGCCTGTGGATGCGCTTCTCCTCATCCCAGAATCCACGCTGTCCCATTCAGCTGTGTTGAACTGAACCAATTCTATTGCATATTTCATAGGCTGTCAGGGAGCGACGTAGATTTTTCGAGGTGCCCTTAAGTAATTTGCGATTTTGGTAATAATGAGTCCCAAAACCACCGCCAAAATCAATTAAGTTTAGCTGGGTTTCTTGATTGGAGAAAGCCAGGAGCAAAAATGCAAGTATTGTCTTCGAATAAACAATCCTAGATCTTACGACACCGTCTTGTTCAAACCCAGTATGCCCATCTCTGATTTGAAGCGCCGACTCCAGTGTCTTTTGTGTAATCGCTGGGGAGTTCCAGCCATCACCTGCGCGCAGCTCTGCTTCTTTCCATGAGGAGAATGGGCCTTCCCAGCTCACTACTCTGAGATCATTTCTTTTCGAATTTAGAATGGATGTTCGGTGCTTAAGATGGTGCCCCATCTGCCAAAGAATTGGCGGTGTGATTGATCTTAGAAATGACTTGACTGTGACCACATTCTTGCTGTGATTATTCATAAGGATTAAAGCAACACATCCCTTCTGGGCATTCCTAAGTTGCCGTGGAATTTGGGCCAGCGTCGTTACCTTCTCGGTAGCACCAACATTCCCCCCTACCGCGATGATGGCGTGCAACCACAATTAGCTATCCACTGATCGAAATGGCCCTGGAGCATTCACCGATGATCCTAAAGGCCATCCTGCGGAACAAACCGGGCCTGTTGCCTCGTGCTTGAGTTCGCCAAGGAGTTCGGCAAGGGGTACGCTTGATCCATGAGGGCTGCAACGCCGCTTCCAGCTCGATACCAAGTTTATCGGGCAGCCGAGCCATGACCTGATCTTGTGGAGCGGCGAAAAAAGTATTGACCCACTTTGCCTCAAGCCGGTAAAGAGGCAGAAGACAAGTTCTAGAGCCCATGATCATGTCTGACCTGCTTTTTCCACAGGTCTGCATAGAGGCCGTCTCTTGCCAGCAACTCGCCATGGTGGCCCCGTTCCACAATCCGTCCCTGGTCCATCACGCAAATCAGGTCGGGATGCACAACTGTGCTGGGCCGGTGGGCGATCACCAGCACTGTGTGTTTCCGCGCAAAACGCTCGATCGCCTGCTGTACCAAGTGCTCGCTTTGGCTGTCGAGGGCACTGGTGGCTTCATCCAGGATCAGCAGTTCCGGTTTGCGCAAGATGGCCCGCGCCAGGGAGATCCGTTGCCGCTGACCGCCGCTGAGCTGGTAGCCCCGCTCGCCCTCCAGCGTGTCGTAGCCCTCCGGCAGCTGGCGATCGGGTGGAAGTGGTGCTGGCGTGAAGGGTGGCTTCAGACGCGATGCAGAGTCAAGTCGTAACCACACCAATGGGCATCGGAGGACACGGCCATCAGCCCCTCCAGCCGAGCCTGGGCGATCAGCAGCCGATCAAAGGGATCACCATGAACCGGCGGAAGCTCAGCGGTTTCGATCACATGCCCCTCCAGCACAGGCAGGATCGAGGCACCGGCAGCAAGGCTCTGATCGCGAAAGAGTGCCGGTGCCACAGGCAACTTGCCCAGGTGATGCTTGATCGCCACCTCCCAGATACTGGCCACCGACACCACACAGGGCGTTGCGGTCATCAGAACCCTTGTAACGGGCCGCAGACGAGGATCATCCAGCAGCCACCACAGCATGATCTGCGTGTCGAGCAGGAGGCGCATCAGCCGCCCATCAGCTGGGCCACCTCCTGGTCAGCCGCCTCGCTGAAGGCCGCATCGACCACCCCCGAAGAGAGACCAGCCAGGGCTCCAGGCCACTGCAACCCTGCGCCTGGAGTGCATGGAACCAGCTTCACCTGGGCCTTGCCGTGGCTGGCGATGATCACTTCCTCGCCGGCTAGGGCTGCCTTCACCAGCCTGGAGAGCTGGCTCTTGGCCTCCAGCATGTTGATCTGCATGTCAGCCCCGGAAATATCTGGCCAGCTTAGCCAGAACTCTGGGCCCTCACCCCCGTAGCTCCGCCTCGGTCCCGCCCGCCTGCTGCCGCCACAGTCCCGCATACACCCAGCCCTGCCCCAGCAGGTCGGCGTGGGGGCCCTGCTCCACGATCCGACCCCGCTCCATCACCAGGATCCGATCGGCATTCACGATCGTGCTCAGCCGGTGGGCGATCACCAGCACCGTGAGCTGCCGCTCAAACTGATCGAGCGCCTGCTGCACCAGCCGCTCGCTCTGGGAATCCAGCGCGCTAGTGGCCTCATCGAGGATCAGCAGCTCCGGGTTGCGCAGGATCGCCCGCGCCAGGCTGATCCGCTGCCGCTGGCCTCCGCTCAGTCGGTAGCCCCGCTCCCCCACCAGCGTGTCGTAGCCCTCCGGCAGATCTTCGATGAACCCCGCCGCCTGGGCAAGGGCCGCCGCCGCTTCCACATCCGCCCGCGTGGCCCAGCCGCAGCCAAAGGCGATGTTCTCCACCAGGGAGGCGTTGAACAGGAATGTATCCTGGCTCACCACCCCCAGCCGCTGCTGCCAGCTGGGCAGATCGATGCTCTGCAGGTCGCGGCCGTCCACCAGGATCCGCCCACGGCTGGGGGCGTACAGGCCAACCAGCAGATCAGCGATCGAACTCTTGCCCGCCCCGCTGGGCCCCACTATAGCTACCGTATCTCCCCTGGGCAGCACCAGGTCCACCCCGCGCAAGGCGTCCGCCCCCTCGGGGCCATACCGCAACGACACCCCCTGGAAGCGCACCTCCCGCTCGAGGCCCTGGAAGGGGACCCCACCCCGCCGCCGGAAGCTTTTGTCGTCACGGCTCAACAGGCCATTCAGGCGCCGCAGGCGCACATTGTTCACGGCCTGTTGCCCGAGCAAGTCAGCATAACCGGCCAGGCGCGAGTTCAGGCGCTGCAGCGCTAGCATGAAGGTGATCAGGCTGGGCAGGATGCCCGTGCTGCGAGCGCCGAACAGCAGCACCGCGGAGACGGCCACCACCGCCAGGGCCAGCACCGGCAGCAGACCGCTCACCGGTCCCACCACATTGTTGAACAGATTCTGGCGGCACAGGCTGCGCTCCAGCACCCCCATCCGCCGTTGAAAGGCCTGGTCGGCCACATCCAGCTGACCACTGCTGTGCAGCAGCCGCAGACCCTGGATGTCCTCCGTCGAGCGGGTCGCGATCGCCACCATGGAGTCGTTCACCAGTTGTGCCTGGCGGCGAATCGCCGGCAGCAGGCTGCGCTGCAGGCCCGACACCGCCAGGGCCATCACCACCGCCACCAGCAGCAGCCAGGGGGAGATGCCCAACAGGATCAGCAGATAAGCCGCGATCAGCAGCCCATTCAGCAGCAGCCCGTTGAGGATTTCGATTCCGATGCGGATCGCCTCCGGCCCCTGGCCCGCCTGATCGAGCAGATCACCCACCCGGTACGACGACGCACAGGGAAAGCTGAAGCTGAGGATCTGGCCGTGAATCAGGCTGGTGATCCGGGCCCGGCAGCGGGCCGCGAACCAGCCCACACTGAGCCCATTGAGATACTGCGCCAGGCTCTGCAGCACCTGCAGCGCCACCGCTCCACCCAGCAGCACCAGGAACAGCACAGGCCCCGGCAGGGCATCCGCCAGGGCCGGGATCCGGCCCACCAGCGGGTTCGTGCGCCAGCTGCTCTCCTCGGCCTTGCCAAGGGCCTCCACCGCCAGAAAGATCAGCGCCAGGGTGCCGCCTTCGCTGATCGCCTGCAGCAGGTTCGTGCCCAGGTTCAGGGCCAGATACCGCCACTGGGATCGGGCCGTGGAGCGGATCAGCACCGCCGCGGGCTCCGGCCCCCTCAGCGGCTCGAGCAGCCGTTGCAGCAGCTTGGAGGGGAAACGAGGAATCACGCTGGGGTTCGGCTCAACAGGTGGGGTGACAGTGATGGAGGTGATGACGGGGTTGCGCTGCAGTGGCGTGGGCCAGACTCATTCTGGTAATTGGGACTGCTCAAGGCATGGCGGAAGCGGATGTGCGCTGGCTGCAACGCCTGGACAACTACGGCCGCGCCCTCTGAGCGAGCTGGAGGAGCAGGGCTTGATTCAAGCCATCGAATTCACCCATGAACTCAGCTGGCAGCTGTTGAACGTATGGGCTGGAGCTGCAGGCTCTGCATGATGAGATGGCGGAGCGGGCCAGGCAGCGTTGACAGCATCCACAGACCCGATCGAGACCGGCATCCCTGGCCTCCCGGCTGAGGTCACGACCCAGATGCTGGGCCGGTATCGCTCCGGATCCGACATCGACCTGTGACTGGAGGCCCCGGCCCTGGGCCTGGGCGAGCTGCTGCCGCTCGGCGCCGAGCTGGATGATCTACTCCTGCCCTTGCGGATCGATCTGCAACTCCAGCATCTGATCGATCACCCCACCCTGCTGGAGCACATCGCCAGAAACAGCTGAAGCAGCGCTGATGCATCGATCGAACGCTTAATCCGCAGCGAGCACCCAATCGGGCAGACGAACCGTGGCCTGAACCGAGGCTGACTTCAAGAAAATGTCAGCACGAAAATGTCAAAAACATGATCTCGCACTGGACCTCCCTACCGGATCAACTGGCAGGGAAGATTCAGCGCATCGGCCGCCCGGGTCAGACCTTGGTCAGCGCTGGCGATGGCTAGGTTGTGGCGCTTGGCCAGTGCCAGATGCAGGGCATCACCACTGCGCAGCGGCGGCCCCTCTTGCTGCTCCAACCATTGGCGTGCCTGGAGATAGTCGCCGCCGCGCGGCTCCAGCAAGCTCAGCCGTTCCTGCCGGAAACACTCGAATTCGGATTGAATGGCCAGGGCACGCTGGGTCGTGAGAGCGCTTCGCCGCAGGCACAGCGCCACCACACCGGCAAACTCCAGCAACACCCAATGGCTCACCCAGAGGGGCTGATCACCCTGGTTGAAGAGCCACTGCTCGGCTGCGCCATAACCGCTGTCTCCGAGAAACAACGACAGCACCACGCAACTGTCGACATAGAACGGAGCATCGTTCACTGCTGGCTACACATTTTGGCTCAGCCCTTCTCCCGCAACTCGCGCACCAAGGCCACCGAACTGCAGGCAAGTTCGGACTGCCCCGCATGGAAGCGCTGCAGCCGCTGCGGCCAGGAGATGGCTGCCTTCGGTTGGGGCCCTTGGGCCTCCCGCACCAGCCGCGCCACAGCGTGGCCGCGTCGGGTGATGACCACCTCATCACCCGCTTCAACGGCATCCAGCAGCGCTGAAAGCTGGGCCTTGGCCTCAGCCAATCCAACCGTACGCATGGTCATCAGGTCAATTGGTCATCAGAAACTTAGCTTTTCCGCTGAGCAGGATCAGACAGGCTGGGTCAGGGACGCTTGCTGACTTGGGGCACCATGGCTGGCCTGTTGCCCCCACAACCCCGCATAGTGCCCACCACGCTCGAGCAGCTCGCCATGGTGGCCCCCGCAGTGCCAGCACGAACACCACCAGGCTGGGCAGCACTCCTGAGGCGCGGGTTCCGAAGGTCAGCACGCTCACGATGGCGATCACGGCGATGGCCAGCAGCGGCATCAGCCCACTGATCGGCGCGAGCACCGCCATCAAGAGCGCCTGGCGCTGCTGGAGTGTGCCAGTGCGATGGTCATGGCCACAGCCAGCGGGCATCACGCTCCAGCTCAACGGCGAAGCGGGATCCGGCCGCCATCAGCGCTTCGTGCTCGCTGGGGGTGAGCACAAGCGCATCGCAGCTGAGCGGCAGCAGCTCCAGGGGCCAGTGCCGCAGCCGCTGCTGTTGGGGCCCGCTGGCAGCGGCGTCGATCAGCAGCAGGTCGAGGTCGCTGCCCACGCCGGCGCTCCCTCGGCCATAGCTGCCGAACACCGCCACCCGCTCCAGGGACGGAACGCGGCCGGCCTGCTCCTGCGCCCAGTCGCGCACCTCGCGCAGAACCTGCTCGGGCTCAGGCCAGCGCACCACCGATTGCGTCAACAAGCGCACGGGCATGGCAAAGGGCGTCGTCGCTCTGCAGACGGCCGAAATGGTCGGTGGGGGCACCATCCGGCAGGCTATCGGGATAGCGAGTGGGGATGTAGAGGGCATCGAGGATGCGCAAGCGATCCTCCAGGTCCGTCACCGTCGCCCCCAGCTGGGCGGCAACGGCCTCAGGCAGATCGCGGAACGATCGTCCCAGGCCATGCCCCCACACCTGCTGGCCGAGGCTGAGGTGCAGGGCCTTGAGGGCCTTCTCCACCGCCTGGTGGCAAGCGAAACAAGCCCACTCATGGTGCCCGGCCCCAGCACTCACCATGGCCTGGTCGAGATCGGCGTGCGCCTGGTGCAGCCAGTCGGCGGAACGGTTCATGGCAGTAGTGTGACTGTCCTGGCTCGGCGCCGCTCCAGCACCAGGATCTGATCGGCGTTCACGATCGTGTTCATCCGGTGGGCGATCACCAGCACCGTGTGCTGCCGCTCGAACTGCTCGATCGCCTGCTGAACCAGCCGGTAGCCCCGCTCCCCCACCAACGTGTCATCGCCATCGGTTCGGCGGCGCGTCGGCCAGACTCACTCGGATGATTAGGACGGCTGCAGCCATGGCGGAAGCGGATGTGCGCTGGCTGCAACGGCTGGACAACTACGGCCGCGCCCTCGCCACCCTGCAGAGGGCCATCGCCACGGCCCGCTCACGCCCTCTGAGCGAGCTGGAGGAGCAGGGGTTGATTCAGGCCTTCGAATTCACCCATGAACTGAGCTGGCAGCTGTTGAAGGATTTCCTGGTGGATCAGGGCGTGAGTGGGATCAGCGGTTCGCGGGATGCCGTGCGGGAGGCCGTGGTGAGGGATCTGCTCAGCCCGGGCAGCGAAGGTGTCTGGATGGCGATGATCCGCACCCGCAATCTCACCAGCCACACCTACAACCCCTCCCTGGCCCACGAGATCGCAGGCCTGATCCTGGAGAAGTACGGGCCGGAGCTGCAGGCTCTGCATGATGAGATGGCGGAGCGGGCCAGGCAGCGTTGACAGCCTCCACAGAACCGATCAAAACCGGCATCCCTGGCCTCCCGGCTGAGGTCACGACCCAGGTGCTGGAGAGGATTCGCCGAGATCCAGAGGTGCTGCGGGTGACTCTCTACGGATCGCGGGCGCTGGGCCGGTATCGCTCCGGATCCGACATCGACCTGTGCCTGGAGGCCCCGGCCCTGGACCTGGGCGAGGTGCTGCTGCTCGGCGCCGAGCTTGATGATCTGCTCCTGCCCTGGCGGATCGATCTGCAGCTCCAGCATCTGATCGACCACCCCACCCTGCTGAAGCACATCGCCAGGGCAGGGGTGGTGCTGTGGGAGCAGCCAGGGGCGAGCTGATATGGCATCAGGTCATCTCAGCCCTGCCAGATCTCGCTCAGATCCAGCTTCAAACCAGGCAGCACGTCGCCGCCATCGAGCTCAGTGGCGCCCTCCAGACGCTGGGGTTCCGGCAGATCAACACCTTGAGCCTCACGGCCAGGCCAGATCTCCACCGCCTGCTCTTCCGGCAGCAACAACCAGCCCAGGGCGGCGCCGTTGGCCTTGTAGAGGGCCATCTTGCGGCTCAGGGCTCTGACGCCACGCGGGCCCTGATCGCTGGGGCTGGCCAGTTCCACCACCAGGTCGGGGCAGAGAGGCGGGAAGCCGCGGCGTTGCTCGGCGGTGAGCGCCTGCCAGCGATCCAGGCGCACCAGGGAGGCGTCCGGGCTGAGCACGGAGCCGTCGGCAAGGCGGAAGCCTCCTGAGCTGTCGAAGACCTTCCAGCCTCCAGCGCTTCTGGCAAAGCGTTGCAGCTGGAACAGCAGCTCACTGTTGCGGCTGCTGGTCTCGCCGCCGGTGGGGGTCATGCTGATCAGCTGGCCGTCGGCGTCGAGCTCCAGCACCGCCTCAGGATTGGCAGCACACACCAGCTCGAACTGCTCTGGCGTGAGCTGCAGCTGCTCCGGCAGC
Organism: Synechococcus sp. WH 5701; assembly: GCF_000153045.1. GTDB lineage: Bacteria > Cyanobacteriota > Cyanobacteriia > PCC-6307 > Cyanobiaceae > Regnicoccus_A > Regnicoccus_A antarcticus. Next base: position 1,451,225 of record NZ_CH724159.1, read on the forward strand.
AGCAGCGGAGCCAGCTCATCGGCAAGGGGTGGAACGTGAACCAGGGTCATGACGCATTGACGTCATCAAAGCAACGATAGATGGATCAGGCCCTGGCGACCGTCCACGGCTATCGAGATCACGCTGGTCAGTGCCGACAGGATCTGATCAATCTCCCCCGTCAAAGGGCATAGGGATGAAGCACGTTCTCAAGCGTCGAGGGGAAATCCCGAACATTGCAGCCCACCAGCACCTCAATCCAGGTGATCTCACTGATCGCCGGTCGCTGCTGTTGATCCAGCCACTCCAGGCTGGCCTTCTCGCCGCGCAGTACATCAATCAGGATGTTGGTGTCGAGCAAGAGCATCAGTGATGGCTCCACTCCTGCCGAAACGCCTCCTGCAGCACCAGTGCGTCAGCAGGTCGGTCTTTCCAGAGGCCAAAGACCTTCTCGTGTCTGGGGTGTTGTTGCTTCAGCCACAGCCGCAACGCCTCCCGCAGGGCTGCCGCCCTTGAAATGCCGAGCTGCCGGCACTGCGCATCCAATTGCTCGCGCTCAGGCTCAGGCAAGTCGACGATCGTTCGCACGCCAGACCTCGCTCGACCATGTGATGACGTGATCAGATGACGTTATCGCACGGCCCATGTCGAAATCCAGGCCAGGCAGATGGACATCCCTCAGAAGCCTTCGCTCTGATCAACTGGCCATTGCTGGGGTGACCGCAGAGGTTGCAGCGAGGGTCATGCTGCCTCCGCAGCAGATGGCTCAATCGGGGAATGGATTGATCAGTCCGATGGTGGTGTCGCTGAAATGGCGTGTGTTGCGGGTGGCCAGCTGTGCGCCACGGGCCAAGGCAATGCCAGCAATCAGGGTGTCACGCAGATCGACTGAGCGTCCCTTGGCCTTGCGCTCGGCGGCCAATACCGCGGCCCTATGGGCCGCGAGGCCATCCGGGGGGGCGATTCGATCCTGCACAAGCTGCTCCAGCAACTGATCAAGCCCCTGCTGCAGGGAGCGGCGGCGCTGGCCAGCAGGCAGGATTGCCACTCCATAGCGCAACTTAAACACCACCACACTCGGCAGCCACACCTCCTGGGCGGACTGGTCATCCAACCAGCACACCACCGCAGGGTCTGGCTGGTTCTGCATCACCGCCGAGATCACATTGGTGTCCAACAGAATCACGAGCCCACTGCTGCCGGTGCAGCCTCCTGACCCTGCCACTCGCCAATGGGCTCATTCAGCCCTGCGCCGGCAAACAGTGCCGCCATCTGTGACCCCAGCCCTGGACCTTCGGCAGGCGGGCCTCCTCCTCCATGCTGCGACCATGACGCTGAGCCCGACGTCGCAGCGCCTCCTTCACCGACACATCCAGATTGCGAACCAGCAACTGCGCCATCAAGCCATCCCAGGCCAATCTGCTATCACGCTATCAGTATCGCGGCCAATTCAAGCATCGCTATCGACGCGTGCAGGTTGTTGCCTCATGCGCGCCGATCCCGGCAGGTGCCGCATGCTCGAATTCGCCGGGGGGTCAGGAAGCCGGGCGATCCAGCTGGTCCACGAAGCTGATCGCGGCCTCGGCGGTTGCGATCGCCTGAACCGCATCAGCTCGATCGAACAGCTCCGATGGCGGCGTCCCATCGATCGGGTAGCGGCTGGTGATGGTCATGCGGGTGAGGGCCTTCAGGGGTAAGGCCTCGATCACCCCCACATCCACCCCCTCAGACGCCAGGGCTTGCACGAGATCATTCAGGACATGGGTGTGTGGGGGCTCCTGTCCCAGCTCGAGCAGGGCGCCCTTGAAGGCCTTCTCGGCAGCCTGGGACGCGAAAAAACAGGCCTGCGCCTGAAATCCGTTGTTGCTGGCCAGGCGGGCCAGTTCGAGGTCGTTGAGGGCCTGCCGAGACCAGGCCTGGGGCCGTGCATTCATGGCCCGAAGCTCAGCAGTTGCCTGGCCTGCCGATGAATGGATCTCCAATGGGGTGAATCACTGCTGGCCATGGCCTGCCAGCGGACCCTGCTGAGCGCAATCACATCGGCCCCCAGGCCAGCATCCAGCAGCGCGTCGGCCATTTGATCGGCCTGATCCTGGCCATCAGCGACCACCAGCAGATCGGTATCCGATAACCCATCCCAGTCGCCACGGGCCCTGGAGCCGAACAGCCACACCTCAGAGCCACCACCAGCCAAAGCATGGGCAGCCAGGGTGGCTTGAACACGCTGCTGCAGCGCAGCCTCGAAGCGGTGCTGCAAACCCTCACGAAGCTGAGAGAACGTGGACGGGTGATGGGTGCCCATTGGCTCAGGCTAAGGCTGGCGGGAGGTTGCCTCCAACCAGTCGGCATAGGTGCTGGCCAGCCCTTCGACCAGGGGAATGCGCGCGCGCCATCCCAGCGCCGCCAGCCTGCTCACGTCCAGCAGCTTGCGGGGGGTGCCGTCGGGCTTGCTGGTATCCCAGGCGATCGTTCCACTGAAACCCACGGTGTGGGCCACCAGCTCAGCGAGTTCGCGGATAGGCAGGTCCACACCTGTACCCACATTCAAGAACTTGGGCTCCTCCCCGGTCGGCTGCCACCGCTCCAGGCAGAACAGTGCAGCCGCCGCCAGATCATCCACATGCAGGAATTCGCGCCGCGGCGTTCCTGTGCCCCAGCACACCACCTGCTCGGAGCCGTCCAGTTTCGCCTCATGAAAGCGCCGGAGCAGCGCCGGCAGCACATGGCTGTGGCTGGGGTGATCGTTGTCGCCGGGGCCGTAGAGGTTGGTGGGCATCAGGCTGATCGCATCGAAGCCGTGCTGGAGCCGCAGCGCCTCGCAGAGCTTGAGGCCGGCGATCTTGGCGATCGCGTACCACTCATTCGTGGGCTCCAGCACGCCGGTGAGCAGCGCCTCCTCCCGGATCGGCTGGGCAGCGAATTTCGGGTAGATGCAACTGCTGCCTAGGAACAAGAGCCGCCGCGCCCCATGGCGCCAGGCGTTCTCGATCACATGGGTCTGGATCTTGAGATTGTCGAGCAGGAAGTCGGCGGGGTAGCTGCTGTTGGCCAGGATGCCGCCCACCTTCGCCGCCGCCAGCACCACCACGTCCGGGGTGTGATTGGCGAACCACAGCTCCACCGCGCCTGCGTCGCGCAGATCTAGCTGATCGCGGCCTGCCGTGAGCAGGTTGGTGTAGCCCTTCGCCCGAAAGGCACGCAGGATGGCGCTGCCGGCCATGCCGCGATGGCCCGCCACGAAGATCCGATCCGATGGCGTGATCAGGGTCATCGGATCAGCCTCATTCGCGGCTGACCACCACCGGGAAACCCTCCCGGCGCAGGGTGGATTCCTTGGCGGCCTCCTCTACATCAGCCGCCACCATCTCTTCCACCAGCTGCTCCAGTGTGGTGGTGGGAGCCCAGCCCAGCCGGGCATGGGCGTGGCTGGGATCACCCAGCAAAGTCTCCACCTCCGCCGGGCGGAAATAGCGGGGATCGATTCGCACCACCACGGCCCCGCTGTCGTCGCGGCGGCCCAACTCCTCCAGCCCCTGGCCCTGCCAGTGGATGCCGCCCCAGCCCAGGGCCATGGCCGACAGTTCGATGAACCGGCGCACGCTCTCTTGCCGCCCCGTGGCGATTACGAAGTCCTCGGGTGTGGGCTGCTGCAGCATCCGCCACTGCATCTCCACGTAGTCGCGGGCGTGACCCCAGTCACGCCGGGAATCGAGGTTGCCCAGAAAAAGACAAGGCTCAAGACCAGCAGCGATCCGCGCCATGCCGCGGGTGATCTTGCGGGTCACGAAGGTTTCACCGCGGCGCGGACTTTCGTGATTAAAGAGGATGCCGTTGCAGGCATACATTCCGTAGGCCTCGCGGTAATTCACCGTGATCCAGTAGGCATACAGCTTGGCCACGCCATAAGGGCTACGGGGATGAAATGGGGTGGTCTCCCGCTGGGGCGTCTCCTGCACCAATCCATACAGCTCACTGGTGCTGGCCTGGTAGAAGCGGGTGGTGCTGGTGAGCCCCAGCAGCCGCACCGCCTCAAGGATGCGCAGGGTGCCGAGGCCATCACAGTTGGCCGTGTATTCCGGCGCTTCGAAACTCACCGCCACGTGGCTCTGGGCACCGAGGTTGTAGATCTCATCGGGACGCACCTCACCGATGATCCGGATCAGGTTACTGCTGTCGGTGAGATCGCCGTAATGGAGGGTAAGTCGGGGATCACGCTCATGGGGATCCTGGTAGAGGTGATCGATGCGAGCCGTGTTGAAGCTGCTGGCCCGGCGCTTGAGGCCATGCACCCGGTAGCCCTTCTCCAGCAGCAGCTCAGCTAGATATGACCCGTCCTGGCCGGTGATGCCGGTGATCAGGGCCGTCGGCGAGGTCATGGGGACGCTTGGGTTAGCACAGACACACGACTGGGTAATGGTCGGGCGGTCGCGAGCAGGGCTCCAGCGACTCGGTCCCTCGGCCAAGTTCAGGCCAAGTTCAGGCTACTGCAGGCCAATGATTTTGCGCTGTTGTTGTCAGCAACGGTACGCCTTTCAAGACCGCCAACTGCTCGGGCAAGGGGCTCGTGCCTGGATGGGTCTCCTGCACGTAATCGAGGGCGTCCTGCCAGCTCATCCGGCGGTTGTGGATCAACCAGGCCATCGCCACCAAGGGCGAGCGCTCGACGCCAGCGACACAGTGGAGATAGACCGGCCCATGGGCGAGCAGCCGCGTCAGCTCAGCCAGCACAACCTCGATCTGCTCAATCGTTAGCGTACAGGGGTGTCGATGGTCTGGAAGGGAGACCCTAACCCAGCGGAATCGCTCGGCCATCCCATCGGGCGCCAGTGCCTCCTCGGCCTCGCAAAGGCTGAGCACACCCCTGACGCCATGTCGATCGAGTCGATTGAGATCCTCACCGTTGCAGGGAGCCGTTCCCAACGCCAATTCATCCTTCAACAACCAGGTGATGCGCATGCAGGCTCAGTTGTTGCTGTCGAGCAGGCGGAACAGGGTCAACACATTGACCAATCCGCTCAGGGGTGTACTGACAGCCCCGATCGCATCGGCACTGATCGCGTAACGGCTGCGATTCACGATCACCGTGTCGCCATCCACCAGGGGAGGATTCTTGGCAATCGACACCCCTTGGTTGAAATCAAGCGGATAGGTTCGCCGCATCGCTGAACCATTGCGGTTGATCCGCACCAGTTCCAGCCTTGAGGTTTTCGCTCGCCAGGTTTCCACACCCCCTGCGGCCAGAATCGCCTGCATCAACGGTGTGCTGGCCGGAACCTGGAGCCGGCCTGGAGCTTTCACCTCTCCCACCACATTCACGGTGATCTGCTTGGGAGCCAGGGTGGTGGCCGCCATCTCGGCGGAATTGCTGGCCAGCTGCTCGGAAACCCGCTCCAGCTTGATCGTGTCGCCATCGAACAGCAGTGGATTCTGGAGCTGATCCCCGTCCCTCACCAGGGCCAGCAGGTCAACCCTGGCGCGCTTGAAGCGGGAGTCGGCGCCGGGCAGACGCCGCTGCACCACCACCCGGCGCAGGTTGGCCATCGAGGTGATGCCACCGGCCTTCTGGATCGCATCCACCAGCGTGGGAGGGCCACTGATCACAACCGGGGCTTCCGCGGTGGAGGTTTCCGAGGTGGTAAGCGTGTAGATCCCTGGACGCTCCACCTCACCGACCACAGCGATGCGCAGGGGCCTGGGACGAACGACGCTCAACTGCAGATCAGGTCGCTGCAGTTGTTTCCTGTACAGCGATTCCAGCCAGAGGCTGGCCTGGGAGAGGGTCAGCCCCGAGAGCCTGACGCTGCCTAGGAGAGGCAGGGAGGCGGTGCCGTCGTTGAGGATCTCAAGTGAACCGCTGAGGTCTTCGACCGCCAGGAACTTCAGGCTCAGCCCATCGCCGGCGCCGAGAATGTAGGCATCGTCCTGAAGCATCCCCTCGCTGCCACCGGGCGCCATTTCGGCCTGGGCGAGATCTCCAGGCCGCAGTTCAGCTGCCACCAATGGAGCCAGGGGGCTGGAGAGGCTGAGCAGCAGCAGAGGAAGTGCACAGCGCTTTCCCACCAGTTCCACACGCAGGCTCGTCATCGCGGAAATGGACAGTAGCCCGAATGTTGCCATGCACCGGTTGAAAAGGTGGCGTCAAACGGCCAGTCATCAGCTGGCCATCACGGATACATTGAGGCGACCCGAACTCCAGCCGTTATCGACGTGTCCGCCCGGCTGCCTGGACCCACCCTCCATCCATGGCTCAGCCTGCTGACCTCGATCGGCATGATCGCTGGACCTGCAGCGGAGGCCCAGACCCTGGTCTGGGAGCTGCCGGGCCCGCCACCTCCTGTGGTCGTGGTCCCCAGGCAGCCGCCGCCGCCGGTTCCCACGCTGCGGGCCAGAGCCGCTGAACCCGCTCCTCCGCAGCAGGCCAGAACACTTACTTGGGAAGCTGTTCCCCCGAATCCTCCGCCGCTTCAACCGCCGCCACCCTTGCAGGGCATCGCTGAAACGGCCATTGCCGCGAGGCCGAAGCGCGCTCTGGCCTGGGAGCTGGTTCCCTTCGACGATGGCAGTCTCGCCTTCACGCCTCCTGCCACCCAAGCCAACCCCGAAGCGGGAGTGTTCGGACAGTTGCTGGCCAGGGAGACCACCCTGCGCTGGTACCTGGTGCCTGAAGACCAGGTTCTGAGGCCCTCCGTCGCTCTGGCCAACGGCACCGTCAGACCCGAGCCTCCCTACCTTCCCGAGCCGCCACCGCCGATCTGGCCGAAGGTGCGCGGGTTGGCCAGGGGCATCACCGTCAATGGTGATCCCTACCCCGACACCGGCCTGAACGTTCCCAACGGCTTCGCCCAGGACAAGGAGTTCACCGTCTCCACCACCCTCACCGGCACCAGCCGCACCCGTTCCTGCCGGGTGGCCCCTGGGGGGAACTGGGTTGACTGCGCCGACTCGGAGGCCTACCTCGACATCACCCCGTTCAAGGGGGAGTACGCCAGTCTCGGTTTCCAGTACACGATTCAGAGTCTCACCAGCCGCAACCGGGGTACGGGCCAGTTCGCCGGCCAGAGCATCGGCTTCCGCACGGCCATCAACCTCACCCCCACCACAGGGCTGGCCTTCGGCGGAGAACACATCATCCAGCTCGATGACACCACCGACCTGGGCCGCAATTTCTACCTAGTCCTCTCCCAGGCCATCCCGCTCAGCCGCGGCGAGAACCCGATTCTGTTCGTGGCCACTGCCGGCATCGGTTCCGACTTCTACGGCTACGCCGGCAACGGCACGCTGGGTTCCACCAACTGCCTGAGCGGCAACAACGTCAGCAGCCTCAACTACCCCCAGGGCACCGACTGCTTCTGGGGGCCGATCGGTGCACTCAGCCTGCACCTGGGCAGCCAGGTGTCGATCGGCTACGAGTGGTTCGGTTACGGCATCGGTGCAGGCTTGTCGGTGCGACCCATCAAGAACATCCCCCTCACCTTCTCCCTGTACGCCACGGACTTCCTCGGTAACACTCCCAGCTACCTGGATGGTCTCTGCACCACCAACCCCTGCGAACCCCGTTATTACGGCCGACTTACGATGTCGTTTTGATCGGAAAAACGCAGAATCAACAGCTTCAACCCCGGTAGACAGTTCCTGATCTGGTTTATGACCAGATCCTGCCCGCCTTTGCGGAAGCAATTACATTCAGAACTAGATCGTCCTTGGAACAGCTTCCGCATGCGCTTCACCGTTCCTCTGGCTCTGGCCACGGCCACAGCGTTCTCCGTCAGCGCTCTGCCAGTTCGGGCCTTCCCCGGTGCCAGCGTCAACCTTGTGCGGGTGAATGGAGACGGGGTCACTGCCCTTCCTGGCCTTCAGCCCCCTTCGGTTCAGGTTCCCCCTTCGGCCCCCGGAACGGTCGAGCTGATCAGTCAGGCCTCAGGTGACACCCAGACTGACCGCGACATCACGGTGCTGCCCACAGGCACGGAAGATCTGGAAGTCCAGTACAGAGGAGCACTGCCTCAGTTCTCGGGCTCTGAATACATCTCACTTCGCAACAAGGCCACCGGGGATGAGGTGGAACGCATCTTCCTCAACTCCGATCGCGTCAGCTTCTCCAGTGATCGCAGCACGATCACGATCAATCCCGAAAGCACCATCGCCCCTAGAGAGGTGCTCTGTGCTCTGCTCCCCGATGGGCCTGGCAACTTGCCCACCCGCACCACACCCTGCTGCTTCACCGTGGCCGCAGCCGCGCCTGCAGCGTATGTGGCCCCGGCTGGCAATCCCTTCCCTTGGTGGATCATTCCCGTCGGTCTCGGCCTTGGGGTTGGCATCTGCGCGATCGCCGGCTGCTTTGATGGCGGTGGTGGCGGTGGCGGTGGACGCAACAACTCGTCCCGCTGAACGCAGCAGCTTCAACTCTCTCTCCCTGGGCTGACCCCGAAAGGTCAGCCCAGTTTTTTTATGGGTGCTGCCGAGTGGACCAGCGATTGCCGAGGCGACGTCTTGAACCGAGCCCAAGGTGCAATCCTGAACGTGTGTCTTGATGATCACGTTTTTGCCCTGCTGGAGAACGCATAATGGCAAGGCGATTCATCGTTTTGGACGGCGTCCATGCGCTCGGCACTTTCCCTGGCTGTTCTCTCCGCTTTCACCGTCAGTACCCTCCCTGTTCAGGCCTTCCCAGGAGCGTCGGTCAACCTCGTCAGGGTGAGCGCGGATGGTGTCAGAGCCCTACCGGGTCTTGAGTCGCCACTCCCCGCCGCCGCCCCACCCTCTCTCGGAAGCGACGGTCAACTGCTCAGCCAGGCCGGAGCCAACGACGAAGAGCAGAGCGATATCACCTATCTCCTCTCCGGCGACGAGGACTTCGAAATCCGCTACGCCAGTCCCCTGCCCCTCAACCTCACCGGCAACATTTCCATCCGCCGGCGCAGCGCCAATGCCAGCGATGGCTCCAATGGCGAGGAAGTGGAGTCCATCCCCCTGAATTCGCCCAACGTCACCATTTCCGAGGATCGTCTCACCCTCACGATCAAGCACGACCGCGAACTGCGCGATGGTGAGACCCTCTGCGCCCTGTTGCCCGATGGTCCCTATGCCCTGCCTCAGCGCTTAACGCCCTGTTGCTTCCAGTTGGCCAAGGCGGCCACCAGCATGTCCAGAAAAACCAGCCCCTGCGGATTCATCATTCCTCCCTCAACCTCCAATCCCTTCCCTTGGTGGATGATCCCCGTCGGCTTGGGCCTTGGGGTTGGCATCTGCGCTGCAGCTGGCTGCTTCAACGGTGGTGGTGGTGGTGGTGGTGGCGGAGGCAACAACAACGTGTCCCGTTGATGCAGCCGAAGGATGGTCGGCGCGTTCCTTTTTTGCTTCGCCTCTGGCCATCCCGATTACACTCAATCCAGTCCGACACACCCCTCCATCATGGTCAGAGTTCTCGTAACCGGCGCACTCGCCTGCAGCGCCCTGGCAGCTCCAGCCTTTGCCGCTGATCTTGCCGACGTGCCCAGCTGCCTGAAGCCCCGCACCCTCAGCGCCGTCACCGCCACGATCACCCAGGCCAGCGTGATCAAGGATCCTCTGGTTGCCCAGGGGTTCCGGACCTCTGACCCCGCCTGCACCTACCAAGTGGCCCGCCCTCAGCCCGTGTTCCAGGAAGTGCCCGTGCGCGGTCTCTGGTGATCAGCTGATCGCAGGGTCAGAGCCCTGACCCCTTACGGTGCCTTCAGCTTCTGATGGCCGGCCTTGACCCTGCGGCTCACCAACACCCTCACCAAGCGCACCGAGCCATTTCAGCCTCGGGTGCCCGGCGAGGTTTCGATCTATTGCTGCGGGGTCACGGTCTACGACCTCTGCCACCTCGGCCATGCCCGCAGTTACATCGTCTGGGATGTGCTCCGCCGGTATCTGATCTGGAGAGGGTACCGGGTCACCTTTGTTCAGAACATCACCGACATCGACGACAAGATCCTCAGGCGTGCCGCCGAAGAGGGCAGCTCGATGGAAGTGGTGAGCGAACGCAACATCACGGCCTTCCGTGATGATATGGATTCCCTGAACATCCTTCCTCCCGACAGAGTCCCCCGCGCCACCCGATGCCTCGATGGCATCCGCGCCATGATCGCCGAGCTGGAAGCCTCCGGAGCCGCCTATTCCGCCGACGGAGATGTCTATTTTGCCGTGATGGGCCAGCCCGATTACGGCAAACTGAGCGGACGCAGTCTCAGCGATCAACAGGACGGAGCCAGCGGCAGACTCAACAGCGACGAGGAATCCCGCAAGCGCCATCCCTTCGACTTCGCCCTCTGGAAAGGTGCCAAACCCGGGGAGCCCAGCTTCCCCTCGCCTTGGGGTCCAGGGCGGCCAGGCTGGCACATCGAATGCTCTGCGATGGTGCGGCAGGAACTGGGCACCACCATCGACATTCACCTGGGCGGATCAGACCTGATCTTTCCCCACCATGAGAATGAAATTGCCCAGTCGGAAGCGGCCAACGGGGAACCCCTAGCCCGCTACTGGCTGCATAACGGCATGGTCAATGTTGATGGGGAGAAGATGTCGAAATCCCTCGGCAACTTCACCACGATCCGTGCCTTGCTGGCCAGTGGTGTCTCAGCGATGACCCTGCGCCTGTTCGTGCTCCAGGCCCACTACCGCAAACCGCTCGATTTCAGCCGTGAAGCCCTCGACGCAGCCGCCACTGGCTGGCATGGGCTCAACGAAGCCCTCGGGCTGGGCCTGAACACCACCTTCAGCGCGGCACTGGGATGGGCAGACGTGGCCGCTGCGACCCAACCCGCCCCTGGCCACGACGCGGGTCTGGAGACCAGTCGTCAGGGATTCATCGACGCCCTCGACGACGATCTCAACACCTCCGCCGCGCTGGCGGTGCTGTTCGAGCTCGCCCGTCCTCTGCGGGCCCTGGCCCGGCGGCTCGAGCGTGGAGCAGAGGCCAGTGGCGAGGATCGTGCTTTGCACGCCCGTTGGCTGCTGCTGCAGGAGCTCAGCGGCGTCCTGGGCCTGGAGCCTGAGATCAGCTCCAGAAGCGAAGCCGAAGCGGGCGCTGGTCCGGCCCCCGCCCAGATCCTGGCCCTGATCAGCGAGCGCCTGGCTGCCCGCCAGCAGAAGCGCTATCCCGAAGCCGATGCCATCCGCGACCGGCTGCGCTCCGAAGGCATCGAGCTGATCGATCGGCCCGACGGAACCACCGAGTGGATCCGTCGCTGACGTCAGCGAGAGTCCTCGGCCGGCGCTGAAGCCCCCGGCGCCTGACCGCGCATCAGCGTTTCGATCCGGCGGATGCGCAGCCGGGTCGTCTCCCACACCTCCAGCCTGAAGGTACCGTCGGCCGCCGCCGGGGTGCCTGGTGGGGCCTCCGCCAGGGAGCCGCGCAGCTGCTCCACCATCGCCTCGATGTCGTCACCAGCCTCGAAGGCATCCCAGAGCTCCCGCTCCAGCCGCGCCCGCTCGATGAAATTCCAACGCTTGAGCCAGAGCATCGCGGCCGCCAGGGGTGAAGAGCACCAGCCCAGCCAGTGTGCACGAGCCGCTGGGATCGGTGGGAGACTGGCGCCCGTCGCAGGGATGGCCTGGTGAAAGCGATCAGCGTGCTCGGCTCCACAGGGTCGATCGGCACCCAGACCCTGGCGATCGTGGAGGAGTTCCCCGAGCGCTTCCGGGTGGTGGCGCTCACGGCGGGCCGCAATCTCGATCTGCTGATCGATCAGATCCGGCGCCATGCCCCCGAGGTGGTGGCCCTGGCTGAGCCCGAGGCCCTGCCTGAGCTGCGCCGCCGCCTGGAGGCGCTGGAGCCCTCCCAGCAGCCGGCACGCCAGCCTGAGCTGGTGGGGGGAAGCGAAGGGCTCTGCGCCGCCGCCGCCTGGCCCAGCGCCGAGTTGGTGGTGACGGGCATCGTGGGCTGCGCCGGCCTGCTGCCCACCCTCGCGGCAATCAAGGCCGGCAAGGATCTGGCCCTGGCCAACAAGGAAACCCTGATCGCCGCCGGGCCGGTGGTGCTGCCGGCCCTGAAGGCCAGCGGCAGCCGCCTGCTGCCCGCCGACTCCGAGCACTCCGCCCTGTTCCAGTGCCTGCAGGGGACCCCCTGGGCCGACACCGCCCGTCTCTCCACCGGCGTTCCCACCCCCGGCCTGCGCCGCATCCAGCTCACCGCCTCCGGCGGTGCCTTCCGCGACTGGCCCGCTTCTGATCTCGCCAAGGCCACCGTGGCCGATGCCACCAGCCATCCCAACTGGAGCATGGGCCGCAAGATCACGGTGGATTCCGCCACCTTGATGAACAAGGGCCTGGAGGTGATCGAAGCCCATTACCTCTTCGGGCTCGACTACGACCACATCGAGATCGTCATCCACCCCCAGAGCATCATCCACTCGATGGTGGAGCTGGCCGACAGCTCGGTGCTCGCCCAGCTGGGCTGGCCCGACATGCGCCTGCCGCTGCTCTACTGCCTCAGCTGGCCCGAGCGGCTCGAGACCCCCTGGCGGCGCCTCGATCTCACCGAGGTGGGCCAGCTCACCTTCCGCGCCCCCGACGAGCAGAAATACCCCTGCATGGGCCTGGCCTACGCCGCCGGCCGCGCCGGCGGCACCATGCCCGCGGTGCTCAACGCCGCCAACGAACAGGCCGTGGCCCTGTTCCTCGAAGAAAGGATCGCCTTCCTCGACATTCCCCTCCTGATCGAGGCGGTCTGCGAGCGCCACAGCGCCGACCTGCGCCAGGACCCCAGCCTCGATGACGTGCTGGCCATCGACGCCTGGGCCCGCCTGGCCACCAGCGAGCTGGCCTCCACCGCCTCGCCTGCTCTGCTCACGGCATGAAGATCCTGCCGTGAAGGTTCAGCACCACCTGCTGCTCTGCGCCACTCCCACCAAAGCCCTCTGCGGCGACCCGCAGATTGGGGCCGCCAGCTGGGGCCGGCTCAAGCAGCTGGTCAAGGAGCGCGGCCTGGAGCAGCCCGAACGCCCTGAGGGGGTGGTGCTGCGCACCAAGGCCGACTGCCTGCGCATCTGCGCCGGTGGACCGATCCTGCTGATCTGGCCGGAGGGAATCGCCTACGGCGGGGTCAGCCCCAAGCGGATCGAGCGGATCGTGGAGGAGCACCTGATCGGCGGCCGGCCCATCGAGGAGTGGATCGTGCGGCGCCTCAGCCTGCGGCGCTGAGCCGCTCGCCCAGCCAGCGCAGCACCAGCTGATCCGACCAGCACCCCCCGGGGGCGTGAAAGCCGTTGTGCCCGCCGCCGGGGCTGAGCACCACCTCCAGGGGCGGCCCCAGGGCCAGGGCGCCAGCGGCTGGAACCCAGGGATCATCGAGGGCCTGCACGACCAGAGTGGGCGGCAGCGGGGGCTGTCCGGGCTCCGGCTGCAGCAGCCGCGGCAGGGGGCTGGCCTGGCGGTAATAGGCGTCGACACTGGCGTAGCCCCAGCGCGGTGCCGTGATCAGGGAATCGAAGCCGCGGATGCTGTTCAACCGCCGCAGGCGTTCAACCAGCACCTCATCAGGCCTGGGACCGTCATTGAGGGTCTGCTGGCGCAGGCGCTCCAGCAGCCAGCGCTCGTAGAGGCGGTTGCGCGGGCTGGAGATGGTGGCGGAGCAGTGGGCCAGATCGAGGGGGCTGCTCACCAGCGCCAGCCCCTCCAGCTGCGCCACCCCATCCAGCACGGCATTGAGCAACACCGTGCCCCCCAGAGAGAGCCCCACCGCCAGCAGGGGCCCATCAACCGCCAGCTCCCGGGCCCGCCCCAGGGCCGGCGCCAGATCAGTGCTGCAGCGGGCGGCATAGGTGCCGCTGGCCAGGGCCCGCCCTTCACCGGCGCCACGCATGTTCAGGCGCAGCACCGCGAAGCCGGCCCGGTTCAGGCACCAGCCCAGCCGCCGCACGCCCTCGGCCTGACTGGAGCCGCCCAGGCCGTGCAACAGCAGCACCAGCGCCCTGGGTCGGCCACCTGGTGCCTCTGGAGCCGGCGGATCGAGCCAGGCGAGCAGGGAACCGCCCTCACCCTGGCTGGAAGGCCCAAGGGGAAATTCAATGGGGGTGCTCTCGCGCTGCGGCAGCACATCCGGCCGGAGCGTGTCGCGCAGGGTCTGCAGGTCGGGGCCCCACCAGGGCGGCCGGGGCCGGAACGGCTGCAGCCCCAACCGCTCCAGCAGGGCCTGGGAGCTCACACCGGCTGGGGCTGAACGGCAAGCCACTCGGCCAGGGAGCGGGGCTCCACCCCGGCATCGCTGGTGACCTCGATGATCCGCCCGATCGAAGCCGGCGAGTCCAGGGCATCCAGGCACACCCGGGCGACCAGCCGGCGGGGAATGCTGTTGCTCTCCTGCTGGTCAGGCCCGCTGAAGCGGATGCCCTGGGCGTCGAGGTTCTCCTCCGTCTCCTTGAGTCCACCGGGGCGCACCACGGTCCAATCCAGGCCACTGGCCTCCAGCCAGCGCTCCCCCAGCCGCTTCCAGACCAGGATCAGGCCGAAGAGGTTGAGGGGATGCAACCAGCGGCCGCTGCAGAGCGAGCTCACCAGCACCACCCGCTTCACCCCGGCCGCCGCGCAGGCGGCGCACTGCTGACGGATCGCCAGGGCATCCACCTTCAAGGGGCCCGCCAGATCCACCGAGGGGCGGGCGCCGGTGGCGATCACCAGGGCCTGGACCCCCGCCAGGGCCTGCTCCAGGGCGGCTTGATCACCGAGCTCCAGTCGGATCAGCTCGGCCCCCTGCAGCCCCTCGGGAACCTCAGATCCAGGGCGCAGCAGAGCCTTGACCCGGTAGCCCCGGGCCAGGGCCTCCTGGACGACACGCCAACCGGTCTTGCCGGAGGCTCCGCTCACAGCCAGCGTGGACGAGGACTCGGAAGGCACGGTTCTCAGCAGAGCGGCATCAGCTCCTGTTCTAGGCACCGGGCCCGGGGGAAGTCCCCCTGACGGCGCAACTGACGCACCCGCAGGATCATGGGGTCGATGTCGCACAGCTGGCTGTAGCAGACCTCCAGGTGGTCATGGGAACCAGGCTGGGAGCGGCTGATGGGATGGGGGTTGTCCAACGGTGATCGAGGCGGGGCCAGAGGCAGGCAAAGCGATTTGACCGGAGAAGCGGTCTGACCAGGGAAGGTTCGGAGCGATGCCTGGAAGTTAGGGAGGCTGCCGGCGTCTGCCCTGGTGACAAACACTCATTTCCAGGCCGCAGCACGCACAATGGCGCCACCCCTGCCGGCGCCGCTGCCATGGACACCGACGCCCGCGGCAGGCCGTCCTTTGACCTTGGCAGCGCCCCTGGCCTGCAGCTGCGCCCGCGCCAGTGGCAGTCGCAGCTGATCAACCTGCTGCGCCGGCGCCTGGAGGTGCCCGGCAGCCTGGGCAACGACGTGCTGGTCCACGCCGGACCCGGCGCCGGCAAGACCTTCGGGGCCCTGCTGGGCTTCCAGTCGCTGCTGCGGGAGGGTCGGCTCGCCCATCTGCTGGTGTTCTGCCACCGCAGTTCGATCGCCGCCCAATGGCGCGACTCGGCCCGCCAGCTGGGGCTGCAGCTGCGCGAGTGGGATCCGGCTCAGGCCCCCGAGCGCGACCAGGGGCTGCTGCTCAGCTATCAGAGCGCCGCACGGCACCGACACCGGCTGCAGCAGGAGCTGACGTGCCTCCTGCCCGGGCCCACCCTCACGGTGGCCGATGAGGTGCATCACCTTGGTCTTGATCCGGAGGAACCGGAAGCCACGGCCTGGGGCCATGCCTTCAGCGAGCTGAGCCGGGACCATGCTCTGCGCCTGGGCCTGAGCGGCACCCCCTTCCGCGCCGACAACCTGGCCTTCTGTGCCGCCAGGCGCGTACCCCGGCGCCAGGAGGGGGTGCTGGTGGAGCAGATCGAGCCCGACCTGAGCGTGGAGCCCCGCCAGCTGATCGTGGCTGGCGATGTCAGGCCGCTGGAGTTTCGCTTCCAGGACGGCTGGGTGGACCATGGCCATAGCGAGGGGGAGCGGGAGAGCGAGGCAGAGCGATCACCCCTGTCGCTGGAAACCCGCGAGAGCTGGCGGGCCCGCAATCTGCGCCGCGCCATCCGTCCGGGCGACCACAGCAGCATTGCCCTGCGGGTGCTGCTCAATGCCCGCCAGCGCCTCGCCAAGCTGCGCCTCGCCGACCATCCCCAGGCGGGCGGGCTGGTGATTGCCCGCGACATCGCCCATGCACGCGGACTCAGTGGCCTGCTGGAGGAGGAGGGGGACCGGGTGCGGCTGGTGCACTCCCAGGATCCCGAGGCGGCCGCCCATCTCCAGGCCTTCCGCACCGGGGAAGCCGACTGGCTGGTGAGCATCGACATGTGCGCCGAAGGATTCGATGCCCCACGGCTGCGGGTGGTGGCCTACCTGAGCACCGTGGTGACCCGCAGCCGCTTCCTGCAGGCCATCACCAGGGCCGTACGGGTCGATCCCGGCCGGGCGGCCCTTGAGCCCGTACCCCGCCATCCCTCCTACGTGTATGCACCGGCCGATCCACTGCTGATGGGCTACGCCCGCAGCTGGTCCGTGGCGGAGGCCTACGTGATCCGGCCCAGATCCCTGCCGGAGGAGGCGCTGGGAGCAACAGGAGCTGGAGCGGGGGGTCAGCAGCTGCCGCTGGAGGCCCTGCGCGATGGAGCCGGAGAGGTGATCCACCTGCGCGGTCCCCAATTGCCAGGGTTTCTTGACAGACGAAGCTCCTGAACGCCCGAGCCACAGCCACCGATCCAGTGGCGCTGGTTACAGCACAAAAACGAAGAGACTACGAACATCTGCAAACCAACATCACGGATGGCCTAATGGCCATCCAACCTGGTGCCCACCTGGAGATGGATCATGACCAAGGCCTCTCCCCACCGTCAGCTCACCGCTCTGGTCAGCTGGGCTGTGGCCCGCATCGCCGAACTCGACCATCTGGAGCGCTACGAGGAGAGCTTTGCGCTCACCGAAGAGTTCCGTGACTGGATCCTCGGCCTCGACCACCAACCTGAGCGGCTCGAGACCCTTCTGATACCCCAGGGGCTTGGGACCCTGGACATGGCGGAATAAGCGAAGCCACGGCAGCCGAGGAAGCTGAAGGCAAATCTAAGGGAATCCTTAAGAAGTCAGCCGCCTCAGTCGACCCTCTTTTCTTTTCTTCAACATTGCAGAGCGGGCCAGCCCCGTCCGTACGGCTTCGTCCCTGGCTCTCGACGCCGCCAGAGCCGGGGCGCTGTCCACAGGCCCGCGCACCGTGGCCTAAGCTCAACTCATAGTCAGTCCGCATTAGACCCGATGAGCGTTTCCTCAGGCCCCAGCAGCGACGAGGCTGCAGTGGAGAACCTGGTGATCGTGGGCTCAGGCCCGGCCGGCTACACCGCCGCCATCTATGCGGCCCGCGCCAACCTCAGTCCCCTGTTGATCACCGGCTTCCAGGACGGGGGCATCCCCGGCGGGCAGCTGATGACCACCACCCATGTGGAGAACTTTCCCGGTTTCCCCGATGGCATCCTCGGCCCGGATCTGATGGACCGCATGAAGGCCCAGGCCGTGCGCTGGGGCACCCGTCTGGTGGAGGCCGATGCCGAGGCGATCGACCTCTCCGAGCGCCCCTACCGGGTCAGCGCCGAGGGGCGCACAATCCGCACCCAGGCCGTGATCCTGGCCACCGGCGCCAGCGCCAACCGCCTCGGCCTTCCCCACGAGCAGCAGTTCTGGAGCCAGGGCATCAGTGCCTGCGCCATCTGCGATGGGGCCACCCCCCAGTTCCGCAATGAGCAGCTGGCGGTGGTCGGCGGGGGAGATTCGGCCTGTGAAGAGGCGGTCTATCTCACCAAATACGGCAGCCATGTGCACCTGATCGTGCGCCGCGAGAGCCTGCGTGCCAGCGGCGCCATGGCCGACCGGGTGCTGGCCAACTCCGCCATCACCGTTCATTGGCAGCGGGAGGTGGCCGATGTGTCGGGGAACGGCTGGCTGGAGGCCCTCACCCTGCGCAATCCCGACGACGGCAGCACGGAAGAGCTGCCGGTGCGGGGCCTGTTCTATGCCATCGGCCACACCCCCAACACCCACCTGGTGCGGGACCAGCTGGCGGTGGATGCCAAGGGCTATCTGGTCACCACCCCGGGCCAGCCTGACACCAGCCTCGAAGGCGTGTTCGCCGCCGGTGATGTGGCCGACGCCCAGTGGCGCCAGGGGGTGACCGCCGCCGGCAGCGGCTGCCAGGCGGCCCTGGCCGCCGAGCGCTGGCTCACGCACCACGGCCTGGCCACCACGGTGAAGCGGACCGACGTGGAGCCGGAGCCCAGCGGGGAGCCCGCTCATACCGCCGTGAGTGACGCCGACAACTACGACCCCGCTGCCCTCTGGCAGAAAGGCGGCTTTGCCCTGCGCAAGCTCTACCACGACAGCGACAAGCCCCTGCTGGTGGTGTACACCTCCCCCAGCTGCGGGCCCTGCCACGTGCTCAAGCCCCAGCTCAAGCGGGTGCTGCTGGAGCTCGACGGTGCCGCCCAGGGGGTGGAGATCGACATCGAAGCCGAGCAGGAAATCGCCACCCAGGCCGGGGTCAACGGCACGCCCACCGTTCAGCTCTTCCAGGGCAAGCAGCTGCGCCAGCAGTGGCGGGGGGTGAAGCAGCGCAGCGAATTCAAGGCTGCGATCGAGGCTCTCCTGCCCGTGCCGGTGGCCTGAGCCGGAGCCACGGACTGAAGCCGCTGGAGATCAGCGCCGCCTCGGTCCACCGGGGCGGTTGCCGCCGGGCCTGGGGCCAGTCGCTCCGGCGTTGCGTTCCCGGTAGGTGATCCGGCCGCGGGTGAGGTCGTAGGGGCTGATCTCGACAAGCACCTTGTCGCCGGCGAGCAGCTTGATGCGGAACTTGGTGAGCTTGCCGGCGGCACGGCAGAGGCACTGGTGCCCGGAGGGCTGATCGAGGGTGACCAGGTAGAACCCGTTGCCCTGTTCCTTCTCGATCACTCCCGAGGTTTCGATCATGCGCTGCCGTGGCTCGATGCAAAGGTGACTCCACCTTAAATTGGCACCCTGCTGGCAGGAGAGCCCTAGGGTCTGGGACGTTGCCGGCTTCCGCCTTGGTCGTTCCACCCCTGACCCTTGATCTGGGCCTGTTGCTGATTTCGATCGGGGTGGTGAATCTCTGGAAAGCCCGCCAAAGCAATGGCGGGCTCTGAGTCAGCCTCCGGGGCCAGGCCAGCCCCGACCACCCTGCTGCTGCACAAGCCCTACGGGGTGCTCAGCCAGTTCAGCCCCGAGCCGCTCAGCCCCTGGTCGACCCTGGCTCCCCTGGTGCCCGTGCCTGGGGTCTACGCCGCCGGCCGCCTCGATGCCGACAGCGAAGGCCTGCTGCTGCTCACCAGCGATGGCCCGCTGCAGCAACGCCTCACCGATCCCCGCTGGGGCCACTGGCGCCGCTACTGGGTGCAGGTGGAGGGAACGCCCAGCGATGCGGCCCTGCAGCAGCTGCGAGAGGGGGTAATGGTGCAGGGCCGACGCACCCTCAGCGCCCAGGCCATCGCCCTGGCGGATCCAGGCCTGGCGGAGCGGGTGCCGCCGATCCGCCAGCGCCGCTCGATCCCCACCTCCTGGCTGGAGCTGGGGCTGCGGGAGGGGCGCAACCGCCAGGTGCGGCGGATGACCGCGGCCGTGGGACTGCCCACCCTGCGGCTGCTGAGGGTGGCGATCGACCTGATGGATGGAGAGCCGCCCCTCAGCCTCGAGGGGCTGGCGCCCGGTCAGTGGCGGCCGGTGACCGCTGCCGAGCAGGAACGCCTGAGCCGACTCCTCTCCGGGCGAGGCGGCCGGGTCAGCGGAGGCAGCCGATTCAGCCAATGACCTGCTGGAGTTCGCGCACGGTCTGGAGCTGGCCGTAGTAGTAGTTCGCGCGGGCCCGCCGGTCAGCCTCCTCGAGGCTGTCGAGGGCATCAAAACCCAGAGTCACCCAGAGCTCATGGCCGCAGGCCCGGTTCAGCTCGGCGGTGGCTTCCTGCTCGAGATTGGCGAGCCGGCGCTGCAGATTCTTGATCTGGGCAATGGACATGGACGAGCAAGCAAGATGGACGATGGTACAAAAGAACTGCCGGACAATCAGAACGGCAGCTTCTTCTTGCCCTCCTTGTCGAGGTCGGCATCCAGCTCGCGCAGGCGGCGCAGGATCGTGTCGTAGTACTCCTTGAGGTAATCCTCCAGGCGGGTGGTCTCGCCGGGATCAAGAGCGAAGGCCTCGTAGCTGGCCTCCATCGGGGCATCCAGGGGCTGACCTCCGCCGGTGACCTCGGCAAAAGCCAGCCGTTCCGCCACATTCACCCCCGGCTCGAAGAAGGACGCCAGCCCCTGCATCAGGCGGATCAGGAAGGGCCTCACCCGGAACACCCGGGCCGGCTTGCCGCTGTAGCGCTCACACAGCTGGGTCACCTCGCCGGTGTTCCAGGCCTTGGGACCCACCACCGGGAAGGCCTGTCGCACGGTGGCAGGCTGGATCAGGGCCGCCACGGCGAAGCGGGCCACATCCTGGGTGTTCATGTAGGCGATCGGGGTAGGGGTACCGCTCACCCACACGGTCTGGCTCTCGAGCACGGGAATGGCGAACTGACCGATCACCCCCTGCATGAAGGCCACGCAGCGCAGGATCGTGTAGTCAAGACCGGAGCCGATCAACAGCTGCTCGGTGCAGTACTTGATGTCCATCAACGGCACCTCACGGTGCAGCTCCGCCCCCAACAGCGAGACGAACACGAATCGCTTCACGCCGGCCTGCTCACAGGCCCTGAGCAGGTTGAGCTTGCCGTCCCAGTCGATCGTGTAGATGCCGGCACTGTCGGTGGGGCGGGCGGTGGCCGCATCGATCACCGCGTCCTGACCCTCGAGGGCATAGGCCAGGCTTTCGGGCTCGAGCAGATCGCCGCGGGTGAGCTCGCAACCCCACTCCTGCAGGAAGGCGGCCTTGCGGGGTGAGCGCACCATGCAACGCACCTGATGGCCCTGATCGAGGGCACGGCGGGCAATCTGGCGACCAAGGGTGCCGGTACCGCCGACGACCAGAACCTGCATGAAGCACCCGACCAGGAGGGGCTGAGCCTAGAGGTGCGCCTGTCTCCAGCGCGCCGGTGGAAACAGCCTGGCCAAGGGGCCGGAATTCGGTGCCCGAGGCTCAGTCTTTCTGCAGTTTGAGCAGCAGGGCTCCGCCCACGAGGCCGACGGGGATCAACACCCAGAAGACCGCTGCGGTGAAGAAGATTTCCGAGGCCATGGGGGCAGGCGAGAACGGCTACTCCCCCAGTGTCCCATCTCCCGCAGCGGCCAGCTCCAGCACCACGGCCCAGGGCGCTGAGGTGCGCAGCTGCCCCGGCATCACGCCACTGACGCCCGCGCTCCAACCCTCCCGGCGCAAGCGCTCCAGCAGGTGCCGCAGGCGCACCGTGCCGGCCGGCGATCGCCGGGCAATCTCCGCCATCGGCCAGACCCGTGCGCCCTCCCCCGCGTCGGCACTCAGGTTGGCCAGCAGCCGCCGGCTCTCCTCAGCGGCGTGGCCACCGGCGGCCAGGACCGAAAGATCGCCCAGCCAGCCGGGATCCTGGAGCGGACCGATCCAGAGCGGACCACTCACCGCCAACGGTGGGGGGGCACTGCAGCCGCAGTCCTGCCAGCCCCGCAGGCGTTTGAGGCTCTGCACCTGCTGATCCCCACAGCCATGGCAGTGGGCCAGCAGACCGAGCTGGTCTTCTTCCAAGGCCAAAGGGCTGCGCTGCACCTGCACGGCCGTGCGGAAGGTGCGGCCATCACTGAAATTCAGCAGGGGCCTGAGGCCCCGGCCCAGACACCAGGCGGCCCGGGCCACGACCCCGAGCTGAAGGCGCAGGGCCAGCTCCCAGCTGGCGGGGTGAGCCCGGGCCGCTGCCCCCAGCGAGCGCAGGGCGGCCACCCGGTCGTGGCCGGTGGGGGAGCGCCCATCGGTGCTGGCCAGGTAGAGCACGCCGCCGAAGCGCACGGCCTCCAGGGCCAGCGGCAGCAGCGCCGCAGGGCAGCCGAAGGCATCGAGATCCACCAGCTCGAAGCGCTGATCGCGCAGCAGGCAATCGGCCAGCAGCTTCTGGGCCGTGTGGGCACTGAGCCGCAACGCCAGGCGCTGTCCCAGGGGCTCCAGATTGACCCGCAGCAGCGGCAGCCGCTCCGGATCGGCATCGTTGGCCCAGATGGCGGCTGCACCGGCCTCGAGGCCATAGCGCAGGGAGCGCACGCCGCAGCCAGCCATCAGATCCAGCACCCGCAGGGGGCCGTGACCCGCCAGCCGCCGGGCCAGCAGCACCCCCAGATCCCTGGCCGGGCGCGAGTCGGAGCGGAAGAAGCCTCCCCCCAGCCGCAGCTGGGCCGCTCCTTCGCAAT
Organism: Synechococcus sp. WH 5701; assembly: GCF_000153045.1. Taxonomy (GTDB): domain Bacteria; phylum Cyanobacteriota; class Cyanobacteriia; order PCC-6307; family Cyanobiaceae; genus Regnicoccus_A; species Regnicoccus_A antarcticus. The sequence goes on from NZ_CH724159.1 coordinate 1,473,565, forward strand.
AGTGAGGATCGTTCGGCGTGGCTCCGACTCCGGTGGTGACAGCTCCAGCCCAGCCTGTCGCAGGGGATGGCATCGACTGGGGCCTGCATGGCACCTGGCACTGGCGCGGCCTGGCCTGTCACTGGCGTGTGCTCGGTGACCCCGCCCATCCGCCGCTGCTGCTGCTGCATGGCTTCGCCGCCAGCAGCGGCCACTGGCGCCACAACGTGGCCGGCCTGGTGGCGTCGGGCTGGTGTGTCTATGGCCTTGATCTGATCGGCTTCGGTGCCTCCGACCAGCCGGCCCTGCCCCTCGACAACCGGCTCTGGGCCCGCCAGAGCACGGCGTTCCTGCAGCAGGTGGTGCAACGGCCCGCCGTGCTGCTGGGCCACTCCCTCGGTGGGCTGGTGGCTCTGACCACGGCGGTGTTCAGCCCGGCCTGGGTGCGGGCAGTGGCGGCGGTGCCCCTGCCTGATCCCAGCCTGGTGATGGCCGTGCCACGGCGGCGTCCCCCCTGGCGTCGGCGCCTGCAGCGGTTGCTGGTGCAGGTGCTCTGCCGGCTGCTGCCCCTGGAGCTTGTGGTACCCCTGATCGCCCGCACTCCTCTGCTGGATCTGGGGCTGCAGTCGGCCTACAACCAACCGGTGATCGGTGACGCGGAACTGCGCCGGCTGTTCGCCCGCCCCGCTCGCCGGGCCACCGCCGCCTGGTCTCTGCGGGGCATGAGCATCGGCATGGCCCTGCGGCCGAGGGGTGCCACGGCCGAGGCGCTGCTGGCGCGCCTGGTGCAGCCCCTTCTGCTGATCTGGGGCGAGGCCGACCGGCTGGTGCCGATCGAGGTGGGGGAGCTGATCGCGCGCCTCAGACCGGACCTGCAGCTGGAGCGGCTGGAGGGAGTCGGCCACTGCCCCCACGACGAGGCCCCAGAAGCCTTTGAGGCGCTGCTGCTGAGCTGGCTGGAGCGGCTGGATGCCGAGCCGCAGGAGGCCGGCACGTAATTTGGGGCTTGATGCCCCGTCGAGCGCCGCCCCGGCCATGAAACACACCCTCTCGGTGCTGGTGCAGGACGAATCCGGCGCCCTCAGCCGCATCTCCGGGCTGTTCGCCCGCCGTGGCTTCAACATTGAGAGCCTGGCGGTGGGTCCAGCCGAGCAGCGCGGCCATTCCCGGCTCACGATGGTGGTGGAGGGGGACGATCACACCCTCGAGCAGATGACCAAGCAGCTCAACAAGCTGGTCAACGTGCTCAACGTGATCGATCTCACCCGCATCCCCGCAGTGGAGCGGGAGCTGATGCTGCTGAAGGTGGCGGCTCCGCCGGAGAACCGGGCCGCGATCCTCGATCTGGTGGAGGTGTTCCGCGCCAAGGTGGTGGACGTGGCCGACAACGCCCTGATCCTGGAGGTGGTGGGCGATCCGGGCAAACTCGTGGCGCTCGAGCAGATTCTCGAGAGCTACGGGATCCTGGAGATCGCCCGCACCGGCAAGGTGGCCCTGGAGCGGGCTTCCGGTGTGAACACCGCTTTCCTCAAAGTCACCGCCTCCGACAAGCGCGTTCCCGCCTGATACGGATCTGGCTCAGGGCTTGTCCTTCACCAGGGTGCCGCCCTTCAGCAGGGTGGCCTTGATCAGCCGGTCGCCCTGCTTGATCCGGTCGACCACCTCCATTCCCTTCACCACCCGGCCGAACACCGCGTAGCGGCCATCGAGCTCAGTGAGGGGCTTGAGGGCGATGTAGAACTGCGCGCTGGCGGAGTTGGGATCGGCCGAGCGGGCCATGGCCAGGGCTCCGCGGTCGTGCTTGAGGCTGAGATTGGCGCTGTCGGCTGGATCCACCACCTCGGCGCCGTAGCGCGGCTCGGGTTCCCCATTGACTTGAAGCTCAAGGGGGATCAGCCGGGGCTGGTCGGTGGCTGGATCGACAAAACTTCCGGTGCCGTAGAGGGTGGCCGGGACCTTCGGGTCGGCGCTCTGGGGATCACCACCCTGAACCACAAAAGGGGTCGGCTCATTGACCACCCGGTGGAACACCGTGTTGTCGTAGGCGCCGCGGCGCACCAGATCGACGAAGTTTCCCGCTGTGAGCGGCGCGGCATCGCCGCTGAGCTCGAGTTCGACATCCCCGCGGCTGGTCTTGAGCGACACCAGGGCCGGACCACTCAGGCAGGGGGCGCCTGAGGCGGCGCAGCCCAAAGGGCTTTTCGGAGCATCGGCGGCACAGGCCCCGAGCCCGAATGGGGTCAGCAGGAGCACGCCCACGAGCAGGAGGCGGCTGAGACGGATCGTCATCGGCTCAGACTCCTTCAAGGGGAACTTTGAGGAAACGGGCCAGTTCGGCGCCGCTGCGCTCCAGCTCGGCGAGAGGCAGGGGCTCACCCACCCGGGTAAGGGGCAGGTCGCGGCGGCCCTGCAGACGCAACGACAGCCGGCGGCGGGGATTGAGACCATCGCGCACATCCACCTTCACAGCCAGGATCTCGCGCAGGGGGATGTCCACTTCGATCTTCTGACGGAAACCCCGCCGGGTGATGGTGGCCTGGCTGCTCTCCTGATCGAAGCGGTTGCTGCCGGCCCCCACATCCAGGGTGATCACCGACCAGAGATAGGTGGCCAGCAGCACACCGGCGATGCCGTAGGCCCCCATCACCAGTCCCTGGGGAACCCACTCCAGCTCAGCTGGATGGCCCAGGGGCAGCAGATCGCGGCCGAGACGGCTGGAAAGGCTCGTGAGCAGGAAGCCGATCCCGCCGGCGGTGACCGCGGAGGCCACCAGATAGTTGGAAAGCCGTCGGGAGCCCTGCACCGGCTGCTCGAGCAGGGAAGGGCGGGTGGCGGAGGCGCCGTTGGCCATGGGGTCGGCGGGGAGGCGGTGGACCGTCATCTTGGACGGCGGCGGGCAAGGGCAATTGGAAGAAATACCTAGAAACCCTGCCGAGACGGGCAATGTCAGCCCATTGCGGGCGCGCTCGCGCTGCCCATGAACATTGTTACCATCGCCCGGTATCCCACAGCCAAGCGGGATTTCCGCACCGTTTCTACCCATGACGATCGCTGTAGGGCGCGCGCCTGCCGCACGGGGATGGTTTGACGTCCTCGATGACTGGCTCAAGCGTGACCGCTTTGTTTTTGTCGGCTGGTCCGGCCTGCTGCTGTTCCCCACGGCCTATCTGGCCCTGGGCGGCTGGCTGACCGGCACCACCTTCGCCACCTCCTGGTACACCCACGGCATTGCCAGCAGCTACCTGGAGGGTTGCAACTTCCTCACCGCCGCGGTGAGCACCCCCGCTGATGCCATGGGGCACAGCCTGCTGCTGCTCTGGGGCCCGGAAGCCCAGGGTGACTTCGTGCGCTGGGTGCAGCTCGGCGGCCTCTGGCCGTTCGTCGCCCTGCACGGCGCCTTCGCGCTGATCGGCTTCATGCTGCGTCAGTTCGAGATCGCCCGTCTGGTGGGCATCCGTCCCTACAACGCCATCGCCTTCTCCGGTCCGATCGCGGTGTTCGTCAGTGTCTTCCTGATGTACCCCCTGGGCCAGAGCAGCTGGTTCTTTGCCCCCTCCTTCGGGGTGGCCGCCATCTTCCGCTTCCTGCTCTTCCTGCAGGGCTTCCACAACTGGACCCTGAACCCGTTCCACATGATGGGCGTGGCCGGCATCCTCGGTGGTGCTCTGCTCTGTGCCATCCACGGCGCCACGGTGGAGAACACCCTGTTCGAGGATTCCGAGCAGGCGAACACCTTCAAGGCGTTCGAGCCCACCCAGGAAGAAGAGACCTACTCAATGGTCACCGCCAACCGCTTCTGGAGCCAGATCTTCGGGATCGCCTTCTCCAACAAGCGCTGGCTGCACTTCTTCATGCTGTTCGTGCCGGTGATGGGTCTGTGGACCAGCAGCATCGGCATCATCGGCCTGGCCCTCAACCTGCGTGCCTACGACTTCGTGTCGCAGGAGATCCGCGCCGCTGAGGACCCCGAATTCGAGACCTTCTACACGAAGAACATTCTTCTGAACGAAGGTCTGCGTGCCTGGATGGCACCGGCCGACCAGCCACATGAAAATTTCGTCTTCCCTGAAGAGGTCCTGCCCCGTGGAAACGCCCTTTAATTCGTCCATGGTGGCCGTCGGGGGCAAAGACCTCGACTCCACCGGTTATGCCTGGTGGGCCGGTAACGCCCGCCTGATCAATCTCTCCGGCCGCCTGCTCGGCGCCCACGTGGCTCACGCGGGTCTGATGGTCTTCTGGGCCGGAGCAATGATGCTGTTCGAAGTGAGCCACTTCAGCTTCGACAAGCCCATGTACGAGCAGGGTCTGATCCTGTTCCCGCACGTGGCCACCCTCGGTTACGGCGTCGGCCCCGGCGGAGAGGTCACCAGCCTCTATCCGTTCTTCGTGGTCGGTGTGCTGCACCTGATCAGCTCCGCCGTTCTCGGCCTCGGCGGTCTGTACCACGCCCTGCGGGGTCCTGAAATCCTGGAGAACTACTCCTCGTTCTTCTCCCAAGACTGGCGCGACAAGAACCAGATGACCAACATCATCGGCTATCACCTCATCCTTCTGGGTGTGGGTTGCCTGCTGCTGGTGTTCAAGGCGATGTTCTTCGGCGGTGTCTACGACACCTGGGCACCTGGCGGTGGCGACGTGCGCCTGATCACCAACCCCACCCTTGATCCGGGTGTGATCTTCGGTTATCTGTTCCGCGCCCCCTTCGGCGGCGAGGGTTGGATCATCGGTGTCAACTCGATGGAAGACATCATCGGTGGCCACATCTGGCTCGGCCTGATCTGCATCTTCGGTGGCATCTGGCACGTGATCACCAAGCCCTTCGGCTGGGTGCGTCGCGCCTTCATCTGGAATGGTGAGGCCTACCTGAGCTACAGCCTCGGTGCTCTGAGCTTCATGAGCTTCATCGCCTCGGCCTACATCTGGTTCAACAACACCGCCTATCCCTCCGAGTTCTACGGCCCCACCAACGCCGAATCCTCCCAGGCCCAGAGCTTCACCTTCCTGGTGCGCGACCAGCGCCTCGGTGCCAACATCGGTTCCGCCATGGGCCCCACCGGCCTGGGCAAGTACCTGATGCGTTCCCCCACCGGCGAGATCATCTTCGGTGGTGAGACCATGCGCTTCTGGGACTTCCGTGGTCCCTGGCTGGAGCCCCTGCGTGGCCCCAACGGCCTCAGCCTCGACAAGCTCCAGAACGACATTCAGCCCTGGCAGGTGCGCCGCGCGGCTGAATACATGACCCACGCTCCCAATGCCTCCCTCAACTCCGTGGGCGGCATCATCACCGAGCCCAACTCGGTGAACTTCGTGAACGTGCGTCAGTGGCTCTCAGCCACCCAGTTCGTGCTCGCCTTCTTCTTCCTGGTGGGTCACCTCTGGCACGCCGGCCGCGCCCGCGCAGCCGCCGCTGGTTTCGAGAAGGGCATCGACCGTCAGGCCGAGCCCACCCTGGCGATGCCGGATCTCGACTGACTCGTTATCAGAACCTGATCGCTTTGCGACGTCTCCAACCCCCGCCGATGCGGGGGTTTTTTCATGGCCGAAAGACCTGGTCATCCCTCAGCGCAACGGTGAAGGACTCTGGATGCATCCGCTGCATCCACCCTGCCTACGTTGAAGACGGTTGAACCTGCCGTCCCACTGAGCTCACTGAGCCACGCCATGACTGCCACACAAACGTTCCTTCATCAACAGCGCCGCTCGGCGGGATGGCTGGCCGCACTGGCGCTGTGCATGCCGGCAGTCGCTTTGCCGATACCAGCACTGGCCCAGTCCCGCTCCCTTGACTTTCCCAGCAGCGGAGTGATCTGCGACAGGGCGGTTCGCATCTGCTACGACAGCAACGGGGTGTCCTTGCCACTGACCCGTCGCTACTTCGACCGGCGCGCCGAGCAGAACTTGCAGCGTCAGCTCTCAGGACGATCGATCCCCAGGGACTTTCAACTCAGTGGTGGGGAGGTCTGTGATCTGCGGCGCCAGATCTGCTGGGAAGACGGCTGGAAGAAAACCAACGTGAGCAACCGCCTGAGTCGTCAGCTGTTCGGCAGCGACTGGAAAGCAGGGAATCAGTGGGGGAACAAGAATTGGAACCAGAATGAGCAGGCAAGCGTCTGCGAACTCTCCCAGCGCGGGCGAAGACTCTTCAACGGCAACTGCAGTCTCAGGCGGCGAAACACAGCGAATGGAACCGCCTATTCCGTAGAGTTTCAGGATGGACGACAGTTTGCCTTCTACAACCGCCAGGGAGAACTCGTGCTTCGTGATGGCACAAGACTATGGCCTGCGCGTTACACCAGAAGCGGGAATGAAGTGGTATTCAATTGGGCCGACCTGCAGCTAGCAGCCCGAACAGGCAATCAGCAGACTTATCAACAAGGTTATCCGACATACCAGCAGGGCTATCCTCAGCAGGGATATCCTCAGAACTACCCTCAGAATTATCCTCCCACGCAGAATCCAACTGGGCAGTTCCTGCAGGATCTGTTCAACAACCTGTTCCGCTGATGCAGATTCAGCTCGACAACCAACGGCGCAACAGGGGCAGACTCAAGCCGATCACATTGCTGAAGCAGCCCTCGATCTGCTCCACCAGCAACCCACCGCGGCCCTCGAGAGCGAACCCGCCCGCACAGTTGAGCGGCTCACCGCTGGCTACGTAGGCGGCGATCTCCGCCTCGCTGAGATCCGCGAACCTGACGCGGGTTGTGACGGTGGCCAGCCTCGGCGGCAGGCCGGTTGACCCCCTTGCTGTCGGGCCTGCGGGCAGCAGGCAATGGCCGGTGTGCAGCTCCCCCCACGATCCAGCCATGCGCCGCCAGCGGCTGGTGGCCTCCTCGGCATCACGGGGCTTGCCGAAAACGGCCCCGGCGAGCACGAACAGAGAGTCGCAGCCGAGCACGTCACCCACACGCTCGCCCTCGCTCAGCACCAGCTCACGCCCCACCGCCTCGGCTTTGGCCCGTGCCAGAGCCTGCACCAGCTGGCGCGGATCGGGATCCCGCCAGCCCTCCTCATCGACGCCGCTCACCTGCACCCGGTGGGGGATGCCCGCCTGCTCCAGCAACCGGCGTCGTGCCGGCGAGGCAGAGGCCAGCACCAGTGGGGCTTGCGGCATGGACCCTGACCTCCTGGCCTTGGCACGGCCACAACGATCCTCCTCCCCCGCAGGGAGACCCTGCCGTTTCGGCCCCACCAGAGCGCACGCTGATCCAGGAGAATCGGCGCATGCATGGCTCGACCCCAGGCTCCCTCACCAGCACCCTCAACGATCCCCGCTCGCTGGAGCGGGCGGCCAGTGCCCTGCGCTGCCTGCCCTTTCGGCGGGCCTTTTATGGGCTGCTCAGCGGCGAGGCGATCAGCAGCGAGGAGCTCCACCGACGTGCCGACCGGGCGCAGTTCAGCTTCGCCCCCCTGAGCAGCGACCGGGCTGAAGACCACTTCATCTGGCTGATCCGGGTGGGGGTCCTGCGCCGGGAAGTGGACGGCCAGGGACTGACCGAGCGAGTGCGGCTGACGCCGATGGGCCGTGAACTGTTGGAGCGCTGGAGCGGAGAGATCCCAAGGGCTTCCCTGCTGGAGGTGATCCGCCACGGGCTGCGTCGCCGCTGGCCGCGCCTGTGAAGCCCCTGATGGTGCTCGGAACCAGCAGTGGCGCCGGCAAATCGCTGATGGCCGCCGCCCTCTGCCGCGTGCTGCGGCGGCGCGGCGAGACGCCCCTGCCCTTCAAGGGCCAGAACATGAGCCTCAATGCCTGGGTGGATGCCGGAGGCGGCGAGATGGCCTACAGCCAGGCCCTCCAGGCCTGGGCGGCGGGTCTGGAGCCCACGGTGGCGATGAATCCGGTGCTGCTCAAGCCCCAGGGAGACAGCACCAGCGAAGTGATCCACCTGGGCCGCTCGGTAGGGGTCTGCCGCGCCGAGCACTATTACCGCGACTGGTTCCGTCCGGGCTGGGCGGCGATCCGCCAGGGCCTGAGCGAGCTGCAGGCGCGCCATCCGGGCGGTCGGCTGGTACTGGAGGGGGCGGGCAGCCCCGTGGAGGTGAATCTGCAGGCCCGGGATCTCACCAACCTGCGCCTGGCCCAGTTCCTGCGGGCCCGTTGCCTGCTGGTGGCCGATATCGAGCGGGGGGGAGTCTTCGCGCAGATCGTGGGCACCCTGGCGCTGCTGCGGCCGGTGGAGCGGCCCCTGATCAGGGGCATCCTGATCAACCGCTTCCGTGGCCGCCGGGAGCTCTTCGACGAGGGCCGCAGCTGGCTGGAGCGCCACACCGGCCTGCCGGTGCTGGGGGTGATGCCCTGGCTCGATGAACTGTTTCCTCCCGAGGATTCCCTCGACCTGCTGGAGCGCAAGGCGCGCAAACCCGACGCCGAACTGGAGATCGCGGTGCTTCGCCTGCCCTCGATCAGCAATTTCTCCGATCTCGATCCCCTCGAAGCCGAACCGAGCGTGCGGCTGCGCTGGGTGCGCCCCGGAGAAGCTCTGGGCAGCGCCGATGCCGTGGTGATCCCCGGCAGCAAGCAGACCCTGCGGGATCTGGAGGCCCTGCGCGCCAGCGGCCTTGGCGACGACCTGCGGCGGTATGTCTCCGGTGGCGGCCATCTCTTCGGCCTCTGCGGTGGCCTGCAGATGCTGGGCCGACGTCTGCTGGATCCGCACGGCCTCGAAGGGTGTGGCGGCGGGGTCGAGCACGCCGGGCTGGGGCTGCTGCCCCTGATCACCCATTACGGCAACAACAAGGCGACGCAGCAGGTGTGTGCCCCGGCCCTCTGGCCGCCGGGCAGCAGCCTGGCGCTGGAGGGATTCGAGTTGCACCGGGGCCAGAGCGAGTGCGAGGACCCTGACCAGTGCCAGCCCATCGCCGAGCTCTCGGGCCTCGGCTGGTGGAGAGCCGACCAGAACGGCACGGTGGTGGCCGGCACCTACCTGCACGGAGTGTTCGACTCGGGCCCCTGGCGGCGGCGCTGGTTGAACCAGCTGCGCCGCCGCCGCGGTCTGAGTCCCCTGGGGGAGCAGCAACCGCACCACGGCCAGCAACGCGAGGCGCTGCTCGATCGGCTCGCTGAGGCCTTCGAGACCCACGTGAACCTGGCCCCACTGCTGGAGCGGGAATGAAGTCAGCCGCTACGCCGGTCATCGTGCACTGGCCCAATGGCCGCAGCACCCAGGTGCCACCAGGCCGCGACTGGCTGCAGGCGGCCGCCGCAGCCGGCCAGACGATCCCCACCGGCTGCCTGGGTGGCAGTTGCGGCGCCTGTGAGATCGAGGTCAACGGCCGGGTGGTGCGGGCCTGCATCGCCACGGTGCCCGCTGCCCGCAGCGGCGAGCTGCGGGTGGAGCTGGCCAGCGATCCCTACTGGTGAACCGGGCCTACTGGTGAGCAGGATCGGGCGGGTGGCGCTGGATCAGCCCGCCACCGAGCACCACCTCGCCGGCATAGAACACCGCCGCCTGGCCAGGGGTGATCGAAAACTGCTCCTCGTGGAAGTTCAGCCGGGCTCGGTGGGGGCGGGCTGCGGCAGCATCGGCGGCCGTGGGCTCGAGGGGGATGAGCTGGGCAGCCACCGGCGCGCTGCGGTAACGCACCTGCACCTCAAGCTCCAGCGGTGCTTCGGGCGGTGGGATCGAGATCCAGTTGATCGCGCCCACCACGCAACCGCTGCGGGCCGCCTCGGCGCGGGGAGCGACCACCACCCGGTTCATCGCCCCATCGAGGCGCACCACATGCAGGGGTTCGCTCCAGGCCACCCCCAGCCCCTTGCGCTGGCCGATGGTGAAATGCTCGATGCCATCGTGCTCGCCCACCACCGTGCCGTCGGCCAGCACGATCTGACCCTGGCGGGGCGGCAGGTAGGCATCGAGGAAGGCCTTCATCGAACCGTGGTGATCGGCCAGGCAGAGATCCTGGCTTTCGGGTTTCCGGGCGGTGCGCAGGCCGAGGGCTTCGGCTTCCAGCCGGGTATCGGGCTTGGTGAGTTCGCCGAGGGGGAACACCAACCGCGCCAGCACCGCCTGGGGCAGGTCGTAGAGGAAATAACTCTGGTCTTTGTGGACATCGAGGCCGCGCAGCAACTGGTGGCGGCCGGCCCTGGCACCTGCGTCGGCAAGGCGGACCCGGGCGTAGTGACCGGTGGCGATGCGGCTGATCCCGAGTTCGGCCTCCGCCCACTCCAGCATCGGGGTGAACTTCACCTCCCGGTTGCAGCGGGAGCAGGGAAGGGGCGTCACCCCTCCCTCGTAACCCTGCACCAGAAACTCCACGATCTGCTCGCGGAAACGCTCGCGGCTGTCGACCACATGGTGCGGCACCCCCAGCTGCTCACAGAGGCCGGCGGCATCCACCAACCCTTCGGCGCAACAGGCCCCCTTGCCGCTCATCAGCCAGAGGGTGAGACCTTCCACCTGCCACCCGGCCGCCACCAGCAGCGCGGCGGTCAGGGAGCTGTCGACCCCGCCGGAGAGGCCGACGGCCACCCGATGCTCCCCGGGCCAGGCGCGCAAGCGCTCAAGCGCCGCAGCACCGGCAGCGGTGACAGGACCGTTGGCAGCCGCGAGAGGGGAACGGGCTCGACCGGCGGAACCTGGGCCGGACGCTGGGGCGGTGGTGGTCAAAACCGGAAGCCTCCGGGGCGGGGGAGAAACGAAACAAAGCCGTGTTCCCATCATGGGACGGGGGCTCCGCCGGCGGGTCCCGCGTCCCTCTGCCTGCACCGGAGCCCCCCTTGAGCAACAGCCACGAGATTCACTGGCCCCGCCGGGATGCCGCCCACCTGGTGGTGCGCTCGGAGCAGATGGCCCAGCTGGAGCAGCAGCTGTTCGCCAGCGGCCTGCCGGTGGAAGCCCTGATGGAAAAAGCCGCCCTGGCCATCAGTGCGCGGCTGCTGAGCAAGCCCGAGGCCCTGCGCCAGGGGGCGCTGGTGCTGGTGGGCCCCGGGCACAACGGGGGGGATGCCCTGGTGGTGGCCCGGGAGCTGCACCTGGCCGGGGTGAGGGTGCGGCTCTGGAGCCCCTTTGAGCGCCACAAACCGCTCACCGAGTCCCATTGGCGCCATGCCCAGTGGCTTGGGATCGAGCGGCTGAGCTCCAGCCCTGATCCCGCCGGCGCCGCCCTCTGGATCGATGGGCTCTTCGGCATCGGCCAACGGCGTCCTCCCGGCGAGGCGATCGAGTCCCTCCTGGGCGATCGGGCGCGGCTGAGGCCCGATCAGCTGGTGGCCATCGACACGCCTACGGGACTGTGCGCCGACAGCGGCCGGCTGCTGGGGAGCTGGGCCGCCCGTGCCCGCACCACCTACTGCCTGGGCCTGCTCAAGCAGGGGCTGGTCCAGGACAGCGCCCTGGCCTGGGTGGGGGAGCTGGTGCGGCTTGATCTGGGGCTGCCGCCGGCTCTGCTGGGACAACTGCCGCCGGATCAGCCCCTCGTGCTGAGTGGCCTGGATCAGACCAGCGCCCCACCGCTTGAGCCTGCGCCGGATGCCGCCAAGTACGGCCGTGGCCGCCTGCTGGTGGTGAGCGGCAGCGCCGCCTATCCCGGTGCCGCCCTGCTCAGCCTGCTGGGAGCGAGCGCCAGCGGCTGCGGGAGCCTGCGGGCGGCCGTGCCGGGGCCCGTGGCCCACCAGCTCTGGAGCCTGCTGCCCCATGTGGTTCTGGGGCCTGCGCCGGGTGAGCCGGGCGCCCTCGATCGCCTTGATGCCGTGCTGGTCGGTCCGGGCCTGGGGCCAGCCGCCTCAGCGGAGCGGCCCGACAGCCCGCCGCTCTGGGGGAGCCTGCAGGCCTTTGCGGGACTGGTGGTGATCGATGCCGATGGCCTCAACCAGCTGGCCGCCGGGGTGGCCGGTGAGGCAATGACCTGGCTGCAGGGGAGGCAAGGTCCCACCTGGCTGACGCCCCATCAGGGTGAATTCGCCCGCCTGTTTCCCGATCTGGCCGGCGAGCAGCCCCTGGAGGCCGCCGCCGTTGCCGCCAGCCGCTGCGGCGCGGCCCTGCTGCTCAAGGGAGCCCGCAACGTGATTGCCGCGCCCGACGGCCGGCGCTGGCAATTGCTGGAGGCGGCAGCGGAAGCGGCCCGGGCCGGCGCCGGCGATGTCCTGGCGGGATTCGCGGCCGGGCAAGGGGCTCTGGCTCTGGCTGCCGGGGTCTCACCCGGGGAAGCCTCCACCCTGGCTGCTGCCGCCCTGGCCCACGCCCAGGCGGGGCTGGCGGCCCGTGAGCGGCTCGGACCCGGTCAGGTGACGCCCATGGCACTGGCAGCAACTCTGGGCCAGTGGTGTTCAGCTGGGACTAGTCCTTCCGGGGGTTGACTGTGTCGTTTTACTGGCACAACCTTGAAAGGTTGTTGAAATCACATCACTCCCTGGTCCATTCATCAGAGATTGAATTCACTTTCCTGATGGGCTCATGACAGCCTCCACCCTTCTGCCCCGCGAACAGCGGCGGCGGGGGAGCGATCCAATCAGCTGGTATCTGGGCACGATCGGACGGGTGCCCCTGCTCACTCCAGCCGAGGAGATTGAACTGGGCAACCAGGTGCAGGCGATGATGCAGCTGATCGATTCGGGCGTGGAGGATCCCCCCAGCCTTCGCCAGAAACAACTGCTGCGCCTGGGCCGTCGCGCCAAGGAGCGCATGATGAAGGCCAACCTGCGCCTCGTGGTCAGCGTCGCCAAGAAGTACCAGGGCAAGGGACTGGAACTGCTCGATCTGATCCAGGAAGGATCACTGGGCCTGGAGCGGGCCGTTGAAAAGTTCGATCCCACCCGCGGCTACAAATTCTCCACCTATGCCTTCTGGTGGATCCGCCAGAGCATGACCCGGGCGATTGCCTGCCAGTCCCGCACGATTCGTCTGCCGGTTCACCTGAGCGAACGCCTCAGCGCCGTGCGCCGCGTCAGCCTGGAGCTGGCCCACAAGCTCGGGGCCATGCCCAGCCGCAGCGAGATCGCCGAAGCCATGGCGATCCCGATCCAGGAACTCGACGGGCTGCTGCGCCAGTCGTTGACCACCTCCAGTCTGGATGCCCCGGTGAATGGTGAGGAGGGGCGCAGTTTCCTCGGTGATCTGATCGCCGACTCCAGCCACGACGAGCCTCTCGACCAGGTGGAGCGGGGCATGCACCACGAGCAGCTGGAGCGCTGGCTCAGCTACCTCAGCGAGCAGGAACGCCAGGTGCTCGATCTGCGCTTCGGCCTTGATGGGCACGAACGCCACACCCTTGCTGAGATCGGCCGCCTGCTCGACGTGTCCCGGGAGAGGGTGCGTCAGGTGGAACTCAAAGCACTGCGCAAGTTGCGCAGCCTCACGAGCCGGCTGCCCAGCCAGCTCTGATTCGGCCCAGGGTCAGTCTTCAGCCCAGATGTAGCGGGTGAGCTCACCGGGATCGGGCTCTGGTGCACCGACGGCAAACTCCACGGCATCGGCCACTTCGGCGTCGATCTCCTTCTCGATCGCCTTGAGCTCCTCAAGGCTGGCCAGATCGTGGCTGGTGAGATGGGCGGCCAGAGCCTTGAGGGGATCCCGCTTGGCCCAGAACTCCTTCTCCACTTCGCTGCGCAGCTCATCGGGGTCGGCCAGGGAATGCCCGCGGAAGCGATACGTGAGGCACTCCAGCAGAGTGGGACCTTCGCCGGCCCGGGCACGCTCCACGGCCCGCTGGGCAGCGGCGCGCACCGCCAGCACATCCATGCCGTCGACCTCCTCACCCGCCATGCCGAAGGCGGCGGCCTTGCGCCAGATCTCCGGATCGCTGGTGGCGCGGTCGTGGGCCATGCCGATCGCCCATTTGTTGTTCTCGACGACGAACAGGATCGGCAACTTCCACAGCGCCGCCATGTTCAGGCACTCGAAGAACTGGCCGTTGTTGCAGGTGCCATCGCCGAAGAAGGCGGCGGTGACGGCATCACTGTCTGCCTCACCGAGGGCATCACGCTTGTAGCGGCTGGTGAAGGCGGCGCCGAGCGCGACGGGAATGCCCTCGCCGATGAAGGCATAGCCCCCGAGCAGATGGTGCTCCTTGGAGAACAGGTGCATGGAGCCGCCGCGGCCCTTGCTGCAGCCGGTGGCCTTACCGAACAGCTCACTCATCACCTCGCGGGCTGGCACACCGGCGCTGAGGGCATGCACGTGGTCGCGATAAGTGCTGCAGAACCAGTCATGCTGGGCACGCATCGCCTTGATCACCCCGGTGGAGACGGCCTCCTGGCCGTTGTAGAGGTGAACGAAGCCGAACATCTTGCCCCGGTAGTACATCTCGGCGCACTTGTCTTCGAAGCGGCGGCCGAGAGTCATGTCCCGGTAGAGGGTCAGGCCCTCCTCTCGAGTCACCGTGGCCGGACCCGCCGGGTAGAGCGCCGCCAGGCGTTCGGCGTGGCTGCCGACTGCTTCTTGTGCAGCTCCGTCTGCGGCCGGTTGGAGCGTGGCGGCGATCTCCTGAGTCATGGCAAGGGGAGTCGAAGCTGTTGCCAACGACTGTAGGGGGAGGACTGAGCGGGAAAGGTCAAAACCGATGCCGCTGCCTACACTCGCCCCAACGCCCAGGATCAAGGGCCCGTGAGTTGAAGGGGTTGGAACTGCCGATCGACCACTTCCGTCTGCTCGGCGTGAGCCCGGCGACCGATGCCCAGAACGTCTTGCGCACCCTTCAGCATCGCCTGGAGAAAGCGCCGGATCAGGGCTTCACCCTGGAGGCGATCCGGGCCCGGGCCGATCTGCTGGAAGCCAGCGCCGACGTGCTCTCCGACCCCCAGCGCCGCCAGGCCTACGAGGCCCAGCTGATGGAGATCGAGCAGGCGGGCGAAGGAGAGGGGGTGGCGGCCGGCCTTGATGTGGCGCCATCGAAGGACCTCGGTGGGTTGATGCTGCTGCTGGAAGCGGGGATGCCCCTGGAGGCCTTTGAGGCCACCATCACTTGCCTGCAGCCGCCCCAGGCCCCTGCCCTGGGCAGCGGCCGCGAAGCCGACCTCTGCCTGCTGGCGGCCCTGGCCTGCCGCGCCGCCGCCACGGAGCTGCAGGGCCAGCGCCACTACGAGGCTGCGGCCCAGCTCCTGCAACAAGGCCTCCAGCAACTGCAACGCATGGGCCAGATGCCTGAGCAACGGCTGCAGCTGGCCAACGACCTGCACGCGCTGCTGCCCTTCCGGGTGCTGGGCCTGGTCAGCCGGCCTCTGACGGCAACCCAGGAGCGCGCCGAAGGGCTGGAACTGCTGGAGAGTCTGGTGAAGCGCCGCGGAGGCCTGGAGGGCGAAGACGATCCCAGCCTGCCCCGCGACGACTTCCAGGCCTTCATCAAGCAGATCCGGCTCTTCCTCACCGCCCAGGAACAGGTCGATCTTTTCGACCGCTGGGCCAAAGGCGGCTCGGCAGCGGCGGAGTTTCTGGCCAGCTACGCCCTCACCGCCTCAGGCTTCGCCCAGCGCAAGCCCGAGCGCATCGCCGCCGCCCAGGACCGCCTGCAGGCCTCCGCCCAGCCCGGCATCCAGCCCCTGCTGGCCTGCCTGTATCTGCTGCTCGGCCAGATCGAGCCGGCCGTGCAGCACTTCAACGCCGGAGCAGGGCCCGAGCTCAAGGCCTGGGCCGAGGAGCAGGCCGAGGATCCCCTCGCCCAGCTCTGTGCCTACTGCCGGGACTGGCTGGCCCGGGACGTCCTCCCCGGCTACCGCGACATCGAGGTGGATGCCGATCTCGAGGCCTACTTCGCCGACCGGGACGTGCAGGCCTTCGTGGATCAGCAGGATCGCCGCCAGGCCCGCGGCCAGGCGGTGGGGGTGATCGCTACAGACTCCTCAGTCGCGGCAAGCGCTGCCCCCTGGGCAATGCCTGAGCTGGAGCCCCTCGCCCCTGACAGCAGCGAAGGGTTCAAGCCCCCAGCCCCGGAGCCGTCCGCTGAAGCTGCGGCCCGAGAGCAACGGCCACGGGCTGCCCGGCCGCTGGCCATGGCCGGAATCGCTCTGGCAGCCGGGGCTGCCCTGATCGCCGGGCTCTCGCTGGTGATGCGTCCCCGGCCGGCGGCACCCCCGCTGGCGACACCCCCCGCCAGTAGCCAGGCCCCCACCAGCACAAACCCGCCGGTGTCGGCGCCCACCGCCCCAGGCCCCCTCACCAGCGCCAGCCCAACCCAGCAGGAAGTGCGCCTCCTGCTGGAGCGCTGGTTGGCAGCCAAAGCGGCACTTCTGGACGGACGCAGCAGCCAGGCCGACCTCGATCAGCTCGCCCGCCCGGCCCTGGTGGCCGACCTGCGCTCCCAGGCCAGGGGACTCAAGGCCCTGGGGGAACAGCAACAGGTGCAGGCCAGGATTCAGCAGTTCCGGCTCACCAACCAGAGTCCACGGCGGATCGAAGCCGATGTCCAACTCGACTACAGCGAGGAGCGCCGTTCAGGCGACAAGGTGATCAAGCCCAGAACCAACGCCCAACTGCGCAACATCTATGTGTTCGCCCGTGATGGCGGCACCTGGAAACTGGCTGATTTCCACAGTCGCCGCTGATGTCCCCTGCGTTGTGTCAGGGTCTGGTTCAACGATCACCCCTCCTGGGGTCACCCCTTCAACAACGCCATGTTCGACGAGCTCTCCCAGCGTTTTGAGGATGCGGTCAAGAGCCTGAAGGGCCAGGACCGGATCACGGAAAGCAACGTGGAGGGGGCCCTCAAGCAGGTGCGTCGTGCCCTGCTCGAGGCCGATGTGAGCCTGGAGGTGGTCAAGGGGTTCATCGAAGAGGTGCGCACCCAGGCGGTGGGCGCCGAGGTGGTGCGCGGCGTCAGCCCCGATCAGCAGTTCATCCAGCTGGTGCATCAGGCCCTGGTGGAGGTGATGGGCGGTGAGAACGCCCCGCTGGCGGTGGCGGATCAGGCCCCCACCGTGATCCTGATGGCGGGCCTGCAGGGGGCCGGCAAGACCACCGCCACCGCCAAGCTCGGTCTGCACCTCAAGGAGCAGGGCAAACGGGCGCTGATGGTGGCCGCCGATGTCTACCGGCCCGCCGCCATCGACCAGCTGCAGACGCTGGGACAACAGATCGGCGTGGAGGTGTTCAGCCTGGGGGCTGACGCCAGACCCGAAGACATCGCCGCCGCCGGCATCGCCAGGGCGAAGGAGGAAGGCTTTGACACGGTGCTGGTGGACACCGCCGGCCGCCTTCAGATCGACACCGCGATGATGGAGGAGATGGTGCGGATCCGCCAGGCCGCGGCACCCGACGAGGTGCTGCTGGTGGTGGATTCGATGATCGGCCAGGAGGCGGCGGAGCTCACCCGCGCCTTCCACGAGCAGGTGGGTCTCACCGGCGCCGTACTCACCAAGCTCGACGGCGACTCCCGCGGCGGAGCGGCCCTCTCGATCCGCAAGGTGAGCGGCGCCCCGATCAAGTTCATCGGCACCGGCGAGAAGGTGGAGGCGCTGCAGCCCTTCCACCCCGAGCGGATGGCCAGCCGCATCCTGGGCATGGGCGATGTGCTCACCCTGGTGGAGAAGGCCTCCAAGGAGGTGGAGCTGGCCGATGTGGCAAAGATGCAGCAGAAGCTGCAGGAAGCCTCTTTCGACTTCTCCGATTTCCTGCAGCAGATGCGCATGATCAAGCGCATGGGCTCCCTGGGCGGCCTGATGAAGCTGATCCCGGGCATGAACAAGATCGACGACGGCATGCTCAAGCAGGGCGAGGAGCAGCTCGGAAAAATCGAGGCGATGATCGGCTCGATGACAGCGGCCGAGAGGGAGCAGCCCCAGCTGTTGGCCGCCCAGCCTTCACGGCGGCGGCGGATCGCGGCCGGCAGCGGCCACAGCCCTGCCGACGTCGACAAGGTGCTGGCCGACTTTCAGAAGATGCGCGGCTTCATGCAGCAGATGACCCGTGGAGGCATGCCGGGCATGGGTGGAGGCTTCCCCGGCATGGGCGGTGGCATGCCCGGCATGCCCGGCATGCCCGGCATGCCCGGAATGCCTGGAATGCCCGGGATGCCGACGGCCGCTGGGCGGGGCAGCGGCTCCCGCAAGGCCAGTCGTCCCCCGAAGAAGCGCAAGGGGTTTGGCCAGCTCTGATGGGCGGCAAGGTAAGGTGCTTGTTTGGCGCGTGAACTCACCGCCAGGCGGAGTTTCCGTCCACCCCAAACACCCAAGTCAGCAAGGCAAGGCCACGATGATCAAGCTCCGCCTGAAGCGGTTCGGCAAGAAGCGGGAAGCGAGCTTCCGTCTGGTGGCCACCAACAGCACGTCCCGCCGGGACGGTCTGCCGCTCGAGGAGCTCGGCTTCTACAACCCCCGCACCAAGGAAACCCGCCTTGACGCCGAAGCCATCCGGGTGCGGCTGAGCCAGGGCGCCCAACCCACCGACACGGTCCGCTCCTTGCTCGAGAAGGGCGGCCTGATCGAGAAAACCATCCGTCCCGGTGAAATCGTCGGCAAGGCCAAGCAGGCCGCAGCCCGCGAAGCGGTGGTCAAGGAAGCCGCGAAGGCCGCTGCTGCTGAATCAGCCGCCGCTGCTGAAGCCGCTGCAGCAGCTGCCACCGAGCCTGAAGCTGAGGCCGTCAGCGCCGATGCCTGAGCGGACGCCCCATGGCCGGGGCTGAAACGCTTCCTCTCTTTTCGATCGACCTTCCCCACCAGGAAGCCGCCCTTGCCCTCGCCGGCGAGGCCGAAACCACCCTGCATCGCCTTGAGGCCCTCACCGGTGCCTCCCTGGTGCTGCGGGGTCTTCAGTTGGTGATCCAGGGCAGGCCCTCTCAGCTGGAGCGGGCCTCGGCTCTGGTGGAGCTGTTGCGGCCGCTCTGGGGCGAGGGCCAGCCCATCGGCGCCGTGGATCTGCAGACCGCCCTCACCGCCCTCGACGCCGGCCGCAGCAGCGAGCATCGCGAACTCTCCCAGCAGGTGCTGGCCCGCAGCCAGAGCGGCAAGCTGCTGCGGCCCCGCACCGTGCGCCAGAAGGCCTACGTGGAAGCGATGGACGGCCACGACCTCACCCTCGCCCTGGGTCCAGCCGGCACCGGCAAGACCTTCCTGGCCACCGTTCAGGCCGTGCGCATGCTCCAGGAGCGGCGGGTGGAACGGTTGATCCTCACCAGGCCCGCGGTGGAAGCCGGCGAGCGGCTGGGTTTCCTGCCCGGGGACCTGCAGCAGAAGGTCGACCCCTACCTGCGCCCGCTCTATGACGCCCTGCATGGGCTGCTGGGGGCGGAGCGCACCACGGCTCTGCTGGAGAAAGGGGTGATCGAGGTGGCGCCGCTGGCCTACATGCGCGGCCGCACCCTGGCCGATGCCTTCGTGATCCTCGACGAGGCCCAGAACACCACCACCGCCCAGATGCGCATGGTGCTCACCCGGCTGGGGGAGAATTCGCGCATGGTGGTCACCGGGGATCCCACCCAGTCGGATCTGCCCCGCGACCAGCTCAGTGGCCTGGTGGAGGCCGCCGGCGTGCTGGCGGATGTGGAGGGCGTGGCGATCTGCCATCTCACCGCCGCCGATGTGGTGCGTCATCCTCTGGTGCAGCGCATGGTGCAGGCCTACGCCCGCCGCGACGCGGCTGGACTTGCCCGGACGGCCCAGAGAGGATGAGCGCCCAGCGGGGATGAGGAGAACCGCACACTCCCAACCCGCCGGCACTGGCAGGATGGTGAGAACCGAATTCACTGGTCCCATGCCAGCCAGCAGCAATTTCCAGGAAGCGATCCGCGAGGCCCAGCAGGGCGCGCTGGTCGGTCCCAATGTCGTCAACAAAGCGCTGCCCTACGTGGGTGGCGGCATGGTGCTGACCGCCGCCGGAGTGATGGGAGGCCTCACCTTGATGGCCAGCAGCCCGGGGCTGTTCATGCCCCTGTTCTGGGTGGCCCTGATCGGCAACTTCATCCTCTTCTTCGTGGCCCAGAGCGCGGCCACCAAGGGGAACAACGGCACGGCCCTGCCGATCCTCACGGCCTACAGCCTGATCACCGGCTTCACCCTCAGCGGAATCGTGGCTTATGCCCTCAGCGTTGCCGGGGTCGGCGCCATCGGCACCGCCACCCTGGCCACAGGCATCACCTTCCTGATCGCGTCGGTGGTGGGTCGTCGCATGAGCGACTCCATCGGTCAGGCCCTGGCCGGTGTGGTGGGCCTGGGCATCCTCGGCCTGATCATCGCCATGGTGATTCAGATCGTGGGCGGCATCTTCATCCCCGGCTTCGGGGGAAGCGGATTCGAACTGCTGATCGCCGGCTTCGGCACCGTGCTGTTCGTGGGAGCCGCCTTTCTCGACTTCTACACCATGCCCCGCACCTACAGCGACGACCAGTACCTGGCCGGCGCCCTGGGCATGTACCTCACCTACATCAACCTGTTCATCTTCATCCTGCGCCTGATCATCGCCCTCAACGGCGGCGGCCGCCGCGACTGAACCAGCTCCAGCAGTAGCAACCCGGCCTGGCTCAGTCGTCAGCCACCGCCAGCACAGCTGAGCGGATGGCCTGGCGCTGGGCCTCGTCGTAGCCCCAGCGATCCAGGAAGTCCACATCCTCTCCCGATCCCTCCGCGCCGGCCAGCAGCCTCTCCAGCCGTTGCTTCACCGCCGTTGGCTCCAGCAGCCGCAGCAGTTCAGTGCACCTCCGAGCCACCCGCTCGGATCCGGCCCGTTGGCCCTCATCTCCGGCCCGCTGGTGATGCAGGGCCATCGCCGTGCTCATGGCCAGGTTGCGGGCGCTGAGATCCACCACCCCATCACCGGCCTGGCGCAGGCTCAGCACCAGGCACTCCGGCAGGCGGTCCATCAGCGGGGCGTCGCTGGTGAGGGACACCACGAAGAAGCCGCGGGCACCATCGAGGCTGGCCACCAGTTCCCCCACCCGGTCGGCCAGCACCTCATCACTGAGTTCGCCGTTCTGCCAGTGGCCCAGCCAAGCTGCCGCGATCTCCATCGCCTGGGGAAAGGTGGGGGTGGCGGGAGTGGAAGCCGACATCTTGGACCGGTGGGCTGGCAGTGTTGAGGTTATGGACAAGCCGGGCCTGAGCGAGACCAAATCGGAGCAGCCGCTGGGCGCAGAGCTGTCTTTGCCGGTGCCTCTGCCGCTGCCGCAGCAGGCCCCCGAAGGCTTCCGCTCCGGTTTCGTGGCCCTGATCGGCCGCCCGAATGTGGGCAAGTCGACCCTGCTCAACCACCTGGTGGGCGAGAAGGTGGCGATCACCTCGCCGGTGGCCCAGACCACCCGCAACCGGCTGCGGGCCATCCTCACCACCCCCAGCGCCCAGCTGGTGTTGCTCGACACCCCCGGCATCCACAAGCCCCACCACCTGCTGGGGGAGCGGCTGGTGAAAAGCGCCCGCAGCGCCATCGGCGAAGTGGACGTGGTGCTGCTCCTGGTCGATGGCAGCGAGCCGGCGGGGCGCGGCGATGGATTCATCGTGGAGCTCCTGCGCTTCAGCCGGGCGCCGGTGCTGGTGGCCCTTAACAAGAGCGATCTGGTGGACCCGGAGAGGGCCGCCGAGCTGGAGGCCAGCTACCGGGAGCTGCTGGTGCTCTCCGATCAGCGCGCCGATCCGGCCGATCCCGGTCAGCGGCGCAGCGACTGGCCACTGCTGGCCTGCAGTGCCAGCACCGGTGCCGGCTGCCCCGAACTGGTGGAGGCCCTGGCGGCGCGGCTGCCCCTCGGCCCCCATCTCTACCCGCCGGATGCGGTCAGCGATCAACCCGAGCAACTGCTGCTGGCAGAGCTGATCCGCGAGCAGGTGCTCAGCCTCACCCGCGAGGAGGTGCCCCACTCTGTGGCGGTCCAGGTCGAGCGGATCGTCGAAGACGGCAAGCGCATCGCCGTGCTGGCCACGGTGCTGGTGGAGCGCTCCAGCCAGAAGGGAATCCTGATCGGCAAGCGCGGTCAGATGCTCAAGGAGATCGGCAGCGGGGCCAGGGCCCAGATGCAGAAGGTGTTCGACGGGCCGGTGTACCTGGAGCTGTTCGTCAAAGTGGTGCCCAACTGGCGGCGCAACCCGGCGCGGCTGGCGGAACTCGGCTACCGCGGCGACTGAGAGGATGGAGGGCCAGAGTGCGCCACCGCCGTGAACGGCACCAGCCCCGCCTTCCCCCCCGAGGACCTGCCAGCCTTTCTCGACCTTTGCGCCGGTCAGTGGATGGTGCTGCGCAGTCGGATGGAGGCCACCACAGCCGCCAGCGGCGACGATGACGCCTGGCATGACAGCAACCGCGGCGACCTGGGGGTGAGCCTGCGCCCGGCCGCCCCCGGCCGCTCCCTGGGGGGGCTGGAGGTGACGGCTCCCGATGGCCAGGCCCGGCAGCTCGATTTCGAGGCCGGCGGCAGCCTGCTGGGCGCCGAGGGCAGCATTGGCCACTGGCAACTTTGGCCCGACGGCAGCCTGGAGCTGGTGATCACCAGCGCTGGCCAGGAGCAGCGCGAACGGATCTGGTTCACCAAACCGAACCTGCGCCTGCGCAGCGTGATCGTCAACGGCGCCGATGGCCAGCCAGAGCAGGCCAGTTTCTGCTCGGAGATCCGCCGCGTCAGCCGCCCGGCCCCAGCGGAGAGCTGAGCGCGATGCGGCTGGATGTGGTGAGCCTGGCTCCCGAGTCGTTTGCGCCACTGACCAGCCTCGGGGTGATCGGGCGGGCCTTCAACGCCGGCATCGCCGAGCTGCACACCCACAATCCCCGCGACCACGCCAGCGATCGCTACCGCAAGGTCGACGACCAGCCCTATGGCGGCGGGGCGGGAATGGTGCTCAAGCCCGAGCCGCTCTTCGCGGCCTTCGAGTCGATCCCCGTGCTGGAGCGGCGCCGGGTGCTGCTGCTCAGCCCCCAGGGTCAGCCCCTGCGCCAAGCCGACCTGCAGCGCTGGGCCACGGATCACGACCAGCTGGTGCTGCTCTGCGGCCACTACGAGGGCTTCGACGAGCGCATCCGCACCCTCGCTGATGAGGAGGTGTCGCTGGGAGATTTCGTGCTCACTGGCGGCGAGCTGGCGGCGATGGTGCTGATCAACGGCGTGGTGCGGCTGCTGCCGGGCACGGTGGGCAGCGCCGAGTCGCTGCTGGAGGAAAGCCACAGCGCCCTGTTGCTGGAGCATCCCCATTACACCCGCCCGGCCGAGTTTCGGGGTCTGGCGGTGCCGCAGGTGCTGCGTAGCGGCGACCACGGCGCCATCGCCCGCTGGCGGGCCGAACAGCAGCAGGAGCGCACGAAACGGCGGCGTCCCGACCTCTACCGTCGCTGGCAGGAGCAGCAGCAGGGGCGGTCGCAGATGCGGATCGGCAACGGCTACGACATCCACCGGCTGGTGCCGGGGCGCCCCCTGATCCTGGGGGGCCTGACCCTGGAGCACCCCGCCGGGCTGGGCCTCGATGGCCACAGCGATGCCGACGTGCTCGTGCACGCCCTGATGGATGCCCTGCTGGGGGCCCTCAGCCTGGGGGACATCGGCCAGCACTTCCCCCCGGATGACGAGCGCTGGCGCGGTGCCGACAGCCTGGTGCTGCTGGAGCAGGTGGTGGCCCTGGTGCGGGAGCGGGGCTGGCAGGTGGTGAATGTGGACACGGTGGTGATCGCCGAGCGCCCAAAGCTGCGGCCCCACATCGCCGCCATGCGCGTCGCCATCGCCCAGCGCATGGGGCTCGATCCAGACCAGGTGGGTATCAAGGCCACCACCAATGAGACCCTCGGCCCCACCGGACGGGAGGAAGGGATCGCCTGCCACGCCGTGGCCCTGCTGGAGCCGTGGGGAGGCGGGAATGGGTAGGGTCTGCGCCCTGGCGCTGCTGCTGTTGTCCTTGCTCCTGGGCGTGACACCCACCGCCGTCACCGCGGCTCCCAGCGACGTTGTCCAACAGGACGGGATCCAGCAGCAGGTGGTGGTGGAGGTCCTGCGGCTGAAGGTGCCTGCCGCCGATCGGGAGGCCTGGCTGGAGGCGGAGCGGCAGAGCTGGGAGCCCTGGTTGCAGGCGCAGAGCGGTTTCCTCGAGCGGCGGATCTACTGGGATGCCGACAGCGAGGAGGGAGTGCTGCTGATCTACTGGGCCAGTCGTCGCCAGTGGCACGGCATCGCCACCGCCGAGGTGGAGCGGGTGCAGGAGCGCTTTGATCAGCTGGCGCGGCAGGGCACCGGTCGCAGCGATCCTCAGCCCTTCCCCCTGCTCTTCAGCGGCGAGCTGATCGCCCAATGAATCCCAGCGAGCCCCTGGCGCGGCTGGATCTGGGGCGGCGTGAGCGGCTGGGAATGCTGGAAGCGGTCTGGGGTGAGACCAAGGACGTCGATCAGATCACGACGATCCTCGAGCGTCTGCACCAGGCCGGCGAGCTCGCCCTGGTGACGCGGGTGACCGCCGGGAAAGCCGCGGCGATCGAGACGTGGCTGCGCCGCGAGCGGCCCGAGATCGCCACCGCCCTGGAGCACCACCGCCAGGCCCGCTGTCTCACCAGCGGCGCCCTGCCCGCTGCCGATCCGGCCCTCGGTCTGGTGCAGGTGCTCTGCGGCGGCACCAGTGATCTGCCCGTGGCCCATGAGGCCCAGCTGGCCCTGCGCTGCCATGGGGTGAGCACCGAGCTGGTGGTGGATGTGGGTGTGGCCGGCCTGCACAGGTTGCTGGAGCAGCTGCCGCGGCTGCGAAGCGCCTGGGTGCTGATTGCCTGCGCCGGCATGGAAGGCGCCCTGCCCACGGTGCTGGCGGGGCTGCTGCCCCAGCCGGTGATCGGCGTTCCGGTGTCGGTGGGCTACGGCGTGAGCGCCGGCGGGGCTGCCGCCCTGAACGGGATGCTGGCCAGCTGCGCCCCGGGGTTGAGTGTGGTGAACATCGACAACGGCTACGGGGCCGCCATGGCGGCCCTGCGCATCCTGCTGGCCCTCAGAGGTGCTGCAGCTGCGGATAGGCCGTCAGCAGCTCCTCGGTGCTGAGCACTTCTCCCTTGCCCTCGGGCTGCCAGATCACCTCGAGGGCAATCAGATCATTGGCGGACACCGCACCGATCACCCCGAGGGCGTCACGCAGATCATCGGCGCTGCTGATGGTCTTGAGGGGGATGCGGCCACGGCTGGCCACCAGAAGGGTGACGGCGATGAAGTCGCTGGTGGCATCGGTGGGGCCACTGGCGGCAGCTTCATCCTGGAAGCGCCGTCCGCCCACATTGGAGGTGACCTCGCTGCGCAGCTTGCTGCGCTCGGTCATCGAGAGACGGTTGAAGGTGGATTCGGCGCTGGCGAAAGGCACCTGGCCCAGTTCGCTGTTGGCGTAGACCCAGAGATCGGGCTGGCGCAGCAGGGACAGGCTGGTTTCCTGCAGCAGCCGCTGCAGGCCGGTGCTGCCGGTGGTGTCAGCGGTGGCGGCCAGGCGGCGCAGGTCATCCTGAAGTTCACGGGCCGAGGCCAGCAGGCCCACCTGCAACTGGGCAATGCTCACGGGCCCATCGGCGCGGGGAGCCGCAGCCAGGGAACCGCCGCCGCTGGTCATGCCGCCGCCGGCGCCGCGCAGGGCGTTCACGAGAAAACCGGCGATCGCCATCAGGATCAGGAAACCGAACAGCCCGCCGCCGCCGAAGCCGAAGATGGGGATCAGGAAGGGGAAGCCGATCCCGCCGCCATAGCCACCGCGGTAACCGCCACCGCCATAGCCACCCCGGTAGCTGCCGCCACCGCCGCTGTAGCTGCGGGGCATGGAGGGGGCCGAGCGGAAGCTGCCGCCGCCGATGCGCCCGCCGCGGGCCGCCCAGCTGGGAGCCGGCGAGGACAGCAGCAGCAGGCCGCTCACCAGGAGAGGCATCAGGACCAGCAGGGAGAGCCGGCGGAACCTGGCGAAGGCGATTGGGAAGGGACGAGGGGACACAGATGTCACCCGAAGCAAGTTCGCCGAATCTAGGAACCACCCCCCACGATGGTGACCACCTCAAGTACGGCGTCCCCACCAACGGCCTGCTCGGCCCAGGCCGTGCGGGGCAGAATCTCGCCGTTGAACTCCACAACCACCAGCCGCGGTTCGTAGCCGAAGTGGCGCAGCACCTCCAGCAGAGGCAAGTGAGCCGGGCAGGTGCGTGCTTCCCCGTTCAGCTGGATCGTGAGGCTGCCGCTGGCCCCGTTCTCCTCGCTCATGCCTCCTCCTGCAGGGCCGCGAGCAGCTCTCGGCTGGCCGCATGCGGATCGCTTGCCTCCATGATCGCCCTCACCACCGCCACCCGGCGACCGCCGGCCGCCACGACCGGCGCCACCGCTCCGGCATCGAGCCCGCCGATGGCAAAGAACGGAATCGGACTTTCAGCCGCCGCCTCGCGCTCGTAGGCCAGGCCAACGGGTTCACGGCCGGGCTTGGTGGGGGTGGCGTTGATGGGGCCAACGCCCACGTAGTCGCAGCCATCGGCCACCGCCTGACGCAACTGCTCGATCCGCTGGGTGCTGCGGCCGATCAGGCGATCCGGGCCCAGCAGGCGGCGCGCTTCGGCGGGGGGCAGGTCACCCTGGCCCAGGTGCACCCCATCGGCCTCCACGGCCAGGGCCAGGTCGACCCGGTCGTTGACGATGAACAGGGCGCCATGACTCGAGCAGAGCTGACGCAGGGCACGGGCTTCCTGCCAGCGCTCCAGGTCGTCAGCCTGCTTGGCCCGGTATTGCACCAGGCGCACCCCCGCCTCAAGCGCCGCGGCCACGGTCTCGAGCAGGCGAGGTGACGGGCTGGTGATCAGATACAAATGGCAGCGCAGCAGCAGCTCACGGCGGCCCGCGGCGGCGCCACAGGCCCGCATCAGATCCACCTCCAGGTCGTAGAGGGCGTAGCGGATTGCGGCGGCCTCGGCGGCCAGGAGCGGATCACCGGCGCGGCCGAACTCCTCCAGCACCCGAAGCGCCTCCTGGGCGCGGCCAGCGTTGGCGGCCACCACCTGAGACGGTTGCTGCCGCTCGGCCTGGGCGGGATGGGCCAGGCCCGCACCCCCATCGCTGGCGGTGTGGCGGGCGGCCTTGTAGGCGGGGAGGTGACAGCGGCCCAGACGCTGACGCAGATCCTTGAGCCGGGCCACCAGATCCTGGCGGTCGAGGCCGAAACGGCACCAGTCTTCCAGCACCCGCAGGCCTTCGCGGGCACGGTCCAGGTTCGCGTCGAGCAGGCGCAGCACGGCCGGTTCAGGCGTCGTCGGGGCGGCATTCACGGGAGCGGAACCTGCGTAAGGTGAAGCCGACTCCAGAGCGGACGGCAATGGATTTCGGCGGTGGTGACAGCCCGATGCTGGTGCTGATCTCAGGAATTCTGCTGCTCGGGGGCATCGCCGCCTTCATCAGCTGGGGTCTGGGCAACGCCTACGCCCCCGGCTGAGCTGCGGTTCAGCAGGCTGCGGGCCAGTGCCGCATCCACACCGATCTGGCAGCTGAGTTCCTCCAGGCCCGCAAAGCGTTGCTGGCGGCGCAGCAGCTGCACCGGCTCAACCTCCAGATCTCTGCCCACCAGCTCCAGAGCCCGATCCAGAAGGTGCACCTCCACCGCCGAAGGGGCCAGCGGGTCGACCGTGGGCTGGGGACCCAGATTCATCACCGCCGCCATGGGCGCACCACAGGGCTGCAGCGCCTCGCCCCCCTCGGCGGGCTCGAGGTTGCGCACCCAGGCGGCATAGACCCCCTCCTGGGGCAGAAACTTGCGGCCATCCACCTGCAGATTCGCGGTGGGCCAACTGAGCTGCCGGCCCAGCCCACGCCCGCGCACGACCCTGCCGCTGAAGCGGTAAGGGCGCTCGAGCAGGCGGTTGGCCTCGTCGATGGCACCGGCGGCCAGGGCCCGGCGGATGCGGCTGCTGCTGATCCGCTCGGCCCCATCCCAGAGCATCGAGGAGACCAGCACCCGCAGGCCATGGCGCCCTCCGATCTCGCGCAGGCTGGCGGTGTCGCCGGCCCGGTCATGGCCGAAGCGGAAGTTCTCGCCCACGGCCACCTCCCTGGCCTGGAGCTCCCCCACCAGCACCTGCTCCACGAAGGCCTCCGGGCTGAGCAGGGAGAGGGCGCGGGTGAAGGGCACCAGCACCAGCTGGCGGATGCCGTAGGGCTCCAGCAGCGCCAGCTTCTCGCCGGGGAGATCGAGGCGCAGACGCGGTTCGCCGTAGAGCAGCTCGCGGGGATGGGGCCAGAAACTCACCACCGTGGGAATCAACCCCGGGGTGGGCGCGGCGGCGATGGCGGCGATCACCCGGCGGTGCCCCTGGTGCAGACCATCGAAACTGCCCAGGGCGACCGCGGTGGGCCGCATCGCCTCCTGGGGGGAGCGCAGGGGAATCAAGGAAACGGACGTGGCCCGGCTTGGAAACCATCCTTCCATGGGGGTTCCGGCCCTGTGGCGGCCGCTGCTGCAGGCCATGGCAAGTTTGTGAGGCTCCGCCCCCCGGTTCTGCGCCCCGATGGTTGACCGCCTCGATCTTCAGCTGGTCTCGGCTGCCCTGCGCCGGGTGGGCTGGATCCGCTTCTGGACCCAGATGTGCCTCGGGGTGGTGGTGGTTGGCGTGCTGGCCTTCAACAACATCGGCGGGCGACTGGCGGCCAACAGCGCCCGCTCCCTCGGGCTCGGTCCTGGTCTGTCACTCACCACCCTGTCGTTTTTCATCCTGCTCTGGTGCCTCTGGCAGAGCTGGCTGGTGGTGCGCTGCGGCCGGGCCCTGGCCAGCCCCGCCCGCCCCAGCCGCGGCGAAACCAGCCGCCTGGTCAAACGGGGCGTCCTGGCCGATCTGGCCGGGCTCACCCTGGCGGCGGTGGGGTACCAGGCCCTGGCCGGCAGCCTGTTCGTCCAGGCCTCGATGCAGGTGCCTGGCTTCTTCGGAGCACAGCTGTCGGTGCCGCCGGGCACCCGCGGCGGCCTGATGGGGCTGCCGATCACTTCCATCGAGATGCTCTCGGTGCTGAGCAACACCCAGGTGCTGTTCGCCCACCTGATCGGACTGTGGATCAGCCTCTGGTTGCTGCAGCGGGTTCACCGCCCCAGCTGAACCGGCAGTTCCTCGAGGCCACCCCGCCAGAACAGCTCCGGCTGCAGCGGGGTGAGGGCGGCGCCGCCGGCATGGATCTGAGCCACGTCCGTGGGCCAGTCGCGGGGGCCTGCGGTGGCGGATTCAAGGTCGTCGACCACCTCACCGGCCAGCCAGTAATAGGTGCGCCCGCGGGGGTCGGTGCGCTGGTCGAACTGGTCGCGGTAGCGGCGCACGGCCGGGCGGCACCAGCGCAGGGAACCGATCCGCTCGATCGGCAGGGCCGGCACGTTGAGATTGAGCAGCAGCCCCTCCGGCCAGGCCCCGGCCAGGGCCGCTTCCGCCACATCGAGGGCGAGCACGGCGGCCGGACCGAACTGGCGCCAGTCGAAGCAGGCACTGCTCACCGCCAGGGCGGGCAGTCCCTCGAGGGTGCCCTCCATCGCCGCCGAAACCGTGCCGGAATAGAAGACGTCGCTGCCGAGGTTGGGGCCGTGGTTGATGCCGGAGAGCACCAGGTCGGGCGGAGCGCTCAGCAGCCGTCCGAGCGCAAGCTTGACGCAGTCGGAGGGGGTGCCGCTGCAGGCCCAGGCGCTGACGCCATCGGCGAAGAGCCGGTCGGCCCGCTCCGCCCTCAGGGGGGTCTGCATGGTGAGGCCGTGGCCGGTGGCGGAGCGCTCCTGGTCGGGGCAGACCACCGTGACCTCATGGCCGCGGCCCGCCGCCTCGGCCGCCAGGGTTCGGATCCCCTCCGCGAACACCCCGTCGTCGTTGCTGATCAGGATCCGCAGGCTGGACATCGGGACCGGCAGGGGCAGGGGCGCAGGCGGCAACTTAGGCAGGCTCGCTCCGTACAGTCGATCGCTACCGCCCCCGATCCGTGAGCGCCACGATCAGCCTGCAGCAGCTCACCGACCAGCTCGACGCCCTCGAAGCCGAAGCGGCGGCCTCGATCGCCGCCGCCGCTGACACCGCTGAGCTGGAAGGGCTGCGGGTGGGTCTGCTGGGCAAAAAGGGCCGCCTCTCGGCGGTGCTGGGGGCCATGGGCAAGCTCGATGCGGCGGAGCGGCCCGTGGTGGGCCAGCGGGCCAACGTGCTCAAGGAGCAGGTGCAGGCGCTGATGGGTCAGCGGCTGGAGGGGTTGCGAGGCGCCGCGATGGCCGAGAAGCTGGCGGGGGAAAGGCTCGATGTGACCGCCCCGAGCCGTTACGTGCCGGTGGGGCACCGCCACCCTCTGATCCGCACGATCGAGGAGATCGTCGACATCTTCGCCGGGCTCGGTTACCGGGTTGAGGAAGGGCCGGAGGCGGAAACCGACCATTACAACTTCACCGCGCTGAACATCCCGCCGCACCACCCGGCCCGGGACATGCAGGACACGTTCTATCTGCCCGGTGAGCGGCTGCTGCGCACCCACACCTCGCCGGTGCAGATCCGCCATCTGGAGAGCAACCCGCCGCCGGTGCGGATCGTGGCGCCCGGGCGGGTGTACCGGCGCGACGCGGTGGATGCCACCCATTCGCCGGTGTTCCACCAGGTGGAGGTGCTGGCGATCGATGAAGGGCTGGATTTCAGCCACCTGCGCGGCACCGTCACCACCTTCCTGCAGCAGTTCTTCGGGGATCTGCCGGTGCGCTTCCGGGCCAGCTACTTCCCCTTCACCGAGCCTTCAGCAGAGGTGGATGTGCAGTGGCGGGGGCGCTGGCTGGAGGTGATGGGCTGCGGGATGGTGGATCCGGCGGTGCTGGAGGGCCTGGGGCTGGATCCCGAGCGCTGGAGCGGCTTCGCCGCCGGCCTCGGGGTGGAGAGGTTCTGCATGGTGCGCCACGGCATCGACGACATCCGCCGCCTGTTCACCAGCGACCTGCGCTTCCTGGAACAGTTCTGATGGCAATCAGGCCGCGGCCGGAAGGCTCCCCATAA
Organism: Synechococcus sp. WH 5701; assembly: GCF_000153045.1. Classification (GTDB taxonomy): domain Bacteria; phylum Cyanobacteriota; class Cyanobacteriia; order PCC-6307; family Cyanobiaceae; genus Regnicoccus_A; species Regnicoccus_A antarcticus. The sequence goes on from NZ_CH724159.1 coordinate 1,504,347, forward strand.
ACTCAACAGGTTCTCGCCTCCGACCGGTGCCCTGCGTCGGACTGATCGTCAACGACGGCAAGGATCTGGCCGTCAAGACGGCCGATATCATCCAGAGCCGCCTGGAGGCGGCCGGCACCAGCGTGCTGCGGGTCAGCAGCTCCGGCGGCATGGTGGGCTTCGCCAATCCCGACCATCACCTGCGCAGCCGCGGCTTCAGTGCCTGCGTACCGGAGAGCTTCCACCCGGAGATGAGTCTGGCAGTGGTGCTGGGGGGTGACGGCACCGTGCTCTCCGCCGCGCGTCAGACCGCACCCATCGGCGTGCCGATTCTCACCGTCAACACCGGCCACCTGGGTTTCCTGGCCGAGGCTTACGTCAGCGAGCTGGATGGGGCCATGGAGCAGCTCCTCACCGACCGTTGGAGCGTGGAGGAGCGCACGATGCTGGTGGTGAGCGTGATGCGGGGCGACCAGCGGCGCTGGGAGGTGCTCTGCCTCAACGAGATGGCCCTGCACCGGGAACCGCTCACGAGCATGTGCCACTTCGAGATCGCCATCGGTCGCCATGTGCCCGTGGACATCTCCGCCGATGGGGTGATCCTCTCGACTCCCACCGGATCCACCGCCTATGCCCTCAGCGCCGGCGGGCCGGTGATCACCCCCGACTGCCCGGTGCTGCAGCTCACCCCGATCGCGCCCCATTCCCTCGCCTCCCGCGCCCTGGTGTTCAGCGACCAGGAGCCAGTGACGGTGTTCCCGGCCACCCCCGAGCGGCTGATGATGGTTGTGGATGGCAGTGCCGGCTGCTACGTGTGGCCGGAAGACCGGGTGCTGATCCGCCGCAGCCCCCACCCCGCCCGTTTCGTGCGGCTGCAGGACCACGAGTTCTTCCAGGTGCTGCGCAACAAGCTGGGCTGGGGACTCCCCCATGTGGCCAAGCCCGGCAACGGTGAGTTCGGCGGCCGCGACGGCCCCGGCGCCGGAGCGCGTCCATGAGTGGGCCTCTGATCCTCCTGGTGGGGGAGGAGGCCGAAGCGATGGCCCCTCGGCTGGAGGCCTCCGGTTACCGCACGGCGCCGGTGGGAGCCCTGCCCGATCCGCCGGCGGCGGTGCTGGTGTCGGGAGCCGATGGGGTGGCCACGATTCCGGCCCTGCGCATGATCCTGGAGGACGTGCCGATCCTGCTGGATCTGGTCTGCGACAGCGTCGAGGCCCGCTCCCTCTGCTTCAGCTCCGGCGCCGACGATTTCTGGCTCTCCAGCGCCGGCGGCAGCGACCTGCTAATGCGCCTGCGCCTGCTGCTGCAGATCCGCGGCGACATCCGCGGCCAGGTGCCGCCCCTGCAGCTCGCCGACCTGAGCCTGGATCCCGCCACCCGGGACGTGCGGCGGGGGCGGCGTCCACTCGCGCTCACCGCCCGCGAATACCAGTTGCTGCTCACGCTGATGCGTCAGCCGGGCATGGTACTCAGCCGCGAGCAAATCCTCGCTGAGGTGTGGAACGACCAGCAGGGGACCGCCAGCAACGTGGTGGAGGTGTATGTCCGCTACCTGCGCCAGAAGCTGGAGGAACACGGCGAGCGGCGGCTGATCCACACCGTGCGCGGGCGGGGGTACTGCCTCTGCGAGCGCGTCCCACGCCCGGAACGCCCCGCCCCATGACCCAGGCCCGGCTGCTGGCGCCGCTGGGGGTGGCGCTGGGTGCCCTCACCCTTGGCGCCCCCCGGGCTCTTGGTGGGGAGAGTCGAGCGCAGGCTCCGCCCCAGGTGCTGCCGCTGGAGGCGGAGTGGTGCCTGGAGGGAACCTCAGGCGGCTGCATCCAGCTGGAGGTGCCCAGGAGCCAGCGCCAGTACAGCCTGGGGCTGATGCAGCGCCCGCCGCTGGGGCCCCTGCGGGGGATGTGGTTCCGCTTCGATCCCCCCGAGCCGGCGCGCTTCTGGATGCACCAGACCATCAGCCCGCTCGACATGATCTTTCTGCGCGAGGGACGGGTGATCGCCATCGAGGCCGCGGCACAGCCCTGCCCGCGCCTGCCCTGCCGCAGTTATGGGCCCCAGGAACCCGCCGATGGGGTGGTGGAGCTGGATGCCGGCGAAGCGGCCCGCCTCGGCGTTGTTGTGGGCACCCCGGCGCCGATCCGCTGGCTCAATCGACCCGGCGCCCCTTGAGCACCAGCACCGGATTGAGTGGCGCCAGACGTGTGCCCTCCGCCAGGGGGGAACCCCGCCAGGCCTGCAGCTGACTCACCTGCACCCGCAGCCCGGCCCGCTCCAGCGGCGGCCGCAACTGGGCGAGGGCTTCGAGGGTGGCCAGGGGAATCACCACCTGGCCGAGGGGCCGCAGGCGCCGCAGCACGATCTCCAGCAGCGCCAGACGCTGGCGACCGCCACCTCCGAGCAGCACCCGGTCGGGATCGGGGGGGCCGCCCTGCTCCAGCACACTGAGAGCGTCGCCTTCGAGCACCCCCGCCGGCGCCACACCGAGACGTTCGGCATTGGCCCGGATCAGGGCCGCTGAACCGCCTCGCCGCTCCAGGGCCCAGAGCTCCAGGGCCGGGCGCAGGCGCAGGGCCTCCAGGCCCACCGAGCCCACCCCGGCCCCCACATCCCAGAGAACACCGCTGGCGGGCAGCTCCAGGTCGGCGAGCAACTGGATGCGCACCTCCCGCTTGGTCATCAGGCCGGGGCGATCGGTGTGCTGCAGCCAGAGGCCATCCTCGAGGCCGAACAGTGGCAGGCCGGCGGGATCGGGAGGGACCGGCGGCTCGGCGATCAGCAGCACCAGATGCAGGGGATCGAGATCGGCCGGCAGCGCCGCCTGGGGCGCCAGCCGCTGCACCCGCTCCTGGGGGTGGCCGAGCCGCTCGCACAGCCAGAGCGCATAGGCCGCCTCCAGGCCGGAGGCAGCCAGGATCCGTCGCACCTCCTCGGCACCGCCGCGGCCGGGATCGGTGAGCACCGCCAGGGCGGCGGGTCGCCTCTGGAGGGCCGCCGCCAGGGGTTCGGGGTCGCGGCCATGCAGGCTGATCCAGCTGGCGTCCTGCCAGGGGCGACCGAGGCGGGCGAAGGCCAGCTGCAGGCTGGAGGGGGCGGGGTGAAAGCGCAGGCACTCGCGGGGAAAGCGATCCAGCAGCAGCCGGCTGATGCCGAACCAGAGCGGATCGCCACTGGCCAGCAGCACCACCGCCCAACCAGCAGCCAGAGCTTGCTCCAGCTGGGGAAAGAGCTGCTCGGGGCGATCACTGGCAATCAGCGCCGGCGGCTGAGCCGCATCCGCCAGGGCCTGGCGCAGCTCCGGCAGGAGGCGGGCCGGTGCCGCCACCAGCTCGGCCTGGCGCACCAGGGCCGCCGCCGGCGCTGGCAGCGAGGCCAGCCCAGCGGCGTCGGTGCCGATCACCTCAAGGCAGTGCGGCTGGTGCGGTGGGTGCACAGGGCGACTCCGGTGCGGCGGCTGGCCGGGCCTCGCCATGATGCCCGCGAGTTGAAGCCGCCATGGCCGCACCCGAGTCCCCCTCCCGCCGCCAGCGCGTGCATGAGCTGGCCCTGGCCCTGCTGGCCCGGCAGGCCGAAATCGAGCTGCTCAGCCCCGAAGCCACGGGCGGCGGCGGCGAGGAGGCCGGCCTCTGGCTGGAGCGCAACCGGCGGGTGGTGCTGCGCTACCAGGCGGTGGTGCGCTCGGCGATCACCCTCGATGCCCTGATCGAGCAGGAAGTGGCCCCCGGGGCGGGCCAGCTCTGACAAGCTGGCGCCATCTCGATGAGCACCATGGCTCCGTTCGGCCTGTCCGCCCTCTCCTCGCTGCTGCGGGGGTCCGGCACCGGTCGGCCCGCTCAGGCCCCCCCCGCCAGCTGGCAGCGGCCGATCGGCCAGGGCTGGGAGGCGCCCTACACGGTGCGCTATGCCAGCAATCTCGACGACGGCCCCAACCACGGCGCGCCCCTCGGGGGCTTCGGTGCGGGCTGCATCGGCCGTGGGCCCGATGGCAGTTTCAACCTCTGGCATCTCGATGGCGGTGAGCACTGGTTCGGCGTATTGCCTGACTGCCAGTTCGCCCTCTTCGAGCACGACGGCACGGCGAGCCGGGCGCGGGCCCTGGCGATGGCGCCGGAGCGCGACGACTCCCGGCCGGAGGCCAGCGAGCGCCCCCTGGGCGGCTGGCAGTGGCTGGAGGGCGAGGCCGGGACCTACGCCGCCCGCTACCCGCTCCACTGGTTCGATTACCAGGACAACTTCCACACCGAGGTCAGCTGCGAGGCCTTCAGTCCGATCCTCCCCGGCGACTACCAGCGCACCAGCTACCCGGTGGCCGTCTTCCGCTGGCGGCTGGCCAACTCCACCAAAAAGCCCCTGGATCTCTCGTTGCTGCTGAGCTGGCGCAACACCGTGGGCTGGTTCACCAACACCGATCCCAGCGCAGCCGTCACCTTCCGCGACGACGGCAGTCCGGAGCACAACTACCTGCCCGCCATCGGAGCGGGGGTGGGCCAGCGCAACCGCTTGATCGACGCTCCCGGCCTCAAGGGCGTGCTGCTGGAGGGGGCGCCCAGCCAGCCGATCGCCGAGGGGGAGGGTCAGTGGTGCCTGGCGGTGCCCGACCAGCTCGAGGGGGTGGAGGTGATGCGCTGCAGCCGCTGGGATCCCAGCGGTGATGGCGCCGAGATCTGGGAGCCCTTCGCCCGCGACGGATCGATTCCCGACAGCAACAACGACCGCCGCAGCACCGGCAGCGAGCAGGCCAGCGCCGCGATCGCCCTGCGCCTGAGGCTTGAGCCGGGGGCTGAGATCGAGCTGCCGGTGGTGATCAGCTGGGACCTGCCCGTGACCGCCTTCGCCACCGGAACATCCGCCCTGCGCCGCTACACGGATTTCTTCGGGGCCGCGGGCACCAGCGCCGTCGCCATCGCCGCCGAGGCCCTGCGCGACTGGCGCCAGTGGCGCGACGCCATCGAGGCCTGGCAGCAACCAGTGCTGGAGCGCAGCGACCTGCCCGAGCCCCTGCGCATGGCCCTGCTCAACGAGCTCTACGACCTCACCAGCGGCGGCAGCCTCTGGACCGCCGCCAGCTCCACCGATCCCGTGGGTCGCTTCGGGGTGCTGGAGTGCCTCGACTACGCCTGGTACGAGAGCCTGGATGTGCGGCTGTACGGCTCTTTCGCCCTGCTGCAGCTCTGGCCCGAACTCGACAAGGCGGTGCTGCGCAGCTTCGCCCGCGCGATTCCCGCCGCCGATGCCACCCCCCGGCCGATCGGCTGGTATTTCACCCAGGGGCGGGGTCGGGTGGAAGCGCCACGGAAGGTCGCCGGCGCCACCCCCCACGACCTGGGGGCCCCCAACGAGCGGCCGTTCGACGCCACCAACTACACCGCGTATCAAGACTGCAACCTCTGGAAGGATCTGGCCTCCGACTTCGTGCTGCAGGTGTGGCGCACCTTCAGCCTGGCGCCCACCGGCGAGGATCTGCGCTTCCTGGCCGACTGCTGGCCGGCGGTGGTGGAGGCCCTGCGCTATCTCAAGCAGTTCGACGTCAACGACGACGGCCTGCCCGACAACGGCGGCGCACCGGATCAGACCTTCGACGACTGGCCACTGCAGGGGGTGAGCGCTTACTGCGGTGCACTCTGGATCGCGGCGCTGGAGGCGGCCCTGGCCATGGCCCAGCGCCTGCAGCTCGACCTCGGCCTCGACACCGGCGCCGAGCAGCGGGAATTCGGCAGCTGGCTGGAGCCCTCCCGGGCGAATTTCGATCGGCTGCTCTGGAATGGGGAGTACTACCGCATCGATGCCGGCAGCGGCACACCGGTGGTGATGGCCGATCAGCTCTGCGGCGACTTCTACGCCCGGTTGCTGGGGCTGCCGCAGGTGGTCAGCGACGAGCGGGCCCTCTCCTCGCTGAAGGCGATCCGTGAGGCCTGCTTTGAGCGCTTCGAAGGCGGGCGGCTGGGGGTGGCCAACGGCCTGCGCCGCGACGGCACACCGCTCGACCCCAAAGGCACCCACCCACTGGAGGTGTGGACCGGCATCAATTTCGGCCTGGCGGCCTACTACCGCCTGATGGGCCAGACCGACACCGCCCTGGCGATCACCAGCGCCGTGGTGGGCCAGGTGTATGCGGGGGGGCTGCAGTTCCGCACCCCCGAGGCGATCACGGCGGTGGGCACGTTCCGGGCCTGCCACTACCTGCGGGCGATGGCGATCTGGGCCCTCTGGGCCACCCACACAGACTGGCAGCCGATCCCCGGCGCTGAACGCGAACCATGAGGCGGCTGATCCGCCGCGCCGGCCGGCTGCTCCTGGCCTTGGGGCTGGTGCTGGGGTGCCTTCTGACCTTGCCAACCAGTCCAGTGCTGGCGCAACTGCACGAGCACCCCAGCGAAACTGGCAGCCCCGTGCTGCGCAGCCTGGTGAGCCTGCGCGACCTCGATGACCAGGCCTGGCAGCTGGTGGCCTTCCGCGACGGTGCGCCCGAAGCGCCCCTGCGTCTGCGGGTGGTGGGCTACCCCGGCAAGGTGCGCCTGGATCACCCCACCTCTCTGCAGGTGCGTTCGGGTCCGTTCCAGTGGCTGCTGAGCGACGTGACCCTGGAGAGTCCAGCGCTGGGCAACGACGGCCGCTCCGCCGCCGCCGAATTCGATCTGAGCCCCTTGCTGGCGGAACTGAGCCAGGACCGGCCGCTGCGCTTGCGGCTGCCGGGTGTGTTCACGGAGTTGCCGGTGCCACCCTTCGTGGTGGCCGAGTGGCGCAGCCTGGGCGGAGCTCAGGCTTGAGCAGGGGGCGCCCCTGGAGCGCCTGGATGGAGCGGGCCCTCGGTCTGGCCGCCCTGGCGCAGGGCCGCACCAGCCCCAACCCCCTGGTGGGCGCGCTGGTGCTCGACGCCAACGGCCTGCTGGTGGGGGAGGGCTTCCACGCCGCCGCTGGCAGGCCCCACGCTGAGGTGGGGGCCCTGGCCCAGGCGGGAGAGCGGGCCCGGGGGGGCACGTTGGTGGTGACCCTGGAGCCCTGCTGCCACCACGGCCGCACGCCCCCCTGCAGCGAGGCCGTGATCGCCGCAGGAATCCGGCGGGTGATCGTGGCGATGGAGGACCCCGATCCGCGGGTGGCGGGCCAGGGCATCGAGGCACTGCGCCAGGCCGGGGCGGAGGTGTTGGTGGGGGTGCGCCAGAGCGAGGCCCGGAACCTGAATGCCGCCTTCTGTCACCGGCTGCGCAGCGGCCGGCCACTGGGGATTCTGAAATGGGCGATGAGCGTGGACGGGCGCACAGCCCTGCCCAACGGCGCAAGCCAGTGGATCAGCGGACCAGCGTCAAGGGAGTGGGTGCACCGGCTGCGGGCCCGCTGCGATGCGGTGATCGTGGGGGGCGGCACCCTGCGCACCGATGACCCCCTGCTCACCAGCCGCGGCCGGCGGGCGATCGAGCCGCTGCGGGTGGTGATCAGCCGCGAGCTGGGGCTGCCTGAGCAGGCCCAGCTCTGGGACCAGAGCACAGCCCCGACCCTGGTGGCCCATGGGCCGGAGGCGCCGGAGCCCGATCGGCTCCAGCTGGATGCGCTCGGGGTGGAGCGGCTGGAGCTGGCCGGCTGCGAACCGCTGGAGCTGATGGAGGCCCTGGCCCAGCGGGGCTGCAACCAGGTGCTGTGGGAGTGCGGCCCCAGCCTGGCGGCGGCGGCCCTGCGCCAGGGCTGTGTGCAGCGGGTGGCGGCGGTGATGGCGCCGAAGCTGCTGGGGGGCACCGCCGCCCGCACGCCCCTGGGGGACCTGCAGCTGAACTCGATGGCCATGGCACTCCCCTGGCGGGAGCAGGGTCTGAGCCGCTCGGGCGACGATTTGATCTGGGAGCTGAACGGGCCGGAGAGCTGAAGGTGCCAGGACACCCTCCTTAGATTCTCGGCATGATCAACCAGCTCCAGCTGCGCCTGCCGATCCCCCTGCTGGGGATCCTGCTGGCGGCGGGCGTGTGGTTGGCCCTGCAGCTGCTGGGCCGGAGGCTCCCCAATGGATCGCTGGGCCGCGCCCTGGTGCTGCGCAGCCGGTTGAGCCTGGCGCTCACGATCCTGGTGAGCACCAGCGCCTGGTGGCTGCTGACGCTGCTGGACCCCGAGCTGCTGCCACTGCCCCGGGGCGGCGCCGAAGTGCGCGATGAGCTGATCTTTTTCGGTCTGATCTGGACGCTGCTGCGCTGGAAGAGCGAGATCTGGCGCCAGGCCGACACCTACTCGCAGCAAGTGTTCCCGAGTCTCCCCCAGCGCGACCGGCTGTTCCTCTTCGATATCAGCGACAAGCTGTTCACGATGCTGGTGGTGGTGATCATCGGCCTGAAGTTGCTGCGGCTGCTGGGCACCCCCACCGCCTTGCTGGCCACCGCCGGGGGCTTCGGTGCCGCGGCCCTGGGTTTCGGCGCTCGCACGATCGTGGAAAATGGATTAAGTGGCATCAGCCTCTACATCAACCGGCCCTTCGTGGTGGGGGATTTCATCCGGATTCCCTCGGAAGATCTGAATGGCACCGTTCAGACGATCAGCTGGTTCTACACCGAGCTGCGTGATCCGGAGCGGCAGCCGATCTTCATTCCCAATTCGATCTTCACCATCAAGCCGATCATCAACATCGCCCGGATCGACAGCCGGCGGGTCTGGATCGACTTCGGCCTCCGCTACGACGACCGGGCCGCGATCGAGCCGATCATCGCCGAGCTGCGGGAGCAGCTGGAGTCGAATACGAGGATCGATCATCAGAAGGCACCGGCGGTTCATTTCGTGGGTTACGGGGATTCGAGCCTGAACCTGCGGCTGCTCTGCTACGTGGCCAGTGGCGACATCCAGGCGGCCTGGGATCTGCAGCAGGAGCTGTTGCTGCGCATCGGTGAGGTGGTGGAGAAGCATCAGGCGGGAATGCCCTTCCCCACCCACACCCTGATCAGGGGCTGATCCCGCCATGACCCTCAGTTTCGCCGAACTCCAACGCCAGCTGCGGCCGGAATGGGGCGAGTTCCACCCCAGCAGCGACCAGAACCATGGGCGCGAGGGCAACGGCGAGGGCTGGGATCTGCTGGTGGTGCCCTCACTCAGCCTTGATCACCACCAGATCGCGCTGGTGACCGGGGCCCACCACTACGAGGAACGCCAGCTGTTCTCCCTCATCCGCCTGCGCGATCCCGGTGTGCGGGCGGTGTACCTCACCAGCAAGTTGTTGCCGGAACTGGTGGTGGATGCGGTGCTGGAGCTGCTGCCGGGGGTGCCCGCCTCCCACGCCCGCCGGCGTCTGCACCTGTTCGACACCGACGACGCCTCCGCCCGCTCCCTCACCGAGAAGCTGCTGGAGCGGCCGGCGCTGCTGGAGCGCATCCGCGAGCGGCTGCGGCCGGGGCGCAGCTTCATGACCTGCTTCAACGTGACCGAGCAGGAGAAGCAGCTGTCGGAGCGGTTGCAGGTGCCGCTGCTGGGCACCGATCCAGCCCTGAGCCACTGGGGCGGCAAGGCCGGCAGCCGTGAGCTGTTCCGCCGCTGTTCCGTGCCCCATCCCCCCGGCAGCCCCCTGGCCTTCGACCTCGACGCCCTCGCTGAAGCCACGGCCGAGCTGTGGGAAGCCCACCCCGAGCTGAGCCGGGTGGTGGTGAAGCTGGACCAGGGCTTCAGCGGTGAAGGCAACGCCCCCCTGGAGCTGGAGCCCCTGCAGCTGGCGGGGCTGAGCGGCCGCGAACGCAGGATCCGTCTGCAAGAGGCCCTCGAGACCCTGGCGATGCCGCCGCCCCAGTGGCGCCAGTTATTGCAGGACCAGGGAGCGCTGGTGGAGGCCTGGCTGCTGGGGGGGGATGAGCTGGCCTCACCGAGCGTGCAGGGGATGATCCACCCGGGTGGGGCGGTGGAGGTGCTCTCCACCCACGAGCAGGTGCTGGGTGGCGTGAGCGGTCAGACCTACCTGGGCTGCCGCTTCCCCGCCGAGGAGCACTACCGCGCCGAGCTGATGCGTCACGGGCTGGCGGTGGGCCAGGCGCTGGCGGCGGAGGGCGCCCTGGAGCGCTATGCGGTGGATTTCGTGGCGCGCCGCTTCGGGGACCGCTGGGATCTGCAGGCGATCGAGGTGAACCTGCGCAAGGGCGGCACCACCCACCCCTACATGGCCCTGCGCTATGCCACCAATGGCCGTATCGATGCCGCCAGCGGCCTGTTTCGCTCCCCCACCGGCCAGCCGCTCTATTACGCCGCCACCGACAACCTCTGCGACCCCAGGCTGCGGGGCCTGCTGCCGGTGGATCTGATCGACATCGTGGCCGCCGCCGGTCTGCACTTCGACCCGGCCGAACTGCGCGGCAGCATCTTCCACCTGCTGGGCTGCCTCTCGGAATTCGGCAAGCTCGGCATGACCTGCATCGGCCGCAGCCCCGAAGAAGCTGAATCGATCTATGCGGCCACCACCGAGCGGCTGATCGCGGGAGCCGAGGCCTTGCGGGGATGAGGACCGACAGGAGTTTCCATTCCCGGCCATACTCTCCCTGGCTCGAAGAGCTGCGACTTATCTTATAGCTCGCCAAACATCAACATCAAGCCTGAGGCTTCAGCCATGACGACAGCCATCATTTTTCACAACGTTGAAGCTGGCGCCACGTGGGCTCAAGCCTGGAAGAAAGGCCCTGGAAGTCGTCACGAAATGTTCGCATCCATTGGGGTCACCTGCCGAACCTTCCGAGACCCCAACAATCCGAATGCCACTGGGATCATGGCCGACATGGCCAGGTTCATGGATCTGCTCCAGTCTGCCGAAGGCCAGAAAGCAATGAAGGACGATGGCCTGAAGATCGAAACAATGCGGATGTTGTTCGAGTTCACTCCATAGCACTGGTGGGCTATGTCTCTCACGAGGCTGGCGTCCAAGAATCACTGCCGGCACCCCATCGCCATCCCATGACGGATCTCGATAGGCCTGATGACATCGGCCAGCCGAGCACCACAACCGGCCCCCCTGGGCTTCAGGATGAAGGACCTTGACCCCACCGCCATGGAAGCCCGCTGGAACGACGCTCTGATCGCCACCAGTGACGACATCGTCAAGCTGGAAGGCAACGCCTACTTCCCCCCCGAGGCACTGGTGAGCGAGCACCTGCGGCCGTCGTCGCACCGCAGCGTCTGTGGCTGGAAGGGTGAAGCCCACTACTACGACGTGGTGGTGGGGGATCAGGTGAACGCCAACGCCGCCTGGTTCTATCCCGAGCCCAAGCAGGCCGCCAGTGAGATCAAGGGTCGAGTGGCCTTCTGGAAGGGCGTGCGCGTGAGCTGAGGCGATGACACTCACCTTCACTCCGATTCACATCTTCCGGGAAACACCGGCCGTCACCTTCTACGACACCAGCGTGGCCGGCAGCAACGCCAGTGATGTGGTGCTGCACCATGGCCCAGCCTTCTCACCGCCCGACGACGGAGAGTTCCTGCAGTTCTACGTACACCACCACCAGGTCGATCACAACCTGGTGGTGCTGGGCAGCCGCACCTTCACCGTGCTCAACCCGAGCTGGGACCAGCCCCACCATGTGGTGCACCTGGAGCGGGCTATGGGGGCGCTGGAGCTGCCGATCGACACCTACCACCGCTCGGTGTCAGGGCCGGAGGGCAGCCTGGTGCTCAACCAGCCGGAGCGCACCAAGGGGTTCAACGTGATCAGCGAATTCCAGCCGGTGAGCCTGCGCGAGCGCGACGATCTACGCCAGCTGCTGACCGTTCCCCCCTGGGTGTGGTGCTGGCGTGGTGGTCGCCTCTGCCGCGATCAGGGCTGAGGCAGGCCGTTGGCGCCGTAGGCACGCTCCAGCACCAGCTCCCGACCCGGCTCGGGCCGCCAGCAGAGCCTCACCACCAGGGGATCGCCAAAGCGGCGCTCCAGGGCGGTGGTGAGACTGAGGTCGTCGGTGAGCTTCCAGCAGCCGCTGGCTGAACCATCGCCGACCGGCAGAACCGCGGCCCGCAGGAGCGGCGCCAGGGCCGGATCCACCACCCCGGGGCGCGCTTCCACCACCACCACCACGCTCTCCAGCTGCTTGACGCCGTGGCGCACCACCACCCGCCGGCGGCGATCGCCGTCCACCAGGCAAAGCTCCATCACCGCTGGCCAGGGGCCGGTCTTGTCGGGCCCGAGGCTCCAGTGCCCATCGGGGCTGATCGCCATCAAGGCCGGCGGTTCGGCAAAGCGCATCGTGGCCACCTTGCCGGTGTTCAGGTAAGTGAGGGCCGCTTCGATCTGACCATCGGTCTCGTGCACATGCAGACGTGTGCCAAAACGCTCACTCTCCAGGCCCTGATCATCGAGGCGAATGAAGGTTCCTTCCCAGTGGCCGGCATTGCGCCCCAGCAGAGTGGAGCGACGATCGAGGCTGGACACGGGCGGGCTGAAAGAGGAGGGCTCGAATGCTGGCAGCCCCAGAACTACGGCGCGGCTGGTGGCTGGGTGGGATCCGCCTCCAGCAGCGGGTCGGCCTCCTCGCTCTCCTTGCCCCAGCCCAGGATCATGCCGGTCACGGGAATAGCCAGAAACACCCCCAGCAGGCCCGCCAGACGCTCGCCCACGAACAGGGCAAAGAACAGCACCACCGGCCGGATCTCAAGGGCGCGGCCCATCACCCGCGGATGGATCAGGTTGTCCTGGATCTGCTGCAGCACCACCGAAGCGATCACCACCTGCAGGGCCAGCCACTGGCCCTGGGTCAGGAACACCAGGCCGGAGGCCACGATCACGCCGAGGGTGGCACCGATGCCGGGAATGGCATCCAACACCCCCACCACGATCGCCAGCACCAGGGAGAACTTCACCCCCAGCAGGGCGAACACCAGGAAGCTGGCGAGGCTGAGGAAGATCATCAGCGTGATCTGACCGCGCAGGAAACCCAGCACGTTCTTCTGGACGCTGCGGTCGAAGCGGCCACGCACGTCTTCAGGCAGCAGGCGCAGGGCCTGGCTCCAGGTGGCCCCGTTGTCGACCAGCATGTACACCACGATCACCAGCAGAAACACCCCACCGAAGACGTTGGTGAAGGCACCGCCGATCACCCCGAGGCCGGTGCCGAGGCTGGCGCGCAGCAGCTCAAGCACCTTCGAGAGCTCGATCGTGTTCAGATAATTGTGAAAGGGCAGATCCGGACGCTGCAATCCCAGCACCAGATCATTGAGCAGGCTGCTGCCCTGGTTGATCAACTGGAACCCGAGCACCGCCACGAACAGGCTGGCGACAGCCAGGCCGGCCAGCACGGTGATCAGGATCGCCAGGCCCCGTCCGCAACCCAGGCGCACCAGCCGCCGCACCGGATAATCAAGCAGCACCGCCAGCACCGCCGCCGCGATGAACACGGTGAGCACCGCTCGGAAGTAGTCGATCAGTTGCACAACCGCCCAGCCGCAGGCCAGCAGCAACAGGAAGCGCAGCAGGGCGGAGTGGCTCAGCCGCTGCCAGGCCGGGCCGTTGGGGTCGTTCATGGAGTTCGAGCAGAGCCGGCGGCCCACAAGATTCGCTGAAGGGAGTGGAACCCGGCCGAAAAAGAGCGGATTGGCTTAAGACGGTGGCCCATGGAACTCAAGCCCTCTGCCTAGGCTCAATGATCAATGGAACAGAGTTTCTGCACACCTCCGCTCTGCTCGAGACTCCTTCCCCGGAGCCCCGCTCCAACCCGTCCGTCAGCGACATGCGCTATGGCGATTTCGTCCTCAGGCCCTTCATGGCCAGCGACGATCGCCTCGCCGCCTGGCAGATCCTGAGCACGGTCGGGGCCTACCTGTTGCTGTGGGCAGCCACGGGGGTCGTCGCTCATCAGTCGCTCTGGCTCACTCCGCCCCTGTTGGTGGTGCTGGTGCTGCTCTCGGGCCGTTGCTTCTCGCTGATGCACGACTGCGGCCACTACTCCCTGTTCAGCTCGAAACGGCTGAACCGGGCGGTGGGCTTTCTGCTGGGCGTGATCAATGCCATTCCCCAGTACCCCTGGTCGCAGGGTCATGCCTACCACCACAAACACAACGGCAACTGGGACCTCTACCGGGGCCCCTCGGCCCTGATCAGCCTGGAGCAGTACGAGCAGCGCAGCCCCCGCGGTCAGTGGGTGTACCGGTTGCTGCGCCACCCGCTGATGCTTTTCCCGGGCGGCTTCTTCTATCTGGTGATCAAGCCCAGGCTGGCTCTGTTGCTCGGATCAGCCCAGTTTCTGGGCCATGCCATCACGCGGCTCCGTGCCGACTGGCGCACCCCATGGCCCGAGCTGGTGAGGTCGTTTCAATCACGCCACTGGTACAGCGGCGCCGAATTCATCGATCTGCTGCTCAACAACATCTGCGTGATCGCCAGCTGGGTGCTGCTCTGCCACTGGATCGGCGCCGGCCTGTTCTGGAGCCTTTACTCGCTGGTGATGGCCGCTTCGGCAGCGCTGTTCATCTGCATCTTCTTCGTGCAGCACAACTTCGAGGGCTCCTACGCCCACCGCAGCGAAGGCTGGGACCCGCTGGAGGGCGCGATCGCCGGCACCAGCCTGCTGGTGCTGCCCGGAATCTTCAACTGGTTCACCGCCGACATCGGCTGCCACAACATCCATCACCTCTGCGAGCGCATCCCCAATTACCACCTGCGGGCCTGCCAGGAGCGCAATGCCGCCCTGCTGACCGGGGCCACGCGCCTGACCATCGCCGACATCCCGCGCTGCTTCAAGTACGTGCTCTGGAACCGGGAGAGCGAAACCCTCTCGCCCATCCCCTCACCCTCGGCCTGAGCGGCTGATCCCCGAGCAGCCCTTAAAAAAGCTGTGGCATCCCTGGGCTCAAGCCGACCCCAGACATAAGTTCGAGAGAACAACTTCGCAGGACCCCTCATGGGCATGGGTGAACTGTTCCTCGAAAGCCTCAGCACCGGTGTGATCACGGTGGAGGAGATCAACTGGGTCACCGCCCAGCAAAAGGCCTTCAACCGCCAGGAGGAGGCCACAGCCCTGAAGCTGGGCCGCCTGCTCGACTCCGGGCGAATCCAGATCGGCTGCCGTGTGCCGCCAGCAGCCGCAGCCTGAGCTTCAGGCTGATTTCGGCCCGGCTCAGATCAATTCGGGGTGGGCAGGATCCCCTTTGAAAGGACCCTCCACCTGTGAGGTGATCCAGCCTCCGTAGAAGCCGCCGGGCTGGGGAATCACCACTTCCCCGTCCAGCCAGCAGCCGTCCATCAGGGCCGGATAGACAGCGAACCAGCCGGCGATGGCGGCAAAAGCGGCCGTGGGTTGGGGGTACGACCACACAGCCCGCTCGAGGCGACGCTCTC
This sequence comes from Synechococcus sp. WH 5701, assembly GCF_000153045.1. GTDB lineage: Bacteria > Cyanobacteriota > Cyanobacteriia > PCC-6307 > Cyanobiaceae > Regnicoccus_A > Regnicoccus_A antarcticus. The sequence continues at coordinate 1,519,588 of NZ_CH724159.1, forward strand.
CTACCACCACGTCGTAGTACCGGGCCAGTCCCTTCCATTCACAGAAGCTGCGCCCGGTGGCGGGATGCAGCAGCTCCAGGCGCAGATCCTCCGGGGGCAGGTATGGGGTGGGAGGATGAAAGGTTTCGAGAACCATCAGGGAGCGGCGGGTGTCCGCCAGCAGCTCTCCCAGGGCCCGCACCTGAATCCAGGCCTCAGAGGGCACCAGCGCCGGGGGTCGCGGATAGTCACAGACCCGCTCCGGCTGGCGGTCTCTTGACGGCTGGTGGATCCCCATTCGCTGGCCCTGACCATGACAATGGTCAGCATGGCCAACCCCTCACCCGTTCGGCAGCACCGTGGCCTGGATCGCCTCCTGAGCCGGCTCGGCGGCACCGCCGTGATTCCCCTGCTGATTCTCTCCGTGGCCTGGGGTCAGGAGCTGGTCGATCAGATCGTCTTCGCAGGGAACTGGAACCTGCCAATGCTGCCGGGGGGCTCGTTCCTGGGGGTGCTCACCGCCCCGTTCAGCCACGCCGACCTGGGCCACCTTCTCGGCAACAGCCTCTGGTTTCTGCCGCTCTCCTGGCTGGTGCTGCTCAAGAGCTGGCATGACTACCTGGCCGTGTGGGTGGGGGTGTACGTGATGGCGATCCCGGTCTGGCTGTTCTCCAGCAACGGCAGCCATGGGCTCTCAGGCGTGGTCTTCGCTCTGGTGGGCTACCTGATCGTGATCGGCTTCCTGGAGCGGCGCCCGCTGCCCCTGCTGCTCTCGCTGTTCAGCCTGGTGAGCTACGGCGGTTTCCTGCCCGGCCTGCTGCCCTTCTTCACTCCAGCGGGTGTGAGCTGGATCGGTCATGTGAGCGGCTTCGCGGGCGGGGTGCTCGCCGCACTGGCCGTCTACAGGGAACCGGCGGGAATGACCAGGAGATGAGGCGCTGATGTCATGCCCCCGCTGCGGCAGCTGGGAAGTTCGCCGCGACCGCAGCCTCGCCGGTCGGATGGTCTGCGGCCGCTGCAGCCTGCCCCTGGGTGCAGGCGCCACCCCCAGCGCCGGTGGTTTTCGCCGTCTGGCCCTGCTGGGCGGTGGTCGACGAGATGGCCGCCGGGGGCAACGCCGCAGCTGGCTGCTGCCCGTGGCCTTGCTGCTGGGACTGAGCGCACTGCTGGCCTGGCTGAGCGAGCAGCCTCAGCCCAGCCGTGCTCCCTTCGGCCACGGGCAGGAGCGGTTGCGCTGATCGCCGGACTGATCTCCGCGCTGACGGCTCAGCCGGGGATGAACGTGCGTAGCCGCCGGGCTTCGATGCCGGCCCGTTGTTGCAGCTCCTCATCGCTCAGCTGGCCCTCCTCCCGCTGCTGGGCGGCAAGCACGTCGCCCTCCTCAACGGGGAAACCCTCCTGGCGGGCCAATTGCAGGAAGGCCTCCAGATCAAGGGGCTGCTGCAGGCGCTCCTGCAGCGACGCCGAGCTGCGGGCATGGAGCAGGAAGGCGTCCAGGTGATGCAGGCCCACGGAAGAGGATTCAACTGACTTCCGTACTAACCCAGGCGGAGACCCGCCGGCGGATTCAGGTGCCAGGGGGGTCGTCGCGGTCGGTTCGGACCGCCTTGCCTGAGGCATAACGCCCGATCAGCAAACCCATCACGATGGCCATGTAGATCGGGCCGATCACGCTGAAGGCCACGGCACTCATCTGAGAGAGGGGTGTGGTCGGCAGCACATCACCGAAACCCACCGTGGTCAGGCAGACGAAAGCGAAGTAGTTGAGCCGGGCAAAATCCACCAGCTGCATCTGGGGACTGGCCTGGCTGATCGGACCCGTGGAGAACAGAGACGCCACAGGGTCGTGCAGGCTCGAGAAGCTCCCGGGCTGGATCGTCTCAAGACCCGTGAACAACAGGCCGGCGGTCAGGCCCAACAGCAGATATCCCGAGACAGCCCCCATCAGCACCCTCCCGTTCACCTTCTGTTCCTCCGCCAGAAATCCCACCAGACGCAGCACGCTCCAGCCCACGAACAACGTGGTGAGCACGAGCAGAGGCCAGCCGCTTTCTCGGTGCGTCAAAGGGGTGAAGTACCAGAACCACTGGGCCAGCAGAGCCGACAGGCCGAGTAGCCGAAAAGGACGATCCAGGGGATTGCCCTTGCCGCCATGGCGGATCGAGCCATCGAGCTCCACCATCAGCAGCAGGGTGGTCAGGCTGTAGCCAATCCCAGCCAGGCTGTTCAGGTTCTTGGGCAGCGCCAGGCAGGCCATCACGACCAGGGTGATCAGCAGCAGGTGGGCATAGAAGCGGTGACGACGCCTCTGACGTACCTCGCTGGTGAGGCTGGCGCGATGGTGGAAGCGCAAGGGGGTCAGGGGAGCTTCGAAAGACGGAGAGGCAGTTGGGGAGCCTGCCCTGCATTGTGACGAAAGCGCGGCGCTGAGCCAGCCGTTCAGGCGAAGAGAGAGAGCTGCTCCCTGGACCGCTGCGGCGGCAGCGCCTCCCAACCGCTGGGATCCCAGCCTGTGAGCAGGGGCTCGAGCGCCCGCAGGCCGGCCCCATCGGCCGGAGCGAGCCAGGCCTGCTCGAGACCGTCGGGGAGAAGCACCGGCATGCGCTGGTGGAGGGGTTTCACCAGGGCGTTGGGGCTGGTGGTGAGCACACAGCAGCTCTCCAGTTCGCTGCCGTCGGGACCGATCCAGCGGTCCCAGATGCCCGCCAGCCAGAAGGGTTGCCGGTCGAGCCGGCGAATCAGCCAGCCCTTTTCCAGGAAGCCATCGGCAGGCAGCAGACAGCGGCGGTGGCGCCAGGCACCGCGGAAGGAGGCCTTCTCAGCCACAGTTTCGCTACGGGCATTGAAGGGCCTCGGCGCATTGAGAGGATCCTTGGCCCACTCCGGCAGCAGGCCCCAGAGCATCAAGGCACTGGCGATCAGCCCGTGCTCCTGGCACAGAGCCAGCACTGGCTGGCCGGACTGGATCAGGGGACGAGGCGCGTAGTGGCGCTCCAGCTCCGCCGGCAGGCGCCCCCCCAGTCTCGGCAGGAGCTGATCCAGGTCGGTGGTGAGGCAGAACCGACCACACATGGCGACCAGGAGTGGGGTGGAGCGCAGGCTAGGGCTGAGGTGACGTTCGGTTCTCACCCCCGCGGCGCGGGTCACCGCCAGATGCGCTCCGCCTAGTTTGGCGTCATTGCCGCGCCCGCCACCATGGCTCTACGCCAGGACGACAACCGCCCGAACAGGCGCTTCGGAATCATCAACCTGGTGCTGATCGGCTTTGGGGTCCTGCTGCTTCTGAGCAACTTCCTTCCGAACACGGGAGCCCAGGTGCCCCGGGTGCCCTATTCCCTGTTCATCGATCAGGTGAACGACGGCCATGTCAAACGGGCCTACATCACCCAGGACCAGATCCGCTACGAGATCACCGACGCTGAGGAGGGTGCCCCCTCGGTGCTCGCCACCACGCCGATCTTCGACATGGAGCTGCCCCAGCGCCTGGAGCAGAAGGGGGTGGAATTCGCCGCCGCACCGCCGAAGCGTCCCAACTTCTTCACCACCTTGCTGAGCTGGGTGGTGCCGCCCCTGATCTTCATCCTGGTGCTGCAGTTCTTCGCCCGCCGTCAGATGGGCGGCGGCGCCCAGGGGGCCCTGAGCTTCACCAAATCCAAGGCCAAGGTCTACGTGCCGGATGAGGAATCGCGCGTCACCTTCGCCGATGTGGCCGGTGTGGATGAGGCGAAAACCGAGCTCAACGAGATCGTTGACTTCCTCAAGAACCCCGAGCGTTACGCCGCCATCGGCGCCCGCATCCCCAAGGGCGTGCTGCTGGTGGGCCCTCCCGGCACCGGCAAGACCCTGCTCTCCAAGGCGGTGGCTGGAGAGGCCGGTGTGCCCTTCTTCATCATTTCCGGCTCCGAGTTCGTGGAGCTGTTCGTGGGCGCTGGCGCAGCCCGGGTTCGCGACCTGTTCGAGGAGGCCAAGAAGAAGGCACCCTGCATCATCTTCATCGACGAACTCGACGCCATCGGCAAGAGCCGTTCCGGGTCGATGGGCGTGGTGGGCGGCAACGATGAACGGGAGCAGACCCTCAACCAGCTGCTCACCGAGATGGATGGCTTCACCGGCCAGGACAAGCCGGTGATCGTGCTGGCGGCCACCAACCAGCCCGAAACCCTCGATGCGGCCCTGCTGCGCCCGGGCCGTTTCGATCGCCAGGTGCTGGTGGATCGTCCCGACCTCTCCGGCCGCAAGAAGATCCTCGACATCTACGCCAACAAAGTGAAGCTGGCCGAGGGCGTCGACCTCGACAAGATCGCCCAGGCCACCAGCGGGTTCGCCGGCGCTGACCTGGCCAACCTGGTGAATGAGGCCGCCCTGCTGGCCGCCCGCGCCTACCGCACCACGGTGGAGCAGAAGGATCTCAACGAAGCGATCGAGCGGGTGGTGGCGGGCCTCGAGAAGAAGAGCCGGGTGCTCCAGCCCGATGAAAAGAAAGTGGTGGCTTACCACGAGGTTGGGCACGCCATCGTGGGGCACCTGATGCCCGGCGGCAGCAAGGTGGCCAAGATCTCGATCGTTCCCCGCGGCATGGCCGCCCTCGGCTACACCCTTCAGCTGCCCACCGAGGAGCGCTTCTTGAATTCCAAGGAAGACCTCGAAGGCCAGATCGCCACTCTGCTGGGGGGCCGCTCCGCCGAGGAGATCGTCTTCGGTGAAGTCACCACCGGTGCCGCCAACGACCTGCAGCGCGCCACCGACATCGCCGAGCAGATGATCGGCACCTACGGCATGAGCGACACGCTCGGCCCCCTGGCCTACGACAAGCAGGGCGGCAGCCGCTTCCTCGGCGCCGGCTCCAACCCCCGCCGCTCGGTCAGCGATGCCACCGCCCAGGCCATCGACAAGGAGGTGCGGGCCCTGGTGGACCGAGCACACGACCGGGCCCTGGCGATCCTGCACGGCAACCGCGGTCTGCTCGAGGACATCGCCGGCAAGATCCTCGACAAGGAGGTGATCGAGGGAGATGAGCTCAAGGATCTGTTGGCCTCCAGCACCCTTCCCAGCGAAGCCGAGCTGGCTCCTGTCTGATCCACCCCTTGACGCGGGGGCACGTTGTCCCCGATAAGGGATCTTTGAAATGGGGTCATGGGACCGCACTTCACTCAGAGCTATCCCGGTCTCGCTGGTCTGCGCGGCCGGGATCTGCTGTCTTCAGCGGATCTGGATGCTGAGCAGACCCTGGCGCTGCTGAAATTGGCGGCAGATTTCAAAAGTGGCTCCCTGCGCCTCGACCTGAGCGGCAAGTCCCTCGGCCTGATCTTCACCAAGGCCTCCACCCGCACCCGCGTCAGCTTTTCCGTGGCGATGGGCCGCCTGGGGGGCCAGGTCCTCGACCTCAACCCCTCCGTGACCCAGGTGGGCCGCGGCGAACCGGTGGCCGACACCGCCCGGGTGCTGAGCCGTTACGTGAATGCCCTGGCGATCCGCACCTTCGAGCAGCAGGAGCTGGCCGAGTACGCCCACTGGGCCTCGATTCCGGTGATCAATGCCCTCACCGATCTGGAGCACCCCTGTCAGGCCCTGGCTGATGTGCTCACCATCCGCGAAAGCTTCGGCTCCCTCAAAGGCCTCACCATGGCCTACGTGGGTGATGGCAACAACATGGCCCACTCGCTGATGCTCTGCGGCGCCCTGCTCGGAATCAACGTGCGCGTGGCCTGCCCGGAAGGCTTTGCACCCGATCCCGCCGTGCTGGCCCAGGCCCAGGCGCTGGCGGGCCGCGCCGCCACGGTCTCGGTGCTGCATGAGCCAGTGCCGGCGGTGCGGGGAGCCGAAGTGCTCTACACCGATGTGTGGGCCTCAATGGGCCAGGAGCAGGAGCAGCAGCAGCGGCTGCAGGCCTTCGCGGGCTTCTGCGTGGATGAGGCGCTGCTGGCGGAAGCCGACCCCCGCGCCATCGTGCTGCATTGCCTGCCGGCCCACCGCGGCGAGGAGATCAGTGCCGGCGTGATCGAAGGCAGCGCCAGCCGGGTGTTCGATCAGGCGGAGAACCGTCTGCATGTGCAGCAGGCCCTGCTGGCTGCCCTGCTGGCTGATCCGGAAACGCCCTGCCTCTGAGGCGACAACCGATGCTCTGGGGGGGTAGACAACCGGCGCCCCCGGGGGAACACTGGGGTCATGGTTCATGCGTACTGCCGGTGATCGTCTCCTCCAGACCAACCGCCCCCAGCGGCCAGGACCTCACCAGTGCCCAGCAGCAGCTCTACGACTGGCTGGTGCAGTACATCCAGCAGCATCGCCACAGCCCCTCGATCCGCCAGATGATGGAGGCAATGGGGCTGCGCTCCCCGGCGCCGATCCAGAGCCGGCTGCGGCACCTGCAGCAGAAGGGCTGGATCACCTGGCAGGAAGGCCAGGCCCGCACCCTCCAGCTGCTGGGTCCCTCCGGCACCGGGGGGATTCCCGTGCTGGGCTCGGTGGCCGCCGGCGGCCTGATCGAATCCTTCGACGACGTGCGCGAGCGCCTCGATCTCGCGCCGCTGCTGGACACCCGCGGCCTGTTCGCCCTCACCGTGAACGGCGACAGCATGGTGGACGCCCACATCGACGACGGGGACATCGTGCTGATGGAGCCCGTGATCGATCCGGCCCGGCTCAGGCCCGGCACGATCGTGGCGGCCCACGTGGCCGGCAGCGGCACCACCTTGAAGCACTTCAGCTGCAAGGGAGGCAAAGTGCGCTTAGAAGCCGCCAACCCCGCCTACGCGCCGATCGAGCTGGAGGCCGAGCAGGTCACCGTCCAGGGCCGCATGGTGGCGGTCTGGCGCCAGGTGTGAGCAGCTGACCGCTGGGTTGTAAGCTCTTCAAGCGCCAAAGCGAGGGCCCAAAGGCCCAGCCGATCGTCCAGCGTTCGGTTCGCCAGGCCAACACATGGGGCCATAGCTCAGCTGGTAGAGCACCTGCATGGCATGCAGGGGGTCAGCGGTTCGAGTCCGCTTGGCTCCATTGATTTCTCAGTCCTTCCGCCCAAGACCGGCCGTACAACAGACAAACTTTCCCAAATAATTCCTGCCAACTCCACACAGTTTTGTCAGAGGATTTTCCTCTGATTCCTTAGGCCGTGGGGCGTGATTTCCGCAGTCAGAATTGGCCGAGCTCCGAGCTTCAGGACATGTTCCAGTGCACGACGAGATCGGCTGTCATTGCAGGTTGAGGCGCAACCCACAAGGTTCATCGTCACCTCCCACGCACCTGATCAGGAATCGGAGTCCTGCATCACCCAACGCCCACCGCGCTGCACGGCATCAGGCTCGCCATCGCCGTCGAAATCGATGACATCGCCCTCGGCAGGACGTGCCCCGTCGCTCTCCAGCCTGGTGAGCACAGCAGGAGAGGCGATCAGATCGGCGTCGCGTAAAAGGAAGCCGGCCGCACGGGCAACCCTCACGGCAGCCTCCATGACCTCAGGACGGTTCAGTCCCTCCTGCAGGTCGGCGTCCGCATGGACAGAAGTCAGAAATTTCTGCAGTGATTCGGATGGCGATATCATCGCTTCTGATCCGTTCACGTTCTCTCATCCTGCCACCAGCGCCAGAACGGGACGCTGCTGTTGGCATGGAGCTGGGTCCATGGCTAGCTTCCGGCTGTCACGGAGTGACCAGATCGATGAGTGACGCGTTTCCCCAAGGCATCACGCCCTACCTGTCCGGGGGGCTGCTGATTGGCCTGGGGCTGATGGTCATGTATCTCACCCTGGGGGTCAAAGCGGGAGCCAGTTCCTTTCTGAGCTCGACCCTCACCTATATCACGCCGCTCAAAGCAGAGCGAAGCTCCAGGCAGTGGCGGCTGCTGTTCGCGCTGGGCCTGGTGCTTGGAGCCTGGCTGTTCGCTTGGATCAACCAGGCGTTCTTCGTCACATCGGTGAGCTGGTGGCGTCTTGCGCTGGGTGGGTTGTTGGTGGGCTTCGGCACCCGGCTCTCTTCAGGCTGTACCTCCGGACATGGCATCTGCGGGTTGGCCTCGTTCTCCAGGGCCTCGCTGCTGGCCGTCGCCGTGTTCATGGGTGTGGCCATCGTCACGGCCCAGATCGTGCGCCTGCTGGGGGTGACCCCATGAAGCGCCTGATCGCGATCCTGCTTGGTGGAGGCCTGTTCGGCTACGGACTGGCCTTGGGCGGCATGACCCGTCCCGAGGTGGTGCTGAGCTTCCTGCAGCTGCGCGACTTTGGCCTGCTGCTACTGATGGCCTCAGCCCTGGCTGTCACCACCATCGGCTACCACCTGGCCCCGAGGCTGCGATCCACGACCCTGCTGGGCTTGCCCTTCTCCCACCAGGTGAAGCGCATGCTGCCCGGCACTGTGCCAGGTGCGGTGATCTTCGGTGTGGGCTGGGGCCTGTCTGGCCTTTGTCCCGGAGCGGCGGTAGCCAGCCTGGGCATCGGCAACGGGCCTGTGTTGATCGGACTGGCCGGCATGTTTCTGGGAGCTTATCTCCAGGGCCTGCTGTCCGAAAGCCTGGCCAGGCAAGCGGCCAGACCGCAGAACGACATGGTCTAGGCGCTTGACTGACCTGCTCGGCCCTTGATGATTGATTGTGCAGGATTACACCATCTAGAGGCGAGGTCGAAGGGAAGACGCACTTAGAATGCAATACTCAGCACCCGCATACCCATTAATGACGAGCCAGAGATGCTCAGAGATCATTCTCAGTTTAGGCGAGACAGCCCCTTCTAGCTACACAGACTTGAAGGTTTTGATTCTTAATTGCACACTGAATCGCACGCCATTACTATCCCATACTGAAGGCGTGATCAGCATCGCCCGTGACGTCTTTGCATCAGTAGGCGCAGCGTGTGAGATCCTCCGACCTGTGGACTATGACATCGCGGCAGGGCTTGGATTGGACATGAGTCAGACTGCGGAGTGGACAAATGACGACTGGCCAGAGATTCAGGAAAAGATCGATCAATGTGACATTCTCTTACTTTGCACCTCGGTGTGGCTTGGAGAAAAGAGCTCTGTCTGCAACCGCGTACTGGAGCGAATGTACGGCTACACCCACAAGGTCAACGCCAGAGGCCAATACCACGACTACGGGAAAGTAGGCGCTACCGTGATCAGCGGTAACGAGGATGGAATCAAACACTGCGCCATGAATATTCTTTTTTCTCTTTCACACATTGGCTACACCATCCCGCCCCAAGCCGATGCGGGATGGGTGGGAGAAGCAGGGCCTGGACCGTCCTACCTGGATCCGGGGTCGGGCGGACCGGAGAATGAATTCACGAATCGGAACACCACCTTCCTGGCCTGGAATTGCCTTCACCTGGCACGAATGCTCAAGGACACTGGCGGCTATCCGGCCCATGGGAATGTGCCAAGCCGCTGGGATGCAGGCTGCCATCAGGATCTTCTGAATCCCGAGCACCGAGCGTGAGTCAGACAACGCTGACCGCGTTCGACTCTCCTTGATGGCGAACATTCCAACGGATGGCGGTAGATTGAGAAGCCAAGTTCCATGAGCAGAGGTTGATCCCCATGGAGGGACTCCCAAACGTGCAGAAGATTTCCCTGTTCGGAATTTACCCAAGCACCACAGTGATCTGGTCCTGGCAGTACCGAGGCCTCGATGCGGAGGTGGATCCTGTCACAGCCGGCGGGCTGCTCCTGACAGACCCTGATCGAGATGGCGATGGATCGTACGGAATTGATGCCATCATCGGTCGCCGCAACGGAGTGCGGATCACGGGACTGTTTCCTGCCGGCGAAGGCATTCCAGGAAATGTGAATCCCGACACCGGTGTCCCCTACACCGGAGACAATCAGGTTCGGCGACAGGGAGTGGCTGACGGCCCGCAGCTCAGCACCAGTGGGCTGCAGTTCGCCTTGGCGGATGGCAGCTATTCGAATGTGTTCCATGCCTCCTTCCTCTCACCGCCCATTGATCTTGATTTCCATTCAGTATCTCCATTTCCGGAAGGACCAATCCCTCCTAACAGCGAGCCCGCGGTGACTTTCGCGGCCCAGATCATCGCGCTAGTGGCGTAGGACTACGCTGGAGCCAAACGCAACCCACATCCTGGCGCTACGGGCCGGGATGTGAAACGTGTACCTGGTTCCCTTGATTTCAGGAAGCACAGCATCCGTGAGCATGTCGCGGTAGGGGTGATTCCACCTGAACTTGAAACGGGTGTCCACTGTGATCGATCGCTGCTGACCACATTTATTAATGGCCACGATCCCGTCCTCCTGCCGGCGCCAGAGCAGGGTGCAGGCGTCAGCGGCCATCACCTCCATCGACTTGCCCTGCATGAGGTTGTGGAAGGCAATCATGCGCCGCATTCGATCACTGTTCCACACATCGCGCCAGCGGCCGTTGTTGGAGCGGCCATCCGACTGATCGTCAAACACCAGGGGGGTCCCACCATCTCGACCCATGATGTACACATAGGCTAAATGTTCATCAACAGAAGCCTCAGCATTCTGATCAAAGATCAGTGGCCTGAATACTTCATTGTAGGGAATATCGTGGGTGACCACCACGGTGACGGCACGGTTGCTGGCCAGGGCATCGCCACTAGGAAAGGGAAAAGCGACATCCGAGAGAGGGCGTCCAAACGAGAAGGCCTGCTTGAGCGCATTGAACAGAGGGAAATCATAGGCACCAAACTCCGCTGGAAGTTCCCGGAGGTAGGGTTCCAGATACTGCTGATAATCACTCGAGGTGGCTCCACCAGATGTGATGATCTCCGCGAAAACATGGGAATTTCTGGCAACCTCCTCTGGCACAAAGGACTTGATGGCGCCATTCGGCATGTGCTTGGCGGCATCGATGCGGAAACCGCGGATGCCAAGGTCGTAGAGAGCCTGAACATATTGCTTGCGTTGGTCCTGCACCCAGGTCCTGGTGGGTTCGGTGTCCATCAGATCGGGCAGACCTGGATCAGGATCAGGACCGCAGATACGGTCGCGAATCACCGATGAACGGTTGTTGTAATCGCGAATACAGGCTCCAGAGTGAAAGTCCTGTGGCCCGAATAGCCCATCAGGAGTGCCGTCATCTGGGATCACTCCGTTATCGAGAATTCCATCATGGCTACTGTCACCATAAAGAATCTGCCGGCTCCAGTACTGCTGCTGATCCTGATACTCCCGCAGAGTGACATCACCTGGAAACACAGTTGCGGCATTTCTCTCATTCGCCATGTGATTGACCACCACATCGGCGTAGGTCTTCACACCCCTGGCCTTGAGAGCCTGAATCGCCAGAACGAGGGACTCCTTGTTGCCATCACAATGGTCGATCACCCGAAAATCCTGAGGCTGATACCGCAGCCACCACTCGCAACGTTCTGATTTCGGGGATTTCAACGGAGGTGTCACCAGCACCGCCTTGTACCCGAGTGCCGCGATCGCCTCGGCCTGCTCGGCTATGTCTGCATACGACCAATCGAAGGCATGCAGGATCACATCCGCCCTGACTTCAGCACTGAAGCCGAGGAGCCATCCCCCGAATCCGCCGATCGAGAGGATCAGGCCAGTGATCGAACCAGCCAGCGAGCGGAGCTTCATCGGATCACCAGGGCAACACCTCACCGTTGGCATGCCAGAAGGTGCCGGAAGTCTCCAGGCTGAGGGCGTCGATGCGCTCCAGCAGGCCCCGCACCGACTGCTCTGGTGTGATGCCGTTGGCCGTGAAGCCCGTCATGCGGGTGCTCACCAGGCCGGGGTGAAGGATGGCCACGGCGATGCCCCGCGGTTTGAGATCGACTGCCAACGATTTGCCGGCCATGCAGAGCGCCACCTTCGACATCCGGTAGCCGTAGGAGCCCCCGGAGCTGTTATCCGCGATCGAGCCCATCCGGCTGGTCATCAGGCTCACCTTGGAGCCGGGATGCAGATGATTCAGCAGGGCTCGGGTGAGCTGCAGGGGGGCGATGGCATTCACCTCGAACTGGCGGCGCAGGCTCTGGGGATCCAGCGTCTCCAGGCTCGTGGATTCATACACACCGGCGTTGTGAATCAACCCGTCGATCGCCAGATCTCCCAGCCGCTCCACCAGGGAATCGATCGCGGCCTCGGAGGTGATGTCCACACCGGCTTCGACGCGCACCCCCAGCGCCTCCAGCTCCGGTGAAGCGGTGCGGCAGACCGCCACCACCTCCTCCCCGCGGGCCCGCAGCTGTCGGCAATACTCAGCGCCGATGCCACGGTTGGCGCCGGTGATCAGGTGGGTGGCCATGGTGCAACGGGACAGGGATCGGCTGATGGAGGGATCGTATGGGGGATCGGAGCTGGTCTCAGGCCATCAGCAGCTGGTAGGCCGCATGGATGCGGCGAAAGTCGTCAACGGATCCACCCTGGTCGGGATGGTGGGCCTTCACCAGGCGGCGGTGCGCCCGCTTGATGGCTTCGCGCGAGGCACCCCTGCGCAGACCGAGCAGCGCGAAGGCGGCGGCCCGCTCAGGATCGCTGCTGTCCTCGGCCGGGGCCGGCCGGGCGTCCTCCTGTTCAAGGGCGGCGATCCGCTCCAGCAGGTCGTCGACCACACGCAAAGGCGATTCCGAGAGCCATTCAGGCGCCCGCACGCCATAGATGGCGAAGGCGAGCCTTACCGCCAGGCGAGCCTTGGTCTGCGGGCCGCGCATGGCCTGCCGCAGGGAGCTGCCGAGACCTGGCAGGCGGCGATCCAGCTCCTCCTCCAGCTGGGCACGCGGATCACTCCACTGGCCGCGCAAGTGCTCGAGCAGGCCACGCAGGCCGCTGAAGACCAGCCTCTCCCCCACCCGCGCCGAGGCCCCCACCCGCAGCTCACGCCAGCGGGGATGACTGGCGAGCGCCTCACCCCAGACCTGCACCCACTCGGCACTGACATCCCCCCTGCAAGCAGGTCCAGGGGACTGCCGGCGGAACAGCTGCCCGCGGAGATGAGCCACTTCCCGTCTCAGCGCTTCGTTCTCGGCGAGCAGCGCGTCGATGTTGGCGGTGACCTGGGCTCCCCGAGCCGGCACTCGAGCCCAGCTGCGCGGATCAAACCCCATGCTCAATCGGCCTGAGGCGCATCGGCGGCCAGCTGCAGCAGCGCCACACAGGACCATGCTGTCCCAGATCTAAAAAAACTGATGCCGACGCACCTGGATACGCTGCTCAATCTTGAAGTCCTTGTTATGCAGATCCATTCCTCGCACAGCTGCCACCTCGCCTTGAATGCCCTGGGCCGCAAGCTGTTCCACCAACTGTTTCATTAATTCATCTTCCACTTTGTTCTGATCGAAGCCACTGGGAGTGAGATCAGCAAGAAAGCGACCGATACGCGAGGCCACCACCGAAGAAGAGTTTGCGACCTTGATCACAATCATTACCGAACAAGCAACAGTCGCCGAAATCGTATCGCAAGTCAGTGGTTCGACGTGATCGCACACCAACGGCCTGACTCGCCACGATCGTGGATCTTCCTGCGGGCTTTCGATCAGCCCGATTTTCGAGTGGCTGAGTCTTTCGCTGACCTCAGCACAGGAGCCAATCCAACCCTGCGCAGCGTGGAGTTCACGGGTGTGATGTTGCTTCAGCCAGGGGTGAGGGAGCCGTCAGCTGTAGGTTGAAATCGTCGAGAGGCGCTGGAAGGATGGATCGGCGATGCAATCCACCCGGAAGGACGACCAGGTGGCACTGGCGGCTGGAATCTCTGCCTGTCGAGGAAATTCGATGCGACGGCGCTGGTAGGTCAGCCCCACGCAACTGAGATCCTCGTCATCGGCCATCAACGACCAGAGCAGACGCAGATCACCCCGGTCGTAGGACCAAGTCTGGGAGATCGGCAAGCCCTCCGCCAGTACGCCTACACCGAGACGAACCGAGCAGGATCGTTCTGACGCAAGGTAATGGCCATCCTCAGTTGGATAGAACCAACAGGTTTCATTGCTCAGCTGCTGCAGCGGGACTGCATCGAGCCATTGGCAGCGAAGTGGGTGGTCGGTGGCCGGATCACCGTTGCCACAGTCGAGCAGATGCACTTGCAACCAGAGGTGAGCGGCATCAAAACGGGGAATGACGGCATCGCAGATCAAGCGCTCCCGCGTCGAGCCGACCGTGGAAGAATCGGCGAAGGGGTCTTCGCATGAAGCAGTGGCCCGACCGTCCTGAACAAGGTCATCCAGGCTGCCGGTCCATCCTTGGGGGCAGCGGAGGATACGCAGAGCACGGGCTTCATTCAGGGATGCCTGATGATCAGCAATCACCTGCTGCCAGCAGTCTTGCTCCTCCCCCGGCTGGGGAGGAGCAAGACTGAAGGTGAACGCCAGAGTTCTGGTCATGGCCGGAGCTGAACCCGTCATGACGGGGAACATGTCGCTCGTGGAGACGGCGATCAGCCCAGACCGATCTGGCTGAGGATGCCCTGACCGGTGAGGAGCTCGGTGGCCAGGCCGATCACGAAGCCGAGCATGGCAAGGCGGCCATTCCAGGTTTCAGCGAAAGCGACGAAACCGAAGCGGGTGGTGGAGTCAGTCATGGATGGAGTGCGATGTGCTTTGCGAAGCGTAACACAAATCTTTGAGCATTGTTAAGAGGCGACCAAGGGCTGATGCGGCCGTGCTGCGGATCCTCAGCGGCTCAGGCCTCCAGCTCACGGCTCGGCACTGCTGCCGGGGTCCCGGCTCACGTCCACACCGAAGGGGGCGAAGAGGAAGACCATCTCCCCGAGACGTTCCTGGTGCCCATCGAGGGCGAACACACCACCGGAGACGAAATCCGCCGAGCGCTGGGCCTCTTCCGGTGGCATCGAGCCGAAGTTGAGCACCACGGTCTTGCGCTCACGCACCGCCTGAACCGCCTGCAGGACGTCCTCGAAGCGGTGCGGTTCCATCAGAACGACTTCGGGAGGCAAGTCGGAAAACCGATCCATGCCATCACGGTGCCATGGGCAGCCAAGCGGCGCCAACCGCTGCACCCGCTCGGGTCAGAGTTGTGGCACAGGTTCGGCCAGGGCGAGAAGGTCGTCGCAGCGCAGCTCCTCTCGCCTCCGCAGAACGAAGAGGGTCCCGGTCTGCCCCCGGCAGACCCGCAACTCCTGATCCAGAACGGTGATGTCCAGCCAGGCCGGGTAGCTCTGGCTCACCCGCCGCATCAGACGCAACTGCGCCGATCCCAGGGCCGGGCCGATCCAGCCTCCGCGCTCGAAAGTCACCGAGACGCGCTGGGGCCCCTGAATCGCGATCCGCGCCAGCACGGCGATGCCGCCCAGGCCCGAGAAGGCACCACTGGGGCGCAGCAGGTTCATGGCCCGGCCACGGGCCGGAGCAAGCACCTGAAGGTTCTCGATCCATGGGGCCACCCGCAGGTAAGGAGCCCGGCTGCTGCTCCAGCGCAACTCCCAGACCCCCTCCAAAGGCTCCGGCCGTCGCAGGAGATCAGCGGGGAACTCCCGCTCAAGGGTTTCGATCAGGGAGCGGATCCGCTGATCGCCGAGGGCAGCGGGATTGCGCAACCCTTCGAGCAATTGGTCGCGGGGAGTCATGGCCATGGCACCAAGGGGGTGGGTGGGAAACCTGGGGCCGGGGGCCTGTGTAGAGTGAGGGTTGATTTTTCGATCACTGGTGAGAGCAACACTTCCAGCCGTCGACAGATCGGTTCAAGTTATTTAAAGTTACATGACAATCTACGTAGGCAACCTCTCGTTCGATGCCGAGCAAGAGGATCTCCGTGACCTTTTCAGTCAGTACGGAGAAGTCCGCCAGTGCAGCCTGCCCCTTGACAGGGAAACTGGACGCAAGCGCGGTTTCGCTTTCGTGGAACTCGCGAACGATGCCGAAGAGCAGAAGGCCATCGACGATCTTCAGAACGTCGAATGGATGAACCGGATGATCCGGGTCAACAAAGCCGAGCCCCGCGGTGGCGGTGGTGGTGGTGGTGGTGGCAATCGCGGCGGTGGCGGCGGCTACGGCGGCGGCGGTGGTGGCTACGGAGGAGGCGGCGGTCGCAGCCGCTACTGAGTTCTGGCCAGGGCTTCAGCTCAGCTTCACCTGACTTTGGCCCATTGATCAACCCCGCTTCGGCGGGGTTTTTTGTTGGGCTCCCGGGCCGTCAGGCCGGGCGCCCAGTGGCTTCAAGCAGGCGGAGAAAGAATCACTCCTCCCCTTCGTCTTCAGCGCCGACGGGCACTAGGCGGATTTGCTTTCGGCCGATCTTCAGCTCGAACTCATCCCCGGGCTTGAGGTCGAGCAGAGCCGTGTAGGCCTTGCCCACCAGCAAGTTGCCGTTGCCTTGAACGGTGGCGATGTAGCTGAGTTTGCGGCCACCTTTACCGGCGGCCTGTCCGCCACCGGTGGAGCCGAGGTTGACGCCCTTGGCCTCAAGCAGAGCCTCGTAGAACGCCGTGAAGTTCAATCGTTCACTGCCGTCCTTCTTGGTACTGACATAGCCGGCAGAGCGCACCAGCTCGGATTTGCTTACCTCGCCAAGCTCCTTGACCTTGGCGAGCAGATCGGCACCCGTCAACATGGCATTCGTTGAGAACATCACTGCCAACATACTGAATGGCGTGGGTTGGTCGAGGTGGGCGGACAAAGCAACCTGACCAGACCAGTTCAGATCCAGCGAAGATCCTGGTCATCGCACATTCCCGGTCAGGACATCCTGATCCCGATCAGTTGAGTCATGGCCAGGAAGTTGCAGGATCCTCACTGCATTGGCTAGTCCCTTCCGATCCGTTCAATGGGAATGGCTGAGGCGAGGGCGCTGAAACCAGAACCAACCGGCTCCCCCCAGCAGAATCATCAGGATCAAGGGTGCTTCACGCCAGATTTGATAGGTCGTGGACCGCTTCAGACGCTCCAGTTCGAACACCCCCAGCTCCGGATGCCCCGGCGGCAAGGCAGCGCGAACCACCCCCCGGCCGTCGATCACCAGGCTGGGGCCCGTATTGGCGGTGCTCACCAACCAGCGGCCCACCTCAATCGCGCGCAGCTGGGCCAGGGCCGTGAACTGATCACGCAGCAGGGCTGGATAGGGATCGAGATTGGCACTGGCCAGCAACCAGCCGGCCCCCGCCACGGTGGCCTCGCGCAGCCCCTCACCATTGGCCAGCTCGTAGCAGATCGCTACCGCCGGATCAGCGCCGCTGCGCCTCAGCAGCCGCGAGGGCGGGCCAGGCTCCACACCGCCCACCGCAGACAGTCCACCCCAGCGCCAGAGGCGAGCCAGAGGCACCCATTCGCCCAGGGGCACCACACGCGCCTTGTCGACCCAACCTGAGGCCTCACTTGCACTGGGCGCGAATCGCAGGACACTGCTGCGCAACTCCTCCCCCTCGAGGCGGAAGCCACCGCTGAGCACTTCCGCCTCGGCCTCGGGCATGGCCTGCCCCAGCACCAGCGTTCCTTCCGGCAGCAGCAGGGGCACCCCCAGGGTGGCCGCCTGCTGGCGGGCCCTGGCGATCTGCAGCAGCAGGTCCCGTTGGCGATCGGGTTCGAACTTCTCCCGCGTGGGCAGCGCCGGCTGCAGCACCAGGACCCGGAAGACCTCTCCACGCTCTGCCCGGTCAGCCCGCAGCTGGCTCCAGCCGAGGCCATGGCTGAACAACAGCAGAGCGGCCAGGCCCAGCGCCCAGCCTGGGCGGCTGGGCGCTGGCGCCACCAGGGTGCGCCAGCAGAACCAGCCGATCAACAGTTGAACGGCGGCCACCAGGCCGGATCCCCCCACAGCCGCCAGCCCGGCCAGGGGGCGGTCCGCGGGCAGGGGGGAGACTCCCAGGCCGATCCAGAACAGGGGACCAGCAGCCAGCAGCACTTCCGCCAGACCCCAGAGCCCCGAGGCCAGCAACGCCGTGGCGAGCCGGCGTGGGTCGAGGCGGCGCACAAGCCAGCCCCAGCTCGCCACCAGCACCCCCCCGGCCAGGCCGCAGGCCAGCCAGATCGCCAGGCAGATCGGCAGGCTCAGGGGCCCGGGAACGCCGATCCAGTCGAGGGGGTGAAGCCAGAGCAGCCAGCGGTGACTGACCAGCACCGCTGCGGCCCCCCAGAGGCCAGCGCCAGCGGGGGAAGAGCCCCAGAGGGGAACCAGAGCCAGCCAGAGCAACGGGGGCAGACCCAGGGGTGCCAGGGAGAGCCCGGCAAGGGCGCCGGCAAGGGCGGTGATCACCCTCAGGCGCCGGTCATCTCCCATGGCCTGCGCCGGCATGCAACGACATCATCAGATGGTCAGCGCTTGCCGCCATGGACCGGGACAATCTGCTCCAGCAACTGATCCTGCGTGGACTGGGCACCAGTTCCCTGGTGGCCGACCGTCTGCGCAACGTCACCCAGGCCTGGGTGACAAGCGGCCGCCTGGATCCCGGCGAAGCTTCGGTGCTCGTTGACGACGTGATGCGCTCCCTGCGGGGCGAGAACCCCGAGCTTGAAAAGCAGGCCGAGCGCACCATGGAGCGCAACATCGATCATTTCCTTCAAGACCTCGGGCTGGCCCGCCAGCGAGAGGTGGACGAGCTGCGAGGCCGCATCGACCGGCTGGAGCAACTGCTGCGCAGCCGGCGGGAAGCGGCCGAAGTGCCCGACTGACGGGTCCCAGGGGCATCATCCCCGGCGCTGGCAGAATCCCAATCAGCTCCATCGAGCCCCGCCGCCATCCCCCGACCCATGCGTGACATCCTGATCAGCACCGGCGTCTGCGTCGCCTGCCTGCTGCTGGCCGTGGCCAGTCAGCTGATCTCCCCGAGCACGGTGGAGGCCAGCGGCGACGGGGCAGTCAACTCCGCCTCCCTAGGCTCCGTTGCCGTGGCTGCGACCGGCACGGCCACCAAGCAGGCCCCTGCCGCCCGCAGCGGCCGGATCGAGCTGGACCCCGACGATCCGAATCCTTCGCTGTTCACCATGGCTTCCGACAGTCCTAACGATCCCGGCGCCCTTGCCGACGCTTCTGTTGCCCAGAGCGGCGCTGCCGGGCTGGGTGGCGAATTGGTCGCTGCCAAGGAAGTGGTGACCCCCAGTGGCCTGCGCATCACCGACCTGGTGGTGGGCGAGGGAGCCGAAGCCGTGAGCGGCCAGCCGGTTCAGGTCAACTACCGCGGCACCCTCGCCAGCGGCAAAGAATTCGACAGCAGCTATGGCCGTGGCCCCTTCTCCTTCCCCCTCGGCGCCGGTCGGGTGATCAAGGGCTGGGATGAAGGCGTGGCCGGCATGAAGGTGGGTGGAAAGCGCAAGCTGGTGATTCCCCCTGATCTGGCCTATGGCGAGCGGGGTGCCGGCGGCGTCATTCCCCCCAACGCCACCCTCACCTTCGAGGTAGAACTGCTTGGGGTCGGGGGCTGACCTGCTTCCTGCGGCTGGGCCTGGGCGCACCTCGTTAGGATGACCTTACCGGTGGATTGCCGGTCAAGCAGCTCATGGTCACATTGGTGACAGACCTGGCTCGCCTTTTCTCGACGTGCCGCCGGGATGCAGCCTGTGCCCCGTTCCATGACCTTGACCGGCGGTCCCCCATGGGCTCCGCCCGTTACCACCCTTCGTTGCACTGTTCATGGCTCACACGCTGCCCGCTCTCCCTTACGACATCAACGCGCTCGAGCCCCATATCTCTCAGACCACCCTCGAGTTTCACCACGGCAAGCACCACGCCGCCTACGTCGCCAACCTCAACAAACTTCTGGACGGCACCGATCTCGACGGCAAGAGCCTTGAGGACGTGATCACCAGCGTGGCGGGTGATGCCTCCAAGGCCGGAGTGTTCAACAACGCTGCCCAGGTGTGGAACCACAGCTTCTACTGGCAGTGCATGAAGCCCGGGGGCGGCGGCCAGCCCAGCGGTGCCCTTGCCGAGAAGATCAACGCCGATTTCGGTAGCTTCGAAGCCTTCGTGGAGCAGTTCAAGACTGCCGGCGCCACCCAGTTCGGTAGTGGCTGGGCCTGGCTGATCCTCGATGGCGGGACGCTCAAGATCACCAAGACCGCCAACGCGGATCTGCCCCTGGCCCACGGTCAGAAGGCTCTCCTCACGATGGATGTTTGGGAGCACGCCTACTACCTCGATTACCAGAACAAGCGCCCGGATTACATGACCACCTTCCTGGAGAAGCTGGTGAACTGGGACTTCGTGGCCGCCAACCTGGCCGCCGCCTGATCGTCTCCGGCCCTTTTGGGGCCATCCCTCCCAAGCCAGGCGGCCGCCCTCTCAGGGGCGCGCCGCCTCCAGCACCGCCTCCGGCGCGATCCACATGGCATCGCCATAGGAGAAGAAGCGATAGCCCTGGCTCTTGGCCTCCTCATAGAGATCCAGCAGACGCGGCCGACCGATCAGGGCACTCACCAGCAGCAGCAGCGAACTGCGCGGCAGGTGGAAATTGGTGAGCAGTCCCTGCACCAGCTGAAAGCGGAATCCCGGCTGGATCACCAGATTCACGGGTCCGCGAAATGGCACCAGGCTGCCGCCATGGAGCGCCGCCACCCCCTCCAGGCTGCGGACGCTGGTGGTGCCGATCGCGATCACCCGCCCACCCCGCCGCCGGCAGGCGGCCACCGAATCCACCAGCTCCTGACTGATCTCCACCCACTCGCTGTGCAGATCCAGGCTGGAGAGATCCTCCTCCTCCAGGGGGCGAAAGGTGCCGATGCCCACGTGCAGCGTGGCGGTGGCGATGGCCACGCCCCTGGCGCGGATCGCCTCCAGCAGTTCATCGCTCAGATGCAGGCCCGCCGTCGGGGCAGCCACCGCTCCGGGCCTGGCGGCATAGCGGGTCTGGTAGCGGCTCTCCTGCTCAGGATCCGGATGCTGGATGTAGGGGGGCAGCGGCATCGCCCCGTAACGCTGCAACAGGGCCTCGATCGAGGAGGCATCGATGCAGCCGGGGGGGAAACGGATCACCCGCCCGCCGCTGGCCTCATCGAGGGCCACCACCTCCAAGGGCAGGGGCGGCTGACCGGCGGCCTCGAGCTGAAGCACCTCGCCAGGCCGCACCCGCTTGCCGGGACGCACCAGGCAGATCCAGCAGCTGTCGCTGGAAGCCACAGCCGCCTCCCTGGGGGCGGCACTGTCATAAGGCTGCAGCACCAGCAACTCCACGGCACCACCGCTGGCGCGGCGGGCCTGCAGCCGGGCCTTGAGCACCCGAGTGTCGTTGACCACCAGCAGATCACCCGGGCGCAGTTCCCCCTGCAGATCCCAGACCCTGAGGTGCCTGACCTGCTCTGGGTCTGAGCCGGCAGCCGCGCCGGCTGGGCCCAGAGCCAGCAGGCGGGCACTGTGGCGGGGCTCGGCGGGCGTCTGGGCGATGAACGACGGCGGCAGGTCGTAGTCGTAGCTGGAGAGCCGCAGATCGGTGGACGGGTAGCTCAGGGCTGCAGGGCCCGCTCGGGCCGAGGAAACAACAGAAACAACAGAACTCAGAGGGCCAGGCTTTCCGGGGCCGTCTCGATCAGCTGGGCCAGGTCCTTGAGGAAAGCAGCGGCATGGGTGCCGTAGATGACCCGGTGATCGGCCGTGAGGTTCACCTGCATCTGGCGTTTGACGGCGATCGAGCCGTCCTTGCCGGCCACCACGGCGGGACGGGAGGCCGCCACCGCCAGGATCGCTCCGGTACCCGGCGGCAGGATCGCGTCGAAGCGGTCGACGCCGAACATGCCCAGGTTGGAGAGGGTGAAGGTGCCGGTGCTGTACTCCTCGGGCTTCAGCTGTTTGGAGCGGGAGCGGGCCACCAGATCGGCCCAGGAGCGCGAGAGGCTGTACAGATCAGTGCGATCGGCCGCGGCCAGCACCGGCGTGATCAGACCACCGTCGTCCATGGCCACTGCCACGGCCACATTGATGGCGGGGGGATAAACCATGCCGCCTTCGCTGAAGGACGCATTGACCTGGGGGTGGCGGGCGAGCACCACACCCACCGCCTTGGCGATCAGAGCCGTCATGGTGACGCCCTTGCTCTTCACCGACTTGGCGAACGCATCGAGCCGGTCGGTGGTGATCGTGTAGCCCACGTGGAAGCAGGGCACCGCCAGGCTGGCCACCATGTTGCGGTTGACCGCCGCCTGCAGGGTGTTGAAGGCCACCGTGTCGCCGGGGTTGCCGAAGGCCTGGCCGACGGGGGCCGGTGCCGCTGAGCCGTTGGCCGATGCGGCGGCGGCAGGCGCTGACGTGACCGCAGGGGCTGTGCCCTCCGCCACGCGGGGCAGGCTGGCGGCCTGGCCGGCTGCCCGCTCGACGTCTTCGGCCTGGATGCGGCCATGGGGGCCACTGCCTCGCAGGCTTTCAAGAGCAACACCGAGCTGACCGGCGAGCTTGCGGGCTCGTGGAGTGGCCACCAGCCGCCCGCCGGTGGCCATGGCCACGGGCGCTGATGAAGGAACTGCCACAGGAGCAGGCACGGGAGCCGCCGGTGCTGCCGGCGGCGGGACAGCGGCCGCCACAGACGCTGGAGCCTCAGCTGGTGCTGGTGCAACCGGGGCCGCCGCCGGTGCTGCCGGCGCCGAAGCCTGGACCGCCGCGATCTCCGCCTCGGTTTCAACGATCAGGCCGATCGTTTCACCCACCGGGGCCGTGCCGCCGGAGGGCAGCAACACCGAGGCGAGAAAGCCCTCCTGGAAGGCCTCCACGTCCATATCGGCCTTGTCGGACTCCACCACCAGCACCGACTCGCCCCTCTCGACGCGATCGCCGGGCTTCTTCAGCCACTCCACGATCTTGCCCTCCGTCATCGTGGAGCTCAGGGCGGGCATGAAGATTTCGTGGGTCGCCAAAGTCCTGATCCCAATGCAGGCTGCGTCAGGATTTTACGTGCGACCCCTCCAAGCGCCGAGCCGGAAGCTCAGCCCCCCTCGATCGCCTCCACCACGCCGTCGCGCACCAGTACGGCCACCTGCAGTTTCTCCACCAGGTTGTCGCCCACCTTGATCTTGCAGGTGCCCTCGATCTGGCCCTGGTCGACGATCTGATCGAACTCGAGATCGCGTACCTGACGCTGCTGCTCGATCAGGGTGCGCTTCTGCTCCTCGAACTCGGCCCGCTTGGCCGCCACCTGCTGCTGGACCGAGGCCACCTGCTCCTGCACGCGGGGATCGAGCGGGTTGAGGCTCTGACGGCGGATCTCATCCACCAGCTGCTGCCCCTCCTGCTCCAGCTGGGACAGCTGCTGGTCACTGTTGCTGACCGCGGCACTCAGCTCCCGCTCGGCGTCCTCCTTCCAGCGGGGGGTGACCACGGCCCGCACCGTGATCGTGCGCTTGATCGTGAGGGTATGGCCTTCAGTCATGGGAGAGGGATCGCAATGACCAGGCTCTCAGCCCGGCGTCCAGCGGTCAACCGAGGGCACCGAGAGAGCTCAGGCCTGGTAGATCCCCTCGATCGCCGCCTCGTCACGCACGGTGATGCGATCACGGCGCTGCTTGAGGGTCTGGGTGAGCAGTCCATTTTCGATCGAAAAGGGCTCCACCAGGGCCACCCCGGCCAGGCGTTCGTCGGGCCGCGACCCCGGCCTGGCCGCCAGCAGCCGGTTGAATTCGCCACTGAGAGCCTTGAGCAGGGCCCGGTCGGCCGGATCAGCGGTGGTCCCGGGGACGGGCAGCTCCCGGGCCCTGGCGAAGGCGGCCAGGGGTTCCGGGCGGGGCACCACCAGGGCGGCGAGCTGGCGGCGGTCCTGACCAACCAGCATCACCTGCTCCACCAGCGGATGGGCCACCAGGGCCTCCTCCAGGGGTCCCGGTTCGATGTTCTCGCCACTGCTGAGCACGATCGTGTCCTTGGCCCGGCCGGTGAGCACCAGGGTTCCATCGGCCAGAAGATGGCCGAGATCGCCCGTGTCAAACCAGCCGGCGGCATCCAGCACCGCAGCGGTGGCCTCGGGCTTGCCGAAGTAGCCGGCCATCACCTGGGGACCGCGGGCCAGCACCCGGCCCCGCTGGCGCCAGCCCAGCGCTGCACCGCTGTCGGGATCGACGATGCGAAGTTCCGTTTCCGGCAGGGGCTGACCCGCACTGCCGCGCCGGTTTCGCCAGGGGCGGCGGCAGGCCAGCACCGGGCTGGTTTCGGTGAGGCCGTAGCCCACCAGCAGCTCGATGCCGATCGCTTCGAAGAAGCCATCCACATGCAGGGCCAGGGCGCCTCCGCCGCTGATGGCCGTGCGCAGGGCCCCACCCGAGAGCTGCTGGCGCACCTTGGGCCAGAGCAGGACGGAGGCCAGGCCGTGGCCCGGCCAGCTCAGCAGCCAGCCCAGGCCTGCGGCCAGCCGACCCGGCAGCGATTCGGACTCCAGGGTGAGATCAAGGGCACGACGGCGCGACTGGCCATGCCAGCGGCTCAGCCGCAGGGCCTGTCGGATCAGTCCCTGACGGGAGGGGGGCATGGCCTCGAGGGCATCCTCGAAGCCGGCCAGCAGGGCCTCCCACAGCCTCGGCACACTGATCATGTACTGGGGCCTCACCCGCTGCAGATCAGGGCGCAGATGTTTCAGGGTGGTGTAGCTCTGGCGGCAGCCGCAGGAGAGCAGGAAGTATTCGGCGGTGCGCTCGTAGGCATGCCAGATCGGCAGCACGCTCAGCACCCGATCGGCCGGCCGGGGAGCCACGGCCACCCCCAGGGTGCGCAACTGGTGCAGCAGATTCGCCTGACTGAGGGGGACGCCTTTGGGACGGCCCGTGGTGCCTGAGGTGTAGAGCAAGGTGGCCAGGCGTTCTGGCCCGCCGCTCGGCAGAGGCGGCGCGGCGGCGTCCTGGCTGCAGCCAAGGGCCTCGAAGGCCTCCCAGCTCAGCTGTCTCGGCACAGGGGACGGGGGGGTGCCGTTGCCGGAAGGGGCTCGATCCTCAAGCACCACCACGAAGCGCAGCCCCCCCAGGGCGCCCGGCTCCTGGGCCAGGCGCTCCAGCAGGGCCGCGGACTCCACCACCAACCCCACGGCCCCGGAGTCGTCGAGGATGTAGCGGAGCTCCTCCAGGGGAGCGCCGCTGCCGCGCACGGCATCCGCTGCGCCGCAGCGCATGATCCCCTGATCCGCCACGAGCCAGCGGGGGCTGTTTTCGGCGAACAGGGCCACCACCTCCCCCTCCCCCAGGCCAAGGCTCGCGAAGGCCGCTGACGCCCGCTGGATGCGGTCGTCGAGCTCGCGGTAGGAGAGCTGCTCCGGCGGATGGGCGTGGGGAGCATCGAGGGCGATCGCCTCCCCATGGCGCTGGGCGAGGATCGGCCAGAGACCCTCCAGCCCCTGGAGCCCACGCCAGTCGTCGCGCTGGGCCAGGGCCTGCTCATCAAGCCGGTCCCCCGACCAGAGGATCGAGGCTTTGCCGTCCATGGTCCCGTCCTGAGCGTGGCCCAGGCTTATCACCGCCAGGGCAGTTCCGTGGGCTTCGGTGGCCGGAGCCCCAACCCGAACCGCCGTGCCAGGGCCTGGCGCAGCAGGGTCTGAACCGTGGCGGTGGTCAGCCCTGGGCACCAGTCGCTGAGGCGCGTCACCCCATGACCCTTCAATCCGCAGGGGACGATGGCGCTGAAGCCCTCCAGCGGGCAGGACACGTTGAGGGCCAGGCCGTGCTGGCTGATCCAGCGGCGGGCACCCACGCCGATCGCCGCCACCTTGCGCCCCTCCAGCCAGACACCGGTCAGGCCCTCCAGCTGCTCTCCCCTGAGCCCGAGGACCGCCAGCACCTCCAGCACTGCCGCCTCCAGATCGCGCAGATAGAGATGGAGATCGCCGCCGTGGCGCTGCAGAGCCAGCACCGGGTAGGCCACCAGCTGGCCGGGGAGGTGGTGGGTCACCTCCCCGCCGCGGTCGATGCGGAAGAGGGGGGCTGGGGGGTCGGCGGGATCGAAGCGCAGGAACCGCTCGCTGGCGCCGCGGCCCAGGGTGTAGCAGGGGGTGTGCTGCAGCAGCAGCAGGGCTTCGGGGCCATCGGGGTCGCGCAGCAGCCGCCCCTGCAGTTCCCGCTGCCAGGCCCAGGCCTGGTCAAAGGGCACGGGCAGAGGTGGTTCAACAAGGATTGCGTCGAGGGCCGGAGTCATGCGCGAACGGCTTCCTACAGTTGGATCGGAACGACAAGCGAAGGGACTGCTCGATGAAGCTGTTGATTCACGGCCGCAATCTCGATGTCACACCGGCGATCCGCGATTACACGGAAGCGAAGCTCGGCCGGGCCATCAATCACTACGAAGGGTTGGTCAAAGAAGCCGATGTTCATCTCTCCGTGGCGCGCAACCCCAGGGTGGCTCAACAGACCGCTGAGGTCACGGTCTTTGCCAATGGAGTGGTGATTCGTGCCCAGGAACGCAGTGAGAACCTTTACGCCAGCATCGACATGGTGGCGGGCAAGCTGAGCCGTCAGCTGCGCCGCTACAAGGATCGCCTCAGCAATCATCACGGAGCCGGATCCCCAGCAAACGTAGGCGACGATACCGAACAGCCCAGCCTGGAAGGAGTTCTTCCCAATGATCTGATCGGCGACCGGGAGCCGGCCCTGCCGGTCCCGGCCGTGCGCCGCAAGTACTTCTCGATGCCTGCGATGAGCCTGGATCAGGCCCTGCACCAGCTGGAGCTGATCGACCACGATTTCTATGTGTTCCGTGAGGAATCCAGTGGTGGTCTCCAGGTGGTGTATCGCCGCAACCATGGTGGATTCGGTGTGATCCAGCCGAAGGAATCCTGACCCGTCCTGAATCCTCCCAGCCCCGGTGATGCGTGATTCAAGGCTCAGGGCGCCCCTGCCCGATCTGGCCCCACTGATTGAACATGCCCTCCTTGATCCCCACCGGGGCCTCGAGAGCGTGCATCAGGCCTGTGATCAGGCGCGGCACTACGGCTTTGCAGCAGTGTGCATCTCCTCCCGCTGGGTGGCTGCCGCCCGCGAACGTCTCGGGGCTCCTGGTGCCGTCAAGCTGGTGGCTGTGGTGGCCTTCCCCTTCGGCGCGGTGCCGGCCTCGATCAAACTGGCGGAAGCGGAGGCCGCCGCCAGCGCGGGCGCCGACGAACTCGATGTGGTGCCCGATTTCGGCGCCCTCGCCGATGGCGATGGCAGCTCGATCTACCAGGAGCTGGGGTCGATCGTGGAACTCGGCCTGCCGGTGAAGGTGATCCAGGAGGTGGGCCGGCTGGATCCCGCCGCCCTGGAGCTGCTGGTGGAGGCCTCGATCGATGCGGGAGCCGCTTATCTCAAGACCGGCAGTGGCTTCGGACCACCCGTGACGCCGGAGCAGGTGGCCCACCTGCGCGAGCTGGCCCGGGGGCGGGCGGGGATCAAGGCTTCCGGTGGCATTGCCGAGCTGGAGCAGGCCCTGGATCTGGTGGCCGCCGGTGCCACACGCCTTGGGACCAGCCGCGGCGTGGCCCTGATTGAGGCCCTGCGCGCCCCGGCCTGATGCCCGAGGAATCGCTGGAGGGTCTCTCGCTGAAATGCGGCCCCCTCGGGGAGCACGACCGGCTGCTCACCCTGCTCAGCGAAGACGGTGGCCTCAGCCGCCTGGCGGTGCCGGGGGCCCGGCGCCCCCGCAGCAGCCTGGCGGCGGCGGTGCCCCTGTCCCAGTTGCGGCTCCAGGTCGGCGGTGGCCGCGGCCTGCGTCGGGTGCGCCAGCTTCGGGTCATCCACAGCTTCGGGCAGCTGGGGCAGCGCCTGGAAACCCTCGCCGCCGCCCAGTCGCTGGCGGAGCTCTGCCTGCGCCTGGTGCCCGACGGGGATGGGGTGGCCGGAGCCCTCGGCGACCTCACCCTGCAGCTGCGCCGCCTGGAGTTGGTGGTGTCCGAGCGCCAGGACAACCTCGAAGCGCTGGCCATCGCCGTGCAGGGGCACGTGCACCTTCTGGCGCTGGGGGGCTACGGGCTGCCGCTCCAGCGCTGTGCCCGCAGCGGCGAGCCCCTGGCCCCTCCCCTGGGCAACCGCGACTGGCGTTGCAGCCTGTTGCCCAGTGAGGGGCTGGTGATCGGCGCGCTGGCCGGGGCGATGCTGGTGCTGAACGCTTCCGAGCTGGCCCTGCTGCAACGGCTGCCACGGCCCGGTCTCCCCCGCTGCCACGACGGCACCCTGATGGGACCGGCCTGGGTCTGGCTGCGGCTGCTGGAGCTGGTGCAGGTGTGGTGCCAGGAGCACCTCGGCCGCCGGGGGAAAGCCCTGCGCCTGCTGAAGGGCTGCTTCGGCGCCGAGGCTCAGGGACACCATGGCGCTGCGCCATCATTGCCGCCGAACGACTGACACCTGGAGCGGATTGTCCCGGCCGACCGCCACGCCCCCTCCGGACCCTTCCGAGGAGACCCGCCCGGCCGTTGCGGAGGGCAGCGGCTCACGCACCGACGGGCTGCAGGCCGTACTGGCCCTCCCTGATTTCCGCAGGCTCTGGCTGGGGCAGATCTTCTCCCAGCTGGCCGACAAGTTCTACATCGTGCTGATGGTGTTCCTGATCGCCCAGTACTGGGTCACGGACACCCCCCAGAACAACATGGTGCTGGCCGAGGCGGCGGCCAGCCTGCGGCTTGATCTGGAAACCCGCGCCCAGATGATCACCCTGCTGGCCACGGGGATCTATGTGGCCAACACCGTGCCGGCGATGGTGCTGGGCACCGTGGCCGGTGTCTGGGCCGACCGCTGGCCCAAGCGCCAGGTGATGGTGGCCTCCAACGGCCTGCGGGCCGGACTCGCCCTGCTGGCCCCTCTGGCGCTGCTGCCCGGGCCCCAGTTGCTGGGGCTGAGCTGGGGCTACTGGGGCCTGGTGGCCATGACCTTCCTGGAGTCGGTGCTCACCCAGTTCTTCGCGCCCGCCGAGCAGGCGGCAATCCCTCTGCTGGTCCCGAGACCACGCATGCTCGCGGCCATGTCGCTCTATCAGGCCACCAGCATGGGGGCCACGATCGTTGGTTTCGCCCTCGGTGACCCGGTGCTGCGGCTGCTGCGCTCGAGCCTCAGGGGGATCGGCATCAGTGGCGGGGAATTCGTGCTGCTGCCGCTCTGCTATGGGCTGGCGGCCCTGTGCATCAGCACGATCCGGATGGAGGAGCCGGAACGGGTGGAGCGGGGCACCAGCGTCTGGAATGAGATCGCCGAGGGCATCGAGGTGCTGCGCGAACGGGTCAGCGTGCGGCGGGCCCTGTTGCAGCTTGTGCTGCTGTACAGCATCCTGGCGGCCCTCTATGTGCTGGCCATCAGCCTGGCTTCGGCCATCGAAGGGCTGGGCCCCACCCGCTTCGGCACCCTGCTGGCCATGAGTGGCGTGGGCATGGCCTGCGGCGCCCTCGGCGTGGCCCAGTTGGGCCAGGGCCTCAACCGCCGACGCATGGCCTCCACCGGCCTGGCGCTGATTGCCTTCAGTCTGGTGCTGCTCGGCCAGGGACGGGGAAGCCTTTGGCTCACCCTCGGCCTCTGCGGCCTGCTCGGCATCGGCGCGGCGCTGGTCGCGATCCCATCGCAGACCACCATCCAGGACGACACTCCCGAAGCGATGCGCGGCAAGGTCTTCGGCCTGCAGAACAACCTGATCAACGTGGCGCTCAGCCTGCCCCTGGTGCTGGCTGGAGCGGTGGTGAGCCGCTATGGACTGATGCCGGTGCTGTGGGGACTGGCCGCGATCACCATGATCGCGATACTGATCGAGAAGCCCTGGCAGCGCTGCTAGCGTTCCCCAAGGACGAGGCCTGAAGCGTTGGCCCACATCGCCTGGCTGGGCAAGAAGTCACCCTTCTGCGGCAACGTCACCTACAGCCTCTCCACCACCGAGCGGCTCCGGCAACACGGCCATCAGGTCAGTTTCATCCACTTCGACACCCCCGCCGCCGGCCTGGGGCGCTCCTGGGATACGGGCCAACAGGTGGAGGGCAGCCAACCCAGCAGCCCTGTCCCAACGGATCCCGCCAGGACTGGGGCGGATGATGTGACGCTGCCCTACCTGGTGAAGTCCCAGGTGTACACGATTCCCTCGCCGGGAGCCCAGCGGGAGCTGCGCGAATCATTGGAGCGCCTGCGCCCCGACCTGGTTCACGCCAGCCTCACCCTCTCCCCCCTGGACTTCCGCCTGCCGGATCTCTGCCAGCACCTGGGAGTGCCGCTGGTGGCGACGTTCCATCCCGCCTTTGATGCCGGCCTGCGCAACATCACCGCCGGAACTCAGCAGCTCACCTACCAGCTCTACGCCCCGACCCTGGCTCGTTTCGATCGGGTGATCGTCTTCTCCGAGCTGCAGGCCGAGGTGCTGGCGCGGCTGGGGGTGCGCGAGGAGCGGCTGGCGGTGATCCCCAACGGGGTCGATCCCGGCCTGTGGTGCCCCCCCGACCCGGCAGCACCCTCACGGGAACTGGCCAGCCTTCGAGCCCGCCTGGGCCAGCGCCGCCTCTTCCTCTACATGGGACGGCTGGCCACCGAGAAGAACGTGGAAGCACTGCTGCGCGCCTGGCGGCTGGTGCGGCCGGCTGGCTGCCTGCTGGTGATCGTCGGAGATGGCCCTCTGCGTCAGGCCCTGCAGGGCAACACCGACGAGCACGACGTGCTCTGGTGGGGCTACGAAGCGAACCTGCAGCAACGGGTAGCCCTGCTGCAGGCGGCGGATGTCTTCCTGCTGCCCTCGTTGGTGGAGGGGCTCTCCCTGGCCCTGCTGGAGGCGATGGCCAGCGGCACCGCCTGCGTGGCCACCGATGCCGGCGCCGACGGCGAAGTTCTGGAGGGAGGGGCCGGCATCGTGATCAGCACCCAGGGCGTGACCACCCAGCTGCGTACGCTGCTTCCGGTTCTGCGCGACCAGCCGGTGCTGACCACCGAGCTGGGCCGCCGCGCCCGGGAGCGGGTCCTGGAGCGCTACACCCTGGCCAGGAACATCGAGCAGCTTGAGCAGCTCTACGCCGAGCTCGTGCCCCAGGGCAGCCTCGCCGCCTGAGCCTCAGCCTTGCCTTAGCCGATCGCCGCCTCCAGCCGCTCGCGCAGCTCAGTGGTGAGCCGCTCCACGGCCCCGCGGCGGTCGCGGCGGTAGGCACCACTGCGCTCGAGCACATCAATGGGCTCCGCCACCGCCATGCGCACCCGCCAGGGGCCGAGAGCGGGCGGACGCTCCTCCTCACGGCCACGGATCCAGGCGACCGCCCGCCACAGGATCATCAACACCTCTCCGTAGCGGTCGATGCTGGGCTTCTCGGCCACGTAGGAGCCGCTCAATGTGGCGAAGTGCTCCGCCAGGCGCATGTGGCCCATCCGGATGTCGGCTTCCTGCGCCGACCAGTCGGCCAGGCTGCGCTCCACTTCAGAGAGTTCGTCCAGGTCGTCGCGGTAGATGCAGGCCCAGGCCGCCTGCTCGATGCGGCGGCAGCGCTCAATGACGCTGCCCCTGGGGGAGAGCTGGAAGTGGTCCTCAGCCACGGCCAGGGCGTGGTCCCGCAGGCGGCTCAGCCGCTCGAAGAAATCAGCCGCTGGACCATCGTCACGGAGTTGATAGAACCCCTCCAGCAGGGTGAGCAGCTGCTCGGAGAGGGCAATCAGCCGTTGGTAGCGGTGCTCTGGGGCCTGATCGGGGTCGGCGGGCAGCTCGGAGACGGCGCTTGAGCTTGCTGCCACTGTGGCGGTGGAGGGGCCGAGCAGGTCCTCCAGGCGCCCCAGCAGGCGATCGATCGCTCCCCAGTCGTCGCTGGTCGAGAAGTATTGAAGGCCGATCGGCACGATCAGCACCCGCTCGTGGCGCCCAGCCGCCGCCAGATCCTCACAACACCAGAAGGCCATCTGGGCCAGACCGGGCTCAAGGGGACTGAGCAGCTCGCCGTGGTTGTTGGTGGCCCCCTCCGGGGCGATCGCCAGGGGGAAGGAGCCGTGGGCAAAGAGGTCGCGGGCCGTCTTGAGGGCGAGGCGGTCGAGCTTGCCCCGCTGGATCGGGATGCCGCCCAGCTTGGAGAGGATCCAGCCAGCGGCATCCCCCGCCCAGAGGGGAATACCGCGGTCGTAGAGAAACTGGCTGTGAACCGGGGCCTTCAGGCTCAGCCCATGGCGTCTGGCCGCCCGGGGAACCTCCCGCCAGAGCAGCTGGGCCATCACCAGCGGGTCGGTGGTGCTGGGATGGCGGAAGGCAATCAGCAAGCGACTGCGGCCGCTCTGGGCCTCGGCGAACAGGGTGGCGAGGCTCTCGCTGCCGCTGGTCTCGAAGTGCACCAGACCCCGGGAGCGCAACAGCCATGGCAAAGCTGCCCGGCAGAGCCAGTGCACCCAGCGGTTGTAGTCCGGCGGGATGAAGCGAAGAGCCGGTTGGGCGGCCTGGATCCCTGCGCGGGGCATCGGTGGTCAGTGGGCGGCGATAAGGGGAGGCGCTAGCGGGTGGCATAGCGATCGGACACCACCGACCAATCGACCACGGACCACCAGGCGTCGAGGTAGTCGGCGCGGCGGTTCTGGTACTTGAGGTAGTAGGCGTGCTCCCAGACGTCGTTGGCCAGCAGGGGCGTGCCGCCCACCGGAGCCAGGTCCATCAGGGGATTGTCCTGGTTTGGGGTGGAGACCACCTGAAGCTTGCCCTCCGAATCAGTGATCAGCCACACCCAGCCCGAGCCGAAGCGAGCCAGACCCGCAGCCCGGAAGGCAGCACGGAACTGCTCGATCGAGCCGAAGTCGCGGACCAGGGCCTCTTGCAAGGCTGAGCTGGGCTCACCTCCCTGTCCGGGCCGGGTGAGCGAGGCCCAGAAAAACGAATGGTTCCAGTGGCCGCCGGCGTTGTTGCGCACAGCCTCCGGGGCTCCAGAAGCCCGCGCCAGCAGCTCTTCGAGATCAAGGCCCCTCAGGGCCGGATCCCTGGCCAAGGCAGCGTTGAGGTTGTCCACGTAGGCCTGGTGATGACGGTCGTGGTGGATCGTCATCGTGGTGGCATCGATCGCCGGCTCCAGGGCATTGGCGGCATAGGGAAGCGCCGGGAGCGTGAAGGCTGGCGCCGCCGCCCAGGCCCCATGGCCGGGCCAGAGCAGCAGCACCAGCAGCGGCAGGGCCACCAGAGCGGCAAGGATCCGTCGCATCGGTTCGGCCCGTGTGATCACAGGCCAAGTATGGACAGCTCGGCGCAGCAGGCCGCAAAGGCGGCAGCTGGATCGGCGGCGGCGCTGATCGGCCGGCCGATCACCAGCCGGCTGGCTCCGGCGCTGATGGCGTCCGCAGGGGTCATCACCCGCCGCTGATCGCCTGCCGGCGCTCCGGCAGGACGGATGCCGGGGGTGACCAGGGCGAAGGGCTCGGGGTGGGCCCGGCGCAGGACCGCCACCTCCTGGGGAGAGCAGACAGCGCCGCCGATGCCGGCGGCCACCGCCAGTGCCGCCAGGCGGGGCACGTAGTCCTCGGGGGATTCCGCCATCGCCAGCTCGGCCCTGAAGCGCGCCGCATCCCAGCTGGTGAGCACGGTGACCGCCAGCAGGGTGGGGGCTTCCAGTCCCTCCTGGGCCGCCCCCTCGCAGGCACCGGCCTGGGCCGCCGCCAGGGCTTCGCGCCCTGAGCAGGCATGGACCGTGATCAGCTCCGCCCCGAGCCGAGCGGCACTGCGGCAGGCCCCGGCCATGGTGGCCGGGATGTCGTGGAATTTGAGATCAAGGAACACCCGCAGGCCCTCGCCGCGGAGCTGCCTGACCACGTCGGGGCCGGCTGAGCAGAACAGCTCCAGCCCCACCTTCACCCAGAGCAGATCGGGAATCGAGGCCACCAGCGCCAGGGCCGAGGCGGCATCAGGGCGATCGAGGGCCACGATGATCCTGTCCGCAGCAGGACCGCTGGTCCCTGGGATGATCGTGGTGCTGCTGCTCATGCCACCAGCCGCAGAAAGGTCTTCTTGCCCAGTTGCAGCACCCGGCCCTCCAGCTCGGAGGCGGCGCTGAAGCTGCGGTTCACATCCGTGAGCTTCTCGCCATCGAGGCGCACCCCACCGCCCTGGATCTGACGCCGCGCCTCGCTGCTGCTGGCGCAGAGGCCAAGGGCACTGAGCAGATGGAAGGCCTTGGCCGGGAAGGTGACGGGGGCGAGGGAGGTCTCCGGGACCGTTTGGGCCGCCATCTCCCCAGCCACCAGGTTGGCGGCATCGGCCTGGGCGGCGCTGGCGGCCTCCAGGCCATGACGCGCCGCCGTGATCGCCAGGGCCAGGGCCTTCTGGCGCTCCCGCGGGCTGGTTGGCCAGTGGTCCGGATCCAGGTCGGTGAGCAGGGTCAGGTACTGCTCAGCCACCGCATCGGGCACTTTCTCCAACTTGGAATACATCGCCAGCGGCCCTTCCTTCAGGCCCACGGTGTTGCCCAGGCTCTTGCTCATCTTCTGCACCCCGTCGAGACCCGGCAGGATCGGCAACAGCAGACCGAACTGGGGCCGCTGGCCGAAATGGCGCTGGAGGTCGCGGCCCATGGCCACGTTAAATTTCTGGTCGGTCCCCCCCAGCTCCAGGTCGGAGGCCACGGCCACCGAGTCGTAGCCCTGGAGTAACGGATAGAGGAACTCGTGCAGGGAGATGGGGGTACCTGAGCCGTAACGGTTGGCGAACTCCTCCTTGGCCAGCATCTGACCCACCGTGGAGGTGCCCAGCAGCTCGATCACCTGGGGCAGATCCAGACCCGCCAGCCACTCGCTGTTGCGGCGTACCTCCAGGCGGCCCGGAGTGGTGAAATCAAGCAAAGACTGCTCCGGGGGTTGCCCCAGACCCAGCTGCACCAGGTAGGTGTCGGCATTGGCCTCCACCTCGGCCGCGCTCAGCTGAACTCGGGTGGCGCTCCTGCCGCTGGGATCGCCGATGCGGGCAGTGAAGTCGCCGATGATCAGCACGGCGGTGTGGCCGGCATCCTGGAAAGCCCGCAACTTGCGGAACAGGATCGAGTGACCGAGATGGATGTCGCTGCCGGTGGGATCGATGCCGAGCTTGATGCGCAGGGGCCGCTGGGCTCCGGCGGCCTGCTTCAGCCGGGCGGCAAGGGATTGATCCGGATCACCCGACTCTCCGGCGGGGAAGAGGTCGGCCAGTCCCCGCTTCAGCCAAGGCGGCAATGCCTCCCCCATCTGTGCACCTTGCATCGGGGCGGATCGTAGGCAGCCGCCCGCCAGGCTCAGGAGCTGGCCTCAAGTTCGCGCTTCATCCGCTCCAGGGTCTGGTGCATCTGAGTGAACATCTGCTCGGGCGTCATGCCGAACTGCCCCAGCTGGGTGCGCAGCTGCTCGACGGTGAGCTTCGCCTGGAAATCCTCGGAGAGTTCGAAGCGCTTCATGAACACCTGATAGCGGCCCATCAGGTCCTCCATCTGGTCGATGAACAGCTTTTTCCCTTCCCGGTCGAACTTGCCGTAATCGCCCCCCAGCTGGGTCATCTGCTGGTAATCGGTGAACAGCCGTTTGGCCTCGTCCTGAACGATCTCGGATTCGAAGAAGGCCATGGGGCGTGCCAGGCATGAAGCATTGACGTCGATTCTGGGGGGCTCCACCGCCGGGGGCGAGTACGGATTGGCGTAACAGCCACCCCGCAGCCGCTAACTTCGCCCCAGTTGAACGGAGCTGGGCTACCGCCATGGCCAAAGGGCACTGGTTGGATCCCCTCGCCCGCAGCCTGCTCGAGGCCACGGGCCAGATCCGCCGTGCGCCCGCCCCCCCGAAGGCCGACGCCCCGGAGACCGCGAGCACAGGCGACGACAGCATCGAGCGCGACCTGCTGGCCCTCAAACTCGCTCAGAATCCAGGCCTGCGGCTGAAGAATGCCCAGGAGGTCCGCCAGGCCGCGTCCCTGGGCTGGCGCCTGGATGTGAACCGGGCCACCCCCGCCGACTGGCTGCGCCTGCCGGGCTGCACTCCCACCCAAGTGGACCTGCTGCTGCGTTTGCAGAGCGGTGGCGTGCAGCTGAGCGGGCCGGAGGATCTCCAGAACCTGCTCGGCCTCGACGGGGAGCTGATCCGCAGCTGGACGCCGTTGCTGGAGTTCCGTTGGTATGGCGACGCGCCGGCGGCACGACCGGCAGCACTCGATCTGAACCGCTGCAGGGCCGAGCAGCTCGGGGCCCAGCTCGCTCTGGAGGAGGCCCGCTGCCGGCGCCTGTTGCAGGAGCGCAGCCGCGCCCCCTTCCGCGACCTGGCTGATCTCCAGCAGCGATTGCAACTGCCGGCCGAGCTGGTGGAGGGCCTGATCGGGCGGGTGAGCTTCGGCCAGGGCCCCATCGGCCCGGAGTTGCCGAGGCCGCCCCGGCCACCGGCCCCCCTTTGAGCGTGGCCAGAGGACGCCAGCAGGAGCTGTTCCAGGGCGGCGCCCCGCCGGGTGGCGACAGCGTGGGGCCAACGGCGCCGCCGCTGCTGCGAGAGCAGCTGCTGGAGTGGCAGCGGCGGCTGGCTGAGTTTCAGGGGCCCCTGTTCGAGGGCAGCGCCAGCGAGCATCAGCAGGGCAGCCTCTTTGGCAGCGGAACCAGCGGCGACAGCAGTGACGACGGCAACGGCAACCGCAACGGCGTGGAGGATCCCCAGGAGCGGGCCGCCCGTTTCGATCCACTGGCCTTCGAGGCCCAGAACCTGCAGTTCTGGCGCTGGCCCGAGCCGCCCCAGCTGGGCCCTGCCCTCTACCTGGTGATGGACCGGCCGGCGCGGCTGGCCGCGCCGCTGCTGCTCTACGTGGGCGAGACCGGCCAGGCCGACCGGCGCTGGAAAGGGGAGCACGACTGCAAGGGCTACCTGGCGGCCTATGCCGAGGCCATGGGCCATGTGGGCCTGGAGTGCCGCTGCAGCATTCGCTTCTGCTGCGACGTGCCAGCCGGGGTGCGCGCCAGACGAGCCCTGGAGCAGGCCCTGATCCGCCGCTGGCAACCGCCCTTCAACAAAGAGACCCGCCAGCGCTGGAGCACCCCGTTCACCAATGATCCCGTCTGATCGCCGTCGCTACGATCGCGGCCCGATGTTCCGCCCCCATGCAGTTCAGCTGTCCCTCCACCCCGCTGGCCGAGTGGAGCGGTGACACCCTCGGTGTCGGCCTGTTCCAGGGGGAGACGGGCGAACGCCTCGAGGCCCTCGAAGCACGCTTCGGACCCGGACTGCGGGAGCTGCTGGAGCGCCAGAGCTTCAAGGGCAAGCCGGGCGAGTGCGTCAGCCTCACCCAGCTCCAGCCCACTCCCCTGCGGCTGCTGCTGGTGGGCCTGGGAGAACCGGGCCGCTTCGATCTCGACGCCCTGCGCAGCGGAGCAGCCGCCATCGCCAAGGCGGCGGGCCCTGGCCGCGAGCTGGGCCTGGCCCTGCCCACCGAGGGCCTGGAGCCCTTAGCAGCGGCGCGGGCGATGGCCGAAGCCGTGCGCCTGAGCCTCTACGACGATCAGCGCTTCCGCAGTGAGGCCGAGCCCAAGCCGATCCCAGAGGCCGTGAGCCTGCTGGGCCTGGCCGCCGGGGCCGCCGCCGGCCTAGAGGGAGTGTCAGCCACCTGCGCGGGCGTGGAGCTGGCGCGGCAGCTGGTGGCGGCGCCACCGAACGTGGTCACCCCCCAAGCCCTCGCGGACACCGCCGCGGCCATCGCCGGGGAGTTCGGACTGGAACTGAAGGTGCTGGAGCGCTCCGACTGCGAAGCCCTCGGCATGGGTGCCTATCTCGGGGTAGCCCAGGGCTCCAGCCTCCCTCCCAAATTCATTCATCTCACCTACCGCCCTGAGGGTGGCTCCAGCCGGCGGCTGGTGCTGATCGGCAAGGGACTCACCTTCGATTCGGGCGGCTACAACCTCAAGACCGGCGGATCCCAGATCGAGATGATGAAGTACGACATGGGCGGCAGTGCCGCGGTGCTGGGGGCAGCCCGGGCGATCGCCGAACTGCGGCCGGCGGACGTGGAGGTGCACGTGATCGTGGCCGCCTGCGAAAACATGATCAGCGGCGAGGCGATCCACCCCGGCGACATCCTCACCGCCTCCAACGGCAAGACGATCGAGGTGAACAACACCGACGCCGAGGGGCGTCTCACCCTCGCCGATGCCCTGGTGTACGCAGCCAAGCTGGAACCCGATGCCGTGGTTGATCTGGCCACGCTCACCGGAGCCTGTGTGATCGCTCTGGGCGAGGAAATCGCCGGCCTCTGGTCCCCCAGCGACAACCTGGCCGAAGCCCTGCTGGAGGCGGGCCGCAGCGGTGGGGAGGCCTTCTGGCGGATGCCGTTGCAGGCCTCCTACAAAAAGGGGCTCAAGAGCCCGGTGGCCGACATGAAGAACACCGGACCCCGCCCAGGCGGGGCCATCACTGCCGCGCTCTTCCTTCAGGATTTCGTGCCTGCCGACCTGGCCTGGGCCCACCTGGACATCGCCGGCACGGTCTGGAGTGACAAGGGACGGGGCCTGGACCCCGCTGGCGCCACAGGCTTCGGCGTCCGTACCCTCGTGGAATGGGTGAGCCGAGGGGGTGCGGCGTAAGGTTGGCAACGCTGACGCCGGACCCCGACGCCATGGCTGCCCAGAAGATCCGCTGGTACATCCGCGCTCAGCTGGGGGTCCTGCTCCTGCCGCTGGGTCTCTGCCTGGTGGGAGAGGCCATCACCCGCCGCACTCTGCAGCTGGCAGCACTCAACCAGAAACTGGCGGCACCTGGCCCCTGGTTCTGGTACGGAACCCTCGGCCTGATCTGCGTGACCGCAGGCGTCGGCCTGATGGTGGAAAGCGGACTGCTGCGCGGCTACCCCCGCGCCCCCCGCACTGGGGCAGGCAACCCCAACTGAAGCGGCTCAGGCGGCGACCGGGCTCGCCGCAGCACCCATCAACGACTGGGGCTCCCGTCCCTTCGGAGCCTTGGGCTTGTCCAGCAGGCTGCCCGGTTCCTCCAGCTCATGGATCTGCCAGCGGGCCCGCTCACCGAAGGAGGCCAGCAAGCGATCCAGATCATCGACCGCCTGCTTGGGACTCGTGTAAGGCCCGATGTGGCGAGTCACCAGACCATCCCGGATCGTCAGCAGATACATACAACACACTCAGCCTGGACTCCGTGTCGATTTACCGTAGGCGGATTGGCCGATTCTGGGAAGGGTGCGAGTACCCCCTCTTTCCAGCCAGGCGCCAGTGGTTTCAGTTCTTCGGGCGCCACGGCAGCGATCCCCGGGCCCTTGAGCCCCAGACCTGATCAAGCCGCCGGTCGCGGCCGCAGGACCAGCGGTAGTAGTTGTACTGGACCTTGTTGCGCTCGGCGTAGTTCTGGTGATAAGGCTCGGCGGGCCAGAAACGCTCGAGCTCCCGGATCTCCACTTTGATGGCGCTGGGCTTGACCCCAAGCTCACGGGCCGCCGAGGCCAGGCTGGCTCGGGCCTGATCCCGTTGGACGGTGCCGCGGCTGAAGATCACGGGCCGGTAGCTGGGGCCTCGGTCGCAGAACTGACCGCCGCCATCGAGGGGGTCCACGTTCCGCCAGTAGGCGCGCAGGAGCGTGGGCAGGCTGATCCGTGCCGTGTCGAAGCGGACGCGCACACTCTCGATGTGGCCGGTGCCGCCGGCCGTCACCTGGCGATAGCTGGGATTGCTGACGCTGCCACCGCTGAAGCCACTGACCGCCTCCACAACCCCTGGCAGGGTTTCCAGATCGTGCTCGAGGCACCAGAAGCAACCACCGGCGAGCACCGCCTCCTCGACGGCAGCCAGAGCCGGTGCGGCGGGGAGCACGAGCAGCAGCAGCGTCAGCAGCACTGGAGCAAGCCCCATGGACCACCTCTGCAGGCGGTGATCCGGCTGAAATCGGCTCCCTTCAGACCCTGGGCCGGGGCCGTCCTGGCGACTGACTGATGGCTTCACGTCGGGGATCCCGTCAGCTGATCGAGGATCTCACAGGCTGCTCGGCGGGTCACGCCCGGCTCACCGAGCAGAGCGCGCAGCCGGCCGTAGCCCTCCAGCATCCCGGTCCGCTCAGGGCTCGGATCCAGCAAGGGCAGAGCCGCGGCCACGATCGCCTCCGGGGTCAGGTCGTCCTGGAGCAGTTCCGGCACCAGCCGCTCTCCCAAGACCAGGTTCACCGGAGAGATGTGGGGGACGTTGAAGCCCAGCAGCCGCTGGGCCACGAAGGCGGTGACCCGGCTGAGCCGGTAGCTCACCACCTGGGGAACGCCGCGCAGGGCAAGCTCCAGGTTGGCTGTTCCCGATTTGGTCAGGGCCAGATCGGCGGCGGCACAGAGGACCGGCTTGAGGGCATCGGCGCGATCGGCAGGAATCACCGTGGCCTCCACCCCGGCCCGCTCCAGTTGCTCGGACAGGGGAGCCTCGAAGCTGGCCAGCCCGGCCGGCACCATCACCCGCAGCCCTGGCCTAAGCCGCTGCAACTTGGCCGCGGCAACGGCCAGGGACGGCATCAGATAGCGCATCTCCTGAGGGCGGGAGGCGGGCAGCAGCAACAGCAACTGCTGGCCAGGGCTCAGTCCGAGGTCTGCGCGGGCCTGCTCAGGGGTGGGCGGGGAGCCGAGGGTATCGAGCAGAGGATGGCCAACCCAGGTGACCCGTGCACCGCGGGAGGCATAGAAGCTGGCTTCCTCGGGAAAAATCGCCAGGATTCGATCGGTGAAGCCGATCAGACGAGTGGTCCCACCCTCCCCCAGGCGGAAGGCCCATTCCTGGGGAGCGATGTAGTAAGTGATCGGAACCGCGGGGAAGCGGTGGCGAATGCGGCGGCCGAGGCTCACATTCGCCCCCATGTAGTCGATCAGCACAACCCCGTCGGGAGGACAGCTGGAGAGCCAGCGCCCCACCCGCCGCTGCAGCCGCAGGGTGGGCAGCACCAGAGGCAGAGCCTCCCAGAGGCCGATGGCCCCCATCGGAGCGGTGTTGGCCAGGAGATGGGAGCCGGCCTGGCGCATGCGCTCGCCGCCGAGGGCATCGATCTCGAGGGGCAGATCCCGTCGCTGGGCCTCGGCGTGGAGGGCCTTGATCAGCAGGCCGCCCTGAAGATCCCCCGACACCTCCCCGGTGCTGATCAGCA
The DNA here is from genome assembly GCF_000153045.1 of Synechococcus sp. WH 5701. GTDB lineage: Bacteria > Cyanobacteriota > Cyanobacteriia > PCC-6307 > Cyanobiaceae > Regnicoccus_A > Regnicoccus_A antarcticus. The sequence continues at coordinate 1,560,371 of NZ_CH724159.1, forward strand.
GCCGCACCATCAGCGCTGGTGGGGCAGGGGGCCACGGCGTCCTGGGGCGATCGAGGCCTCGAGGAAGCTGCAGAGTTCTTCGGAGGCCGGCAGGAGGGTTTCGGCGCGGATGTGCTCCAGAGCCTCCGCCAGCACCTCATGGCTGCGGTAGAGCCGGTTCCACACCGCCAGAAGTTGCTTGAGCTCGGCTCCGCCCTCCCGGTCCACCAGGCCATTGCGCTTGAGACCGATCCGGTTGAGGCCGCGCAGCCGGCCGGGGTGCCCCTCCACGATCGCGAACGGGGGCACGTCGCGGTCGATGCGGCTCATGCCACCCACCATCGCCAGCTTGCCGATGTGCACGAACTGGTGGATGCCGAGCACTCCGCCGATCACCGCCCGGTCGCCGATCACCACATGGCCGGCGATCGCCACGCTGTTGGCCACCACGATCCGGTCGCCCAGCAGGCAGTTGTGGCCCACATGGCTGTAGGCCATCAGCAGATTGCCGCTGCCCAGGCGGGTCTGCTCACCATCAGCCGTGGCCCGGTTGATCGTGACGCACTCGCGGATGGTGTTGTCGTCGCCCATCACCACCTCGGTGGGGGCACCGCCGTACTTGAGATCCTGGGGTTCGAGGCCGATGCAGGCGCCGGGGAAAATGCGGTTACCGGAGCCCATCGTCACCCGGCCATCGATCACCACATGGGGACCGATCTGGCAGCCGGCGCCGAGCTGCACGTCGGGACCGATCACGGCGAAGGGACCGATCTGAACGCCCTGGCCAAGCTGGGCGCGGCTGTCGACCACCGCGGTGGGGTGAATCGTGGTTTCCACGGCTGTGCTGGTCATGGCCTCAGTCAACCAGGGAGAACATGAGTTCCCCTGAGCAGACCAGGTCTCCGTCGACGGTGACTTCAGCCTTCACTTTGCCGAACCGCTTGCGTTTGAGACTGAGCAGTTCGCAGCTGATGCGCAACTGATCACCGGGCACCACCGGCCGGCGGAAACGCACCCCGTCGATGCCGGCGAACACGAACAACCCCTTGGGCAACTCCGGCATCTGGGTGACGATCAGACCACCCACCTGGGCCATGGCCTCCACGATCAGCACTCCGGGCATCAAGGGGCGGCCAGGGAAATGGCCCTGGAACTGGGGCTCATTGAGGGTGACGTTCTTGAGGGCAACGGCCCGTTTGCCCGGTTCGTACTCGATCACCCGATCCACGAGCGCGAAGGGATAACGGTGGGGCAGCAGGTTGAGGATCTGCTCGGAGGTGAGCAGGGGGGCGCCAGCGGGAGGAACGGACAACGAGCTTCAGGTCAGCGGAACGGAGCGGCCAGGGCCGCCGCCAGGGCAGTGTGCAGCCCGTGGGATCCACGGAAGGCGAAGACCTGGGCCTGGGGCAAGCCCGACAGCGCCAGGTCCCCCAGCAGGTCCAAGAGCTTATGGCGCACCGGTTCCTGGGGGAAACGCAGGGGCGGGTTGAGCCAGTGATCGCCATCACAGACCAGGGCGTTCTCAAGATCGCCACCCCGGATCAGACCGGCGGACCGGAGCTGATCGATCTGCTCCCGGAAGCCGAAGGTGCGGGCCGGCGCGATCTGCTCGACGAAGGCGGTGGGAGTGAGCTCAAGGGAGTAGAGCTGCCTGCCGATGGCCCCCTGGGGAAACTCGATCGCGGCCCCGATGCGGGGCCTCTCACTTGGTAAGGCGGTGACGAAGCTCTGGCCCTGCTGCAGGGTGATCGGGGCGCTCAAGGGCTGGAGTGGCACGCGGTGGCCGAGGCACCTCAGACCTGCTTCGGCGATGGCGTCCACCCAGGGCAGGGCGGATCCATCGAGAACGGGAACCTCCTCACCTTCCACCAGCAGCTCCAGGTGGGAGAGGCCCGTGCCCGCCAGGGCCGCCAGCAGGTGCTCCACCGTGGCCAGACGACGCTGGTCGAGGCGCAGGGCGGTGCACAGCTGGGTGTCGCTCACCTGCGACGGGTGCAGGGCCACCGGCTCCAGCGCCGGGGCATCCAGCCAGCCCACCCTGTAGCCGGCCGTATCGGTGGGCTGAAGGCGGACGCGGCAGGGATTACCGCTGTGCAGACCAACGCCTGTGCGCTCGACAGCCGTCGCCAGGGTCCAGGCCTGGCTGTAGTCCTCAGGCCAGACGGTCACTAGAACTTCCAGCCCACACCGAGGTTGAAGCGCCAATCGCCGGTGAAGCCCTCGCTGGCCACCTCCAGACGCAGGGGGCCCACGGGTGTGGTGACGATCAGGCCGGTACCCACCGAGAAGCCGCTGCCGGGCTTGTCGAGCAGCGAGCCCGGGTTGCCAGGCACTCCCGACTGGCTGCCAAAGGTCGTGCCACCATCCACGAACAGCTCACCGCTGACGATGCTGAACAGGGGAAAGCGGTACTCGATCGTGGCTTCACCGAAGCTGCGTCCCACGCCCATGTCGCAGTCGGCATAGCCGCGCACGGAGTTGGAGCCCCCCACACAGAAGGCTTCGTAGGGCGGCAGATCACCGATATTCGTGCCGGCCGAGAACTGGAACGCCAGGGTCTGCTTGCAGTCGGGGGTTTCACCGGGCTTGGGCCGGCAACCCTTGTAGAACTTCAGCCAGTTGACCGGGATGAAATAGCTGTAACTGGCGCGCAGACGGTTGAAGGTCGGCGAATCGGGGCCGACAGAGACGTACTGCTCGGTGCCGACGCTGAGGAAGGAACCGGAGGTGGGATTGCGGGGGTCGTTGAGATTGTTGCGGGTGGCAGCCACCCGCAAGGCCAGCAACTGATTGCTGCGGGCGCAGTTGAAAGCGATGCAGATCACATCGTCGACGGGAGCATCCGAGCCATCGAAATTGTTGGTGCTCACGCCGAAGCGGCGGTTGGCACCGGTGAAGTTCATCGGCGTGACTTCCTGTGCACTGAGGCCGAGAACCACACTCCAGAGCGCCCGTTTGAATGGGTTACCGCCGTTGAGAGGGCGCACGAACTGGATGTTGCCGCCAGCACGTTGAATGGCAACTGAATTGCCTTCGTAATCAAACCAGCTGTTGTTGGGAGATTGCGATTCGGCTTCGGACACCGAGCGGAAGGTCTTGCTCTCGGGGTTGTTGTTGTTGTTGATGTTATAAGCAACATTGGTGCCCGGTGCCTTGTAGAAGTCGGAGACCGTGTTGATGTTGCCGTTGTTCTGACTCTGGAAGATCTGTGGAACGTCGCGGCTGAGGAACACCCGGGCGCGGAAGGCCGTGCGGTAGGCATCTCCTTTGATCCAGGGATCAGTGAAGGAGATGTCGGCCAGGCCACCGAACTGGCCATAGGTGAAGTTGACCCCCAGATCCCAGGCCCGGCCGAGCAGGTTGCTGTCCTGGAGCTGAATCTGGCCGAACACCCCCTGGCTCTGGCTGTAACCCAGGCCGCCGGAGAGGGAACCCGAGGACTGCTCGACGATGCCCAGCACGATCACCACTTCGCCGGGCTTGGCCGGCACGGGCCGCAGGGTCACCTTGATGTCACCGAACAGGCCGGTGCCGTAGAGGCGCTTGATGTCGTCCTCGAGGTTGCGGCGGTTGAAGGTTTCCCCTGGCTTGATCGAGATCTCGCGGCTGACGACCCAGGGCTTGGTTTTGCCACGGATCGGTTCGTCCTTGTCGTTGGTGGCCGAGCCTTCCTTGTTGAGGAACTGAACCTCTACCCCCTCGACGGTGCCCTCGCGAACCGTGAGCAGCACCGTGCCATCAGGACTCACCCGGTTGGGACCGGTGACCCGCGCCAGGGAGTAACCCTGATCGGAGTACCACTTCTGGAGCTCCTGCATGCGGGACTGCAGGGTGTTGAGATTGAGGGTTCTGCCGTAATCCGCAGCGAAGGTGTCCGCCAGGACCGCGGGCGGCAGCTTGACCTTCGCCGCCTCGAACTCAACCTTCTGCAGCACTGGGTTGGCGGTGGCGATCACCACCACCTGCACCCCGAGGGGGCCATCCACGGGCTGGATGCGCACATCCGAGAACCAGCCACTGGCGTAGATGGCAGAGAGATCCGTCTGCAACTCGCTGCGCGTCACACGGCTGCCGGGCCGCACCACCATGGCGTCGTAGACGGCCAGCTCCAGGCGCTCCCGCTCGGGGTGGCCTTCTAGGCCCTGAACAACCACTTCACTGACCAGGACCCTGGGTTCATCCGGTTTGGCCGGGGTGAGGCTTTCGGGGCTGATCGAGGCGGGGGGCTCGCCGGTGGGTGGGGTTGCCGGCGTCTCGGCCGGTGCAGGAACCGGTGTGCCGTCTGCAGGGACCAGTTCGCCGGCTTCCGGGGCGGCCGTGGTCGGCTCCGGGCCAGAGGCGGGAGCCGGCTCGGCGGCCTGGGCCACTTCGACGGCCGGTTGGCTCTGGGCAGCCGCTCTCAGGGGAGTCAGGAGCGCCAGCAAAGCCAGCAGGGGCAGCCCCAGCCAGAGGGTGAGCGGCAGGGACCGAGGCCCGGCATCGGAGAAGGCAGTGCTGGTGCGGGCGTTGGTGATGACACCCATGGTTCTCCGAGTCAAAGCGGCATTGCCGCAAATTGACGTGACCTTACCCGTACATGCTTGGTCCTTGGATCACCCCTTGGACCCGTTTGAGGACCTCCCCATAGGCCTCGATCACACCGCCAAGGTCCTGGCGGAACCGGTCCTTGTCCAGAATCCGATCCTTGTCATCGTCCACGTCGAGGTCCCAGAGGCGGCAGGTGTCTGGGCTGATCTCATCAGCCACCACCAGCTGGCCGTCGGCCGTGAAACCCAGCTCGAGCTTGAAATCCACCAGCTGCAGTCCGATGCGGGCGAACAGCTCAAGCAGCACCGTATTCACCTGGCGGGCCAGGGCTTCCAGCTCCAGTCGCTGTTCACTGTTCACCAGGGCCAGCCGCTCCAGCCGGGCCTCGCTCAGGAAGGGATCCGCGTAGGCGTCATCCTTGTAATAGAGGTCGAGGAGCGGCGGGTCCAACGGCGTTCCCGGCTCGATCGGCATCTGCTTGCACAGCGATCCGGCCGCCACGTTGCGGATCACCACCTCCAGCGGGATCACCCGCACCGGCCGCACCAGCATCCAGTGCCGGCCTTGAACACCCAGGTAGTGGGTCGGCACCCCCGAGTGCTGGAGGTGCTCGAACAGCAGGGCAGAGATGCGGCAGTTCAGGGCGCCCTTCTCAGCCAGCTCGGCCTTCTTGAGAGCGTTGAAGGCGGTGGCCTCGTCTTTGAACTCAACGGCCAGCAGGTCTGGCTGATCGGTCTGGAAGACCCGCTTGGCCTTGCCTTCGTAGAGGAGCGGGCCCAGCTGGTAGGCGGTCATGGGGTGATGGGTTCGGCGGACTCGGGGACGGATGGGACAGCTGATTCCTGGGGCCCCAGGGTGGCCGGTTGAGCCGCAGAGGGCGCATGGCCTCCAGGCTCGCGCGGGGAGCGCAGGCGCTGCTCCAACACCTTGTTGCGCTTCGCCTCGGAGGGATCATCGCGCCGCAGCAGCCATTCGGCGTAGGTGTCGTCGATGCGGCGGCTGAGGCGCAACCGCCGCTGCCGCGCCGGTTCCGGATCCCCCCCCTCGAGCCGCTGCAGGGCCTGCTGTTCGTCGAGCAACTGGGCCGCCAGCCCCCAGGCCCCGCCGGCGGCGGCCTGATCAAGGGCCATCTCCATGAGGGCGTTGCGCTGGGCCAGGGGAAGATCGTTCAGCAGCGCCACCGCCTGCTTCAACCGCTCAGCCGCCACCACACCAGGCAGGCGCCCGGCCAGCAGCACCTCAGCGGCTTCCTGCCGGCGGCCCATCGCCGCCAGATGGGAGGCGAGCACGTCGAGCGCTGAGCGGGTATCGAGGGTGCCATCGTCGCGCAGCCGCACCGGCAGCGCCGTGGTCTCCAGGCGGCTGCGCTCCCCGTCGGCCAGCCGACGCAGAGCTTCGGCCGCCCGGCGGTGGTTAAGTCCGGCATTGGCCGCCCGCCACTGCAAGGTCAGCCACTGCTGGCGCTCGAGCCCCGGCCCCGGCCCGTAGCGGTCCAGCACAGACAGGGCCGCCTCCGGCGCCAGGCAACTGATCAGGGCGTTGGCGTTGGCAAGCACCACCGGCAGGGGCTGGGGAGCGGGGTACAGGGCCACCAGCCGGTCCTTGAGTTGGCGGAGCCGCACAGGCAGATCAAATCGGGCGGAGTCCTGGCAAGCCTGTTCCAGCACCGTCAGCTGATCGGACGTCAGGGCGGCGGCGAACACCTGCTCATCCATGGGCAGAGCCGGCATGGGCAGAACCGACACCGGGGGACCGGGGGGCGCCACCTGTGGGATCGGGACAGGCGACGGAACCGGCTGCGGCTGCGCGCGGCTGCCCGCGGGGGCGCTGACGCCCAGCAGCAGCAGCGTCAGCAGACCTGCCGCTCGTCCAGCCCAGCGGGCCAGGCCACGGCAAGCAAGCGGCGCAGCGGGAACCACCGGCATGTAGAGAAGGAATGACACGGCTGGCGGTCCACCGGGGGTCAACCTAAGGGAACCGATTGGCCACTTCCGCCGCTCCGGCCCCATGACAGCTTCGGCCCGCACCACAGCCCCCGACTCCTCCGAGGCCAGCGTGCGCCGGTTGCTGGTGGTTGGCTCAGGAGGCCGCGAAAATGCCCTGGCCTGGGCCCTGGCCCGCTGCCCTGGGGTGGAGCGTGTCTGGGTGGCACCCGGCAATGGCGGCACGGCCCAGCTGGAAGGCTGTGAGACCCTGGCCATCAGCGAGTCCGACCAGGAGGGCCTGCTGCATGCGGCCCTGGAGCGGGGGGTGACGCTGGTGGTGGTGGGCCCGGAGGGTCCGCTCGCCGACGGCCTGGCCGACCGCCTGCGGGCCGGGGGCCTCGCGGTGTTCGGACCGGGGGCCGACGGCGCCCGGCTCGAAGCCAGCAAACGCTGGGCCAAGGCCCTGATGCTGGAGGCGGGCGTGCCCACCGCCGGCTACTGGGCCGCCTCCAGTCGCAGCGAGGCCCTGGCGGTGCTGGACCGGGAGGGGCGGCCCCTGGTGGTCAAGGCCGATGGTCTGGCGGCCGGCAAGGGGGTCACGGTGGCTGAGAGCCTGGAGGACACCCGCGCCGCCATCGAGGAGATCTTTGCGGGACGGTTCGGCGACGCAGGCCAAAGCCTGGTGCTGGAGGAGCGGCTGAGCGGCCCTGAGGTGTCGGTGTTCGCCCTCACCGACGGCCGCTCGATGGTGCTGCTGCCGCCGGCCCAGGATCACAAGCGCATCGGGGAGGGAGACACCGGGCCCAACACCGGCGGCATGGGGGCCTACGCCCCTGCCCCTCTGCTCGATGCCGGCGCCCTCGAGCAGGTGCGCCGGGAGGTGCTGGAGCCCACCCTGGAAGCCCTGCGCCAGCGGGGCATCGACTACCGGGGGGTGATCTACGCGGGGCTGATGCTCAGCGACGACGGGGCCAAGGTGATCGAGTTCAACTGCCGCTTCGGCGATCCCGAATGCCAGACCCTGATGCCCCTGCTGGGCGCTGAACTGGCGGCGGTGCTGCTGGCCTGCGCCCAGGGGAGCCTGGATCAGGCGCCGCCCCTGACCATTGCCGGTGGCTGCAGTGCCTGTGTGGTGGCTGCCGCCGAGGGCTACCCCGGTGAGGTGCGCCGGGGGGATGTGATCAACACCGAACCGCTGACCACGCCCCAGCGGCAGCTCTTCCATGCCGGCAGCCGCCTGGAGGAGTCGGGCGCCTGCGTGACCGCCGGGGGCCGGGTGCTGGCGGTGGTGGCCCAGGCGGGGGATTTCGATGCGGCCTTCGCCAGTGCTTACGACGGCCTTGATCAGGTGCATTACGAAGGCATCACCTTTCGCCGCGACATCGGCCACCAGGTCAGGCGCCCCTAGGGTGCCAGGGCAGCTTCGCCTCCAGGCGTGAACGACGCCTCACCTTCCCCGACCCCAGGCGCCGACAGTGCCGGCGGCACGACGTTGCCCCAGGGTTGGTGGGAGCAACTCAACCTCTGGTGGGCGGAGTTCAGCCTTCAGACCAAGCTGCTGGCGGTGGCCACCCTGGTGGTGAGCCTGATGATGACGGGCATCACCTTTTTCGCGCTCAATGGCATCCAGATGGATGCGCGCATGAGCGACACACGCTTCGCCCGGGACCTGGGCCTGCTGCTCTCGGCGAATGTGACACCGCTGGTGGCGGAGGGCAACGACCGGGAACTGGCGGCGGTCGCGGAGCGCTTCTGGCGCTCGAGCCGCAGCCTGCGTTACATCTTCTTCGCCGATCCCGAAGGGGTGATCTACCTCGGGATTCCAATCAGCGCCACCAACGGCGGCAGTGAACTGCTGCTCAGCCGCAAACTTGAACTGCCAGCCGAGCTGCAGCGCCGCCCCCAGAACCCCCTGATCCGACAACACCTCAGCCCTGATGGCCAGGTGACGGATGTGTTCGTACCGATGGTGAGCGAGGGGCGCTATCTGGGGGTGCTCGCCCTCGGCATCAATCCCAACGAAGCGGTGCTCGCCAGCGCGGCCCTCACCCGCGAAGTGACGGTGGCGGTGTTCATCTCGATCTGGGTGCTGGTGATCCTGGGGGCAGTCTTCAATGCCCTCACGATCACCCGTCCAGTGAAGGAATTGCTGAGAGGTGTGCGCGCCATCGCCGGTGGCGATTTCGAGGCACGCATCTCCCTGCCCGTGGGTGGCGAGCTGGGGGAACTACTCAATGGCTTCAATGACATGGCCTCCCAGCTGGAGGACTACGACGCCGCCAACATCGAGGAGCTCACCGCTGCCCAGGTGAAACAGCAGAGCCTGATCGCCACCATGGCTGATGGCGCAGCTTTGCTCGATGGCGAGGGACGGATCGTGCTGGTCAATCCCACCGCCAGGAGGCTGTTCCGCTGGGAAGGCCGCAACCTCGAAGGCAACGAGCTGGGCAGTGAACTGCCCGATGTGCTGACGATGGAGCTGCAGGGGCCGCTTGATTCCCTGGTGAGCGGGGAGAAGGACAGTGCTGATGTCCGCTGCAGTTTCGGCGAACCGCCGCGCACCCTGCGCATCGTTCTGCAGACGGTCAAGGACGCCGCGGGGGAAAGCCTGAAGGGCATCGCCATGACCGTGCAGGACCTGACGCGGGAGGTGGAACTCAACGCCGCCCAGAGCCGCTTCATCAGCAACGTGTCCCATGAGCTGCGCACGCCGCTGTTCAACATCAAGAGCTACGTGGAGACGCTGCACGATCTGCGCGATCAGCTCAGCGAGGAAGAAACCCAGGAATTCCTCGCGATCGCCAACGCCGAGACCGACCGCCTCACCCGACTGGTGAACGACGTGCTTGATCTCTCGCGGCTCGAATCCGACCGCACCTGGACGCTTGAGCCGATGGAAGTGCGCCCGGCCATGGAGCAGACCCTGCGCAACTACCGCCTCAACGCCGAGGAGAAGGGGGTGCAGCTGGAGCTGGAAGTGGATGCTCACCTACCCGGAGTGCGGGGCAACTGGGATCTGCTGCTGCAGGTGTTCGACAACCTCGTGGGCAACGGGCTCAAGTTCACCCCGGCCGGGGGCCGCGTGATGCTGCGGGCCTACCCGTGGCCCGATTCCTGCCATCTCGATCCAGCCAACCTGCCGGCGCTGGACGCCCCGAGCTGTGAGCTCAGCTCACCCCTGCCAAGGCTGCGGGTGGAGATCGCCGACTCGGGCACAGGCATTTCGCGGGAAGATCAGCTGCGCATCTTCGAGCGCTTCTACCGGGTGGAGAACGCTGTTCACACCGAAGTGGGCACGGGGCTTGGTCTCTCGATCGTGCGTGGCATCCTTGAGAAGCACGGCACCGCGATCAAGATGGCGAGCGAGCCCGGGGTGGGAACCACGTTCTGGTTCGACCTGCCCCTAGAGCAGGCCGACAGCGATGAGCTGATGGTGGAAGGAGAACGCCGCTCCCAGCAGGCCCGTCTGGCGGAGCCGAATCTGGCAGGGGTCTAAAACGACTCCTCACCTTCGAAGCTGCGCGCGATGCGTGAGAGCTCGGTGCGCTCATCGGTGGTGACCCGATGGGGAACACCACTGATGATGCGCTCGAAATTGGAGAAGGAATCCCTGATTTCAGGGCCATTACCGGTGATCACAAACTCGCGGATGCCCTTGTCATGCCAGGAACCCCGCATTTTGAACACGTTGATGGCACGCGCCATTTCGCCACGGATTTCCACGTACTGAAGCAAGAGGATGGTGTCTGTGATCGTGGAGATGTGGGAGTCGGTGATGGAGTGACTGCCCATGAACTCCTCCGATGTATTCGTGAAGAAACCGGCGATCTCCTCCTGCTTGGCATAGCCGGTAACCCCGATCACGAATTGGCGGAAAGCGTTGTGGCTGACGCCCCTGGAGAGCGCCGAGAGGGAATCGATGGCCATCCGTGCCGGCTTGAACTGAGCGATCTCCGTTTTGATGATCTGCAGGTGGTCTTCCAGGCCGGTGGATTCCGGGTAGGCGCAGATGATCTTGAGCAGTCCATCCTGCTCCATCTGCTCAAAATCGATACCCCAGCTGGTGGCATTGCGCAGCAGCTGTGCCCTTGACTCTTCATAGGCAAAGAGGATGGCACGTTCCTTGTTGTTGTAGGCATCTTCAACGAACTTGCTAACCAGCAAGGTTTTACCCGTGCCGGTTGCACCGGTTGCAAGGATGATCGAATCCTTGAAGAATCCGCCACCACACATCTCATCGAGCCGCAGCACACCTGAACTGATGCGCACATTTGAGGAGCGCTGAGTGAGCTGCATCGCCCCGAGTGGAAAAATCGCAACTCCATGGGCTCCCATGGTGAACGGAAACTCACCCTTCATATGGGTGGTACCTCGTAGCTTGAGAATTTCCACGGTGCGCCGCCGGCGTTCACCTTCAAGCACATTGCGCAAGATGATCACATTATCCGAAACGAATTCTTCGACGCCGTAGCGGGCTATCGGGCCATATTCGTCGATGCGCTCAGTGGTCATCACGGTGGTGACACCGATTTCCTTCAGCCTGGCGATCAGGCGAAAGATCTCACGCCGCACCACAGATACGGCGTCGTACTGCTGAAAGACGGCGGTGATGGAATCAATGGCTACGCGCTTGGCTTTATACTTACGAATGGCGTAGTTGATCCTCTCGATCAATCCGGACAGATCGAAATTACCGGCCACATCCTGGCCGTCTGGGTCGGGAGAGGCGTCCAGGATGAAGAGCTTGCCTTGGGCCACCAGTTCCTGCAGATTCCAGCCGAAACTGGCGGCATTGCGGATGATATCGAGAGGAGACTCCTCAAAGGTCACGAAGATCCCGGGCTCGTCGAAATGACGGATGCCGTTGTGGAGAAAATGAAGGGAAAAAACTGTCTTCCCCGTGCCCGAAGTACCGCTAATCAGTGTGGAGCGCCCGATCGGCAAGCCCCCCTGACAGATGTCATCGAGGCCTTCCACGCCTGTGGGCAGCTTCTGCAGCTTCATGCTGGGCTGGCTGACGGCATTGAAATCCTGCATGGGGCCTTGAACTTAGGCCCAGAATCTAGGGCCCGGACTGGCTCAGGACGAAAAAGACAGCAGTGATCTAAAGAATTCAGATTTCATCAGACTCGTCCATCATCTCGTCAGCGATCTGGCGGTCGGTGAGCTCGTCGTAGAGAAGGTCGAGACCGATCAGCACCCGCTCGCGATCGGAGAGATCGCCGATGATCCGGCGCACCGGTGGCGGCAGGATCTTGGCCAGTGTGGGGGTCGCCAGGATCTTGTCTTCTTCGGCCAGTTGCGGATTCTTGAGTACGTCAATCACCTTGAGAGCGTACACACCCTTGAACTCCTGCTCAAGAATCAGACGCAGCGTCTTGAGAGCCCGCATCGAATTGGGGGTATTGCCAGCAACGTAGAGCTTAAGGATGTAGGTCTTCTGTGGACTCATGATTGCACCTGGGATGCGGTGATGATCTTGGCGACCATTCCTTCGCTGGGCTTGTCCGTGACCTCCGGAGGGAGTGAGCGTCGATACATTTCGCAGAGGTGGGCCATGACATCAAGCAAGGCCAAACGATAGTCCTTGAGGAAATCCTGCTTGTGACCTTCAAGTTGTAGTTTTTTCCAGAATTCGTCGATCATGTCCACGTGGATTTCCACTGTTTTAGTGATGGGAAGATCGCTGAAGAATGCCGTATTCACGAAACTTTCCAGGGCCTGATTGGCAGCTGCTGGATCTCGAAAATAGCTGATCAGCAGGTCTCGGTATGTTCGCTGCAGGGAGCGCAGCAGCACCTTTCGCTCAGCCGCAGAGAGATTGCGCAGAAAGCGGGAGGAATCACGCTTGTAGAAAATTCCAAGGTAGCCAAGCCTCTCGCGCAGGCGGTGGGGCAACCTCCAGTTCGACTGATCACTCTCCCCAGCATGGGAATCACTGGCCTCGAGGCCCCCCCCCGATCCGCTTGAACTTCTGCGGCGAAGACAGCGGGAAATGGCTGCATCAAGACTGTAGCTGAGCTGCTCCATCTGATCAGGAGGGAGATGCACTTCGTCCTGGAAAAACTCCATCGGCCCGCTGAGCTGGCCCAGCACCACCGCCGGCAGGATCCGGCCCTGGGCCCGCAGGCGCTGGAAAGCCTCGATCGAGAGCACTCCGGGCTCCAGCAGAACCGCATCAAACTGTTCCCAGCAGCGCTCCAGCTCGGCGGCGGGATCCTGCTGCAGACCCAGCTCCATCAACTCATAGCGTCCCTGGGGCAACCAGGTGCTGCAGGCCTGGCGCAGCTGCTCATCGCGGATCAGCGAGGCCACGGTGAGCGCCGGCTGGGTCATGGGGAGAGGAGCAGCGGCAGCGGTTGACAGACCTTAGTGTTGACGAGCCGGCAGGCAAAGAGAGATGATCGTCGCTTGTCGATTGAATGGTTGTGCGACAGGCCTGAACAGTGGGGAGTTGATGGCGGCGCAGGCCAGCCTCCACCTCCACTGGCCTGTCCACGCCCCCTGAGCCCATGAGTCAAGCCACAGAGAGCCCCGCTCCCGAGAGTCCAGCCACCACAACGGAGAGCAGCGCTCCTGTTGCCGCCAGCACCGACCTGTACGCCATTGCCGAGGCCTCCGGCCAGCAATTCTGGTTCCAGCCGAACCGCTACTACGACCTCGACCGCATCGCCGCCGAGGTGGATGAGACGGTGACTCTGGAGAACGTCCTGCTGGTGCGCGACGGTCAGGGCACAAACCTCGGCCACCCCTACGTGAGCGGCGCCACCATCGAGCTCAAGGTGCTGGCCCATCGCCGCGGTCCGAAGATCCTGGTGTACAAGATGCGTCCGAAAAAGAAAACCCGCCGCAAGAACGGTCACCGTCAGGAACTCACCCGGGTGATTGTCCAGTCGATCAGCGTCAACGGCAAGGCGATCGCCTGAGCTCCAGCGCTTCAGTCCACTTCTGAATCCTTCCACCAACTCCCCACCCCATGGCCCACAAGAAAGGCACAGGCTCCACACGCAACGGACGCGACTCCAATTCCAAGCGTCTCGGCGTCAAGCGCTACGGCGGTGAAACCGTCACCGCCGGCTCCATCCTCGTGCGCCAGCGCGGTACCTCGGTGATGCCTGGCGTGAACGTCGGTCGTGGCTCGGACGACACCCTCTTCGCCCTCGTGCCCGGTGTGGTGAGCTTCGAGTCGATCAAACGCGGTCTGCGCGCCCGCAAGCGTATTCACGTGGCTGCAGCCGTCTGAGGAGGCAGGCCCCAGCCGGGGGCAGAGAGCCCCCCCCTTTCCTTTTCATCCCATCAGCCGATAGGCCCGGGTGGTGATCAGGTAGGGGTGGAAGACCTCCAGAAACCGGCTCTGCAGGGTGCGGAAAAACCGCTCCACCAGAGCCGGATCATCGAAGTGGAACGGATATTCCCCGTTGAAGCCCTGGAAGAAATACCAGTTGAGCAGGGCTATGGCCCCGGGATTCATGCGGGTGGAGAACAGCTTCAACTGCCCAGCTGGATCACTCAGATGCTCCAGCACATCCAGGCAAACCACCGTGTCGAACTGCTGGGGCAGGCCTCGATCGCCAAGATCGCGGCATACCTTCAGCCGATCGCTGAGCCCGAAGCGTGCGGCACGCTCCGCCACAAATGCGCGGTTGTGGGGGTTGAGGTCCACGAACCAGACCCGCTCCACCTCCGCCAGAGCCGCGGCCGCCAGGGCATGGGTGCCAATGCCACCACCGAAATCCAGCACCGTTCCGCGGGCGTAGCGGGCCTGCAGACGCAGGGTGTCGCCGATGTAGTCCGCACTGCCCAGGTGCCAGGCAGCCAACTCCAGCAGGTGTCCGGTGCCCACGGTCTGCTCATAGAACGCCTCCACCCGCTGAGGGTCGAAGCCCACCGCACCGGGATGCAGGGAGGCCAACTCCGCGCAACTTTGCGGCAGGCGCTCCTCGAGTTGCTCGGCGGTAAGGCCCAGATAGGAGGCCAGCTGCTGACGCAAGGCAAAGCCATCGCCAAGAAAGGCCTCCAGATCAAGACCATCACAGACCGCACCCCTCTCTCCCTCCAGAGTCGCCACTGGGCAGGGCAGGGGGCTTACAGCTTCAGGCAAATCGGCTCGTTGCTGGAACTGAAGCCAGGCTACGGGGAGCCCAGATCCTCAAGCTCCGCGCCGGCACCGGGCACCGCCAGCCAACGGCGCAGCCAGGCCACCAGCAGATAGAACGGCAGGGTGTCCAGCAGGGCTGCCACCAGCTTGAACAGGTAGCCGCTGGCGATGAAGCTCCCCAGCTGGGGCAACACCGCCTCCTCGGCCCTGAGGGGCAGCACATGGGCGGCATAGTGGCTGATCAGCACCACCGCCGTGGTGTCCACCAGCTGGCTGATCAGGGTGGAGCCGTTGTTGCGCAACCACAGTGCCCGGCCGGCGGTGAGTCGCTTCCAGAAATGGAACAGCCGCACGTCGGTGAACTGGGCGGCCAGATAGGCCACCATCGAGGCCCCCACCGCCCCGAAAGCCAGGGTTCGCATCTCGTAGAACAGCGGTAGCCGCTCCCCCGCCGCCGCCAGCGGCAGCCCGGCGCTGCCCCCATGTCCATCCAGCCCCGGCAGAATTCCCCCCAGCCAGAGAATCAGCACGATCCAGCCGTTGAGCAGCAACCCCACCCACACCAGCTGGCTGGCCTGCCGTTCCCCCCAGATCTCGCTGATCAGGTCGGTGCAGAGGAAGGTGATCGGGTAGGGCAGGGCCCCCACCGCCACCACGATCGGCCAGCCGCCGATCGAGCCCAGGGTGAGAAAGCGGGTGAGGCCGAGGATGTTGAGCATGCCCATCGTGCCCAGGAAGAGGCCGGCCAGCACGAGAAAAGCCAGATCACGGCGCTGCTGCAGGGTCACGGGCGAAAGAGGGAACGGGCGCTCCTCCCAGCCTGCAGGCCCGGGCCCCGGATGCAACAGTGCCTGCCATGACCACATCCGGCTGCCGCCCCAGCACCCAACAACAGCCCCAGGCACCCTGCGGGTTCCTGATTCTGGACAAACCGGCCGGCCTCACCTCCCATGGCTGTGTGGCGCGGGTGCGCCGCCGTTATGGCCTCAAGCGCGTCGGCCATGGCGGCACCCTCGATCCGGCCGTAACCGGTGTGCTGCCCCTGGCGCTGGGGCCTGCCACCCGCCTTCTGCCCTACCTCGATGGGGCCAAGGCCTACCGGGGGGTGATCCAGCTGGGCCTGTCAACCGACAGCGACGACCTCAGCGGCACTGTTCTGGAGAACCGGCCGCTGCCGTCACTCAGCCGGCAGGACCTGGAGGCGGCCCTGGCCCCCTTCCGCGGGCCGATTCTGCAACGGCCTCCCCAGGTGTCTGCGGTGCACGTTCAGGGGGAGCGGGCCTACGCCAGAGCCCGCCGCGGAGAGCACTCGGACCTGCAGGAGCGAGCCGTCACGGTCGAGCGGCTGAAACTGCTGGGCTGGGAGCCCAGCTCGGGGCGACTGGAGCTGGAAGTGCGCTGCAGCGCCGGCACCTACATCCGCTCCCTGGCCAGGGATCTGGGTGAGGCCCTCGGCTGCGGTGGGGCCCTCGCCGAGCTGCGCCGCACCGAAGCCCTGGGCTTCACGCTCAGCGCTGCCGTGGGCCTCGAGGAGCTTGAGGCAGAGCCGCCGCCGCCGCCCCTTGCTCCCCTCCGTGCTCTGGGCCACTACCCCGCCTTCACCCTGGAGCCTGGCGATCTGGTGAGCTGGCGCTGCGGCCGGCGCCTGGCCGGCCCCGCCCACCTGAGCGAACACCAGGTGGTGGTGGTGCTGGATCCGGATGGCAACCTGGCAGGGATGGCCAGGGCCGGCCCAGACGGCTGGCTCCAGCCCAAGCTGGTGCTGGAGGCCATGGGCTGATCCCCTCAGGGCTGCCCCTGCTGCAACGTGGCTCCCGGCCACGTCCCCACTCTTCATCGATCGATCCGCCATGGCCGGCCACAGCAAGTGGGCCCAGATCAAACGCCAGAAGGCCGTGGTCGACGCCCGGCGCGGAGTGGTCTTCACCCGACTGGGGCGGGAGATCACGGTGGCGGCCCGCCATGGGGCTGATCCCGCCGGGAACTTCCAGCTACGCACCGCCATCGACAAGGCCAAGGCCGCCGGCATGCCCAGCGCCAACATCGAGCGGGCCGTCGCCAAGGGCTCAGGCCAGGGCGGCGGCGAGGCCGATCAGTTCGAGGCGGTCCGCTACGAGGGCTATGGCCCCGGCGGGGTCGCAGTGCTGGTGGAGTGCTTCACCGACAACCGCAACCGCACCGCCGCCGACCTGCGCCTGGCCTTCAGCAAGCAGGGGGGGAACCTGGGGGAGAGTGGCTGCGTGGGGTACCTGTTCGAGCAGCAGGGGGTCGTGCGGCTGGAGTCGCCGGTGCCCAGCGAAGAGGACCTGCTCGAGAGCCTGCTGAGCCTGGAGGATCAGGGCGGTCCGCCGGTGCTGGGCTACAGCCTGGAGGGGGAGAACGCCGAGGTGTTCTGCGGCTACACCGACCTGGAGACCCTCCAGCACCACTTGCGGCAGCTGGGCTGGCCCGTGCTCGACTGGGAGTTGCGCTGGGTGTCCTCCGCCCCCTGCCGGCTGGAATGCGACGACCAGCTGCGTCGCTGCCTGCGCATGCTCGACGCTCTGGAGGATCTCGATGACGTGCGCAGCCTCACCTCCAACCTGGAGGCCGACGCCGACCTGCTTGATGCCGTGATGGGCTGAGCCCCTCAGCCCTCCAGGGCGGCGCGATCGACGATCAGGCGCAGTCCCGGATGGCCCTGCAGCCAGCTGGCCGGCAACGACGGCCCGGGGGGCTCCCTCAGCAGCCGCGCCAGGATGCCCGCCTTGGCCGCGCCGCTCACCACCAGAAGGATGCGCTCGGCCCCCAGGATCTGCTCCAGGCCAAGGGTGATCGCCCCGGCTGGCACCCGGGCCGGATCCCCCCCGAAGGCCGCCGCGTTCTGACGGCGGGTGGCGGCGCTGAGGCTGAGGCTGCGGCTGGGAGCGTGGGGACCGCAGGGAGGCTCATTGAAGCCCACGTGGCCGTTGCTGCCCAGCCCCAGCAGCTGCAGCCCGATACCTCCCGCTGCCCCAACGGCTTCGGCATAGCGGCGGGCCTCGGCGACGGGATCCGCGGCCAGGCCATCGGGGAGCTGCACCCGTGCCGGCTCCAGCCCGAGCGGTCCCACCAGCTGGCGATCCATCTCCGCCGCGAAGGAGCCGCAATCCGTCGGCCCCAGTCCCACATATTCATCAAGGTTGAAGCTGCACCAGCGCTGACGCACCGCATGGAGCTGATCAGGCGGCAGGGCCAGCAGCCTCGCCACCAGGGCGGCGTAGACGGGCTCCATGGTGCGGCCGGTGGCCAGACCCAGGGGTCGCATCAATCCACCGCTGAGCTCCTGGTGCAGGAGTTCAGCAACGCGCCCGGCCAGGGCAGACGGCTGCTCGAAACACTCGAAGCGGCCGGCCAACCAGTAGGGAGAAGCAGGCGTTGGCACCGGAGGCAGGCGTGGTGATCAGCCGCTCCGCCGCTGCAGCCGCAGGACCGGTGCTCAGGAGCCTCGCCCAGCGACGGCTCCCGACGCCAGGGGGCCAGATCCGGCCCGTAGCGGTTGCACCTCAACTCCGCGGTAGTAGTGCTGCAGGATCTGCTCGAATCGGCGGCCCTGCTGGGCAAGCGCATAGGCGCCCCACTGGCTCATGCCCACCCCGTGGCCGAAGCCGCGGCCCACGGCGATGATCACCGGCGAAGGCGGAGCCAGGGGCCGAGGAGGGGGCGGGGCCAGCAGCGAACCCATTCCCACTGGCAGCGGGGTGCCGCCGGCCAGGGCCCGCGGGGTGAAGGTGAAGGGGGCCGCCTCAAAGCGCACCAGGGTGCTGCGCAACCCCAGGCGGCTGCGCAGCTGGGCACCCGTGAGCACCAGGGCTCCGGACGGTCCGATCACCCGCGCCTGGCGCACCCGGCCGCTGCCCGTGGTGGAGAGGATGTCGATGCGGCTGGCGCCGCCGATCTCGGCAAAGGCGCCGGCCAGCAGCTGGGGGGAGAGGGTTTTCTCCCAGCGGGCCACGGGGCTGGAGTCGTCGTAGTCAGGGACGCTCACCAGGTAGGGCAGCTGGCGCGACCAGAGATCACCGCTGTTCTCGGTGCTGCCGCCGCTGCTGCTGTGGAAGACGGCATTGATCAGGCTGTTGCCATGCATCAGCACCAGACCCTGGGTGCTGCGCACCGCCTCGCGGGTGGAGGCGGTCTCCGCCTCCAGGCCCTTGTAGGCCTGACTGGTGACCGTGGCGTGCAGATCGAAGGGGGCCGACGAGGGCTTGCGCTGGCGCAGGGCATAGGTGCGGGCCGCCACGGCCTGGGCTCGCAGAGCCTCCAGAGGCCAGCTGGCGGGCATCTCACTGCCCACCACGCTGGGCAGATAGGTTTCCAGAGCAATGACGTTGATGGCCCTCAGCTTCGAAGCTTCAACCCTCACCTGCAGCCGGCCCCTGTAGCGGCGGTTCTCGATCTGCAGGCTGGCAAGGCCGCCCGAAACAGGCAGGGGCTCCAGCCAGAGCTCGCTGAGGCTGAGGGCACCAGGACTGCCCTGGGTCACGGCCGAAGGCTGGGCCTGGATCCGGCCACCGGCCTGGCGCAGGGCGAGGGTGGCTCCGGCAGGCATCCGCAGCAGCTCCCCACCCCTGGCGTCGCGCAGGCGCAGACCACTGCTGCCCGCCACCCGGATCGCCGGCAGGTCCAGCAGCAGAACCCGCATCTGAGGATTGGTGGCCCGGCTGGCCATCAGGGGCTCGAGCCCGTCGAGGGCCGCCACGGCCTGGGCCACATCCCCGGCTGCGGCCGGGGCTCCTGCCAGCCCGCCTGCCCCCGCCAGCAGCGCCTGCGGCAGCAGGGCCGAGGCCAGGAGCATGGAGCGGAACCGACCGGTCTTGGGAACAGCCATCAACGGCAGCAGCCATGAAACGTGCGCGCCATTGTGACCAGCACATCCCGGCAACGCCAGAGCCGACCTGGACAGAGCCTGACGTGGCAGCATGCGCCAAAGGGTCATCCGGAGTGCAAGTCACCTTCCTGGGCACCAGTTCGGGTGTACCCACCCGTTCCCGCAATGTCTCAGCGGTGGCTCTGCGCCTTCCCCAGCGGGCCGAGCTCTGGCTGTTCGACTGCGGCGAGGGAACCCAGCACCAGTTCCTGCGCAGTGAGCTGAGGGTGTCGCAGCTGCGGCGCATCTTCATCACCCACATGCACGGCGACCACGTCTTCGGGTTGCCGGGACTGCTGGCCAGTCTCGGACTGGCCGGAGCCTGCAGCGGCGTCGATCTCTACGGCCCTGATCCCCTGCGCGACTACCTCGAGGGCGTGCTGCGCACCTCCTCGACCCGGATCGGCTACCCGCTGCGCACCCACAGGGTGCACAAGGCCGCCCACAGCGGGGCGGTGCTGCTCGACGACGACGACCTGGTGGTGCGCTGCACCCCGCTCACCCACCGCATCCCGGCCTACGCCTACCGGGTGGAGCAGAAACCCCGGGCCGGCCGCTTCGACATCGAGAAAGCCCGCGAGCTGGGCATCCCGCCGGGGCCGGTCTATGCCGAACTCAAAGCCGGTCGGGACGTGTGCCTCGACGACGGTCGCATCATCCGGGGAGAGACCCTTTGCGGTCCTGACCGACCAGGTGCGAGCGTGGTGTATTGCACCGACACGGTGTTCAGTGAAGCGGCGGTGGAGCTGGCCCGCGGCGCCGATCTGCTCATCCACGAATCCACCTTCGCCCACAGCGAGGCGGAGATGGCCTTCCAACGCCAGCACTCCACCAGCACCATGGCCGCGCAGACGGCAGCGCTGGCGGGGGTGAAGCAACTGGTGCTCACCCACCTCAGTCCGCGCTACGTGGCCGGCAACACCGTCACCCCTGACGACCTGGTGAACGAGGCCAGGGCGATCTTCCCGAACACCCTCGTAGCCAAGGACTTTCTCAGCCTCGAAGTGAGCGCCGAAGGCGACGGCAAGACCCCATAAGGGGCCGCATGGCAACGGTGATCGCTGCAACAGTTCTTGATCCCCGGCCGGCGGGCCCTTCCCCCGTGATACAAGGTCTCAGGTGCGGTGCCAACCGCCTTTTCGCCGGCTCCCTACATGGCCTCTTTCGTTCCCACTGCCCTTCGGGCGGTTGCCCGGACCCTGCTGGTTCTGCCCCTGGCGCTTCTGCTCAGTCTTGGCTTCTGCGTGACTGCTGCCCAGGCCGCCCAATGGGACACCGCCACCCTCACGGTGCCCGGTGACCCGGACGGCAACCTGGTCACCTTCAGCGAAGCAGAGATCAAAGGCGGTCGCAAGCTCTTCAACGACAGCTGCGGCACCTGCCACGCCGGCGGCGTCACCAAGACCAACTACAACGTGGGCCTGGACCCCGAGACCCTCTCGCTGGCCACCCCGTCGCGCGACTCAGTCGAGGCCCTGGTGGACTTCATCAAGGACCCCACCTCCTACGACGGGGAGTACAGCATCGCCGACGTTCACCCCAGCATGCGCAGCAGCGATGTATTCGTGAAGATGCGCGACCTCGACGATGACGACCTGCGCCTGATCGCCGGCTACATCCTGGTGGCCCCGAAAGTGAGCGGCACCCAGTGGGGCGGTGGCAAGGTCTACTTCTGATCCAACTGGCTGAATCCAGCTCCATGCCGTGGTCCTCTGGGCCACGGTTTTTTTGGCGTTCCGAGCCCCACAGGCTGCCGCAGGCCGTGCTCAGGCCACCTCGGCCAGATGATCGGGGGGGCTCACGTTGGCGGCATTCATGGTTCCCGGCTGCTTGCTGTACCACCACTCCTGCAGGGCCGGGGACAGGCGCTGGGGGAAGAGGGTGAGCACGGTGCAAGTGGGCCTGGCGCCGGGCTGGAGCAGCTCCACGGCGTAGGACGGACAGCGCCTGGAGGCCAGATCAGCCACGAAGCGCCGACCGATACGGCGCCAGCTGGGTTCCTTGCTGCGCCAGGCCAGACGGCAGCAGGGCCAGGGCAGCTCGTCGCGGTCGAAGAGACGACAGCAGGGACCCAGCACCCGGAAGCTGTACTGGCCGCCCGGGCTGCAGTGCTCGCTGCCGGGCTCCATCAGGGTATCCACCAACGCGGGCATGAAAAAGCCACCCCGAAGGGTGGCAGAGATGGGATCTGGATTCAAGCCAAGCCTGGCCTGAGGCTCAATAGAGCTCTTCTTCGGCGTGGGTCTTGATGGTGCAGTCAGAGGTGGGGTAAGCCACACAGGTCAGCACGAAACCGGCTTCGATCTGGTCGTCGTCGAGGAAGCTCTGGTCCGACTGGTCGACGGTGCCGGTGGTGAGCTTGCCGGCGCAGGTGGAGCAGGCTCCAGCACGGCAGGAGTAAGGCAGATCGATTCCCTGCTCCTCAGCGGCATCGAGGATGTACTGATCGTCGGGAACCTCGATGGTCTTGTTGAGTCCCTCGCTCTCGTTGATGAGGGTGACCTTGTAGGAAGCCATGGAATGGATTGGGGCTCACAGACTCCTGAGTGTTCAGGGCCTGTAGGACCGCACCGTCCTACATCGGACCGGGGCGCTGACGGCGATCCTGACGGCGCAGCCCCAGAAGCCCAATCAAAGGGTGAGCACGCATAAGCGTGATTTATGCGACATCTCCAGGGATCACAGCCCGGCACCACTGGATCTCGAGCAGTCCCCAGACGCCCTGGGAGGCCACCAGATCAGCGCTCCAGCCCTCAATGGCCAGCAGCCGGCAGAGCTCCTCGGCCTGATCCACCAGCAGGCCGCTGAGCAGGCCAAGGCCGCCTGGTGCCAGCAAGGTGTGGAACTGCCCGGCCAGCTCGGCGATCACGGGCGCCAGGATGTTGCAGAGCAGAAGATCGGCAGGGCCGTCCTCCCCCAACAGGTCCGCCAGCTCCTGAGCCGATCCCTGAACCACCTGCAAAGGCCCGCCGGGAACCACGGGATAGCCGTTGAGCTCGCCGTTGCTGCCCGTGGCGCGCACCGCCAGGGGGTCGGTGTCGGCCGCAGCCACGCAGCGTGCCCCCAGGCGCAGGGCGCCGAGGCCGAGGATGCCGCTGCCGCAGCCCAGATCGGCCACCCGCTGATCGATCGGCGCCAGCCGCTCCATCGCCTCGAGGCACAGACGCGTGGTGGGGTGGCTACCGGTGCCGAAGGCGCTGCCAGGGTCGATCCGGATCTGCTCACGGCCGGCGTGCTCCTCTGGCGGCTCCAGCCAGGCGGGCAGGATCAGCAACCGCTCGCCCACCGGGTCAGGCTGCCAGTGGCGCTTCCAGCTCAGACTCCAGTCCTCCTCGTCCTGCAGCTGCCAACTCAGGGGCGGCAGGGGGATGGCGAAGGGCTCGGTGAGGCGCTCGAGCTCCCCGGCTAGGCGCTGCCGCTCCGGCTCGGGCCAGTCGGCTTCCGGCAGCCAGGCCACCAGTTGGTGGGCACTGGGCTGATCGGGACTGAACTGGATGGCCACCCGGCGGATGCCGAGGGAGGGCAGCTTCCAGAGGAGCGATTCCTCCAGCTCGGGAGGAGCCTCCATCTCCAGACGCCACCAGCGGGGAGCCGGGGACATGGCAGCGGCGCTCAGAGCGTGACCGGATGGGCTTCCTGAATCCCGTTGATCCCGTGAATCGAGATCAGCAGGCTGGGGGGGATCGGATCGTCGAGGCTGAGCACCATCACCGCGTCGCCGCGGACGATGCGGCGGCCCACCTGCATCGAGGCGATGTTGACGTTGTGCTCGCCCAGCAGCGAGCCGATGTTGCCGATGATCCCGGGCATGTCGCGGTGGCGCGTGATCAGCATGTGCCGCGTGGGCATCACGTTGACCGGAAACTCATCGATGGTGGTGATGCGCAGGTCGCCGTCGGCGAACACCGCCCCGGTGACGCTGTGGCTGCCGTTGCCGCCGCGGCAGGTGAGCTGAAGGGAGCCGCCGGCGAAGTCGCGGCTGGCATCGTCTTTGACCTCGAGCACGTGGATGCCACGACTGCGGGCTTCGATGCCGGCATTCACATAGTTGATGCGATCGCCGAGAGCGCTCGAGAGCAGGCCCTTGAGGGCGGCCACCACCAGCGGCTGCGAGGGATGGTGGGCGAATTCACCCTGGAGCCGCACTTCGAGGTCCTGGATCGAGCCTCCAGCCAGCTGGCTGAGCAGCAGCCCGAGCGTTTCGGCCAGCTGCAGGTGGGGCTTGAGCCGCTCCATCACCTCCGGGGTCAGGCCGGGGATGTTCACGGCACTGCGGGCGGGAAGCCCCAGCAGCACGTCGCGGATCTGCTCGGCCACATCGACCGACACATTCTCCTGGGCTTCTTCGGTGGAGGCGCCCAGGTGGGGCGTGAGGATCAGACGGTCGCCCACCTTGCGCAGCGGTGAGTCGACCTCCAGGGGTTCGTTGCCGTAGACATCGAGGGCGGCGCCGGCGATGGTGCCGGAGCTGACGGCCTCGGCCAGGGCCTTCTCATCGACGATGCCGCCCCGGGCACAGTTCACCAGCCGTGCCGTCGGCTTCATCGTGGCCAGCAGCTCCGCGTTCACCAGGTTCTCGGTGTCGGGGGTGCGAGGCAGGTGCAGGCTGATGAAATCCGCTTCGGCGAACAGGGGACCGATCGCCATCAGGCGCACCTGCAGCACCTGGGCGCGCTCGGCGGAGATGTAAGGGTCGTAGGCCAGCACCTCCATGCCCATGGCCTTGGCGACGCGAGCCACGTGGGAGCCGATCTTGCCCAGCCCCACCACGCCGAGCTTCTTCTTGTAGAGCTCGTTGCCGACGTACTTCTTGCGCTCCCAGCCTCCGGCCATGGTGCTGACGTGGGCCTGGGGCACATGCCTGGAGAGGGCCAGCATCATCGCCAGCGCATGTTCAGCGGCCGCGATCGTGTTGCCCTCCGGGGAGTTCACCACCAGCACACCCCGCTGGGTGGCGGCCTCCACATCGACGTTGTCGACGCCGACACCCGCGCGGCCGATGA
The DNA here is from genome assembly GCF_000153045.1 of Synechococcus sp. WH 5701. GTDB lineage: Bacteria > Cyanobacteriota > Cyanobacteriia > PCC-6307 > Cyanobiaceae > Regnicoccus_A > Regnicoccus_A antarcticus. Next base: position 1,584,788 of record NZ_CH724159.1, read on the forward strand.
TCTTCAAACGGGTGGCGGCCTCGATGATGGCAGCGGTGACCTGGGTGCCGGAGCGGATCATCAGGGCGTCGTAGTCACCGATGATCTGCTGCAACTGCTCCGGGGGCAACCCGGTTCGCACATCCACCTGCGCCACCTGGGAGAGGATGTCGATTCCCGTCTGGTCGATGGGATCAGAAACCAGAACCTTTGTCATGACCCGGGACGGAGAGAGAGGGGGTCTGGAGAATTCCAGACACTGCCGGGGGTGAAGTGTAGTGAGCGGTGGCCACGGCGCCCCCCGCCAACGCCGAGAATCGGGCCTTTGTGGCGCTCGGTCTTGGGACTGTCGGTGGTGGTGGTGATGAAGGACCGGCGCAAGCTGCAGCGGTTGCGCGATCAGCTCACTGAACTCAAGCCCGCCCCAAGGGTCTTGGTGGCCCTGGGGGAAGGAGAAAGCAGCATCGATTCCGTCGAGCTGCTCAACCCGGCCCTGGCCCGGCAGCGGCGACAGCGCAGCATGGTGCGCTGGCTGATGCCGTTCGGTTTCTTCGCCGGTCTGATGTTCACCTTCATCACCGACCTTCACACCTTTTCCTTCGCCGGGACCTACGGCGAACCCGTGATCGGCGGGATCCTCGGCATGGGCTCGGGCTGGATGGGCAGCTACGCCGCCGCCGCCAGCGTCCGCTCCGAGGCCGACGACCGCATCCGCAGCCTGCGCAACAGGCTTGAGGAAGGCAGCTGGCTGCTGCTGGTGGAGAGCAGCCCAGGGGAGGAGATTCCCTGGCTGCTGATTCAGCAGGCCGGCCCCCAGGCGGTGGTGCGCCTGGGCGAAGGATGAGCCGCACGCCCCCCGGCGGCGACCTGCTGCGCGGCAGCCGCGATCCAGCCGCCCTCGAGCCCTTGATCGTCCTGGCCGACCACGCCCTGCGCGACTGGCAGCCCCACTGGTCGGGGTTCCTCTCTGCCCTGGCCTGGGAGGAGGCGATGGAGCGACTGGGCAGCCTCAGCGAGCTGCACCTGGAGGCCGAGGGCGGCAGGCCCCAGGCCGAACGCTGCCGGCTGCTGCTGCAGCGCCGCGATCTGGCTGCGGGATCAACCCCGCCGACGGCGCCCCTGGCCGGCCTGGAGGTCAGCGGCAACTTCCTCTTCGATCCAGCCGAGCCGGGCGATGTCCGCGCCGGCCTACTGGCGGCTGGCGCCCTCGACGGGGAGCTGGGTGATCTCTGGCTGCGGGGCGACCGGGGCGCCCAGGTGATCGTGGACCCCCAGCTGGCCGCCCGACTGGGGGGCACCACGGCCCGGGTGCGCAGCGTGGAGGTGAAGCTGGAGGCCAGGGGTCTCGATCAGCTGCAACCTCCCACCAGGCCCCAACCACGCCAGCTGGCCACCGTGGAAGCCTCCCTGCGCCTGGACGCGGTGGCCTCGGCCGGGTTCGGGCTCTCCCGCAGCCGCATGGCCGACCTGGTTCGCCGGGGGGCTGCCCGCGTGAACTGGCAGCCCGTGACCACCCCCAGCCGCGACCTCAAAACCGGGGATCGCATCCAGCTCGAGAACCGCGGCGAGCTGACGGTGCTTTCGATCCAACCCACCAAGCGTCAGCGCTGGCGCCTGGAACTTCAACGCCACTGAGTGGCGGCAGGCCGACTGCTAGGTTGCCTGCTTCGATCTTGATGGCGCCGCTGAGGCTGCGTTGATCCAGGGTCGCACCGACGGGAATCTTTATTCCCGAACCCGGGCGATTAGCTCAGAGGTAGAGCACTACCTTGACACGGTAGGAGTCACTGGTTCGATTCCAGTATCGCCCACTGAATCCTCTGCCTTAGGAGTTCAGGATGCCCAGCTCGTCACACCCCCTGGCGGTGGTGATTGGTCTGGGACGTTCCGGCAGCGGTGCTGCCCGTCTGCTCAAGGCCAGCGGCCAGCGCGTGCTGGTGCTGGAGAGCCGCCGCAACCCCGAGCTGGAGCAGCAGGCCGAGGACCTGCGCGCGGGGGGAGTGGAGGTGGAGCTGGGGCAATCCCTGGCGTCCGAATCCTTCGCCCAGCTCCAGCCGGGGACCGACCGGGTGGTGGTGAGCCCAGGCATCCGCTGGGATCATCCGGTGCTGAAGGCCCTGAGGGAACGGGGCGTCCGGGTCTGCGGCGAGATGTCGGTGGCCTGGGAGGCCAGCAACGAGATCCCCTGGATCGGCATCACCGGCACCAACGGCAAGACCACCGTCACCCATCTGCTCAGTCACATCCTCAACCACGCCGGGCTCGACGCGCCGATGGTGGGCAATGTCGGGATTTCGGCCGCCGAGTTGCTGATCGAGCGCCGCGAGGCAGGAGCCACTCCGCCCGACTGGCTGGTGGTGGAGCTGAGCAGCTATCAGATCGAGTCGTCAGCGGAGCTGGCACCACGCCTGGGCCTCTGGACCACGCTCACACCCGACCATCTCGAGCGGCACGGAACGCTGGAGGCGTACCGGGCGATCAAGCGCAGCCTGCTGCAGAACTGCGGGGAGCAACTCCTCAACGCCGACGATGCCGATCTGCGCGCCCATGCCGGCAGCTGGGACCGAGCCACCTGGGTCACCGCCGGCACCCGCCGGCTGCTGGGCGCCGGCCTGCAGCCCTTTCTCTGGATCGACGGCGGGATGGTGATGGCAGCCTCAGGACCCCTCTTCTCTGCCGCCGCCCTGGCCCTGCCCGGGGCCCACAACCGTCAGAACATGGTGCTGGCTGCCGCCACCGCGCTCAAGCTGGGGCTGGAGCCCGCCGTGATCGAGGCCGCCCTGCGCAGCTTTCCCGGAGTGCCCCATCGGCTTGAGCAGATCCGCCTGCTGGATGGTGTTCGCTGGTTCAACGACAGCAAGGCCACCAACTACGACGCCGCCGAAGTGGGGATCACGGCTGTGGACGGACCGATGGTGGTCCTGGCTGGAGGTGAGATCAAACAGGGCGACCCGGAGGCATGGCTCGAAGCCCTCGGACGCCAGGCGGCGGCTGTGGTCCTGTTCGGCGCGGCAAGGGAAGCCTTCGCCGCCCTGCTGAGCGGCAGCGGCTATGCGGGCACGGTGGAGCTGGTGGAAGGCCAGGCTGAGGCGGTTCCCCTGGCCCGGGAGCTGGCCCGCCGCCTCGGCTGTCCCACGGTTCTGCTCTCGCCGGCCTGCGCCAGCTTTGATCAGTACAAGGATTTCGAGGCCCGGGGGGAGCATTTCCGCACCCTAGTGGCCGCCCTCTGAACGGCCTTGCTGATCCCCGCCTCGTTCACAGGAGCGCAGTGGAGGCCTCATCCGTCGGCGACGGCGGCCCTCCGATCTCCCAGGCGGCCAGGTACTGCTGAATGAAGATCGCCGCCAGGGGAACGGTCACCAGCAGGGGCAGCAGGCAGAACAGAGCAGAGATAGCGATCAGCAAAGCCGAAAGCAGCTCATAGCCCACCAGTCCCCAGCTGTGGGGGCTGGAGAAGAGATCGTTGAAGCAGGTCCGGAAGGCAGGCCAGATCGGTTCTTCGCTGGTGAACACCCGCCGCACGTAGATGGGGGTGAGCGCCATCACGATCAGGCCAGGAATCACGCAGAGCAGAATGCCGAGCCCGGCAGCGACGGAGACCAGCAGCCCCGCGAGGACGTAGCGGCGGGGGTTGGCGCGCAGCAGGGCCAGACCTTCCCGATAGCTCGGATGGTGGCCCGTGGCGAACCAGAGGGCCGGCAGAGCGGACAGGAGCACCCCGATCAGTCCCGCCACCACCTGATACAGGATCGAGAAGGGCAGGTTCAGCAGCGACGACACCAGCTGGGTCACGCTCTCGCGCAGATCAGCCGAGACACCGGCGGTCACCGCCACCGCGATCACGGTGATGAGCAGACTGACCGCCACCGAGACCAGCGCCAGGGCCAGCACCGTGAGCTGCAGGGCCAGGTAGGTGCGCCAGTGGACCACGAACAGGTTCCAGGCCGACTGAAGGGTGGGCTTGGGTGCAGAGGACAGGCCCATCACAATCGTCTCGCCAGGTTGTTCCTGGTGCTGTCTAGGGCAGGGGGAGCGCTCCGGCCAACCCAACCGACACAAACCCGCTCGATACAATCAAGATTCCCTGACCCACCAGCCCAGCAGGGCTCCCCAAGGCGAGATGGCTTACTGGTTGATGAAAAGTGAGCCGGATGTGTATGGCATCAGCCATCTCGAGCGCGAGGGCAACACCCTCTGGGATGGCATCCGCAATTACCAGGCGCGCAATTTCATGCGCAGCATGGCGATCGGTGATCAAGCCTTTTTCTACCACTCCAACACCAAGCCCCCTGGCATCATCGGCCTGATGGAGGTGATCGAAACGGGACTGATCGATCCCAGCCAGTTCGATCCAGCCTCGAAGTACTTCGATGCGGCATCAACCCCAGAAGCGCCCCGCTGGGACTGCGTCCGACTGGCCTACCGGCGCACCTATCCCCAGCTGCTCAGCCTGGAGGAGCTGCGCAGCGCCTTCGATGAGCAGGAGCTGCCTGTGGTGCGCCGGGGCAATCGCCTCTCGATCCTGCCGGTCCCCGAGGCCACGGCCCTGCGGCTGCTGAAGCTGCTGGATCCCAGCCGATGAACCCTGAGCCCCGAGGACGCGGGGCCCGGCTGGCGGATGGCATCCGGGAGGGCCTCGCTGCGATCCAGGCGGTGCGGGGCTGGCTGAGGCAGGGACGCAGGGCCTACCTGCGCGCCCCCTGGCTGTTCAGCGGTTTCACGCTGATGGGCGGCAGCGCCCAACTGCTGGGCCAGGCGGTGCAGAACCGGGCCAGTGATGCCCTGGCCGTTGGGGAGGAACCCGTGACGGTTTCGATCGGCCTGGTGCTGGCAGGGTTGGTGCTGAGCGTGGGGAGCCTTCTCTGGCTGAACGTTGGGCTGCTGCGTGGTGCCTGGATTGCTCTGGACGGGCGAACGCCCCAGCTGGCCGAGCTGGTCCGCTGGCAGACCGCCGCCATGGGCCGCCTGCTGGGGGCGCTGCTGCTGCTGCTGCTGCTGAACCTGCTGATCCTGGCCACGGCCGGGCTGGCGGCCGGGCTGGTGAGCCTGATCCACCCGCTGCTGGCTCTGGTGCCGCTGCTGATCGGCGGCACCCTGCTGGTGGCCCTGTTCGTGACGCAGATCTTTCACCTGCCGCTGGCCGTGGCCGGTGGCCTCTCCCCGGTGGCCACCTTCCGCCATGGGCGGATCCTGGTGCCATCCCATGGCTGGGAGCTGCTGGCCCTGAGCCTCAGCCTGGTCCTGATTGTGCTGCTCCCCCTGGGACTGGCCCTGCTGATCGCCTGGCCCCTGGCTGCGGGGCTGCTGGTGACCTGGCCCCTGGCCCTGTGCAGCCTGACCGCCGGCTACCAGGGGATCGTTGACGCCGAAGACCGGGGAAGCCTGGCCGGCGCCGTCTGATCGGGTCTCCCTTCTGCCGCCCGCTGGAACATGTTGGCCACGTAGCAACGGGTGACGGCCCGGCTTTGGACACCGTTCTGCACAAGAAAGCCAGCCAGAGCCGCCTGGATCAGGCGGTACTGGTCCCAGTTGGGGTGGGCATCGATGAACTGAGCCATCGAGGTGAGCAGGGCCTCGGGGACATCAGCCCGGAAGCTCACCACACCGGTGTCGGGCTCAGCCTGGGAGACCTGGGCAGCCGCAGTGGTGGAAGCGGTCATGACCGGGGCGATGTCCATAGACGGATTGAGCTGGTGATGTCATCCACTTCTCCACAACGCCGGGGCCGCGTCAAATCGGTGACCCAGCCGGGCGGACGCTCCTTCCAACCCTGAGACTGGCTGCGGCGCAGGAGCACGGCCCGACTGCAGCTCCGGCGGGGGATGGCCTTGAAGCCGAACAAGGGGCCTGTCAAGGGGAGAGCTCACCAACGCCGAGTTCTCCCCAGATGTGTGCCGCCAGCGGGATCGCCGAGCCTGAACCTGTGGAAAAGCTGTGCAAAAGACTGGCGTGACGGAGCCGTGACTGGGGAGGAGCCTGTCAATCAGCAGTGCTGATCGCTCCGCAATCCCGCGGCCTGTCTCACAGGGGCAAGGGCTCCAGAGCCCGCGCCAGCTCAAGACCAGCTCCCGGCGCCCAGGCGCCCTCCCATCCCCTCAGCCCCGGAGCAGGGATCAGGATGCAACGCAGGTGCCAGTGGCCCGGTTCGCCATCAAGGCCCAGCCACCAGCCGCCGCTCTCCAGCTCGAGGCTGATCATTTCCTCGTTCATCAGCTGATCGGCGATGGCGCCGAGTTGCTCCAGCAGCCTGAGGAGGCCGGAACGCAGGCTGCTGCCTTCGGCCGCAGTGAGCTCAACCGCCCAGTCGGCTCCGCCGATGAGCAACGGAAAGGAGGCCTTGGACGGATCCCAGACCAGCCTCCAACCCTCTGCTTCGGCGCTGTACCCGCTGGGGGTCAAGGATCAGCCGGGCAGCAGATCGGGCTGGTCCTGCTCGTCGCTGAGCTCGACGATCGCCCGCTGCACGGGCTTCACCATCGAGTCTTCGAGCAGGCCATCAAAATCATCGAAGCGGCGCTGCTTGGCGCGAAAGGCGATACGAACCGTGGTGAGGTAACGATTGGTCGACTGACCGATCAGACTTTCAGCCCGCTGGGCCAGTTCCTTGGGATGAACAGTCGGACCGGTATACATCGAAACGAACCCATTTCCACCACCTTAGTTCAGCCCCCGCCTGGGCCCCGGCCCCTTCGGACAAGCTGCGCCTCATCAGGTCCCTTCGCCGCTGCCCCCCATCCATGGCCGTGACCGGCACCCTGGCGATCGACCTGGGCAGCAGCACCACGGTGCTGGCCTTTCAACCCAGCGCGGGCGGACCGCCGGAGCTGATCGCCATTCCGCCCTTCAGCAGCGACGATCCCTGTGTGGTCCCCAGCCTGATCTGGCTCGCCAGCCCCCAGAGCGATCAGCCCCTGATCGGCCGCCAGGTGCTCGATGCGGGCCTGGCCGCTGCCGGCGGCGAAGGCCTCTGCCACGACTTCAAACGCAGGATCGGAGCCCTCGCAGGCCAACCCGACCCGGCTGCGGCGACTGCCACAGGCTCCAGCGGCGAACCGCTCACGCCAGAGCAGGCCGGCAGCCTGCTGATCACCCGGTTGTGGCAGGCCTTGCCCACGGGAGTGCTGCCCACCCGCCTGGTGCTCACCGCCCCGATCGAGGGGTATCGGGGTTACCGCCAGTGGCTGCAGCAGCTCAGCAGCCAGATTCCCGTGGAGGAGGTGGCCCTGGTGGATGAACCCACCGCGGCCGCCATCGGGGCGGGCTTGCCGGCGGGCAGCCGGGTGCTGGTGGTGGATCTGGGCGGCGGCACGATCGACCTCTCGCTCGTGGCCCTCCAGGGGGGTGAGGGACGGGCGGCACCGATTGCCCAGTTGCTGCGCTTCGGCGGCCGGGAGCTCGATGGGGGACGCCAGGCCCTGCGCTGCGCGGAGGTGATCGGCAAGGCAGGTGCCGCCCTCGGGGGCCGCGACATCGACCGCTGGATCGCCGCGAGCCTCGCCCCGGACCTGGGGGCTGACCCAGGCCTGCTGGAGATCAGCGAGCGGCTCAAGTGCGGCCTGAGCGAGGCCGAGGAGGTGACAGGCATCTGGAGCTCGGCGGGAGCTGGCAGCCGCGCCCTGCGTCTCGATCGAACTCAGCTTGATCGGCTGCTGCGCGAACGGGGGCTGCTGCAGTTGCTCGACGACCTGCTGGAACGGGTGCTGGCGGCGGCGCGGGCGAAAGGACTGGACCGCGAGCAGATCGATGCGGTGCTGCCGGTGGGGGGCACCAGCCGTCTGCCCAGCATCCGCCACTGGCTGGCTGAGCGCTGCGGCTCCATCCCCCTGCGCGACCAGCGGCCGGTGGAAGCGGTGGCCCTCGGGGCCCTTGCCCTCACGCCGGGGGTGCGGCTCAAGGACGTGCTGGCCCGGGGGGTGTCACTGCGCTGCTGGGATCAGCGCGGCGGGGAACACCGCTGGTATCCCCTCTTTCTCGCTGGCCAGAGCTGGCCCACCGACCAGCCCCTGGAAATGGTGCTCAGCTGCAGCCGCGATGGGCAGAGCAGCCTGGAACTGGTGCTCGGTGAGCCGATCGAGGAGGAACGCAGCGAGGTGGTCTTCATCGACGGCCTTCCCCAGGTGCGGCAGCGGCCCGCTGGCGAAGCCCGAACTGAGCCCTGGAGCGTTCAGCCGCCCCCTGTGATCCTCGACCCTCCCGGCAGCTGCGGGATCGACCGGCTGCGGCTCCGCTTCAGCATCAACGCCGAGGGGCAATTGCTGCTCGAAAGTGAAGATCTGCTCGTCGGCACCCTGCGAGCCCCCAGGGTGCTTGGTCCAGTGCGCTGATGGTTCAGCCGGTGCAACGGGACAATGCTGCTGGTCCAGCAGCAGTGGACGACGCGGCGGCTGCCCCCTCTCCGTGCTTCCGGGCCCCCTCTGTTCATAGAACAGAGAAACAGAACTGACTGTCCCCCTTGGCCATCCGCCGCCACAGGCTTCCGCGCTTCTGGCTGGCTCTCACCCTCGGCCTGGTGGCTGCCGCGGTTGGAGGTGCCTGGTGGTGGGAATCCCAGTTGCCGCGCCGGCTGGAGCGGGCCGCGAACGAGGGGCGCTTCGATGACTGCATCCGCTACAGCGACCAGCTGGCCTCCCTGCGCTGGTTGAGCGGGCGAGCACCGGCGGAGCAGGGCCGCTGCCGCAGGTCCAAGGCTGAACAGCTCTGGCGGCAGCAGAAGCCGGAGGAGGCCCTCAAGCTGCAACTGCTGCTGGCCAATTCAGTCGCGGGCACCGAGGCCGACCGGCAGCAGCTGCTGGCCTGGCAGCAGGACCTCAAGAACCGGGCCCTCTCCCGTTTCCAGCAGGGAGACCTGGAAGGGGCCCTCGCGCTGCTCAAGCCGATGGGAGAGCATCACCGGCCCGACGGCTCCGCCCTCGGCGACAACCTTCGTGAGTTCTGGTCGCGCAACCAGCTGCAACAGCAGCGGGCCGTGAAACTCGTGGCTGAGAAGCGCTGGTGGGAAGCCCTCGATGCTCTCAACCGGATCGACCACCCCTGGTGGACCACGGCCACGGCGCCCCTGCGCGAGCAGGTGGATCAGGCCATCGTCGGGCTCAAGAGCAAGGAACAGGAGCACCACAGCCACGGTGATCAGCCGATCGACAGCGTCCCCATCGCCAGCCTCGATGCCGCCGTCCAACGCCAGCTGGCCACGGGCGTCGACGAGTGGACCGCCTTCACCAAGGCCTGCGCTGAACTGGGCGGACGGGTGGTGGAGTCGGGTCCGGAGACCACCTGCCGACGCTGAAGGCCCCCAGCGCCACCCTCAGCCCTGAGGCCCATGACAGGATTGGTCCTTCCACAGGGTCCCCTGCGCATGAAGCCCGGAGAACAGGTCAAGGTCAGCCAGAGCGTGGTCGTCTACACCCACCCGGAGCACCGCGGTAAGGCCTTTGATCTTCTGGGACAGCAGGGTGAAGTGCTGCAGGTCCTCGACGACTGGAAGGGCAAGCCGATCAGCCCAACCCTGCCGGTGATCGTGGCGTTCGGTCGCTTCCGTGCCCACTTCCGCCCCGATGAGCTTGAAGCCGTGGGCTGAGAGGCCAGGCCCGGAACGCTGGTGCTGGGGAACCCAGCTCAATCGGCGCGGATCAGGAACACACCGTCTTCCCCGTCGGTCTGACGGAGGCAGAGCTCGATCGATTCGTGGCGGCTGGTAGGCACCAGGCGGCCACAGAAATCGGGCTGAATCGGCAGTTCCCGGTGGCCACGGTCGACCATCACCAGCAGCCGCACCAGATCGGGACGCCCCCAGGTGTGCAGGGCATCCAGCGCCGCCCGCACCGTGCGTCCGGTGAAGATCACGTCATCTACCAGCACAAGCTGGCGCCCTTCGATGTCGGAGGGCAGGTGGGTGGCTTCCACCAGGCGGGTGCCGACCCGCTCCAGGTCATCACGGTGGAAGGTTGGATCAAGACTGCCCTGGTCGATCGGGTGACCACAGAGCTCCTCAAGTTGCTGGGCCAGCACCCGGGCCAGGGCGACCCCACGGGTCGGGATGCCCAGCAGGAGCAACTGGCGGCTGTCGACAACTCCCTCGAGCACCTGGGAGGCAAGGCGGCGCACCGTACGGGCGAGATCGTCGGCCGAGAGGATCTCGACCCGCCGTTGATCGGGTGACGGCGCCGTGGAAGTGTTCACGAGGAACGGAAGTTGGTGATTCCATCGTATGGAGGAGGGAATGTCCCCAAAAGCTGACGGCCCCAGACTGCGGCCTGGTTCAACGACCTTCAGGAGTAAGTTGATCAGGGAAGACGCTTGAACGACCATTCGGGAAGTCAGGGTGAGCGCAATTTCCACCTCCGGATCTCCAACCCTTTCTTCCGGCCGGGAGTCAGCTTCGGGTCTTGGTCATGATGGCCCAATCGCTCCCGTGGTCCTGGCCATTCTTGATGGCTGGGGATTTCGGGAGGAAGCCCGCCACAACGCGGTCCAGGGGGCCAGCACCCCGGTGATGGATGCCCTCTGGGAGGTGTATCCCCACACCCTGATCCAGGCGAGCGGCGGAGATGTGGGGCTTCCTGACGGGCAGATGGGCAACTCCGAAGTGGGCCATCTCACGATCGGCTCCGGCCGGATCATCCGCCAGGAGCTGGTGCGGATCGGCAAGGCCGTGCGCGACGGCAGCCTGGCAGCCAATCCAGCTCTCAACGAGCTGGCCGACCGGCTGCTCCGCGACGGAGGCACCCTGCATCTGCTCGGGCTCGGCTCCGATGGCGGCGTGCACAGCCACATCGATCATCTCGGTGGCCTGCTGCAATGGGCCGCCTCCCGCGGCCTCAGCGACGTCTGCATCCATGTGATCACCGACGGCCGTGACACGCCACCCCAGAGCGCCATCCCCTACCTGGAGTGCATCGAAGCCCAGGTGGAAGCGGCCGGGGTTGGGCGGATCAGCACCATCTGCGGCCGTTACTGGGCCATGGACCGGGACAACCGCTGGGAGCGCACCGAGAAGGCCTACCGCCTGCTGAGCGAGGACGGCGAGATCACCTCTCTCTCCTTCCAGGAGGCGATCCATGCGGCCTACGCCGAAGGCATCAACGACGAATTCCTCGAACCCCTGCGCCTCGCCCCGGGCTCGCTCAAGCCCGGCGACGGGTTGATCTGCTTCAACTTCAGGCCCGATCGGGTTCGCCAGCTGATCCGCTCCCTGGTGCTCGACGACTTCGATCAGTTCGAGCGCAAGCGCATCAGCCCCCTGCATGTGGTCACCTTCACCCAGTACGAGCTGGGGCTGCCCGTGGCGGTGGCGTTCCCACCCGAATCCCTTGATGGGCTGCTTGGCCAGGTGGTCTCCGCCCACGGCCTGCGCCAGCTGCGCACCGCCGAAACCGAGAAGTATCCCCACGTCACTTACTTCCTCAACGGCGGCATCGAGCAGCCCTTTCCCGGCGAGGATCGCCATCTCGTTCCATCCCCGCGCGTCGCCACCTACGACCAGGCACCAGCCATGGCGGCCGACCAACTCACCGACAACTGCATCGCCTTTCTCAACAAGGGGGTGTATTCCCTGGTGGTGATCAATTACGCCAACCCCGACATGGTGGGCCACACCGGCCGGATGGACGCCACCCAGCAGGCGATCACCACCGTGGACCACTGCGTCGGCCGCCTGGTGGAAGCCACCAACCGTCTGGGCGGCACAGTGCTGATCACCGCAGACCATGGCAATGCCGAGCTGATGGAAGGGGAGGATGGTCGCCCCTGGACCGCTCACACCACCAACCCGGTGCCGGTGATCCTGGTGGAAGGTGAAAAGCGCAAGATCGGGGGCCACGGGGCCGCTCCCCAGCTGCGCCAGGGCGGCGGTCTGGCCGATATCGCCCCCACCCTGCTGCAGATCCTGGGACTGCCCCAGCCGTCGAGCATGACGGGCAGCTCCCTGGTGGAGCCACTGGATCTGGTGAGCCCCAAAGCCGCCTTTGCCGAAGCCCTTCAGGTCTGAGCGGTTCGTTAGGTTGTCAGGATGCTTACCACTGTTCTCTCCTGGATCTGGTCTGCCGTCGGCTTGCTGCTGATCGGCAGCGTGCTCCTGCACAGCCCCAAGGGGGATGGCATGGGCGGGCTGGCCAGCAGCGGCGGTTCAATGTTCAGCAGCGCCAGGAGCGCTGAAGACACCCTCAACCGCATCAGCTGGACCCTGCTGGGGCTGTTTCTCGGCCTGGCGGTCGTGCTCAGCGCCGGCTGGTTGCGCTGAGCTTGCCGCTTCAGGCCAGGCTTCCAGTTGGCGTCCCCTTCGTCTCCGTTCCTTCCTGTGGATCCGATCAAACGCCGCGGACTGCTCGCCTCCTTCGCCGTTCTGCTTGGCTCGCTCTGGGGTGGTGCCAAGGCCGAGGCGGCCTCGAAGGCCGCTGATCCCAGCTGGCAGCTGAGTGACAGTGAATGGCGCAAGCGTCTGAGCCCGGCCGCCTACGACGTGCTGCGGCGCGAAGGAACCGAACGACCGTTCACCAGCCCCCTCAACAACGAGAAGCGCAAGGGCACATTCCTGTGCGCTGGCTGCCGCCTGCCCCTGTTCAGCTCCTCGGCGAAATTCGACAGCGGCACCGGCTGGCCCAGTTTCTTTCAGCCCCTCCCCGAAGCCGTCACCACCAAAACCGACTTCAAACTGCTGGTGCCCCGCACCGAGTACCACTGCAGCCGTTGCGGTGGTCACCAGGGCCACGTCTTCAATGACGGCCCCAGGCCCACAGGCAAGCGCTACTGCAACAACGGCGTGGCCCTGGAGTTCAAGGCCGGCTGAAGCCCAGGCACCAGGCCTGATCAGCAGAAACACTCGGATCAGCATGAAAAAGGAGGGAGGCCATGCCCCCCTCCCGCTCAATGGACCCTGATGGCGGAGCGTTGTGAGCGCTCCGCCGGCGAGGATCAGTAGTCGAAGTCGCCGCCCATGCCGCCGCCACCGGCGGGAGCTGCTTCCTTCTTCTCGGGCATGTCGGCCACGATGCACTCGGTGGTGAGCACCATGCCGGCGATAGAGGCGGCATTCTGCAGCCCCGAACGGGTCACCTTGGCGGGGTCGACGATGCCGGCGGCCAGCATGTCGACATACTCGCCGGTGGCAGCGTTGTAGCCCTCGTTGAAGGGCATGCCCTTGACATGCTCAGCCACGACGGCGCCGTTGACGCCGGCGTTCTCAGCGATGCGCTTCAGCGGAGCGGTGAGGGCGGAGGCCACGATGGTGGCGCCGATCAGCTCCTCGCCTGTGAGGTTGGCGGCCGCCCACTCTTCCAGGGCCGGCGCCAGGTGGGCGAGGGTGGTGCCACCACCAGGAACGATGCCTTCCTCAACAGCCGCCTTGGTGGCGTTGATGGCATCTTCCAGGCGCAGCTTCTTGTCCTTCATCTCGGTCTCGGTGGCGGCACCCACCTTGACCACGGCCACACCGCCGCTCAGCTTGGCCAGACGCTCCTGCAGCTTCTCCTTGTCGTAGGAGGAGTCGGTTTCGTCCATCTGCTTGCGAATCTGCTCGCAGCGGGCCTTAACCGCCACCTCGTTGCCTTCGGCCACGATGGTGGTGGTGTCCTTGTTGATGGTGATGCGGCGGGCGGTGCCCAGCATCTCCAGTTTGGTGTTCTCCAGCTTGAGGCCGGCGTCCTCAGTGATCAGCTGACCGTTGGTGAGAACGGCGATGTCCTCGAGCATGGCCTTGCGGCGGTCACCGAAGCCGGGAGCCTTGACGGCCGCCACGTTGAGCACGCCGCGCAGGCGGTTCACCACCAGGGTGGCGAGGGCTTCCTTCTCGATGTCCTCGGCGATGATCAGCAGGGGCTTACCGGTGCGGGCAATCTGCTCGAGCACGGGCACCAGATCCTGCACCAGGCCGATCTTCTTGTCGGTGAGCAGGATGTAGGGCTCCTCGAGCACCGCTTCCATCCGCTCGGTGTCGGTGGCGAAGTAAGGCGAGATGTAGCCCTTGTCGAAGCGCATGCCCTCGGTGACCTCCAGCTCGGTGGTCATCGACTTCCCTTCTTCCAGGGAGATCACGCCTTCCTTGCCCACCTTGTCCATCGCGTCAGCGATCATCCGGCCCACTTCTTCGTCGTTGCCGGCGGAGATGGTGCCCACCTGGGCGATGGCGTTGGAGTCGGAGATCGGCTTAGCATGCTCCTCGATCTTCTTGACGAGGAAGTCGGAGGCCTTGTCGATGCCCTTTTTCAGGGTGATGGCATTGGCGCCGGCAGCCACGTTGCGCAGTCCAGCCTTGACCATGGCATGAGCCAGGACGGTGGCGGTGGTGGTGCCATCACCAGCGGCGTCGTTGGTCTTGGAGGCGGCCTGACGGATCAGGGCAACGCCGGTGTTCTCGATGTGGTCCTCGAGTTCGATCTCCTTGGCGATCGTGACGCCGTCGTTGATGATCTGGGGAGCGCCGAACTTCTTCTCGAGCACCACGTTGCGGCCTTTGGGGCCGAGGGTGACGGCAACGGCCTCAGCCAGGATGTCGATACCTTTTTCGAGAGCCCTGCGGGCGTTCTCGTTGTAAATGATGCGCTTGGCCATGGAGAAATGATCTCTTTTCTAAGGGAACGAAAATGAAGCGAAGGGCAAGCAAGCGGCCGAGTTGCGGATGGCCTGACTTCCCCGATCAGCAGCGGTGATTCAGTTGACGATGGCGAGGATGTCCTTCTCCGAGAGGAGAACGAACTCGTTGCCGCCGAGCTTGATGTCGGTGCCGGCGTACTTGCTGTAGAGGACCTTGTCGCCCACGCTCACTTCAGGAGCCTGGCGGGTCCCGTCGTCACTGCGCTTGCCGGGGCCGACCTGCACCACCTCACCCACCTGGGGCTTTTCCTGGGCGGTGTCGGGCAGGAGGATGCCGCCAGCAGTTTTTTCGTCCGAATCGGACACCTTGATGAACACGCGGTCTCCAAGGGGTTTAACCGTGGAAACGCTCAGAGAAACAGCAGCCATGGATCCATGCAAAAGCGACAAAGTGACGCCTGCGGCGCCACGACAACGGGGAGTTGGCACTCGGGCCCGTCGACTGCCAACCTAGGCGGAGCCCTTACGGGGCGACAATCCGATCCATGTGCGGGTCACCGAACAGCCGCCACCGGTTGCCAGCAGCCCTGCGGCGGCGCGGTCCACGGGTAGAGCGGCTGACTGGAGTGGTAAGGTTGCGCCGCTTAAGGCGGGGGGCACCCGCTGCGCGAACCTTTTCTTGACCTATGGCTGCTGCACCCGCAACCTCCGGCGCCTCCACCGGCACCAAGGGCATTGTCCGCCAGGTGATCGGTCCTGTACTGGACGTTGAATTTCCGGCAGGCAAGCTTCCCAGGATTTTCAACGCCCTGCGCATCGAAGGCCGGAACTCAGCCGGACAGCACGTAGCTCTCACTGCCGAAGTGCAGCAACTGCTGGGTGATCACCGGGTCCGCGCCGTCTCGATGAGCACCACCGACGGTCTGGTCCGCGGCATGGAAGCCCTCGACACCGGCGCTCCCATCTCCGTGCCCGTAGGTGAAGCAACGCTTGGCCGCATTCTTAACGTGCTCGGGGAGCCGGTCGACGAACGCGGTCCCGTCACGACCAATCTCACCGCCTCGATTCACCGCGATCCACCCAAGCTCACCGAGCTGGAAACCAAGCCCAAGGTCTTCGAAACCGGCATCAAGGTGATCGACCTGCTGGCCCCTTACCGCCAGGGCGGCAAGGTCGGCCTGTTCGGTGGCGCCGGCGTCGGCAAGACCGTACTGATCCAGGAACTGATCAACAACATCGCCAAGGAGCACGGCGGTGTGTCGGTCTTCGGTGGGGTGGGTGAGCGCACCCGCGAAGGCAACGACCTCTACGAGGAATTCAAGGAGTCCGGAGTGATCAACTCCGAGGACCTCAGCAAGTCGAAGGTGGCGCTCTGCTACGGGCAGATGAACGAGCCCCCCGGCGCCCGCATGCGGGTGGGCCTCTCGGCGCTCACCATGGCCGAGCATTTCCGCGACGTGAACAAGCAGGATGTGCTGCTGTTCATCGACAACATCTTCCGCTTCGTGCAGGCCGGCTCCGAAGTGAGTGCCCTCCTGGGCCGCATGCCCTCCGCCGTGGGCTACCAGCCCACTCTCGGCACCGACGTGGGGGAACTGCAGGAGCGCATCACCTCAACCCTGGAGGGCTCAATCACCTCGATTCAGGCCGTCTACGTGCCTGCCGACGACCTCACCGACCCGGCTCCTGCCACCACCTTCGCCCACCTCGACGCGACCACGGTGCTCAGCCGCGGCCTGGCCTCCAAGGGCATCTACCCCGCCGTGGATCCCCTCGATTCCACCAGCACCATGCTCCAGCCCTCGGTGGTGGGTGATGAGCACTACCGCACGGCCCGGGCCGTGCAGAGCACCCTTCAGCGCTACAAGGAGCTGCAGGACATCATCGCGATTCTCGGCCTCGACGAGCTCTCCGAAGACGACCGCCGCACGGTGGACCGAGCCCGGAAAATCGAGAAGTTCCTCTCCCAGCCCTTCTTCGTGGCCGAGATCTTCACCGGACAGCCGGGCGAATACGTGAAGCTGGAGGAAACCATCAAGGGCTTCAACATGATCCTTGCTGGCGAGCTCGACGATCTCCCCGAGCAGGCCTTCTATCTGGTGGGCACGATCGACCAGGTCAAGGCGAAGGCTCAGAAAATTGCCTCCGAAGCCAAGAAGGGCTGAGTTTCACCATCCCATCCGCTTCCTGAGCACTCGCCCCCATGACTCTCAACCTGCGTGTTCTGGCCCCCGACCAGAGTGTCTTTGACGGCACTGCCGATGAGGTGATCCTGCCCAGCACCTCCGGTCAGGTGGGCATCCTCACCGGCCACGTCTCCATGCTCACGGCTCTTGATGTAGGCGTGATGCGCCTCCGGTCCGGCAAGGACTGGACCAGCATCGCCCTGATGGGTGGCTTTGCCGAAGTCGAGGCCAATGAGGTCACCGTTCTGGTCAACGGCGCCGAGCTCGGCTCGCGCATCGATGCCGGCAAGGCCGAGCGAGAGTTGGAGGTCGCCGAGCAGATGGCAGCTGGCTTTGAAGGTCAGCCCCCCAGTACCGAGAAGGTGAAGGCCCAGCAGGACCTGGAGCGTTCCCGCGCGAGGCTCCAGGCCACCCGCGCCAACTGAGGCCGCGGGGCTCTCCATGAGCCTGCGTTTCTTCCTCGACTCGGCTGATCCTCTCGTTTGGGAGGAATTGATGCCCAGTGGTTTGTTCCACGGCATCACCACCAACCCCACGCTGCTGCGGCAGGCCGGCCAGGTCTGCCGCATTTCTGAATTGCGATCCCTCAGCCAGCGGGCCCTCAATCTCGGCTGCCAGGAGCTGCACCTGCAGGCCTGGGGACGTGAGCCTGAGGCGCTGTTGGATTGCGCCCTGGGCCTCGCTGAGCTGGCCCCTGGGAGGATCACCATCAAGGTCCCGCTCACCAGGGTCGGCACCGTTGCGGGCGTGAAGCTGATCGCCCAGGGCATCCCGCTCACCTTCACCGCCTGCTACGAGGCACCCCAGGTACTGGTGGCCGCAGCCCTCGGCGCTCGCTACATCGCCCCCTACCTGGGCCGCATCCAGGATCAGGGCCGGGATGGCCACCAGGAGCTGATCACGATGCAGCAGTGCGTTGACCGCAGCGGCTCGAGCCTGCGGCTGCTGGTGGCCAGCCTGCGGGCCACCAGCGACCTCAGCCGCCTGGCGGCGGCAGGGATGACCACCTTCACCCTCTCCCCACAGCTGACGGTGGCCCTGTTCAACTGCGAGGCCAGCGAAGCCGCCGCGGCACGGTTCGACGCCGACGCCACCCTGGTGGAGCGGTGAGGGGCAAGGGACGGGAGCTCGGCCTGCAGCTGCGGGCCTGGCAGGAGGCCGGCAACCCGGGACTCAGCAACGGCAGGGCCATCGCCAACCGGCTGGTCGATCTGCTCGGGGCCGAGGAGCGCCTCAAGGGGCCCGTGCGCGACCTGGCGGACCAGCCCTTACTGCTGCGGGCCCTCCAGGAGAGCGGGGCCGGCCGCAGCACCTCCGTACAGCTCCTGGCCGAGCAGCTGGGGAGCACCTACGCCCCGGCGGTGCTGGACGAACTGCTCGATCTGCTGGAGGCCGCCACGGGTGTGGCGGTCTCCAGGCCTCAGGGCCCTAGGGCCAATGCTGAGACAGGCGCTCCGGCAGCACCGGTCACCCCTGACGCTCTGCGGCCGCCAGGGCAGTCGCTGTGGCACTCGCTGCAAGCCATGGGCCCGGGCCTGGCCCTGGCGGCGGGCGCTGCTCTGGTGCTGCGCTGGCTCAGCGGCGAACTCGACCACTGGCTGTTCAAGTCGTGGAACTGGCAGGGCTGGCTTGTGCTGGCGCTCGCCCTGGCGCTGCTTCAGGCCCTCAGCCTCGGCCCCCTGAAGCGGGCGCGGCGCCAGTGGCCCCTGGAGCAGGCCGATGCCACCGAGCCCCGCCAGGCCTGGCGCTGGATCACTGCCCCATGGATTCATCACAACCATCTCGAAGCGGCCTTGAACGTGGCGCTGCTGCTGCTGATCCTGCGGGCTCCCTCACCGCTGCCGCTGCCCGATGTGGTGCTGCGCTATGTGCTCACCAGCCTGGCCACCACAGCTCTGGCCCTGCTGCTGGCGGAGCGGCGCACCACGGAACGCCGCTGGGATGGAGCCGCCGGGGCGGTGAGCGCCCTGATCGGCCTGGCGGCTGCCTCGAGCCTGCTGAGCTGGCGTGCCCTGTCCTTCAGCCTGGGTCCGATCGACATCCCCACCTGGGTGCTGCTGCTGGTGTATGGCGCCCTGCAGCTGGGCTGGCAGCTGCCCCGCCAGAGCGAGGACGACAACAGTCGTCCACTCGACCGCTTGCTGAGCAGCCAGTGGTGGTGGGGCCTGGTGCTCGGGGTGGCCTGGGCGGTGTTCAACCGGTTGGAGACGCTGCTGCAGCTGGTTCTGAAGTCGAGGGGAGCTGGGGGCTGAGCGGGCTGATCAGGCACGGCTCCAGGGGCTGGCCTCAGGTCTGGCGCCCCGCCCCGATCGCGGCCATGTACCGCCCCCAGAGCTCGGCCACCAGGGCACCGCTGGCCGCCTGCGCCGGCCGGTTGTCGTCGTTGCCCATCCAGATGGCGGTGAGGATCTCCAGCGCCGGGGAGTAGCCGATGAAGAGCACATCCACGCCGTTGTCGGTGGTGCCGGTCTTGCCGCGGGCATCGGCCACCGCCGCAGCGGCCCGTCCCGTGCCGCTGCGCACCACCCCCGCCAGCAGCTCGTCCATCGCCGCGGCATCTTCCCCACGCAGCAGCTGACGCGGCTGCTCACCGATGGGGGTCGTCACCCCCCGCTCCGGGCAGGAGGCGAGGCTGTAGATCGAGCGGCAGATGCCCAGGTCGTAGATCTTGCTCACACCATGCATCGGTACGCTGCGCCCCCCGTTGGCCACCACCGCGTAGGCCCGGGCCATCTCGTAGAGCAGGGTTTCGCGGCCGCCGAGCATGGTGTTGAAGTCGGCGTCGAGAGGGGTGCTGATCCCCAGCTGGCGAGCCTTGCTCACCACCTGTTTCAGACCGGCACTCTCCGCCAGGCGCAGGGCCACCACGTTCTCGGAATCGGCGAAGCCCCTGGCCACGCTGATGCTGCCTCCGGCGGCGCCATGGCGACAGCCCGCCACGTAGGCCAGGGGGGCGCAGGAGATGGGCTGCTCAAGGCTGGTGCCGGCCTCGAGTGCCGCCAGATAGGGGAAGAGCTTGAAGGTGGAGCCGGGCTGGCGCATGGCCTGAACCCGGTCGAAACTGGAGCGGGAGTAATCGCCGCCGCCGACATAGGCCAGGATCTTGCCGCTGCGGAAATCAAGGGAGATCAGGGCCCCCTGGGTGAGCCCTACCCGCGCGGCCGGCCCCTCCAGGAAGCGCTGCAACTGCTGCTGGGCGAGCTGCTGCAGCTTCGGATCGATCGTGCTCACCACGTAGTAATTGCCGCCTGAAGCCTTCTCCGAGAGGTTGAGGCCGAAACGGGTGCCCTCCAGCTCTCCGAGCACGTAGTCGCTGAAGAAGGGATAGCTGGAGAAGCTGGACTCGCGGCAGGCCGAGGGATCGATGTTCAGGGGCCGCCGCTGGGCATCGATCAGCTGCTGATCACGCAGGTACCCCTGCTCATGCATGAGCTTGAGCACCAGATCGCGGCGCTCGCGGCCGGCGGTGGGATCCTTGGTATTGCAGGGGCTGTAGCCATTGGGGCTGGGCAGCAGGCCCACCAGGAAGGCCGCCTGACCAACATCCAGATCACTGGCCGACTTGCGGAAGTAGAGCCTGGAAGCCTGCTCGAAGCCATCGGTGCCGAGGCCCAGATGGGCCCGGTCGAGATACATCTTGAGGATCTGATTCTTGCTGTAGCCCACCTCCAGCTGCAGGGCCACCCACAGCTCCCGCAGCTTGCGGCTGAGGCTGTAGTCGGTGCCCACTTCGGGGTAATAGATACGGGCCACCTGCTGGGTGAGACCACTGCCACCGCCGCTGCCCAGCAGGACCGAGCGCAGGGTGCCGAACAGGTCAACTCCGCTGTTCCAGCCGAAGCGCGCCTCCTCAGAGGCCAGCAGCGCCTGACGCAGATGCAGGGGATAAGCCTGCAGGGAAGGCAGAGCGGTGGCGGAGCCCTCCCTGGCATCGATCTGCTGCCCCGAGGCCGAGACGATCTTCACGGGGCCTGAGATCAGGCGAATGCGCGAGCCGCCACCAACGGAGGAGGCCAGCAGCAGTCCCCCCACCAGCAGCCCCGACCCCAGCAGGCTGCCCAGGCCCAGCAGGTGCACCGCCTGCTCCAGCGGGCTGCGGGGGTGCAGATAACGCAGGCGCGGAGCCGAGCCCTTGAGCGGCGAACCCAGCTGCACCTGATCGCCGTGGCGCAGGCGAATGGCGCGGATGCGGCGGTCGCGGTGGAAGAGCCCGTTGGCGGAGTTGAAGTCTTCGAGGGCGAAATCGCGCTCTCGGGGGCGCGGCTTCTCCAGAATCGCGTGCACGCGGCTGAGGCTCCCCGCCTCGATCGGCAACTCACAGGCTGGATCCCGGCCGATGCGGTAGCGGCCCTCACCCAGCACGGTGCGGCTGACCCGCCGCTGCCCCAGCCAAAGCTCCGCCACGGCCTGGCGCTCCAGCAGCTGGCCCCAGGCCGAGCGGATGGCGGCGGGTCGCCCATCGGGGCCGCCACGGCTCAAGGCGCTCAGAAGCCGCCGCCAGGCCCCGCGACGACCACCGGCCAGCCGCGGCTCAGTGCTGCTTTCAGTGCTGAGATCAGCGCTGGACTCAGTGCTGGACTCAGTGCTGGAGCCCGAGACCTGCTCACAGGCTCTCTCAGGAGCGGAGCGCTCGACCATGCGGGGATGAACAGGCGTGCCCGGAGATACGCTACGCGCAGCGATCTCCCGCCCCGTGCTGCGCCAGCGCGATCCCTGGGAGCCCTTCAGGCTCTGGCTGGCCATCACGATCGGGCTCTATGCGATCCGGGCCAGCTTCGCCGCCACCTGGGTGGGGGCCATACCCGGCTGGGTGCTGCTGGTCCTGGTGCTGGTGGCCCTGCTGCTGGCCAGCAAGGCCCTGCTCTTCCCCGGCCGGGTCACCCCGCAGCGCACGGGTGATGGCGGCTGGTGGAGCGACCTCCAGGACGACTGGCGTCTGTGGTGGCGCCGCCGCCGCGGAAACCCATGACCCCGTCACCAGCCCAGCTGCGGTTGCGGGATCAGCCGAGCAAGGTAGCCCGGCTGGATCCGGCCCGGCCCCTGACCATCGGGCGTGAGCGCAACAACCGCCTCTGCATGCCCGAGCAGGCCGGGGTCTCGCCCCATCACGCCGTGGTTCGCCACTCCAGCAGCCATCAGAGCTGGGTGGTATGCGACTGGCAGAGCGCCGATGGCACCTTTCTGCAGGGGGACCGCCTCCGGCAATGCCGACCCCTGGCCGATGGCGATGAGATCCGGCTGGGACTCAGCGGTCCGGTGCTGATCTTCGAACTCACCGCTCCGGCCCCCGCTGCCAAGCCACTGGTCCGGGCGGCTGCAGCGCCACAGCCCGTGGCGCCGGTGGTGAGCCACCTCGACATCGGCGGCCAGCAGATCGCCCTGGATCAGATCCGATCGGCCACCGTGCAGAGCCTGCCCCGCCATCCCCACATCTTCAGCTGGTGGCTGCTGCTTTGCCTGGGCGGACTGCTGCTGCTGCCGTTCCCGGTCCTGTTCTGGCCCCTTGAAGTGGTGGCCCTGGCCGGCTGGATCCTGCTGGGCTCCCGCAAGGAGCACACCCTCACCGTGGTGCTGCGTGATGGCCGCGCCCAGCGCCGCAGCTTCGCCAACCGGCTCACGGCCCTCTCCCACCGCAACGGGATCCGCAAGGCCATCGGCCAGAGTCTGGAAGCCTGAGACCCCAAGCCAGCCCTCCGTGACCTGGATCCTGCCGGAAGGCGCCAGCCTTGATCTGGAGGGGATCTCCAGCCCGCTGCGGGTGATTCGCGGGCTCGGGGGCGGCACCCAGGGCCAGGTGTTCGAGGTGGAGGTGACCGGCGAGCGGCTGGCCCTGAAGTGGTACCTGCCGGCGTGCATCGCCCGCGATCCCCACCTGAAACGGCGCCTGGGCGAGAGCATCCGCGCCACGGCCCCCAGCGAGGCCTTCCTCTGGCCCCTGGCGCTGGTGAAGCCAGGCCCTGGTGCCTTGCCGTTGCTTCGCCTCAGCGAACCAGGTTTCGGCTATCTGATGGAGCTGCGCCCGCCGGGTTTCGTGGGGGCCCATGAGCACGTGGGCGGCCACCTGGCCATCGGCCTGCTCCAGGTGCTGCGGGCCAGCTTTTTCCTGGCTGAGGCCTTCCATGCCCTGCACCTCAAGGGCCTCTGTTACAAAGACATCTCCCTGGGCAACCTGTTCCTCGAGCCCTCCAGCGGCCGCATCCTGATCTGCGACAACGACAACGTGGATGTGGATGGGCGGGATCTGGGCAGTGTGCTCGGCACTCCGGGGTTCATGGCGCCGGAGATCCTGATGGGCCAGGCCCGGCCAGGCGCCAACAGCGACCTCTTCTCGCTGGCGGTGCTGATCTTCCGCCTGCTCACGCGCCACGACCCGCTGCGGGGCCGCCGGGAACTGGCGATCCGCTGCCTGGATGAGCCCGCCCGGCGCCGGCTCTACGGCGAAGACCCGCTGTTCATCTTCGATCCGGCCGATCCGAGCAACCGTCCCGATCCGATCGAGCACGCGGCGGCCCTGATCACCTGGCCGATCTATCCCGAGCCGATCAAGCAGCTGTTCGAGCAGACCTTCTGCGCCGGCCTGCACGCCCCTCAACGCCGGGCGCTCACCGGCCAATGGATGACGGCCCTGGCCGCGGCCCTCGACCAGCGTCAGCTCTGCGGCCACTGCGGCCAGGAAACGTTCCCAGCCCCCGGCGACCCAGCCCCCTTGTGCTGGAGCTGCGGCAGCCCCCTGCCGCCACCCACCAGGCTGCGGCTGCCCCACGGCCAGGTGACGGCGGCGGCCGGAAACGAACTCCATCCGCATCACTTCGACCGCCTGCTGCCCCTGCGGCTGGATCAGCCGCTGGCCCGGGTGGAGGCCCATCCCAGCGATGGCGCCCTGCTGGGGCTGCGCAACCTCAGCGGCCTGGCCTGGCAGGCCGAGCTCAGGGCCGGCAACCGGGTGGTGGTGGAGCCTGGACAAGCCTGTAATCTCGCGCCACTGGTGCGGCTGACCACACCGGCCGGAGCGGTCGAGCTGCCCTCCTGAGCCTCCTCTCACGCCCAGATCCGATGCCCTTCCCCAACGTCAGGCTCGCCAACCGGCCACTGCATTTCATCTACATCTGCGATTGCTCCGGCTCGATGGCGGCCCAGGGCAAGATTCAGGCCCTCAACCAGGCGATTCGTCAGTCGTTGCCGGGGATGGCCGAGGTGGCCCGCCAGAACCCCGAGGCGCGGGTGCTGGTGCGGGCCGTGAGTTTCGCCGACCGGGCCGCCTGGCACCTGGAGAAACCCACGGAGGTGCACCAGCTGCAGTGGCTGGATCTGCAGGCCGGCGGCATCACGGCCATGGGCGAAGCGCTGGAGCTGGTGGCGGCGGTGCTGCAGTCGCCGCCGATGGAGGAGCGGGCGCTGCCGCCGGTGCTGGTGCTGATCTCCGACGGCCAGCCCACCGACGACTTCGACGCCGGCCTGGCCAGCCTGATGCGCCAGCCCTGGGCCCAGAAGGCGGTGCGCCTGGCGATCGCCATGGGCCACGACGCCGACACCGAAGTGTTGCAGCAGTTCATCGGCAGCGATCCCGGCGGCGGGCTGCCCGCCGGCGAAATCCCCGGCGGCAGCGGGCAGAAGCCCCTGCACCGCTCAGGCCGCTCGCCCCGCCGGCCCCTGCAGGCCAGCAACGCCACCTCCCTGGCTCAGTACATCCAGTGGGCCTCCACCGCCGTGGTGGGCGCCGCCTCGATGCCGGCCAGCCGCATGGCCGGCTCGGGGCCCCAGGCCAACATCCCCCTGCCGGATCTGCCCCCCACCCTGATGGATCCCACCGACGACGTCGGCCCCCTGGTGTGGTGAGCGGCTGGAGGCCGCCGCTGCAGGCCCGGCGCATCGGTGCGGCCCACCAGCGGAAGGGCCGCTCCTGCCAGGACGCGGTGGCTGTCGCCCACTGCCGCAGCCATGACGGCCAGCCCGTTGAGGTGATGGTTGTGGCCGATGGCCACGGCGGGGAGCGCTATCCCCTCAGCGACGTGGGCAGTGCCCTGGCCTGTGAACAGGCGCTGCTGGCGGTGGAGAAGCACCTGAGCCACAGGGCGCTGCAGGGCGCCCAGGCCCCGGGGCTCGAGGCCTGGGCCCACTGGCTGGGCACTGAGCTGCCCGAACAGATCCACAGCCGCTGGCTGGCACTGGTGCGGGAGCACTGGCAACAGCAGTCGATGGCCCCGGAGGCCGAGGTGCCACGGCTCTACGGCACCACCCTGGGGCTGGTGGTGATGGCCCCCTGCTGGTGGGGGTACACCGGTCTGGGTGACTGGGACCTGGTGCGGGTGGACGCCAGTGGGCAGGCAGCCCTGCTGAGCGAGGAGGCGGCTGGTGTTGGCGGCGGCGAAGCCACCGGCAGCCTCTGCCTGGAGCAGGCCGCCCAGCTGTTCCGCAGCGGGCTGGAGCCGATCGAACCCCCAGAAGCCAGCTTCGGCCTGCTGCTGAGCACCGATGGCATCCGCAAGTCGTGCGCCACCGACGCGGATTTCCTGATGCTCGCCGCTCACCTGATCGCCACCCCCGCCGCCGGCGCCAGCGAGGCTCTGGCCGCGAACCTGGATCAGATCACCAGCGAGGGCAGCGGCGACGACGTTTCGATGGCGATGGCCCTGCACGGCAGCCTCAACACCCCCTGCGAGGGAACAGCCGCTGTCGAGCAACCCATTCAGGCCAGGAGCTTGCAGGTCCGGATGCCCGTGCTGCTCGGGGCCTTGCTGGTGGCCAGCGCCGGCCTCGGGGCCGGTTGGTACTGGCTGCAGGAGCGGAGCCTGGCACCCCAGCCGGCAGCGGCCGTGCGCCGCCAGATCAACCAGCTCTGTCAGGGCCCCACCGGAGCCATCGCCGGCACCCTCAGCAGCCGGCGCAGTCAGTTCACGGGACTGCGCCAGGGGCGCCTCACAGCCCCACCCTTGTTGGCCGCGGCCGATCTGGATCCCCTCGGGGCCCTGATCGCCAGCAGCTTCGATCCCGCCACGGGTGGAATGGTGCAGGGGGAGGCCCTGAAGGCCCTCGGCCTCTGCCCGCTCCTCGCTGCTGCCCTGCAGCGCCAATGGCAACCCCCGACCATCCCTGATCTCCCCGCCCCCCGATGAACGACCACCAGCTCGGAGCCGCCCTCAGGCAGCAGGTGCTCAGCGACCTCCAGCGCGGCCGCGGTGCCGAAGGCCGCCGTCTGCAGGCCGTGGCCGGCGACCTCTGCGGCGAGGAGCAGATCAAGCTGCTGCCAGCCCTGCGCCATCTGGTGCTCTCGGCCGCCTTCGCCAGTGCGGCCAGCCAGACCCCGCCCCTCTCCGGTTCGCGGCTGTTGCCCAGGCTGATGCAGGAACTAGAGGAGGTGTTCAACCCCGCCATCTGCAGACGCATGGAGAGCGTGGTGGGGGGACTGCTCGACCTGCCGCCCAAGGACGCCCCGGCGGTCGCCATACCCATGGCCAACGCGGTGGCACGCCTTCCGGCGACGCGCAGACCAGGGAGGTCAGCTTCTGTGAAACCTGTGCCAGCTCCGGCCAGTCGAGGCGGGGGCAACAATGCCCTGCTCGGTTTCCTGGCCTTTCTCACCGGCGGCCTGGCGGTGGCCCTGGTGGGCGCCGTGCTGCTGCTGCAGCAGTCCCCCCAGAGCAACGTGGAGAGCCCCTCCACCACCAGGCCCAGGTCGGAGCCAGCCGTGACCGCCGCGAAACCCTCAACGCCGCCCCAGGAACCGAGCCTGCCGGAACCGCAGCCGCTCACCCCGCCTCAGCCGCCGGCGGCCAACACCGACAAGGCGATCGCCAGCGTTCAGGGCCTCTACGCCGCCCTCAGCAGCAAGGCCTACGACCAGGCCCGCCGGTTCTTCGGGGGCGCAGCGGCTGATCAGTTCGATCCCGCCTTCTTCAACCAGTTCGAGCGGGTGAGCGTGGCCGATCTGCGCGAAACCAGCCAGGAGGGCTCCAGCGTCACCCTCGAGGGCCTGGTGACTTTCGTCTATCCCGATGGCAGCGTCCAGAGCGAAAGCCGCCGTTTCACCATCGACACCTCCAGCACTCCCGCCCTGATCACCGCCAGCGACTTCGGGGGCGTGATCAAGCCCCGCTAGGTGGGGTTGGCCGCCAGGTGGGCGACGCCGGTGAGGCGTCAGGCGGTGCCGCAGAAGGTGACATCGGGGAATTTGGCCTTGGCTTCCTCGAGGGCCTTGCCCTTGCCCTCTTCCTGCCAGTAGTTGATCACCTCGGTGGCCTTGTTGAGGATCTCCACCCGCTCGTTGTCGGTGATCCAGGATTTGGCTTCGAGCTCACCCTTGAGGGTTTCCCAGGCATCCTCCCGGGGCCAGAAGAAGTAGGCCGTGAGGGGGCTGGGGCCACCACCCACGATCTGATCGACCGCCAGGGCGACGTTGTCGGGCAGCCAGAGGATCTTCAGCAGAAAGCGGCCCTCATCGGCCTTGGGGGTGTGACCGGAAGGAACCCCATCCTCATCAACCGTGGCCGAGGCCAGGGCGGCACTGGCTCCGCGCAACGGAGGACGCCCCTGGGTGGGAGCCTCATCAGCGGTGCTCACCGCCACGGCCGCCTCAGCGGGGGTCTCTGTCGTGGCAGCGCTTTCAGGGGCCGTCATGGTTTCGGCGCTCAAGGCAAAAAGGCAAACAACTAACGTACCAGCCTCTGAACCAGTCCCTCTGCAGCCGCGAGCCGTCCTTCTCTTCGACATCGACGGGGTGATCCGCGATGTCAGTGGCAGCTACCGCCGGGCCATCGCCGAAACCGTGCACCACTTCGGCGGCTGGCGGCCGGAACCTGAGCAGATCGACGCCCTCAAGGCCGAGGGCCACTGGAACAACGACTGGCAGGCCTCGCTGGAGCTGCTGCGGCGCCAGGGGCTCCAGCCCCTGCCTCCGCTCAACGTGGTGGTGGAGGTGTTCAGCCGGCTCTATTTCGGCGGCGATCCAGACGGTGATCCCAGCGGCTGGAGGGGTTTCATCCGCAGCGAACCGCTGCTGGTGCAGCACGGTTTTTTTCAGGTGCTGGAGCAGGCCGGCATCGCCTGGGGCTTCGTCAGCGGCGCCGAGCCGCCCTCCTGCCGCTACGTGCTTCAGCAGCGCCTGGGCCTGGTGGATCCGCCCCTGATCGCCATGGGCGAGGCACCCGAGAAGCCCGATCCCACCGGTTTTCTGCGTCTGGCCCTGACACTCGGCACCACCTCCTCCGGCGGTGCTCTGCCGGTGGCCTACCTGGGCGACACCGTGGCCGATGTCCACACGGTGGTGGCCGCACGGCGCCAGCGCCCGGACCTTCACCTGCTTAGCCTGGCGGTGGCGCCGCCGCATCTGCACACACCGGAGCAGACCAGCGCCCGAGAGGGCTACGAGCAGGGGCTGCGCTCGGCAGGGGCGGATCAGATCCTCCCCAGCACCTCCAGCCTGGAGCCGGAACAGCTTCTGGGCTGGCTGGGGACAGGGCCGCTCAGCGCTCCATCGCCGCCGGCGCCTTGAGGGCGGAGGCGGTGAGCACCTCATGGCCCACCTCGGTCACCGCCACGTCGTCTTCGATGCGGATACCGATCCCCTTCCAGCGCTCCTCGATCTGAGGCTGTCCCTCGGGCACCGCCAGGCGGTCGCTCACATAAAGGCCCGGCTCCACCGTGAGAACCATGCCCGGCTCCAGCGGCTGGGGGTGCTCCCCGAGGCGGTAGGCGCCCACGTCGTGGACATCGAGGCCCAGCCAGTGGCCGGTGCGGTGCATGTAGAGATGGCGGTAGGCCCCCTGCTCGATCAGGTCATCCACCGACCCGTTGAGCAGGCCGAGGTGAAGCAGGCCCTCCACCAGCACGCGCAGGGCCGCACCGTGGACCTGCTCTGCATCGGCGCCGGGAGCCACGCTGGCGATCGCGGCCAGCTGGGCCTCGAGCACCAGCTCGTAGAGGGCCCGCTGCTCGCCGCTGAAGCGGCCGTTGACCGGGAAGGTGCGGGTGATGTCGCCGTTGTAGTAGTCCGAGACACTGCAGCCGGCGTCGATCAGCAGCAGGTCCCCGTCCCGCAGCGGTGCGTCGTTGCGGGTGTAATGCAGAACGCAGGCGTTGTCGCCACCGGCCACGATTGAGCCATAGGCCGGTCCGCGGGCGCCCTGCTCAAGGAAATGCTGCTCGATCACCGCCTGGATCTGGCGCTCACTCAGTCCTGGACGGGCCACCTCCCTGGCCCTCTCGTGGGCTTCAGCGGAAATTCGCGCCGCCTCCCGCAGCCGCTCCAGTTCCGCCGGGCTCTTGCGCAGGCGCATGTCCTGCAGGATCGGGCAGGGGGCCACCAGCCCCAGGGCCGCATGGCCCGTGCGCGGCGCACGATCGAGCTGCTGGCCCCAGGCCTGCAGCACCAGGGGCTCCACAACAGCGTCGCGGCCCACGCGGAAAGCGATCCCTTCGGCGCCCTGGAGGTAGTCGGCAAGGCGGGAGGCCAGCTCGGCACGGGGGTGGGCCAGATCGGCGCCGAAATGCTCCACCGCCCCCTCGCAGCCCCAGCGGAAGCCGTTCCAGACTTCGGCGGAGGGATCCCTGGGCTCGACGAACAGAACGAAGGGGTTGTCGCTCTGGTGAGGAAGGAAAAGGGCGACGGCCCCGGGCTCATCGAAGCCGGTGAGGTACCAGAAGTCGCTCTGCTGGCGGAAGGGATACTCCACATCGGCGTGGTGACGCACCAGCGGGGCCGCCGGAATCACCGCCGCCGCACCCCCCAGCGCCTCCAGGAAACGCACACGACGCTGGTGGAACTCGGTCTGGGGGATCACCATGGGGTCTGAGCCTCTAGCGAGAAGATGGCATAGCCCATTGAATGAACGTGTTCCCATGCCGCGATCGGCCGCGACGACAACCCGATGAATGAGCTCCTGGGTCTGGCGGCCCTGGTGGTGGTGATCCTGATCGGGTCGGCTGTCTGCTCCGGAGTGGAGGCGGCCATGCTCACGGTCAATCCCCTGCGGGTGCATGAACTGGCCAGCA
The DNA here is from genome assembly GCF_000153045.1 of Synechococcus sp. WH 5701. Taxonomy (GTDB): domain Bacteria; phylum Cyanobacteriota; class Cyanobacteriia; order PCC-6307; family Cyanobiaceae; genus Regnicoccus_A; species Regnicoccus_A antarcticus. Next base: position 1,614,463 of record NZ_CH724159.1, read on the forward strand.
GGCCGAGGCGGGTGCGGGGGGCCAGGGCCCTGCTCGACCTCAAGAACCGCATGGGCCGCGCACTGGCCGTGCTGGTGATCCTCAACAACGGCTTCAACATCTTCGGCAGCCTGATGCTGGGCAGCTACGCCGGCTGGGTGTTCTCCAGGCTCGGCGTCGACCGGATCGCCCTGCCACTCTTCTCCGTGGGGCTCACCGTGCTGGTGATCATGCTCGGGGAGATCCTGCCCAAGGCCCTGGGCAGCCGCCTGGCGCTGCCGGTGTCGCTGGCCAGCGCCGCACCGGTGAGCCTGCTGCTGCGGCTGATGCTGCCGCTGGTGCTGCTGCTGGAGCGGATGATGCCGGCGATCACCGCCGAGAGCGAACTCACCACTGATGAGGAGGAGATCCGCCTGTTGGCACGGCTGGGCTCGCAGAAAGGCCAGATCGAAGCCGACGAGGCGGCGATGATCGCCAAGGTGTTTCAGCTCAACGACCTCACAGCACGGGATCTGATGGTGCCCCGGGTGGCCGCTCCCACGGTGTCGGGCCATGCGCCGCTGGAGAGCGTGCGCGATCTGCTGCTCACCAACACCGCCGGCTGGTGGGTGGTGCTCGGTGAGGAGGTGGATGAGGTGCTGGGGGTGGCCAGCCGCGAGTGCCTGCTGGTGGCCCTGGTGGAGGGCCGCGGCAGCGAAAGCGCCCTCAGCCTCACCGAACCGGTGGAGTTCGTGCCGGAGATGATCCGCGCCGACCGATTGCTCACCGCCTTCCGCCGCAGCAGCCATTCGGTGCGGGTGGTGGTGGATGAATTCGGCGGGTTCGTGGGGGTGATCGGTGCCGACGCCGTGCTGGCGGTGCTGGCGGGCTGGTGGCGGCGGCCCCAGCCCGCCGGGGAGGCCCAGGGATGACCGCAACGGCCATGGCCCCGCCGCCAGTTCTCGAGCGTTGTGAACAGCTGCTGCTGCGCTGGCGCGGCCAGCTGGCTCTGAGCGCACGGGAGCGAGCCAGCCTGGGGCCGGAACTGGCCGCCTTCGATCGCCAGCTGGGGCGGCTGCGGCGCCGGGAGCTCCATGTGGCCGTGCTCGGCCGGGTGGGCGTGGGCAAATCGAGCCTGCTCAATGCCTTGCTTGGGGAGCACCGTTTCGCCACCGACCTGGCCCATGGCTCCACCAGAGAGCAGCAGCGGCAGCCCTGGCCCGGGGCGATGGCCAGGCCGCTGCAGGTGCAGCTGGTCGACACCCCCGGCATCGATGAGGTGGCCGCCGCCGCCCGGCAACGCCTGGCCGCCCGGGTGGCCCTGGGGGCTGATCTGGTGCTGGTGGTGCTTGATGGCGACCTCAGCCGGGTCGAGGCCGAGGCGGTGCAGCAGCTGCTGAGCTCGGGCAAACCCCTGCTGCTGGTGGTCAACCGCATCGACGGCTGGCCCGAGGGGGAGCGGCAGGCCCTGCTGGCCAGCATCCGCCGCCGGCTTCCCGCCGGCGCCCGTGAGCTGGAGCTGGTGGCCGTTGCCGCGGCGCCCCGGGGAGGCGTGCTGCGCCCCGACGGCAGGGTGCGCAGCGAGCCCCTGCCGCCGCTGGTGGAGCCCCTGCGCGAGCGGCTCACCGGCCTGCTCCGGGCCCATGGGGAGCTGCTGCTGGCCCTCAACGCCCTGGCAGCCGGCGATCGCTTCAACCAGCGGCTCTCGCACTGGCGCCTGCAGCAGCATCGCCGCCAGGCTCAGACGCTGATCGGACGCTTCGCGGCCCTCAAGGCCACCGGTGTGGCGGCCAACCCCCTGATCCTGCTGGATCTGGCCGGTGGGCTGGCCCTGGACACGGCCCTGGTGCTGCAGCTGTGCGAGCTCTACGGACTGCCGCTGAGTGGGCCTCAGGCCAGGGCACTGCTGGGCCGCCTCTCCGGCCACAGCGCCCTGCTGGGGGGCGCCCAGCTGGCCCTGCAACTGCTGCTCGGCGGAGTGCGCCAGCTGTTGCTGCTGGCGGCGCCGGCCACCGCCGGGCTGTCCCTGGCTCCGGCGGCGCCGGTGGCCCTGGCCCAGGCGGCCCTGGCGATCCAGACCACCCGCCGGACCGGGCGGCTGGCTGCCGCCGCCCTGCTCAATGGAACCAAGCGCGGCCGGGCCCGCCCCGGGGCGCTGCTGCGCCGCCTGGGGCGCCATGACCCCCAGGCGCGTCAATGGCTGGAGCAGTGGCAGCTGGAGGGCCGCGAGGCCGTGAACGCCAGCCTGCTGCCGTGAGTGAATCCGCCGGCCAGCCGTCCTCGGTGGCCCTGTTCGGCACCAGCGCCGATCCACCGACCCTCGGGCACCGCAGCCTGCTGGCGGGGCTCAGCCGGCTCTACCCCCTGGTGAGGACCTGGGCGAGCGACAACCCCTTCAAGAGCCATGGGGCACCGCTGGCCATGCGGGCGGCCCTGCTGGAGGCGGTGGTGGAGGGTCTGGAGAGTCCCAACCTGTGCGTCGACCAGAGCCTGAGCAGCCCCAGGGCCCTCGACACCCTGGAGCGGGCGGAGCGGCAGTGGCCGGAGGCGGAGCTGGTGTTCGTGGTGGGCAGCGACCTGCTGCCCCAGATCCAGCGCTGGTATGCGGCGGATGAGATCCTGCGCCGCTGCCGTCTGGCGGTGGTCCCGAGACTGGGCTGGCCGCTCGACTCCCTGCAGATCGAGCAGCTCAATCGCCGGGGCGGCCGGGTGGAGGTGCTGCCCCTGCAGATCCCGGCCACGGCCAGCTCCGCCATCCGCCGTCACCCCGACCCTCAACTGGTGCCGCCTGAGCTCTGGCCGGTGCTGCTGGAGCAGAATCTCTATGGCCTGCGCTCCTGTCTGGCCAGCCGCCCTCCCCTGCGCTGATGCGTCTTGCCCTGGCACAGATCAATCCCCTCGTGGGGGATCTGCGCGGCAATGCCGCCCAGCTACTGGAGCACAGCCAGCGGGCCGCGCTAGCGGGCGCCGATCTGGTGATCAGCCCGGAGCTTTCGCTCTGGGGATACCCCCCGCGGGACCTGCTGCTGCGCCCCTCCCTGCTGCTGGAGCAGGGGCGGGTGCTCGAGGCCCTCGCCGCCGAGCTGCCGCCGGGGCTTGGCCTGCTGCTCGGCCTGGTGGATCCGATCGCCGGGCGCGAGCTGCCTGCCCTGTACAACGCCGCTGCCCTGGTGCAACGGGGCAGCTGGCGGGTGGTGGCCCGCAAGCGGCTGCTGCCCAGCTACGACGTGTTCGATGAACGGCGCTACTTCCAACCCGGAGACCAGGCCTGCCTGCTGGAGTGGCCGGGGGCCGATCGGGTCTGGCGCCTGGGGCTCACCATCTGCGAAGACCTCTGGGTGGAGGAGCGGGTGCAGGGGCACCGGCTGGCGGGTGCCGACCCGATCGCGGAGCTGGCTCCCCAACGCCCCGATCTGCTGCTGAACCTCTCCGCCTCCCCCTTCGCCCAGGGGAAACCGGAGCTGCGGCTGGAGCTGGCGGGGGCGGCGGCGGCCCGCCTGGGCTGTCCGGTGGTCTACGTGAACCAGGTGGGGGGCAACGACGAGCTGGTCTTCGATGGGGGCAGCTTCGTGATCGATCCCCAGGCCCGGGTGCTGCGCCAGCTGCCCTGCGCCCAGGTGGCCCTCGAGCTGTGGGAGCCCGATCTTCTGGACACGGCGCCAGCGGCCCCAGCCTCCCCGGCGCCGCCACCCCTGGAGCAGCTGTTCCGGGTGCTGGTGCTGGGGGTGCACGACTACGCCCGCAAGTGCGGATTCCAGCGGGTGGTGCTGGGGTTGAGCGGCGGCATCGACTCGGCCCTCGTGGCCGTGATCGCCGCGGCGGCCCTCGGGCCCGAGCAGGTGCAGGCCCTGCTGATGCCCTCCCCCTACAGCTCCGCAGGGTCGCGCCTCGATGCGATCGATCTCGCCAACCGGTTGGGGCTGCCCCACCAGACGGTAGCGATCAAGACCTTGATGGAGGCCTTCGACCACAGCCTGGATCCTGTTTTTGGGGGGGCTCCCCAGGGGCTGACCGCCGAGAACCTGCAGTCGCGCATCCGCGGCACGCTGCTGATGGCAGTGGCCAACCAGCAGGGCCGCCTGCTGCTGTCCACCGGCAACAAGTCGGAGCTGGCGGTGGGCTACTGCACCCTCTACGGCGACATGAACGGCGGGCTCGCGGTGATCGGCGATCTCTACAAGACCACCGTGTTCCGGCTCTGCCACTGGCTCGACACTGAGGCCGCCGCCGATTGCCGCCAGTCCCTGGGCCTGCCCGCCAGCGGCGAACTGATCGGCGCCGCCATCCGCACCAAGCCCCCCAGCGCCGAACTGCGGCCCGACCAGCGCGACACCGATTCCCTGCCCGACTACGACCAGCTCGATCCCCTGCTCAGGGCCTACATCGAGGAGCTGCGTTCACCGGAGGAGCTGATCGTCCAGGGTCAGGTGGATGGCGAGCTGGCACGACGCGTGTACCGGCTGCTGCGCACGGCCGAATTCAAACGCCGCCAGGCAGCACCCCTGCTGAAGGTGAGCGGCCGGGCCTTCGGCGGGGGCTGGCGCATGCCCATCGCCGCCGGACCGCTCTCTTGAGGGGGGCTCAGCTGAGGGGTCAGTGCCCAATCCGTGGCGAAAGCTGGCGATCGGGCGGCCAGCCCGCCAACCTGGAAGGAGCTTCTCATTGGCATGGCCAGCATGGGCCCAGCGGCACCGATCGCGAGCATCGGTGTTCCCAGGGAGATCAAACGGGATGAACAGCGGGTGGCCCTCAGCCCCGATGGGGTGAGGGAGCTGGTGTCCCAGGGCCTCGAAGTGCGTGTCGAGGCGGGAGCCGGCCAGGGGGCCGGCATGGAGGACGCCAGTTACGCCGAGGCTGGAGCGCGCCTGGTCGACCGCGAGGAGGCCTGGGGTGCCCATCTGGTGGTGAAGGTGAAGGAACCCCAGCCGGAGGAGTTCCCCTTCCTGCGCGGTGATCAGGTGCTGTTCACCTACCTGCACCTGGCCGCCTACCCCGAGGTGGGCCGGGCCCTGCTGGAGGCGGGCACCACCGGCGTGGCCTACGAAACCGTCCAGCTCGACAACGGCAACCTGCCGCTGCTGGCGCCGATGAGCGAAATCGCTGGTCGGCTGGCCGCCCAGGTGGGGGCCCATCTACTCGAGAAACCCCATGGTGGCAGGGGTGTGCTCATGGGCGGCTGCGCCGGGGTGCGGCCGGCGCGGGTGATCGTGCTCGGAGCCGGCACCGTGGGCTGGCATGCCGCCCGGGTCGCCGCGGCCATGGATGCGGAGGTGTTCCTGCTGGATCACACCCCCCAGCGCCTGCGCATGCTCGAGCCCCAGCGGATCGGGCGGATGGTGAGTCTGGTGAGCAGCAACAGCCTGATCGAGCGGCTGGTTCCCAGCGCTGACCTGGTGGTGGGCGCGGTGCTGACCCCCGGCAGCCGGGCCCCCACCCTGGTGGATGAGGAGGTGGTGAAGCGGATGAAGCCAGGCTCAGTGATCGTCGATGTGGCCATCGATCAGGGGGGCTGCATCGCCACCAGCCGCGAGACCACCCACACCGATCCTGTGGTGACCATCCATGGCGTTCAGCACTACGCCGTGGGCAACATGCCCGGCGCCGTGCCCTTCACCTCCACCGAAGCCCTGGTCAGCGTCACCCTGCCCTACATCATGGGCATCGCCGGTCGGGGACTGGTGGAGGCGGTCACCGAGCGGCCCGAGCTGCTCTCCGGCCTCAACACGGTGGATGGGGCCGTGTGCCATCCCGGAGTGGCCAAGGCCCTGGGGATGCCGACCCGCCATCCGATGGCCTGTCTGCGCTGAGCTGCTCCAGGGGCGGCAAGGGCCGCCGCAGGGCCTCGGGCTGCAGGCCCTCGCGCAGGGCCAGCACCAGGCCGGCAGCCTCCGCATAGCTGGCAGCAGCAATCGCGCTCAGACCAAGGCGCCCGGCACTCACCTCCAGCAGGGAAGGGTTGCCTTCCACGGCGATCAGGGGGATGCCCCGCTCCGCGCAGGCCAGGACAGCCTCACCGCCCAAGGCGCCGGCTGGGGCCACCACCGCGCCGATCCGGCTGGGATGAATCACGGCCTCACCAAGGGGCTCAGGCCCGGACACGGGCCGCAGCGGGATCAGATCGGGAGCCCGGCTCAGGCCCACCAGCACGCAGGGAAGAAAGGTGTGGCCGAGTTCCTCCGCCGCGGCCAGGGGATCCAGGCGCGGATCCAGGGACAGGGGGGCCAGGGCCGGGGCGTGGGCGCAGGGAAGGCCCAGCTGACGGCTGAGCAGATGGCTGATCACGGCTTCCGCGCCGGCGAGGGCATCGACGCCGCTGCCCTGGCGGTAGGACGCCAGGGCCTCACTGCCGGGGTCATCGGGGAAGCGGGCCACCACGGCGATGGCGGTGGCACCGGCCTGACGCAGGCGTTCCCCCGCCCGGATCAGGGCATCCGGCCGACCAATCCGGCCGCTGCTCACCCCGCTGGGGCCGAGCGAGAGGCTCACCTCCAGGGGAACGTCGGTGCTGAGCACGGGGCCGATCGAGAGTCCCAGGCTGGCGCGGCAGGCCTCGGCCACCTGCAGGTGGCGCAGGCGCAGCTCCTGCTCGATGCCGGCATCGAGCAGCAGGCCCACCCGCTGCGACGCCACCGGGGCCAGGGCCAGGTCGCCCGCCGCAAAGCGGTTCAGGGCCCAGCCCTCCACGTAGTGGATTCGCGGATCACTCCAGTACAGAGCGGCCGCATTGAGGGCATTGGGATGGGTGATCAGGCATCCGGAGGCGGCCGCCAGCAGCCGGGCCGCCGGCAGACCATCGCCGGCATAACCGCCGACGGCGCAGCCGATGCCGGTGGGAATCACCAGCAGGGTGGGCAGAGGCCGGCTCAAGGGATCTGAAGCAGGACCGCTTCGATCCGCAGCCGCCGCAGCAGCAGCTGGGAGCCCTCCTCAGCCGGCAGGGCGACAGTGATGGCCCAGCGCAGGGCCTCTCCTCTCTCAGCCAGGGCTGAGCGCACCTGGGGCAGCAGCGGACCGGGGGCAGCCTCCAACCAGAAGTCCACTGTCTCGAGCCGGGGCACAGGAGGACGGTTCAGCGCTGGAACTGGCCGAACTGAGCCTCATAGAGCGCATCCTCCTGGCCAGCCAACAGGTTCAGATCGCTGCGGGGATAGGACACACAGAGCAGGGCAAAGCCCTCAGCCTGCAAATCGGCCTTGACACCCATGGCGTCGGGCTGGTGCACCTCACCCTGGCGCAGACGGGCGGCACAGGTGGTGCAGACCCCGGAACAGCAGGAGCTGGGCAAGGGAACGCTGGCCTCCTCGGCCGCCGCGAGCACGGTCTGATCCGCCCGGCAGGGAAAGGTGTGGGTCACGCCGCCTAGCTCGGCGGTCACGGTGAAGCTGTCACTCATGGCGTGATGGGTACGCGGCAGGGGGCTGTCGATCCAGCGGTTCACCCCACCATCTTCCCGGACGGCGTGACCCCGTCGAGCGGCAGCTCCAGCCACTGGCCGGGATGGGGCGCCAGGTATTCCGGCGGCTGGGGCTGGCCGGGGCCACAGGCTGGAGCTGTGAGGCAGAGATCGAAGCTGATCGAGAGGCGCAGGTCCTCCTCGTCCTCACTGGGCAACACGGCATGGTCGGTGCTGGAGGGGAAGAGCACCAGCAGACCCGCCTGTGGGGCCAGGTCGTGCCAGCCGGCATTGAGGGGATGACCCGAGGCGATCGGTCCGTCATGGCCCACCGCCAGGCCGGGCACGAGCTCATTGCTGCAACGCCCAGCGAAGAGTCGCAGGCAACCGCTGCGGCCGCTGCCATCGCCATTGAGGTAGTAGACGGCGCTGAGATGGGCATTGGGATGGTGGTGGCGCCCCACCACCTGGCCCGGCTCCGCCACCACGGGCCAGCTGCGCTGCAGATGCAGCCTGACGCGCTCGAGATCAAAGCCAAGGGCCCGCAGGTAGTGCTGAGCTTCGCGGCTCACCTGCTCCAGCAGCCAGCTGAACTCAGGCCGCTGATGCAACTGCCAGACGCCATGAAAATCCCCGGTCCAGGCACAACCTGGATCGGGGTTGGCGTCCTGGTCGCCGCGCAGAGCAAGCACCTGTTGCAGCATCAAAGCCGAATCGAGCGGATCTGGCCGAAGCTGCACCCTGGCAATCGCCAGGGGGAACAGGCTGAGGATGCCCCGATCTGGCTCAGGCCATGGCTGTGGAACCACCGACCACTTCCAGGATCTCCTGGGTGATGGCCGCCTGGCGAGCCTTGTTGTAGTCGAGGGTGAGGCTCTTGGCGAGGGCCTTGGCGTTGTCGCTGGCGTTGTTCATGGCCGTCATCCGGCTGGCCAGCTCACTGGCCGCCGACTCCTGAAGGGACCGCAGCAGCTGATTCTCCAGATAGAGCGGCAGCAGAGCGTTGAGCAACTGATCCGGGCTCTGCTCGAAAACAAAGTCGGACTGCAGCGCAGGCTCCTGGTTCGGCGCGTTGCCGCGCTCGACAGCCAGCTGCCCTTCACGGGTGGTCAGACGGAAGATCTCATCGTCAGGGCTGGCGATGCCCTGCGGATCGAGCGGCAGCAAGGTCTGGGAGACCGGAGCGCTGCTCACCAGGTTGATGAACTTGGTGTAGATCATCTCCACACGGTCGGTGAAGCCGGAAAGGAATTCGGCCAGGATCTGATCACCGATGGAGCGGGCCTCCTCGGCGTTCGGCACCTGGTCGAGCCCGGTGAAGGTGGCCGTGATCGGATAAGAGCGGTTCTGGAAGTAGGTGGTGGCCTTGCGACCGATCAGCACCAGGGAGATCTCGTAGCCCTGACCCTTCAACTCGGCAAAGCGCTGCTCCGTGCGCTTGATGATGTTGGCGTTGTAGCCACCGCAGAGACCCCGATCGGCGCTGACCACCAGCAGGGTGATGTGGCTGACGGAACGTTCCTGCTGGAGCAGGGGGGTGTTGACCACATCTTCGAAGCGCATGCGCGATTGAAGATTCTCGAGAACCCGGGCCAGCCGATCGGCGAAAGGCCTGGAGCGGAGCACTTGCTCCTGGGCGCGACGCACCTTGGCGGCGGCCACCAGGCGCATGGCCTCGGTGATCTTGCGTGTGTTCTTGACCGAACTGATCCGGTCGCGGATTTCCTTGAGGTTGGCCATGGTGGGGAGACCTCAGGCTGCGGCCAGAAGGGTGGACTTGACGTCGTTGATGGCGTCCTTGAGCATCGACTCAGCCTCGTCGCTGAGAACCTTCTCGGTCTGAACCTTGGTGATGAACTCAGGCTTGTTGGTCTTGAGGTAGTCGCGCAGTTCACGACAGAACTGCACCACCTGATCCACAGGCACCTCATCGATCAGGCCCTTGACACCGGCATACACCACCGCCACCTGCTCAGCCAGGAGCAGTGGGCTGTACTGAGGCTGCTTGAGCAGCTCGCGCAGGCGCTTGCCCCGTCCCAGCTGCGCCTGGGTGGCGGCATCTAGGTCGGAGGCGAACTGGGAGAAGGCGGCCAGTTCATCGAACTGGGCCAGCTCCAGCTTGAGGGTGCCGGCGATCTTCTTGATCGCCTTGGTCTGGGCGGCACCACCCACCCGGCTCACGGAGATGCCCACGTTGATGGCTGGGCGCAGGCCGGAGTTGAACAGGTCGGAGCTCAGGAACACCTGGCCATCGGTGATCGAGATCACGTTGGTGGGGATGTAGGCCGAGACGTCGCCGGCCTGGGTTTCAATGATCGGCAGGGCGGTCATGCTGCCCTTGCCCATCTCATCGGAGAGCTTGGCGGCGCGCTCGAGCAGCCGGCTGTGGCAGTAGAAGACATCGCCGGGGTAGGCCTCACGACCGGGTGGACGGCGCAGCAGCAGTGACATCTGGCGGTAGGCCTGGGCCTGCTTGGTCAGGTCGTCGTAAACCACCAGGGTGGCCTTGCCCTCGTACATGAAGGACTCGGCGATGGCGGCGCCGGTGTAGGGGGCCAGATACTGGAGTGCGGCGGGCTCGGAGGCGCTGGCGGCCACCACCACGGTGTAATCCAGGGCGCCGCGCTCACGAAGCACTTCCACCACGTTGGCGACCGAGGCCGACTTCTGACCGATGGCCACGTAGACGCAGACGACGTCCTCACCCTTCTGGTTGAGGATGGTGTCGATGGCGATGGCGGTCTTGCCGGTCTGACGGTCGCCGATGATCAGTTCCCGCTGGCCGCGGCCAATGGGAATCATGGCGTCGATGGCCGTGATGCCGGTCTGCATCGGCTCATGCACCGACTTGCGCTGAATGATGCCGGGGGCCATCGACTCGATCAGGCGGGTCGAGGTGGTGGCGATCTCACCCTTGCCGTCGATCGGCACACCCAGGGGGTTGATCACCCGGCCGAGCATCGCCTCGCCCACCGGCACCTCGGCGATGCGGGTGGTGGCCTTGACGGTGCTCCCTTCCCGGATACCGATGCCATCGGTCAGAAGCACGGCGCCGACGTTGTCGTCCTCGAGGTTGAGAGCAATGCCTTCACTGCCATCGTCGAACTGCACCAATTCACCGGACATGACCTGCTGCAGGCCGTAGATCCGGGCGATGCCGTCACCCACCGACAGCACGGTTCCAACGTTGCTGACCGAGACGGACTTGTCGTAGTCCTCGATCTGCTGCTTGAGGATGGCGCTGATCTCGTCGGGGCGGATGGAAACCATGGGTGGGGGATCCCCTGATGGGGAGGCGATGGAAGGAAGGAGTGGAAGGCGGAGGGGAGGGGGCTAGCCGGCCTTGGCCAGCGCCAGACCGAGGCGGCGCACCTGGCCGGCCAGGCTGGCGTCGATCACCTGGGAGCCCACGCTGACGACGAACCCACCAATGAGGGCTGGATCGATGTGCAGATCGAATTCCACCTTGTCGGTGCCGGCCACGGCCAGAACCTTGGTGTGCAGCGCCTGCTGTTGCTGCTCGCTCAGGGGCGATGCGGAGGTGATCCTGGCCAGAGAGATGCCGCGCTGCTCCCGATAAAGCACCAGGAAACGATCCAGGACCGCATCAAGGATGGCGATGCGTTGACGATCGGCCAGCAGCTTGAGCAGGGTCAGGAAGGTGGGGGTGACCTCGTTCTCGAAGAGGGTCACGAGGACCTTCTTTTTGGCCTCGGGCTCGATCACCGGGGAGACAAACGCGGCCCGCAACTCGGGGGAGGACTGCCAGACCTCGAGCAGATCCTTGGCCTCCTTGGCCACCTGATCGGTTTCCTGGCGCTGATCGACGACCTGAAGCAGGGCTTCGGCGTAGGGCGTGGAGATGGAATTGAGGAGCGGCATCAGGCTTGCCCGAGGCTGTTGATGGATTGGTCGATGAACCGGGCCTGAGCATCGGCATCGAGCTTGCCGGGCAGGGAAGCCAGGGCTCTCTCGACAGCCCGGCGGGCGGCTTCGCGGCGCAGTAGTTCACTCACCCTGGAGGCTTCCGACTGAAGATCGGCGACGGCACCGTGCTTGAGGCGGGCCATCTCTTCGACGGTCCGGCGCTCGCTGTCAAGGCGGAGGGCATCGGCACGGGCCGTGGCATCACTGCGGATCTTCTCAGCCTTCTTCTGGGCATCGGCCAGATCCTGCTTGGCGGCGGCCAGGGCCGTGGTGGTCTCCTGGAGACGCTGCTCGGCATCCTGGAGATCGGAGAGGATGGCCGCGCGCCTGGTCTCAAGGATCCCACCGAGCACCTTGGGCAGGAACCAGACCAACGCAGCGATCACGATCGCCAGGTTGATGACGTTGGTGTCGAAGAGGTTGAGGTTGAGGCCGAACCCCCCCTCACTGGCCAGAAGGGCCGGAATCGAGATGACGATGCTCATTGGGCAGCCAGCAAACGGGTGACGATCAGATCGCCGAGCCGGTCGGCTTCACCATTGAGAGTGTCTTCAGCCAGCTTGCGCTGAGTGTCGATCTCCCGCCGGGCGGCCTCGCGGCTGCCGTTGGCTTCCGCCTGGGCCGCGGCGAGGGCACTGCGGTAGAGACGATCCATCTCCTGTTCGGCCTCCACGATCAGAGCCTGGGCCTGCTGGCGGGCTTCGCGCAGCTGCTGGCGCAGATCAGCCTCCAGCCGCTCGATCTGAGCCAGCTGCTGCTTGGCCTCGGCACGGCTGGTGGAGATGTAGCTCTCACGCTCTTCGACGGTCTTGCCGACAGGGCGGAAAAAGAGAGCGTTGAGAATGAAGGTGAGGAGGACGACCTGAACCGCCATCAGCGGCAGGGTGGCATCGAGGTCGAACAGACCTCCCTCGGGAGCACCTGCTGCGGCAAGCAGTAGCCAGCTGGTCATGGGGCGGGGACGCTGGAGGGATCGGATGGCCCGCGCCGACCTAGGGCCGGTGGGGACGGAGTGGAGCGGTGGGTCCGGGAGTGGCGAATCGGCGGATCGGGGACCGTGGCCTCAGCCCGGTGCCCCGTTCCTGCCGGAGGCGATCAGCCGGCGAAGGGGTTCGCGAACAGCAGCACCAGGGCGACGACCAGGCCGTAGATGGTGAGCGCTTCCATGAACGCCAGGGAGAGCAGCAGGGTGCCGCGGATCTTGCCTTCGGCTTCGGGCTGGCGGGCGATGCCCTCGACAGCTCCGCCTGCAGCGGTGCCCTGGCCGATGCCGGGGCCGATGGCGCCGAGGCCGACGGCCAGACCGGCAGCCACAACAGACGCTGCAGAAGTGATGGAATCCATGGTGGAACGTTGGGGATGTGGGGCGCCGGAAGAGCGCGGGTTGAACCTGGCGCCTGGGACATCTCCGCTGGGGAGACGGGCCCGGTTCAGACCGGACCTGCGCGCAGGAGATTTAGCAGAACGGCCGACCGGCCCGGGGGCGGCGGATCAGCCTGGAGGGATCAGTGGTGCTCTTCGTGCACCGCTTCACCGATGTAATAAGCGGCGAGGGTGGCGAAGATCAGGGCCTGAATGGCGCTGGTGAACAGCCCCAGAAACATGGCCGGCAGGGGCACGACCAGAGGCACCAGGAACGCCAGCACCGCCACCACCAGTTCGTCGGCAAGGATGTTGCCGAACAAACGGAACGAGAGGGAGAGAGGTTTGGTGAAATCCTCGACGATCTTGAAGGGAAGCATGATCGGCGTGGGCTCTACGTAGTACTCGAAGTACCGGAAACCCTTGCGGCTCAGACCCGCGTAGAAATACGCCAGAGACACCAGCAGAGCCAGGGCGATGGTGGTGTTGATGTCGGCGGTGGGGGCCCCGAGCTCGCCACTGGGCAGGTGAATCAGCTTCCAGGGCACCAGGGCACCGCCCCAGTTGCTCACGAAGATGAACAAAAAGAGGGTGCCGATGAAGGGAAGCCAATCGCGGTAAGCCTTCTCGCCGATCTGCTCACGGGCCAGATCACGCAGATACCCCCAGATGAACTCCAGCAGGTTCTGCACACCCCGGGGGTCACGCTCCAGGTTGCGTGTGCCGGCCACCACGAGGGCCAGCAGCGCGCCGATGACGAGCCAGGAGCTCAGGAAGACCTGGCCATGGATCTGAAAACCACCGACATGCCAGTAGAGGTGCTGACCCACCTCCAGTTCGGCGAAAGGAAGAGAAAGAGGCAACGGAACCATCGAGGGGTACAGAGGTGCCGCTGAAGCGACGGATGGGGTGATCAGGAGATCGAAGGATCACTGATCAGGGGCGGACGAAGGCCTGAAGCAGAAGTGCCGGTTTGTAGAGCAGGAACCCGATCAGGGCCGGGAGGATCTCCAGCTGTGGGATCCGGGAGCAGCCCAGCACGAGCACCACCGGAACAAGAAGCTGACCCTTACCCACCTGCTTGGAATCGGGACCGATACGACCGACGCTGCGAGCCAGAAGGCGCAGGTAGAGCATGCCGGAGACCGCTCCAACCAAAAGGCTCAGAGCTGTACTCCGATCGAACAGGTAGGCCGCCACTGGGACTGCCAGGACTGAAACGATCAGAGTGGACAACAACAGACGCCGTTGCAGGCGCCGATAGTCGTCCATGCCGTTGTCGGGCGTGTCCACCACGGGGGCGGACTCGGGGGATGGGGCCGGCGGCACCAGGGTGGGGACCGCCAGTTCTCTCCCGGCCAGGCCACGCAGCAAGGACGACCGCAGATCAGAAGCCTCCTGGGGGAACACCTCAGGGGAATCAGGCCCGGCTGGGGTGCCGGATGCGGGGGTGGCCTGCAAGCGCGTCAGCACATCGGAAAAGGCGCGCGGAATCTATCACAAAGGTGTTACAAGCCTGTGCCGGAGCGCCCGCTGGCAGGGGCCAGCAACAGCAGGCGGCGGCTCCAGAGGGTGCGCGCCACCGCAGCCTGCTGATCGGGCGACCAGCCCAGGGACAACCGACCGATCGGGGTCGACTCCGGCGCCGCATCAACGGCCTTCAGCAGCGCCAGGTCCTGATCGTCGAGCTCGATCGGTCTGAGGTCGGGATCGAGCAGCGTGGCCCCCGGCCAGCCCCAGAGACAGGGGTTGCGTCGTCCGCAGGCCGAGAGCAGCTCCTCATCGTTGTCCCAGGAGCTGACGCGCAGGGGGCCGCGGCTGAGAAAGAACTCGAAGTGGCTGATGTCGGGGTCGAGGCTTTCCACCAGGGCCCAGCGCTGGCGGTCGGGCAGGGCCCGGGCCCGCTCCAGCAGTTCTCCCTGCAGCAGGCGGGCCGGATCCCAGACCTCGGGGTTGGAGAAGCCGGCGAACTCGAGCCCGGCGCTGGCCACGAAGCGGAACAGGCCCGCCAGGTCGTAGCTGGATTCCTGGGGATGGAGGTACATGTCGGCGAAATTGGCGTCCGCCGCGGTGTCGAGGGCCCAGCGCTGCTCGTGGTGGCGGCGCAGGCGGTTGGTTTCCGGCAGCTGCTCGAGAAGGGCACGGCCCAGACGCAGGCCCTCGCCATCCCCCACCACCTCAAGGGCCGTGAGCGCCCTCTGCACCCGGTGGATCTCCCAGCGGCCGCCATCGGCATAGAGAAACAGGTGCAGCAGGCCACCAGGCCTGAGCAATGCCGCCAGGGCCTTCAGCCCCGCTTCGGGCTGACGCAGGTGGTGCAGCACCCCCACGGAATTGATCAGATCGAACGGGCCTTCGCCGTCGAGCTCCAGCAGGCTGCGCTGCTCGAGGCGCAGGGAGGAACAGTGCCGGGCACCGCCGGAGCGGCGCAGCCGCTCGCGGGCCACCTCAAGGGCACCCGCGCTGATGTCGACTGCCAGGATCTCCGCGCCGGGGTTGAGATGTGCCAGGTAATCGGTGCTCACACCAGTGCCACAGCCGGCATCCAGCAACCGCACAGGAGGGCCCGCCTCCGGCAGGCGACCCGTGCAGGCGCTGCTGACGCAGGGGTAGCTCCAGCGCCAGTTGTAACCAGGTGGGGGGCCGTCCTGGAGCGGATCCCCCGGATAGGGAAAGCGGTCGTAGAAGGCGCTCACCGCCGGCGTGGCGGCATCGGCGGGGCCTGGGCTCATCGGTGCGGGGATGCGATCCATGGGGAGCTTTTCATGGGCCGGGCCCACCAGGGCCCATTCGTGGCGGCCGGAGACGATCTGCCGGCAGTCCGCTGCAAACATTTGTTCATGCCTGGCGGGAGGGCAGGAGCACAGCCGTAACGTGACTCCGCCCGGTACACGCCCGTTCATGACCGTGACCGCCAGCAGCGGCAGCACCAGGGTCAGCCCTCAGCTCTACGACACCCTGCCGCTCTCCAGCGTCCGTCAGGCGGAGCAACAGGATCGGTTCCCCGAAAAGGTGGAGCTTGAGACCCTCCTCAGCTTCTACCGAAGCGGCTCTGCCCGCGTGGAAGCGGCTCGAGTGATCTCCGCCAATGCCGACACGATCGTCGCCAAGGCCGCCAACCGGATCTTCGCCGGTGGCACGCCGCTCTCCTATCTCGATGCTCCCCTGACCCCCTTCAACGTGGGTCAGCCGGAGACCACGACCCTGGCCAGCGACCAGGTGGCCGCCGCCACCTCCGTGCGCACCTTCGCCCAGGGCAGCGGTGGCACCGGCCTGCTTGGCCGGATCCTCGAAGGGGTCCAGGCCGATGCCGATGTGCGGGTGGTGCTACCCCCCGGCTTCAGCCCGATCAGCGTGGCGCGCTACGGCACCGAGCGCATGCGCAAGTCGCTGCGCGACATGGGCTGGTTCCTGCGCTACGTGGGTTATGCCCTGGTGGCCGGTGATCCCAGCATCCTGGCGGTGAACACCCGCGGCCTGCGCGATGTGCTCGAGAAGGCCTGCTCCCTGGCCGCCACCAACGTGGCCCTGCAGGAGATGCGCGCCGCCGCCGCCAACCTCTTCCGCAAGGACTCGGAATCCAGGCAGCTGGTGATCGACTGCTTCAACGTGCTGCTCAAGGAGCTGGCGGTTCCCACCCCCTCGGCGCGCCAGCGTCTGGGCAGCCCCGAGAACCAGGGTCTGCAGCTCCCGGCCACCTACGCCCTGGCCGCCGAATCCCGCCAGCGCTTCGTGATGAAGCCGGGCCTCTCCGGCCGCGAAAAGGCCGAGGTGATCCGGGCCGCCTACCGGCAGGTGTTCGAGCGCGACATCGTTAAGGGCTACTCCCAGGTGGTGGCCCCCGTGGAAGCCACCCAGGTGTCCCAGGGTCAACTCTCGATGCGGGAGTTCATCCGCGCCCTGGGGCGCAGCAAGGAATACCGGCGGCAGTTTTACGGCCGCTTCTCCAACAGCCGGGTGGTGGAACTGGCCTTCCGCCATTTCCTCGGCCGCGGCGTGAGCACGATCGAGGAATTCCGTCGCTACTTCGCCATCGTCAGCCAGCAGGGACTGCCCGGGCTGGTGGATTCCCTGATCAACACCCAGGAGTACGCCCAGACCTTCGGGGAGGAAACCGTTCCCTACCTGCGCGGTCTCGGTGAAGAGGCTCAGGAGAGCGCTGGCTGGGGATCGAACCGCAAGCTGTTCCGCTTCAGTGCGCCCTTCGAGGGTGCCCCGCAATACATCACGCTCTACGCGGCGTACCGCCAGCCCCTGCCCGATCAGCACCCCTACGGCGGCGGCAACGATCCCCTGGGTCTGAACTACGGGGCGATCTTCCCCTCGGGAACGGCCTCGGTGGCCACCCGGCCGGCCCCCTTCAACGACGACAGCCGGCGCATCCTGGTGGGCAATGGCATGGCCCAGCCCGGTCAGATGGACAGCCCCCAGTTCCGGGCCTCCACCCCCCGGCGCGTCGGTCCGAAGGTGGTGAGATTGCAACAGATCGCCACCGGTGGCTCTTCAGTGCCCCGCCGCGGCGGCCAACCCAGCATCCGCGGCACCGAAGCCAGCACCCAGGCCGTGATCAGGGCCGTGTACGTGCAGGTGCTCGGCACCACCGGCTACGCCGGCGAGCAGCTGAAGGTCGAGGAGATCAAGCTCGAGAACGGCGACATCAGCCTGCGCGAGTTCATTCGCCAGGTGGCGCGCTCGAACGCCTTCCGCCGCCGCTACTGGGCCAACCTGTACATCACCAAGGCCATCGAGGTGATGCACCGTCGCCTGCTCGGGCGGCCCACCTTCGGGCGCCGTGAGATCAACAGCTACTTCGACACGGCGGCGCGCCATGGCTTCTACGGCGTCGTCGACGCCATGGTCAACAGCCCCGAATACCTCACGGCCTTCGGAGAAGACACGGTCCCCTACGAGCGCTTCGTCACCCCCTCCGACCTCAATGCCCGCAGGATTCCCGCCCTGCGCCGGGCCCTCGATCCCTCGGCCATTCCCGACCTCACCCCGGTGAAGCGGCCGCAGGTGGCCCCGTCCAGCAGCTTCCGCAGCAGTGGTGACATCACGCCGCGCAACCTGCCCGACCGCCGCCTGCGCCAGGTGACAGGCAGCTGGACAGCCCGTTTCGCCGAAGGCGAGGAGGCTGCTGCCAGGCCTGCAAGCAGCCCCCCCAAGAGCCTGCGCCAACCCCCCGAGCCCAGCCGCCGCTGGAGGGTGTCCCCAACCAGTCCCGGCAGCGCGTCCAGTGGCTGGAGCGCCACCATCGGCAGCTCGGCGCGGGCGACCACCTCACCGGCCCGCGGCCAGATTTCAGGCGGCTGGAGCGCCCAGGTCAGCGCCAATGGCTTCAGCGCAGCGGTGGCTCCCCAGCCCGGAGCCGCCATGGCCAAGGCCCTCGATGGAGCTCGCCCCCAGGGATTCAGCCGCCGCCGCAGCCTCGGCCAGCCGGTGATGCTGCTGCCCGACGCCGGTGAGGCCATGGTTCAGCAGGTGATCGAAGCCACCTACCGGCAACTGCTGAACCGGGTCCCCCTGGCCGCTGAGCGCCTGGGTGATGCCGAATCGCAACTGCGCGATGGACGCCTGTCGGTCTCGGAATTCGTGGCGGTGATCGCCGGCTCCGATCTCTTCCAGCAACGGCTCAACCGCATGGCTCCGCTGCGGGCGGCCTCGGCGGCCTACCTCGCCCTGCTCGGCAGAGCCGCCCAGCCCAAGGAGGTGAGCCAGTACCTGGCCACCCGCGGAAAGAAGGGTCAGGGGGCCGCCCTCGACGACCTGCTCTCCGGCAAGGAGTACGCCGACAGCTTCGGCCGCGACACCGTTCCTTACCTCAAGGGCATGGCTACGGCCGATGGGATCCCCCTGGCCACAGTGAACCGCACGGCCCTGCTCTACGCCGGAAACGCCGGACTGACCCCGCCGCCGCGTGGAGCGATCTGAGCCTCTCCGGCTGAACCTTCACCCCCGGACGGAAGTTCGGGGGATATTTTCATGAAAAGATGATGTCTTTAGCTTCATCTTTGATCGGGAATTAATCTGGGACGTGCGTTCAAGCCTGCAAAGTGTGAACAAACTCAGGGGTCTTCCCTTAGGCGCAGAACAGGCCAGAGCCATTGCCAGCCAAGGGGTTTGACCCGATGGCACCGCCGTGAAGAACTGTTACCGGCCCAGGGAGGGGCGGCCCCCTCTGCCGCAGAATGACTCGGCGGTCGGCAAGCCTGATCGCCAGCCCACTCTCCCGATCAAACCGTTGGCGTTCACGTCAACGAAGTGAAGGAGCGAGGGGCATCCCTTACCCACCGGATATCGGTCTCCATTACGGCGACCGCTTGTTTCGAGGCAGAACTGCATGAGCATCGTCTCCAACTCGATCATCAACGCGGACACCGAAGCCCGCTACCTCAGCCCTGGCGAACTCGACCAGATCAAGTCCTTCGTCGCCGGCGGTCAACGCCGTCTGCGGGTGGCTCAGGTCTTGGGCGAGAACCGCGAGCGCATTGTGAAGCAGGCTGGCGGCGGCCTCTTTCAGAAGCGTCCCGACCTGATCTCACCCGGCGGCAACGCCTACGGCGAGGAAATGACGGCCACCTGTCTGCGTGACGTCGACTACTACCTGCGCCTGGTGACCTACGGCGTTGTAGCGGGTGACGTCACCCCGATCGAAGAAATCGGCATCATTGGGGCTCGCGAGATGTATCGCGCGCTCGGCACTCCCCTGGAGGCCATGGCCGAGGTCGTCCGTGAGCTCAAGAACGCCTCCCTGGGGCTGCTCACGGGAGCCGACGCCGAAGAGGCTGGCTTCTACTTCGACTACGTCATCGGCGCCCTCTCCTGAGGCTTCGCCTCTCCTTGCCCACCGCCTCTTCCCAGGACACATGCAAGACGCGATCACCAACGTCATCAACCAGTCCGACGTCCAGGGTCTCTACCTGGACGACTCCTCGATCGGACGGCTGGAGCAGTACTTCTCCAGCGGCGAACTCCGTGTCCGCGCAGCGGCCACCGTCGGTGCCAACTCGGCAGCGATCATCAAGGAAGCCGTCGCCAAGACCCTGCTGTATTCGGACATCACCCGTCCGGGCGGCAACATGTACACCACCCGTCGTTATGCAGCCTGCATCCGCGACCTGGACTACTACCTGCGCTACGCCACCTACGCCATGCTGGCGGGTGACACCTCGATCCTCGACGAGCGGGTGCTGAACGGGCTCAAGGAGACCTACAACTCCCTGGGTGTGCCCATCGGCGCCACCGTCCAGTCGATCCAGGCCATCAAGGAAGCAGCCGCTTCGCTGGTGGGCCCCGAAGCTGGCCGTGAACTCGGCACCTACCTCGACTACATCAGCTCCGGCCTGGGCAACTGATCCCGACCCGACGCCCAACCCGCGAGGATCACCACATGCGCCTGTTCAAGATCACGGCCTGCATTCCCTGTCCTGAAAAGGTCAGGAGCCAGCGGGAACTGCAGAACACCTTCTTCACCAAGTGGGTGCCCTATGAGAGCTGGTTCGCTGAACAGCAGCGGATCATGAAGCAGGGGGGCAAGATTCTCAAGGTTGAGCTCGTCACGGGTCGCCGTCAGGTCAACGTCGGCAACTGACCGCTCCTCAGAGCTCTCGCTCCTGGCTGGTCAAACCTGCAAAGCCCGGCCTTGGCCGGGCTTTTTTTTGTCCCAACCCCCTTCCCCCGAGGCTGCTGCCACGGCTGAATGGGGAACTGCGCTGCATGCGCCAGTCCTTGCCGGCCACCATGACCCGACGCCCCAGGAGCCAAGCCAACTCACGATCGCGCGATCAGCTGAGCGTGGCGGAGGCAGGCCCTGCTCCGCCGCCTCTGGCCTGGGCCCAGTGGCCCGCTGAAGCCAGGCTGCTGCTGGTGATGGTGGGGATCTGGTGCCTGGCCGGGCTGCTGATCCTGGGCTCGGCCAGCTGGTGGGTGGCGGCTCGGGAAAACGGGGATGCCGCCTACTACCTCAAGCGGCAGGCGATCTGGCTGGTCGCCAGCTGGGCACTGCTCTGGCTGGTGATGCGCACCTCCCTGAGGCGCTGGCTGCGACTGGCAGGTCCGGCCGTGCTGATCGGCGGGGCCCTGATTGCCTGCACCCTGGTGGCGGGCAGCACGGTCAATGGCGCCAGCCGCTGGCTGGTGATCGGTCCGATCCAGATCCAGCCCTCCGAGCTGGTGAAACCCTTCGTGGTGCTGCAGGGGGCCTCCCTGTTCGCCCACTGGAAGCGCATCGGCCTGGATCAGAAAATGCTCTGGCTGGGCACCTTTTCCATCCTGCTGTTGCTGATCCTCAAGCAGCCCAACCTCAGCACCGCCGCGCTGACGGGCCTGCTGCTCTGGTTCATGGCCCTGGCGGCCGGCTTGCCCCTGCTCTCGCTATTGGGCACCGCTGCGGCCGGAGGGGCCCTTGGCGCCGCCAGCATCATGGTGAACGAGTACCAGAGGTTGCGGGTGATCTCCTTCCTCAACCCCTGGAACGACCCCCAGGGTGACGGCTATCAACTGGTGCAGAGCCTGCTGGCCATCGGCTCCGGAGGGGTGCTGGGGGAGGGATTCGGCCTCTCGACCCAGAAGCTGCAATACCTGCCAATCCAGTCGACCGATTTCATCTTCGCGGTCTTTGCCGAGGAGTTCGGCTACGTGGGTTCGGTGGTGCTGTTGCTGTTCCTGGTGATGTTCGGTTTTGTCGGCCTGCGGGTGGCCCTGGGTTGCCGCAGCAATCAGCAGCGCCTGGTGGCCATCGGTGCCACCACCCTGCTGGTGGGCCAGTCGATCCTCAACATCGCCGTGGCCAGCGGCTCGATGCCCACCACGGGCCTGCCGTTGCCGATGATCAGCTACGGCGGCAACTCCCTGCTCGCCAGCCTGCTCACCGCCGGTCTGCTGATCCGCTGCTCGCTGGAATCCCGCGGCTGGGAGAGCCGTCCGCTGCGCAGCCGCCGTGACCCCGCTGGCGGGACCAGCCCCAACCCCGCCCCGATAGGCTGAAGCTCGCTTCCGGATACCAGGCCTGCCCCTCTCGGATCTTGCCCTCTGGAGTGAGCAGCTGCTTCAGCGCTCCCTCTCCACGCCCGGACCGCTGACCTTCACGGTGGTGTTCAGCGCTGGTCTGCTCACCAGTCTCGGGCCCTGCTCGCTCTCGCTGCTGCCGATCACCGTGGCCTACATGGCCGGCTTCTCGAGCCCGGAAGCCCCGGGACAGGCCTGGCAGCGCAGCCTCAGTTTCGCGGCTGGAATCGTGGCGGCCCTAGTGCTGCTGGGGGGCACCACCTCCCTGCTCGGGCGGCTCTACGGCCAGGTGCCCGGGGTCGTGCCCACCGTGGTGGCCCTGCTGGCGGTGGTGATGGGCCTGAACCTGCTCGGGCTGGTGCGTCTGCCGCTGCCAGCCGGTCCCGATCCCGAGCTGTGGCGCCAGCGGGTGCCTGCCCCCCTGGCCCCTTTGGCGGCCGGTGCCGCCTTCGGTCTGGCGGCCAGCCCCTGCACCACGCCGGTGCTGGCGGTGTTGCTGGCCTGGATCGCCCAGCAGGGACAGCCTCTGGTGGGCATGCTGCTGCTCACCTGTTTCGGTGCCGGCCAGGTGATTCCCCTGATGCTGGCGGGCACGGCGGCCGCGGCGATGCCCCGGCTGCTGGCCCTGCGTGAACGCAGCCGCTGGATCCCGCCGATCAGTGGCGTGGTGCTGCTGGCCAGCGGCGGGCTCACCCTGCTGGCCCAGCTGCCATGAAGGTCCTCAGCCGCCTGGCCGCCTGGATCTCGGATCTGCGTCTGGCCATCGGACTGCTCCTGGTGATCGCCCTGGCCAGTGGTCTGGGCACGATCATTCCCCAGCAGGACACGGCCGAGGTGTACCACCAGGCCTACGACGCCAAACCCTGGCTGGGGCTGCTCGATGGCGACTGGATCCTGAAGCTGGAGCTGGACCACGTCTATGCAAGCAGCTGGTTCCTGGCCCTGCTGGCCTGGCTGGGGCTCTCGCTGGTGCTCTGCAGCTGGCGGCGCCAGTGGCCCGCCCTGCAGGCGGCCCTGCGCTGGATCGACTACCGCTCCCCCCGCCAGCTGAGCAAGTTGAGCCTGGCCGAATCACTGCCGACGGCCCAGCCCAGGGCCGACCTCGACGCCCTCGCCCAGCTGCTGGAGGGTCAGCGCTGGCAGCTGAAGACCCAGGGCGATCGGCTGGCGGCCCGGCGCGGGATTCTCGGCCGGGTGGGGCCCCTGCTGGTCCATGCCGGCCTGGTGGTGCTGATGGTGGGGGCCTCCTGGGGAGCCCTGGCCGGGCAACGGCTGGAGCGCTTCCTGGCCCCTGGCCACGACCTGCAACTGCTCAATCAGCGCGGTGAGAACCAGATGACCCTGGCGGTTGATGCCTTTCGGATCGAGCGCGATCCCGCCGGGCGGCCCGAGCAGTTCCGCTCCGAGCTGCGCCTGCTCGATGCCGAAGGGGAGCCGCTGCAGCGCAGCGAGATCAGCGTCAACCATCCCCTGCGCTTCCGGGGGATGACCGTCTATCAGGCCGACTGGTCGCTGGCGGCGATCACCGTGCAGCTGGGGCGCAGCCCCCTGCTGCAGCTGCCGTTGCGGAGCCTGCCTGAGCTGGGGGAACAGGTGTGGGGCCTGGCCCTGCCCACCAGGCCGGACGGATCAGAACCGGTGCTGCTGGCCCTCAGCAGTGAGCTGGGCCCGATCGAGGTGTACTCGGCCCAGGCCCAGCTGATCGGCCGGATCACCCCCGGGGGCGAGGCCCTGGAGATCGCCGGCCTGCCGCTGAAGGTGGTGGAGGTGATGCCCGCCAGCGGGTTGCTGCTGAAGCGTGATCCCGGGGTCCCGCTGGTGTATGGCGGTTTCGCCATTGCCCTGCTGGGAGGGGGCCTGAGCCTGATCGCCACGCGCCAGCTCTGGGCGATCGCCGATGACGATCAGGGCCAGCTGCATGTGGGCGGGCTCTGCAACCGCAACCTCACGGCCCTGGCCAACGAACTGCCGCTGCTGCTGGAGCAACTGAGGGCGGGGCCTGAGCTCAGCAGGCCTGCCGCTGGCCATGGCTGACCCGGATCACCGTGTGCACATTGCCGCGGGGATTGAAGTCGGCTTCCAGCTGCATCCAGACCGGCGCGGCGGCGGCCACCAGATCATCGAGAATGCGGTTGGCCACCTCCTCGTGGGAAATGCTGCGGTCGCGCCAGCTGTTGACGTAGAGCTTGAGGGCCTTGAGTTCAAGCACGCTCGGGCCGGGCTGATAGATCAGGCGCAGCACGGCGAAATCGGGATAGCCGGAGAAAGGGCACTTGCAGGTGAACTCCGGCAGCTCGATCGCCACCTCGTAGGCGCGGCCCCGTCGGGGGTTGTCGAAGCAGATCAGCGGCGCCTCCTCGCTGATCAGCCGCTCGCCGTAGCGCGGGCTGACGGTGCCCTCATCGGGCTCCAGCGCTGATGCGGCTTTGGAGGTGGAGCTGGAAGGGAACGACATCGACGGTGCCAGGACGGGAGAAGACGTGGGGCCGATCGTAGGAACGGCAAATCCGTGAAGATTACTGAAGCAGGCCAGGCTTTTGTTCGCTCTGAACAGCTGGATTCGCTAGAGATGGTGTGAAGGACAAAACGTTGGACACGTTTCGGAGAGCCCCACAGCTCTCCTGTCGGAAGTAGCCCACCGCATGGCGAAGCAACGCTCCTTCCCACGAATCGGCACCAACCCTGCGGGGACGGTGATCTCCATCCCTTCGAGGCTCCAGTCATGACCACAGGCCAACTTGTCTACCGGGGTGTCCCCTACGGCACCCACCAGCACCAACCGCTCCCCAGCGTCGAACCGGTGGAGCATGTGTACCGAGGCGTTCACTACCGCATGCCGCTGAAGCATGAACCCCTGCCGGTGGATGAAAGCCTTGAGCTTCACTACCGCGGGCACGTCTACCACCACCGCCAGCAGCAGGCCCAGCTTGACCTGCAGGCGGGCTGAAGAGCGCCAGCCTGAGGGCCCGTAACAACAGCTACGCCGAAGCCCTGCGCACTCAGGCCTAATGGCCGCAGTGCGCAGGGTCTTCCTTATGGACCTCTTCCTCGCTAGCAGTGACGGCGGCTTTCGCCTCAAGCCCCAGTCGGCCCTGGGGATGGTCTGGCTCCAGACCCACTTCGATGATGCCGTGTGGTCCCACCTGGCCACCGGCAGGGTTCAGGTGAGTCCAAGCTCCGCCGATCGGCTTTGTCAGGATGCCCTGTCCGCAGGGCTCCGGGTCAACCGCATCCCCAACCTTTCCCTTCCTCTCAGCGATCCCTCCTGAGAGACTTGATCCGAACCATTGGAGACTCCATGAAAAAAGTTGAGGCCATCATTCGTCCGTTCAAGCTGGAAGATGTCAAGGTGGCCCTGGTGAATGCCGGCATCGTTGGCATGACGGTGAGTGAAGTGCGCGGCTTCGGCAGGCAGAAAGGTCAGGTGGAGCGCTACCGGGGGTCTGAATTCACTGTGGAATTCCTGCAGAAACTCAAGCTCGAAGTGGTGGTCGACGACGACCGGGTGGACACCGTGGTGACCGCCATCCAGGACGCGGCCCGCACCGGCGAGATCGGCGACGGCAAGATCTTCATCAGCTCCGTGGGCACCGTCATCCGCATCCGCACCGGCGACCGCGACAGCACCGCGATCTGATCGTTTCGGTCCAGCTCAGCAGCCGGTGATCCCATGGGTCTCCGGCTTTTTTGTGCTCAGCCAGCTTGGTTGCGCTCAACCAGCCGAGAGGGTGCAGCTCACCAGCGCGCGGATCGACTCGGCCGTGACCGGCGCATCAGCTGGTGCGGGCTCCGAGCGCAGCCAGAGCAGGTATTCGTGGTTGCCGGCGGGGCCGGTGAGCGGCGAGGCGATCAGGCCCCAGGGCCAGAGGTCAAGCGCTGCGGCCGCGGCGATCACCGCCGTGATGGCCTCGGCATGGGCGACTGGGTCGCGCACCACACCGCCTTTGCCCACCCGCTCGCGGCCCACCTCGAACTGGGGCTTCACCAGCAGCACGGCCTCGGCGCCGCTGGGCCGAAGCAGGGCGCGCAGGGCCGGTAGCACCAGGGCCAGGGAGATGAACGAGACGTCGGCCACGGCCAGGTCGGGCCAGGGGTCATCGGGGCCATAGAGCTGCTCGGGGGTGAGGCGGCGCAGGTTGGTGCGCTCGCGCAGCACCACCCGCGGGTCGGTGCGCAGGCTCCAGGCGGTCTGGCCGTAGCCCACATCGATGCCGTACACCCGCTCAGCCCCGTGCTGGAGCAGGCAGTCGCTGAAGCCGCCAGTGGAGATGCCGCCATCGAGGCAGACGCGCCCCTGCACCTGCAGCGGGAAGGTCTCCAGGGCCGCCACCAGTTTCTCACCGCCGCGGGAGACGAAACGGGGCGGCTGCTCCACTTCGGGCACCAGCTCCGGAGCCACCTCCTGGCCGGGCTTGTCGAGCACCCGGTCGCCGCTGCGCACCCGACCGGCACGGATCAACTGCTGCGCCTGCTGACGGCTGGCGGCCAGGCCCAGCGCCACCAGATGCTGATCGAGCCTCTGCTTGCCTGCCATCGGGATCCCGTTGGGGTCGACCCATAGATTGACCAGGACGTTGCCACGCGCTGGCCTTGATCGAGCGTTACACCCTGCCCGAGATGGGCCGCCTCTGGAGCGAGGAGGCGAAGTTCCAGAGCTGGCTGGATGTGGAGATCGCCGCCACCGAGGCCAATTGCCAGCTGGGCCGGGTGCCCCAGGAGGCCATGGCTGAGATCCGGGAGCGGGCCCGCTTCGAGGTGCCGCGCATCCTGGAGATCGAGGCGGAGGTGCGCCACGACGTGATCGCCTTCCTCACCAACGTGAACGAGCACGTGGGCGATGCGGGCCGGTACATCCACGTGGGCATGACCAGCTCGGATGTGCTCGACACGGGCCTGGCCCTGCAGCTCAAGGCATCGGTGGCGGCGCTGCGGCTGGAGCTCGATCAGCTGGCGGCCGCGCTGCGGACCCTGGCGGCTGAGCACAAGGACACGGTGATGATCGGCCGCTCCCATGCCATCCATGGCGAGCCGATCACCTTCGGCTTCAAGGTGGCGGGCTGGCTGGCGGAAACGGAGCGCAACCGGGAACGGCTGGAGCGGCTGGCCCAGGTGGTGGCGGTGGGTCAGGTGAGCGGGGCCATGGGCACCTACGCCAACACCGACCCCGAGGTGGAGGCCCTCACCTGCGCCAGCCTGGGCCTGGAGCCCGACACCGCCAGCACCCAGGTGATCGGCCGTGACCGCCACGCCGAATACGTGCAGACTTTGGCGCTGGTGGGCACCTCGCTGGAGCGGTTCTCCACCGAGATCCGCAATCTGCAGCGCACCGATGTGCTGGAGGTGGAGGAGAACTTCGCCAAGGGTCAGAAGGGAAGCTCCGCCATGCCCCACAAGCGCAATCCGATCCGCAGCGAGCGGATCAGTGGCCTGGCACGGGTGCTGCGCAGCTACACAATCGCGGCCCTGGAGAACGTGGCCCTCTGGCACGAGCGCGACATCAGCCACAGCTCGGTGGAGCGGATGATGCTGCCCGACTGCTCCTGCACGCTGCACTTCATGCTGCGGGAGATGACGGCGGTGGTGAAGGGGCTTGGGGTGTACCCCGAGAACATGAGCCGCAACCTGAATGTGTATGGCGGGGTGGTGTTCAGCCAGCGGGTGCTGCTGGCCCTGGTGGAGAGCGGCCTCAGCCGCGAAGACGCCTACCGGATCGTGCAGCGCCACGCCCACGACGCCTGGAACCGCGAGGGGGGCGACTTCCGCGCCAACCTGGCCGCCGACCCCGAGGTGAGCACACGGCTCAACAGCGCTCAGCTCGACGCCTGCTTCTCCAGCGACCTGCACCGCGCCCAGCTGGAGGTGATCTGGGAGCGGCTGGGGATCTGAGCCTGCTGGATTTGCACTCCCGCTCCGCTTGAGAAGGCTCCGTGATCAGGCCGTTTGGGGTGCTGCTGCTGGGCGCTCCATGGCCGGGGTGGCAGGAGCGGGCGGCGAGACGGGAGCGACTTCGGCGCGCAGATCAATGAATTCCGACACCGGGAAGCGGTTGATCGCCTGAAGCGCCTTGCGGGCATTGCTGCGCAGCTGCTCGCTGATCGCTTCGGCATAGGGCACCTGGGCGAGCAGATCGACGGTGCGGCGCAGGATGCGCACGATGTCGCCTTCATCGAGGGAGGTGTTGGCGATCACGTCGTTCCAGCTGCTGCCGCGGGCCCAGGCATGGACCAGTCCCATCAGCTCGGGCTCCCACCAGGCCGGCACCACCACATGGGCCCGCTCCTGGTGGCGCAGCAGCTCCCGGCGCAGACCGCTCAGGTCGTGCAGGGCCTCCTCCGAGCGCGGTGGCGGCGGGAAACCGCTCCAGAGGTCGGGGCGGTTCACCTCGGTGCTGATCGCCTCGAACACCGCCGCCAGCTCCGCCGGATTGAGCTCGTCGAGGTGGCCGCTCATCAGGGCCAGGCCCAGCCAGAGTTCGTTGTCGCCGCGCAGGGCGGCCACGGTGCGGCCCACCTCGGTGGGCTCCAGGCCATCCGCTCCCGCCAGGGCACCGAAGGCGCGCAGGATCTCGATCAGGGCCAGGAAGGTGTCCCAGTGGCGGTTGGCGCGGTGGTGCAGCAGCCTCTGGCGCTCCTCGATCTCCTCGCCCAGTTCCTCCATCCGCCGCCGCTGCTTCTTGAGCTGGCGTCGGTCGCCCCAGCGGTGGGCGGGATGCTGCTCCAGCTCCTCCTCCAGCTGCTGCACCAGCTCCGCCTGGCTGCGCACCTCCCCCGCCAGGTCGTACTGAGGGGTGTGCATGTCGTGGCGGCGGGCCATCGAAGCCACCGCCAGGGCCAGGCCACCGCTGGCATTGTCGCCATGGCGAATCTCCCCGGCATGCTCCAGGTGGGGTGCCGCGATCGAGTCCACCTGCAGGCAGCTCAGCTCGGCATGGAGGCTCACCACCCCATGGCAGGGCACCAGGATCCAGACGTTCTCATCAGTGAGGCAGAGCAGCAGCGGGAACTGACCGGAGCCCTTCTGCTTGGCCACGATCACCGCCGGGGTCACCCGGCCCCGCAGCTGGGGGGCCTTCAGGCTCACCAGAGTGCCCTCACTGGCGAACTGCAGCGCCAGGGTGAGTTCATGGGCCAGGGTTTCCTCAGCCTGTTGCTGCAGGATACGCTGGATGCGCCGCTCCTCCCGCAGCCGCTCCCGCTGCTTCTCGTAGGCCTCGAAGTCGTCCCAGGGGATGTCGGCAGTGGGACCCGCCAGCTGAGCCAGCTGGGCGCGCAGGGAGGCGATGTTGGTTTCGTCCTCCACCAGATCCAGGGTGGCCAGATAGCGCCCGAAACTGCGCTCCACCAGCTGTTTGGCCTTGGCCAGGTCGTAGCGCTGCAGCAGGTTCAGCACCATCCCGTAGCTGGGGGTGAACTGGCTCACCAGCGGATCGGCGGGGCTGGTGGCCAGTTGTCCCGCCTCGCGCACCCCCTCGAAGCGGCTCTGCACCGTGACCACGTAGCCCTGCACATCCAGCCCGCGCCGTCCGGCCCGGCCGGCCATCTGCAGGAACTCACTGCCCATCAGCGGCCGGTGGCCCCGCTCGGTGCGCTTCGAGAGAGCGGAGATCACCGTGGTGCGCGCCGGCATGTTGATGCCCGCCGCCAGGGTTTCGGTGGCGAACACCACCTTGATCAACCCCTGCTGGAACAGCTCCTCGATCAGTTCCTTCCAGGCCGGCAGCACGCCGGCATGGTGAGCGGCGATGCCACGGGTGAGGGCCTCGGCGTGGCCGCCCTCGCGCACCGCTTCCGGGGTGGCGGCCACGAAGGCATCGAGCCGGGCCACGATCAGCGCCTGCTCCGCCTCGTTCACCAGACAGACGCGGCCCAGGTCACGCACCGCCTTGTCGCAGGCACGGCGGCTGAAGATGAAATAGATGGCGGGCAGCATGTCGCGCTCGGCCATCTGGGCCACCACGAAGGGCAGCGGCGCCGCCTCCGGCTGGGGCGGCTTCGGGCTCCTGCCCTTGCGCCTCTCCCCCTTGGGCGCCCGCCACACCTTGCAGTTGGGGTGCAGGCCCGTTCCCTGATCGTTGAGCAAGGGGTGCAGGCCCTTGGCGCTGCAGAAACTGAAGGCCAGCGGCACCGGCCGGTGATCGCTCACCACCAGGGTGGTGGGCCCATGCACCCGCTCGATCCAGTCGGTGAGCTGCCCGGCGTTGGCCACCGTGGCCGAGAGGGCCACCAGCTGCACCGGCGGTGGGCAGTGGATGATCGATTCTTCCCACACGGTGCCGCGCTGGGAGTCGTTCATGTAGTGGCACTCATCGAGCACCACCGCTTCCACATCGGCGAGGGGATCGTCGCCGCGATCCACCTCCGCGTAGAGCATGTTGCGGAAGATCTCGGTGGTCATCACCACGATCGGCGCCTCGCGGTTGACGCTCAGATCGCCGGTCATCAGCCCCACCCGTTCGGCCCCGAACTGCTCGCGGAAATCGCGCAGTTTCTGGTTGGAGAGGGCCTTCAGCGGCGTGGTGTAGAACACCTTCTGGCCATGGGCCAGGGCCCGGTGAATGGCGTATTCGCCCACCAGCGTTTTGCCGGAGCCGGTGGGGGCGCTCACCACCACCGAATGGCCCTGGTTGAGGGCATCGATCGCCTCCAGCTGGAAGGGATCGAGCGGAAAAGGGAAGAGCTGATCGAGGGGCGGCACCTCACTGGGGCCCACGGCCAGATCCTTCACCGCCGCTGCGACCGCCGCCGGATCAGGAGGAGCGTCGGAACCGGCGGTTTGCATCACCCAATCTTATGGGCTGCCCAGCGAGCAGAGTGGTGCGAGTGCAACTGCCCTGGCGGTGCCTTCCGCGTGGCCCGTGATCCGCTCGATTCGATTCAGCAGGCCCTCCGCCGGGTGCCCCAGCAGCGGCAGCGGCGGCTGAGCACGTTCCGCCCCGGCCCCGACGCCACCCTGCTGCCAGGCGATGGCGAGACCGGCCCAGCCCAGGGGCCCCTGCTTGATCTCGCCAGCAACGACTACCTCGGGCTCAGCGCCCACCCCAGCCTGAAGGCGGCGGCCATGGCCGTGATCCAGAGCGAAGGGGTGGGCTCCGGCGGATCACGGCTGGTGAGCGGCACGCGCCCCTGCCACGTCAGCCTCGAGGCGGCCCTCGCCCAGTGGCTGGGGCGCGAGCGGGTGCTGCTCTTCCCCAGCGGCTTTCAGGCCAACCTGGCCGCGGTGCTGGCCCTGGCCGACCGCCACAGCGAGGTGATCGCCGACCGGCTGATCCACCACTCCCTGCTGGTGGGGATCCAGGCCAGCGGCGCCCGCCTGCGCCGCTTTCGTCACAACGATCTCTCCGACCTGCGCCGCCTGCTGGAGCGCGGAGCCCGCAGCGAGCCGGACCGGCGCCGGCTGGTGGTGAGCGAAAGCCTGTTCAGCATGGAGGGCACCAGCCCCGACCTGGCCGGCATCGCCGCGGCCTGCCAGGAGTTCGGCGCCCTGCTGCTGCTGGATGAAGCCCACGCTCTCGGGCTGCTCGGCCCCGGTGGCCGCGGCCTGGCCTGGGGCCTGGCGGGGGTGAGCCTGGTCAGCGGCACCTTCGGCAAGGCCTTCGGCGCCGGCGGGGCCTTCCTCGCCGCCGATGACCCCGTGGGCGAGTGGCTGCTGCAGAGCTCCGGCGCCTTTCGCTACACCACCGCCCTGGCCCCGCCGCTGGCGGCCACGGCCGAAGCGGCCCTGGAGCAGCTCCAGGCTGATCCCGGCCAGGGCGAAGCCCTGCTGCGGCGGGCCCGGCGCTGGCGGGATGGCCTCGAGGCCGCGGGTTGGCGGCGCCCGCCCGGCGAGGGTCCGATCTTGCCGCTGCACGTGGGCGATAACGCCCTGGCCCTCCACCTGCAGGGCCATCTGGAGCAGGCCGGCTTGCTGGGGGTCGCGATCCGCCCACCCACGGTGCCGGCGGGAACGGCGCGCCTGCGGCTGGTGCTGCGCCGCGACCTGCCCCACGGCAGCCTCGATCGCCTGCTCCACGCCCTGGCCGCCTGGCCCCACGCCCCCGCCCCATGAACCGTCGTCCCCTGGAGCTGATCGCCATGCACGGCTGGGCCGGCGACAGCCGGGCCTGGCGCCCCTGGCAGCAGGCCGCGACCCGCCGTGGCTGGAGCTGGCAGAGCGGAGAACGGGGCTACGGCCAGCTGCCCCCCCATACGCCCCACTGGCCGGAGCAGGGCGGCCCCAGAGCCGTGATCGTGCATTCCCTCGGGCTGCACCTGCTGCCGGCAGAGGTGCTGGCGGCGGCGCAGGCGGTGGTGCTGCTGGCCAGCTTTGGGCGCTTCGTGCCCGCCGGGCCCAGGGGCCGGCGCTGGCGCCAGGCCCTGGGCGGCATGGGCCGGCGCCTGGAGGCCGGCGACAGCGCCGCCATGCTCAACGACTTCCTGCGGGAGGCCGCCGCCCCGGCGCCGGTGGAGCTGCTGCCGGCGGGGCCCTCGTCCGGGGTGATGCCGGCCGAAGGGATGGAGCGGTTGCGCCAGGATCTGCTCCTGCTGGAGCAGTGCAGCGCCGTGCCTCCCGCCTTTCCCACCGGCGCCCGCAGCCTGATCGTTGAGGCCGGCGACGATCACATCGTGGCCCCCGAGAGCCGAGCGGCCCTGGGCGAAGCCCTGCCGGCCGCTGAGCGCTGGCCCCTGGCCGGCGCCGGTCACAGCCTGCTGGGCACCGATCTGGTGGAGCCGGTCCTGAACTGGCTGGAGGCCGGCTGCTGATGCTCCTGCTCCGCTCAGCCCCCTCGATGGCCCAGCGGGTGCGGCTGGCCTTCAGCCGCCGTGCCCGCCACTACGACGCCGCCGCCAGCCTGCAGCGGGCCGTGGCCTGGCGGCTGGCCCGCCATTGCCGCAACCTGCCCCTCCCAGCCGGCCCGATGGCGGATCTGGGGGCCGGCACCGGGCTGCTCAGCAGCGCCCTGGAGCAGCAACGCCCCGGCTTGAGCCTGCTGCGCCTCGATGCCTGCGCGGCCCTGCTGGAGCAGGACGCCCGCCAAGGCCGCGCCCGGGCTGGCCTGGTCTCGCCTGGTGCTTCAGCGCCCCAGCTCCTCTGGGACCTCAACGACGGCCTGCCCGCGGGCCTGACCAGGGCAGCGCTGCTGGTGTCGAGCTTCGCGCTGCACTGGCTGGAGGATCCCGCCGCCAGCCTGCGCCAGTGGTGTGAGGCCCTGGCGCCGGGCGGCTGGCTGGGGCTGGCCGTTCCCACCGCCGGCAGCTTCCCGCAGTGGCGCCAGGCGGCCGCCGCCGCCGGCGTGCCCTGCACCGCCCTGGCCCTGCCCGAGCGGTCCCGCTTGCTGGCCGTGGCCGCCCAATCCCTTGAGCTGCGCTTGGCCACGACCCTGCGCTTCAGCCAGAGCGGCCCCAGTGGCCGGGCCCTGCTGCGGCCCATCGGGGCCGTGGGTGCCGGCAGCACCACCGCCGCACCCCTGGGGGTGGGGGCCTGGCGGCGGCTGGAGAGCCACTGGCCCCGCGAAAGCGACGGACACAAGCGCCTGAGCTGGGAGGTGCTGCTGCTGCTCGGCCATCAACCCTCAATGGAGCTGAAGCCTTGACACGCCTGGTGGTCTGCGGCACCGACACCGATGTGGGCAAGACCGTGGTGAGCGCCCTGCTGGTGCAGGGGCTTGGAGCGCACTACTGGAAGCCGGTGCAGTGCGGCCTGGAGGAGGGGGGCGACACGGCCAGGGTCGCGGCCATGCTCGGGCTCACCCCCGCCGAAGCCGCCTTGCGCCTCCTGCCGGAGGCCTACCGCTTCAACCATCCGGTCTCACCCCACTGGGCCGCGGAGCTGGAGCAGCGGCCGATCGAGCTGGAGCGGCTGGCACTGCCCCTGGTCAGGGGTCCGCTGGTGGTGGAAACCGCCGGCGGCCTGCTGGTGCCCCTGCGCCTCGACAGCCTCCAGATCGATCAGATCCGGCGCTGGGGCCTGCCGGTGCTGCTGGTGGCCCGCAGCGGCCTGGGCACCCTCAACCACACTCTGCTCTCGGTGGAAGCCCTGCGCACCAGGGGCATCCCCCTGCTGGGCCTGGTGCTCAACGGCCCCCTCCACCCCGACAACCCCCGCACCCTGGAGGCCATGACCGGGGCGCCGGTGCTGGCCTGCCTGCCCCCCCTGCCCCGGCTTGATCGCCAGGCCCTCGCCGAGCACTGGCAGGCCAGCGGCCTGGCCCGTAATCTGGCCCGATGACACGAGGCAATCTGCTGGTCAGTGCATCGGTGGCCCTGCTCTGCGGCGGCATTCTGGTGCTCTTCACCGATGTGGAGCTCGGGATGGTGCACTGGTTCAACTGCGGACCCTGGGCCTCCGAAACGGCCCGCCTGGAGAAGCGGTGCCGCTGATTCAGCCACCGGCCAACCCTTGAGCTGGCATCCCCATCTCTGGCACCCCACCACCCAGGTGGCCCGGGCCGATCCCCCCCTGAGGGCGGTGGCCGGCCGCGGCGCCGTGCTCGAACTCGACGACGGCCGTGAGCTGATCGATGCCATCAGCAGCTGGTGGGTCACCCTGCACGGCCATGGCGAGCCCAGCATCGCCGCTGCCGTGGCGGAGCAGGCCCTGCGGCTTGAGCAGGTGATCTTCGCCAACTTCCGCCATCCCCCCGCCGAGCGTCTGGCCGAGCGGCTCAGCGCCGCCTCCGGGCTGGAGCGGCTCTTCTTCTCCGACGACGGCTCCACCGCCGTGGAGGTGGCCCTGAAGATGGCCTGGCAGTGGTGGCGCAATCAGGGCTCCGAGCGGCGTCAGCTGATCGCCTTCGAGGGGGCCTATCACGGCGACACCTTCGGGGCCATGGCCCTGGGGGAGCGCTCCCTCTTCTCCGCCCCGTTCGAACCCCTGCTCTCGCCGGTGGCCCGCGCCCCCTGGCCCGCCACCTGGTGGGACGATCCAGACGTGGAGGTCAAGGAAGCCGAGGCCCTGGCGGCCCTGGAGCGGCTGCTGGAGCTGCCCACCGCCGCGGTGATCCTCGAGCCGCTGGTGCAGGGGGCCAGCGGCATGGCGATGGTGCGCGAGCGCTTCCTGCGTGAGCTGGAGCAGCGGGTGCGTCAGGCCGGCGCCCTGTTGATCGCCGATGAGGTGATGACCGGCTTCGGTCGCACCGGTGCTCTCTTCGCCTGCGGGCGGGCCGGCATCCGCCCCGATCTGATGGCCCTCTCCAAGGGCCTCACCGGTGGCTTCCTGCCGATGGGCGTCACCCTGGCGAGCGAGCGGATCTACCGGGGCTTCATCAGCGACGACCCCAGCCACACCCTGTATCACGGCCACAGCTTCACGGCCAATCCGCTCGGCTGCGCCGCCGCCAACGCCAGTCTGGATCTGCTTCTGCACCAGCCCGCGCTCCACGAAGGCTTCGAGGCCCGCCACCGGCCCCATCTGCAGGCCCTGTCAGGCCACCCCCTGGTGCAGCGGCCGCGGCTGTGCGGCACCATCGCCGCCTTCGACCTGGCGGTGGAGCGGCCCGGCTATCTCCATCCCGCCGGCCGCCAGCTGCAGCGCCACGCCCTCGAGGCCGGGGTGTTCCTGCGGCCCCTGGGCCATGTGGTCTACCTGTTGCCGCCGCTCTGCCTCAGCGACCGCCAGCTGCAGCACTGCTACACGGTGATCCGCTCAGGCCTCGATCAGCTCAGCTGAGGCTCGCTGCGCGGAAGCCCGTGCCTCAGGGGCCCGCCAGGATCGCCGATTCCACATCAGCGCGGCTGAGGCCGTAGGGGAACAGGCGCACCGTGACGCTGCCGTCCTGCTCCCAGCTCACCTTCAGTTCCTCCACCTCCAGCTCGATGCGGGCACTCCAGGAGGGCTGCTTCAGGTCCCAGAGGCAGGGCTCGGCGTGGTCCCGGCAGGCGCCCAGATCATTCAGCCACTGCTCCAGCGCCGGCAGCGGGTGGTTGTAGAGGGGCGTCTGAAGGGGCGGTAAGGAGCTCATCCCCGGGCAGGCCTGCGGTGGAGCCTTCAGTGTGCCGCTCGATCGGATCACTGGCCGGAGCGCTGATCGGAGTGCTGAGCGGGGGCTGGGTGACCAGCTCCACCCCGCGCCACCAGGCCAGGCCCAGCCCCAGTGCCAGGCTGAAGAGCAGGGCGAGGGCCAGCAGCATCAGCGCGAACCATTCCCCCCCCGAAAACGCCCGCCGCACGGAAACGGGGCGACGCAGCTCATCAGCCGGTGGGCTGAGAGCCTCAACGCGCTGCAGCAGGGCCAGGCGCAGCTGGCTGTCGTAGGCGGAGCGCCGCTGAGGGTCGCCCAGCACCAGATAGGCCTCCTGCAGCCGGCGGAACTGGTCCTGGGCCTCGGCCAGCGGCAGGGTGGTGGTGTCGGGGTGATACAGCTTGCTGAGGGAGCGAAACGCCTGCCGCAGGTCCTGGGGCGTGGCCGTACTCGGCAGACCGAGCAGGCCATAGAGGGATGGGCCCGTGACCGGGTGCTCGCCGCCTGCCACCAACCACGCGCCATGGTTGGGTGATCCTAGAGAGCTCCACCAACGGTGCTGCAGTGATGACGGCCCCCGCCGATCCGGTTCCGGCTGGCCTCTGGGACAGCCTGGGCTGGGAGCCCACCCCCGAGCAGCTGCAGCTGTTGACGGCGTTGCAGCAGCAACTGCGCCACTGGAACGCCCGCCTCAACCTCACCCGTCTGGTCGATGGCGACGACTACTGGATCGCCCAGGTGTACGACAGCCTCTGGCCCTGGCGCGACCAGCTCAACACCCCATCTCAGCCCTTGCGCTGCCTCGATGTGGGCACAGGCGGCGGCTTCCCCGGGCTGGCCCTGGCGATCGCCCTGCCGGCCGCCCGCCTCACCCTGGTGGATTCCGTCGGGCGCAAGGCGGAGGCGGTGAAGGCCATGGCCGCCAGCCTGGGGCTGGGCGAGCGGGTGCAGGTGCGCTGGGAGCGGGCGGAGGCCACCGGTCAGGCCCGCAGCTGCCGCGGCCGCCAGGACTGGGCCATGGCCCGGGCCGTGGCCGCAGCCCCGGTGGTGGCGGAATATCTGGTGCCCCTGCTCAACAGCAGCGGCCGGGCCCTGCTCTACCGAGGCCAGTGGAGCCCAGAGGATCTGGCCTGCCTGGAGCGGGCCGCCACCAGCCTGCGCGCCGAAGTGGAGCGGGTGGAGCGGATCGACCTGCCGGCCGGACGGGGCGTACGCCACGCGGTGGTGCTCAAGCCGAGCGCCCCCTGCCCGGCCATCTACCCCAGGGCCGTGGGTCTGCCCGCCAAGCAGCCCCTGGCCTGAGCCCGATCACTCAGCCGCCATCAGCCGACGGACGCTGGTGCCCCCCAGGCGCTCGCGCAGGCTCCGCAGCAGCGCCGGAATCTGCTCGGCCCAGGGGCTGGCCGTCAGCACCGCCAGCAGGTCGGCTTCGCTCACCTCCCGGTCGAGGGCCTCGGCATTGGCGCCGGGAAACCAGTGGCTCCCCTGGCCCAGGAGGCCATAGCGGGCGCGGGCATACCCCTCCAGGTCCCAGGCCTCCAGGAGGTTGTGCAGCCAGAGCAGCACCGGCAGGTTCAGCCCTCCAGGGGTGGCCTCCCAGGCGGGCAGACCATCACTCCAGCTCTCGAGCCAGCGGGCGCCGAGGGCCTCGAGCCTGGCGTGCTCCAGCCGCTCCTGCACCGGGGCCAGCCAGCACTCGGCCTCGGGCAGGCGCGCCACCGCCTGCAGGTGCAGGTCGAGATCAGCTGGGCCGGCGGCGCCCACGCTGATCGTGTGGATCGCCGCCTCGCGCAGGCAGAACAGGTCGTTGAACTCAATCGGGTGCAGCGGCGCGCACAGCTCACTGATCCGCTCGGAGGGGGTGTGCAGGTGGCCGCCCTTGTCGGTGGGGCTGATCACGAACACGCCCATGTCGTGACGGCGGGCGGCCTCAAGGGCCGGGCGATTGTCCTGGCGGATGTAGTACCAGTGCAGGTTGATGTAGTCGAAGGCATCGCTGGCGATCGCCTCGAGGATCAGCGGCAGGGGCGCGTGGGTGGAGAAGCCCACATGGCCGATGCGGCCCTGAGCCTGCCAGCGCCGCACCACGTCGAGGCAGCCGCCGGGCCGCAGGGTCTGCTCCAGATGCTCGGGCAGGTTGAGGCCATGGATGCCGAGCAGATCGAGCCGCTCGATGCGCAGCCGCTCAAAGCTCAGCTCCAGATCCGCCTCGAACTGGGCGGGATCCTCATGGGGCGGCACCTTGGTCTGGAGAATGCGCCGGGGATCGGGCACCTCCCGCAGCAGATCACCCAGTTGCCGCTCGGACGTTCCGTAATGGCGGGCGGTTTCGATGTGATGGAACCCGGCGGCCACGGCCTTCTCCAGGGTGGCGCGCAGGTTGGCCTGGCTCTGGGCCGTGATCTCAGCGGCCGGCAGATCGCTCCAGCTCTGCTGATAGCGCATCCCCCCCAGCGACAGCACCGGCATGGCCAGATCCGTGCGCCCGAAGCGACGGCAGGGCAGCGCGCCTGTCAAGGCCGAGGCAAGGTGCGTTGAACCCGGGATTGGCTCGGATAGCCCAGGGGCAGCAGCTCCTGGGAGCGCAGGCGCTCATCCAGTTGGGGCACGTCTTCGTAGGGCACCCAGTGGATGCAATCGACCGGACAGGTGTCGATCGCCTCCTGAATGGTTTCGGTGCTGTCGCCGTCCTGGCGGATCGCCCGGGAACGCCCCCAGACCGGCTCCACCAGGAAGGTGTTGCCCGCCACATGGGCGCAATAGCGGCAGCCGATGCAGACGGCCTCATCAACCCAGACGGCCTGCTGGCGCAGACTGCCCCCCAGCAGCGGCTCATGGCCGCTGGGTTGCTCCCTGGAGCGGGCAGGTGCCGCGAAGGCCAGGGAGGGATCGACCTCAGCCATCCCAGCGGGTCACCACCAGTTCGATCGAGCCATCCAGGCTTGAGGTCTGCTCGCTCACCTGGAAGCCCTCCTGGGCCGAGGCCGCCAGGACCTGGCGCAAGGCATAGCGCTGGGTGATCTGGGCAAGGAAACGCTCCACCGGAATCGGCTGCTTCCACAGCTCCAGGTCGGTGACGAGCTCATAGCTGCCGGATTCGGCATTCCAGCGAAAACCGATGTCGCAGCCGTCGTTGCGGATGAGGGCCACATCGGCGAGCACGGTCTGGCCGCGGTACCCACGCACCGGCCGCTCTCCCAGCTCGGGTTCGTGGCCGAGGTCCCGCAGGGCCTCCAGCAGGGCCGCGCGGTCGCGCAGTTCGGTCTTGACGGTGCTGAAGTGGGACATCGAAGCGGCCGAAGGGTACGGGTGAAACTCAGGCGGAACGCTGGTGCACGCTCACAGAGGGGGTGACGGCCTGAGCCGCGGCCAGGAAGGCCTCGGAGGTGGAGCGGCGCTGCTGCAGCGAACCGAGCTGGTTCTCGATCCGCTCGGTGAGCTGCTCGCAGGCTGAACCCTGGACGCCTTCCACAAGCTCCTCCACTCGCCCATCGGGGCGAATGCGGAAGCGGATGGTGGTCTGGGCCATCCAGGCTCACTCAGGTGGGCAAATGTTAACCAGCTTCCCCTGCCGCTGCCGGAGGCCGCTTCAGCGGATCAGGCCGTCTTCCACCAGGGTCTGCAGCCGCTCCAGCACCGCCGGACTCTCCAGCTGTTCCAGAGCCACCCGTGCCTCGTCCCGCACCGTGGAATCGCCGTCCTGGAGCATCACCGCCACCAGCGTTTCCACCAGTTCCCCCTGGCGCGGATCCACCAGGTGGTCGTAGAGGCGCCCGAGCGACCAGGCGCTGTTGCTGCGCACCACCGGCTCGGAATCGATGCGCAGGCTCACCAGCAACTGGGCGGCGGCCTGATCGGCCTTGGCCGCCCCCGTGCCGCCCACATCCGCCAGGGACCCCGCCGCCCACAACCTCACCGCGGCGATGTCGTTCTGCAGGGCCCGGATCAGCGGGTTGAGCACCGGCGACTCGGCGTAATTGCCCAGGCTCCAGGCCACCGCTTTGCGCACGTAGCCGTTGCTGTCGTCCTGCAGCAGGGCCAGCAACGGCGCCACCGCGCGCGGATCGGGATTGCGGCCCAGGGCATAGACCGCGCTCATGCGCAGGATCGGGCAGGTGGCCTCCAGCAGGGGCAACAGCAGCGGAATCGCCCGGGGGTCGCGGTGTTCACAGAAAATGCGCAGCCCCTGCATGCGCTGGTCATGGCCTCCCTTGAGCCACTCCAGTCCCAGGTCACATTCCGCGGCGATGTCGGCCTCGGCGGGCTCGAGCGCATCGAGGTCTTCGAGCGGATCCCCCAACAGCTCCTGGGCCAGCTCGCCAGCCAGCATTTCCGGGTCGAAGGCCAGCTCGGCCGGACCGTAGGCGTAGGGGGGCGGGGTACCGCCTGGATCGGGGTTGGCTTGGTCGGTCATGGCCCTCAGCCGATCGGAGCGGGGGCGGCCATGTCACCCGGCAGCCAGATCCTGGCACTCACCGCGAACAACGCCAGACCGAACAGCACCACGATCGCGGCCGGCAGCAAGGTGGAGCGGAAGAACGACACGGCACAGGTCTGGGAGGTGCCCCCATTCTGAACGCTGGGGTCAACGGACTTCCGTAGGGTTCGCCCAGTCGTGTCCGGCCCTTGGCATCCGAACCAGCCAGCGAGCGCATGGCAGCAGCCGAGGCGACCTCCGCTCCCCGCCAACGCCTGGTGGCGGTGACGGCCCAGGGGGTGGCCAGCGGCACCCCTTACATGGTGGGCAGCAAGCTGCTGCAGGGATGGCTGGCCGCCAGCAATGTGCCCCTGAGTCTGATCGGTCTGCTCGGCCTGGCGGAACTGCCTTACACCCTGAAGATGTTCTGGGCGCCGGCCCTCGACCGCTGGCCGCTGCCCTGGCCCGACCGCCGGCGGGGCTGGCTGCTGCTGCTGCAGATCACCCTGGTGGGCGTGATTGCGGCCATGGCCCTGCTGCGACCCGGCACGGACGCCGCCAACCTGACCGCCATCGGCGTGATGGCGGTGCTGCTGGCGGTCTGCAGCGCCACCCAGGACATTGCGGTCGACGCCTACCGAACCGACCTGCTCCCGCCGGCGGAGCGAGGCGGCGGAGCGGCCGCTTCGGCCATGGGCTATCGGGGAGCCATGCTGGCGATCGGGGCGGGCGGCTTTCTGCTGGCGGGCCGCTACGGCTGGCCAGCAGCGTTCCTGGCCTCGGCCGCGCTGCTGCTGGCGGTGGTCCCGTTCACCCTGGCGGCTCCGCGGCTGGCACCGATCGAGCATCCCGTCACCAGCCTGCGGCAGGCGGTGGTGGGCCCGGCACGTGATTTCCTGCGTCGCACCGGTTTCGGGCGAGCCGCGTTGTTGCTTCTGCTGGTTCTGCTCTACCGCTGGCCCGATGGCCTGCTCAGCCTGATGGCCGTTCCCTTCCTGATTCAGCAGGGGTTCAGTCCCGGGCTGATCGGGGCGGTGCAGGGGGGCTGGGGCATCGCCGCCACGATGATCGGCACGGTGCTCGGCGGGGTGCTGTTCAGCCGTCTGGGCATGAACCGCTCGCTCTGGCTGTTCGCCCTGATCGGAGCGATCGGCAACCTCTCCTATTGGGCCCTGGCCCAGTTCGGTGGCGGCCAGACCGCACTGGTGCTGGCCGTAGGGATGGAGAACATCGGCGGCGGCATGGTGGGAGCGGTGTTCGTGGCCTTGCTGATGAGCCTCTGCAACCCGAGGTTCTCGGCCACCCAATACGCCCTGCTCTCCGGGGTCTATGCCCTGAGCCGCTCAATCCTGGCCGCTCCGGCCGGGCTGGTGGCCGAACGGGTGGGTTGGAGCAGCTTTTTCCTGTTCACGGTGGCGGCGGCACTGCCGGCCTTCCTGCTGATGCTGCGACTGACCCCCTGGAACGGTGCCGGCCCCCGCGGCGCCTTTGATCCGGCGAAAGACCCCACCTGAGGCGACCGTCGGGCAAACCCAGGCTCGACGCTGGTCAGAGTGATGCCGCCGCCGCCCGCCGCCTGAGCTGACCGCAGGCGGCATCCTCGTCGAGACCGCGGCTGGCTCGCACGCTCACGGCCACATGCCGCTCCAGCAAGGCCCGCCGGAAGGCCTCAACCCGCTCAGGGCTGGGACGCTGGAAGTCTTCCTCCTCGATCGGGTTGTAGGGGATCAGGTTCACGTGGCTCTGGAACCCGCGCAACAGCGCCGCCAGGGCCGCCGCCTGGCGGGGGTGGTCGTTGAGGCCCCCCAGGAGGATGTACTCGAAGCTCACCCGCCGGCCGGTGATCTCCACGTAGCGGCGGCAGTCGTCGAGCAGCGCCTCCAGCGGATAGGCGTGGGCCGTGGGGATCAGCTGCTCCCGCAGGCCCTGATCGGGGGCATGCAGGCTCACCGCCAGGGTGAACTGGGCGCGGCCAAGCCTCTCCAGGGCAAGCTCGGCCAGGCTGGGCAGGGTGCTGGGCACCCCCACGGTGCTCACCGTGATCTGGCGCTGGGCCATGCCCAGGTCGGTGCAGAGACAGTGAATGGCCCCCAGCACGGAATCGATCGTGAGCAGCGGTTCGCCCATGCCCATGAACACCACATGGCTGGGGCGGCGCTCCATCACCTCGCGCACGCACAGCACCTGATCGACGATCTCGTGCACTGCCAGGGAGCGCTGCAGGCCGCCCTTGCCGGTGGCGCAGAAGCGGCAGGCCATCGGGCAGCCCACCTGACTCGAGACGCAGACCGTAAGGCGATCGCGGGAGGGAATGCCCACGGTTTCGAGGCTGAGGCCATCGGCGGTCCCCAGCAGCAACTTGGTGGTGCCATCGCTGGCCACACTGCGCTGCAGTTCCCTGGAGCGGCCGAGTGCATCGGAGCCGGCGGGGTCCGCCTCAGCAGTGAGGCTCTCGCGCCACGCTTTGGGCAGCACGCTGATGTCAGCCAGGCGGCGCGCCCCCTTGGCATAGATCCAGTCGTGGAGCTGACGGCCACGAAAAGCGGGTTGCCCCTGGCTGACAGCCCACGC
Organism: Synechococcus sp. WH 5701; assembly: GCF_000153045.1. Classification (GTDB taxonomy): domain Bacteria; phylum Cyanobacteriota; class Cyanobacteriia; order PCC-6307; family Cyanobiaceae; genus Regnicoccus_A; species Regnicoccus_A antarcticus. The sequence goes on from NZ_CH724159.1 coordinate 1,657,033, forward strand.
CTCCAACTCGCCCAGGCCCAGGCCCAGCAGGGGCACGGCCTGGGGCGAGGGCGCGGCGAAGATCACGACCAGATCAGCAGCCCATGGCCGAGCCAGCGCTCCACCGCCACCAGAGCGATGAAACCGAGCATGGCCAAACGGCCGTTGAGCCGTTCGGTGTGGGTGTGAAAGCCGAAGCGGGGCAGGCGCCGCTTCGGGACAAGCGTGGGGTCCAGCAAGGGAATCAGTCCTCCGTGAGTAGACCCTCTTCCTGCAGACCCTCAACGGCCGCGGGATCGGGGATGAGCTCTTCCTCCAGGCCTTCCTCCTGGGTGGGCCTGGCAAAGGCCGCGAAGGAGCTGGCGGCCGCCTCGATGCCCCGCTTGCTGCGGACCGCATCGAGCTCGTCCTCGGAAGGATCCTCAAGCACCGCCTTGGTGACAGGGGCCGCGGCGGGCATCTCCACGGTGTAGTCCGGGCGGAGATTGGCCACGCGGCGGTAGCTGCCGGCCTCCTCATCGAGGATGTCGGGGTGGGGACCGGCTTCAGCGCGCAGTTCCTCCTCGAAGCCACCGAAGCCGGTGCCGGCAGGGATCAGGCGGCCGATGATCACGTTCTCCTTGAGACCGCGCAGCCAGTCGCTCTTGCCCTCGATCGCCGCTTCGGTGAGCACCCGGGTGGTCTCCTGGAAGCTGGCGGCGGAGATGAAGCTGTCGGTGTTGAGCGAGGCCTTGGTGATGCCCAGCAGCACCGGCGTGAACTCGGCGGGGGCGCCACCGGTGATGGCCATCGCCTGGTTGACCTGCTCCACCTGGCGCAGCTCGATCAGCTCACCGGGCAGCAGGGTGGTGTCACCGGCATCCTCGATGCGCACCTTGCTGGTCATCTGGCGCACGATCACCTCGATGTGCTTGTCATCGATGGTGACCCCCTGGGATTTGTAGACGTTCTGCACCTCCTGCACCATGCGGAACTGCAGCTTGGAGATGGCTTCCTGGGCCGCTTCCATGGAGGGCTTGCGGTCCCTGAGGTCCTCGAAATAGCACTCCAGCAGTTCGTGGGGATTGATCGGACCGTCGGTGAGCATTTCACCGGCCGTGACCTGCTGGCCGTCGTTCACCATCACGTTGCGCCCGAGCAGGATCGGGTAGTCGGTGCTGATGTCGTCGTGCTCGATCACGGAGACGGTGACGGAGTCGTCGTCTTCGCCCAGCTTGATGGTGACGGTGCCGGGTTTGCGGCAGAGCACCGCGGATTCCCGCGGCCGACGGGCTTCGAGCAGCTCTTCGATCCGGGGCAGACCCTGGACGATGTCACCGGTCTTCTGGCGCTCGAACACCAGCAGCGCCAGGGCATCCCCGCGCTGAACGAGTTCGCCGTCGCGCACGTGCAGCACCGAATCCGGAGAGACCATGTAAGGACGGCCCAGTCGAATGGTGATCAGGCTGCCGTCGATGGCTTCCACCTGACCGCAGCAGGGGGCCTCGATGCCGCTGGCAAGGGGCTCACCGTCGACCAGACGCTGGCCCACGCTCACGGCCAGCTCGGCGCTGCCGATGTCGAGATCACGGGTGTCGCCATCACGCTCGACGATCAGGCGCCGCACCGGTTCCCCTTCCACGGGATCGGGAAGTTGCACCACGCCGTCTTCCTTGCAGAGGATCTGGGTGGTGGCGACCACATCGCCGCTCTTGACGCTGGTGCCGTCCTCCACCTGCAACTCGGTGTGGGTGGAGCCGTGGCTGGCATCGGAGAGGGTGTCGCGACGAACCAGCAGGGTTTCGAGAATCACCAGTTGCAGGCGCTCGATCGTCTTGGCCCGCCTGTCGGGGACAGCCTCCACATCCACCGTCATCTGGGGGGTGGTGTCGAAGGTGTCGAGGATCAGCTGGGTGCGCAGCAGCTCGACCCCATCCACCGACTTGATCAGTTCACCGTCCTTGAAGGTGAGTCGCTGGGTGGCCTTGAGCCCGAGGGAGGGGCCGCCGTTCTGTTTGACGCTGCCCAGCTCGGGCAGGTGCGCCTGGTCAGGGATGGGGTATTCCTCCACCGGACGCAACAACAGGGCGCCGCCTTCGGGGGTGTCGACGGCTTCGACATAGACCATGGCCTCAGGCACCAGGCCGGGAGCGATCTCTTCGCCGGGATTGTGCAGGCGACCATCGTCGCTGTAGCGGGCGTGGATCTTGGCGTCGCTGACGAGATGCAGTGTTCCCGAGCGCACGATGATCTCGCGCAGGATGTCGTTCTTCTGGGTCACGGTCACGATCCCGGCGGTCTGGCTGAAGATGTCCTTGACCACCTCCGTGCCGGCCTCGATCCACTGGCCGTCTTCGATCATCAACAGGGAGATGTCCTTGTTGATCTCGTGGGTTTCCTGGGGAATCCAGAGCACTGTTCCGCCCTTGGACACCTCGTAGCCATTCTTGGCGGAGCGGGCTTTTTTGATCGAGAGGCCTGGGGCGTACTTGATCAGACCACCGGTCTGAGTCCGGAAGCGGTCATCGGCCAGCTCGGCGATCACCTCACCACTGCCGATCTTGCTGCCCGGCTGGGTCTTGAGCAGGTAGCGGATGTTGTCCTTGCCCTCCAGGTGCCAGATCTCACCGGAATGGGTGGATTCACCCACCAGCTTGCAGTCCTTGAGCGTGAGGCTGGCGGTGACGATCTGCACTTCGCGGGAATCGCCGGTGGAATCGCGCAAGCGCACCGAACCACCGTGCTCGCTCACCAGACGGCTCTCCGCCAGCACCTCACCGGTGGTGACGGCGGTGTTGCCCTTGACCACGGGTTGGGCGTTGGGGGGCAGGTTGTAGACATCTCCCGCCAGCACCCAGAGACGCCCGAGGCGCTGGGCCTTGAGGGTGATGTTGCCCTGGCGGTCGGTCGACTCGCGGGGCTGAATCACCTCTTCGTAGCGCACCTGACCCGCCAGGTCGCATATCACATCCTTGGTGGCCTTCTCCACGCTCTTCTTGACCGCGGCGCCAGCGGAGATCTGGGCCAGCACCATGTCGGACGGCACCTCATCACCATTGGCGACGAACAGCACCGAACCGGAGGTGATATCGAGCTTCTGGATCTTGCCCTTGCCGCTGGGCTTCACCGAAAGGGTGAAATCGGTTTCGGAGAGCTGGGCTTCAACCCCGTGGGAGGTGCGGTGGGAGCGAACCCGTGCCTTGGGACCGAATTCAACGGTTCCGGCCACAGAAGAACGCACCACGCCCGTTTCGGCTGTGGACACACCACCGGTGTGGAAGGTGCGCATCGTCAGCTGGGTGCCGGGCTCACCGATCGACTGGGCAGCGATGATTCCCACCGCTTCGCCCAGATCCACCAGCTGGTTGTGGGCCAGGGCCCAGCCATAGCATTTGCGACAGACCGAGCGGGCGGCCTCGCAGGTGAGGGGGGAGCGCACGACGACGGTCTTGACGCCAGCGGCCTCGATCAGCCGGGAGAGCTCGTTGTCGATCTGGCCGTCGCGATCGACCAGCAGGGTTCCGTCGGAGCCATGCACGGGCTCACCCGCCAGACGACCCACGAGTTTGGCGAAGAAACGGCCCTTCTCATCGGCATGGATGGGGATGCCTCGGGTGGTGCCGCAGTCGTCCTCCCGCACGATCACATCCTGGGCCACGTCCACCAGCCGGCGGGTGAGGTAGCCCGAGTCGGCGGTACGAAGGGCCGTGTCCACGAGACCCTTGCGGGCGCCGTAGGAGGAGATCACGTATTCCGTGACCGTGAGGCCCTCGCGGAAGTTGGTGCGGATCGGCAGGTCGATGATCTCCCCCTGGGGGTTGGCCATCAGACCGCGCATGCCCACCAGCTGACGCACCTGGGACATGTTGCCCCTGGCGCCCGAGTTGGCCATCATCCAGACCGAGTTGAGCGGATCGTTCTCGTTGAAGTTCTTCTTGACCTCCTCCACCAGCCGCTCATTGGTTTCGGTCCAGGTGTCGATCACTTTGGTGTGCCGCTCCACCTCGGTGATTTCCCCCAGTCGGTAGCGCTCTTCGGTGTCGGTGATCTGCTGCTCGGCTTCCTCGAGCAGACGAGCCTTCTCGAAGGGAATGCGCAGGTCTTCCACGGAGATCGAGACCGCGGCCTGGGTGGCGTAGTGGAAGCCCAGATCCTTGAGGTCGTCGGCCATGGAGGCCGTGGCAGCGGTGCCGTGGTGCTTGTACGCCCAGGCCACGAGATTGCGCAGAGCCTTCTTGTCGATCTCCCGGTTGCGGAAACGCGGCGGTTCCTTGCTCAGGGGAGCGCGGCGGTCCTGGGAATTGGGCTTGGAGGGGGTGGTGGTCATGGCGGCGAGCGAAAAAGAAGACCGAAGAAGAAAACCTGGAACACCAGGTGAAGACGACGACGTGCTGCAGCAGGTCAGCTCAGGTGGCGGCCACCGCGTCGATGATCGTTCTGTTCATCACCACCCGGCCGACGGTTGTGAGCAGGTAACGGGTGATCAGGGCACCGTCTTCGTCGAAGCGGTCGCGGCGGTACTTCCACTGCTCGATGCGGGTGCCATCGCTGAGGATCTCCTCATGCAGGGGGGCTTCAGCCTCGTCTTCATCGTCGACCTCGCCGCTGAAGCGAACCCAGACCCACTGGTGCAGGTCAAGATGGCGCTCCTCAAAGGCGTTGATCACGTCGTTGAGGCCAGCGAAGGTGCGGCTGCGGTCGCCGAAGCTGGGCATGCTCTCCTTGCGATCCACTGCGGTGAGGTAGTAAATGCCCAGCACCATGTCCTGAGACGGGGTGATGATCGGCTCACCGGTGGCCGGCGAAAGAATGTTGTTGCTCGCCAGCATCAGCATGCGCGCCTCGGTCTGGGCCTCGATGGCCAGGGGCACGTGCACGGCCATCTGGTCACCGTCGAAGTCGGCGTTGAAGGCGGGGCAGACCAGGGGGTGGAGCTGGATGGCACGGCCATCCACCAACTTCGGCTCGAAAGCCTGGATGCCGAGCCGGTGCAGCGTAGGTGCCCGGTTGAGCATGATCGGGTGGCCTTCGATCACTTCCTGCAGCACCTGCATCACCTCGTCATCAGCCCGCTGAATCAGCTTCTTGGCGGCCTTGATGTTGTTGACGATGTTCTGGCGGATCAGCCTGTGAATCACGAACGGCTGGAACAGCTCGATCGCCATTTCCTTGGGCAGGCCGCACTGGTGCATTTTCAGCTTGGGGCCCACCACGATCACGGAACGACCGGAGTAGTCGACCCGCTTGCCCAGAAGGTTCTGCCGGAAGCGGCCCTGCTTGCCCTCGATGATGTCGCTGAGCGACTTGAGCGGACGGTTGTTGGCACCGACCACAGTTCGGCCGCGGCGTCCGTTGTCGATCAGGGCATCCACAGCCTCCTGCAGCATCCGCTTTTCGTTGCGGACGATGATCTCGGGAGCAAGGATCTCCTGCAGCCGCGCCAGGCGGTTGTTGCGGTTGATCACCCGGCGGTAGAGGTCGTTGAGATCGCTGGTGGCGAAGCGGCCGCCATCGAGCTGCACCATCGGGCGCAGGTCGGGGGGGATCACCGGGATGGCATCGAGCACCATCCAGTCGGGGCGGGCATCGGTGGCGATGAAGTTATCGATCACGCGCAGACGCTTGATCAGCTTCGCCCGCTTCTGACCCTTGCTGCCGGCGATATCCTCGCGCAGCTGCTCGGCAATCTCGGTGAGGTTGAGGTCTTCGAGCAGGCGCTTGAGCGCCTCGGCGCCGATGCCCACTTCGGGCTCATTCTCGATCTCCGAGTCTTCGGCGTAGATCTGATCCTCGATCTCCAGCCACTCGTCTTCGGTGAGGAGTTGCTTGTAGGTGAGGTCCTTGTGGTCCCCCGGCTCGAGCACCACGTAGCAGTTGAAGTAAACGATCTGCTCCACATCCCGCAGGGGCATGTCAAGCAGGATCGCCACGTAGCTGGGGATCCCCTTCAGGTACCAGACGTGGGACACCGGAGCCGCCAGCTTGATGAAGCCCATGCGGTGACGCCGCACCCGGCTCTCGGTGACCTCAACCCCGCAGCGTTCGCAGACGATGCCACGGTGACGCACCCGCTTGTACTTACCGCAATGGCATTCCCAGTCCTTGGAGGGGCCGAAGATCTTCTCGCAGAAGAGCCCGTCCATCTCGGGCTTGAGGGTGCGGTAGTTGATCGTTTCGGGCTTGGTCACCTCACCGACCACCTGACCATTGGGCAGGGTGCGCTGTCCCCACTGCATGATCCGCTCCGGCGAAGCCAGAGTGATCTTGACGTAGTCGAAGTGATTCTCGGTGCGGGAGTTGCTGTTGGTCATGGCCGAAGGGCGCGCGGACGTCGAGTGAAACGGTGAAACTCAGGGCGTGGATTCAATCGTCGTCGTAATCCGCGACGCCGAGGGATTCATAGGTGGGCCGGTTGGGGGTGCTGCGGCGGGGATTGACGTCCTGCATCAGATCAACCTCGACACCCTCGTCGGTGTAGACGGCGATGTCCAGACCCAGCGACTGCAATTCGCGCATCAGCACCTTGAAGGATTCCGGGGTGCCGGGGCGGGGAATCGGCTTGCCCTTGACGATGGCGTTGAGGGCTTCGTTGCGGCCCTGCATGTCGTCGGACTTGACGGTGAGCAGTTCCTGCAGGGTGTAGGCGGCCCCGTAGGCCTCCAGGGCCCAGACCTCCATCTCCCCGAGTCTTTGGCCGCCCTGCTGCGCCTTACCGCCCAGGGGCTGCTGGGTGACCAGGGAGTAGGGACCGGTGGAGCGGGCGTGGATCTTGTCGTCGACCAGGTGGACGAGCTTGAGGATGTGGGCGTAACCCACGGTGACCGGTTGATCGAAAGGCTCGCCGGTCCGCCCATCAACCAGTTGGATCTTGCCGGGATTCTCAGGGTCGTAGACCCACTCCTTGCCAGGCTCGCTGGCAGCCTCTTCCAGATACTTCTGCACGGTGTTCTTGGAGGTTTCGTTGCCGTGCATCTCATCGAACGGCACCACCTTGACCCGGCAGTTCAGGTGCGACGCAGCCCAGCCCATCAGGCACTCGAACACCTGTCCGACATTCATCCGCGAGGGAACCCCCAGGGGATTGAGGACGATGTCGATCGGGGAACCATCGGGCAGGTAGGGCATGTCCTCACGGGGGAGGATGCGGCTGATGATGCCCTTGTTGCCGTGGCGGCCGGCCATCTTGTCGCCCACCTGGATCTTGCGCCGCTGGGCCACATAGACCCGCACCACCATGTTCGCCCCCGGCGGCAGCTCATCGCCCTGCTCGCGGGTGTAGATGCGCACATCCACAACCCGTCCGCGCTCGGTGCTGGGCACCCTCAGGGAGTTGTCGCGCACATCGCGAGCCTTTTCACCGAAGATCGCCCGCAGCAGCTTCTCTTCAGGCGGCTGATCCGACTCACCCTTGGGTGTGACCTTACCGACCAGAATGTCACCGGATTCGACATAGGCTCCGATCCGGATGATACCCATCTCATCGAGGTTGCCCAAGCTTTCTTCAGCCACATTGGGAATCTCGCGGGTGATCTCCTCGGGTCCGAGCTTGGTCTGGCGGGCCTCAATCTCATACTTCTCGATGTGCACCGAGGTGTAGAGGTCGTCCTGAACGAGCCGCTCACTGACGAGGATCGCGTCCTCGTAGTTGTACCCCTCCCAGGGCATGTAGGCGATCAGCACATTCTGACCCAGGGCGATCTCGCCACCCTCACAGGCGGAACCATTGGCCAGCACCTGGCCGGCGATCACCTGATCACCCTGGCTGACAATCGGCCGCTGGTTGAGGCAGGTGTCCTGGTTGGAGCGCTGGTACTTCTGCAGGTGGTGGATGTGATCGGTGCCTTGCTCATCGCGAATCACAATCGCCGTGGCATCCACGAAGGTGACGATGCCATTCACCCGGGTGATCGGCACCATGCCCGAGTCGCGGGCCACCTGGGTTTCCAGGCCAGTGCCCACCAGGGGCCGCTCGGGCCGTAGCAGGGGAACGGCCTGACGCTGCATGTTCGAGCCCATCAGGGCCCGGTTGGCGTCGTCGTGCTCGAGGAAGGGAATCAGCGAGGTGGCCACCGAGATCACCTGCACGGGTGAGAGCTGCACGTAATCCACCTGCTCAGGCGGCACTTTCTCGAAGTCCTGGCGGTAGCGGACGGGGATCAGCTCAGCGAGGATGCGGCCGTCGGCATCGGTGGCCACATCACCAGGGGCGACGCGGCACTCGTCTTCGAGGTCGGCGGAGAGGTAGATCGGATCGCCCTGCTTGTGGACGAAACCGTTCTCCACCTTCCAGAAGGGAGTTTCGATGAAGCCGTATTCATTGACGCGGGCGTGGGTGGCCAGCGAACCGATCAGACCGGCATTGGGACCTTCAGGGGTCTCGATCGGGCAGATACGGCCGTAGTGGGACGGGTGAATGTCGCGCACAGCGAAGCCTGCCCGCTCACGGGTGAGGCCGCCTGGGCCGAGGGCACTGATGCGCCGCTTGTGGGTCAGCTCCGCCAGTGGATTGGTCTGGTCCATGAACTGACTGAGCTGGCTGGAGCCGAAGAACTCCTTGATCGCCGCCACCAGGGGCTTGGGATTGACCAGCTGCGCAGGGGTCAGCGATTCGGTTTCGCCGACCGTCATCCGCTCCTTGATGATCCGCTCCAGCCGGTTGAGGCCAACCCGCACCTGGTTCTGGAGCAGCTCTCCGACAGAGCGCACCCGACGGTTGCCGAGGTGATCGATGTCGTCGAGGGAAGCCCCGCCCACGTCAAGCTCAAGGTTGATCAGGTAATCGATCGTCGAGAGCACGTCCTCAGCGGTGAGGGTGCGCACGGCATCAGGGATGGTGAGCCGCAGCTTCTTGTTGATCTTGTAGCGGCCCACGCGGCCCAGGTCGTAGCGCTTGGGATCGAAGAAGCGGCTGTGCAGCAGCTGCTGACCACCACTCACGGAAGGGGGCTCACCGGGACGCAGCTTCTTGTACAGCTCAAGCAGCGCCTGATCTTCCGAGGAGATGCCTTCGTCGTTGGCCGCTTCGATTGACTTCTTGTAGTACTCCGGGTGCCGGAGCTTGTCGAGCACGTCGTTGTCAGACAGGCCGATCGCCCGCATCAGTACGTGGGCATTGATCTTGCGGGTCTTGTCGACGCGAACGTGCAGCAGATCGTTCTTGTCGGTTTCGAACTTCAGCCAGGCACCACGGTTGGGGATCAGGCTGGCGTTGAAGGTCTTGCGGCCGTTCTTATCCTGCTCGTCCTTGAAGTAGACGCCGGGGCTGCGCACGATCTGATTGACGATCACCCGCTCGGCGCCGTTGATGATGAAGGTGCCCCGCTCGGTCATCAGCGGCAGCTCGCCGATGAAGACTTCCTGCTCCTTGATCTCGCCGGTTTCCTTGTTGACCAGCCGGCAGGTGACATACATCTGCGAGGCGAAGGTGGCATCTCGGCGCTTCGCTTCTTCGACATCGTGGCGGGGCCGCTTCAGGCGGTACTCCGTGCCGACAAAATGGAGCTCAAGCTTGCCGGTGTAGTCGGTGATCGGGGAAAAGCTGTCGAGCTCCTCGATCAGACCCTTCTCCAGGAACCACTTGAAACTCGCCCGCTGCACCTCGACCAGATCGGGCAGGTAGGTGACGGTCTTGGCGACCTGAATCGCGCTGCTCATGCGGGGACCTGCAGGAACGGGTGAAAAAGTGGATGGACGGCGCCGGCGGGAACACGCCTGACGCTTCGGACTGCCGTAAGGACAGCCAAAGGCACGGCAGGGTTCTCTCCGGGAGAGGGGGGAACCCTGCCGTGCTCACGCTGATGAATCTCGAATCGGAGCTGCCGAGCTCGACAATGGTGCGCTCACGCTACCAGGCCAATAAAACATCATACACTATTGGGCTTAGGTGGTCCCGGGAGGCCAAACAGGCGTACCGCGTTCGCCGTTGAGTCGGCCGCCACCTGCTCCAGGGCCTCGCCCCTGAGCTCCGCCACACGGCTGGCCACGGCGGCCACGTAGGCGGGCTCATTGCGCTTGCCCCGGCGGGGAACCGGTGCCAGGAAGGGACAGTCGGTTTCCACCAGGTAGCGATCGGCTGGAACCTGTTGGGCACAGAGGTGGGTATCGAAGGCCTTGGGAAAGGTGACCGTTCCGCTGAAGCTGATGTACAAGCCCAGTTCCAGAAACGACGCCATCTCCTGCGGGGTGCCGCCCCAGCAGTGCATCACCCCGCGGGGGCAACGCCCCTCAGCCTGACGCTGGCGCAGCTCCTGCAGCATCGGGGCGGCGGCATCGCGGCAATGAATGATCACCGGCAGATCCAGCTCCACAGCGAGATCAAGCTGGGGGCCAAGGACCGCCAGCTGGCTCTCGAGGTTGGAGTCGCGGAAGAGATCCAGACCCAGTTCACCGATGGCCAGCACCCGCTCGTCGTCGAGGGCGGCCTGACGCAGCACCGCCTGGGTGGTGGGGTCCCAGTGCTCGGTGTCGAGCGGATGAACCCCCACCGAATAGCGCAGCTCGGGAAACCGATCGGCCAAGGCACGGATCGGACCGATCTGGGATGGCTCCACGCAGGCATGCAGCAAGGACACCACACCGGCTTCACGCCAGCGCTCGGCCACCGCGTCGAGGTCGGCCTCGAAGGTGCTGAACACCACGTGGCAGTGGGAGTCAACCAGCGCCGGAAGCCCGGTGGCCACGGCAGGCATGGTGTTGACGGTCATGGGGACGGCGAGCCGCTCAGGCGTTGCCGGCAACGGGCTCGATGGCCTGCTTGACGGCGGTGCTGAGCCGCGATTTCTGGTTAGCGCCGGTGTTGCGGTGGATCACACCGACCTTGACGGCCTTGTCGATCTTGCTGAAGGCGGCGTTGAGGCTGGCCTGCACGGCCGTCTTGTTGTCCTCGCCGGGCTCCTGGCTGTAGACGGTCACGGCCGCGAAGCAGCGCTTCATCAGCGTGCGCACCGCCGACTTGTAGGTGCGGTTCTGCAACCAGTTGCGCTCGGCAATCAGGATGCGCTTCTTCGAAGACTTGTTATTGGCCACAGGCGGGTTCAGCGCTGATTCAGCAGTTGTCGATCTTACCCTCACAGGCTCGCCCGCCTGGGGGCCAGCTCTAGCCTGGGACATTGACTCAGCGGCGCCGCCTTCCGCCACCGCCTTTCTCCTTGCCGAACACCCTGAGCGACACCGCACCAGCCCTGGCCCTCGAGCGCCTGGAGGATCTCGATGCCGCCGCGGCCAGGCTCGCGCGCATCGCCGGCCGCACCAGCGGCGGCGCCAGCCAGGAGGCCGCCGCCAGAGTGGAGGCCATCCTCGAGCAGGTGAAGCGAGAAGGCGATGGCGCCCTGCTGGAGCTGAGCGAACGCTTCGACGGCTTCCGTCCGGATCCCCTGCGCATTCCCCGCGAGGAGCTGGCCCGCGCCTGGAAGGCCTGCCCCTCGGACCTGCGCAGCGCCCTGGAGCTGGCCCACCGGCGCATCCTCGATTTCCATCAGCGTCAGAAGCCCAGCGACCTCGAGGTGACGGGCGTGCACGGCGAACGCCTTGGGCGGCGCTGGCGTCCGGTGGCCAGGGCAGGGCTCTACGTACCCGGCGGACGGGCCTCCTACCCCAGCACCGTGCTGATGAATGCCGTTCCGGCCCGGGTGGCCGGAGTCAAGCGAGTGGTGATGGTGACGCCTCCGGGTCCCCAGGGACAACCTGACCCCACGGTGCTGGCCGCCGCCCACCTGGCTGGAGTTGAGGAGGTCTACCGGGTCGGTGGGGCCCAGGCCATCGCCGCCCTGGCCTATGGCACCGAATCGATCCCGCGGGTGGATGTGATCAGCGGTCCGGGCAACCTCTACGTGACCCTGGCCAAAAAAGCCGTGTACGGCCAGGTGGCCATCGATTCCCTGGCCGGCCCCAGCGAGGTGCTGGTGATCGCCGACCAGAGCGCCGATCCGGATCACGTGGCCGCCGATCTGCTCGCCCAGGCCGAGCACGACCCCCTGGCGGCGGCGATCCTGCTCACCACCAGCGCTGCCCTGGCGGCGGCTGTGCCCAAGGCCCTGGAACAGCAGCTGCGCCACCACCCCCGGGCGGATCTCTGCCGGGCGGCCCTGGAAGACTGGGGGCTGATCGTGCTCTGTCCTTCCCTGGAAGACGCGGCCAGGCTGAGCGACCACTTCGCACCCGAGCACCTGGAGCTGCTGGTGGAGCGGCCCGAGCCCCTGGCGGGGCGGATCGAGAACGCCGGTGCGATTTTCATCGGCGCCTGGAGCCCAGAAGCGGTGGGCGACTACCTCGCCGGCCCCAACCACACCCTGCCCACATCAGGCACCGCCCGTTTCTCCGGCGCCCTGAGCGTGGAGACGTTCATGCGTCACACCAGCCTGATCGCCTTCAACCGCCAGGCCCTCGAGGCCACCGGGCCAGCGGTGATCACCCTGGCCCAGAGCGAGGGGCTGCACAGCCACGCCGATTCCGTGCGCCGCCGGCTCGACTGAAACGCTCAGGCTGATGCTCAGATCCGCTCGAGATCCCGCACCCGGGGCTCCCCGTCGACGATCTCGCCCACCAGGACCTGGTCGGTGAGGCCCACGAACAGCCCGTTCTCCAGCACCCCTGGCAGGTTGTTGATCGCCTGCTCCAAGGCCGCTGGATCGGTGATGCCGCCAGCGAACTTGAGATCGAGCACCAGGTTCCCCTGGTCGGTGACCACCGGGCCTGCCTTCTTCACAGCCATGCGCAAGTCAGCGGTGGCGCCCATCGCCTCCAGTTCCGCCTTCACCTGGCGCCAGGCCCCGGGCAGGACCTCCACCGGCAGGAGGAACTCCAGGTTGAGTCGCTTCACCAGCTTGCTGGAATCGACCACCACCACGAAGCGGTCGGCCCGGCGGGCCACCAGCTTCTCCTGCACGTGGCAAGCCCCACCCCCCTTGATCAGCTGGAAGGCGGGGTCGACCTCATCGGCGCCATCGATCGCCAGGTCGATGCGGGAGACGGCATTGAGGCTCTGCAGGGGGATGCCCAGCTCAGCGGCGAGCACCTCCCCCTGGAACGAGGTGGTCACCCCGGTGATGGCTGAGAGCTCACCCCGCCGCAGGCGGGCGCCGAGTTCCCGGATCATCAGGGCGGCGGTGGAGCCGGAGCCCAGGCCGAGCACCATGCCGTCCCGGATCTGATCGACGGCGGCCGTGGCCACGGCCAGCTTCATCCGGTCCTGCAGCTCGGCCATGGGGGGTGAAACCAGGGGGTGCGACCGTAGCAAGCTGAAGGCTGACCCCCTGGAGAACCCAGCTGGCGCAGGGAGATTCAGGAAGCCCGCGGCAACGCGGCGGGACGGATCGAGAGCTGCAGTTCCCGGTTGCCACGGACCACCTTGAGGGGCAGGGCCTCGCCGACACTGGAGGCCTCGACCCGCTGCAGCAGAGCGGCGGGATCGACCACGGGGTGATCAGCCGCCGCCACCACCAGATCACCACGCCTGAGCCCGGCGGATTCAGCCGGGCTGCCCTGGAGCACCCGCTGCACCAGCGCGCCGTCGCGCTCGGGCAACTGCAGCACCGCCTCGGGGTCGCGGTTGTTCTCGCGGGCGCGTCGAGCTGTGAGCGGCACCAGTTGCAGGCCCAGATAGGGGTGAACCACATCGGCGCCGGTACGCAGTTGATCGGCCACCCCCCGGGCCAGGTTGATCGGAATGGCGAAGCCGAGACCGGCGCCGGGTCCGGAGCGCACCAGGGTGTTGATGCCGATCACTTCACCGGCCGCATTGATCAGCGGCCCCCCGGAATTGCCAGGGTTGATGGCCGCATCGGTCTGAATCAGGTCGAGCCGCTTGTCGGCGAAGCCAAGACTGTTGATGTTGCGGTGCAGGCTGCTGACAATGCCGAGGGTGACCGTGCGCTCCAGGCCATAGGGGCTGCCCAGGGCAATGGCCCAGTCGCCCACCTCCAGGGCTTCGGAATTGCCCAGGGGGGCTGCCTTGAGGTCCCGGGGGGCGTCGATGCGCACCACCGCCAGATCGGTGACAGGGTCAGCTCCCACCACGGTTCCATCGAGCTGGCGGCCATCGGCGAGGGTGACCTCCACCTGATCGACCCTCTCGACCACATGGGCATTGGTGAGCACCAGCCCAGCGTCGATCACGACGCCGGAGCCCTGGCCCCGCTCACGGCTGCTGCCTGCCGGGTCGCCGAAGAGATCACGCAGCAGCGGATCGAGCAGGGCCGGATCGAAGGCCTGGCGCGGCACCTCCCGCTCGGTGTCGATGCGCACCACGGACGGGCTGGCCCGTCCGGCCGCCTCGGCAACGAAATTGTGCGCCCGCGCAGCCGCTGGCGATGAAGCACTGGCCAGGGCAGCAGCAGGGGGCAGTTCGGGGGTGAGCGCCAGGGCCTGGGAGGGCAGCCCCAGGGTCAGGCCGATCACCAGCAGCAGCGCCAGCCAGCGGCCAGGTCCAGCCCAGGGCCATGGCGGGGCCGGAGTCGAATCGACGCAGGAGCGGACGTGAGCGGGACTGGACATGGAGCCGAGGCTAAATGGCTGGATCGGCTGCTGCAATCTCCGGCCAGGGCGACCAGCGCAGCAGCCGCTGGCTCCAGCGCCCGTCGTGGTGCAGCTCCAGCAGGCGGCCGCCCGGATCCTCCGCGCGGCCCAGCGGGCAGGGTTGCACCGCCCCGAAGGCGCAGAGCGTGGAGGGACAGGCCAGTACGGGAATGCCCGGCTGCCCCCCCAGCAGTCCCTGCCAGTGCTGGTGGACATGGCCGCAGAGCAGGAGCGCCACTGAAGAAGCCTCCAGAAGGATCCCGGCCAGCTCGGCCCCATCGCGCAGACCGATGGCATCGAAGCTCTGGTCGCCGATCGGCAGGGGCGGGTGATGAACCACCACCAGGGCGGGAGAGCAGTCGTGCAGCAGGCGCTGCCGCAGCCAGGACCGTTGCCCGGCGCCGAGCCAGCCGCCGCAGTCACCGCTGCGGTGGCTGGAGAGCAGCAGCAGACGCCAGGGGCCTAGCCGCAGCTCTGAGGGCGCCAGCACGGCCTGGCGCCCGAGGGCCGCCTGCAGCAGGGCGGGGTGATCGTGATTTCCCGGCAGCAGCGCCAGGGGCAGGCCCGAAGCGGCGAGCAGGTCTCGGAGCTGCACATAGCCGCCCCAGCTCTCGTCCTGGCAGAGGTCTCCGCTGATCAGCAGTAGATCCGGGCGGTCTTCGAGGGCGGCGAGGGCCTGCTCGAGGCCATGGCGCAGCTGAGACAGCGGGGTTCGGCCCCTGTAGCGACCCTGCCCCTGACGGAGCAGATGGGGATCACTGAGCTGCAACACCTTGAGGGCATTGCCGCCTGAGTCCAAAGCCTCTGAATCCGACTGGCTGCTGGAGCCCCGCTCTTGAAGGGGTCGCAACAGAAGGAACCACGGATGGGGACCTTCACACTAAGTTGCCGCAACAGCGCTGCCAGCCCATGGCCTCGATCCCCCCCGGCACCCGTGTGCGATGTGCCCTCTGCCAGGTGGAGATCCAAGGCATGGTGGGCGGCCAGGACCAGGTGATCTTCAGTCAGGGGGCTCCTGGAACCCGAGCCAAGCTCTGGGCCAGGGTCTGCCAGTACGTCAGGGAACCCCAACGCTGCCTCAACCAGGACCAGGCGCTCCGTGGCGAGGTCGGCGCCGACGACTTCTACGGGGAGGCCCCCAGCCTCGGCCTGTTCGACGCACCGGGCGGGCCCACTCCTCCAGCCTGAGCCGTCTGGCGCCGGGGGCTGTCGTGCCGGCTTGTACGCTCAACTCCATGCCCGGCGGGCATCACCCTGACGATCGAGTGCGGCCTCCCGGGCAGCCTTGAGCTCAGGGGCAGTTCTCTGCAGAGGCCGGTCGGGCGTCCGACCCGCTCTCCAGCTCCGCCGGTGCCCCACCCACTCATCCCCCATCTGGAGCGTCTGGTCACCCCGCTCGCCGAGGCTTCGGGCCTGGCGCTTCAGGGGGTGGAGATCCAGGCCCACCGGCTGCCGCTCACGCTGGTGATCCAGATCCGCCACGCCGACGGACGCGACATCAACCTCGATGAGTGCGCCGCCTTCAGCGGTGTGCTCGGCGAGGTTGTCGAAGCCAGTGAGCTGATGACCCAGGCCTATGTTCTGGAAGTCAGCAGCCCCGGGATCGGCGAAGAGCTGCTCGATGACCGCGATTTCCACAGTTTTCGCGGGTTCCCCGTGGCCGTGCGCTTCCGGGATGGCAAGGGCCTTGAGACCACCCGCGAAGGTCTGCTGCTGGAGAGGGACGAGGAGCACCTCCAGCTCAACCTGCACGGCCGCATCAGCCGAATCCCCCGTCCCGATGTGATCTCCGTCCGACTGGTCACACCCGCCACGGACTGACCACGTCCAGCTCCCTCCCCACCTCAACCCCCTTTTTGACCCGATGGCACTCGTTCTCCTCCCCGGTCTTCAGAACCTGATCGAGGACATCAGCGAGGAGAAGAAGCTTCCTACCCAGGTGGTGGAAGCGGCTCTGCGCGAGGCCCTGCTCAAGGGCTACGAGCGCTACCGCCGCACCCTTTACCTGGGCATCAGCGAAGACCCCTTCGAGGAGGATTATTTCAGCAACTTCGATGTGGCCCTCGACCTCGACGAAGAGGGTTACCGGGTGCTGGCCAGCAAGATCATCGTCGAGGAGGTGGAGAGCGAGGACCACCAGATCGCCCTGGCCGAGGTGCAGCAGGTGGCTGAGGACGCCCAGGTCGGTGACACCGTGGTACTCGATGTCACCCCCGAAAAAGACGACTTCGGCCGCATGGCCGCCGCCACCACCAAGCAGGTGCTGGCCCAGAAGCTGCGCGACCAGCAGCGCCGGATGATCCAGGAGGAGTTCGCCGATCTCGAAGATCCGGTGCTCACCGCCCGGGTGATCCGCTTCGAGCGCCAGTCGGTGATCATGGCCGTGAGTTCAGGCCTGGGCCGGCCTGAAGTGGAAGCGGAACTGCCGCGGCGGGATCAGCTCCCCAACGACAACTACCGGGCCAACGCCACCTTCAAGGTGTTCCTCAAGGAAGTGAGTGAGGTGCCCCGCCGCGGACCGCAGCTGTTCGTCTCCAGGGCGAATGCCGGTCTGGTGGTGTATCTGTTCGAGAATGAAGTGCCGGAAATCCAGGAGGGTTCGGTGCGGATCGTGGCCGTGGCCCGTGAAGCCAATCCCCCCTCGCGAGCCGTGGGCCCCCGCACCAAGGTGGCCGTCGATAGCGTCGAGCGGGAAGTGGATCCCGTTGGCGCCTGCATCGGCGCCCGTGGCTCCCGCATTCAACAGGTGGTCAACGAGCTGCGCGGCGAGAAGATCGATGTGATCCGCTGGTCGCCTGATCCGGGTCAGTACCTGGCCAATTCCCTCAGCCCCGCCCGCGTCGAGATGGTGCGGCTGGTGGACCCTGAGGGGCAGCACGCCCATGTGCTCGTCCCCCCTGACCAGCTCAGCCTGGCGATCGGCCGCGAAGGCCAGAACGTCCGTCTGGCGGCACGTCTCACCGGCTGGAAGATCGATATCAAGAATGCCGCCGACTACGACCAGGTCAGTGAGGACGCCCGGGCGGCGGAGCTGATCGCCCTGCGCGAGGAGGATGAGCGGCAGCAGGCCGAGGCCGAAGCCCGCCTGGCGGTGGAGCAGGCCGCCCGTGCCGAGGAGGATGCCCGCCTGCGGGAGCTCTATCCCCTGCCCGAAGACGAGGAGGGCTACGACAGCTACGCGGAGGATGGGGAGGCCGAAGCGGACGACGAGGCGGAGCCTGCGGCAGAGATCGAGGCCGTGACCGAGGTCGAGTCGGAAGCCGGCGCCGAGACCGTGACAACAGAGGAAACCGAGCCGGCCGCAGCGGAGCAGGAGGACGAAGCCGCCGCAGAACTGCGGTGAGCGGGGGCGTCGTGATGAGGCGCTGCGTGTCCTGCCGGGAACGGCAGGATCGTCGCCTGCTCTGGCGGATCATCCGCCAATATGGAGATGGGGTGGTGCTCGAGGGGGCCTCCACCAGGGCCATGGGCCGTTCGGCCTATATCTGTCCCTCCAGCAGCTGCATCGAGGACGCCAGGCGCCGCAAACGCCTGCAGCGCTCCCTGCGCTGTCAGGTGTCGGATTCCATTTACACGGCACTGGAGGAACGGTTGAGCGAGTCACTCGCTGCAGCCTCTGAGGCAAGATGAACAGTGGCCGCACCGCGCGTGGGGCTCGGAGGCACACGCTGCCCCGACCGATCGGAGACCTGAATGACCAGCAGCGGCAAAGTCAGAATTTATGAGCTGTCCCGCGACCTTGGCCTCGAGAACAAGGACGTGCTCGACGCCGCTGAGAAGCTGTCCATTGCGGTCAAGAGCCACAGCAGCTCCATCAGCGATGGGGAGGCCGAGCGCATCCGCAGCCTGATCAGCACCCCCGGCAACGGTGGTGGGGCACCGGCGGGCCAGCCTGCCCGGCCCACGCCACCGGCCAGCGAGCCTGCCAAGGCCATCCTGTCCGTCAAGAAGGCCGCCCCTGCCGCCCCGGCTCCGCCGGCAACCCCGACCAGTCCGGCTGGTAGCGCCAAGCCGAAGCCGGCTGTCAGGCCGGTGAGCAGCCCCCAGAAGCCTGCAGCCGCTGCGCCGGCCCCTGCCCCGGCTGCCAAACCGGTCATCGTCAAGCCGGCCCCCAGGCCGGAGATCGTGGCGCAGGCCCCCGCTGCAGCGACGAAACCTGCGGCACCCACCCAGCCGCCGGTGGTGAGAAAAGTGGTGCCCCAAGCCGCCCGTCAGGCCCCCACCACTGCCGCACCAGCCCGGCCGGCTGCACCTCTGAAGCCCACCCCTGTCTCAGCCGCTCCAGCCAAACCCGTGGGTGCCCCGAGCCGCCCGCCTGCACCGCCGGTGAGCAAGCCCGAGCCGCCCCAGGTACGCAAACCGGATTCGGCCGCAGCGACCAGCCCAAGTCCACGACCCGCCACCAGCCCCCGGCCCGTGCCCCGGGGCAGTGCACCTGCCCCCTCCCGGCCGGCCACGCCCCAACGACCCGGAGCCCCGGCTCCGGTGCGCAATGCCAGCGGCGGTGGCTCCGGCCGACCGCAATTGGTGGGCCGGCCCCAGCCCGGCCAGCCCGGCACCAGCAACCGTCCGGCTCCTCCTTCGGGCCGTCCGGCCCTGAGTCAGCGGCCGGCCGGGGCTCCCCAACGACCCACTCCACAGGTGGGCCGACCCACCCAGGCCCGCAGCCCCCTGGAGCTGGTGGGCAAACCGATCCGCCGCGACGCCGCCGGCCCCGGAGGCACCAGTCGGCCCGGAGCTCCCGTGCGCCCCGGAATGCCTCAGGGCATGCGCAAGCCGGTGGCCCCCGGTGAGCTGATGCAGCTCCAGAAACCCGGCAGTCGCCCGATCGCCGCACCACCCCGGCGGCCCGAGCGCAGCGAAGGCAGTCCCGACGCCCCAAGGCCCACCGCCACCCCACCAGCAGCCCCGCGCCGTCCGGCATTCCGTACACCCCAGGCCGCAGGGCCTGGCCGGGCACGGCGCCCGGAATGGGATGACAGCGCCAAGCTGGAGGCCCTGCGCAGCAAGTCGCCCCAGAAGCAGCGCCAGAAGGTTCACATCATCGGCGACAACGATGATGCGCTCACCGCCGAAACCGGCGGCTTCGCCGGCGAGCACGAGGCGATGGTGCTTCAGGCCAGCCTGGCCCGGCCGGCCAAGCCGCGCACCCGTCCCACCACGCCTGGCGCCAAGCCCGTGGTGGCGATGCGCAAGCGCAAAAAGGAAACCACCCGTCAGAGGCAGCGGCGCCGCGCCATGGAACTGCGCGCCGCCCGGGAAGCCAAGGCCACCCGGCCCGAAATGCTGATCGTGCCGGAGGGCAACCTCACGGTGCAGGAGCTGGCCGACCGCCTGGGCGTGGAGAGCTCCGAGATCATCAAATCCCTCTTCTTCAAGGGGATCATCGCCACGGTCACCCAGACCCTCGATCTCTCCACGATCGAAACGGTCTCCGACGAATTCGGAGTGCCCGTCCTCCAGGACGACGTGGAGGAGGCCGCCAAGAAGACGGTCGACATGATCGAGGCCAGCGACTTCGATCACCTGATCCGGCGCCCGCCCGTGGTCACGGTGATGGGCCACGTCGACCACGGCAAGACCAGCCTGCTCGATGCCATCCGCAAGACCCGCGTGGCGGCCGGGGAAGCCGGGGGCATTACCCAGCACATCGGCGCCTATCAGGTCACGATTCCCCACTCCGGCGAAGACCGTCGCATCACCTTCCTTGACACCCCGGGCCACGAAGCCTTCACCGCCATGCGGGCCCGGGGCACCAAGGTCACCGACGTGGCCGTGCTGGTGGTGGCCGCCGACGACGGCGTCAGGCCCCAGACCCTTGAGGCCATCAGCCACGCCCGTGCGGCGGAAGTGCCGATCATCGTGGCGATCAACAAGATCGACAAGGAGGGCGCCCAGCCTGAGCGGGTCAAGCAGGAACTCTCCGCCCTGGAGCTCGTTTCCGAAGACTGGGGCGGCACCACCGTGATGGTGCCGGTGAGCGCCACCAAGGGCGAGAACATCGACAAATTGCTGGAGATGATCCTGCTCGTGACGGAGGTCGAAGACCTCCAGGCCAACCCGGACCGGATGGCGAAGGGCACCGTGATCGAGGCTCACCTCGACAAGGCCAAGGGTCCGGTGGCCACTCTGCTGATCCAGAACGGCACTCTCAAGGCCGGCGATGTGGTGGCAGCCGGGCCGGTGCTCGGCAAGGTGCGCGCCATGGTCGACGACTCCGGCAAGCGGGTCAAGACCGCAGGTCCTTCCTCGGCTGTGGAAGCCCTCGGCTTCAGCGAAGTGCCCACGGCCGGTGATGAATTCGAGGTGTACCCCGACGAGAAGATCGCTCGCTCGGTGGTGGGGGATCGGGCCAACGAAGCCCGTGCCACCCGCCTGGCTCAGCAGATGGCCTCCCGCCGGGTCTCGCTGGCATCGATGTCAGGTCAGGCCAGCGAAGGGGAGCTCAAGGAGCTCAACCTCATCCTCAAGGCCGATGTCCAGGGCAGCGTCGAGGCGATCCTGGGGTCCCTCGAGCAGCTGCCCCAGGGCGAGGTGCAGGTGCGCGTGCTGCTCTCCGCCCCTGGCGAGATCACCGAAACCGACGTGGATCTGGCGGCCGCCTCCGGTGCCGTGATCGTCGGCTTCAACACCTCGATGGCCTCCGGTGCCAAGCGGGCCGCCGATGCCAATGGCGTCGACGTGCGCGACTACGACGTGATCTACAAACTGCTGGAGGACATCCAGCTGGCCATGGAGGGCCTGCTGGAGCCGGAGCTGGTGGAGGAGCCCCTCGGAGAAGCGGAGGTGCGTGCCGTCTTCACGATCGGCAAGAGCGCCGTGGCCGGTTGCTACGTCACCAGCGGCAAGCTGCAGCGCAACTGCAAGGTGCGCATCCAGCGCAACAAGCAGGTGGTGTTCGAGGGCGATCTCGACTCCCTGCGCCGCAACAAGGACGACGTCAAGGAGGTCGCCACGGGCTTCGAGTGCGGCATCGGCTGCGATCGCTTTGCCAACTGGCAGGACGGTGATCGGGTGATGGCCTACAAGCTGGTCACCCAACGCCGCACCCTCAGCACCTGATGTGAGCCCCCGCAGCGAACCCCTGCTCTGGCTGCAACTCCTCGGATTGGCAGCCATCCCGGCGGAGCTGCTGGCCGTGGTTCTGATCCTGGCGGGCGCCGATCCGGGGCCGGTGCCAGCGATCGAGCGGCTGTTGCTCTGGGCGCTCGGCGCCTTGCTGCCGGCGGTGCTGCTGTGGCAGCGGCCAGCTGATTGCTGGTCGTTACTGCTGCTGCAGACTCCGGCCCGGGGCCGCCGCGAGGCTCAACAGCGCCTGAGTGCCCTCCAATCACCACTGCCCATTCGCCTGCTGGCCGCTGCCTGGGCGCTGCTGTTGCTGCCGGCGATCTGGCGTCTTGACTCCCTCTCCGCCCAGATGGCGGCCATCGCGCCCCTGCCGGAGGCCTCCCGGCTGGTCACGATCCTGCTGTCTGTGCCGTTGCTGGCGATTCTGGTCTGGCAAGGACAGCAGCTGGTCCAGGCCGTCTGGCTGCTCAGCCGCAGCCCTGAGCAGGTGGGCGGAACCCCCGCCATGGGATCTGAAGCACTGGGGCGGGAACGGTTGAGTCTTGGACTGCCCCTGCTGCTCCCCGATCCCCTCAGCCTGGTCCAGGACAGGCAACCCAAGGCAGCGCCCTCCAGTTCCTCAGCGGTCGCGCCAGAGCAGCAAGCCAAAACCGATGAAAGCGCTCAGCTGGATGAGCAGGTCTCCTGAAGCCACCTCTGAGCCGGCGGATGCACGCATGGCCATGACAGCCAGCCCGATCGCACCTGAGGCGGTGAGGGCAAACCAGAGGGCACGCCTCAGACCTTTCCAGGGGGCTTTGGCTTCCGCCAGGAGCCGCTCTCGCAACTCAGGATCCAGGGGGGTGGAGCTGGGCTGGGGCTTGGGCCGAGTCGAAGGCATGGGCCAGGGGCCTTTGGAACCCCTGAATGCTAATTTCATGGAGATGCCGGTGTAGCTCAGTGGTAGAGCAACTGATTCGTAATCAGTAGGTCGTCGGTTCAAGTCCGATCACCGGCTTGTGAACCACTCATGTCTCGGGATACGGATCCTTTCCTGGGACAACCCAAACCGATGAGCTCAACGGCACATGGGCAAGATCAGGGATCGCCCCAGCAAGGTACAGCTGGCGCTCAGGCGGGGAAGGGCTCCAACTCGCCAGGGCGACGCAGCATCTTATTCACCTCGTCGAGATGCATCTCTTCGAGCACGATCATCTCGCGCGCATATTCTTCGAGAAGAACGGATTGACCTTCAGCAAGCTTCAGCAGGCCGTAGTAAGCATTCAGCGCCATCGACTCATGCTCAAGGCTCTCGCGAAGAATGTCGCCGATATCGTGCTTGTGGGTTTCCAGCAGGGTTCCGATGCGCAGCGACGGATGAGCGCCGAGCAGGGTGACCATCTCCCCGGCCCTGTGGGCATGATCAAGCCCCTCGGTGGCATTGCCTTTCAGCCACGACATGATAGGGATTCGATTGTAGCCATAGACCATGAGCGCGTAGTGGGTGTACTTCACCACTCCTGCCAGCTCCAGCTCCAGGATCCGGTTGAGGGCCTCCACCATGGCCTGTTTCGCCGCGGCCTTGATCGTTTCCATAACCCACTCCTCTGCTGGGAACGGAGACATGCCCTGGGCGCAGGATCGGGTCCACGGGCCTTGGCTCCACCTCAGGCTAGGTCCGATCCCCTTGCAGGACCATAAGCGCCTGGAATGGGCAGGACATAGACGGCAGCGTGTCACGCCCCAACCAGCAAAAAGCCCCCCGCGATGCGGAGGGCTATGGGACTCAAACCCTGTTGTTACTTGATCCGGAAGCTCGGCTCAGGATCAGCCGATCGCGGGGGCGGTCAGCGCCACGGGAGTGGCTTCAGCAGAAGCCAGGTCCAGCGGGAAGTTGTGCGCGTTGCGCTCGTGCATCACTTCCATGCCCAGACCAGCGCGGTTCAGCACATCAGCCCAGGTGTTGATCACGCGGCCCTGGCCGTCGAGGATCGACTGGTTGAAGTTGAAGCCGTTCAGGTTGAAGGCCATCGTGCTCACGCCAAGGGCGGTGAACCAGATGCCGACCACGGGCCAGGCAGCCAGGAAGAAGTGCAGGCTGCGGCTGTTGTTGAACGAGGCGTATTGGAAGATCAGGCGACCGAAGTAACCGTGGGCAGCCACGATGTTGTAGGTCTCCTCTTCCTGGCCGAACTTGTAGCCGTAGTTCTGGCTCTCGCTCTCGGTGGTTTCACGCACCAGCGAGGAGGTCACCAGCGAACCGTGCATGGCGGAGAACAGGGAGCCACCGAACACACCCGCCACACCCAGCATGTGGAAGGGGTGCATCAGGATGTTGTGCTCAGCCTGGAACACCAGCATGAAGTTGAAGGTGCCGGAGATGCCGAGGGGCATGCCGTCGGAGAAGGAACCCTGACCGAAGGGATAGATCAGGAACACAGCCGAGGCAGCGGCCACAGGGGCGCTGTAGGCCACGCAGATCCAGGGACGCATGCCGAGGCGGTAGGAGAGTTCCCACTCGCGGCCCATGTAGCAGAAAATGCCGATCAGGAAGTGGAAGATCACCAGCTGGTAGGGACCGCCGTTGTACAGCCACTCGTCGAGGCTGGCGGCTTCCCAGATCGGGTAGAAGTGCAGGCCGATGGCGTTGCTGGAAGGAACAACAGCACCGGAGATGATGTTGTTGCCGTAAAGCAGGGAGCCGGCGACAGGCTCACGGATGCCGTCGATGTCGACGGGAGGAGCAGCGACGAAGGCCACGATGAAGCAGATCGTGGCAGCCAGCAGGGTGGGGATCATCAGCACACCGAACCAACCGACGTAGAGACGGTTGTTGGTGGAGGTGACCCACTCGCAGAACTGGCTCCAGGCAGACGCGCCTTGGCGCTGCTGAAGGGTGGTGGTCATGAGAGCGTGGGTAGTGGCCCCCGAAGGGGTCGGTTAGGTAGGACGAAATGCCGGAGCGGGAAACCCGTCCGGTGGGCCCGAGAGCCCTTCGCCTCACTCAAATGTAACAGGACGTTGCGGGATGTGTGAAGCGCTTAAGGTTTGCTTCCGGGTCGGGTGGGGGCTCCGGCAAGGAGCGCCTGGGATGGCGTTCAGGAACGCAGGCCCCCGCTGACCCGAGCGATTTGGACGCAACACAAAGCACGTGTCGCCTTTGCGACAGTGCGTGGGGAATCCGTACCAACAGACACCAACCGGTCTTAAGGTTTTCTTCAGCCCCTTCGAGAAGGTGATCCCATGGTCCTGATCTGCTGGGATCTTGACGGCAACCGCTCCAGCGAAACCATGCCCGTCAGCCAGGCGCGCCAGCGCCGGCTCCAGCTGGAGAGCCTCGGAGCTGTCATCTACTGGAGTGAGCGTCTGGTCAACGCCTGACGCCCTTGCTATCTGTTCGGAACACCCATTCGATCCGCCGCGGCGATGCCCTTGCGTTCACGCGCCTCGAGACCCCTGATTGCCGGAGGCCTGGCTCTGCTCGCACTGGGTCTGGCTGGCTGTCCCAGTACCCCGTCCAAGGACAGTCAGCGTCTGGAACAACTGGAGCAGCGCCTCCAGCAGATTGAGCAGCGCCTGGCGAGTCCAGCCCGCCCTGATCCCGCCGACCCCTCAGGAAAGCCCCCAGCCGGGGTGGTCAAGTCGCTGACCTTCCGGATGGACAGCCAGGACGACCGCCTGCGGATCTACTGGGCCGATGGCAGCTCGACGGATCTTCCCTGCACCAAGGAGCAGGGCACCTGGGCCTGTGGCTGATCTGGACACGGTCCGCCCCTGAGCCGAGCACGCCTGATCCAAGGTGTCATTCATGCGACAACTTCTTGCTCTCTCGGCCTGCGTGGCTCTCCTTGCCGCCTCGCCCTCCCTGGCCCAGGACAGCTACGAGCTCTTCCCCTTCACCCGCCAGCGGGCCACCAATGTGGCCCGCATGTACGCAGAGCGGCTGAACGGTGGTCTGACCGTCTACAGGCCTGATGCCTGCATGTACAACCGCGGTGGCGGCGACTGCCTGATCAAGGGCGATGCCAAGGGCTACATCTTCCGCTTCCTGGGAGGGCCTCCTGGCTGGCAGATCCTGGGGCTGGCGCCCACAGCGGAAACCGAGATCGAAGTCTCAGCCGATGGCCGCTCCGTTGTGAAGGTGATCTACAACGGTGCCCCCAGGCCTGAGCAACAGGCCCCCGAGCAGTCTCCAATGCCTGAGACTGAGCCTGAACCCGACGCCCCGGCGATCTGAGGGTCTGAGCTCTGGCAGATCAGCCAGTTGAAAGGGTGAGATGTTTGGCGAGTTGCTGCAGGTCCTCTGCCCAGGCGGCCTCGCAAGGCCAGCGTTCGCGGCGGGTGAGGCTCAGGGCGATGCCCTTTTCACCGTAGGCCGCTTCGTTGATGAACACCGGCCAGAGCGGCTCGGGATCGGTGGGCTCATAGCGAAGGGTTTCACCGCCCGCCGTGACGAAGAGGGGATCTCCAGGGCGGATCACTTGCCAATCGCGGTGCTGGCGCAGCGGATGCAGGCAGGCGGCCGGGCGGCCATCGGGATGCCGCGGCAGATCGAGGCTGCCCAGGTGGCGGTGCACCGTGAGGCCCCGGGGCAGGGCCAGATCACCTCGGCGTGCTGAGGCCAGCACCGCCAGAGCGGCCTCCAGGGCCCGCTGGGTCTGGTGGCAGATGGCGGCATTGACCACCCCCTGAGGCACCGGGCCCACCTCGATCACCAGGCCGCAAGGCCAGCACTCCAGCAGAAACCCTTGCTGGCTCGCATCGGCCTCATGCAGGTAGATCGGCAAGCCCAGCAGCGCCTGAATGCCCGCAGCCAGGGCCAGATCCACAGGCCGCCGCCCATACACGACCAGGGAATTACCCATGGCGGCGGTGGTGCTGTGCAGATCGAGCACCAGGGCGCAGGGCCGGGATCCTGCCGGTCCGTGCAGGGCCAGCAGCTCCCGGGCCCGCTGCACCTCCCGATCAGCCGGGCCCGGGGCCTCGAGCAAGGCGCTGGTGAAGGAGCGGTTCAGGTCGCGATCAAGGTAGCGGCGGCCTGCTGCGAGGGCTCCTGGATTGCCGATCACCAGTTGCAGCGCCAGACCGGCGGCATCGAGGGCGCCGGGGTGAGCCAGCCAGTGCTCCAGCAGCCAGGGAGCATTGCGCTCATTGCCATGGGTGCCGGCCACCACCAGAACCGCTGCCGCGCCCATCGCCAAGCCTCCTGCAGATCCAATGTGCGACCAGCCTGGCGCAGCGTGAGGCCGCTGCGGGCCAGAGTCGGAGGGAGCGCTGGAGACTGCCATGGCTGTTCCACCCCTGCTGGTCGCCAGCGTGCGTGCCGCCTGGCGCTGCCAGTGGCAGCAGTTGATGAAGGGTCTCGGTCCAGCTGACGCGGCCGGGAACTACCGGCGGCCCGAGAGCGCCTTCGCTGTCGCTCCGGAACTGCCGGCCACAGCAGGCAAAACGGGCGTCCATGGGCTGATCGTGGGGCGCAGCTGCCCCTGGGCCCACCGGGCCTGGCTGGTGTGGAGCCTGCGCCAGCTCGCCGGCAGCCTGGAGCTGGTGGTGGTGGAGCCCGATCCCAAAGCGGGGCGCTGGCGCTTCGACACCCCCTACGAGGGGGCCAGCGCCCTGGTGGATCTCTACCGGCGCAGTGGCGGCGACCCGAAGGCCCGTGCCACGGTGCCCGCCCTCTACGACCGTACCGGCCGCCGAATCCTGGTGAACGAGAGCGCCCGGCTGATCGAGCTGCTCAACCGCTGGCCCGCGCCAGAGGGGGCTCCGGATCTGTTGCCCGAGGACCAGGCGCAGGCGATCGGCCACTGGCGGCAGCGGCTGCAGGGAACGGTGAACGATGGGGTCTACCGCTGCGGTTTCGCGCGCACCCAGGCCGCCTATGACCAGGCCGAAGCCGAACTGTTCGCCAGCCTCGAAGCGGCTGAGACAGCCCTGGAGCGGGGCGGACCATGGCTGTGCGGCAACCGGCTCACCCTGGCGGATGTGGTGCTCTTCCCCACCCTGATCCGCCTGGAGCTGGTCTATGCCCCCCTGTTCGGCTGCAGCCGCCGGCCACTCTGGAGTTTCCCGGCCCTGATGGCCTGGCGTGCCCGCCTCTACGCCCTCCCCGGGGTCGCCGCCACCTGCTTCCCGGACTCGTGGCGCCGCGACTACTTCGGGGCCCTGTTTCCCCTGCACCCCTCGGGGATCGTTCCGGCGGGGGCGGATCTGGCCACACTGGTGACAGGCCCTGCTCCCGAGCGACCCCAGCCATGACCGATCGATCCCAGCACGAGGGCAGCCCGGACGATCCGGTGTTCGAGGGCATCTATGGACCGTTCACGATCACAGCCCGCGACCGCCGCGAAGTGCTGGGCTACCGCATGGCCCTGCTGGGGGTGGCCCTGGCCCAGGGAGGCCTGCTGCTGCAGTGGGCCAACCGGGGCAGCCAGGGGCTCTGGCCCTGGCTGGTGCTGATGGCCGTGGGGCTGGGGCTGGCCTTGCGCTGGATTCACATCTATCTGCGTCCACTGCACCGGGCCCTGCAGCTGTTCTGGTTGCTGGGCTGCGCCGGCGGGGTGGCCCTGGCCCTTCAGCAGGGCCAGGGCGCCATGCTCGACGCCGTGGCGACCGACT
This sequence comes from Synechococcus sp. WH 5701, assembly GCF_000153045.1. Taxonomy (GTDB): domain Bacteria; phylum Cyanobacteriota; class Cyanobacteriia; order PCC-6307; family Cyanobiaceae; genus Regnicoccus_A; species Regnicoccus_A antarcticus. Next base: position 1,685,167 of record NZ_CH724159.1, read on the forward strand.
CCCGCTGGATCTGGGCGGTGGGGCCGTTCTTTGCGGCCTTGGCGGGCGTGGGCTTCAAGGAATTCTTCTGCTTCCAGCGGCCCGAAGCGATCGGGGTGACCCTGCTGCTGCCGGTAGCGCTGCTGGGCCGCCTGGTGGGCCTGCTCGATGAGCGCACCACCTTCACGCTGCTGGCCATCGAGGCGGCGCTGCTGCTGATCCTGACCCTGCGCAAATTCCCGATGCAGGCCGCCGCCGATGTGGGCGACAAAAGCGTCTTTGCTTACCTGGAGAGCCAGAGGCCTCCCTCGCAAGCGTGACCCTGATCAGCCTGGTGGGGGTCAGCAAGGACTTCGGCCTTCGCACCCTCTTTGAAGACCTCAACCTGCACCTGCAGGAGCGCGACCGCCTGGGGCTGATCGGCCCCAATGGCGCCGGCAAATCCACCCTGTTGCGGCTGCTGGCGGGCCTCGAACCTCCCGGGGAAGGGGAGCGGCGCTGCTCCGGGCGGTTGAAGGTGGTGATGGTGGCCCAGGAGCCGGATCTCGATCCCGAGCGCACCGTGCTCGAGCAGGTGTTCGAGGACAGCGGCGAGAAGATGGCACTGCTGCGCCGCTTCACCGAAGTGAGCCAGGACCTGGCGAACGATCCCGCGGATCAGGCCCTGCTCGGCGAGCTCAGCGACCTGCAGGAACGCATGGACCAGGCCAACGCCTGGAGCCTGGAGCAGCAGTGCCGTGAGGTGCTCGAGCGCCTGGGCATCAGCGACGTGCACCGGCGGGTGGGCGACCTTTCCGGCGGATTCCGCAAACGGCTGGCGCTTGCCGCGGCCCTGGTGGCCGAGCCCGATGTGCTCCTGCTCGATGAGCCCACCAACCACCTCGACGCCCTCTGCATCGAATGGCTGCAGGGGCAGCTTGATCGCTTCCCCGGCGCCCTGGTGCTGATCACCCACGACCGCTACGTGCTCGACCGGGTGGCCCGCCGCATCGTCGAGGTGGACCGGGGCGTGGCCCGCAGCTATCCCGGTAACTACGCCACCTACCTGCAGACCAAGGCCGACGAGGAGGCGATCGAAGCCGCCAGCGCCGCGAAGTTCAAGGGGGCCCTGCGGCGGGAACTGGAGTGGCTGCGCCGCGGTCCCCAGGCCCGCAGCACCAAGCAGAAAGCCCGGATCCAGCGGATCGAGGCGATGCAGGAGGCCCCGAAACGCCAGAGCAAGGGGCAGCTCAGCCTGGCCACCGCCCAGCGCCGCCTCGGCAAGAAGGCGATCACAGCGGAGCATCTCAGCGTGTGGGCCGAACCGAGCGCCGGTCCTGCCGACGGAGCGTCAGGGGGGGGGCGACCCCTGCTGCGCGATTTCAGTTACGACTTCAGCCCCGAAGACCGGGTGGGGATCATCGGGGCCAACGGTTCAGGGAAATCCACCCTGCTCGATCTGATCGCCGGCCGCCGCCAGCCCCAGCAGGGTCGCCTGGAGCTGGGCAGCACGGTGAAGCTGGCCTACTTCGATCAGCAGGCTGAGGGGCTCTCCAGTGGCCGGGGGCTGGAGCGCAAACTGATCGACTACGTGCAGGAGGAGGCCAGCCGCATCGAGGTGGGCGGGGTGGCCGTCAGCGCCTCCCAGCTGCTGGAGCGGTTCCTGTTCCCTCCCGCCCAGCAGCACAGCCCGATCGGGCGCCTCTCAGGCGGTGAGCGGCGGCGGCTCTACCTCTGCCGGCTGCTGATCAGCGCCCCCAACGTGCTGCTGCTCGATGAGCCCACCAACGACCTCGACGTGCACACCCTCACGGTGCTCGAAGACTTCCTGGAGGATTTCCGCGGCTGTGTGGTGGTGGTCTCCCACGATCGCTACTTCCTCGACCGCACCGTCGACCGGTTGTTCTGCTTTGAAGCCGGAGAGCTCAGGCGTCACGAGGGCAACTACAGCGCCTACCTGGAGCGGGTGGCAGCGGCGCCCTCAGCGGGCACGGCTGCCGCGGCACCCACTCCATCAGCGGCTTCGACCGCAGCGGTCCAGGAGCCGGTGGCCCCAGCCGCCCGGCGCCGCAGCTTCAAGCAAAACCGGGAACTGGAGGAGCTGGAGCGGTCGCTGCCGGAATGGGAAGCCCGGAGGGCACAGCTGGAGCAGGAACTGGCAGGCGGTGCCGGCGGCGACTACTCCCGCCTCGAGAGCCTCACCCACGACCTGGCCGCTCTGCTGGAGCGCATCGAGCACGGCGAGGAGCGCTGGCTGGAGCTCAGTGAGCTGGGCGATTGATCAGCGCTGGATCACATTGCCCCCTGAGCACGGGTGGGCCCCCGTATGGTGGTTTCGAAAAGCTCCGGTAGCCGAAGGCCGGCCTTCCTATGACTTCCATCGACGAGCACATCCGCAAGGATCAGATCGAGATCGAAACGGCCAAGGCCGTCGGCAACGAGGCGAAGGTGCGCCACCTCGAAGACGAGCTCAAGTCGCTCGAGGAATACAAATCGCATCACCCCGAGGACGATCACGATCCCAATTCCCTCGAGGTCTATTGCGATCTCAACCCCGAAGCTCCCGAGTGCAGGGTCTACGACGACTGATCAGTCTTAACCACTCTGACCCCAGGCCTTTCTGTATGGGGCCGTACCCCCCATCTGGGGGGGGGTTTGATGCGGACCCATATTTGCCCATTGGCTCTCACTGGATCCCCAGCTCCTTCCAGACCTCAGCGAGCAATCCGTCGAGGCCGGATTTGGTGGCCGCCGAGATCAGCAGCACCTCACCACCCCAGAGAGCAGCCAGGGAGGCCCGGGCGGCCTCCAGCTGATCAGGCAGCAGCAGCTCACTTTTGTTGAGGGCCAGGATCCTGGGGCGCTGATCGAGGCCATGGCCGTAGGCCAGCAGCTCCTGTTCCACCACCGCCAAGTCACTGGTGACATCGGCGCTGGAGGCATCCACCAGGTGCACCAGCAGACGGGTGCGCTCGATGTGGCGCAGGAAGTCGTGGCCCAGGCCGGCCCCCTGGGCCGCGCCGGCGATCAGGCCGGGGATATCGGCGAAGACGGTGCCATCGCCGCTGGGGCGGCGCACCACCCCCAGGTTGGGCACCAGGGTGGTGAAGGGGTAATCGGCAATCTTGGGCTTGGCGGCGGAGAGCACGCTGATCAGGGTGCTCTTGCCAGCATTGGGCAGGCCGATGATGCCCACCTCCGCCAGCAGCTTGAGCTCCAGCTGCAGCTGGCGCTCCTCACCGTCCCTGCCCTCGGTGCACTTCTCCGGCGCCCGGTTGCGGTTGCTCAGGTAGTGGGCGTTGCCGAGGCCGCCGCGTCCCCCGGCCGCCACCCGCAGCCGGTCACCCGGTTCGGTGAGGTCACCGAGCAGCTCCTCGCTCTCCTGCAGACGCACTTCGGTGCCGCAGGGCACCCGGATCACCAGGTCGTCGCCGCTGGCACCACTGCGCCTGTTGGGCCCGCCGCGGCGTCCTTCCGGGGCCTCGAACAGTCGCTTGTATTTGAAGTCGAGCAGGGTCTGCAGGTTCGGATCGGCCTCGAGCCATACGGTGCCGCCATGACCGCCATCGCCGCCGGAGGGACCACCGGCGGGAACGTACTTTTCACGTCTGAAGGCGACGATGCCATCTCCGCCACGGCCGCCCTGGACCGCGATGCGGGCTTGATCAATGAACTGCAAGGGAAGACCGCAGGGACTGGGCCGGATGGATCACCAACCCTAGGATCGGCCGGTCGGAGGGCTGATGTTGGCTGAGGTGCGCTTCCAGAAGGTCAGCAAGACCTTCCCTCCCCGGCGGGGGAGCGCGCCGGTGGAGGTGCTGCGGCAGCTGGATCTGACCGTGCACGACGGCGAATTCCTGGTGCTGGTGGGGCCCTCGGGCTGTGGCAAAAGCACCCTGCTGCGCATCCTGGCGGGCCTGGAAACCCCCAGCAGCGGTGAGATCCTGGTGGGGGAGCGCGCCGTGAGTGGCTTGCGGCCGGCCCAGCGGGATGTGGCGATGGTGTTCCAGAGCTACGCCCTTTATCCCCACCTGAGCGTCGCCGACAACATCGGCTTCGGGCTGCGGCGCAGCCGGCCCAGGACCACCGTTCAGCATCTGCAGGACGGACTTCACCGCTTCACGCGGCGCCTGCCCGCCGGGCTGCGGGTCGCTTCGGAGCGGGAGCGGCGGATCGAGGAGCGGATCAAGGCGGTGGCCCAGCAACTGGAGCTCACCCCACTGCTCGAGCGCCTGCCCAAGGAACTCTCCGGCGGACAGAAGCAACGGGTGGCCCTGGGACGGGCCATCGCCCGCCAGCCGAAGGTGTTCCTGATGGATGAACCGCTCAGCAACCTCGACGCCAAGCTGCGCACCGGCACCCGGGCCCAGATCGTGGCGCTGCAGCGGCAGCTGGGCATCACCACGCTCTACGTCACCCACGACCAGGTGGAGGCGATGACGATGGGCCACCGCATCGCCGTGCTCAACCAGGGACGTCTGCAGCAGCTGGGGACACCGATGGAGCTCTATGAACACCCCGCCAACCTGTTTGTGGCCCAGTTCATCGGCAGCCCGCCGATGAACCTGCTGCCTGTGGAGCAGGCCGGAGTCGATCAGGTTCAGCTCGCCGGTCGTCGCTTTCTGGTGGAAGGGGAGATGGCCCAGGCCCTCGAAGCCCGCGCGGGGGACAGCGGCAGCCTTACAGCCGGGCTGCGGGCGGAGCACTTCAAGCTGGCCCCCGCCACCAACCGCAACCTGGCGGCGGAGATCACCCATCTCGAGGCCCTCGGCAACGAAGTGCTGATCAGTTGTCGCCTGATCGAGGGCAGCCATCTGATTCAGGTGCGCACCGACCCGGGCCAGCGCCTGGCGGCAGGGCAGACGATCCACCTGGAGATCGATCCGCAGGGATGGCGCTTCTTTGAGGCCAACGGCGAGGCCCTGCCCAGACCCAAGCCCACCGTCACCAAGGCCGGCGTCATCGGACATCAGGACGAGATGGAGGTGGTGCTGCCGGACCTGAGCTGACGCCCTGCCCTTGGCTGCAGCTCATTTCGGCCAGATCACGCTGCAGCCCTGACCGCCATCCCCTCGCTCGGCATCACTGACCCGCTCCACCCAGGGCACGCTGGCCAGCCACTGGCGCAGGCCGCGCTTGAGCTTGCCGGTGCCGATGCCATGAATCACCCAGAGTGGGCCATTGGCGTTGCGCAGCTGCTCCTCCACAGCGGCTTCCGCCTCATGCACCCGCATCCCGCGCACATCGACGGTGTTGCGTTCGCTGCGCACCTGGGGGCCTGAGCCGCCCAGGTGGCGCCCGCTGGCGCGCACCTCGATCAGCGGCTGAGCCGGCTCGGGTGGGGAGGGCTTCTCCCCCTGCAGGCTCTCGATGCCGGAAAGATCCACCTGCAGCCGCAGCACGCCGCAGCGCACGCTCAGTTCGCGACCATCCGCGCTGATCTCCAGCACCTGGGCCGCCTTGCCCAGGGAGAGCAGGCGAATGCGCTCCCCCACCTCCGGCCGCCAGCCACTGGTGGCCCGGCGCTGGGGCTGGGGCGTGTGCTCAACCTGGAGCTGCTTGAGCCGAACTCCGGCCTGGCGGGCCCGCTCGCCATCGCCGCCGCCCTGGCGCAGACGCCTGATGATGCGGCGCACCTCCTGCTGCCCGTCGCGGATCGAGTGCTCCAGGGCCTGGCGCCGCTGCTCCTGCAATTCCGCCGACTGCTCCTGCTGCTGCTGCCAGCGCTGCAGCAGCTCCTCATGCAGCAATTCCGTACGCGCCAGCAGAGCCGCCGCCTCCTCGGCCGCCTCCTGCTGGCGGCGGCGCTGGTCTTCGAGGCCGCGGATCACCTGGTTCAGTTCCCCCTCGCCCCGGGGCGCAAGCAGGCCATTGGCCTCGGCAATCACCGCCTGATCAAGCCCCAGGCGACTGGCGATCGCCAGGGCGTTGCTGCGCCCTGGGATCCCCCATTGCAGGTGATAGGTGGGGGAGAGGGTGTCGCTGTCGAAGGCCACCGAGGCGTTCTCGAAACGGCTGTCGGCGTACTTGAGCGCCTTGAGCTCACCGAAATGGGTGGTGGCGATGGTCAGCCGGGCCCGCTCCGCCAGATGGCGCAGCAGGGCGATCGCCAGAGCCGTGCCTTCGGTGGGATCGGTGCCGGCCCCCACCTCATCGAGCAGCACCAGGGTGGCGCCGGGCGCCGCGGGGGCGTCGAGGGCTTCAAGGATGCGGGCGATGCGGCGCACGTGGCCGCTGAAGGTGGAGAGGTTCTGCTGCAACGACTGCTCATCACCGATGTCCGCCAGCACCAGGGAGCACCAGGGCAGCTGAGGAGTGCCGGAGCAGGGCAGGAACAGCCCAGCCCGGGCCATCAGGGCCGCCAGACCCACGCTCTTGAGAGTCACGGTCTTGCCGCCGGTGTTGGGGCCGGTGATCGCCACCACCCGCAGCTCCGCGCCCACCGACACCGTGACCGGCACCACCTTGGCCTCCCCGCCGCGGCGCTCCTGCCAGAGCAGCAAAGGATGGCGCAGATCGCGCAGCAGGACTGGCGCCTGGGGGTCGGCGGAGAGTTCCGGGCGCACGGCCCCCAGCCATTGGCCATAGCGGGCCCTGGCCAGGGCGACATCGAGGGCCACCAGCACCCGATGCAGCTCTTCAAGGGCTGGCGCCTCCTCGGCCACCAGGGCACTGAGGCTGGCGAGCACCCGCCATTCCTCCTGGCGCTCCCGACCTTCCAGCTCCCGGATCTGGTTGCCGAGCGTGATCACCGCCTTCGGCTCGATGAACACGGTGCTGCCCGAGGCGGAGCTGTCATGAACCAGGCCCGGCAGCTGGGAGGCGGCCGTCACCTTCACCGCCAGCACCGGGCGGCCGTTGCGCTCAGCGATGACGCTGTCCTGGAGCAGGCCCCCCTGGCGACGCATCAGCTCCTGGAGGCGATCGCGGCGCAGCTGGCGCAGGCCGGCCAGCTGCTGGCGCAAGCCCGCCAGCTCCGGGCTGGCCCGGTCCGCCACCCGGCCACCCTCCTCCAGGCAGAAGCGCAGGCGCTGCTCCAGCTCCGGCAGGGTGCGGAGATCGCCCATCAGCTGGCTGCAGACGGGGCGCAGCTCGGGAGCCTCGATCTGCCGGCGCAGGCGGCGGGCCACCGCCTGGGTGGAGGCCACCGCCAGCAGGTCTTCGCCGCCGGCGGTGCCCCCCTTGGCGCAGTGGCGCAGGGTGCCAGTGAGATCGGCGGCCCCCTGGAAACTGAGCCCGCCCTCGATCAGACCATCGAGGCCCAGCAGCTCGCTGGTTTCCGCGAGCAGGCGCAGACTCTCGGAGCGATCGGCAGCCAGGGGCAGGGCCCGGCAATGGGCAGCGCCGGCGCTGGTGCTCGCAAAGCTGGCCAGGTGCTGGCCGAGCCGTTCCCACTCGAGCAGCTCCAGGGCTTCGGCGGCGATCGCCTCCATGGCGGGGGGGCTCAAACCGGCTCCTGCCCTCGCCCGGCCTGGGCACGCGCCTGGAGCGGAATCACCGCCGCTCCGGTGTTGGAGACGATGCCGGTGGGGGGCTCGTAGAGCATCTCCAGCCAGTTGCCCTCGGAATCCTGCAGGTAAAAGGAAGCGGTGCCGTCACGGTGGTCATGGACGGGCCCGACCCGGTGGCCGGAGGCCTCGAGCTGGGCATGGACCCGATCCACCCCGGCGCGGTCCTCGAAGTGAAAGGCGAAATGGGGGCCGGCCTGGCGGTAGCTGGGGGCCAGCAGGGCGATGCCATCTCCGGATTCGGGCGACTGGAGGTAAGCCCAGTCGTCGGCATCCCAGGTGACGCGCAGACCGAGCGCCTCGTAGAAGGCCTTGGCCCGGGCCATGTCCTGCACCCGCACGGCCACATGGCCCAGTCGCTGCACGGCCATGGCCGTTCCCTGTCGCAGGCGCCATTCTGGTTGGCCGGAGGGCATCACCGGGGCGGCTCCGGCTTCGCTGGGCGCCGCCGTGATCAGCCTTCCCGCAGCCAACGGGCTGCCTCGCAGGCGTGATACGTGAGGATCAGGTCGGCCCCGGCCCGTTTGAAGCAGAGCAGGGTTTCCAGCACCACCGCACGCTCATCGATCCAGCCCCGGTCGGCGGCCGCCTTGACCATGGAGTATTCACCGCTGACGTTGTAAGCGGCGATCGGAAGTTCGGTTTCGCCGCGCAGGCGGTGGATGATGTCGAGGTAGGCCAGGCCTGGCTTCACCATCAGGATGTCGGCACCCTCCTGCTCATCGAGCAGGGCTTCGGTGAGCGACTCACGGCCATTGGCCGGATCCATCTGGTAGGTGCTCTTGTCCTTGGGAATGGGTTTGCTGGAGTCGGTGCGCGGGGCGGAATCCAGGGCTTCGCGGAAGGGCCCGTAATACGCGGAGGCGTACTTGGCGGTGTAACTGATGATCCCCACGTGCTCGAATCCCTCCTCATCGAGGGCCTCGCGGATGGCGCCCACGCGGCCATCCATCATGTCGCTGGGGCCGATCAGATCAGCGCCGGCCCTGGCCTGGGCCACGGCCTGGCGACAGAGGATCGCCACGGTCTCGTCGTTGAGCACCTCACCTTCGGTGCTGACGATGCCGTCGTGGCCATCACAGGAGTAGGGGTCGAGGGCCACGTCGGTCATGATCGCCATGCCGGGATGGTCCTGCTTGAGCCGTCGGATCGCCCGGGGGATCAGGCCACCCTCGTTGAAGCATTCAGCTCCGTCTTCGGTCTTGAGACCATCGGCGACCTTCGGGAAGAGCACCACGCAGCGGATGCCGAGATCCCAGGCACGGCCCACCTCCTCCACCAGCCCCTCGAGGCTCCAGCGGAAGGCACCGGGCATGGCACCGATCGGCTCGTTGCTGGCACCTTCATGAACGAACAACGGCAGGATGAAATCCGCCGGGCTCAGCTGAAACTCGCGCACCATGGCCCGCAGAGCCGGTGTGCGGCGCAGGCGCCGCGGACGGTAGGTCAGCTCCATGCAGTCGGATCACTTGAGACCATCCTAAAGCCCAGGCTTCCGCCCCCATTTTCAGCCTCACATTCGCCAGCAAGTCTGATCCCAGCAGCCATCGAAAGTGGGTTTGGCTGGGTGCCAAGCATTCACCATAAGGGCACCTCGAAATATTGCCACTACCCAGGCTGCCTTGAGAAGCAAAATGCTCATCCTCTGCACGTGCAGATCCGCCTGATGACTGACATTCATGACTTAAATGCGGGATAATTATCCCGTTGCCGAATGATCAGACAGCCAGCATTGCCTTTGAGTTGCAATGCAGGTATCGAAGAAAGTTGTAAGTCAGATTACGCAGTCCCCACCAAGCTTTCGTTCTGGCCAGTCCAATCCGCCTTGTCAGCTTGCCGCGCATGCAGGTTGTGATTGCACCAAAGACATGCTCAACCCTGGCCCGTACAGTTGATCGGACCTTGTTCCGTTCCTTGGCCTCCTCGCTCAAGGGATGGCAGCGTGAGCCCTTTTCATGAATTCGGCTCTCAAAACCACCCAGGTCCAGGAGATCCTCAAACTGAGCACCTGCATAGCCAGAATCAGCCCAGACAAAGTCATCCCTATTTTCAGGGTCTAGCACCTGCGTAAGCATCTGGCTGTCGTGAATATTAGCTGGGGTAATGGCAAATCTGCGAATGAAGCCGTGAGTGGCATCAATGCAGATGCTGTTCTTGTAGCCGTAGTGGTTGACGCCATTCTTCTTGACCCAGCGAGCGTCAGTGTCCTTCTGGCGCAAGCGGTTTGGCTTGTCCAACCACTTCTCTGGAATGGCTCCATCCTTGATGGTCTTGTTCTCCTCCCTTGAGTTTCGCTGTTTGGGAACTGGGACAAGTGTTGCATCGATGATCTGCCCACCACGGGCCTCCAGCCCATGGGTCCGCAGGTGCTCCTCAAAACGTTCAAAAAGCTCATCGACAACACCCGCCTTGCGGAGCCGCTCGCGGAAGAAGGCAATAGTGGTGGCATCGGGAATGGTGTTCATCACTCCCAGTCCGACAAACTCCTCGAATGAGCGTCTGTCGTTGACCTGAAATTCCAGCTCCTCATCACTGAGGTTGAACAGCTGCTGCAGCACCAGCATCTTGAAGAGGATGATCGGATCAATCCGCTTACGGCCAGCATTGCTCTTGCGTTCATGGCTGTAACCCTGCTCCAGCAGTGGCCTGAAGGCATCCCAGGGAATCGTCTCGGACAGGGTCGCTAACGTGGGCTTCTTCTGCTGAAGCCTGTGGATGCGCTTCTCCTCATCCCAGAATCCACGCTGTCCCATTCAGCTGTGTTGAACTGAACCAATTCTATTGCATATTTCATAGGCTGTCAGGGAGCGACGTAGATTTTTCGAGGTGCCCATAAGAGGATCAGATGATTCCTCTCAGTTCAATTCAATTCATTATTTTCTGGATGGCACTCAGAGCTGGGCCGCCCTCATCCACTCACGGCGAGGATCAAGACTGCGGGCCTCGCGCAGCTTCTCCAGCAACTGCCGCTCGGCGTCGCTGAACTGCTCCGGAAGCTTGAGGGTGAGGCTGAGCAGCAGATCCCCACGGCCGTCCTTGACCGGCCAGCCCTTGCCCTTGAGGCGCAGGCTGCGGCCCAGGGCCACACCGGGAGGCACCTGCACGGTGGCTTCCCCGTCGGGGGTGGCCACCCTCACCTCGCCGCCCAGGGCCAGTTCATCGAGGCTGAGGGGTAGATCGGCGCGCAGCTGATCGCCATCCAGGCGCCAGATCGGGTGGTCCTGAAGTTGAAGGTTGAGATAGAGATCGCCGCGGCGTCCGGTGCCGGGCTGCAGGTTGCCCTTGCCCTTGAGGCGCAGGCGACTGCCACTGCGTACCCCTGGCGGAATGCGCACCTGCACCCGCTCCTCGTTGACGGCCAGGGTGCGCTCGCAGCCGCGGAACGCTTCGGCAAAGCTGAGGCTGATGGTGGCTTCCGCGTCCAGGTTGAGGGTCCCGCTGCGACCCGTCGCCGGTCCGCCGAAACCGCTGGGGAAGCCGCCGGGAAAACCACCGGAGAACCCGAAACCTCCGGGGCCTGCCCCAAAACCGGAACTCCCCTGGGCCCCACCGAAGCGACCGAGCAGGTCGTTGATGAATTCGTCGAAGTTGCCGTAGCGGCCGAAATCCACATCGAAGCCCGGGGCCCCGCCAGGCGCCCCGCCGGCCTGACTCCAGTACTGGCCGAACTGCTCATAGCGCCGACGCTTGTCGGGATCGGAGAGCACCTCATAGGCCTCGCTGATCTCCTTGAACTTGGCCTCGGCCGTGGCATCACCGGGGTTCACATCCGGGTGGTACTGGCGGGCCAGCTTGCGAAACGAGCGCTTGACGGCATCGGCATCCGCACTGCGCTCGACGCCCAGCACCTTGAAATAGTCGCGGTAGCCGTTGGCACTCATCGAGGCAAGCTCATCGGTTCGCGAGGCGGTGAATCTGAGACCCAGTGTCCCAGCCAGAGGCTTGAACGGGTGGCCCCAGAAAGGGCGGAAGCCCGAACGCAGCCTTAGCCTCGGAACATCTGAGTGTGCGAGTTCCATGCCTGACGCCTCGTCCGGCCACCGGCTGCCCACCCGGTTGCTTTCCCTGGCGCTGATGAGCCTCAGCCTGGTGCTGGTGGGGGCTGCCGGCAGCAGCCGCAACCAGGCCCTCGCCCGTGGTGGCAGTCCATCGAGCAGCACCAGCGGCAGCATCGGGGAAGCCGTGAGCCCCTCCACGGCGGAGCAGAAGGCGCTGGTGGAGCACCTGCGCACACGGGGTGCGATCTTCTATGGCGCCTGGTGGTGCCCCCACTGCTTCCATCAGAAGAACCTCTTCGGCACTGAAGCGGGCCGGCGCTTGCCTTACGTGGAATGCGACAAGGATCAGGCCGGGCGTGAACGCTGCCAGGCCGCAAAGATCCGGGCGTTCCCCACCTGGGATCTGGATGGCGAGCGGCGTGAAGGCCTGCTCACCATCGAGGAACTGGCCGTCTGGAGTGGCTTCAAGGCCAAGACCGGGGGAGGCACCAGCAGCCGCTGAAGCGGAAGCGATCAGCCGAAGCCATAGGGGGCGGTGGTGTCACGCAGGCGCTGGGCCAGCTCCTTGATCACGGCCTGAACAATTTCGGGATGATCGACCATCAGGGCCTGCAAGGTGGCCTGCTCGATGCGGTACAGCGTGGTGGGATCGATTGCGCTGACGGAGGCCGAGCGAGGTTCCGGATCGAGGGCGGCCAGCTCCCCCACGATTTCGCCATCGGCAAGTTCCACCACGGTCTGGTCGCCGATGTGAATGCGCACCTGGCCGCTGACGATCACATACATGGAGGTGCCGAGATCCCCCTTGGCAAACAGCTGCTCGCCAGCAGCGAGATGAACTTCCTCCACAGCTTCGGCAAGCTGGAGCAGCACCTCGACCGGCGTGGCCGCGAAGATGCCAACGGGTTGAAGCCTCTGCAGCTTGTCGTGCGTGGCCGCGCTGGTCATGGGGTTGAAGGAAGGCGGCCTGAAGGCAGATCAGACCTTGGTACGGAAGCGATGACGCTGTCCTGGCGCTAAGTATGTCGTCAAAGTGGGGGCTCCTCCAGCTGGTGAGCGCCTGCGGGGCAGTCGGATTCAGCGAGGGCATGGCGGATGATGATCAGCAACCGCTCAAAACCATCGCTGTCTTCCAGCCCCTTCCAGAACCACTGGGTTTCAGGATTGCACTGCTCCACCTGCTCCCTGAGGTCCGCCGGCAAGGCAGACCAATCGGGAAGGTGGGGCAGCTCAGGGCGGCTCATGGGGGGCCGTGGGTTCAGCAGTCGTAGACGCCAACGGCACAGCGACGCACGGTGCGCCGACCCACTCCGGCCACGCTGACGGGCGTGAGCGGACGGCCCACTCGGGCCTGCGCCGGCGGGACCAGGGCATTCAGGAGTTGGCCTGGCACGGTCTGCAGCGGGCCTGAGCCAGCCAGGGCGAGGGCGGCAAGGAGAGCAGCCGTTTTGCGGGTGGTGGTCATGGAGTTCCTCTTTGAACGAAGTTACTGGGCAGTTCGCCCATGGACTTGATGGTCTTCAACTCATCCTTGCTGATGACCCTGGCCCCCGGGGGCGGCACAAAAGCGAAGGACTGGCCGACGGCCGCGGATCCCGTTTTGAAGTTACTGAGTTGAACGCTGTATTGAGGCGAGCCAGGTACAGTCTTGGAGGTGATCACGTAGCGGCAGGGATAGGGACGCTTCCCCTGGGCGATCCAGATCTGGAAATCGACATCCTTTTTACGGAACGCGAGGTGATCGCACTCGACACCACCCACGACGCCGCTGCCGAGATCCTTGACATCCGTGACACCCTCGGTGAGTTCGGCATAGGCCCCTGGCAACAATAAATCAGCAGCCGGGAGCGGTCTGCGGTACTTGTCCTTGAGCTCATCCACCAGGGTTGCGATCGTGCCCTTGAACGGAACCTGCATGTAGACGTTGGCCTGCTTGCCCAGCAGGGTGAAAGTGGAGCCATCAAAGACCGTTTCGACGTCGGCGAAACCGGTGGATCGGGTGGCACGGATGCGACCGGGGCGCGCCAGCGACACCGTTCCGGAACTGGCCAGCGTGAGCCGTTGCTGTTCCGCGGTCACGACATCCAGATCGGCGTCGTAACGGAATGACATGGCCTTTTGAGCGCCCATGTAGGTGGTCATCCCCTTGAGCAGCGCCAGGGCTTCCACCTCAGCCGCCCCCGCGCCAGGGGCCCCAACCACCCCTGCCGCGACGGCAACAAAGCCTGCACAGACCCCAGCAAAAAGGCTACGGGCAACTCCTGTCTTTATGAATAAATCTGTCATTCCTGTTGACACCATCACTCAGTTCCATCAAATAGAATTACGGCCTTGGTGCCAGCGGTAGACCGCCCAAAGATCCGCAAACTGAACCTCCTCAGCTTAGGGCCTAGCTGAAGTGTGGCAACCACTGCGGAGAGAGCGGGGCGTGCATCGATCAGGCCTTGCCGTGATCGTTCATGTCCTATCCAAGCAGCAACGCCCTGCCTGCTCGAACTCAATCAGAATCTGCCATTCCAATTCTCCTTCAAGGTTTCGGATCGGGCTTGCAATTGTTGGCCACACACGTGATGGCTTCCTGCGTGCGCACTTGGAGATCCCATTCCTGGCCGTCCGTCTGCCTACTCGCCAGGTTTTTTTTCAGCGATCAGCAGTCGTTGGAGGTACTGCTCATCGCTGAATGGGCTGCTGATCAAACACACCAAGCGGTTTGATGGGTTGAAGAGGGCCCTTTTCTGTGGCCGTACGTCGGCCTGATGGCTACGGTTTTGGTAGAGTATCCCTGAGGGAAATCCCATGATCGAATGCATGAGCGGGCTGCCGGACGGCACCCTCGGTTTTTCCTTCCAGGGGCAGATCACCGCTGACGATTATGACCACGTGCTCACGCCAGCGCTGGATCGTGCCCTTGAGCAGCACGATCGCCTGAAGCTGCTCGCTCAGCTGGGGCCTGCCTTTGAGGGCTACGACCTGGGCGCGGCCTGGGCCGACGGCCGTGAGGCGCTGCGGCACTGGGATGGGTTCGAGCGCCTGGCGCTGGTGTCGGATGTGGCCTGGGTGCGGACGGCCGTGGCGGCCTTCAGCCTGGTGACGCCCTGCCCCGTGAGGGTGTTCGCCAACGCGGACCTGGAGGAGGCCCGCCGCTGGTTGGCGGAGTCGCTGGGCACGATGCACATCAAGCGGGACGGCGATGTGATTGAGACGGAGCTGATCGGCACGCTCGAGGCCAGTGCCTACGAACGGATCGAAGCCGACATCGACGCTGAGATTCAGGGGATCGATGGTGTGAGGCTGCTGCTGGATCTGCGTCAGTTCGATGGCTGGGCCGGCCTCGGCGCCCTGGGGCGCCACCTGGCGCTCGTTCGCGACCATCGCCGGGCCGTCCGGCGGGTGGCGGTGGTGGGCAACAGGGCCTGGCAGGGCCTGGCGGAAAAGCTGGTCTCGAGATTCCTCGATGCCGAGACCCGTTTCTTCGAGGGCGCTGATTATGCCCTGGCTGAAACATGGATCCGGCAATGAACTTGACCGCCAATTGAGAGGTCCGGGATTACTTCCTTGGGGCTGTCACCGCCTTGGCGGTGGAGCCCCTCCGTCTGCTGAAAATGTGGAGTCAAGAACAATGGCCGCGCCACACGTCAAGACCATGGGTTCAGTTCGCCGTGAACTTGAGCCCTGAAACGCAGGCTTGATGCCAAAGGGAAGGGGGCCTTCCAGCCCCCCATGGGTCATTTGGGTGATAAGGCTGACCTACCCCATCTCCCTATAGGAGTCAGGCAGCCACAGGGGCGGTCTGACGGGAGAAACGAACGATGTTGTTCGCTGTTACGGGTTTGCTCTTACCGAGCAGGCTTCAGTCACCCTCCTCATACCCCGTCGAAACCATTGCAGCCCCGCGGACACCGCCGCCGCAGCGGGGTGGAATGGAGCTGAGCGGAATCGAACCGCTGTCCGAAGCACCGGTGTGAGCCACCTAGTCCGCCCGAGGACGGACCTTGTCATTGTGACAGCAGACATGGGCCTACGGGCAGAGCGACAGGGTGGGCATGACCGAACCCAGGCACCAGAGCGAAGCCAGGATGAGCCGATTCATCGGCGAGCCGCTGGCCGGTGTGGCCGTGCTGCCTCCCGGTCTGGAGGAGGAAGGCGCCGCTGAGCTGAAAGCTCTGGGCGCCACCTCGGTGCAGGTGTTGCGGCGGGCCGTGGCCTTTCGCACCGATCTGGAGGGCTTCTACCGTCTCCAGCTGCAGGCCCGGCTTCCCTTCCGGATCCTGCGGGAGCTGGCCCGCTTCAGCTGCGACGGCCCCCGCCAGCTCTATGAGGCCGTGGCCGGCGCCGCCGACTGGGACCAGTGGCTGCCGCCCAGCCGCAGCTTCCGGGTGGATGTGAGTGGCAGCCTGCCTGGTCTGGCCCACAGCCACTTCACTGCTCTGCAGGTGAAGAACGCCCTGGTGGATGGGCAGCGACAGCGCTGGGGCGAGCGCTCCTCGATCGATCTCAACGACCCCGAGCTCTGCCTGCACCTGCACCTGGGCCAGGCACCCGGTGGACGAGGCGGCGTGGGGGTGCTGAGCGTGGACGGGGCTGGCGGCAGCCTGCACCGCCGCGGCTGGCGGGCCGCCGTGGGCCTGGCGCCGTTGAAGGAAAACCTGGCCAGTGGCCTGATCGCGCTCACGGGCTGGGATGGCTCGGTGCCCCTGGCCGATCCCCTCTGCGGCTCCGGCACCCTGCTGATCGAAGCCGCCTGCCGGCAGCTCGGCCGCGTGCCGGGCCTCGATCCACTGGGTGGAGTGCCGCGGCCGCAGTTGCTGCGCCACTGGCCCGATTTCCAGGGCACGCTCTGGGAGCGGGAGGTGCGGTCCGCGCAGGCGCTGTCGGCGGCGCCCCCCGCGCTGGCGCCGATCATGGGTCTGGAGCGCGACGCCGATGTGCTCGTGCAGGCCCGTGCCAACAGCGTCAGCGCCGGCGTGGCGGAGCACGTGCAACTGCAGCAAGGCGACTGCCGCGACTTCCAGCCGCCGAATGGGCCCGGCGTGATCGTCTGCAACCCTCCCTACGGCGCCCGGCTCGGTGGCGGCGAAGACCTCGAAGGTCTCTACGCCGACCTCGGCGCGATGCTCAAGCAGCGCTGCTCCGGCTGGAGCCTGTGGCTGCTCAGCGGCAACCCGGAACTCACCGGGGCCCTGCGCATGAAGGCCCGGCGGCGGATTCCAGTGAGCAATGGAGGCATCGATTGCCGCTGGCTGAACTACGAGATCCGCTGAGCCACTGGCTCTGCTGGCAGCACCTACGCCTCGTCGTCCTCCTGGGGGCAGGCCTGGAGCACCTCCTGGGTGTGACGGGCCAGCAGCGAGAGCATCAGCTCGAAGAGGAACTGTTCGCTGCGCTCCAGATCGGCGTCGGCATTGCTGTAGTGCTGGCTGAGCTGGGCCACCATCGTTTCGCTGGGGGGCAGGCTCAGCACCAGGGAAAGCAGCAGCAGCAGACAGCCGCCGAGATAGGAGCCCTCATCCCCAGCGGTCTGCAGCTGGTTGGCCCGCTCGCACACATCGGCGTAGCCGATCTGCTGCAGGTGGTGGAAGCCACAGGCACAGCCGGTCTGCAGGCGCAATTCGGCCCGGATCTCCGGTGACAACCGCCCCAGGCTGGTGGCGCTGGGTACCGACTCCCGGCGCAGGCTGCTCCAGATCCGGCTGGGCACCGGCTCGGATGGCAGGCCCTCGGGCAGCGCCTCGGCCAGATCGTGGCAATCGATCAGCATCTGGCACCAGAGCTCGGTGAGGAGCACGTCCTGGCGGAGTTGCTCCGATGATTCCTGCTGCGGCGAGTCCTGATGCGGCTGCTCCAGCTCCGCGGGGTCGTGGCTGGAGCTGGGGAACGGCTTCGGGCTCATCGGCCCAGCAGGGCACGGGTGGTCTTGCTCAATCCGGCGGTGGTCTGGGGCAGATAAGGGCCCTGGATCAGCTGACCGCCGATGCGCAGCAGCACACCAGCCAGCACCAGATCCCCCACCAGTAGCAGCAACACCGCCTGCAGCCAACCCCAGCCGAAGCTCTGGTGCAGCCACAACACCAGGGCCACGTGGCCAGCCACTGATGCCAGCAGCATCAGCGTGCCGCCGGCCGCCAGCAGCACGCCACCGCTGATCAGCCTCCGCTTTTCATGGTCCACCTCCTGCAGGGCGATGCGCACATGCAGGTCCATCACCGACGTCACCAGGGCAGTGACGCGACCTGCCGCCACCCGGCCCATCCCGGCGCCGCTTGAGCGCCGCCCCCGGCGCTCATCGTCGGCCGAACTCATGAGGAGCGCCGGCCCGGAGCCAGCAGCAGTCCGGCGATCAGGCCCACCGCCGCCGCCACGCCCACCGCCAGCAGGGGGCGATCACGCACGGGCTTCTCGATCCGGGGCCGCAGGCTGCTGTTGAGTTCATCGAGCAGATGCTCCAGCTGTTCCTCCAGCGGGCCGATGCGATCCACCAGGTCGCGGGTGCGGTCACCCGCCGCATGGACCAGGTCAAGCAGTTGCTCCTGCACGCCACTGGCGGTGCGGCCGGTCTGCTGGGCGATCACTGACACCACCTCATCCAGGCTGCCGCGGGTGGCCTCCAGGGTTTCGCGGGCCACCTGCGGCCACTCACGCTGGATGGTGGGCAGCAGGGCGTCGAAGCGCTCGCGGAAGCGGTCGCGACTGACGGTGGGGGTTTCGGGTTCCATGACGTGACGTTCCTCGGGGACTTTGGCCCTCAGGATAGGTAGGGGCTTGAGATCGTCAGCAGCTCCGCTAAGTTCGAACTGCTCAGCACTGCACGCGGGCCTGTTGGTTTACATCAATCAGGTCGAACTCGCTCAGTTCAAGTCGTTCGGCGGAGCGATGGCGATCCGGCTGGAGCCATCCTTCACCGTGATCACCGGTCCCAACGGCTCAGGCAAGAGCAACATCCTTGACGCGGTGCTGTTCTGCCTCGGCCTGGCCAGCAGCCGCGGCATGCGCGCCGAGCGACTGCCCGATCTGATCAACAGCGCCACGGTGCGCCAGGGCAAGGCCGCCGAAACGGTGGTGAGCGTGCGCTTCGACCTCAGCGACTGGGAGCCCGATCCGGCCGAGGCCGGCCTTGAGCCCCCGGCGGAGGGTCCCTGGATCCAGACGGGACAGAAGGAATGGACCGTGAGCCGGCGGTTGCGGCTGGCCCCCGGCGGCACCTACAGCAGCAGCTACAGCGCCGATGGGGTTCCCTGCAACCTGCAGCAACTGCAGAGCCAGCTGCGGCGCCTGCGGGTAGATCCCGAGGGCAGCAACGTGGTCATGCAGGGGGACGTGACCCGGATCGTCTCGATGGGCGCCCGCGACCGCCGTGGCCTGATTGATGAACTGGCCGGAGTCGCCCTGTTCGATTCCCGCATCGACCAGACCCGCGTCAAGCTCGATGAGGTGCAGGAGCGCCAGGAACGCTGCCGCATCGTGGAGCAGGAGCTGCTGGGGGCCCGCCAGCGGCTTGAGCGCGACTGCGCCAAGGCCCGCACCTACCAGGACCTGCGCCAGCGTCAGCAGCTCGGCCGCCTGCAGGAGCAGGTGCTCGCCCACGAGCAGGCGGGCACCCAGCTGGGGGCCGTGCGCCGGCGCCAGCAGGCCCTGGAGGCCCAGGAGCAGAGTGACCGCACCGCCCTCGCCGCCGCCGAAGCAGCCCTGGAGCAGGCCAGCGCAGGTCTCGCCCTGCTGCAGGCCGAGGTCAAGGCCCTCGGCGAAGACAGCCTGCTGGTGGTGCAGGCGGAACTGGCCGGCCTCGAGACCAGCGCCCGCGAGCTCAAGCGCCAGGCGGAGCGCCAGCAGCAACAGGCGGAGGCCCTGCAGGGTCAGCGCCAGGAGCTGCTGCGCCAGCACGCCGAACTGCAACGCCAGCGCCAGGAGCTCAGCGCCGATGAGCGGCATGCCGGGGCCCTGGCGGCGGCGGAGCAGGCCTGCCTGAGCGCCGAAGGGGCGGTGGAGCTCTCCCGCCGGCGGCTTGGGGAGGTGGCGGGCCGCTCCGGCACCTGGCTGGAGGAGCAGAAGCGCCGCAGCCAGCGCCGGCAGGAGCTGCAGCAGGCGGTGGCGCCCCTGCTGGCAGAACAGCAGCAGCTCAGCGAAAGGCTGCGCCAGGCCGAGGAGCGCCTGCAGGAACTGGAGGCGGAGCTGGCCAGCGGTGGCAGCGACGACCAAGTGCAGCAGCAGCGCCTGCAGGAGCTGCTGGCCGAAGCCGAAGCCATGCAGGCCCTGGTGGAGCAGCAACAGAGTCAGGCCCAGGAGCTGGCCGAAGCCCTGGCCCTGCAGCAACGCACCCGAACCCGCCTGGAGCAGGAGCAGGCCCAGCTGGAGCGGGAGATCGCTCGGATCGAGAGCCGCCGCGACACCCTCCAGGAGAGCCGTGGCACCGGCGCCCTGCGCCTGCTGCTGGAATCGGGTCTGGGGGGGCTGCACGGCCCCGTGGCTCAGCTGGCCGAGGTGGAGGAGCGCTTCCGGCTGGCCTTGGAGGTGGCCGCGGGCGGCCGCCTGGCCCAGGTGGTGGTCGACGACGACCGCATCGCCTCCCAGGCGATCGAACTGCTCAAGAGCCGCCGGGCCGGTCGCCTCACCTTTCTGCCGCTCAACAAGATCCGCGGCGGTGGCAGTGGAGGTGGCAGCGGCGGCAACGCCGCCCTGGAGCGGGCCAGAACCGGTCGCTCCGGCGCTGGCGGACTGGTGGGCCGCGCCGTCGATCTGCTGCGCTTCGAGCCCGTTTACACCGAGGTCTTCCGCCACGTCTTCGGCGACACCCTGGTGTTCGAAGACCTTGCCAGCGCCCGCCGTGAACTCGGCCGCTGCCGGGCCGTGACTCTGGAAGGGGAATTGCTGGAGCGCAGCGGCGCCATGACCGGCGGCAGCCTGCAGCAGCGCTCAGGCCAGCTCAGCTTCGGGCGGGCCGGGGAGCAGGACGAAGCGGAGCCCCACCAGCGCCGCCTGCTGGAGCTGGGGGAGAGCCTGGTGGTCTGCCGCCGCCGCGAGGCCGATCTGGGCCGGCAGCTGGAGCAGCTGCGCCCGGCGCTGGAGGAGGGCCAGCAGCGCCGAGCCGCCCTGACGGCGGAGCGGGCTGCGGCGGAGCGGGCCCTGGGGCCCCAGCTGCAACGGCTGGAGCAGCTCCAGCAACGGCGTAACCACACCCGGGACGGCCTGGAGAGCGGCCAGCAGCGAAGCCAGCAGCTGGAGCGCGAGCTGGCCCCCTTGCTGCTGGAGGTGGCCGAGCTTGAGATGGCCGAGGCCGAGGCCCAGGCGTCGGGTGACAGTTCCCGCTGGCAGGGACTGCAGCACGACCTGGAGGCGGCCGATCAGCGACTGGCCACTGCCCGCGAGCAGCGGGACGGCCTGGTGCTGGCCCAGCGGGAGCGCAGCTTGAGTCTCACCCGCCTCGGGGATCAGCTCGAAGCCCTCGCCGTGGAGGAAACGCGGCAGCAGCAGGCCGTGGCCAGCCTGGCCGAGGAGCACCGCCAGCGCCGTGAGCAGGAACGCCAGGGCCAGGAGCGGCGCGCGGAGCTGGAAGAGCAGCAGCAGCAGCTGCAGGAACGCTTCGGCGAACGGCGCCGGACCCGCGATGCCGCCGAGGCCCAGGTCGGCCAGCAACGGCAGGCCCTGCAGCAACGCCAGTGGGAGCTGCAGCGGCTGGGGGAGGAGCGCCTGGCACTCAGCGAGCAGGAGAGGGCCCTGGCCCTGCGGCTGGAAGCGATGGAGCGGGCCCTGCCCGATCCCCTGCCCGAGATCTCCGAAGAGCTGCGCTCAGCGGGCCTTGAGGCACTGCAGCAGGAGTTGCAGAGGCTGCAGCAGCGCATGGAGGCCCTGGAGCCGGTGAACATGCTGGCCCTGGAGGAACTCGAGCAGCTGGAGCAACGCCTGGCCGACCTTGCCGGCAGGCTGGAGGTGCTCTCCAGCGAGCGGGAGGAGCTGCTGCTGCGCATCGAGACCGTGGCCACCCTCCGCCAGGAGGCGTTCCTGGAGGCGTTCCACGCCGTGGATGGCCACTTCCGCACGATCTTCGCCGGGCTCTCCGAAGGCGAAGGGCACCTGCAGCTCGAGAACGAGGCCCAGCCCCTCGAAGGCGGACTCACCCTGGTGGCCCACCCCAAGGGCAAGACCGTGCGCCGGCTGGCCTCGATGTCGGGAGGGGAGAAATCGCTTACAGCCCTGAGCTTCCTGTTCGCCCTGCAGCGCTTCCGCCCCTCCCCCTTCTATGCCCTTGATGAGGTCGACAGCTTCCTCGATGGGGTGAATGTGGAGCGGCTGGCCGCCCTGATCGCCAGCCAGGCCGATCAGGCCCAGTTCCTGGTGGTCAGCCACCGCAGGCCGATGATCGCCGCCGCCACCCGCACGGTGGGGGTGACCCAGGCCCGCGGCGCCCACACCCAGGTGGTCGGGATGCCCACCGCCGCCTGAACCGGTGCGGTGGGTCACAATGATTCGACCGCTCACCTTGCCGACACCCGCCCGGGATCTGGCCTTTGACCTCTTCCTTTCCTCCCTCCGCCGACCCTTCAGGCGCCGCCCCCAGCGACAGGCTGTGGCTGCGCTCCGAGCTGATGGGAACCCAGGTGATCACCCGCGACACCGGCCGCCGGCTGGGGGTGGTGGGCGAAGTGGTGGTCGACATCGACCGCCGCGAGGTGGTGGCGCTCGGCCTGCGTGACAACCCCCTCACCCGCTTTCTGCCGGGCCTTCCCCGCTGGATGCCGCTCGATCGCATCCGCCAGGTGGGCGATGTGGTGCTGGTGGATTCCGCCGATTCCCTGGCTGAGGGATTCAATCCCGAGCGCTACAGCAAGGTGATCAACTGCCAGGTGATCAGCGAGTCGGGCGAGCAACTGGGCCGGGTGCTCGGCTTCAGCTTCGACATCGAAACCGGCGAGCTCACCACTCTGGTGCTGGGGGCTCTGGGTGTTCCCCTGCTCGGCGAAGGGGTGCTCAGCACCTGGGAACTGAGCGTCGAGGAGATCGTGAGCAGCGGGCCCGATCGGATCATCGTGTACGAGGGCGCTGAGGAGAAACTCAAGCAACTGGGCAGCGGCCTGCTCGAGAAACTGGGCATCGGCGGCCCCAGCTGGGAGCAGGAGGAGCGGGATCGCTTCCGCCAGACCATGGTGCCGGTGGAGAACCAGCTGGCCTCCGGGCAGCCAAGTGTCCAGGAGCAGCGCCGGATCCAGCCCGCCTCCAGCCGTGCCGTGCAGGTGGAGGATCAGGAAGAACTGGAGTATGTGGAGCTGGAGCGCCGCCGTCAGGAACCCCTGCGCCAGCGGCGGTACCTCGACGAAGACGAGTTCGACGACGAACCACGCCGCCGAAGCCCCTTGCCCCAGCAGCCCCGCCAGGCTCCTCTGCGCTCCAGCGGAGATCAGCGGCAGCCCCTGGATGTGGAGCCCGAGCCCTACCGCGTGAGGCAGGAGCCGGAACCAGAGGTGCTGGAGCCCCCAGCTCGACCCCGCACGAATGAAGAGCGCTTCTCGGATCCCTGGTGAACCCGCGAAGCGGACGGGCAGGTCTCACCCCGCCGGCTCGAAGTTCAGAGAGGCGGAATTCACGCAGTAGCGAAGGCCCGTGGGACCGGGGCCGTCGTGGAAGAGATGGCCCAGGTGGGCCTCACACTTCGCACAGCGGATTTCCGTTCGCACCATGCCGTGGCTGCGGTCTTCAACGGTGGTGATCGCCCCCGCATCGAGCCCGTCCCAGAAGCTCGGCCAGCCGGTGCCGGAATCGAACTTGGCGCTGGAGCCGAACAGGGGCGAACCGCAGCAGATGCAGTCGTAGCGGCCCTCCTGCTTGGTGTTCCAGTAGGCGCCGGTGAAGGCCCGCTCGGTGCCGCCACAACGGGCCACCTGATACTGCTCGGGCGTGAGACGCTCGCGCCAGTCGGGATCAGAGGGGGCTGGAGTGGCGGAGGCCGTGTCGGAACTGGCCATGGGGCAAGAAAGGTTCTGCTGCCGTCAATTTAGGCAGCGGGCAGAAGCTCCTGCACCATCGCCGCCAGGGCCGCCACGGCCCCGGGCTGACCCCGCAGGCTGCGCAGATCGTCGCGCTGGCCCTGTAGCCGCTCGGGATGGGCCAGCCACTCGTTGGCCTCGGCGGCGATCTCAGCCGGCGTGATCGATCCCACCCGCTCGGGCACCACGGCACGGCCAGCCGAGATGTTCGGCCAGGCCAGAAACCCCCGCTGGCGCATGCGCCAGGCCGTCAGCGCCAGACCCAGCAACCAGCGCAGCAGGGGCAGGCGCGCCAGCAGACCGAGCCAGCCGTCCCAGGCCTGCATCACCTCCAGATGCTGGGTGGGCACCAGCACGATCATCGGCACCCCAAGGGCCCCGAGTTCAGCGGTGTTCGCTCCCACGGTGGTGAGCGCCAGAGCGCACTGGCTGAGGGGGCCATGGGCCGGATGCTGCTCGAACAGCAGAACGGGCGTGCCGGCCCCGCTGATCAGCCAGCGCTGACCGGAGCCGGACTCCGGCTCCAGCAGCCGGGGAGGCTGACCGCCGTAGTGGCGCTGAATCGGGTTGCCGCTGCCTCCGTAGGCCAGCAGATCGGCCACGCTGGTGGTGGGCGCCACCGGCAGCATGAAGCGACACCCGGGCCGCAGGCGGGCGAGGCGATCGGCGGTATCAAGCAGGAAGGGAACACCCACCTGCAACTTCGCCCGTTTGGAGCCGGGCAGCAGGGCCACCCATTCCCCCTCGGGCAGAGGAGCCACCGCCCGCGCCTCCTCGGAGAGATCGGCCATCAGATCCCCCACCACGGTGCAGCGCTGGCGCCAGCGGGGAGGCAACCGGGTGGCGGCCTGGGGGCCCATCGCGGCGATGCGGTCGTTCCAGCGCGGCCAACGGGCCACCCACTCGGCGTAGGTGAGGTGGCGATAGCCGAGGCGAGCCGAGAGCAGCACGGTCCAGAACTGATCGCCCCCCAGGAAGACCACCACCCCATGGGTCGGCCAGGGTCCATGGCGCCGGGGCCTCAGCAGCAGCCCCCAGAACTTGCGAGCCGGCACGATGCGAGAGAACAGGCCGAGGTCGCGGGCCACCCGCGCTTCGCTGCCGGTGGCGTTGGGGCAGGGCACGAGCACCAGCTCCAGGGAGCAGGCCGCCCCCGGAACAACGGGTTGAAGCTCCAGCTGCCGATGCAGACGCTGGGCCAGGGGCCGCACCCAGGTGGTGAGTTCGCCAGGACCGTTGCACACAAGCACAATCGCTGTGGTGGGCGTGCGGCTCAGCGGCGGCTCTCTCAAGTTGTGGGAAAGAAAAATGCGGATGGCGAGACTTGAACTCGCAAGGCCGAAGCCACACGCCCCTCAAACGTGCGTGTCTACCAATTCCACCACATCCGCGTGGCCGTCAGGAGTCTGGACTCCCTTCGGCTCGTCAATATACCCATCGCCCGTCCCGGCCTCCACCGCCCTGAGGAGGCAAGGGTCAGCACTGATACAGTCCGCTGCGGCCTGGACCCACCACGGATGCCCATCGGCAAGCTGCTGATCGCCAACCGTGGCGAGATTTCCCTCCGCATTCTGCGCAGCTGCCGCGAGCTGGGCATCAGCACGGTGGCGGTCTACAGCACGGTCGACCGCAACGCCCTGCACGTCCAGTTGGCCGATGAGGCGGTCTGCGTGGGAGAAGCTCCCAGCAGCAAGAGCTATCTCAATATTCCCAACATCATTGCCGCGGCGATCTCCCGGGGCGCCGATGCAATCCATCCCGGTTATGGCTTCCTGGCCGAGAACGACCGCTTCGCGGAAATCTGCGCTGCCCACGGCCTCACTTTCGTCGGCCCCTCCCCCGAGGCGATCAGGGCCATGGGGGACAAATCCACCGCCAAGGCCACCATGCAGCGGGTGGGGGTTCCCACCATCCCCGGCAGTGAAGGTCTGCTGGAGGACGCCCAGGAGGCCTCCGTGCTGGCGGCGCGCATGGGCTTCCCGGTGATGATCAAGGCCACAGCCGGTGGTGGCGGGCGGGGCATGCGCCTGGTGCAGGAGCCCGAGCAGCTTGAGGCACTGTTCAAGGCGGCTCAGGGTGAAGCGGAAGCGGCCTTTGGCAACCCCGGCCTCTACATGGAGAAGTTCATCGAGCGGCCCCGCCACGTCGAGGTGCAGATCCTGGCCGACCGCCACGGCAACGTGGTGCACCTCGGCGAGCGCGACTGCTCGATCCAGCGGCGACACCAGAAGCTGCTGGAGGAAGCCCCCAGCCCGGCCCTGGATCCGGAACTGCGCCGGCGCATGGGCGAGGCGGCGGTGGCGGCAGCCCGCAGCATCACCTACGAGGGCGCCGGCACCGTGGAGTTTCTCGTGGATCGCAGCGGCAGCTTCTATTTCATGGAGATGAACACCCGCATCCAGGTGGAGCATCCCGTCACCGAGATGGTCACTGGCTTTGATCTGATCGCCGAGCAGCTGCGCATCGCCGGGGGCGAGCCCCTGAGCATGCGCCAGGAGGACGTGCAGCTGCGGGGCCATGCGATCGAATGCCGCATCAACGCTGAAGACCCGCAGCAGAATTTCCGGCCGGCCCCTGGCCGGATCACCGGCTGGTTACCTCCGGGGGGGCCGGGCGTGCGGGTCGACAGCCACGTGTACACGGGCTATGAAATCCCCCCCTTCTACGACTCGCTGATCGGCAAACTGATTGTCTGGGCGCTCGATCGCGATGCAGCCATCAAGCGCATGCGCAGGGCCCTGAGCGAATGTGCGATCACAGGTATCCCCACCACGATCGAGTTCCACCTGGCCCTGCTGGATCGGCCCGAGTTCCAGCGCGGCGATGTGCACACCAAGTTCGTGGAGCAGGAGATGCTGCCCCCGGCTGATCCGCGGACCTGACTCGGCAACGAACCACTGGCCTCTCGCCAGCGACTGGCTCAGGCCAGGGACTGGCTCTGGCGTAGCACCTGGGTGAGCAGCCCCTGCTGACCCACCACCAGCTCCCTCAGCAAGCTGATCAGCCCCACCCAGATGACCGGGGTCACATCGACACCGCCGATGGCCGGGATCAGCCGGCGGCTGAAGCGCAGCAGCCCCTCGGTGGGCCAGCCGATCAGGCGCATTGCCCCCCGGTTCAGGTCCACCTGCGGATACCAGGTGAGCACGATGCGGAACAGGAACAGCAGGGTCCAGGCCGCCAGGGCCAGGGCCAGCACGGTGTGGAGCACCGGCAGGGCAGACGCCAGCACGGAAACGGCCGTCACAAAGCGGTAAGCAGCGGTGGTCCCATCGTAGGAAGTGGGCGCCGCTGCCTAAGATCCGAGCCGGATCTCATGGCGCCATGACCCCCTCCCTCTCCAACTTCCTCAGCAGCCTCGTGTACGGAGCGATGATCGTGGTGATTCCGATCAGCATCGCCCTGGTCCTGATCAGCCAGAACGACCAGGTCGACCGCAAGCTCTGAGCCGCCGCTGGTTCTGCGGGTCCAGGTCCCTAAACTGGGACCAGCCGTTCACCCCTGGCGGACGGAACAAGTCGTTCGCCTGAGGTTTCAGACGTGGTCAATGCCAGCCTGAACTGGGCCAGCATCGTCGGCATCGTGTTGGCCGTCGGTGGTGCGTTCCTCTATTTCATGAGGAGCTTCAAGCCAGCCCTCGCCCGCGACTACGACGTCTTCTTCGCCGCCGTCGGTCTCCTGTGCGGCGGGATTCTCTTCTTCCAAGGCTGGCGGCTCGATCCGATCCTCCAGTTCGGCCAGTTCCTGCTGGCGGGCACCACCGTCTTCTTCGCCTACGAAAGCGTGCGCCTGCGGGGCGTCACCACCGAGCAGGCGCGGCGCTCCTCCTACTTCGACGACGACGAACCCCTGCCCGCCAGGCCGAGGGTGGGGGGTCGCGCCGGCTGGGATGACGACGTGGAGCGCTTCGAGGAACCCCAGCCCCTGCGCCGGCGGATCCGCTCCCCCCTCAGTGAAGAAGCAGAAGACGAACCGAACTTCTACCGGCCCCGTCGTGAGGCCACCCGGCCAGCCATCCCCGAGCGGGCCGCCAGCCGCCGCTCCACGACCGAAAACAGCTGGGATGCCCCCGAGCCCAGCCCTCGCCGGGAGCCCGAGTCCTACGGCTCCCGCAGGCCCGCAGACTCCAGAACAGCGGCAACCAGCGCGGCGGCCTCAGGACCGACCTTCGGCTCCCGTCGGCGAGAGCGTGACAGCGGGGTCGAGCCCCGCCGCGGCAGCCGGCCGGTTCCCAGCAGCGAGACCATGCCACGCTCCAGCCGCCGGCCCGGCCCTGCCGGCGCCACGGAACCGGCCTCCAGCCCCGTCCCTGGCGTGCCCCAGGGCACCCCGATCCGCACTCCAACCGGTGGCAGTGGCAGCCAAGCCACCCCCATGAGCGATGCCGACTACACCCCCCTGCGGCCCACCCCCTCCAGCAGCCGGCCCCGGGACAACAGCTCCCGTTTCGACAGCTGATCACCCGGCCTAGGGCTGGCTCCTTGGCGGCGCTGGCGACGGCCCTGGCCGTGCTCTTGAGCGCATGCTCCCTGCCCTGGGCCCGCCGATCCAGGCCAGCTCCCGCCGCTGGCTGGCCATCGAACCTCAGCCGCCAGGATCCAGCCCTGAGCGGTGATGGTCGCCTGCTGGCCAGCGTGATTGAGCGCCAGGGCCGCTCCACCGTGCTGCTGCAGGAGCGCGGCAATGGAAGGGTGTTGCCCCTGCGCCACCTCAGCCGCTGGCAGCCCCACAGTTCCCCTTCCCTGAGCTGGAGGGGCCGCTACCTGGCCCTGATTGTGCAGCGGGGCGACCGGCGCCTTGCGGTGATTGAAGATCGCCTCACCAACCGGCTGCTGCCTTTGCCCTTACCGGGCGGGCGTGAGCCGGTGAGGCTGAGCCTGGCCCCCGACGGCCAGCGCCTGGCCCTGCAACTGGTGGCCGCTGGCCGCTGGCGGGTGGAGGTGTTCGAGCTGGGGGGTGTGCTGGAGGTGGATCCGCCGGCCGGAGAGCTGCTGCGCACTCCGGCCGGAGCAGCGCCATGACACCCCTGGGGCGCCATGACTCAGGCGCCGCTCAACTTGGGCTGGCACAGCTGGGGTTGATCCTGCTGGCCGCCGGACTCGCCGGACTGCTCACAGCCTGCGCGGCCACGCCCCTGCGCCCCTTGCCGGCGATCAACCAACGGCTGGAGCAGAACGGCAGCAACCGCGATCCCTCCCTGAGCGGCCGCTGGCTGGCCCTGATCAGCGGCCGAGACGGACGCGAGCGGGTGGAGCTGATCGACCTGGATCAGAACCGGCCTGTACCCCTGCCGGGCCTGAACCGCCCCGACGCCCAGCCCCTGAACATCAGTGTCGATGCAAACGGTGAACGGATGGCGCTCATCCGCCAGCGCGACGGCCGCACCGAACTGGCGCTCTACCGCCGCAGCCGGGAAAGTCTGCAGCCGCTGCAGCTGGATCCGCCCGGAGTGCCCCGGCAGGCGCAGCTGAGCGCCGATGGCCGCATGCTGGCGGTGCAGGTCAGCCGGGCCGGACTCTGGCAGGTGGACCTGATCGAGCTGCCCTGAGACTCAGGGCACCAGGCCCGCCCAGTGGAGGAAGGTGTCACCGCTGAGGGCCTCGATCAGCAGCACGGCAGCAAAGCCGAGCATGGCGAAGCGCCCGTTCACCCGCTCCGCGTAACCGCTCCAGCCGAACGCCGGCACCTCGGAGGTGGTGGCACTGGTGGCGGGGATGGCCTCAGGGTCGCTGGCAGAAGCTGGAGATGACATCAGGTTTCACGGTTGCGGCCAAAGTCATAACCGGCGGCAGGCTGCAGGCGCCAGCCACCCTGGCCATCGAGCTCGAGCACGGTGTCGTGGAAGGCCACAAGCGTGGGCCGGTGGCCCACGCTCACGAAAGCCATCTCCCGCTCCACCAACAGCTCGTACAGGGCCTTCTCGGTGGCTACGTCAAGGGCGCTGGTGGCCTCGTCGAGGACGACGAAGCGGGGGGAGTTGAGCAGCAGCCGGGCGAAAGCCAGACGCTGCTGCTCGCCGAGCGACAGCAACCGGGGCCAGTCCTGCTTGATGTCCAGATCGGGGTAGCGGCCCACCAGTTCGGGCAGGCGCACCTCCTCGAGTACGTGGCGAAGCTGGTCGTCGCTGAAGCGATCAGCCGGCTGGGGGTAGCAGAGCTGCTCCCGCAGGCTGCCCAGCAGCATGTAGGGCTTCTGGGGAATGAACATCAGCTCTCCCACCGGCGGGCGCTGCACATGGCCGGCGGCCGGAGGCCAGAGCCCACTCACCAGCCGCAGGAAGGAGGTTTTGCCGCAGCCCGAAGGCCCGACCACCAGCAGCCGCTGATTGGCCGTCACCTCCAGGCTGAGATCGCTCACCAGCAGGCGGCTGGTGCGGGGCGGAACAAGATCCACATGGCTCACCAGGATCGATTCGGGACGCACGGCAGCGGCAGCGGCACCCATGGCGCCTCCGGCGGAGGCCTGCTCGGCGGCCACGAACTCGGCCATCTCGGCATTGATCGCCTCCACCTTGCCCTGGAAGCCCTCGAGACGGCTGATGGAGGCGGAAAAGGCCGCCAGCCGGTCGATGTTGTTGACGATGTAACTGACCGAGAACAGCACCTGGGAGAAGGCGATGCTGGCCTGGCCGAAGACGCCGAAGTCCACCTGCTTGGCGAAGTAGATCGGCGCGATCACCAGCCAGGGCAGAAAGCGGGAAAAGTAGTCGTAGGAGCGCTGGATCACCTGGATCAGGGCTTCCCAGATGATCAGCCGGTTGTAATTGACGATCACCCCGTCGAGGCGGCGTTCACCCTCCTTCTGCTCCTGGCGCTCCCCGCGGTAGAAGGCGATCGATTCGGCATTGTCGCGGATGTGGACGAGGCCATAGCGGAAATCAGCCTCCAGCTTCAGTTGCTGATAGTTCAGGTTCACCAGCTTGCGGCTGGCGAACACGATCAGGGCCGTGCCGCCCACCGAATAGGCCAGCAGCCAGAGGGCCAGGGTCTGGTTGATGCTCCAGAGAACGATGATGAAACTGAAGAAGGTGAGCAGGGCGGCGATGATCTCCACCGTCACACTCAGACTGGTGGCCGTGAAGCTGGCCGCGTCCTGGGAGATCCGCTGGTCCGGGTTGTCGATCTCCTCGATGCTTTCGTCGTTGGGATTGAGAACGTAGTAGGCCCGATTGGTGAGGTAGCGGCCCAGCATGCGGCCGCTCAGCCATTCCCGCCACATCAGGCCCAGCTTCGGGATCAGGTAGCTCTGGATGGCGCGGATCGGCAGGGCCAGCACCAGACAGAAAGCGTAGATCGCAACGATCTTCCAGAACTCCTCTTCCTTGTACGCCACCAGAACGTTGTCGATGTTCCGGGCGATGTAGCTGATGCCCACGTTGATGCCATTGATCACCAGGATCAGCAGGGCGATCACGCCGAGGAGCAGCCAGGGCAGCCAGCGTCCCTGGCGCAGCTTGCCCCGCAGGGCCACGAAGCAGGAGAGGCCGGCGACAAACAACACCATCACGACCACGCCGATCGGTCCGCTCCAGATCGCCGCCACCTGCTCGGGGACCCCAGGCAGGAAGCGGTTGCGCAGCTCGGGGATCCAGGCACCGGCGGCGGCCACCGTCCCGGAGAGGAGCAGCAGGGTGAGTCCCACCACCACCGCCAGCAGGGCGATCACCAGCAGCAGGAACTGGCCGCTGCCGCGATTCCCCTCGTCAAGCGGCAGAAAGTAGGGCTGGGCCAGGCGCTGCAGCTTGGCCAACTGCTCGCGAAGGGCCTTGAGGGGGCGCATGAATGGCTGCAAGTCGGCCCATTGTCGCCGCTGGCGAGGGTCAGCCGGGGGGCCAGAGCAGGGGCCGGCCACCGATCACGTGCACATGCAGGTGAAAGACCGTCTGGCCCGCCTCAGCACCGTTGTTGATCACCGTGCGCCAGCTGCTCAGGCCCTCCTGCTTCGCCACCTGAGCCGCCACCAGCAGCAGGTGGCCCAGCAGGGCCTGATGGCGTGGCTCGGCGTCGGCCAGGTTCACCAGGGGTTCCCGCGGGATCACCAGCACGTGCACAGGCGCCTGGGGCTGGATGTCGCGGAAGGCCAGGCACAGCTCATCGGCGTGGACCTGATCGCAGGGAATCTCACCCCGCAGGATGCGCGCGAAGATCGTCTCGCTCTCGGCCATGGGGCCTCCGCCGGAACCCGGCAACGGATGGGGTGAGACAGGCGGGGCACTGACTGGGTGTCCGACGCCTGAGCGCCGATGTTGGCACGCTGCAGCAGCGCCGCCCTGCAGGGCCTGGAGGCCAGGGAGGTGGCGGTGGAGGTGGACATCGCCCCCGGTCTGCCCGGACTTCAGATCGTGGGTCTGGCGGAAGCGGCCGTGCGCGAGTCCCGTGAGCGGGTTCGGGCCGCCCTGCGTAACAGCGGCTTCCGCATGCCCCTCACCCGGGTGATCGTGAGCCTGGCCCCGGCGGATCTGCGCAAGGAAGGGCCGGCCTTCGATCTGCCGATCGCCCTGGGGCTGCTGCTGGCCTCGGGCCAGCTTCCGCCCGAGCGAATGAAGGGGATCTGGAGCGCCGGAGAGCTGGGCCTCGACGGCAGCCTGCGGCCGGTGCGGGGGGTGATGGCCCTGGCCCTGGCCGCCAGGCGGGCCGGGGCCAGGGCTCTGGTGGTGCCCCGGGCCAATGCCGGCGAGGCGGCGCTGGTGTCGGAGCTGGCGGTGTGGCCGGCGGCTGATCTGGCGCAGCTGATGGTCTGGCTGGCGGATCCAGGGGACGTTCCGGCCCCGGCCCCCGCCCTGGTGCAGCCGGGGGCGGCCCAGCCCGACCTTGCCGAGGTGATCGGTCAGGCCCACGGCCGCCGGGCCCTGGAGATCGCCGCGGCCGGAGGTCACCACCTGCTGCTGGTGGGCCCACCGGGCAGCGGCAAAACCATGCTGGCGCGGCGCCTGGCTGGTCTGCTGCCGCCCCTGCCCCGCCATGAGGCCCTGGAGCTCACTCAGCTCTATTCGGTAGCCGGACTGCTGCCGGAGGGTGGAGCTCTGATCGGCTCAAGGCCCTTTCGGGCGCCCCACCACAGCTGCACGGCCACGGCCCTGGTGGGCGGTGGCGCCACACCGAGACCAGGGGAGCTGTCGCTGGCCCACCACGGCGTGCTCTTCCTCGATGAACTGGCGGAATTTCGGCGCGAGGTGCTCGAGCAGATGCGCCAACCCCTGGAGGAGGGAGAGGTGTGGATCAGCCGCTCACGCCAGCAGAGCCGCTTCCCCTGCCGCGCCGCATTGGTCGCGGCCACGAACCCTTGTCCCTGCGGCTGGTTCGGCGATCCGGAGCGGACCTGTGGCTGCGGTGAGGCGTTGCAGCGGCGCTACTGGTCTCGGCTCTCGGGCCCCCTGCTTGATCGCCTCGATCTGCAGGTGGTGATGGGGCGGCTCGAACCCGGCGCCCTGGCGCGCAGCTACGGCCTGGGAGCAGGACCGGCGACCGGGCGACAGGAGCGGACCGAGAATTCGGCAGTGGTGGCGGCGAGGGTCCTGAGGGCGCGGCAGAGAATGGCGCGGCGCAATCCAGGTGGTCAACCCAATGGACAGCTGCCGGGCTCGAGTCTCAGGACTCTGGTGACGCTCAGCACCGGGTCGCTTCAGCTCTGGCAACAGGCCATCACCCAGCGGGGCCTGAGTGCCCGGGCTGGAGAGCGGCTGCTGCGGGTGGCCCTCACCCTGGCTGATCTGGAGGGAACCAAGCGCGTGAGCGCTCAGCACCTGGGGGAGGCCTTGTCGTACCGATCGTTCGACCAGATCGGCAGGGAGCTATCTGTCTAAAACGCTGGGCTGGATGAAGCCGAGCCCCAAGAGGGTGAGCCCACTCAGGGGGTGCACCAGAGCTGATCAACCCCGGATCAGCCTCGGCCGCAGTTGATCAGCGACGACGACGACGCTGCTGGGCCTTGCGCTTGTACTTCTCGGTGGGCGTCTCGTGGTGACGCAGGCGCTTGAGGTCGGCGAAGATGCCGGCTTTGGACACCTGCCGCTTGAAGCGGCGCAGGGCCGATTCGATGCCTTCGTTTTCGCCGACGGTGACCTGGGTCATGAACCACGCAGTGGGGCTAATTGAACGTCAATGTAGCAATCGGCTCATCGGCCCCCAATCACGGCTGGGCCTGGGTGCTGGGGATCGGGGAAGGGGCCAGCGGAGATGCGGGCGCGACAGAAGCAGAAGGATCGGTTGCAGGAGAACCGACAGCAGGCGGATCGGTTGCGGGAGCCAGGCTGGAGGGAGTGGCGCCGGCTGGGGCCTGAGCCTCGGGCTGGACAGCCTCCTGGCCCGGCCAGGTGTCCCGGTAGAGGTAGAGGTGGCCGAGGGCGCGGTCGCCGAAGTGGCGGCGCATCAGCTTCCAGCCCGGTTCGGGAACGAACAGCAGGAAGCCATCGCTTTGGCCCTGGGTCCGGGCCACGACCACCTCGGGACCCGCCTGGTTGCGGCCCGGTGCCGCCAGCAGAATGTTGTCGCTGCCCTGCCGCACCACGCTCAGCCGGTACACGGTGCCCAGATCGCTGCCGCCCACCCGCAGCGAGTAGCCGTTGGCATCCATGTAGCGGGAGCAGATCCTGGTGAAATCGAAGCTGCCCAGCAGGGGCTCCACCCGGGTCGGGGATGAACCGCTGGTGGAGAAGCAGGGGCGGCGGTCACTCACCTGTTCGTAGATATTCAGCTGGGCACGCAGGCCATCGCCGATCGGCGCCGCCACCAGGACGAACTTCGACTGATCCACGTCACGGGCACTGAACAGAGCTCCCTGGGCCGCAACGGGGCCGGCGGCAGCGAAGCCCAGCACCAGCAGGGCCGGCAGGGAGGGCACCAGTGCGCTGAGCGATCGCAGGAGGAGCGGCAGTGGCGCGACGCGCATCGGTGAACGAGACAAGGTGAGCCCGATCGTAGAAGTGAGATCCCGCGACGCCAGGGGGGCTCAGCTGGCCTTGTTGAGACGAATTGCGACCAGCAGGCTGATCACCGTGCCTGGCAGGCAGGCCGCCAGGATCAGCCGGGTGGTGAGCACACCCAGGTCTGGCTCGCCATAGGAGAGCTCAAAGACGGAACCTGTGGCGGCGATGCCAAGCAGGCAGGCCAGTCCGAGAAAGACCCCGGCAAGGGGTTGCATCGGCATGGGAAATCAGCGCTGTGAGTGGACATCATCACGGCGGAACCCGTGATCCTTGAGCTCCTCGTTGAGGCTGAGCTCATCGCTGACTAGATCAACGAAGAGAACCCCCTTGAGATGGTCCATCTCGTGGAGGATGCAGCGGGCGAGCAGGCCATCGGCCTTGATGCGGCGAGGGCGGCCCTGCTCATCCCGGTAACTGACCTCCGCCTCGCTCGGGCGCACCACGGAGAGATACACCCCGGGAATGCTCAGGCAGCCCTCCTCGTAGGTGTTGAGCGCAGCGCTGGTGGCGTTGATTTCCGGGTTCACCAACACCATCGGCGGCGTGGCCGGGTTCTCCGGATCGAGGTCGATCACCAGCACTTGTTTGTGCACGCCCACCTGGGGTGCCGCCAGGCCGATGCCATGCGCGCTGTACATGCTGCGCAGCATGTTGCGGGCCAGCTCGCGCACCGATTCATCCACCTTGCTGATGCGCTTGGCGGACTGACGCAGCACCTGATCCCCCAGCCTGTGGATCGTGAGTGGGGGAGCGTCGAGCACCTGCTTGGGAACCTGGACCGTGCGGCTGCTCTGCTCCGCCTGGCGGGCCATTTTGGCGAAGCTGCTGGCCAAAGCGTCACCTGAAACGATGGACCGATTGTAGGAGCCGCTGGTGGGGCATGGTTCAAGCCAGGGTTCAGGCGCCAGGCAGGGCCGCCCCCTGGCGGCGTCGGCAGTGGTGGGACGCACGCCCCGGATCAAGGAACCCCAGCTGCACCGAGGCCGGCTGTTCTGGCTGGAGCAACGCCCCGCCGAGCAGGGGCGCACCACCTTGATGATGAGACCCTCTCCCTCAGCCGAGGCGATCGAGCTCACCCCAGGCGAGTGGAACCTGCGCAGCCGCGTCCATGAATACGGCGGCGGCGTGGTGGCGGTGGACCGGGAAACAGCCGGACCCAGCGCAGGAGAGCTGGTGGTGGTGGTGAACGATCGTGATCGCTGCCTCTGGCGGCTTGAGACCGACCAGCCGGGGGCGGCGCCCATGCGGCTCACCGAGCCGGGGGAGCGCGCCTTCGCCGATGGGCTGATCGATGGGCGGCGGCGGCGCTGGATCGGGGTGATGGAGGCCCGCGGACTTGATCAGCTGGTGGCCGTGCCCCTGGAGGGGGGTGAACCGCAGCTGCTGCGCCAGGCCCTCGACTTCTGCGGCTATGCCGTGCTCAGCCCCGATGGCGGCCGGCTCGCCTGGGTGGAGTGGCAACAGCCGCACATGCCCTGGGACCGCAGCCAGCTCTGGCTGGCGGACGTGTTGCCTGGAGGAGGACTGGGCCCGGCGCGACTGATCGCCGGCTCCGGTGCTGCGGAGCAGCCGGCGGCGTGCTCGGTCTTCCAGCCCCTGTGGCTGGCGAACGGGGAGCTGGTGGTGGCCAACGACCGCCACGGCTGGTGGAACCTGGAGCGGCTGGACGCCGCTGGCACTGGGCCATGGCAGTGGCTGCTGCCGATGGAGGCGGAGTTCGCCATGCCGCAGTGGGTGTACGGGATGCGCACCACCGCCTGGGATGGCCACCAGCTGGTGGCGGCGGCCTGCGTGCAGGGCCGCTGGCAGCTGGGCCGCGTGCTGCTCAACGTCCAGAACCCAGCCGGCGGAAAGGAGCCGGCCCCGGCGTG
The DNA here is from genome assembly GCF_000153045.1 of Synechococcus sp. WH 5701. Lineage (GTDB taxonomy): Bacteria > Cyanobacteriota > Cyanobacteriia > PCC-6307 > Cyanobiaceae > Regnicoccus_A > Regnicoccus_A antarcticus. Next base: position 1,721,398 of record NZ_CH724159.1, read on the forward strand.
CTGGGAGCCGATTCCCTGCCCCTTCGATGATCTCGAGGGGCTCTGGGCCGAGGACGGCCAGCTGGTGGCCGTGGCCGCCAACGGCAGCACCGAGGCGGGCCTGCTCAGCCTTGAGCTGGCCAGCGGCCGCTGGCGGCACCAGGAGGCCGCCGACCTGGCGGGTGTGCCGGCGGCTCAGTGCCTGTCGGCGGCTCCGGCCCAGCCGGCGGACCGCGGGCAGCCGGCAGAGGCGCTCTGGTTCGAGGGCTACGGCGACCGACCCACCCACGCCTGGTATCACCCCCCTCAGGGGGGAGGCAGCGCCGACGCGCCGCTGCTGGTGAAAGGTCACAGCGGACCCACGGCCATGGCCCGCACCGGCCTCAATCCGGCAATCCAGTACTGGACCAGCCGGGGCTGGGGCGTGGTGGATGTGAACTACGGCGGCTCCACGGGCTTCGGGCGGGCCTACCGCGAACGGCTCAACGGGCTCTGGGGTGTGGTGGATGTGGCCGACTGCGCCGCAGCGGCCCGCGCCCTGGTGGCAGCGGGCCGCGCCAGCCCTGAGCGGATCGCGATCGAGGGGGGCAGCGCCGGTGGTTTCACCGTGCTGGCCGCCCTCTGCTTCAGCGATGTGTTCCGTGTGGGCGCCTGCCGCTATGCCGTGGCCGACCTCGCCGGCCTGGCCGACAGCAGTCACCGCTTCGAGGCCCGCTACCTGGACGGCCTCGTGGGGTCATGGCCGGAAGAGCGGGCGATCTATGAGGCCCGCTCCCCGCTGCACCACGCGGACAGGATCCGCTGCCCGGTGATTTTCTTCCAGGGTCTCCAGGACCAGGTGGTGCCCCCGCAGCAGACCGAGCGGATCGTCGCGGCGCTCGCCGCCAACCGGATTCCGGTGGAGCTGCATCGATTTGCCGCTGAAGGGCACGGATTCCGCAGCGGCGCCGTACAGATTGAGGTACTGGAGTCCACGGAAGCCTTCTTCCGCAAGCACCTCGCCCTTTGATGCCCTTCATCCCAGTCAGCGTCAGGATTCTGGTGGAGGCCGTCGAGACCCCCGCCGTGGCGCTGGTGGCTCTGGGCCTGGTGCTGGTGGTGGGCCGAAGCCTCGGTGATGTGCTGGGACTTCGCCACTGGGGCATTCCCGAGGCCCTGCTGGCCGGAGTGCTGGGCCTGCTGGTGGCACCGGCGGGGCTGGTGCCCCTGCTCAGCCAACCCGTGATCGACATCTGGGACCAGCTGCCGATGGTGCTGCTCACCCTGGTGTTCGCCACGTTGCTGCTGGCCAAACCGCTGCCCAAGCTGGCCGGACTCTGGAGGCCACTGTCGGCCCAGGTGCTGCTGGCCCTCACCCTGGCTTTCGGTCAGTACATGGTGGGTGGCCTGGTGGTGATGCTGGTGCTGCAGCCATTTCTGGGGGTCCATCCCCTGATGGCCTGCCTGATCGAGGTGGCCTATGAGGGGGGGCACGGATCGGCCGCCGCCATGGGCGCCAGTTACGCCAGCCTGGGCTTTGAAGGCGGCGAGGCCCTGGGTCTGGCCATGGCCACCGTGGGATTGCTGATCTCCACGGTGGTGGGTGGATTGGTGGTGCTGCTGGCCCGCAGCCGGGGCTGGCTGATGGGGGGCTCCACAATCGCTTCAGGGGTGGCGAACCCCCCGGAGCCGGAGGAGGGCATCACGCCCGAGCAGGCGGAGGCGATCGCCGCCCAGGCTGAGCCGCCGCTGCCCCCTCCGCCGGAGCTGAGGTTTTCGGCTCTGGCCCTGAACCTGGCCCTGACGGGACTCGCCGTGGCCATCGGCGTGGTGGCTCTGGCTGGCCTGCGCCTGGTGGCCGACCACGTCGGCGGAGGGCTGGCGAAGGTGATCGATGTGTTCCCGGTGTTCCCCCTGGCCCTGGTGGGATCGCTGCTGGTGCGCTGGCTGCTGGAGCGTTCCGGCAAAGACCACTGGGTCTCGACCCGGGTGCAGAACCGCCTGGGCACGGTGTCGGCCGATCTGCTGATCACAGCAGCCACCGCCTGCCTCGATCTGACCCTGCTGGCCCACGACTGGATGTCACTCACGGCCCTGGCCCTGACCGGGCTGGCCTGGAACCTGGGGGTGCTGCTGCTGCTGGCCCCGCGCATCCTGCCCTCGGCCTGGTTCGAGCGGGCGATCATCGAGTTCGGCCAGGCCACGGGCGTGGCGGCCAGCGGCCTGCTGCTGCTGCGCATGGCTGATCCACTGGATCGCAGCGAGGCCCTGCAGCCGTTTTCGATCAAACAACTGCTGTTGCAGCCGATCGTGGCCGGCGGAGTGATCACGGTGGTGGCGCCGCTGGCGGTGAGCAGCTGGGGGCTGCCGGCCTGGACCGGGCTCTGCCTGGCGCTGGTGCTGGTCTGGGGCGGTCTGGGCCTGGCCCTGATGGCCAGCTCCCGCACCCCCGCCTGAGACCCTCAGCGCACCATCGCCGCCACGTTGCCTCCATCAACGGTGAGGACCGCGCCCGTGGTGCGCTCCATCAGGGCCAGGGCCACAAAGGCCTCGGCCACATCACTGGCCCGCACCTCCTGGCCCAGCAGGTTGCCGGCCATGTAAGCCTCCTCGCTGACTCCCCGGGCGGCGGAGCGTTTCTGGATCATGCCCTCATCGAGCAGGCCGGAGCGGATGCGATCGGCATTGATCGCGTTGGCACGCACCCCTTCGCGGCCGCCCTCGAGGGCGTACTGGCGCATCAGGGCCAGCAGAGCCGCCTTGGCGATGCCATAGGCGCCGAAACCGGGCCCGGGGTTGAGCGCCTGCTTGCTCACGTTGAAGAGCAGCTGACCGCCCATGCCCTGGGCGCGGAAGATGGCCATCGCCGCCTGGGCGACGCTCTGGTGGGCGAAGAGGTTGAGCTCGAAACTGGAGCGCAGGTCAGCGTCGCTGAGCTCGGCGATGGCACCACTCCAGGCGGCACCGGCATTACTGACCACGATGTCGAGGCCACCGAAGTGGCCCGCCACCGCCGCCAGCGCCTGGCGCACCGCCTGGGGATCGGTGAGATCGCAGGCCAGACCCAGGGCGCGGCGCCCGCAGGCGGCGGCCACCGCCATGGCCTGCTCCCCCTGGCAATCGAGCACCGCCACATCGGCGCCCCGCTGGGCGAAGGCGCGGGCAGTGGCGGCACCGATCGCTCCGGCGCCTCCCGTCACCAGCACCACCCGGCGGGCCAGGGGCAGCTCTTTGGCCTTACCGAGCTTGGCCTGCTCCAGGCTCCAGTACTCCATGTCGAAGGTGTCGTCTTCGCCCACGGGCTGGAAGCGGCCCAGGGCCTCCGCAGCGAGCAGGGTGCGGGCCCAGGCTTCGGCGATGTCGGCGGTGACGGCGGCCTCCTGGGCCGAGCGGCCCAGGCCCACCAGCCCCAGGCCCGGCAACGCCAGCACCCGCGGCAGGGGATCCAACGGCGTGCGCCCGCCGCCGACCCGAGCGTTCTGGCGGGCCACGTAGGTCTTGTAGGCAGCAATGAAGACCTCAAGCGCCGTGGCGGCGGCCGCCGTCCAGGTGGCCAGATCGCCGCAGGCGGGCGGCAGCACCAGGGGCTGGGCCTTGGTGCGGATCACGTGGTCGGGGGTGGCCACGCCGCGGCCAGCCCACTCGGGCAGGCGCTGATCGTTGACCACCGCCAGGGCGGGCTCCGAAGCTCGCAGATCAAGCAGCCAGCGGCGGGGGGCGCCTTCGGCCTCGGCGCCTCGGCTGAACAATCCGCGCAGCACCGGCAGCACAGCCGCCGCAGGAATGGGGGGCTCCGGCATGGGCCGCGGCTGGGCCTGGGCGCTCAGCCGGGCCAGGCGCGCCTCGGCCTCCCCCACCAGAGCCAGCATCCGACCGTAGCTCTGCTCGGCCGTGGCCCCGAAGGAGAACAGCCCGTGCTGGAGCAGCACCATCCCTTCCAGCTCCACCCCTGCGGCCCTGGCGCGCTTTTCGGCCGCTTCAAAGGCCTCAGCCGCCGCCAGGGCCAGGGCGAAGCCAGGCATCACATAGGGAACGAGGGCAACCCGATTGCCGTAGAGCTCGCGGCAGATCGCCGCCGCGTCGGGTTGATCGGCCAGGGCCAGAAGAGCGATCGAATGGGTGTGATCGACGAACTTGTGGGGCAGAAAGGCGTGGAGGAGGGCCTCCACCGAAGGGTTGGGGGCCGATGGGTCGATCAGGTTGCGGCGCTGGGCCGCCACCATGTCTTCGTCGCTGAGGCTCGTGAGGGCCCGCAGCGCCTGCAGCGGCTCAAGTCTCACGGCGGGGTGACCGGGGGGTTCGATCGTGGCCAGGTCCCAGCCGCTGCCTTTGACGCACAGCACCGGAATGGTCTCCCCCAGCAGGCCCGTGACCGTGGTTTTCACCGACGTGTTGCCGCCCCCGTGCAGCACCAGATCGGGGTCAGCGCCGAGCAGGCGGGCGCTGTAGGTGCGCAGGGCCAGGTCTTTGCTGATGCCCTCGGCGCCGTAGCGGGCCACAGCGGCCTCGGCCTCGGCCTGCGACCAGCGGTTCTGACTCGGCATCCGGCGGAGTGGCGGCAATTGGCCAGGAGGCTAGGGAAGGGCGCAGCAGCAGGACCCGTGCCAGCATCAAGGCCATTGAGCCGGCGCCAACCGCCACGGCCATGGGGCGATCCAGCAGGTCCGGTCGGCGCCGCCAGGCACGCACGCTCAGCGGCGAGGGCAGCAAAGCCGGGATGGCGCCGGGAACGATGGTGTTCGTCGGCGAGCGCAAGTGTGAACGCGCCCGTGTCGACATCTTCGATTACAACGCCGAGCAGCTGAGTGAAACCCAGGATGTGGAACTGAGCCAGTGCTTCGAGCAGGCCCTGGCTGAGAACAGCGTGACCTGGATCAACGTCAACGGCATCCACGACGTGGGCTTGATCGAAAGACTGGGAGAACACTTTGGCCTCCACCCGATGACGCTGGAAGATCTGGTGAATACCAGCCAGCGCCCCAAGCTGGAGGAGTTCGGTCACTACCTGCTGATCGTGATGAAGATGATGGAGTTCGAGCGCAGCAGCGCCTCGATCAGCATCGAGCACCTCAGCCTGATCGTGGCCGAGAATGTGGTGCTCTCCTTCCTGGAGGATGAGGGAGATGTCTTCGATTCCCTGCGTGCAAGAATCAGGAAGGGCAAGGGCCGAATCCGGCAGCTGAAGGCCGACTACCTCGCCTACGCAATGATGGACACGGTGGTGGATCACTACTTCCAGGCCATCGAGCAGATCGGTGATCACATCGAGGAGATCGATGACAAGATTCTCGAAGACCCAAGCCCTGATGACATCCAGGACATCCATTATCTCAAGCGCGACGTGCTGACGCTGCGCAAGGCGGCATGGCCCTGCCGTGAAGTGATCAGTGCGATCGAGAAGGGATCCTCACCGGTGCTGACCAACAGCACCCGGGTGTACTGGCGCGATCTCTACGACCACACCATTCAGGTGATCGACATGGTGGAAACCTACCGGGACATCCTCGGCGGCATGCACGACACCTACCTCTCCAGTCTCAGCAACCGCATGAACGAAGTCATGAAGACGCTCACGATCATCTCGTCGATCTTCATCCCGCTCACCTTCATCGCGGGCGTCTACGGCATGAACTTCGAGAACATGCCGGAGCTGCGCTGGCGGCTCGGCTATCAGGCCACACTGGGGCTGATGGTGCTGATCGGCGCGGGTCTAGCGCTCTACTTCCGCCGCCGCCGCTGGCTCTGAGCCCGGGGCCAGCGGTCCATAGAGGCTCCGCAATCCCGCTTCGCTGGCCGGTGCCACCCCTCGCTCGGTGATCAGGGCCGTGACCAGCCGCGCCGGGGTGACATCGAAGGCAGGGTTGAAGCCTCTGCTCCCCTGGGGGGGCAGCTGCACCAGGGCGACCTCACCCGCTGCGGAGCCGGTCAGGGCCAGCCCCTGGATGTGAGTCACCTCCTCGGGGGAGCGGGCCTCGATCGGGATCCCGGCCACACCATCGGCGAGGGTCCAGTCGATGGTGGAGGCGGGCAGCGCCACGTAGAAGGGCACGCCGTTGTCGTGGGCGGCCAGGGCCTTGAGGTAGGTGCCGATCTTGTTGCAGACATCCCCCGTGCGGGTGGTGCGGTCGGTGCCCACGATCACCGCATCCACCAGGCCGTGCTGCATCAGGTGACCGCCGGCGTTGTCGACGATGACGGTGTGGGGCACCCCTTCACGACCAAGCTCAAAGGCGGTGAGGCTGGCGCCCTGGTTGCGGGGGCGTGTTTCATCCACCCAGACATGGATAGGCAGCCCGGCGCGGTGAGCCTTGTAGATCGGCGCCAGGGCGGTGCCCCAGTCGACGGTGGCCAGCCAGCCGGCGTTGCAGTGGGTGAGCACATTCAGGGGTTCCTGCCGCCGCTCGGGAGGCCGCTCAGCCGCCAGCCGCCTCAAGAGCTCCAGTCCGTGATCGCCGATCGCCGCGCACATGGCCACATCCTCATCGGCGATGACGGCCGCCTCCGCCGCCGCCGCGGCGGCGCGCTCGGCCACAGGCAGCGGCGTCACCCGGTCACGCACCCGCTCCAGGGCCCAGCGCAGGTTGATCGCGGTGGGGCGGGTGGCGTTGAGCCGCTCGAAGGCCGCCACCAGGGAGGCATCCCCCGGATCGGCCTGCAGGGCGAGCATCAGGCCGTAGGCGCCGGTGACACCGATCAGGGGGGCGCCGCGCACCACCATGGTGGTGATCGCCTCGGCGGCCTGATCGAGCGTGGCAAGCGAGCGGGTGCTGAAGCTGTGGGGCAAGCGGGTCTGATCGATCACCCCCACCGAGCGGCCGCCGTCCTCGAGCCAGATCGTGCGCCAGGCCTTGCCGTCGATGTTCATCCGATGCCGCGTGCCACGTGTCGCCGGCCCATGCTGACAAACCACAGGGCGCTGGCACCGACCCGGGAGCAGCGGGTCCAGGACTGGTTCCTAAGCTGAACCGGACCTCGCCGCGAGGCACCATGCCGAGCAATCCCGTCACCTGGTTCGAGCTCAACGTGAGCGACATCGAGCGGGCCAAGGCCTTCTACGCCGCGGTGTTCCAGGTGGAGTTCCAGGACCTCTCCAATCCCGAGATGGACTACTGGTGCTTCCCGATGGACACCTCCCAGGTGGGCGCCGGCGGCGCGCTGATGCGCATGGCCGGCTGCGAGCCCGGCAAGGGCGGAACGATGGTGTACTTCAGCTGCGAGGACTGCGCCATTGAGGAAAGCCGCGTCGTGCCGGCCGGCGGCCAGGTCTGCCGCCCGAAGATGGCGATCGGCGAGTTCGGCTTCATCTCGGTGGTGCTCGACACGGAGGGCAATCCGATCGGATTGCATTCCATGCGTTGATGCCTGCTGGCGCGTCTTCAGCGCACGCTGAGTGGATCCCAGGCCTCGGGGCCGATCACGAAGAGGATGTCGCCCGCCAGCAGGCGGGTGTGGCCGTGGGGATGCGTGATGGGTTCCCCAGAACGGGTGATCGCCAGGATCGTGACGTTGTGCTCCGCGCGCAGACCGCAGCTGGCGATGGTGTGGCCCACCAGCGGTGACTGCTCGGCCAGGCGCAGGGAGTGGGTGGTGAGGTGGGGAACGGCGACGCGCAGGTCACTCACGGCCGTGGACTCCGGCGAGAGGCTGCGGGCCATCTGGCGCCAGCCGCCGCGCACTTCAGCGATCAGACGCTTGATGTCGTCGCGGGGCACGAGCATCCGCGCCAGCACACGGGAGAACACCTCGATCGACACCTCGAGTTCATCGGCGATCACCTCATCGGCTCCCAGCGCCAGCAGGGTTTCCACCTCGCGCAGATAGCGGCTGCGCACCAGGATGAAGGCATCGGGAGCAAAGCGGCGCGCCAGTTCCACGACGCGCCGGGCACCGGCGGGATCATCGATCACCACCACGATGGCGCGGGCCCGATCGGCATGCACCAGGCGCAGGATCGGCTCCTGGCTGGCATCGCCGTAGTGAATCGGCTCACCGGCGCTGAGGGCATCGCGCACGATCGCGGCGTTCACATCCAGCACGGCATAGGGGATGTCGCAGCGCCGGGCCGTGCGGGCCAGGTTGGCGCCGGTGACCCCGAAGCCCACGATCAGGATGTGACCGCTGAGGCCATCGGTGCTGCCGGAGCTGACCGGCACCAGGCGGCGGCGCTCCAGCCGCCGCAGGGGGGGGTGGTGGCCACCCAGGCGGCCAGGCCTGGACCACAGGCCACCAGGGCCGGGGTGAGCATCATGCTCAGCACGGCCACATCCAGAACGGTCTGGAAGATGTCGGGACCGAGCAGGCCGGTGCTCACGCCGGCCTTGGTGGCCACCAGGGAGAATTCACCCACCTGGGCGAGCGCCAGGCCGGTGAGCACCGACCCTCCCAGGGGCAGGCCCACCACCAGGGCCGAGCCGGCGGCCACCAGGGGTTTGACCAGCACCACCCCCAGGGTGAGCAGCAGCAGCGAGAGCGGGTGGGCGAGCATGAACTGGATGTCGAGCAGCATGCCGATCGACACGAAGAACAGGCTCATCAACACATCGCGGAAGGGCAGCATCACCGCCACCGCCTGATGGGAATACTCCGACTCCGAGAGAATGAAGCCCGCCAGAAAAGCACCCAGCGCCAGTGACAACCCCAGCGACTGGGTCATCATCGCGATGCCCACACAAAGGCTGAACACACCGAGCAAAAAGGCCTCCGAACTGCGGGTGCGGGTGATGCGCTCCAGCAGCCAGGGCACGATCCAGCGCCAGGCCAGCCACGCCACGAGGGCCACGAGGGCGATCCTTCCCAGCAGGGCCGCGATCGTCCCTCCTCCCGACGCCGACCCCACCCCAGCGAGCAGGGGAGCGATCAGCATCACCGGAACAACACCCACATCCTGATAGATCAGGATTGCCAGAGTGGTGCGCCCATGCGGTGTTTCCAGTTCGGCTCGCTCCTGCAGCATGCGCAGCACGATGGCCGTGCTGGAGAGCGCCACCACGAAGCCCACATACACCCCCTGTCCTGGGGAGAGCCCCAGCCCCATGCAGATCGCCCCCACCAGGGCTGCGGTGCCGAAGAACTGCAGGGAGCCGCCGATGAGGAAATGACGGCTCAGACGCGCCACGTCCGCCAGGGAGATCTCCAGCCCGATCACGAACAGCAGCAGCACCACGCCGATCTCGGCCAGCAGTTCGATCTCGTGGACGTTCTGCACCAGCCGGAACAGATCCGGCCCGGCGAGTACACCCGCCAGCAGCAGGCCGATCGAGCTGGGAATGCTGAAGCGGTGACAGAGCACCACCGCCACGGCCGACATCGTGAAGATCACGACAATGTCGAGCAGAAGGGATGTCATGTCACTGCCATGTGCGGCCATCGGTGCTGCGGTAGGTTCCGCCTCCCTGGTTGCCACCGCCGGCGCCCAGGGCCTGCATCAGCAGGTACACCTCCAGAGTGTCTCCCTTGCGCTCGATGGTCTGCTTGAAGCAGAACGCGATGGGGTAAAAGTCGGGCTTGAGCACCAGCTCCCGGCGGAGACTTCGGCGGCTGACCTCAAGCTTGTAGAGCTTGCAATCCTGAAGCAGAAAGGCCATCTCCTGGCCGTTGAGAGTGGTCTGGAACACGCGACCTCCCTTCGAGGCCACCTCCTGCCGCAGCCTCTCCAGCCGCCAGGCGGGTGAGTTCCAGATGTGCCGCGCTGTGATCAGGAGCAGAACAAGGCCGCCCGCCAGGGCCAGGGCAGGGAGGGGCCTGAATGCAGCCATGGGCGATGCCCGGGCGAGGCTTCAGGTTACCGGGGCTGAGCTGGGAGCCCTGAGACGATCGCTGGCTGGTGTCCGATGAGCGTGCCGCCGGAAAGTCGGGACCGGACCTGTCGGGTCCCGTTGTCTGGATGGGGATGGAAGGGTCAGGCTGCACCTGGCCGCTGCCGGACCAGGAGTGCACATCCCATGGCCATCAGTCCACAATTTTGGAGCGCACTGCCGATCGTTTGAAGGACTTCGGGAGAGGGAATGAGCGCCAGCAGCAGATTCAGAACAAGACCCGAGGCAAACAGCAACAGGGGCCACCTGGGCCGCCAGCCTGCAAGCAGTGCCGACCAGACGAACAGAAAACCTCCGAGCACCATGACGGCGCCGTGGACCGTGTAGAGAGTGCCCAGACGAGACCACAAGGCCTCGTAGGTGGGAATTCCCTCAGCGAGGGAATACAGAGTTGTATGGGCAAAGTAGGTGAAAGCGACTCCATAGAGACCTGCACCGATCAGGCCAAGCAGGTTCTGCCGCGGCTCACACACGGCATGGAGCCCGAGAAGCAACCAGGGCATCGGCAGGAAGGCGACGTAGTTGAGCCAGAGCTGGGCTGTCGAGAAACCGCCGTGGCGCCACTCCAGGATGTCCGTGATCACGTGCAGCGCAGGGGCGACAAGAGCGGCGATGCCCACCGCAATGGCCAACTGGGACCGGGGAGATTCACGAGGATTCATCGGCGCCAGGGATCAGGCCCCATGGTCCTGGCTGGCGAAGGCCCGATGCCTGGGAAGACGAAGCCTTGGCATGGCAGCAAAGATGAGCAGCATGACCATGTAGACCGAGCCTGAGACCTGATCTCGGCTGATGATGAACTGCGCGATGGACCGTTGCTGAAGGACTACGGCAAGGGTCAACTCCGCGGCAATCACCAGAGCGAGGGCCAGGCCGCCAGTGATCAGCGAGCGGACCGGCGAGCAGATGTCAGGAAAGCGGCGAAGTATGTGCCCGGCGGCCAGATAGATGACCACAGCCATGATCGGCATCTCCAAAAGTTCCGCCCATCGTTCACCGATGCGAGGGACCAGGAGGGGAACCCTGACCAGACCGAGCAGGAACCCGGCGCCGAGAACGATGGCGCCATAAGCGAGACCTGCCTGAATGACCTTTGGCATACTCGCCCCTGGGTCTGACGCTGAAACTCTGCCGTGCCGCGAAGAAGATCAGTCGGCCTGACTGACTTGATGTTGACGGTGCATGCAGCCGCGTGGCGCCGCCGCCGGCACCCATCCAGACTGCACAAACCGCTCAGCCACCCCCGGGGGCCATGGGTCCACTCTCCCCGCTTGTGACCAGCCTGCGCCGCACGCCACCGCTTGTGTTTGCCATGGCGGTACTGGCCACGGGTCTGGTGGTGGCCAGCAGCGTGCTCGTGAAGGGCATCCGCCGCGGCAACGACACCATCACCGTGACCGGTTCCAGCACCGAGCGCATCAGCAGCGACTTCGTGGACTGGACCGTGGAGGTGGCCCGGAGCGCACCGACCCTGCAGGCCTCTTATCAGGAGCTGCAGCCGGAGGTGCAGCGCACCATCGACTTTTTGCGGCAGCAGGGCATCCCCGCCGATACCATCAGCCGCAATCCGATCAAGTCAGACAAGTCGGAGGTGCGCGACTCCCGCACCGGTGAGCTGCAATCCACCACCTTCACTACCCGCCAGCAGATCCGCATCAGCAGCCCTGAGGTGGACAAGGTGGCCGCGGTGGCCCAGCAGATCGGTGAGCTGGTGGGCCAGGGGGTGCCTCTCACCATCAACGATCCGGCCTACACCTACACCAAACTCTCCGAAAAGCGTGTGGACATGCTCGCCAAGGCCACCCGTGATGCCAGGCAACGCGCCCGCGAGATCGCTCGCCAGGCCGGCTCCCGCATCGGCGTGATCACCCAGGCCGACACCGGCTCCTTCCAGATCACCGTGCCCAACTCCACCGAGATGAGCAGCTACGGTTCCTACGACACCACCACGATCGAGAAGGACATCACCGCCGTGATGGGTGTGACCTTCCGGGTGGACTGAGGGACCGGCAGGGGGTCAGGCGTCACGTCGCCCCAGTGGCGACCACAGCCTGCAGGAGCTCTGTCGCTGTTTGAAGGATGGGTGCGGCCAACGGCTCTCGCTGCATGACCGTCATCGGGCCTTCGCCGAAGTAGAGACCATCGGAGACAAGGAAAGTCAACCGGATGTTGTCGTCTTCTGGAGGCGCCCGTCGGGCCTCCATCCAGGGACCGATGGAGCACCTGCAGCTCCTCCCGGTAGCACTGGATCAATCCGGGGGAACGGGCTTCACTGGCCATGCAGAGGGGTTGGGCAACATGCGTGACGAGTTCCCACGACAAGCCGCCTACGCTCAGCGCACAATCGGCTTCAGGCCGCACCCGGCTGCCCAGCCCCAGGAATGGACTTCTTCGACCGTCAATGGAGCACCTACCGTCGGGTGGTCGACCACGACCTGATGGAGCATCAGGCGCTCTCGGCGGCCACCGCAGCGGCGATCGAGGGCTGGCTGGCTGCGCGGCCAGAAGGATCGTCACCGCCCCACATGGTGGATCTGGGCTGCGGGGATCTCGCCCTGCTGGCACCGCTGCTGCGCCGCTTACCCCTGGGCTCCTACCTCGGGCTTGATCTCTCCGCCCCCGTGCTGCCCCGCGCCGCCGCGCAGCTGCAGGGGGTGCCCTACCCCTGCGCCTGGCGCGAGCAGGATCTGCTCACCTGGGCGCTCGAACAACCCGTCTCCGGCGATCCCGGCTCCACCCCCGCCCGTCCGGTGGACCTGATCCACAGCTCCTTCGCGGTGCATCACCTCAACACCGACGAGAAGAGCCAGTTCCTTTCGGGAGCGCGCTCTCGACTGGCCCCCGACGGGATGCTGCTCTGGGCCGATGTGTTCCGGGATCCTGGTGAAAGCCGCGACAGCTACCTGCAGCGCTACGTGCAGCGGATCCGCAAGGACTGGACTTCAATCCCCCCCGCAGAGGGCCAGAGGGTGATCGATCACCTCAGCCAGTTCGATTTTCCAGCCGACGCCGCGGCCATTGAGTCAACGGCCAAAGCCTGTGGCTGGGCCTGGCAGTGGCTCTGGCGCGGACAGCACCGGGCTGAAGCCCTGGCCAGGCTCACACCCCTCTGAATCAACTCAGGCCTGATCGGATTCCAGGATGATGATCGCCAACACCCCCACCCCCATTCCCACATACTGCTGCTTGCTGATGCTCTCGCCGTAGATCAGCCTTGTTGCGAGAATCAGCGTGATCACATTGAAAACCACGCAGATGATCGATGCTGTAGCAATGTTTCTGTAGCGAAAGGCATGGGCAAGGATGGCCATGCCCGCCATATAAATCATCATGCCCAGCCAGAAGGCCGGTCGATTCTCCTTGATGATCCAGGTCTTGATGGCGAGATCACCGATGGTGAGAATCACTCCTCCAATCAGGAGCATCACCGTTGGATGAAAACCCATGCGTCTTAATTCAGTGATCGAAGACTGCCGAGGCAGTGATAAGGCTGCTCACGGAATCCAGGCCGCACCCCATTAAACCAGCCTCCATCGAGAGGCTGAGGGTCTCAAGCGTGATGCCAACATTCCGCAAACTCAGAGTTCCCGCTCCAGCCGTGCTCCCTCATGTGGGGCTGAGCGCTGCTCAGGGCCGAATCTCCACCGGTGTGCCCACGGCCGTGCGCGGAAACAGCCAGCGGGCCGTGGCGCTCGTGGTGCGGATGCAGCCGTGGCTGCGGGCCACGCCGAAGCACTCCCCGGCCCGCTCCTGCCAGGGTGCCGGATGCAGGCAGAGACGATCCGGAGCCAGGCCGACACCGCTGAGACACATCACGTTCGGCACCGCGGGGATGCGGTAATCGGGCCCCACCAGCGTCGTTTCGCTGTACTTGCTGCCGATCTGAAACCGCCCCGTGGGGGTCGGCGTCACAGGGAGGCCCGTGGAGACCAGGGCGGCATAGAGCAAGCGCTGCTGATCGTCATAGGCGTAAAGCTTCTGCTCGGAGAGATCGATCAGCAACGCCGCCACGAGCTCCAGCATCAGGGAACCCCCTGCTCAGCCGTGCTCCCGCAGGAAGGCCACACTGCTCGCCAGTTCCTCGGCAAAGCGGTCGATCTCCTCGATCGTTGTGGTGAAGCTGAGGCTGGCGCGCGCTGAACCGCTGATGCCGTAGTGGCGATGCAGGGGCTGGGTGCAGTGGTGCCCGCTGCGGATGCAGATGCCGCTGGCATCCAGCAAAGCGGAGATGTCGTTGGCGTGGAGCCCCTCCACCACGAAGGCGGCCAGGGCGCCCCGCTCGGGCTGTTGCTGAGGGGTAGGGCCCAGCACCCTGAGGCCCTCGATTGCCTGAAGTCGCTCGAACAGATGGGCGGTGAGACGCTGCTCCCAGGCGTGGATGCGATCGAGCCCCAGGGCATTGAGGTAATCGATGGCCGCACCCATGCCCACGGCCTCGCCGATGGCCGGCGTTCCCGCCTCAAACTTGTGGGGCAGCTCCGCCCAGGTGCTGTGATCCAGGTAGACGTCCTGGATCATCTCGCCGCCGCCCAGGAACGGCGGCATCGCCTCCAGCAACGCCTCCCGTGCCCAGAGGAAGCCCATGCCCGTGGGGCCGCAGAGCTTGTGGGAGGACCCCACCAGGAAATCGGCGCCCAGAGCCTGCACGTTCACCGGCAGGTGCGGCAGGCTCTGGCAGGCGTCCACCAGCAGCAGGGCACCGGCGGCATGGGTGAGCTCCGCGATCGCGCCGATCGGGTTGTGGCAGCCCAGGGTGTTGCTGATCTGCACCACGCTCACCAGCCGGGTGCGCTCACTGATCTGATCGCGCAGATCCTCCAGATCCAGTTCACCGCTGGCGGTGAGGCCGGCATGGCGCAAGCGGGCCCCTGTGCGCTCGGCCAGCTGCTGCCAGGGCACCAGGTTGCTGTGGTGCTCCATGACCGTGAGCACGATCTCATCGCCAGGGCGCAGGAAGGCATCACCCCAGCTGCGGGCCACCAGGTTGATCGCCTCGGTGGCGTTGCGGGTGAACACGATCTCCCGCGGTGTGGCCGCACCCACAAACCGGGCGGTTTTGTCGCGGGCACCCTCGAAGGCATCGGTGGCGCGGGCGCTGAGCTGGTGAGCGCCCCGGTGCACGTTGGCGTTGTCGTGGCGGTAGTAGCGCTGCAAGGCGTCAAGCACCGCCCGAGGTTTCTGGCTGGTGGCGGCGTGATCGAGGTAGATCAGGGGCTGACCCAGGCAGGCCTGATCCGCCAGCAGAGGGAAATCAGCGCGGGTGAGAGCCGCCAGATTCTCGGGGCCGGTCTGGGGGGCAGGCTCCATCTGAGGGTCGGATGTCAGCAGCTCGGCGGGAGTGGACACAGGAGCGGAGGTGGTGAACGGCATCGTGATCAGCCCTCCCCCAGCATTCGCTGCAGCGGCCTCCAGGCAGCCGCCGCCGCGGGCAGCGCCCGCAGCACCTCTTCGCAGAAGCCGCGCTTGAGTAGGCCGGCGGCCACCGCCGCCGAAAGGCCCCGGCTCTGCAGATAAAAGAGTTCATCGGTCTGGAGCCGGCTCACGGTGGCGCCATGGGCGCAGCGCACGTCGTCGGCCACGATCTCCAGCTCGGGTTTGGTGTCGATCCGGGCCTGGTTGGAGAGCAACAGGTTGCGGCTGAGCTGGGAAGCATTGGTGCGCTGGGCGGCCCGGGGCACCTTCACCGCCCCGTTGAACACACTGCGGCCACGGTCATCGGCGATGGCTTTGTGCAGTTGATCGAGCTGGCCTTCGGGTCCACGGAATTCCACGCGGCTGTGGGTGTCCGCCAGCTGCTGGCCATCGGCCAGCTGAAGGGCCTTGAGGCTGGTGGTGGCTTCGCCGTCCACCTGCACCACCCGAGGCTCAAAGCGCGAGAGCGCCCAGCCATGGCTCGCCCACACCGACTCCAGCTGGCTGCGGGGCTCCTGCTCCACCGCCAGCTGGCCGAGGAAGCAGGCCGGGCCCTCACCCAGGGCCAGCAGACCATGGCGCAGCGTTGATTCGCGACCCAGATGGGCTTCGATCACCAGGCTCGAGAGGCTGCTGCCTGAACCGAGCTGCACCTGGAGCACCTCCAGACTGGCCTTCTCCTCCAGCAGCAGCAACACCCGCACGGGTCGCAGCACGCTGTCTCCGGCAGCTTGACTCACCAGCTCAAGGGTTGGGGTCACTGCACCGCTCACCCTCAGGGCCAGCACCCGGCTGGCGCTGGCCTGGTTCAACTCCACGGGCCAGTCTTGTTCACAGTTGCAGGCGGCCAGGGTGTGACCCAGGGCTTGCTGCACCTCATCCGCGCTGAGGGGCGACAGTCCAGCCGGCAGGCTCTGGCCAGCCAGAGGATCGCCTGGGGCATCGAGCCAGAGGCGAAGCACACCTTCGGCGGGTTCGGGCCAGGCACCATGCTCGCTGGCCGGCGCGGGGACTGGGGCCAGGGCCGTGAGCGGGGCGAGGTCGGTGAAGCGCCACTCTTCCTGGCGGCGGGAGGGCAGCGGCTGGCGGGAGAGGGCCTCCCGGCCGCGCCATTGCACCGCTTCGAGCTCACCGGCAGGGGCAGGCAAGCGGTCCAGGAACGTGGTGACCCAGGTGGAGGCGTCCACCGCAGCGGAGTTGGACATCGCAGCCACCATCAGGCCACCTCCAGCACGGCCAGCTCCTGGTCGACCCAGTCGTAGCCGCGATCCTCCAGCTCCAGGGCCAGCTCCTTGCCGCCGGTGCGCAGGATGCGGCCACCGGCCATCACATGGACGTAGTCCGGGGTGATGACATCCAGCAGGCGCTGGTAATGGGTGATCAGCAAGGTGGCGTTCTCAGGGCTGGCCAGATGGTTCACGCCTCCCGCCACGATGCGCAGGGCGTCGATGTCGAGGCCGGAATCGGTTTCATCGAGGATCGCCACCAGGGGATCGAGCAGTGCCATCTGCAGAATCTCGTTGCGCTTCTTCTCTCCGCCGGAGAAGCCCTCGTTCACGCTGCGCTCGAGGAAGGCGGGATCCATCTGAACCACCTCCAGACGCTCGCGCACCAGGTCTTCGAAGGCGAAGGTATCGAGCTCCTCCTCACCTTTCTCCATGCGACGGGCATTGGTGGAGACCCGCAGGAACTCGAGGTTGCTCACCCCGGGGATCTCCACGGGGTACTGGAACCCCAGAAACAGCCCCGACCGGGCCCGCTGCTCCGGTTCGAGATCGAGCAGGTTGGCGCCGCGGTAAAGCACGCTGCCGCCCGTGACGGTGTAGGCGGGATGGCCGGCCAACACCTTGGAGAGGGTGCTCTTGCCGCTGCCGTTGCGGCCCATGACCGCATGAATCTCCCCGGCTTTGATCGTGAGATTCACGCCCTTGAGGATCGGCTTGTCCTCCACTCGGGCCTGCAGGTCAACGATTTCAAGGAGGGTATCGGCGTCGGGGCGAATCACAGCTGGCGGAACAAGGGAAACAACAAAGAAAGGAGCCACGCTCCGGAACAACAAAGCCTGGTGATCAGCCCACCGATCCCTCCAGCTTGAGGGCCAGGAGCTTGTCGGCCTCAGCCGCGAATTCCATCGGCAGCTGGTTGAACACATCGCGGCAGAAGCCGCTCACCATCATCGACACCGCTTCCTCAAAGCCGATACCCCGGCTTTGGAGATAGAAGAGCTGATCGGCAGAGATGCGGCAGGTGCTGGCCTCGTGCTCCACGCTGGCCTCGGGTTGCTGAGAGCGGATGTACGGGTAGGTGTTGGCAGCCGCCTGATCACCGATCAGCATCGAATCGCACTGGCTGTAGTTGCGCGCACCCCGGGCTTTTGGACCGATCTGGACCAGCCCCCTGTAACTGTTGGAGGAATGGCCGGCGCTGATGCCCTTGCTCACGATCGTGGAGCGGGTATGGGGACCCACATGCACCATTTTGGTGCCGGTGTCGGCCTGCTGGAGATTGTTGGTGAGGGCCACAGAGTAGAACTCACCGACCGAATGGGCCCCCTGGAGCACACAACTGGGGTACTTCCAGGTGATCGCCGAGCCGGTTTCCACCTGAGTCCAGCTGATGTGACTGCGGTCGCCGCGGCAGTGACCTCGCTTGGTCACGAAGTTATAAATGCCCCCCACACCGTTCTCATCACCGGCATACCAGTTCTGAACGGTGGAGTACTTGATCGAGGCATCGTCGAGAGCCACCAGCTCCACCACCGCCGCATGCAGCTGGTTGGTGTCAAACATCGGGGCAGTGCAGCCCTCCAGATAACTCACCGAGGCGCCTTCTTCGGCCACAATCAGGGTGCGCTCGAACTGGCCGGTGTCACCAGAGTTGATGCGGAAATAGGTGGAGAGCTCCATTGGGCACTCCACGCCCTTCGGGATGAACACGAAGGAACCGTCACTGAAGACGGCGGAATTGAGAGCCGCGAAGAAGTTGTCGTTGCTGGGAACCACCGTGCCGAGATAGCGCTCGATCAGCTCGGGGTGATCCTTGACGGCCTCACTGATGGAGCAGAAGATCACGCCGTGCTCCGCAAGCTTCTCGCGGTAGGTGGTGGCGATCGACACACTGTCGAACACGGCGTCGACAGCCACATTACTGAGACGCTTCTGTTCGCTCAGAGGAATGCCGAGCTTGTCGAAGGTCTCCAGCAGTTTCGGATCCACCTCATCCAGGCTCGCCTTCTTCTCCTGCTGGCGGGGCGCAGCGTAGTAGATCATCTCCTGATAATCGATCGCCGGATGCCCCAGGGCCGCCCAGTCGGGCTCCTCCATGCGCAGCCATTGCCGGTAAGCCCGCAGACGAAAGTCGAGCAAGAATTGCGGCTCGTCCTTTTTGGAGGAGATCAGCCGGACGACATCTTCACTGAGACCCTTGTCGATCTTGTCAGTTTCGATGTCGGTGACAAACCCGTATTTATAGGGTTGGCTGACAAGATCACCGACGCTGGTGGTGCTGCTCATGGCATTCAGGCGGCAGGGGGTTCGATGTGGGTCTTGATCTCCTCGAGACCGATGGTCTGCTGCTCACCGCGAAAGGGATTGTCTTCGGTGAGGAAGAGCATGCAGTGGCACTCCTTACGCTCCCTCATCGGCACGCAGGGGCAGTTCCAGAACGCCTGCTCCGCCTCGGCCTGCTTGTCCTCGTAGTGGCGGCAAGGGCAGAGAGCGGCTCCCAGCTGGTCCTTGTGCCGAGCCAACCCTTCGAGCACCACCGCCGTCACCCCGGGATCACTGCAGAAATAGGTGTCGGTCCGCTTGGCGTAGGCCTCGGCGAAGCGCCTGATCAACTCCAGGTTGTCGCTGCTGGGGGCGGCCGTGGCGGAGGGGGCGTCGGACATGAATTAAGAAGAACGAGGGAGTCACCGAGGCCGGAGCGGAGAACCCAGGCGGCGGGATGGCGGAGACAGAACCCAGCAGCGGCAGGGCGGGGGGAGGCTGCTGGCGCTCCCCAACAGGGCCAATGGACCGCACTGACGGCACCATTGAATTACGAAACTCAGTCGTTTCGTTACTAGCAACCCTAGGGCAGCCGAGCTGGCGATGGGGGCTGGAGCCATTGTGAACTGCTCTTTGCCACAACAGTCGAAAGAGCGTGGCAATGTGTGGAGAAGGTTCGCGATTGGACGGACCGGACTGAGTGTCCGATGAGCGCCTCCACCCAGGCCCCAACCCGAGAAGCAGCTCTGGCTCTCCTCCTGCGCCAGGGGGAGGCCACGGCTACCCAGCTTGCTGAGCTTCTGGGCGTGTCTGTGCAGATCATGCGCCGCCATCTGCGCAGCCTCGAAGACGACGGGCTGGTGGCCAGCAGCTCCAGCGGCGAAGGGCCCGGGCGTCCCAGCAATCACTGGCACCTCACCGCCGAAGGCCACGACCGCTTCCCCAATGGCAGCGAGCACTTCGCCCTCGGCCTGCTCACCTCCCTGGCCGACAGCCTGCCGGCCGACACCGTGCAGACCCTCCTGCGCCAGCAGGCCATCGCCAAAGCCCTCGACTACCGGCGCCAGATCGGCACGGGCAGCCTGCTGGAGCGGCTGGAGCGGCTGGTGGAGCTGCGCTGCAACGAGGGCTATGTCAGCGACTGCCACCCCGAGCCCGACGGGCTCTCCTGGTGCATGAGCGAATTCCACTGCTCCGTCTCCCGCCTGGCTGAACAGTTCCCGGTGCTGTGCGACCAGGAACTGCAACAAATGCGCCACACCTTTCCCGACTGCAGCGTGGAGCGGGTGCACTGGCGTCTCGAATCGGGGCACTCCTGCGGTTTCCGCATCACCCCTCACAACGGGGGGGCCACCCAGTTCTCCAAGGATGGCTAAGTCCCAGGATGGCCCCCTCGCCAGCGGCGACCTGGCCATCCTCGAGGCGACCCTGCTCCCCAGCCTTGAGCGCCACCACCTGCGCCTGCTGGCCCACTGCCTGCGCACCCTGCAGGAGGTGGCCGGCCGCCGCAGCGGTCCCCTGCCGGCACGCCCCACCCTGCTCGCCTGGATGGAGCGGCACAGCACCCTGGCCGCCGATCCCGACTTTCACCAGGTGTTCCTCACCCAGCTAGAACGTGGAGCCCTGCAGTTGCAGGAGCTGGCGGCCAGCCAGGGCTTGGAACCTCTCGCCCTCGAGATCGACGACCTGATCGCCTGGGCGGAGGCGGAGGCCAGAACCCGGCTCAGCCTCTCCACCCCAACCCCACCACCAGGCTGACCCCGGCCAGGGCCAGCACCGCCGCCAGCAGCCCACCGAGGCCTGGTCGGTCCCCCTCCAACCCCGCCAGGGGCAGGGCCAGAACTGGAGCGGTGGCCAGCAGGGCCACGGCAAGGCCGGCCGGCAGATGCTGCAGGGCCGTTTGCTGCAGAACGATGCCGGCACTCGTGCCCAGCAGAGTGGCCAAAAGCACCAGGGGCCAACGCCGCCGCAGGGGACGCGGGCGCACGCCCGGGGGCGGCAGCCGCCACAGCAACGGCAGCATCACGATGGCCGCCGCCGCCAGGCGCAGGGTGGCCGACTGGAGCGGAGGCAGAGCCGAATCACGCAGGGCCGCTCTCGAGAGCAGGGCGCCGGCACTGCCGCAAACCAGGGCGGCCAGGGCCAGCAACAGGCCCAGCTGCTGGCCGCCCGGGGGCAAGGGCACCACGCCAGCAGTCCCCGGCGGGGGCTGCTGACGGGCCACGAGCGCCACCGACAGGCAGATCAGCGCCACCCCCAGCCCCTGGGGCCAGCGGGGCCACTCGGCCAGGAACAGAGCTCCGCCCAGCAGCGACAGCGCCGGGCCACCCGCTTCGAGGGTGAGCGTTCGGCGAGTCCCCAGCCGGCGCAGAGCCGCGAAATAAAGACTGTCCCCCAGGGCAATGCCGAGCACACCGCTGGCCACCAGCAGCACCAGCGCCAGGGGCGACACCAGCCAGCCCCCCAGCAGCAGAACCGGCAACTGAATCCCCACGGCCAGCAGGTTCTTGACCAGGTTGAGCTGGGCGGCGCTCAAAGAGGTGGGCAAACGGCGCCAGAGGCTGCTGGAAACCGCCCAGCAGAGGGCTGCGGCCAGGGCCGCCACGACTCCCGTTGTGGCCACCGGGCAACAGCTGGGGTTAAGGACTTGCGATCATCGCTGCAGCTGTGCTGCCCCCGTGAGCGTTCCGATCGCCGATGCCCTCAGTTTCTTCAGGCTCAGCTGCGGGCGCTGGCGCTCCCAGCGCACCAGCCACCACCTGTTGCACCGGCGTGCCGAGGCCGGTGGGTCGGTGATCGAGGTCACCGAGGTGGAGGGCCGCGACCCGCGCCTCAAGGCGATCGCTGAACTGCATGGCCAGGACCCAGCGGGCCTGGTGGGGGGCTGCCAGGTGCGCTGGAGCGGCTCGATGGCCTGGGACAAGGCCGGCGAAGCCCATCAGGGGGGGAGTCGGTGTTCGGCCTGATTCCCACCGACCCCTCAGGGCGCGTGGGATTGCTGCTGCGCGACCGGGGGTATGCGGAGACCGCTCCGGTGGCTGGCCACTTCCGCATGGACGAGCGCGACGGCCTGCTGCTCACCACGGCCTACGAAACGATGAGCAGCCTGGAGCGCTTCTGGTTTCCCAACCCCAACCTGCGCCTGCGCACCAGCACCGTGGAAGGGCTCTCGAACACCGCCTCCTTCTGCATGGAAAGCCGCTGCCTGGAAAGCGACAGTGACCGGGAAACCGCCGACTTGGGCGAGGGCGCCACGGGCCCGGCGGAGACCCGCCGCAGAGCTCTGGTTTCGGCCTTCGGCTGGTAGGGCGGGCTTGCCCCGGCGGGCGTGTCAAACGTTACGGACTGTGAGCCCTGCCGCCCCGAGCGGGGTTCGATCGGGCCTGACTTCTACGATCCACAGCGACGGATGACGATGTTCGCGTGGCGATCCCGCTTCTGAAGTACGCACCCACCAGCCAGAACTCTCGAGTGAAGGCGTTTCGAGTGGGCTCCGACGAGGATCCGAAAGGCGTCTCGCTTGACAAGGCCTTCGACCGCAACGCCCAGAACGTGGTGATCGAATCGGCCTACCGTCAGATTTTCTTCCATGCCTTCAAGGTCGATCGCGACACGATCCTGGAGTCGCAGCTGCGCGATGGCCAGATCACCGTGCGTGATTTCATCCGGGCCCTCTGCCTCTCGGACACCTTCACCCGCAGCTTCTACAACCTCAACAGCAACTACCGGGTGGCCCGCCACCTGGTGGAGAAACTGCTGGGCCGCCAGGTGTATGGCAAAGCCGAAGAGATCGCCTGGTCGGCGGTGATCATGACCAAGGGCGTCGCCGGCGCCGTCGATCAGATCCTCGACAGCGACGAGTATCTCGAGAATTTCGGCTACGACACCGTTCCCTACCACCGCAACCGGGTGGTGGGCTCCCGTGAAGTGGGCGAAACTCCCTTCAACATCACCTCGCCCCGCTACGAGGCCTACCACCGAGGCATCCTGGGTTTCCCCCAGATCGTCTACACCGGCACCGCCAAGTCCCTGCCCAAATGGGCACGGCAACGCCGTGGTGGCTTCCCCGAGGACTACCTGCCCTGGGTCCGTTCCCTGCCTGCCCTGCGTACCGGAGCCGCATCGTCGGGCAACACCGGCATGGATTATCTCTCCAAGGTTCCCTACCGCAGCGTCGGCCGCTGACACCAGCGGCCTGCAACCAAAAACTCCCTTCAGAACGGCGGCTCACACCGCCGTTTTTTCGTGGCCATCCAGCGGTGCCCCAGTCAGCTGTTGCTGACGGAGGGAGGTTGGATGGCCGAGATCGGCGGGATTCACCCCAAACTGATCCCAAACGAAATCCGGAGAAACGGTGACTCAGGCTCTCTCGTCCTTGGCTCGCATGACCCTGCGTCAGCTCCGTCAGATCGCTAGTGACCTCGGCGTGAGCTTGTACAGCCGCAAATCCAAGGAGGAGCTTCTGAGCGAAATCCACAGCGTCAAGGGCGAAGGGGAAGTCGCCCGCTCCGAACCATCCGCAGCACCCGGTTCCGCCTCCCCAAGTCTCGAGAGCCTGGAGGCCGGTTTCAGCCCAGCTCCACGCCCCGAGGCTGAGACCAAGGTGGTGTTCCTGCCCCGGGACCCCCAGTGGGCCTATGTGTTCTGGGAGATCGCCGAAGCCGAGCGCTCCAGGGCCATCGAGGCCGGCGCCGGCCAGCTCTGCCTTCGTGTCGCCGACGTGACCGGACTGCCCTCGGGGGCTGCTCACCCCCACACGCTCCAGGAGGTGCCCGTCGACAGCCATGCCACCGAGTGGTACCTGCCCGTTCCTCTCAGCGACCGCGATTACCGCGTGGAGCTGGGATACCGCAAGCACGGTGGCGGCTGGTTCTCCATGGGCTTCTCCGCCGTGGCCCGGGTGCCTACCCTGCATCCGAGCGAGCAGATCCTCGATCAGTTCGTTCCCTTCTCCCTGGAAGCGGCCCCCTCTGACACAGCCCTGGCCACCACCTATCCGCAGAGCAGCCCCAACGCGACCGGAGTGGACAGCGGCCTGCACGAGCGCCTTTATCAGACCGCCACGGTGCGTTGGAAGCACTTCGGCCGCGGTTCCGAAGCCTTCCACGAGCTCGAAGACTCCGATTCCGCAGCAGGCCTGCGCAGTCTCCACGATTCGGGAATCGGCCTCTGGGCCAGTGGCCGCAATGAATCAGGCATCGGTGGTGTGGCGCCCCGCCAGCGTTCCTTCTGGCTGGTGGCCGATGCAGAGCTGATCGTCTACGGCGCCACCGATCCGGCCGCCAAACTCACGATCGGCGATGAAGACGTGCCCCTCTCCCCCGATGGCACCTTCCGGGTGCAGGTGCCCTTCCGCGACGGCCAGCAGCTCTATCCCATTCAGGCGGTGGCTGCTGATGGCGAGCAGAAACGCAGCATCACTCTCAAGTTCGAGCGCACCACCCCCGAAGACAACAGCAACCCCTCCAGCCAGGCCGTGGCTGAGTGGTTCTGATGCGCGCTTTCGTTGCCCTCACACCACTGGCCGGCACCCTCACCCTGCCGTTCCTCGTCCCCATCCTGATGGTCAGAGTGGGCGTGGGCACGGCCGTGGGCATGGCCGTGCTGGTGAGCACCCTCTGGTTCGTCCTGATGTTGCGCACCGCCGAGATGCCAGGTCACCACTGAGATCAGTCCAACTCCCCCTCAGCGGGGAATTCTCAGGGCAGCCGCCATGCGCTGTCCGTGAGCCCCCACTCAGCCGTTCAACCCACCAGCCAGGCCGCCCGGGCGCTCTTCTTGGTGTCAGGCCTGCTCGCTCTCGGCCTTGGCGGATGCTCCGCTACCGCTCGCATCCTGGGCTCCCCCCCGGTGGATCTGCCCCTGCCGGAGAAGGTGGAGGTGGCTTTCAATCAGCGCGCCGACCGCCATTACCGGAGCCCGATCAGCGGCGAGCGCCGCAGAGGTGACGACCTCGAGCAACTGCTGCTCGAAACAATCGAGCGGGCCGAGAGCGACATCTTGGTGGCCGTGCAGGAGCTCTCCCTGCCCCGGGTGGCCGAAGCCCTGGCGAAGCGGAAGCGCCAGGGGTTGCGCGTGCGGGTGATCCTCGAGAACACCTACAGCACCCCCTTCAGTGAGCAGCTGCCTGTGGGGCTGAGTTCCCACCAGCTCGGCCGCTATCGCCAGCTGCTGGCCCTGGCCGACACTGACCACGACGGACGCCTGAGCGCCAGCGAACGCGACCGGGGCGATGCCGTCCGGATTCTGCAGCGGGGCGGCATTCCCCTGATCGACGACACGGCCGATGGCAGTGCAGGCAGCGGCCTGATGCACCACAAGTTCATGGTGGTGGACCAGCGCTGGCTGGTGACCGGCTCCGCCAATTTCACCCCCTCCTGCATCCACGGCGATCCCGACGACCGTCGCACCCTGGGCAACGTCAATCACCTGCTGCGCTTCGAGAGCCGGGAGCTCTCCGCGCTGTTCAGCAAGGAATTCACCAGGATGTGGGGGGATGGCCCCGGTGGCCTTGCCGACAGCCGTTTCGGCATTGCCAAGGAGGAAGGGCCGGTGCAGGCCGTGATGGTGGGGCCCACCAGGGTCGAAGTGCTCTTCGCTCCCCACCGCCGCAAGGATCCCAACCAGGGATTGCTGCTGCTCGATCAACGCCTGGCTCTGGCCAGGAGGCGGCTGGATCTGAGCCTGTTCGTCTTCTCAGCCCAGGGACTGGCCAACCGGCTCGCCGAGCTGCAGCAGCGGGGCGTGGCGATCCGGCTTCTGGCCGATCCTGGCTTCGCCAGCCGCAGCTTCTCGGAGGTGCTCGATCTGCTGGGCGTCTCGATGCCGGATCGCTTCTGCAAACTGGAGCAGGACAACAGCCCCTGGCAGCAGCCGAACAAAGGGGTGGGCACGCCCCGCCTGGCTCGCGGCGACAAGCTGCACCACAAGTTCGCCGTGGTGGATGGAAAGACCGTGATCACCGGTTCGTTCAACTGGAGCCCGTCCGCCGCCCACGGCAACGACGAAACGCTGATGATCGTGGAGTCGCCCCAACTGGCGGCCCACTTCGGGCTTCCTGAAGATCTCCAGACCGCTTGCAGTGCAGTGGATCTGGGCACTTCTATGGCGGTATAATGTGCGCAAATCGGCTGGATTGAGCCGAAAAGCTGCACCAAGTTTTCCACATGTACCGCCGCAAGGAAGGCAATCAGCTCTCCTTTGATGATTTCTTCCTCCCATTCGGCGGGAAGCTCTCGGGGGATAACCGCTGGGTGAAGTTGGCGGATCTGATCCCTTGGGATGAGCTGGAGCATCACTACGCCTCGCAGTTTTCAAAGGGGTTCGGAGCGCCTGCCAAGCCTTTTCGCATGGCCCTTGGTGCCTTGATCATCAAGGAGCGCTTGCAGGTCACCGACGAAGAGCTCGTTGAGCAGATCAAGGAAAATCCCTATCTTCAGTTCTTTCTTGGCTTGGAAGGCTTCCAGTTCGAGGCACCGTTTGATCCCTCGATGATGGTGTATTTCCGTCGTCGGCTGCCAGAGAAGACCATCAATGACTGCAACGAGCGGATCGTCCGGCATGGCAAACAACAAATTGCACAGAATAAACAAGGCGACAATGATGATCCTGATGATGGTGACGGATCAGTGCCTGCCGCTCTTGAACGCCCCAGCCAAGATGCGAAGGCGCCCAAGAGGCATCAAGGAATCCTTCTGATTGACGCCACATGCGTGCCCAGCGATATTCGCTATCCCACTGATCTCTCTCTTCTCAATGAAGCCCGCGAAACGACAGAGAAGCTGATTGATGAGATGCACAAGCAAGTGCGTGATGTGTTTGGCCACAAACCAAGAACCAACCGGCGTCAGGCCCGTCGTCAATTCCTGGCGGTGGCCAAGAAGAAGCGTCCGCGCCTCAGCAAGATTCGCAAGGCCATTGGTCAGCAGCTCCGGCATCTGGCTCGAAACCTGTCCAGTATCGATGCTCTGATCGCCTGCGGTGCAAGAGTTTTGGCGGCTGGTCGCCATTGGTATCGCAAGCTGTTGGTGATCAGTGAGCTGGTGAGGCAGCAAAAGATCCTGTATCACTCAGACACCAGAAGTATTCAGGATCGAATCGTCAGTTTGACACAACCCCACATCAGGCCAATCGTTCGTGGCAAGACTAGAAATAATGTTGAATTTGGTGCCAAGATCTCGATCTCGGTCAGTGGCGATGGATTTGCATTCCTGGATCGTCTCAGCTGGGATCCCTACAACGAAGGAGAAGACCTAAAATCCCAGGTACGCACTTTTCACCGTCGCCATGGCTTTTATCCAAAGGTTGTCTGTGCTGATCAGATCTATCGCACACGATCCAACCGCGCCTTTTGCATGAGGCATGGAATTCGCTTGAGCGGGCCGCGTCTTGGCAGGCCAAAAAATGATCCTGATCTCGTCGCTGCAGAGAAGAAGATCGCTCTAGATGATCAGAGGCGGCGCAACGGTGTAGAGGGGAAGTTCGGCCAAGGGAAGCGCCGTTTCGGGCTTGGGCTCGTTCGTGAGAAGCTGGCCGAGACCTCAGGTTGCACCATCGCCATAAATCTGTTGGTCATGAACCTCGAGAAGCTCCTGGAGCTTCTTGTTGTATTGATTGCCATACTCCAAGGCTTGCTAATGGCATGTATCGCCTCTGAGAGGCGTCCCACGCTGCTCATTTCATCGGGACTGAGTTTGGCTACATGCTGAGATGATCACGGCGCAGGCATCTCTGGATCAGAGGCTGGCCCGAGCAATAGCTTTTTCAGGAGGCCCCACTTCACCCGCGAGGAAGACCGCATGTGGCAGGGGGCGGAACTGGGAATCACGCCCCGGCTGCGGCGCAAGCTGGAACGAATTCGCCAGACCTGCGGGCAAGGGACGCCGCGGCCCCTGGCAGCCAAAGCGCAGAAGTCATGACCCAAGCCCCATCCCCCCAGGCCGTCGTGATCGTGGGGGCAGGCCCGGCAGGCGCGTCCCTGGCGATGCTTCTGGCCGAGCGGGGGGTGCCGGTGACCCTTGTGGAAGCGGCGCGGGATTTTCAGCGCCAGTTCCGCGGCGAGGGGCTGATGCCCTCGGGCCTGGCAGCCCTTGAGGCCATGGGCTGCGGCCCCTTGCTGGCCCGCCTGCCCCAGCGGACCCTCAGCGCTTGGTCGTTCCAGCTGCATGGCCGGGAGTTGTTCCGGGTCGAGGAACCCCTGGAGGGCGATCGCCCCTGCACGCTGATCTCCCAGCCGGCACTGCTCGACGCCCTGCTGGAGCGGGCCAGCCGGGCCAGCGGCTTCCAGTGGAGGCCCGGACTGGCGGTGGTGGATCTGATCGAAGCCGGGGGCCGCATCACCGGGGTGGTGCTCAGCGATGGAAGCCGGCTTGCAGCCTCCCTGGTGGTGGCCACCGACGGCCGTTCCTCGCTGGTGCGGCAGCGTTCGGGCCTGGAGCTGGAGCGCCAGAGCAGCCCCATCGATCTGCTCTGGTTCCGCCTTCCCAGCCACCCCCGCTTCGAGCGCGACAACGTCTTCACGATGCTGCTGGGGGAGGACGGCAGCGCCTGCAGCCTCTTCCATGGCGCCCTTCCGGGGGAACTGCAGCTGGGCTGGGTGCTGAGCCCCGGCGAGCGGATTGAGCGCAGCCCCCAGGCCTGGGGCGAAGCCTTTGCGGCGATGGCCCCCGGCTGGCTGGCTGATCACCTGCTCGAGGTGGCCCCAGCGATCAGCTCACCTCTGAAGCTCTCAGTGCAGGTGGGCTGCTGCCGCCGCTGGCACCGCCCCGGCCTGTTGCTGCTGGGCGATGCCTCCCACCCGATGAGCCCGATCCGGGCGCAGGGCATCAACATGGCCCTGCGCGACGCGATCGTGGCCACCAACCACCTGCTGGCACCCCTGTTGGCGGGCGATGCCGCCGCCATCGACAGCAGCCTGGATCAGATCCAGGCCCAGCGCTGGCCGGAGATCCGGCGAGCCCAGGCCCTGCAACAGCAGGAGGCTCGCCAGGCCCAGCTGCTGCGTCGAACGCCCCTGCTGCGCCGCGGCCTGGTGCAGCTGGCTCCATGGCTGGGAGAGCGGATCGGACACTCCTGGCGGCAGCGCCAGATTCCCCTGCGGCAGGGTCTGGCTCCGGTTCAGCTCACGGTCTGAGCCGCCGCCATGATGGGGGCAGTTGCTGCCCTGCATCGATGGCCCGATCAAGCCTTGCCGTCACGCTGCTGAGCGCCGCTCTGCTCGCGGCTCCCGGCCTGGCCCATGGCCCGGCCCGGGCCAATGACCTCTACGCCATCTACCCCAGCACGGAGACGCTGCGCCAGGTGCAACTGGCCGCCCTCGACTGCGGCAGGGAGAACAGCGCCGCCACCTGTGATCGGGCCCGCAAGCTGGCGGATCCCCTGATGGATCACCCGTTGCTCTCGGGCTTCTGCAAGGACGCCCTCTGGGGCGTGGTCCAGATTGCCGTGACCGAACAGAGCAACAGCCTGAGCCGGCGTGACGGCATCGATGCCGCCGCAGATCGGGTGGTCAGCAGCTGCCGTCCGGTGAGCAAGCCCGTGGCCAAAACGGACGGGGCAGGTGGTCCAGGTGGGCCTGATTCCACAGGCGGTGGGCCTCCAGGCGCCTCGGGCGGGAGTCGACCATCCGGTTCGGGCTTCGGTTTCGGATCAGGCGGCCGCTGAGGGGTGGCCCAAGCCTGGTGGCCGCGCTCAGCTCAGGGGGTTGTGGCCACGGGCGTGTCCGAGAGCTTCAGCAACTCCTTGGAGGTGCGCTCCATGAACTCCATCGACCAGCCGGTGGTCACCGCCGCCTGATTGGCCAGCTCACAGAGGGGGGAGCGATCACCCTGGGCCTCACAGCTGGAGGACAGGCCGAGCAGGGCATTGGTGAGCTTGCCGGTGAGGCAGCTCGAGGTACCCGATTTCTCAAGAACGGCCGTGGCCGCCTTCCGGCTGACGCTGATGGCCTCAGGCATGGGCTTGGCAGGTGCAGCCCCCATCACTCCGGCCTGGACTGGGGCAAGGCTCAGGGCCGCCAGCGACAACAACAGCCCCTGGATCCGGCTCGACTGGGCGGCGGGGAAGGCCATTGGCTCAGACATCCTGCAGTGAGCGCAGGCTAGCCAGTGGATAGCGACGTGCCAGATGCAGCCTGACCGCAGGGCTAGCTTGGGCTTCTCCACAGGTCGGCCCCATGACCAGCAGCGCTTCCTCTGATGCTCCAGCCGCTGCCATGGACACCTCTCCATCGCCATCGGTTCGTCAGGTGCTCCTGAGCGCCCCCTTCACCGACCAGAAACCCGGCACGTCCGGCCTGCGCAAGAGCAGCCGTCAGTTCGAGCAGCCCCACTACCTGGAGAGCTTCGTGGAGGCGGTGTTCCGGGTGATGCCCGGAGTGGCGGGGGGCACGCTGATCCTTGGCGGCGACGGCCGCTACGGGAATCTTCGGGCCATCGATGTGATCGCGCGCATGGCCGCCGCCCATGGCGTGGCCCGGCTGATCACCACCACTGGCGGGATTCTCTCCACCCCCGCCGCCTCAAACCTGATCCGTAAGCACCAGGCCATCGGCGGCATCATCCTCTCGGCCAGCCACAACCCCGGCGGCCCCGAGGGCGATTTCGGCGTCAAGGTGAACGGCGCCAATGGCGGGCCGGCCCCCGAATCCATCACCGATGCCATCTACAGCGCCACCACCCAGCTGGAGGGCTACCGGATCCTTGACGCCGAGACACCGTCCCTGAAGGGGACGGGGACCTACGCCTTGGGCGGCCTGCGCATCGAGGTGATCGATGGGGTCGACGACTACGTGGCCCTGCTGCAGGGCCTGTTCGATTTCGACGCGATCAGCGAGATGTTGAGGGGAGACTTCCCGATCGCCTTCGATGCCATGCATGCCGTCACCGGTCCCTACGCCAGCCGCCTGCTGGAGGGGATGCTGGGGGCACCGGCAGGCACGGTGCGCAACGGCACGCCCCTGGAGGATTTCGGCGGTGGCCACCCCGACCCCAACCTCACCTATGCCCATGATCTGGCCGAGCTGCTGCTCGATGGCGACGATTACCGCTTCGGGGCCGCCTGTGACGGCGACGGCGACCGCAACATGATCCTGGGCCACCGCTGCTTCGTGAACCCCAGCGACAGCCTGGCGGTGCTCACCGCCAACGCCACCCTGGCTCCCGGCTATGCCGGTGGGCTCTCCGGGGTTGCCCGCTCGATGCCTACCAGTGCCGCGGTGGATGTGGTGGCCAAGGAGCTGGCCATCCCCTGCTTCGAAACCCCCACCGGCTGGAAATTCTTCGGCAACCTGCTCGATGCCGGCCGCATCACCCTCTGCGGTGAGGAAAGCTTCGGCACCGGCAGCGACCACATCCGCGAGAAGGATGGTCTCTGGGCGGTGCTGTTCTGGTTGCAGATCCTGGCCCGCAGGCGCTGCTCGGTGGCCGAGGTGATGGCCAGCCACTGGAGCCGCTTCGGCCGCCACTACTACTCCCGCCACGACTACGAAGCAATCGCCAGCGACAGAGCCGATGGCCTCTACGGCCGCCTGAAGGGTCTGCTGCCCTCCCTGGCGGGGGCCGGCTTCGCCGGCCGCAGCATCGCCACCGCCGACGACTTCAGCTACACCGACCCGGTGGATGGCTCCCTCACCAGCGGCCAGGGCCTGCGCCTGCTGCTCGACGACGGCAGTCGGGTGGTGTTCCGCCTCTCGGGCACCGGCACCCAGGGGGCCACCCTGCGCCTCTACCTGGAGAGTTACGTGGGAGCCGGAGGCAACCTCGATCAGGATCCCCAGCAGGCCCTCGCTGATCTGATCACCGCCGCCGACCACCTTGCCGAGATCCGCGGCTGCACCGGCATGGAGCGGCCCACGGTGATCACCTGAACCAGTGATCACCCCAGCAACTGTTGCCCACGCTGGGGACTGTGCTGTGTTCTCGTTGAGCAGATCCTGCAGCAGGGCGAGGACGGCTCCGTGTCATGAAACCGGATCGGAATGCGGCTGCGCCAGGCCAGGATCTGAGTGCCGGATCTGCTTGATGAACACATAGAACGGCGGCACCACCCCAAGGGACAGCACCGTGGCCACCAGCAGCCCCCCGAAGATCACCGAACCGAGTGCCTGCTGGCTGTGGGCACCGGCACCACTGGCCACCACCAGTGGGAAGAAACCAGCAAGGGCCGCGATGGCCGTCATCAGGATCGGCCGCAGGCGGGATTCGGCCGCAGCGATGGCGGCATCGGTGGCACTGGATCCTGCTTTGAGTTTCTGCTCGGCAACCTCCACGATCAGGATGGCGTTCTTGGCCGCCAGGCCGATCAGGGTCACCAGACCTACCTGGGCGTAGATGTTGAGGTCGATCGATCGGGCGGCCAGGAAAACAAGAGCACCGAGCATGGCCAGAGGAACGGTCATCAGGATGATCACCGGGGTGACATAGCTTTCGTACTGGGCCGAGAGCACCAGGTACACCACCAGGATGCCGAAACCAAAGACGAGAATGCTTGACGCACCGGCCGAGAGTTGCAGGGCCGCCAGCCCAGTGAAGGCATAGGCGATGTTGTTGAAATTCTGGGCCTTGAACACCTCCTGGATCTTTTCGAGAGCCTGCCCCGAGCTCTTGCCGATCGCCTCGGCCCCCTGGATCACGATCGAGCGGTAAAGGTTGTAATGGTTGATCACCGGCGGGGCGCTGGTGAGCTCCACGCTGGTGAACTGAGAAACAGGCACAAGATCACCGCTGCGGTTGCGGACGTAGTAGCCCTCCACATCTTCCAGGGTGCTGCGGTGATCGGCATCCGCCTGCACGTAGATGTTGCGCACCTGGCCGGCCTGATAGGTCAGGTTGGCGAAGTTGCTGCCCGCCAGGATCCCGATCGTGGTCATCGCCTGCTTGAAGTCCACATCCAGGGTGCCGAGCGCGTCGCGGTCCACCTTGAGCTCGAAGGCGGGGGCGCTGGGAATGAACTGGGTGTAGAGCGATCCGAAGAAGCCGGTGGCGTTGCCCTTGGCCACCACCTGTTTGGCCAGATCATCGAGCTCGCTGAAACTGAAGCCCCCGTTGCTGAGGTCGTTGAACTGGAAGGCGAAGCCACCCTGGGAGGAGAAGCCAGGCACCGGTGGAGGCTGCGCGGCAATGGCCAGGCCGCTGCTGATTGTTTTGAGCTTGGTGTTGAGGCGCTCGATGATCGCCGGTGCCTTCTGATCCGCCGACTGGCGCTCGTCCAGAGGCTTGAAGCCGTAGAAGAAAGCTCCCTGGTCGGGGCTGCCGCCATTGAAGCCATAGCCACTGATCACCGTGGCGCCGACGATCTCCTCTTCCTCATCGAGCACCTTGGCGATCTGGCTGGCCATCTTCTGGCTCTGGCTCAGGGAGGCCCCGTTCTGCAGCTGGAAGATGCCGAGGCCATAGCCCTGATCCTCGTCGGGAATGAAGGCCTGGGGCAGGGCGGAGAAGGCGAAGCCGGTGACCACGATGCCGCCCACCAGGGTGAGCATCACGATCTTGCGGCTGTCCACCAGGAAGGCCACCAGCCGCGCGTATCCGTTCTGAAGCCGATCGAAGAAGGCGTTGAAGCGATCGAAGATCCAAGGCAGGTTGGCGCCGCCGATCACCCCAAGCACCACGCCGAGGACATAGGTCCAGCCGCCCACACCGTTGAAGCGGCCGAAGGCCAGACCCACCACGACCCCGGCCACGATCCAGGGCCAGCCGCGCGGCGGCGGCGGCTTGCTGCTGCGCAGGATCAGGCCGGAGAGCATCGGCGAGAAGGTGAGGGCGTTGAAGGCCGAGATCCCCACCGCGAAGGCGATCGTGAGCGCGAACTGGCGGTAGATGATGCCAATGCTGCCCGGGTAGAACGCCACCGGCACGAATACGGCCATCAGCACCAGTGCGGTGGAGATCAGGGCGCCGATGAGTTCCCCCATGCACTCCATGGCCGCCTGGCGCGGCTTCATGCCGGCCGCCAGGTTCACCGACACGGCCTCGATCACCACGATGGCGTCGTCCACCACCAGTCCGGTGGCCAGCACCAGACCCAGCAAAGTGAGCTGATTGATCGAGAATCCGAACACGTTCACGAAGGCCATGGTGCCCACCAGCGAGATCGGAATGGCCAGGCTGGGCACGATCGTGGCTCGCCAGTCCTGCAGGAACAGGAACAGAATCAGCAGCACCAGCACGATCGCCAGTCCAAGGGCATCAATCACCCCTTCGACAGCCGACTGGATGAACTGACCGATGTTGTAGATCAGTCCCACGGTGACGCCCGGGGGAGCGCCGGCAGCGAACGCGTTCATCACCTTCACCACCCCCTCAGAGACATCGAGGGCGTTACTGCCGGGCGTCTGGAACACCGCCACCACAATCGCCGGGTGATTGTGCTTGTCAACGCCGGCGGTGCTGTACGAGTTGAACCCATAGGTGGCGCGGCCCACATCCTCGAGACGCAGCAGATTGCCGTTGGGTGATTTGCCCAGGATCAGCTTGTTGAGCTGGTCGATGGAGGTGAGGTTGCCGTTGTTCTGAACCTTCAGGGGATAGGTGAAAGCCTGATTGCCGCCGGCTGGAGGTCCACCGATGAGTCCGCCGACGGCCACGAAGTTCTGATTGCTCACGGCACTCAGCACCTGATCGGCGGTGATGTCGTTGGTGGTGAGCTTGTTGGGATCCAGGAACAGCCAGAAGGCGGGATTGCTCCCCCCCAGCAGGCTCACATTGGCCACACCGGGAACCCGGCTGAGCTGGTAGTAGAGGTTGGAGTAAATCAGACCGTTGAGATAGGGGGCATCGAACTGCCCGTCGCTGGAGCCCACCTGATAGGCCAGGAGGATCGAGGGGGTGGACTGCTTCACCGATACGCCGGTGGCCTGAACCTGCTGCGGCAACTGGGGCATCGCCAGAGTTACCCGGTTCTGGACGTTCACCTGATCGATGTCGATGTCAGTGCCCTGATCGAAATAGACGTTGATCGTGCTGTTGCCGGTGAGGGTCGTGTTCGAAGCGATGTACGAAACCCCTGGGGAACCATCGATCTGCTGCTCGATGGGGTTGGTCACTGCAACTTCAGTGACCTCAGCGTTGGCGCCCCCATAGTTGGCCACCACCTGAATCAGGGGGGGAGCGATGTTGGGCAGGTTCTCGATGGCGAGCACCGGGATGCTGATCATCCCCACCAACACGATCAGAATGCTGCAGACCGTGGTGAGGACGGGCCGCTTGATGAAATTGTCGGAGAAGGACATCGGGGCGCCTCAGTTCCCCATCAGGTCGTTGGCGGGTTCATCCCGGACCGGCAGCCCCGAGCGCAGCAGGGCCGTGTTGCTCACCACTACCTTGTCGCCCTGCTTGAGGCCATCGAGCAGCGGATAGACATCGCCCTGAAGTTTGCCAACCTTCACGGCCGTCTGTACCACGATCGGTGTTCCACCGGGCAAGGAAAGGATCTTGCTCTTCATCTCCTCCGGTACCTGTGTCGACTCCCGGATCTTCGGAGCCACCTCCGAGAGCGGATAGATCTTGTACACAAACGGTTGGGACGCTTGCATCAGCACAGCCTGCACCGGCAGAGCCAGCTGACGCTTCTCCTCGGTGATGATGAGGTTGGTCACCTTCTGACCGGGCTTGAGCTTGCCGGTGAGGTTGGGGAATTCGGCCTTCACCAGCACAGTGTTCGGAGAGCTGCTGCTGGAGGCCGAGAGGGTTCGGTAGTAGGGGGAGATGAACACCACTTTGCCCTGACCCCGGAAGGGAGGAGTCTCCTGGGTGGTGAGCAGCACGGGCTGGCCCGTTTTCACCCTGTTGGCCACCGTGGCAGGCACATCCATGTTCGTCCACAGCAGGCTGTTGCTCACGATCCCGGTGATCGCCTGGCCAGTCTTGACGAAATCGCCCACCTTCACCGAGCTCAGATCGCCGATCTCCCCATCGAACGGTGCCCGGATGTAGCTGTACCCCAGGGTGGCCTTCGAGGCTCGGGCCTGATCGCGGCTCTGGATGGCCTGGGTGATGTAGAAATCGCGTTCCTTGGTGGACACGGCCCCCTGATCATTCAGGAAGATGTAGCGCTCGGCGTTGAGCAGATCCTTGCGGGCCTCCGCCTTACTGGCGTCGTACGCCGCCGTGGGCTGAACGTTGTCGAGCACGAACAGCACCTGGCCCTTGCGCACAAGGTCACCCTGGTTCACCTCGATCTTCACGACCCTGCCATCGGTTTCCGGCTTGAGGGTGACGCTGGTGCGGGACTCCAGCTCACTCACCACCTGAATGCCGGGGGTGAAGGTGGCCTCACCGAGCACCACAGTCTGTACCGCCGGTGGGGTGAAGGCCGCAGACTTCGGACGGGAGCATCCCACCATCGCCACCGCCAGCAGGAGGGAGAGGGGTGCCAGGCGTAACCGCATCGGGACAGGCTTGGCAGGAAGTATTTGGCGCAAACCTAAGTGAAGACCCCGAGGGCGTCGAGCGCCACCTGCAGGCTCCACGCAGAAAGTCCCCTTCAGGAGCTATTCCTGCGTCCAGCGCTTTTGCCTCGTGGCTGGCGATACGCCGGATCCGGATTAGTGACCTGCAGCTGACGCACGGTTTCGATCGCCATGCCCCCCAGTCCACCGAAGGAGGCCAGCAGGATCCGGAACCAGAAGACCGCGTAGGACGTCACCGAGACCGGCGTGTTGCGCACCACGGTCTGCAGAAACACGCTCACGGCCAGGCCGAGGCCAGCACCCACCAGCCCAGTGAGCACGATGCGCCGTCCATTGAGGGGCTGGGGCTCAGCGGCCATCAGGGCGAGGAAGCGGGAAGTTCAGGAGGGGTCGCCGCCCCAGTACTGCCCAGCTGCTTGATGACGACGTAGAAGACCGGCACCACGAACAGCGAAAGCACGGTGGCCACCATCAGGCCGCCGAACACCACGGTACCGAGGGAGGCCTGGCTGCGGGCACCGGCTCCATTGGCCAGCACCAGGGGCAGGAAGCCGAACAGGGAGGAGATGGCCGTCATCAGAATCGGCCGCAGGCGGGATTCGGCCGCCTCACGTGCGGCCTGGATGGCCGAGGCTCCTTCGGCCATGCGCTGATTGGCCAGATCCACGATCAGGATGCCGTTCTTGGCGGCCAGGCCGATCAGCATCACCAGACCGACCTGAGCGTAGATGTTGAGCACTTCGCCGCGTGCGGCCAGAAAGGCCAGAGCTCCCAGCATCGCGGTGGGAACCGTCATCAGGATGATCAGCGGGTCGACGTAGCTCTCGTACTGAGCGGCGAGAACCAGATACACCACAAGAATTCCGAAGGCGAAGATCACGACAGCCAGGGCCCCTGCCTTGACCTCCTCCCGGGAGAGGCCGGTCCAGTCGAAGTTGAGGCCATTGATCCCGAGCTGGGAGAAGGTGTCCTGCATGCCCTTGATCGCCTCTCCGGAGCTTCGACCCGGCGCCGGGGAGCCCTCAACCTTGATGGAGCGGAACAGATTGAAGTGAGGAATCACCGCTGGACCTGTGGCCGGCTCCACGGTGAACACCTCCGCCAGAGGCACCGGCTCACCAAGGCGATTGCTCACAAACAGGGCCTTCAGTTGCTCTGGCGTGGCCCGGAACGGAGCATCGGCCTGCACATAGACCCGGCGGATCTTGCCCTCCTGGAAGGTGTCGTTGATGTAGGCGCCGCCGAAGTAGAAGCTGAAGGTCTGCATCGCCTGGCCATAGTCCACATCGAGAGCGGCCAGCTGGTCGCGGTTCACACTCACCTTGAGCTGGGGGGATTCAGGCGTGAACTGGGTGAAGACCCGCT
Organism: Synechococcus sp. WH 5701; assembly: GCF_000153045.1. Lineage (GTDB taxonomy): Bacteria > Cyanobacteriota > Cyanobacteriia > PCC-6307 > Cyanobiaceae > Regnicoccus_A > Regnicoccus_A antarcticus. The sequence continues at coordinate 1,758,843 of NZ_CH724159.1, forward strand.
CGAAGATCCCCGTGGGCATGGCCTTGGCGATGAGCTGATTGGCACTGGTGAAGAAGTCGGGAAGGCTGAGGGCTCCACCGCTCTGATCCAGCAGCTGGAATTCGAACCCGCCGGAGGTGCCGTAGCCGGGAATGGCGGGCGGCTCGACCACGAAGATCCTGGCCCCGTCGATCGCCGCCATCTTGCGGTTCAGCCGCTCGACGATGGCGGCCATGTACTGGTCGGCATCGGGGCGATCGGCCCAGTTCCGTGTGCCGAAGAAAAAGAGACCCCTGTTGGGCGCATTTCCATCCAGGCTGAAACCACTGATCAGCAGGGCGTTGCTGATGTCCTTCTCGCTGCGCAGGATTTCGGCCACCTGTTTGTTGATGGCCCGGGTGTTCTGCTCTGAGACCCCATCGGGGGCCTGAACGAAGCCGATGGCATAACCCTGATCCTCGATCGGCACGAAACCCGAGGGGATGGAGGTGAAGGCCACACCGGTGAGGGCGATACCTCCCACCAGCACCCCCATGATCAGAATCCGGTGGCTGAGCACCCAGCCGAGGCCCTTCCGGTAGCCCCGCTCTCCGGAGGCGTAGAACCTGTTGAAGCGCGTAAAGATCGGTTCAAGGAAGAAGCCCAGGGCCAGACCGATCAAGGCGAAGATCACCACCGCCAGTGGCCGGGCCACTCCACCCAGCACCAGGCCAAGCACCGCCGCCGCCGCCGTGACCGGCAACCGCAGGGGGAGGCGCGTGATCAGCCCCAGCAGGTAGCCCATCAAAAGCCCCGCCACCAGGAAGCCGAGCACCACAAGGATGCCGCCGCCGCTCACGAGCACCCCATAGATGAAACCGATGGATGTGCCGGCGATGGCGTAGGTGCGCCGTCCCGGGGGATCACCTTCTCGGGCCAGCAGAAGGGCCGAGAGCATCGGCGAGAAGGTGAGCGCATTGAAGGTGGAGATCGCCACCGAAAAGATGATCGTGGCGGCGAACTGCTTGTAGATCGTGCCCGTGGCTCCTGGAAAGAAGAGCACCGGCAGAAACACCGCAAACAGCACCAGCGAGGTGGCGATCACGGCACCGAACAGCTCGTTCATCGTGCTCTTGGCTGCCTGCAAGGCCGTCATCCCTTGGGCCTTCTTCGAGGAGGTGTCCTCGATCACGGTGATGGCGTCATCCACCACCAGCCCCGTGGCCAGCACCAGGCCGAAGAGAGTGAGCTGGTTGAGCGAGAAACCGGCGACCTTCACGAACATGAATGTGCCCACCAGGGCCACCGGGATGGCGATGCCGGGCACCAGGGTGGCCTTCCAGTTCTGAAGGAACAGGAACAGAATCAGCACCACAAGGACCACGGCATCGCGCAGGGAGTTGGTGACTCCCTTGATCGAGGCATTGATGAAGTCGGTGACGTCGTAGATCTTCTCAATCTTGATCCCTGGAGGAATCGTGCTGCTGAACTCCTCCAGCACCTCCTGCACACCCCGGGACACTTCCAGAGCGTTGCTGCCGCTCAACTGATACACCAGCAGACCCACGGAGGGAACGGCCCGCAGATCAGTGGCATTGGAAACGTAGCTTTCAGCTCCCAGCTCCACACGACCCACATCCCGCAGCCGCACTAGACCGCCATCCCCGGTGCTGCGCAGGATCAGGTTGGAGAATTCCTCGGAGCTGCGCAACCTTCCCTGCAACTGCACCGTGAAGGTGAACTTCTGCCCCTTGGGGGCCGGTTCGCCTCCCACCTGCCCAGCCGGAACAAGTCGGCTTTGGCTGCGCAGAGCATTCACCACATCGGCAGAGCTGAGCCGATTGGCAGCCAGACGATCAGGATCGAGCCAGAGGCGAAAGGCGAGCGTTTGGCCGGCTATGGTGACATTTCCGACCCCCTTGACGCGCTTGATCTTGTCAAGCAGGGTCTGATCTAGCAGACCACTGATGAACTCCGTACTGTACGGCTTATTAGCGTCCTCACTGCCGAAGTTGTAAACAAGAAGGATGGAATTGGAGGCTTTATTCACCACAACACCTGATTGCCGCACTTCCTCCGGAAGCTGGGGTTGGGCCAGGGCTACCCGGTTCTGGACATTCACCTGATTGATGTCACCGTCGGTGCCACTGGCAAATGACACGGTGATGGAACTTGTGCCGGAGGCTGCACTGGAAGAGGTGATGAAATCCATGTTCTCCACCCCGTTGATCTGCTGCTCCAGCACATTGGTGACACCCTCCTCGACGGAAATCGCATCGGCACCGTTGTAGAGGGCATTCACCGTCACCGTGGGGGGTGCGATGTCGGGAAGATTTTCAACCGGCAGCAACGGAATCGAGATCAGACCACCGATCACGATCAGCAGACTGCAGACAACGGTCAGAACCGGACGGGTGATGAAGTTATCGGACGCAGACATCGACTGCTCCTACTTCAGCGTCACGGGAGTGCCGTGACGAAGGGTGAGCAGATTGGTGGTGATCACACGTTGACCGAGAGAAACACCACTCAAAACGGGATAGCGATTGTTCTGCAGGGAGCCGAGCTGAACCGGTAGCTGCAGGGCGAAGCTGGTGCCCGGGGGCAACTGGCGCAACTGATCCAGAGAAGCCTTGCCGGGGTTCTTCTCCAGATCCTGCAGGGTGCCGAGGGCGAACACGAAGCTCTGGCCAGCCGTCTGGGTGACGGCGGCGAAGGGCACCGAGGGCAGATCGGCCGCATCGAGCTGGACCCGGGTGCGCAAGCGCAGGCCGCTGCGCAGGGCGCCGGTGGGATTGTTGAATTCGGCCTTCACCAGCAAGGCCTGGTTGCCGGCATTGACGACCGGATCCACCGAGCTGACCACGCCGCGGGCCAGCACCCTCGGGGACTGAGGCTCCTGCAGAGTCACGGGCAAACCGGGCCTCACCCGAGCGGTCAGCACGCCGGGAACGTCGATGCGGGCGGTGAGGCGGTCGTTGCGCACCACCTTGGTGAAGGGATCCCCGGCACTGATCACATCGCCCACCTTCACCTGCAGATCACTGATCACCCCATCGCTGGGGGAGCGCAGGTCGCGAAAGGCCAGATCGGCCTCTCGGGCCCGCAGGGCCTCCCTCGACTGGACGAACTGGGCCCGAAACTGGTCGCGCTGCAGGGCGCTGGCGGCACCCTGGCGCACCAGGAACTCGAAGCGCTTGTAATTGAGCTCGTCCTTCTCCAGCTGGGCGCGCAGACTGGCCACATCGGCACGCACCTGCACCTGATCGAGCACCATCAGCAGTTGGCCCTGTCGCACCACATCGCCCTGACGCACCAGCAGGCGCTCGATGCGGCCGCCGGCCTGGGCCGCCAGCTCCACCACGCTGAGAGCCTCAAGGGTGCTGATCGTGTCGACGTCATCGCTGAAGCGGGCCTGAGCGACCGGTTCGGTCTTGACCTGGACCTGCCTGGGCGGCGGATTGGGGGGATCGCCGCAGCCACTGAGACCAGCCGCCAGCAGACTGATTGCGGCCGGGACCACCAGACAGGAACGCTTCACGCACGAGGACAAGAGTTGCCCGATTCTGCAGGCACGAGCCTCCAGCTGCAGCTTGTGAGGGTTGATCCCAGGATTGTCCTCATCCCGCCACACTCTTTTTGAGCGATCTGTTCAGCCATCAGGGGGAGATCCACCGCCGGGCGCTTGCCCCCCTCGCCGATCGCCTGCGCCCCCGTAGCCTCGAAGAGTTCGTCGGCCAGGCGGAGATCCTGGGCCCCGGGCGGCTGCTGCGGCGGGCGATCCGCGCCGATCGGGTGGGCAACCTGATCCTGCACGGCCCGCCGGGGGTGGGCAAGACCACCCTGGCGCGCATCATCGCCAGCAGCACGCGTGCCCATTTCACCAGCCTCAATGCGGTGTTGGCTGGGGTCAAGGACCTGCGGGTCGAGGTGGAGGCGGCACGTCAGCGGCTGGAGCGCCACGGCCTGCGCACCCTGCTGTTCATCGATGAGGTTCATCGCTTCAACGTGGCCCAGCAGGACGCCCTGCTGCCCTGGGTGGAGAACGGCACCGTGACCCTGATCGGCGCCACCACCGAGAACCCCTACTTCGAGGTCAACAAGGCCCTCGTGAGCCGCTCGCGGCTGTTCCGCCTGCAACCCCTCGAGCCCCGTGATCTGAGGGTGCTGCTGGAGCGGGCCCTCGCCGACGGGGAGCGCGGCTATGGCGGCCGGCCGGTGGAGCTGACCCCCGAGGCTGCCGATCACCTGCTGGATGTGGCCGGCGGTGACGCCCGCAGCCTGCTCAACGCCCTGGAGCTGGCGGTGGAGAGCAGCGCCGCCGATGCCAGCGGGGTGATCCGGATCGACCTGGAGATCGCCGAGCAATCGATCCAGCAGCGGGCCGTGCTCTACGACAAGCAGGGGGATGCCCATTTCGACACGATCAGCGCCTTCATCAAGTCGCTCAGGGGTTCCGACCCCGATGCCGCCCTGTTCTGGCTGGCGCGGATGGTGGAGGCCGGTGAGAATCCGCGCTTCATCTTCCGGCGCATGCTGATCTCCGCCGGGGAAGATATCGGTCTGGCCGATCCCCAGGCGATGGTGGTGGTGGAAGCCTGTGCGGCGGCCTTCGAGCGGGTGGGACTGCCGGAGGGGCTGTATCCCCTGGCCCAGGCCGCCCTCTACCTGGCGGGTGCCGAGAAGAGCAACAGCCTGCTGGGGTTCTTTGACGCCCTCAAGAGCGTGCGGGCCACCAACCGCCAGGAGGTGCCCTCCCACCTGCGCGACGCCAACCGCGATGGGGCGGCCTTCGGCGATGGGGTGGGCTATCGCTACCCCCATGCCTACGCCGAGCACTGGGTGGCCCAGACCTACCTCCCGGCCGCCCTGCAGGGGGAGGTGTTCTGGTTACCTGGTCGCCTCGGCTGGGAGGGGGGCCTGCAGGGCCGGCTGCAGCGGCGGCGTGCCGCCCTGCTGGCTGCCGCCGCCGAGAGCGCAGCCGACTCCGGCCCCCTGCTCAGCAGCGGACCCGACGACGCGGAGCTGGAGCGCTGGCTGCAGCGCCAGGCCGCCGCGGAGGGAGAGCGGCTCGATCAGCTGCGCCAGCGCTTCTGGCAGGGGGCCAACTGGCGGCGACAGGACCGGACACTGATCCTGGCGGCCAGGTCCCTGCTCTGGGCCCTGGATCCCCTGGAGAACTGCCCGGAGGGGGGCGTACTGATCACCGTTGATACCGCAGCGGATCAGGAGCGCCTGCAGGCCCAGTGCCAGCTGCTCGACAGCCTGCGCAGCCCGCGGCTGCAGCCTTTGGATCCGACCAGGCCTGGGAACCTGAGCAAAGCGATGGAACCCGGCGAGCGCTTTGAGTGGCTGGTGGGCCGCTCGCCCTTCCAGGGACTCGCGCCAGAGCTGTGGCAGCGGTGGCTGAAGGAACTCGATCAGCTGGCCAGCCCAAGGGCGCAGTGGCGCCTGCTGCTGAGTGGACCGCTGCTGGGTCCCGCCGGGGCGCTGGCGGAACTGCTGGCCAGGCCTGGCGCCTCAGAGACTGCTCTGGCTGACAAGACCCTGCTTGAGCTGCTGCAACGCGTCAGCTTCGAAGAGGACACCTGGCTGACAGCGCAGCCAACCCCGACCGAGCTGACGGGAGCCCTGGAAGCCATGAACTGGCAGGTGGAACAGGAGAGCTGGCAGGAGTCACTCACCCTGGACCTGAACGAGAGTGCCTACCAGCGCTGGTTCAGCCCCGGTGCGGCCTACCGAAACCGGCTGGAAACCGTGTTGAACCCCGTTGAGATCGCCACGGTGGAAGCAGGGTTCCGTGGTCAGCTCCGAGGGCAGCTTCCCCAGCGCCTGCTCCACCATCGCCTGATCGCCCACCGCAGATGATCCCGGCAGGCTGAGCCAGCCGGAGCGCACCCATAAAAAAACCCCGGCACTGCCGGGGTTCGCTGAAAGGGCTTCTGGCCTCAGCCAGTGGCCCGGTGTCACCAGAGGCCGCGGATGGGCTCGTTCTGGGGGGTGAAGACAGGAGCGGGAGCGGGAGCGGTACGCACTTCAGCCACGGGGTCCATCATCTGGTTGGCCTGAATGCAGGCCGGCAGGAAGACGTACCAGGAGAGCAGGGAGGTGCACTGGGCTTCTCCCTGGCACTTGCCTTCGGCGCAGATGTTCTGCTTGCCGTCGTAAGTGCCGCAGGTGTCAGCCAGACGGAAGTCGGTGGGCAGGGCGGCCATGATGCCGGCCGAGGAGATGGAACCATCGGCGGCGTCGGCGATGATCGCGCCACGCAGACCCTGAACGGCGTAGGTCGACATCGACCAGTAGGGGAAGTAGCTGCGGGTCTGGTTCTTGAGGAACTTGACACCGGCGTCGGAATAGAGGAAGCGGGTCACGCCCACCACATCGACGCTGTAGCTCTTGGCCAGACCGGTGCGCAGTTCGCTGGCAGTCCAGCCGGAGCGAGAGATCCCGCCGGCGAGACCGCGATCGGTCACATCACCGTCTTCGATGAACGTTTTGAAGGCATCCAGGTTGGTGGACCACACGGCACCGCCGGTGTTCCAACGAACAGGGAGATCATTGTCCACAGCTGCCGAAGCGGGCAGGGCTGTGGCTGAGAAAGCGGCTCCAGCAAGGAGGCCAGCGGCAAGACGCTTCAGCACGGGAAGGCGAAGGAACATCTCTTTCAACTTAGTCAGCTGAGTTGCACTTGCCAACATCTTGAAAGTGAATGGAGACAGACCTTGGGCTGGCCCACCCCCTTTGAGCCCTCAGCTGGTGGGGCGAAGGCGCTTGGGGCTCCCGAGAGTCCGCCATCCCGGCGGGCAACCGAGGCGGTCGGACTGAAAAGAGAAGGCTCCCGGCGTGCCCTCTCCGCGGCAGACCACCCCTCGCGGCACACTTTCGATGGCCTCCACCCGCGCCACATAGGTCTCCTTGCCCGTTCGGGGGATGAGCCTGAGCTGGGCGCTCTGGTCCTCCACCTTCAGTTCAGCCTTCATGTCCTGGGGGGCTTCGATGCCCAGCACATCGAGGTAGCCGCTGAAGCCACCCCAGAAGTAACGGGTGATCTGGGCCCCCACGAAGCGGTTGAGCAGCAGCGCCGCCTGCTGACGCTGATCCAACAGGGCCTCCTGGGCTTCGAGATCGGCCAGCACAACGGCCGCCGAAGTTCCCGGGCGGCTGGCCAGGGGCGGCTGCAGGGTGAGCTGGACCAGACCGGCGACGCCGATCAGCGCCAGCAGGGTGGAGAGGCCGAGGCGAAGGGCGAGGGCCATCAGGCTTCGGGAGGACGTCTGACCCTACCGGCGACCTAGGGTCAACCCTGGCAATCGTCGAACCATGACGCTGCAGATCGGAGATCCGGCCCCCACCTTCACCCTTCCCGACCAGAACGGCACATCCGTTTCGCTGGCCGACCTGCGTGGAACGCGAGTCGTTCTTTACTTTTATCCCAAGGACGACACCCCAGGCTGCACCAAGGAAGCCTGCGGATTCCGCGATCAGTGGGCCAGCTTCGAGCAGCACGGCATCAAGGTGCTGGGCATCAGCAAGGACGAAGCCGGCAGCCACACCAAGTTCATCGCGAAGTACCAGCTGCCCTTCACCCTGCTCAGTGATCCCGAGCCCTGTGAGGTGGCCGCGGCCTACGACAGCTATGGGCTGAAGAAGTTCATGGGCCGTGAGTACATGGGCATGATGCGCCACACCTTCGTGGTCGACCCGGAGGGGAAGCTGGAGCTCATCTACTGGAAGGTCAAGGCCGAGGAGATGGCCCAGCAGATCCTCTCGGATCTGGGTCTGAACTGAGTGCCACCAGCGCCTCCAGCGCCAGCTCCGGTGCCAGCTTGAAGGGCACCTGCTCCCGACGCAGCAGCGGGGCGAGACTCGGGGCGTCGCCGCCGGTGAGCCAGAGCGCGGTGGGCTCCAGCGGTTGCAGGTCGCGCCAGGCCTGGGCCACTGCAGCCGCCAGGCCCAGCAGGCACCCCACCCGCATGGCCTGCTCCGTCTCGATCGGCCAGGGGTCGATCGCCTCGGCGAGACGATCCAACCCCTCAGGTCCGGGCACCAGCAGCGGCAGCAGCTCCGTGGCCCGCCCCAGGCAGCTCAGCTGGGTGCTCACTCCGGGCTGCAGCCTCCCCCCTGCGAAGGCGCCCGTCGCCCCGATCCGGGTGAGGCTGAGCGCCGTGCCCGCATCGGCCACCAGCACAGCCCCTCTCCCCAGCCGGCCCTGGCGCTGCCAGGCCTGCCAGCCCACCAGAGCACGATCGATGCCCAACCAGGGCGGCAGCTGCTGCAGGGGCACCTGCTCGAGCTGCAGGCGCCGGCCCTCCATCGGCGCGAGCTGACAGGTGTTTTCTCTGCCCTGAAAGGGCACCGGGCCCACGGCCGCCCAGGCCCGCAGCCGCTCCCACGGCAGCAGGGCGGGATCAGGAGGTGGCGGGCTGTGGCTGAAACGCAGGACCGGGGATCCTGGGTCGGAGGCCGCCTCCGCCAACGCCTCAACCCAGTGCCAGCGGCTGTTGCCGATCAGCAACCAGAGGTCGCCGGCTCCCACGGCTCAGATGCCCTCGCCCATCACTCCCGGCAGATGGATGCCGCATTCCTGCTTCAGCCCCCCGAAGCGGCTGGCGCGGCCGTCACCATCGTCAGGTCGGCTGGAATGCCAGTCGCCCACGCTGGAGTAGCCCTGCTCGAACAGCGGGTGCTGGGGCAGGGCATGGCTCTCCATGTAATAGAAGACCTGGCGAGGCCCCCAGGAGAGCAGGGGTCGAAGCGACCAGCGCCCGCGCACCCCATCGAGGGGGGCCATGGCGCCGCGGTGATCGGTCTGGCCACCGCGCACCCCACTGGCCCAGCAATGCACACCCAGCTCCTGGAAGAGCCGATCCAGGGGCTCCACCTTGCGCAGGCGGTGGTAAGTCTGAAGGTCTTCCACCCCACCGGTTTCCCAGAGGCGGCCGTAGAGCGCCTCCATCCGGGCCGGGGAGAGATCCGCCTGCGCCACCTTGAGATTCAGATTGAGGGCGGTGCAGAGCCTGTCGGCATAGAGGTAGGTCTCGCTGGGCAGGTAGCCCGTGTCCACCCAGAGCACGGGGATCCTCTCGCTGAGGCGGCTGGCCATGTGCAGCAGCACCGCCGACTGGATCCCGAAACTGGTGGTGAGCGCGAACCCCTCGCCGAAGGTTTCGTAACCCCAGGCCAGTTGCCCAGCGGCATCAAGGGGCTCCAGAAGGCGCAGGGCCGGTTCCGGCTCGACAGTCCGGCCCAGCCGATCCGTCGGCAACGGGGTCGTGGTGAGGCTGATCATGGCCTCCATCATCTCCTCCGGGGCAACACCGCTGGTTAGGGTTTGATCAACCCCAGACGGCAAGGCCTTTCGCCCATGGAGGAGCCCAGCAGGAGCCCGGCCAACACGCCCCCACAGGCGTCCGGCCCCATCAGGCCGGTGCTGATTGCCGGCGGCGGCTTCGGCGGTCTGTACACCGCCCTGGCCCTGGCTTCCCAGCGCCATCACCCGCCGATTCTGCTGGTGGAGCCTCAGCAGCGGTTCCTGTTCCTGCCCCTGCTTTACGAGCTGCTCTCGGAGGAATTGCGCGGCTGGGAAGTGGCCCCCCGCTACGACACCCTGCTGGCCAGCCGGGGAGTGGCCTGGCTGCAGGACCGGATCAGCCGCATCGATGCCAGCGCCGGCTGTGTCTACACCGAGCAGGGTCGGCAGCTGGCCTATTCGCGCCTGGTGATCGCCACCGGCAGCCGCGGCACCAGCTACGGCATTCCCGGGGTGGAGGAGTTGGCCATCCCCTTCCGCAGCCTTGCCGACGTGGAGCATCTGCAGGAGCTGGTTCAGCACCTGCGCAGCCACCCCAGGCCCCTGCAGCGGCTGGCGCTGGTGGGAGCCGGACCGAGCGGGGTGGAGCTGGCCTGCAAGCTGGCCGATCTGCTCCAGGGCAGCACCGTGATCGAACTGATCGAGCAGGGCACCGATCTGCTGCCCCAGGCCCGGGCCTTCAACCGCGAGCAGGCCCGCTCGGCGCTGCTGCGCCGCGACATCCGCCTGCGCACCCACACCCGGGTGCTGGCCCTGGAGCCTGGCCGTCTGGAGTTGAGCCTCACGGCGGGGGGGGAGGGCAGCAGCCGCGAAACACTGCCGGTGGATGGCGTGATCTGGACCGCTGGGGTGACGGTGGCCCCGCCCCCGATCGAGCCTGCCGCCAGCCTCGATGACCGGGGCCGCCTGCTCTGCGAATCGACCCTTGAGCTGAAGCAGACCCCCGGAGTGTTTGCGATCGGTGATGTGGCCCACGTCGCTGATGCCGATGGGGCGCCCCTGGCGGCCACGGCCCAGGTGGCCTTCCAGCAGGCTGACTGCCTGGCGGAGAACCTGCTGCGCTCGCTCGAGGGTGAGTCGTTGCAGCCGTTCCGTTGGAAGGATCTGGGCGAGATGATCAGCCTGGGCATCGGAGAGGCCAGCCTCACAGGCCTGGGCCTGACCCTGGCGGGACCCGCCGCCTACCGGATCCGTCAGCTCACCTACCTCTCAAGACTTCCGGGCCTGCCGCACCAGCTCAGGGTGGCAGCGGGCTGGTTGAGCGATCTCGGCCGCCCCCTGAACGTGCCTCGATGAGGGAGTCCCTGAACCCGGGAGCACCCGCCGCGCTGCTGCTGGATGCCATGGGCACGTTGATCGGCCTGCGCCGCTCAGTGGGTCACACCTATGCGGATGTGGCCCGGCGGCACGGGGTGATCGCGGAGCCGGAAGCGATCGATCAGGCTTTTCCCGCTGTGCTGCGCCAGGCTCCGCCACTGGCCTTCCCCGGCCTGGAGGGCCCGGAACTGCTGTCGGCCGAGCAGCAATGGTGGCACCAGCGCATCGAGGACACGTTGCGCTCAACCGGCGGCAACCTGGGAGAGCTTGAACTTCCCCCACAGCTGGCTCTCGAGCTGTTCGAGCGCTTTGCCGAGCCGGATCTCTGGCGGGTGTATCCCGATGTGATCGGCCCCATCGGCCGCTGGCACGGGGCTGGCCTGCGCCTGGCGGTGGTGAGCAACTTCGACCAGCGCCTGCACGGGCTACTTGAAGCCCTCGGCCTGGCGCAGCTTCTGGAGCTGGTGGTGGTCTCGAGTGCGGCCGGTGCGGCCAAACCCAGCCCGAAGCCCTTCGAGCTGGCCCTCGAAGGCCTGGAACTCCGGCCCGAGCAGGTCTGGCATGTGGGCGACAGCCCGGAGGATTTGGCGGGTGCCAGGGCAGCCGGAATCACCTGCCTGCTGATCCGGCGCCATTGAAACAGTCCGTCCTCGCCGGCCGTGTCACAGGGCTGCGGCCCGCCCAGAAACGGCGGTTGGAGCGCCTGGCCCAGCGGCGCCACCCGGAGCAAGGGGGCGCCGACCTGCTGGGGCTGCAGCGGCTGGCGGCCGAGGCCCGGGAGCTGGAGCTGCCCCTCAGCCTGGTGGTGGATGGCCGCGGCCTCTGCCGCTTGCTGTGGGTAGGTCCCCTGGAGCAATCGGGCCGGTTGATCGAGCGCCTGCCTGGCTCTGAGCGGCGTCAGGGCCAGGATCTACGGCTGCTCAGCTGCATCGGCCGTGGTCAGTCGCTGGAGCCCGTTGGCAGCGACGCCCTGGTGGGCATGGACCTGCAGCCCCTGTTCTGGCTGCGCTTCAGCGACCGTGCCCGCTCCGGTGGACGCTGGCCCGCCGCCGTCTACGGGCTCAGCCGCGATGAAGCCCAGCCTTGGACCTGCCGGCTGGAAGGCGAGCTCGCCGACCTCTGTGATCCTGGTATCAACCCCGCCGAGGCCAGCGAGCTGGAAGCGGCCGGGGCGATCAACCAGACCCGGCAGGGGCCGGAGCAGGTGATGCTGCTGGCTCTGGTCAGCGGCGAGGAGAGCGAGAGCCAGCGCGACATCGCCGAGCTCGAAGGGCTGGTGCGCAGCGCCGGTGGTCTGCCGGTGGGGGTGGTGCGCCAGAAGCGCCAGCAGGCCGCCCCCCACACCCTCTGGGGCGAAGGAAAGCTGCGCGAAGCGGCGCTGGAGGCCCGCCGGCTCGGGGCCACCCTGGTGGTGACCGACCGTGAACTGACGCCGGTACAGGCCCGCAACCTGGAGCGCCTGCTGGACCTGCCGGTGAGCGACCGCAGCGAGCTGATCCTCGACATTTTCGCCCAGCGGGCCGCCAGCAGCGCCGGGCGCCTGCAGGTGGAACTGGCCCAGCTGCGCTATCGCCTGCCTCGGCTGAGCGGACGGGGCCTCAGCCTCTCGCGCCAGGGGGGCGGCATCGGTACTCGCGGACCGGGCGAGACCCAGCTGGAGAAGGACCGCCGCGCCATTGCCCGCCGGATCGAGCGGCTGCAGCGCGACGTGGAGCGGCTGGGGGAGCACCGGGCTCGCCTGCGTCAGGGCCGAGGTGGGCTGAAGCGGTTGGCCCTGGTGGGATACACCAATGCGGGCAAGAGCTCACTGCTCAACGCCCTGACCCAGCCAGTGGCCGGGGAGGAGGTCCTGGCGGAGAACAAGCTGTTCGCCACCCTCGATCCCACCACACGCCGGCTGGATCTGCCCGATGGCAGCGGAGCGGTGCGGCGCCTGTTGCTCACAGACACGGTGGGGTTCATTCGCGAATTGCCGCCGCCGCTGGTGGAAGCCTTCCGCTCCACCCTGGAGGAAACCCTCGAGGCCGACGGGTTGCTGATCGTGGTGGATCTGGCCGATCCGGCCTGGCCCGTGCAGCTCAGAACGGTTCACACCATCCTCGATTCCCTCGGCAGCCATGCCCCCCGCCGCCTGGTGGCCAATCAGATCGATCGCTGCCCCGCCACCGCCCTGGAGCAGGCCCGCTCATTCGACGCCGACGTGGTGTTCATTTCCGCAACGGCAGGACTGGGATTGCAGCACCTGCGCGACATGCTGCAAGATTGGCCACAATCCACGTAGGGATTGCGTCCATGGACGACCTGCTTCAGGCCGCCCTCCAGCCCCAGGCCCTGATCACCCTGCTGGTGCTGGCCCTGGCGATTGTGCTGTTCATCAGCGGCTGGCTCGCTCCCGAGCTCACTGGTCTGCTGGCGGCCAGCCTGTTGATGGCCACCGGTGTGCTCAAGCCAGCCGAGGCCGTGGAGGGCTTCGGCAGCACGGCCCTGGTCACCCTGATGGGCCTGTTTGCCCTCTCGGCCGGCCTGTTCCGCTCCGGGGCCCTCGACCGCCTGCGGGCCCTGATCGGCTCCAATGCGGTGCGCAGCCCCAAACGGATGATCACCCTGATGGTGGCTGTGGTGGGCCCTGTCTCAGGCTTCATCCCCAACACCCCGATCGTGGCCACTCTGCTGCCCGTGATCGAGGGCTGGTGCCACCGGCACCGGATCGCCCCTTCGAAGGTGTTGCTGCCGCTCTCCTTCGCCACGGTGCTGGGGGGCACCCTCACGCTGCTGGGCAGTTCGGTGAACCTGCTGGCCAGCGATGTCAGCAAAAAGCTTGGCTACGGCGAGTTCGACCTGTTCAGCTTCACCGGCATCGGCCTGGGAGTGTGGCTGGTGGGCGGAGCCATGATGGTGGTGCTGGCCGACCGCTTCCTGCCCAATCGTGGGGTCGACGAGGACGACCTGATGGGCGGGATGGCCCGCAGCGGTTACCTCACCGAGGTCCTGATCCCCAGGAACTCGGAACTGCTGGGCCGATCGCTGCACGACAGCCGCCTGCAGCGGCGCTTCGATCTCGACGTGCTGGAGCTGCACCGCGCCAGCGAGCGCTTTCTGCCCCCCCTGGCGGACATGCCACTGGTTGAACACGACCGCCTGCTGCTGAGGTGCGGTCGCGAGGATCTGCTGCGCCTGCAGCAGGAGCGGATGGTCACGCTGGCGCCGGCAAAGCTCGAAGACGGCGAGATCGAGGCCGTCGACGCGGCCAGTCAACGCACCGTGGAGGTGCTGCTGCCCGCAGGCTCCACCCTGGCCGGTGAATCCCTGCGGGATCTGCGCTTCCGCCAGCGCTACAACGCCACGGTGCTCGCCCTGCGCCGCGGCAACGAAGTGCTGCGCGAACGGCTGGGCCGAATCGTGCTGCGCGATGGCGACGTGGTGCTGCTGCAGGCGCCCCGCGATGCGATCCGCGGCCTGCAAGCCAACAACGACCTGGTGGTGCTCGAGCAGCTGGAAAAAGACCTCCCCACGGCCAGCCGCAAGGGGGTCGCCATGGTGATCGCCCTGCTAGCGATCCTGCTGCCCACCTTCAAACTGCTGCCGCTGGTGGCTTCGGTGCTGCTGGGAACGGTGGCCATGGTGGCCAGTGGCTGCCTGCGGCCAGGCGACCTGCAGCGCTCGATCCGGCTGGATGTGATCCTGCTGCTGGGCTCGCTGGCGAGCTTCAGCGTGGCCCTGGAGAAAACCGGCCTGGCGGAGGCCATCGCCAAGGCGATGCTGCTGATGGTGAAGGGATGGCCTGTGTTCTGGGCGCTGGTGATGGTGTTCCTGTTCACCACCCTGCTCACCGAGGTGATGAGCAATGCCGCCACGGTGGCGCTGGTGATCCCGATCGCGGCCCAGCTGGCCCAGGGCCTGGGGCAGCAGCCCATGGGCTTCATCTTCACCGTGCTCTTCGGCGCCAGCCAGAGCTTCCTCAGCCCCGTGGGCTACCAGACCAACCTGATGGTCTTCGGCCCCGGCCGCTACCGCTTCCTCGATGTGGCCCGCTACGGCCTACCACTCACCCTGACCATGACCCTGCTGGTCCCCTGGCTGATCTGCAGGCAGTTCGGGATCTAGCCCCCTCGATGCCTAACGTGGCTCAGGCCCGGGATGCGGCCGCGGAAGGACGCCCCTTCCCGCCACGCCCCCTTTCCTCTCTCCCAACACGCTTTTTTCCATGACGCTGCAACTCGGCGACACCGTTCCCGATTTCACCCAGGACTCCCAGCTGGGTCCGATCAACCTCTACGACTTCGCCGGCGACAGCTGGGTGGTGCTCTTCTCTCACCCCGCCGACTACACCCCGGTGTGCACCACCGAACTCGGCGAGGTGTCACGCCTGCGCCCCGAATGGGAGAAGCGCAACGTCAAAACGATTGCCCTGAGCGTGGATTCCGCTGAAAGCCACAAGGGCTGGATCGGTGACATCAACGAAACCCAGAGCACCACGGTCGACTACCCGATCCTGGCCGACGCCGACAAGTCGGTGAGCGATCTCTACGGGATGATCCATCCGAACGCCCTCAACAACCTGACGGTGCGCTCGGTCTTCATCATCGATCCGAACAAGAAGCTGCGCCTGCAGATCACCTACCCCGCCAGCACCGGCCGCAACTTCGACGAGATCCTGCGGGTGATCGATTCCCTGCAGCTCACCGACCACCACCAGGTGGCTACCCCGGTGAACTGGAAAGACGGCGAAGACTGCGTGGTGGTTCCCTCGATCGCCACCGAAGACGCCCGCGTCAAGTTCCCCAAGGGTGTCACCGAGATCAAGCCCTACCTGCGCATGACCCCCCAGCCCAACAAGTGAGAAACCAGCCAGCCTGATCGGCGACGGCCCATCGGCTGGTTTTCCCTGCCGGTTCACTCCCGCCTGCGGCGGGATTTTTTTTGCCCGGTGGGTGCGGGTCACAGAATGGCCGCGCAAGCGGATGAGCCTCGATGACCAACTGGTGGCGCTGGCAGGGAGCCGGAACGGCCGCACCGGACAGTTTCGCGGTGATCGGCGTGGGGCGTTTCGGCACAGCTGTCTGCAAGGAACTGGTGCGCTGCGGCGCCGAGGTGCTGGCGATCGACAGGGACCAGCGCGCCATCGATGCCTTGCGCCAGGTCGATCCGGCCATCGAGGCCCGAGCCCTCGACTGCACCGATGAAGAGGCTCTGCGGGAGGCGGGCGTTCTCGATCTCAACACTGTGGTGGTGGGCATCAGCGAACCGATCGCCGCCAGCATCACCGCCACCTTGATCGTCAAGGACAGCGAGGGCAGCCGGGTGAAGCAGGTGATCGCCAGGGCCACCAGCGATCTGCACGAGAAGATGCTGCGCCGGGTTGGGGCCGACAAGGTGGTCTTTCCCTCACGCATGCAGGGGGAGCAGCTGGCCCGTCAGCTGGTGCGCCCCAACCTGCTGGATCGCCTCAGGCTCGACGATCGCAACAGCATCGAGGAGATCAAGGTGCCTCAGGCCTTCATCGGCCGCTCCCTGCGCGATCTGAACCTGCGCAAGAACTATGAGGTGAGCGTTCTGGCGGCCGGCCCCGAGAACCGGCTCTCGGTCAACCCCCCAGCCTCCCACGTGCTCAGCGAGGGGGATCTGCTGGTGGTGATGGGAACCGTTCAGGCGCTCGAAGGCCTGCCCCAGTTGTGATGATCCCGGGGCGGCCCAGCCTTGTGCTCGGACTGATGAGCGGTACCAGCGCCGATGGGGTGGACGCGGTGCTGGCCAGCTTCCAGCCCCCCCTGGCGCGTCCCCGCTGGCGTGTGCTCCACCACTGCTTCTATCCGTACCCAAGCGATCTGCGGGCCCAGCTGATCGCGGTGGGGCAGGGTCAGCCATTGGCGGCGGCTGCACTGCTGGATCTGGCCGAAGCTGTGAGCGAAGCCCAGGCCGAGTGCGCCCGCCGCTGCGATCCAGGCGGCCGTGCCGAGCTCGTGGGCTGCCATGGCCAGACCATCTGGCACCGGGCACCACAGGAGGGCCGGCGCGGCGCCAGCTGGCAGCTGCTGCAGGGGCCGCTGCTGGCCCAGTTGCTGAAGCGGCCGGTGGTATTCGATCTGCGCGCCCACGACCTGGCCCTGGGGGGGCATGGTGCCCCTCTGGTGCCCGCAGCCGATGCGGCCCTGCTGGAGCCGATCGGGGGCTGGCGCGCCGTGCTCAACCTCGGAGGGATCGCCAACCTCACCCTGTTGCCGCCAGCCCAGGGGCCCGAGCGCCAGCAGCCAGTGCGCGGCTGGGACTGCGGCCCGGCCAACAGCCTGATCGACCTGGCGGTGAACCGCTTCAGCCAGGGCAGCCTCAGCTACGACAAGGGCGGCGCCTGGGCCAGCCGGGGCGTGGTGCAGGAGGAGTTGATCCAGTCGTGGTTGCAGGAGCCCTTCTTTCAGCTGCCGCCACCGAAGTCCACCGGCCGGGAAGATTTCGGCCTGCCGGATCTGGAGCGGCGTCTCCATGATCTGGAGCAGCGGGCGGCCGCCGCTGGAGCCCACCTGGAGCCCGCGGATGCCCTGGCCACCCTCACGGCCTTCAGCGCGGCGGTGGTGGCGGCCGATCTTCGCCATGGGCCAAGGCCACTGGAGCTGGTGGTGGCCGGAGGCGGAGCCCGCAACGCGATGCTGATGGATCAGCTCAGGCGCCGCTGCCGGGGGCTGTGGGTGCGGCCGCTGGCGGAGCTGGGCCTCGACGAGGCCGCCCGTGAGGCCCTCGGCTTTGCCCTGTTCGCCTGGTGGCATCAGCATGGACATGCCGGCTGCCTGCCCTCGGTGACCGGGGCTCGCCTGGCGGCGGTGATGGGGGTCAGGGCTGATCCAACCCTTTAGCCCGAGGGGAGCGACTCAGGCGCTGGAGCGGGGCAGACGCAGACGCCGCGGCAGCCCCCGCAGCCGTCGGGGCTGGCTGCGCTCCTGACGTTCCAGCACCTCGCGGAAGCGCTCGGTCGGCCTGCCGGGACCGCTGGAGCGCTCGCCCATCACCGGGGGACGCTGAGCCGTGGCCAACTCGAGGCTGTCGAGCCCCCTCTGGATCAGCACCTTGGCCATGTTGCTCACGGTTCGCGATTCCGCTTCGGCCGCCGCGCTGAGGCGGTCGCAGAGCTCCTCCGGCAGCACCACCTGAATGCGGGGGGACTTGGGGCGGCCGCTCGTGGACGTCTGGCGAGTGGCCACAGCGGAACAGATCCCACGCGTTACACACCAGTGTACAGAGATCCCATCGGATAGTATCCGGCACTAGGATTGAAGCGCTCCGAGCACGAGCCATGCCCAACAGCGCGCTCACGTCGGCGGCGGGACAGCCCCCGAAGCCACGTCGCACCAAGGAGCGTCAGGCCTCCCCTGGGACCCCCAGCGCTCGCGGGGCCGGCTCCAGCGACGTCGAGGTTTCAGCGGTGATCAGCACCTACCTGCTCACCCATCTTCATCACGTGCTGCAGCGCGCCGAGTTCAACGCCCTGCAGGAGGGTCGCCAGCCCCTGGCCGCCAACTACGCCCAGCTGCGCCAGTTGCTCTGCCTGGAGGCCCGCAGCCTGGAGAGCGGCGCCAGCGGCGGTGAACCAGGCAAATCGGTGGAGCCGCCTCAGGCCGCCTGAAGGCTCCTCTGGCCTTTCCCCTGGCTTGGCCGCACCAGGCCACCGGTTCAGCGGCAGCATGCCAAGACAAGAACGAGGGGCCATCCGCTCAGGCCATCAGGCGGGCTTCTTGTTCGCTCTTCTGGTCCTGTCCTGGCGCTGGGCTCTCACGGCGTCTCTACCGGCGGACCTTCGGCCGTGGGGTGGTTTCGGTTCGTGGTGAGCTCTTTGGCCATCGATCCAACAACAGCCAACAAAAACTGGCCCCGCACTGGTGGCCCGCCATAGGGTGCCATTCAGAACGCTCAGGACGCGAGCAAGCCCGTGACCATGACCGAGCATCCCCCCGAACCCGCACTGGCCGCCAACACCGCCGCGCTCTACGAGCGGATCCAGGGAGATGAGGCCCTGACCCAAGCGCTGTTCCGCCAGGCCTTGCAGGATCCCAAAGGCACGATCGAGCGCATCATCGCCATGGGAGCCCAATTCGATCTCCCCGTCACCGAAGCGTCGGTTCGGCAGCATCTGGCCTCCCTTGACGATCTGGAAAGCAAGCAGTGGCTGATCAAAGCCCGTGGTGGGCTCTGAGTCCGGGGCACCGGGCAGGCTCCTCTGTCAGGGGAGTTTCCGGGCCCCCGTGCGCGACGGCTCAGCGGGAACGGGCTGACTCTCGCGAGGGGCCTGGCGCAGCTCACGCCCACCCTGGGCCCAGCTGAAGAACAGCCAGTAGCTCACGATCGCCAGTCCGGCGGCCACCACGAGCGCCGCCAGCTGCTCCAGACGTTTCACCATCGCAGGCGGTCCCTGGGGGATGGACTGCAGTCTGGCCCGCAGCCGATCGAACCCAGGTCTTGGCCATTGATCGGCCCGAGCGGAGATGATGACGTTTCACAGCCGATCCGCCCAAACCGTGCTCCGTCTGGAACGTGTCTCGAAGATCTATCCCAATGGCGAGGTGCTCCGGGATGTCACCTGGGAGGTCAAGGCCGGGGACCGGGTCGGTCTGGTGGGGGTCAACGGCGCCGGTAAATCCACCCAGCTGCGGCTGATCGCGGGCCTGGAGGAACCCAGCACGGGCCAGGTGGTGCGCCAGGGGAATCCCCGCATCGCCTACCTGCGCCAGGAGTTCGACGTGGATCTGGAGCGCAGCGTGCGCGAGGAGCTCTTCCAGGCCTTCGGCGAGGCGGCCGATGTGCTGATCCGCCAGCACCGGGTGGAGCACGAGATGGCCAGTGATCAGGCGGCCACCGATCCCCACCACCTCGACGAGTTGATCCATGAACTGGGCCAGCTGCACAGCCGCTTCGAAGCGCTGCACGGCTATGAGCTCGATGCCCGCATCGACAAACTCCTGCCCACCCTCGGCTTCACTCCCGAAGGGGCCGAGGAGCCGGTGGGGGCCTATTCCGGCGGCTGGCAGATGCGCATCGCCCTGGGCAAGATCCTGCTGCAGGACCCGGATCTGCTGCTGCTGGATGAGCCCACGAACCACCTGGATGTCGAGACGATCCAGTGGCTGGAGGGGTATCTGCTCGAGCAGGAGGTGCCCATGGTGGTGGTCAGCCACGACCGCGCCTTCCTCGATCGGGTCTGCAACCTGATCGTCGAAACGGAGCGGGGGATCTCACGCACCTACCTCGGCAACTACAGCCAGCACCTGGAGCAGAAGGCCCTGGAGCGGGAAGCCAGCCAGGCCGCCTTCGAGCGCCAGCAGAAGGAACTGGCCAGCCAGCAGGCCTACATCGACCGCTTCCGCGCCAGCGCCACCCGCAGCACCCAGGCCAAGAGCCGCGAGAAGCTGCTGGAGAAGGTGGAACGGATCGAGGCCCCGCTCGAGGGACTCTCAGGCCCCCGCTTCCAGTTCCCGCCGGCCCCCCGCTCGGGGCGCCAGGTGGCGGTGATCGACGACCTCACCCACAGCTACGGCGAAAAGATCCTCTTTCTGGGTGCCCATCTGGAGGTGGAGCGGGGTGATCGCATCGCCTTCGTCGGTCCGAACGGGGCGGGTAAATCCACCTTGCTGCGTCTTGTGATGGGACTGGAAACCCCCGACGGGGGCCAGGCCGGCCTGGGGGAGCACAACGTGGTGGCGGGCTACTTCGAGCAGAACCAGGCCGAAGCCCTCAATCTCGAGCGCAGCGTCGTCGACACCCTGTTCGAGGCCGTGCCCGACTGGACCCAGACCCAGGTGCGCTCGCTGCTGGGCAATTTCGGCTTCAGCAACGACGACGTGTTCAAGGAGGTGGGCCAGCTCAGCGGCGGCGAGAAGGCCCGCCTGGCGCTGGCGTTGATGCTCCTGACCCCGTGCAACCTTCTGGTGCTGGACGAACCCACCAACCACCTCGACATTCCCGCCAAGCAGATGCTGGAGTCGGCCTTGCAGGGCTACGAAGGGGCCGCGCTGATCGTCTCCCACGACCGCTACTTCATCTCCCAGGTGGCCAACCGCATCGTGGAGTTGCGCGACGGCGAACTGGTGCTCTACAGGGGCGACTACGCCTATTACCTGGAGAAAAAAGCCGAAGAGGCCGAAGCCCAAAGGCTCGCCCAGCAGGAACGGGTGAAACAGGCCCGCCAGGAGGCCAACCGGCAGAAACAGAAGGACAAGACCCAGTCACGCCGCGCCCGCGCCGGCAGCTGAACGGCAAAGCGCGGCCTTCAGCCTTGAATCAACTGAATCTCTAAAGCAAGCACAAACAACTTCATCCTTCAGTAGGCAAAAAGACTCAACTGTCTGGACCCGCCGGAATGATCTCCATATCCTGACCTTATCCCCATTCCCAGGTCCGGCGCATGACCCATTCCTTCGGCCACCCCCCTGCCAGCCAAGGCGGATCAGGCTCCCACCAACCCGCTCTGGGCATGGCCGTGATCGCCACCGCCACCAGCCTCGGCCACGACGAAGGCGGTGATTCGGTGGAGAGCTACTTCGAGTGCATCACCACCTGCTCCCTTGACGACGGCGAGTGCATCACCCAGTGCGTGGAGCAGCTCCGGGAGCACCACTGAGCCCCCTCCAGCGCCAGCCCAAACGCCTCGACGCCATGGGCAGATGCTGACAAAAAATCGGTAACTCTGTGCCGGTCGCTACGCGAGCACCCGAAACACTTCGTAGCATTGGCGTGGCTTCACTGCCCCGTCGCGATGTCTCGTATGTCCGAACCGCTCGCCCTCAGCCTTGGTCAAAAGTTTGAGCTGGAGCGCATGACCCGCATGATCGATTCCACTGGGGATCCCCAGTCGTTGCGTGGTCTGGCCAAGCAACTGCTGCAGGCCTGGCACACCCAGAAAGCCGCCACGGAATGGATCATGCGCCAGCAGCTGGGAACCCCCAGCCAGTTCGGAGGCCTGGCGAGGTCTGCAGCTGTCCCATCCCGTGAGAGCTCCTCCCAGCCAAACGTCAACGGTTCGATGGATGTCCTCTGAACCAGGGATCAGCGCTGATCCCATCCAGAGGGGAGCCCATGGTTGCCATGGTGCTCTCCTCGTCTGCATGGATCATCACTTCGGCGCTTACCGGGCTTGTCTCCTGCCACTTTCCATGCCCGTGGGCACCACCTCAAGCTGAACCGGGGTGCCGCCCCGCATCACCTTGAGCGCCATCGGCCGCCCGACACCATTGGCCTCCACGGCGTCCACCATCTGAGACGGACCGGCCACCGGCTTGCCTGCCGCCGCCACGATCACGTCTCCACTGCGCAGACCAGCTCTTGAGGCTGGGCCTCCAGGCATCACCGAACGCACCAGCGCACCCCCACTCAAGCTGCGCTTCAGCTCGGGGGGAAGGTTGTCGAGCCCCACGCCGATCATCGGGTGACTGACCCGGCCCGTGGCCAGCAATTGATTGGCGATCTCCCGGGCCCGGTTGATCGGAATGGCAAAGCCCAGGCCCGCTCCGGGACCTGAGCGCACCAGGGTGTTGATCCCCACCACTTCACCGTCGGCATTGAGCAGGGGGCCACCGGAATTGCCCGGATTGATCGCCGCGTCGGTCTGAATCAGATCCAGCCGCTTGTCAGTGATGCCCAGCTTGGCCACATTGCGGTTGAGGTTGCTGACGATGCCCATGGTCACGGTGTTATCCAGCCCGTAGGGGTTTCCCACCGCAATCGCCCAGTCACCCACCTGAAGAGCATCGGAATTGCCCAGGGGGGCCACAGGCCAGGGACCTGGCTCCATCAGCCGCACCAGGGCCAGATCGGTGAGGTTGTCGAGGCCGATCACCTTGCCCTCCGTGCGACGGCCATCCTTGAGCCCCACGAAGACCCGGTCAGTTTTCTCGACCACATGGGCATTGGTGAGGATCAGACCATTGGACTGGAAGATCACGCCGCTGCCCTGGCCCCGCTCAGTGCGCTGACTGGGCTGCTGGGCCTGGGGGAAAAAACGCCGGAAGAAAGGATCGAGCATCATTCCCGGCGGCAGTCCGCCGCTGCCCGGGCGAACAACGGTGCGCTCGGTGTCGATCGTGACCACGGCCGGACCTGAACGGCGCACCGCATCGGCCACGAACGACTGGCGGGAGAGGGACGCCGCCGCCGCAGGCCTGGCCAGGGCAGGCAGGGGAGCAAGCGGCAGCAGCGGAGATCCCAGCAGCAGGGCCAGGGGCAGAACAGGACGCATGGACCGACGCCAGAGGGACTTCATCGTCGTCACGTCAGAGGTTCACAAGGGTTTTTGGACCGTAACGGCAGTGGCGGGCTGCACGTAAGGCCGGTCACCCGCCAAGGTGTGACGAAGTGCAGCGGGAAGACCCAGACAAAAGACCAGACCAGCGCCTAGGCTTTACAAAGATTTGCGAACGAACCATGGATACGAGCTCGTTGTTGCTCATTTTTCTTGCCTTTGGAGCCGCTTGCAGCAGCCTCTGGGCCTGGAAGCTCGCCCAGGGAGCCTCATCCAGGCAATGATGGAGGTGTGAGCGGGATTTTCCCAGCACCGCCGAGCCGCCAATGGCACCGTTGTTGTCTCAGATCTTTCCGATCCTCTACGGAGCTTGCCTGCTGATTCTCCTCTGGCAGGCTTTCAAGGTGATGGCCAGGGGATTTTCGGCTGTCCCTCGCCCGGGCGATCCAGGCAGCTCAATACCCATGGCTCCAGGTCAGGCTGACGAGGCCCAGCTCAAAGGAGACCGCACGGGCAGGCTCACCATCCACCCCGAGCTCCTCGATGCCGATGGGCAGATCACCTCTGAGGATCTGCTCACCGTGCGCTTCGGTGGAGACAACGATCCCCCCAAGCTCCCGGCCCAGACCGACTGATCCGGCTCCTTCATATCTTGGGGCGATCCTTCCGGCTGGTACAACCGGTTGGTGAACCCGAGTTCTGGCGGAGGCCGAGAATTGGATCAGAAAACACGCATTGTGGCGGCCGTGCTGCGCGGACTGAAGCTGCCGCCCCGTTTCCGCCTTCACCTGATCAAAGACGACCCCATCCGCCTGGAGCTGAGCCTGACCCCTGCCTACGGCAAAGACCCGATTCTGGTGGGGCTGGTGGAATCTCAGGACCTGGTGGCCCGCCGCGACCGTGAAGGCCGCATCCCCCGAGACCTGCAGGGCACCTGGGACTGGACCGTGCGCCACGGCAAAGTCAGCACCGGCGGCTGGAACCCCTACCTCAAAGAGGCCCTCCAGACCATGTTCGAAACGGGCCTGCCGGCGATTGTCTACGAGGAAACCACCGGAGAGGCCTACCACCCGGTGGATGGGGCCCGTCACGTGCGCTGATCAGCGGGAGCTTCGGCTCTGTGATCATTCCAACGTGTGGCGACGAAACGTGGCCATCAACACCGCCCACCCCACCCGGCGGCGTTAAAACATCGGCATCCACTTCTTCCGATTTTCTTCATGTCCTCTCTGGGCCTGTCCGTCGGGCCGCTTGTGCGCTTGCTGGCCTCCCTGGGATTGCTCAGCACCGCCCTGCTGGCCCTTGTCCTGCGGCTCCTAGGTTGAGCCTCCTGGCACCGCTCCAGACGCTTTCGCCTGCGGGGCCCATCACCCCCTGCTGAACTCCATGGGCTTCCCCTGCAACCGCCACGGGGAAGCGTTGCCGATCGACCCGCTGCTGCCGGAGATCCTGCACCAACTTCCCCCCGGCGGCACCCTTCTTCTTCAGGCCCCACCCGGGGCCGGCAAAACCACCCGCGTCCCCCTTGCCCTGCTGCAGCACTTGGCCACCGGCCAGGGTGAGCTGGGCAGCATCCTGATGCTCGAGCCCCGTCGGCTCGCGGCTAAAGCCGCCGCCACCCGCCTGGCCGAAGCCCTCGGAGAGCCGGTTGGCGCCCTGGTGGGCTATCGAGTGAGGCTGGAGCAGCGCTGTTCCAGAGCAACCCGCCTGGAGGTGCTCACCGACGGTCTTTTTCTGCGCCGTCTTCAGGACGATCCTGCTCTCGACGGTGTGGCGGCAGTGATCTTCGATGAATTTCACGAGCGTCGCAGCGACGCCGATCTCGCCCTGGCCCTGTTGCGGGAAGCCCGCCCTCTGCTGAATCCCCAGCTACGGCTGCTGGTGATGTCGGCCACACTCAACCTGCAACCCCTCAGCCAGCAACTTCCGGACGCGGTGGTGCTCAGCTGCGAGGGGCGCAGCCATCCGGTGGAGCTGCACCACCAACTGCCACGGGAGCGGGAGCCGCTGGGGGCCCAGGTGGTGCGCGCCCTCGAGGGCCACTGGCTGCAGGAGGAGGAGTGCGAAGCCGGTACGGCCCTGGTGTTCCTGCCGGGCCAACGGGAGATCCAGCAGGCGCTGCGCACGATCGAGAACACCAGTTGGGGCCAGCGGACGGAGCTCCATACCCTGCACGGAGGCCTGTCTCTTGAGGCCCAGGGTCGCGCCATCGACGCCAGCCTCCATGCCGGCGGCAAGGTGGTGCTCACCACCGCAATCGCCGAAAGCTCCCTCACGATCGAGGGCGTTCGTCTGGTGGTCGACAGCGGTCTGAGCCGGCGCAGCCGCTTCGATCCCCGCACCGGCATGGACGGACTGGTCACCCTGCCCGCCAGCCAGGCCAGCGCCGAGCAGCGGCGGGGCCGGGCCGGGCGCCTGGGGCCCGGCTGCTGCGTGAGGCTCTGGTCGGCGGCAGAGCAGCAACGGCGGCCGGCCTACGACCCGCCCGAGCTGCTGGAAGCGGATCCCCTGCCCCTGGTGCTGCAACTCGCCCGCTGGGGGGCAGGCCTGGGAGAATCGCTCCCCTGGCTGGACCCGCCGCCGCAGGCCGCCCTGCGCCAGGGACTGGAGCTGCTCACTCAGCTGGGCGCCGTCGACCAGCAGGGGGTTCTCACCGCCCATGGCCGGGCCATGGCCCAGCTGGGACTGCATCCCCGCCTGGCTCACATGCTGCTGGAAGGCCAGCGCCTGGGCAGGGCCCGGCTGGCTTGCGAGCTGGCGACCCTGCTCAATGAACGCGACCCCCTGGCGGGCCAGGGGGCGGGCAGCGATCTGATGGCCCGCCTCGACTGGCTGCGCCAGGACGGGCGTGACCCCAGGCGAGGGCCGCTCAGGCAGCTCTGCCGACAACTCCAGCAGCAGTTGCAGGGGACCTCCCTGCCAGCAGCCGGCACCTCCTGTCTGGCGGAGGCTGAGGCGGCAGCATGGCTTCTGAGCTGCGCCTATCCCGAGCGGATCGCCCTGGCACGCCTGGAGGGGCAGGGGCGCTTTCTCATGCGCAGTGGCCGCGGGGCCCAACTGCCGGCCCACGACCCCCTGGCTGGCCACACCGTGCTGGCGGTGGCAACGGTGGACGGTAGCGGCAGCGATGTTCGCATCCTCCAGGCCTTGCCGCTGCAGCGCCAGAGCCTGGAGAGACTTCATGCCGAGCAGGGCTGCCAGCTGCCGCTGGTGAGCTGGGAGCCGGCCGAGCGACGGGTGCGGGCCGTGATCGAGCGGCGGCTCGGGGCCCTGGTGCTGGAGCGTCGCCCCTGGGACGACCCACCAGAGGCGGCTGTGCTGGCGGCGGTGCTGGAAGGCATCCGTTCGCTCGGTCTGGGGGTGCTGCCCTGGACCCGCGACAGCCGTGACCTGCAACACCGCCTCACCCTGGCCCACGCTCGCCTGGGAAGACCCTGGCCCGATCGCAGCGAGGCAGCGTTGGCGCGAGAGCTGGAGGAGTGGCTGGGAGATCAGCTGCTCGGCCTGCGTGCCCTGGACGATCTACGCCAGCTCGACCTGAAGGAAGGGCTCTGGAGCGGGCTGCCCTGGGAGCAACGCCAGGAGCTGGAACGCCTGCTCCCCAGCCAGATCGTCCTTCCCACCGGGCGCAAGGCCCGACTGGACTACGGCAGTGGCGAGCCCGTGCTCGCCGTGAAACTCCAGGAACTGTTTGGTCTGAGCGAGGGGCCCAGAGTTCTGGAGGGTGTGCTGCCGGTGAGCCTGCATCTGCTCTCCCCAGCCAGGCGCCCGGTGCAGATCACCCAGGATCTGGGCGGTTTCTGGCGGGGAAGCTATGCCCAGGTGCGCCGGGAGCTCAGGGGGCGCTACCCCAGGCATCCCTGGCCAGAAGATCCGGCTCAGGCCGTGCCCACTGCCGCCACCAGCCGCGCCCAGGCCCGCAACCGTCAGGGATCAGCCAGGACGCCATGAGTCAATCGAAGAGGTGGGCGAAGCCGAAGTGGTGAAGCCCCTCAACGATGCCGTCGCAACCATGGCCCACCGCCGGGAAAGTGGCTGGCAAGCGGGGTAGATGAAGGCGCAGGGCCGGCTCGGCATTGCCGACCATGATCCCCGGGAGTCCGGTCTGGAACATGGCCAGATCGTTGAGGCTGTCCCCGGCCGTCACCACCTGGCGGGGGTCGAGCTCCAGCCAGCCCAGCAGCTCCAGGAGGGTGGAGCCCTTGGCGACGCCACCAGGGAGCACATCGAAGTAGCGGCCGCCCGAATGCAGGCAATCGACACCCTCAGCCTCCAGGCGGGGGACCAGTCCGTGGTCGAAGCTCTCAGGGTCGTAGTCGTAGGCGAGGTGCCGATCGACGCTGATGGGCTCGGCACTCAGGCCCGGCTGGCCCCTCAGCAGGGGCTCGAGCCGCTGCTGCAGCCCCCGCCAGCGCCGCTCGATCGGATCGACGGCCAGGGGCACGAGCTGGAGGCTGGCGCCGCAGGCCACCGTGCAGCCCACATCACCGATCACCAGGTGGGGAGCCCCCAGCCCAAGGCGTGGTTCCTGCCTCAGCAACCGGGACACCGAGCCAAGGTCGCGCCCCGTGCAGAACACATGCAGCACCTGCTCCCGGCGCGATCTCAGCCAGCCGTAGAGGCGCTGGCGTCCGGACATGGGCCCCTCCAGCAGGGTGCCATCGAGATCCGTGACCAGGACCAGGTCCGGACTGCTGGGCAGGGGAGCGGACAATTGCCCTTGAAGACGCCGTCGTCGAGCGCCTACCGGAACGCCGGTCATGGAAGCTGCCTCAACGAGACGGAATCGCAGCTCCGAGAAGGCAGACCGGCAGGCCGGAAATCCGAACAGCAAATTGGCTGCATCCCAGCGTCAAGCAAGCTCCAAGATTCGTTACAATACGGATGTCCGCTAGATCCACTCATGTCTGACGCCACCCAACCCCGCTTTGGTTTCGTCAACTTCGCTGAAACCTGGAACGGCCGCCTGGCCATGCTCGGTTTCGTGATCGGCCTGGCCACCGAACTGCTCACCGGCCAAGGCATTCTCTCCCAGATCGGCCTGGGTTGAGCCGCCGAGATCACTCTCGGCTGGTTTCCGGGCTTCGTACTCTGACAACCCCATCGTCTCTGTCAGGTGGAGGCGGTGGGGCTTTTAACGGCTCTGGCCATCTCCACACCTGCTGGAGGGGCAGGCCCAGCAGCCAAATCTCCTCTCGCCTGAGCCGTCAGCCAGAATCGGCGATTCCCTCGGCGGTTCGTGCCTTTGGCTCCGTTCTTCGTCAAGAATCGGCGTGATGGATCACGCCTGCTGAGCACAGTCCTGGTGATCGCCACGGCAGGTCTGATTCGTTTCGACCATCCGTTCGGCCGCCTGCTCTTTCTGGCGGCCTCCGCGATCAGCCTCTACTGGGGATATTGCTACGGGCGGCTGGAGCATTGATTCGCGCGACTTCCAGCGGGGGCCCGGAGCTGGCGGCAGACGCCAGTGGCCAGCCTTTGCCCCGTTACAGCGTCAGCGACCTGAACCGCTCGATCGGGAGCCTGCTGGAGCGTGGCTTCGCCCCCCGCTTTCTGCTGGAGGCCACGGTCTCGAGGCCACAGCTGAAGAAAGGCCATCTCTGGATGACACTCCTGGATGAGACCGCCTCGATTTCGGCGGTGGTCTGGGCGTCTGCGCTTCCGCGGCTGAGCTTCACACCAGCCGATGGCGATGGGGTGATCGTCGTCGGCAAGCTCAACTTCTGGGGGGCTCGTGCCAGTCTCTGCGTCCAGGCTCTCGACGTCCGCCCCAGCCTGAGCAGCGTTCTGCGCCAGTTCGAGCGAGTCAGGGAGCGCCTTGAGGGCAGCGGCCTGTTCGATCCCTCCAGCAAAAGGCCCCTGCCTGAATTCCCCACGGTGATCGCGCTGCTCACCAGCAGCCCCAGCTCCGCCCTGGCCGACATGCTGCGCACCGCTGCCGAACGCTGGCCAGCCACCAAGATTCTGGTGGTGCCCATCCCCGTACAAGGTGCCGTTCAGACCAGCATCTGCACAGCCCTGGAGCTGGTGGGTCAGGCCGCCGGACGGCTGGGCATCGAAGCCGTGGTGCTGGCCCGCGGCGGTGGCAGCCGCGAAGATCTCGCCGTATTCGACAGCGAAGAGGTGGCCCTGACCCTCGGGGCCTTGAACCTGCCGGTTGTCACCGGTCTTGGCCACGAAGACGACACCACAATCGCCGACCTGGTGGCCGATTACCGGGCCGCTACGCCCACGGCAGCGATCGTGGCCCTGCTGCCCGACCGGCGAACCCTGCGCCAGGAGCTGCGGCAACGGCAGGAGCTGCTGCGTCAGACCCTGCGCTGGAGAGTGGATCGGGAGCAGCAACAGCTGGTCGTGCAGCGCCAGCGCCTGCTGCAACACCACCCCCAGGCGCTGTTGCAGCGATACCGGACGCAATTGCAGCAACGGCGCCAGCTGCTGGAGGCCCTCTCGCCCAGGCAACTACTCAAACGAGGATTCTGTCTGGTGCGTGGCGAAGCCGGCCAGCTTTTGCGCTCGATCGAGCAGGTGGAGGTGGGCCAGGGCCTGCGGGTTCAGTGGTTGGATGGAACCGCCGACGTCCGCGTCCTCGAGCGTCGTCACGAGAACCCAGATCCATGAGCAGCCGTAAGCGTCAGCCCCCTTCCCCGGAGCCGGCCGAGGACAGCTGGCTCGAGGAAACACAGCAATTGACGTTCGCCCAGAGCCGCACGGCCCTAGAACTCACCCTGGCGGCGCTGCAGTCGGAGGAGCTGGAGGTGGAGGCCATGGCCGGGCTGTACAGACGTGCCGTGGCCTACGCCGATCGCTGTGAGCAGGTGCTGCAGCAGGTGCAACAGCAAGTTGAAGAGTTAGACCAGAACGCCCTGGAGACCCAACCATGACGCCAGCCAGCAACGAAGCCGGCTCAGTGCCCAGCAGTGAGGACACTGTCGCCACAGTTCTGATCACATCGGCGTCAGCATCGCCCTGGTTGCAATGGATCTACCTGGCTCTGGCCATGGGTGGCGCCATCTTCCCATGGCTTGCCAACGCTGAATTCATCCGCGACTACGGTCAGGCCTTCGACTTGGCACAGTTCATCGAATTGGCCAACGCCAACCCAGCGGCCCGGTCGCTGTCGCGCGATCTGCTGATTGGAGCGACGGCCGTCACAATCTGGATCATCAGTGAAGCCCGCCGGTTGAAAATGCGCGGACTCTGGATCGTTCTGCTCGGCAGTGTGACGATCGCCTTTGCCTTTGCGGCTCCATTCTTTCTCTTCCTGAGGGAGCGACGTCTGCTCGAGATCAGCCGCGGGAGTTCGACCAAGTCGTGATGCAAGCTATAGTCGTTCAGCGCAGGTGATCAGGGCGACGATCGTTACGTCAAGGGAGTTTCACCGGCCTGGAGCGATGATGACCAGCTTTCAACGCGAGTCAACGTCCCTCGACTCCACATCGATCGTGACATCGCTCACATCGAGATTGCCATCGTTGGGAGGCCCTTGAGAGGTTGCCCCACCGCTTGTCCAGAGCCAACTTGCGAGCCCCCTGGGCACCGGCTGATCAACCGGAGCAGACTGGGAGTAAGAGACTGAGGCACTGTCAGCTTCACTGGAAAGTGGAGCACCACAAGCGGGGCAGGTTGTTGAGGCCATGCTGCTGAGTCCACAGACCGTACAAGTACGCACCCGTCGCTTCAGGATCTGAAAGGCAAGGGCTCCAGCACCGGCCAGAAGCAACGGCAGCAGGAGCACAGCCAAGGTGAGACCGCCCAGCAGGTCAAGCAGCAGGCGGCCCAGCGGGGTGGGTGCGGCCAGCAACAGGCCAGCCAGCAGAATCCAGAACCAGGGCAACTGCCGGTTCATCAGCGCTGAAAGCGTGAATCACGCTCCAACCAGCGCTCAAGGGCTGCGAGCGCCTCCACCCCGGCCCAGGCACAGACCAAGGCACCGATCAGGAAAGCAGCAATGAAACCGGCCACAATCAGCATTGGTACCAGGGTCAGGGTGAAAAACATCCCGACGACACAGGCACCAACTCCAGCACACAGCAACAGGAGTGCCGTGGGGAGTGGACGCAAGGTCAGGCTTGATTTGGCCACCACAACATCTTCAGGTTCAATCATCGTCGCTCACTCCTGCAGAGTTTTGACAGAGGGGCGGGTGCGGATCTCCGAAGAGCCATCAGCGGGTTCCCCCTTGGGAATCCTGCTGAAGGGGAGATGCCTGAGTGAGGCCAAAGTGAAGGTCAAAGCGCTCGGTCGCCGTTGAGCCCGAGGTGGCCAACACTACGCTGTAAGCCACTCCGAAATAATAGATCAGCCCCAACAACCACACCCACAGGGTCAGAACCAGGACACCACCGATCAATCCATAAGCCTGGAAGCGCGTACCTAAAGACACGATACTTCGACCAACAGCCAGGTTCAACAGAGTATACGCAGATCCAACAAGAACCGAACCAGGCAACAGCAAGTGCCAACTGATTCTCCGAGAAGGCAACAACCGCAGCAAGCCAAGTGATACCAATGAAGCTATCAGTAAAGACACCAGCAGATCAGCGAGCGCAGATACCGGGAACAGGTAGCGGTACACCCAGGCAAGAGGTGCGGCCGTCAACCCACGCCAGGTTTCAAAGCCCATGAAGCGAAGGTTGACGGTCAGTTGATCCATGACAAACAAAGTTCCCACAGCCAGCAGGAACATCGTGGCCTTCAGGCGCAGCATCAGGAAACGTCTGACAACGAGGACCACGTTCTGAACAACAGGCAGTGGTGTCTCCACAATCCTGACGCGGGAGTCTCGCACGAATCGCAGGGACCAGAGATGATCAGTGCCGCGCTGCAGGCTGAGATACGCATTGCTGGCGGTGACCAACAACACTGCCACACCAAGAAAGCCAGCACCACCGCGTTGCCTATAAAGCTGAACCAGGGTCGATTGCACAACTCGCTGAGCTGATTCCGGCAAAAGTTGGGATGTCCAATCAAGGATCTGACTGGTCAGGCCATCATCACGTCCCAGAATCCAACTGGCCAGCGCAAGGATGATCAAGAGAACCGGAAAGAATGATTGAAGAGTGTGATAGGCAAAAGCCGCACTCAGATCA
Source organism: Synechococcus sp. WH 5701 (assembly GCF_000153045.1). Classification (GTDB taxonomy): domain Bacteria; phylum Cyanobacteriota; class Cyanobacteriia; order PCC-6307; family Cyanobiaceae; genus Regnicoccus_A; species Regnicoccus_A antarcticus. Next base: position 1,790,740 of record NZ_CH724159.1, read on the forward strand.
ACACAATCAAAATGGTTCCAGAGTCGACAAGACCACCACAACCGACGCATGAACCGCTTCAGGCGCTTCCCAGCACGATCAACTGTCTGATCGGCCTCCGAGGAATCCACGTGTTGCCTAGCAGGTCAGAATCAATATCATCTTAAGCGCTCCCTGCCAAGACGGCTCGATACGCCTGCCCCAGACGCCTGCCCGCGAAAGCGACAAGGCAACATTCGGGCGCTCCTTTTTCGCAAGGACACTACCTGCAACCTGAATAAATCCACTCCCAGGATGAGGCTGGACGCGTACACACAAAAAAAGCCACAAAAAAGCCACCAATAGGTGGCCTTTTCGTCTCTTCTCTGCATTGCAGAGTCAAGAATTGAGCGTTCAGATTGTTTTATCCTGGCATTGAGCTATTTTTGCAGGAAGCTACCCTCCAACTATCGTCGCCGCTACTGCGTTTCACAACCGAGTTCGAGATGGATCGGAGTGGGTCCACAGTGCCATGAACACCAGGAAAGAATCTGTTCACTCTCAGGTGATCCCTGAGAACTACATAGGTAATCGACTTGGCTTTCACCTCATCGGTCTGCAAATTCAGCAACTCATGCTCGTCTTGAGCAGGGCCAAGTGTTGGTCAAGCCCTCGGTCTATTAGTACTCCTCCGCTTCACACATTGCTGCGCTTCCACGTAGAGCCTATCAACGGGTGTTCTTCCCGTGACCTTACTGGCTTAAGCCATGAGAACACTCATCTTGAGGTGGGCTTCCCACTTAGATGCTTTCAGCGGTTATCCTCTCCGCACATGGCTACCCAGCGTTTACCGTTGGCACGATAACTGGTACACCAGAGGTGCGTTCCTCCCGGTCCTCTCGTACTAGGGAGAACTCCTCTCAATGTTCTTACGCATGCACCGGATATGGACCGAACTGTCTCACGACGTTCTGAACCCAGCTCGCGTACCGCTTTAATGGGCGAACAGCCCAACCCTTGGGACCGACTTCAGCCCCAGGTTGCGATGAGCCGACATCGAGGTGCCAAACCTCCCCGTCGATGTGAACTCTTGGGGGAGATCAGCCTGTTATCCCTAGAGTAACTTTTATCCGTTGAGCGACGGCCCTTCCACTCAGAACCGTCGGATCACTAAAGCCGACTTTCGTCCCTGTTCGACTTGTTGGTCTCACAGTCAAGCTTGCTTCTGCTTTTACACTCGTCGGCTGATTTCCAACCAGCCTGAGCAAACCTTTGCGCGCCTCCGTTACCTTTTAGGAGGCGACC
>NZ_AANO01000135.1 GCF_000153045.1 Synechococcus sp. WH 5701
GAATTCACCCCCACGTTCAGTGAGCTGGTCATTGAGGCTGCCGCTGAGCTCAGTCGGGAATGGTCCTTCCCCCACCCGCGTCGTGTAGGCCTTGGCAACACCAATGACACGGTCGATAAGGGTGGGACCGACGCCTGCACCAATGCAGGCTCCACCGGAAACTGGATTGGAGGATGTGACGTACGGGTATGTGCCGTGGTCGAGGTCCAACAGCGTGCCTTGGGCACCTTCAAACAGAATGTTTTTACGAGCTTTTGCTGCGCTGTGGATCGCGCGCGTGCAATCCACAACGTGCTTAGAGAGCCGTTCGCCGTATCCCAAGTACTCCTGGATGACGGCTTCTCCATCGAGAGGTTCGATGCCGTAAATCTTCGCTAGCAGCTCATTTTTTTCCTTGAGTGGGCCTTCCAGTCGGTTGCGGAGTCGCTGCTCATCGAGCAGATCGATCACTCGGATTCCACTGCGCTGTGATTTGTCGGCGTAGGTGGGGCCAATGCCTCGGCCCGTGGTGCCGATCCGGCGATCACCACGCTGTTTTTCCATCGCCAGATCAAGAAGGCGGTGGTACGGCATGGTCACGTGGGCAGACGACGCCAGCTGAAGCCCTGAAATATCGATGTCATTCGCGAGCAGCATGTCCAGCTCGCCAAGCATCACCTTGGGATCCACCACCGTTCCCGGTCCGATCAGACAGATGGTGTCTGGGTAAAGGATTCCGGAGGGGATGAGATGAAGTTTGAGCACACGCCCGTCAACGACGATCGTGTGCCCAGCATTCACACCCCCCTGATATCGCACCACCACATCGGCGGAGCGGCTCAGGAGATCGGTGATCTTTCCTTTTCCTTCGTCACCCCATTGAGCGCCGATGACGACAACATTGGCCAAGGACACGGCGGCCCGAAGCCGCAGATCTGCACAATCCGCGAGTATTTCAGATCCAGTGTCCCTACGTCAAAAGTTGTTGTTTTTTGTGGGATCAAGTTCCCCGAACAACTGCCTTTTGAGCCTTGGTTAATTCCTTGGCTAGACGAT
>NZ_AANO01000134.1 GCF_000153045.1 Synechococcus sp. WH 5701
CGGCTTCGCAGCCTGGAGGCGGATCGACGCGGCAGGCTGACGAGCGTGGTGAGCAGCCGTGGACTGATCGAACGGCTGGTGCCGACGGCGGATCTCGTGATCGGAGCTGTGCTCACCCCCGGCGGCCGTGCCCCCACGCTGGTGGACGAAGACCTGGTTCAGGCGATGCGACCCGGTTCGGTGATCGTTGATGTGGCCATTGATCAGGGCGGCTGCATTGCCACCAGCCGAGAAACCACCCACACCAATCCAACGGTGTCCATCCATGGAGTGCAGCACTACGCGGTCGGCAACATGCCTGGGGCGGTTCCATTCACGTCAACGGAGGCCCTAGTCAGCGTGACGCTGCCCTACATCCTGGGCATCGCTGGCCGCGGCCTCGAAGAGGCCTTTACCGAACGACCGGAACTACTCTCAGGCCTCAATACGGTGCAGGGATCGATCTGCCACCCCGGCGTGGCCAAAGCGCTGGGAGTTACGCCACGACACCCGATGGCCTGCCTGCGCTAGCACGATTGATTCACGAAATCGTAATAATATTGAGTCAATTGCGTGCTGTTTAAGGCATGTCGAGGGCTTTGATGTATTGCCAATCTCCATCGGTGCCTCCACCGCACCGTTGAAAGAACGACGTTTCCCGCAGCACTCCCTCGCGATGGCGGGCTTCAAAAACCACCGTTCCCATCACGTCAGCCACACCTCCATCGGTGCAGGACAGAATGCGAAGGCCCACCCAGCGCGTAGCCCGAAAACTTCGGCGCAGTTGCTGTCGTCGCTCCGCCTCAGGCAGATGTGCTTCCGGATGAGTAAGCAACAAATAGTCCAACTCACCCTTCACAAACGCCGAGTAGCGCGAACGCATTAGCTGTTCGGCCGTTTCGGCACGCTGATCGCCGCGGTGCAGGGGAGCACAGCAGGTGCGATAAGCACCGCCCCCGCAGGGGCAGGGGCCTTGATCCGTCGACATCGCAAATCCCTTGCCCTGCTTCATCACTGGATCTCCCTCAACGGTGGCAAGGGCCTCCCGAGCGCAGCTGGACTGATCCCCTCTCGTA
>NZ_AANO01000133.1 GCF_000153045.1 Synechococcus sp. WH 5701
GCAGTGGTTGGTTGGCCAAGCATGTGCCGCAAGCGTTGCAGCTCCCCACGTCCTCAACGGCGGAAGCTGCTCGATTGGTGGTGGGGAGTCATTTCCGAGCCGCCATTGCTTCCAGGGTGGCCGGAAATGAACACGGCTTGGAGGAGTTGGCATATCCCGTGAATGATGTGGCTGGAAACTGCACCCGCTTTCTCTTGCTGAAGCGTGGTGAACGTCGTGAACAAGGCTCGGTGGCCAGTGTGGCCTTCTCACTCCATCGAAATGCTCCAGGAGCCTTATTGGAGGCCCTCGCATGCCTTGCAGATCGAGGACTCAATATGAGCCGCATTGAGTCACGACCGTCGAAGCGGGAATTTGGTGAATATGTCTTTTTTGTTGATGTTGATCTTCCGAGTAATCGAGCCGAGGCGCTTCCTGAGTTGATCGCACAACTCGAACCTTTTTGTGAGCACCTTGCCCATTTCGGTGCTTATCCGAGCACTGAGCTCAGTGACGTTTCAACTTGAACACGCCGAATTGCATCAGTCCGGTGGCAAAAGCCCAATGCATCAGAAGGAGTGTTGGCGTTTCCCTTAATCCCTGAACAACTGCTTTTGGCCCCAGTCCGAGCACGGCTCTCGGGCGTCGTACCCCTTCCAAGATTGAATCAATCCAGGAGGGGAGGGTTGCTTGGCTCCAGTCGTCGGTACTGATGCCACCTTGGCTGTAGTGGCTGGTTTCTAGGTTTTGTTGAAATCCAGCAATGCTGGCGAACTCGGGATGGGCCCATTGATTGAGCAGCTGGCGCATCACCCTGCGTTCTGTTTTAGTCATGGCGCCATCGGACGGGTCCCGCCGGTTCCAGTCCGCTACGGCCAGCAAGCCACCGGGCTTCAGCACTCTGAGAAGTTCGTCGGCGTAACGCTGCTTGTCAGGCATATGAGGGCCTGCCTCCACGCTCCAAACGGCGTCAAAACTGTGGTCAGCCATCTGCAAGTCGAGCGCATCCATCACCTCGAAACGACAACTCAGTCCTTGGGTTGTTAGGTCTGTGGCCCGAGCGACTTGTGCGGGACTGATGCTGATGCCGACGA
>NZ_AANO01000132.1 GCF_000153045.1 Synechococcus sp. WH 5701
CACTTCGCCGCATCCCCAGGCGATTCACTAAGAGAACCAACAACGCATGCAACCGCTGCTCAGCCTGGCCTAGGTGGCGAACACGCAACAGCTGCAACGTCCATTCGTTGACGGCATCCATGCCCAGCTCGTCGGCACTCACGGCGTCTCGCCGAAATTTCAGAGCGGTTAAGGCTTCGACGCAGGCACCATCACTACAGAGGCGATCCGTTCGTAAACGATCCCCGGATTGGAGAAATGCCAGGGTCATCCCTTCGGTTTCTTCGCATGGGCAGTACACACGACAAACCCCTTCCATCACTTCAAGAACTGTGGCCTGCTCACGACCAGCTGGGTCCAGCAACACAGTCTGCTGGCGTGGCATCGACATCGGAGCAACCGAATCATCGGGCAAAAAACGGTAGGCAGAAGCCGTCACAACTATTGCGATTGAGAATTGGTTGCAAGAGTACAAGGGCGTTGCTGATATTGCAAGTCATTCTCAATAAGGGATCGGTCTTGAGAACTATTGTGTTGGAAGTGAGACAGGGGTTCGCACAGCGACTCAAGCAAAAGAGTCTTCAACAGCTGAGCGTCGCCTTGAATTCGCAGCATCGGGACAACAGGACCTGGATCAGGAAATTATGTGTTCCGAACCAGAATCCCTGCGAATACATTCCACATCCCTATGTAATGAATGAGTGCAGAGCTTGTACCAAGCCTTGAAAAGCATTCATGGCAGAAGCAAGAGCTGGCCTTAATGTGTGATTTCTGGTTTCAGCAGTGAGCAGCTGCTGATGGAAACGGGGAAAGAGCGGTGAAAGTCCGTCGCTGTCCCGCAGCTGTGAATCGTCTCCGCGAGAGCCGTCAGTCAGAACGCCCGCCAGACCTTCAAACGACGAGGATCGACTTTTGACTTTTTCAATCCAGGGCTGCCAGCGGCCAATCAGGTGGGCTGCCCTCGGAATCATTCCGCTGCTTCTTCTCGGAAGCCCCGCCTTCGCTCACCACCCTTTCGGAATGGGTGACAGCAGCCAGCTCACCGGATGGACCGGTCTTGTAAGCGGTATTGGCCATCCCCTCCTGGGGCCGGATCATTTGCTCTTT
>NZ_AANO01000131.1 GCF_000153045.1 Synechococcus sp. WH 5701
AGGGAATCAAAGAATTCTCAAGTTGGCCAACCATTCCTCAGATCTACGTCAAAGGGGAATTTATGGGTGGATCAGACATCCTGATCGAGATGTATAACTCTGGCGAACTCAAGGAAAAACTTGAAATTGCTCTCGCCAGTTAGAGGGATTTAATAGCCGTGGGGATGCTGCATGTAGAGCGTGCTGACGTCCCCATCCGGGCCAATGAAACTCGATGGATCCAAGATCCAGCGGTCGATTAACTGCTCTAGGCGATGCTGCTCACGGACGTCGAGAGAGCCAGTTTTTCGAAGCGCATGAAGATAACCATCGGCGTAAAGCCGCAGCTCGGAGGGCGTGTGATATCGCGTTGTGAGCTCCTGGCACGCGTCACAAATGGATTGGAAATGACGGATGGCCTGTGGGTCATCAAGTGACGTCATTGATCGGGGTTGGCAGCTCTCGCTACCAGCACTACGTGAAATTGGTACTAGCCTAGTCGCGCATTGTTCGATCCAGTGACTTCAACGCCACAAGACTTACTTACTGAGTCGAGCATTCCCACTGACCAGGCCATCACCATGCCTGACTCAGGAAGTGGTCTTGAACCATCACGTGTTCTGGTGGTTGAGCCCCATCCCACCCTCCGCACTGTTTTGGTGCAGCGTCTCCGCCAAGACGGCCACCTCACCGCAGCCGTTGGTCGAGCCGTCGAAGCGCTAGAGGTTTGTCAGGATCAATCGCCAGATCTCCTGGTGAGTGCAGAGATCCTCGAGCAGAGTTCTGCCCTACGCCTTGCTGGACAACTTCGTTGTCCTGTGATCGTGTTGACAGCCCGTACTGGTGCCGAACCTGTTGTCGGCCTCCTGGACGATGGGGCTGACGATGTTTTGCGCAAGCCCTTTGGCTTAGAAGAGCTAGCAGCACGATGCCGCACACTTTTAAAGAGAGGTCATAGCGGGCTTCAAGAACGTGTCACCGTCGGTCCGCTTGAGGTGCATTTGCTGCTAAGGCAGGTGACGCTTCGCGACAAACCGGTGGAACTCAGTCCTCGGGAATTCGCACTGCTTTGTGCCTTGCTCATGCCACCTGGGTTGGTTCGCAGTCGCCAAGAATGCTTCG
>NZ_AANO01000130.1 GCF_000153045.1 Synechococcus sp. WH 5701
AACAACAACTGCAGCACTTGGGCATCGAGTGGATGCAAACTCAGCAGTTGCTTGAGTTCGCTCACGGCCCCATCGATGTTGCCCGTCAGCCGTTGAAGATCAGCACTCAGCAAGGCGAGATTGAGAGAGCGAGGTTGCTCCGCAAGCCAAGGCTGGAGTACCAATAAAGCGTCTTCAAAACGACCTCGGGCCAGGAGACGTTCCAGCAGTTTGCGACGGGTGTTTGGGGTCAGCTCCTCCTGCGCCTCCAGGCGATCGAGGAGCTCCTCTGCCTGGAGATCGTCATTGGTTTGATTGCCTAAAGCAGAGGATTGGGTCGTGAGCGATGCAGCAAGACTCCACCCCAAAAACGAAGCACTGACAAGGGACAGGCCCAGCAGGAGCATCCGTGTTGGGCGAGGCATGGACCTGAATCAGTGCCGCCAGTCTGAGGCGATTGCTGAGAGCTGGCTACAGTCACCACACGGATTTTTGCACCGCCCGGACCAGCTCAATGCGCGCCCATCCGATTCCCCCTGTCACCGAGCCGTTGCAGTTCCGGGCCATCGGTCTTGTTCGCGGTACCTACACCCCGACAGACCCCGATCAAGTCACGCGTGGCGTGCTGACCGATTCCAATGGCCTTGAACTTGAAACCGTTGTGCTTGGAAGGGTCTTAACCCTGATGCGCCGTCATCTCGCCATGGATCACCCCCATCTTTGGGTGGTGTATCCCCGTTGTCGGGATAGTGAACACCTCCACCTCCAGATCGCGGGTGTTTGGGAACCAAGCACCCTTTCCCCGGATCAAAACGATTTGGACGACACGCTTCCGCAAGGTGACGACTACTTCTCCATTCGCGGAGAATTGATTTATACCAAGCCCGAAACGGGTGAGATGGTGGTCAAAGTGCGACAGCTCCCGCGTCCCGATGGCAAACGTCCATTGCCATTCAAGGTGTCGATCAAAGGGGAACTTCCCCTTGAGCATCTGCGCCATTTCGTGAGCTTCGATCTTCGTCGTCAGGGTCAAGAACTCCATTTGGAGAACCATGAGGTGATCGCACCGATGCCGACTCGTGGCGGTAAATCCAAGGGTGGCCGGGGAGCGGCTACCACCCGCAGCAGC
>NZ_AANO01000129.1 GCF_000153045.1 Synechococcus sp. WH 5701
TCCTGTTTGATGCGGCCAGCCGACATCAGATATTGCTGTTTACCTGCCACCCAGGGAACTGGAACGACCTTGGTGTACCACCTATTGACCTCCAGAGCTTGAAGGTTCATGCAGTTGCACAGGCATGAGTAGCGACGCCAAGCAGTGCTTTGCAAATTACGGACGGCTGACCGGCAAGCTGGATATTCGGTTGTGGCTGTCCGGTGCGTCCACATTGTGCAAGCGCTCGATCTATCTGGTGTCATGTAAGGCTACACCGTAATCGATAGCAATGGCTCAATGGTCAGAAAAAACCTGTCGTGAGGATCGCGGATCTCATCGAAATCCGACACGTTAGGGGTTAGCGTCATTCTGCCGGATTTAGTTAGATTGCGAGATATAAGTAATGCCGGTGGCCACAGCGCCGCTATTCTGGAAGTCATCAATGTGGGACGTACACGATGCAGCAGACCGGAATCTACGAGCAGCTTATTACCCGGCTCGTAGAAAACAGATTGGACCGGAAACAGTTTTACGTAGGTGAGCGCCAGCTTAGCAGTGTGGAAGCATCTGTATGGTTGTCACGATTCCTGACTAACATTCTGGAGTTCGCTATTGGGTCGGTGCCTTCGGGCGACAACCGACTTCAGGAGCAAATCGAGTTATCGAATCAGTTGCTGCTGTGGCTCAAGGGGCAGGTGCAGGATGATGGGTTCCTGGATGAGAACCTGCTCGATAGCCAAGGAAAGATCCTCACCGCCCTTTATGAGCTGAAAAACCCAGTTGCTGCGAACCTGAAGCAGTATGTTGAAGACATTTTCCCGCTCACAGGACTTACACAGAGTGAGTTATTTTCAGGCAGTAATGCTGGCTTGTCACTGGAGTCAGAGCTAAAGCGCGAGATTTTGTCAGCGGACCGGATTTACTGGTTGGTCTCGTTCATCAAATGGGCCGGAATTCGGATATTCCGGAAAGAACTGGAAGCCTTCACAGCGAGTGGCCGAGAGCTGAAAATCATCACCACCTCCTACATGGGGGCAACGGATGCCAAAGCCGTTGAGTATCTGGCTAGCCTGCCGAACACCGAAGTGAAGTTGAGCTACAACACCGAGCGTGAAAGGTTGCACGCCAAGA
>NZ_AANO01000128.1 GCF_000153045.1 Synechococcus sp. WH 5701
TGGAACCTGGAATCTGCCGATGGGGCCAGGTCTGCCGTGGTGGGGAGTTGTCAGCGCACCGTTTAGCCACTCGGGCTTTGGACATTTACTGTCCAACAGTGTGATCTTCCTCGTGCTGAGTTGGCTGGTGCTCACACGAGGTGTCAGGGATTACGTGTCTGTCTGGGTGGCAGTCCTGCTTGTGAATGTGCCAATCACACTGTTATGGCCCGCTCGAAGCCATGGACTGTCTGGCGTGATTTATGGGCTGCTCGGCTATCTCTTGGTCATTGGTTGGCTCGAGAAAAAAATTCTGCCGATCGTGCTCAGCCTGGTGGCATTTTGGTTGTATGGATCTGCACTCATGGCCTTGATCCCAGGGGTCTCGCCAGCGGGCGTGAGCTGGGTTGGCCACGCTGGAGGCTTCGCCGCTGGCCTCCTCGCCGCTTGGGCCCAAAAGAAGGAAAATCCTGATGCGGTTTAGGTCAATCAGAGCGAACGGTCCATTCTTTCTGAACCGTTAGATGAATTGATCCAGGAAAGCCAATGGTTGGGCCATCGTCTCGGAGTAACCCAGCAGGCTTTTGTCGCGGTGTTGATACAACAATGTGTCGTCGCTATCTAATAAATAAGTAGCCCCACGTTGGGTGATGTAGTCATCGCAAGGCACATAGGTGCGCCAGTTTCCGAGCACTTCATTCATATTTCTCAGTCGCCAAGTCGCCAACTCAAACGGTCTCTGAAAACCATCACCACCGGCACGACGGAACATCCTTCCGCGAAAGGACGGAAGTGGCGAGGCTTGCACCAGATCATCGTCAGCAAACAGTTGCGGGGCTTGACGATCGCCCGTGTAACCGCGGAACACCTCCTGCAGTGTTCCTGGAGAACCAACACCAGCGCACATCAACAAAAAGCCGGGCCAAGGCCCTCCCGGCAGCGTCAATCCGGCCTCAAGCCCCAATTGCCCATGCAGGGTTGGAGCAGGGTCAACCTGGAGTTGCTGGCGAGGAAAGCCTGTAAACCCACAAAAGCGATCCGCCCCGGCAGCGTCGCCAATGGCGAACACCTGAACGGTGACGCCTTGGCTTCGCAAAGAATCCAACCGGGGGACGAGCGCCTGGGCGTATTCCAAG
>NZ_AANO01000127.1 GCF_000153045.1 Synechococcus sp. WH 5701
ACAAGCGCTCAGCTAGCGCTGTTCCTCGACTGGTTGCGTCCACTGCAGCAGTCGTTGGGTTTGGAGGTGGATCGCGGTTTTCAAAATCTCCAGGGACGTCAACAGCGTTTTCACCAATTTTTATCGCAACAGTTGTCGGCGCCTCCCCCGATACCCATGCCCCGTGGCGCTGTGGAACGGATGGAGCGTTTGCGCAGCTCCTTTGATGCGTATCCGCAGCTCTCAGATGTCGCCCGTCGTCGGCTCGTCACTGATGCCCGTCAGTGGCTGTTCGAGTTACGCCATCGCTTGGAACCATCGGCTCCGATGGCACCACCGCGCTTAAAACTGCAAACCGCTTCTGGGCCACAACCAAACGAACGTCCCAGCCTTGATCTTGAGAGTCCGATCACCCGCATTAAAGGGGTGGGACCGAAGTTGGCCAGTCGCTTGGCCTCACTCAATTTATTGCTGGTGAAAGATCTGTTGCGTCATTACCCCCGCGACCACGTCGATTACTCGTCCATGCGACGGATTGAGGCCTTGGTTGCAGGGGAAACAGCCACCATCGTGGCCACGATTCGCCGTTGTAATGGCTTTGTAAGCCCACGCAATCCCAACCTCGCCATTCTTGAACTTCAGCTGCAGGACCCAACAGGGCGGCTCAAGGTGACGCGCTTTCTCGCCGGGAAACGCTTTAGTTCACAGGCATACCTCAAAGGTCAACAACGCCTTTATCCAGCTGGAGCCAGCGTGGCTGTGAGTGGTCTTGTGAAAGATGGTGCCTATGGGTTGTCGTTTCAGGATCCATTGATTGAGGTTCTTGAGAACCCCTCCTCGCCAGTGAAGTCGGCCAGCATTGGACGTCTTCTTCCGGTGTACGCCCTCACAGAGGGTGTGGGGGCTGATCGATTTAGAGGCCTGATTGAACAGGTGTTACCCCTTACAGAGCAATGGACCGAACCTCTGCCAGAGGCATTACGGCAGACGTTTGATCTTTTGTCGGTTTCAGAGGCATTGCAGGCGCTCCATGCTCCGAAGGATCGGACCACGCTGGACCGTGGTCGTCATCGTTTGGTCTTCGACGAATTTCTGCTGTTGCAACTGGGCTTGTTGAGGCGTCGCCAGGCGTTGCGCTCTCGT
>NZ_AANO01000126.1 GCF_000153045.1 Synechococcus sp. WH 5701
AAGATCAAGGCCCAGCTTCTACTGTGGGATGAAATCGAGACCGAGTTCAGCCGTTTGGAGACCGCTTTGCCGGCACATTGGCAGAGTCTGGAAACGGATCCGGGGTTGAGCGAGTGGGCAGAGGCACATCGTGAGGATTTCGAGCGGGTACTTGCGCTTATCGCCCGGATGAAAGAGGGCATTGCAGAGAAAAGCTATTACCGTGTCGGCCAGGTCGTGGATTTCGATCTGTTCCCGGCCATGGAGCCGATGCTCGAAGCGATTGCTGGTCGCCAGTTTCAGAGCAGGAAGTCTGTATCTGACGGCGCCGACGAGTTGCTGTCGTTTCTGGCTGGCCAGCAGACCTTAGTGATTGCCGGTTCCGTGTCCTTTCTGCTTATTGTTATCGCCATGACCTGGTGGCTGAGGCAGTCGGTGATACTGCGCTTGCAGGGTATGCAAAACGATCTGGTTGCCATGGAAAAGAACGCCGATCTTACACGGGTGCCAGTCCTGAAAGGGCGGGACGAAGTAGCCGGTGTTGCCACTGCACTGGGAGGGTTGGTTTCCCGGTTCGAGCATTTCATCGCAGACATCCGGTCGGCTGCCGGTGGTCTGGATGAGCGTTCCGGGGCCCTGGATAACGGTGCGGAATCCCTTCAGGCCGCCTCCGAGCAAACCCGAAAGCAGATCCACGACGTCAGTCAGTCCATGGCCGCCATTGCCGATCAGGCCTCGGCCATTGAACGAGCCACAGATGAGTCGGCCAACACCGTGAAATCTGCGGTGGCAGCCAACGAAGAAGTCCAGCATCGACTCACCACCAGCGAGGGCGCTGCGGAACATACGGTGGATGTCATTTCGCGCGTTTCAGGATCCATTCATGCCCTTAACGAATCTACGGGCAAGATTGAGCAGGTCATCGGAGTGATTGCCGATATTGCCGAGCAGACCAACTTGCTGGCTTTGAACGCAGCGATCGAAGCGGCTCGAGCAGGGGAGCACGGTCGTGGATTTGCGGTGGTAGCCGATGAGGTTCGGACTCTGTCCCGCCGTACCTCCGACTCTACCCGGGATATATCCCAGTGGGTGCAGGACCTTGTATCCGGCGTAAGCAGCGTCGATGCGCTTTTGGAGGAAATGCGC
>NZ_AANO01000125.1 GCF_000153045.1 Synechococcus sp. WH 5701
GGACGGCGCCATTGACGGGCCAATAGCAGTGGGATTAGGGCGAATCCTGCACTCACGAGCCCTTGCACGAACGCGAGCCGGTAGGGAAGCATCGTGATCAGCGGTGCCACAGCGATCCAAGCGGGTTCGTGCAGAACCTCGTTGGGGTTGATCGCTAAGTGGTGGCTAAAGCGGGCAATGTCGCTGGTCCCCCAAGAGGCGAGCGTGAAGAACACGGCGATGGTGATCAGCTGGAGTCCGGCTGTGGTCCACCAAAGGCGAGCTGCTGTGACGCGGCTCAAAAGGCCAGCTAAAAGAATTTGCCCGATGGCCAGGCTCAGCATGAGACCGGGGTTGTTGGTGACTTGATCAATCCGATAGGGGGCTTCCGTTGGAAAGCTCATCAGGATCTGCACATCAGTCATGAGATCAGCAGGGCCCGCATTGCAGCTGGGGAGAGCACGTGGTCAAAGCCCCAGTAGGGCAAAAGCAAATTTCGAAGAGCTCTCTCGTCGTGACTGACCTGTTGAAGCTGCTGGCCGAGCTCACGGCGTCGCTCCCATTCGATTTGCTCACGCTGTTGCTGCTCCATTGAGAGTGCATCCAGGTTTTGCGTACTGGGGAGATCGAGCCAGTGCAGACGACAATTCATTTGGATGCCGTAACCCAGGTGGGTGCCAAAACTGTTGCTCACCAACCCGGTGCTCAGTTGCAACAGCGTGCGCATCGCATCGAGAAACCATGGGTTGGAGCGGTGGCCGTTGCAGGCTTGGATCCATCCTCTTGGTAGTGGGATCTCCGCAGGGTCCTGCCAGTGACGTAACCAAATCACTGAGTCGTAACCCTGGTTTTGCCGTAGCGCTTCGATGCTTTGGATGGTTGCAGGGAGATCGTTCTGGCGGTGCACCGGGCCCCAGCTATGGGCAAGCACCACCAGGAGAGTCGGGCCCAGTTTTTGTCGCCACTGATCGAGGTGCTGGGTCGAAAGCAGTGACTGGGCATAGGCGATCCAAGGACCGATCGCGATAGCAGGGCGCTGATGCTGTTCTTCCATCCATTGGGCACGCCGTGGACCCATGCAGAGAGCTCCGCGGCTCCAGCGCTTGGGTTGTTCAAATTGGGCTTCTGGAGTCACCTTCAAACCGTGCTCGAGT
>NZ_AANO01000123.1 GCF_000153045.1 Synechococcus sp. WH 5701
AATCCCGGCGGTGGCGGTAGGGCCGTCAGGGTGCGGATTCGCAAGCGCTCTGAACAGCGATCTCCGGTTTTCTCAACTTGCTTGCGGAACTGGGAGAAGGTATCCGGCAACTCCTCGAGCGCCATCGGCAGGGAACCCTCGGTGAACAGGCTCAGAGTCTCGAATTGCTGGAATACTGCCTTGGGCAGCCTGTCCTTGATGGCTTGCCACTGACCGGCCTCTTGGGTACCCGGAAGTCGGGAGCGTACAACCCGTTCAATGCTGTGGGCGTGCGCAAGTTGGGGAATGACCGTTTCCGGCTCACCAAAGGCGATGTGGAGCCGCTGGCCCAGTGGTCGAAGGCTGCGTTCCAACGCCATCAGGCTCTGCCAAAGAAAGCGCCACCGATGATCCCCCATGGCCTTGCTCTGCAGGGGACCGGGCGCAAACCAGCGCGGATCGACCACATAGAGGCAGAGAAGCATGTCGGACTTCGAGGCCGCCAGCAACGAAGCGTTGTCGTGCAGGCGAAGATCCCGCGTAAACCAGTAAAGCGTGCGCAACGTAAGAGCTCCTCTCTCGGTATCTGTCAGCTGTGAGAAGATACGAGCCAGTTCCGAAAAAGATTTCGCCGCCCATCTGGTTGCGCACTTCGTCTAGAATGAACGAACAGCCGGCACATCGTGGCGTGAAATCCAAAACACAGATCCGAATTCAACAGGAGTCCGACAGTGATTAAATCCCGTGCAGCGGTGGCTTTTGAGGCCAACAAGCCGCTAGAAATTGTCGAAGTCGATGTGGCGCCGCCCCAGGAGGGCGAGGTTCTGGTGCGCATCGTTGCCACCGGTGTTTGTCATACCGACGCCTACACCCTGTCTGGTGCTGACCCTGAAGGCCTGTTCCCGACCATTCTGGGCCACGAAGGTGGCGGTATTGTCGAGGCGGTCGGACCCGGCGTCAAAAACCTGGAAGTGGGTGACCACGTGATTCCGCTCTACACGGCCGAATGCGGCGAGTGCAAGTTCTGCACCTCTGGCAAGACCAATCTGTGTGGTGCCGTGCGTGCGACCCAGGGCAAGGGCGTGATGCCCGACGGTACCTCCCGTTTCTCCTACAACGGTCAGCCACTCTATCATTACATGGGCTGCTCCACGTTT
>NZ_AANO01000122.1 GCF_000153045.1 Synechococcus sp. WH 5701
CCTCGAGCACGCAATGGTTCATGGCTGCTTCTTTCTTCGGCGCACATCCTGATGCACGACCCCCCTCTTGACCAGCCTCGTGTCTGGTTGCTGGCCGGAACCGGCGATGGTCCACGCCTTACCCGTGCCCTGCTTCAGCGCCATTGTCGGGTGCGGGTGAGTGTTGTAACCCCAGCAGCAGCGGAGGCTTATAGGGGGCTGGCGGTAGAAAGCATGGCCATTGGTGCCCTCGGGGGTGTGGAGGGGATCGCTGAAGAACTGAAGCGTCAAGCAACGCTCCGCTGGGTGGTGGATGCCACCCACCCGTTTGCAACCAAAATCAGCCACGACTTGGCTGAGGTGTGCTTCGCCGCGCAGCAACCGCTGTTGCGGTTTGAGCGCCCGTGGGAGGAGGGTCATGCTGCGACCCATCTGCTTGAAAATGGTGCAGATCTATCAACCATGGCACTCTCAGGCCAGCGACTGTTGTTAGCCGTTGGTGGACGTCATCTCGCTGCGATCGCGGACTCAGCTCGCTTGGCAGGAGGCGATCTTTTTGCCCGTGCCATGCCCACACGGTTGGGTTTGCGTTCGGCTTTGGCTGCTGGCTTGCCCCCTGATCACTTGGCGGTGGTGCGACCGTTGGAAGGGGCAACACCTGGACAGCTTGAGCGGGCGTTGTGCCGCCGTTGGGGGATTACGGCAGTGGTCTGTCGTCAGTCCGGTGGCATGACAGAACGCCTGTGGCGTCGGATTGCGGAAGAGCAGAGTTTGACCTTGTTGCTCCTCAGACGACCACCTTCACCATCGGGTGTGGACACCGTTGTTGGGGAAGCCGCCTTTTTGAAACGGATCGACCATGGCTGAGTCGAATTCTTTGATGTTGGTGCTCACAACGGAGGGTGATGCAATTCGAGCCAAAGCGTTAGCCCGTTCGCTTCTCGAACGACGGCTTGTGGCCTGTGTGAGCTTGCAATCCACGGAAGCTCTTTATTACTGGGGAGGGGGAGATCCAGATGGATGGTGAGGTGCAACTTCTGATGAAAACAACGGCTGATCGCCTGGAGAGGCTTCAGCAGGTGCTTGGAGAGTTACACAGCTACGACACCCCCGAATGGTTGTGTTGGCCAGCGACGCCTTCGCCGGCCTATGGACGCTGGGCGAT
>NZ_AANO01000121.1 GCF_000153045.1 Synechococcus sp. WH 5701
CGTGCGGGCGGTGAAGACGGAATGGCTTAGGCCTTGAAGGTGGAGGTCTCGGTGGCCAAAGCGGGGTAAGCCGCTGAGGTCGTCTCCACTGAGTTCTTCAAGCAGGGGAATGGCTTGGGGGCCTTGCAGCGCCAGTAAAACTCCGTTGTCTTTGATGTCGGTCACGGTGAGACCCGCCGGTTCCATGCGTTCACGAATCCAGGCGGTGTCGCTGTCTGCGCAGGCAGCATTAATCACCAGCACTAGGGCACCGCGTTCTTCGTCGATGGCGCCAAGGTCATAAATGATCAAGTCGTCCCGGATGCCGCCTTGGTCGTTGAGCAAAACGGTGTAACAGGCTTCGCCCGGTCCGATCCGATGTAGGTCGCTGGGCACCAGTTGTTGCAAGGTGTCTTTGGGGTTGGTTCCCTCCAGCCGCAGCACTCCCATGTGGGAGATGTCGAACATTCCAACGCTGTTGCGTACGGCTTTGTGTTCCTGAATCAGACCACTGAATTGCACCGGCATTTCCCAGCCAGCGAAGGGCACCATTCGGCCACCTCCAGCGCGGCAGAGCTCATAGAGAGGCGTACGCAGCATGGCTTTAGCCGAGGGGGTGGCGAGGCGCAATCTTATGGAGTGCTTCAGCTAGTTGATGCGAAACCGGAGATCTCCTGTAGTTCATGGTCCATTTCTGGGACCGTCCTTAGCCTTAAAACTCTCTCAATCACCCTTTTTTTGGCCAACAGGCTTTGCTGCCGTTCTTGCCAGCACTGTTCAGCAGTTGCAGCAGGTGGGTGGTGCCGGTTGCGGCAATTGGAGGTGAATGCAGAAGTCGCCGATCTTGTGGTTTGTCATCACTGGACGGCGCGGGCTCCACGGCTGCCCCGTTTGCAAGCGTTGCAGTCGGACGATGTGGAGTGCCAGCTGGAGCTGGATCGCGCCTTGGCCTAGCTGCCGCCTTTGGCTGAGCCACTGCCGAGGAGCAGCAGCAAACTCCGCGTCACTTTGGCGGCGAGAACAGCACTCACACCGCTGCTGTCGAGTTGTGGTGCGAGTTCAACAACATCTGCGCCCACCAGCCGATGCTCTTGAAGCAGGGTGACGAGGTTGGCGAAATCAGGCCAAAAAAATCCTCCCGGTTCTGGGGTGCCTGTACCCGGTAAAACG
>NZ_AANO01000119.1 GCF_000153045.1 Synechococcus sp. WH 5701
GAACTCGACGCAACGGCGGCAGCTCGCGCAGCCGCCTGGATGCAATCACTGATCACAACTGGAGCCAGTCCAAGAGCGGTGACCAATTACTCCGAATCAGAGTCGCTGCAAGCATTTAAAGCCGGGGATGCAGCATTCATGCGCAACTGGCCTTATGCCTGGGCCGAGCTGCAAAAACCCGAAAGCAAGGTCCAAGGCAATGTTGGAATTGCATTGATGGTGGCGGAACCGGATCAAAGTCCAGCCGCCACCGTTGGCAGCTGGGGTTTGAGCTTGCTCAAACAGTCACCCCATCCAGAGGCCGCTGTTGAAGCGATTCGCTATCTCACCTCTGAAGCTGCGCAGCGTGAACGGTTCCTCAACCAGGGCTATACCCCCACCAGCAAAAGCTTGTTTACGGATCCAGAGCTCATCGCAGTGTCGTCAGCCCTTCCTGAAATCGCGAAGGCTTTGGACTACTCCGTTGCAAGGCCGCCATCACCGCTTTATGCACAGCTCAGTGATCTTCTTCAACGCCAACTGAATGGCCTGCTAACCGCCGAACCAGCGAAGACCAATCGCGCTATCGACACGGCAACTGCTGCCTCAGCCGCCGCGATGAACAGAGTTCAAACCAAAAGCGACATGCTGCTCAAAGCAACAGGGGCCGAAGCATGACGGTGTTGCTTGCCCTCCCGGCGTTGTTGTTAATGGCTGTCGTTTTTGGCTGGCCAATGCTTCGGTACGCCTGGTTGAGTTTTCATGCCGACTCCGTCCTTACGGGGTTAGTTCCGATCCCAAACGGGGGTGCCAATTGGTTGCGTCTTCTCACGGACTCTCGCTTTTGGCTTGATGCCGGTCAAACAACGAGATTTGCCATCGTCTCCGTTGGCCTGGAGTTGATCCTGGCCCTCGCCATTGCTCTCCTCCTCGACCAGCGCTGGCGAGGACGCAGCGCCATAAGAGCTCTATCGCTTTTGCCCTGGGCTCTTCCGACAACAATGATGGCTCTTGGCTGGCGTTGGATTTTCAACACTCCTTATGGACCGATTGAGCAATTAGCGGAAGTAGTTGGAGTCGGGCCACTCAATCTCCTTTCCACTCCCGCCGTTACTTGGATCGTGACGGTGCTTGCTGATGTTTGGAAGACAACCCCTTTCATCACACTGATTCTCCTGGCTGGTC
>NZ_AANO01000118.1 GCF_000153045.1 Synechococcus sp. WH 5701
CCTGTCGGCAAACTGGAAACGTTTCCATGGCGTCGACAACGTGCTGAAACTCGAGCAGTTTGTGGCTCTGGTCGTGGCAGCGGGTCTTGCCATCGTCAGTTACATGCTGTTCTTCAGTTGGGCTGGCGGCGGTGGCTATGAGCCGCGCCAACCCAGACGCGATGAGCTGTCGCGGTTGGAATCGTTCTCAGAATTAGCTTCAGCACGAAAGTCTTGATGCTCTTCCGTGTGGCAAGAGCCCTTCACTCTCCACTCAGAGGCTTCACCTCTAGAGGCCGCCGCGGGCTTTCACTAGCCATCGATTGCTGTCGTCGTCGTCAAGGCTTGCCAGATGTGTTCGCACGTCCTCTGGGGTTACGGGTAGTCCTAGTTGCTCCCCTAATCCGCAGATCGACTCCATCGCACCGCTGGGGTCTTGCAAAGCCTGGCGGAACAGGGCTTGTGTTTGTTCTGGATTGCTGCTGATTTGGGCGTAAAGGGCTGCGGCATTTGAACTCATCGCGGAGCTGACCACTGCTGTAACGCTATTCAGATCTGCTGGATTCGTCAGGCAGCTTGTTCAAAGCCTTCATCGCGTTGCCCGAGGGCTGACGCGTCTTCCATGCTCCGTGCATCCATGCAAAGAACTTTTCTTAGCTGGGCATAGTTCGCGGCCTGTGAGCCACGACCTTCTTGAACGGCGGTGTACTCCGCTCGCTGCAAAACGTGGTGGAGGTGAGTCAGCAAATAGGTGCTTACCACAGCCGACACGAGCACATCGCTGTTTTCAGGGCCGCGTCGAGGACTGCGCGTTCTACTGCGTCGCGGGGCGGTGCTGCGCCGGGATTGCAGCGTGGGCTTGGATTTTGGCGTGGACTGAGATCTGGACTGGGTCATGCGCGGAGCACTCCGAGGAGGACCAGTGCCCTCAACATAATCATGGATACTACCCTTGACCACCTCTGTACACTTGCGGGTAACTGAAAGTCGTTCTGACGATCCGGTTGTGCCCACTCGACAGACGTCAGCCAGCGGGAAGCCCAAGTCCCCCAGGATCCAGGTAGTCCTTCCGGAGGATTTGTGTGCCCGCTTAACGGCCCTCGCTGAGTCGGAGTCTCGGACGGTCAGCAACATGGCGCGTGTGCTGATCCAGCAGGGGGTCCAGCGCCAAGAGCAAGGTGAGGCC
>NZ_AANO01000117.1 GCF_000153045.1 Synechococcus sp. WH 5701
GAGATTGCCGATAGCAATCCCTCGAAATTTTTCATGCCCGGTCAATTCGATAACCCAGCCAATCCAGAGATCCACTTCAAAACTACTGGTCCTGAGATCTGGAACGATTGCGATGGTGCCATCGACGTGTTTGTGGCTGGCGTGGGCACCGGCGGCACGATCACCGGTGTATCGCGCTACATCAAAAATGAAGCCGGTAAAGCGATTGAATCCGTCGCGGTGGAGCCAACAAATAGCCCCGTGATCACCCAAACCATGAATGGTGAGGCGGTGAAGCCTGGTCCCCACAAAATTCAGGGCATTGGCGCTGGCTTCATCCCCAAGAACCTCGACCTCTCCGTTGTCGACAAGGTGGAGCAGGTGACCAATGAAGAGTCGATCGCCATGGCGCTTCGCTTAGCGGAAGAAGAAGGCCTATTGGTTGGCATCTCGTGTGGGGCTGCAGCCGCTGCGGCGATTCGCCTCGCAGAACAAGATGCTTATGCGGGCAAAACGATTGTTGTGGTTCTGCCCGACCTCGCTGAGCGTTATCTCTCCTCAGTGATGTTTGCCGAAGTGCCAACTGGAATCATCGAACAGCCCGTCGCGGTTTAAGTCAGCGCTGGCCCCTCAAGCCAAAGGTTTGGTTCGCCCTGCACGTTGTGCGGGGCTTTTTTTTGGGCACCGTCAATTCGGGGTAACGCCTGGCAACACAGCGTCCGGTGGAATCCACATGGCATCGCCATAGGAAAAAAACCGGTACTCGTGATCAATCGCCTCGGCATACAGCGCCAGCAATTTCTCCCGACCAATCAGTGCACTCACCAGCAGCAACAAGGAACTCTTCGGCAGATGGAAATTGGTCAATAAGCCCTGCACGACTGCAAAGCGATAGCCAGGCTGAATCACCAGGTTCACCGGTCCGGTGAATGGTTTCAGCACGCCCCCCTGCAGCTGCGCAGCCCCCTCCAGTGCGCGCACGCTGGTGGTGCCAACAGCGATCACGCGACCACGACACTGCTGAATCGCCTCCACCACGGACGCATTCACCTCAATCCACTCGCTGTGCAATTCCAGCTGCGTGAGGTCTTCTGTTTCCACGGGGCGAAACGTACCCAGCCCCACATGCAGGGTGATCCGGGCCAAGCCGACACCCTTGCGCTGCAAACCAGCCAACAGTTCATCACTGAAATGCAGTCCGGCC
>NZ_AANO01000115.1 GCF_000153045.1 Synechococcus sp. WH 5701
ACAAATACTGAGTTTGGCAAGGTTGTTGATCCTAGAAACTAAGGGCGTGAAAGCACAAGTCATTAGGTTCGTGAGAAGAAAACAACAGACATCGGAGCAGAACTAGGTTACGACAAAATCAAAAAGCATACGATTCTTGATACAGAGCGGGAAGACACATTTAAATCGTGATGCGTCTTCTGGAAAAGCGGGATTGTCGAAATCTTATCTCAAGACGAAGGACAGAACTCGAAACACAACAGGCGCCTGGACTCAAACAGACGAAAACAAAATGATTACATTTAAAACAGGCTCAATCACTATTTTTCCAAGCTTAGCGCCAAAGGTTAATTAAGAGAATCACACAATCTTCTAGATCAATTCTTCGATAGCAATTTTGCACGGAACGAATCGTGCCCAGGCATTAGGGATTACATTCAGTAAATCTCAAAGCCAGTGGAAAATCAATGGTGATTCAACATTGCTACAGCTCGAGAGAGAGGTACATCAACAAGCTCGTCTAACAGGGAAATCGCAGCTAAGAATCGAAGTCAATGGCTGGATTAAATACCCTCTTTTCAATCCGGCACCGCCAAGCTGGGTCGTGGGCAGTTCAAATATTTCTAGCGAGCGACATCATATTCAATGTCTAAAAAAGCAAATCATTGATGCTTGTCTATGCCCACTCAGCAATCTGCCTGGCGAAGCACAAAATCTAGAAATAATTCCACTCAAACTACCTGCAAACTCAGCCCTAGTGGTGCTCAAAAAAAATGTACACCAAGAGAAAGTTCAGACTCTCGCTAGAATACTCTTGCAAAACTAGTCAAAAAAATACATCTATATAAGAATGCAATTCCGACACCCATCAACTACAATATTTGATAAGGAATAGAAATAAAACCACTGATACACATCAATCGATTGAGACAAGCGTCAGGGCAGAATGGGGCCATGAACGTGACGCTTCCGAGTCGAACACTGCTGCTCCTTGCCCTGGCAGCACCCCTACAAGCCGCTCCGACCTATGTGCCTTGGCCAAGCCAAGGTGTATTGAAAACGCTGCAAAAAGAGGCCTTTCTCTGTTCGCTGAACAACAGCCCAGACCAGTGCGAACGTGCACGCCAAGGTGCCGATGAGCTGATGGATCACCCGCGTCTCCCGGCGATTTGCAAAGACGTTCTTTGGAGACTCGTCAAGGAATCGCGTGTAGCAGCA
>NZ_AANO01000114.1 GCF_000153045.1 Synechococcus sp. WH 5701
ATCGGTGCCGGAGGGCGGCACACCACTGGCCCCATCGGCAATGGCGCGTATGGCTCGGCGAATTTCGAGTTCGTCGTAGCCCAGGCTGATCAGCGTGGCTTCCACGTCCTCTCCCGCTTCGGGGATTTGTTCTGAGGCCAGTCCCTCCACGAGGGATGGTTGGGGATCGAGCCCGCCAAATGCCGCGATCGGGGTGCGCAGGTCGACGGCGAGGCGCTCGGCTGTGCGTTTACCGATGCCTTGGGCTTGGCAAAGCCGTTTGAGGTCTCCACCGCTAATCGCTGCGACCAATTCCTGAGGCTTGCATTCATGCAGAAGCGCTAAACCGGCTTGGGGCCCAACGCCATTGACGCCAATCAGCAGGCGAAACAGGTCCCGTTCTTGGCGACAGGGGAAGCCAAATAAGCTGCTTCCATCCTCCCGTTGCACTTGGTGGATCCAAAGGGTGAGTTCACTGTCAGGCTGGAGTTGTTTTTGATGGCGTGAGGTGAGTTGCACCTCGTAGCCCACTCCCGCACACACCAGCAGCACTCCGCTGCGATTTCCCTGGGTCCAGCACTCCATGTGCCGTCCTTGCAGCCAGCCGATCATGGAGAAACGAATCAACCGCGTCATGTTGCCGCAGCTGTCTCTGTCTGTCCCGTCCCAATCCCATCCTGGCAGCGCTCTTTGGCGCTACGTCGTCCATGGGTTGTGCGTGCTCTTGCTGCTTTTGTCGTTGACGGCTTGTGGCGGATCTCAGCCCCCCAGGGCTTTGTTGAATGAGGCGCTCTCCCTGCAGATTCAACTCACCCAAACGGCCATTTCAAAATCCTTGAATCTTCCACCCATTTCGTTGACCCCCAACGTCAGCCGTGTGCGCGTCGAGGAACAAGAAGCCCTCAATCTTGGGGAGGAGCGTGGCCTTCGGGTGTCAGGCCGGTTTGATTGGCAGCTGCCCGGCGATCGCGTGCAGGTCGATAGTCCTTTTGAGGTTTATCTACAGCGGGGTGAGCGTGGCGAGAGCTGGCGGCTGGCGCGGCCAAATGGTCCAGACCAGGATCAACAGTCTTGGTTGCTGTATCCGCTGGGTCAGAGCAAGGCTTAGCGCCCATCGTTTGAATGTTGCCTGTTTGCCTCCATTGCTTGATCGAATGAACTGATCAACCATTTTTATTTTATTGATGTTCTTTTAGTAGATTTGACTCGTCCTTGGTCTTAAGTTT
>NZ_AANO01000113.1 GCF_000153045.1 Synechococcus sp. WH 5701
GCACGGGTGTTAACGATGTAAGGGCATCGAGATACCCCTCAAACACCCAGGTTTTTGGACTGCCAAGGGCCCGGAGCTCTTGAAGAGCAACTGGCTCCAGCTCTGGAATCATTTTCCGCCTTTAGGTTCGAAGGGCAGTCGTGAATCGCTGGAGCCACCCGCTGTTGCCGTTGCCGTCACTGTTTGTTGTGACGCCTGTTGGTCAAGAATCTTTTGCAAGTTCTCAGGCAGGGCTTCTTTCGTGAGGATGAACGTTTGGAGGGCTTGGAAAATATTGGCGATCACCATGTAAAGCAACACGCCAGCTGGCAGGGGAAAAAACAGGAACATCCCTGTGATCATCACTGGGGTGATTTTGTTGGCGGTGGCCTGTTGGGGGTTGGCAGGCATTCCCATGCCCGACAACAGCTGAGAGAGGAAAAGGGTTAAACCGAATCCACCCACCAGAATCGCAATATCCCAGTTGATTGCTCCGTCGGCGTAAAAGCCCACCTGTCCGAGGGCTTTGATGAATAAAAAGCCACTGCGGGCGGCTAACCCAGGAATTTTGGCTTCGACAGTGGCGTCACCGGCAGCGATAGCGGTGATGGTTCCGTCTTCCGTGACACGGACGATGTCATCACCCTTGGTGACGGACCAGGCTGGTGAGAATTTCCCAGGGTTCTCAAGTTCGGTGAGAACGTCGGAAAAGGATCGCCCGTCTTTGGTATGCAAATTGACGCTGGCTGAATCGCCGACGCCCATCTTGGTGCCCCGGGGAAGGCTTGCAATCACTGGGACGTGATCGGTTTCACCGATAAAAATTGAGTGGCTGGCGCTGTTGAAGGGTTTGAGTTCAACGGCTGCGATTTGATCAGCCGGCAACACCTTCATGTTCAACGTGTAGGGCACATCCGCAAAGGGTGATCCCCGAAGGGTTGCAAACAGTGCGAAGAGGATCGGCATTTGAACCAGCAGAGGCAAGCAACCTGCAAGAGGGCTGCCGAACTCCTTCATGACTTTGCCGAGTTCCTCCTGTTGCTTTTGGGGATTGCTCGCATAACGGGCTTTGATATCGGCTTGCCGCTTTTGCATCACGGGTTGCGCGATCCGCATCCGTCGAGCGCTACGAATGGACCCAGCACTGAGGGGATAAAGAGCAACTCTTATCACCAGCGTCAAAGCCACGATGGCCAAGCCGTAGCTGGGAACCAATCCGTAGAAAAAATC
>NZ_AANO01000112.1 GCF_000153045.1 Synechococcus sp. WH 5701
ACGTTGTCTGCGACGGCACCGACAATTTTGCTAGTCGATACTTAATTAATGACGCCTGTGTGTTGTCAGACAAGCCACTGATTTATGGCTCTGTTCAACGCTTTGAAGGTCAGGTCACTGTTTTCAATTGCAATCCTGAAAGTCCTAACTTCCGCGATTTGTTGCCTGTTCCTCCTTCGCCTGGTGCGATCCCCTCGTGCTCAGAGGCAGGGGTGATGGGTGTGATGCCGGGTTTGATTGGCCTACTTCAGGCCACTGAAACGATCAAGTTAATCACTGGCATTGGTCGTTGCCTCGATGGCCGTTTGCTGGTGGTGGATGCTCTATCCATGCGCTTTCGAGAACTCACGCTGCGGCGTGATTCTGGTCGTGCTCCGATCAAGGACCTGATTGACTATTCGCAGTTCTGTGGTGCAGCCACAACAGAGATGGATTCTTTTGCGATGGAAACGATCAGTGTTACTGAGCTCAAAGCTCTTCTCGATGGAGATGCTGGTGATTTGGCGCTTGTTGATGTTCGCAATCCTGCTGAAGCAGAGATTGTGGTGATCCCTTCTGCGGTACTTATTCCACTCTCCAAGATTGAAAGCGGAGAGGCGATTGAGCAGGTCCGCTCCCTGGCAGAAGGGCGCCGTCTCTTTGTGCACTGCAAGTTAGGGATGCGTTCGGCGAAAGCCGCTCAACTCCTTGCTGAGCATGGAATCTTGGCAACAAACGTGACAGGAGGTATCGATGCCTGGGCTCAAGAGGTTGATCCAATGTTGCCCCGTTACTAATAATCTTGTTCTTTAAAATATTGAGGATTTGATTCAAATTTAGGTTTTTACCTGGTCTTGCAAAATACGCTCTTCTTGATATTCGTGGCGATCAAATGCAGTGCCTTTGTATTTGAGTGATGGAGTAATTTTATTATAAATATTACTTCCATCTAATAAAGTAGAGAGAAATTTTGAATGCAAGGTTTGTCGTGCTGTGCTGGGAGATAGCCCAACACATGAAGAAGTTGATGCAGTAGTTGCTTATGGTTTAGAACAGTATCGAATTGACTTTCTGCACTGCCGCTGAAAAAACTAACATGTTCATTTGTTGAGAGATCATCGTCACAACTCCCTCCAGGATTGCAGCGAAAATAAAGAAGCCTAAAAATCAGCAAAAACAAAACTTGATGAATCTATAAGACCAATTATTGCGAGATAGTCTAAATACTTA
>NZ_AANO01000111.1 GCF_000153045.1 Synechococcus sp. WH 5701
GCGCGAGGGCGGTAGCCTTGTCCATTGCTTTGCGGGCAAGGACCGCACTGGGATCGCAGCAAGCCTGCTTCTTCATGTGCTCGGTGCTCACAAGGACGACGTTGTCGCCGAATTCATGCGCACCAACGATGCACCGACCCAGCATATTCTCGAGCGCCAGTCGCTACCGCGCATGGAGGCGCATTATGGCGAGATAGAGCCCGAGGCGATCCGCAACCTTATGGGAGTGCGCGAGGAGTATATCGAGCGCTACTGGTCCGAGGTCACCCGCGACCACGGCAGCGTCGATGCATACCTTGAGAATAGCTTAGGTGTGGATGACACAAGGAAAGCTCGCCTCAGGGAGCGGTTCCTGACGTGACAAGGCTGCGCCCGGACCCCATATCGCACGGTAACAACTGACCAGATTTGAAGAGACGACCCATGGCTACTCATCACACCAAGATGCTCATCATCGGCTCCGGCCCTGCTGGCTATTCCGCAGCGATCTACGCCGCGCGCGCCATGCTTGAGCCGATCGTGGTTCAGGGCCTGCAACCCGGCGGCCAGCTGACCATCACCACCGATGTCGAGAACTATCCCGGCTTTCGCGACGTGGTGCAGGGGCCTTGGCTCATGGAAGAGATGAAGGCGCAGGCCGAGCATGTCGGCACGCGCATGATGTACGACATCATCACCAGCGTTGATCTCGAAGGCGGCTCGCCTTTCCGCGCAGTGGGCGACAGCGGCGATGAGTACATCGCCGACACGATCGTGATTGCGACGGGCGCTCAGGCCAAGTGGCTTGGCGTTCCCGGTGAGCAGGAGCTCGGCGGCAAGGGCGTTTCGGCCTGTGCAACCTGCGACGGCTTCTTCTATCGCGGTAAGAAGGTCGCGGTGATCGGCGGCGGGAACACCGCAGTGGAAGAGGCGCTCTACCTCACCAACCACTCCGACGACGTGACCCTGATCCACCGCCGCGACGAATTGCGCTCGGAGAAGATCCTGCAGGATCGACTGTTCAAGAGCCCCAAGATTTCGACGCTCTGGAACAAGACCGTCGAAAGCTTCGAGGCAGGGGAAAACGGCACGCTTTCGCACCTCGTGCTCAAGGACACGCAAACTGGCGAGACTTCGACGCTCGAAGTGGACGGTGCTTTCGTCGCGATCGGTCACGCCCCCGCGACCGAGTTGTTCAAGGG
The DNA here is from genome assembly GCF_000153045.1 of Synechococcus sp. WH 5701. Taxonomy (GTDB): domain Bacteria; phylum Cyanobacteriota; class Cyanobacteriia; order PCC-6307; family Cyanobiaceae; genus Regnicoccus_A; species Regnicoccus_A antarcticus. The sequence goes on from NZ_AANO01000111.1 coordinate 1,182, forward strand.
CAAGCTGCCAATGGATGAGAGCGGCTATCTCGACA
>NZ_AANO01000110.1 GCF_000153045.1 Synechococcus sp. WH 5701
GCTGCTGGGTGCGTCGGTCATCAGGCAGCGGGCTTGCTGGGTTTTCGGAAATGCAATGGTGTCGCGGATCGATTCTTCACCCGCTAGGAGCATCACCATTCGGTCGATGCCAAAGGCAAGCCCGCCATGGGGAGGAGCGCCCATATCGAGGGCATTGATCAAGAAACCAAATTGCTCTTGAGCTTCTTCAAGGGGGAGACCCACGGTTTGCAGCACTTGGCGTTGCAGGGCGGAGTCGTGGATGCGAAGGGAGCCGCCACCGAGCTCAAGACCGTTCAAGACAAGGTCGTAGGCCTGTGCTCTCGCGCTCGGCAGGGTGGTTGCCCATTGCGCGGGATCACTGCCCAGGTCGTCGGTGTTTGGGGCACAGAACGGGTGGTGTAGGGCTTCATATCGGTCTTCATCGCCGTTGAACTCGAACATTGGAAAGTCCACAACCCAGAGGAAGTTCCATGCATCGTTTTGCCGATCGGGTTGAACCAGCTTGAGTTCCTTCGCCAGGTACTGCCGCACGCGGTCGAGAGCCTTGTTGACGATGGCGGTTTCGCCAGCTCCAAACAGCAACAGGGTGCCTGGCGTTGCACCGGTTCGCTCCAACAATTCGGCTTTCTGCTCGTCAGACAGGTTGTCCTTGATGGCTCCAATCGTGTCGATTTCGCCGCCGTCGCGGACGCGAATGAAGGCCAAGCCCCCCGCTCCAGCAGCTTGCGCTTCGCTGAAGACATCTCCACCAGGCTTGATCCGGACGTTCGACAGGGCATCGTTACCCCCCGGCACGGCGATGACTTTCACCGCCCCGCCGGATTTCACGGCTCCACTGAAGACTTTGAAGCCCATGTCCTGGACGATGTCGGACACCGTCACCAACTCCATGCCGTAGCGCGTATCCGGTCGGTCGGTTCCATACCGCTCCATGGCGTCGTGCCAGGTCATGCGTGGGAAGGGACGGGGAAGTTCGATCCCTTTCACCGACTTCCAGATCGCACAGATCAGATCCTCATTGAGTTGGAGAATTTGTTCCTCACCCATGAAGCTCATTTCGATATCCAGCTGGGTGAATTCCGGCTGGCGATCGGCGCGCACGTCTTCATCCCGGAAGCAGCGAGCAACTTGGTAGTAGCGCTCAATGCCCCCCACCATCAGAAGCTGTTTAAACAGTTGAGGCGATTGGGGTAAGGCAAACCAATCGCCGCCACAGACGCGGCTCGGGAGCACATA
>NZ_AANO01000109.1 GCF_000153045.1 Synechococcus sp. WH 5701
GGGAGGCGGATGTGGGCGTGGGTATTGAAGCGGCTGCCAGGCGCCAGGGGCTGGCATTTATTCCCCTGCAGCAGGAGCACTTTGACCTGGCCATGCGCAGGCGCCATTACTTCGAGCCGGCCATGCAGCGTTTGCTGGAGTTCGCCCGTTGCGAGCGTTTTGTTCAGCGCGCCGAGGCGTTGGGGGGGTATGATATAAGTGAGCTTGGTAAAGTGATGTATAACGCTTGAACCACAACAATAAACAGACCAATCAGGCAGGAGCCCGCATGGGTTCGACGGGAATGCAAGGTTCGAACGGAGACAAGCGTTCGGCCGGAAAGAATCTTATTCACGAACTCAGTGGTGCGCTGGGGGATATTGGCACCTTGCTGCCGCTGAGTCTCGGGGCCATTGGCGTGGCCGGACTGGCGCCGGTACCGGTGCTGCTGGGGTTTGCCGTCTTCTATATTGCGACCGGGCTGTATTATCGTCTGCCGGTTCCCGTGCAGCCCATGAAAGCGGTGGCCGCGCTCCTGCTTACCACCCAGGTCAGTGCCCAGAGCCTTATCGCCAGTGGCGTTCTGATCGGTGCCATTCTCTTGCTTCTGGGTTCAACCGGGTGGATCAACCGGGCGGCCCGCCTGGTGCCGGGGTCGGTGCTGAGCGGCCTTCAGCTGGGGCTGGGTTTGTTGTTGGCCAGCATGAGCCTGGAACTGATGGCCACTTCTCTGCCGTTGGGCCTCGTTATCCTTGCGTTGCTGGCCATCACCCTGAAACTTTTCCCCAGTTGGCCTGCGGCACTGCTGGGCCTTGCTCTGGCCATGGTTCTCGGGGCCCTGCTAGGTTCGCCCGGGCTGCCGTTGCCGGCTCATCCGGCGATCTTTTCTATGCCCCAGTTGCCGTCAATGGATGAATGGCAGCAAGGCTTTTCCATCCTGGTGCTGCCACAACTGGCGCTGACCATCACCAACGCCATCGTTCTGACGGCCCTGGTGGTTGGGGATTATTTCGGGGATCAGTCACACCGGGTCTCGCCAGCACGTCTGTCGGTGACAACCGGCCTGGCCAATCTCTTCCTGGTGCCGTTCGGTGCGCTGCCCATGTGCCACGGCGCGGGTGGTGTGGCGGCTCATTACCGCTTCGGCGCCAGGACTGGCCTGGCGCCGGTTCTGTTGGGCACCGGTTTGCTCCTGATCGCATTCGTGCCCGGCGGTCTGTCGTTCATCGCCGCCGTCCCGCG
>NZ_AANO01000106.1 GCF_000153045.1 Synechococcus sp. WH 5701
GGCGGTTGCAGCTCTGCCATGCGCTGCTCGAAACGCTCCACGTCTGCCGTCTTGTCGTCTTGGCCATGCCCAGCTCACGCTGGATGACCTTGAGCTGTTCCTTCAGGAAGAACTCGCGCTGGTGCTTCTGTACCTTGGCGTTAACTTCCTCGCTGATTTCCGACTGCAGCCGAGCGACTTCCTGTTCTTTGCGCATCAGGAGCAGGACTTTTTCCATGCGGCGGAGCAGGGGAACCGTGTCCAGCACATCCTGTAATTCGTTACCCGGAGCGCTGGTCATCGAGGCGCCAAAGTCGGCAAGCGGAGAACTGTCATCCGGTCCGAACCGGGACAGGTACTGTTTTACCTCCTCGCCGTATAGCGGATTGGTGCGCAGCAGTTCCTTGATCGCGCTGATAATGGCGAGGGTGTAGGCCTTGAGTTCGTCTGCCTCTTCTTCCGGTTCTGCCGGATATTCCACTTCAACCAGGTACGGCGGTTTGCGGCGCAACCATTGGACAATCCGAAAGCGTTGAAGCCCCTGGGCGATGAACTGAACCTTGCCGCTTTCATTCTGGGCATGATGTACGCGCACGGCGCAGCCGACGGTCTCCAGCTGTTCGCTGGCAGGTACGCCTGCCTCCGCATCCTCATCTTCCACAAAACAGATACCCATGACCTTGTGGTCGGTTTCGCCGACCCGCTTCAGGGTTTCCTGCCACGGATTCTGGTTGACCACCACAGGCTGCACCTGGGCCGGGAAAAACGGACGGTTCGAAACCGGCAGCACGTACATGCGCCGGGGCATCATCTGCTGGGGCAGGGCAAGGCTCTTGCTGTGCTCGTCCTTGCCGATATATTCGGTCACGTCCTCTTCGAATTCCTCTAGTGAATCGTTTTGCGTCTCATCATTCATGCCGCGAGTATCCATCCGGAAAGGTTGTGAATCTGCCCGGGACGGGCTGCTGCGTCATTGCCCCGGGGCGTTGCTTATTAGCTATGTAACGCCAGATACGGTGATTTCAAGGAGTTGGGTTGGCGCTGTTGGCGCTTGAATTTCCGGGAGTTGGCCCCATGTCTCTGGCAGTTTCCGATGATTCATACGACTTTTCAGGTGCCTTGCATGAGCAACTCTCCGTATATTTTTGACGCTACCATGGAAAACTTTCAGCAGAAGGTGATGGAAGCCTCTGCCAGCACACCCGTTCTGGTCGATGTCTGGGCTGAGTGGTGCGCTCCGTGCAAGCAGTTGATGCCCTTGCTGG
>NZ_AANO01000105.1 GCF_000153045.1 Synechococcus sp. WH 5701
AAGAGGTCGTACTTATGGTATCGGTATCAAGGTGGCTGTAATTTCGGAGTGCTTTTACAAGATTTCCGATCCTGGAGATAGCGATCTTGATGTCTCTCACATGAATCTGACTCATTCCCAGCAGATAGAACGAATCGATGATCCGGTCAGAATGTTCTGACCTTAACAAATTCAAAACAGACCCGCTTTGTTCTACTGTAAATCCTACCTGTGACAACACTTTAGAGTGATACCTGGCGTTCCTGATCCTGTTATCATCCAGAAATTCCCTGATCAGCTTGGTTCTCTGCCGGGTCTCTGAAGTACTGTAGTCTTTCTTGTTCTGAATGATCGCCGTACAGGCATCCTGGTAATCTCTTTTGAGTTCATCATCCAGAGAGTGACCGATCTTAATGAGATAGTTCAGCATTTCGGTATAATCTGTCTGCACCTCATTGATGGCACTTTGTATGGCACCTACCGGCGTATTTACTTCATGGGCGATGCCCGCTACAAGTTGACCCAGACTCGCCATTTTTTCGGACTGGACAAGTTGTACCTGTGTAATTTTCAATTCTTCGAAAGCTTTCTCCGATTTCTCTTTCTCCTCTCGGATGATCTCACTTTGTTCTTCCAGCGTTTTAAAGGCATCCGTAAGCTCTTTATTCCGGGACTCCAGCGACTGATTAAACTTTCTCAGTTCCTCCAACCGCTGCTGCTGACTCTTCAGCAGTCTCTCGATCATGGCATTGAACGACTCAGCCACTAATCGGATCTCAGGACTTCCGTAATTTTGATTAGCCCGTTTATCAAGTTGATCGTCTGCAATTCTTTTGGTGACTTTCTGAAGTTCTTCCAAGGGACGTGTTATGTTCTTTGATAACACTACAGCGATCATGGAAGCAGCCAGCACAATAAGTCCAATGATCCATAGTAAGCTTTTAAATAAACTACTCTGAAGATCATTAAGATACTCCGTTTCAAAAGCCATATAGATCTCGCCTTCCCCGGTAAGTTCAGAATACCAACTACCTTTTTTTATAAAAAGAGAGTCTGACTTCAGGATATCCGTAGGTAAACTGTTCAGCTGTTCAAGGTCAAAATTCACATTTTCCGGATTAGAGCCTACCACCGTTTGCTGATCGTCAGTTACTATAATATATCTGAGATTATCATTCTCTCTGGCCCATCTTAAAACGGTTCTTATGCTTTCGTAACTTTCTTCTTTTAAACCAATTTCCAGCCCAAGACGTACGGCTTCTAGCTGTG
>NZ_AANO01000104.1 GCF_000153045.1 Synechococcus sp. WH 5701
GTGGTTTCCCGATCCATCTGTTTCGCGAAACTTCACCGCCAGAACGGCTTCGGCGTATTTGGTGGCAATGCCAAAGATGGCAATAATCCACATCCAGAACACGGCCCCAGGTCCGCCAACGGCGATAGCTCCAGCCACCCCCGCAATGTTGCCGGTTCCGATGGTGGCGGATAGGGAGGTCATCAAAGCTTGAAAAGGAGTGATCTCTCCTTCGCTGCCATCCTTTGATGGGAGCAGAACCATCCGCACGCCATAAATCAGTCGTTGCAATGGCATGAACCGCAGACCGACCATCAAAAAGATGCCGGTTATGGCGATCAGCCCAACCGTTGGCCAGCCCCAAACAAGACTGTTGACCGGTGCATTGAAGGCTTCCAACGACGCATTGAAGTTGTCCATCCCGCTAAGCAATCTTGCCTGGATGGTGTCATGGCCGGCAATGTCCGGCAATGCGATCAAAGGGCCTCGAGACCTTCAAAGCGGAAGGTTTGGCATCCGGCGGGCGCATCGCCTTGCGCTTTTGTTTCGATTACCCGCTCTTGCAAGACCCAAGGACCGCCATCGTTGAGGGGGGTAAAGGTGTCTTTGAAACTGCTTTTCCCACCGCGCAATGCCCCAGTGGCTGGGTCGGAATATTGGCTTGTGTAGGTGTGGCTTAGATAGCCATCCCCGGTGTGGGTGACGTCGGTCGTGAAGATGGTGACAACAGTTCCATGGATGTGACGATGAACCATGGTGACAACGTCGTCTTTGATTCGGTAGCGGTCGCCTTCTCCTTTGCCTCCCACAATCACTTCGGTGCCGACGGCGTCTGTTTCTCCAGCAGTAAATGTGTTGTCGCTATGGGTTTGTTCGAAGCTTCTGCGGACGCGATGAATGGCGACTTCCCACAGCTGCGAATGAACAGCTTTCAGAACCTCTTCGTTGTCGATGCCCTCAACCTTTGCCTTGAGGTCGGCACCAATTTCAAAGGTGCCAGCCACGCTTTGATCGCCTTGAGTCCAGAGGCAACGCCCCCGATAACCAGAAAAACCAGGTGTCCAGGTGTAGCGATTTTCGTAGGCTTTCCGAAAGGTGTCGCGTAGATCGGATCCAGGCTTAATGGAGGTGGAGCTGGCTGTCACGTCTGTATTTCTGATTTCATCACCCTACCGAGATCGGCTCAATTTGATCGAGCTGATTGCCCAACCTTCATGCGCTCAGCACGTCGCGTGAACGTCCTGCAGGGCATAAATGCTGAGAGTGGGTTCGCTT
>NZ_AANO01000103.1 GCF_000153045.1 Synechococcus sp. WH 5701
AACCTCTCCAGGAAATCAGGAACATGAAACCTGTCGCCCATACCAGGTGACCGAACAGGAACATCCAAGACCAAACGGCAAGGTTGTTGCTGCCAAAGGGGTTATACCCATTGATCAACTGGGAGGAATTCAGCCACAGGTAGTCGCGGAACCAACCCATGAGATAGGTGCTGGACTCGTTGAACTGAGCAACGTTGCCAGACCAGATCGCAAGGTGCTTCCAGTGCCAGTAGAAGGTGAGCCAACCCACCGTGTTCAAAGCCCAGAACACCGCGAGGTAGAACGCATCCCAAGCTGAGATGTCGCAGGTACCGCCACGGCCAGGGCCATCACAAGGGAAGGAGTAGCCGAAGTCTTTCTTGTCTGGCATCAGCTTGGAACCACGGGCATCCAACGCACCCTTCACAAGGATGAGGGTTGTGGTGTGGAGACCAAGAGCGATGGCATGGTGCACAAGGAAGTCACCAGGGCCAATCGGCAGGAACACATCGGTGTTGCCATTGATTGCCCCCATCCAACCGTCCATGTAAGCGGCATTGGCATTGGCAGCAGCGCCTCCAGCATTGGAGAGCAGCACGTCAAAGCCATAGATCGCTTTACCGGAAGCGGCTTGAACAAACTGGGCAAACACGGGCTCCACCAGGATCTGCTTCTCAGGTGTACCGAAGGCAACAACAACGTCGTTATGGACGTAGAGGCCCAAGGTATGGAACCCGAGGAAAAGAGATACCCAGCTCAAGTGGCTAATGATCGCTTCCTTGTGTTCGAGCATCCGAGCCAGGACGTTGTCCTTGTTGGCTTCGGGGTCGTAATCACGAATGAAGAAGATCGCACCGTGAGCGAAGGCACCGCACATCAAAGCGATGGCGATGTACTGGTGGTGGGTGTAGAGCGCTGCCGAGGTTGTGTAGTCCTTCGCGATGAAGGCATACGACGGCATCGCGTACATGTGCTGCGCCACCAAACTGGTCACCACGCCAAGAGAGGCGAGGGCCAAGCCCAACTGGAAGTGAAGGCTGTTGTTGATGGTGTCGTACAGGCCTTTATGGCCAGCACCCAAGTCCCCAGGAGTGCCCTTGGGGGGGATTGTGGGTCTCGAGGATCTCCTTAATGGAGTGACCGATACCGAAATTGGTGCGGTACATGTGACCGGCAATCACGAATAAGCAACCAATCGCCAAATGGTGATGGGCAATATCCGTGAGCCAAAGAGCTTCTGTTTGAGGGTGAAAACCACCCAAGAAGGTCAAAATCGCAGTACCAGATCCTTCTGCACT
>NZ_AANO01000102.1 GCF_000153045.1 Synechococcus sp. WH 5701
CTTTCTTCTCTCCAGGCTTTCTTTGGACCCGGTTGCCGCTTGGAGACGAAGGGGACCAACTAATTGAAAGCGTTGTACGTCCAGCCTTCAACGACTATCTCAGGCTTTATCTGGAGTTGGCCGAAGCAGCGAAACCGGTGACAGACGATCGCCGCGACCACCTGCTTGCAGGACAACGGCGCTACACCGATTACAGAGCAGAGAAAGATCCAGCAAGGGGCATGCTCACTCGGTTTTACGGCAGTGAATGGACCGAGAACTACATCCATACGGTGCTGTTCGACCTCTGATCGTTGACTGAGCAAGGAAGGGCTGGAAAATCCCTGTCTCAGAACGGGGATTAAGCATTATGAACAGCAGTCGAAAGGCTCCAGCCCATTTCGAGAGAATGTTCCCAGACCCAGCTGGGACCTTCTCAAGATGTCCTTCTGGTATCTCTGATAACCACTTAGACGCAGCCAAGAGGAGTTCAAAATGTTCGACGCCTTCACCAAGGTTGTCGCCCAGGCCGACGCCCGGGGACAGTTCATTAGCACCAGTGAGATTGATGCCCTGGCCGCCGTCGTCTCTGACAGCAACAAGCGTTTGGACGCTGTGAGCCGGATCTCCAGCAACGCTTCAACCATCGTTGCCAATGCTGCACGTCAGCTGTTTGCTCAACAGCCTGCACTGATCGCCCCTGGTGGCAACGCTTACACCTCCCGTCGGATGGCTGCTTGCCTTCGCGACATGGAAATCATCCTCCGCTACGTCACTTACTCAGTGTTCACCGGTGATGCTTCCGTCATGGAAGATCGCTGCCTGAATGGCCTGCGCGAGACCTACCTGGCCCTCGGAACTCCAGGCGCATCCGTCGCATCAGGCGTGAATCTGATGAAAGATGCTGCCCTTGAGATGGTGAATGACCGCAATGGCATCACCGCTGGCGACTGCGCATCACTCAGCAGTGAAATCGGCGTTTACTTCGACCGTGCTGCCGCTTCCGTCGCCTGATCAGGGCACAAGTTTTTCATCTAAATCTTCTAACTCCCCACCATGAAAACTCCCCTTACCGAAGCCGTTGCAGCGGCTGATTCCCAGGGCCGCTTCCTGAGCAACACCGAAGTTCAAGCGGCCTCAGGTCGTTTCAACCGCGCTAAAGCAAGTCTGGAAGCTGCGAAAGGCCTCACCAGCAAAGCCGAAGCTTTGGTGAATGGTGCAGCCCAAGCTGTTTACACCAAATTTCCATTCACAACGCAGATGGAGGGCACTAACTATGCATCTTCACCTGAAGGCAAAGCC
>NZ_AANO01000101.1 GCF_000153045.1 Synechococcus sp. WH 5701
TCACCTGCTTGCACGCTGGAGCTGATGAGACGAATCGCTGCCTGGTTGTCAGACTACGGGTTGCGATCGTTTTGCTGTTCTTGATCGCCCTTGCCAGCGCCGTTGGCACCGCTATTCCACAAGGGGATGCTCCCCGAAGCTATGTGGAGGCGTACGCCACGCGACCTTGGCTCGGCTTACTCCATGGAGAGCAGGTGCTTCAGCTTCAGCTCGACCATGTGTATTCCAGCGTTTGGTTCCTTGCTCTCCTGGCCTGGCTCGGCCTAGCGCTGATTCTGTGCAGCTGGCGACGCCAATGGCCGGCTCTTCAGGCCGCAAGGCGATGGATTGACTACCGCAACCCCCGCCAGCTCAGCAAACTCGCGATTGCAGAAAGTCTGCCGTGCACGGATTCCAACTCAGCACTTCAGGCCTTTTCATTGGTCTTAAGCCGACGGGGCTGGAGCCTCGAACGCAAAGACAACCGTTTTGCAGCCCCGTAAAGGCACCGCAGGACGGGTTGGTCCATTGCTCGTCCATACCGGTTTAATCCTGCTGATGCTGGGTGCTGTTTGGGGAGTGCTTGCTGGGAATCGCCTGGAACGGTTCCTAGCCCCAGGTCGCACCCTCGACCTGCTGAGCCGCAATGGCGACTCTCAGGTATCGATTCTTTTGGAAGCCTTTCAAGTGGACCGCGACCCTGCGGGGCGTGCTGAACAATTTCGCTCTCAGTTGCACCTCGAAGAAAACGGCAACTCGCTCGATCGCGAAATCAGCGTGAACCATCCCCTGCGGCATCGGGGAATCACCATCTATCAAGCGGATTGGTCACTCGCCGCGATCACCGTTCAAATCGGCCGAAGCCCACAATTGCAGCTGCCGCTGCGCAGCTTCCCCGAGCTCGGGGAACAGGTATGGGGACTCGTCCTGCCGACTCGACCGGATGGAAGCGAACCCGTGTTTTTGAGTGTTGAAAACGAACAGGGTCCGATCAATATTTTTGACACTGATGGGACATTGCTCACCCTCCTGCGCCCCGGGGGACCAGCAGTTGACGTAAAAGGATTACCGATGCGTGTGAATTCGGTTCTTCCCGCCAGTGGCTTGTTACTGAAGCGTGATCCAGGCGTCCCATTGGTGTATTTAGGCTTCGCCGTGATGCTCATCGGAGGGGGCCTCAGCTTGATCGCGACGCGTCAACTTTGGGCCATTGCCAGTGAAGGCCAACTACACGTGGGTGGCCTGTGCAATCGAAACCTCACCGCCTTTGCCAAGGAATTACCCAACTTGCTCAGGGAAACAGGT
>NZ_AANO01000100.1 GCF_000153045.1 Synechococcus sp. WH 5701
TTTGCATGATCGGTCGATCATGACGAAGAACGGTCGACTCGATCTGGCGAATCGGAGTGATTTTCGCCGCGGTACCCGTCAAAAACACTTCATCGGCGATGAACAGCTCGGTTTTATCGACTGCGCGCTCAACCACGGGGATACCCATGGCTTTCGCCAGCTCGATCACACTCGCTCGAGTAATTCCCTCAAGAATGTCTTGATCAACGCCAGGGGTGATCAATTCCCCATCCCGGACAAGAAAAAGGTTCATGCCACTGGCTTCACTGATTTTCCCGCGACTGTTGAGAAGTAACGCTTCGTCAAAACCGCTTTGCACCGCCTCCGTCTTGGCCAAGGAACTCGTGATGTAAGCCCCACTAATTTTTCCTCTGAGGGGCAAAGAGCGATCCTCCTGGCGCGTCCAACTGCTGATGCGACAACTCACACCTTCCGGGGAAAGGTAATCGCCGAGAGCTAATCCATAAATCAAGAAGTCGGTCTCGATGTCGTGCAACCGAGGTGCGATGCCGAGATCACTCGTGTAAACAAACGGTCTGAGATAGATCGGCTGATCCGGTTGATTGGCGCGCAACATGGCCGTCAGGGACGTCAAAATTGTCTCTTCGGTCAGATCTGTAAGCAATAAGCGCGCGCTCTGACTAAGTCGACGGGCATGACGATCAGCACGGAACAGCAGCATCGTGCTTGCTTGTTGTGGATCAGGAATGGCTCGCATGCCACCAAATGCACCAGTGCCGTAATGCAGCGCGTGGGTAGCGATGGAGATCCTGGCCTCCTCGAAGGGGACGCACTGGTTCTGGAACCAGGCGTAAGGCAGGAACTGATGCATCGCTAAAACGACCTGGTTCTTGAAATCTTCTCACCACCGCTCACCAGGACAATGGAACGATGCATCGATTAGCCAGCTGTCCGGGTGTTGACCCCCCCGAGGACGTGGTCCTGGTGGAACAGCCCGCGGCGGATGTGTTGTTTCTTTCCAGTGCCGCGACAGACCTCAGCACCCTGGCAGCACATCTTGCTTCGGCCGGTGGTGAGACCTGGCGCAACCAAATACGGGGGCTGTCTCTGGACTGTTTGTCCCATCCCGCGCAACTCGACCACTACCTCGCCACCACCGCTGATCACGCAACGTTGGTCCTGGTGCGCTTACTCGGCGGCCGAGGTCATTGGAGCTATGGGTTAGAGCAGCTCCAACGCTGGAAGGAGGAAAAACCAGAACGTCAGCTCCTGATCCTGGCGGGGACAGACGATCAAAACAACGAGCTGCATGGTTTGGGATCCATC
>NZ_AANO01000099.1 GCF_000153045.1 Synechococcus sp. WH 5701
GCGACTATCTGAGGGAACTGGTAGTTGGTCGCAAGATCACCATTCGGCGTATTACCACTGATCGTTATGGACGAACCGTGGCAGAGCTCTTTGTAGATGGATCCAATGTCCAGCAACAGCTAGTAGCAAGTGGACACGCCTCGATCTATTGGCGTTATGCAGATCAATGTCCCTGGATCCGGTAGCGCTGCAAAGAAGGATTCAGTCCTTACCTTCAACAGGTTCCTTCGTCATCCAGTCGAGGAGGCGGTCAATGACCTCACCTTTACTTTTCAGCCCCCACTGCTTACGACGTCCTTCAATGGCTGCTGATAGCTCAGGCGTGATGCAGATAGTCGTCATCTTCCTGACGCTGGTCATGAGGTGCTCCTGAGTAGTAATTAAATGATGCTGCTTAATGCAAGCGAGGCAAGGAAGATCAAACGAGGTGCTTTTAATGGACTTAATTTCTTTTCAGAAAACCAGTTTCGAACTTTTATTCCGTTATTTTGTTATTTACCGCATCCCCGCGGTGGGTCCCAGATGAATCCAATTTTATCAAGAAGTTGGATGCGCTCTTGTGATAATTGATCTACCCTCTTTGTTCTTCGTTGAGTTCTAACCCAAGTTCCAAGTGTTGGATGTTTATCGGGAACTTTGGCATCACCATTGTGATTAATATATTTTTTGAGAAGTTGGTACTTTTCTTGCCATCTTTCTTCTCTTACACCCCAGATGAAACCAATTTTATCAAGAAGTTGGATTCGTTCTTCTGATAATTTCCCTTCCTTTCTTTCAGATCTCTGCGAACGACACCATACCCTAAGTACTGAATGATTGGAAACTTCATTACTGCCATTATGCTCAATGAAGTTCTTAAGTTCTTGATATTTTTTTTGCCAAGGTTCTGCAAATGGTTCCCATATGAAACCAATATCATTCAGCATTTGTATCTGATCTTCCGACAACTGTCCATTTTTCCTCTTTGATCTCTGCTTTTTAACCCATCTCCCAAGTACTGGATAATTTTCAGAAACTCTTATACTCCCATTGTCCTCTGTATATTGCTTTAGTTCTTGACATCTTATTTTCCATAAATCTGCGAATGGATCCCATGAGAATCCAAGAATGTTAAGAAGTTGAATTCGTTCTTCTTGTAACTTGTCTCTTTTCTTGTGTAATCGTTGCACCTCCACCCATCTTCCGAGTTCTGGATGAGTTTGGGGAACTAAAGCATTGCCATTCACCTCAATATATTGCTTAAATTGACCATACTTTTCCATCCAGTTCTCTGTCGTTTCTCTTACAAGTA
>NZ_AANO01000097.1 GCF_000153045.1 Synechococcus sp. WH 5701
GCCGGAGTGACAGCGGCGGAATCGGATCGGTGGAGCGATGCGGAAGAACTCTTCGGGTTAGCGATTCTCAAACTACCCGAATCTGCCGAAAGCTGGGTGGCCCGTGGGATCTCTCGTGAACAACTGGGGAAGCGCCCACTCGCGATTCAAGACTTCAATTATGCAAGCCAGCTTTATGCCGAAAATGGCGCAAATGAGGCTGCTGAGCAGCTCAGCATTGCAGCCCTATCGCTTCAAGACAAACCCAACAATCAGCCCAGTGGAAATGGTGCGGGATCTGCTGTCTTAAATGGTCTACTTTCAACTTCGCAAGCACTCCTCCCCATGGCGATGAAACTCTTTCTACCAGCCTTGTGAAGATCTCAGATTGATCTCAACTTGGGCCCATCAGCTGTCGCGCTTCGCGGGTCGAGGGTCGATAGCCATAGCCATAGGACCCTCCCATTTCATCGTCAACAATCATCGGCGTAACTAAGATAACTAGCTCATTTTTGCTGCGCTGAGAGTCGGTACTACGAAACAGCTGTCCGATCACAGGGAGATCTCCCAAGATCGGCCATTTTCTGGCAATCTCTTTATCTTGATCCTGAATTACACCGGTGAGGATCAATGTTTGACGATCCCGCAAGCGGATCGAACCAGAACTTAGGCTGCGGCCAACAATATTAAAGATCGCGACTCCATTACTTTCACCAGCCGGCTCTGGCACGGAAATTTCCGGATCAATATTGAGTGATACGAAGCCATTATCATCAATTTTGCTGACTTTCACCTTCAATGAAAGACCCGCATTTTCTCGGGAATATTCAAACTGAGTTGAGCCATTGCTAGTGTCAGTTGTTGATACAGACGTAATCACACTTGTGCCAGTCTGAACCTCTGCCTCTTGCCCTTCTTGGACGAGAAGGGTGGGCTGAGCAAGAGTTTTTGCACTAGAACTTTCAATCACCGCCTCGACATAGCTGTAAAAAGAATTTTCTGGATACGAGAACTTATTTGGATCTTTACCCGCTACATAAATAGGCCGTCCTTTTTTATCGAACCGGGGAGTAAGACTCGCCGCGGCCGTGGGATCACTGGAAGGAACAAACACCTCTTGTCCATCGACCAAAACGGGAACCAGCGTTGTTGTTGTTGTTGTACCGCCAGAATTCGAAGACTGATTCGTCACCTCTTTCTGCTTTGCAACGAGAGGAGGATCAAAGACTTTCTGCTGCTGAACTTGACCCAATCCTGCCGAATACTCGCCTGGAGACGTGTACTGAGTGCCGTTATTCAACAAACCAGTACCCTGACGATTTCCAGGCCGATAGGC
>NZ_AANO01000096.1 GCF_000153045.1 Synechococcus sp. WH 5701
ACGCTGTTGATCGGCTCGGGCTCATCGTCATCCCGTAGCCGAAAGAGAGAAACGGGAGTATCAACGGGCGAAAGCAGGGCGTAATCCTGACCGTCCAGAGGGATTAGGTGCTCTAGAAAGCAGAGCAGATCGTGGCCCTCTCGATCACGAACCAACAGTGTTGGATGGTCTCCGCTCTTTCCTGCTGCGATGTCCGACATCGTCACTCACTATCTGAGGTCAGGATCCACCATCGATGGGCTCGGCGCCCGTCCCAGCAGCCATCGACTGGGCCGGTTTAAGCGCCGGCCCATCCTGGAGCCATTGTTCAAGCAGCAACGCCGCCGCCGCACTATCGAGTCGACCGGTTCGATCACCCTGCAAACCATGGCGTTCTCCTGCCGCCCAAGTGCTGCTGTGCTCATTCACCCAAGCCAAGGGAAGCCCCAAGGTCTGGGCTAGGCGCAGGCCATAGCGTTGGCAGTGCACAGCTTGCACCGTGGGCTGACCAGCCGAGTCGAGGGGTAAGCCCACAACGAGTCCCTGCACGGATCGCCGCTGGCAGTGGTCACGCAACACCAACAGATCGTTGTCAAAACGTCCACGGTGAAGAGCTGGCAAGGGCGTGACCGTGATGCCGAGGGCGTCACATCCCGCAAGGCCGATGCGTTTCCGACCGACATCCAAACTGAGCACGGAACAGACGGACGACACCGTTACCGAGTCCCTAAACACCGAGGTCCTAAACATCGAGGCCCCAGGCTGGGGTTTGGCAGGGGGCTCCCCTGCGGGCGTAGCCGACCAAAGACGTCATCAAAAGACCGACTGAGCTGAAGATTGCGGGGTGCCACGTGGCGGCGCCACATGCTTCGACCTAAGAGCAGCTGCTCGCAATCCCGCGTCCAGCCTTGGGCCTCCAACAACTGAGACAACGGGGCATCATCAAAGGCCGTGATCAAGGAACGAGGGGCGCCTTGTTGCAGAACCCTGCCGAGCACGACGGGTAGCGCTTGATCGAGACGGGGATCCCAAGCCACATCGCGAAGCAACTCAAAGGTGCCGTGATCGCTGCTTTCCGTGAGGCGGATGCAACCGGCCAATACGGTTTCTCCATCCACCAACACACCACAACCAGGGGCGTTGCGATCCAACAGATCCAACCAATGTCGATCGGTGATCTGGCGAAGATGGCTGAAATTGCCCACCTGTTCGATCGGCCAGAGCAACTGAGCCGTTCGGCGGGTGATCGGCAACCAACTCAGAGGGTCGATCTCCCCTAAAGGAGAAGGCGTCGCAAGCGGTTGCGGGGGCAACCAGCTTTGATATGGCCGAAGAG
>NZ_AANO01000095.1 GCF_000153045.1 Synechococcus sp. WH 5701
GGCTGACCGTGTGATCGTGGCTGGCATTGGCGTACTGATCAACGGCGCAACCATGATGCTCTTTCTCAAAGGGCAGAAAGGTGACATCAATATCCGGGGCGCTTTCTTGCACATGGCCGCAGATACCGCAGTGTCGGTCGGCGTCGTGATCTCCGGCACGATACTGATCTTCACCGATCTGACCTGGATTGATCCAATTGTGAGTCTCGTTATTGCCGTTGTGATCTTTGTGGGCACCTGGCAGTTGCTGAAAGACTCCGTAAACCTGGCGGTAGATGCCGTCCCCAAGGGGATTGATCCTTCGGCTGTCCATGAGCGTCTTGAAAGTTTGCCAGGAGTAATATCGGCCCATCACCTACACATCTGGGCCCTGAGTACCACCGAAAACGCGCTAACCGTTCACCTGGTGAAACCCGACCCCGAGAGTGACGACCAGGTGATCAGTGAGGCTACGGAGATGCTGAATAAGCATTTTGGCATCCAGCATACGACCGTTCAGTGGGAGCGTCGTGAGGGCCAATGCCCAAATACATTGTTTTGCTGAATGTTGAAAAAGGCGGCGCACGCTTAGTGGCAGCCGCTGCATCTAGGGCAGCCTGGTGAACGCCCTCCTCTTTTCCTCATCATGAGATTCGGAAAGGGCACGCTCTCTCATGTCAGATAATTCGTTTTGATTCAAATAAACGCAAGGCATAGCAATAACTTATAACGCCGAAAGCAGCAGTGCGTCTCACGGGGTCGCTGACCTGACTTGTTATTTATGGTTTTCATTGGAGCAAGTCGCCACATACCAGTAAGCTGAAAATATCCCATAAATGAAGTTCAAGGTGATCACAACCATTGGCATAGCGATGCCAAACTCCAAACCCAGTACACCCTTGTTCATTGAAGGAAAAACAACAAGGAGCACCATTGCTGAAGGAAAGATACTAGCCGCCATGCCACGTAATATGGTGCGATCTTTCCAAACGGGTATTAGTAATAGCAGCATCCACAACCCACCCCAGATCATTCGCTGATACAACCAAGGTGCGGTGAAATCCGGTTTCATTGAAATACCAATAAGATCTGATAACCCTACCTTCCCCATAAACCAGATATTGAAGCTGTCCAAAAGCCCGCCTAAGGCTCCGCCTGTAAACGCCCCACTTATGTTACGAACGTATTTCATTAAGCTCTCCGGGCTTTCTGCGATTCGAGGCAAACCCCAAAGTAACAGCTTACTGGTTTTGGCCAATGTTCGCTTTTGTTTAAAAAGACAACATTTCGGGCGCCCACGATTAAATTCATGTGTAAGCGCAAATCGGCCAAGTTAT
>NZ_AANO01000094.1 GCF_000153045.1 Synechococcus sp. WH 5701
ATCGAGGGGCATGGTTGGGTGAAACAAGGGATCGTTTGGATCACGCCAGCGTTTCAGCCATTGCGGCTGCAGCTCCTTTGGTAGATCAAGGATCAAAGCTGCAAGATCGCCTTCGAGCTCCAGATGCAGTTGGAGTCGTTCCTGTTCTGGTAAGGCCTCAGGTTGCTGTTTTGCTTGCAGACCCCAGTGGCGCAGTCGTGCACAGCGCTGTTGCAGCATCTTGCTGGCCTTGAGCCGCTTGAGGCCGTCGTCGCTGATGAGCTTTGTTAAGCGAGCCAGGGGAAGGGCAATAGTCGCCTCCTCGGCGTTCAACAGCGTTGTGTCGTACGAAGCGGCTGTTGGTGTTGTTGTGGCCCATGGTTGGAGCAATGGCCATTGCTCCAGGAGGTGAAGGGCTTGGTCTGCATGGGGGCCTTTCACGAGCCGTTGCAGTTCAGCCAGGATGCGTTCAGGGGCTGACACCACGAGGGCTTGGCGATGTCGCTGGATCCACTCCCCCGTTTGGGCATCGAGCACCAGAGGGATCTCCGCCAGAAACCGCAGGCCTCTTAGAAGGCGTAGAGGGTCGTCGAGGAGGTTCTGTTCGCGTACAGCGCGCAAGCGTCCATGCTTCAGATCTTCTAAGCCTCCTGTCGGGTCACATAGCGGGGCAAGCGGCTGGAGTGGGAGAGCAAGGGCATTGAGGCTGTAATCACGTCTCCACAGGTCGTCTTCAAGGCCATCACCCTCCTGTCGGGCCACATCGATGGTCCATCCATTGATCACGAGTCGGGCGATGTCTCTCTGCTCATCCAGCACTACATGCTTGCCCCCGAAAGTCTTCGCAAGACGGGCGGAGTGTCGTAGAGCATCGCTGCGCACAACGAGATCAAGATCGGGATGTGGGTTGTGGCGGCCAAGAAATGCATCACGCACAGCACCGCCCACGAGAGCTGTGCCTTCCGGCAGCTGGTCGATGGAGATCGGCCAGGCGTCTGGATCGAGCTGTCTCAGCAAGAGCCGGGCCTGCTCGTCGGGAGCAGCGTCAGCCATCAGAATGGAATCTCTGTCGACATTGGGAGGCATGTGCATCTGCGTGGATTGCCGCTGGGTCGACCGTTGTCAGGCCTATCACGCAGTCGAGCGTCAGCATGGTGTTGATCACCTTTCTGCTGAGCCAGACCTGGAACCGAAAGCTCCCAAAATTCATATTTCTGTGATGGATTTACCCGATGGCCAGGTGGGGGTTGAGTGGGATGTCAGGGCTTGCGACAGCTTTGAGGCTGAAGTCGGTCGATGGCAGCGTCTACGCCCTGGTGAGGCGATTCCTACATGAGTG
>NZ_AANO01000093.1 GCF_000153045.1 Synechococcus sp. WH 5701
GGCTGCCGCTGCCGCCATGCGTGCGATTGAGACGGTCAATCGCAGCGCGTCCTATCGCTGAGTTTCTCAGTGAAGGTTCAAATATTGTTTTAGGTGTGATGCCAAGGCGCGAGCTGCTTTGCCTCGACTTCCCAGTCGACTGAGTTGTGATCCATTCAGTTGGCCATAGGTGCAGCCGGCTTCGCGCACCCAGAGCAACGACTCGTACCCGCCATTGAGATAGGCAGGCGATTTAAGAATCTCTCCCCAGCACACCCCTTCAGCGGATGCAACGCAGTTGCCCGCCGGATCGCTGAGCACCATCGTGCTTCTGAAGCAGGCGCTTCGATAGGGACTGTTGCCTAATTCATCGAGGATTCGTTGAACTTTGGCCTGATCGCCGCTTGCATACCGGGCTGAATAGAGGCCCGGTGCTCCCTGAAGAGCATCCACTTCCAGGCCGGAATCATCGGCTAGGGCCCAACCTTTGGTTCGTAGGGCTGCGGCCGTTGCTTTCAGATCCGCGTTGTCTCTGTAGGTGTCACCTGTTTCCTCAACGTCCAAATCGTCGGGTTGGCGTTGAACAACGAGGGGAAGCGGACCGAGCATGGCTTCGATCTCTGCGACCTTGCTCGGGTTGCCGCTAGCGATGGTCAAAAGCTGGCTCAAAGGTGACCCAGGGATGAGATACCCATTCTGTGCTTAGGAGAGCTGAGAACGATTATTCCGTTGGCAGCAACAGTGAAAAAGACGTGAAATTTCAGGCCGCTCGAAGCACCAAGAAATACTGCGATTTGTAAAGCTATGCCGTTACAAAGGCGTCGGCAACGAACTATGCGGAAGTCCATACAGGACTTCCCACAGCAGTTCGGAACAGTCAGGGACAGGCTGATAAGCAAAGCTTATTAAGTTCAGTATGGACAGTGATCGAGATCGACTCTGGAAACGCTTGACGGCGAGGGTCTTGGCAGAGCAATGTCCCGAGCGAACATTCCAAACCTCTTTCCGGTAGGCAATGGCTAACGAAACCATGGGTATCGCTCTCGGCATGATCGAGACTCGCGGCCTGGTTCCCGCAATTGAAGCCGCTGATGCGATGACCAAAGCCGCCGAAGTGCGTCTTATTGGTCGTGAGTTCGTCGGCGGTGGTTATGTGACCGTTTTGGTCCGCGGTGAAACCGGCGCTGTTAACGCTGCAGTGCGTGCAGGTGCAGATGCTTGCGAGCGTGTGGGCGACGGCCTGGTTGCTGCTCACATCATTGCTCGCCCCCACCGCGAAGTGGAGCCTGCATTGGGCAATGGCAATTTCCTTGGTCAAAAGGACTGAGACCTAGCTGAGCCTCAAT
>NZ_AANO01000092.1 GCF_000153045.1 Synechococcus sp. WH 5701
CGCGGTCACCCTCCACAATCGCCACGCGCGCGCCGTAACTTGCCGCCCGTTTCGCCGCCGCAAGTCCGCCGGAACCAGCCCCGAGCACAACCAAATCAAACGACAATTCCATGGGGCAAGAGCGCTCCTGCCATTCTCGTCAATGACTGGCTGGGATGCTCGCAGTGTGATCGACAGCCATCGACACAGACAACCCGTCAGAGTGACGCCCTCCACGCCGATGGCTAAGGACCAACTGACCTTGGGATTCAACGCACTATTTGCACTTTTGTGATGTCCATGTCATCAGCCTTTGTTTCATCAGCCCCTGGCCATCCCCTGAGCTGGGACGAACTGATCTTGCACACAACGTCCGAACAGGAACGTGTGCAAGGACCCACGAACGCCCAAGCCAACCTTCGTTTATTTGGCCATGACCCGAACAGTGTGCAAGTCACGCTGTTTAGAGACCATCACGCCTGGTGCCCCTACTGCCAAAAGATTTGGCTTTGGTTGGAGTTCAAACAGATTCCCTACAAAATCCAAAAGGTGACCATGCGTTGCTATGGACCGAAGGAGCCTTGGTTTTTAAAAAAGGTCCCCTCAGGAATGCTCCCTGCCCTGGAACTTAACGGGGAGCTCATCACGGAAAGTGATGTGATCTTGCTTGCTCTTGAGAAACAGTTCGGCCCCCTAGGCAGTGCGATGACCGACTCAGATTCTTTGGAATTACGACATTTAGAGCGACTCTTGTTCCGTGCGTGGTGCATCTGGCTCTGTAGTCCGGGTCTCAATCTTCGCCAGCAAAATCAAGCCAAAGAACAATTTCGAGCGGTAGCCAAGCGCTTTGAACAGGAGCTCAACACGACGCCGGGCCCCTGGCTGCGCGGAGACCAACCCGAAACCGTTGATTTGTTATTCGTCCCCTATGTAGAACGAATGAACGCCTCATTGGCCTATTACAAAGGTTATCGATTGCGACGGGAACATCCCAGCATCGATGGCTGGTTTCGTGCCCTTGAATCCCTGGCGACCTACCGAGGAACCCAGAGCGATATGCACACCCATGTCCACGATTTGCCACCCCAAATGGGCGGTTGTTGGTCGGACAATTCGGAACTTTCCACGGAGCTTGCGGCACAAATCGACTGTGGCGATGGACTCGGCGACGACGAAGCGGTTTGGCCCGACGAGAGCCTTCATGGTCAAGCAGCCCTTGCCTTATCTCGCGTGATCCGCCATCGCGACCAGCTGCTGAAGCGCAATCCTTTCGGCAGCCAAAGATTCGATCTGCCATTGCGTTGCGCCCTCACCCGACTCATCACCGGGGCAGCGTGCCAACCACCGAACGGTTCT
>NZ_AANO01000091.1 GCF_000153045.1 Synechococcus sp. WH 5701
CGGCGCGGTGAATACCTCGATATGAAATACATCACCAAAGATCGGGTGACGTTGATCTATGAGTTGCCGCTGGCTGAGGTGGTGACGGATTTCTTTGATCAGATGAAAACCCGCACCCAGGGTTATGCCTCGATGGAATATCACCTGATCGGTTATCGCAAAAACCAATTGGTGCGCCTTGATGTGTTGATCAATGGCGATCGCGCTGATCCACTCACCACGATTGTTCATCAAGACAAGGCCTACAACGTGGGTAAGGCCTTAGTGGATAAGTTGAAAGAACTGATTCCGCGCCAACAGTTCAAGATTCCGCTTCAGGCCTCGATTGGTAGCCGCATTATTGCCTCCACCAGCATCAGTGCGATCCGCAAAGATGTGTTAGCCAAGTGTTATGGCGGTGATATCTCACGGAAGAAGAAATTGCTGAAGAAACAGGCGAAGGGTAAGAAGCGGATGAAGGCGATGGGTAAGGTGGATGTGCCCCAGGAAGCCTTCATGGCGGTGCTCAAGTTGAATGATTGATAGTCTTTTTATCCTTTTGATTGATTAATTTAACCGAAATCGTCTTGATTGTTCTCAATCGATTCTTTGTCGATTTGATTGTAGTAACCATGTGTTTTTTGTGATAGATGTTCCAGCCATGGTGAGTTGAAGCCGCGCTGTGTTGAGGTTGTCAGCCGTGACTTGAGACGTGGTGGCATTGAGCTGTTCCAGTGGTTTCACGATGCGTCGCACCAGCCAGCTCACGGCCAACAAGGTGATCGCCAAGCAGCTACCCCAAGTGAGAATCATCAACTGCAAGTAGTTGCCGAGGGCCTGTTGATTGGCTCCCACGTCCTGCAAGATCCAGAGCCGCCCTCCACCGGGAAGCTCTTCCACCAACTCGCTGAGGTAGCGCGTGTTGTCGAGGCTGATCTGCTCTTGGCGACCCACCACGCCTCCGGGATTGCTTCGCATGGCGGCGCGAAGCGCCGTGTCCGAACTCTTTAGATGCTCTCTTTGAGGAAGGATCAGGCGTCCATCGGGCTGTTCGATCCAAAGCCGAGTGCGATGGCTGGAGTGGACCAGGAGCTCGAGCTGAAGATGTTCAAGGGCATGGGCAGCATCGGCATTGGCCCTAGCGCTCTGATTGGACCGAAGCGATGTCTGAATCGCGCCGGCACTGCTGCGAAGTGTTTGTGTTTCGTTGTGGATCAGGGTCCGTTGACCCACCCACAAACCGGCCGTTGAGGCGCCAGTAAAACCGGCAAACACCACGAGATATGTGGCGAGCTGAAGCTGCCCCTGAACGCTTCCGAGCAGCCGTTGTCGCCAGCGACGTTGGGATGGCATCACCCCATTCTCATCAG
>NZ_AANO01000090.1 GCF_000153045.1 Synechococcus sp. WH 5701
CCGATGCCGACAGTGATGATCTCCTTATGACCTTCGGGATCGACGACCTCAATCACCTTTTGGGCAGGTGAGACCACATTCACCACACCACGCAAATGTGTGACCTCAAAGCCTGCCAATTCTTCCAGCGAAAAACCAGCTCGAGCAGGGACGTTGAACGTGAGAGCCGAAACGGCAGCAGTAATGAGAGCTGCACGAAAACCGGAAGTTCGGACCATCAAACAACAACGAGTCAGGCATTGCGCCGACGCTAGCTCCTTTCGAATGGGTCAGAATGGAGAGAGGTTGCTTAAAGCGGAACCCCATGTCCGTCCGTCCATCGTTGTTAGCAGCCCTGCTTGCAATTGGGTTTTCATCGATAGCACCAGCTCAAGCGGACATGTCCATTGAAGTGAGTTTGAAGAATCGATATCTCACACTCTTTGAGAATGGAAAGGTGATTGGCAAATATCCCATTGCCATTGGGGCCCCTGAATCTCCAACGATTCCAGGGCAATTTGATATCCAGAGAAAAGATGCATCGCCTATTTACCACAAAAAAGGAAAGGTTATTGCGCCAGGACCCGACAACCCTGTGGGCGTTCGATACATGCCCTATGTGAGGATTGGGCGGGATGAATATGCCATTCATGGCACCGCATGGCCGAGCTGGGTGAACTTAAGGGCAGCCGTCAGTCTTGGCTGCATTCGCATGTTGAACAACGATGTTATTCAGGTTTTTAACCGGGTCGATGTTGGAACTCCAGTCGTCGTTACCACAAACTAACTTCTGCTTAAAACCCATGCTGCTTCGATTGCTCCTCATCTCTACGGCAACCGCCCTGCTGCCATCTCTATCTTTAGCCCCTGCGAATGCAAACCAGGAAATGAATGAAGGGGATTTTCTTGATTTAGTGGATGCCAAAGGGAATGTCACTGTTCAGGGTAATGGCGTCTCTGGTGTTAACGCCAAAGCAAATGCGCAAGGCTTGAACCTTCCAGCACTTGGGTACTGGTCTCCTGAAAGACATTGCTTTGTCATACCCCCTCCCGGCCCTTGCAATGGCGTCTTTGAAGGGGTAAGGAATTAAGATCAGAACACACTAGCAATAACTCTCCCTGAAACTATTGAGCCAAAAAGTTATTGCCGGAGGCTCAAAATAACACTCCGACGCATAAATCAAACACTCCAATTAAGCCTGCGGACATAAAATCTTCACCAACGAATAGCAGCCATTGATCACTCAGAATCAAGCGCAAATTTTCCACAAAAATGGTTCTACGAGGCGTTTTTCAGGCTTTAACTTGGATCAGACGACGTGGTTTCAAGCTTTAATTGGGAGGAGGCCAAGTCGTGCTCCTCAGTTTTT
>NZ_AANO01000089.1 GCF_000153045.1 Synechococcus sp. WH 5701
AGCGGCAGTTGTTGATCCATGCCGCAGCCTGACTTTCAACTTGAACCGTGAAACAGGAGTTTTGCAGTTAGCGAAAGAAGTAGAAGTCGTCGGTAATTGCCGCGAGGCAATCATCGATGTTCTTTGGCGAGCGCATCAAAATGGCAAACCTTCTTTGACGCGGGGAAGTCTGGTCGATGAAGTTTTTGCTCGGCACGGCAAACCAACAAAGACCGTCGACAACACGCTTGGATCCATGTTTGGCGAACGCCAAATAACCAGGCCACATCGTGGTTCTTACGCTCTGGCGCCAAAGCTGCTTCAGCAGAAGGAAGCCTCCTATACGGGGTTTTATATAGAAGGGAGTAATAAAGAAGAAACACAGTCAGAGACTGCGATTAAGCAAGTTCCCGAGGCTGTTCCCACCGTAAAAATTGGGAACACTGGTGTTCCCAAGGGAAATATGCCGGGAAGTCATCAGATGCCTGTCATGCCAGTCATTGTCACCGAATTACTTCCTAGACCGGCATCACTGCCTTACGAAATGGAAGATTCGGCAGACAACTGGTGACGACGGTCTCAAGTTCGATTGCGTAAAAACCTGACGGCATAACTTCCAGTCGCAACAAGGTGGTTACGACTGGAAGCCGCCTTGAAGGCTGGCCTTTTATGTAGCAAAAGCTACGCATCGCCGTCATCGTCAAGTCACACGTGATTCCTTTGATGCTGCGTCGTCTTTCTGCAGGGTTGCTTGCCACTGCTGCTTTTGTTGCACCACTGGCTGCCACTGCACAAGAGGGTTCAGCAGAAGACCTTGGTGTGATGAGCATCAGCCTCGCTGATGTGGTCAAACCCACCATTGGTTTTCAAGGTGCACTCCAAGGTGCAGGCACACCAAACCAAGCTGGTATTGGCGGGTTCCTTCCACTGTCTGTTGATGAGAACAGCGTTTGGTTCCTTGATGCCCTGGTCAACGCCCACTTCGGTGACCGCGATGGCTACAGCAGCATCATCAATACCGATGTCGGTGGTGGTTACTCAACGTCTACGCGCTTGGGTTATCGCTGGCTGAACAGCGACCGCAGTTGGATGTTTGGTCTGAATGGTGGTTATGACAGCCGTTCATTGAAATCAGGTGATGCCGATACCAGCATTAACGTCACCCACAAGAAGACCGTCGGCTTCCAGCAGATCGCACTGAACGCAGAAGCAGTCTCAAGCAGCTGGACCTTGAACGGCTATGGACTGATCCCTGTGGGTGATGTCGAGCAGAAGCTCAATAGCGTTTATGAGGGCGGCGCGTTGAACACCTATGGCTTGGATGCTGGTTATTTCATCACTCCTGTTTTGAAAGCATCAGCAGGTTATTAC
>NZ_AANO01000088.1 GCF_000153045.1 Synechococcus sp. WH 5701
GGCACGACCACAGCCATGGGCACGACCACAGCCATGGGCACGACCACAGCCATGGGCACGACCACAGCCATGGGCACGACCACAGCCATGGGCACGACCATGCCGATCATCTGGAAATCGAAGGATTCACATCCCTGTCATTCCAAAGCGATGGACCTTTTGCTCTGCGGAAATTTCAAAATTTTCTCGACAATCAGATGCCCCAAGAAGTGTTCAGGGCGAAGGGCATTCTTTGGTTCAACGAAAGCGAGAAGCGCCATGTCTTTCACCTCGCTGGTAAGCGTTTTTCCATTGACGACTCCGAATGGACAGGTGATCGAAAAAACCAACTCGTGTTGATCGGCCGAAACCTCGACCACAATCTGCTGCGCCAACAATTGCAGGAGTGTGTCGCCAAGGATGCTGGAAAGGGTTTTTCCTGAACAGGCACGAGGCAAAAAAGCCGACTATCGTGCGCGCATGCAAGACACTTTGATGGCTGAGCCCTTCGTCCTTGTTTCACTCCTGTTAATCACAAGCTTTCTGTTGTGGCTATTAGCCGACTCAGACGATGACAACAGTGGTGGCGGCTTAAGACAGCCCGTTTTGGTCCCAATCCCAGTCCGTCGGAACCAGCACTGACCCGCCCATTTTGAGCAGCTCAGAGTCCCCACACACCCGTGGGGCTTTTTTTTATCTATGTCGGCGAAGCGCAGCGGGTCAAGACAAACCATTCGCAAAGCCTGAGCAGGGTCTGAGTCAACGTGTGCCGAATCGGATGAGATGAGCAACCAAGCCGAATTGCCTCGCAGAGGCAACGACAACACAGATCCTGACCACAGAAGCCTGCTCGAGCCATGAGCCGGAAAGTACTGGCTGGATTAGCCGCCGCTCTCGCCCTACTGGCGATATGGCCACTGTTCAACCTCATCTCAGAAGGGCTGCAAGGTCTGTTCAACGGGTTGGGCAGCCTCGGACCAGATGGAGGCCGTCAAATCCGTGGAACCCTGTCCCTGCTCCTCGGAAGCGCCCTCGTTGGAACCGTCATTGGAACAGCTAACGGTTGGCTGCTGATCAACTGCCGCTTCCCTGGACGGCGATGGCTTCGTATTGCGCAGCTAATCCCATTGGCCACACCGGCTTATCTCCTCTCAGCCACCTTGGTCGACCTCGGAAGTCGCCAGGGTTGGCGCATCCATGGCCTCGGCTGGGGAGTCGTGGTCATGGCACTGGCGACCTACCCCTATGTCTTTCTCCTCAGCACTGAAAGCTTTGCCATGAGTGGACGGCGGCAGCTGGAGGCTTGTCGGAGCTTGGGGGTGGGGCCTTGGGCCGCCTTCCGCAGGGTTGCACTGCCCATCGCCATACCTGCCAT
>NZ_AANO01000087.1 GCF_000153045.1 Synechococcus sp. WH 5701
AGCCGCCGGGGTCAGGTGGCGCATGCTGCTGACGACGGATTCCGGAAGATCAGCAGGGCTTCCCAGACTCTGTGCCAGGCCGGCCACACCGTCGAGCTCGCGCTGGACATCATGCCGGGCCTGCTGGGTGTAGAGCAGCGCGCCAAGCAGGTAGACCAGGAGGAAAACCGCCAGCATCAAGAGGGATATCTTCCGGTACACGGTCATTGTTTTTATCCGTTGCGGGGAAACAGTCTTTCTATCTCCATGCTAAAGCCGCCAGTTTTCACAGGAATAGTTCTTTAGTACCGCCACTTTCCTACTTTCTGAATATTTCCGGGACTTTTTCCCTTCTCTAAGCTGGAAGCACAACAACAAACCGGAGAATCCCATGTCTTTTCTGTCCCGGACAGCGGCCACTTCACTGATCACACTGGCGGCGGCAAGCCCACTCCAGGCTGAGAACCTCGATGTGCGGATTGGCTATCTGCAGTGGGTTCCGGATCAGGGACCGGTGCTTTCCAATGTCATTCCGGAACCTGAGGACGCCGGCCTGCGAGGCGCCGAACTGGCCATCAACGACAACAGCACCACCGGCAAGTTTCTGGGCCAGACCTACTCACTCCAGAGTGAGGTTGCCGATTCGGAAGAAGCCGCTATCGCAGCCTTTGATGCCATGCGCGAGAATGGTTTCGACCTGTTTGTGGTGAATGCGCCTGCCTCGACCCTGATTGCCCTCACCGAAAAGGCAGGCGACAACATCCTGATCTTCAACGCGGGCGCCAAGGACGATGCCCTGCGCACCGGCCAGTGCCACGTGAACCTGCTGCACACAATGCCCAGCTATTCGATGCTCACCGATGCCCTCGGCCAGTGGCTGAACCAGCGACGCTGGGATGAGGTGTTCCTGATTACCGGGCCAACCGAAGCTGACAAAGGCTGGGCCGATGCCTTCCGCCGTTCAGCGAAGCGCTTCGGGCTGGAGATCGTCGAAGACAAGCCCTGGACCTTTGACGCCGACCTGCGCCGAACCGCCTCGAAGGAGCTGCCGCTATTCACCCAGGCCAGCGATTACGACGCTGTGGTGGTTGCTGATGTACGCGGGGATTTTGGCGAGTACGTGCCCTTCAATACCTGGCTGCCGCGACCGGTGGTGGGTACACAGGGCATGTCACCCGTTACCTGGCACCGGGTGGTCGAGAGCTGGGGGGCTGCGCAGCTCCAGAATCGTTTTCGCGAGCTGGCAGGCAGGGACATGAACAGCGAGGACTACGCCGCCTGGACAGCCGTTCGCTCCATCGGTACCGCCATCACCGACCTGAACTCCGCCAGTCCCGCCGAGATCCGGAATTACCTGTTCAGTGACAAGTTCCAACTGGCTGCGTT
>NZ_AANO01000085.1 GCF_000153045.1 Synechococcus sp. WH 5701
TGCCTTGGCGAATTTTGAAACCTGCGATTGCTTTTTTCGCACGGGTCACAACCACTTTTTGGCCGGTGATCTGTGCAAGCTCCTTGACCGAAGCCTCGAGAGACTTGGCATTCGTCGCAGCTTCGCCGAGTCCGCGGTTGACGGTGACTTTCACCACCTTCGGGACTTCGTGGATGTTGGAGAGGGAGAGATCTTTCAGCAGTTTGGGCTGAATGGTCTCCCGGTAGCGCTTCTTGAGTGACATAACGGGGGTGAGGTGCTTCTGGGCTTGGTCAGAAGTCGGGATCAGTCGAGGACTTCACCGGTTTTCTTCAACTTGCGCTTCTTCGTGCCGTCTTTCTCGACAACGATTTCAACGCGGCTTGCCACCTTTTTATCGGTGGAATAGAGCATCACATTGGAGGCATGCAGTGATGCTTCCTCGGTGACAATGCGACCGCTTTCACCCTCTTGGGAGGGTTTCTCGTGACGGGTGCGCATATTGACGCCCTCCACGATGACGCGGTTTTCATTGGGCAGTGTCCGGAGAACTGCGCCGGTTTTGCCCTTGTCTTTTCCGGCAATCACCTGAACGGTGTCACCTTTTCGGATGCGCATTTTGATGCGCTCAACGGCCTTCGGTTTGGAGGTTGCTGTCGCCATGGTCAGATCACCTCCGGAGCGAGGGACACGATTTTGGTGAAGCTGCGCTCACGCAGTTCGCGGGCAACAGGTCCGAAGACGCGAGTGCCCTTGGGGTTTTTGTCGTCGTTGATGATTACGGCAGCGTTGTCATCAAACCGGATCGAATTGCCGGTTTCACGACGCAGTGTTGCTTTGGTGCGGACCACCACAGCTTTGACCACGTCAGACTTTTTGACACCCATGTTGGGCATCGCATCTTTGACAGCGGCGACGATGACGTCGCCGACGTGGGCATAGCGACGGTTGGTACCCAGAACACGAATGCACTGGATGCGTTTGGCACCGCTGTTATCGGCAACGGTGAGGAACGATTCCTGTTGGATCACTGGTTGGCCTCCTCTGCTTTCGCTTCAGCAGCTGCAGCTTTTGGGCTGTGGCTGAGTACTTCAGCAATCGCCCAACGTTTCTGACGGCTCATCGGACGGGTTTCCGTGATGCGAACACGGTCTCCGACACGACAGGAGTTGTCTTCGTCGTGGGCTTTGTAGCGGGTGGTGCGGCTGACCGTCTTTTGATAGATGGGGTGAGGGAAGCGGGTTTCCACCGCGACCACCACTGTTTTCTCCATCTTGTCGCTGACGACGGTGCCGACCCGTTCTTTAACTGCCATGGTTAGAGATGGGGATCACGACGCGGTGGAGCGTTGCCGCTCCGACTGCACCGTCAGCAGCTGGGCCAGCTTGATGCGGGCCTCTTTGAAACGGTGAGTG
>NZ_AANO01000084.1 GCF_000153045.1 Synechococcus sp. WH 5701
CGTAATCCGTTCGCAGCTCCAGGAACGCTGGAACCATTGCGATGAGTCCGCAGGCCAGCCAAGCAAAACCTGGGCCATACAAACGACGGCCCCACCCCGCAACAGCGATCAAGAGCAGGCCATGCCAAAGGCTGAGACTCCACGCCGCCTGATCAGGTGCTCCGCCGCTCACTGCCATCACGCTGCCGTTCACCAAGGACGCGAGAGGTGGAATTTTTGGCGACAGATCCAACAGCGCATTCCACCCTTGCCAGCCACCTCCAGGAAGCAGTCCGAGCGCACGACCATGATCCAGGGCGCTGTTGAGATAGTCAGCCTGGTCCCAGGCGGGAACGCCACCCTGCAAAGTCCACCACAGCCGATCCGCCAGGGTGGCAAGGAGCCAAATCAGGGCCACTCCTCCCCAAAAGCGGCAACGCTGGCTCACAGAATGTCCAGGCGCCGACGTTCGTCCTGCAGCCGTTTTCGGCGCTGTTTGGCTTCCCTCAGCATCTCGCGACCATCGTGGAGGTAATTGTCCACGTACCCCATCGTGTAGCGCTCGAGTTCAGCCAGGGCATCCTCCACCTCCGATAAACAGTGATAAACACTCAAACCGAAGCCACGCGCCGAAGCCGGGGTTGGTAGCGACTGAAATAACGTCTTCACCCGTTCCATCTTGCGGGAACTGGTTTCTAAGTAACTGCAAAAGGCCTCCATCAGCTCGTCGTCATAGGGGTCTGCCGACAACGCCTTGAACTGCGCAGGAAAGGGATTGATCACCTCTCCGATCATGCGATCAATCGGGGCATACACCCGACGCAGCCATTCCACCAAAGCATCGTCTGCCGCAACCGAATGATTGTGGGCCGATCTGGCTCGACGAAGATCAGGTTGTCGGGATGCTGAGGGTGGAGAAATCCGAGTGCGATCAAACTTGCGGCGACGGTCTTGATCGCCCAAAACCTCCCAGGCAGCGTTCAGCGCCAACATCCGTTGATCATCGCCACCCGCATCCGGGTGGTGCTGTTTCACCAAGCGTCGATAAGCAGCCTTGATTTCGGCCGCTGATGCATGACTGCTGACTTCGAGCACCGTGTAGGGATCATTCATCGTTCAGTCCTTACACCTGTCCATCGCGTCGCGCTGGCAGAACTGAGCCCCGACTAAACATCGGCGTGGATAAATATCGCTCGCCATAACTGGCCAGGATCACCACCATTCGCTTGTTGGCCATCGCTGGTTGTTGCGCCAACTGAAGAGCAGCTGCGATGGCTGCACCACTGCTTATTCCGCAGAGCAAACCTTCCTCTCTCGCCAACCGTCGCCCCATCTCCATGGCGTCGTCATCGCTCACGGTGACGACCAAATCAATGAGATCGAAGTCCAAAACCTCGGGGACAAAACCAGCCCCAATG
>NZ_AANO01000083.1 GCF_000153045.1 Synechococcus sp. WH 5701
ACGACAGCGTCACGGCCGTGTCGTCGTTGAGTGTGGGCGGCGTTGCGCGACTGCGCGGGCTAGGCCTTGAAAGCCTGAGGAACCGGCTCGAGCCCGATGCCGAGATTCTGGATCTCTGCTGCGGCAGTGGTGAAGCGGCGGCCCCTTGGATCAGCGCTGGCTATGCGGTCACAGGGCTGGATGTGTCTCCACTCGCTCTCGACTTAGCCGAGCAGCGTCACCCCTTAATGCAACGGGTTGAAGGGCTTGCTGAGGCGCCGCCGCTAAAGGATCAAAGCTTTCATGCCATCCAGCTCAGTGTTGCCCTCCACGAGTTCCCGCGAGCGGAGCGGGAGCAAGTACTCAGCAGCGCCTTGAAGCTTCTGAAACCCGGGGGCTGGTTGGTGGTAGTGGATTTACACCCGGCGGATCCACTGATGCGACTCCCGCAGCAGGTGTTCTGCGCTTTGTTTGAAACCGAGACCGCCACCGCCATGCTGGAGGACGACCTACCGGCTCAACTGTCGGCTCTCGGCTTCCTCCATGTGGAGCAGGAGCTGTTGGCAGGTCGGGCTCTGCAACGGATCACTGCCCAACGCCCATGACCAACAACGCTCCGGAAACGACCCAGCTCGACCAATCCGCCGCCGAGCTCGGCATGGGCGGACATCTGGCCCCTGAACAGGACGATGCGGGCTACCGCAAACGGATGGAACGGCGCCAGGAAGTGCAGCGCCAACGGGTAGAAGAGCGCAACAATGAAAAAGGCCTGGTGATGGTGTTCACCGGCCAAGGCAAGGGCAAAACAACAGCCTCACTCGGCCTCGTGTTACGCACCCTGGGCCATGGCAAGCGCGTCGCCGTGATTCAGTTCATCAAAGGAGGCTGGGAGCCCGGTGAGGCTCGAGCCCTGCGCACCTTTGGCGATCAAGTGGTGTGGCATGCCCTGGGAGAAGGGTTCACCTGGGAAACCCAAGACCGAGCCCGC
Source organism: Synechococcus sp. WH 5701 (assembly GCF_000153045.1). GTDB lineage: Bacteria > Cyanobacteriota > Cyanobacteriia > PCC-6307 > Cyanobiaceae > Regnicoccus_A > Regnicoccus_A antarcticus. The sequence goes on from NZ_AANO01000083.1 coordinate 968, forward strand.
GACCAACAACTCGTGGAGGCGGCGTGGCAAATGGCACTCACCTATTTGCGTGATGCAGAGATCCAGCTCGTGGTGCTCGATGAAGTGAATGTGGCGATGAAACTCGGCTATATCTCCAGCGAAACCGTGCTGGCCGGGGTTCGAGAACGCCCAGACCTTACCCACGTGGCCCTCACGGGCCGAGGCGCACCGAAGGAGCTGATCGAGAACGCTGATCTGGTCACAGAAATGACCCTGGTCCGCCACCCGTTCCGCGAACAGGGCGTCAAAGCGCAGGCCGGAGTCGAGTACTAATCCCCAGCACTTAGAGCTCAAGATCGTCGAGATCGTTCTGCAACAGCCGGGTTGCGGCCGTGAGCACCGACAATCCGCTCACCAACAGAGCGCGATACACCAGGGGATCGCTCCAACAAGCGGGATCATGGCTGGCGCGCTCG
>NZ_AANO01000082.1 GCF_000153045.1 Synechococcus sp. WH 5701
GATCCGACCCATACCCGCGATCAGTGGAACTCCAGGCTAACGGCCGGTAACGAATAAGCTCCAGCAAACCGACATGTATTTGTGTTCGGGATCACAAGGAACCCAGGACCGATCTCTCCCATACTTAGGGGAGGTGTGATCCTCCGATCAATGTCCAGCAACTTGGACGATCAGTACCGACTCCGCAAACGACCGCAGTCCGAAAAGCTGGTGGACTCGGGTTTCAAAAACTTGGCGGTGATCCTGGCGTCGGTCGTGGCCCTTGTCCTGTTCGCCATTTTGTTCGTGGTGTTTCAGGGGGGCCTGCCATCCATGCTTCGGTATGGCTGGGAGTTTTTAATCACGTCTGATTGGAACCCCGTCGATGATGAATACGGGGCTGGGGCCGCAATTTACGGCACATTAGTGACCTCGATCTTGTCACTCTTCATTGCCATTCCATTGGGGGTTGGAACGGCAATATTCATTACAGAAAACATTATTCCGCAAAAAATAAGAAACTTTATCGGATTGATGGTGGAGTTATTAGCAGCAGTTCCATCAGTAGTTCTCGGCTTATGGGCCATCTTTGTGATGGAGCCATTCATTCGGCCAGGCCTCGAAATGCTGTACACCTATTTTGGCTGGATCCCCCTATTTAGCTCTCCACCAATGGGGCCAGGAACCTTGCCAGCCGTGTTGATTTTAGTGGTGATGATTCTACCAATCATCACCGCAATCACCCGTGATTCGCTTCAACAAGTTCCTGAACGATTAACTCAGGCAGCCTATGGAATCGGAACCACTCGCTGGGGCGCGATTACCAACGTAACCTTACCTGCAGCAATCTCTGGCATCGTCGGAGGCGTGATGCTTGCCCTAGGCCGAGCGATGGGCGAAACGATGGCAGTAACAATGATTATTGGAAACTCAAATAATTTTAGTTTCTCCTTATTGGCACCTGGCAATACAATTTCTGCAATGCTTGCCAACCAATTTGGTGAGGCTGATGGATCGCAGGTTTCATCATTGATGTATGCCGCCTTCGTACTTATGATCATGACATTGGCCGTCAACATTTTGGCGCAGCTGCTTGTGAAACGGCTCAGCCTCAAATACTGACATGAACATCAATAATGCTGGTCTTATCACAAGACAAAAACAACTTAACTACAAACCAAATATCAAGCGTAATCTTGGCAACCGATTTATGACAGGACTGGCAGCACTGTTTTCAATCGTTGCTGTTCTGCCATTAATTCTTGTCTTGGGTTACGTATTACTCAAGGGTGCCTCGAAAATCAGCATCAGCCTCTTTACCGAACTGCCACCACCCCCTGGGCTAGAAGGAGGTGGAATCGGAAATGCAATCATTGGAACATTTGTGGTTACATTTGTTGCAGCATTATTTGCAATCCGATAGGC
>NZ_AANO01000081.1 GCF_000153045.1 Synechococcus sp. WH 5701
GCAGCGATTCATGCTCATCCACCTCCGCTGGGTTGAAGCTTTGTTTGACCTCTTCCATGAGTTCGGCTGTTTTGATGCAGGTGCCACTCGGAGCATCCGCTTTGCGGTTGTGATGAAGCTCGGTTAGCTCGGCGTGGTCATAGAAGCGGGCCGCTGCCGCCGCAGCTTGCTGCAAGAGCACCATCCCCACGGAGAAATTGGGAATCACTGCCCCTCCAATCGAAGCTTTGGCTGAAAATTCGGTGAGATCGTTCAGTTGCGTTGGGCTGAGACCTGTTGTGCCAATCACGGGATGCACGCCGTAGGCGATTGCAGCTCTGGTGTGATCAAACACCACAGAAGGATGGGTGAAGTCCACCAACACAGCGCTTTGGTTGGAATTCCGTACCGATTGGCTTACGGCACAAAGGCAACCTTCGAAATCGGCTGTGACGGCGACCTCGAGTTCTTTGATTCCAAGCTCTAGCCCAACATCAACCCCCTCCTTCCCAGGGGTGTTGTCGATCGCACCCACCAACTGGCAGTCCTCAGCATTCAGCACGGCCCTGATGACTTCTGCGCCCATGCGGCCAAGAGCTCCCGCAACAACAACAGGAATTGGAGAGGACATCGAAGCGGCGCGAACACCCAAAGCCTATGGGCCCGCATGGGTGAAGACCAATCGCAACCAATCGATACTTTTCAAGCTCTCGATGGAAGTCACGTTTAGGTTCTTAACATCGTTCACAGTGCTCAGATGTTCACGCAGGTCCGCTCCGCAGATCGCCGGGTAGCCCCTGTTGAAGGTCAAAGCCACAAGTCAGTGATGAAGGCGGTGTACGTGGTGCTGGAGCCCCAGTACCAAAACGCACTGACCCAAGCCGCCAATGCGTTAAACGCCGCCGGCGCTGAGCTCGGGATCGAGTTGAGCGGGTATCTCATCGAAGAGTTGCGTGATGACGACAATTACGCCGATTTTTGTGCCGATGTAGCTGAGGCAGACGTTTTTATTGCTTCGCTGATTTTTATCGAAGATTTGGCCCAAAAAGTGGTCGATGCCGTTGCCCCCCACCGCGATCGTTTAAAAGCAGCCGTTGTCTTCCCCTCGATGCCAGAGGTGATGCGGCTGAACAAGCTCGGCAGCTTCTCGATGGCGCAGCTCGGCCAGAGCAAAAGTGCGATTGCCGGCTTCATGAAAAAGCGAAAGGAATCCGGTGGGGCTGGATTTCAAGACGCCATGCTCAAGCTGCTGAACACACTTCCAACGGTTCTCAAATACCTGCCGGTGGAAAAAGCCCAGGATGCTCGCAGCTTCATGCTCAGCTTCCAGTATTGGCTTGGAGGAACCCCGGACAATCTCCGGAATTTCCTGCTGATGCTGGCGGATAAATACGTCTTCCCCCCCGCTGAGGGTGAAGAGCGTGCAGCGATTCAAGTGG
>NZ_AANO01000080.1 GCF_000153045.1 Synechococcus sp. WH 5701
GTTCAGCAATGAGAAGGGAAACGCCGGCGACAACCGCGTCAGCATCACCAATTTGAGCCCCTCGCGACTCACCCCTTTTTCAATCGCCTGAAGCTTGGGAAAGCGCTCCAGACGAGCACTCGTCCAATCCCGTAACCAATGGCGCCCGATGAGGAAGGCAGCTTCGGCCCCCAAGCAGGCACCTATAAACACAATCAAGCTCCCCCACCAAGTGCCATAGAGCACCCCCGCAAGCATTGAGGCCCAAATCCCGGGGAGAAGCAGCGTGACCCAAAGGGCATACACCGGAATAAACACCACCGCTCCCAAGGGAGAGCGCAGAAACGGCAAAACAAGATCCAGCCAATGGGACCAATCAGGCATCTCAACTCGAGGCAGAGGTGTAGTGACGCAAAGCAAACAACCAGAACGTCCGCGCCGAAACGAAGAAGCCCCCAGCGAGAGCCAAACCCAACAACAGCATCGGTGCTGCAACCCGACCCAGCAATAGCTCCGCCGGAACCGTGGTGAGAAAGGCCACTGGCAGCACAAACGTGAACAGCAACCGCAGCGTGGCTGGATAGGCACTGAGTGGATAGCGCCCCGCAGCCAACACAGCCCGAAGCACCTCGGTGGCATTCCAGGTTTTGACAAACCAAATGCTGGTGGCGGCAATCAGGAACCACATGGAATACAAGATCACGCCTCCGGCCAACACCATCACCAATACGGTCAGCAGTGCAGGCAGACTGAGCACAACCCCTGCCTGCAGGCTGCCCCAGATCAAGAGCGCCACCCCAAGACCGATCTCCGGGAGCCCCGCCGGAGAAATCGTGCGCATCGACAGCCAGAACTGGCTGTCGATCGGCTTGAGCAGCACAAAATCCAAGGTGCCCTCGCGCACATGGGTGACGATCGCACCGAGGTTTGGACGCAGCCAGGTGGTGGCCATGCCATCGAACACGGTGTAGAGCCCCTGCACCATCAGGGCCTGGGCCCAGCTCCAGCCCCCCAGGGTCTGATCAGGGCCATAGAACAACGAGAGCAAAAACAGACTGCCGCTGAGACTCATGGCCACCGCCAGCAGCTCAATCAGCACATTGGCTTGATACTCCAGCTGCACCGCGACGGCCGTGCCCCAGAAACGCCGCAGCGTGAGCCAGTACCGCCGCATCAGGCCCCCATGGCGCTGTAACGGCGCACGCCAGCCCGCCAGAGCAGTAACACCAGCGGCAACAACAGGGCGATCCAAACCAGCTGCGCCCCGAAGCCGGCCATCAGGTCCACCGGCTGTCCGGCCAGCACCCGAGCCGGAAAGTCGATCAGATAAGGGAAGGGCGTCCACTGGGCAAAGGCCCGCACCTCCGGCGGGAACGCCGACAGGGGTGCGAGCAAACCGGAGAGGAAGACAAAAGGAATGAACTGAAGCCGCTCCAGGGC
>NZ_AANO01000079.1 GCF_000153045.1 Synechococcus sp. WH 5701
ATTGAAGGAAAGTTTTTGGTCATCTAGGAGGTGGATTAGTGTGGAAATATGGGAAATATTGACTCCTAATAATAGAATAGTATTTTGGTAACTTTGCTATAAATTAAATTCAGGTAAGGGGGAAATTTCTAAATATTAATTGAAATAGATTCCCTCAAAATTTCTAAATCGCACTCAGTTTATCTTGAGATGGAATTTCAGCAAGGCTCATTTTGGCAGGGTCCCACAAGAGGAATTTTGAGCATTGCAGCATGGTTCCTAGTGTCAACGTCGGCACATTTTGTAAGAGGTGCTGATTCTGCTGATGACAGGCTTCTAAATTGTAATTAGGAATGCGCTCGCAGAGATGATGGATGTTGTGGAATCCGATGCTGGCTGTAAACCATTGAAGTATCGGTGGGAGAACGAGCAAGCTCGAACCTTCTAATGCACCACGCATTGGGCTCCATCCCTGGCTTGGATTGGCGTAGCTATTTTCAAAAATGTGCTGTACGTAGAACACATAAATCAGGCTGCTGGCTGTTAGGCAAAGAACAACGCTGTAAAGGCTAAGGAACAATCCGAAGCCAATCCACCATCCTAGGCAGATCACAGCAATCAGGCTAAATAAATTACTCAGGCAAAGATCATTTAATTCCTCTCTTGAACCCCACATGCGATTTTTTGGACTGATGAGCCCAATCAAGAGGTCGAGTCTTGGTTTGATCGCTAAGTAATAAAATCCACCTGGAATGGCCATTAGTGGGTGGTGGGTTGTTTCGTAAATCCTCTGTTCTTTGCGGCTGAGGTTTTGAAATTCATCCAGGCTGAGGAAATCAGCAACCCCTCGATAACGTTCCCAGTCGCCGTTGGTCTTGTGGTGATAGGCGTGATCGATCGACCAAGAGAGCTGCGGAATCGCGTTAACGACGCCCAGAAGGAACCCGAAGATCCGATTTAGCCGTGCTGTTTCGAACAGCGATCCATGACCGCAATCGTGCATTAGCGAAAAACTTCTCAGCGAGAACAAGCTGAGAATGATCAAAAACGGCGGAGTGAGCCAGAGAGACACCGCTGCTGCTTGAAGCATGAGCCACCACAACAGCCCATACGGAATCAGCGTGTTGGCAATTTGAAGGAGAGCCCTTGTATTGCTTCGTTTGCTGAAGGGCTTCAGCGTGAACTCTTGGTATGAGGGTGTTGTCATAACGGTTAAATCGGGGAAACGAATTCGAGAGTCCGGAGTTCCACGAGTCCAAAGGCGTCTTGGCGGACCGTTGCTTCAGATTGGAGAGCTCCACCCATGGCTGCTGATGGGAGAGCGTCAGCAAACATTGTGTCGTCGGATTTGGTAGGGCTAAATCAGCGATTTCTGTGCTTAAAAAACAAGCGTTCAGTTGTAGTCCCGATTTTTGACTGCCATGACGATAGAACGGATTTTGT
>NZ_AANO01000078.1 GCF_000153045.1 Synechococcus sp. WH 5701
CGATCCAGCACTTTGGATCTGAACCTGTCGATGCGTCGACGGGCCGCGGCCGTGGCTGCGCTGATGTGGTTCTTAGCAGCTGTGCCATCACGCAGCGGTTAGCTGTTTACTGCGGAATCCCACTCGTGGCGTTGGGAGCAACCCCAACCGACTTCCCACCGCGCGGCGACATTCGCTGTTTAGGAATGAGGTCCGATTTGGCTTCACTCACTGAGCAGGAGGTTTTGGATGCTCTCGGCTTCTAAACGAGCACCGGCATGAGCCGCAGAAGCAGAGCCAGGGCACAACTGAAATTATTAACGGCCCCCTGGAGAGGGCCGTTCACGGCTCTTGCCACGCTGATTCTTGCTGGAGCAAGCGGCTATCGCCTCACGGAGGGCTGGGATTGGGGGGACTGCCTCTGGATGGTGTTGATCACGGTTAGCACCATTGGATACGGAGAAGTCGAAACCCTGTCCCCGCAGGGACGCTTGGTCACCGTTCTGATCGTGGTGGGTGGACTCGTTGTGGTTCAGCTGGCGATTCAACGCGTCCTGGGTCTCAAAGAATCTGGCTACTTCCGAAGGGTGAAAGAATTTCGTTTCCATCGCATGCTGGAGCGCATGCATGATCACGTCATCCTTTGCGGCTACGGACGCATCGGCCAAGAGATCGCAGCCCAACTGTTGCGAGACAACATCCCCCTGGTGGTGATTGAAACGGATTCGCATCGACGCGATGTTGCCGAATCCAAGGGATTAAAAGTGCTGCAAGCGGATGCAACCCTCGACGAAACACTGCTGGATGCTGGCCTAGAACGCTGCCAAAGCCTCGTAGCAGCCCTTCCAGGAGATGCTTCCAACCTGTACGTGATTCTCAGTGCAAGAGATCTTCGAACCGATTGCCGGCTCATTGCTCGTGCCAGCAGTGATGAGGCCACGGCGAAGCTTCGACTTGCTGGTGCATCAGTCGTTGTGAGTCCCTACGTCGCAGGGGGGCGAGTCATGGCGGCATCAGCGCTTCGACCCCTCGCGCTTGATTTCATGGAGCTGTTGGCGGGGTCTGACTTTGAAATCGAAGAATTTCAACTCAGCAATAACCCTCAATATCTCTCAGCAATCCGAGGCCGCAGCTTGGCTGAATTGGAACTTGGGCGAAGGAGCGGCGCCTTGGTTATAGCGATCCGTGATCAGGGAGAACTCATCGCAAACCCAGGTGGCGACATGGAACTGGCTCCTGGCCAGCTCCTGATTGTGCTTGGCAGCAAGCTCCAACTCTCACGATTTCAGCAACTGCTCGGAGACGCCGTCGACAGCATCGAAACCATGCCGGGTTGAGAGAAAAGGCCTCGGATCTCTACGATCCTTCGATCTTCAGCTCTGCGATGTCCCCCACCACCTCCCTTGCTGGTCAGACCGCTCTGGTAACGGGGGGTGGTCGTGGCATCGGCAAAGCGATTGCTC
>NZ_AANO01000077.1 GCF_000153045.1 Synechococcus sp. WH 5701
ACACCGATCAAATCGACAAGTTCAACGAACGCACTGGCTTGCGCACCATGGCCCACTTCAAAGACGTGGATGCCATCCGTCGCTCACGCTTAAAAAAATGCACCATCTTTGAGATGGACGACGACGACGAGGCTGTTGAAGCCGTTCGTAACGAGTATCTACGATTGGCCCAGAATATGCTCGACAAAGTCGAGCCGCTGGAAGCTGTTTCCCTCAAAGATCGCGAAATCTTTGACCTACTTGGATTCGACTAGGCAAAATTCCGGCAAGGCATGGATTCATCGCCACGACCCCAATGCAAAGACTTTTTCTAAGCATTGGGGCGAAAAACCTGAACGACTTAGGCTGACTCATTTATATCTCGACATCCCGAAAACTTGCTCCAGAAAAAATACATTATTTGGCAGATTTCTATATATCCTTTTATTGCCAACCCAAGGACGCCTAAACCAACGTTTGAATAACGACTTCAAGACAGTAGATTTAAGGCAAAAAATAAACGCCACCTCTAACAGCGAAACACTGAATAAATCCCGTCAAACTTATAAATCAATAATACAAACATGGATTGAAGGATCAGGCCACAACGGAATCCAAATCCCACAACATTGACTTACCCATCAATCGATTCTCATTATGGAAGGCCTACAAGTTGTTTGGACAAGTCCCAAACACTTGATGCAGTCTCTGGATCTGTAGCCTTGTCTGATAACTCTTGACTAAATTGCTGACCATCTTTCTTCTGGCGATTTCCCCAACTCCAATGCACACCAGACTCTGCAAAATCTGGATCCGCCACAACTTGAGCAACGCGATCTCCAGCTAATGCTTGGGTGACATAGCCGCCGGTGATATTTTTTTGGAACCAAGGAAAAATTGTTTGAAAGGCCCTCGGGGTATTGCGAAACAATGGTGAATCTGCAACACAGCCTGGATAAAGCGAACTAAATGTAATTCCCGTGTCTTGATGTAGTCGTTGGTGTAGCTCCTGGGTCGTAATCATGTTGCATAGTTTGCTGTCTTTATATGCCTTACCAGGCTTGAAGGGTTGGCCATTCGCCATCGCGATGGGATCCAAGAAACCCTGATAAAAACCAGAAAGATCTCCCAAGTCAGCTGGAGCAGGAATCGGAATCTTGCCACCCAATTCTTTGGAATTTGCTGTAACAGTGCCAAGGATCACTACTCGACGAGAGGGATGTTTGGAACCCTTCAAACGATCGAGCAATAAGTGAATCAGTAGAAAGTGGCCAAGATGATTTGTGGCCATAGACAGTTCATATCCTTGCGGCGAACGTTCGGGCTGCTTCAACTTCGGCTTGTAGACCGCGGCATTACAAACAACGGCATCAAGGGTGGCAGGAAGACTTTGCACAGCCCGACGCACACTCTCCAAATCACCGAGATCCATCAGAACGTGCTGGAGACGTTCTTTCGGGATCCCC
>NZ_AANO01000076.1 GCF_000153045.1 Synechococcus sp. WH 5701
TGTGCTCCATGGCCCTGATCGAAGGCGTCATGGGGCTCTTCGATGGCATTGGCAGTACGGAGGAAGGCAGTACGGCCGCGATCGCTCGCCTTCTCCATCTCCCCGTGGTTTTAGTTGTGGATGCCGGAGGCCAAGCGGCCTCGCTTGGGGCCCTCGTGCGTGGGTTCAGAGATCACGACCCAACACTCAACCTCGCGGGCGTTGTGATCAACCGTGTGAACAGCGCTCGCCATCGCGCCTTGCTGCAGGACGTGCTCGACCGTCTTGGCGTGCCTCTCCTCGGCTGCATGCCTCGAACGGATGCCCTACAGCTGCCCAGTCGACACCTGGGGCTGGCGCCAGCCCATGAGTTGGACGATCCGACGCAACGGCGGCAAGCCTGGGCCGACTTGGCTGAACAGCATCTCGACCTGGGCACCCTGGCGCCACTCATGCAGGCTCCTTCTGCGGGCCCTTCGGTGTTCGCAGACATCCCACCAGGCCATGGACCATCCCTGCCTGTGGCCGTGGCGGCTGATGCCGCCTTCCATTTCCGCTATCCCGAAACGGGCGAATTACTGGAGCACCTGGGGATGCCCGCTGTGCCCTGGAGCCCTCTGGCCAATACGGCCATTCCAAAGGAGGCCAAAGGTTTAATTCTCCCCGGGGGATTCCCGGAACAACATGCCGAGCAGATCAGCCAGGCCACGGAAAGCCTCAACTCCTTGCGGCAGTTTTGCCATCAGCGGCCTGTCTATGCCGAATGTGGCGGCATGCTGCTGCTGGGACGGCAACTCAGCGATCTCGATAGCAAGGCCCATCCCATGGCCAACATCCTTCCCTTTGATGCTCGCCGCGGCCGACTGCAAGTGGGATATCGCCGCCTGAAGCCCCGGGAGGATGGGTTGCTGGTGAGGAAGGGGGAAGAGGTCACCGGCCATGAATTTCACCGCTGGGAACTGGACGACCCCCGAGGGGCCGACGACGGATCCGTGCTGTGGGAAATTAATGGTTGGCGAGTGAGCCAACGTCCGGAAGGATGGAACAAACGGACGTTGCACGCGAGCTGGGTACACCTGCATTGGGCCAGTTGTTCGACGATTTGCTTCCGATGGCGCGCCGCACTCGCAACCGAAGCGAGATCATCGCCAGGCGATTTGTGAGCCGACAGCAGCCCACACGAATGCAACCATTCGTGGAGCGCTGGCGCTGGATCATTCAAGGCCATGTGCAGGGCGTTGGATTTCGAGCCAGCTGCAGCCGTCGTGCCTTGGATATGGGCCTCAAGGGATGGGTTCGTAACCTGCAAGACGGCAGTGTTGAAGTGCAGGCAGAGGGCCCACCCATTGCTCTTGCGGAGCTAAGGGCCTGGTGCGAAAAGGGTCCGCTTGGGGCTCAAGTGCAACGGGTGAAACCATGCCAGTTGCCGGTGCGGGGGGACGACTGGTTTGAGGTGCGTTACTAAAACGCGA
>NZ_AANO01000075.1 GCF_000153045.1 Synechococcus sp. WH 5701
GTTTTATCTCCCTGCTCTTTTGGCCACCCCCAATGATTTGGCACGGTTCCGGCGTACCGGTCATCGGAGAGATCTCAACCGTCCTCAGTTCAGATTGGAAGCGTTGGAGCGTCGTCTTCAGGATCCTGATGCGGATGCCACCAATGTGTTGGCTGCCTTACGTCATGCCCTGGAGGTTCGTTCGTCGCAACCGGCACTTCACCCCGATGCGACGATGACGGTGCTCAGTTCAGACCGATCCGACCTCGTGATCTTGAAGCGTTCAAGAGATGGCGACATCCCTCTCTACGCCGTGCATAACATCACCTCGAATCGGTTGACGTTGTCGTTGGCTCAGCTGCGTGCCGAGTCCGATGGTGGTTTTGTGGATTGCCTGAGTCGGCAGTCGTTTACGGCTCAAGAGCAACCCTCCATCGAACCCTATGCCGTGCACTGGTTGGTGACGCGATGACCAATACAATCGCGACCCCACACTGGTGGGTGGTGACTGATTTAGATGGCACCCTGATGGACCATCACTACGACTGGTCCCCTGCGGAACCAGCCATACGGCGTTTGCAAGCGGCAGGTATACCTGTGATCCCCTGCACCAGCAAAACGGCTGAGGAGGTGATTCGATTTCGAGAGCAGCTGGATCTTCATGACCCATTCATCGTCGAGAACGGTGGTGCGATCCATGGCGAGTCGTCAACTGGTCAGCCTTGGGGGTTACCCCTTGGTCCTGGCTGGGCGGAGCTCAAGCCTCAGCTTTCTGCCTTGGAATTGGAGTTAGGAGAGCCGTTGCGGGCCCTCGACGAGCTCACCGATGCCGAGGGTGAACGGCTGCTCGGGCTTCAGGGAGATGTCCTCCGTCAGGCGCAGCGGCGATGTTGCAGCGTGCCTTTTGTGCCTCCCTCCGCTGACGTGCGCCTGCGGCTGGAGGCGTTAGTGGAACAACGGGGTCTCACGGTGGTGCAGGGCAACCGCATGGGGCATTTGTTGGGGCCAGGGATTAGTAAAGGGAACGCCTTGCACGTGTTGAAGCAGCACTTGAACCAACCTGATGTGGCGGTTTTGGCCCTAGGCGATTCCCCGAATGACCTTCCCTTGCTTGAGGCCGCAGATTTGGCGGTGGTGGTTCCTGGTGTTGAAGGGCCCCATCCCCTGCTCTTGCCAGGTTTAACCAGCGGTCGCTTTCAGTTGGCAGGAGCAGCCCATGGCGCGGGCTGGGCTGAGGCGGTTCAGCGGTTGCTGCCACCCTTGTCCAACAAAAGCTGCCAGAGCCCTTGAGCTGAACTCGGTGCTGTGAGGGATTGGTTGTCGTGGGTTTTGATTGGCCTGCAGCTGAGGCTGTTGATCAGAAGGCCCTGATCACTGCTTTGCAGAGTCCCCCCCACATCGGCTTCCATCGCGATGCCAAGGCTGAGGGCGCGGGCTCGCATTACCCCAGGAAGGCAGCCGCTGCTCAAAGGAGG
>NZ_AANO01000074.1 GCF_000153045.1 Synechococcus sp. WH 5701
TAAGACTTGAATCCAGGCTACGACTGGGTTTTCGTCGAAAGCCGATGACCTGACTTGAACAGGCGACCCACGCTTTACGAAAGCGTTGCTCTACCAGCTGAGCTACATCGGCAACGAAATTAATTTATCATTCCAGTTGTACTTTTTCTTGCTCACTTGTCTGATCAGCAGGGCCGAAAGTCTGGTCTTGACCCCGCCATGAGAGAGCGACTGCTGAAGGAGTCACTCACCCCCTGGCGTGGCCTTCGGCGACTCGTCTGGGGCGCCTTGTTCGCCTCCGCTGGACTGGGTCTCTTCACCATGCTCTTCCGCGCTTCTGCCGGTAACGCTGTTGAGCTCAGTGACTTCGGGATCCAAGCTGGTGCTCTCACACTCTTCTCCGTTCTCCTCTACTTCGATCGCACTCGAAACGCCGACTGAATCTTCGTCCTGTTGGGCATCTACTGGAGGATCCGTTTCGAGGATTGATGAGTCGGCCACTGATGTGTTGTCCATGGTGATCACGCGAGCGCGTGCCGTGGACTTCTCTTCGATGATGATGGGGTCATCGCTACCAGCTTCATCGTTGACAGCCTGTTCGTCCTTGAGCTGTTCGAAGTTGGCTTCATTGATGTTGACCTCGCTGGTGTCTTCCTCGGCCGTGTCGATAGCGATGTCGACGCCGTTTGTTTCGGTGTCGTTCTCTTCAAGGCCTTTGTTGTCACCTCCCTCGTCTTCACCTCCCTCGTCTTCACCTCCCTCGTCTTCCAGGCTTTTGCTCTCGTCGATGCTCGGTTGGCTGTACTCCTCAGGATCGTTGGAGCTGTCTGTTGGGTTCGTTTGGCCTTGATCTGCCGCATTGGCGACTAATGGTTCGTTCTCTGTTGGAACAGGTTCTTCTGGAACAGGCTCTGCTGAAACAGCTTCTGATGCCGACGGAGGCTGTGGGGTTGGTTTTTGGGGTGGTTCTTGGGTTGGTTTCGCCGCAGGTTCAGGCCAAGCCAACCGACTGAGCCGAAGAATTTGCAGCCCAAAACTCGTGTGCTGTTGATCCGCTGCAATCAAGTTGTGCTCGACCGTGTTCTCTGCCGACGCCGCCTGATCGAGTTGACTCCGAACCGGTAGGAGCCATCCCAAGGCTTGGCTGAGTTGTTGGACTTGCCACACCATCAAAGCCAGCACTGGGATGCTGATCAACAAAGTGACGAGTCGTGATTGTCCGAGAACAGGTGAAAACTCACTGGCTAGAACAGCGGAATCATCGAGCCACCACAGCAAAGGCAGAGATCCGAGCGCTGCTAGAGCAACACTGGTGCGGCTGATGAGGCCACCCTGCTTTGCACTGAGAGCTTGTTGCTCTTGATCACGCTCCTTGAGTGGCACGCGTACGAGCAGCAGTGATCCCCAATCAGCCGGTCGTTTCCATAACGCAGCCGCAGGGGCTAGAACCCCGATAGCCCAGACGAGTAGACGCTC
>NZ_AANO01000073.1 GCF_000153045.1 Synechococcus sp. WH 5701
AAAGGCGGCTTGAACTCCCATCTGGCTGCTTGGAACCGGTTCTTCCTGTTCCCATATCCCAGTCGAGGCGGAAACCCGTTCGTGGTTTTAGTCGATTCACCCTTGGAAGTATTGACGTCTTCACGACCTGGCAAGGGAGCGTTGTGTATGGCTTCGTCATGCTTTTTAGCCTTGTGGCGATTAATCGTCAGCAGCAAACTCTTGCCCGTCAAAACAGTCTCGCCTTGGAGCCTGTGCGAGCCAATCTTCAGGTCATCGCTTCGGCGCCTGTCACGTCGGAGTCTGAGATTTCATCCAGCCTGGAGGGTTTGCGCCCCCTCGAACAGGCCCGCCAGCGTTTGCCTCAAGACTGGCTGAACGGTGTTGCCACGTCCGTCAATCCAAACGATGGGGTGTTGCAACTGCTGTTCAACGAACCGAGTCAACTCAAGATCGACAGCGAGGGTGGTGATCGTGTGCAGCTTGCTGCCGGGGAAGGTCAGCTCACCTTGCAGCTGAGAGCACCCATTGACCTCACCATGACCCCTCCCCCAGAAAAGATTCAACAGGTGATGTGGAACGGTGTTCCTTTAAAGCAAGTTCCCAAGCGCGTAGGGGTTTACCGAGTGGAAAAATCTTCCCTTTGAGCATTAAAATTATCCTCACTATCTATTATAAATATCCCATAAAAAAGCAACCTTTGGTTAAGGTTGCTGCTGGTGCATTCCCTTGAGTCGATGTTATGTGTGTGCTTTCCCACGTGCCATCGGCGTAATTACTCACCTCTCTGTAGCTGAATCGTTGCGAGTGGTTCTGTGGGTATTGGAACGTTGTGGTGGTCGTCGATGTTTTTGTTATTTTTGTAGTAAAAAAATTGCCATTTAGGAAGATTTTATATCTGCAAAAAACAGATTTGAATCAACATTAAAACCCTTTCAGATTCTTCTTTTCGCCGACCTCAGGCACCCTTGGTCGTCATCAGCTTTCCCTAAATTATTCATGGTTTAACAATCCTGTAGCGCTCTCAAGGTTTCGTCCCCAAACCTTGGCGCGTTCTCCAAAGCCCTTCAAAGACCCCACCAGATTGTTGTCAAACTGACTCAGGCGCCAATTCCAATTCCCTGATGATGTTCCAGGGGTATTGAATCGTGCACGATCATCAAGATGCAATAAATCTTGGAGTGGAGCCACCACAAGTGTGGCGGATGTCGCAAATGCCATATCAAATAAATGCCAGGCCGGTGCTGAGATCTCGCCGTTGATGCGATTCATAATTCTCTCCCGGCTACTGCTATCGAGACGTTGCCACCATCCCAGGGTTGTTGGGTTGTCATGGGTCCCTGTGTAGACCACCCAGCGGGTGCCATCCATGTTTTCCGGAAGATAGGGATTGTCGCTTTGGCCATCAAATGCAAACTGAAGAACTTTCATTCCTGGTAAGGCAAATCGATCACGCACGTCTTCGACATCTGGCGTAATCACG
>NZ_AANO01000072.1 GCF_000153045.1 Synechococcus sp. WH 5701
GTTCGACATGCATTGATGGATGCTGAATTTTGCATAGAGAATAATATTTCTGGTGTGTCTGATATTGCTTCGTATTTCGGTTTTATAGGCCGTTCCCATTTTGCCCGCTACTACAAGAACGAGTTTCTGGAAATGCCTCGTCAGACATTGTCAAATAGGCGTTACTCTCAGCAAACTTTTTAGGCCGTGTCCTTGCTCTTGCAGAGTAGTTATTAGGATCTCAAATTCTTGTTATCTATCTTTCCTGTATGATTTCTACTCAGCACCATTGCTTTTTCTTTGCTCTTAATTAGCGGCATGTCTTATTTTTATATTTTAGATCGGTGGAAAATGTCGCAATATCTGAAGTATCTTCTTTTATGTTTTTTATGGATTCTTATTCTTGAATCTGCGCAGGAATCTGCACAAGCACACCCGAATCCGATTACATCGGCCAACAGGGTGTCACTCGAATTCAATGTTGTGCCCAACACTCAATGGGCCCCGAGTTCCATTGATCCTGAGGCTAAGCCAAACCGTTCACTTCAGGTCTTTAAGCTTCAGCCGGTTTTTCCGTTTCGGTTGAACAATGAGTGGACCGTTTTGACACGGACGATTTTTCGGTTTACGTCCACCCCTTCAGCACGGCCTGATTTTGGTGTTACCCCATTGGGTGCACCATTTGTGGCGGGCTGGGATCAGCGCAACGACACAGGCTTATCTGATATCAGTCCCACGGCATTCTTTGTTCCCAATCTTGGCTCGGATTGGACGTTTGGATTGGGGCCTTCCATGGTGATTCCTGTGGGAGATGGCCCTACTGATACCGGCAAGTTATCGCTTGGTCCTGCACTTTTTGGCTTCCACCACAGTGGTCCATGGATGATTGGTGCTCGTGTGCGAAACATCTGGTCTGTTGCAGGAGATCTTGAACGGGCTGATGTGAACCGGCTGATTGCTCAGCCGCTCATTCGCTATCAGTTTCACAAAAACTGGTATTTCACCTCTTCGCCGATAATCTCGGCAGATTGGACTCACCCTGATGGTGATGGTTGGACAGTACCTGTGGGAGGCGGGTTTGGATATGCCTTCCGTTTGGCAGATCAGCCGATGCAGGTTTCAGTCGAGGCGTACTACAACGCTATCAAGCCTTCCTTTGCTGGAGAGGATTTACTTGGTGATTGGACGATTCGTACTCAGTGGCAAGTGCGTTTCCCTAAATAATTGTTTCTCATCAAATATAGAAATTAAGTTCTTAATTAGTAAGACTTCTATTTAGACTTGTTTGAGCATGTCTCTTTATCAGCTGCGCTGCCTCGGATCAAAGTCTGTTGTGGGAGCTCGTTGTATTGCTTTTTATAGTGGCGGGCGAAATGACTGCGGCTGGCAAAGCCCATATGGGCCGCGATTGCCCCGACGCCCTTCAACCCCAAAGCATCGCTTCGCTTTGGATTCAGTAAAAGCTGGCGTACGAGATCAAGTCG
>NZ_AANO01000071.1 GCF_000153045.1 Synechococcus sp. WH 5701
TCGAAGCGCACCGCCTCGGGAATGGTGGAAAGCATCTCGCGCGCATCCCCCCAGAGTTGTTTGCCCTCATCCCCTGGTGTCGACCAGCCCCCTTGGTCGCGGATGGCAGCCAGTTTGTGAAGCACATCCTCAGACCACAGCGCTTGAAACCTGGGTTGCGACAAGGCGAGTTCAAGCGGGCGACGATCCAATTCCAGTCCCCACCAACGCACGGCAGGGGTTGGTGTCGGCAAGGACCCCAGCACGGCGGCGGTGTTGTAACCAAGCCCGAAGCACACATCGAGGATGTGCAGCGGTTCACCGCCCTTAAAACGGTCGAGTTCGGCGGGGCCAACGAATTTGGCCCGTGCCTCGTTGAGCGCACCAGCGGAGTTGTGGAACGCTTCGCCAAAGTGCACGCTGTGGAGACTGAAGCTCCCATCGGCCGTCGGAAAGGCCTGGAGTTCCCCCAGATCTATCGAATCGCCTGACTTAGCGGTGCAATCGCTCAAGGTCGTCCCAGAAGGTGGGATAAGACACAGCTGCCGCTTCACTGCGGGCCAGGGTTGATGGGCCATTGGCCATCAATGCCGCCACGGCCATGCTCATCGCCACCCTGTGGTCGGTTTCGCTGTCTAAGGCCGTGCCATGCAATGGCCTGCCACCTCGGATGGTCATCCCGTCGTCGTGCTCCTCGATCTCGGCCCCCATCGCTTTGAGCTGACGGGCCATTACCGCCAATCGGTCGGTTTCTTTCACCCGAAGTTCTGCTGCACCGCTGATCCGACTCTCCCCGTCGCAGAAACAGGCCGCAACGCTGAGGATTGGCACTTCGTCCACGAGGCGGGGCATGATTTCTTCCCCGAATTGGAAGGGCTTCAGTGGGCCGTGCTTCACCCGGAGATCTCCCACCGGTTCCCCAGCAACATCCCTGGGATTGACTATTTCGATGTTGGCGCCCATTTGATCCAGCACCTCCAGGATTCCGGTGCGCGTGGGGTTCAGCCCCACGTTCTCGATGGTGAGATCCGATCCGGGCACCAGGGCTCCAGCCACGAGCCAGAACGCTGCTGAACTGATATCACCGGGAACCACAACGGTTTGGCCGTGAAGCGTTGCCCCTGGCTTCACACTGATGTGACGCCCCATTTCTCCGCCCACCTCCAGGTTGGCTCCGAAGGCCCTCAGCATGCGTTCGCTGTGGTCCCGTGATTGCGATGGTTCGATCACGGTGGTGGGCCCATCGGCCGTGAGCGCTGCCAGCAGGATGGCCGACTTCACCTGGGCACTGGCCACCGGCGTTCCAACGATGGTTCCACGCAATGTGGTTCCTTGCACCGCCAGCGGAGCCAAGTTGCCGCTGTCGCGTCCTCGCACATCGGCACCCATGGAGGCCAATGGTTGGCCCACCCGACGCATCGGTCGTCGGCGTAGGGAAGCGTCGCCATCCAACACGAAATGCCGCCCGGCTCGGCCAGCTAGCAAGCCGAGCATCAGCCG
>NZ_AANO01000070.1 GCF_000153045.1 Synechococcus sp. WH 5701
TTTGTGCCGAGCCAAGTGTTACGTCAGTCGTCTTGAAGGGACTCGCTCGTCATAAGGACGACCTCGGTGGTGCTCTATGCCCGTGTCGTCATTACGAGGACAAAGAGGCTGAGGTTTCCCAAGCGTTTTGGAATTGCCCCTGTGTTCCGATGCGCGAGCGAAAAGAGTGCCATTGCATGTTGTTCCTGACGGAAGACAACCCTTTCGCATGCCCTGAGAAAACCCAGACCATCACGACAGAAACGATCCAAGCAACCGCAGGCTGAACCTGAATGACCAGCACCTCCACACGCGATCTCGTCAGTCAGCCGTACAAGTACGGCTTCGTGACAGAAATCGAGACCGACAAGATCGATAAGGGTCTCAGTGAGGAGGTTGTGCGGCTTATTTCATCCAAAAAAGATGAGCCGGAATTTCTCCTAAATTTTCGATTAAAAGCCTTTCGCCATTGGCTCACCTTGGAAGAGCCCGATTGGGCTGCCTTGGGCTATGAAGCGATTGATTATCAAGACATCATCTATTACGCAGCGCCAAAACAACAGGCTAAAAAAGCAAGTCTTGATGAAGTTGATCCCAAGCTGCTTGAAACCTTCGACAAGCTTGGAATCCCCCTGAGTGAGCAGAAACGTTTAAGCAACGTGGCTGTTGATGCGGTGTTCGACAGTGTGTCCATCGCCACCACTTATAAAGAAAAATTGGCGGAGCACGGAGTCGTGTTCTGCTCCTTCACTGAGGCTGTTAAAGATCATCCCGAGTTGATTGAGAAATACCTCGGCTCAGTCGTGGCAAGTAACGACAATTACTTTGCAGCACTGAATTCTGCTGTGTTTAGTGATGGTTCGTTCGTGTTCATTCCGAAGGGCGTCGAATGCCCCATGGAGCTGTCCACTTATTTCCGAATCAATTCAGGGGATACCGGGCAATTTGAACGCACCTTGATCGTGGCGGAAGAAGGGGCCTCCGTGAGCTACCTCCAGGGCTGCACTGGCCCAATGGTTGATACCAACCAACTGCATGCTGCGGTGGTTGAACTTGTGGTTTTAGACGACGCATCAATCAAATATTCAACGGTTCAAAACTGGTATGCCGGAAATGAGAATGGCGTCGGCGGTATTTACAACTTCGTCACCAAACGTGGCCAATGCCGTGGTGCGCGCAGTCGAATTAGTTGGACGCAGGTGGAAACCGGCTCAGCCATTACTTGGAAGTATCCAAGTTGCGTGTTGCAAGGGGCCGATTCCGTTGGAGAGTTTTATTCCGTTGCTCTGACCAACAACTGCCAGCAAGCGGACACGGGAACAAAAATGATTCATGTGGGACCTCGTACCCGCTCCACGATTGTGAGCAAAGGCATCAGCGCTGGCCGTTCCAGCAACAGCTACCGGGGCCTGGTTCAGATGGGCCCAGGAGCGAAGGGCGCCCGTAATTACAGCCAGTGCGACTCCATGCTGATTGGCGATCAGGCAGCCGCGAACACCTATCCCTACATCCG
>NZ_AANO01000068.1 GCF_000153045.1 Synechococcus sp. WH 5701
TGGTGCTCGGATTACTCACCCTGGGGCACGGCCTTTTGCTGGACATGAGCCATGGATCCAAACACCGCACCGGGCTGGATCTGATCGCAGGCGGAGCGTTAGTTGCCCTCGGGGGACGGGAGCTCATCCGCAGTTGGCTCAATCAAGATGGCCCCCCAGGCTGGACCCAAAGCGTGGATCGCTTTGCCGCCCTGCCCCTGCCGCTCCTGCTATTGATCAGCAGTGCCACCGAAATCATCAGCCCAGACGACCTGCTGCTCTTCGCGAAAACCGCCGGAGTGATTCTTGCCCAAGGACTCAGCCTGCAGGGGGAGGTCGCGTCCAGCCTGGTGTTCAGCCTGTCAGCCAGCGTGCTGTTGCTGGTGCCTTTCGTGGCGGTTGTCCTTGGGGGTGAACGCGTTTTGCCGATGTTGCAGCAAGGAAAAACCACCCTGCTGAACCGTGGGGAATTGGTGGTGGGCAGCGTGAGCTTGGGCCTGGGTGGCTATTTGAGCTGGCAAGGCATCACAGGGCTTGCCCTGCGTTGAGCCAAGCCTGATTCGCACCCTCACTCTGAGAACGTTGAAAAGGCTTGAGTCCATGCCGCCGTGGTCTCAGGCGACGACGTCCCACCGATCATCCACACGCCGGTCCGCGCCCGCGACACTGCGACATAGCAAAGCTGTTGTCGGATGCGCGGATCAGCTCGGAACACATCAGGCGCCACAAACACCTCACCAAAGCTGCTGCCCTGGCTGCGATGCACCGTTAAAACAGCGGCGGGTCCGAGGGACGCAAAGGCATCTCGAACAAGGAAATACTGCCTCCAAATGCTGCGCCCATTTTTTTTACCGGCGTCTTTGGCCTGTTGGCGCAACCGCTGCATCACACCATCCAATTCCAGGCGCGCCGCACTGCCAACGGGGGGCTGTAATCGAAGCGTGAGCTCGAGATCCCCGGAGCTCACTTTGGCCGACAGGGTTTCAATCATGGGCACCCCTCCGTTGATCTCCGTCAACCCAAAATCCAGCAAGTCGCACGATTCAGGCGTCACATCCAGCACCACCACCTCTCGGTTGGATCCCAACACCATGTCGGGCTCTTCCCCGGCTTCTTCCCCGTCCCGGGAGGCTGGTGCCATCACCGCAGTGCGGCTAATCAACACTTCGCCAGGCAAGACGGGCATCTGATCCGCCATGTCGCCATGAATGGCCCGACGCGCGTGGGGTACCAGCCGCTCCAGGGTGCGATTGGTGTAGCAAAGAATGCGTGCGGCATCGGGATTGTCCTGTTGCGAGGCTGCCTTCAACGATTGGCGGGCTTGGTTCAACCATTCCTTTTGGGAGAGGCAACGCACCTGCCCTTGCTCATTCCGGATCGGCTGCAGAAGCGGAGGAGATAAGCAAGGCAACACTCCCTCCCGCAGACGGCTCGCGAGCTGCAGCACCGGCCCCTGGTGACGAACCACCTGCTGTAACACCGCTCCACTGCGCCGTTGCATGGCGAATACTGGGCTTTTCTCCTC
>NZ_AANO01000067.1 GCF_000153045.1 Synechococcus sp. WH 5701
TTGCGCACGAATGGAGTCGAGAATCGCTGCGGCCGTGTTGTTGTCCACGCTGGCGAGGGCATCATCCAGCACCAGAACTGGGGCATCCACCAGGAGGGCGCGACCGAGGGCCGTGCGTTGGCGTTGCCCTCCACTCAACGTGATTCCCCGTTCTCCCACGATCGTCTTGTAGCCGTCGGGGAAGCCTTTGATGTCGTCAGCCAATCGTGCTTGAGTTGCTGCCGTTTCCACTTGAGCCGTGTCGGCCTCCGGCTCCCCGTAACGGAGGTTGTCCGCCAGGGTGCTCGTGAACAGAAATCCCTCTTGGGGAACGATGGCCACGTCGTGGCGTAGCTCCTGTAGGGCGAGATCGGTGATGTCGACTCCATCGAGGAAGAGTTCTCCTTCCGCCACAGGCACCATCCGTCCGAAGGCCCTGGCCAGGGTTGTCTTCCCACAGCCAACAGCGCCAACCACCGCCACCAACTCGCCGGGTTCGATCGTGAACGTCAGTCCGTTGAGGGTGTCGCGATCAGCCCCGTCGTAGCGAACTCTGAGATTGCGAGCTTCGAATCGGCCGCGGGGCTCATGCTCCTGCTTGGTAATAGAAATTGTGGAGGTTCGATCCTGGATCGCTGGTTCGCGTTGGAGAAGTTCTTCCACGCGTTCAAGACTCACTTGTCCGGTTTGAAAGGTGTTGAGCGTGAATCCCAACAGCGCTGTGGGGAAGACCAATTGCTCCACATAAATGATCAGAGCCACCAAACCGCCAATGCTGAGCGTTCCTGACTCGAGTTGGCCGCTACCGATGGCGAGCAGCAGCAGCAGCGAAATCGATGAGATTCCCTCCAGCAGCGGGAAGAGTGTGCTGCGGGTCCGTGCGAGGCGGATCGCACTGTCGCGATAGCGCCGGTTTCGCCCCGAAAATGCATCCTGTTCTGATGCTTCTTGTCCATAAATTTTGATCGCACCGATCCCGGATAAATCCTCCTGAATCAGGTTGCTTAACCCCGCAAGTTCTTGTTGTTGAGCCCGCTGTTGGCGCATCATCCGACCACCAAACAAGCGCACCGTGCCAAGCATCAGGGGGTAAAGCCCTACAGCAGCCAGGGTGAGTTTTGGATCAATCGCCAGCATCGCCGGCAATGTCATGGCGTAAGCCAAAAGCGTGTTGGTGAGGCTGAGAATGGCGAATCCAAGCAATCGGCGAATGTTTTCAACATCGCTGGTGGCCCGGCTGATCACTTCGCCGCTACCGGTGGTTTGAACCCAGTTCGGCTCCTGCCGCAACATGTGTTCAAACAAACGTTGTCGGAGATCCACTTCCACCTGGCGACCAATCCCAAACACCAGCTGGCGTGAGATCAATCGAATCACCGCCATCGTGCTGGTGAGCACCACGATCCAACCCGCTTGCCGAAGGATTCCTGTGTATGAAAACCCCTGCTGTAACTCGTCAACGACGTTACGAACCTCAAGCGGAATGGTGACTCTGAGGAAATTGACCAGAACGAGCGCGATGGCTC
>NZ_AANO01000066.1 GCF_000153045.1 Synechococcus sp. WH 5701
AACGGCGGTTTCTTTTCCGTTCAGCGGCCAGTGTGGTGAAGGCTCTGGCCGACCCTGGTCCCCAGCCGTTGGATCCGAATGGCTTAGCTCGGTTGCGACGACGCGGCCCCAACGGGGAGGGGCTGCCTGGGTTGGTGATGGTGGGATCCCATGTTCCCCTGGCTGATCAGCAGCTCATGCGGTTGCTGGAGGATCCTCGCTGCATTGGCCTTGAACTGCCTGTGCGCCGCATTGCTCGGGTGTTGGACGGTGGATCGCCCGACCTGCTGTTGCCGGATTTGGAGCGGGAATGGTGCGAGCAACTTCAAGCCCTGCTCCAGTCGGGCCGAACGCCGGTGTTGTTCACCAGCCGCGGTGAGATCAGATTGGCGAGCGCGTCGGCGGGGCGCTTGATGTGTCAAACCATCGCGCGTCTGATGGGGCGTCTCGCTAGGGCCTTGGCACCGGGATTGGGCTACCTGATTAGCAAGGGTGGGATCACCACCCAAACCTTGTTGGCAGATGGGTTGGATTTGGAGGCGGTGGAGCTGGAAGGTCAGTTGATGCCGGGGTTATCGGTTGTGCGCCCTTCAGCGGGTGTCGCGCAGGCGCTACCGATCGTCACCTTCCCCGGCAATCTCGGCACCGACAGCAGCCTGTGTGAGGCTTGGCAGCGGATGCAAGCCGGCTGATGCCGCTAACAGTTCCATTGGGTGGTGAACCGGCTGCCGTCCCTGCAGATGCCGGCGAAGTTGCATGGTGCAACCGATATTGGCGCTGGCCACAAGCGCTGCCCCGGTGTTGCTGAGGTCGTCTGCCTTGATTGTTCCCAGCTCTGCGGCTTCCTCCGGTTGCACCAGGTTGTAGATGCCGGCGCTTCCGCAACAGACGCCTGCTTCCATGGGTTCCTTGAGCTCTAGTCCGGGGATGGCGGCGAGAAGGGCGCGTGGCTGTTGCTGAATGCCTTGGCCGTGGATCATGTGGCAGGCGTCATGCATGGCCACTGCCTTGGCGATGGGCTTCAGTTGGGCCGAAAAGCTGTCGCTCAATCCCACGTTGGTGAGAAATTCATGCACGTCCAAAACCGGTGCCCGGAAGCCGTTGTTGTTGTGCAGAATTTCGCCATAGGCCTTCATCGTGTGGCCGCAACCGGAGGCTGCCACCAGCACGGCGTCTAGCTCTCCTTCGATTGCATTCATGCTGTCAACAAGCGCTGAAGCCAGCTGGCGGGTGAGCTCCATCTCCCCTTGGTGGTGACTCACGGCACCGCAGCAGCCCTGTTCGGGGGGGAGAACCACCTCAAACCCATTGGCTTGAAGCACGCTCACCGTGGCCGTGTTCACCGACGGATCGAAGCAGCGTTGGACGCAGCCCAACAGCAGCGCCACTCGGCCGCGGCGAGGGCCGATGGCAGGGTTCACCGTTGGCATCGCGTCGTCGAAGGCATTGGCTGCCAGGGAGGGCAGCAGCTGTTCCATCGCTTCGATCCCTGGGCCAAACAAGCGGGTTAGGCCACTGCGGCGGGCGAGGG
>NZ_AANO01000065.1 GCF_000153045.1 Synechococcus sp. WH 5701
CCTCGCGACGTCGAGTAAGCGTGATGTGAGCTGTTGAACAGCGGTGGGGACTGCATCCCAGTCCGATGGAAAGAGTCCATACCACTGACGCCCGCCTGGTGACGGGTGTGGTTCTGGTGCTTCGAGGCAAACAATGTCCAGTGGTTCTGGGTGTTGGGCTGCTAACTGCTCGCCTAAGGGTTGTAGGTCAGCGGCTGCTGCGCCCCATCCATGCAGCAGCACAAGGCGTTGAGGCATCCGGATGTTTGATCAACTCATGCGTAGGTTGGCTCAAGACTTAGTCATGTCGCCTGATGGCTCCTGTCGCTCTGCTGAGTGTGTCCGACAAATCTGGGCTTTTGCCGTTGGCCGAGGCTCTGCATCGAATCCATGGCTATCAATTGCTCTCCAGTGGTGGCACCGCCAAGGTGCTTGAGCAGGCTGGTCTTCCGGTTACCCGTGTTTCCGAGTACACCGGGGCCCCTGAGATTTTGGGTGGCCGCGTCAAAACACTGCATCCCCGTGTTCACGGTGGAATTTTGGCCAAGCGTGGTGATGCGGCCCATCAAGAAGATCTTGAACAACAAAAGATCAAGTTGATTGATGTGGTGGTCGTGAATCTGTATCCCTTCCGGGAAACAGTGGCCAAGGCTGATGTCACCTGGGATCAAGCGATCGAGAACATTGATATTGGTGGGCCCACCATGGTGCGTTCTGCCGCAAAAAATCATGCAGACGTTGCTGTTCTGACCAGCCCAGATCAGTACGACCGTTTGCTTGAAGCGATGGCTCAGGCCGGTGGTGAAGTGCCGGCTGCATTACGCCGTCAACTTGCCCTTGAAGCCTTCCAGCACACCGCGGCTTACGACACCGCTATCAGCCGCTGGATGGCTCAGGCGGTGGCCGCGGAAGCATCACCTTGGCTTGAGGCAGTCCCTTTGCGTCAAGCCCTCCGCTATGGCGAGAACCCTCATCAGAAAGCTCGTTGGTTCAGCCATGCCGAGCAGGGTTGGGGCGGTGCGATTCAGCTGCAAGGTAAGGAACTGAGCACGAACAATCTGTTGGATCTCGAAGCTGCTCTCGCCATGGTGCGGGAGTTCGGCTACGGCTCTGATGGAGCTGAGCCGGCTGTTCAGCCAGCCGCGGTGGTGGTGAAACACACCAACCCCTGCGGTGTTGCCATCGGTTCGGATGTGTCGACCGCACTCACAAGGGCCTTGGATGCTGATCGCGTCAGTGCCTTTGGGGGAATTGTCGCCATCAATGGCCTGGTGAGCGCTGCAGCGGCAGGGGAATTGAAAAGCTTGTTTTTGGAATGCGTCGTGGCGCCAAGCTTTTCTCCAGAAGCCAGAGAGATTCTTTCCGCCAAAGCGAATTTGCGTTTGTTAGAGCTCCAGCCTGCAGCGATCGATGCGGCGGGCCCAGACCACGTCCGCAGCATTCTCGGTGGATTACTGGTTCAAGACCTCGACGATCAAGCGATTACACCAAGCGAGTGGACCGTGGCGAGTCAGCGGCCTCCCTCTTCCCAAGAGCA
>NZ_AANO01000064.1 GCF_000153045.1 Synechococcus sp. WH 5701
TTTCCGGCCTATGGGCATTGTCGTCGTTCTTGTTGTAATAGTGTTGTGTAGAGAGTGGAGTTTGTCTCGATTTATTGATGGGCTAAGATCTTTTTAAGCTTTACTCTTGGCGCATGTCGGATTAAAAAATAAATTCTTTTTGATGATCAATCACTGATTACAGTCGTTGAGTTCTAGATCAAAATCTCCTGTGATATCATGGTTTCAAGGCGAGGACGCTTTGAATTTGTGGTTCATTGATTTTGTAATTTTGATCACTCTAGTGCTGAAATCTTGATGTAAAGGGGTCGAGAGATTTGGCGATGGAAATCGGATGGCGAGTGTTTGCCGATTAGTGCTATCCGCAAAGTGGGTATGAATTTGTGCATAAAAAATCTCACCCAAATCAATTTGTTTGGGTGAGATTGATGTTGCCCATCATCGTGAAATCTAGGCGCGACGTCAGTGTGTTGATCAGAGCCGGCGCCGAAAGCCGTCATAACGCTCATTCTCCGAACGCCCTGTGTTGTTAAGCCGACTCAAATTCCAAACATTGCGACTCACGCGGCGAGCGACCAGCCCGCCGCGTTCCACCCGTTCTGTGCCGGGTCGTGCTCCCAGCAACATCGTCACTTCCGCTGTCGTTAATGGGGCACCAGTATCGATGGCCAGGGCTGTCAGCTCGAGCCGTTGACGCAGTTGACGGGCTCGTTCTGTGGTGCTGTTGACGCCCGTTTCGAGCCAAGGCAAGTCAACTTGCCCATCTTGCGCCAAGCGTTGCATCAAGCCGAAGCTCACCATGCCTAGGGCTTGATCGGCATTGATCTCAAGGGCATTGGTAGGGGTTTGATCCGCGGTCGCCATTGGTCAAAGGATCGATTAATTGGACGGTATCGCTTGGGTTCCAACACGCAAGACCGCAGGGTCGAACCATTGACGGCCGGTTTGGGTAATAAATCGTCCGTTACACTCTCGCGATGACCCGATTCGCCAGCTTCGAGGAACGGGAGCGGCGGCTTGGTGGTAGCTCGCTCGTCACTGGAACAGAGGTGCAGAAGATTTCTGCTGCCGGTGCAAGTTGCGTGGTCACAACCGACTCAGAATCGCCGCGGTTGTTGCGTCAAAACAGCCATGTTCAGTCCATCGAGCTGCGTACATACGTTTTTATCGACTCGCTTCAGCCGCAACTGGCGGCCTACATGGGAACGGTGAGTCAGGGATTTCTTCCAATTCCCGGCGATGCCTGCCTCTGGATGGAAGTGTCGCCAGGGATGGCTGTTCACCGCGTCACGGATATTGCCCTTAAGGCCAGCAACGTTCGTCTGGGCCAAATGATTGTGGAACGGGCTTTCGGCTCGATGGCCCTCTACCACCGTGACCAGAGCACGGTGTTGCATTCCGGCGATGTCGTTCTCGAAGCCATCGGCAGCACCATTGCCCAGCGCAATCCAGCTGAGGTGAGCTGGACTGAGGTGATTCGTGCGATCACGCCTGATCACGCCGTACTGATCAATCGCCAAAACCGCCGCGGATCGATGATCGAGGCGGG
>NZ_AANO01000063.1 GCF_000153045.1 Synechococcus sp. WH 5701
CGCGTCAGGTAGCGCGCTGGAGCAAACAGTACCTGGCCTCGAAAACCGATGACCTGCCCGCCATGGACAAACTGATGGCGTGGTTGCCGGAACACCTCCCGGCGAAGGATGAAACTGCCATCGCCCACGGAGATTACCGCTTCGGCAACCTGATGCTGGCACCAGACCGACCGGCGGTGATCGCCATTCTGGACTGGGAGCTGTCCACCCTGGGTCATCCCCTGGCAGATCTGGCCTATTTTTGCCTGCCCTTTTACCTGCCCGCCGACATGGAGGGTATGCGCGGATTGCAGGGTGAAAACCTTGAGGAGCTGGGCCTTCCGGACGAGCAGGCCATTATCCGCCGCTACTGCGAGAAGACGGGACGGGAAGGCATTGAAGACTGGCATGTGTATCTGGCGTTTTCGTTGTTCCGCCTCGCGGCGATTTTGCAGGGCGTCTACAAGCGGGCGCTGGATGGCAATGCCGCAAACGCCAACGCCCTGGAAGTTGGCAAGCGGGCGAGCCTGCTGGCGGACACCGGGTGGAAGATTGCCTGCGAAGGTGCGACGTCCTGAGATATCAGATTTACCCTGGAGAATAACAAGATGTTTGATCGTCACTACAAGGTCTGGCCCAAAGAACTGCCGAAAACCATGACGCTTCCGAAAACCAGTGTTTACACCAACCTGGAGATTTCGGCGCGGCGCTACCCGGACCATACCGCCATTATTTTCTACGACGCGCCGATCACCTACCGGCGTCTCAATGAGGAAGTCGAGACGTTGGCGGGTTACCTGCAGGCGCAGGGCGTGAAGAAAGGGGACCGGGTGCTGCTGTACATGCAGAACTCTCCCCAGTATGTGATCTCCTACTATGCCATCCTGCGGGCCGATGCCGTGGTGATACCGGTGAATCCGATGAACCGCTCGGCGGAACTCGAGCACTTTATTGCCGATACCGGAGCCACGGTTTGTCTGGCGGGGCAGGAATTGGCTGGCTTTATTGCGCCCATGATCGGCGACAGCAATCTTGACCAGGTGGTGGTGGCTTCCTACAGCACCTACATTGATCCCGAGACAGATCTGGACCTTCCTGCGGAAGTGGCGGCGCCGGTCTGGTCCCGGGACCTGCCTGGCGTTGTTACCTGGGAAGTGGCCATGGCGGCCGGATACGCACCGGGCCCTCACACGGCTACGCCGGATGACCTGGCGGTGATTCCCTACAGTTCCGGCACAACCGGTGCGCCCAAAGGCTGTATGCACACCCACCGGTCGGTGATGGCCACGGCTATCCACCGGATATTCTGGAACCTGACCACACCGGACAGCGTTCAGCTCGCCACCCTGCCGTTTTTCCACGTTACCGGCATGACGGGTTCGATGAATGGCCCCATAGCCGCGGGCGCGGCCTCCGTGATCATGACGCGTTGGGACCGAACCACCGCATCACGGCTGATCGAACGCTACAAAGTGACCGGCTGGACCAACATCGTCACCATGGCGGTGGATTTTCTCTCAAACCCCGATATTGGCCAATACGATCTGAGCAGCCTCAACATGATTGGCGGCG
>NZ_AANO01000062.1 GCF_000153045.1 Synechococcus sp. WH 5701
TCTTAGAGAGAATATCCTGGCATCATTAGGGGTGGCAGAATAAAAAACCTAAGTAGTTAATTTATCAGTTTAAATGTTAAGGCGTCGGTGATTAACCGGTGCCTTTTTTTATTTGCCTATCAAAAAAAGCTTATTAAAAATAAAACCTGCCCGATAAAGCTATGAAGAGTAATCTGATACTAGTATTGGATTATTAAATTTTTGAGAGCTCTCTTTCGCAGATGATTGACTATTAGAGAACTCTCTGGGGACTAATAAATCAATTATCATGGACTTAAAAAGGCTAAAAAAAATCGGTGAGAGTACTTCCAATTCGTTTTTAAACAGACAGGGAAATAAAACTGTTAAGCAAAGACTCTTTACTCTTGCTGTAAGTATAATAACTGTAACCATCGTAATAAGTGCCTTTGCGATATTCGAGTATATACAGATCAATAAAAGTGCAAACCGGCTAGTTGAAGCCTACATTCCTGAATGGGAGATGGCGGAATCTTTAGAGCAGGCTATTCGTGAAGCCGGCTATTACAGGATGAGGTATCTGAAAGATGGAGATGAAGAAACTTATGATCTAGTTAAAGAGAACTTCGATCTGGCCAATAGTGTGATCTTAGATCTTGAAAAACTTGCTGAGGAAAAGAACCTTCCGGTACTTTCAGAAGAGATCGAAGTAATAAAAAAGAATGCATCTGAATACATTACAGCGGTAAACACATTTCATGGATTGACTCAGGATGTGTCAAAAGAAAAAGAGGTATTAAAAGCATCAGATAACAAGATGGATCCACTGCTTGACGAGATCCTGTATACTGATAGCAACAGATCCAGTGAGTTAATTCTTATTGTGAGTGAGATTCATGAGTCGATTAATGATTTCTGGAAAAACGAAGCAAACAATAACTATGAGGCTTTAAATACGGTAGAGGACGATCTTTTAGTAAAAAGTAAAGAACTATCAGATTTTATTGAAGGTAGAAGTAGTACTGAAGCCGTAAAGGGACTTTCCTCTGAGCTAAAGGTATTTAATAGTTCTGCAGGTCGCTTACTGGATAAAATTAGGGAGCGGGCAGAGAACGAATCCATCATTTATGATGCTTCTAACCTGACATTAAGCAGCAGTGTGGATCTCTCATCTGCTGCATATAAAGGAGCGATGCAAGTTGGAGAATCCGCTTCTTCTACTGGCAGAAAGGCAATCATTGTTGTAAGTATACTCGTTGTAATCGGGTTGACAGTCTCAGTTGTTTTCAGCTATATCATTAGTAACTCTATGAATAATATTCTTACCTCTATCGTGGAGCGATTGGCGGGGGGAGCAGAACAAGTGGATGTTTCATCTGAACAACTATCGGGCGCCAGTCAGGAACTTGCTGAAAGTGCCAGCCAGCAAGCGGCCAGCGTGCAGGAAACAACTTCATCTCTGGAAGAGATCTCATCTCAAACCAAACAATCAGCTGCGAATGCGAATGAGGCCGAACAGGCAATGAACGGTGCGCTTCCTCTTGTTCGTGATGGGGTAAAAGCCATGGAAAGAATGACCGGAGCAATGGAAGAGAT
>NZ_AANO01000061.1 GCF_000153045.1 Synechococcus sp. WH 5701
CCCGAGTCCGGCCACCATTTTTTTGATTGATTCTTGATTGGAACTGGGTATTATCTTCTCTGTGAGTTTCTGTTTTAACTCCTCTGCTAATTCGTAAGCTTCTTGCTCTGTGAGTTGCTCGGCCGCGTTGATTGGATGATTTGAAGCTTCTGCGGCCACAGTCCTCTTGATGAGTATCTGAACTAAATCTAGTTCATCATTGTTAAGGAAGAACTCTTTTGTTGTAATGAAAGAATATAAAAAACCCTTCCATATACATGGAAGGGTTGAGGGCGTGTGTCTGCTTTCTCTTGATCTTTAATGGATCAGAAGTGGCAGCCAAATGGACGGAAAGCCACGTAATCCGTCATCTTCGGTGGATTGTGCCCTGTGTACTGCTGTTGGGGAAGTTTGGCAGGTGTCCGAGTGATTGCCGTATAGCTGAAGAAAGGAGAAGGTTTTAAATCTTCCCGTGCAGCAATGGCAAGAGGGTTGATGGTGCGGCTGTTGCGACCTTGTGCGTTGTCGCTGACGGCAACCTTCGTGCCACCAAGTTCCCGCATCAGATTGAAGGAACGTGTGAACATTCCAGCATATGAATCGTGAGTTCTTTCGTAAGGAACGATGTCCGAACCAAAGACTTCTGTGTATTCAGCAGAATCGGTCAGTTTGTCGATTAGGGCGTCAAAACCTTCTTCAGCCTGTAGCTTGATGTGGTCTTGAACTTCTGCTTGGTTCAGAGGTGCTCGGCCAAGTAAATGCTTGAAGTTCAATTCGACTCCACGCTGGGCACCAACTGAATGGAAGAAGTTTGATTTGTAAAAATCAGACTTAGCCAAACCGTTTACGAAGTCACGAACAGTGATTTCACCGTTCAATAGTCGCGCCTCAAGTGACGTTTCTCTTTGGCTTTCTCTGGGGTGCAGGTTACCTAGTACTTGACGATAAGCAGCCGCGATCACTCGCTCAAGAGCTGCTGCATTGTCTGGATTGTACTGATCAAACACTGATCCGAAGGGGCATTCGGCGTGCAAGCGGGGCCCAATTCCAATCCCCATCGATGCACAGTGCTGACGCTTGTACTCAGCGCGTACTCCTGCGACTGTTCGGTGTGCTGTGTTTTTACCGGCTTTGCTTTGTGTGGAGAAAGCAGCGGGTCCGGTTCGAGTAGCCGAAGTGAGAGACTTCAGGCTGGTTTCTGTGCCGAGCATGATTTGTGAGGGGGTGATGTTGTGGACGGTTCGTCACATCTCCCTGAAGGAATTACAGGTCTTGTAAAAACCTTTTGGTCAAAGTGACGTTCTCTAGAGATTCAAGCTTTATTTGTTGGCTAAATAAAATGTCAGAGACTTTCGGTTGATTGTTGCTTGCAATTGGTAAAAAAAAGGGTGGGCATTGCCCACCCCTTTGTTTGCTGTGTTTTAACAACAACCAGGCTGATTGATCAGCCCAGTGAGTTGATCACGTAGTCCAGCAACTGGTTGTAGGAGGTCAGAGCCTGGGGGCTCATGTCGCGAGGGGCGCAACCGTCGTTACGCATCTGGGAGAAACCAGCCACGTAGGTGCCAGCGTCGA
>NZ_AANO01000060.1 GCF_000153045.1 Synechococcus sp. WH 5701
TCCCCAAAACGCACCCGTTCTTTTGGGGGCAGGAACTAAATCGCACCAAAAAGGGTTCGTATGTCATCGTGCGGGCTTTGATCCCCCTAGCCCGTCGATTCCCTCATCTGCAGCTGGTGATTTTGGGGTTGGATGCTGAGCCGTATCACGGGGTGAACCAGCAGCAGGCTTTACGCCGCCTGTTGCGTCAAGCACCCGATGTGGCCGAGCGTCTTCATTTCCCGGGCCGGGTGGGAAACATGGCTGATTGGTACGCACGCTGCAGTTTTTTTGTGTTGCCATCTCGCTATGAAGGCTTCCCCAATGTGTTGTTGGAAGCGATGGCGAATGGATGTGTTTGCCTTGCTTCTGATTGTCCGCATGGGCCGGCGGATTTGATTCAGCACGGTCGCAACGGCATGCTGCTGCCACGCCGGGCTCGGCCAGATCAATGGCGCGATGCTTTGGCGGATTTGCTGATGGATCCGAACCGCTGCCGCGGGTTGGCCGATCGAGCCCTTGAGGTCCGCAACCGTTATTCAGAGCCGCAATTACGTAGCCGTTTTGTGAATGCCTTGGAACAACTGCTGCGGGGCAAGAGGTCGGCTCTTTGAGTGGGTCTGCTGGCTCTGATTTGTGTTTAGTTCTTCCGCACTTGGGGGCCGGCGGAGCTCAGAAAGTCGCTGTGTTGGCGGCAGAGCATTTTCAGCAGGTTGGATATCGAGTGGAGCTGATTACCTTGCTGCCCGATCAGGAGGTCCTTCACGTCTTGCCTCTGGGGGTTAACCACATTGATTTAGGTGCTTCCTTGCATCGGGCCATCACGCAGCAATCCCGTTGGAGCCGCGTCCTGCATCGTTGGCTGGCACGCCTCTGTGTGTCCGTGGCTGGATCGTCCATGGTTGGGAGAATTACCCCCCGAATTGATGCGGACTGGATCCAGCGTTGGATGCTTTGGTGCTGTCGCGGCATTGTCGGTCCAAGGGCAGATCTACTGATGGCCCATTGGCGAGATCATCCGCCCCGTCGGGTGTTGTCGTTTTTAAGCAAAACCAATCTTGTGGCTTGTCTGGCCCTTTGGTCCAAAGAGGCTCATTTGGTGGTGTCGGAGCGCAATGATCTTCGCCGGGATGCTTTGCCGGCCGAATGGCGAGCATTGCGGCCGTTGCTTTTCCAAAGGGCTGATGTGGTGACGGCGAATGCCCAGGGCACCCTCGATAGCTTGCGCGCCATAACGTCCTTAAAGCACCTCATGCTGCTGCCCAATCCATTGCCCCGGGTTGCTGTGGGTCCGTCAAAGGTTGGGCAGAACTACGGCTTTTTGACCATCGCCCGCGCCGTCCAACAAAAGGGATTGGACCTTCTGATCGAGGCATTTGCCGTTGTGTTGGATGGGTCGGAGTCGATGGATAGTTGGTCGTTAACGCTTGTGGGGGATGGTCCGGAGCGGGTCGGTTTGGAGGCGTTGGCGGAGCGTTGTGGGGTACGGCATCGGGTTCGTTTTCTCGGTCATTGCCATGACGTGCATGCTGAGTTGGCTGCAGCGGCCGTGTTCGTGCTGCCATCCAGAAAGGAAGGCA
>NZ_AANO01000059.1 GCF_000153045.1 Synechococcus sp. WH 5701
TTTTCGAGACCTCACCCTCCCCCCGGGAACCGTGTTGATCGGAGAACTCGGGTTGGGGGGGCAACTCAGACCAGTCGGTCAACTTGAACTGCGGTTGCAAGAAGCGGCTCGGCTGGGGTTCCGTCGGGCTGTGGTGCCGTCCGGCAGTGGTTTAGGGGCACTGGCTTCTGGGTTGGATCTGGCCTTGCTTGAGGCCGCCAATGTCACCGAGGCGCTTGTTTTAGCGCTCGGCGATGAGGTGCGGACTGACCAGAATTAGCCCTCTAGAAGTACACGTCGACGTTGCTGCGACCGGTGGATTTCAACCAGTTTTCGATATCGAGATAACCACCGGGATTGAGTCGTACCGCTTGAGTCCAGACGTCTGCAGCTTGGTCAAACCAGCGATCCGCATCATCCTGTTGACCACTTTCTTCAGCGATACGGCCCCACTTCTCAAAGATCAGCCCCATGTTTTTGAGGCATGAGGGTTGTTTTGGGTTTTCATCCAGAGCTTTCTGGTAGGTCTCGATCGCCCGTTCCTCCTCACCGTTCGACATGTAAATGATGGCCATGTTCTTGAGGGTTTCACCACGGTCGGTGGGGTCGGTTTCAAGCTTTAGGGCTTCGTCGTAGTTTTCAAGTGCTTCGGCATAGTCACCATCGTTTTGGGCGGACAGTCCGTCTCGGTAATAGACGTAGGCCTCTTTCGAGCGGGCATTGATCGGCAGCAGCTTGACGATTAAGTCCGCCATCACCGTGAAGCTTTTGTCGATGAAGTTGTCGTTGCGGTTGCTGCGGGGCACGGCGCGCCGGTTGATGTCACTCCATCCTGACGGGCCTGTCATCCGACCTAGCGTGGTCGTAACGATTGATCGCTTGTGAGTTCTGCGATGCAGACCGTCGTCCTGGATGTGGAAGGGATGAAGTGTGGCGGTTGCGTGTCCGCGGTTGAACGCACGTTGCTTGAGCAGCCGGGTGTGCAGCGGGCTGATGTGAACTTGGTCAGTCGTGCTGCTTGGCTGGATTTGGCTGAATCAGACGGCAATGTCGACGATGTACTGGCAGCTTTGGCGGCGCGGGGATTCCCAGCCCGTGAACGTTCCTTGGAGTTTCAGCCGGGTCTTAACGGGACGACTGGATCCCCTGGCTTGAGTTGGTGGCGTCAGTGGCGTCAGTTGATGGTTGCGCTGGTGCTGCTGCTGCTGTCGGTGATGGGGCACCTCAGCGAAGCCGGTCAATTGTCGGTGCCGGTGATTGGCAGCCTTTCGTTCCACGCTGGCTTGGCGACGGTCGCCTTGTTTGGCCCAGGCCGCCAGATCCTGGTTGGGGGCATAAAAGCAGCCCGTGTCGGAGCCCCGAGCATGGACACCCTGGTGGGGCTGGGGGTGGGTAGCGCTTATCTGGGCCAGCTTGGTGGCCTTGGTGTGGCCCAAAGGTGGGTTGGCCGTGCTTTTTCAACGAGCCCGGTGATGTTGCTGGGATTCGTGCTTTTGGGGCGCTTCCTCGAAGAACGGGCTCGTTTTCCGAACGGGGCAGGCGTTGCAGCAACTAGCGCAATTGCAGCCCGAAACGGCTCGTTTGGTTTTGACGGATGGAGA
>NZ_AANO01000058.1 GCF_000153045.1 Synechococcus sp. WH 5701
CTTACGCGTCACGGATGCCGACACCATGGATGTGGTGGAGATGGTGTTGGTGGGTCGCGTAAACAAGCAAATCGTGAATGGGTTAAATCAACTGGGCGCGCGCGCCGTGGGGCTCAGCGGGTGCGATGGCGGTCTAGTGGAAGCCCGCCCATGGGGTGATGGCAGCCATGGGCTTGTGGGGGATGTCGCCCGCATCAACCCAGATGTGCTGGAGCCATTGCTCAACGAGGGGTATGTACCCGTCATTTCAAGCGTGGCAGCGACTCCGAGCGACGGCCGAGCCCACAACATCAATGCCGACACCGTGGCTGGGGAGCTAGCCGCGTCGCTACAAGCAGAAAAACTGATCCTTCTCACCGACACGCCTGGGATATTGCGGGATCGAGATGATCCTGAATCGTTAATTCGCAAACTCCGCTTGTCGGAAGCGCGGCAGCTCATCGAAGACGAGGTGGTTGCTGGGGGAATGACACCAAAGACTGAGTGTTGCATTCGGGCCTTAGCCCAAGGGGTGGCAGCCGCCCACATCGTGGATGGACGTGTCCCTCACGCCCTATTACTGGAAGTGTTTACCGATGCAGGCATCGGAACCATGGTGGTTGGACGTGAAAATCATCCCAACAAGACAGTTGATTAAACGGTCTTGAGCGAACAACAACTAAGCATCAGCGTCGCTGTTTTGCTTTTGCTTTTGTTCGATGGGCTCTGAACTGAGCGTGCTGCTTTCGCCGCTACGTGCACAGCCACCGGCCACGGCCATGTTTGAAAACGCGGCAAGCACCATCAAAGCAATCACAACAGTTCCGCCAAAAAAAGCGATGTTCGGATGACGCTTCATCGTGTTGAACCGATTTGTCTCGAGACACTATCGAGATCAGACCTTGCACTGTGAAGACATCACTGGCCTCAGAAGGCCAAAAATTGCAGATGCTTGAGAGGTGATCGATCGCGATCCTCAACAAAAATCCACTCCTCCATACCAAGCCAAGCGGTCCATAAACTGCTTAAAAAGCTGGCTGAAAGGCGATGTTCGCCGACCGAGACAGTTACGGGGGCTACCTGGGGGACAAGGCGTGAAAAAGGACCAGCCGTCGCTCAACCTCCGTGCCGTGGATGCCCATTTAGAGCGTGGTGACTATGGCCAAGCCCTAGAGCTGCTCACTCCACTGGTCGACCTACACCCCATCTCAACCCCAGCAGGGTCTCAGGTGCGCTTCCTGATGATCACCTCTTGGATGGGTCAAGGCCAAAATGAGCAGGCATTGACCATGGCCCGCGCTTTGAGCCGAAGCGGTGATGTGGACAAGCGCCAACAGGCCAAACAGCTTGTGAACATTCTCGATGCGCCCAGCCTCGAGCGCCCCGACAGCTGGACCATGCGACTGCCTCCGCTTGAGGTCACCGCAACCGGTGGATCTCCGCCAGCCGTCAGTAGCCAACGCCGCTCCAGAAAACCAAAGCCACCACCGCCACCACCCACCGGGCCCACACGGGCTCCAGCCGTTGGATTTGCCGTCGTCGTGATCGCCGTGCTGGCCGGCCTCACCCTTTTACTGAGCGGCTGTGTTCGGATTGACGCCGATCTGGAACTC
>NZ_AANO01000056.1 GCF_000153045.1 Synechococcus sp. WH 5701
CCCGGATCGAGGCGGAGCTTGAGGAGCGTGAATGGCCGGAATGATGGGTCAACATTGGCTGCAGCCCGATTGGGACCCTGGGCTCACCATTGCCCATCTGGCCCTGTCTCACCTAACGGCGCAAGGCATTGAAGCGGCTGTTTTGGATGTCGATCGCACCTTGCTTCCCGGGCGCGATGTGAAACTTCCAGAGCCTGTTCTGGCTTGGCTGATCGATGCCAAGCAGCGATTCTCTCTGCATCTCTTCAGCAATAACCCCTCCCACAGCAGGATTGCAGCGGTTGCCGATCAACTCGATGTCAGTTTCACCGCAGCAGCGGGAAAGCCCCGTCGGGGGGCCTTGAGGCGTGTCCTAGCCGACCTTGACCTGCCCGTGGATCGTGTCGCCATGGTGGGGGATCGGTTGTTCACCGATGTGCTGTGCGGAAATCGTCTTGGGCTTTACACCGTGCTTGTCCGACCAGTTCGTTCTGACGGCACCGCCTGTTCCCAAGATCGTGTTCAACGCCTTGAGCGCACTCTTGCGGGATGGATGGGGGCGCCAACGGCATGACCCTGTGGGTTGTGAAGCTTGGGACCAGCCTGTTGCGGGGGGACACTGCCGCAACGATTGAGGGGTATGCCTCCGGAGTTGCCGCGGCCATGCTTCGTGGTGATCAGGTGGTGTTGGTCACCAGTGGTGCGGTTGGTTTGGGCTGCCAAAAGCTGCAACTTCCCAGGCGGCCCGACACCGTCGTCGCCCTCCAGGCGGCGGCCGCTACGGGGCATGGATACCTCATGGCTCTGTACGAGCGGGCGATGGCGATTCATGGCCTTTCCGTGGCTCAGTGCTGCTCACCCGTTCCGATTTGGTCGATCGGCGCCGCTACCAGAATGCATCGGGAACGTTGCAGCAGCTCTTGGCTTGGGGTGTTCTGCCTGTGATTAATGAGAACGATGCGTTGTCTTCAGCTGAACTGCGTTTTGGCGACAACGACACGCTTTCGGCGTTGGTGGCAACAGCGGTGGGTGCCCATCAGCTCCTGCTCCTAACGGATGTGGATCGCCTGTATTCCTCTGATCCGCGCTGCGATGTGAATGCCCAACCGATTACGGATGTGCATCATCCGCGCGATCTAAAGCAGTTCGAGGCCGGGGCCGGGGATGGTGGCCGCTGGGGGACGGGGGGAATGACCACCAAGCTGGCT
This sequence comes from Synechococcus sp. WH 5701, assembly GCF_000153045.1. Lineage (GTDB taxonomy): Bacteria > Cyanobacteriota > Cyanobacteriia > PCC-6307 > Cyanobiaceae > Regnicoccus_A > Regnicoccus_A antarcticus. The sequence goes on from NZ_AANO01000056.1 coordinate 1,188, forward strand.
GCCGCCAGAATTGCGACGGCGAGCGGGGTGACCGTGCATTTGGCCGATGGACGTGATCCAGCTCGGTTAGCCGGATTGCTCGAGGGAGACCGCGGCGGCACTGTCTTTCATCCCCACCCCGAACCCCTCGGCAACCGTCGTAGCTGGTTGGCCCATGTTTTGGTTCCAGAGGGGGAACTGTGCCTGGACCAAGGCGCTTGTCAGGCCATCTTGCATCGCGGCGCCTCCCTGTTGCTGGTGGGTGTGACGGCCGTAAAGGGTGAGTTTGAGGCCAATCGGCCCGTGTTGTTGCGTGATCCCGATGGACAGGAGTTGGGTCGGGGCCTTTGCACCCTCAACAGCAGCCAGGTGCGTCAGGCCTTGGCCGTCACGGATGGCGAGGCCTCCCCGGTTGTCGTGCACCGTGATGCCTTGGTCCTTCAGGACCGGTAGCGTTTTT
>NZ_AANO01000055.1 GCF_000153045.1 Synechococcus sp. WH 5701
CGGCAATGAGATCGAATCAGTAAATATGCGTGATGATCTTGATAACATCGAGGAAAATGAATTCAACGATGGGCGTGCTTTGGTCAGAGACGATGACATGTATGGCTACATTGACCGTGGAGGTAATACTATCGTAGATCTGAAATACTCCGAGGCACTCGCATTTTCGAATAAACTTGCAGCCGTTAGAGTCAGCGACCGCTGGGGTTTTATTGATGCTTCCGGAGAAGTTATAATTTCGCCACAGTTTATCAGCGCAGGAAGATTTGGTGATGGTCTGGCACCTGCCCGCCGTTCGAGTAACCAGTTTGGGTTCATCAATAAGAACGGGGAATTCGTTATACAAGAAACCTTTGACCAGGTACAACCTTTTTCAGAAGGAAGAGCCGGTGTGTTGGTAAACGGCCGCTGGACCTTTATCGACACGAATGGAAATCAGATCACCGGTGCTAAGTTTGATGAGGTCGCCCCGTTTTACAATGGGTTGGCACGTGTCACTATTTACGTAACGGTTGAAGACGAGATTGAAGAACAGTACGGATATATTGATAAGGATGGTAAATATGTCTGGTTTCCGACAAACTGAAAATTCTATGACACATAGTTGACTGAACAGAATACGTAGGTAACAGAAAAAGAGGCGCTTCGGCGCCTCTTTTAGTTATCATCCTTTAATTGTGAGCGGAATCAATCAGATCACTTATCCGTCAGTGATGTCACTCCTGGCAGGTCTTTTCCTTCCAGGTATTCGAGACTTGCTCCACCTCCGGTTGAAACGTGAGAAACCTGGTCACTAAATCCCGCTTGCTTGATAGCTGATGCAGAATCGCCCCCACCAATGATACTGGTAGCTCCATATTTTGTCGCTTCTACTAAGGCTTCCGCAACTGCATCTGTCCCTTCAGCAAAACTAGGCATTTCAAATACACCCATTGGTCCGTTCCATACTACCGTTTTTGCGGATTTGATCACATTACCAAATGCTAATGCCGTTTCAGGACCGATATCCAGAGCTTCCCAATCATCCGGGATATTATCTTCGTCCACCACTTTTTGGTTGGCATCATTGCTGAAATCATCAGCCACTACAAAATCAAATGGAAGCATCAGGTTCACACCGGCTTCTTTTGCTTTCTTCATCAAGTCTTTGGCGGTATCCACCATTTCTTCCTGTAGCAAAGATTTACCAACTGACTTTCCATTAGCTACCAGAAAGGTATACGCCATTCCGCCACCAATTATGATGGTATCCACTTTGCTGATCAGGTTTTCAATGACCGGAATCTTATCTGAGACTTTTGCTCCACCTAAGATCGCTACAAATGGTCGTTCCGGTGAGTTCACACTGTCACTGAGATACCTGATCTCTTTTTCAAGTAAGAAGCCGGAAACCGCAGGTTGCAGATATCGGGTAACCCCAGCTACAGAAGCATGAGCTCTGTGACTACTTCCAAAAGCATCATTCACAAACAGGTCGGCATGTGCGGCCAGCTTTTTACTGAACTCTTCATCATTGCTCTTCTCTTCAGCATGGAAACGAACATTTTCCAGTACTACAATTTCACCAAATTCTGCTGCTTCTATTACGGAAGTCGCTTTCTCTCCAACACAATCCTCTGCAAAATGAACTTTAGT
>NZ_AANO01000054.1 GCF_000153045.1 Synechococcus sp. WH 5701
CGATGATTTGGAGTTGATGAGTCGCCGCACTGGATGCTCGTTGGCGGAGTTGCGGACGGCGGTGGTGGCGGCTCCATTCATCAGCGATGCGGACTGGAGTTGGTGATGGGCAAATGGCGGTCGCCAAAGTTGTGGATCACCCTGGCGAGCCTTGCATTTATTGGTGTGGCTCTCGTTCAACAGAGTGCCCAATTGCGCCAGCAGAGCTTGGATAGCCAAGGCTGGTGGTGGTTGGTGCTTGGGCTTGGGCTCACCTGGCTGAGCATCTTGATGAATGGCGTGGCCTGGCGCGTGGTGTTGGGGTGGCTTGGTTCTGTGCCGGACGACCTGGCGGTGGTGCCGTTGTTTGTTCGCAGCAACCTGCTGAAGTATTTGCCCGGAGGCATCTGGCACCTTGTGGAGCGTGTGCGTTCGCTTCGACCCTCTATGGGAGGGGGGCCAGCTTTGGCCGGGGTCATCCTTGATCCCCTACTAATTGTGGCGGTATCTCTACTAATGCTGATGGCCGGTGGATGGCAGAACGGGCTGGTTTTGTTGGCTCCCATCCCGGCGTTGCTGCTTCTGCCACGCTGGCGAGAGCCAATTCTGGAGCGGTTAGAGCGATCGAAAGCGACGCAGCTTCAGACGGCTGGGGATTGCCCACTCGAGGTTGAGGGCAGTGGTCGCATGGGATATCCCTGGTCGCCTTTTGCTGCCGAAATGATGTTTGTGCTGTGTCGCTTTTCTGGGTTTTATTGTTGTGTTCAAGCCTTTGATCTGGCCCAGCCTGTTCCTTCGCAGTGGCTCGCAGCCTTTGGCTTGGCCTACGCCGTTGGTTTGGTCGTGCCGGGTGCTCCCGGTGGGTTGGGTGTTTTTGAAGCCACTCTGCTGCTGCGACTTGGCGGAGCTGTGGCTGAAGCTCCACTGTTGGCGGTGGTGCTCAGCTATCGACTGATTTCGACGCTGGCTGATGTCTTGGCGGTTGGATCGTTCCGTGCCGATCGCCAGATCGTTGAATGGTTTGCCCGGCGGACTTAATCCTGAATTGATCTCCTGTTGGAGCTCTGATCCAGGGTCGGTACCAGGGCCATTGACGCAATCAGACCTAAGACCAAGATCATCAAAGCCGGGAGCAGAGCTTCTGCCAATCGCTCGTCGCTCGCGTATTGATACACCCGTACGGACAGGGTGTCGAAGTCAAAGGGACGCAATGCGAAGGTGAGTGGAAGCTCTTTGATCGTGTCGACAAAGACCAAGAGGAGTCCAACGGTCATCGGTCCGCGCAGAAGCGGCAAATGAATTTTGCGGAGAACCTGATGCCAATCGAAGCCCATCCCTGTAGCGGCCTCATCAAGATTGGGACTGATGCGTTCCAAAGCTGCATCGAGGCCGCTCTTGGCGACGGCTAAAAAGCGATCGCTGTAGCCCCACAGCAACAGGGCGAGAGGGGCGATTTGCCAGGGTGCTCCAGTGAGGAGAAGGGCAAGCGCTAAAACCGTGCCAGGGATGGCGTAGCCCATGCCTGCCAGAAACGTCAGGCTGCGCAACCAGGGTGCAGTGCTCCAGCGTTTCGCAATGGCCAGCAACACCGCTGCGCCGACGGCAAGAATCGCCGCGGCTAAAGCAAGAAACAGGCTGCGCAAGCTGAGCTGGAGTAAGTCGTTGGTGAAGTTGGTT
>NZ_AANO01000053.1 GCF_000153045.1 Synechococcus sp. WH 5701
AACGTTCATCAAATCTCAAGCCACTATTCATTCTTAAGAGATGATCCAGTGTGATTTTTTGTCGGTCATCTTTGTTGTTGCCCCATTCTGGTAGTGACAACGGTTCATTAAGCCGTAATTGACCATTTTCAACAGCAATTCCAATCAGCGCATGGGTCAGACTTTTGCTCATCGACCAACCAATTAAAGGTGTTTCCGGTGTGATGCCATCCGCATATCTTTCAGCAATTACCCAGCCGTCTTGCACAACAACAATGGCGCGGGTGCGTTTTGGTGCAGAGGCTTGTGCTTCTTCAAATGCCTTTCTGATGGCCTTGTCTAGTTTATTTCTGTTAATTCTTGGTGGTATGTCTGCTGCATCGGATGAAATCTTCCAGGGAGTTGTTTGAACTATTGGATTTGTTGGTTGTTCTCTTCTCTGATCGGGGAGTTTGACGACTTTGGTATTGGCAATTGCTTGACTACACCCAAGATTCCCTTGACGAACAGCTTTGCCTCGCACAAGTCCAAGGAACGCCCAAGCGTGAACGACTCCACGATTGACATCGATTTGGGTTTGGATTAGTCCTTGGGCGAGCGCTAGATCTTCACGTTTGAGCCGGTTTGCATCCATTCCGGCCATCAAAACGCCGGAGCAGAGAATCTTTGCGCTGTAGGCCGTACCTGCCCGGGCCAAGTTGAACGTTTTGTGGGCGAGTGGAAGGGTCAGGGCCGCAGCAGTTCCTAAAACAACGACGGAAACTCCAAGCGCTCGATTTTGAACCGTTCGACCAAACAGCCTTGGCAATATCGCCTCCCCTAGAAAAAGGCGGGAGTGAACCTCCCACCTCCATCATCGTCGTTATCCGGATTTAGTACACGCCGTAGCTGACTCCGCGGTACCGAAGTGTGCGTCCAGCAGTGGCTTCTTGTTGTTGCCCAATTGCTTCATAGGCAATGCCCCTATACCGCAATTGTGATTTGTTGGTAGGGACTAACGGTGTGTGCTGGTTGTCGGTGTAATCAGCATTCCGAAAGGCACGGACCATGGCGGAACGTGCAAGGTCAACGGCCCGACTTTTCACGGCGCGGGCTTTGATCAGTTGAAGCGTGTTCATAAAACACTCCTTCATTGCCCACGCCCCCGTTGCTTGGCATGGGTCTGACTGCAGCTTCGATTGGAAGCTCAACGTGCATCAAGAATAGCATTTTTGTATCAACCGCTACCGAATGTAAGCTTTCATTGCGCGTTCCGTTGTTCAGGCCTTCAGTTGGAGGGGGGAGGAGATCGATTGCGCGCCACCACTCTTCTTGGATGGCCAGCCCCAGGGATTCGTCTGATCGATCACATCGCACACCATCGATTGCTGTTAAAACAACCAGATCTGAAGCCACAGCCCCATGCAGCACTACCTCATTGTCTGGAACTTCCCAACAGTGCAGGGGTCTTGGGAAGCCTGCCCTTCATTTGCCGGATACATCAATTCGGGAGGGCCTGGCGATCACTTCGAAGGTTTTGAACTGAAGTACCGCGTTTGTGATCCAATCGGTGGAAAAGGAATGGCGATTGCGGTGGCTGCCGACATCGGCAAAGTGTGGGCCCATCTCGCACCTTGGATCGAAGGCTTTGGCATCCAATTCGATGTCACCCCGGTTGTGTCTGATGCAGAGTTCGCTGCCA
>NZ_AANO01000052.1 GCF_000153045.1 Synechococcus sp. WH 5701
AGCCATGACGGCATCGACACGCTCACCGCTGCCCGCTGCCCGATGTCCGGCTGGAGGTCGAGGGCGCGGGCACACTCACCCGCGACGACGAGGTGATCATTTCGTCAATCGCAACCTCGAGCCCTATCGCGGCTACCACGTCTTCATGCGCGCGCTGCCGCGTCTGTTGCGCGAACGCCCCCGGGCCCGCGTCCTGATCGTCGGCGGCGACGAGGTCAGCTATGGTGCCCGTCCGCCCAAGGGACAGACCTGGAAACAGGTCTTCATCGACGAGGTGCGCGGGCAGATTTCAGACGCCGATTGGGCGCGCGTGCATTTCCTTGGGCGCATCCCCTATGACCGCTTTCTGCGCCTGTTGCAGGTTAGTCGGGTGCATGTCTACCTGACCTATCCCTTCGTGCTCAGCTGGTCGCTGATGGAGGCGATGAGCTGTGGCGCAGCCATTGTCGCCGGCGATACCGCGCCGGTGCGCGAGGTGATCACCCATGACGAAACCGGGCGGCTGGTGGAGTTCTTCGACGGTGCAGCACTTGTGGGCGAGGTTTGCGCGCTGCTGGAGGATGAGGCCGCGCGGCACCGTCTGGGGGTGGCAGCCCGCAACCTGATCCGCGCGCGCTATGATCTGCAAACCATCTGCCTGCCGCGTCAGGTGGCGTGGGTGAGCGAGGTGGCGGCGGTGGAGGCATGAGGCGCGCGCCGGTCGCAGGTTTGCACCGGGGCCATTACACCAGCTTTGTCTGGGGGCTGTCGTAAAGGGAAGGTCTGGCCTTGAGCTGTCGTTGGCCGCACTCCGCGCGAAACGCACCGAAGGTGCCGCGCGATCGCCGGGCCGTCCCGCGGCCTGGCGATTTGAGGGGTTGCGCAACGTGTTGGGGTTATACGGATTTTGCCGGGATAAAGTACCCGCCACACACGTTGCATCGCCAGTCCCCGGCCCTGCGATCACGTGGCACTTCTGGCGGTCATTCAACGGCAGTTCCAGGCCCTTCGCGCTGCAACACAACGACGGCCCCTAACCCGACACCCCCGCCATCTCGCACACGATCCGCCATTCCTCCGCCGTCACCGGCTGCACCGACAGGCGCGAGTTGCGCACCAGCACCATCTCCGACAGGCGCGGATCGGCCTTGATCATCTCCAGCGTGACCGGCCCCCGTGCCACCTCCAGCGCCTTGATGTCCACACACTCCCATCGCGGATCATCGGTGGTGCTGTCGGGATGCGCCTCGGCGATCACCTCGACTGTGCCCACAACCGCCTTTTCCTTTTGCGAATGGTAAAAGAACCCGCGATCCCCCACCGCCATCTCGCGCATGAAATTGCGCGCCTGATAGTTGCGCACGCCGTTCCACTCCTCGCCCGCGTCGCCCTTGGCCACCTGATCGGACCAGCCCCAGACCGACGGTTCGGACTTGAACAGCCAATGGCGCATCAGATCACTTTCTTCCACGGGATCAATTCGACCCCCGAAAACAGTTCGGCCTTGGCATAGGGATCGTTATTGGCCCACTCCTGCGCCGCCTCCATATCCTCGACATCTAGGATCACCAGCGAGCCCACCATCTCGCCCTCGTCATTCAAAAGCGGCCCGGCCTGTGACACCACGCCGGTCTCCTTGAGATAGGCGATATGGGCGTCACGATTGTCGAGACGGGTTGCAGGGCA
>NZ_AANO01000051.1 GCF_000153045.1 Synechococcus sp. WH 5701
CCAGGGCTGTGCGAAGAAGATTCGTAACGCCTGGAGCCGTTGACCGGCGATACCGGGCTCGTTGACGTCGATCTGGAAAAACAGACCGTGGCCTTGCCGGAGGGAGTGGATGCCTCTGAGGCCGCGCGTATTGTTACCGAGACTGGTTACCCGGCTGAGCCTTTTGAAGAAGACGCCAAGCCGGGGAGTTGCTGTTCTCCAGCCCATCAGGATAAGGGTCACTCCAACGACAGCGCTCAAGACCGGGCAACCGGTGAACGTTCGGCACCTGCCAGCTCTGACGCGACAACCGGAGCGGATGAGCAGATTCATCTTTCGGTGACAGGTGCGACCTGTGCCTCTTGTGTCAATACGATTGAAAAGGCCCTGATGTCGGTTTCCGGGATCAGCCATGCGCATATGAACCTGGCAGACAACACCGCCACCGCCACGGGGGATGCCGATCCCGAGTCACTTGTGAAGGCGGTTGAGAGTGCTGGTTATGGCGCCAGCGTGATTGCGGACGAGGACGAAGCCGATGACCGCAAGCAGGAGGAAGACCGGAAACAGTACAAGACCCTACTGGCGAAGATGGCTGTGAGTCTGGGCCTGGGGCTTGGGCTGATGGTTTGGGGTATGGGCTTCGGAACCATGATGGTGACGGACGCCAACCAGGGCACCTGGCTCGGACTGGGTCTGTTGACACTGATCGTGATGGCCGCCACCGGCGGTCATTTCTACACCGGTGCCTGGAAAGCGTTCCGTCACCACAACGCCAACATGGACACCCTGATTGCCCTGGGTACCGGCACCGCCTGGCTCTATTCCATTGTCGTGGCGAGTATTCCCGGTGCGCTCCCGGAGATGGCCCGCCATGTCTACTTTGAGGCCTCGGCGATGATTATCGGCCTTATCAATCTGGGCCAGGCGCTGGAGCTTCGGGCTAAAGGCAAGACATCAGCGGCGGTTCGCAGATTGCTGGACCTGCGGGCAAAAACGGCGCGGGTGATTCGCGATGGTGAAGAGCAGGATCTTCCGGTCGAGGAGGTTCTCAAGGGCGACCACATCCGGGTAAGACCCGGTGAGAAACTGCCGGTCGACGGCGTGATTGCCGAAGGCTCTACTCGCATTGATGAGAGCATGCTCACGGGTGAGCCCATGCCGGTGAGCAAATCGGAAGGCGATGAGGTGTCTGCCGGCACCCTCAACACCCATGGTTCCATAGTCTACGAGGCCACCCGGGTTGGCAGTGACACTGCGCTGGCTCAAATCATCAAGCTGGTGAAAAAAGCCCAGGGCTTGAAGCCTGCCATTGGACGGCTTGCGGACAAGATTTCGTCGGTGTTCGTGCCCACCGTGATGCTGATTGCTGTTGTGGCGGCGCTGGTCTGGTACAACGTCGGGCCGGAACCGGCCGTAGTTCATATGATGGTGGCGGCCACCACGGTGCTGATCATCGCCTGCCCCTGTGCCCTGGGCCTGGCCACGCCCATGTCGGTAATGGTTGGAGTTGGCAAGGCCGCGGAATACGGCGCGCTGATCCGCCAGGGCGATGCCCTGCAGACCGCTGGCAAGCTGGATCTGGTGATACTGGATAAAACCGGCACCATCACCGAAGGCCATCCGGCAGTTACCCGGGTTCATGCCAGCGACGGTGACGAGCAACGCCTGCTGGCGCTCGCCGCCG
>NZ_AANO01000050.1 GCF_000153045.1 Synechococcus sp. WH 5701
GTTTTGAATCGCCGTGGCTTGGAATCCTTAATCCATTGCGGAGCAATGGATGCCATGGATCCGAATGCCAACCGAGCGCAGTTAATGGCAGATCTCGATCTGCTTTTGGATTGGGCCTCCTCTCGAGCAAAGGATCGAGATAGTGGTCAGGGAAATCTGTTCGACCTCATGGCTGCCCCAGCGGAGGACGATGGTCCGACGGATCTCAGCATGGCGCCGAAAGCGGCGCCTGTTCCGGACTATCCCCCCTCTGAAAAGCTCAGACTGGAGAAAGATCTTGTTGGTTTTTATCTTTCAGATCATCCGCTTAAACAGCTCACTCCTTCATCGCGTTTGTTGGCACCCATTGGCTTGGGTTCCTTGGAGGAGCAGCCGGATAAAGCCAAGGTCAGCGCGATCACGATGATCACTGAATTGCGTCAAGTCACGACGCGAAAAGGCGATCGGATGGCCATTTTGCAACTTGAAGATCTCACCGGTAGTTGTGAAGCGGTTGTGTTTCCCAAAAGTTATGCCCGCTTGGCCGACCATCTGATGGCAGAAGCTCGCTTGCTCGTGTGGGCTGGCGTCGATCGACGCGATGAACGTGTTCAGTTGATCATTGACGACTGTCGTGCCATTGATGACCTCAAATTGCTCCTTGTTCAGATTCCCTCTGATCAAGCTAATGACATCGCTGTTCAACATAAATTACGTGAATGTTTGACGCAATATCGTCCTGAGCGCGATGAGCTCGGCGTGAAAGTTCCAGTGGTGGCTGAGGTTTGTCTCGGAGACTCGGTTCGTTATGTTCGGCTTGGTGCACAATTCTGTGTGCGAGATCCAGTTGCTGCCGTGCAAGCATTGAATGATCAATCGTTTACAGCGCGTTGTAGTGATCGGCTTGTGCTGGGTTGATGTATAGCGCTGATTGCTAGACCTGGCTCAACAGAAATATTGGCGAATAGATGTTAACTTTAAGCTTTTATGGCCTATTGTTATCAGTTATTGCATTGATTTCATAAGGTAATTAATTTGTTTAAGGATTTTTGTATGCTGGGGAAGGGATTTTATTGTCCACAGATTTCTTTGTTTTATTGATCTTTTCCGTTTCCCTTTGACTGCTTTTGCGCCCGAATCGATTCACGCATGCGTTGAACATTTGGCTTGAAATTCTCGAATCCCAAAAGAGATCCAGGTTCCTTGTCCCAGCTGGCCGTTAGGACCCCGACGCTCAGGCCAACGAGGCCAAGAACAAAGAAAAAACCCGATCCAACCAACGTTGCACCAGGTGGTATCTCTGCAATATCTCGTGTCACAACGAAGTAGCTGGCAACAAAAACCCCCATGCCCGCAAGGGACGGAAGTCCTGTAAAAATCGCGACGCGACGGGCCATCCGGTCTGCGACATAACGGGGAATGGCTTCTTGCTTCACCCCAGCAGGTTCTTTTGCCGCTTTCCCTGAGCCTTTTGGCTCAAAGGGAAGCGGGCTGCGTTGCTCAGCCATGAGGGATCCCGATCAGCCGCGGATGCCCAGCTTGGAGATGGTCTCGCTGTAGCGCTGCTCGCTCTTGCTGCGCATGTAATTGAGAAGGCGCTTGCGGCGTCCAATCATCTTCAGTAGTCCCTGACGGGAAGAGAAGTCGTGGATGTTGTTCTGAAGATGGCTGCTGAGGCGATTAATGCGCTCACT
>NZ_AANO01000048.1 GCF_000153045.1 Synechococcus sp. WH 5701
AGCAACAATTAACGAGCAAAAAGTTGTATAATCACAATGCTTTATGGATAAAATTATCGAAATGCAAAATAGTGAGTACTCTTAATATATCCACAAGGAAGCAGCAGGCAAAGGCCAACAACTGCCAGCATCAGAACCGTCATTGCAATAATTCGTAGTTGTTTTTACAGCTATGCGCAAAAGGATTATCAATACCATCAACACACCTCAAAGCCACCGGCTAGTTCGAATTAAAATTAATCCATCAATCAGTCGCAATATCGATGTCGCTTTCTGTAGACAAATTCACAACCACAAGGAAAGCGAGTTTATTAGAGCAAGCTAAAGATGCAATTTCAGCTATAAAGAAGAAACAAACATCAATTTCTCCACAAGAAAGCGAAGCCACAAAACAATTACCACAGAACCAACAAATACGATAAAAAGAGAAACTTAGCATTCAAGAAAATAAAATTACACAGGACTTCGAGGAGGCGAAAACAGGATATTGCACTGAAAGAAAGATGACAATATTTGAAAGAGTCGAATATTGCATGCAACTATTTTATGCGCATTTATTTATTTAATTGATCGTCTTTTAGTACGCCAATAAAGCGATATACATCTATAACAACACTCCTATCAAGACAAGTCGAATCAAGACTGAGTTCTTCACTATTTTGTGCCTAGCAGGTCAAGTATTCTCAGGTGCATTATGAAATTCAGATGTGCCAGCCTGGATATGCATCCAAGCTTCTTCTGCTGAGTCGGCAAAGTGAAAGAGCTTGAGGTCGTTAAGGGAGATCAAGCCAGACTCAGCGAGAAAGTCGAAATCAATTAACCGCTCCCAGAACTCTCTCCCAAAAAGAACGATTGGCATTGGACTTTTTGTACCAACTTGCCTCAGAGTTAAAAGTTCAAATAATTCATCGAGAGTTCCATAACCACCCGGAAACAAAACTGCTCCAACAGATCGCATCACAAAATGAAATTTTCTAATCGAAAAATAATTAAATTGGAAGCATAGTTCAGGAGTAATATAAGAATTTGGATGTTGCTCAAAAGGCAACGAAATATTCAAACCGATGGATCGACAACCGGCCTCAAATGCACCTCGATTCGCAGCCTCCATAATCCCCGGGCCTCCACCAGTCACAATCACATGGGATGAACATCTTGCATGTTTATCTACCGTTGATTGACCATACTTAGAGGCTAAATATGCAAAATCTTTGGCCGCATTATAAAAGCGAGATAAACCTAAAAGGCCTTCGCAACTACGGACTCTCTGGTTAAGGCTTATCGATTCAGGATTTTGCTTTAATAACTGCTGAGCTTCAGCAAGCTGCTTCTTCGCATTGTCTGGATCAACAATTCGCGCCCCTCCAAAAACAATAATTGTGGATGTAATGCCAGCCAATTCAAGATGTTGCTCTGGCTTACTAATTTCAAGCAGCATTCTTACGCCACGCATTTCATCACTATTCAAAAGCTGTTGGTCTTCATGAGCTATTTGATAAGTAGGTGAGCGCATAATTGCCTCCAAATTAGACTTTGTAATATCTGAGTTTTTACTAAATTTGCTCATAAAACTCCAGCTAGTTTCGCCTACTAATAAATCAAAGCATGTTTGCTGCTAATTCGGCAAGTGGACTGCGTTCACCCTTGCTCAATGTAATATGTCCGACAATATTTTGACCTTTCAATT
>NZ_AANO01000047.1 GCF_000153045.1 Synechococcus sp. WH 5701
TCGTCCTGGTTCATCATTGGCTCCGGCTGCAAATCAGGTTGGCTTTGCCGGCATTATAGCGCTTAAGAGCCCTCTGCTTATAGACGGCTGCCGTGCAAACTTTCTACACTGTGGGTTTTTCTCAGCCAGTCATCACTCACACATCGACCAAAAGCCGGAACTGCTATGCCGCAACGCTACATCAAGAAGATTCTCGATGCGCGCGTCTATGACGTGGCCATCGAAACACCCCTGACTGAAGCCCGCAGTCTGTCCAAGCGCTTTGGCAACAATATTCTGCTCAAGCGTGAAGATCTTCAGCCGGTGTTCTCCTTCAAGATTCGTGGTGCCTATAACCGGATTGCGCAGCTTTCCGAGGAGCAGAAGGCCAAGGGTGTCATTTGTGCGTCGGCCGGAAATCATGCCCAGGGTGTGGCGCTGGCTGCCAAGAATCTCGGGATCAAGGCGGTAATTGTGATGCCGCAGACCACGCCGGAGATCAAGGTGCGTTCGGTACGGGATCACGGTGCCAAGGTGGTTCTCAAGGGCGATGCCTTCGACGAGGCGGCGGCCCACGCTCAGGAGTTGATCGCAAAGCACGGCTACACCTACATTCCGCCGTACGATGATCCCGATGTGATCGCCGGCCAGGGCACGGTGGCCATGGAAATCATGTGGCAGTTCAGCAAGCCGATCCACGCCATCTTCATCTGTGTTGGTGGCGGCGGGCTGATTGCCGGCATGGCCGCTTACATCAAGTATCTGCGCCCCGAGATCAAGGTGATTGGTGTCGAACCGGAGGACTCCAACTGCCTCCAGGCCGCCATGAAAGCGGGCAAACGCGTGGTGCTCGATGAAGTGGGCATCTTTGCTGATGGAGTGGCAGTCAAGCAGATTGGTAAGTACCCCTGGGAGATCTGCAAGGACCACGTGGACGAGGTGATCACCGTATCCACCGACGAAATCTGCGCGGCCATCAAGGATGTGTTCGAGGATACCCGCTCCATTGCCGAGCCGGCCGGTGCCCTGGGTGTGGCCGGCATCAAGAAATACATCGAGCGCGAGAAAGTCGAGGGCGAGAACCTGATTGCCACCCTGAGCGGTGCCAACATGAACTTCGACCGTCTGCGCTACATCTCCGAACGCACGGAAGTGGGCGAGAAACGCGAGGCCATCCTGGCGGTGACCATTCCGGAGAAACCGGGCGCGTTCAAGACCTTCATCAACGCCCTGCACAAGCGCAGCATCACCGAGTTCAATTACCGCTACGCCGATGCTACCAATGCCACGATTTTCGTTGGCATCCAGATTGCCGCGGGTGGTCACGGCCGCGAGGATCTGGTTCAGGATCTTCGGGAGAGCGGATACTCGGTGGTCGATTTAACCGACAGCGATCTGGCCAAGCAGCACATCCGTCACATGGTGGGCGGCCACGCGCCGACCATCACCAACGAAAAGGTGTTCCAGTTCGAGTTCCCGGAGCGTCCGGGGGCGTTGCTGAAGTTCCTGATGTCTCTTGGTACCCGCTGGAATATCTCCATGTTCCACTACCGCAACCACGGTGCAGCCTACAGCCGTGTTCTGCTGGGCGCTCAGGTGGACGACGATGAGGTGCAGGATTTCGAGAAAATGCTGGATAAGGTCGGCTTTCGCTATGAAAACATGACGGATAATGAGGCCTATCAGTTGTTTCTCGGGCAAGGAAATGCACGATCGAGCTAACGTA
>NZ_AANO01000046.1 GCF_000153045.1 Synechococcus sp. WH 5701
TGCTCTGGAACTGAACCGGTCTTCCAGCAGACCCTGACGCAACATCCAATCCACAATCAAACCCTCGCGCAGGGCTCGCTCGCTGAGCACAAGACCATCGACAGCCAGCATCTTCATCGTGGTTTGCAAAATCAATGCACCCGGAACAATGATTTCGGCGCGGCGATCATTAATGGCAGACATCTCCCGCCGCTGCGCCGGAGTCATGACGACCAACCGTTCGACAACCCGGTCCAGACGAGAGCGAGACACCTTGTAACCGTGGAATTTGAGCGGCGGACGGTCGTCTTCAACAGCAGCGAGGGCACCAATCGCCATCGCCGTCCCGCTGGTGGCCACCAAAACGGGTTTTTCGCCAGATTTAATGCGTCGAAGCACCTTGTCGACAGCAGGTTCTAGGGAACCCTGAATGAACGCTTGAAGAAACGAGCGTCGCTGCGGAGACAACGGCTCCTCCTTGATGAAATCCCGTTGGAGGCGCACTGCACCCACCCGGGTACTGGTCAACGCACGGGCATCTCGGCTATCCGCCAAGGTCAACTCTGTTGAGCCACCGCCAATGTCCAGGAGTAGGTGCGGCTTCTCTCCGAACGACATCCCCGAGAGCACGCCGAGATAGATCAATCGAGCTTCCTCAGGCCCACTGACCAGATCCACTTCAATCCCCAACTCATCCTTAATGCTCTGAAGGAAATCGCGCCCATTGGGGGCCTCCCTTACGGCACTGGTGGCGGCCGTGACCACCTGTTCAACTTGATGACTATTGGCTAATTCAAGGAAGCGACGCAGCGTTTTAAAGCCACGTTCCATCGCAGCAGCCGACAGTTCTCCCGTCTCTGGATCGCGCTCTCCTAGACGAGTCGTGGACTTTTCCGCCTGAATGATGCTGAAGGTGCGAAGGGCTGGATCCACGGAGGCCACCAACAAATGCGTCGAATTGGTGCCGATATCAATCGCACCAACCCGCCTCAGTCCTCCAGACTTGATCCCACGGGACAACGTCAATCCCTGGCCGTCTCCAGATGTCAGATCAGCGGTCTCAGCTTCCGACATGAACGACGCTGGCCTGACATGGATCCACTCTGGCACTGGTTCCAAAGGCCATCAGTCCATGTCTCGCGTTTTTAAATCTCTTTCACTGTGAATAGCAGCATCCCCAGCCTCCGCCCCTGGATCGAATTACTCCGCTGGAACAAACCATCTGGGCGGCTCATTTTGTTGATCCCTGCTGGGTGGTCTCTCTGGCTCACGCCGTCTGCTCCCCCCAGTGCCTCATTGGTTGGACTGATTTTGGTGGGGGGGCTTGCGGTGAGTGGAGCTGGCTGCATCGCCAACGATCTTTGGGACCAAGGGTTCGATCGTCAGGTGGAACGAACCCAAGCTCGACCCCTAGCGCGTGGAGCCCTGCAACGACCCCAGGCCTTATGCCTGCTACTTCTGCTGCTTCTCGTCAGCCTGGGGGTGGTCCTGAGCCTGTCCGATGAGAGTCGGGGCCTGTGCTTGGGCTTAGCGGTCGCCGCCCTCCCGCCCATTCTTTTGTATCCATCTGCCAAACGCTGGTTTGCTTTCCCCCAGGCCGTTCTTGCCCTGTGCTGGGGATTCGCAGTGCTGATCCCATGGGCTGCTGCAGAAGGCCAACTGAGTTGGACTCCAGCACTGATTAGTTGCTGGATCGCCACCCTGCTGTGGACCTTTGGATTCGACACGGTTTA
>NZ_AANO01000045.1 GCF_000153045.1 Synechococcus sp. WH 5701
AGCGGCGTGATGCCGTCCCTGGTAGCCATCCACGAGTCGTTGAACAATTTCCTTTTGGAAGGTTTCGCGGGTATCGACCACATGGTGAGGGATGCCCAACTGCTCACAGATGCCTGCGGCATCCACCAACCCTTCAGCGCAGCAGGCGCCTTTTCCACTCATCAGCCACAACGTCAGTCCCTCGACCTCCCAGCCGGCTTCCACCAACAGGGCAGCGGTTAAGGAACTATCCACTCCACCCGACAACCCGACGGCGACGCGATGCTCCCCAGGCCATTGACGCAGCCGGGTCAGGGCGGCTTCTCCGGCCTCCGTCATGGTTGTTCCAAGGGCCATCGGCGGCGCAGGGAGATCACTCCATAGTGAGCTCCCGGCCATCAATCTCGCCATGGGCTGGCCTTGAGCTGATGCGTGTGATGCCGAGATTGTTGCGACGGCGGTTTGTTGGTTGGTTTTGCAGCTTTGTTTGAAAGTTGCTCACGAGAACATTGCGGATCGGCTTGCGGAATTTTTTTAGATGTGCTGCTGCTGCCCGATGAGAGGCAAGCGCGACGAGGAAAGTGGTGGCGTTGTCCCCTCTGGGTTGATGCGTGTTGATTGCATCTGTTGGTGGAGCTGATTCGCTGGAATCCTATGCAGTGCCTGCTTTTTTGCACGTTTACATACACGTAGAATTTCCCTGGATTGCGAACGATGTCGATTTTTTAGTGTATGAAAACCCTCACATCAAGGTGTAAATGAACACAAATACGGTCGTGCGGTAATCAATTTCCGACCGCTTGGATTGGTCCAAATTGCCCCGTTTTTTTGCGATAAAATCTGGATAAGAAACTATTTGTTAAGCCCGAATGTTTCGATTTCCTGGCCTGAATCTGAAGGGTTGCTGAAAAAGAGGCCTTCTTTTGTTTCTTCGTAAGAAAGTCTTTGCACATTCGGGCTGCCTCCATGGTGTCCACAGCTTCTAAGCCGCTCGAGACGCAACGTCGCCGTAGCAGCGATCCTGTGAGTTGGTATTTATCAACGATCGGAAGAATCCCTCTGCTCACGGCGGCAGAGGAAATTGAATTGGGAAATCAAGTGCAAGCCATGATGGCTTTCACAGAAGACGGTTCGAAGGACTTCAAAGTTGAAGACCTGACGACTAAACAGCGGCGCATGCTTCGTATTGGCCGTCGGGCCAAAGAGCGGATGATGAAGGCCAACCTTCGTCTTGTCGTCAGCGTTGCCAAGAAATACCAGGGCAAAGGTTTAGAACTTTTGGACTTGATCCAAGAGGGTTCTCTTGGCTTGGAACGGGCTGTTGAAAAATTCGATCCCACAAGGGGGTACAAGTTTTCGACCTACGCCTTCTGGTGGATTCGGCAGAGCATGACCAGGGCGATTGCTTGCCAATCCCGCACGATCCGTCTCCCTGTTCATCTCAGCGAACGTCTCACCACGATTCGCAAAGTCAGTTTGGATCTCGCCCACAAGCTTGGCGCCATGCCGAACCGGTTGGAAATCGCTGAAGCGATGGATATTCCGGTGGAAGAGCTCGATTCCCTCTTGCGTCAGGCCCTCACCACCAGCAGCCTCGACGCTCCAGTTAATGGAGAAGAAGGACGAAGCTTCCTTGGTGACTTAATTGCCGATTCGTCAGCGGACGAACCCCTCGACATCGTTGAGCAGCGCATTCACCATGAGCAACTCGGCCGTTGGCTCAGTCATCTCAGTGAGCAAGAGCAAAATGTGC
>NZ_AANO01000044.1 GCF_000153045.1 Synechococcus sp. WH 5701
GCTCAAAGGGCTCCTCGCCGAGACCGAGCTGGCATTGGTTCTTGATTTCAAGGGCCTGTCCATCAAGGAAATGTCTGATTGCGGGATCGTCTCCGGGTCACCAACAGCGTCTGCAAGGTGACTAAAAACACCTTGATGCGCCGTGCCATTGATGGTGACAGCTCCTGGGCCAACCTCGATTCACTTCTGACCGGTACCAACGCTTTCGTTCTTGTAAAAGGCGATGTTGGTGCTGGTGTTAAGGCCGTTCGGTCTTTCCAGAAAGAAGTCAATAAGTCTGAGACGAAGGGCGCTCTTTTCGAAGGCAAGCTTCTCTCTCAAGACGAGATCAAGGCCATCGCTGATCTTCCTTCCAGGGAAGAACTTATGGCTCAGATCGCTGGTGCAATCAACGCTGTGGCCACCAAGGTTGCCGTTGGCATCAACGAGGTTCCCACCGGTATGGCCAGGGCACTCAAGCAGCACGCCGAAGGCGGCGACAGCTGAGTTAGCTCTGCCACCACGTCTATTTCCTGATCTGTTGCTGATTTTCAACCATGTCTGCAAAAACCGACGAAATCCTCGAATCGCTGAAATCCCTTTCCCTGCTGGAAGCTTCCGAGCTTGTTAAGCAGATCGAAGAGGCTTTTGGTGTCTCCGCCGCCGCGTCAGCTGGCGTCGTGATGGCTGCTCCTGGCGCTGCTGGTGGCGGTGAGGCTGCTGAAGAAAAGACCGAGTTCGATGTTGTCTTGGAAAGCTTCGAAGCTTCCGCCAAGATCAAAGTTCTCAAGGCCGTTCGCGAAGCGACCGGCTTGGGCTTGGGCGATGCCAAGGCCATGGTCGAGGCCGCTCCCAAGGTGGTCAAAGAAGGTGTGTCCAAGGACGATGCCGAGGCCCTCAAGAAGGCCATCGAAGAAGTGGGTGGCAAGGTCACGGTCAAGTGATCCTGTGGGATCGGCTTTCCGCCGATCCGCATCTCATTCTTTTCAACAAAAGCAACCCTCCTTCGAGGGTTGCTTTTTTGGTGTGGCCTGGGACTGCCAATAAAAAAACCCCGCCAAAGGCAGGGTTTTTTGAGGAACACGTTCAGGGAGTCTGTCCTTGTTTCGACCCTGAAGAGGCGTTCAGCACTCCTCACACAGATAAAAATTAGGGCCCTCAAATTGTGATTGGTTGTTCTGCCGGACTCTCTAGCAACTGGCACTGTGCCACTGTCTAGCGTTGGCTCTTGTAAGGGATCACTTGCAGCGGGATCGGTCCAGCGCTGGCGACTCGCTGAACACTGCTAAGCCGTGATGCCAAGGAACTACCACGTGATGTCTTGGGGCTTGGTGGGATTGGTGGCGGCATGCTCGGGGCTCTGGAGGGTCCGAGCTTGGCCATGCTTGAGCCTCTGGCCTGGCGAATCGCCCGCGCCATCAACAGCTGAATCGGATCTGGATTGGCGAAATAAAGATGGCTCAGGGTTTGTCCTTGGTAAGCGCGTCGTTCGAGCTGCCAGTCGTCATTCAGCTTTAGCCGAACAAAGCCATTGCGCTGTCGGCGGGGGATGGGTGCACGCCCAACCACGATCGGTGCTTTTTGATCTGGATTGAAGGCTTGCAGTTGCAGGGTTGATCCGCGTTGCATCACACGCAACCGGAACCGCCTGCCAAGGTCTGAACCGCCGCTGCGGAGGGAATAGCCATTGCTATCGAGATAGCGGCTGCAAATCCCTGCGAAATTAAAGCTGTTCAGCGTGGGCTCGACTAGGCATCGGCGCG
>NZ_AANO01000043.1 GCF_000153045.1 Synechococcus sp. WH 5701
CACTTGGCAGGGAACCCCTTTGTGTTGAGCCCATTCCACCCACGCCATGGTTTCAGCAATCGTTGTCGGCTCCGCCAGCCATTCGGCCGGTCCACCGACCCGCCAGGTGGTGTAGTCCGCCAAGTTGGCATTGGCGTGGCGGGGCGATAGCTGCGTCATTCGGCCAGTCGTCCCCAGAGGCTGTTGACGGTGCCAGCCCCCATGGCGAGCACAAGGTCATCGGGTCGGCTGCGTTGCTTTACCAGATCGGTGAGCTGATCAAGATCGTCCGCAACGGCGATTTCGAGGTCTGGTCGCAACGATCGAATGCGTTGGGCGAGGGCGTTGCTGCAAACGCCAGGAATTGTTTGTTCTCCGGCCGCATAAACCGGAGCCAGTAGCAGTGCATCACAGTTCTGCAGTGCTTCGGCAAAGGCTTCGAAGAACTGTTGGGTGCGACTGAAACGGTGCGGTTGGAACACGGCCACAAGCCGTTGTGGTGAAGATGGAAGCGGACTGCGCCCGCTGCTCACCATCAGTTGCGCCATTGTCAACGTGGCGCGAACTTCGCTGGGATGGTGGGCATAGTCATCAACGATGTGCCGACCTTCCCAGGTGCCCCTTAGATCAAAGCGGCGGCCTGGAGCTTGGAGTTGAGCCAGGCCTTTGACCAGCGCTTCAAACGGAACTCCTTCCATCCGGCAAGCCGCTAAGGCAGCCGTGGCATTGCTCAAATTGTGGAGACCAGCCATCGGCAAGGTGAAGTCACCCACTGCAGAGCCGTTTTCATAAAACCGTGCTGTACATCGATCGCCATCGAGTTGCAGAGGCAAGGCTGCAAAGGCAATGTTCTCGCTTTGCTGGTTCGACCACCAGGCTGTCGGTTCAAAATGCTCCTGAAGGATTGGGTCGTCGTAGTTCGCGATCAACCGTTCGCAACCCCGACCAAAGCGTTGCAAGGTTGAGATCAAATCATCCAAGCCCTTGTAATGGTCGGTGTGATCGAGTTCCAGGTTGGTGATGACCCCAAGGCTGGGGCTGAACTTCACGAGCGATCCGTCGGATTCGTCTGCTTCGGCTACCAATAAACGACCCTGACCGGAATGACCGTTGCTGCCAAGGCATGGAACAACCCCACCAATCACAGCGGTGGGATCTTCACCGGCTTCGATGAGCAGGGTGGTGATCAGCGTGCTGGTGGTTGTTTTTCCGTGACTCCCCGCCACGGCAATCGAAGCTTGTTGATCGATGAGGGCAGCGAGGAGATCCGATCGATGCCAGATCGCCAGTTGATGGGCACGGGCGTTTTGCAGCTCTGGGTTGGTGTCGGGGATCGCTGTGCTGATCACCACCACCGGTGGCTGAAGATTCGTGGAGAGCACCGATTGAATGCTTTCAGCGGTTTGCTCTTTAAAAACGGTGACGCCCCGACTTTCAAGATGCTGAACCGTGGCGTTGTCGCGGGGGTCTGAACCGCTAACGGGGTGGCCGCGGTCTACCAAAATTTTTGCCAGTGCCGACATCCCTATACCGCCCACACCGATGAAATGAACAGGTGTTTGGGGCGTGAGCAGGCGTGGCAAAGGACGGCTACGAAGGGCTGAAAGATAGGTCAGTTTTTTGACCTTGTCCCACCGTCGGTGGGACGGATTAACCGAGAAATTTCAAAGTTGGGCAAAGAAATTCCGTCAATTTCTGTATGATCGGCGCCCAAAACCATTACGCGGTTTTACCGCTTTTTCTATGACCCTGCGCGTTGCGATCAATG
>NZ_AANO01000042.1 GCF_000153045.1 Synechococcus sp. WH 5701
GGATCTCTCGCGAGCTGCGGAACGCCTGACCGACGAGCTGCAGGGTCGTGTGCGGGTCGTGAACTATTCCGGCAGCGGAATCGAAACCACCTTTACGCAGGGGGAAGACGGCGCACTTGCGGCTCTAATTCCGTTCCTTCCGTCGTCTGATGAACGCCAACTCCTTTTAGTGGGAACGTTGGCTGACGCGGTGGAGGATCGGCTTGTTCATCTGTTCAACAAGCTCAACATCAACGCGATCAAGAGCTTGCCCCCAAGGCAATCCACAGACCTTCCCGCCGTTGGCCCTGGCACCACGGTGCTGCTGACGCAGCCCTACCTCACAACAACAGCTCGGCTGCTCAAAGATCGCGGTGCTCGTGTGCTGACTGCTCCCTTCCCCCTCGGTGCCGAGGGCAGTCGGCGGTGGATGGAAACAGCAGCACGAGATTTTGAGGTAGATGAGGCGCAAATCGACAGTGTTCTTTCCCCCTTAATGGAGCGCGCTCAGATTGCCCTGGCTCCCCATCGCGAGGTGTTGAAGGGGAAGCGGATCTTCCTGTTACCTGAATCACAACTCGAACTTCCCCTTGCCCGCTTTCTTCAGCGGGAGTGCGGGATGGAACTCGTTGAGGTGGGTACGCCTTATCTCAATCGCGACCAAATGGCAGAAGAAATTGCCCTGCTACCGGAAGGCACACCGGTGATGGAGGGACAACACGTGGAGCTGCAATTGGACCGCGTTCGCGACAGCAAACCGGACCTGGTGGTTTGCGGCATGGGTCTCGCCAATCCCCTTGAAGCCGAGGGGATCGCCACCAAATGGTCGATCGAACTGGTGTTCAGCCCAATCCATGGCATCGATCAAGCCGGTGAGCTGGCCGAACTGTTCTCAAGACCTCTGCGGCGACATCAACTCCTCGCGCATTAACGACGACGAACACCGCATCGTTACGCCTTTTTTTAGCCCCCTCGTTTGTGATCTCCCATGGAATTAACGCTCTGGACCTATGAAGGCCCCCCCCATGTCGGGGCGATGCGCATCGCTGCATCGATGAAAGGCGTGCATTACGTCCTCCATGCACCCCAGGGAGATACCTACGCGGACCTGCTCTTCACGATGATTGAACGGCGCGGAAAAAGACCGCCGGTCACCTACACCACATTTCAGGCTCGGGACTTAGGCGGCGACACGGCAGAGCTGGTGAAGCGCCACATCCGTGAAGCCGTTGAACGCTTCAAGCCCGACGCCCTGCTTGTGGGTGAAAGCTGCACAGCAGAATTGATCCAAGATCAACCAGGAGCCCTTGCGGGCGGGATGGGCTTCGAGCTTCCAATCGTGAGCCTCGAGCTTCCGGCCTACAGCAAAAAAGAAAATTGGGGCGCATCGGAAACGCTGTACCAATTGGTACGAGGACTCCTCAAAAATCAAGAGGTCAACAGCGAAGGCCATAACCCAAAGGCATGGAAGGACCAGGGGCGTCGCCCCCGCGTCAACTTGATCGGTCCATCGCTCCTCGGATTCCGATGTCGCGATGATGTGATCGAAATCAGTCGACTTCTCGCCAGTCATGGCATTGATGTCAACACTGTTGTGCCTCTCGAGGCCACGGTGGCCGACATCATGCGGCTTCCAGAAGCCGATCTCAATGTCTGCCTCTATGCAGAAATTGCCGAATCCTGTTGCAGCTGGATGGAGCGGCAGTTTGGGATTCCATTCACCAAAACCATGCCGATCGGCGTGGGCGCGACAGCTGATTCCTCGCAGA
>NZ_AANO01000041.1 GCF_000153045.1 Synechococcus sp. WH 5701
CCGCTCAACCAAAAACCCGGTCTGGGCCGAATCTGATTCATGCAAATAAATCGGTAGCCCTAAGGCAGATTGAACAAGGGCTGCCAAGGCCAAATCAGCAGGTCTTCGTCCATAAAGCACTAAAGAACACCCCATCGCAGCCGTTGTGCTGTGTAAATCGAGCACGACGGAGCAGGGCTCGTCTCCCTTTGGCCCAAACCTCCCAACCAGTTCACGCGCGCGACGCATTTCCAAGTCTCCACCCGACTGCTCAAGCAGATCCGCTCTGAAACTTCGGTTGAGATCACGGTCGACGTAACGACGCATCGCAGCCTGGGCCTGGGGATTACCCACCAACCGTTGAATGGAAAGACCCGCGGAATTGATCAGATCAGGCTGATGATTCCATTGCTCCAACAACCACGGAGCGTTGAGCTCATTGCCGTGGGTCCCTGCCACAACCAGAACATCGCTGGCAGCCATGAACTCAAAACAGATCTTGTTTGACTGAAGCATGGAGCCAAGATGGCTGAGGTCTCCGCGACCTCAGCCATTGCGACGACAAAAGCCATGTCGATTCCACCCATCGTTGTGATGGCAGCCAAAGCAGGTTGGCGTTGGCAATGGCAAAGGCTCATGGGCGGCCTTGGTCCCGCCGATGCCGCCGGGAACTACAGCAGACCCAAAAGTGATCACCTTGAGGCGCAAGTCCCCGACCCTTTGGACTTGCAGTCCCGCCGACCAGACCAACGCCCCCATTTACTTGTTGGACGCAGCTGTCCATGGGCCCATCGCACCTGGGCTGGGTCCCATCAAATGGCGAGGGCTTGATCAGAGCCTTCATTCTTCTGACGGCCTTTGCAGATCACCAGGCCAGGACGGTGCCAATTCATTCTTCCATGGTTGGGAGGTACCAGCTGGCTTGCGCGGTATCAACGTTGTGGCGCGCTTCCCTCCCATCGCGCCACTGTTCCAGTGCTGATCGACCCCATCCATCCCAAAATCTTGGGGAACGAAAGTGCCCAGCTCGTAGAGGTGTTGAACCGCTGGCCAGCCCACGCGGAAGCCCCCGACCTGGCACCACCAGAGCTGCAGAACAGCATTCATCGTTGGCAGGAACTCCTTCAACCCAATGTGAATGATGGGGTTTACCGCTGCGGCTTTGCCCGCAACCAAGCGGCATACAACCGTGCCGTAACCGCACTATTTGCAGCCCTCGATCAAGTGGAGTCAAGCCTGGGGCAATCGGGCCCCTGGCTTTGTGGCGATCGAATCACCTTGGCGGACGTGCGTTTATTTCCCACATTGATTCGTTGGGAGATGGTCTACGCACCCTTGTTTGGTTGTAGTCAGCGTCCTCTCTGGCAGTTCCCGAAACTTTGGGATTGGCGACGACGTTTATATAGGCAGCCGGGTGTCCAAGCAAGTTGTGACGCCGAGGCTTGGCGACATGACTACTTCGGAGCGTTATTTCCGCTGAATCCTGGTGGAATTGTCCCCACTGGTCCAGACCTGACCACACTTGTATCCAGTGATATCGCGAACGCATGACAACGGGTGATCCGCAGTTTGAAGGCGTTTATGGCCCTTACACGATTACATCAACAGATCGGCTGGAGGTGCAGCGCTATCGCATCTCACTTCTTGTCGCTGGGCTAGCGATGACTGCGGCGCTCGTGCACTGGTGGCAGTTTGGGGATCGCTGGGCCTGGATTTGGCTTCTACCACTGATGGCCGGGCTCGGCTTAGCACTGCACTGGATCCATATCTATGTAAGACCACTC
>NZ_AANO01000040.1 GCF_000153045.1 Synechococcus sp. WH 5701
CAGCATGACGGCAGGGCGAGGCATATCAGTTAGTTCACGGGTCGATCGCTGAGGCGTTGGATGAGGCGTTGAAGCGCCGGCATCTGATTCTCGATGTCTTTCACAAGCTTGAACTGAACAGCGGCGCGTTGGAGATTGTGGCCTGGTCGCTCTGTTTTGAAATACACGTTCCCTTCAAGATGATCCGTGAGGAAGCGCAGTCCGAGTTCCAGGGGGATTAAACGAATGCAGTCTGGGAGGTAATGAAGATCCCACGAACTCAAAAAGCCTCTAGCAACATTGAGATACCCATCCAGCACTGCCTCACAGAGGTTTAAGTCAAAACCAACACTCGCTAGATCGGATGCTTCTTCGCCGGCTGGGTTGCAACAGGAACGAATGCAATCGCCGATGTCGTAGTGGATTAATCCCGGTTTAACCGTGTCGAGGTCAATCAGGCCGACGGCTTGGCCGCTGGTCTCATCGATCATCACGTTGTTGATTTTGGGATCTCCATGGATTGGCCGATGTTGCAACTCTCCCCGGGCCAGAGCAGCCTCGAGCACATCGACCCCGTCTCGACGTTTGTCGATGAAGGCACAGGCCGCTTGTTCAGCGGAATCGAGCACAGCAGGGGTTTTTAGCACAATATCGTAACGATTTAAATACTCAGGCGTTACGTGAAAGTTTTCAAGGGTGTCGGCGAGTTGGTGAATGGCCAGGTCATGAATCAAGGTGTGGAACATGCCAAGCCCATACCCCAGCTCGTTGGCATGGTTGCAATCCTTGATTTCATCACTGGTGGTTGCATCGTCGATAAAGGTGATCGAGCGCCAAAAATCCCCGTTGTGCTCAACCCATGCCGCGTCTTCTCTTCGGCAGGGCACAATTCTCGGTAGTTCCCAGCGTCGGCCCTTGAGCTCCGGTGGTGGAGTGGCCAGCCGCCGGTCGATGTGCTCACCCAGCGCTTGCAGGTTGCGCATCACTAACTCTGGACGTTCAAACACGGCCGTGTTCAGCCGCTGCATCACAAAACTCTCCGTCTTACCTGACCCTTTGTGGGTCACGAGAAAGGTTTCATTGACGTTTCCTGAGCCGAGGGACCGGATCGCCGTGATCTGTTCACGCGGATGGAAGCGATCGGCGATGGCTTCCAGGGCCTCGGTCATTGGAAGTCGCATTGGTCTTATTCGAAAACCATGCCGTTAAGCCTTGGGAAGTCCTTCTCTGGGTGTGCGGTAAAGCAGGCGACTACGACTTAATTCTCCATCTGCGACTCAATTGAGTCCATGAGCTGCAGGTGAGCGGCCACGCCAGCTTCATTGGCTTCATCCAAGGTGACTTCGCCGCGCATGGCCTGCCGGGCGTTGTCGGCGATCACAGCGTTCACCAATAGGTCGAGGGCCTCTGGGATCTCGAGGTTTTGCAGGGCCTCGCCATAGCGACGGCTGTGGCTAGGTCGTACCGATTCCTGGCAGTAGCTCGATAGTTCCCGACTTTCCGTCATCACTTGATAGGCGGTTTCCTTCACGCCAGGGCGCCCATAAATCGCCATGTACAACAAATTCACCATGGAGGCGTCATGCACTGGGATCGCGTATTTGCGGGCGATTTGTGGCCAGTAGCGCAACGATTTCAGCCCTTCCAGCCCCCCTTTTTTCATTCCCGCGGCTTCACACCACTCTTCGAACTCTTCCATGGAATTCGGGCAACGGGCTTGCTCCTGCATGCGCATCGCGAGCACCTGACCGGCCTGGAAATTCCGCGTGGGACTGCCGGAAACCGGCAACATCAT
>NZ_AANO01000039.1 GCF_000153045.1 Synechococcus sp. WH 5701
TCTTGTTTCCGTTCTGGCCCTGACGGTTTTGTTGCTGATTACTGCTGTCGCCCTGGGAGTTCCGGGAATCCTGTTGGTTGTTATCCTGGTTGCCGTCCTGGTTCTGCTGTTCCTGATTCAGAAGTTCCTCGACAATTTTCCGGTTGTGAAGGGCGTCTTCCATGTCAGGCGCTGCGTTCAGCGCCGCATCATAGGCAGCCAGGGCCTCTTCCAGTTTTCCGGCACGGGCCAGGGCATTGCCCCGGTTGTAACTGGCACGGGGACCCTGTTTGCGCGCAAACGCTTCGGCGGCGCTGTCGTACTTGCCGGAACGATAGAGCGCAGAGCCCCGCCATTCCGGGTCTTCAAGCTGGCGGGCGGCTGATTCCGGGTTGTCCTGAATCAAGGCGGGAGCTCGCTGATCTTCCCTCTGCCAGAGCTCTTCCCAGCTTATGGCGGCTGCCGGCTGCGGCCAGACCGGCAGCAGGATCAAAGCAAGCGCACTGAGAGCCCCCCGGCGCCAGCCCATCAAAACCAGCGGCAGCGCGAGCCAGAGCAACCAGTAACCGTCATCCTGCCAGCGATTGACCGTCAGGCCGTCCTCGGAATCCTGCCAGTCGTCACTGTCCCGCGGGCTCAGGTCGAGCGCTTCAATATCGGTGTCGTCCAGGGTCAGCTCATGGCTCTGGCCGCCGCTGCTGCGGGCGAGTGCCGCCAGCGCTTCGGGTTCAGCACGACTGATGACAATGTCGCCGTTCTCCCGTATGAAACCGCGCCGGGCGAGGGGAATGGGGCCTCCGTTCTCGGTGCCGACGACCAGGGTATTGAGCGCGTATCCGTGCCGGAAAGCGTGTCCCGGATGGTACCCTCGTAGTCGTCGTTGATGCTGTCGGTGATTAACAGGATGCGACCTTCGCCAAGTGCGCCTTGTTCCAGCAATGCCTTTGCGCGGGCAACGGCGAGATCGGCCCGGTTGCCTGTCGCCGGCATGATCACCGGGTCCAGCACGTTGAGCATGCCCTCAATCGTACGGCCATCATCGGTCAGCGGTGTTACCACGTGGGCATCGCCGGAAAAGACGAGCAGGCCGGTCAGGCTGCCTTCCCGAAGCTCGAGAATATCCCGGATTTTCCGTTTGGCCCGGGTCAGCCGATCAGGTTCCACGTCCGTTGCCAGCATGGACAGTGAAAGGTCCAGTGCGATCACGAGGCTGTCGCCGGGTTGTTTCAGCGGTGTCGGTGCCTCCCGCCAGGCCGGTCCGGCCAGGGCCAGGGACAGAATGATCAGGGCCAAAGAGGCCGGAACCAGAGGTGACTTGTTCGACTGGCCCGAGCTACCGTTGTGACGAATCAGGGGCGAGAGCAGACGGGCCGGAATAAGCCGGGACCATCCGCTGTCGCCCATGCGGAGTTGCCGGAATGCAAGATACAGTATCGGTATCAGCAGGATTAACAGCAGCCAGAGCGGGCGCAGGAAATGGAAGTCAGCCCACATGCGTTTCCTCCTCCTTGCTCCGGCGGGTTTCAGCAACAAGTTCCCGCCCGTGGCGGACGAGGAACAGCGCCAGCCACAGAATGACCGCGAGCCCGGCAGGCCAGACATAGAGCTCGGTTACCGGCCGATAGAACTTGCCTTCAAGCTCGATCGGTTCCAGTCGATCAATGCTCTCGTAGATAAGCTCCAGCTCGGGCAGGCTGCGCGCCCGGAAATACTCCCCGCCGGTCTGCTGGGCCATGCGGGTTAGCAGGTTTTCGTCCAGATCTCTGGATGGGTTGACCCGGCGCGAACCCAGCAGCCCA
>NZ_AANO01000038.1 GCF_000153045.1 Synechococcus sp. WH 5701
TCAGTGCGATCACGCCTGGATCAAGTGCTGAGCTGGCTCGAGCAAGCTCAACCAGATTTGCTTTGCTTGCAGGAAACCAAAGTGGATGACCCACTGTTTCCCTCAAAAGCTTTTGAGGCCAAAGGATGGCGGGTCAACTTTCATGGGCAAAAGTCTTACAACGGTGTCGCACTGGTGAGTCGTGCCCCCCTTGATGACGTGCGCTACGGATTCGTTGGAGAACTCGAGAAGGATCCAGAAGCGCTTGACTTGGGAGAGCAGAAGCGCGTCATCAGCGCGTTGATTGATGGGGTTCGCGTTGTGAATCTCTATGTGCCCAATGGCTCCAGCCTGACGTCTGACAAATATCCCTACAAACTCACGTGGTTGAAGTGCCTCAAGCGCTATCTGGAACACCCCTTGAAGCGGGGTGAGCCTCTTTGCGTCGTTGGGGATTTCAACATCGCTCTCGAAGCCAGAGATATGCATGCCCCCGATCGCCTCAGTGGCGGGATCATGGCAAGCGATGCCGAACGTCAAGCGCTGCAAATGGCACTTGCTAACGGCCTACAGGATGTCTTTCGGGTTTTCGAACCGGATGCAGGGCATTGGAGTTGGTGGGACTACCGCAGCGGCGCATGGGATCGAGATCGCGGCTGGCGGATTGATCACATTTATCTATGCGACGAGTTGTTGGGTTTGGCCCGCAGTTGTGTGATCCACAAATCCGTGCGGGGCAACGACAAACCCAGCGACCACGCTCCCGTGAGTGTTGATTTGGATTGGCCACCAAGCGACGACGACGAGGACGGCCACAACGAGAACGACGACTTGCTGTTTTGAGTCAAAACAGCTCGACAGTGGACTGAAGCGTCACGGAACGCTTCGCAGATTCACCGCACGTGCGTGGGGTGGGAAGAACCTTGCCAGGGTTCGCTCGGTTATCCGGGTCAAAAGCGCGTCGCAACAAACCCATGGTGTGTAGATCCTCAGGCTCAAACATCCAATCGAGGTAACAGCGTTTGTCGGCACCGACGCCGTGCTCGCCGCTAATACTTCCTCCCACAGCAAGACACTCTTTCAAAATTGCTGCGCCGAGATCTTTCACCCGCTGTTCGGCTTCGGGCTCCGCAGCGGAATACAAGATCAGCGGATGCAAATTGCCATCACCCGCATGGAACACATTGGCCACAGGCAAACCATGCTCATGGCTGAGTCGTTCGATCGCCGCCAAAACCAACGGAAGGCTGCTTCGGGGGACGACACCGTCCTGCACGTAGTAGGTGGGGGTGATTTTTCCCACTGCCGAGAACGCGGATTTGCGCCCTTTCCAAAGCACCGCACATTCGGTTGGATCTTCGGCTCGACGCAGTCCGCGAGCACCAGCCCCACGACACAGCTGCTCAGCCCGTTCAGCGGAAGCCTGAACCTCCGCTTCCTGGCCATCAAGTTCAATTAGCAACACCGCCGCAGCGTCCCGCGGATATTCGTCGTACCCGAAGAAATCATTCACTGCATTGATGGTGACGTTATCCATGATTTCCATCCCGGCTGGCAGCAAACCTGCTGCCGTTACGGCCCGCACCGCTTCACCAGCAGCCTCCATCGTTTCGAAATCAGCGAGCAGCACGTTGACGCACTCCGGCGCTCGCAATAAACGAAGCGTGATTGCGGTAGCAATCCCAAGAGTGCCCTCACTGCCGATAAACGCGCCGCGCAAATCGAGCTCTTGGGACTCGGCCAAGCCATTACCGAGCTGGGTGACGCTGCCATCGGGAAGCACCACCTCCAAACCGAGCACGTGATT
>NZ_AANO01000037.1 GCF_000153045.1 Synechococcus sp. WH 5701
TAGTGCTGAGTTTGTTCGTGATCACAGCCCTAAGCGGTTTGCCCCGCAAGCTCTGGTGGCGATCACTGCTGGTGCTGGTGCTGTTGGCCTTTGCCGTGGGTTCGCTGTCGATGCTGCTCCCTGCGGTGGATCCTCCAGCGGTGTTCTCCCTTCGCAACCCTTTGGAGCTACCCGATGCTGCGACCGATGGGCCCAGCTGGGATTTGATCAGGTTTGGACCGCTGCAATGGGGCAACTTCAGTCTGGGTCCGCTTGTGGTGGATCGCGCTTCAGCTCAGCTGGGGTTACGCACCTCGACTTTGGTTTTCACCGTGATCCATAGCGTCAACCTGGTGCTGATCACTACCACCCCAGAGGATCTTGTGTGGGGGCTGAGTTGGTATCTCAGGCCTTTTGCAGTCTTTGGCCTCCCGGTTGAGAAGCTGGGATTTCAGTTGTTGTTGGCGCTGCGCTTTTTGCCACTCGTTCAGGAGGAGCTTCAAAACCTGCTTCGTTCGATGGCAAGCCGAGCCGTGAATTTGCGCACCTTGGGCTTCAAGGCGGGCTTTGGGATTGTGCTTGCTGTGGGCGAACGCCTTCTTGCCAATATTTTGTTGCGGGCGGAACAAGGTGCTGATGCCTTGGTGGCCAGAGGTGGGCGGATTTTGGGTCCATCGCGGTTTCGGTTGCCAGCAGAGAGGCCTGCGCCCCTTCTCAATGCCCTCGCTCTTATGGGCCTGCTATTGGTAATGGGTCTGCGTGGTCAGTACGGTGCTCTTTAACTTGGCTTTGTAGCGATGGCTTCCGAGCGCTACCTCAACCATCCCACATTTGGGATGCTCTATCGGGTCGCTCCGGCGGGTGAAGGACGTGATGTGTACGCCACGTTGTACGCCCAGCGCATGTTCTTTCTGGTCACACTGCAACCGCGTGGTGCTCAGTTCGAGGTGGTCCCCTATGGAGATGCCCGCCATCACGCCGAGGTGAACATCAGCCGATGTCGGCGGGATGGCTCGGACGATTTGGTGAGTTGGCGCCAACTCTTTGATCAAACCTTCATCTGATCCATTGACCGATTTTCTGGCTGAAAGCTGGACCACAGTGACGGCGGAGCTGCCCCCGAGGGCCCGTTTGTTGGCGGTGAGTAAAGGGCACCCTGCCGCATCGATTCGTGCTGTTGCTTCATTGGGTCAACAAGCCTTTGGTGAAAGTCGGTTGCAGGAGGCTGTTGAAAAGCAGGCCTTGCTCTCGGATTTAAAACTGCAGTGGCATTTCATCGGTCGCTTGCAACGCAACAAGGTGCGTGGCGTTGTGAAAGCGTTTTCTGTGATCCATTCGGTGGATTCCCTCGCTCTGGCAGAGCGGGTGTCGCGGATTGCAGTTGAGGAGGGGTGCTGTCCTGATGTGTTGCTGCAGGTGAAGTTCCGCGAGGATCCAACGAAGGGGGGGATGGAGCCGTCCGAGCTGCTGTCGGCTTGGCCCCAGTTGTGTGCACTGCCATCCTTGCGGCTCATGGGGTTGATGACCATGGCTCCACTCGGCCTGGAGGGAGAGGAGCGTCAAAGCTTGTTTGTTGAGTGCCGATCCCTGGCCGATCAACTGGGATTGCCGGACTGCTCCATGGGAATGTCAGGGGATTGGACAGAGGCGGTTGCGGCCGGGAGTACGTGGTTGCGGTTGGGATCTGCCGTGTTTGGCCAACGGGATGTGCCAAAACCTGGTGCGGGCTGACTTGCCCGGTCGCGGCTGAAACGGTATCCAGGTACATGGTTGTTCAACCAAGTTTCAGCCCGAGAGGATTTTTAAGGTGTCGC
>NZ_AANO01000035.1 GCF_000153045.1 Synechococcus sp. WH 5701
AAGAATCAGTGTACCTGTCGTCGCCAACGTTCGATCAAAAGAGCGAGGCCGGTGATCAGCATCCAAAGCAAGCCAATGGCATTCATCAGCACCACAACTGGTTCGAGGGTTGGTCCTAACCACTCCCCTTCGTGCAGGGTCATTAACCAGTGCACTTGCTCACGGCTGGCTCCAAACCAGTCGCGGGCAAGGCGATAGCCAACGCCAGAGCAAACAGTGACGAATAACGGCAGAAGGACAAATGGAGCGATGCGTTGGTGGAGTTCGCGCACGCGCACAAGCAACGTCATGACCTACACCCAACCGCAAGCCGTTGATAGCGTGACCAATATTGAGCAGGCCAATGAATCTTTTCGCCGATCTGCTGGCCACAACTCAGGCAGCTCAGGGACAAACCACTGCAACCGGACCACGAATTCAGAAACGACGCGGGGTGGAGATCAAGTCTGCCCGCGAAGTCAAGATCATGCGCCAGGCCAGCAAAATCGTGGCCACCGTTCTCCGAGAGGTGATGGCCATGGTGGAACCAGGGCAAACCACCGGAGATCTTGATGCGTTTGCTGAACGCCGCATCCGCGAAATGGGAGCGACTCCCAGCTTCAAGGGTTATCACGGCTTTCCAGCAAGCATCTGCGCCAGTATTAACAACGAAGTTGTCCATGGCATCCCGAGTGCCAAACGTGTGATTCACCGCGGCGATCTCCTCAAGGTGGATACCGGTGCCTATTTCGAGGGGTATCACGGGGATAGCTGCATCACCGTTTGTGTTGGGGACGCATCGAAAGAAGCTCAAACCCTGAGTCGTGTCGCACGCGAATCGCTGATGGCTGGCATCGGCCAGGTGAAAGCAG
Organism: Synechococcus sp. WH 5701; assembly: GCF_000153045.1. Taxonomy (GTDB): domain Bacteria; phylum Cyanobacteriota; class Cyanobacteriia; order PCC-6307; family Cyanobiaceae; genus Regnicoccus_A; species Regnicoccus_A antarcticus. The sequence continues at coordinate 852 of NZ_AANO01000035.1, forward strand.
GCAATACGCTTCTCGACATCGCTGGCGCCGTCGAAGACCACGTCAAAGCCAATGGTTTCAGTGTTGTTGAGGATTACACCGGCCATGGCGTGGGCCGCAATCTCCATGAAGAACCGTCGGTGTTCAATTTCCGTACTGACGAGCTGCCGAATGTGACGCTTCGTCCTGGGATGACCTTGGCGATTGAACCGATCCTGAATGCGGGGAGCAAAGGCTGCCGGACGTTGCGGGACCGTTGGACGGTAGTTACGCGGGACGGTGCGCTTTCTGCGCAGTGGGAGCACACCGTTTTGGTCACCAGTGATGGTTGTGAAATCCTTACCGATCGGGGCGACTGAGGATTCGGCTGTAAATCCGTCTTCCTAGCTCGGTGACGGGCATTAGGAGATAGGTCAAGGGATTCGGCGTCACGATGATCAATCTCAACCCCCAGCTGGCTTGGTTTAAAACCTGATTGGCAACCCAATTGGCGTCCATGATTCCGATTGGGTTGAGATCGGACCGGAACGGACCTAAGACAAGTTTTCTGATCACCAATTGGTTGCGTTCGTCCGCAGGACGCGTGGCTCCCCGCAAACTCACCAATTGGCCCAACAAGCGTTTGGAGATCTCATAAACAGGGCTCACTGCGGGTTGGATTTCTGCTTCTGATGTGTTGATCCAAATCTCCATGGGCGTCTCTCGTCCTTGATGCTTTCTGATGTTGCAGCGACTGATCTCCTCGTAGCGCTGCATCAGGCGCCAACTGCTGAGTGCATTGATCTCCAAGGCTCGGTTCACGTCCTCAGGGCTCTGACTGCCTTTCGGATTGATGCCGTGGTTCAGCACCAGAACATCGAACTGTGCCAAGTCACCATCAAGGGCGATTTCGTCGCCGCACTGCCAGGAGATCCAACGGTGGGGCCCCTCGTCGTCTTTGATCTGGGGAGGTGAGCTGTGGGTCAGCCAACAACTTCAGCACCCC
>NZ_AANO01000033.1 GCF_000153045.1 Synechococcus sp. WH 5701
GGGTCAAGGTGTGCAAGCTTTGAGCGAAAATCCTCATCAGCTCGAGCTCTATCGATGAATGCATGCAATGCAGACTTAGACATCGGACAATTGTCGCTTTAAACTAAATACAACAGATTCTCCAAAAAAAGCGGCGAAAAATACGTTTCTGGATTAATAAATTTGCCGTTTAACAAATATGTTTTTCGCTAATATCAAATTTCGCCAAATCACATAGCGCAAGCGCACAATTGAGAACTGCAATAATGAAGGAAAGTGAATAATGCGAAAAATATGGGAGAAGTGTGATTTTCCTGGGAAGATGAAATGTAAAGGCACACGACAGCAACTCCTCACGACTGCATAAACAACCTAAAATAATTTGAATTATTGCCAAGAACTCACCAATACACAACAATGAAGGCAAGGAAAGCTAAGGAATTTGTCTTCAACGATCTCCTCTCGATGGAGAGCTATTGCATAGATCACTATTCAGATTATTATTCAAAATCAAATTTTTCATGCAATGTAACACAACTAAGCAAAGGTGAGTTGGTCACTAGTTCAATTTGTGCACCAATCAATGATGCGCATCTTGAAATTTTCAAATCAAATCAAACTATTCTGTATGAAGAAGAAGCCAACCAAAATTCAGTGGCCTTCTGCTGGATAAATAGCAACGGCGAACAAGCTCAAACCAATACAATCATCAGTGGCCATAAGATGATGGATTTAAGTATTGCAGGATTTAATCGATTAAACAAAACAGGAGGAAACGTATGGGATATCGTTGGCGCAAATACTCAGCTTTGCTGCATGAGTCTTAAGTGGGAAAAGATGAAAAAAAAGATTGATCAAATGAATGCATATAATGCATTCGCGAAGCTTGAAGAATGTATTGGAATTGATTCAAATAGCTCAGCAAGCATTCAACTAAAGAGCCTATTTGATCGTCATTTTACAAAAGGATTGCGCGAGTCAGAAGCTTTTTATGATTTAGCGATTGCAACATTAGAAGAACCTTGCGATCTAGAAATTCTAACCGAAAGATCAGATAAAACAGAGCTCATCGAAGATCTTGTTAAGCTACTTTATGAAGATAGGGAAGGAATGCCACCCCTAACAATTAGTGAGATTACCAAATATTTGAACACAGAAAAAGAGTCCTTAAGCATTGCCTGTAGAACAAATTTTGATATGCCCATTCTCGATTTAATAAAAAGCATCAGACTAGAGCAAGTCAAAAAATCCTACCTAAATCCGCACGTACCAAAAGGACTTAAAAATTTCACAAAGAAGCAAAATGCTTTGTACTATGGATTTAAAAACTGGATAACATTTCAGAAATTATACTATCAAACATTTCAAGAGAGCCCCGATGAGACTATTAATAAATCAAGTAAGGCCTCTGTATTGGTAACAGATCTATTTACGAGGCGTAGTTAATGAAATTAGAACTCGCTTATTCAGATCATATCCAGCTCTCAGAATCTCTCAATGAGTTGGGACAGACAACCCGCATCACTCAACTTGAGCCGGGTGAGGGGAAATACACGATGTCGTTCAAACAATCTGCTGGAATCGCTTTAGCTGAAATACAATCAACACAGCCACTTTTATATGAGGGCTGGGGAACAGCTTGGTCGGTTGACTTCAATTGGATTACACCAACCTGCCAATTCAACGATCCTTTCGGCTATTGCGAGGGGTATGAAATGAAGGAAGCTAGTCTTGGGGGATTCAATACTCTCAATACTTCACCAGGGAACTCGTGGGGTAAATATTCAAATAGTTGCTCATCGACAGCTTGCATGCTTGATAAGAATATTTTGATGAAAATGCTTAAAGAATGTAATGCAGCACAAGCCATCGATAACCTCTCAAAAGCA
>NZ_AANO01000032.1 GCF_000153045.1 Synechococcus sp. WH 5701
CTGACTGTTTACTACCGATGAAACACCACAACCCACATGCCAAGTTGCGTAAACTTGAACGACAGGCTGTGACCTGTTTAACCAGAAAGAAAGCGCAGAAGATATTGAGGAAGGTTGAGAAGATTGAGCACAAGCTGCACCTATCTAACACTTGACAAGCCTTTCAGTAACTAGATTTTTCAATAAGCAGTTGTCAAGCGCACTTAACTATTAATCGTCTTCAAAAACTAGCCCTAACGCAAAAGCGAGCTATCGGATGACCCACGCACTAAGACATAAGCCGAAGTAATCCATAAGGGCCAGCCGCCCTCCAACCTCGACCGACATTGACACCTATAGGGGAATATCTGAGGTCTTCTATCAGGCGCTCAAAAACATATCCCCAATACGAGTGAACGTCCTCAAAGCAGCCAGCCAGCGGCTTCTGTACTCCAGTCATCATCAACAGACACAAGGCTGTACCCGTCTTGAACAAAGTATCCTGCCTTTGTGCCATATGGGACACCATAAGACATTATTTACTACGCAAAGCTTGTGATCACGATATTTAATTTGTAAGCCCTAAGGCTTACGATGCTTTTCTTGATTGTATCTACTGTTTTATTATTTATTGCCTTATTTTTTTCATTACTTGATCAATGGTTCCAGCGAGAGTAGATGTCATTTACGCCACTAAGATATCTTACTATATAAAAAACATAAGCTGATGCAGTCCGCACCATTTGGTCCTCTCATCATCTTTCATTGGTATAATTACTTTTTGGATTTAGACAATGGAAGACAAACCTCTTTCACCACGATGGTTTGTCCAGGGGATGGCATTTATAGCCATTGTTGGTTTTACGATCCCAATGATTGCTGGTGTAGCTGGCTATTTAAAGCAAGAGCTGAGTCAGCCATCACACAATGAGAAGCAGGGATAATTAGAGGCGATAAAGAAGTTCAGCCAAGCAAGTTCTCTATGAATGTCCAGACTTTTTGTGCTTCTCTAAGCAAGACTTCATCAGCAAATAGACCATAAGACTGAGCTACTCGCGACCCTTCTTTCTTGGCATGACCTGTGATTGCTTCAATAACAGAGTCATTGCAATCAGCACGTCTAGAGATTGAGTAAAAGGTGTGCCTAGCACTGTGGACTGTTGCCGTTGGATCAGGGATGTCTTTACTCAACTCCCTTGCAAGCATTGTTGTTTTTGAAGAGACCATGATCTTGTGAGGTGTTAGCTCAAAGTCTTTTGGGACAGGAAGTCTTCGATAAGAGGAAGGTGTTTTAGGTCTCCACTCACCTTTGGAAGGCTGTCTATCAATTGTCAGCATCTGACCGTGGAGATCTTGAGAAAGACGAGAGAAGTACTCACCTGACCTCAAGCCGGTCATGATCATCCAGAACACTTGTGGGTATTTCTGATGAATGAGTCTGATCTCTTCATCAGTGAAGGTTCTACGTTGTTCAGCCAAAGGAGTTTTGGCACTGTATTTAACGTCTTTAAAAGGGTTAGACGTATTGACCATGTCATTAGTGATGAGTGCTGAGAAGACAGCAGTTAAGTAGCCCTTTTTAGTTTTGATTGAGTTTGGCTTGTACTTCTCTTCCATGTCATCAATCCACTGCCTCACTATTTGTTTAGTGATTTGGTGTGGTTGTCCGTTATGAGAGAAGGCTTCAACAGCTTCTCTAACTTTTGGGATGGTTCCAGCAGAAACAGGCTGTAGGCGGTTCCTATTGGCTTCCTTGAGCCAGAGATCTAGTGCTTCATCCCAAGTGACAGGAAGAGGCTGACCTGATTTGTAGTACTGAAAGACAGCATCGTGAATTGGGTCTTCTGGATTGAAGCCACCAAGGGTGATGCGGGATAGCTCCAAGGGGGCGAGAGGA
>NZ_AANO01000031.1 GCF_000153045.1 Synechococcus sp. WH 5701
TTTTGTGACTTTGATTCGTCTTTTGCGGTGGACTATATATAAATGGCACTCTTACGCTTGGCTCCAAGAATGTTGATTTGTAGAGCATCTCATGGTCTCCTAGCATCTCGCCATGATCTGATGTTATTGCTACTGCTGTATTTTTGTAGTCTGTTCTTTCTTTCGCGATATCTATAATCTTACCTAATTGATCATCTAATAATTGTAGATGATCCGCATAGTCAAGTCTAAGTGCGTCAGTATGTTCTTTTTTTAATTTTTCTTTCCATAGATCCCTGATTTTTTTTGTCTCACATGTCGTTTCTAATCTGTCAATCCAGCCATTATTCTTAATTACTCTTGGGAGTTGTTCGTTGTTATTTCTTCCTTTCCATGGCTTTGGCGTGTCAAATGGTTCATGCGGGCCTACGAAACTAATCCACAGAAACCATGGCTTTTTAGTCGGCATTTTCTGAAGCATTTCTATACCCTTACTTGCAATCCAAATATCTGGATATAGTGAGTTAGGAAGAACACTTTCTCTAACCTGCCATGCAGCTTCATTGCATCCATTCTTATAGCGTTCAGCGAGGTCTTTAATGTGAGCTTTATACACTCCTGTCTTTTCCCAATCGTCTGTTATGTCACATTTTACTTTTTGTAAGGCCCGCGGTCCTGCAATTTCTCTTGATTCTATAAATCCTAAATCACTAAGCCTCTTTTTGTTTTCTCTTAAGTCACATTCAATGTTATGGTTGCTCCAATGTGTTTTTCCTACTATCGCTGTATGCCACCCTAAATCTTTTAGTTCACGTATCATTGATGGTGCGCTACCTGGCAAATCTAATGGCCTGTTATATGTAACTCCAGATTCACTTGGTCTCATACCCGTCAACCAACTTATTCTTGCCGGCACACATTGTGGGCTGCTTGTATAGCATCTCTCTATTATTAGACCTTCTTCTGCTAAGGCCTTCAATTCTTTCAGTTCTGTTACCGGTTTCATGGGATCTCCCCAGTCACCTCGCCATTGATCAAATGTGATTAATATTAAGTTTGTTCTGTCTTTATTTGTATATTGTTTCCCCTTAGATTTTCCTATTAGTTTTTCCCACATTTTTTCTTTTAATTTATGTCGGTTCATTACTGGTTAGCTCTCCATCCCGATATTACTCGTCCGATTGGCGGCGTAAAGCAGATGCATCGACTTGCTGAGTCTATTGTTGCCTGCGGACGTAAGGCAACAATTATTCAAGAGTCTGCTGATTTCCATCCTGGTTGGTTTAGCAGTAATGTTAATACAATTTCGTTTTCTGAGTGGGTTAAGTTACGCGATTCCTCTCTATCACGTACTCATAATGTCATTATCTTTCCAGAGACTTTCTTGACTACAATTTTTAAATACGCCGCAGGCTTTCCATCTGTCATATTTAATCAAAACTTATCATATACTTTTGGTCTTTCCGGCGATACTTCTTTTCTAAAGCCAAATATTGCATTGTCATTGTATCGTCATGAGTCGATTCTTCAGGTTTTTTGTGTGTCTCAACACGATTACAAGTTTCTCTCTGAGTTTGTTCTTCCTGGAAGCAATCGTGTTTCGTTGATTATTAATGGATTCGATCTCGGTGGTCTCCCTTCCATTTCTAACAAGAAGCGCCAGATTGTCTATATGCCTCGTAAGAATCTCCTTGATGGCTCCGTGGTCGCTTCTATTTTGAGAGAACGATCATTGCTTTCTGGTTGGACCATTAAGCCCATTGACGGTCTTGCTCATACTTCAGTTATTGAACTTATGTCTGAAAGTTTTCTTTTTCTCTCCTTTGGCCATCCTGAAGGATTCGGCTTGCCTGTAGCTGAAGCTCTTGCCTGTGGTTGCGCTGTTGTTGGTTATTCTGGTTTGGGTGGTCGTGAAC
>NZ_AANO01000030.1 GCF_000153045.1 Synechococcus sp. WH 5701
GTGATTACAGCTGGTATTTACGGCTTGTGACTATGGCGTCCTCGCTGGAAGCACAGAGATGATTGAAGACATCGGATTGGTGGGTGCTCGGGAGATGTACAACAGTCTTGGCGTACCAATGCCTGGAATGGTCGAAGCGATGAAAACGATGAAGGATGCTTCGCTGGCCTTGCTTTCCGACCAACAAGCCAAGCTTTCTTCCCCTTACTTTGATTTCTTGATTCAAGGCATGCAGACCTCCACCTGAGCTAACACCAGCACGGTGCACCAAGGAAGAAACCGGGTCGTTAATGGCCCGGTTTTTCATTGACCGCAAACTTTGCATGTCTCAAACGAGACTCAGTATTGGTCTAATATCAATTCCCAAGCAAGACTCTAGAGAGCAACCCTCGTCTCGCCTGCTTCTCGTAAGTCTCGTATGTGATGCATCATGAGTCTTATGGCGAGACTTATGAAAGTCCGGTGAGAGGCGCGATTTGCTATGCGGGTGATATCCATCCAAATTGGCAGCCCAAAAATGTGCGTACCTGTGTCTATAGCAGGTACGCCTCATTCAAAAAGGCTGTTGCAGCTGGATTTGGATCAAACTCCCTAGGAATGGACAGGTGATGGACAGCAGCATGAACAAGGAGCCAAAGAACAGCGGAGCATGACAAGCCATTCCGACCGCGGAGGGAAGGATCAGTTGAGTGAGCGAATCAATTAAAAACATGAAAAAAGTAGATGTTTACCCCTACTCACTAATTCAAGATGAGACGCATAATGAGTCTTAGTCTGCGTCTTGCCTAAGACAAATAATTTGATCAGCTGGTCTAGTTTTGGTCTCATTAATAGTCACAAGACGAGACTTGATTGGGACAAATTAACGATTGCGGTAAAGCTCGCGTAATAGTCGATAGGCCTCGTTAAGTCGACGCATGGCATCTGTCGAGCCTCCAGCATCAGGGTGAACCTCTAGGGCTCTTGTCTTGAACGCCTCTCGAATGGAAACCAACGTCACACTCGCTCCGGCTGTTGTCGACAAGCCCAAGAGTTTGAGTGCACCATGCACGGTCATGGTGGACTCCAGCGTTTCAAAGGACGTGACCTGACGACTTCGACGAAAGCGGTTAACGAATCGTCGAATTAACGTCGGCATTCGCTCAGCGAGAGCAGCCGTTGCAAAGGGATCTTCCAATGTTCCAGCGACCACCATCACCCGCCCAAGCGAAGGATCACCCTGCTCCCAGTCAGAACAGAGTTCCTTCATCGAGGCATTGGCAGCAGACCAGGTGAAAGGTCGACCATCACTGGCATCTGTCGTCGACCAAACATCCCGTGCCAACCAAAGCATCGAAGCCTCCACAACGGTGTCTCCTGGCGGTTGTCCATACAGAGAACGCCAGTGCTCGTTGACTGCTTGCGTAGCAGCGACTAGATCAGCGTGCGACACCGAAGAGAGTAGGGGTTCTCCAGAAACGGACTTGTCTAAGGAATCGACCTCTGAACGCTGGGACAGCGTGTCGCGGAGCTGCGTGGTGCGTCGACTTACGAAACCTGGTAAATCAATGCCAACGGAGCTTTGTTGCTGCAGTTGCGGTTCAGGCTCATCAATCGCTGTGTCCGCCTCCGTGTTGCGGATTAACACCAAGCTGCTTGCTTCAGGGGGTGACCCCTCAGGGGTGACCACAGCGGCATCATGGTCGTTTGGATCCAACAGCTCCGACTGATCTTCGGGCTGGATCAATTGTTCGAGAACCGACTCGAGAACGAGACCCCTCGAGCGAACGCCATACTCACGCTTGAGCTGATCAATCAGCGTCACCAACCGTTTCGACAGGGTGACGGTAATTTTTTGCTGATGGTTGGACTCCTCGGCGCTCACCAGTTCAACCTTGCTGCCGAAAGACTATCGACCCTGAAGCTGACGTAACCA
>NZ_AANO01000029.1 GCF_000153045.1 Synechococcus sp. WH 5701
TTGTGCCGAAGGGCTGCACAAGCTGCTGGAACAAGGACGGCCCCATTGGGTTTCTCAAACGTGGCAGGTGATGGGAAGCGTTCTCGCCATCGTCGGCTGCGTTGTGATCGTCAACCAAAGCAGCACAGTTCCAGGACTCAGCCTTGGATTGGCAGGGCTTGGGATTGCAGTGGGCGGATGGACACTGCAAGCCAACGCAAGACGGCGTCGATTGCAAGGGTTGGGGATTCTTGTGGTTGGCTGGGGGTTAGCACTACTGGCTCTATGGAGCAGCCAACTTTGGTTGTGGGAGCTCAATGAAAGCTGGGATCCCAGGCCTGTGGCAGCAGCAATCAAAACCTTGCCCTCAGAAGCTGAGGTATTCCTGAAGGGGCCAACCCGTCCCTCGCTCGGTTGGTATGCCAACAAGGAGCTCGGCCGAGTGCGCCAAAACGATCGTCCAGATGGAGAACATTGGGTGGTGAGCAACCGTCCAATATCTGGATGTCGACGGCATGATCCAAGCGTCGATAGTGGATGGCAGCTTTGGCAGTGCGATTGACGCCCCATCGCCGCACCCCAGCAGCACTTTGGTGGTGTTCCGCCGTCTTGGGTTTTTTGGGTTGGGGTTGCTCTGCACTGCGCCATGACTTGCTGCAGAGCAATGCCTATGACCTAGGACTTTTTGATCAATGGGTCTGGCTGATCGGGCGTGGACTCGAGCCTGTGTCATCCATGGAACACGTGCACGTGTTGGCGGACCACGGCGCCTGGCTGCTCTATGGAGCTGGGGCGGCCTATGGCCTTCTGCCTGGAGTGCATTGGCTATTGGCCTCACAAGCCATCGCCCTGAGCTTCACCGCAATTCCAATTTGGTGGCTTGGCCAGCAGGCGGGACTCACACCCAAACACTGTTGGCTCGCTTGTGCACTTTGGTGGCTGCAGCCGGTTGTGTTCAACACCATCCTGTTTGATTTCCACCCTGAAACATGGGTCATGCCTGCGTTTGCCCTGGCGCTTTGGGCTGAACGCGCCGCAAAACCGCGGCTCTGGTTGGCCCTGCTTTTACTGATGCTGGGAGCCCGCGATGGTCTCATCCTGGTGATCGCCGGGATGGCCCTTGACTTGGGCTGGCGTCAACGGTGGCGTTGGTGCGCAGCAGCAGGAGGGCTATCCGTCGGATGGCTATTGATCCTGAGCCAAGGCCTCTATCCCTTGCTCAGAGGTGGGAGCGGACCCAAGGCTGCCGAACGCATGTTCGGACATCTCGGCGGTGGATTTTTAAGCCTTCTCAGCAGCCTTGAGTGGGGAGAAATCGCGTTCTATCTGCTGATTCTCAGCCTGCCGTTGGGCTGGCTTTGGCGCCGGTCGTCACGATCAACCTTGCTGATCGGAAGCCCACTTCTACTTGTGAATCTGCTCTCAGCATCGGCCAGTTATCGCACCTTGGTGCACCACTACAGCTTGCCCTTGGCCCTGATTGCTGTGGTTGCAGCCATCCGAGGGGGGCTCCAATCACCCTCTCGTCGCGGTACTCCGACTTGGGGTTTGATTTGGGCAACAGCCTGCTGGCTAGCCCTGGCAAAACCTTGGTTTTTCACTGGTCCATATCTTGAGCGCCAATCCGATGTTGGGGACGTCAAAAATGCCATCTCACTGATCCAACAAAACGATTCCGTTCTCACCACCAGTTATTTGGTCCCCCAACTCAGCCATCGCGAAACAATCGCATTTCCAAAACGATCGTTCGAACACTCCCTCTCGGACACCAACTGGTCGGTTCTGCTCCTGAATCCAAAGGACCCAGGCTGGGGATCATCGGCGCGGGTGCAACGATCACTCCTCAATCAAGCCCAAACCAATGGCTGGACCTGCCAAACCTGGCCCTCAAACCTGAGCCTTTGCCAAAAAGGTGAGACCAAGACCAACGCCTCTAAAC
>NZ_AANO01000028.1 GCF_000153045.1 Synechococcus sp. WH 5701
GCAGCGTCAATCAGTTTTCGAAACGCGCCTTCATGGAAACGGCCCAGGCGGTTCCAGAAGTTCAGCTGATGATCTCGGAGGCGGCCAATGAAGGTCAGGAGATCACGCGGAAGCAAGTTCGTCGCTTGACCGATGAATTCACTGCGGCGACCAGTCCGTTGCTGCCGGAGGAAATTCGTCAGCGCACCCAGGAGAATCTTCTCCCGCCTAGAGCTGTGGCGCCCCTTGTTCGGGAGCTTGCCAAGCTGCCGGAACCGCAACAAGAGGATTTTCGCAAGGTGCTGCGGGATGAACCCGAGCTGGATCGCATTAAAGATGTCACCAGTACGGCCCGTTGGATTACGAAGGCCAATGAGTCGGGTGCTGCCGTTCGGGCTTTTCAGCAGGGGGAGCTCGACTTAGACAAAGCAATGCAAGAGGCGCAACGTCTTGATGCCCTCGGCCTTCTGGCGGACGCGGTGGGTCAGGCGCAGGCTTTGGAGTCGGCGGTTCTCAAGCTGCATACGTCCTGGAGACGTCTTGGCGGTTTGCACGAGCGCCTTTGGGTGGAAAGTGGCAGCAGTACGCCTTATCTCCGTGATGTACTCAATGCCTTGCAGTCTCTAAGTGGGGCCACGATGCGCGTGTCGTTGGGGGAGTTGGCAGGTGGAAAGCGTGTCCGCCTGCAGTTGGTGGAGGAATCACCAGACCAATTGGATCCGCCGCCCTTGGCTTAACACCAGATCTTGTGCTCGTTATCCTGGGGGCACTAGATCTGGTGTGTCCTGGACTCCCTCGAAAGCGCTTTGCAGACTCACTTTGGGTGGGATCGCTTTCGAGCTGGCCAGCGCGCCGTTGTTGAGGCTGTTCTAGAAGGACGCGATGCGTTGGCGGTCTTGCCAACGGGAGGAGGCAAGTCGCTTTGCTATCAGCTCCCAGCGTTGGTGCGTGATGGCTTAGTGGTTGTGATTTCGCCGCTCGTGGCTCTCATGGAGGACCAAGTGTTGGCACTCCAGAAACGGGGGATCACAGCAGCCTGTTTGCATGCAGGGCTTGATCCAGGCCGAAGGCAACAAGCCATGGCGCGTTTGCGCGATGAATCCCTGAGATTGCTTTACATCGCGCCGGAGCGCTTGCAGGGAGAGGCGACGCGCCAGATGTTGGAAAACCATGCATCTGAGGGACGTCTCGTGGCTCTTGCCGTCGATGAGGCCCACTGCATCAGTGCCTGGGGGCACGACTTCCGTCCTGACTACAGACGTTTGGGCATGATTCGTCGACTCTGCCCCGGCGTTCCGATGCTGGCGTTGAGTGCGACGGCGGCTCCGAGGGTGCGGGCCGACATCCTGCGCTTGCTCGATCTCCGCAGTCCCTTGGTGCAGGTGAGCTCGGCTCGGCGCGTCAATCTGAACTACACGATGCAACGTCGGCCTAGGGATCCGATGCCGCAGGTGCTGGAGGCCTTGGAGCAATCCCGAGGAGCTGCGTTGATCTATGCCCGGACGCGCCGGTCTGTCGAGCTCTGGGCCGAGCGGCTCCGGGAGCACAAAGTTGATGCCACGCCGTACCACGCTGGGTTGGACCCAGACACCCGTCGGACGGCTTTGACGCGGTTCTTGGAACAGAAGCGTCCCGTGCTCGTGGCAACTGTGGCTTTTGGCATGGGGGTCGATCGTGGTGATGTCGGCTTGGTGCTCCACCTGGATCTTCCAGCAACCCCTGAGGGCTATTTGCAGGAATCGGGTCGGGCAGGACGCGACGGCCAACCCGCCAGTTGTCTTGTGTTGTTCTCTCCAGGCGATCGCACAACGTTGAGCTGGGCGATGCAGGCGTCCGGTCGTTCAGGTTCCTCGCTAGAGGAGCGCCGACGCCTTGATCTTGCTCAGCAGCAGCTCCGACGGATGGAGGCTGTTGCTGAAGGCGAGATGTGTCGTGAGCAGGCTTTGTTGCTGGCTGTGG
>NZ_AANO01000026.1 GCF_000153045.1 Synechococcus sp. WH 5701
GATCAAACACAACCCTGGAATCGGGTCCAATCACCACCACGTGAGGAATGGATCCATTCCAATACGTCACTGGATCCTTGGGTCCCGTTGCCGGACGTCCCTGCAGGCCATCCGTTGTCAGCGGAATCAAGTCGATGCTTCGGCCCCAAAGCCGCTGGAGTTCGGACACTACAGGGGCAAAGCGCTTGCTTACTGCACTGTCATCCAAGTAGTAGATCACCACGGATGTTCGCCCTGCATCCATGGCTTCGCCGAGGGTGTTAGCGGGAGGAACAAGCGATCCGTTGCCCGCATACAGGGCATAAATATTGCCGTCGTAACTGTCGGTATTGAGGACGGCGCCAACAGGGGCCACCCAAAGCAGCAGTGCTACCGATAAACCGAGCAAGAGCTGCAGCAAAGGGGCCATCAAACCGACGTCGCAGACGCCATTGTGACCTTCAGATGCCATCGGCAGTTCAACCTCGACCCAAACTGCGGCCCATGCCCTGGGCAATGCCACGACCCACAAGACCGATCGCGCGACCCAAAACCTGGGTTAACAACACAACGGCGAGGTCGCCCAACCGTCGGACGAGGCCCTGAACCTGCGGTGCCAAAGCGTCACGGGTTTCAAGCAATAGCGCCACCTGACGCTGCCACCAACCCAGTTGGTTCAATTCATGATCCCTGGGCTCGATGAGCTGAAGTGGCTCAATGCGCCCCTGGCGCAATTGAAACAACGTCCGTTGGCTTTCATACAACTGAATCGGACGGTCAACCCAATCGGACCAGCGCATCTGGCTATTGAGTCGATTACGCAAACGATCCAACTCTCGTGTCGCAATGAGTGAATCACGCAATAAATAGCGCCGTAACTCAGGCCATTGACCACAGGACTCGAGCAATTCGGATCCGATTAATTCCGCCGTACGAACCAACCAATTGCTCACCAACGTTTCCAGCTGAAGCAAGGCCCGGGGATCGTCGGCTGGAAGCAACTGACCGTTCACCAGCACCGGTTGATCGATGAGTAACGGAGCGAGCATCGCGGTGGGATCGGGTAGATCACCGTCATCGCCACTGAGATCGGCCTGCTTCAACAAGACAGTTACCACCGATTCCAGCTCACCATTACGTGGAATCTGCACGTAGCTGCCCGCCATCGCTGTGACGGCTTGCTGGCGCAGTTCAGGCTGAAGCTGCTCCCACATGCTCTCCATACAAAGGGCTTGATCACCCCCTCGAAGTTGATTGAGAACAGAATCCAGTTGCTGAAGCAGGGCCAGCAATAATTCACGGCGGCGCTCTGGATGCAAGCCTTCGATGGCAAGCAACCGACCCGTGGCATTGGTGAGACCGGCCTGAACTGAGTCGTCGAGGCGATCACGGATCGCTGCCCAGACAGCGGTGGAATTTCCCTCCCGCAAGGTGGTGGGGGGGGGTTCCCGGCGGAGGCCGAGAAAACCCGGAGAATGTCTGAGATGCACGGGCATCTTCAAACCCGAGCTGCACCGTTCCCAGAGCATCAGCAACAAATCGCGGGCACTGCGCCATTCGCGACAGCGAACCTTCATCAACCAACGAAGTTAAAAGCTGGGTTGGCGGAGGATTAAGCATCGCCTCAATCACCTGGAGATCGTGACTGATCTGCTGCAGACCACTCATTAGCGCCCATTGCCCGAAGCCCATGGTGGGGGTCTCAAGTTGGGGCGACGGGCTCCCAGTCTCCAATCGCACGAAGCGTCCACCCGTCAGCAACGCTTCGATCGACTCGGTGAGGGTGGCTAAATCACAGTTCTGCAGCAAGCCACTGGCGGAAAGACTCAACAGCTGCTCGCGGGTTGCGGCCACATCCGGCGGCAAAAGAAGCAACAACGGTGCTGGTTGCCATCGCTCACCCAACCGAATCGCTTCCTGCTGGATCGCCCCCAGGGAGGTGACAGCATCGATCGACCAGACCACCAAGCGGGGTGGCCAGGCAACTGGTCGGGCTTTAAAAGCACGTCCCAACCTGGATTTGCTGTTGTTAGCTGCAAC
>NZ_AANO01000025.1 GCF_000153045.1 Synechococcus sp. WH 5701
CCTGCTTTTGCTTGGTCTTCGCAGTATCAAGGAATGAGCTATGTTTTGTATTTTTCAAGTAAAGCCTAGATTATAGTTTTGTGATAGAGCCAAGCATTGGCTAGAAGAGATTCATTTTAATATTAGTTTGGCTTCAAATATCTTCGCTGTTTCTTTCTTCTAGAGCAGTCGTCTGCAGTTATAAAGCTTCGATCTGGTCTTCATCAAGCTGGGATCCAGACGCGATGGGCCAAGGCTTAAGGGCTTTGTCTGGAAGCTTGTTTCGTGCCCATGGAGATTTTGGACGCCCGGTGATGGAGTTGTTCGAGCTATTTCTCCCTCTTAAGGAGCGTTGCGATGGTCAGTTTTGGGGAATAGGGATTTGTTGAAAGCCGTTCGCTGAAGCCAGAGCAACAATGTCAGGGCGCTAATTGCGACAAGTCCACCCATCGGATTGGGATTGCTTCCGCCCGGTCCGATCAGCCATGCAGGGGCGTCTGCAGACAGTAGAAGAGCGTTTTTCTCCAGGAGAAACCAGCCGCTGATCAAGCCGCCATGTAAGCCAACACATCCCCAAAGCGAGCCATGGTCGAGCCGGCGACGCAGGGCCAGGACCAGGCCCAAGAGGAATAGCCCGCTGAGGAGCCCCAACATTGGCCAGACACCCATGTTGAAACGGGCGTGAACAAGGCTAAAAATCGCAGCCTGACTGATGACTCCAGCTTTCGCTCCAAGCAGGCGGTTCAGCTCCTGCCAAAGCCAACCACGAAAGAGTATTTCTTCAGCCAACCCAACACCGAATAACAGCACGAATGCATCCAGCAGAAGGCGAACTGAGTCTGTTCTTTGGAACTGTGCCCAATGTCCCAGTAGCAGCGGCAGCATGATCAGTGCGAGCAGAAGGACTGACCACAACAGCCCGCGTAAGAGGACTGCAAAAGATGATCGCTGATGAGCCTCCATGCCTCGGAGCCCTAAAGCAACCCAGGGTCGCTTGATCTGCCAGCGCAATCTGATCCAGCGTGGCATCAGTAGGAGAAACAGCAGAAAGCTGAATACTGTCCCGACCAGCGAAACAGCACTAGTGGGCAACCCCACCAACGTGAGCAGTTGGGCTTTGCTCCAGCCGATCAGGTACAAAACTGGAATCAAGACGAACACCGGAAGCCAACGCGGGGTTAGCAGGATCAGCCAATTCAGCCCGGCGTTGATGGTGCGGATCAATCAGTCTTCCGGTTCGATCGTGCTGGTGAGCCCCTTGGATTTCAACGTTTCGCAGTAAAACTCAGCTGGCTCGATGTCGCAGACGATCACCAGTCCGATGCCAGTGTTGTGGGCTTCCAACATGACGGCCATCGCGTCTTGTTCACTCAGCTGAGGAACCACTTGGCGCAATGTCGCCATGACGTACTCCATGCTGTTCACGGGGTCGTTGTGAAGCAGCACCTTGTATCGAGGTGACCGCTTCCGTACACGCTCAGGCGCTTTGTCGAGCACCGCAGCCCCTCCTGGACTACGGGTTGGTGTCTCCTCTGCCATCACTCGGCAACTCACTGGTTGAAATGTAAGGGAAATTGGATCACGGCCGTTTCAAAGAGATTTGATTCGTGCCATGGCTTCATTGACGTTCTTGCGGCTGTTGAAGGCAGAAAGACGGAAATATCCTTCACCAGCAGCACCAAAACCGCTTCCTGGCGTGCCCACCACATTGGCCTTGTTGAGAAGGTGATCGAAGAATCCCCAGGAATCCATGCCATTTGGGGTTTTGATCCAAACGTAAGGGGCGTGTTCGCCGCCGTAAATCTGCAAACCACAAGCAGTGAGCTCTTGGCGAATGATGGATGCGTTCTCCATATAGAAACTCACAAGAGCCTTCACCTCGGCTTGACCTGCTGCGGAGTAAACCGCTTCGGCACCACGTTGAATGATGTAGCTAACGCCGTTGAACTTGGTGCTCTGGCGTCGGTTCCATAAGCCCCAAAGTTCCACGAGTTCTCCATTCGCTGCGGTCCCTTTCAACCCTTTGGGGACCACGGTGAAAGCACAGCGAGTTCCCGTGAAGCC
>NZ_AANO01000024.1 GCF_000153045.1 Synechococcus sp. WH 5701
GGGCGGAGATCCCCGCGAGGCGTTGCTTCAAGCCTTGGAGGGCAGTTCCCCAGCGGACCGTAACGACCGGCAGCAGTTACTGCTGGGATTGCTGCAGTCGGATCAGGAGCCTCCTGTGGTTGAGAACCGCTGGCTCACTGATCCGCTCATCCGGCGATTGATTTGTGAGCGACAACCCTCGAGCGTTGATGGTTGTGTTGATGCCGATGTGGCGTCAGCAGCGGCCTGGCGCCTTGCCGTGAGTGGCCTATTGCCTCTACTCACAGTTTTGCTGGGAAGTTTGCTGTTGTTGGTTCAAATCGTTCGAGCTTTAAGGGGGCGCCTTCAGCCTTGGCCGGCCGTGGATGGGCCCGCACTCAGCCTGATTGATGTGGTGTTGTTGGTGGCCGGTGGTTTTGTGGTGATCAGCGCTGTCGGCGTTCCGTTGGTCGCCCTGCCGTTGGTTGCAAGCTTCACCGCCGGGCTCGAAAGTCCACGGCGCGAGGCCGTCACGGTGGTGATTAATTACAGCGTGATGGCCCTGCCAAGTTTGTTCATCCTTTGGCGTCAGCTCAAGGCACTGCCTCGCGCTCAGGCACCCAAAGGGGGGTGGCTCCAGTGGCGCTGGCGGCCATGGCCCGGAGCCATCTCGTCAGCCGTTGGAGGTTGGTTGATGGTGACGCCTGTGGTGGTGGCAACGGGTTGGCTGTTGGTTCGCTTGGTTGGCGACCCCGGTGGCAGCAATCCCCTATTGGAGCTCGTTTTGGGTAGCCAAGATCCACTGGCTCTGGTCCTTCTCGGTTTAACAGCTGTCGTGTTGGCGCCGCTGTTTGAAGAGATCATTTTTCGCGGAGCGCTTCTTCCGGTTTTGGCGAAGCGCTGGGGCACCGCGGTGGGCGTTGTGCTGAGTGCCCTGTTGTTTGCCATGGCCCACATCAGCATCGGTGAGTTGGCGCCCTTAACTGTGCTCGGCATTGGCTTGGCATTGGTGCGCGTCAGCACGGGCCGACTCCTTCCATCGGTGTTGATGCATGCCCTTTGGAATGCCATCACCTTTCTCAATTTGCTTGTGCTCTGAGCCTTGCCGCTCCTTGAAGCAGGTGGTTCACTTACGTATTCGCTATTCCCAGGGTGGTAGCCGCTCCGGAAAAGCGCTCAACGACCCGGACCTTAGAGCTCATTCAAGGTTCTTTGTCGTCTGGACGCATTGCCAGGCGATCGCCCTGGTTAGGAGGCGTGCATCGTGTGATGGACGGCACCCTGCTGGGGGTTGTTGGCGCTGCTGCTGTGTTGGCTGGTTTGACCCTGCACTGGCAGCACCGTTGGACCGTGGCCTTCAATCGTCTTGAGTCCACGCGCATTCAGGCCCATCGCTTGACTGAATCAACAGCTGTGATGGAACAGCATCTGTTAAGGAGCACCACTCAGCCGGCAAGCCTCGTCCCGACGCAAGTTGCCAACCTTGTTCATGTTGAGCGACCCATCTCCGCAATCCAGCCATCGGCCCATGCGTCGTTGGCCGCTTCGATTGGTGAGGTGATGTTCCAGCGGCCACGCTCGGGGTATTAATGACGAGACGCTCCCGCCCTGAGCAGCGGTCGCGTCGTCCGTCGCGCCCGTCCACGAATCGGACCCGTTCAAGGGTTGTTGCGTTGGCGCCAGTCCCACCGAACCGCTTGTGGATTGTTTTTTTGATCCTTTGCACGGGCTTGTTGGGCCTCGTCGGCCGGATGGCTTGGCTCCAGTTGGTGCAAGCTCCGGCGTTGGAAGAGCAGGCACGCCAGCTTCAAACCCAACGCACCCGTCCCTTGGGGCAACGTCGACCGATTGTTGATCGCACCGGTCGCTTGGTCGCAATCGATGAGAAGCGCTTCCGTCTTTGGGCCCACCCCCGTTATTTCAACCTTCCTGGGGACCCCCCAAACCTGGTACGCCCCTCCTCCGATGTGGTGGAGCTTTTGGCTCCTCACCTAGCGATTCCAGCGTCTGAGTTGTTGAAAGCCCTTCGGACACGTTCTTCGGGAATCAAGTTGGGCGAGGAGCTCGACCCTGAAACAGCAAAACG
>NZ_AANO01000022.1 GCF_000153045.1 Synechococcus sp. WH 5701
TCCCGCCTGGGTGGTGCTGCCGTCGCAGTGTGTTCAATTCTCCCCATTGCCGCGGGATTCCTGGGATGTGCCCTTTAACGGTTGGATTACGGAACAGGGGCCTGGTCAGCTGTTGAGACCCAGCGCATCATGAGCGTCATCTGATCGCGCAGACCATGCTTCGTGTCTTGGCGTCTCTCCTGCTGTTTGGTGGCCTTGGGGGGATCCCAGTCCAGGCCCATCAAATCGAAAGTGCCCTCAACTATCTCAACGGAGAACTCGAGCTCAGCAGCAGCTACTCCAATGGACAACCAACGCAAGGTGCCGTGGTCCGTCTGCTGAATGCCGATGGCAGCGCAGGCCAAAAGTTGGGTCGCACCGATCAAGCTGGTCGCCTCACCCTCGACCTCGACACGGTGGAAGACGGAATCGTCGATCTACAAATCGACGGTGGCCCTGGTCATCGTGATTACCTTGAAATGCCAGTCCAGGCCGGACAGGTCAAGCTCGATGAGGTGGTGTCCCTGCCGTTGAGCCTTGTGCTCGTCGGGCTTCTGGTTAGCGTGCAACGTCGTAAGGACTGACGAACGGGATGGCCACCAGCACCGGCAGTGAAACCCTCGACCGGATGGTGGAACGTTTGGGCGGCACAACGGATCCCAAACGCCGCTATGAATATGTGCTCTGGCTGGCAAAAAAGCTGGAGCCCTTTCCGGCCGATCAACAAACCGACGACATCAAAGTGAAGGGCTGCGTATCGCAGGTGTATGTGCGTGGCACCCTCGCCGATGGGGTGATGCATTGGCAAGGGGATTCCGACGCACTGATCACCAAAGGATTGTTGGCTCTCTTGATTCAGGGGCTGAATGGCCTCAGTCCACAAGTCGTCCAAGCCGTCGACCCTGCATTCATCGCAGCCACGGGCCTCCAAGCCAGCTTGACCCCATCCCGCGCCAACGGTTTCCTCAATATTTTGCGCGCCATGCAAGAGCAAGCGCGCCAGCTTCAACCCAACATCGCGCCCGCCGATTCATAGAGTTATGAAATGTCGCGTCATTAAGGGTTAAAAGGGGAATGGGTTCAGGGATCGGAATTGGTCTGCTCGGGCTGGGAACAGTTGGCGGCGGTGTGGCTTCGATCCTGCAAAGCCCGAGTGAACGTCATCCCCTTGTCGCGGATCTGAAACTTGTGCGCGTGGCGGTGCGAGACCTGAACCGACCACGGTCTGTCGAACTCCCCAATGAAATCCTGACAACCGATCCAGCCGTCGTGATCAACGACCCGGCAGTCGATGTGGTGGTGGAAGTGATCGGTGGGATCGAGCCAGCACGAAGCTTGATCTTGCAGGCCATCGCCGCCGGAAAATCCGTCGTTACCGCGAACAAGGCGGTGATTGCACGTCACGGCGAAGAAATTGCTGACGCCGCCGCCAAAGCTGGGGTGTATGTGCTCATCGAAGCCGCCGTTGGTGGTGGCATCCCGATCATTGAAACCGCTCAAGCAATCCCTGGGGGGGAACCGGATTAACCGGGTGAGCGGAATCATCAATGGCACCACGAATTACATCCTCACGCGGATGGCCGATGAAGGCGCTGCTTACGAGAGTGTTTTAAAAGACGCCCAGGAATTGGGATACGCCGAGGCAGACCCCGCGGCCGATGTGGATGGACTCGATGCCGCCGACAAAATCGCGATTTTGGCGAATTTGGCCTTTGGGGGCAGCGTCGAACGCAGTGCCATACCCACGGCTGGCATCAGTCAATTGCAAGGGCGTGATGTGGATTACGCCAAACAGCTGGGCTATGGCGTGAAATTGCTCGCTGTGGCGGAACGGATGAAGCCGTCTGGGGAGCCCCTACCCCTCTCGCTTCGTGTACAACCCACCCTGGTGCCAAATGATCACCCATTAGCGGGTGTGAATGGCGTTAACAACGCCATCCTTGTGGAAGGCGATCCCATCGGTCGCGTGATGTTTTACGGACCAGGGGCCGGGGCTGGACCCACCGCCTCAGCCGTGGTGGCGGACATCCTCAACATCGCTGGAATCAGCCAGGCCACCCAAATCGACGATCGCTTGGACCCTCTTCTCGCAGCGAACAGCTGGCGTCGTTGCGTGTTGGTGGATCAAGGCGAAATCCGTCAGCGCCATTACGTGC
>NZ_AANO01000021.1 GCF_000153045.1 Synechococcus sp. WH 5701
TTGGCGTTGCATCGCCCCTTCCCAGGCTTGGTGGAGCGGCTGCAATCCCTGGATGGTGAGGGTGTTGATTGGGCGGTTTTAACAACAAAGAGCGCAGCTTTTACGGCTGAATTGCTGGAGAGTCTCGCTTTGACGCCTTGGCGCCTGGATGGGCGAGAGGCCGGGGCGAAGCCTGATGTGTTGCGGCGCTTGCAAACCCAGCGTCGCGTCCATTCCTTCATCGAAGATCGGCGCGCAACGCTGGAAATGGTTTGCTCGACGCCTGGGCTGGAGTCTCTTCAGTGCTGGTTAGTTCGATGGGGCTATCTGAAACCCTCTGACCTCATTGGATTGCCATCTGGCATCCAGCTGATTGATTTGGTTGCTTTTGCCAAACCCCTAGCGCACTGGCCATAAGCCGTTAACGTACGTTTGTACTATCTGAGACGATTCGGCGCTTCTGTGGCATTGGGTCTCTCGTTCCTTAGCTTCAGATTGATTCCATGCCTGCTGACATGAAAACCACCGCTCCCGGTTCCGATGCTCGTTCCTCCGGAGAGCGCGATAAGGCGCTGAATTTGGTGCTCGGTCAAATCGAGCGCAACTTCGGCAAAGGCTCAATCATGCGCCTTGGTGATGCCTCCCGCATGAGGGTGGAAACCATCTCGACGGGGGCGTTGACCCTTGATTTGGCCCTCGGTGGTGGTTATCCGAAAGGACGTGTAGTTGAGATCTATGGCCCTGAAAGTTCAGGTAAAACCACGCTGACGCTCCATGCGATTGCTGAGGTTCAAAAGCGTGGCGGTGTTGCAGCGTTTGTCGATGCTGAGCATGCACTTGATCCCCATTACGCGGCATCCCTGGGCGTTGATGTTGAAAATCTTTTGGTGTCCCAGCCGGATACCGGTGAGATGGCACTGGAGATTGTTGACCAGCTCGTTCGTTCTGCTGCTGTCGACATTGTGGTGATCGACTCTGTGGCTGCCTTAACCCCTCGCTCAGAGATCGAGGGTGAGATGGGAGATGTCTCCGTTGGCAGTCAGGCGCGTCTGATGAGTCAGGCGATGCGAAAAATCACAGGAAACATCGGCAAGTCTGGTTGCACGGTGATTTTCTTGAACCAGTTGCGTTTGAAGATTGGGGTGATGTATGGAAATCCTGAGACCACCACTGGTGGTAACGCTCTGAAGTTTTATGCATCAGTTCGTCTTGATATACGGCGAATTCAAACTCTGAAAAAGGGCACAGAGGAGTTTGGAATTCGAGCCAAGGTGAAAGTGGCCAAAAATAAAGTTGCGCCTCCATTCCGTATCGCGGAATTCGATATCTTGTTCGGACGCGGCATCAGTACGCTTGGTTGTCTGCTGGATCTTGCAGAAGAAACCGGCGTGGTGGTTCGTAAAGGTGCTTGGTACAGCTACGAAGGCGACAACATTGGCCAAGGTCGCGACAACACCATCGTTTGGATGGAACAGAACCCCGAAGCTGCAACCACGATTGAAACGTTGGTGCGTCAAAAGCTCAGTGAGGGCACTGAAGTCACCGCTAATACGGTGAAGTCTTTGGCGCCAGCTGGGGCAAAGGCTGCATCGGATAAGCCGGTCGAAACGAAAGGAGCCAACGCTGCTGCTTAAGTTCGTTTAAGCCGTTTGAGCCATTGGTGCCGCGATGGCGCCTTGGCTCATTTGTACGAGGTCGGCCATTCGTTGGAGCTCATGGATGGCCTCTGCTCCTTCCAGCTTGACGAGCTCCCTTCCATTCCTGGACTCAACCCAGCTAATGCCGAAATCGGAAACCAGGAAGCGCACCATGTGCCCCTCTCCAATCTCTGCAACAAAGGAGGCTCCATGGCCATCTCGGCCATCCCCGCATGAATAACAAGTGGCGTTAGTTCCAGTGCTTTTCAGGCTTTTCGTTAATGCCTGAAGACTCATAACTAGATCCTGTACAACGGACTTGTAATGCTCCGCAAGCCGAGGAAACATGGCCGAGTCTTAAGTAGACTCAATCCTAAAGGTTTTCTTTTGATTCGTGGTTGATGGGGCGGCTGCTCCGGTGCAGCAGGTGGTCAGGGCATGTCTGACAGCGTCCACCATCCAGCCGCTGGTCCGATAAAGCGCACCGTGATCCAAAGAAGCACCATGGCACCAATGCCAAACCATGCCCCCCGCGTGGTGACGGCCACGAATTGTTGAGTCTGATTTTTTGTGAG
>NZ_AANO01000020.1 GCF_000153045.1 Synechococcus sp. WH 5701
TGAGGGCCAACTTGGTTGTTGGGGACGAAATCCTGGCGATCAATGGCTTCCGTGTCCGATGCATCGAAGCCGTTGCTGATCTCATGCGTAACTGTTCTGAAGTTCAGGTGTCTTTTGTGCGGCGGGGGTTGATGAAAGAAACGCTCCTACAGCCCGAAACGGCCATTGAGTCTTGGCGCTTGGACTTCGATCCTCAGGCGTCATCCAATCAATTGGCCTTACGAGAGCAATGGTTCAAAACTTTCTGAACCGTTGCCGAGAGCAACCTTTTTCGCTTTTACGACGTCATCAAAAAACTGCTCTGTCAGCACTTGCCATTGGCTCAATCGGTTTTGTCGTGCTGGGTTGGTCGCTGATTGATGGCCGGATGCTCTCGCTTGTTTTTGATCGTCCTTCGTTGTTGGAATTACTCGACCAGGTGAGTGAGGACAAGGGCACTAAGCGCAAGCCGTCTCCGCTTGGATCTGTGCCAGTCGCACCCCTTTCCCGTTCGTGGCGTTCGCCGTTGGCTCGCCAATGCTCGAGCATCGATAAAGGCATTCGATCCCGGTTGCTAACCCTCCAGAAGCGTTCAGGTTCGTGGCGCACATTTGTGCCCATTGATTCAACCAATTTTGGCAAGCGCTTCAGCGAAGACGCTTTTGGTCGTCGCCTCGATCCCTCTCCTCGGGTGATTGTTTTGCATGAAACGGTGTATTCAGTGAGTTCTGCTGTGAACACCTTTCAAACGCCGCACCCCAGAGATGAAGACCAAGTGAGTTACCACACCCTCATTAGTCGGGATGGTCGTGTCCTCGACCTGGTAGACCCACTCATGCGGGCCTATGGAGCCGGCTATTCAGCCTTCCTTGGGGAATGGGCCATTACGAATAAAAGGCTTAAGGGATCGGTCAATAATTTCGCTCTTCACCTGAGTCTTGAAACGCCATCCAGTGGTGCGCACGGTGGTTCTGGCCACAGTGGCTATTCGTCTCAGCAATACGACGCCTTGGCGCTGGTGTTATCCGGATGGATGAAAGCATTCAATCTCTCCCCAACCTCAGTCACCACTCATCGTCATGTGGATATTGGCGGTGAACGAGCCGATCCGCGTAGTTTCGATTGGTCAGCCTTGCAGGGGCGACTTGCTGCTTTGGGAGATCTTTGTGTCCCTTGAGAGAGATTGTCAGTTCGACACCCCTAAATGAAATGGGCTCGAGCTGGAGCTCGAGCCGAGTAGATCAGGCCATGCAGTTCCGGGTCTTGCATGTAACGCAGCACTCTTGCCGGGTAGTCGAGTTTGCCGTTGTGTAAGTAGCTGAGGGTTGCAATTGCTTTTGCGTCCAGATAAGAGCGGCTGGCTTGGAGCACCTCATGGGGTGAGAGGCCTAACTCACGCTTCAGTCGTTGCAGTTTTCCAGCTAAGAGCCGCACGTTTTGTTCTGGATTCAACAATTGATCCCGTGCCCAAGCAATTTCATCCGCCGTGGGCTGTGGGGAGAGTTTCTTTTGATGAATTAATTCGCTGATGCCGAGTTGGGCAGGTCCATGGGTTTTAACCAAGCCCGAATGGGCAATAAACGGCAACCCTTCCCCTGGTTTGGAATGTTGTATTTCATCGAACAAAATTGCCGTCACCAACATCGGATTCACGCGATGCCTTGCCGATTCACGAAGGATGGCTGGCTTGAGTGCTTGGAGACGGTCAAGGGTTCGCAACCGCAGGGGTTGCAGTTGATCCATCCCATCGGTGAAGAGCTGGGCCAGAGGTGTCTGGGGGCCATGCACGCCGAAACGTCGTTGGAGGATTTGCAATTCCTCAACGCTGAAATCGGCCGGATTGAGATTCCCTTCCAGCGTGGATTGCCTCTGGCCTGGTTGCACGTCGATGCCTGGCGTAGTGCGGAAGAAGCCCAGTCCGATAACTACGGCAGCACAGGCTCCTGCAGCGATAAAGCGCAGACGATCAGGCATTGAGGAGGAAGGCCAAATGCGAAGGAACTCGGATGAAACTACCCGGGGTGTCCAAGAAAGTGCGCATTTCGTCAGATCCTGGATAGCTTCAGCAGATATCAGCAGCAACTCCCCCGTGAGCTTTCCGGATTTCAGCGCTAGCGACGCTCAGATTCAATGGCAGCGGTTTTGTGATCTCCTTTGGTATCACGACGATCTTGGTTTGTGGCTGGATGTCAGCCGAATGCACCTCAATGCTTCTGAGCTTGAGGCGTTGCAACCAGCGATGGATCGCGCCTTCACCGCCATGCATGAGCTTGAGGCGGGTGCCATTGCGAATCCCGATGAAGAACGGCAAGTCGGCCACTACTGGCTGCG
>NZ_AANO01000019.1 GCF_000153045.1 Synechococcus sp. WH 5701
CCTCGCCATGCTGGTTGAGCTTAGAGATGCAGGGAGCGGAACCCTTTTGAACCGGGTTCAATTGGATGATCCACCCCATCCTGGTTCATGGCTTGAATTGGATGGCATATGCTATTTGATCATGCAAAGACAGCATCGATATTCCCTCAAAGGGGGGGCATATCAACTTTCTGCTGTTGCCCTTGTTGTTAAACCCCAGTCCCGTCCAGTGGATGCCAAATATTGGCGCCATGGATGGGTCATTGGTGATCCGACATGTCGGTTTAATGCTCTAAGCCCTCTTTTGCGATGCGTTGTTTGGCCTGATGGGCCTTGTGGAGAATGCAGTCATTTTGAGGCTCGTTAGACATGATGAATGGATGGTTTGAGGGTGTCGTTCGACAAGGTCATGGGGTAGCTTCTGGTGTGAATTCTGAGTGCGCGTATACGAAAGGAACAATTGCAATTCAATCTCCATTGTTTAAAAGGCTTGGATTGGATTTGTCGGCCTACTGGCACGGAACAATTAATCTCTGTTTTAAGCCCCTAGAGATTGTTCTACAGAATCCCGACTATAAATTTGAGAATATGTTTTGGACCGAGCTACATCCTCCTGAAACATTTTCCTTTTGGAATATCAAGATACGTATGTCGGATGGTGGCCAAACAAATGGATTAATTTATTATCCACATCCCGAAACAAAAATACGGCACTGGCAATCAGCCTCCATCCTAGAAATCCTTGCACCACGATTGGAAAAATTAGGATCTGGGACTCCGCTCCAAATCCAGACAGCTGATGGATGCATGCAACTCATTGATGGTTGCCGACTACGAGCCAAACTCCTGGAGTTTTTAAAATTTAGGGTGCTTGCCTCTCCAGACTATTTTTTTTCCGACTCTTCTCAGCAGGGCAAACGAGAATGGCTGAGCTCTACCAATCCAGAATTTCTTATCCTTCCAGATGCTGATCTTAATTATGTATGGGAGCAGGCAAAAAATCTATACACTGAAAACAAATAAGATCAATGACTGTTCATTACTGAAACGTATCCCCAGTCGATGCGTCTAATTGCTGTATCAAACCCTGAGCTCGACTTCTCCCTTTGCCTTCCAGCTGTGCTTCGCGTATAAGAATTGGGCATCCGCTAGTGCTCACAACAATTCCCACATGATTGATACAAGCCAAAACAGTTCCAGGTTGATCTCCTCCGGTGGACCATTGTCCAAGCAATACCCGTGCATCCGCTGAAATCTCGTCCCTAAAGCGCTCAATCAATGGCTCAGTGTCTGTCAATTTTAATCGTTTATTACGCCAGATCGTATAGGCACTGGGATACAAACCCATCACCTTTCTGTGGGTAAGGAGGGCTGAGTCGTTCCAATTAATTTGAAAATCATCTTTTTTAAGCATCCTGGCGTAACTGGACTTTTGCCCTTGATTCTGAACATTTAACCGAATTAAACGTTCGGCCTCGCTTCCCATTCCGGCTTTGAAAATTAAGTCCATAGCTTCGACCATGAGCTTTGCTGTGAGCTGACTTAATTCCATTGCGACGGGTCTCAGCGTTTTGACATAGGCAAATTGGAATCCGTTGCTCGAGTAGGACTGGTCCAGTATCCAATCCTTCTTCCATGGCCATAATCCCGACGCCTGTTTCAGAATCACCTTCTAACAACGCCCACTGAATCGGACCGGCACCTCTCCAACGCGGTAAAAGTGAACCATGGCCGTTCCAACACCCGAGGGGTGGTTGTTCAAGGACCGATTTCGGAAGAATTTGACCAAACGCCACAACGACCGAGATGTCTGGCTTGAGATTGGCTAACTCATTTTGACAATCAGTATCTATCTTGATTCGTTCTGGGGTATAAACAGACAACCCAAGTGACTGTGCACAAACTTTTACAGCTGAAGGCAATAATTGTTTTCCTCGTCCCCGCCGGCGGTCTGGCTGGGTTACAACACCAACGATCTCATGACCTGCAGTATGCAATGCAAGTAAGGTCGGCACTGCATAATCGGGTGTACCCCAATAGAGGATTTTCATAGTTGATGGAAGCTGTTCTTATGCTTCGCCAGTAATCGATAAACCTTCAACCCAAACATGGGGAGAAACACCACGATGGGTAATCTCGCAGTTGGTTTCTAAGTGAAGAATTGAATTTAAAACCGTACGAATGTCACCAGCGACTGTGGCTGCTTCAACGGAAATACGTTCTCCACCCTTCACTAGCCAACCATCAAATGGAAGAGAGAATGAGCCTTGAGTGGCCTTAACTCCGGCATGTAACGCCGATAAATCTTCGATCAATACAAACGTATCTTTCTCAGTTGATTGATCGAGATTGTTCCCGCTGCTACAGCCTTCGCTGGTACTTAGCACAAACCAATCAGGCCCTACAGAAA
>NZ_AANO01000018.1 GCF_000153045.1 Synechococcus sp. WH 5701
CGGCGGTATTGGTGTGAAGGACTTCGTCTTTGGCGCGATGACCGGCAGTTTTCTGTCCGCTCCTCTGTTCGCCTGGATGGCGATGGACACGATCAACAGCAGTCTCGTTCCGGTTGAGCATCGTTATGGACCGGTGATGCGTGGATTGTGTTGGTTTGGCTTGCTGTTCTTTCTTGTCTTCAGCTTGCTGTTTATTGCTAATGCCTTTTTCGGGGTTGGTGCTTAATGAGTGATCGATTCAGATATGGATCCAATCAAAAACCCCCGTGGAAGCGGGGGTGGGATCCGTTCGTTTTGGTGCGTTTCCTGTGGTGAAGATGGAATCGTCTTAGGGCGTGAAAGTTATCCCTTGATCTTCATGAATTGATCCTTGAAAATCACTTTTCAATCTGCACCGACACGCTGGTGTGTTCGACCGCTTTTCCAGCGGTGATCTCCAGGATGCCGTCGCGATAGCTGGCCTTCAGCTGCTCTCTGTTGAGGCTATGGGGGAAGCGGAAGCTCCGGCTCCAAGTGCCAGTGCGGAATTCGCTGAGCACTGGGGAAAGGCTGTCGGCGTCAGGGGTAGAAGGGCGTTCGGCAGTAATCACAAGGTTGCGGTCTGTGGCCTTGATGTCGATCGAGTCGTGGTCCACGCCAGGTAGTTCCAGGCGTACGGTGTAAGTGGATTCGGCTTCCAGGATTTCGGCGTGGGGCACGCGCTCCGCGGTGGCCACTTGTTGCTCCAGTCGCTCGAACAGTTCGAAGGGTGATTGACGAAGAGTGATCATGATTTTTGGTCCGAAGAGTTGAACATCTGCGGACTTGGTTGTTTGCCCGCCACAGCAATCTGCGTGGTCTTGATGAGAACGAGGAGCGTAAGAACCGTCTGATTTGATTCGGTCTATACGACTTGGTTCGGTTGCTACTCTCAGGTGTCGTTGAAACCGAACGGCTTCAAATCCACCACCAATTGCTGAAGCTTGCGGCTTGACCACAGGCGTGTTGGTGTTGATCCCAAAGGGTCCAGATTCGGGCGTTTTGAATCATGAATCGTCTCCCTTTGCGGCTGATGCGGATTCCGCTATAGCCCTTGATGGCGTCTTCGCATTTGGCTTTGCTGAGGGCAAGGGAGCGTTCGGCTTGTTCGGCGGTTGGAGCGGTGAGGCGTGATGGCAGTCCCACCAGCTCAGCCCATGGGGCATCCCATAGGACTAGAGCAGCGGCATTGGCATAGGTGAGCTTCGGTTCTGGGCTGCCGTCATGGGCCAGCACAGGGAACCCGCAGGCGAATAGTTCCTGACAGCTCAGGCGCAGGGATGGTTGCCGTCGAGGCGAAGCAATCAGTGGCGTTTGGAAGGCCCGTTGGTGGGACTGCAGCAGCTGTCCCACCAGGCCCTGTTGGTTCGTACATACCCAGGGGGGCTCGAATGCCATGGCTGGTGGGCAGGAACGCTTAATTCAGCTGCCGGCTCCCATGGCTGAAAGCATCCCCCGTTGGCCACTGGCTTGCCCGTGGGCTTTGAGGTTGCCGAGGAATGTGTTGCGGGCCTCTGGAAATCGCGGGTCTTCGGCGAGGGGCAATTCACCGGCGGCATCGAGGCCCGTGTCACCTTCGAGTGCCGCCGTCACCACAACCAGATCGCCGTCGAGGCTGCGGTTGTAATGCCACCAAAGGGCCGGATCAAGCACGGCGGGATGGGCGGGGGTGGCCGTGGTTTCCTCAGGAGCCTTCTTTGAAATGGAGGCGGCCTTTTGCTTGCCGATGGCGTTGGTTTTCACCATGGCCGCCAGCGCTTTACGTCGTTTTTCGGCTAAGTCTTCCAGCAGCTTTGAGCGATTGCGTCCTCGGAGCTGGAACAGCACGAAGGGGTCCTCGCTGAAGCGATCCCCCATCAGGAAGTACACCGCACTGATGTGCTTGCAGGGGTTGGCCTTGTCTGGGCAGCTGCACTCGCTGCGCACCTCTTGAAGTTTGAACGGAAACAGGCGTTTGCCACTGGCAGCGAAGGCCCGTTCGATGTCGGACGGCATGATCCCAGCCAACAGTTGAGCGGACCAGCGTGCTTTTTGGGTGAGTGCCTCGAGCACATAGCCCCAGTCCTCATCATTGAGAACATCGAGCCAAAGTTTCACTTTGTAGGGCTCTTCATCGGTGCCCTGCACCCGCGCATGCACCCGGCGTCCCTCGAAGCGAATGGAGGTGACGTTGCCCTCGCGGGCATAGCCCCAGGCGCGTTCGAGGCGTTTCTTGAATCGGTAGCCGTTGATCAGCTCCATCCATTGCTCAACCCACCAAGGCTGTTGCCCTAAGCCGTCATCGCCAATGGCGGTGATGCCGGTGTTGTTGTGGTTGCTGTTTGTGTTCATGGTTAGGTGTCCTCGAGGGCAACAAGATTGCGCAGCTGATCGCCGCCAAGGC
>NZ_AANO01000017.1 GCF_000153045.1 Synechococcus sp. WH 5701
CCACCCGGGAGCAGACTTCTGGAGCATTCGCAAACAAGGCTCCAAACAAAATCAACCAAATCAGTGGTTGCAAAACACCAGCCACCAGAGTGGATGGACGGCGAACAAGTTGAAGAAACAGACGGCGCGTTAAGGCCAGGGTTTCTTGGGTGAGCTCTGCCAGAGCACCAGGATCCTGAGCTGACGGAGGCATCGAGGGGAGTGGGGAAGTCATCGAATCAGCTCATCGCATGGATTGACGCTTTTCCTGCTTGATGTCCCGCTGACCAGCAATGGCCAGCTCAGCATCCATCAGGGTGCGACCGGTGGCTTGAAGGTAAACGTCATCGAGGCTTGGTCGACTTTGTGCGAGTGCAAACACAGGAAGACCAGCACCTTCCAGCGAGTGACGAAGACGCTCAATCACCGACTCCCCTTCGATCACCAAATTGAGTGAGAAGCCCTGCGCTCGATTAATCACCACCTGTCGAACGCCTTCAACCGGTTCCAACACAGATCGAACCCGGGCAGCCTCTTGGGCATCACTGAACTCACGAACGCGCAGCGTCACACGGTCTCCCCCCAAGCGTTGCTTGAGATCTGTTGGGGTTCCCTCGGCGATCACCGCCCCTGCATCGATGATCGCCATCCGATCGGCTAGCGCTTCGATCTCCTCGAGGTAATGGCTGCTGAGCAACACGCTGGTGCCAGCTTCCACAAGTTGGTTCAGCAACTGCCAAATCGCACTTCGACTTTCAATGTCCAAACCCACGGTGGGTTCATCCAAAATGAGAAGACGCGGGCGATGCAAAAGCCCAGCTGCCAAATCGAGTCGGCGGCGCATCCCACCGGAATAGGTGCCGCAGCGTCGGTCAATCCACGGGTCCATTCCGAGACGATCGATCAAATCGTCAATTCGATGATCACGATCAGTCCGCTTCAAGTGGTAGAGGTCTCCCTGGAGCTGAAGAAGCTCACGACCGCTGAGAATCTTGTCGATCGCCACTTCCTGAGCGACGTAACCCAGCAAGCGACGAACCTCCCGGGGATGCTTCAACGCATCAACTCCATCCACCTGAACAGAACCACGATCAGGCGCCAAGAGAGTTGCCAGAATCCTCAATGTCGTGGTCTTTCCAGCTCCGTTGGGGCCCAGGAGACCGTAGAGACAACCCTCGGGGACGCTCAGATCAAGATTGCTGAGGGCGGTGACCGCTCCATAGGTCTTAGACAGCTGCCTCAGTTCAATCATCGCCATCGGGCAACGTCGGGGTCATGGACCTAAATCAAATGGAAATCTAGGAAAAATTTCAGCCAACACCCATCTGCATCATCAAGGCAATCATCTGCTGATCCAGGTGAGCCGCCAAAGCTGAACGACTCAAGATCAAAAGAAGACAGATGCCGAATAAATAGAGAATCGACCAGCGAAAAAGACCTTTGGCATTTGTGAGGCTGTCGGGATCAGCAGCAAGGCGATGCACGAGTTGCAGCAATCGGTTGTTGTAAGGCAGCAACATCAAGCCATAGAACAAGCCACCCGTTGGCAGCGCCAAAATTCCGAATCCACTGAGCAACACCGTTGCCCACCCGTAGCGGCTGATGGCCCGTGCGGTGACAACCGGTCCTTTCACCACAGGCAACATCGGGATGCCGACGGCGCGGTAATCCTCACGAAGCAACAGGGCCAAGGCCCAAAAGTGAGCCGGAGTCCACACCATCACCAACGCGAACAACCACCATCCCCCCAAACCGATATGTCCCGTGGCCGCTGCAGCTCCAACCAAAGGAGGAATCGCACCAGCGACACCACCAACCACGATGTTCTGGGTGGTGCGCGGCTTGAGCAGCGCGGTGTAGAGCAGCACGTAACTGCACAAACCCAATAACGAGAGGCCCGCGGCCAGACAATTCACACCACTGACCAACAGCATGGCCGCCACCAATGTGCAAGCAATGGCACCTATAAATGCGGTGGTTGGGGA
The DNA here is from genome assembly GCF_000153045.1 of Synechococcus sp. WH 5701. GTDB lineage: Bacteria > Cyanobacteriota > Cyanobacteriia > PCC-6307 > Cyanobiaceae > Regnicoccus_A > Regnicoccus_A antarcticus. Next base: position 1,965 of record NZ_AANO01000017.1, read on the forward strand.
CAGCCTCCCGGAGGGGAGAGCGCGGCCACTTGTGCGGTTCATGCGACCGTCCAAGTCCTGCTCCCAAAGACAATTGAGCACACCCGCCGCAGCTGAAGCCAACGCCCCTCCACCGAGGGTGCAGATCAATCGTGGAGAGGAGAGGGGCCAACCCTCCGTGAGGGCCATTCCACCAAGGGTGGTCGCCAACAGCAGTGGAATGAGTCGCGGTTTGGCGACCTCAAGCCAAGCCGGCAATTTGACGCGCTTGCGGGACGGAACAACATCCGCCCGGGTCAGAGAAACAGTCGCGGTGACTTCAGCCATGACAGGTCTCCAGGGTGGTTCCGTCAACAACGACGGGAGAATGGACAGGGGGTTGATCGGGACATCGAGCGGCAAGGGCCGCAAGGACGGCCACCAGCAGGGCCGCCAAAAGTTGGTGGGAAATCGTGACGTAGGGCTGGGACAAGCCCAAACGGAATGTGGTGATGCCAAGGGCGACTTGTCCGAGAACAAGAGCGGAAACAAAAGCCA
>NZ_AANO01000016.1 GCF_000153045.1 Synechococcus sp. WH 5701
GTCTAGGAATAGTTCAATTAATTGGTCGAAGTCATTGGAGTTCAAGAGCTCCATATAACTTAGGATGGTTTGATTGAGTACACCAGGGATGAATATCTTTTCCCTTTCACTCTCTGGTGTTGGAGCAACAATTGGCTCAGCTACAAGTTTATCGTCGACCACGTCTGGGTCGAAACCCATATCGGAAACAAAATTACGGAGCAAGCTAATTTGTTGACCTTGCTCAACTTTTTTAACCGCATCGAGAACTGAGGATGCGTTGGCTGAAAGCTTGTAGCCAGGTGGGATAGGCGCTACTTTTCCGCCTCGCATCAGTTCTCCGAGCTCGTACCAAAAACCAAGTTTCACGTTGATCGACCAGAAGGCGTAACGCGTCGAGATCGGTGCGTTGATTTTGCTTGCTAGGTCGCACATCACCTTTGTCTGCTCGTCAAAGCTCATGGCGACGATCTCGTCGAGCGTTGGCTTGGCTAAAGCCATTCTCGCTGCGCCAGGAGCGGCGACAGTAATCGTCTGCCCCATCTCTAGATAGGCGAACCAGATCAACGCCAGTTGGTCTTCAGCGCTTAGGAGCTTGAAACGAGCTGTGATTGCGGGTACAGCGTCGGCCGTTTGTGTATCAGGAAAAATCTGACGTGCCTTATCAATCGTGTACATCGCATCCCGGTACGTGAAGTGCTGAGACTATCACCATGTAAACGCTTGTGTCTTCTTTTCTCTGATTTCTGGTGTTTGAGCAAGTTTTGTGGTAGGAAATTTTGACGCACGGTCGATTCTCTAGCCACTGTTGAGAGCTTCGTTCGGGATGCAGGTGGATTGGATTGGGTAGCGATAGCCCGATGGATCAGATCGGTTGGGTTCTTGTTGTGGTGCGTGCCTCGGTCAATCTTTACGTTGGACTGTCGTTATTCATCTACAGCTTCCAATGGCACGCGTTAGTTGTTTGCCATCTCGTTGTCGCTTACCTCTTGTCCATTCAGTTGATTCGTTGTTCCTGCATACGTAGTGCCTCATAGGCCTGCCACAGTCCAGTGACTTCTGAGCATTGGGATTGTTTGTTGCAGACCCGATACCGGCCGTTGCCAACGGCATCAATGGTTGATCCCTTCGACGTTGCGCAGATCCGGCTGATAAACGACATTTGATCTTGTGCTCTGACTTCAGGTTTAGGTCTAATGGGCGCGTGTTCGCTAGAGAATGTTTTAGTTCGATATGACTATCGCGAAGAAATAAAGTTTTTCTAAGCTTTGCTACGACTGCTTAGGATTTCTGCGGTTCAGTCCGTTTCTCCTCGCCTTTGATTCGTTGTTATGACTGATGATTCTGGTATGGAGCTTGCACGGTTTTTTCAGCTCTTGGGTCGAGATTCAAGGTTGCAGGCGCAAGTGAGAGCTTGTATCACGGCCGATGAGGTTGCTCTCATTGCCCAGGACAATGGTTTTGCGGTAACGGGTGCTCAACTCTTGTTGGCGTCTGGTCGCACTGAATACGGGGTCACGATCGATCGCGTCGATCATCCTGGCGAATATCCTGGTCGTTATTACTAATTATCGACAAATGGGATGATTTGATTGCCGTTTTTTTGTGTTGTGGATATTTAAGTTCGTAATGTGTCTCCTAATTGATTTGATCGAGTTCGCCGCATTTGGTTGCTTACCGGATTTATTTGCTAATAAGTCTTTGTATTTGCCAATAGTATATTTCAGTGATTGTGATCTGTTGAATTTGCATAAATATTTTCTGCCATCTTAAACCTAGCTTTATAAGGGTTCATTCTAATGCTGCGTTTTGAACGACTAAGCTCTTCGCTTTTTCATTATTTGATTTTTTATCGATTCGTCGGCTCAATTATTTTTCCGGTGTGATGGTGGTTGGTTGGATAGTGATTCTGCAAATTCTCGAAAGGCTGTTGCGGCTAAATCTGTTGTTGTTCCGTACTTGGCCGACCATTGCTCCATCAGTTTGTGAAGGTCTTGCCACATTTCAATCATCGAAAGTGGATCAAAGGTTTTCTCATTCCCCGTGTCATCTCCTGATCTGGTCATTGTGTTGTTCTGATCGTTCCATCCATGATTGCAAGACGGCGTCAGGGGAGAATGCTGCAAGTTCAATCGATCAGCTATGGCAACTGTTCTCGTGACGGGTGCAAATCGCGGAATTGGACTGGAGTATTGCCGACAATTGAGTATCCGTGGTGACCACGTTATTGCTGTCTGCCGTAAAGCCAGTCGAGAACTCGGCTCTTTGGGGGTACAAATTGAAGCTGGAATCGAGCTCACTGAGGCGTCTGCACTAGATGAACTAATGTCTCGTCTTCAAAGTCAATGCCTTGATGGCGTAATCCTCAACGCTGGGATTTTGCACTCGAATGCATTAAACAATTTGGATGTCGAGGCCATCCGCCAGCAGTTTGAGATCAATGCGCTGGCTCCCTTGCGGCTTGTCAGTGCCCTAACTTCCAACCTTTCATCAGGGTCTTGGATTGCGCTGATGACCAGTCGTATGGGTTCCATTGCTGACAACTCTTCTGGTGGATCCTATGGATATCGAATGTCGAAGGCTGCTTTAAATATTGCCGGTAAGTCATTAGCAATTGATCTCAAGCCGCAGGGCATCGCTGTCGTCATTCTCCATCCAGGCTTGGTGGCGACCCGGATGATTAATTACAACCCAAGTGGCATTAGCCCTCAACAGTCGGTTGAGGGCTTGTTGAAGCGTATCGATGC
>NZ_AANO01000015.1 GCF_000153045.1 Synechococcus sp. WH 5701
TCATCCGCTTCGGCCTCCTCGCGCGGACGTAAAACGTAGGGCTCTGCGATCGACCAGGAACGGGCGTACTCCATCAGTCGTGGATCAGCTGGAGCAAAAACAAAGGAGGGTGCGCGGGGGATGGTTTCCGTTGCCGCAAGGGTTGCCGTCATTCGAACCGCCCGAGTGATGCCTTGAACAAACCGACTTCGGGTGACCACGGTGGTGAGGTAGGCCACAACCCTCAGTCGTGGTGCATCAAAACCCTCAGCACACATATCGATGCTGACGAGCCAGTCGGCCGTGCCGCCCTGAAATCCATGGAGACGCTCTGCAGCCTGTGGGCTTTGGGAATGCACGAGCTCCACGCGATTGCCGTCTTCCCTCAGCAGTGTTGCGATGGCTTCTGCATGATCAATATCCCTGGCAATCACAAGTCCCGCTGCATCAGGATGGCTTTGCCGCATGTCCGTCAACTTGCGTTGCGCTCGCAGCAACACCTGTTGACCGATGCTGCTGCTATCGGCCAAGCGGATGGCGCGGCGAAGGTTGCGGGCTCGCCAGCTTTCCCGATGTTCGGCCGACAGGGGTGACACGTCGCGATCGGGCATCCCTTCTCGACTGTGCTCCACCCATCCGTCTTGAAAGCGAAATTCGAGAGGTCGCACGTCTCCAGCGGCGATCAGGTCTCTCGGTTCGACGCATAGATCAGGACATATTTGCTCCATCACCATGCCGTCTTGCACAACGCGAATGCGGCGGGCTGCACAGAAGCCAAGGTTGTCGGCCCGGAATGGTGTTCCAGTCAGGCCGACTCGCAACTTGAAGGCTTCTGTCAGCGCTTGGAAGGTTTGACCCCATGCCGGTGCCTTGGGGTCATCTGGATCCAGCCCCAGGTGGTGTGCCTCATCGGCAATCGCCATGCAGCGATCAGCTTGAAGTTGTCCGAGTTGTTCTTGTAGTGGTTGGAGCTGACGCCCAGCTCCCTGATAGGTCACCAACAGTCCATCAGCCGCTTTCGCCGCCGCAGCCGTGCAGGGCCATTCCTCCAGGCGTAAACCAAGCCCGGACGCCGCTTGCTTCCACTGCTCCAGGATTGATGTTCGATGGCAGAACACCACAAATTGATCCAGATGTCCGTCGCGCCGCATGCTGGAAAAACCCAGGAGTGCCCCGAGGGTTTTGCCTGCTCCAGGTCCGGCGAACACAAGAATGTCGCCAAGGTCAGCCGTGAATGAGCCACTGGAAAGTTGATCCAGTCGGCGGCGCAACAACTGAATTAGATGTTGCTGCCATTCGCGCGGTTGGATCGATGCCGATCCGGTGTGAGCCGGAAGATTGAAGCTGCAGGCGCTGATGGTGTTCCTGAAGAAGATGAGTCTTTTTAACGATTTCGAACGGCTTTGGCACCTCTAGGGGCCGCCCTAGACCTTCTGATCGGCAGGCCGCCCCTTTCAAGTCAAGCCAACCAGCGGTTCAAAGGGCGTCGGCGTGGTTCAACACCAAGCGTTCAACTTCATCGAGCGCATCTTCTGTGGCGTGACGTGCAGCCTCGAAGTCCCCCTTGGCCGCGTCCATCAGTTGATGGGCCACCCTGTCGAGCAGCTCCTGGCGCCGCTCTTCGAGCATTGCGATGAGTTCTTTTTCGACGAGGGTGCGAACGGCTTGAACACGAAGCTCGTCTTCACTCGCCTCGGCAAACGTGCCCTGCACCAGCTCTTGGATGAACAAGCGGTGCACTTCACTGCTGCGCAGGAAGCTTTCGGTGGCATTAATGATCCCGTCGACCAGGGTCTGATCGGGTTCGGAGTCGTTTTCGGCGAGTTTGAACTCCCAGTCCAGATGGCGACGCTGCCAGCCCGAAGCATGCAGGCTGGGCATCACGCTTTGAGAGAACGTATCGACCGACATCTCATAAATCCGCTCAGCCAGGCGTTCGCACCAGTCCTTGCCATGGTTCTGCAGGGATGATTTCATCGTTTCGCGTTCCACAGCGTGGCCACCGTGGTGGCTGTGGCAAACGCCATCAGGACATTCGATTGCGCTGAGACCCATACAAAACACGAGATGTTCTCTTGAACTAGCCACACCAAAGGCTTTCGGCCGCGTTCTTCAACAATCCTGCGGATCTCAAGATGATGACCTCGTAATCTTGATTGGGTCGGTGGATGTGTTCGCCTTGCCCAGACTTCTGATACCGGTGGAGTCGACACCGGGGGAAACCCGGATCGCGGCAACGCCCGACACGGTCAAAAAATTTATTTCGCTCGGCTGTTCGGTCTCGGTTGAGTGCGGTGCCGGTGTGGCATCGGGTTATCTAGATGCCGCCTATTCCGAACAGGGTGCAGCGTTGGTTGCGGTTGGAGATGCCAGTACCTGGTCTCAAGCCGACATCCTTCTCTGTGTTCAGCCACCCACGTCAGAGAACTTGCGTCGTCTGCATCAGGGGGCGTTGGTGGTGGGTTTGATGGCGCCCTATGCCAACGCGGCGTTAGCGACGACCCTTCAACAGGGAGGCCTGTCGGCCATGTCCCTAGAGCTGCTGCCAAGAATCAGCCGTGCTCAGTCGGCTGATGCGTTGTCATCCCAAGCGAATATCGCTGGATACAAATCGGTGCTGTTGGCATCCTCTGCCTTGGATCGCTACTTCCCGATGCTGATGACGGCTGCTGGCACGGTGCAGCCCGCAAAGGTGGTGATTCTTGGCGCTGGAGTGGCTGGGTTGCAGGCGGTGGCCACGGCCCGCCGTCTCGGAGCGGTGGTGTACGTGAGTGATATTCGGCCCGCTGTGAAGGAACAGGTGGAATCCCTCGGCGCTCGCTTTATCGAGCCGCCAGAAACGGACGACAAGCCTGCTGAATCCGGTGGCTACGCCAAGCAGGCTTCTGATGCTTTTCTCGCTGCGCAGCGTCAGCAATTGTCTGACCAATTGGCTGAGGCCGATGTGGCGATCTGTACCGCCCAAGTGCCGGGCCGTCGTGCCCCCCGTTTGATCAGTGAAGACATGCTCGATCGCATGCGCCCTGGTGCCGTTGTTGTGGATTTAGCCGTGTCCCAGGGTGGCAATTGTGCGGATACGGTGCCGGGACAGACCGTGGACCGCAAAGGGGTGAAGTTGATTGGGGGGAACGACCTTCCCTGCACTGTTCCCAACCACGCCAGTGCGCTGT